>CAVVAB010000001.1:0-475678 GCA_963746155.1 uncultured Actinomycetes bacterium
CACCCGCCGGGTCTAGCTAGGAGCGGTCCGCCTCCTCCGGCTCGACGCCCATCCGCGTCTCGTAGGATGGCGGCGGAGGAGGATGCCACGTGGCGACGTCTGATCCGATCGCCGAGATCATCGGGGACTATCGAGCCTTCGCGGCGATGCAGCGCGACCGTCTTGTTGCCCGCGGCATCGACATCGCACCTACGCGCTCAGCCACCTCGCCGTCCGCGTCGCCGATTGGGATCTTTACGTCCACCAGCGCACGCTTCTCGAGCGCCATGCGAGGGCGAACAGGGAGAATCTCTGGAACGGGCGTCCGATCTCCCTGATCGTGCTCGCCGAGCCGCTCGATGTCCTCGACGGGACTCCGGTCTCGCTCATCGAGCTCATCCCGCCCGTTCACCAACGCGTCTACCGGATGGGCCTCGAGCACCTCGGCGTCGTCGTCGGTGAGGACATCGACGACTTCTCGCGAGGCATCGGGCCGCGCTAACCGGTCAGCAGTTCCAGAGTCCCAGCGTCGACCCGGTCTACGTCCTGTTCGAGGACTTCACCCACGTAAAGTTCTACCGGCGCTCCTTGCAAGAAGGCGTCATCCTCGAGGGAGCGCGCTTCGACGGCTTCAACCACGTCGACGACTGGGTGCCACAGCGGCTGGTCACCGCTACCGGCCCGAACCCGCTGCCGCGCTAACCCAGGCTGCTGCGGCCGACTTCCAGCTGACCGAACTCGAGGCTAGGAGAGGTCGCTGAGCGAGAGCGGAGGCCCGAGGATTTCGCAGCCATACCCTCCGAACAGCCGCACCAACTCATCCATCGGGGGCATGACAGCATCGGCCGGGGGTTCCGAGCCAGTGACGGGAACGCCCAGGCTGACGAAGACCTGTTCGACCCCACCGGGGCTGGCGGTCACGAGCATGCGTGCGCGCTCCGAGCGGACGACGTAGGCGTGAGGGATGTCGCGCGGAGCGAAGAGGAAGTCGCCCGCGGCGACGTCGATCCGCTCTTCGCCGACGCGGAAGGTGACCTCGCCCTCGAGGACGTAGAACGTCTCGTCCTCGTTGTGATGAACGTGCAGGGGAGGCCCGGTGTCACGCGGGTCGTCGACCTCGATCTGAGAGAAGGCGTTGACGCCTTCGGCGCCGCCTGCTTTGACGGTGAGGCGGCCGCTCTTCCACCAGACGTCGGCGAGGCCTTCGCCGGACGCGACGCGGTAAGGCTTGGTGACGGTCTCGGTCATTTTCTTCGTCTCCTTCGGATCGTCGTACGGGTCGGACGAGAGACTCGCCGGTCAGGCCTCTACGAGGATCACGAGCGTCTCGGGGACGACCCCGTCGTCCGCCATCGCTTCTGCAGCCGCCTCCGTCTCCATCGCAGCCGTGACGGCGTCCATATCCGGGACGTCCATCAGCACGCCGACCCGAGTGGGGTTCTGCGGGTCGACGAAGGTTCGGATGTTCGTGACGCCGAGAGGGCCGAAGAACTCCTCACGCCTGGGCGAAGCGAGCCAGTGATCCTTGTCCTTCACGTCGTGATAGCCGAAGACGGTGGGCATTGAGCCTCCTTCGCGTTGGATGGCGGCGGGTACGGCGCCGGACGTGGATGAAGATACGGCCTGGAGCCACGACGTGCCACTCGACGCGCGATGGGCGGTCGCCTGGGCAAGCGTCCCGGAATATCACCCGACGCAATCGGTCGCGGCTTGCGCCGATTACGCTCACCCGTGGTGACGCGACGACGGTGGCAGCGCTACAGGTACGGAGCCCGAGGCCTCCGGCTAGTGGCTGCCGTATTCCTTCTAATGCTCATCATCGCCGTACTCGCGCGATACCCCATCCGGGCGGGTGATCGTGCCGCGTGAGCGAGCTTCCTTGTCATCTGATTGCGGAATCCGCCGCCGTAGCCGACATGCGCGGCCGCGGCTCCGACGCGTTCTGGGTCGACGGCAATGCGGGCGAGAGGACTCGAACCTCTAGGGGGCATTCGCCCCAACGGGACCTAAACCCGCCGCGTCTACCAATTCCGCCACGCCCGCGTCATTCAAGGATAGATCCGGTTCACGACTAACTAATTGACGGATGGCCAGTCCAACACTCGCGATGACCGCAACCATCATTCAGCTTCCAACGGTCGAGTCGCTCAGCGAGGAGATCCGCGGCCTCGTCTATGAGCGTCAGACCCTGCGCGCAGTCGGGGCCGACTCCGACGTGCTCGAGCGCAACCGCCTCGAGCTCGTCCGGATCCAGCAGGACCTGATCAACGCCCTGATCCGACGGTACCGCCGGGTCGCCGCCTAGGCGTTCTCGCAAAGAGGTGGCGGAGGGGGACTCGAACCCCCGACCACCGGGACCACAACCCGGGGCTCTACCAACTGAGCTACCGCCACCACGAACCGGAGACAGGATAGCTCTCCGCCCGTGGCAAACTGGTCCACGGGCCCCGTAGCTCAGTGGATAGAGCGGCGGACTTCGAATCCGCGTGCGGAGGTTCGACTCCTCCCGGGGCCATGCGGGTTAGCGCCTTCAACGTGGTCGGGCGGGTAAGCGAACGGGTAAATCGCACCCCCGCCCGGCTGCGTCCGTCCCCGCACGTACGCTGGCAACGGAGTCGTGCACTGGGCTGAAGCGATCACCGTGGCCATTTCGGTCCTCTTGTTCGCGGCGGGAGTCATCGCGAACGGCATTCGAGATCGACAGCAGCGTGAGAGCGCGATGATGGAACGGGCCGCGGCAGGCGTCGTCACCGCCTCGAGCAAAGTCCTGAGTGCGCTCAAGGCGCTCGAACGCGCAGAGTCGGCATCGGAAACAGCGCTCGACCGGCTCGACGATGCGATCGACGGACTCGCCTCGGCGCATGCTTCACTCATCCTCGCCTTCGGGCATGCCGGGGATCGGCCGGCCTCACCCCCGACTGCGGCAGACTGGTCACGGACGTTGAACCGAGTGTCGCTAGCGCTCGCCGGGCCTCTGCGCGGCGACAAGGCGGTCGCGGACGTGGTGCTCCATCGTCCGGCCGACCACAAAGAACTTGCGCAGAAGCTGATCGATCGGGGCGTCGACGAGGGCGTGCTGACGGCTGGCAAGGCGACCGACGTCATCTCCGCGGTACGCGCAGATTTCGTGGCCACAGCGCGCGACGCGATTGCGACCGGCAGGTCGGGACGCGCGCCCGCGGGAGCAGGTCGGTTTCCCGAGTCGTCGAGCTCTCGTCCCTGACCCATCTCTGAACGAAGAGCGCCTGGCAGCGCCTAGGCGTTGCATCTGCTCTTCCTCGACGAGAGTGGGCGGCTCGACCAGGGACGAGCTAGGTTCCACAGACGCCCGCGGCGACGTCCTGGAAGCGCGGAGCACCGCCAACACCGGTTAGGGCTGGGGCCACCGTCCAAAGGTCCGTTCGCCGCCGAAGTTTGGCTCAAGCGACCCCAATGCCGTAAATACCACTTCGCTCACCACGCGGCCAATCAGGCCGTTCATCTCGCCGCTCGCCATAGCCTCTCGATCGTGCCGCCGTTCTCGGCCCTGGCAACGAAGCCGCGCTCCTAAACCTCTACCTCAGCGCCACGTCCGGCTTCTTCCGCGCTCGCTCGCGGGGTGGTCGTCGCCTAGTGAGATGCGACGCTCTCGTCCCGCCCCCAGACGTACACGAGGACAGGCGGCGTACAGAGGAGCGCAACCACCGTCAGCGTCAAGAAGCCAGTCACGACGAGCGTTGTCTCCCACGGCCCCCCGAGGAGGACCAAGCTGATGGTGTAGAAGCCCGAGATGACGACCACGAAGAACCACGCGAGGGCTGACCGATGCAAGAGACGCCAGATGATCAGCGCCTGGATCGCGACAACAACCGCGAAGCCGCCGGGGTCCACTCATGTAGGGATTGCCGGGGAGCAAGACGACGAGGTCGAAGAGCGCGAGCATCAGCCCTGAAATGAGGATCAGCGGTCGGGCGGGGGAGTCAGTCATCGCTACCGAGATTCTCGCACGCGAGGAGCACCGTGGCGCTCATCGGCTAGACGATGGGGCCAGGCGGCAAGCCGAACGCCCGGGCGCTTCCAACGACCCGGCCCTGGGTCGAGCCCTCTGCGGATAGGCGAGCAAGCCGCGGCCCCGTACCGTTCTCCGGACTAAGTGTGTTAGATGCAGCTATGACCCAGCTGCAGCCGCGTTCAGAGCACGCCGACGCCGCAGACGAAGCGCCTCCAGTTCCGAGGTCGCCGTCCGATCTCGATCAGGAGCGGCGTACGTCGATGGCTGCGGAGCGCACCTGGCTGGCCTGGTGGCGCACCGCGCTCGGCGCCACGGCCGGGGCGCTCGCTGTGGGCCGGTTCGCCCCGCAACTGCTCGACGTCGCCCCATGGCCATACATTCTGCTCGGCTGCGGTTACGCGTCACTCGCCGTCGGGCTCGCGATCGTGGGCGCACAACGCCAGCGTGAGTTGGAGCAGGCGCTGCGAACCGGTGGCCACGCACCGCTGAGGTTCCGCACCGTCGCGGTGTTCACCGTGGGCGGAGTCGCGCTTGCCGTGATGACCGTCGTGCTCGTGATCGCGCAGACCTGACGCTGTCTCAGCCCGAACTGGCTCTAGTTAGGGCGTCGTCGTTCGGCAGTTCTAGCGCGATTGCTCCACCGGGTTGCAAAAGTCGCCACGGGGCGTACCTTCAGCCCGGAAGGTGCCCGTTTGCAGGGCGGCTCGATTCCTCCCGGGGCCATGCGGTCTGCAAAAAGGATCGAAGCCGCCTGCGGGCTCGTAGAATCTCGCCGTGGAACGAGACATCACGCCGGCCCGTTCTTCACGCTCGGCGTCGCTGCTGGTCGGCATGCGCGGCGCGTCGCCGCTCGTGGCTCCTGGCAGCAGTCGGCGTGGCATCGATCGCCGCCGATCAGCGCCTGCCGTTCGCGCGGTCCACCTAGGAGACGACTTCGCTGATTCGGGCTCGCGCTGGCGAAGGAGCAGGCGCAGGAGATCCCGCAGGTGAAGGAGCTGATCGACAACCGCCGGAGTGGCTCGACGAGTGGTCGCGCCTCAGATCGGAGAGGCTTCGAGACGGGTTGGCGGGGACCGGCCGGATCGCCATGGCGCGAGGGGTCTGAGCGGCTCGGTCTCGGTACGGCGATGGTGAGTATGCGGACTTCGAGACCCGCATGGGCGGCTCGAGAGCCGTGCGCATGGCGGAAGGACGAGTACCCCGACTGATAAGGGGCCTCTAGTAGCATCGCCGCCGTGCACGAGCTGAGGCCTCCGGAGACACGCTCGTCGACTCCACGCAGGCGGGCTGAACCGCGCGCCGCTTGAGCAATGCTTCCTGACAGTGGCCGGTTCAGCGACGAGCTCGAGGCCTGGCTTCGCAGCGACTCGCCCAAGACCCTCGGGGCGATGACCTCCGTCTTCGCAGAGAAGAGCTTCGCGGTCGGGATCCTCATGCTGATGTTCGTCCCCGCACTGCCGCTGCCGACGGGAGGGGTCTCGCACGTGTTCGAGGTCATCACCGTCGTGCTCGCGGCGCAGATGGTGCTCGGGCGGAGGATGGTCTGGCTTCCCGAGAGGTGGAAGGGCCGCGAGCTCGGCGACGGCGACGACCGAGAAGGCGATCCCGTTCATCATCCGGCGGATCCGGCAGGTCGAGCGGTTCTCGAAGCCGCGGGCCGCCTGGCTGTTCGAGCGTCACTGGATCGACCGGCTCTGCGGCCTCGTGCTGATGGTCTTCGCGATCGCCGCGGCGCTCGCCCCGCCGTTCTCGGGGCTCGACACTTCCCCGCGCTGGGTGCCGTGCTGGTCGCGCTCTCGATCATCCTCGAGGACGTCGTCGTCCTCGCGCTCGGTCTCGTGGTCGGGACCGGCGGCGTCGTCCTGATCTTCACGATCGGCGCCGCGCTGTTCCATCTCCTGGGCCGCCTGGTCTGAGGTCAGTCGAGCCTGGGCGTCACCGGGCGGATCGGCGTCGGCGACCCTGGCAGGCCGCCGCGCTTCACGGTGTTGTCCGGCACGCCCACACACGTGAACAGCAGGCCGTCGACGGCTCGCCGAGCAGGCCGGGGATCTCCGAGTCGAGGAACGTCATGCCCGAGGCGCTCGCGTCCTGCGCGTACGCGGCCAGGTGGAGCCGCCCCTCGACGAGGCCCGCGGCGAGCTGCGCGTCCCGGTAGCCGCGGTCGTTGAGATCGGCGGTGTCGATCCCGGAGACGACGACGAACGCTGCGTCGCGGGCGAGGCCCTGGTCGAGCGCGACGCGGAAGAGCTCCTGGCGCAGCTCCCCTTCGCGCAAGGGCGTCCCGAGATCGGGCCAGCGGTAGATGCCCGGCTCGACGCCGTCGACGGCATGCACGGCCACCCAGTGCGGAACGTCGATCCCGCGCATCGCGACGGCCATCGACGTGGTCGAGCACGGGTGCGGGCAGGCTGCGTTCCGGGTTCATCAGGCGCTGTGAGGTTCGGCGGAGCACGACCTCGTCGACCGTCGGCCCGAAGTCGGGCGCGTCGACGGGATCGCCCGCGGGCCACGGCTCGCCCCAAGAGCCGAGGGCTCCGGCCCGCTGTGCCGCGGTGACGAGCGGGAACTCGAGCGGCTCCCCATCGATCGCGCCCGCGGCGGCCTCGCCGGTCGGCTCGAGTGCGGGGTCGCCCGAGCCCAGCGAGACGGCCGCGACCGAGAACTCGTCCACGCCGTCCGCGCCGACGAGGGCGTCGAGCGTGTCGTCCGGGAAAGCGCGTGAAGAGGCGCGCCTCGACCCTGCGGACGATGCGAGGGCGAGCAGCTGCGAGAGGAGCGTCCCGCTGTCCCAGTAGATGTGCCGGTAGCCGCGCTCGCGGTAGCGCCAGCCGGTCCGCCAGGGGACGCCGGTGAGGACGATGCGCCGGCTCCTCGGCGACCGGCGGCGGGCCGACCTGGAGCAGCGCGTGCTCCTCGGGGTGGTACCAGTGCACGCCCGTCGGGAGGCTGCCCCCCGGCGGCACCGCGACGTAGACCTCGAACGGATGCCGGGCGCCGGCCGAGCCGGCCGCGCGGAAGAGGATCCGGCGGCCAAGGCCCTTGCTCTCCGCAGTCCGGACGACGCCCGCCGAGAAGAACAGCATCCGCGCGAGCTGCGCGAGATCGAGCTCGACGGGCCGGATGCGCGGTGCCCGCGAGCACGGCCAGCGCGCGAGACCGAGGTCGTGGGCAGCTCGGTCGGCAGCTCCAGCCGCGCCAGGTTCTGCTCGTACCGCTTGTACGGCCAGGGGATAGCGGTCGACGTCGTTCACCTCGAGGTCCTGGACGATCCGCGGATCCGCGATCGGCTCGGTCCACTCTCGACCCGGCTCGTACGAGGTCAGCCGGTGCAGCGCCTGGGTGACCGTCTCGTCCGTCACGCGCCCTTGAAAGCCCCGTAGACCGCGATGCCGCCGTCCCGCCAGAAGCACTCCGGATGCGGGAAGCCCGCGTCGCCTATCAGGGCCAGCTCGTCGGGAAGCGACACGTAGAAGTCCTCCTCCGCCCACGCGGCGAAGTGCGCCTCGGCCTCCGGGCGGGAGATGCCGTTGCGCTCCATGTGCGCGTACCAGTCCTCGTAGATCCGCTCCCGCTCCGGCCCGTCCGGGTGGACGAGGAAGTCGCCGACGACGACCGGGCCGCCGGGCTCGAGCGCGGTCAGGATGGCGCGATAGAGCTCGCGCTTCTCGTCGTGCGTGGCCACATGGTGAAGCGCGAGCGACGCGACGACCGCGTGACAGCGCGGCAGCGGATCCTCGAACCGCGCGTGCCGGAGCTCGACGCGGTCGTCGTGTGCCGCGCACCTCGCCGCGGCGACCTCGAGCATGTTCGGGTCGACGTCGACGAGCTGGACGCGGACGTCCGGGAGCGCGTCGAGGATCGCGCCCGCGAGGCCTCCGGTTCCGGCGCCGAGGTCGACGACGAGGCCGCCGGGCGGGACATGCCCGTCGAGCCAGCGGACGACGGTCGCGACCATCCGCTCGTAGCTCGGGATGAACGTCCGGATCGTCCGGTCGTACTCGTCGGCGGCGACGCCGAGATGCCCTGCGACACGGTGCTCGTCGACCACCGGCAAGAGACTAGGGGCTCGGCTGGTGGGCCGCCAGACGATCGGCGAGGTCGGCGTGGGTGAGGTCGCGCGGAAGCGCGTCGAAGCCGGCCAGCGGGCACATCTCGAGCGCGCGCAGCACCTCGTCGCCCTGGATGTGCTCGTACCGAGAGGCCCGGAGCGCGGGATCCTGGAGCGCGAAGCCGTCGTTGGCCCAGACCTCGAGGTCGACGCTGAGGCTGGCGAGCCGCTTGCGGACGGCCCGGTCGGCCGCGTACTTCGCCAGGCCCTCCGGGACCGACGGGCCCGAGAGCGCGGCCGAGACGTCGTGCGCGTCCTGCAGCGCCATCCCGAGGCCGAGCCCCTGGAGCGGGTTGTCGTAGCCGGCCGCGTCGCCGATCAGGACGACGCCTTCCGCGAGCGGCTCTGGCGCCCGGCTGTCCTCGCCCGGGAAACGTCGCGCACGGCCCGGCCGGGGTCGCCTGCTCCCAGCGGGCCACGCCGTCCACGCAGCGCAGCGTGCACGCGGCGAGGAAGCGCTCGACCGCGTCGCGCCCGGAGAAGCGGAGCCGCTGATCCGGGGGAACGCCGAAGTACAGGCGCACGCGTCCCGCTTCCTCCGGGAGGGAGAAGAACAGGAGGTCGGACTCGCGCGCGATCACGTTGACGTCCTCGTCGACTCCCTCGATCGCCTCGGCGAGCATCCCGACGAAGAACATCGTCGGCTCGTCGACCTCGTACTCGATGCCGGCCTGCGCGCGGACCGTCGAGCGGCGGCCGTCGGCGCCGACGACCAGCGCGGGCCGCGCCTCGTGCTCGGCGCCGTCCTCGGACCAGCGCACGAGCGGCGGGCTGCCGGGAGCGACCTCGAGCTCGCGGATGCCGGCGCGAACGTCGGCGCCTGCCGCAGCGGCCGCCTCGGCGAGCGCCGCGCAGGCGGCCGGGTGCGTGATGTTGAGCGACCCGCCGACGCCGTCGACGACCGCACCCACGTCGAGCCGGTCCGGCCCGGGCTCGGCCTCGTCGTACTCGTCGAGCCAGCGGACGACGAGAGCCCCTGCGTCGAGCAGCGGCTGCTCGACGCCGAGCCGCCGCGCCACGCGCACGCCCCAGGGCCAGAGGATCTCGCCACGCACGTGGTCGCTGTAGGCCTGCTGACGCTCGAGCACGAGCACGCTCGCGCCCTGTCTCGCCATCGCCGTGGCCAGCGCGCAGCCGGCGATCCCGCCGCCGACGACGACGAGATCCGGCTCAGGCACGACGCGCTCTCAGCACCGCGGTCGCGACCAGCTTCAGGCGATCACGACGACCACAGTCGCCAGGCCGAGCACGATCCCGGCGGCGGTGAAGACCAGCGCTGCCGTGCGCCCGAACGGGACGAAGCGGCCCTCGTCGAGCGCCTTCTCCTGTTGCTGCTGGCGGAGGAGCGCGTAGCCGATGAACGCGAGGCCCAGGAGCGCGTAGCCGACCCCGACGACCTGGTAGCCGACCGAGGAGCCCTTCGTCAGCTGCGGGACGATCTTGCCGACCCCGAGCGCGACGGCGAAGGCGGCGAGGGCGCTGCGCCACCAGGCGAGGTAGGTGCGCTCGTTGGCGAGGCGGGTCCGACGCGTCGCGTCGACGACGTCCTCCTGCCGTTCGCCGTCCACCATGCGCGAGCCTAACCGCTACTTGCCGATCATCACCTCGGTCGCCTTGACCAGGACGGTGACGGCGTCGCCCTCGGCGAGCCCGAGCTGCTCGACGCTCCCGCGCGTGATCGCCGCAACGATGTCCTTGCCGCCGATGTCGACGACGACCTCCGCCATGATCGTCCCCGTCGTCACGCTCTTCACCGTGCCCTTCAGCTGATTGCGCGTGCTGAGCTCCACGAGACCTCCTCCGCTTGTCGACGCCGCAGTCTAGGTCGGCTTGACAACTGGCTCTGACGGTGCTTCTATTTAGCCATCTTGCTAATTAGCGAACAGGCTAAATGAAGACCGACCAGCTCAGCATCACGTTCGCCGCCCTCGCCGACCCGACGCGCCGGGCGATCCTCGAGCGTCTGAGCGAGGGCGAGGCCACGGTCAACGAGCTGGCCGCCCCGCACTCGATGAGCCTGCCGTCGGTCTCGCGTCACCTCAAGGTGCTCGAGCACGCCGGGCTCGTCGTCAAGGGCCGCTCGGCGCAGTGGCGCCCATGCCGTCTCGAGGCCGGCCCGCTCGTCGAGGCCGACGCCTGGATGGCCCCGTACCGCGACTTCTTCGAGGCACGCCTGCCGCGCCTCGAGCAGCAACTGGCAAAGAAGAAGAGACAGGAGGAGCAATGACCCCGCGACGCGACTTCACCCTCACCTGGACGCTCGACTCGCCGCGCGCAGACGTCTTCCAGGCCTGGACCGACCCGGACCACCTCGGGTGGTTCTACAACGACCAGAACCCGATCCCGCCCGAGCCGATCGAGCTCGACCTGCGCGTCGGCGGCGTCTGGCGCCAGAAGATGGTCATCAGCGAGCAGACCGCCTACTTCACGGGCGGCGTCTACCGCGAGATCGTCCCGGACGAGAAGCTCGTCTTCTCCTGGGGCGCGACGGACGGCTGGCCCGAGCTCGACCCCGAGCGGCTCGACGAGAGCCCGCTCGTAACCGTGACGTTCAGCGAGGCCGACGGGCAGACCGCGATGACCGTCCACCTCGAGCTGCCTGCGAGCCTCTCGGAGGACGAGGTGCAGGAGTGGTTCTCGATGGGCATCCGCGACGGCATGCGCCAAACCGTCGACCGCCTCGCCGCAGCACTCTCGCGCACGCCGGTGTAGCTTCACCCCGTGAACCGGTTCGAGCAGGCCGTCTACGACTGCATGATCCCGACGGCCGAGCTGCTGGAGCGGACGACGAACCCGCTGCACCGCGCGATCCTGCTCAACTTCTGGCGCCACGTGCACCTCGAGGGCGCGGGCGAGTACGACAAGATCACCGCGCCGGACATGATGGTCGACGAGCCCGTCTACCGGGTGACGTGGGGCGCGAACCCAGCCGTCATCACGGGGAAGGAGGGCGTGGTCGCCTTCTACAAGGCCGTCGGCGACTCGGTGCTGTGGCACTCCGACGACCGGTTGTCGGTCGCCGACTGGGGGATCTGCGACGAGATCACGTTCCACGTGCTCGCGCCCGGAGCCGACCTGCAGGCGATCGGGTACGACGTCGAGCGCCCGGACGCCCTCTACCACACCGCGAGCCGCCAGGCGTTCATCTGGCCGTACGACGACCGGGCCCGCCTCGCCGGCGAGCACCTCTACGAGGACAAGACGAGCCTCGTGATCGAAGAGGTGAGCCCGGACGAGGCGATCACGCCCGCGCGCGTGCGCGAGATCCACGCCGAGCAGCTGGCGAAGCTCGAAGCCGAGCGCGGCGAGAACTTCTGGGTCTACGACCCGTCGTGACGGCTACGCGGGAGGCCGCTTGCCACTGCGGGCAGCTCCGCCTGGAAGTGACGGGCGAGCCGTTCGCGGTCGGCATCTGCAACTGCCTCGCCTGCCAGCGCCGGACCGGAAGCGCGTTCGGGATGCAGGCCGGGTTCAAGCCCGACCAGGTGAACGTCGTCGGCCGCTTCAACGACTACTCGCGAGTCTCCGACGAGGCGGACCGCAAGGAGCACGTCTTCCACTTCTGCCCGGACTGCGGCTCGCAGGTCTTCTACACCGAGCCCAGCGAGCCCGACCTGATCGTCGTCTCGGTCGGCTCCTTCGCCGACCCGTCGTTCCCGCCCCCGACGGAATCGGGCTACGACTCCAGCCGCCACCCCTGGGTGGGGCTGCCCGACTCGGTCCAGCGCTTCGCGCCCGAGCTGTGGGAGCCGGTCCAGCCTCTCTACGAGGCCGGCAAGTACGCCGAGGCGGCGGATAGGGGCCGCGAGCTGATCGAAGCCCACCCCGAACAGGGCTACCTCCACTACAACGTTGCATGCTGCGAGAGCCTCGCGGGCCGGGCAACCGAGGCCGTCGAGCACCTCCGCCGAGCGATCGATATGTGGGACGGCTGCCGCGAGATGGCGAGAGAGGACTCCGACTTCGACCCGATCCGCGACGAGCCCGCGTTCGCGGAGCTCGTCGCGGTGCCTGACACCTAGGAGGACGGATGCCCGTAAACGAAGCAAGCTCCGAGGAGACCCCGTACGGCCGCTACGTCACGTCGGACGGCTGGTTCGTCCTCAACCTCGGTGACGCGCTCGCAGTGCGGAACGAGGAGAAGGGCGGCGCGGCCTATCCGCTCGAGCCGCGCGAGCAGCCGTTCGGCGACATGGGTGTCAACGTCCGCGTGCTCTGGCCGGGCGACCCGAACGCGCTCTACCACTCGGAGGGCGCGCAGGAGGGATTCCTCGTGCTGTCGGGCGAATGCACGCTGATCGTCGAAGAAGAGGAGCGGCCGCTGCGGCAGTGGGACTACTTCCACTGCCCGGCGGGCACCCGCCACGTGATCGTCGGCGGCGGCGATGCGCCGTGCGCGATTCTGATGATCGGCTCACGGCCCGACGAACCGATTCGCTACCCGGTGAGCGAGGTCGCCGCGAAGCACTCGGCGTCCGTCGGGACGGAGACCGACAAGCCAGACGAGGCCTACGCGGACTGGCCGGGCGACTACCAGCCCGTGCGCCTGCCGTGGCCCGTCGGCTCCGACGCGATGCCCTGACGCCTCGCTCAAGCAACGATCTTCTCGAGCAGCGAGTCGACACGCGCGAAGCCCGCCTTCGCGCCCTCCTCGACGCCGTACTGCATCGTCGTGTCCCGCTCCTCGGTCGTCTCGAAGCGCATCGTCTGGGTCAGCTTCGTCTGCTCGCCGAGATCCTCGAACTCGAGCGTCTGCAGGTGGTTCTGGAACGTCTGCACGAGGCGCGCGGGCGGCTCGACCTCGCGGAACTCGCCTTCGACCACGCCGAAGGCGGTCTGGAACCGGTAGCTGCCGCCGGGACGGACGTCCATCTCCTCGACGACGGTGCCGTCGCCCCACCATTCGGGGATCAGCTCCGGATCCGTCCAGACGGAGAAGACGTGCGCCCGCGGCGCGTCGAAGATCCGCTCGACGCGGATCTCGAGCTCGTTGGGGGTGGTGACGGTGGTGCTCATCGTGCTCCTTTCGTGCGTTGGACAACCTGCGCGAAGCGGTCGAGCCGCTGCAGCCACGTGCTGATGCCCTCGAAGGCATAGGGCACGAGGGTGCAGATGCGCGCGCGGCCGACTTTCTCCGTGGTCACGAGCTCCGCCTCCTCGAGCAGCCGGATGTGCTTCTTCATCCCGGTCAGCGACATGCCGAAGGGCTCGGCAAGCTCGCTGATCGTCGCGTTGCCGGCGCCGAGCCGCTCGAGCACGGCCCGCCGGGTCGGGTCGGCGAGGGCCGCGAACGCGCGGTCGACGGTCGGTGGATACTGAACCATTGAGTTCAGTATTGCAAACCCGCCCTGGAAGGGCAAGAGGGTCCCGAAGGCCCTCGACGGCCCTTTCGAGACGAGCCAGCCGGCGATCGGCTCCCAGATCAGCCCTAGGTAGGTTTCGCCGCGTGGCCGGTCACGTCGCCTGGATCTCACACTGCCCTGTCAAGGGGCTCGCGCTCCGCCAGCTCGACGAGTGCGAGCTGACGGAGGCCGGAGTTGCGGGAGATCGACAGTTCTTCCTCGTCGACGAGAACGACCGGCTCGTGAACAGCAAGGGCCTCGGCGTGCTCCAGCAGATCGTTCCGCGCTACGACGAAGATGCCGAGTCGCTCACGCTTGCGTTCCCGGACGGCACGACCCTTTCCCAGGACGTCCAGCTTGATGGAGCGCTCGACGCGCAGTTTTGGGGCGCAGCCGTTCACGTCCGCGTCGTCGAAGGACCCTGGAGCGAAGCGATCTCCGACTTCGCTGGCCGTGACCTCCGGCTTGTCCGGGCACCCGCGCCGGCGACGGACCGCATGCGCAGCGGCGCGGCGACGCTTCTCGGCACCGGCTCGCTGCGCGCAATCGCGCGTCTCCTCGGCGTCGAAGGGGTCGATGGTCGTCGCTTCCGTATGAACTTCGGCGCCGACGGCCTGGCGGAGCACGAGGAGGACGAGTGGCTCGGCCGTCGCGTTCGAATCGGGCAGGCGGTCGTCGTGCCACAGGGCAACGTCGGCCGCTGCGCGGTCACGACGCAGAACCCGGAAACCGGGGAGCCCGATCTCGACACGTTGAAGGCACTAGCGGCCTACCGGCGAGACGTCCAGACAACGGAGCCGCTGCCGTTCGGCGTCTATGCGGCCGTCGCCGAACCCGGCCGGGTGCGCCTGGGCGATCCCGTCGAGCCCCTCTGAAGGCTCATTCCCGGCGTTTGCGTCTGCGTGGCGACGAGCCGTCCGCGTCACTGCGCGGAACTGGCCTGCGTGCCGTTCTCGTCGCTCGCGAGCAGCTCCTTCACGGCGGGATCCTCGCGAATCGCATCGAGGTCTGAGTCCTCTCGTGCGTATGCCCGGAACTGCTCAGACAGCCGGATCGCCTCTTGCAAGTGGCCGATCGCTTCTGCTTCCTGGCCGGTGAGACTCTCGAGGCACGCGAGGTTGTAGAACAGCAACCCGTACTGCGGCGCTTCGGCGACGAGCGCGCGCAGCTGCCGCGCCACGTCGTCATAGTTGCCGGCCTCGTACTCCTTCCGCAGCGGGTACCACAACTCCCATCCCACAGGCTCGTATGCCTTCCCCGCTGTTCCGCCGACGGCGACCACCGTGGTGTCTGCCTCCTCGGCGAACGCTGTCCGCTTGACGTCCGGGGCCGCGAAGACGAACGTGCCTTGGCTCGCCTCGTGCCGCTCGCCGTCGAGCTCGAATGTGGCCCGTCCGCGGATGACGATGTAGAGCTCCTCGTTTCCGGGATCTTCGTCGTGTTCGTTGATCAGCCGGTCGCCTGCCGCCTTTGCGGTCCAGGCGTTCACTCCGAACGACGTGATCCCGAAGTGGTGGCGGACAGGCCGGATTGGACACTCTCCGGTGGTGGGTTGCAGCTCGCGAATATCTTCAAGGTGATCCACTGCCCAGTTCGCCATGCTCGACCCCCATGTCGTCGCTTCTGAGTGACGGAACTCTAAGGCAGGCAACCCTTGAGGATGAGCTCAACGTCGCGTGGGCGCGCTCAGCGAAGAGCCTCCTCGAACCGCGGGTCGTCGCGTACGGCGGCGAGGTCGTCGTCCACTCGCGCCTGCTCGCGGAACGGCGGGAACAGCTCGACGGACCGTCGGAGGTGGCTGAACGTCTCGTCGTCGATGTCACCGGCGAGCGATGAGAAGCACGCGTAGTTGAAATTGAGGCCCGCGTTGTCCGGGGAGTGCTCGAGGCCACGGCGGACCGCGTCGAGCGCGTCGCCGTAGCGCTGCTCGCCGTACGCGGTCATCGACTCGCTGTGGAGCGGCCAGGCGTCACCCCAGTCGATCGCCTGGTACGCCTCGCCGGGTGTCGCACCGAGGGCGAGGACGGTTCCATCTCCGGTCGCCTTCCGCCGTGACTCCGGCCGAACGGACACGAAGGTCCCGGGAGGCGCCTCGAACGTCTCGCCGTCCACCTCGAAGGTCGCCTTCCCGTCGAGCACGATGTACAGCTCTTCCTGGCCCGACCCGGACTCGTCGTGCTCATTGATCAGGGTGCCGTCCTCGGAGGGCGTGTAGGCGTTGATTCCGAATCCGTGGATCCCGAGGTGCTCGCGCACCGGGATGCTTCTGCCGCGCCGCTCGATGTCGTCGAGGCGCGCGACCTGCCAGTTCGGGTTGCCGTTCATCCGACCACCTCCGTGTAGCGCGGGTCGTTGCGAATCATCGATCGTAACCTCTGTCAACCGCCTCGCCTGATCCGGACGACAGCCGTCGCCTGGGCCAGTGTTCGCAAATGTCACCCGACGTTCTGGCCCTACTACCTACTCAGGTGGTAGCGGCCTCGTCTGCCCGAGCGTCCGGGAATGTCCCTTACGGTCAGTTGACTCGAGGTTGCACGCGGTTCACAGTCGGCGTTTGGTCCCTCGCCGATTGTGGCGAAGGAGACACGACGGAGGCAGGCGTGGTTTCTGGAAGGGCACGCAGGACGTTGTTCCTCGTGCTGACGGGTGTGTGCTCTGCGAGTCCTCGCCAGCGGATGCGGCGGCTCGAAAGAGAACTTCCACGCCGTCCCGCACGCTGTCCTGCGCGGCCACACCGCCACGGTCTACAGCGCCGCCTTCAGTCCGGACGGCACGCGCATCGTCACCGCCAGCAAGACAAGACGGCGCGGGTCTGGGACGCGCACAGCGGCAAGAGCTCGCCGTCCTGCGCGGCCACGACGGACATCGTCGTGACGCCGCCTTCAGCCCGGACGGCGCGCGCATCGTCACCGCGTCAGCGACGACAAACCGCGCGGGTCTGGGACGCCGCACAGCGGCAAGCAGCTCGGCGCGTCCTGCGCGGGCACGACGAGCTTCGTCTTGAGCGCCGCCTTCAGCCCGGACGGCACGCGCATCGTCACCGCAGTCGACGACAAGACGGCGCGGGTCTGGGACGCGCGACAGCGGCAAGAGCCTGGCCGCTCCTGCGCGGCCACGAGCGGCTCGTGTACAGCGCCGCCTTCAGCCCGGACGGCACGCGCATCGTCACCGCGTCAGCGCGACACGACGGCGCGGGTCTGGGACGCCGCGCAGCGGCAAGCAGCTCGGCCGTCCTGCGCGGCCACGAGCGAACGGTCTATCAGCGCCGCCTTCAGCCCGGACGGCACGCGCATCGTCACCGCTCAGCGACGACGAGACCGCGCGGGTCTGGGACGCCGCGCAGCGGCAAGAGCCTCGGCGATCCTGCGCGGCCACACGAGATCGCGTCGAGCAGCGCCGCCTTCAGCCCGGACGGCACGCGCATCGTCACCGCGAGCGAAGACAAGACGGCGCGGGTCTGGGACGCGCGCAGCGGCAAGAGCCTCGCCGTCCTGCGCGGCCACAGCGACACGTCTGGAGCGCGGCCTTCAGCCCGACGGCACGCGCATCGTTACCGCCAGCGCCGACAAGACGGCACGCATCTGGGAGGCCCGCAGCGGCAAGAGCCTGGACGTCCTGCGCGGCCACACCGACTGGGTCTTGAGCGCCGCCTTCAGCCCTGACGGCACGCGCATCGTTACCGCCAGCGCCGACAAGACGGCACGCATCTGGGCAGTGCGCAACGGATAGAAACCCACCGTCGTCGCGGCCGATACGGCCTATCCACGCCCTCAAGAAGGAGCGGCCTCGCCTGGGCGAGTGTTCAGCAATGTCCCCCGAGCGGCCGCTCATCATGACGTTGGTCGAAGTTCCGGTTGGTATCGTGCGGAGCGGTTTGCTGTGAGCGACCGCCTCGTTGGGAAGCTTGTGTTGGCGGCTCTTGCAGCGACGGCTGCACTGGCCGGTTGTGGGTCGTCCTCGCCACCGTCGAGCGAAGCGCAGAGCTGCCGGCCAAACCGAGCTGTATCGAGTACTGGCCTCCGTTACGTCGGCACCACCGATCAGAACACGACCGTTTGCTTCACAGTCGACGGGAACCTTCTGCTAGAGATCGGCTTCGAATTCCCGCTTGGCTGCTCAGTAGGGGGGTCTTTGCAGTCCGAAGTGGCGTCGCCGGAGCTAGGGCTCCCACGGGCGCATCCACCAAGAGGTTTCGATCCCTATTAGTGGAGACGTGGCACCTTCATTTCTGTTTCGCGGCAGCGTCCGAGGCGCTGCCGCCTCGGGCGTCCTCTCCAGCTTCGGACCCTACTGCAAGTCGGACACGGTCAGATGGACCGCAAGCCGCGTCCCCTGAAATGGCCCTGCAAGGGCGGCCCGATCCCCGAAGGTGCCGAGGCGGCACCGGGTTCAGGCCTACGCTGCTAGCTGCTCTCTGACAGAGCGCGGTCGTCTACACCGGTGTCTTGACTCGCTCGAACTGACTCTGGAAGCTCAGGCCGACCGCGTGCCCTGCTTCGCAACCTGTTGCGTTCTGTGTGTACCGCGACAGCCTGCCGCCGTGGTCGAGTACTAGACCACACGTTCAGGCGATAGCCGCGTGACGTGGGCCAGCGTCCCTGTCGCCGGACCCGTCGTGTCAGTCGCCGCCGCAGCCGACATGCGCGGCTGCGGCTCACGGCCTCTCGGGTGGGCCAACTGTCGAAAGTCTTGCATCCCCGCGTCAGCGGGCCGACTTTCGACGGCGAAGTGCGCCTGGGAGGATTCGAACCTCCGACCCACGGCTTAGAAGGCCGTCGCTCTTCCACTGAGCTACAGGCGCGCAGGAGAACAGGCTAGCGCCGGGCGCGCGGGCTATCTGCTGCGGACGCCGAAGTCGGCGGTGACGATCGTCGCCGCCTCGCCGCCGTAGACGCCAGGCGCGCTCGTTGCATGGACGGCCGAAAGGCCGATCTCGCGCCAGTGCGGGTCGAGCAGGTTGGCGCGATGAGGCGGGCTCGCGAGCCACATCTTGAGCGCGCGGGCCGCGCCGAGGTCGGGCGAGGCCCAGACGCAGGTTCTCGCCGACCATCCAGCTCCGGTAGCCGCGCAGCGAGTAGTAGGAGGCGACCCGCTTCGAGAACGACGTGCCGTTGGCCGAGTTGTGGCTGAAGTAGCCGAGGCGGGCCATCTGGCTCGAGTGGGACGCGGCTGCGGCGTTCAGCGCCGGCGAGCCAGCCGGAGGCGGACGAGCCCACGGGCCGACCGAATCGCGTTGAGCTGGGAGAGCAGCGCCGTCTGCAGCCGGGACGAGGAGCTCACCGCTCCGCTGGACGTTGGCCGAGCCGGCCGCAGGGGCGACGAGCGCCACGATGACCCCTGCCAGCGCTGCGAGGCGTTTGCCCTGCATACGGGCACCATCGGCAGGAGCGGGCCTATCGTCTGGAGTCTAGAGAGCGGCGTGAGCCGGGTGGTCGCGGCGATGGGCCGCGCCAGTCGAGAAGCAGCACCTGGATCGTCCCCGCGACCGGGATCGCGGCCAGCGCGCCGAGGATCCCCGCGAGCTCGGCGCCGATCAGGATCGAGATCAGGACGGCGAGCGGCGAGAGCTGCACCGTGCGGCCGTAGATCACGCGGCTGCAGCACGTGGTTCTCGAGCTGCTGGTAGACGATGAAGAACGCCACGACGACGATCCCCGCCGGGACCGAGTGCAGGAACGCGACGATCGCCGATCAGGATCGCGGCGATCGTCGCGCCGGCGAGCGGGATCAGGTCGAGGATCGCGACGATCAGGCCGAGCGCGACCGCGTACGGGACGCCCATGATCAGCAGCACGATCGTCGTCAGCCACTCCGGCGATGAGGCTGATCAGCAGGTTGCCCGGTCACGTAGCCGCCGACCGTGCGGTAGATCTCGTCGCCGACCTTGCGCCAGCGCGGCTGCGACTCCTCGGGCAGCAGGGTGTAGAAGCGCTCGACCCAGTCCGGGCCCTCGAGGAGCATGAAGAACGTCATGAAGCCGATCGTGACCGTGGCGACGACGATCGTGATGATGCCCTTCGCGACCGAGATCGCGACTCCGGAGAGCCCGAGCACGCTTCGTCGCGCCGCCCTCGGTGATCGCGCTCTCGACGCGCTCCTGCGAGGTGGTACTTCGTCTCGAGGAAGCCGAGCCGCCCGCGCCCGTGCGTGACGTCGTGCACGTAGTCGGGCAGCTTGTGTGACGAAGTCGTTCACCTGGTCGACGAGCGTCGGGACGAACGTGAAGCCGATCGCGACGAAGAAGGCGAGCGTGAGCAAGTAGGCGAGCGCGGCGGCGGCGCCGCGGCGCTTGATGCCCGTGGCGCTGGAGCCAGCCGACCGCGGGGTTGAGCGCGAGCGCCAGGAAGAGGGAGATCAGCACCCACGGCGAGGACGTGCCGGGCGATCCAGATCACCTCGAGCGTGATGGCGACGGCGATGATCGTCGCCAGCAGGGACAGGACCGTCCGCAGCCGGAACCGGACGACTCGCTCCGGGATCACCGGGCCAGCATCACGGAAGCGTCGGACGTTCGCAGGAGAGAGCGGGCGGCGGGGATCGAACCCGCGTAACCAGCTTGGAAGGCTGGGGCTCTACCACTGAGCTACGCCCGCGCGGCTCGTAGCCTAGCCCGCCAGAATGAGCGATCGTGGAACGGGCGTACCTGGCACGGCACGGCGAGAGCGAGCTCTCCTTCGCGAAGCTGACGAACGGAGATCCGGCCGTCCCGTGCGCGCTGACGGAGACCGGCCGCTCGGAGGCGCGGCGCCTCGGCGAGCTGCTGGCGGGGACGGCGATCGACCTCTGCGCGGTCAGCGAGTTCGAGCGCGTGCAGGAGACTGCCGACCTCGCGCTCGCGGGCCGCGAGCGTGCCGAGGCTCGTCCTTCCCGGGCTGAACGACATCAAGCGTGGGCGCCTACGAGGGCCACTCGATCGACGAGTACCGCGCCTGGGCGCGCTCGCACGGGCCCGACGACGAGCCCCCGGGCGGAGGCGAGAGCCGGGCCGGGGTGATCCGGCGCTACGTCGAGGCCTACCGAACGATCCTCGCGCGGCCGGAGCGCGACGATCCTGGTGGTCGCGCACGCGCTCACCGTCCGCTACGTCCTCGACGCGGTCGCGGGGGGGCCGCCCGCGCGCGCGGTCGAGTGGGTTCCCTACGCGGAGCCGTTCCCGGTCACGGCCGTGGAGCTCAGCGGGGCCCTGGAGCGGCTCGACGCCTGGACGCTCGCGCCGAGCTGGCAGAGCTGACGAGCCGCGCGGGCCGCCTGCGGGCTACTTGAACTTGAAGTCCGCGAACGGCGTGGTGCCGTCGGAGAGCAGCACGGTCAGCCGGCGGCAGGTTCCCGCCCAGCTCTTCGAGGTCGCCCAGTTGAACTTGAAGCCGAGGTCTTCGCTCTTGAGCCCGGAGAGGCCGATCGGAAGGTCGACGGAGATCGGGTCGGTCGCCGCCGCCGGGCACTTGATCTGCTTCGAGGAGATCGCCTGCACGGCGCTCAGGAACGGCCACTTGATCCCGAAGATGTCGCGGAGATACCACTTGACCGGGATCGTCTGGCCGGCGTTCTGCGTGTTCAGGATCGGCGGGTTGTCGACCGGGCGGCTGGAACCCCGAGAACGCGAAGCGCACGAAGAACGTGACGCTCTTGGACGTCGTGTTCCCGGCGAGGTCGGTCGCGGTGACGGTGAACGTGTGCGTCCCCGGGAAGAGGGTGTCGAGCAGGAAGCCGCTCGGGAACGACAGCCCGTTGTCGGTGCGCCCGCGGCACTTGGTGACCGCCCCGAGGTCGGAGCAGTTGAAGCTCGTCTTCACGAGCTGGTGCAGCGTGAAGACGGCCCCCGGCAGCGGGCTGTCGATCGTGATCGAGGGCGGCGTGCCCGTGTCCACGACGGACTGGAAGTTGACGGCCTTGTTGAAGCTGAACCCGACGTTGCCCGCGTTGTCCTGAGCCTCGCCGTCGAGCTGGATCGTGTCGACAGCAGCGTTGATCGTGCCCGTCCAGAGACCGTCGCCCGCGTTCGTCAGCTCCTTGACCTGCCAGGTCGGCGTGCCGGTGTTGTAGAGGACGGCGACGCGATGGAGCGCGCCCGAGTCGTCGGTGACGCGGACGAAGGCGTTGAACACTCCTGGCGCGGTCTTGACGGCGCCGACCTGGGTGAACTCGGGCGGAGCGTTGTCGCTCGAGGTCGAGTAGCCGATGTCGGCACTGGACGAGTCGAGAACCTGCTCGGTGCCGGTTTCGGAGCCCGGGTCGGGTTGGAAGCGCCCCATGTTCACGACCAGCGTCGATTTCTCCTTGCCCGAAGACGACGTCGCGGTTGACCGTGACGAGGCCGGCCGGGAAGAAGATGTTCGGATAGGCGGAGGCCGGGCGCTCGTCGGCGCTGAAGACGAGCGGGAACGGCTTGGCCGGCTTGACGCTCGGGATCGTGTGCGTCGTCAGGCCGGTGATGAACGCGCCGTGCGCCGAGGTGCCGGCGACGGTGATGTCGCGCGAGAGCTGCGGCTGGATCGGCCGGTAGAGGACGGAGAGCGTGCCCGCCCGGATACCGGCGGCGTTGGTCGCCCCGTCGGGCTGCGCGTTGTCGAAGAACAGCGACTCGCCGTTGCCCGCGTCGTGCGCGGTGATGCTGGCGGTGATCGGCGGCAGCGTTCCCGTCAGGAGGCCGTTGTCGACGTGCGTCGGCGGCGGGGGAGCGACCGGCGGCGCGTTCTGCGGGACACCGGTGAAGCCGTAGAACGGCAGGCCGTACATGTTCGCCTCGACCATCACCTTCTCGTCGGTGACGTCGTAGTCGCCCGCGGTGGCGTAGTACTCGTGCAGCGCGCGCACCCACTGCTCGCCGATCGTGCCGCCCGTGTTGAGGTTGCGCGCGAACCCGCGCATCAGGCGCTCGGAGAGGTCGATCGTCTTCGTGTCGCCGTAGCCGAAGCCGGTGTTCGAGAGGTACACGTCCGTCCGGGTCTGGCCGTACGCCTGCGGCCAGTCGAGCTGGCGCTTGGCGTCGGTCGGGCGCGATCGGGCCGCCGACCGTGTCGGGGACGTTCAGGCCGCTGTGGCACCCGATCGTGAAGACGAGCTGCCCTTGCGTCGCGTCGGCGGTGGTCAGGAAGTCGGCGAGCGTCGGCACGGCCGGGATCGACGCCGGCTGCGCGAGCCAGTGGTTGTAGTGCGCGTAGAGCGCGCCCGCGCCCGGAACGCCGCCGGCCTTGTTGAAGAAGTGGCTGAGCACGTCCTGGCGCGTCCAAGCCGAGCCCGGCGGGAACAGCGAGTCGTTCGCGGCGCCGAGGCGCGAACTGCGAGTTCAGCGCGGTACTTGCGTCCTGGCCTCCGTCGACGAAGAAGTCGTCACCCGTCGTGAGCGCGCTGTGGATGTCGAGCTTGCCGTTCGCGGCCAGGTACTGCGTGAACTGGCCTGCGATGTCCTCGGGAGTCTCGAGCAGGCGCGAGACGCTCACCTGCGCGAGCGGGAGGTCGTGGCCGAGGAACATCACGCGCTGGAACGCGCCGTACGCGCCGTCCGTGAGCACGGTGTTCAGCGCCGACGAGGCGTAGGTCGAGTTGCCCTTCGTCAGCCCGGCCGTCGTGAAGGCAAGCTCCTGCGCGTTGTCGATCTCCGGCGAGAGCGTCACCTGGTCCGGCTGGCGCCACGAGGGCAGCGCCTGGTCGGTGCCGAGCAGGACGACGTACTTCAGGCTCGGCAGCGACGGCGCGGTACGTCGCGACGACCCCGTTGATCGCGGTGACGACGGCGTTGGCCGCGTCGACCGAGCACGGGTTCGCGTCCCAGGCGGCGTAGGCCGAGCGCACGCCCGCGTTGCCGTCGATCGGCAGCACGGCGCCCTTGACCTCCGGCCGCGCGGCAACCGTGGCGAGCGGGCCGCCCGCCGCGAGCAGCGCGTCGGCCCTCGCCGGCGAGTACAGCCCGGCGAGGCGCTGGCGGTCGACCAGGAAGAGCGTCTGCGTCGTGTTCGGGACGGAGGCGACCGTCGGCAGCGTCCCCGGCGTCGGCGCCGCAAGGCCTGTCACGGCCGGGCACGCGGGCAGCGTCGGCGGCGGCGTCACCTTCACGCGGAGCACGTAGTTCAGGTTGCTGAACGCGCCGTTGTAGCCGCTCACGGTGAGGACGGCGTTCCCCGTCTCGCCGTGCGTGACGATCAGGACGGACTCGTCGGCGTCCCCCCGGTTCGCCGAGATCGAGCCCGCCGGGATCGAGCCCGCGGGGATCGAGCCGGCCGGCGTGTCGGCCTGCGTGTCCGGTGCCAGCGGCGATTGCGAGTTGTCGACGCCCGGGCCCGAGTCCTCGATCGCGATGCTGCCCGCCGGGATCGAGCCGGCCGGGCTGCTCGGCTGGATGGTGGGCGCGTTCGGCTTCTGCAGGGCGAGGTCGAGATCGACGCCCTGCGGCACCTTCAGGAAGGCCTGGATCTTCGTCCCCGAGGGTAGGCCGCTCAGCGAGAAGCGGTAGTTGTCGACGTCGTCGGAGCTCGCGATATGCCCGACAAGCAGCGTGTCCTTCTGGATCAGCGGCGCGGTCGTGGGATCGTCGTTCGGCTCCCAGTTCTGGGTCACGAGCACCGGCGCCTGGCCGCTCGCCGAGTAGCTGCCCCCGGCGATCTCTCCCTTCGACGTGTTCACCGTCACCGACGAGCTGAGCGAGCCCAGCGTCAACCCGGCAAACGACGTGAAGTCCAGGCGCACGTGGCGCGTCAGCGTGCTCCCCGCGCAGGGGCTCGGAGGCACCCAGGTCGGCGAGCTCGGGCCGCCCGTCGGGTCGGCGATCGCCTGTGGGACGCCGCCCGCGTACGAGATCTGCGACGTACCGACCTTCGGGAAGAAGCCATCGGGCAGCTTCACGCTCGCCGTGAACGAGGTCGCGAGCGAGCAGTCGAGGTCGAAGTCGAGGTGGTAGCGGACGTCCTGACCCGTGCCGGCCACGTCCTGGAGTCCTTGAATGTTGATCTGCTCCCACGGGTAGTCGGCGAGCGCGAGCATCGCCTGGACGATCTGGTCGATCGTGGTCTGGCGGCCGATGCTCCCGGCGGGAAGGGCGCCGAAGAGCTGGTCGAGCGTGAGCGTGGGGTTGATCGCGCCTGCCGCGTCGGCCTGTCCGAGCGTCGAGCCGGCCGGGCAGGTGAAGCTGCCGACGGAGCCGGTGCAGTTGACGTAGTCGGCGAGCGTCTTGCCCGGGGCAGGTGTGATGCTCGAGACCAGGACCGTGCGGAGCGAGGTCGAGCCGACGTCGATCGAGCCCGCCGGGATCGAGCCCGCCGGGATCGAGCCGGCCGGGATCGAGCCCGCCGGGATCGAGCCCGCCGGCGTCGAGCCGAGCTGCCCGGCCACCGCGACGCCGAAGACAGTGTTCTGCGACTGGTCGACGCCGGTGAGGCTGCCGCCGTTCTGGCTGATCGCGTCGCTCCAGGTTGCGTATGGCGTCCCATCCGGCTTGCGCGGCGTCGGCAGCGTGATGAGCGGCGCGTTGCCGAGCATCAGCGCCGAGAACGGCACGCTTCGCCAGAGCGTGGTGAAGAGCGGCACGGACTTCATCGGGAGCGCGCTCAACCGCTGCCACGGCGTCTTGCCATCGGCGCCGACCGTCGTGTCGTGCGCAACGTCGTCGAGCGGGACCGCCTGCAAGGGCTGGTTCGCGAGCGCGGAGTTCCCGAGGATCGCGCTCCACGTCGTCCCGACGAGCGGGATCTGCGAGAGCAGCACGCTCTTGAGCGCGATCGAGCCGGCCGGGATCGAGCCTGCGGGCAGCGAGTCGAACCCGATCGAGCCGGCCGGGATCGAGCCTGCGGGAATGGAGCCTGCGGGGATCGAGCCTGCGGGGATCGAGCCTGCGGGGATCGAGCCGGCTGGCCCGGTCGAGGCGTCCCCGGTCAGGAGCGGCAGCCGGGACGCAGGGATCGACGAGAACGGCGCCGCGGCGATCCCCGCGGGCACCGCAAGCTGGTCGGAGGTCAGCAGCAGGGTGCTGACGCTCTTGTTCGTGACGTTGACGGTGACCGTCTGCTGTGCGCGGTCGCTCCCGTCGGCGATCGCGTGCACCTTGAAGACGTACGTCCCCAGCGGCGTGCTGTCCGGGACGTTGACGGTCATGTGGTAGCTCACGTCGGCCGGAGCGACGATCGGCCCGTACGGCTGCGGCGGGTCGAAGGTGAGCCAGGAGGCCGGCGAGAACTCGGTGCCGGGCGGCGCGCTCACGGTTTCCGTGGTGAAGTTGACCTTGTCGACGTGGGACGCGGCCTGCTTGATGAGCTCGACCATCTGGCTCTCCAGCGTGTCGGTCTGGTCACGCGTGACGGCCGTTCCGCCCGTGTACTCGGCGAGCTCGGACTGGCACCCGTTCGTCGTGATCCCGTCGCCCCAGACGATCCCGCTCGGGTTGTAGGTGACGAACGAGAGATTCGTGTTCAGGGCGCGGAGAGCGGCGAGTGTCGGCTGGGTGCGCAGGTCGTCCGGCGTGCCGGTCGTGCTGTCGGGGCCGGGGTCGGTCGGCGAGGTGTTTGGGCACGCGGGGAAGTCGGTGCTCATGCTCGCGTCGTGCGGCAGCGAGTCCCCGAGCACGACCATGAAGCGCGGCGTGGAAGGGGCCCAGCTCAGCGAGTCGTCATGGAACGCCTCGTAGAAGGCCCGGTTGTAGGCCTCCGGATCGTCGAATCCGCCGCCTGCCGAAAGTCGGTTGAGCGCGCACTGGATCTCGCTGACGTGAAACTCCCCGTCGTCGCAGCTCGACGTCGGCGCGTTGGTCGTGAAGTTCTGGTCGACGCGCCACGGGTAGTCGCCCGGGCTGCCAAACGGGAAGAACGGGTAGTCCTTGAAGTCGGCAACCGCGAAGCGCGCGCCCGGGATCGTCGCCTGGATGTCGCCGACGATCGCGTTCGCGTCGTTCCGGGCGTCGGCGATCGCCGTGCCCATGCTGCCCGTCGTGTCGAGGGCCAGGAGGATGTCAGCCTTCGGCGGTGCCGCGTTGAGGTGAAGCGTCGAGTCGATAGTGGCCGAGCTGCCCTTCCCCATGCCGAGGGTGACGTTCGTCGGCGTGATCGAATCCGCCGGCGGCAGCTCGACGTCCGCGCCGACCCCGGCGACCCCGAACGCAAGGGCGATCACCGCGACGGCCAATAGGCGCACGATCAGTTTGACCCCTCTAAATCCAGTCGGCGCCGCAGACGCCATTTTCCTCTCTCCCCTTTCGACCCGTTACCGGGCAGAAGCCGTGCAGAATCTACGGTGTTCTGGGCGTTTGTCAACCTGCGACAATGGCTTCGAGGCAGTCCAGGGGCATGAGAGCGAGCGCGTGACCGCTGTTTCCGAGACCACGTCCGTCGACCTGACACCGTACGTCCCGCGCGTAGTCGTCGACTGGCTGCGGGTCTCACCGGACGCGCGCCGACGCGAGCTCGAGGGAACGCTCGCGTTCGTGGACATCTCGGGCTTCACGACGATGTCCGAGAAGCTTGCGCAGAAGGGCAAGCTCGGCGCCGAGGAGGTCACGGGCGTGATGAACGGGACCTTCGCGCGGCTCCTCGAGGTCGCCTACGGCGCGGGCGGCGGGCTGCTCAAGTTCGGCGGCGACGCGCTGCTTCTCTTCTTCTCGGGCGACGGTCACGCCGCGCGCGCCTGCGACGCCGCCTACGGGATGCGCACGGCGCTGCGCGAGCTCGGCCGGCCGCAGACCTCGGCCGGGCCGGTGACGCTGAGGATGCACGTCGGGATCCACAGCGACACGTTCGACTTCTTCCTCGTCGGCGACGTCGCACCGTGAGCTGCTCGCTGACCGGGCCCGGCGTGACGCAGGGCCGTCGAGATGGAGAGCGCGGCCGAGGCCGGCGAGATCCTCGTCAGCGACGAGACGGCCGCGACGCTTCCGGAAGGGCTCTTCGGCGAGGCACGGGACGGCGGCCGGCTGCTCAAGTCGCCTCCGGGCGCGGCCGGCGGCGCTCGAGCCCCTGCCGCCGCTCGACGGGCTCGACCTCGGCGGGTGCGTCCCGCCCCCGGTCCGGCGCCACCTCGAGGGCGGGAACGCCGAGCCCGAGCACCGGCAGGCGTCGGTTGCCTTCGTGCACTTCGGCGGCGTGGACGACCTGCTCGCGGAGCGGAGCGCCGACGAGCTGGCCGACGCGCTGGACGAGCTCGTCCGCACCACGCAGCGCGTCGCCGGCGAGCACGGCGTGACGTTCCTCGAGACCGACATCGACAGCGACGGCGGCAAGCTGATCCTGGTCGCAGGCGCGCCGCAGACCGAGGGCGAGGACGAGGAGCGGATCCTGCGCACCGCGCGCGGGATCGCGGACGCGTACGACGCCTTGCCGCTGCGCATGGGCGTCAGCCGTGGCCGCGTCTTCGCCGGCGAGGTCGGCGCCGAGTTCCGCCGCACGTACACGATCCTCGGCAAGACCGCGGCCGTGGCTGCTCGCCTCATGGGCAAGGCGCAGCCCGGGCAGGTGCTGACGACCGCAGACGTGCTCGAGCGTTCCCGAAGCGCGTTCGAGACCGCGGAGCTCGAGCCGTTCGAGCTGAAGGGCATCCCGGATCCAGTGACCGCGCTCGACGTCCTGGCGGTGGCGAGCGGGACCCAGGCCGCCGCAGAGCGGCAGCTCCCGTTCGTCGGCCGCGAGCGCGAGCTGGCGATCCTCTCGGCGGCCGTCGGGCCGGTGCGGATGGGCTTCGGCAACATCGTCGAGCTGATCGGCGACCCCGGGATGGGCAAGTCGCGGCTCGTCGAGGAGCTCCAGGCCCAGGCGCCGGACCTCCTGACCATCAACGCCGCGTGCGCCCAGTACGAGGCCTCGACGCCCTACTTCGCGTTCCGCGGCCTGCTGCGCGGGCTGCTCGAGCTCCCGCAGAACGGCGCGGCGCCCTCGAAGCTCCGCGAGCGCATCGAGGAGCTCGACCCGGAGCTCGTGCCGTGGCTCCCGCTCGTCGCGCTTCCGCTGGACGTGCACGTCGAGCCGACGCAGGAGGTCGAGGAGCTCCAGCCTGCGTTCCGCCGCGCGCGCCTGCACGGCGTCGTCGAGACGCTGCTCGCACGGCTGCTCACGGAGCCGACGCTGGTCGTGATCGAGGACGTCCACTGGATGGACGACGCCTCCGCCGACCTGCTGCGCCACCTCGGCCGCCAGGCGCCGACGAAGCCCTGGCTGCTGTGCGCGACCCGACGGCCGACGAAGGGCGGCTTCTCCGCGGCCGAGAGCGTGCCGCCGATCCCGGCGATGACGATCCAGCTCCAGCCGCTCGAGGCCGAAGCCGCGCGCGAGCTCGTCGGCGCAGCGGCGACCGAGGGGCTCCTTCAGCACGAGGTCGCGGCGATCACCGACCGCGCCGGCGGCAACCCCCTGTTCCTCCAGGAGCTCGTCGGCTCCTCGCAGGCACCGCGAGGACGAGGCGCTTCCGGAGAGCGTCGAGGCCGTCGTCGCGACGCGGGTCGACAGGCTTCCGCCCGGCGACCGCGCGCTGCTGCGCTACGCGGCCGTGCTGGGCGCGACGTTCAGCGCGGAGCTCGTGACCGAGGTGCTCGCGGACGACCCCGCCGCCTCGACCGACGCGGCGGCCTGGGACCGGCTCGGCGAGTTCGTCGAGCGCGATCCGTACACGGCAGGCGCGTTCCGCTTCCGGCATGCCCTCTTCCGGGACGCCGCCTACGAGGGCCTCTCCTACCGCCGCCGCGGCGAGCTGCACGCGAGGGTCGGCGAGGCCTACGAGCGCCTAGAACAGCACCCGGGCGATCACGCCGAGCTGCTCTCGCTGCACTTCTTCCACGCCGGCGACGACGAGAGGACATACCGCTACTCGCTCGCCGCGGGTGAGCGCGCGCAGGAGAAGCACGCGAACGTCGAGGCTGCCGAGTTCTTCCGCCGCGCGCTCGAGGTCTCGGGCACGCTCCGCCTCCGCCCGCGAGCGTCGCCGCGGTCTGGGAGGCGCTCGGAGACGTCTGCGAGCGCGCCGGCCTCTACACCGAGGCCGCCGATGCGTACGCGCGGGCCCACGGCCTGGGCAAGGCGCCGAGGCTGCTGCTCAAGGAAGGGATCATCCGGGAGCACTTCGGCCGCTACTCGGACGCGCTGCGCTGGTACACCCGCGGCCTCGAGGCGGCCGAGTCGGCCGAGCTGCGCCTCGAGCTCTTGCTCGCGTACGCGGGCGTCAAGCTCCGCCAGGGCGAGTTCCGCGACTGCATCGAGTGGTGCGATCGCGTCGTCGAGGAGGCCGAGGCGGCCGGCGACCTGCCCGCGCTCGCGCACGCCTACTACCTCCTGCACCTCTCCCATACCTCGCTGCGCAGCCCCGAGCGCGCCGACTTCCGCGGTCTCGCGCTGCCCATCTACGAAGAGCTCGGCGACCTCCTCGGCCAGGCGAACGTCCTCAACAACCTCGGCATCGACGCGTACTACGAGGGGCGCTGGCAGGAGGCGCTCGACCTGTACGAGCGCAGCAGGGAGGCGCGCGAGCGGATCGGCGACGTCGTCGGCGCGGCCCAGATCGCGAACAACATCGGAGAGATGAAGTCCGACCAGGGCTACCTGACGACCGCCACCGAGCTGTTCACCGAGGCGCGCGAGGTCTTCGAGACCTCGGGCCACCGGATGCTGGCGACGCTCGCGCTCTCGAACCTCGGCCGCGCGGCGGCCCGCGAAGGCCGGCTCGACGATGCGCTCGCCGACCTGGCCGGAGCCCTCGACGCGTTCGCCGAGATCAGCGCCGGCAGCCTCGTCCTGGAGACGAAGGCGCGGCTCGCGGAGTTGGCCGTCCTCGCAGGAGACGCGGCTGCCGCCCTCCGGCAGGCGGACGAGACCCTGGCCGAGATCGAGGAGACGGGGAGCGGTCAGGTCCTGCATGCGTTCATGCACCGGGTACGCGCGTACGCGCTGATGCAGCAGGGCAAGCTGGAACGCGCGCGGGAGGCGCTGCGCGTCGGCCTCGACGTCGCTCGCGGGGCAGACGAGACCTTCGAGCTGGCACTGACGCTCGAGGCGTGCGCGCGCCTCGCCGAGCTGCGCGGCGAGGACACATCCGAGAGCGCGAAGGAGTCGAAGGCCCTGCTTGCCCGCCTCGGCGTCGTCTCGACGCCGTCGGTCCCGCTCTAGCGAAGGAGGCGAAGGGAGTGAGCGACCTTGCAACCCACTGGATCTCGCCGGCCTGGGTCAACGAGCCCGGCGAGGGAGTCGTCCCGCCGGAGATCGCCGTCGTCAACCCGGGCAGCAAGCCCGCGAACCTCACGGTGTACCTCCGCAACCTGGACGGCTCCGTGCACATTTCTGTCGGAACGATCGTGCCGCCGCATAGCTGTGCGTTCCTCAACACGTACGACATCCAGGAGAGGCGGGGCTGGCTTTCGCTCGCGAGCGACCGGCCCGTGGCGCCCTGGGGCACGACGCAGTCGGCGGTTCAGCCCGAGCAGCGGGTGAGCATGAGCTTCTACCGCGTGGAGCCCTGGAAGATCAGGGTGCCGCCGCTGCTCTAGTCGGGACGGGCGGATTCGAACCGCCGGCCTCCTGCTCCCAAAGCAGGCGCGCTAACCAGGCTGCGCTACGTCCCGTCGGGAGGCTCAGTCTAGCTCTGGCCTCCGCCGGCCTCGATATCGGCAGAAAGCCGCTCGATGCGTCGATTTTCGTGTTTGTGAAATGTAAAAACACCGCTTTCGGTCAGGTTCCGGCCGGATGCTGTGCTTTGATGCGGGCACCTCGTGGCTGGGCGAGCGTTCACCTTGGCGGCTGCCGTCGCCGTGGCTTTGATATTCGGGGGGCAAGCGAAGTCAGCGGAGCTGACTCGGTCAGAGCTGTCCCTTTTGCGCGTCATGAACGAAGTCAGGGCGGCACACGGGCTTGCGCCCCTGCGCGCCGACGCGCGCCTCCAGCGCTCGGCGCGGGGCCACTCGCACGCGATGCTGCGCACGCAGACGTTCTCGCACGGGTCCTACACGGCCCGGATCCGCAGAGTCGGGGTCAGGGCGCCGCGGGTCGGGGAGAACATCGCGTGGGGCTCGGGCAGCTACGCGCGCGCTCGCACGATCGTCAACGTCTGGCTCGCGAGCCCGCCGCATCGGGAGAACCTGCTTCGCCCCGGCTTCTGGAGCGTCGGCGTCGGAGCTCTGCGCGGACGATTCGAGCGGCCGCACCGCGCTGATGGTCACGACCGACTTCGCCGGCCGCTAGACCCGCGCTAGGCCGGCTCGATCAGCTCGCGCAGCTCGCTGATGCGCTCGCGCCGCACCTGTGCTCGTTCGCCGCGGTCGACGCGGTCGACCAGCTCGCGCACGAGCGGCGCCAGCTCGAGCGGGTTGAACGGCTTCGAGACATAGTCGATCCCACCGAGGTCGAGCCCTCGCGCGCGGTCGCGCACCTCGGCGCGCGCGGTCAGGAAGACGATCGGGATCGAGCCCGTCCGCTCGTCCTCGAGCAGCTGCTCGGCGACCTGCCAGCCGTCGAGGCCGGGCATCATCACGTCGAGGAGGATCACGTCGGGCGGGTCGCTCCGGGCCTGCTCGAGCCCGCTCGGGCCGTCACTCGCCTCGAGCACCTCCATGCCCTCGGCCTCGAGGTTGACCCGGCAGAGCAGCCGGATCGGAGCCTCGTCGTCGATGACCAGCACTTTCGTCACGTACGTGATGATACGAAGCCGGCGCTTGTCGCGGAGACCTGCGCAATGCGCAGGCCGGAACGCGCTCTAACCAGACTTTCTTCACCAAAGATAGGCCGGACGGCCTATTGGAATGCGTGCGCCAGGCGGGTAGCGTCCCCCGCACTGGGCGATGCAAGCCGTGGTGCCTCGTACCTGGCCTTGAGGCCCGCGGTGAGCAATGGGGAGAAGCCCGTCGCCACCACCCCCCGAGCGGCGGGCTTTTCCTCGCACAGTCTCTTTAGGAGCTCGTGTGATCGTCGGTTCGGTGCTGCCGCCGTCGACCGAGACCTCGAGCGCGAGCGTCTCTTCCTTGATCCAGTTCTCATGCGCGAGCAGCTCGGCCTGGGCCTCCGGAAGGGTCAGCAGGATGCGGTCGGTCAGCTCGAGCCCCTGCTCCTTGCGCAGGCCGTTCACCTCGTGGATCAGGTCGCGAGCGCGGCCCTCCAACTCGAGCTCCGGGTCGAGCGCGAGGTCGAGCGCGACGGTCAGCCCCTCCTCGCTCGCGACGGCCCAGCCCTCCTTGCCGTGGCGCTCGACGAGCACCTCGTCGGGGCCGAGCTCGTGGCCGCCGACGCGGAACCGCCCGCCGTCGAGCTCCTCGAACTCGCCGTCGGCGAGCGCGGCGCGGACACCCGCGAGCTCCTTGCCCAGCCTCGGGCCGAGCGCGGGCAGGTTCGGCTTCACGCGCAGCTCGCTCTCCTCGACCGGGCCGAACTCGACCTCCTTGACGCTCAGCTCCTCGGCGATCTCCGCGGCCTGGGCCGACGCTCCGTCCGCGCCCTGGACGACGAGCCGCCGGAGCGGCTGGCGCAGCTTGAGCCCCGACTGCGCGCGGGCCTGGCGGCCGAGCTCGACGACACGCCGCACCTCCGCGACCTCCGCCAGCAGCACCTGGTCGCGCTCGCCCGCCTCGGGCCAGCCGGCGAGATGGACGGACTCGGGCGCGTCGTCGCACGCGCCGGCGACGAGGTTCCGCCAGACGTGCTCGGGCAGAAACGGCATCACCGGGCCGACGACGCGCATCGCCTGGACGAGCGACCACCAGAGCGTCGCGAGCGCCTCGGGCTCCCCGTTCCAGAACCGCCGCCTCGACCGGCGGATGTACCAGTTCGAGAGGTCGTCCACGTAGCTCTCGAAGGCGCTCGTCAGCGCCGGGGTCCAGAACCGCTCGTACGCCGCCTCGGCGTCGGCGACGAGCTGGTACGTCCTCGCGACGAGCCAGCGGTCGAGCGTCTGCGTCGACGACGGCTCGGCCCCCACTCCGGGCGCCAGTCGGCGATGTTCGCGTACGTGACGAGGAAGCCGACCGAGTTCCAGAGCGTCAGGAGCCGCCGCTTGATCTCGTTGGCCGGCCCATAGCCGAAGCGGAGGTTTTGCGCCGGCGGCTGGCCGCAGAACATCCAGCGCATGACGTCGCCGCCCATCCGGTCGAATGCCTCGTCCGCGAGGATCGCGTTGCCCCACGAGCGGTGCATCTCGCGCCCGTGCTCGTCGAGCAGCTTCTCGTAGGTCAGCACCGCGCGGTACGGGAAGCGGCCAGCGAGCGTCACTCCCATGAACGAGATCGAGTAGAACCAGAGGCGGATCTGCTCGCGCATCTCGGAGATCCAGTCCGCGGGGAACCACGTCTCCCAGTACGCATGGTCGGGCAGGTCGGCAGTCGTGAGCCCGCGCGCCGAGCCGGTCGCGTTGCCGTGCTCGACCCGCTCGGGGTTCTCCCAGCCGAGCGTCGAGAACGGGACGATGCCCGCGTCGAGCCAGGCATCGCCGACCTCCGGGATCCGACGCACCTCCTCGTCGCAGGCCTCGCACCGGATCGGCACCTCGTCGATCCAGGGCCGGTGCAGCTCCTGGAGCTGGTCGAGACCGCCGGTCGCCCGCGCCTCGAGCTCCGCACGTGAGCCGATCACGTTCAGCTTGCCGCACGAGCAGGGGTAGAACGGGAGCGGCAGGCCGAAGTAGCGCTTGCGCGAGATGTTCCAGTCGCCCATGTTGCGCAGCCAGTCGTCCATCCGCTTGCCGTACTGCGGAGGCGTCCAGGCCACGTCCGCGTTGGCCTCGAGCATCGGCTCGCGGATCTCGTCGCAGGAGATGAACCAGTCGTCGACGACGCGGAAGACGAGCGGCGTCCCGCAGCGCCAGCAGGTCGGGTAGCGGTGGACGATCGTGCCGGCCTCGACGAGGATCTCGCGCTCGCGCAGCGCCTCGACGATCAGGTCGGCCGCCTCGCCGGTCGCAGAGGCCCTCGAACGGCCCGTAGCCCGACACGAAGACGCCGGCCTCGTCGATCGGCGCGAGCACGGGCAGGTTGTGCACGCGCGAGAGCTCGAAGTCCTCGCCGCCCGCGCCCGGCGCGATGTGGACGATCCCCGTGCCCTCGTCCAGCGCGACCTCGTCCCACGGGATCACGCGGTGGACGACGCCGTCCTGCGCGGCGAGCCCGTCGAACGGTCCGTCGTACTCGAGCCCGACCAGCTCCTCGCCGAGGGCGCTGCGAACGACCTCGACGTCGCCCGCGAGCTCGCGGGCGCGCCACTCGCCCCGGTCGCTGAGGACGTACTCGGCGTCCGGCTTGACGGCCGCCGCGACGTTGGCGGGGAGCGTCCACGGCGTCGTCGTCCAGACGACGAGCGCCTCGTCCTCGCGGCCCTTGAGCGGGAAGCGCACGAAGAGCGACGGGTGCTCGAGCTCCTTGTACTCGCCCGCGAAGAGCTCGTGCTGCGAGATCGAGGTCCCGCAGCGCGGGCACCACTCGGTCGAGCGGTGGCCCTTGTACAGCCAGTCGCGGCGCTGGCACTCCTTCAGGAAGCGCCAGATGTACTCGATGTTCGTGTCGGAGAACGTGAGGTAGGAGGCGTCCCAGTCCATCCACATGCCGAGGCGCTTCGACTGCTCGGCGATCACGCCCGCGTACTCGGCCACGCGCTCGCGGCAGCGGGCCGCGAACTCGGCGAGCCCGTACTCCTCGATCTCGTGCTTGGAGTTGAGGCCGAGCGACTTCTCGACCTCGACCTCGACCCAGAGGCCCTGGCAGTCGAAGCCGTTCTGGTAGCGGAGGTCGAAGCCCTGCTGCGCCTTGTAGCGCTGGAAGACGTCCTTCAGCGCGCGGCCCCAGGCGTGGTGGACGCCCATCGGGTTGTTCGCGGTGATCGGGCCGTCGATGAAGCTCCAGGGCGGGTTGCCGCGGTTCTGCTCGCGCAACCGCTCGAACGTGCCGTGCTCCTCCCACCAGGCGAGGATCTCCCGCTCGAGGGCGGGGTGGTCCGGCACACTCGGAAGCGGCGTGAAAACCTGCGCCATGGAGCGATCCTAGCGAGCGGGAACACGGGCTCCTGCTCGCGCGTTTGCACATCCGACATTGCGTTAGAAAGGACATTGAACATGGCAGATGCAGTTACCGAGACAGAGACTTCGAGAAGCGAGGTGCTCGAAGAGCGAAGGGCCCGTGCTGGTCGACTTCTGGGCCGAGTGGTGCGGGCCGTGCCACGCGATCGCTCCCGTGCTCGACCAGATCGCGGCCGAGCGGAGCGACCTCAAGGTCGTGAAGCTGAACATCGACGAGGAGCCGACGGTCGCCCAGCGCTACGGCGTGATGTCGATCCCGACGCTCATCCTCTTCAAGGACGGCGAGCCCGCCGCAGCGGCGGTCGGCGCGATGCCGAAGTCGATGCTCGAAGAGCGCCTCGGTCTCACCGAGGCCGTGGCGTAGAGCCGCTCGACTCGAGCTGACCCAGGCCGCCTTCGAGGAGGAGGCGCGCACGCTTCAGGTCGGAGCGCAGCTTCCTCTCCGCGCCGGGCCCATGGCGTCCGGCCAGCGCGTTCGCCCGCGCAGTGCGGAAGTGCTGCCAGTGGACGCCGATCAGCGCGTTTGCCGCGATCCGGGCGTCGAGCTCGTGAATGCCGAGCTCGTCCCGGATCGCGCCGGCCAGCGCGTCGGTGAAGCGCGCCATCAGCTCGAGCTCCTTCGCCTGGAGGGCGGGCGACTCCTCGATGATCCTGGCGAAACGCGCGAAGCCCTCGCCGCAGAGGCGCCCGCATCCCGCCGCCTGAACTCGCTCCAGCGCGGCGGGAACCGAGTCGCCCGGCTCGCGGTTGCGAACCGCCTCGACGAGGGCGGCCTCGCGCTCGTCGACCTCGTCGAAGAAGAGGTCCTCCTTGGTCGGGAAGTAGTTGAAGACCGTCTTCTCCGAGACACCTGCCGCAGCGGCGACCTCGGCGACGGTAACGTGGTCGAAGCCGCGTTTCACGAACATTCCCATCGCGGCGTTCGCGATCAGCTGCCGCGTTTGGAGCTTCTTGGACTCGCGCAGACCCATGGGGACATCGTACCCACGATTTTTACATTTGCAGAAATATTTCAGTGTCTGTAAGATCGCGCGCTGATCACGCCCAGGGAAAGGAGATCGCTTGCTCGCTCGACTCGCTCACGTCGTAATCCGCCACCGATTCATCGTCATCGGCGCCTGGCTCGTCCTCACGATCTTCGGCGCCTACGCCGCCGGCCAGGTCTCGAAACGCTGGTTCCAGAGCTTCTCGATCCCCGGCGCCTCCGGCTACGAGACGAACCAGCGCACGCTGAAGGCCTACGGCGTCGGCGTGCGGCCGCCGAACGTGGTCGTCTTCAAGACAAACGGTGACGCGACCAAGAGCGAAGCGATCCGCGCCGCAACGGAGCGCGTGAAGAAGGCCAACCCGGGCGCGCTCACGAGCTCGTACTTCTCCACGGGGAGCGACGCATTCGTCTCGAGCGACCGGCACACCACCTTCATGGAGGTCTACCCGCCGGGGCTGGCGACGTTCGACACCAAGAGCGGCGCCACCGAGACCGAGAAGGCCGCGTCAAGCGGGCTGCCGAGCGGGACCACGGTCCACGTCACGGGCCACGACCCGCTCGAGGAGGCGAGCCAGCATGGCGGCGGAGGCGGCCCGAGCGTCCTGCTCGAGGCTGTCGTCGGCGGCCTCGGCGCGCTCGTGATCCTGCTGTTCGTCTTCGGCACCGTCCCCGCGGTACTGATGCCGATCGTCGTCGCGGTCGCGGCGATCCTGAACACCTTCACGCTCGTCTGGGTGCTGACCTACATCACCGACGTCTCGATCATCGTTCAGTTCCTGATCGCGCTCGTCGGGCTCGGAGTCGCGATCGACTACGCGCTCCTGATGATCTTCCGCTTCCGTGACGAGCTCCGCGAGGGCGAGGACGTCGAGACCGCGCTCGTGGAGACGATGACCCACGCAGGTCGGTCGGTGATCGTGTCCGGCTCGACGGTCGCGGTCGGCCTCCTCTCGCTGGTCGTGCTGCCGCTGCCGTTCATCCGCTCGATGGGCCTTGGCGGGATGCTGATCCCGATCGTCTCGGTGATCGCCGCGATCACGCTCCTGCCCGCGATGCTGGCCGTGCTCGGCGCGCGCATCAACAGCTGGCGCGTGCTGCCGAAGCGCCTCGTCGACCGCGGCCACCCCGAGGACGGCTTCTGGGGCCGCTGGTCGCGCTTCGTCCTCCGGCGCCCATGGCCGGTGGCAATCGCCGGCCTGGTGATCGTCGGCGTCCTGGCCGGCCTAGGGACGCAGCTCACGCCGAACGAGGCGCAGCTGAAGAACTTTCCCGGCAGCGGCGACGCGATCGCCGGCCGGAGCGCCCTGCAGTCGGCCGGGATCAGCGCGGGCGTGATGAAGCCGTTCAACATCCTCGTCGAGCGCGGCGGCGACGCGAAGGCGGTCGCCGCGAAGGTGCGCGAGGTGCCCGGAATCGCTGGAGCCGTGGCACCCGCCGACTGGCAGCGCGGCGACAACTCGCTCGTGCAGGCGTTCCCCGCGGTCGACGGCGCTGCCCCCGGGATCCAGGGAGTGATCAACCGCCTGAACGAGTCCGTTCAGGGCACGTCGGCCTCGGTCGGCGGCGTCCCCGCGGTCGACCGCGACTTCGTGCACGCCGTCTTCGGCAAGTTCCCGTACGTGCTCGCGTTCGTGCTCGTGCTGACGCTGGTCCTGCTCGCGCGGGCGTTCCGCTCGATCGTCCTGCCGATCAAGGCGGTGATGCTGAACCTCGCGTCGCTGGCCGCGGCCTACGGGATCGTGGTCTTCGTCTTCCAGTGGGGCCACGGCTCGTCGCTCTGGAACATCACCGCGACGCAGGCGATCCCCGCGTGGATCCCGATCATGATCTTCGCGTTCCTGTTCGGGCTCTCGATGGACTACGAGGTCTTCATGCTCTCGCGCATGCGCGAGGCCTACGACGAGACCGGCTCGACCAACGAGGCGATCATGCTCGGCCTCGCGCGCACCGGGAAGCTGGTGACGAGCGCGGCGCTGATCCTGATGTTCGCGTTCCTCGTCCTGTCTTCGAGCCCGGGCTACGAGATCAAGCTGTTCGCGATCGGCCTCGCGTCGGGGATCATCCTCGACGCGACCGTGATCCGGATCATGCTCGTCCCCTCGCTGATGAAGCTCCTCGGCGAGGCCAACTGGTGGATGCCGCAGTGGACGCGTTCGGTGCTCTTCATCCCCAAGCGCGAGAAGACCGAGCCCGCGACGGAGAACGTCTAGAGGCCGCGCCAGGCGGCGAGCACCTGCGGCACGTTGTCGAACGCGAGCTCGTCGGGCTCCGGGAGCTCGGCGGGCTCGAACCACTCGAGCTCCGAGACGTCGTCCGCCGCCTGCGCCTCTCCCGCGACGACGCGGGCGGTCCAGTAGAGGTTCAGCGTCGCGTCCGCGGTCGAGTCGCCTCCGTAACGGTCCATCCAGACGCCGAGGAACTCGAGCGGCTCGACGTCGAGGCCGGTCTCCTCGCGGAGCTCGCGGCGCAGCCCGTCCAGCGGATGCTCGCCCTCCTCGAGGAATCCGCCGGGGATGTCCCAGTAGCCCTTGTACGGATCGAAGGCCCGGCGCGCGAGCAGCACGCGGCCCTCGTCGTCGACGACGAGGGCGCCCGCGGTCGCCTTCGAGCTCGCGTAGCAGACGAAACCGCAGCTCTCGCAGGCGAGCCTCGAGGCATCGCCGCGCAGCTCCTCGCGGCAGCGCGGACACCATCGCCATCCCGCAAGCTCGCCCACGACGCAACAATAGAAGCCGACCGATGCCGAGGTTCGTCCCCGCCACCATCACCGAGCTCTCACGCGTCGCGCTGCTCTCGGGCCTTTCCGGCGAGAAGCTGACCGAGATCTCGCGGCGCATGGACCGCGAGGAGGTCCCGCCCGGACGGCAGGTCGTGCGCGAGGGCGAGCCGGGCGAGCGCTTCTATGTAGTGCTCTCCGGCCTGTTCACCGTGAGCCAGGAGGAGCTCGGGCCGCGGCGCGTGCTCCGGCCGGGCGACTACTTCGGAGAGGTCGCGCTGGCGATGAGCATCCCGCGGACGGCCTCCGTGCGCGCGCTCACGCCGGCCGTCGTGGCGAGCTGCGACCGCGAGACGTTCGACGAGCTGATGCGCCCGCTGTTCGCGGACGATCAGCCGACGGCGTAGACGGCGTTCGTCCCGCCGCCGAGGACGAGCACGCGCCCGGGCTGGCTCACCGCGGCCGGATCGGCGAGCGCGACGGGGAGCCTCCCCGCGACGGCGACGGTCCCCGCGGTCGGGTCGATCGCGAGGATCCGCCGCGAGCCGCCGCCCACGAGCAGCAGCCGGGAGCCGAGCCGCGAGAGCGCGATGTGCGCGAGCGGCCAGGGAAGCGTCGCGACGTGTCGGACCGAGCCGGCCGTCGGGTCGACCTCGTAGACGGCGCGTGAGAGCCCCGAGGTCGTGACCCCGCCGGCGACGTAGAGCTTCCCGCCGGCCGCAGCGACGCCCGCGTACCGCAGGCCGACCGGAAGGCGCGCGACGACGAGCGGCGCACGACCTGGCCGGAAGCGCAACACGGCCGTCGCGTAGCGGCTGCCCGTGTATCCGCCGGCGAGATACGCGGTTCGGCCGATGGCCGCAGCGCCGAGGTCGGAGAGCGGCTCGCCGAGGCTTCCCGCACGCGTCGCCGCGCCTGTGGACGGGTTCACGCGAACGACGGCGTCGCTCGAGACGGCCTGGCCGCCGCCGAAGATGAACGCGCTCGATCCCACGAGCGCGGCCGCCGCGTCGTGGGTTGCGACCGGGAGACGCGCGACCTCACGAAGCCGCGCCGGGCTCCCGAGGAGCACCTGGTCCGAGGACGACCCGCCCACGAGGCCGCCGGCCGCGAGCACGTGGCCGTCCGGGAGCGAGACCGCCGCCAGGCGCGACACGGGATGCGGCAGCGAGCCGATGCGCCGCACGCGCAGCGCGCGCGGAGCCGGCCTCCGTACGCTCGCCGGCACGAGGTCGGTCGCCGGAAGCAGGTCGATCCCGTCAGGCTTGTCGAGGAACCCCGCCGCACGTCCGGACACTCCCGTGTGGCCGTACTGCCACACGATCCGCTTCGTGCGCGGGTCGATCACGATCACGCGGTGGTTGTAGTCGTCGTTCGCGGCGATGAGGCCGTTCGGCCAGCGCACCGCGAGTGACGGCTTCGCGAGGCGGTTCGGCCCGGTGGCGGCGCCGAACGACCAGGTGACCGCCCCGCGACGGTTCACGACCACGATCTTTCCCGGGTTGGTGAAGCTGGCCACGAGCACCTGCCCGTCGGGCAGGAGCTGCGCGTCGGACGGGTACGCGACCGGAGAGCGAATCGACCAGAGGAGGTTCCCGGACGGCCCGAGCCGGTCGATCCAGCCGCCGATCTCGGTGACCAGAAGGCCGCCGTCCGGCAGCGGGGTGTCCCCGTTCGGGCTCGCGAAGCCGCGGGGCGGGTCGTGGACGCAGCTGCCTCCGAGCACGCGCACGACGCGGCGCGCGCGGTCGAGCTGGACGATGCGGCAGTTGCGAATGTCGGCGACCGTCGTGATCCCCGACTTGAGGCGATACGCGTCATCCGGGGTGTTCAGGTAGCCCGGGCTCGAGCCCGCAACACCGCTGTGACCGTAGGTCCAGATCCGGTGCTGCGACTTCAGCGAGAGCTCGACGAGCGTGTCGTTGAACTCCTCGTTGGTGATGATCGAGCTGTAGCCGGGTGTGAAGAACGCATCGTCCGGGCCACGCAGCGTGTCGTTCTGCCAGACGATCTTCTTCGCCGGCGAGACGATGAGCGCGCGGTTGTTGTTCCGGTCGGCGATCAGGACGTAGCCCGGGACGATCCCGGAATGGACGCGCGGCAGCCCTAGCGGAGAGACCTCGAGCGAGCGCCTGCGACTCACGCGATGCCGCTGCGCCTGGGCCGTGCGACGTGGGCGTCGTGGTCGTCGTCGCGCTCGGATGGCTCGAGCAGCCCGCGGCGAGCACGGCGAGCGCGAGCCCGCCGACGACCCTACGCATGCACCACGAGGCGACCCTGGAACGTATCCCCGGCCAGGAGGTGCCAGTTCGCGTTGACGAATCTGCTCGTGCCGTCCACCGCTCGGCAGCGGGCATGGAAGCCGAACCGCTGCACGCTCGTCACCCGGCCCTTGCAGACCAGGCCGCTCGGAAGGAACTCGAGCTGGAACGAGGTGGCCTCGAGCCGGTCGGGCTCGATCAGCAGATCGGCGCGGATGATCGCCCGCTGCTCACCACGGGCGGTCGCCGTGGCCGAGACGAGCGCCCGGGTCACGCCGTCGTCGCGCGCGAGCTTCCCGGCCATCGGTGCCTGGAACGCGCTGGCGTTCCAGGGTTTCGGCGAGAAGCGCAGAGGCCCGGTCGCCGCGAAGACGACCATCGCCACGCCGGCGACCGCGACGGTGACAGCCGTGCGCCCCGACCCGGACCGGAACAGCGACGCGCCCGAGCACGCGCCAGACGCCTGCGGCGAGGACCGCGGCGACCGAAGCGGCGAAGAGCGCGAGCAGCCACGGTGTGCTGCGGTCGGTCCCGCTGCCGAGTCCGTGCAGCGTCGCTGCGCCCCAGATCGCAAGGTTGAGGTAATGGGCGCGGCGCCAGAACGTGTACGGCAGTCGGTCGCGGTAGCGGTTCGTGATCGCGAGCGCGAGCAGCAGCTCTGCGGCGACGATGCCGAGGGCCGTGAACAGCGGCCGGTAGGTGGCGACGAAAGGGATCGCAATGGCGGGGAGCGAGAAGGGCAGGTACGCGTCGATCGCGATCGCGACGACGTGGATCGCGATGAAGCTCCCGACGAGCAGCCCGCCGAAGCGGTGCACGTCCTCGAGCGCGAACCGCGGCCAGCGCCGCAGCCGCGCGCGCCCGGCCAGCGTCATCCCGAGGACGACGACGATCGTCAGCAGCAGGTAGGCCGCGATGCCCGCCCCGCGGGCCGCGTACCAGTCGACCGGGCTCGTCGTCAGATGCACGCCGGCTCACGCTGCTCGAGGCTGACGCGCCAGCTCAGGTTCTCGTGCGGCTCGCGACCGGCGGCGAGGAACCGGCCTGGAAGGCCGCGCTCGTCGAGCCAGCCCGGCCCGTCCTCGCCGAGCAGGAAGGCCGCCTTCGCCGCGACGTCGGCCACGAAGCAGCTCGTACCGCAGACCGTCACCTCGTCCCACGGGCTCTTCGAAGGCCGGCCGGTCGCGGGATCGATCAGATGGTGCTGCTCCTCACCGCCCCGAAGCCAGCGGCGCTTCGTCTTCCCGCTCGTGGCGAGACCGCCCGACACAAGACGCACAGCCGCGCCGCCCGGCAGCGCAACGTCGACCTCGCCGCGCGTGGCCAGGTCGCCGCCCGCCGAGACGAAACCCTCCCCGGAGATGAGGTCGAGCGCCTCGTCGACCGCGATCGACTTGACGACGCCGTTCAGGTCGAGCCGGATGCCGCCACGCAGCGCCACCACACGGCCAAGAAGGGTGACTCCATCAAGCCGCGCCGGCGCGGCGAGGCCGGCGCGGGACGATGTCAGGGCGAGGTCGGGGAAGTCGCGGTCGTAGCCGGCCGCCTCGATCGCCGCGCCGAGCGTCGGATCCACGAGCCCCTCGGTGATCTCGGAGGCCCAGAGCGCGTGCTCGAGCATTCCCGCGAACAGCGGCGAGACGACCGTCGCCGTTCGAGCCGCGTTGACCTTCCGGAGCTCGCTCTCCTCGCGGAACCGGCTGAAGACCCGGTCGCGCTCGTCGAACAGCGCCCGGATCCGGGCCAGCTCCTCCGGCGAGGCTCCTGCGACGAGGATCTCGCAGCCCATGGCGTCGAAGGAATCCAGCCCGATCATGTCTGTGAGGTGGCGACCGAGGGGTCGGCCCGCGCTGGGGCGAGAATCCCGGACTCGAGCTGGTTCTTGCGCACGATCTCGACGAACCGAGCAGGAGGCGCGAGCGCTGTGATCGGCCTCTTCACGTGCCCCGGATACGCGCCGCGCGCCAGGACGGCCGCGGCGCCAAAAGCGAGCGCGCCGATGCCCGCAAGCACCATCTTCGCGACTGACGCCCGATGCCTGGCGGCCCCGACCCTCGATCTCCGAGACTCGTCCACTCCGTAAGCCAGTCTGCACGTGGATTCTTAAAAGAACATGAGAACGCCGTCCGAGAGGGCCGGCCAGGCCTCGAGCGCCCAGGGGCCGAAGTCGAGGTCGCCGAGAGACGCGAGCGCGAGGCCGGGCTCGGGATCGAGCCAGAGGAACGAGCCGCTGCCGCCGAAGTGGCCGTACGTGCGCGGCGAGTTTCGCGTCCCGGTCCAGTGCGGCTCCTTCGCGTCTCGGAGCTCGAAGCCGAGGCCCCAGTCGTTCGGCTCCAGCCGGCCGACGTCCGGGAGCACGCCGTTCAGGCCCGGGAACTGGACGGTCGTGGCCTCGGCGAGCGTCTCGGCGGCGATCAGCGTGGGTCTCTGCACCTCCGCCCCGAAGCGGAGCAGGTCGTCCAGTGTCCCGTAGAGGCCGGCCGCAGGCGAGCCGCGCAGCTCCGCTTCGAGGCGGAGCGGCGCGAGGACCGCGGCCTCCAGGTACTCGGCGAACGGCATCTCCGCCTTGTTGGCAACCGTCGCGGCGAGCACCTCGAAGCCCGTATTCGAGTAGATCCTCCGTCGGCCGGGCTCGGCGATCGGCGCAGCACCGTCGAACGGCAGCCCAGACGCGTGCGAGAGGAGGTGACGGACCGTCGACCCGCGCGGCCCGGCCGGCTCGTCGAGGTCGATCGTCCCCTCCTCGGCGGCGACGAGCGTGGCGAGCGTCGTGGCCAGCTTCGTCACGGAGGCCCAGCGGAAGACGCGGTCGCGCGGCCCGTGCGTCGCGACCGTCTCGCCGTCCCGCAGCACCCCGACCGCAGTCGTCGTCGCGGGCCACTCCTCGACCTGCCTCAGAACCTCCACAGCGGCGCGATACTAGTGGGGTGGAGAGGCAGCTCGTCCCGGCCGAGTCGCCGTTCGCCGCGACCGTGGGCTACTCGCGCGCGTTGCGCGCAGGGCCGCACGTCTACGTGGCCGGAACCGCGCCGATCATGCCCGGCGGCGCCGACCCGCCCGAGGGCGCCTACGACCAGGCGAAGCGCTGTCTCGAGATCGTGCTGGCCGCGCTCGCAGAGGTCGGCGCTGGCCCCAAGGACGTCGTCCGCACACGCGTCTACCTCGTACGCGGGGACGACTGGCAGGAGGTCGGCCGCGCGCACGGCGAGGTCTTCGGCTCCGTCCGCCCCGTGACGGCCTTCGTCGTCGTCGCAGGACTGCTCGATGCGCGCTGGCGCGTGGAGATCGAGGCTGACGCGCTGGTGAACGAATGAAGCAGATCTACCCGCCGTCGATCACCGGGAAGGGCTTCGGCCCTGGCGGAAGCGTGCTCGACCACAACTTCGGCGCCGGGGAGCCGTACACGCTCGGGGTCGAGGAGGAGTACATGCTCCTCGACGGCGAGACGCTCGACCTCGTCCAGCACGTGGAGTCGGTTCTCGCGGCGGCGCACGGGCACGAGCTCGAGCCGCGCATCAACCCGGAGCTGATGCAGTCGGTGCTCGAGATCGCGACTCCCGTCTGCCACACGCCGGCCGAGGTCGAGATCGAGCTGCGGAAGCTCCGCTCGTACGTGACCGGGATCGCGCGCGAGCAGGGCATGCGCGTCGGCTCGGCGGGCACGCACCCGTTCAGCCTCTTCGAGCGCCAACGGATCACGGCGCGTGACCGCTACAAGCACCTCGTCGACCAGCTCCAGTACGTCGCCCGGCGCGAGCTGATCTTCGGGCTCCACGTCCACGTCGCGGTCGACGACCCGGAGAAGGCGATCAAGGTCGTCAACGGCCTCCTGACCCACCTGCCGTCGCTGCTCGCGCTCTCGGCGAGCTCGCCGTTCTGGCGCGGCGAGCAGACCGGCCTCGCGTCGAGCAGGCAGATGGTCTTCGCCGCCTTCCCTCGCTCGGGCCTTCCCCCGCGCTTCAACGACTACGCGGACTACGCCGAGGTCGTCGGCCACCTAGAGAAGACCGGCTGCATAGCGGACTACACGCACATCTGGTGGGACATCCGGCTGCACCCGCGCTTCGGCACCGTCGAGATCCGGATCTGCGACGCGGTCAGCCGTCTCGAGGACGCGGTCGCGCTCGCGGCCTTCTGCCAGTCGCTGGTGAAGCTCTACTCCGAGCAGTACGAGGCGGGCACGGAGATCCCCTCGTACCACCGCACCCTGACCACCGAGAACAAGTGGCTCGCCGCCCGCTACGGGCTCGAGGCTCCCGTGATGGACCTCGCGACGGGCCGCCGCAACCGCGTGCCGGTCGCCCGTCTCGTGCGGCGGACGTTGGACGAGATCGAGCCGCACGCGCGCGAGCTCGGCTGCGAGCGCGAGCTCGACGGCATCCGCGAGATCCTGCGCACGGGCAACGGCGCCGACCGCCAGCGGCGGGCCTGGAAGACCGGCCACGACGTCACCGAGGTCGCCCTCGAGATCGCGGACACGACCGAGCTCGCGGCCGCGCCGGCTCTGCTTCCGAAGGTTTCGTAGAGTGATTTGACAGTTCACTCGACATCGGAGGCCGCAATGGCGACAGGCGCACGAGAAGAGATCAGGGTGGGGCCGATGGCGCTCCGCTTCCTGGTCGAGGGCGACGAGTCGGCCGGATCGGTCGCGATGTTCGAGTTCGACATCCCGGCCGGCACAGGAGTCCCGATCCCCCACAGCCACGACGGCTACGAGGAGACGATCTACGGGGTCGAGGGCGTGCTCACCTGGACGGTCGACGGCACGCCGATCGACGTCGGCCCCGGCGAGGCGCTCTGCATCCTCCGCGGGGCGGTCCACAGCTTCGCGAACGCCGGCGACGTCGACGCGAGAGCGCTCGCGGTCGTCACGCCGGGCGTCCTCGGACCTGACTACTTCCGCGAGCTCGCGGCAGTCGCCGCTGCGGCGGCCGGCGGCCTGCCGGACCCGGCCGAGATCGCAGCGGTCATGCGCCGCCACGGCCTCACGCCCGCCGCCGCCTAAGCTGAGCTGGGTGCTGCGCTTCCTCATCGTGGCGGCGCTCGCGGTGACCGGGCTCGCAGCCGCACAGCCGGTCGCGCAGGAGCGCGTCGTGGTCGGCCACTCGGTGCGCGGACAGGAGATCGTGGGCTACGAGCGCGGCGACACGGCGGGGCCGGTCACGCTCGTGGTCGGCGTCATCCACGGGACCGAGCCCGCCGGCTTGGCGGTCGTCTCCCGGCTCAGGCGCATGCGGCTCCCGAACGGAGTTCACCTCTGGCTCGTCCCGACGGTCAACCCGGACGGGCTCGCGGCGGGGACGCGGCAGAACGCGCGCGGCGTCGACCTCAACCGCAACTGGCCGACGGCCTGGGTGCCCAACGGCCGCCCCTGGGACGGCTACTACTCAGGGCCGCGCCCGCTCTCGGAGCCCGAGAACCGGGCGATGCGCGCGTTCATCCTCCGCGTCAAGCCTGCGCTGACGATCTGGTACCACCAGCCGCTCGACGAGGTCTACGGCTCGGACCCGCATGTCGCCGTGCTCAAGCGATACGCGCGCCTGAGCGGGCTCCCGTACCGACGGCTTCAGGCGCCACGCGGAGCGGCCACGCGCTGGGAGCGCACGCGCTTCCCGCACGGGACGCACTTCGTCGTCGAGTTCCCGGCCGGACCCATCTCGGCGTCCACCGCGAGACGCAACGCGGCCGCGGTGCTGGCACTTGCGCCTCGCTGAGGCGTAAGCTCGCCCCCGATGTTGGGGGTGGGCGAGCAGATTCCGGACGCGCGGGTGTGGCTCGGGCCGCGAGAGCAGGTCTCGCTGCGCGACCTCGCCGCCGAGAAGCCGCTCCTCATCCTCTTCTACCTCTTCGACTGGTCTTCCACCTGAACGGACGAGATGGGGCTCCTGCGTGACAGGAGCGCCGAGTTCGAGGAGGCCGGCGTGCGGCCGGTCGGGATCTCGCGCGACTCGCCCTGGACGCACATCTCCTGGATGCAGGCGCTCGACCTGAACTTCCCGCTCCTCTCGGACTGGAACGCCGAGGCCGTGCACGGCTTCGGGATCGCGCACGAGTACCGCGGGCTGAAGGACGTGGCCGAGCGGACGGCCTTCCTCGTCGACCGGAGCGGTACCGTCCGCGGGTCATGGCGCTACGAGACGGCGGAGGTGCCCGACTTCGACGAGCTGCTCTCGGCCGCCCGGGCTTTGTAGCGCTCGCCTGCGCGCTCTACCTCGCGGCCGGGCTGGTCGCGATGTGGCCGGCCGACAAGCACTTCCGCTCGGACTTCGCCGCGGGCGCGCAGCCGGTCCAGGGCGAGGCATCGATCGGCGACCACCTCCAGGCCGTCTACCACCTCTGGCTCGTCGGGCACCAGCTCGAGCACGGACGGGCGCCCTGGCTCGACCCGTACACGTTCCGGCCGGAGAGCTCGCCGCGCGTGAACTTCGGCGGCTGGCCGTTCGGCCTGCCGCTGTGGCCGCTCTTCGCCGCGTTCGGCGCGGTCGTCGCCTGGAACCTCTTCCTGCTCCTGAGCTACGTCGCGGCCGGCGGCTTCGCCTGCCTCTGGTTACGCGAGCTGCGGCTTCCACGCGGGGCCGCGCTCGCGGGCGGGCTGGCGTTCGCGCTCGCGCCCTACCGCGTCGTCCCAGAGCGCGGGCCACTTCCGCGGGCCGATCTCGATCCTCTTACCGCTCGCGCTGTTCGCGTTCGAACGTTCCCGGCGCGGAAGCCGCTGGTGGCTCGCGCTTTCGGCCGTCGCGCTCGCGTCGATCCCGTTCTCGGACCTGCACCTGTCGCTGGGGGCGATCCCGTTCTTCCTCCTCTACGCGGTCTGCAGGACAAGAGACGTGCGCGTGCTCGCGGGCGCGGCGCTCGCCGTGGCGCTGGCCGTCGGCGCGGGCCTCCTCGTCGTCGGCCTGTCGGTTCCCGGCTCGATCGGCTCCGGCGGGCGGTCGCTGCGGGAGGTCGCGCACTACTCGGCGGAGGGCCTCGACCTCGTCACGCGCCACCACCGGCACGGGCCGGAGAGCTTCGTCTACCTCGGCTGGCTCACGCCGCTGCTCGCGGTCGCGGGAGTCGTGCTCCTCGTGCGGGCCCGGCGGATCGGGCTCGCCGTCGCGCTCGCCGTTGGCGCCGTCGTCCCGATCCTGCTCTCGCTCGGGACGCACTTCCCGCTCTACGCACGCTCTGGCACCACTTCCCGCCGCTGCGCTTTCCGCGCGTGCCGGAGCGGCAGATGCCGGTGGCGTGCCTCGCGCTCGCCGGGCTCGCCGCGGTCACGGTGGCCGCGATCGCGCGCGCCCTCCCGCGCTGGGCGACACTCGTCTACGCGATCGTGATCGTGGCGCTGTTCGCAGACCTGCGCGTGAGCGTCTACCGGCTCGGGCGCGCGGATCCGGCGAACGCGGCCTACGCGGCGCTTCGCTCGGAGCCGCCGGGCCGGCTGCTGGAGCTGCCGATGGTCCATCCGAGCGTCAACCGCGGCAGCGTCTACCTCTACTACGACATGCAGGCGCAGCGGGAGCGACCGGCGGGGTATTCGACGGTCGCGCCGAAGAAGGCGGCCACGATCGCCCTCGCGCTGGAATCGCTGAACTGCGGCGACTGGCTCCCGGGCAACGCGGCTCTGCTGCGGAGGCTCGGCGTCCACTACATCGCGTTCCACGACGGCCTCTTCTCGGGCGGCCGCAACTGGTTCGCCTGGCGCGAGCTCACGAGGCGCGGCTGGGGGACGCTCGCGCGCGGCGGCGGGATCACGATGCTCGCGCGCGACCGCGCCGCGGGGCCCTCGCCCACGCGTGAGCCGCGCGGGCCGTTCGTGTTCTGCCCGCAGTGGGTCGACCGCTCGCCGCGCTACGAGCACAGCGCGTTCTGGGCACGCGGCCCCGGGCGGCTGAGGATGCGCTTCGTCACGAACGCGCCCGTGCGGACGACGGTGAGCACCGGCGGCGTCACCCGGTCGGCACGCGTCGTCGCGCCGACCACGCTGACCCTGCCGCTCCGCGCGCCCGGCTGGCACCTCGTCAACGTCAACGTCGTGCGCGCCGACCGCGGCCTGCGGATCGCGCGGCTCTCGGTCGACCGCTAGCGCAGCACCGGAGGCGGCTGCGCCTCCGAGAGCCCGAGCTTGGCGGCCAGGAACGGCGCGAGGTAGTGGCCGACGATCTTGGACGGAGGCCACCACAGCGCCTCGGTGTCGACGGTCGACCTCGCCGTTCCGGGCTCGCCGCGTAGGTACCGCGGGACCATGCCGGTCAGGAGCAGGCCCCTGAGCACGGGCTTGAACGGCTCCGGCTCGACGGGCGCGCCGGCCTGGGCTGCGATCTCGGCCGCCGCGGTGTCGGCCTGCTGGGTCGCGATCCCGCCCTGCTTGAGGGGGAACTGCGTGGCGTCGCCCGCCGCGTAGACGTCGACCTCCGAGCCGACGCGGCAGCGGTCGTCGGTCGGGATGAAGCCGTCGCGGTCGCACGGCAGCCCGGCCAGGCGTGGCCCTTCGAGCCTTGGCAGCGCGATGACGCGGTCGGCGTCGATCCCGTCGCCGGGCGCCGTCCGCACGACGCCGGCGTCGAAGTCGAGGGGAGTCGTCCGGAGGTGAACCGCGATCCCGCGCGCCTCGAGCAGCTCGCCGATCGCCTCGCTCGCTTCCCGGCCGAAGACGGCCAGCGGCTCCTCCTCCGGGGTGACCAGGGCGAGCTCGACGCCGCTCGTGCCGTGATCCATCAGGAACGAGCCCGTCAACAACGCCAGCTCGTAGAGCGGCAGGGGCCACGTGACGCCCGCCGGAAGAGCGAAGACGATGCGGTGCACGGCGCCGTCGAGCACCTCCTCGAGGACGCCCTTCAACGCGTCGTTGCTCTCTGGCCCCCCGAAGGTCAACGCGTTCGGCAGCGCCTCGCGCCCGCTCGCGCCGAGCGCCACGAGCAGCGCGTCATAGGGAACGTGCTCGCCGTCCTCGGTCTCGACGAACCGCTCTCCGGGATCGACTCCCGTGACGCGACCCGCGCGGAGAACGCCTCCGGCAGAGTCGACGAGCGGAGCCAGCGGGAACCGACGCGTCTCGCCGACCAGGAACGGATCCCCCACCGAGAGCGGCCGGTAGACGAAGTCCGGCTCGGGTGCGATCAGCTCGATCGAGATGCGGTCCTCGGCGAGCGCCCGCAGCGCGAGCGTGGCCTCCAGAGCGGCGACGCCACCGCCGGCGATCACCACTCGTAGCGACTCGGACTTCACGCGCGGCTCCTCTCGTCGACTGAGGAGAGCATCGATCCGCCTGCCTCGTCTGGCATCCGTGAACGCTCACCGAGCGCTCGCGGGAAAACACGGACTCGCTAACGCGCGCTCAGGACGTCGAGAAGCTGCGCCCGCGTGGCGTTGCCGCCGCTCAGGATCAGCGCGACACGCTTGCCCTCGAGCTGCCCGCGCAGCTTCAGCGCTGCCGCGAGCGGCGATGCGCCCGCCGCCTCGACGAGGTTGCGCGTCATCTCGATCATCAGCGCCTGCGCCTCGCGGATCTCGTCTTCGCTCACGAGCACGAACTCGTCCAGCGACTCCCACAGCATCCGCTGCGGCAGCTCGAAGGCCGTGCGCGTGGCGAGGCCCTCGGCAGACGTCTCCATCCGGTCCTCGACGAGCCGCCGCTCGCGCCAGGAGCGGTACGCGGCGGGCGCCGCCTCCGACTGGACGCCGATGACCCTCACCGCCCGGTCGCCCGCCTTCGCGACGATGCACGACCCCGCCGCGCCGCTGCCGCCGCCGATCGGCACGATCACCACGTCCGTCTCGGGCTGCTCCTCGAGGATCTCCAGCGTGTGGGTCGCGACTCCGGCGATGAGGAGCGGCTCGTTCCCGGAGTGCGCGTAGCGATACCCGTGCTCGGCGGCGAGCTGCTCGCAGTGCTCGCGCGCCGCGTCGAAGTCGCGTCCGTGGAAGACGAGCTCGGCGCCGAGCCCGCGCATCGAGGCGACCTTGACCGGGTTCGCCTCCTCGGGGACGCAGATGGTCGCCTGCACGCCGAAGAGGCGGGCGGCGTACGCGATCGACTGGCCGTGGTTGCCCGTGGAGGCTGCGATCACGCCCTGCTCCCGCTCGTCCGCGCCGAGCTGCGAGACGAGGTTGATCCCGCCGCGCACCTTGAAGGCGCCCGTCGGCAGGTGGTTCTCGTGCTTGACGTAAACCTCGGCGCCGAGCAGCTCGTCCAGCACGGGGTAGCCGTACAGCGCGGTCGGGCGCAGATGCGGTTCGATGCGTCGCCTCGCCTCGATTACGTCGGCGAGCGTCGGCACCGTCCAGTCCATCTACATGCCCATCGCGTGGTACCCGGAGTCGACGTAGAGCGTCGTCCCGGTGACGTTGTGGGCGTCGTCGGAGAGCAGGTACGCAGCCGCCGCGCCCACGTCGTCTGCCTCGATCGGGCGGTGGAGCGGCGAGCGCTCCTCGACGATCGCCTCCATCGTCGGGAAGCCTGCGATCGAGCGCGCGGCCAGCGTGCGGACTGGCCCGGCCGAGACGGCGTTGACGCGGATGTTCTTCTGGCCGAGATCCCAGGCGAGGTAGCGCACGGACGAGTCCAGGGTGGCCTTGGCGACGCCCATCACGTTGTAGTGCGGCACGGCGCGCTCGCCGCCGAGGTACGTCATGGTCAGGATCGAGCCGCCCCCGCGCAGCCTCCATCAGGGGCTCGGCCAGCCGCGAGCAGGCGACGAGCGAGTACGCGGAGACGTCGAGCGCGAGCCAGAAGCGGTCGCGCGGCGTGTCGGTGAAGCGCCCCTCGAGATCCTCGGCGGCCGCGAACGCGACCGAGTGGACCAGGAGGTCGAGCCCGCCGTCGAAGGCCTCGCCGACCTCTCCGAAGACGCGCTCGAGATCCTCGTCGGAGCGGACGTCGCAGGCAGTTACGAGCGGCGAGCCGACCGACTCCGCCAGCTCGCGCACGTTCTTCTCGATGCGCTCGCCCTGGTAGGTGAACGCGAGCTGGGCGCCTCCCTCCGCAAGCCGGCTTGCGATCGCCCAGGCGATCGAGCGGCGGTTCGCCACTCCAAGGACGAGACCGCGCTTGCCGGCGAAGGGGCCTTCCACAGCGCGCGAGTCTACGGGCCCGAGAACCTGGCGCGCAGCGCTCGCCGTTCAGGCGGCGGGCTCTGTTGCCGATACTTGGGCGGTCCTGCCGTTCCGATACCCTGAGAGTCCTTGCGCCGCCCACTAATCCTCGTTCTCTCGGCGGCGCTCGTCCTCGTCTCAGCCGCCTCCGCGACCGCTCAGCTGCGGCCGATCCGCCTGCCCCGCTCCGGCGACCGGACGCTGCCGCGGATGCGCCACGGCGTGATCCGCATCCCGGCCGGCCACGCCTCCGGGCGCGTGACCGTGCTCGTCGACCTGCGGCTCCCGCCGCTCGCGGCCGCCTACGGCCGCGGCCTGATCGCCTTCAACGCGCACCGCAAGCTCAATGCGAGGAGCTCGGCCTCGCGCGCCTATCTCTCCCGGCTGGCCCAGGCCCAAGCTCAGGCGGCCGCGCAGATCCGGCGCGCGATCCCGAAGGCGCGGATCACGAACCGCTACCGGGTCGTGCTGGACGGCTTCGCGCTGCGGCTCCCGTACCGCGCGCTGCCCAAGCTCGCCGCGCTCTCCGCGGTCCGGAAGGTCTACCCGAGCCTCGGCTACCACCTCGACACGAACAAGAGCCCGTCGGTGATCCACGCCGACACGTTCTGGGCGACCACCGGCGGACGGGGCCAGGGCGTGAAGATCGGCGTCGTCGACGACGGCGTCGACCAGGCGAACGCGTTCTTCAGCCCGGCCGGGTTCTCGTATCCGGCGGGCTTCCCGAAGGGCCAGACGGCCTACACGACGCAGAAGGTGATCGTCGCGCGCGCCTTCCCCGGCCCGGGATCGGGCAAGCAGGGACGGCTGCCGTTCTTCGCCGCCGACTCGTTCCACGGCACGCACGTCGCCGGGATCGCGGCCGGAGTGGCCGGGACGCTCGCCCCCGCCGGCCCCGACCATCCGCAGGTGACCGGCCTCTCGGGGATCGCCCCGCGCGCGTGGATCGGCAACTACCGCGTCTTCAACGCGCCGACGCTCACCGGCGGGCTCGACGCGTTCACCCCGCAGATCGTGCAGGCGTTCGAGTCGGCCGTGAACGACGGGATGGACGTGATCAACTTCTCCGGCGGCGGGCCCGAGGCGAATCCCTCCAGCGACGCGCTGATCGAGGCGACGGACAACGTCGCCGCCGCGGGCGTCGTCCCCGTGATCGCGGCGGGGAACGACCGCGACGAGTTCGGGCTCGGCTCGGTCGGCTCGCCGAGCAACGCGCCCGATGCGATCTCGGTCGCGGCGACCTCGAACCTCCACGTCTTCGGGCCCGAGATGACGGTCACCGGAGCCGGCGCGCCGGCGAGCCTCCAGCACATTCCGTTCTCGTTCAACCAGGAGGTCCCGCCGACGTGGCTCGGCGACCAGCAGCTCGTCGACATCGGAACGATCGTCGGGACGAACCTCCAGCCGGTCGAGCGCCACCTGTGCGCGCCTCCCGGCTTCGACCCGAACGACGACACGCGCTCGACGCTCGCTCCCGGGGCGATCACGGGCAAGATCGCGCTCGTCTCGCGCGGCGGCTGCACGTTCGACTCGAAGGCGGAGCGCGTCCGACGCGCGGGCGGCAGCGGGATGATCCTCGTCGACAACCGCTCCGGCGAGGCGAACTTCATCCCGTTCCAGCTCTCCGTGCGAAGCGGGATGATCGCCGACCTCGACGGAGCCAACCTGCGCGCGTTCATGGGCGCACACGGCGGGACGACGACGTTCCACGTCTCCTCCGACCAGGCCTTTCACGAGATCCAGACCGGGCGCAGCGGGGTCATCACCAGCTTCTCGTCGGGCGGGCCGACGAACTACGACCACCGGCTGAAGCCCGACCTCGCCGCGCCGGGCGGCCAGATCCTCTCCTCCACGGTCACGAAGTCGATCGGCGAGCCGTTCGCCGTCTTCGACGGGACGAGCATGGCGACCCCGCACGTCGCGGGCGCCGCCGCGCTGCTGCTCCAGCAGCATCCGGGCTGGAACCCGCGGCAGGTCAAGTCGGCGCTGATGTCCTCGGCCGGTCCCGCGTGGGGCGACACGGCTCGCACGCAGGAGGCGTCGGTGCTGCTCGAGGGCGGCGGGCTCGTCAACGTCGCCGCGGCCGACGACCCGAAGCTCTTCACGGATCCCGACCTCGCTCTCGTACGGGTTCCTCGACACGACGAGCGGCAACGCGCGCAAGGCCCTGCTGCTCTCGCTCAGCGACGCGGGCGGCGGCTCCGGGACGTGGTCGGTCTCGCTCGACGCCCAGGCCGCGAGCTCGGGCGCCTCGGTCGCTCCGGGCGCCTCGCTCGTCACCGTCGCTCCGGGCGGGACCGTCGACGTGCCGATCGTCGCCTCGGCGACGCAGGGCTCCCCGAGCGGCGACGACTACGGGTTCGTCGTCCTCCAGCGCGGCGCCGACCGCGTTCGCGTTCCCTACTACTTCCGCGTGACCCTGCCGCAGATAGGCCGCGCGCCGCGGGTCGAGATCAAGCGCGACCAGATCGACGACACGAGCAAGGGCACGAACTTCGTCAACGCCTACCGCTATCCGGCCGATCCGTTCGGGCCGCCGTCCGACTACACCGGCCCGGGGATGCACGAGGACGGCGCCGAGCACGTCTACACCGTCCACGTCAACGGCCACGCGGCGAACGTGGGCGCGGCCGTGGTCGCGAGCGGCCTCGGCGCGCTGGTCGAGCCGTGGTTCCTGGGCTCGCTGAACGAGGACGACGTCCAGGGCTACCCGGGGACGCCGCTCAACGTGAACGGGCTCACGTTCGAGTACGAGTTCGACAACGGCGCCACGGGGGTCGCCTTCCCGCCCGAGGGCCGCTACTTCGTCGCCGTCGACTCCCGCGCCGACCCGTTCACCGACGAGCCGCTGCGCGGGCCGTACCTGCTCCACTTCTGGCGCAACGACGTCACGCCGCCGAAGCTCCACTTCCTGACCGGGCGCGTGACCGCCGGCCGGCCGGTGCTCGCCGCGGTCGTCACCGACCGAGGATCCGGGGTCGACCCGCTGTCGCTCGTGATCGGCTACAAGGGCATCCTGATGCTCGCCGCGCTGTACGACCCCTCGACGGGGCTCGTCGTGTGGCTGCTCGACGGCGCGCCGAAGATCGGCGTCGGCAAGACGCGCATGGTCGCGATCGGCTCCGACTACCAGGAGTCGAAGAACGTCGACCAGGCGGGCGAGAACATCCTTCCGAACACCGCCTTCCGCCAGTTCAAGATCCGCGGCGTGGCCGGGCCGACGCTGACCTGGCTCCTTCCGAAGCGGAAGGCCTGCGTGGCGAAGTCGGAGACGCTCGTCGTCAGCGCCGGATCGAACCGGAAGATCCGCTCGGTGACGTTCCTCGACGGCGGCCACCGCATCTCGCGCGAGCCCGGCTCGACCTCCGGGGTCTACGCGACGACCTGGAAGACGGGCAAGGCCCATCGCGGCCGCCACGTGCTGCTCGCGGTCGTGAAGGACCGCCGCGGAGCGCGCGCCGAGGCGCGACGGATCGTCCGCGTGTGCCGCAGGTAGCGGTCGTCACCGGCGGCTCGAGCGGCATCGGCGCGGCGATCGCCCGGAGCCTGGCCGGCCGGGGCTGGCACTGCGTCCTGGTGGCGCGCAGCGAGGAGCGCCTGCGCCCGCTGGCCGAGGACGCTCGGCGCCGAGTGGGAGACGTGCGACGTCGGCGACCGCGAGGCGGTCGAGCGGACGGCCGCCGCGATCCGCGAGCGCCACCCCGAGATCGCGCTGCTCGTCAACAACGCGGGCATCCCCGGGCGCGGCGGCTTCCTGCGCGCGAGCGACGAGCTGATCGAGGAGGTGACGCGGACGAACTACCTCGGCGGGGTCTGGTGCACGCGGGCCTTCCTGCCCGCGCTCGAGGCGGCCGCGCCTTCGGACCTCGTCAACGTGGTCTCGGTCGCAGGCACGGTCTCGACCGGCGCGGGCGGCCCGTACTCGGCGTCGAAGCACGCGCAGCTCGCGTTCTCGCGCGCGATCCGGGCCGAGCTCCGGCCGCGCGGGATCCGCGTCCACACCGTCCTGCCCGGGTTCGTCGAGACACCGGGCTTCCCGCAGCGGAAGCGCTTCTCGAGCCGGCTCTGGCGGTCGCTCGTGATCGAGCCGGAGGAGGTCGCGGAGCGCGTGGTGGCAGCGGTCGAGCGCGATCGCGGCGAGGTCTTCGTCCCGCGCCTCTACCGGATCGCGCCGTTCGCCCAGGTGCTGGCGCCGGGGCTGGTCGCGCGCGCAGGCAAGCGGGGTGTGCGCCCGGCCGGCGACTAGAATCGCGGCATGGCGGGGTCGCTGAACGCCGAGGACGTGGCACGCGTGGCGGAGTTTCGGGCCGCGCTGCGCCGGTTCCTGCGCACGACCGAGCGGAACGCCCAGGCCGCAGGCCTGACCCCGCAGCGCTACCTGCTCCTGCTGATGATCAAGGGCGCACCCGATCTGAGCGAGCAGTCGACCGTGACCGAGCTCTCCGAGCGCCTCCAGCTCGCGCAGAGCACCGTCACCGAGCTCGTCAGCCGGGCCGAGGAGAGCGGGCTCATCGAGCGCGAGCGCTCGGCCGCCGACGGCCGGATCGCGCACCTCCGCCTCTCCGCCGAAGGCGAGCGGCGCCTGGCCCAGGCGTTCACGAGCAACGCAATCCAGCGCACGGCGCTCGAGCAGGCGTTCGAGCACCTTCGCGGGCCCGTCCTCGCCGCCTAGCCGTTGAAGATCGAGTTCCTGTTCTGGCGAGGCTGCCCGTCGCACCCCGAGGCGCGGGAGCTGCTGGCCGACGTGCTCGCGGCCCGCGGGATCGACGCCGAGGTCGACGAGCACGAGGTGACGACGCAGGAGGAGGCGGAGCGGCTCGCGTTCCCCGGCTCGCCGACGATCCGCGTGGACGGCCGCGACGTCGACCCGGCCGGCGCCGGCGCCCGACCCGCGCTGACCTGCCGCATCTACCATCTTCCCGACGGGCGAGTCTCGCCCGTTCCGACCCGCGAGCAACTCGAGGAGGCACTGATGACGCTGGCGCTCGGTACCGAGGCACCGCAGTTCGACCTGCCCGGCGTGGACGGGCAGAACCACTCGCTCGACTCGTACGCCGACGCGAAGGCGCTCGTCCTCGTCCAGTCGTGCAATCACTGCCCGTACGTGCAGGCCTGGGAGGGCCGGCTCATCGCGATCGCGAGCGACTACGCCGATCGCGGCGTCAAGGTTGTCGCCGTCAGCTCGAACGATGTCGAGAGCCATCCCGAGGACTCGTTCGACGAGATGAAGGCCCGCTCGGCGGCGCGCGGGTTCACGTTCGACTACCTCTACGACGAGCCGCAGGCCTTCGCCCGCGCGCTCGGGGCCGAGCGGACGCCCGAGGTCTTCCTCTTCGACGGCGAGCGCAGGCTCGTCTACCACGGCGCGATCGACGACAACCGCGACGAGACCGCGGCCCAGCAGCACTACCTCCGCGACGCGCTCGACGCGGTGCTGTCGGGCCAGGAGCCCGCAGTCCGCGAGACGCCGGCCCAGGGCTGCTCGCTCAAGTGGAAGTAGACGGCCGGACCTAGCGCGGGAGCAGCGTCACGAGGGCACGGCTCTGGGTCGGCTGCGCAGGCCCGTTTCGCGTGGTCACGACCACGGACGCACGCAGAGGACCGGCGCCGAGAAGCCGCCGCCCAACGCCGGTCAGAACCACACGCGCGTGCCCGCGCGCACCGGCCCTGATCCCGAATCGGGCGCGCCCGATCGACGCGCGCTCGCGAGACACAGGCCGTAGCACCACACTTCCGTAGCACTGGCTCATGCCCGGACAGGCGAGGAGGACGGCCACGGCGCCTCCCGCAGACGTGCTCGTGCCGCGCACGACCGCTCGCGGAGCGGCGCAGTAGATCCGCCACGCGTCGAGGTCAAGATGCTTCCTCATCGACGAGAGCCCGAGCCTCGTCGCCACGGGACAGAAGCGCCTTGGAGCGCGCGCGTATTCCGTGTGGAAGACGGCCTTGCCGGCCGCGACGAACGGTCGCAGGGAGTCGCACTCCCGGTACTGGTAGCACTGCTCGTCGATCGCGAAGTCGAAGCTCGGAAGCAGTGCCTTGACCTGCTCGAGGTCGTTCTTCAGCCCGGCGGACATGCCCGCCTTGTGTACCTCGCTCGCCAGGAACCGGTTGTACCGCAGCTGGTCGGCCGCCGTCAGTGGAAAGCCGGTGTCGTTCGACCAGCCGTCCACCTCGTCGAGTTCCACCCCGTCGAATCCCTTCGCCCTGCACATGTGGATGCGTGCGCGCATGATCGGCCCGAGCACGTCGAGGCGGCGAATGTCGAGCCAGCGCTCCCCCGCCCATGGCCGGTCGGCCTTGCCGAGCACGGACGCAGGAAACCTCGACGCATCGGGCCGGTACGACTCGTACGCTCCGGCGTCGATGTAGCAGACGGCCTTCCGCCCGCGCGCGTGCAGACGCCGCACGACCGCTGTGGAATTGTCGAAGCCGTCGATGTCGTAGACCTTCGCCGGCACCCGCAGGTCGACCGGCACCGTGAGCTGCCACTGCCACGTCGTTCCTGGATGCGGCGTCCAGCGAGTCGGGGCGCGTGTGGCCGCCGCCGACGCGACAAGCGAGACGAGGAGAGCGAGGGCAACGCCAGCGAGACGCGTCGGCGTTGTCAGGTCGCCTCCGCGAGGGCGAGCGCGGCCACCCTGTCGTCCGCGTGCTCGTGGATCACGTCCGCGAGGATGTCGTCGAGCGTGAGGCTCGGCTGCCAGCCCGTCAGCGCCCGGATCTTGGAGATGTCGGGAAGGCGCCGCAAGATGTCCTCGAAACGGCCATTGGGGAAGGCCTGCTCGTAGGGGACGAGCGACACGAGCGCCCCACGCGAGCGTCCGTCCAGCTTCCCGAGCACGCGCTGCGCGAGCTCGATGATGGACACCTGCTCGACGGAGCCGACGTTGACGACCTCGCCGACCGCCGCCCTGCACTCCGCGAGCTGCATGATCGCCTCGACCGCGTCCCGTACGTGGAGGAAGCAGCGCAGCTGGCGACCGTCGCCGTACACAGGCAGCGGCTCGCCCCGTACCGCAGCCTCGACGAAGCGGGGGATCACCATTCCGTAGTCGCCGGTCTGACGCGGGCCGACCGTATTGAACAGCCGGAAGCACACCACCGGAAGCCCCGTCTCGTGGTGGTACGAGAGCGCAAGGAACTCGTCGAGCATCTTCGCTGCGGCGTACGACCACCGGTCGACCACGGTCGGCCCGAGAACGACGTCGTCGTCCTCGCGCTGGGGCACATGGTCGGCCTTCCCGTAGACCTCGGAGGTGGACGCGACGAGCACCTTCGAGCCGGACCCGAGCGCCGCCTCGAGCACGTTCCTCGTGCCGGCGACGTTCGTCTCGATGCTTGCACGCGGATCGGCGAGGATGAGCTTCACCCCGACCGCCGCCGCAAGGTGGAAGACGACGTCGCTCCTGTCCGTCACCTCTCGTAGCAGATCGGTGTCTGCGAGATCGCCGACGACGAGCTCGAACCGGAGGCCGTCGAGGAGGTGCTCGATGTTTCCGAACCGGCCGGTGGACAGGTTGTCGAGCGCCGTGACGCGGTAGTCGCGTGCGAGGAGCGCTTCGGCCAGGTGGCTGCCGACGAAGCCCGCTCCGCCGGTGATGAGCGCCCGCTTCTGCCTCGAGAGCCGGTGCCTCATCAGAGCGCCGCCGCGTAGTGGTAGTCCGCGTTCGCGAGCACCTGCCGGCAGCTGAGGAAGGAGCTTCCAGCGAAGACGGCGGCCCCCGCGATGAACGCGAGCATCGCGTACCCGAAGCCGAAGAGGCTCAGCGGAATGCCGGCGAGTGTGACGACTGCGATCGCAGCAAGAAGCGGCCACAGCGCCCTACTCGGCCGAACGAGGTTGATCGCGAACATGCAGTTGAACTGACCCCAGCCTACGAACCAGAACGAGAGCAGCGCAGCGCAGAAGACGAGCCGCGTGAGCTCGTCGCTCTGCAGGGCGATCAGCTGCGAGAGAAGGCCCGAGCGGATCGCCAGCTCGACGGCGAGCCAGGTCGCAAGCGAGAGGACTCCGCTCACCGCCAGATACAGCGACAGATAGCGCCGGTGGAAGGCGACCAGCTCCTGGCCGAACGCCTGTGGGTGAGCGGCCGGGGTGCGCCCCTGTTCGAGCTTGACGGACAGCCAGAACCGACGGAGCGTCAGCTCGGCGACCCCCAGCGAGAGGATGAACGGCAGCAGCGCGAGCGTGAAGCCCACTTCGATTGCGGTGATCCCGGCGAGCCGACCGAGGTCGAAGGAGCGCGGCCCGAGCCAGGCCATCACTTGCGGCTCCAACACGAAGATCGTCAGCCCGACCCCGTAGGCGAAGTACACGGCCGATTCCAGAGCAAGCGTCGAGCGGGGGGGCAGACGCGCCGGGATGGGCGCACCGGCGAAGACGTGCCGAACCGCAAGCGCCATAAGACCGAACGCAACGAGGAGACCGAGGACACTCGCGGTCGGAAGCTCTCCCGAGAGGCGGTAGACCGCCACTCCGGCCAGGAGCCCACCGGCGAGCCCGACGACGACCCAGCCTGCTGCCCGCGCGAGCGAGAGGCTGCCGGCCAGGAACCAGACCGGGACGGCGCAAACGATGGTGACGACAAAGATGAGTCGCTGCTCGCTCGAGAACGCTCCGAACAGAGTCAGCCCGAGGAGGACAGCCGCCCCGAGCGCCAGAACTCCGATCGTCGCGGTGACGAGTGCGAGCGAGACGAGTCGGCGGGCCAGCTGCGGCTGATCCCAGCCCAGGTAGAGCGATGCCCGGCGGGAGATCCCCTGCACGAAGCCATTCGCGAGGGCGACGCCAAGCGTCATGCCGAGGCTGAGCGCCAGAATCTCGCCGCCGTTCCAGCCCGTACCGGCGAAGGCACGAATCGTGACCAGCAGAACGAGCAGTGGCAGGAGCGCGAAGACCCCACGGCTTGCATCCGATAGGAGCTTGCGCGGCGCTCGCGCCTCGTCGAGCTCCGAGTCCCCGGCTTCAGGCTCGGTCGATTCCTTCGACCGACGTTCGATCAGCGACGTGTAGGAGCGTTCCCCGAGCTCGAATGTGTCCCGAGCTCCGTAGCGGCTCGACGCGAGCTCGTCAGTGATGCCGAGCGACTCGATCACCGCCGTGAGCTCGAGCGGATCGATCGGCTGCGGGACGCGAGCGGCGAGCTCGGCGACAAGCGACGTGTGAGCGGCGATGACGTCGGCGCGCGCGGAGGCAGGAGACGGAAGTCCGATGAGAGCGGGTCGATGGCCATTCAACCTTGGGCCGTTTCGAGACGTTGATTGCTGCCACGCGTGCAGCAGGCGGCCGTAGAGCGCGTAGTGCGACGAGCGGAACCGGTCGATCCCGAACATCGACGACGCCCAGATGCGAGCCGCTCGCCCTCGCTCCGCGCAACGTTCGGGATCGTGGAGGACATCGAGGATCGCGCCCGCCATGGCCTCCGGGTCGCGTGGCCCGACGGTCACCCCGCAGGAGGGCGGAATCTGCTCGCGCACACCTCCGACCGCCGTCGCGACAATGGGCTTCCCGCACAGCATCGCCTCCAGCGTCGTGAACGGAAAGCCTTCGGAGATGCTCGTCAGGACGACCAGGTCGGCATCGCCGAACACGGCCGGCGAGTGCGGCCGAAAGTCCTCGAAGGTGACGGTCCCCTCCAGACCAAGCTGACGATGGAGCAGGACGCAGTGATCGAGGTACTGCTCCGTACCCGCCGGGTTGCTTCCGAACAGCCTGAACTGAACATCGGGTCGCGTGCGGTGGACGAGAGCGGCCGCGCGAAGCAGCGTCTCGATGTCCTTGATCGGATGGAAGCGGCCGGCCCACGTGACGACCGGCGGCCCGGCCGACCTGTCCCCGTTTGGCGAGAACGTGTCCGCATCGACGCCGTAGTAGGTCGTCTCGAGCTTCGCCGGACCCGCGCCGTTGCGAAGCTCCCACCGGCGGTTGTAGTCGCAGCACGGAGAGACGATGTCCGCGAGGCCATAGCTGAGCTCGGTCATCCGCCGAGCGAACCCGAGCTTGAGGCTCTTGAGGAAGAGACTCTCCTTCGACGCGTGCTCGGCCAGGTAGCGCTCGCGGAGGTAGATCCCGTGCTCGGAGAGCAGCACCGGGACGCGGTGCTCGAGCTTGGCGGCGGTGGCCACAAGCGTCGACACGCCCACCATTGCCATGTGGACGACATCGGTCCTCGGAATCCGCTGCGAGAGCGGGAAGCACCAGTGGTACACGCAGTGGAGACCTGTCGTGAGATCGGCGAGCGAGACGTCAGCGCCGACCGCGCTCTCCTCGACCTCTGCCGCAAAGGCGTCCCACGTCGCGCGCGAGCGGAATGCGGCGTCGAAGTCGTGCGTGAGGAAGTAGCGGTACAGCCCGTGGATCGTGCGCGCGAGGGCGACGTCGTCCGGGCGAGCGCCCACCAGCTGGCCGACGAAGCTCCGGAAGAGCGGAAGGAACTCGGCGACAGACGACGAGGTGTGCCCCCGTCGACGCGAGAGGTCTGACGCCTTCAGGACTCCCCACAGCGGAATCGTCCGAAGCTCGACGACGTTGGGCGCCAGCTCGAACTGGGGCTCCATGAGCGGATCCCTCGCGAGCGCGAGGAGCACGAACTCGACCTCGCTCAGCTCATGCGTGAGGGAATGGCACCAGGTGCTCACTCCACCCCAGTGGTACGGGTACGTCCCCTCGGTCACGAGGAGAACCCTGGCCAGGAGCTGCCCGCTCGGCAGCTCAGGCGTCGCGACGGCGGCCGGAGGAGACGAGGCCCGAGCTGCGGCTTCGGGCAAGGCGGCCACAACTCAGCACGCGGGCAGCGGGATCGTGGTCGGCGTGTTCGCCGCCATCTGGACCGAGGAGAGCGACTGCCCCCCGTACTGCTCCGTCGTGCCAGTGGCGACTCCCGTCAACGGAATCGAAGCGGCAGTCGCCGTCCTGAGCGTGATCGACGAGCACGGCACGAGCGTCCCGGTCGCACCCGACCCGTTGTACCCCATGCGCTGCGCCATCTGGAGGCCGACGTCGTGTTCTGTCAGGTTCCGAATCGGCACGTTGTAGACCGCGCGGTACTTGGCGAACGTGGCGTCGAGCAGGTCGCTCAGCAGACTGTGCGTGCCGTCGTAGGCCTGCAGGTTCGGCTGGTGGAACATCAGGGGGTCGAGGTCCCACGTGAGCAGGTAGCTCAGGAGGTTGTCGGACTCATGGTCGACGATCTCCGAGTACGTGAGGTCTCGCGGCCAGAAGGCCCAGGGCCCACCCGGCCCGTAGAGGTAGTTGTACTCGTCGACGAACTGCGCCGGAGTCGCGAGGTTGTAGAAGAGGTTCGTCGGCCTTCTCGGAACGACCAGGATGCTGGGTTGAGAGGTGGTGTAGAAGCCGGCGTTCGGGGTCGGATTGGCGCCGCCCGGCCGCGACGTGTCGGAGATCAGGTACTTGATCCCGAAGTCCCTCGCAGCCTGGAGGAACTGCGGGTTCCCCAGCCCGGAGATGTCGGGCTGCACCAGGGCGTCTTTCTGGTAGGGCGAGAGCCCGAGCAGCGTTGCCGTGCGGTCGTTTCTGACCAGCTCCCGCCTCGCGACGTTGTAGGTGACGGAGTCGAGATTCTGGTGGGTGTAGGTGTGGCTGACCCAGTTGAAGGCGGCGCGGCCCGCGACCACGGCCGGCGTGAGCGTGTCGGGCGAGTAGATCCCGGACGCCCCCTCACCGTTGAAGGCCAGCTCGAGGCGCACGTTCGCGAGTGTCGGACCGCTCGCCCGCGTACGGGTCTGCCAGGCGATCGCGTTCGTGAAGTCGGAGCCGGAGATCCGGTAGGTGAGCCCAGTCAGGTCACTGTTCGCCGCGGGATCCCAGATGTCGTCGTCGATCAGCAGATCGTCGACCTGCGCATCGAGGTTCACGTGCCGCTGGCCGATGAAGACACCCTTCGTGACCCAGTTGATCAGCCCGTACGAGAGCAGCTCGGAGTGGAGGAGGTACGGGTTGTTCGCCGCGGTCACGGCCAGGTTCTCGCGCCCGTCCGGATAGTGCGTGACCGACGCGATCGCGTAGCCGTTCGGCGTGACCAGCAGCGGGGTCGTGGTGGCGGGGTTTGCAACTGTCGCGAGGTAGACCCATGCATTCCGGAACGTGACCAGCGTCGCAGGGTTGAGGTACGGGAACACCTGGCGGCCGGCATCCGTGAGCGTGGCCTGGAGCGGCGACAAGGACGTGTCCTGGTAGCCGACGAGGTTAAGGCCGTAGGAGTCGGGCTGCCCCGCGGGATAGGTGTACGACGTGACCTGTCGCACCCCGAAATCGCGCTCGTAGTTCCAGAGCGTCGCCCATTCCGCGTCCGTGAATGCGCTCTGCCACTGACCGGTCCCGGCGTTGAAGTACGTCAGGTTGCCGGTCGTCAGGATGATGCCCTGGTAATAGCCGAGCGAACCGCCGTCGGACAACATGCCGGCGCTCAGCGGCGTCTGCGTGGCGATCAGGGCGTCGTACGGAATCCCGATCTTGTCGAGCCATGCCTTGAGGGCCGCGTAGTCCGTCTCGTTGCCGTCGGCCGAGACCAGCAGGACCTTCATCTGCCTCGCTGCGCCGAGATGGACAGGAGGCTCGGCAAGGGGCGCAGCGAGCGCCGTTTCCCGCGCCCTCGCCGAGCCCGCCGAGCCCGGTCTTCGCAGATTGGCCGGTCGGTGCTGCGAGATCATCGCCGTGCCTCCGCGGCGGTTGGCCGCTCGAAGCAGCACCTCGTTGCCAGCGACGGGGGTGGCTCTGTGAGTGCCCCGCGCGGAGCTTGCGCCCGGCGCGGTCAGGCCGGCCGCAAGCAGCGCGAGGAGCGAGCACCCCACAAGCGCCCGCCGGTGAAAGGTCTGAGCGCGCAAGGAAGGCCCGTTCCGCGTAACGGTGATCGCAGAACCCCAGCCAGCAGACGCTCTAGGCGTCGACACCGAGGACCTCCCCTAATTGTTGGCTTGGAAACCGCCGTCCACACTAGGAGACCCTCTGCGGTTTGTCAATCGACAGGCGCCATGGCCATTGTCAGAGGGGCCTCCTCCAAACTATGCTGCGCGCGGACGTGGGGGCTGCGGCACCTCCCTGGCTTGGAAACCTTGGGTCGCACCGCGGCCCCCGTCCACCTCAACGACGCCGGTCGGCCGGCTAGGGCTTCTCGAGCAGGTACCAGCCGAGGACTGCCGTGTAATTCGGCGGCGCCGAGCTGCGGGCGCGCTCGCGCTGCTCGCCTTCGCAGCCCGCGAGGTCGAGATAGGCGTCGAGGTGGCGCGGCTCGGACACGGTCTCGGTGCGCTCTAGCACGAGGCCGTTCGCCTCGAACAGCGTGCGCATGTCGACGTCGGAGAGCGCGCGCGTGTGCGATGGGTCGCGGCTGCGCTCGAAGGCGTTCAGCTCGCCCGCCGCGAGCGGGTCGACTGACGCGATCTGGTCGATCACGAGGACCCGCCCACCCGGGACGGCGACGCGCGCGAGCTCGGAGACGACCAGCTCGGGACGCGCGACGTGGTGCAGCGTCGCGCGCGTGCCGACGAGGTCGAACGAACCGAGCTCGAAAGGAAGCTTGGTCGCGTCGCCCTCGACGAACGTCACATTCGGAAACCCCTCCGCGCGTTTCCGCGCCTGCTCCAGGAGCTCCGGGACGATGTCGACGCCGACGACCTCGCGCACGTGCGGCGCAAGCGCGAACGCCAGCGCGCCGGCTCCGCAGCCCGAGTCGAGCGCCCGCTCGGCCCCTGACGGGTCGACGAAGCGCACGATCTTCTCCTCGAGCTCGGCCGCCCGCTCGTCCTGGTGGGCCGCAATGCGCTCAGCCGTCCTCGCGAACCGCTCCTGCGTTGCGTCTTGCATAGTCGAGCGCCTCCTCTCTGGTGGCGATCGTACCGGCCGCGCGTTCCTCCTCGATCTCCGCGAGCAGCCGCCCGACCTCGGGCCCGGGCAGGAGGTCCAGCTCGTCTCCGCGGACGAGCGGCTCCGCAGGCTCGTCGCGGCGCGCCTCCTCGACGAGGGGCGCCAGCTCGGTAGCGCCGAGGTAGGCGAGCGCGTCGAGCGCCCAGGGCTCCGTCGCGCGGCGGAAGCGGTGAATCGAGCGCGGATCGGCGGCCGGAGGCTCGGCGCGAAGCAACGCGCGCTCGTAGCGGCGCAGGTCGTTCGAGACCGGGTAGCGCTCGAGCCCCTCGCCGAATGCCGCCACCAACCGGTAGTCGGCCGAGTCGACGCGGTCGAGCCGGTCGGTGATCGCGCCGCCGAGCGGCTCGAGGAGCCCGAGCTCGTCCAGCCGGCGGAAGCCGCCCGACGAGAGCCGGGTCAGCTCCGCGAGGACGCGCTCGCCAGCGGGTCGCACGACGAGCGCGGCATGCTCGCGCGTCAGCCGCTCGGTCTCGTCGTCCATCCGCACGTCGAGCTCGTCCTCGAGGCGCACGGCGCGCAGCAGCCGCAGCGGGTCGTCCTCGTAGACCGTGGGCTTGACGGCGCGCAGGCGCCCCTCCCGCAGGTCGTGCTGCCCGTCGAACGGGTCGACCGACTCTCCGCCCGCGAGCGGCCGCGCGATCGCGTTGATCGTGAAGTCGCGGGTAGCGAGGTCATCCTCGATCGTCCCGGGCAGCGGCGTGAAGTCGACCGTGCGCCCCTCGCCGAGCGCGACCCGCCAGGCGCCGTGCCGCTCGGAGAGGGGGAACGGCGCGCCTCCGGAGCGGCGAGCGTACGTTCGGGCCGCGCTCTCGGGCGCCCGGACCGCGATGTCGAGGTCGATGAGCTCTCGCCCGAGGAGCTCGTCCCGGACAGCGCCGCCGACGACCCAGGCCTCCTCGCCTGCCAGGACCTCCCGCGCGAGCTCAACCATCGACGACCACGCGCCTCGCGCGGCGCGCGTCCGCGCTGATCCGCGAGACGAGCTCGTAGTTGATCGTGTCCGCCACGCGCGCATGGTCCTCGGCGAGCACGCCCTGGCCGAGGATCGTGACGGGGGCGCCGACCGGTTCCTCCTGCTCGAGCTCGACCGCGAACGCGTCCATGGAGATCGTCCCCACGACGCGGCGAGGCTCGCCGCCGACGCGCACCTCGGTTCCGTTCAGGTCGCGCCGGAACCCGTCCGCGTAGCCGACCGGGACGATGCCGATCCAGGTCGGCCTCTCGGCGACGAAGCGCCGGCCGTAGCCGGTGCTCTCGCCCGCGTCGAGCCGCTTCACCTGCGCGAGGTAGCTCCGCCACGAGAGTGCCGGCTCGAGCCCGTCCGCAAACGGGTCCTCTCCGAACGGCGAGAGCCCGTAGAGCGCGATCCCGCAGCGGGCCGCGTCGAAGCGCGACGAGGGCATTCGCAGCGCAGCCGCGCTGTTGGCCGCGTGGCGCATCAGGTCGGCGTACGGCTCCGTCGCCTCGCGGAAGCGCTCGATCTGCTGCTCGGCGAACACGGGGTCGGTGTCGGCCGTCGCGAGATGCGTCATCAGGCCGACGACCTCGGCCGGCGGCTTCGGCAGCTCGGAGAGCCCCCAGCGGCCCATTCCCGTGTCGAGCTTCAGGTGCGCGCGGACGCCCTCGGGAATCTCCTCGTCCCAGATCGCCAGCTCGAGCCCGGCCTCGCGCGCGTCCGCGATCTCGCGGCTCGACGAGGTCGGGCCCATGACGAGGATCCGCGCAAGCGGGAACTCGGCGCGCAGCTCGAGCCCTTCGGCAACGGTCGCGACGCAGAGCGCACCTGTGCCCTCGTCCATCAGCGCTGCGGCCACGTCGACCGCGCCGTGGCCGTAGGCGTTCGCCTTCACGACTCCCCAGAGCTGCGCGCCTTCGAGGGCGCGCAGGAGCGTGCGCGCGTTGCGCCGGACGGCGCCGAGGTCGACGGTCAGCTCAGACCGGTGCATCGCCTTCTCCGAGGGTGCCGCTCTGCACGTCGCGCAGCCAGAGCTCGAAGAGCGGGTCGACGAAGACCGTGCGGCCGTCCTCCTCCTCGAGCTCGCCCTTCGCGAGCAGCGAGCGGACCGCATAGTGGGCGCCGGACTTCTTCAGGTCGACGGCGCCGAGCGCCCGCGCGCCGTACGGCGCGTCCGGGAAGAGCGCGAGGGCCCTGAGCGCGCGCTGCTCGTTCGTCTCGAGCCCGCGCCAGAGCGCGTCGAACTCCGCCGCGACCTGGCTCCGCGTTCGCGCGAGGGCCGCTTGCCACTGATCCTCGTCGGCGGCCTTGCCCGGCGCGACCTCGTCCCAGAGCCGGTGTGCGAGCAGCATCGCCCTCTGAGGATGGCCGCGCGCCGTCGCGAGCAGCGCGTCGAGGACGCGATCGGCGCTCCGCTTCGTGCGCGCGAAGCGCTCGCCGATGTAGAGGGCGACGTCCGCATCCGCGAGGCGCCCGAGCCGCAGCGGCTGGGCCTGGCCGTACAGCGGCCGGCCCTTCGTGTCGAACAGCTCGCGCATCATCCCCGGCTCCGAGCCGCAGAAGATGTAGGACGCCGACTCGCCCTGGTGCTGGATGTGGCTGCGGAGCAGCTTGTCGAAGTCCTGCACCTTCGCGATGTCCTGGAACTCGTCGAGCGCGACGAGCACCCGGGAGCCGCTCCTGTCCGCCACGCGTTCTGGGAGGTCGAGGAGCGCGTGAAGCGCAGGAAGCGGATCCGTGCGCGGCTCGAGCTGGAGCTTGACCGAGATCCCCGGCGCGCCCAGCGAGAGCCCGAGCCCGGTCGTGCGCAGGATGCTCTCGATCGTGCGGCGGATCGGGCCTTCCAGCTGCGAGTAGGCACGCTCGACGCGAATCGTGACGTCCGCGAAGCTGAGGACGCCGTAGAGGTCGACGAGCACCGGGACCATCTCGCCTGCTCGAGCGTCGGCCAGGGTCTTCCGCAGCAGGCTCGTCTTGCCGAAGCGCCGCGGAGCGAAGAGGCGCACGTAGTGGCCGCCGCCCGCGAGCGACAGCAGCTGCCGGACCTCCTCCTCTCGGTCCAGGACGTTCTCCGGCGCGACCGGCCGCGAGTAGACGAAGGGGTTGACGTCTGCCACGCCCTGACGCTAGCAGTTGGTTCGGCCGTACTGAACCGAATGGTTCGGATGGGCTGAACTGAACTCAGGCGAGAGTTAAGGGGAGCGCGCCGATCACATCGCTGGCGACCGCGCCGGCCTGCGGGATCAGCGTAGAGGCGAGCTGCTGCGCGGCAGCGGCGGCGGCGGCCGCAAGGCGCGGCTCGAGCCCCTTCGAGAGGAAGGCCGCCACGATCCCGGTCAGGACGTCGCCGCTTCCGGCGGTGGCCAGGGCAGGAGTGCCAAGCGCGCAGACCAGCACGCCCTCGCCCGGAGCGGCGATCAGCGTGTCGGCGCCCTTGAGCAGGCAGACACAGTCGAACCGCTCGGCTCCGCGCCGCACGGCCTCGAGGCGATGCGCAGCGACCCAGCTCGACTCCTCTCCGAGCAGCCGCGCGAGCTCGCCCTCGTGCGGGGTGAGCACGGTCGGCCCCGTGCGCTGGAACGGCTGGAGCTGGTAGAGCGCGTCCGCGTCGACGACGACCGGAACGTCGAGCCGGGCCAGGAGGTGGGCGACGACCTCTCGCGGGCCATCGCCGCGGCCGAGCCCCGGCCCGAGCGCAACCGCGCCCGCCTTCGCCGCGAACTCGGCGATCGGGTCGAGCGCGAGCAGCGAGATCTGGCCGTCCTTCTCCGGGCACGGCAGCTTGACCGCCTCCAGCAACCTCTGCTCGATGACCGGCAGCGTCGAGTCGGGCACGGCGACCGCGACGTAGCCCGCGTCCGCGCGGAACGCGGCCTCGGCCGCCAGGCACGGAGCGCCGGTCAGCCCGCGCGAGCCGCCCACGACGAGCACCGTGCCGGCCGTGTACTTGTTCTGCTCCGTGCGGCGCCGCGGAACCCGGTCGAGGATCTCGGGCCCGACGAGCGCGTGCTCGGTCTCCGCAAGCTCGAGCCCGATGTCGGCGACGACGACCTCTCCCGCGTGGAAGCGGCCCGGCGCCACCTCGAGGCCGACCTTGCGGCCGTGCATCGTCACGGTCAGCGCCGCCCGGACGCAGGCGCCGGCGATCTCGCCCGTGGAGGCGTCCACGCCCGACGGCAGGTCGACGGCCACGACCGGCACGCCGGCCGCGTTGATCGCCTCGATCTTGCGCGCCGCGTCCTCCCTCGGCTCGCCGTGGAAGCCCGTGCCGAAGAGCGCATCGACGATCACGTCCGCCCCATCGACGTCGTACGTCACCGACGCCTCGCGGCCCGCCGCACGCAGAACGTCGACCGCGATCCGCCCGTCGCCGCCGTTGGCCCCTCCGCCGCAGACCGCGGCGAACCGCCGCGCATCGGGGAACCGGCGCATCGCCTCTTCGGCCACCGCGCGTCCGGCGCGGGCCATCAGCTCGTCGACGTCGTGCCCGGCCTCGGCCGAGCGCATCTCCGCGGCGGTGTAGAGCGGCTCAGGCATCCGAGACGATGCAGACGGCCGTCGCGAGCTCGCGCGAGTGCGTCATCGACAGGTCGATCTTCCCCGCGCCGACCCGCTCGGCCCAGGCCTTCGTCCGCCCCGAAAGGTTCACGCCCGGGCTTCGGCCGGCCCGCGATCTCGATCTCGCGCCACGTGAAGTAGACGCCTGAGCCGAGCGCCTTTCCGATCGCCTCCTTGGCCGCGAAGCGGGCCGCGTAGTGCTGAGGCGGGTTCGGCTTGCTGTCGCAGTAGGCGCGCTCGGCCTCGGTAAAGCAGCGCTCACGGAAGCCCGGGTACCGCTCGAGCGCCCGCGCAATCCGCGGGATCTCGATCAGGTCGACGCCGACGCGCACCGCAAGTGATTCTAGGAGGCAGACTCGAGCCAGTCGGGAAGCCCGGCGATCGAGTCGATCACGCCGTTCGGCTTCACCGTGGCCTCGTCGAGGACTTCCTGCCGGAACTTCCCGGTGCGCACGAGGACTGTCTTGAGCCCGAACGCCGCCGCGCCCGCGATGTCGGCTTCGACGTCGTCGCCGATCATCCACGTCTGCTGCGGCTCGTAGTCGAGCACGTCGAGGGCCGCCCCGAAGTACGCGGCACTGGGCTTGCCGAGCACGGTCGCCTCCATCTCGGCCGCGTACTCGAGGCCCGCGACGAACGCGCCCGCGTCGAGCAGCGCCCCGCGCGAGGTCTGCCACCAGCGGTTCTTGTGCAGGCAGTAGAGCTCGGCGCCGTCCTGCAGCTCGGCGAACGCCCGCGCGAGGTTGTAGTAGCTGAAGACGCGATTCGTCTCGAAGCTCTCGTCAGCACCCCCGAGCAGGACGGCATCCGCGCCCTCGCCCACGAGCTCGATCCCCTCGAGGTCCTCGACGATCGCCGGCATGGTCAGGGCGAGCACCCGCTTCCCCGCAAGCGCGTGGGCGGCCGCGATCGGCGTCGTCTGCAGCTCGTCGTCCTCGAGCTCGATCCCGAACGAGCGGATCTCGGCGGCCAGCGCCTGGCGCGAGTGCGTCGTGTTGTTGGTGACGAAGCGCAGCGCGTGGCCGGCCTGGCGCAGCCGCGAGACCGCCTTGGCGCCGCCGAGGATCGGGTGGCCCGAGACGTGCAGAACCCCGTCGACGTCTAGAAGAATCCCACTCATGAGCAACGGCGAGTCTATTCGGGTGACCCGGTCGGTCTCCATCCCGCGCTCGGAGATCCGATTTCGCACCTCGCGGTCGAGCGGCCCCGGGGGTCAGCACGCGCAGAAGACCGAGACCCGTGTCGACGCGACCTTCGACGTCGAGGCCTCGGAGTCGCTAAGCGAGGCCCAGAAACGGCGCGTCGTCAACCGTGCCGGGCCGGTGATCCGCGCGGTCGCGCAGGACGAGCGCAGCCAGCTCCGCAACCGCGAGCTCGCGACGGAGCGTCTGGTCGAGGCCCTGCGAGAGGCCCTCCGCGTCCCGCGGAAGCGCCGGCCGACGAGGCCGAGCAAAGGCGCGGTCGAGCGCCGCCTGGAGCAGAAGCGCCGCCGCGCCCAGGTCAAGCGCCAACGGCGCCCGCCCGACGGCGACTAAGGCGCTCGCTTGCGACGCCGCCATGGAGGCCGTGCCGGCTTGCCGGTGCGGCCGTTCGAGGCGCTCGCTTGCGACGCCACCATGGAGGCCGTGCCGGCTTTTGCCGGTGCGGCCGTTTAACCCGCTCCGCCCCGAGATTCTTACGCCGGCCTAACGACTCCCTTACGACCGAGTAACAGCGGCTTGACATCACGCGGCGACGATCCGCTCAACCCTCCTCGGTCATCGAAAAGGAGCCGTACATGCGAAGGCACATCCTCCCACTCGCCCTACTCGCCCTGGTGATGGTCGCCGCCGGGGCCTCCAGCACGCTCGCCGCTGGCAACGGGGCAAACTTCAACTACGTGTTCAACGGGCGCCTCCTGGCAGATGCCGGCAGCTCGTCGGCGCTCGCCGTACACGTGAACGGCGGCAACAAGGCCGCCATCAAGAAGCTGATCGGCAAGAGCCGCGATCAGCAGTTCGCCGTTGACGCGAACACCCAGTACCTGCGCTGGACGCACGGAGTCCCGACTGTCGTGCCCGAGTCGAACCTCGTCGAGGGCGACAAGGTCACCATCCAGATCAAGGCTCCGCGCCCGGCGCCGCTCGCCGACATCGAGGCCACTCCGGCCTGGCGTGTCGCCGACCGCGGCCCGAACAAGCGCTATCCGGCCCAGCCGCTCTGGCTGTTCGTGGGCAAGCTCAACGCCCCGGCTGCAGGCGGTCACGTTTCGCTGAACATCTCGAACGGCAACCTGCGGGCTCTCCGGGCGATGCTCGGCCAGCCGCTCGACCAGTCGTTCAGCTACGGCAACCGGACCGTCTTCGTGCTCTGGCACGGGAAGGTTCCGGAGGTCATCTCGCCGAGCCAGCTCCAGGTCGGCGACAAGATCTCGGTGCGGATCCGCGCGCCGCGATTCCTCTCCCTCGCCCAGGTCGAACAGGTTCCCGCGAAGCACGTGGGCGACCACGAGCCGGGCACCTAGAAGCACCTCCTCCTTCACCCGAGAGAGGCCGCCTCCGTCCGAGCGGCCTCTCTCACTTTCTAGTGCGCGTGCTCGTGGGCGGCGTGCCCCGCTCGTGGCGCGCAGGGTCAGCGCCCAGAGCGCGGCGGCGACGAGCGTGAAGACGATGTTCAGCGCGGTCGTGTAGTTCCACGAGATCCCGCGCTCGGTGATCGACTCGATCGTCGGCCGCGTCTCCGGGATCAGCCCCGCCCAGCTGAAGATCCCGTCGACGACCAGCGCGGCGACGACGATCACGCCGAACATGATCCCGACCATGAGCGCGGCCATCTTCCGGCCGTAATAGCGCTGGTAGATCAGGACGAGCGGGATGATGATCAGGTCGGCGTAGATGAAGGCGATCACGCCCGAGAAGGAGATGCCGCCGGCCCACAGCACCGCCGCGAGCGGGATGTTCCCGACCGAGCAGACGAACGAGAGGATCGCGACGAGCGGCCCGACGAGCACGTTCTCGATCAGCTGCACGGTGCCGCCCTGATCGGTCAGGAAGAGGCTGTTGAAGAAGTCCATCGGCAGCAGCGCGACGAAGCCGGCGATCAGGAAGCCCGCGAGGATCTCCTTCCAGAGCATCTTCCAGTCGTGGCGGAAGTTGTGCGCGACGTCCGTCCATGCCTGGAGCGAGAAGAGCTTCGAGCCGCCGGCCGTGTGGTGTACGTGGCCGGTGTCGGCCGCGATCGCGTGCTCGCGCGCCTGCTCCTCCGCCCGTCGAGACACGAGCACGCGAACTCCGATCCACATCAGCACGATCAGGATCAGGCCCCCGACGAACTCGGCCAACGTGAACTGCCAGCCGATGAAGACCCAGATCACGATCCCGATCTCGAAGACGAGGTTCGTCGAGGCGAACTGGAACGCCATCGCAGCCGCAAGGCTCGCGCCCTTCTGGAAGAGCGACTTCGCGATCCCCACGGCCGCGTAGCTGCACGACGACGACGCGGCGCCGAGGCCGGTCGAGAGCCCGAGCGCCTTCAGGCCCTGGCCGCCGAGCGCGCGCTCGAGCCGCTGCCGCGGGACCCAGGCCTGCACGATCCCCGAGAGCAGGAACCCGAGCACGAGCGCCCACCAGACCTCCCACGCCATCTGGAACGCGTTCCAGAGGCCCTGCCCGATGTTGTCGATCACGTGGTGACGATAACCGCGGTCTAGCGCTCTGCGGCCAGGCACAGACCGAATGCGACGAGCACGGCGCTTGTGACCGAGCTACTCGACGGTGACGGTCTTCGCCAGGTTTCGCGGCTGGTCGACGTTGAGGTCGCGCAGCCGGGCGATGCGGTAGGCGAGCAGCTGGAGCGGGAGCACGGCCAGCACCGCCTGCAGGAACGCGGGCGTCCTCGGCACGTAGATCACGTCGTCCGCGTGGTGCTGAATGTCCTCGTTGCCGTCGGTCGCGATCGCGATCACGTGCGCGCCGCGCGCTCTCGTCTCCTGGATGTTCGAGACGACCTTGTCGTAGACGTGCGAGTCGGTCGCGACGACGACGACCGGCGTGTCCTGGTCGAGCAGCGCGATCGGCCCGTGCTTCATCTCCCCGGCCGAGTAGGCCTCGGTCGGGACGTAGGCGATCTCCTTCAGCTTCAGCGCGCCCTCCAGGCAGACGGGCAGGCCGATGTGGCGCCCGAGGTAGAGGAAGAACGGCTTGTCGTAGTAGCGCTCGGCGATCTCGTCGATCGGATGGTTGCCGTCGAGGAAGGCCGCCATCTTCTCCGGGAGCGCGTGCAGCTCGTCGGCGATGAACTCGAGCTCGTCCGGAGGCATCGTCCCTCGCACCTGGGCCAGCTTGAGCGCGATCAGGTCGAGCAGCGCGACCTGGGCGGTGAAGGTCTTGGAGGCCGCCACGCCGATCTCGAGGCCGCAGCGCGTGTAGATCACCGAGTCGACCTCACGCGTGATCTGGGAGCCCCTCATGTTCGTGATCGCCAGGGTGTGCGCGCCCTTCTCTCGCGCGAGCCTCATCGCTGCGATCGTGTCGATCGTCTCGCCCGATTGCGAGATCCCGATCACGAGCGTGTCCTTGCCGACGACCGGGTTGCGGTACCGCCACTCGCTGGCGATGTCCGGCTCGACAGGAATTCGCGCCCACTCCTCGATCACGTACCGGCCGACCACGCCCGCGTGGTAGGCGGTGCCGCAGGCGAGGATCACGATCCGGCGCAGGCTGCGGAGCTCGTCGTCGTTCAGCCCGAGCCCCTCGAGCTCGAGGCGGCCGTGGCGCACGCGCTCACCGAGCGTCTCCCCGACGGCCTCGGGCTGCTCGTAGATCTCCTTGAGCATGAACGTCTCGTAGCCGCTCTTCTCGGCTGCCTCGAGGTCCCAGTCGACCTCGATCACCTCGCGCTCGACGTCGCCGTTCTCGACGTCGATGAAGCGCGCCCCGTCCTCGGTGATCACCACGATCTCGCCGTCCTCGAGGAGCTGGATCGATTTGGTCTCGGAGATGAACGCGGCGGCCATCGAGGCGAGGAACATCTCGTCCTGGCCGACGCCGACGAGCAGCGGGCACTGGATGCGCGCGCCCACGAGCTCGCCCGGGTGGTCGTGATGGACGACGACGAAGGCGAAGTGGCCCTCGAGCTCCCTGTACGCGGCGCGCACGGCCTCCGGGAGGTCGCCCTGGTAGTGCCGCTCGATCAGGTGGACGACCACCTCGGCGTCGGTCTCGGTGCCGAACGTGTGTCCCTCGGCCTCGAGCGAGCCCTTGAGCTCGCGGAAGTTCTCGACGATCCCGTTCAGCACGATCGCGAGCCGCCCCTCGTCGCAGCCGGTCAGCGGGTGCGCGTTCTGCTCGGTCACGGCGCCGTGCGTCGCCCAGCGCGTGTGCCCGAGCCCGGTCGTCGCCTGGGAGCCGTTCTCCCCGGTCGCGTCCTTCAGGAACTGGAGGTTGCCGACCGCGCGGACGTAGTCGAGCCGGTCGTCCTCGCGCAGCGCCAGGCCGGCCGAGTCGTAGCCTCGGTACTCGAGCCGCTCGAGACCCTGAACCAGAAGGTCTTTACAGGGCCTACGCCCGACGTAGCCGATGATTCCGCACACGCGAAACCTCCCTAAAAAACGCGAAATGCCCGGCTGCTTCCCCCCGTCCCTGCGTTGAGCCGGGTCAGCCGAGCTCTCGTGTCACGAGAGACCGGATAGTAGCACAGGTCCTGTCCGCTTCCTCTCGCGATTTTGCCTCTACGAGCACGCGAATCACGGGCTCCGTGCCCGACGGGCGCACGAGAATACGGCCGTCTTCGCCGAGCTCCGCGTTCAGGCGCTCGATCTCGGCCGAGACGCTTTCCGGGAGGGTCTTCGCGGCAACTCGCACGTTTGCGGTCGCCTGCGGAAAACGCTCGAGCACGGCCGCGGCCTCCTCGAGCGTGCGGCCCTCGAGCGCGTCGCAGAGGAGCAGTCCGGCCGCGAGGCCGTCGCCGGTCACGTGGTCGCGCAGGTAGATGATGTGCCCGGACTGCTCGCCGCCCAGCACGCCGCCTTCGCGGCGAAGGGCCTCGAGCACGTAGCGGTCGCCGACGTCGGTCGTGACGACGCGGATCCCGTGCTCGGCGGCCAGGCGGTGCAGGCCGATGTTGGTCATCGACGTCACCGCGACCAGGTCGACTTCCAGGTGCAGCATCAGGATCGCGATGATCTGGTCGCCGTCGACGACCTGACCGCGGGCGTCGACCGCGAGCATCCGGTCGCCGTCCCCGTCGAACGCGATCCCGAGGTCGGCCCCCGACTTAGTAACAGTCTGTTGCAAAGTCCCGAGGTCGGTCGCGCCGCAGCCGACGTTGATGTTCGTGCCGTCGGGGGCCGAACCGATCGCCGTCACCTCGGCGCCGAGCTGCTCGAAGGCATGCGGCGCGATCCCCGAGTACGCGCCGTTCGCGCAGTCGACGACGAGTCGCAGGCCCGAGAGGTCCGAGCCGAAGCGCTCGGTGATGTGCTCGAGGTAGCTGTCCGTTGCGACCCCGACGCGGTCGATCGAGCCGGGCGTGTCCGCCGCCGGTGCGTCGAAGAGCGCCTCGATCTCCTCCTCGTCCGCGTCGGTCAGCTTCTGGCCTTCGCGGTCGAAGAGCTTGACGCCGTTGTACTCGGGCGGGTTGTGCGAGGCCGAGATGACCGCGCGCGAGGTCGAGCGCCAGCAGCGCCACGGCCGGGGTCGGAAGCACGCCCGCGAGGACCGCGTTCCCGCCGCCCGCCACCACGCCTCGCGCGAACGCCTCCTCGAGCTCCGGGCCGGAGCCGCGGGTGTCACGCCCGACGAAGACGCGGCCGCTCTCCGACCAGAGCGTCGCCGCCCGGCCGAGCTGCTCGACGAGGTCCGTCGTAAGGTCCTCGCCGACGACGCCCCGGACCCCGTCGGTCCCGAAGTAGCGGCGCAACTAGCGTTTAGAGAACTGCGGCGCCTTGCGGGCCTTGTGCAGGCCGGCCTTCTTGCGCTCGACGATCCGTGCGTCGCGCGTGAGGAAGCCGGCGCGCTTGAGCGCTACCCGCAGCTCGGGATCGGCGTCGACGAGAGCCCGCGCGATCCCGTGGCGGACGGCGCCTGCCTGCCCGCTCGGCCCGCCGCCCTGGACGCGGACGCGAATGTCGAACGTCCCTTCGACCCCAGCGACCTTCAACGGCGAAAGCACCTGCTCGCGGTGGGAGGCGCGCGGGAAGTACTCCTCGATCGCACGCCCGTTGAACCACGTTGCGCCGTCGCCCGGCCGCAGGATGACCCGCGCCACCGACGTCTTGCGCTTCCCGGTGCCTCTGTACTGCGCGATTTCACTCATGTCTTGAGCTCCAGCTCCTTGGGTGCCTGAGCCTCGTGCGGATGCTCGGGGCCGGCGTAGATCTTCAGCTTGTTGATCTGTGCACGAGCGAGCCGGTTCCGCGGGAGCATGCCCTTGACCGCCTTGCGCAGGACCTCGGTCGGCCGGCGGTGGAGCTCCTCGCGAAGCGTGCGGCTGCGCAGCCCGCCCGGATAGCCCGAATGGCGGTGATACATCTTGTCGTCGAGCTTCTTACCGGTGACGGCGATCTTCTCCGCGTTCACGACGACGACGAAGTCGCCCGTGTCGACGTGCGGCGTGTACTCGGGCTTGCCCTTGCCGCGGAGCATGTCCGCGATCTGCGTAGCGAGACGCCCGAGCGTCTTGCCTTCTGCGTCGACGAGGTACCAGTGGCGCTCGACCTCGCCCGGCTTTGCATTCCAGGTCTTCATCTCGTGACAGAAAAGTGGCGGACACCACGCCCGCCGACGGCGAATCGTAGCAGCCCACGCCTGAAATCCGTGGCGCCGCCATGGCTGGGATGACGAACGTACGGAGCGCCGAGAACGGCCTGCGCGACCCGGCCCACGGCGATCACGCGGCGGCCGCAGGCGAGCTCGCGCAGGAAAGGCCCGGAATCGTCGATCTCGGCGCGCGTCGGGCGGCGGTTCGTCTCCGGCCGCGCCGGGAGATGCGGATGCGTCGGCACGACGTTCCAGCAAAGCGTCTCCTCCTCCAGCTCGAGCTCGGCGAGCACGCGCCGCACGACGGTCGCGCTTGCCTCGGCCGGACCGGTGCCGGTCAGCTGCCGCTCCGAGGTGAAAGGGACGCCGGAGACGCGCGCCCCGCGGTAGCCCGCGGCCTCGCCCACCAGCAGGAACGTGCGCCTCGCTCCGCGACTCGAGATAGCTCGCGAGCCGCTTCCGTCGCGTCGCGGCGCCGCACCCGTCACGATAGAAGTTGAAGGTCTCGCCGATCGTCACCGCGGCGAGCCGCGCGATGAGCTCATCCATCCAGATCCACACTCTGACGGACGGCGGCCAGAAGCCGCTCGACGTCGCGCGCATGGTCGCGGAGTTCCTCGAGCCCGCGCAGCGCTCGCTCGACCTCGCGCAGTACGACTTCAACCTCGGGCCGGAGACGCGAGAGGTCGTCGCCGGGGCGATCCAGGCGGCCGCGAAGCGAGGCGTCGCCGTTCGGATCATCTACAACGTCGACCACGGGAACCCGATCCCCGTGCCGCCGCCGTGCGAGCCGGACGTGGCGCTGATCACCTCGCTCGGCGTCCCCGAGAAGGCGATCGCGGGCGTCCCCGACCTGATGCACCACAAGTTCGTCGTCCGCGACGGCGAGTCGGTGTGGACGGGGTCGATGAACTGGACCGACGACTCGTGGTCGCGCCAGGAGAACGTGGTCATCGCGATCGACTCGCCCGAGCTCGCGAAGGCGTTCACGATCGACTTCGAGGAGCTCTGGAAGACCGGCGACGTCGAGAAGAGCGGCTTTGCGGAGCCGCGGCCCGTGGAGGTCGACGGCACGCGCGTCAGGCCGTGGTTCACGCCCGGATTCGCGGACGCGCTGACGCACCGGATCGCGAAGAAGATCGGGCATGCGGAGCGCGTCCGGATCTGCTCGCCGGTGATCACGTCGGCGCCGATCCTGGCGACGCTCGCGCAGCGGATCGCCGACGGCCGCGGCGACATCGCGGGCTGCGTCGACGCGACGCAGGTCGACGACGTCGTCCGCCAGTGGCGCAAGGAGCCGAACGCGGCGTGGAAGCTGCCGCTCCTCGAACGCGTGCTCGGCGGCCAGTTCTCCGGGAAGCGGTCGGAGCCGTGGGACCCGGTCGGATCGGTTCACGACTTCATGCACGCGAAGCTGGTCGTCGCCGACGACGTCGTCTTCGTGGGCTCGTTCAACCTCTCGCACTCGGGCGAGAAGAACGCCGAGAACGTCGTCGAGGTCGCAAGCGCGGAGCTGGCCGCGGAGCTCGCCGAGTACGCAGATACGGTGCGCGCCCGCTACCCCCAAGCGGTGATCGCCGCGCGCTGAGGCCGGGTCCGCAACGCTTCCGGGAACAGCGAGCAGGAGGTGCTCCCGTGGAGAACGAGATGACGTTCGTAGGAAACCTCGCCGACCGGGTCGGAAAGCGGGCCGGAGCGGCGACCGTGTTCGGCGACCCCGTCGAGCGCGACGAGATCACGGTGATCCCCGTGGCGCGGGCCGCCTGGGGCTTCGGCGGCGGATCGGGAAACGCGCCCGAGGGCGGCGGCGAAGGCGGCGGCGGCGGAGCGGTCGCCTGGCCGGTCGGCTACATCGAGATCCACGGGACGGAGACGAGGTTCCGCCCGATCTTCGACCTGCGCCCGTTCGTGATCATCGGCGCGCTCGGACTTGCCGCGGGCCTGATCGCGGCCGCGCGGCGCTAGCTGACAGCTACTCCCACTCGATCGTCGAGGGCGGCTTGGACGTGATGTCGAGCACCACGCGGTTCACGGCCGGGACCTCGTTGACGATCCGCGACGAGATCGTCTCGAGCAGGTCGTAGGGCAGGCGCGCCCAGTCGGCCGTCATCGCGTCGTCGCTCGTGACCGCGCGGACGACGATCGGGTAGCCGTACGTGCGCTCGTCGCCCTGGACGCCGACCGAGCGAATCGCGGGCAGCACCGCGAACGACTGCCACAGCTCGCGGTAGAGCCCTGCGCGGCGGATCTCCTCGAGCAGGATCGCGTCGGCCTCGCGCAGGATGTCGAGCCGCTCGTGCGTGACCTCGCCGATGATCCGGATCGCGAGGCCCGGCCCCGGGAACGGCTGGCGCCAGACCATCTGCTCGGGGAGGCCGAGCTCCTCGCCGACGCGCCGCACCTCGTCCTTGAACAGCAGCCGCAGCGGCTCGACGAGCTCCATCTCCATGTCGGCCGGCAGGCCGCCCACGTTGTGGTGCGACTTGATCGTCGCCGCGACCGCCGCGTCGCCGCCGGACTCGATCACGTCCGAGTAGAGCGTGCCCTGAACGAGGTAGCGGAATCTTGCCGAGCCGGTTCGACTCCTCCTCGAAGACGCGGATGAACTCCTCGCCGACGGCCTTGCGCTTCGCCTCCGGGTCGTCGACGCCGTCGAGGCGCGCGAGGAACCGCTCCTGCGCCTGGACATGGACGAGCGGGATGTGGAAGTGGCCCTCGAACGTCTCGACCACCTGCGTCGCCTCGTCGCGGCGCAGCAGGCCGTGGTCGACGAAGACGCAGACGAGCTGGTCGCCGACCGCCTTGTGCACGAGCAGCGCGGCGACCGCGGAGTCGACGCCGCCCGAGAGCGCGCAGAGGACGCGCGCGCCGCCGACCTGGGCCCGGATGCGCTCGACCTGCTCCTCGATCACGGCCGCGGCCGTCCAGGACGGAGGAGCGTCGGCGACCGCGTAGAGGAAGTTCTTCAGGAGGTCGGTGCCGTGCGGCGTGTGGACGACCTCGGGGTGGAACTGCACGCCGTAGAGCTTCTGCTCGGGGTCCTCGAACGCGGCGATCGGCGCCGCCTGCGAGCCGGCGGTCACGCGTGCGCCCGTCGGGCGGCGCGGTCACCGAGTCGCGGTGGCTCATCCAGCCCGTCTGCTCGCGCGGCAGGCCCTCGAAGAGCTCGCTCGCTTCCTCGGCGACGACGCCCGTCTTGCCGAACTCCGAGATGCCGGTCCGCTCGACCTTCCCGCCGAGCTCCTGCGCCATCAGCTGCATGCCGTAGCAGATGCCGAGCGTGGGCACGCCGAGCTCGAAGAGCCCCGGGTCGACGTGCGGCGCGTTCTCCGCGTAGACGGAGGCGGGCCCGCCGGAGAGAACGAGCGCGCGCGGGTTTCGGGCACGCGCCTCGGCCGGGGTGATCGAGTGCGGGACGAGCTCCGAGTAGACGCGGCACTCGCGCACGCGGCGCGCGATCAGCTGGGCGTACTGGCCGCCGAGGTCGAGGACGAGGACCGGGCGCTCCTCCGGGCCGGGCTCGGCTGCCGGAAGAGGGACGACCTCGCCCACTACCCCATCCCGACCTTTTGGGCCTGCTGGAGCGACTTGCCCTCGGTCTTGATCGACGGCGCGAGCATCACCTCGGCCTTCTGGAAGTCGTGCACCGACTCGTAGCCGCAGGTGGCCATCGACGTGCGCAGCGCGCCCATGAGGTTGAGCGTGCCGTCGTTCTCGCGCGCGGGCCCGATCACGATCTCCTCGAGGGTGGCGTTCTGCTCGACGGCCACGCGGGCGCCGCGCGGAAGCGTCGGGTGGAAGGTCGCCATGCCCCAGTGGAAGCCGCGTCCGGGCGCCTCCTTGGCGCGCGCGAGCGGCGAGCCGACCATGACCGCGTCGGCGCCGCAGGCGATCGCCTTGGCGATGTCGCCGCCGGTGCGCATGCCGCCGTCCGCGATCACGTTCACGTACTTGCCGGTCTCGAGCAGGTACTGCACGCGCGCGGCCGCCGCGTCGGCGATCGCCGTGGCCTGAGGGACGCCGACGCCGAGGACGCCACGGGTCGTGCACGCTTGGCCCGGGCCGACGCCGACGAGCACGCCTTCGGCCCCGGTGCGCATCAGGTGGAGCGCGGTCTGATACGAGGCGCAGCCGCCGACGATCACCGGCACCGGGATCTCCGCGATGAACTCCTTCAGGTTGAGCGCCTGGCCGTTCGAGGAGACGTGCTCGGCAGAGACGACCGTGCCCTGGATGACGAGCACGTCGAGCCCTGCCTCGAGCGCGACCTCGTAGTGGTCGCGGACGCGCTGCGGGGTCAACGAGCCCGCGGCGAGGACGCCGCCCTCCTTGATCTCGCGGATGCGCGCCTCGATCAGCTTCGGGTCGACCGGGCGCGAGTAGATCTCCTGCATCCCGGCCGTCGCCCGCGTCTTGGTCAGCTTCGAGACCTTGTCGAGCTGGCGGTCGGCGTCCTTGTAGCGGGTGAAGATGCCTTCGAGGTTGAGGACGCCGAGCCCGCCGAGCTTGCCGAGCTCGATTGCGATCTCGCGGCGAGACGACGCCGTCCATCGCCGAGGCGAGGAGCGGGAGCTCGAGCAGATGCGGGCCGAGCTTCCAGCCGATGTCCACGTCCTGGGGGTCTCGCGTGCGCCTCGACGGCACGATCGCGATGTCGTCGAACCCGTACGCCTGACGGGCTTTCTTGCCTCGGCCGATCTCGATCTCCACGCGGCTTCTCCCCTCTAATGCACCGAGGCCCAGGCGCCTTCGAGGTGCCTGGGCCCGAAAATCAGCTCAATTCCGTCTCGCAATTGGCACGCGATCGTACCACCACGCCTGGACAACAAGCGGTTCTCGCGACGAGACGTGTCCCAGGGACTGTCCCTCCGACACGGCCCGAACCGACGTGTCCGCCCTGGCCGACGCGCGGCCGCGCCTAGCGGCGGCGGAAGTACGGAACGCAGAACGCGTTCGGGCAGTGCATCGACGCGACGGAGTTCCCCGAGACGTCGCGGTACGTGACGAACGGCAGGCCGTCTGCGCCGATCGTGATCGACGTGTTCTGGCCGACGTCCCCGGGCTTGTCGACCGTGGTCGTCGTCGCGGAGCTGCAGAGGACGTTCGAGCAGTGCGCGACCTTGAGGTCGAGGGTCGCGCCGCTGTTGTCGTAGTAGCTGATCACCGCAAGCCCGTCCGGGCCGACGGTATTCGACGTGTACTGGCCGACCAGCGCTGTCGAGTCGACCGTGTAGCTCGACGCGGTCGTGCAGGCGACGTCGGAGCAGTGGGCGACCTTGAGATTGGCCGCGGCGTTGTCGAAGTAGCTGACCAGCCCGAGCCCGTCGGAGCCGATCGTGATCGAGCTGTCGGCGCCGACGGCGAAGGACGGGTCGATCGTGTTCGCGACGAAGGACGTGCAGTCGGCCGCCGTGCAGTGCGCGACCTTGAGGTTGTTGTTCGTCGTGTCGCGATAGCTGATGAGCGGCAAGCCGTCGACGCCGGTCGTCGATCGAAGCCGAGCGCCCGACGTTCGCCGTGGTGTCGACCGGTGTCGTGGAGAAGGCCGTGCACGCGGTGTTCGAGCAGTGGGCGACGTCGAGATCGAGGTTCGTCGCGTCGAAGTAGGCGATCGCCCCGAGCCCGTCCGCGCCGACGGTGAGCGAGATCTGGTCGTCGCCGACGTGCCCGGTCGAATCGACCGTCGTGTTCACGGAGGCCGAGCACGCGAGGTTCGTGCAGTGGGCGACCTTGAGATTCCCGTTCGTCCCGTCGATGTACGCGATCAGCCCGAGGCCGTCGGCGCCGATCGTCGCGGACGGGTAGCGGCCGACGTTGCCGATCGAGTCGATCACGGTGCTCGTGGACGAGGCGCAGGTGTAGTCGCTGCAGTGGACGACCTTGAGGTCGCTGTCAGTCGTGTCGTAGACGGCCACGAGCGGATAGCCGTCGGCGCCCGAGACGACCGAGGAGAACGCGGAGTTCGAGCTGAGCGTCTTCCGCGCGAGCCCGTTGCGGTTGAGGTTCAGCGGGCCGACGCCGCCGGGCGCGCCGATCGGGCCCTGTGGGCCGGCCGGGCCCTGCGGCCCTGCTGGGCCAGTCGCGCCCTTGGTGCCTGGGAAGCCCTGCAGGCCGCGCGCGCCCTGCGGGCCGGCCGGGCCTGGAGGGCCTTGCGCGCCTTCTGCTCCTGGCGGGCCTACGGCGCCGTTCGGCAGCACCGACTTCGGAAACTTTCCGCCCTTGCCGAGCGGGAACAGCCTGCCGGCCTTGCGCTTCTTGGATGCCTTGATCCCACCGACCTTGCCGGCGTTCTTCGCGAAGAGCGCCACCCGCGTGACGTTCTGCACGGCTGCGCCGCCGAGCGGCGTCATGCCGAGCACGGCGACGAGAAGTGCGGCCACAGACAGCGCCACAGGCAGGGCCGGGCGATTCATCGCTGTGTCTGTATCGACGGCTGAGCGGTTTCTCTTGAGGCGCGCTATTCGCCCGCGACCGGCTCGAGATCGGCCACGTTGACACCCGTGACGAGCTGTCCCGCGTCCCGCGGCTCGAACCGGCCCGCGCCGATCTGCATCGTGGAGGCCGCTCCGGCGGCCACCGCCGCCCTGAGCGCCTCCTCGTCGGAGCGCTCCTCGAGCCTCGCGGCCACGAATCCCGCGAGCAGCACGTCGCCCGAGCCAACGGCAGAGACCGGATCCATCCGGGGGGCGAGCGCGCGGTAGCGCCGTGGCTCTCGCTCCGAGCGCAGCAGCGCCCAGCAGCCGGACTCGCGGGTGATGAGCACGTTGCGCGCCCCGAGCTCGGCGATCGCGTCGAGGCCGGTGAGGAAGTCGTCGTCGTCGTGGAACTCCTGGCCGACGAGCCCTTCCGCCTCGCGCTCGTTCGGGGAGACAAGGAACGGCTCGGCCTGGGTTCCGAGGCGGAACGGCTCGCCCTCGCAGTCGAGCACGGTGAGCACGCCGCGGCGGTTCAGCTCGCGGATCGCCTCGGCGTAGAAGCCATCCTCGATGCCGCGCGGAAGCGAGCCGGCGAAGATCACGTAGTCCGCGCCGCGCGAGAGGTAGGTCAGCTTCTCGAGCAGCGTCTCGAGCTCGTCGGCGTCCACGTGCGGCCCCCACTCGTTGACCTCGGTGTAGCTGCCGCCGGTCGGGTCGACGATCGCGGTCGAGGTGCGCGACTCGCCCTCGATCCGGACGAAGTCGTTCAGGATCGCCTCGGCTGTGAGCGCCTCGACGATGCGCGTGCCGGTCTGGCCGCCCGCGAGCCCGGTTGCGACGACCGGGACGCCGAGGCGCTTGAGCGCGCGCGCGATGTTGATCCCCTTGCCGCCGGCGAGCGTGAGCCCATCCGAGGCCCGGTGGCGCTGGCCGCGCTGGAAGTTCGGGACCGTGAGCGTCCGGTCGATCGCGGCGTTCATCGTGACCGTGACGATCACGTAACCCACCCCCACATGTGGTGGAGGGTACGCGTCCCGTACCACGTCACGCGGCCGCCGAGACCCGGACGACCGACCGAGCGGGCGGCGACGAGCGGCGCGACCGCGATCAGACGGCCGCGCTGGTAGATCTGGACGTGTCCCAGGGACTGTCCCCGGGACACGGGCAAAGCGGCCGCGTCCAGGGCGACGACGCGGCGGACGAGCGGCTCGTCGACCCGCGCCATCGGCGCGAGAGAGCGCGCCGCGACGAGCGCGACCGGCCTGCGTCCGTAGCCCACGTCGGCCGTCGCGTAGGTCGCGCCCTTGCGCACCGCCGCGGCCTGCGCGTACTGCGAGAAGCCCCAGTCGAGCAGCTTCGCGAGATCCGCGTTGCGGGTCGAGCGGTCGGGGCTCCCGAGCAGCGTCGCGTAGATCGAGACCCCGCGACGGTGCGCGGCCGCGACCTCGTTCCAGCCCGCGGCGTCGGTGTGTCCCGTCTTGACGCCGAAGATTCCGGGGTAGCTGTAGAGCAGGTCGTTCCAGGTGCGCAGGACGCGTCTGCCCGAGATGGTGGCCGTCCGCTGCCGCACGATCTGGCGCACGATCGGACGCCGCATCAGCAGCCGCGCCAGGAACGTGACGTCTCGCGCGCTCGAGACGTGGCCGGGTGCGTCGAGCCCGTCGGGCCTCACGAAGTGCGTGTCGCGGAGGCCGAGCTGCCGGGCCTTGGCGTTCATCATCGCGACGAAGCGCGCCTGGTTGCCGTGGCCGACGTACGAGGCCAACGCGTCCGCCGCGTCGTTCGCGCTGGCTATCAGCGCGGCCTCGAGCAGCTCGCGCACGGTCAGGCGGTCGCCCGCGTCGAGGCCCGCCGAGGACTCGCCGACCTCGGCCGCCTGAGGGCTGACGATGACGACGTCGTCGGGCTTCGCGTGGTCGAGCGTCAGCAGGATCGTCATCAGCTTCGTGATGCTCGCGATCGGGACGCGCCTCTGGGCTGCGTGGGCCAGCAGCACCTCGCCGGTGGCGCCGTTCTCGACCACCCAGGCACGGCCCGTCACGTGGGGCGGGGCGGCGAGGACCGGGGCGGCGAGGGCGAGGGTCGCGGCGATCGCGACCAGGCAGGACTTCACGGGGCGGCGATTCTAGGTCAGCGCACGCGGATCCGCTGGCCGATCGTGAGCGAGTTCGGCTCGACGCCGGGGTTGAGCAGGAGCAGCGCATCGACGGTGGTGTCGAAGCGGAGCGCCACGTCGCTCAGCGTCTCGCCGGAACGCAGCCGGTAGAAGTGCGCCCGGCCGCTACGCGTCGTCGTCGTGACCGCGGCCGTGGTCGTCGCGGTCGTCGTCGACGGAGACGACTTCTCCTGAAGCCCCTCGCGGACGAGCAGCACGGCGATCGTGACCGCGGCCAGGAACGCCACGGGCGCCCCGTACCGCTTGACCTCGGCCTTCCAGCCGCGAGACACCGCTCACCATCCGGACGCGGCCCAGACCTCGCGCCGAAGGCGCGCCGCCTCGCCGGCCGCGGCCGTCCGCCAGTCCTCGTCGCTCGAGCGAAATGCGTAGAGCACGCTGCGGGACGCGCTCGGGAGCGCGCTCGACGGCCCGCTCGTGAAGGCGCGCGCCAGGTCGGCGGGCGTCGCGCCCTGAACGCCGATCCCGGGAAGCAGGATGACCGCCTGCGGCATCAGCCGGCGCGCCTCGCCGATCGCGCGCGGGTGCGTCGCGCCCACGACGGCCCCGACGCTCGAGAGCCCGCGGCTGCCGAGGAGATCCTCGCCGAGCTCGTGCACCATCCCGGCCACCTGCTGCCAGAGCGGCCGGCCGTCCGACAGGGAGAGATCCTGGACGTCGGCGCTGCCCTCGTTCGAGGTCTTGACCACGCAGAAGAGCCCGGCCCCGTGCCGCCGGCAGGACGCGACGTAGGGCTCGAGCGAATCGCGCCCGAGATAGACGTTCACGGTCATCGCGTCCGCGATCGGCGGCTCCTCTCCGCGCGGATCGAGGTAGGCCGCCGCGTACGCGCGGGACGTCGACCCGATGTCTCCGCGTTTCGCGTCCGCGATCACGAGCAGGCCCGCCGCGCGCGCGTACCTGCACACGTCCTCGAAGGCCTCGATCCCCGAAGCCCCGAGAGCCTCGAAGAACGCGAGCTGTGGCTTGACACCGACGACGTGCGGCGCCACCGCGTCGACGATCCCACGGCAGAAGCGCGCGCAGCCGTCCGCGGCCGCCGAGAGGTCGAACTGCGAGTCGCCGACGAGCTCGACCGGGAGCAGATCCGGCCGCGGGTCGAGGCCGACGAGGAGCTGCGAGCGCTTGCGCTCGACCGCCTCGGCCAGCCTGTCCGGGAACAGCGATGTTGCGACGGCCGGCTCGGCGCTCACGCTCCGGAGGCTACCGCTCGCTGCGGCCGGGCACTAGCCCCCATTCGGGGCCTTGAAAACAGTGAGCCCCCACCGTGAGGAGGGGGCTCGTCGAGCTTGGACTGTCCCCGGGGTCCTGGTAGCCTCCGCCGCCTCCGGCGCCTCCGGCCTTCACGGCCTGCTTCAGCGAGCTACCAGCGGAAAACTTCGGCACCGTGGCCGCCGGGATCGTCACCTTCTCGGTCGGGTTCCGAGGGTTCACGCCCTGGCGCTCCTTCCGGTACTGCGTCGAGAACTTCCCGAACCCGGTGAAGTTGATCTCGCCGCCCTGGCTGAGGACGTCGGTGACCGACGCGAGCACGGCGTCGACAGCCTCCGCCGCCTCCTTCCTGGTCATGTTCGCCTTATCCGCCACGCGATCCACGAACTCCTGCTTCGTCACGTCCGCTCCTTCCTGGGGTCCTGATCGGTCGAAAGACCCTAACAGTTGCACCCTTTTCGCTCAACCATGCGGTTTTGCGGCGCTTTTCCGGGCTTCGACGAGCTCCGAGACCCGGAAGAGCGGCGCGCAACTCCACACCAATGTTCGCCAGAGCCTCGGCCCCGCCTTCCTCGCGATCGACGACGCAGACCGCGCTTCTGACCTCGAGAGACGCCTCGCGGAGCGCCTCGATCGCTGCGACCGCGGCCCCTCCCGAGGTCACGACGTCCTCCACGAGGCACACGAGCTCGCCCGCCTCGAAGACCCCTTCGAGCCGGTTGTCCGTCCCGTAGCCCTTGGCCTCCTTGCGGACGATCAGGAACGGGAGGCCGGAGGCGAGCGAGGCCGACGCGGCGAGCGCGACCGCCCCGAGCTCGGGGCCTGCGAGGCGCACGGCGCCAGGCTCGACGTCCTGCACGGCCTCGGCGATCTGCTCGCCGAGCGGGCCGAGCAGCTCGGGCCGCGTCTCGAACCGGTACTTGTCGAGGTAGTACTTCGAGCGGCGGCCCGAGCGGAGGAGGAAGTCGCCCTCGAGGTAGGCGTGGTCGCAGAGCGCGGCCGCGAGGGCGTCTCGGTCCACGCTCAGCGCGTGGCCGCGAGCAGCTCGCGCGCGTGCGCGAGCAACCGGTCCGCGCCCGGCTGGCCCGCCGAGAGCGAGACCATCGAGCCGTCGCGGAAGTAGAGCTCGACCCGCTCCCGGCGCCGCGCGGCGCGGTTGCGGAAGTGGAGCGCGCCCGCGACCGAGCCGGCCGCGACGGCGAGGCCGGCGATCACGCTACGGCTTCGCATCGTCCTTCTTCCTCGTCGTCCGGGCGGTCGTCGTCCGCTTGACCGGCGGCCGCTTCGGCTTCTCCGTGGCAGGCGCGGGACTCCTCGCCGAGGCCGTCCAGGCAGCGCTTCAGGTCGTAGAAGACCAGGCCGACAGTCGGCTCGAGCGCCGTCGTCGCGGCGATCGCGTGGTCACCGTCCGCGACGAGAAACACGCAGCCGTCGCGAAGCGATGCGTCGAGCTGCGCGAAGCCCGGTCTCCTCGTCGGGGCGGGCCTCCTCCGCCGCGCGCAGGAACCCGAGGGCCGACCCTGCGAGCAGGCCCGCCCGGTCGTCCTCCAGCGTCGAAGCCAGGACCGTGCCGTCCCTGTCGAAGACCACTGCGGCCTCGATCTGGGACGAGATCTCGATCATGTCCGTGAGAGCTTGGGCGGCAGGCGGCATCAGCGGTGACGCTAGCACCTCGCGCCCGCCGACGGCGCGGGCGCCCATACTCCCGCCATGCCGGGCGCGCGCGATCCGTTCGCGAAGTTCTTCGCCGACCGCGGCCCGCACCTCGCGGCGATGATCGCCTACTTCGCGCTGCTCTCGTTCATCCCGCTCCTGTTCCTCAGCGTCTCGCTGCTGGGCCTCGCCGGCCGGCCGGACGAGTCGAGCTACCTCGTCACGGAGCTCGAGCGCGCGTTTCCGGGCAGCTCCGTGACCAGCATCGTGGACACGGTCGACGAGATCCGGCGTCACGCGACAGCGCTCGGCATCGTCGGCGCGGCGACGCTCGTGTGGGCCTCGCTCTCGCTCTTCAGCGTGCTCGAGTCCGCCTTCAACATCGTCTATGGGCAGCCCAACCGGTCGTTCCTGCGCGGGAAGCTGCTCGCGGTCGGGCTGATGCTGCTCTCGCTCGTGATGCTCTTCGTCGGGCTGCTGATCGGCTCGTTCGGCTTCGACCTGCTCAAGCGCTACGCGGACGGCCTCGCGAGCAACTCCGTCGTCGCCTACGGGCTCTCGGTCGTGTTCTCGCTGGCCGCGGTGCTCGTCTTCCTGCTCGCGGTCTATTACTTCCTGACGAACGTGGAGCACTCGTTCCTCGACGTCGTGCCCGGCGCGGTCGTCGTCGCAGTCGTGCTCGAGGCGAGCTTCCAGGCGCTGCCGCTCTACGTGCGCTACTCCAGCAACGTCGTCACGCTGAAGGCCTTCGGGGCGCCGGCGCTCCTGCTCGTGTGGCTCTACGTGATGGCGAACGTGATCGTCTTCGGCGCCGAGATCAACTGGTGGCTCTCCTCGCACAGGAGGCGCGAGCTCGCGGAGCCCTCAGGCCTGGCTTAGCTGGTAGCCGAGAGTCTGGCGCCGCGCGGGCCCGGTGGGAGTTGCGCGACTTCCAGTCGTTTCCGAGCTCGGCGACGGTTCGCTCCTCGCCCTCTGGGACGAAGACCGGGTCGTAGCCGAACCCCTCCGAGCCGCGCGGCTCGTCCGCGATCCGCCCTTCGAGCGTCCCCGTCCCGCGCAGCTCGCGCCCGTCCGGCGCGACCAGGACGAGCTCGCAGACGTAGTGCGCCCGCCTCCCGTCGCCCCCGATCCCGCGCAGCTCGCCGAGGAGCTTGGCGACCGCCTCGCCTCCCTCGGGCGCGTAGCGGGCCGAGCGGATCCCGGGCGCGCCGCCGAGCCCTTCGACCTCGAGCCCAGAGTCCTCGCCGAGCATCCACGCGTCCTCCGGCCCGACCGAACGGCCGTAGAGCGCCTTCGCCCGCGCGTTCTCGTAGTACGAGTCGGCCGTCTCCTCCGGATAGCCGTCGGCGTCGAGCAGCTCGAGCTCCCAGCCGGGCAGGAGCGCCGCCAGCTCGCGGAGCTTGTTCCGGTTCTGCGAGCAGAGCCGGAGCTTCAATCCGTCCAGCGGACCTCCAGGACGTGGTCGAGCTCGGCGAGGTCGGCCACGATCGCAGGCGCGTCGACCCTCGGCGGGAGCGTCACGTCCAGCAGCACTGTCCTCCGGTCGGCCTCGTGCGAGATCTCGAGCGAGTGCAGCCTCGCGCCCTTCCCTTCGAGCGCCGCGATCAGCGGCGCCGGGCTCTCGCCCGAGGGCAGCTGCGCGAGCAGCCGGCTCGTCTGCGGCCGGAAGCGCGGAATGACCCCCTGCGCGAGGATCCGCAAGGGCCAGAGCAGCAGGAGGACGACCACAGTGGTCAGCACCGCGCCCGAGTAGTAGCCGGCGCCCGCGCTCAGCCCGATCGCGGCGACTACCCAGAGCGTCGCAGCCGTGGTCATGCCGCGCACGGTGAAGCCCTGGCGGATGATCGCGCCCGCGCCGAGGAAGCCGATCCCGGTCACGATCCCGGCCGCGACGCGCGTCGGGTCCACCCCGCGCGGGAACTCGCGAAAGCCGTAGGCGCCTGCGAGCGCGAACAGTCGCCGAGCCCACGGCGACGAGCATGTGGGTGCGGAAGCCCGCGTCCCGCTCCCGGAGCTCCCGCTCGAGCCCGATCGAGCCACCGAGCGCAGCGGCCACTCCGAGCCGCGCGAAGACCTCCCACCAGCTGAGGGCCGGGACGCTAGCCGCCAGCAGCATCGAGCGCCTGCCTCTGGGCCGCGCCGATCGTCTCGATCCCCGAGGCAGCAAGGTCGAGCAGCGTGTCGAGCTCGTCCCGTGCGAACGGCGCGCGCTCGGCGGTCGCCTGCACCTCGACAAGCCGGCCGTCCCCGGTGATGACCACGTTCAGGTCGACGTCGGCGCTCGAGTCCTCCTCGTAGTCGAGGTCGAGCAGCTGCTCGCCGCCCACGATCCCGACCGACACCGCGCCGACCGAGTCGCGCAGGACGCGGCCGAGCCCGGCCCGGTCGAGCGCCCTGCGCGGCGGCGACGTAGGCGCCCGGAGATCGCCGCGCAGCGCGTGCCTCCGTCGGCCTGGAGGACGTCGCAGTCGAGCCAGAGCGTCCGCTCGCCGAGCGCCTCCATGTCCGCGACCGCCCGGATCGCGCGACCGATCAGACGCTGGATCTCGACGGTCCTGCCCTTCTGCTTCCCCGCACTCGCCTCCCGCGAGGTGCGCTCGCCGGTCGAGGCGGGCAGGAGCGAGTACTCCGCAGTCAGCCAGCCGCGGCCGGAGTCGCGCATCCAGCGGGGGACGTGCTCGTCGAGCGAGGCCGTGCACAGGACGCGCGTCTTCCCCTGCGAGTAGAGCACGGCGCCGAGCGGCTGCTCGAGGTAGTCGACCTCCAGCGAGACCGGTCGCAGCTCGTTCGGGCGGCGGCCGTCGTCTCTCATGCAGGCAGCGCCTCGAGATCGGCCAGCGCCACCTGCTCGACGTCGCCGAGCGGCAGCTGGAGGAAGCGCTCGCCCAGCTCGCGGAAGAGCGCCGGGTCGCCCGTGGTCAGGAAGCGATACGCGCCCTCGCGGCCGGGCTCGTTCTCGATGCCCTTTCGCGCGAGGGTCTCCGCGACCTCGCGGGCCGTCTCCTCTGCCGAGAAGACGAGCGTGACGTCGCGCCCGAAGACCCGCTGGAAGATCGGTCGGATCAGCGGGTAGTGCGTGCAGCCGAGGATGACCGTGTCGACTCCTGCGTCCTTCAGCGGCGCCGCGTACTCACGCACGGCCTCGGTGGTCTGCGCCGAGAACGGGTCGTCGCTCTCGATCAGCGGCACGAGCCGCGGGCACGCGACCGAGACGAGCTCCGAGCCCGCGTCGAGCGCGCGAACGAGCGCCGCATAGCGGCCGGCCTCGAGCGTCGCCTGGGTCGCGAGCAGCCCGATCCGCCGGTTGCGCGTCGCCTGGACGGCCGCGTGGGCCTCCGGCGTGATCACCCCGACGACGGGGACGGTCAGCTCCTCCTGCAGGCGCGCCAGGCCTGCCGAGGTGGCCGCGTTGCACGCGACGAGCACGAGCTTCACGTCCTGAGCCTGGAGGTACACGCCGATCTCGTGCGCGAACCGGCGAATCTCGTTCAGGTGCCGCGGCCCGTACGGCAGCCGCGCGTGATCGCCGAGGTAGACGAAGTCCTCGTGCGGCATCGTCACGAGGCACTCGTGCAGGACGGTCAGACCGCCCACGCCCGAGTCGAAAACGCCGACCGGCCGCGGATCCACAGGCCGATTGTAGAAGCGGCTACCCTTCCCGGCCGTGGGTCGCTGGTTCCTGGTGGTTTTGTGTGCATTCGCGTGCGCGCTGTTCGGCGCTGGCCGCGCGTCTGCGTATCTCGCCGAGCGACACCTCGATCCCGATGGACGACAGCGTCAAGCTCGCGGCGACCCTGTACGAGCCCGACGGTGCGCCGCCGCCCCAGGGCTGGCCCGCGATCGTGCTCTTCCACGGCCTCGGCAGCAACCGCGCAGAGCCTCGACTCGATCGCGAAGGGCTGGGCGAACACGTTCGCCGTGCTGACGTTCGACGCGCGCGGCCACGGCGAGTCGGAAGGGCTCAGCTCGATCGACGGCCCGCGCGAGATCGCCGACACGAGGGAGGTCTTCGATTGGCTGGCGGCCCGGCACGAGATCGACCACAACCGGATCGGCGCGTGGGGCATCTCGCTGGGCGGCGGCGCAGTTTTGCGCTCGCTCGGCCTCGGCGTCCCGTGGGCTGCGGTGGAGGTCGTCGAGACCTGGACGAACCTCTACAGCGCGCTCGCGCCCCAGAACCTGACGAAGTCGGGCGCGATCTACAGCTTCCTGAGCAGCCTCCCACAGGACCGGCTCGACCCTTCGGTGCTCGCGATCAAGGACGACGCGCTCGCGAGCAAGAACCTCGACGCGCTGCGCCGCTGGGCGAGGCTGCGCTCGAGCGGCTCGCTGCTCTCGAAGGTGAAGAAACCCGTCTACTTCTTCCAGGGCCGGCGCGACTTCGCGTTCGACATCGACCAGGCACGCAACGGCTACAGGCTCGTGAAGGGCCCGAAGCGCCTCTACATCGGCGACTTCGGCCACTCGCCGTCCACGTTCCCCGGGCCTGACATCAAGCAGGTGCTCGCCGAGGGCACGCGCTGGTTCTCGCGCTACCTGCTCGGGGTCCCGACGAGCCTGCCCCGCTACCCGTTCTCGCTCTCGCCCGACCCGTGGCGCGGCAAGGCGCGCACGTTCCCGGCCGCACCGAAGACGGCGGGCCTGAAGGTCACCTTCCAGGGACGGAACGTGCTGACCGGAGTGGCCAAGGCCGCGCGTACGACCGGCCGCCTCCCCGGGCGGATCGAGACGTTCGGCGCCGCAACCGTCCGCGTGCCCGCGAAGCTCTCGGGCGGCTGGTCGAGGCTCGTCGCCGTGCTCAGCGCGAAGACTCCGCGCGGAAAGGTGATCGTCGTCAGCGAGGGCGGCGTCAACACCGTCGGCAAGAAGGGGGCGCGCTGGCTCACGATCCGGCTGCTCAACACCGCGACGCTCGTTCCCCGCGGATCCAAGCTGACCCTTACGCTCGCCTCGAGCTCGATGGCGCAGAACCCCGGAAACCTGCTCTACCTCGACCTCCCGATGCCCTCCACGGCCAGGATCACGCTCGGCCCGGCGCAGCTCACGCTCCCCGTCCTGCGGAGCCCGGTCTCCCGATGAAGCGCGCCGGGCTCGTCCTCCTCGCGGCCCTCGCGCTCTCGGTCCCGGCGGCAGGCGGCGGACAGGTCGGCACTCCCGGAGTCACCGCGAAGCAGATCCTGATCGGCGGGACCGTCCCGCTCACCGGCCCGGCGTCGCCCTTCGGCGTGGTCGGCCCGGCGGCGAACGCGTACTTCAAGTGGGTCAACGCCCACGGCGGCGTCCACGGGCGGAAGATCAAGTACCTCTACCGCGACGACGCGTACGACCCGTCGAAGACGCTCGACCAGACGCGCGAGCTCGTCGAGCAGGACAAGGTCTTCGCGATCTTCAACACGGTCGGCACCGAGCACAGCCTCGCGATCCGCGGCTACCTGAACGCGCTCAAGATCCCCGAGATCTTCGCGGGGACCGGCGCCGCCAAGATCGGCAGGGGCTACAAGCAGTACCCGTGGACGATCGGCTACCTGCCGAGCTTCGAGGGCGAGGGCGCGATCTACGGGCGCTACCTCGTCGCGCACAAGCCGAAGGCGAAGATCGCCGTCCTCTACGAGAACAGCGACTACGGAAACGACCTCCTGCGCGGCCTGCAGCGCGGCCTCGGCAAGCACGCGTCGCAGATCGTCGCGAAGGCGTCGTACGAGGTGACCGACACCGACGTGAAGTCGCAGGTCGCGAAGCTGCGCGCCTCGAAGGCGGACACGTTCATGCTCTTCGCCCTCCCGACCTACGCGATCCAGACCTTCCTCTACGCCTACCAGCTCGGCTGGTTCCCGCGCTTCTTCGTCAGCGCGGTCTCGATCGAGCCGACGATCATGAGCATCGCCCGGTCGAACACGCACGGGAAGGAGACGAACGGCGCGCTCAGCTTCGCGTTCGTCAAGGACCCGACCTCGCCCGCGCTGGAAGAAGGACCCGGCCGTGCGCCCTCTACCGGAAGATCATGAAGCGCTACCTGCCGAAGGGCCGGCTCGGCGACGTCTACAACTGGTACGGGATGACCGTCGCCTACTCGATGGTCGACGCCCTGCGCCACGCGGGCAAGAACCTCACCCGCGCGAGCCTCCTCCGCGCGGCCACGCACATGAACGAGAAGACCAATCCGTTCCTGCTCCCGGGCGTGCACGTGAAGACGAGCCCGAAGAACTATTTCCCGATCGCGAAGGCCCGGATGGTGCGCTACAAGAAGAACCTCTGGGTGCTCTTCGGGCCGCTCGTGAACCCGCGCTAGTCAATCTGTGGACTTCGGTGTTAACTATTGCGGTGCTGGAAACGTCTCAGCGAGATGGATGAAACCCAGGGGGCTTACTACGAAAGAAGGGGCAATGAAGAACTCACTCCGCTTGATGCTGCTCGTGGTCCTCGCCGCGATCGGCATCAGCGTCACGGGGTCGGCGAAGGCCGCGTATGACCCCAAGCTCGGGCCGTTCCTCACGGTCGAGCAGTCGAGCTACAAGGTCGGCGCGGCGAGCACCGTCGACTTCGTCGTCTTCTCGGATCCCGCGAACGACGCGACCGCGAAGATGCAGATCTTCTCGCCGGCCGGCTACAGCGCCACCCTGGGCCACGCCCCGGGGACGGTGCTCGGCAAGGCGTTCGCGCTGGTCAAGGCGAACGCGCTCGGCGGGGCGATCCTCCCGCTGGCGGGCAACGTGGTCGTCGGAAATCCCGCCGACCCGATGCTCATGGGCGCGTCGCAGCAGTGCACCGGCTCGGCCACCACTCCCGGCCAGGAGATCTGGGTGCTGAACACCGAGCTCCAGGGACAGGCCGTGCAGGTGCCCGCGTTCGTCAACAAGGTCGGGCCGTACCTGATCCAGCAGATCTGCCTGCCCGCACCTGCGAACGCGACGTTCCAGGCCCAGCTGATCGAGGCCGACTACTACGTCAAGGGCGTCTTCACGAACGCCGGCTCGAGCGGCGGCTACCAGTGGGACGGCATCTTCACGCCGTACACCGGCACGACGCCGAACCCGGCCGGGACGGTCGAGTACCGGAGCTACGCCGGACTGCCCTCCTCGCTCACGCTCAAGCGCGTGAAGAGCAAGCCGTCGATCGTCTCGTTCTCCGGCAAGCTCTCGGTCGCAGGTCTCGATCCGACCGGAATCAAGATCGACCTCTACGCGGGGGCGAAGGTCCTGCCCGCGCCGGGTGCGATCGTCGCCGGGACCGGCAAGCGTGTCGTCCGGTCGAAGCCGATCAAGAGCAGCAAGGGCACGTTCACGATCTCGCGCCCGAAGGTGAAGAAGAAGACGTACTTCCAGGCGCGCTTCCAGGGCTACGGGGTCGAGGGCTCCTGCGACGGGCCGTCGCCGTCAGGACAGCCAATTCCGTGCATGGGTACCGATCTCGGCGCCGATGACGAGCGCCCAGATCAAGGTCCTCCCGCCCAAGAAGAAGAAGCACAAGTAGAGAACGAACGGTGTTGAGGGGCTCCCGCGCGGGAGCCCCTCAGCGCTCCATGGGCAGCTGCTCGTGGCGCGACCATTCGTGCCACGAGCCCGGGTAGTTGCGCGCGTCGTACCCCGCGGCGCGCAGGGCCAGCGCGGCGAGCGCCGAGCGCGACCCGGAGTGGCAGTACGCGACGATCTCGGCTCCCTCGGGCAGGCCCGCGATCTCGCGCACCTCGTCGGCCGGGAGGGGCTGGCCCGGGCCGACGAGCAGGCGATGGTGCTCGAGCAGCCGCGCGCCCGGGATGTGCCCCTGGCGCGGGTCGCACGGCGAGCCCGCCTTGCCCGTGTACTCCTCGGGCGTGCGCACGTCGAGGATCGTGAGAGTCGCGTCGCCGAGCCGCTCCTCGAGCTCCTGCCAGGTCGGCACCGCCTCGGGCCTGGGCTCGAGCGCGGCCTTCGTCTTCTGAAGCTCGACCGCGCCCTGCTCGATCTCGCCCGGCCAGGCGGCGAACCCGCCCGCGAGGACCGAGACGCGCGGGTGGCCGGCGAGCGCGGCCGCCTGGGCCGAGGCCGCGGCTCCGACGCAGTCTCCGCGGTCGTAGAGGACGAGCCGCTCGCTGCCGTCGACGCCGTGGCGGCCGAGCCGCCGCTGCACCTCGACCGCGAACTCCTGGACCGTCTCGCGGTCGGCGAGCGGAGGCGGCGCGCCGAGGACGAGCGGGACCGAGCCCGGCAGGTGCCCGCGCTGGTGCGCGTTCGGCCCGCGGCAGTCGCCGAGCAGCAGGTCGGGCTCGCCCAGGCGCTCCTGCACCCAGGCCGCGTCCACTAGCGGTGGGAGATCAGACATCTTCGAGGAACTCCTCGAGCACGCGGTCGAACTCGGCGGGCTGCTCGAAGGTCGGCAGGTGGCCGCACCCTGCGAACGTGTGCAGGCGCCCGTTGCGGGCCGCACCGGCGAGCGTCTCGGCCTCTTCCGCGCTCAGGAACGGGTCGTGCTCGCCTCGCGCGACGAGCACCTTCGCCTCGGTCTCGCGGACGAGCTCCGTCGAGTCGAGACGGTCGCGCATCGCGGCCACGCCGGCCGCAAGCTGATCCGGATCCTGCTCGAGCGCGATCGCCCGCGCCTTCGCAACAACCTCCTCGTCGGCGTCCTCGGGAAACAGGGCCGGCCGCTGCTTCTCCCACAGCGCCTCCACGCCCTGCTCGCGAATCAGCTCGATCGTCTCATCGCGGGCCTGCTTCCGCTCGGGCGTGTCCGCGTCCGCGCGCGATCCGACCAGCACGAGCGCCTGGACGTCCGCGTGGGCGAGGAGCCGCTGGGCGCAGTAGCCGCCCATCGACGCACCGACGGCGACGATCGGCCCGTGCACCTCGGCCGCAATCCGCTGCGCCCACTCGTCCATCGTCGCGCCCAGCCGGTAGAGCATCGGCGCGGTCCCGTAGCGGCGGCCCCACATGCGCTCGTCGAAGGGGAATGCGTGCAGGTAGACGAGGTTCACTGCGCCGCGACGAGTTCGCGTTCCGCCGCGATCGCCGGACGCGCTCCGAGCCGCTGCGCCCAGTCGGCCAGAGCCGGGAATCCGTCCAGCTCGACGTCGAGCCGCTCCTGGGCGCGCAGAACCCAGGGGACGTAGCCAATGTCGGCGAGGCCGTACCCGCGCCCCGAGAGGTACGGCTGACCCTCGAGCGTCGCATCGATCGCGGCGAGCCGCTCGTCGAGCTCGGCTCGCGCGCCCTCGTCCTCCCGCCGCACCCGGTAGTACGCGCCGCCCAGCCTGCCGTCGAAGCGCTCGAGCCAGAGCCTTCCGAGCGCCCGCTCGGCCGGATCGGCCGGCCACAACGCAGGCTCCGGGTAGCGCTCCTCGAGGTACTCCATGATCACGCGCGACTCGGGAAGCACGAGCCCGCCCTCCTCTTCGTAGACGGGTACCCGACCGAGCGGGTTCTTCTCGTAGATCCAGGCCGGGCGGTCGTCGAGGTCGATCTCGACCGCCTCGTAGGCGAGCCCCTTCTCCGCGAGCGCGATGCGAGCCCGTGCGGCGTACGGGCAGCGCTCGGCGGTGTAGAGCGTGGGCATTGCCCCGAGGCTACCCGCGGCCCGGCGCCTTGGAGGCCGAACGCCTCGGCGATCTGGGCGAGCAGCTCTGGCGCGGGCGGCAGCTCGTCCGGGGAGGCGGCCGTGCGGGCTACCGCGCGGACGCTTGCAGGCTCGGCGCCGGTCAGGCGGGCGACGACGGTCGGGTTCGAGCCCAGCGCCACCGCATCGCCGGGCACGACCGGGCCGTAGTACTCCGGGACCGACTGGTACTCGTCGACGACGCTGCCGCGCTCGTAGAGCACGTACCGCACGAGACGCCCGTCCTCGAGCGCGAGCGTGCAGACGACCGCGGCGGTCGCGTTCGACAGCTCCGACGAGAGTCGCTCACGGACCTTGCGGTCGCGGTCGCAGAGCTCGTCGTACACGGTGACCCAGCCGTTTCGCGGCGGCGACACCGTCGTCCGCGCCGAGTTGCCGAAGCGCGGGAGGTACTTGGCGACCGCACGTTCGACCTCCTCGGTGTCGTCGGTCTGGACGTGAATCGACGCGTACGACTCGCCGCCCTGAGCGGAGCCGGCGAGCCGTGACTCGAGCGAGTCGATCGGAGCGGACATCCTCGACGCCCACTCGGTGAAGCCCAGCCGCTGCCAGGCCGTCCGGCCGATCTCGTTCGTGGTGTCGACGTCGAGCGTCATGTGCTCGGCCTCGTTGCTGGCGCGCGCGGTGAACTCGGCCAGCAAGACCTTCGCGATCCCCTCGCGCCGCCGCTCCGGGATCACGTACACGATGTTCAGGTGGGCGACGCCGTTGTCGTACAGCTCGCCGTAGGCGCAGCCAATCGGCTCGCCCTCGTCCTCGACCAGGAGCGCGATCTTGCCCTCTAGCTCCTCGGGCCCGATCTCGGGGCGCGGGAACGGGCGCTTCCAGAGCTCGTCGAAGCTGGCTTCCAGGAATCCGAGCATCGCCTGGGTGTCGGCGGGGGTGGCGTCCCGGACGTTCACGCCCTCACTCTACGGGTCGCGGGGGTACCGTCCTGCCGTGGACCTGCAGCAGATTGCACCTCATCTCTGGTGGTGGACAGCGCGCCATCCGGACTGGGGCCCGGACGACTTCGTGGACGGGCAGGGCTGGGGGCGCGACGTCTCGTGCTACGCCCTCGTCGAGGACGACTCGCTCGTCCTGTTCGACCCGCTCGTGCCCGCCGGGGAGGAGGCCGCCTTCTGGTCGGCGCTGGACGGTGACGTCGAGCATCACGGGCCGCCGTCGATCCTGATCACGGTCTACTGGCACGCCCGTAGTTCGGCGGAGATCCTCGACCGTTACGAGGGTGCGTCGCTCCGGGCTCACGAGCCCTCGGCCGACGAGGTCGCGAAGCGCGTTCAGGTGACGAGCACGTTTCGCGGCGGAGACATCCTGCCCGGCCGGGTCGAGGCGGTCGCGCTCCATCACATGGACGAGGCCGCGTTCTGGATTCCGAGCCACGAGGCTCTTGTGCTCGGCGACTCCGTTCTCGGCTACGAAGACGGAGCGCGGCACTGCCCCGAGAGTTGGTTGGGCAAGGCGGAGTCCATGGCAACGTCGCGAGCGGCCGTCGAGTCCGCGCTGGACGCCAGGCGGCCGCGATGGCTCCTGCTGACCCACGGGGGTCCGCGCGAGGCCCAGACGCTAGAGCTCTGAGGCGAGCGCGCGGAAGTCCGTGAGTGGCGTGTACGAGGCGCCCTGCTCGTCGAGCCGCCGGGCGAGGTTCCCCGTCGCGAAGACCCGGTCAGCCGCGCTCACGGCGCAGAAGTCCGAGTAGCCGTCACCCGCGTAGACGACCTCGCCGTCGGTCGGCAGGTCGGCCCGTTTGCACGCCTCGCCGCAGTGCGGACAGACTTCGGTCACGCGGAAGAGGACGCGCCAGCCGTCGGCGCGCGGGTCGAGCCGGTTCGCGCGCAGCTCTACGTCGCCGAGCACACCCTCCCGCTCCAGCACGGGCTCGATCAGCTCGTGGAAGCCGGACGAGACGACGAGCGGCCGGTGCTCCCGCGCAAGCTCGGCGAACCCGGCGCGCACACGCGTGTGCTCGAGCAGCCACGGCACGACCTCCTCGAGCGGCGTCGTCACGGTCAGGAACTCGGCCGCGATCACCTCGTTCAGCGTCATCGTCCCCGCGTCGAGCTCGGCCTCGACGCGCTCGTAGATCTCCGGGTCGCCGAACTCCCCGAGCACGAGGTCGAGCGTGTCCACCTCGGTCACGGTCCCGTCCCAGTCGAGGACGAGTCGCTGCGGCGCCGCGGGCATCGCGGCAGCTTGCCATGCCGGAGAAGAGAGAGGCCGCCTCGCGGCGGCCTCCCTCTGCGTCGGATGTCGCTGCTGCCTAGTGCAGCAGCCGGTGCAGCTCGTCGAAGTACCGCGAGGTCGGCGCTCCGACTCCGGTCACGTCGTCCCAGCCGCGATCGGTCTGGAGCGACGAGTCCTGGTCGAACGTGCGCAGCGAGTAGATGATCCCGTCGTCGGCGTTCTCGCCGTTGGCGTAGTCGCTGCGGATGTTGCCCAGGTCGCCCTGCGGCGTGACGTCGTAGTAGACGCCGCGCCGGTAGAGCGCGTAGATCGACGGATTGGCGAAGCCGATCCGCGAGCTTCCTTCCGCGACGGCCTGGGCGCCCGCCATCAGCGGTGACGAGAGGCTCGTCCCGCCGATGCGGTACTCGCCGTAGTGGACGCCGACCGGCCCGTAGCGGGACGGCAGGTCGAAGTCCTGCGTCTCGCCGACGAGCATGCCCGTCGTCGGGTCGCCGACCATCCCGATGTCCGGAACGGCTCGGCCACCCGTCGGGTCGGGATTGACGATCCCCCGCTGGTAGAACGGCTTGTCGAAGATCTGGCTGAAGCCGCCGCCCGCGCCGTACAGGAACGGGACGGTGTTCACCCAGGACTTGCCGTTGTCGGACAGGCCGTACTTCGACGTGCCCCAGCCGGTCTCGAAGCTGCGCCGGTCACGGCTGTTCACCGCGAGCGACGTGCCGCCGACCGAGGTGACCCACGGGTCGCCGGTCGGGAACTCGGGGTGCGCGTAGCCGAACGCGTCGAGGTCGTCGCCGTTGTCGCCCGAGGAGAAGTAGAAGCCGATCCCCTGGACGGCACCCTGCTTGAAGATCGACTCGTACGCGTTGATCAGGTCGTCGTCGACCGTCGAGTAGAGAACGCCGTCCTCGACGAAGAAGGTCGGCGAGCCCCACGAGTTGGTGACGATCGAGGCCTTGTTGTCGTGCACGACCTGAGACAGCGACGCGAGCAGGTCGTCGTCGAAGCAGCTCGAGGCGCCGTAGTAGAGGACATTCGCCCCGGGAGCCATCCCGTGAGCGGCCTCGACGTCGAGCGCCTGCTCCCCGTACCAGTCGTTCCCGCCGCACTCGATCACGTTCGGGTCGTCGGGTGGCGGCTCCGGGAAGCTCCGGTCCTGGAACTGGTGCTTGGCGAACTTGTTGTCGCCGTGCCGCAGCGAGTAGGTGTTCGCGTCCTGCTCCAGCGTCGAGGCGTCGAACGCGTCGGTGATCGCGACCGTCGCGCCCTTGCCCAGGTTCACCGGGCCGGAACCGCCTTCGCCGTATGCACCGCGGAGCTGCGACGGGATGTACCCGCACGACGCCCACGGCAGGGTTCTCCCCTTGAACTTCGGGAGATCGGACGCGTAGCGCTGGCCGTAATAGCTCGAGCACGGCGTGCCGTTGACGAACGCGGCAGGCGCGCCGAGGTCGGCGGGTCGCATCATGTGGCCGAACCGCGTCAGCCCGGTGACCGCGAGCACGGCTCCGGCGACCGACCGCGGAACGGACAGGTTCGACGTCGGGGCCTGGACCCGCTTGCCCTTGATTGCGTACTTGCCGAGCCGGGTTGCGAACGCCGTGCCGACGGATGCGGCCGAGCCGCGAACCGCCAGGTAGTGGTGATCCGGCCCGGTGGCCGTGATCCGAAGGCCGGAGGACGTCAGCCAGCGCGTCACGGCCGAGACCTGCGCGGCCGTGGGCGCGAAGCGGGAGACGTACTGGGCCCTCGAGATGAACTTGCGGTAGTGCGAGCTGGCCGGGTTGCTGACAGCCCGTGCGAGCCGGTCGAGCTGCGCCGCGTGACGCGGAGCGAGCCAGACCCTCGCACTCACGGTGTGCGTGGCCGGAACCGCGCCGGTCAACCGGCCCGGTGCCGCCCACGATGGCTGCGATCCCGTCAGCTCGGAGCGACCCTGGCGGCGAACCGCAGTTCGCGCGCCGACCGCCGACGAAGCGACGAGCAACGCAGCACACGTCAGGACGCCGATTGCAAGCGCAAGCAGGCGCCCTACGCGAGATGCCTTCATCTGTCTTACCCCCTCTAGTCGGAGTACCGGCCGGGACCTCGACCCGGCCGTCGCACCGCATCTTGAATCAGCCCGCGCCGGTCTTCAACGACCAACCGTCGGGCGCGCTAGAGGTGCGAGGTGACTCCCGCGGGATCCTCGTCGGTGCTCTCGCCCGCCGGCGCGCGCTCCTCGAGCCACGAGTACGCGTACTCGCCGTCGTCCAGCTCCTTCGCGAGCGTCGTCAGGCGCAGCGGGTGGAACGTGTCGCACATGACCGCCAGCTCGTGCGTCTCGGTCATTCCGATCGACTTCTCGGCGAGGCCCGGGTGCGGGCCGTGCGGGATCCCGGAGGGATGCAGCGTCACCGAGCCGACGTCCACCGCTTTCCGGGAGGAGAAGTTGCCCGAGACGTAATAGATCATCTCCTCCGAGTTCAGGTTCGAGTGGTGGTACGGGATCGGGATCGCCAGCGGGTCGAAGTCGAGCTTGCGCGGGCAGAACGAGCAGATCACGAAGTTCCGGCCCTGGAAGGTCTGGTGCGAGGGCGGCGGCATGTGGATCCGGCCGGTGATCGGCTCGAAGTCGTGGATCGAGAACGTCCACGGGTAGACGTAGCCGTCCCAGCCGATCACGTCGAACGGGTGGTAGTCGAGCTCGTAGGCCTGGTGGCCGTCGCGCACCCGCACGACGACGCGGAACTCGCCCTTGTCGCGGTGGGTCTTCAGCTCGGTCGGCGCGTGGATGTCGCGGTGGTAGTAGGGCGCGTGCTCGAGCAGCTGCCCGTACTCGTTGCGGTAGCGGCGCGGGATCTCGATCAGGCCGGGCGACTCGAACACGAGGTAGCGCTGGTCGCCCTCGGGCCGGAAGCGGTAGGTCGTCCCGCGCGGCACGACGACGTAGTCGCCCTCGCGGTACGGGAGGTCGCCGAAGATCGTCTCGAGCGTGCCCGCTGCCCTCGTGGACGAAGATCACCTCGTCGCCCTCGCCGTTCCGGAAGAAGTAGTCCATCTCGTCGGTCGGCCTGCAGAGCGAGATCTCGACGTCGTCGTTCCACATCAGCAGCCGGCGGCCGCTGACCGCGTCGCCCTCGGCGTCGATGCCCATCGTCCGGAAGTGCCGGTGCTGGTGGCCCTCCGGGAACCCACTCGTCGCGCTCGATCGGCGCGAAGTCGGCGACCTCGGTGACCCGGCAGGGCGAGGTGAGGTGGTAGAGGATCGACTCGTTGCCGTCGAAGCCCTCGAGCCCCATGACCTCCTCGGTCAGGAGCGTCCCGTTGTCCCGGAACTGGACGTGCCGCTTCTTCGGGACGTCGCCTCGGATCTCGTACGTGGGCACGGCTAGAGAATAGTCTGCGACGCCGTGGCGTCGACCAGAGGTTCGACTTCCGCTCGATCGTCGGCGGTTAGCTGAGGCAAGAGAGCAGCTGCCGCGGTCGGGTGCCCTCCGAGCGCGAGATTCTTGGCCGCGTGGAAGAGCGCGCTCTTCGCCCACTCTTCCTCGTCGCCGGTTGTTCCGGTCCCCGTCGCCGCGTCGCGCTCCAGCAAACGGGCTGCCATCAGATAATCGTCGGCCGCCTCGAGGTGCCGACCGAAGACGCTGAGGAGCCAGCCGCGCTCCCACGGGTATGCGGCGTCATCCGGCTCAAGCACCGAGAGCGCAGCCATGGCGTCCAAGAGCAACTGCAGCCGTGGATCGGCTCCGTCGACTTCCTGTGGCCGCTCCAGCGGCCACCCCGCTGGGAAGAGCTGTTCCTGGAGTTGTGTCCGCAGCTCGTCCACCGCGTCGAAGATGTCATCGGTCCTTCCCTGAGCGCGCTCGAGCTGAGCCATGAGCTCACGCCACCGTGTCTGGATGTCGTCGGTCGTCATCGTCGTTTGCGTGGGAACTTGCCGCCGTACAGCCGGTAGAGCCGTCGCTCCTCCGGTGTCAGCTTTCGATACCAGTTGCTCCACCTCTTCTTAGCAGCATCTGAATGCTTTCGACCAAGAAGCTCAGCCCCACGCCGCACGAGGTCTCGGGCCTGATCGTCCATCTCTGCCGAGCGTACGACGATGTTCGACCCTCAACTAGTGGTCTCCTGAGCCAGGTCTGCGAGGCGCGCGCCGACGGCCGGCCCGAACTTGAACGCGTGGCCCGAGCAGGCCGAGCCGACGACGATCCGGCCGTGCCGCTCGAGGACGAAGCTGTCGTCGGCGGTGTTCGTGTAGAAGCAGGTCTGGACCTCGACCGGCTCCGGCTGGGCGAGCGAGAACGTGCGGCCGGCCCACTCGGTGACCTCGTCGACGATCGCCTGGTCGGGGCCGCCTTCCTCGTCCGGATCGGCCGGGACCCCCGACTTGTGGTGGCCGACCTTGAGCCCGTAGACCGGGTCGTAGACCGAGTAGAAGCCGTGCAGGTTGTCGACCATCGTCACGGTCGACGGCACCGGGGTCTCGCGCTCGAGGCGGAAGAAGAGGACGGTCTCGCGGGTCTCGACGACCTGCGAGGTCGATCCCGGCCTGGGCGAGCAGCCGCCTGGCCCAGGGACCGGCGGTGACGACGACGGCTTGCGCATCCAGGTCGTCGAGCGACGCGACCGGCGACTCGTAGAGGACGCTGCCGCCTCGTCGCTCGACGCCGGCCTGGAACGCGGCCAGCGCGCGGTCGGCGAGCACGTAGCCGGCCTCGGGCTGGAGCATCCCCACGAAGCCCTCCGGCGCGCGAAGGTCGAACCTGCGCAGGAGCTCGTCCCGGTCGAGGATCTCGGTCTCGACGCCCTGAGCGGCGAGCGCTCCTTGCGAGCTCGCCTCGAGGTCGTCCACGAGCTCGACGATCCCGGGGAAGCCGAGCAGCGTCTCGCCGCTCTCGGCCTCGAGCTCGCGCCAGCCGGCGAGCGCCTCCTGCGCGAGGCGCACCCATTCTTCCTCGGGATAGGCCAGCCGGAAGATCCGCGAGCGCCCGTGGCTCGACCCGCGCGCGTGCCCGGCCGCGAACTGCTCGTACACGACGACGTCGCGCCCCTCACGCGCGAGCGCCCAGGCCGTCGCGAGCCCGTTGACCCCCGCGCCGACGACCGCAACGTCAGCTCATGAGGCGCTCCGATCCGGTTGCGCAGGACGCCGATCCCCTCGACCTCGAGCTCGACCTCGTCGCCGGGCTGCAGCCAGCGCTCGTCGCCGTGCTCGAGGATGCAGCCGGTGCCGACCGTGCCCGAGCCGAGCACGTCGCCCGGGCGCAGCTCGGTGTTGCGGCCCGCCTGCGCGACGATCGCCTCCCACGAGTGGTACATGTCGCCGAGGTTCCCGCGCGAGCGCTCCTCCCCGTTCACGCGCGCGACCATCTCCAGGCGCAGGTCGCCGAGCTCGTCCGGCGTGACGACGACCGGGCCGAGCGAGGTCGCGAAGTCCTTGCCCTTCGCCGGCCCGAGCCCGACCTTCATCTCCTGTCGCTGCAGGTCGCGCGCGGACCAGTCGTTCATGACCGTGAACCCGCCGATGGCGCCGTCGGCACCCATCACCACGGCGACCTCGAGCTCGTAGTCGAGCTTCTCCGTGCCCTCGGGATACGGGATCTCCTCGTCGGGCCCGTAGATCGCCGCCGGGTTCGAGAAGTAGAAGACCGGGATCTCGTACCACTCGGGAGGCACCTCGCCCCGGCCGGTCACGGCGCGCGCGTTCTTCACGTGGCCCTCGAAGGCGTAGAAGTCGCGCACCGAGGGCGGGCGCCGGATCGGCGCCAGGAGCCGCACCTCGGCGAGCGGGTACTCCGCGTGCTCGCGCGCCTGCCCGCCGCCGGTGAAGAACGACTCGAGCGTCTGGGCCGCGAGCTGGATCACGCGGTCGCCCTCGATCCGCCCCGGCCAGCCGCGGATCTCGTGCGCCACCGGCGTGAACATGCAGAGCTTCATCGCGCGAGGCACCGCAGCGGTGCCGCTGTCAGACGCACGGGCGTGCCCGTGCGCCTCTATGATCGGCGCTGCCAAGTCGGCGCTACGGTTCCGTGTGAACTATCACGTCGGCGATCTCGGGAGCTCGCGTCTGATCCGCTCCTCGATCTCGCTCGCGCGCACGTGTGCGTCGGCGAGCGACGCGTGGGGGTCGAGCCCGATCGTCAGGTACGCGAGCAGGCCGTCGTCGGTGCGGAGAAAGCGGAGCTCGCGCTGCTCTGCGCCGGTCGCCTCTCGCACGATCCGCTCGACCACGGCCCGGTCGGCGACCGCATCGTCGGCGCTTCGCCCCTCACCCGCCTCCTTGAGCGGCTCGAGATGCGTCTGCACCGCGCTCCACCTCCGCGACCGACTCCACGATCGCCCGCTCGACCTCGCTCGCCACCTCGTGCGCCTCCTCGAGCGGCAGCTCGCCGGGGAGCTTGAGGTGGAGCGAGACCTCCGTGCGGCGGCCCGACGCGCACGATCGTCAGGTTGTGGATCTCGCGCACGCGCGGGACCCGCTGCGCGGCGGCAAGCGCCCGCTCGCGGAGCGCCGTCTCGTCGACGCGCGGCTCGACGTGGACGACCACGTCGCTGCCGGGCAGCGCGCGGTGCATCGGCCTCTTCGACCGCGTCCGCCGCCGCGTGCCCCTGGCCGACCGCCGCTCCTGAAGGCACTCCGATCACCACGTCGGCGAACTGCTGCCCCGCGGCCTGGCGCATCCGCAGGCGGCGCAGCTCGACGGGAGGATCGACGGCACCGATGGCCGCCACCGCAGCCGCCTCGGCCTCGCTCGGGACCCGGTCCATGAGCACGTCCACATTCACGCGCATCAGCCGGCCCGCGGCCAGCAGGACGAGCACGGCCACGAACAGCGCGGCGACCGAGTCGGCCCAGTAGTAGCCGGCGGTTGCGGCCGCGAGCCCGAGCAGGACCGCGGTCGAGCCGGCGAAGTCGCCCGCGAAGTGGAGCGCGTTCGCCTGCAGCGCCGGGCTCCTGTATCGCCGCCCTGCGCGGTACGAGACGAACGCCCTGCTCGCATCGATGACCATCACCGCGCCGACGATCACGAGCGCGTACCACTTCGGGTCGACCTGGCCGGGCGCGTGGTCGGTCAGGCGCAGGATCGCGCGCCAGCCGATCCACAGGCTCGCGACGACGAGGATCGCCGCCTCGGCGAGCGCGGCCAGGTGCTCCGCCTTTCCGTGCCCGTACGCGTGGCCCGGATCGGCCGGGCGCACCGCGACCCCGAGCGCCACGAAGGTCAGCAGCGCCGCCACGAGATCGGTGCCCGAGTGCACCGACTCCGAGAGCAGGCCGAGGCTGTGCGTCGCGAGTCCGGTGCCGAGCTTGAGCGCGATCAGCAGGCAGGCCGCGAGCACGGAGATGAGCGCCGTTCGCCGCTGCGGGGTCATCGCGGCGAAGGATCGCACGGGCTAGCCTGGAGGTCGATGCGCTGGGACGAGTTTGCCGCCGTCTGCCCGGAGCTCGCCGCGCTGGGCGAGGAGCGGTTACGAGCCCGTGAGCTCTGTCTGCTCGGGACCCTGCGCAGGAACGGCTTCCCGCGGATCAGCCCGGTCGAGCCGGACTTCGTCGACGGCGAGCTGATGCTCGGGATGATGTGGCGCTCGCCGAAGGCGCGCGACCTGCTGCGCGATCCGCGGCTGCGTCGTCCACAGCGTCGTCTCCGAGCCGCATGGGAAGCGAGGGCGACTTCAAGCTCTACGGCCGCGCCGTGCAGGTCGACGACCCGGACCGGCGCGCCCGCTACCGCGCGACGATCAAGGCGCGCATCGACTGGGAGCCGGACGAGCCGAGCTACCACCTCTTCGCGGTCGACGTCGACTCGTCCGGGTTCGTCACCTTCGGCGAGGAGCGCTACGGCCTCGCCTGGAGTCCGGACGACGGCCTGCGCCGCTGGGAGCAGCGCGCGAGCTAGCGCACCCAGAGCTGGTCGAGCAGCATTCCGAAGCCGGCCGGGCTGTACTGGTAGTTGCCGACGCGCTTCGAGAGCACGTTGACGGAGTTCGGCGTGTAGAGCGGCGCCCACGGCGCCTCGTTGGTCAGCTCCCGGTCGATGCGCTCCGAGAGGCCGAGGGCCTCGCTCGAAGCCGCCGCCTCCAGCCTCGAGCCTTGCTGGAGCTGCCGGTCGATCCGGCGATCGCAGAACTCCGAAGTGTTCGCGTTGACGGCGCTCGCAGGCACGAACGACCCGCAGGCGAAGTTCGGGCTGAAGAATGCAGATGGGGCCGGGTAGTCGGCAAGCCAGCCCGCGAACCCGATCTGCGCCCTGGTGCGGGAATCCCCGACGATGCCGAAGTAGTTGGCCCTGAGGGGGAGGGTCTTGACCGAGGCGCGATACCCGAGCTCACGGAGAGCCCTGGCGGCGACAGCGCCGACCCCTGGATACGGGCTCCACGACCAGACGGTGACTCTCATCCCTCCCGTTCCGGAGCCCGCCACGAGGGCGCGCGCCTTCGCGAGATCGGGGGCGGTCCAGACCCCCTGGCTCGACGGCGCGACGGTGTAGGGGCAGTAGGGCTTGTACCCCGGGAAATCGGGAGGCAGGATCTGGCAGGTGGGGCGGGCCGCGACGGGGCCACCGAAGGTGCGGACTCCGGCGCTGCGGTCGATGGCGTAGTTCAGCGCCTTCCGCACGGCGAGCCGGTCGAACGGGGCCACCCGGCTGTTGAGAAAGAGCCCGGTCGTGGTCGGCGTCGGAGCGGTGTGCACGAGGCTTGCGTGCTGCGTCGAGAGCGCCGTCAGCTGGTCCAGCGACAGGCGATTGACCCAAAGGACGTCCGCCTTGCCGTGGACGACATCGGCGATCGCCCCCTGGACCGTGCCGGAGGCGCGGAGCACGATCGTGTCTGGGTACCCGTCCGGCTGCGCCGCCTGCGACCACTCTCGGAAGTACGGGTTCCGCACCAGCTTGAGCAGCCGCTTCGGCTCGTAGGCCGCGATCGCGTACGGCCCGGTCTCGGGCAGCGCGTGCGTGCCGATGTCGTGCGGCGGCGAGCCGGCGGGGACCGCGAAGGCGAAGGGAAGGGCAAGCTTGTACAGGAACTCCGGGTTGGGCTCGACGAGGTGGAAGGTGACCGTCCGGGCCGTGTCGTCGGCGACGATGCCGCGCGCGAGACTGCAGCGCTTCGGCTTGGCCCTGCAGCGCGCGCCGCCGACGATCCCGTCGTAGTAGCTCACCGGCGAGCCGACCCGGAAGTCCCGTTCGATCGTCGCGCGGAAGTCGGATGCCTTCACGGAGCGGCTATTCGAGTAGCGGATCCCGCGGCGCAGGGTGAACGCGTACGTTCGCCCGCCGTCCGTCGGGGACGGAAGCGACACGGCGAGATCCGGAACCAGCTGCGTGGCCGCCACTCCGCTCGTTTGGTTGTAGCCGACGAGCCCATCGCCTGTCGTGTGCAGGATCGCCCAGGAGTTGGGGATGTAGGAGACGGCCGGGTCGATCGAATCGAGGGCCTGCGGACTGCGTCGCTCGCGCAGGACGAGGGTGCCGCCGCGGTGTTGTGCGCCCGACTGCCGCACCGCCACCAGCAGCTTGCCGTGCGAGCTCGCAACGCCCTGCGGCCGGTCGCCGACGCGGATCGGCTTTCCGGGACGGTTCGTGCTCGGGTCGATCCGGACCACCGTGCCGCCGAACTGGTCGCTGACCCAGACTCCTCCAGGGCCGACCGCGACCGAGGTCGGTCCGTCCCCCGCGGGGATCGTGATTGCCATCGAGTTCGTGTTCGCATTGATGCGGGTGACGGTGCCGTCGAGGCTGTTCGCGACCCAGACAGCACCGTCGTGGTACGCGATGCCGGCGGGGCCGTTCCCGACGTGGATCGGCTGGATGACCTTGCCGCTGGCCGGGTCGATGCGCACGACCTCGTTCGCCCCTCGCTGGCTTGCCCACAGCGATCCCGCGCCGAAGGCGAGCTCGGTTGCCGGGATCGAAAGCGTTGCCGACGGCCTGCCGGTATCCGGGTTGATCCTGGTGATCGTGCCGTCCCCGCTGTTCGCGACCCACACGGAGCCGTGCCCGTAGACGACGCCGAGCGGGCCGTTGCCGACCGCGATCGGCTGCACGACCTGGTTCACCTTCGGGTCGATCTTCGAGACCGTGCCGTCCAGGCTGTTCGCAACCCAGACGAAGCCGTGCCCGATCGCGATCCCGCTCGGGCCGTGGCCGACCTGGATCGTGTCGACCTCCCGGTTCGTGGACGGGTCGATCCGGGAGACGGTCCCGTCGTCGGCGTTCGTGACCCAGATCGCACCCAGGCCCACCGCGATCTTCGTCGGCGTCGCGCCGACTCCCACGTCCCCGACGAGGTGGCCTGATGGATCGAAGATGCCGACGGAATCGCCGGCGACGGCCTTCGGCGCGCCACCCCGCCCGCCCTGGCCCAGCGCGAAGATCGGGATCGCCACCGCAGCCGCGATCACCCCGGCGAGCGCCGACAGGAGCACGGGCCGGCGGCCAAACCGCTTCGGCTCGCGAGCCCTCTCGGCCTTGAGCGGGGGAAACGCGGTCTGCAGGCCCTCGATGTCGAGCTGGTAGAGGCGCTCGGGCCGGTCGATGTCCTTGAGCCGGTAGGCGCCGAGGTCGCGGATCGCCACGCCGCCGGCCTCGTCCTCGACGAGCTCGCGAGTCGCGTTGGAGAGCAGGACCTGGCCGCCGTGGGCGACGGCGCCGATCCTCGCGGCCCGGTGCACGCCGAGCCCGACGTAGCGCTCGTCGCCGACCGCCGGCTCGCCGGTGTGCAGGCCCATCCGCACGCGGACCTCCGCCCCCTCGGGCCATTGGTGCTCGGCGAGCGCGCGCTGCGCGGCCACGGCGGCTCCGAGCGCCGCGTTCGCACGGGCGAAGGCGAAGAAGAACGAGTCGCCCTGCGTGTCGACCTCATGCCCGCCGCGCGCCTCCGCCGCCTCCCGGAGGATGCGCTGATGCTCGTCGAGCACCTCGGGGTATCGTGCATCGAGCCGTTTGAGCAGGGCGGTCGATCCCTCGATGTCCGTGAACAGAAAGGTGACGGTCCCTCGCGGGAGCTCGGCGGTCGGCGTTGCTCTTCGAATCCCCTAAAGGTTTCCGCGGAGCGCCTGCTCGCGCTCGATCGACTCGAAGAGGGCCTTGAAGTTGCCCTCGCCGAACGTGGTCGCGCCGTGGCGCTCGATCACCTCGAAGAAGACCGTCGGCCGGTCCTGCGCGGTCTTCGTGAAGATCTGGAGCAGGTACCCGTCCTCGTCGCGGTCGGCGAGGATCTTCAGCCGCTTCAGGTCGCCGTAGTCCTCGGAGATCTCCCCCACGCGGCTCTCGACCTCTTCGTAGTAGGCCTCCGGCGTGTCGAGGAACGGCACTCCGCGCTCCTTCAGCGCCTGGACGGTGCCGACGATGTCCTCGCTCTGCATCGCGATGTGCTGCACGCCCGGGCCGTGGTTGAACTCGAGGTACTCCTCGATCTGGCTCTTGCGCTTGCCCTCGGCCGGCTCGTTGATCGGGAACTTGATCTTGCCGCTCCCGTCCGCCATCACCTTCGACATCAGCGCCGAGTACTCGGTCTGGATCTGGTCGTCGCCGAAGTGGACGATGTTCGTCATCCCGAAGACGCGCTCGTAGAACTCGACCCAGTGGTTCATGCGCCCGAGCTCGACGTTGCCGACGACGTGGTCGAAGCTGATCAGGCCGACGCCCTCGGCCGGCTGGCCGTTCTCTGCGGCAGAGCGATAGCCGGGCAGGTACGGCCCCGCGTAGTCGCTGCGGTTCACGAACGTGTGGATCGTGTCGCCGTAGGTGCCGATCGACGAGAGCTCGACGCGGCCGAGCTCGTCCTCGAACCACTGCGGCTCCGCGATCACGCGCGCGCCGCGCTGGACGGCCTGGCGGTAGGCCTCGTCCGCGCTCGGCACCTGCAGCGCGATCACCTTCGCGCCGTCGCCGTGGCGCCCCGCGAACTGGGTGATCTCGTGGTCGGCGCGCAGGCCGCTCGTCACGACCAGGCGGATCTCGCCCTGCTCGAGCACGTACGAGGCGCGGTCGCGGACGCCGGTCTCCGGGCCCGCGTAGGCCGTCGGCGTGAAGCCGAACGCGTGCTCGTAGTAGTACGCGGACTGCTTCGCGTTGCCGACCCACAGCTCGACGTGATCCCACCCGTCGAGCGGCATGAAGTCGTTCGAGCTCACGTCTCGGATCTTACTGGCGTCGCTTTGCCGAGTCACCTCCCCGCCCGAGGGGACGTCCTCGGCAAGCTCCTTCTTCAGCGGAACCTCGCGGACCCACAGGAGCGAGACGACGAAGACGGCCGCGCAAAGGCCCGCAGCCGCGAGAAAGGCCGGAGTGATCGCGTTCGCGAGCACCTCGCGTCCCCCGAGCGGGAGCCGGTGGATCACGGCGCCGTCGATGCTCGCGCCTGGCGGCAGGTTCTGGTTCACGATCACGCCCATCAGCGCCACGCCGAGCGTGGCGCCGATCGAGCGCGAGAACTGCGCGAGCGCGGTCGCCGAGCCCATCGCGCGCCGCGGCGACCGAGTTCTGCACCGACAGCACGAAGATCTGCATCATCATCCCGAGCCCGATTCCGGCGAGGACCATGTTCCGGGCGGCCTCGCGGTTGGTCGTGTTGACGCCCATCCTCCAGAGCAAGAGCTCCGCCAGGCCCGAGCACGACCGGGCCGATCAGCGTGTTCGGCCGGTAGCGGCCGGTGCGCGAGACGATCTGGCCCGAGACGAAGCTCGTGATCACGGCCCCGAGCAGGAGCGGCGTCAGCACGATGCCGGACGAGGTGGCCGACGTGCCGATCACGCCCTGCACGAAGAGCGGGACGAAGCTGATCGTCCCGAACATCGCGGCCCCGACCAGCGCCATGCACGCGACGCTCGAGGCGACCGTCTGGTTGCGCAGCAGGTCGAAGGGCAGGATCGGCTCGGGCACGCGCCGCTCGACGAGCGCGAAGATCGAGAGCACGACCACCGAGGCGAGCAGGGCGCCGATCACGTGGCCCGAGCTCCAGGCGTAGTCGCGCCCGCCCCACACGAGCCCGAGCAGAAGCGCCGTCGTGCCGAGCGCGAGGATCGCCGCGCCGAGCCAGTCGATCGAGTGCTCGAGCCGCTGCCGCCTGCGCGGCATCGTCACGAGGATCACCGCGAGCGCGACGCCGCCGATCGGCAGGTTGACGTAGAAGATCCAGCGCCAGCTCAGGTTGTCGACGATGAAGCCGCCGACCAGCGGCCCGATGATCGACGCGGCCGCGAAGACCGACCCGATCAGCCCCTGGTAGCGGCCGCGGTCGCGGGGCGGGACGATCATCCCGATCATCGCCAGCGTCAGCGGGAAGATCCCGCCCGCGCCGAGCCCCTGGATCGCGCGGAAGACGACCAGCTGCAGCATCGACTGCGACAGGCCGCACAGCGCCGATCCGAAGAGGAAGATCGAGATCGCGACGATGAACAGCGGCTTGCGGCCGTAGACGTCGCCGAGCCTCCCGTAGAGCGGGACGGTGACGGTCGCGCCGAGCATGTACGCGGTGAAGACCCACGAGTACTGCGAGATCCCGCCGAGCTCGGAGACGACCCTCGGCAGCGCGGTGGCGACGATCGTCTGGTCGAGCGCCGCCAGCAGCAGCGCGACCATCAGGCCGGAGTAGATCGCGAGGATTCGGCCGATCGAGTAGCGGTATCCCGGAGGCGTCCGGGCCAGCCGCTCTCGCATGGTCATCACTCCTGCACCGTACCCACCGCCGGGCTGGGCGCGGGGGTGCCTCGGGACGGGCGCGAGAGCAGGATCCCGGCCGCGATCGCGACGCCTCCCACCACCTGCGTTGTCGACAGCGGCTCGGAGAGGATCAGCACCGAGAAGACGGCGGCGAGGAACGGCTGCAGGTTCGCGTAGACGGCGGCGCGCGAGGGCCCGACCCGGCTGATCCCGCCGAACCAGAGCATGTTCGCGACGACGAGCGGCCCGATCACCGCGAACGCGTACAGCAGCCAGATCGTCGCGCCCAGGTTGTAGTCCTGGGTCGCCAGCTGGTGCGAGCCCACGATCAGGAGCGGCACCGTGCCCATCGCGAACGCGACCGTGCTCACGCGCAGCGTCGAGTAGCGGCGCAGGAGCGGCGAGACGCTGACCGTGTACCAGGCCCAGGTCGCCGACGCGGCGAGGCCGAGCAGGTCGCCCCAGAGCTGCGCGGAGACTCCTCCACCCGAGCCGACCGCGACCAGCGCGGCGCCGGCGCAGGCGAGCACCGCCGCGCCCCAGAAGCGCGAGCTGAGCCGCTCGATCCCGAGCAGGAAGGCGAAGATCCCCGTCAGCACCGGCAGCGTCCCGAACAGCAGCGCCACGGTCGTCGCGGTCGTCAGCTTGATCGCGTACACGAACGCGAGCTGGTTGAGGAAGATCCCGATCGCCGCGGCAAGGCCGAGCACCATGAGGTCGCGGCGGGCGATCCTGAGCGATCCCTCCCGCGCGATCGTGACCGCGGCGAAGACGAGCGTCGCCCCGCCGAAGCGGAAGCAGCTGTAGGCGATCGGCTGGAAGCCGTGCGAGAGGACGTACTTGGTGACGGTGAAGTTGAGGGCCCAGAGCGTCACCGTCGCCAGGAGCAGCGCGTCGGCAAGCTCGGGGCGTCGCATCCGCTCGACCCTACCCAGTAGGCTTGTGCGCATGCGTGAGCCGTCTCGGGAAGACGTCGACGCGCTCGTCGGCCCGGCGACGCCGCACTTCGCGTACCAGCTCCGCGCGCGCGTGCGCGAGCTCGTGGACGGGTTGCCCGACGACCACGAGGTGCGCCGCTACGCCGAGGAGAAGATGGCTCTGCTCGACCGCCTCGGGCACGCGTCCTCGAAGGCGGACGAGGGGCCGCGCATCCCGCGCGAAGGGCCCGGGTGGAAGGAGATCCCGAGCTCGGCGCCCGCGGACGACCCGCTCCCGTCGCGGCAATGAGATTCGAAGACGCCTCCGTGCTCGTCACGGGAGGCTCGCGGGGAATCGGGAAAACGACCGCGCTCCGGTTCGCCGAGCTCGGAGCCAAGCGGGTCGCGATCGGCTACCTGCGGAACGACCGGGCCGCGGAGGAGGCCGCGGACGAGCTGCGTGCCGCCGGCGCCGAGCCACTCCTGCTCCGGGGCAACGTCGCCTCGGACCGCGTCGTGCAGGAGGCGGCCGAGCTCGGGCCGTTCGACGCCGTCGTCCACAACGCGGCGACGGGCGTGATCGAGCCCGCGCTCGAGACGAAGGACAAGCACTGGGACTGGACGCTGAACGCGAACGCGCGGGCGATGCTCTCGCTCGCACGGGCGCTCGCGCCGTCGATGCCCGAGGGCTCCTCGTTCGTCGGGATCTCGAGCCTCGGCTCGATCCGCGTGCTCGAGAACTACGTCCTCGTCGGCGTCTCCAAGGCGGCGCTCGAGGCGGTCGTCCGGTACCTCGCGGTCGAGCTCGCCCCGCGCGGGATCCGGGTGAACGCCGTCTCGGGCGGGGTTGTCGAGACCGGCGCGCTCGACCACTTCCCGAACCGCGAGCAGATGATCTCGGAGAGCCTGGAGCGCACGCCCGCGGGGCGGCTGGTCGAGCCGCGCGACATTGCCGACGCCGTCTGCTTCCTCTGCTCGGACGGCGCCGAGATGGTGCGCGGGCAGACGCTGATCGTCGACGGCGGCTTCTCGCTGCTCGCCTGATGGAGCCGACGGAAGGCAATCTCCGGGCCTGGGAGGAAGCCCACCGCAGCCTGCGCCGCCGCGGCGGGCGACGCGGCCTGCCGAAGCCGGTGCGGGAGCGGCTGCCCGATCTCGAGGGCCGCAACGTCCTGCACCTGACCTGCGGCGCCGGGCGCGAGACGGCGGCGCTGATCGGCCTCGGCGCGCAGGTCACCGGGGTCGACGCCTCCGAGGAGGCGGTGCGCAAGGCGCGGAAGCACCATCCGGACGCGGCGCTCGTCGCGGCCGACGTCGAGGAGCTGCCGGTCGAGCTGCGCCGTGGGCGGTTCGACCTCGTCTACTCGGCCTGGGGAACCCTCGCGCTCGTGTCGGACCTCTCGCGCTGGGCGGCCGGGGTCGCCTCGGCGCTGCGCGCGGGCGGCGTGCTGCTCGCCTACGACGAGCACCCGGTGGCCGCGTGCCTCGACCAGATGCTCCACTGGCACGAGAGCTACTTCAGCGCGTGGCCGGTCGGCGTCGTCGTCGAGGCTGTGCTCGGCGCCGGGCTGGGGCTCGAACGGCTCGAGGAGCTCCCCGACCCGAACCGCTTTGGCCGCCGCGAGGTGCGCGTGCCAGGCGACCTGATCGTGGTCGCGCGACGGCCCTAGGCCGAGCCGTTCCACCCCGGCAAGAGGCGGTGGAACGTGTCGGACGCGATGTAGCCGGCGAGCTTCGGGTTCTCCTGGAGCCGCCGCAGCGAGTAGCCGTACCAGTGGCTCCCGAACGGCGTGTAGATCCGGAGCCGGTGCCCCTCCCGCACGAGCTCGTCCGCGAGCGCGGGCAGAACGCCGAGCAGCATCTGCAGCTCGTACTCCTCTCGCCCCAGCCCGCGCTCGACGAAGCCCGAGCGAGCCCGGTCGAGCAGCCAGCGGTCGTGCGTCGCGACCCCGACGTAGCAGCCGGCGTCCCAGAGGCCTTCCAGGGCCTGCACGTACGCCTCCCGCACCTCGTCGAAGCCCTGGAACGCGACCTCGGCCGGCTCCAGGTAGATGCCCTTGCAGAGGCGAACGTTCGGCCGCAGCTCGGCGAGGGCGCGCACGTCGTCGGCGGTCCGCCGCAGCCGCGACTGGAGGACGATCCCGACGTTCTCGTGCCCCGCGGCGCGCAGCTCGCGATAGAGGCGAAGCGTGTCGTCGGTCGTCGACGAGTCCTCCATGTCGATCCGGACGAAGTTGCCCCGCTGCGCCGCGTGCGCGACGACGTCCTCGAGGTTCTCGCGGCAGAGGTCGTAGCCGAGCTCGAGCCCGAGCGCCGTCACCTTCACGCTGACGTTCGAGTCGAGCCCCTCGCGGTCGAGCGCCTCGAACGTCTCGCGGTAGGCGGCCGCGATCGCGCGTGCCTCGTCGGGGTTGGCGATCTCCTCGCCGAGAACGTCGATCGTCGCCAGCTTCCCCTCGGCGTTGAGACTGGCGAACGACCGCCAGCGCGTCCTCGAGGCGCTCGCCGGCGATGTAGCGCCCTGAGACGCGTCGCACGACGGACTTCGGGACGACCGGGAGCAGCCGGACGATGGCGCGGTCGAGCAAGCGCGCGGGATTCTACGAGTCGGCCTGCTCGCGGCGCTCGAACTCGAGCATCAGCCGCCGGAGGAGCGTGTTCAGCTGCCGCTTCTCCTCTTTGGTCAGCGCCGCGGCGACGAACGACTCCTTCGCAGCCTGCGCGCTGACGGACTTCGTCCAGACCTCCTGGCCAGCATCGGTCAGCTCGACGATCACGCTGCGCCTGTCCTCGGGATCGTGGACGCGGCGCACGAACCCGGCCTCCTCGAGCCGGTCTATGCGATTCGTCATCGCCCCGCTCGAGAGCTCGGCCCGCTTGCCGAGCTGCCCGATCGAGCGGCGGTGCGGCGGCCCGGAGAGCTGGAGGTTCGTCAGCGCCTTCCACTCGCCCTCGGTGAGGTCGAACTCGGCGAGCGTCTCGTCGAGCATCCGGCTGAACCGCCTGCGCAGCCCGTTGATCCGGTCGACGATGCCCTCGACCTCGAGGTCGACCCCGGGGAGATCGTGCTGCTCGATCCAGGCGTCGACGTGGTCGCGCTCGATTTTTGCCACGCTACGAATTCTCCAACACTATTTTCTTGACGTCAAGAAGGTTCAGGTGTAAGCTCTTGCCTCGAGATCGAGATACTTTACCTCGAGAGGGGGACGCGAGATGTACGAACAGGAGATCCGCACCGAATACGCCAACACCCGGCTCGCGCAGCTGCATCGCGACCGGCACGAGCGGACCGTCTCTCGCCGCCATGTGCGCCGTTCGGTCGGGCTCCTGCTCATTCGCGTCGGCTGGCGGCTGGCACCGGAGCCGGCACCCGTCGGAGGCCCGTCAGCTTTCGCGCATGAAGCCCTGACGGGCAGCAGACACGAGCGCGACCGCCTCTGGGAAGAGGACGCGCATCGCGTTGCGGAGGGCCAGCGCCTGTTCATCCGCTCCGCCGGTCGCGCTCACCTGCTGTAGGGCCGCCGCCGTCAGCTCGACGGCAGTGTTCAGGGTGAGCGTCGCGAACTGCTCGCGCTGGGCCTCCTGCACCGACTCCGCCTGCTGCTCGGCGAACTCGCGCAGGCTGCGCATCAGATCCTCGGGATCGCCCCCGAGCGGAAAGCCGAAATCGCTTCCTTCCATGGCTCGCAGCCTAGCGCAGCGGCCGCTTGTAGCGGCGCTCGACGTCGCGCACGAGCTCGTCGACGGTGCCGGTCGCCTGCTTCATGCCCTCGACGAACGCAGCCCTGTCTTCCGCCGATGCGGCCAGGCTGTCGAGCCCGGTCGGAGTGGCGACCCGCACCTGATCCTCGTCCACCCCGGAGGCCTCTTCCGCCAGTTCCTGGAGCGCGGCGATCGAGACCGCGTCCCGCACGAGCGACCGGTCGTCCACCGGATTGCCGTCCCCGTCGAGCACGAGCCAGCTCGTCTCGTCGTCCGCGCGGTAGGCGCAGAGGTAGACGCGGACGCCGCTGCCGGGCTCTGCCGGGATGATCCCCGCGAGCTCCTCGCCCTCACCGCAATAGACGACTGCGCTGTCCGCGATCCGCCGAAGCTCCCGGTCCAGCTCCACCTCGCGAGCTTAGACTCCTGAACGTGGCCGAGAGCGTCTCCGACCGGGCACGCGGGCTGTTCCGGCCGCTCGGGCCCACGTACGACCGGTACGCGCGGCTGCTTTCGTTCGGCCAGGACCCGCGCTGGCGACAGTTCCTCGTCTCGCGTCTGCCGGTCGGGCCCGACGACGTCGTGCTCGACGTCGCCACCGGGACCGGGGCGGTCGCCCTCGAGCTCGTCCGCCAGAAGGGGTGCTCGGTGGTCGGGCTCGACCAGAGCCGCGAGATGCTCGACGAGGCGCGCCGCCGGCTCCTGCTGTCGGCCGAGACGAAACGCGTGCGGCTGGTCGAAGCCCCGGCGCGGGAGCTTCCGTTCGAGGACGCGACCTTCGACGGGCTGACGGGCGCCTACCTCCTGCGCTACCTGGACGACCTCCCGTCCGACCTGCGCGAGCTCGCCCGGGTGTTGCGGCCCGGCGCAACGGCGGCGCTGCTCGACTTCGGCGTCCCGCCTGGAGCGCTTCCACGGCAGGCGTGGAACCTCTACGTGGACGTGGGACTGCCCGTGCTCGGGCGCGCCATCTCGCCCGGCTGGCACGAGGTCGGGCGCTTTCTCGGCGGCAGCATCCGCGACTTCCACAAACGCTGGCCGCTGCCCTCGCTGCTCACCGCCTTCCGCGAGGCCGGCTTCGACGCGCCGAGCGCCCGCCGCCTCAGCCTCGGCGGCTGCGTGGTCATCTGGGGTCGGCGGCGATGACCGAGGCGCGCCCTGCCTTCTACGCGCTCGCGTCCGGCGGCTGGCGCGACTACGTGACGCTGCTGCACCCGCCGTACACCGCCTGGCACCTCAGCTTCGTCGTGATCGGAGCCGGGCTCGCCGCCGACTTCAGCTCGGGACGCCTCCTCGCCGCGCTGCTCGCGTTCTTCCTCGCGCTCGGGATCGGAGCGCACGCGCTCGACGAGCTGCACGGACGGCCGCTCGCCACGCGAATTCCCGACCGCGTGCTGCTCGGCCTGAGCGTCGTCTCGGTCGCTGCTGCCGTCGCGATCGGGATCGCCGGGGCCGTCTCGTTCGACCTCTGGCTACTCGTGTTCGTCGCGATCGGCGCGCTGCTCGTCCCCGCGTACAGCCTCGAGCTCTTCGGCGGCGCGGTTCACAACGACCTCGGCTTCGCGCTCGCCTGGGGCGCTTTCCCGCTGCTCACCGGCTACTTCGTCTGCGCGGAGACGATCACGTGGGTGGCGCTTCTCGCGGCCGGGTACGCAACGCTGACGAGCTACGCCCAGCGCGTTCTCTCGACCACCGTGCGCCACGGCCGGCGACGGGTCGTCGTGATCGCCGGCACGACCGAGCTGCACGACGGGACCCGCGAGCCGATCACGCCCGACGTTCTCTACGGCAGCCAGGAGACGGCGCTGCAGCTGCTCGCGGCGGCGAACGTCTGTCTCGCCGTCGCGCTGCTCGTGCTCAGGCTGACGTAGTCCCCTACGATGCCTCCGTGCGAGCGGAGGTCGTCGAGATCGTCTTCGCGGGCGCCGTGCTGATCGTCTTCGGGTCGGCCGCGGCCCTCGCCGCCGACCGGTGCTCACGCAAGGTCATCTGGGCACTCGGCGGCGATCCTGGCCGCCTGTGCCGCGGGCGCCTGGGTCGTGTTTGCATTCGAGCCTCGGCGCGACGTCGCCCTGGCCGCTGCGGGCCTGACCGTCTGCGCGGCGTTCGAGCTCGGGCTGCTCGCGCTGCAGCGTCTGCTCGAGCGCAACCGCGACACGGAGCGCCGCCTGGTCGAGGCCGAGGAGCGGCTCGACTCGGTGGTCAGGCACGAGACCGAGACACGCGCTCGCGAGCTCGAGCGAACGCTCGCGATGGCGCGTGCGGAGTCGCTCTCGAGCCTCGTCGACCAGGAGCGGCGCCTGGCGGAGGAGCGCCGAGCCATGGTCAGCGAGCGCGAGCGCCATGCGGGCGCGGAGCTGAACGACGCTGCTCACGAAGGTCGAGGAGCGGATCCGCCGCCGCCTGGCCGACTGGAAGGCGGACCTCGAGCGCATCGACAACGCCCTCACGACCCAGCTCGACGACCTGCGGCCGCGCCAGGAGCAGCTGATCGCCGATGCGGTCTCGCGCCTCGCGCTGGAGACCGAGCGGCTCGACGCCGCCGGCGAGGAGCAGCGGTCGCGGCTCGAGACCCTCTCCGCCGATTTCGACCGCGCCGCCCGCGAGGCGGCCGAGCGGGCCAGCGGCGAGCTCGAGGCGCACGAGCGGGACCGCCGCCGCGCCCTCCACGAGGTCGCCGACCGCCTGCGCGACCGCGAGCGCGAGCTGCAGACGCGGATCCAGACCGAGGAGACGGACGCGACCCAGCGGATCCAGGCCGGCTTCGCGGACGTCGAGCGCCGCCAGCTCGCGCAGCTCAAGCGGATCGTCGAGCGGACCTCCGACAGCTTCTCCGAGGCGGTCGCGAAGCAGTTCGCCGAGGACATCAAGAACGCACGAGAAGACGCTGCCAAGCGGCTCGGCCGCGAGCTCGACAAGGCGGTCGCCTACTTCGCACGCGAGGCCGAGACCGTGCTCGCGGAACGGCTCGGCCGGGTCGCCGACGCGGGCGGCCAGCGGCTCGACCACAAGCTCGCGAGGATCAGCTCGTCGCTCGAGCACGAGCAGCGCGAGCTGACCGCCGACCTCGAGCGCCGGATCCAGGAGGCCGAAGCCAGGCTCCGCGCGAACGTGCAGGCCCTCCTGAACGAGGCTGAATCCCGCCTGGCTCCAACGTTTCCGTCCGCCTAAGGCGTCGCTTGCGATGCCGCCGTCAGGACGCCCGGGCTCCGCTCGGGCGTCCGTCTGAACTGACCGGTCGAACGCGACCACGGCGGTTTCGACCCCGTCTCTAACAACCCCCAAACAAACTTTCCTCCGGCAGGGTTCGTCTTTGAGAGGACGAACTACCCCGGACGCCGATGACACAGATCGCCGAGACACCCAGGGACGAACAGGCAAAGGTCGAGAGCTGGCGCTTGCACGTGCTGATGGAGGCGGGCTACCCGCTCCATCTGGCGGAGAAGATCGCCCACTCGCACGCCGACCTTCACCACGCCGTCGATCTCGTCGTCGTCCACGGCTGCGAGCCCGAGATCGCGGCCGAGATCCTCCTCTAGGCAGCCCGCCCACGAGCCGGTCGCCGGCGCGTGGCATGCTGGCCTCGATGAAGGTCGAGGCCACCGACTACGGCGATCGCCGCGTCTATTCGGTTGGCGCGTTCAACCGCGGGGTGGCGGCCTGGCTCGGCCGCCTGCCGACGGTGTGGGTCGAGGGCGAGGTGACGGAGCTTCGCCGCCAGGCGCGCTGGGCGAGCGTCTTCTTCACGCTCAAGGACCCTGCCGACGGCGCGTGCCTCGGGGTCTCGATGCCGCGCGGCCAGTTCGACGCGCTGCGGCTCGACCTCGCGGACGGCGACCGGGTCCACGCGTACGGGCGGCCCGAGCTCTACGAGGCGAAGGGAGAGTTCCGCCTGCGGGCCCTGTCGCTCGAGCGGTTCGGGCTCGGCGAGCACCTTGCGGCCCTCGAACGGCTGAAGCAGAAGCTCGCGGCCGAGGGGCTGTTTGCACAGGAGCGCAAGCGCCCGCTCCCGTTTCTCCCGCGCCGCATCGGCCTCGTGACCGGCAAGCGAGGCCGCCGCGAAACGCGACGTGCTGACGTCGATCCAGGCGCGCTTCCCGCCGGCCTCGGTGCTCGTCGGCGAGACGTACGTCCAGGGACCGCGCGCCGCCGGCGCCGTGATCGAGACGATGCGCGCGCTCTGGGGACCGCGTCGATGTGATCGTGATCGCCCGCGGGGGCGGCAGCTTCGAGGATCTGCTCCCGTTCAGCGACGAGCGGCTCGTCCGAACGATCGCGGAGAGCCCGGTTCCGGTGGTGACGGCCGTCGGGCACGAACAGGACACGCCGCTCTGCGACCTCGTCGCCGACGCGCGCGCCTCGACGCCGAGCCTCGCGGCCCGGCTCGTCGTCCCCGACCTCGCCGAACTGCTGCAACGGCTCGACCGCGAGCGCACCGGGTTGGAACGCGGCGCGCGGAAGGCCCTCGACCGCGAGCGCCGGCGGCTCGACCAGGCCCACGAGCGGCTCGGCCGGGCCCCGAAGCTCCTGCTCGAGCGGCGGCGGTCGCGCCTGGATCAGGCGGCGGGCCGGCTCCGCGCCCTCTCGCCGCGCGCGACCCTCGAGCGGGGCTACGCGATCGTCCGCGCCCGCGACCGGATCGTGCGCTCGGGAAGCACGGTCGCAGCCGGCGAGCGCGTCGACGTCGAGCTGGCCGAAGGCGGCTTCGGCGCACGCGTGGAGGAGACGCGATGAGCGATACGCCGCAACCCCAGCCGACCTTCGAGGAGGCCCAGCGCGAGCTCGAGGAGATCGTCCACCGGCTCGAGAGCGGCGAGGCCCCGCTCGACGAGGCGCTCACGCTCTGGCAGCGGGGAGAGGAGCTCTACCGTCTCTGCCGAGAGCGCCTCGACGCGGCCGAGGGCAAGATCGAGGAGCTCGCGAGCCGGGTGGAGACCTCGCGCCCCGAAAAGCCATAGAATCCGAGCGTGACCGAAGCCCCGGTTGAGCTCCTGCAACGCGTCCCGCTCTTCGCCGATTTCGACAAGGGCGAGCTCAAGCGCCTGTCCAGCTCCTTCAAGCCGCGCACGTTCGGGCCCGGCGACGAGGTCACGACCGAGGGCAGGGCCGGCGCGGGCTTCTTCGTGATCGAGACCGGCGAGGCGACGATCTCGGTGCGAGGGCAGGAGCGCGGGAAGTACGGCCCCGGGGACTACTTCGGAGAGATCGCGCTGATCGACGAGGGCGCCCGCAGCGCAACCATCACGGCGGACACCGAGCTCGAGTGCTACGGGCTCACGTCCTGGGAGTTCCGCCCGCTCGTCGAGTCGAACGCATCGATCGCATGGAAGCTGCTCGAGACGATGGCGAAGCGGCTGCGCGCGGCCCAGCAGCACTGAGCGCAGAGCCGACCGACGCCCAGCTCGTCGAGCGCTGTCGAGGCGGCGACGAGGCAGCGTGGAGCGCGCTCGTCGACCGGTTCTCGCGTTACGTGTACGCGATCACGCTTCAGGCGTTCCGCCTGCCCGAGCACGACGCCGAGGATGTCTTCCAGGAGGTCTTCGCGCGCGTCTACGAGCGGATCGGCGACCTGCGCGACGACGCGGCGGTGCGGCCGTGGATCGGCCAGTTGACCCGGCGGCTGTGCATCGACCGCCTTCGTTCGGGATCGAGAGAGCAGCCGGCCGACGAGGATGCGTTCGCCGGAATGGCCGCCGAGGACGTGATCACGCAGCTCGAGATGGCGTTCGACGTCCACGAAGCGCTCGCCGGCCTCTCCGGCAACTGCCAGGAGATCCTCGACCGCTTCTTCGCCCGGGACGAGAGCTATCGCGTGATCGGCGAAGCGCTCGAGCTCCCGGCCGGCACGATCGCCAGCCGCATCTCGCGCTGCCTCGGAAAGCTCCGCGACACATTCGAGGGAAGAAACCTGCCCGGTACCGCGTCCAGTGAACAGGTGACGTGATGAGCGCCCACTATGACATCGAGCATCTCGCCCGCCTGATCGGGATGCTTCCGCCTCCGCCAGACGCCTGGGTGTGCGCCGCTCGAGAGCTGCCGCAAGCCCGCCGCGAGCTCGACGGAATCGTTGCGCGTGCCGAGGCAGACGCGGAGTACCGTGCGGCGCTCATCACGGACCTCGAGACTGCGCTGCTCGCCGAGGGCGTCGAGCCGACGCGCCCGCTGCTCGACGAGCTCCGCCGCCGCGTCAACGACTGAGCAAGCCGTACGATCTGGCGCATGGCGACGCAGGAGCCCGCCCGGAGCCACGGGGAGAGCCTTCCCGCCTGGAGCCTGCCCGCAGACGCGGGCGCCCAGATCTCGATCGGCGTCGACTGGCCCGAGCGGGTCACGCGCGAGTGGGCGTGGGGCGACTCCACCGGCAAGGGCATGCGGGTCTGCATCCTCGACAGCGGCGTCGAGGCCGACCACCCGCGGGTCGGCGAGCTGGAGGGCGCGGTCTCGGTGAGCGTCGACGACGAGGGCGAGACGCATATCGTCGAGGACGGCGAGGGCGACCTCTGCGGCCACGGCACCGCCTGCGCGGGAATCGTCCGCGCGCTCGCGCCCGACTGCAGCCTGTACAGCGTCCGCGTGCTCGGCGCGGGGTTCAAGGGCAGCGGCCACATCCTGCTCGGCGGCCTGCGCTGGGCCGTCGACGAGGGGTTCGACGTGATCAACATGAGCCTGTCCACGACGAAGCGCCAGTTCGCGGCGCTCCTGCACGAGCTCGCCGACAGCGCCTACTTCCGCCGCACGCTGCTCGTCGCGTCCGCGCACAACATGCCGGTCGAGAGCTACCCGTGGCGCTTCTCCTCGGTGATCTCGGTCGGAAGCCACGAGGAGCCCGACCCGCTCACGTTCTTCTACAACCCGAATCCGCCGGTCGAGTTCTTCGCGCGAGGAGTGGGTGTCGAGATCGCATGGCTCGGAGGAGGCACAATCCGCTCCAGCGGAAACAGCTTCGCCACCCCGCACATGGCCGGCATCTGCGCACTCATCCTCGCCAAGCACCCCGAGCTGACGCCCTTCCAGCTCAAGAGCGTCCTCTACCTGACCGCCAACAACGTGGGCGGTGGAAAGTGACCGAGGACCGGCTCCGCGCCGCAGTGGCGTCCGGTGCGCTCGGCGCCGAGGAGAACTACCGCGCGCTCCTGCAGGCAACCGTCGAGGTCGCGCGCGCGATCTTCGGCGCGCGCGCGTCGTCCGTCTTCCTCTTCGACGAGGAGGCGGACGAGCTCGTCTTCGAGGCAGTCGCCGGCGAGGGCGCGGAGGAGCTCATCGGCCGCCGCTTCCCGTCCAGCACGGGCGTCGCGGGCTGGGTGCTCGTCACGCGCCAGCCACTGGTGATCGATGAGCTCGAGAGCGACCCGCGCTTTGCGCGCGAGGCCGCGGAGTCGACCGGTTTCGTCCCGAAGGGCCTGATGGCCGTCCCGCTGCTGCACGATGAGCGTGCCCTCGGCGTGCTCGAGGTGCTCGACCGCCCACAGGAGGCGGCCTTCTCGCTCCAGGAGATGGAGCTGCTCGGCCTGTTCGCCAACCAGGCCGCGATCGCGCTCGACCTCCTCCAGAAGGCCCGCGAGGCGCAGGGCGTGCTCGAGGACGAGGGCGGGGACGCGCAGGCCGTGGCGCGCTTCGTCGGGAAGCTCGCCGACGCCGAGCCCGAGCGCCGCGAGGTTGTCCTGCAGCTCCTCGTCGCGCTCGAGAAGCTTCTACCGGAATACTAAGAGGGAGCCTTTCGGCTCCCTCTTGGCTGGACTGAGCTCGAAGTCCTAGTTGATCTTGGGCGAGTTGATCTTTGGGGAGTTCAGATGGACGTGCGCCTCGACGTCGTCGTCCTCGTCCTTGCCGAGGTTCCTGTTCATGGTCTTCCCGAGGGTTGGATCCTCGGGGTCACCGAGATTCGCGTTCTTATGGACGTGGCCTTCGACGTCCTGCTCCTCTGGGTTGCCCTTGTGGGCTCCCTTATGAGCTCCCTTATGCGCTTCCTTCTCCTCCATGGGTCGTGCCTCCTTTCGGAATCTCTCGAACTCACACACTAGACGGTAGGGGCGCGAGAAATCTTCCCTCCCTTGTGAGAACGGCGCAACTAGGCCATTCTCCGCGCGGTGCAGGCCCTGCGCGAACAGTTCGGCGAGTCCCTCCGCGCGATGCGGGAGGTCTTCCGCAACCCCGGCCTCCGGAAGCTCCAGCTCGCGTGGGCGGGGTCGATCATGGGCAGCTGGGCCTACAGCGTCGCGCTGGTCGTCTACGCCTACGACGTCGGCGGTGCAGGTGCGGTCGGGCTCATGGGGCTCGTACGCTGGCTGCCGGCCGCGGTCGCCTCCCCGTTCGCGGCGACCATGGGAGACCGATACCCGCGTGTCCGGGTCATGCTCGGGGCCGATCTCCTGAGAGCGGCGGCGCTCGCGGGGATGACCGCCTGCGTCCTGCTGGACTCCCCGGCGGTCGTGGTCTACGTCCTGGCCGCGTCGGTCGCGGTCTTCTCGACGGCGTTCCAACCGGCGCAGGCGGCGCTCCTGCCGGTGCTGGCGCGGACCCCCGAGGAGCTCACGGCCGCGAACGTGAGCTCGAGCACGCTCGAGAGCCTCGGGTTCTGCGTCGGGCCGGCCCTGGGCGGCGTGCTGCTCGCGGTGTCGAGCACGTGGGTCGTCTTCGTCTTCACGGGCGCGACGTTCCTGTGGTCGGCGCTGCAGCTGCTCGGGCTCCGGGGCACAACCGAGCCGGAGCGCGCGGAGGAGCGGCGCAACCTGATCCACGAGACCGCCGACGGCGTTCGCGCGATCGCCGGCGACCGGCGGCTTCAGCTCGTGATCGGGCTCTTCTCCGCACAGACGCTCGTGAACGGGGCGATGAACGTCCTGATCGCCGTCTGCGCCCTCCAGTTGCTCGATCTCGGCCCGGGCGGCGTCGGCTACCTGAACGCCGCGGTCGGAGTCGGAGGCCTCGTCGGCGCGTTCGTCTCGCTCGCGCTCGTGACCCGGAGGCGGCTCGCTCCGGCGTTCGGGCTCGCGATCGCCGGCGCCGGCGGGCCGCTCCTGTTCGTTGCGCCGCGACCGACGACCGCGGTCGCCCTCGTCGCGTTCGGGCTGATCGGAATCTCGACGATCGTCGAGGACGTCGCCGGCTTCACGATCCTGCAGCGGACAACACCGTCGGAGGTGCTCGCCCGCGTCTTCGGGATCCTGCACAGCCTCTTCTTCGCAACCGTGGCCATCGGCGCCGTGCTCGCGCCGCCGCTGATCAACCTGATCGGAGTTCGCTGGGCGCTCGTCGCCGTCGGCCTGGTGCTGCCGGTCATCGCCTTCGCCGCGCGCATCCCGCTCGCCTCGCTCGACGAGGAGTCGGTCGACCGCACGCGTGAGATCGAGCTCCTGCGGGCGATGCCGATGTTCTCGCCGCTTTCGGCGCCCGTTCTCGAGGGCCTTGCCTCCAAGCTCGTCCACATCCAGGCCGCAGCGGGCGAGACGATCGTCAGCCAGGGCGACGTGGGGGATCGCTTCTACGTCGTCGCCTCGGGCGAGGTCGCCGTGAGCGTCGACGGGCAGCAGCTGGCGACCCAAGGCCCCGGAGAGCACTTCGGCGAGATCGCGCTCCTGCGCGACGTTCCCCGCACGGCAACCGTCACCGCAAAGACCGAAACGGAGTTGTTCGCGCTCGAGCGGGACGATTTCGTCGCGGCCGTGACAGGCCACGCGGGCAGCACCGAGGCGGCCGAGGCGATTGTCGGCGCACGCTTGGGCATGTCGCCGGTCTAGAATCGCGCCATGGCGGCAACACCCTCCGTAGAGCTGCTTCAGAAGATCCCGCTTTTCGCGGATCTGAAGCAAAAGGAGCTCGACCAGCTACGCAACTCGTTCAAGGAACGCGTCTTCGAGCCCGGCGAGACCGTGGCGGCCGAAGGCGAGGCCGTCAACCGCTTCTTCGTGATCGAGAGCGGCGAGGCCGTTGTCGACGTCGGCGGCGACGAGCGAGGCCGGCTCGGGCCGGGCGACTACTTCGGCGACATCGCCATGATCGACCTCGGATCGCGGACGGCGACGATCACCGCCGAGGGCGAGCTGCGTTGCTACACGCTGACGTTCTGGGACTTCCGGCCGCTCGTCGAGAACGACGCGCGCATCGCCTGGCCGCTGCTGCAGGCGATGGCCAAGCGGCTACGCGAGGCCGAGGCCGCCGAGGCCTAGAGCCAGCTCCTCCAGGTCCTCGCGCGCACGTCCGGGATCTCCGCTCAGCGCCCGCGCCTCGCCCTCCTCCACACGCCCGCCGAAGAGCACACAGCGCACGCCGAGCTCGCGGCACACGCGAACGACCTCCCCCGGAGCCTTGCCTTCGAACGTCGTCGCGTCGACGGCGCCCTCGCCCGTGACGACCAGGTCGACGGCCGCCGCACACTCGCGAAAGCCGATCTCCCGAAGGACGAACTCGGCTCCCGGCACGAGCTCGGCCCCGAGCGAGGCGAGCGCGGCGCCGAGACCGCCTGCGGCGCCGGCTCCTTCGAGCTCGCCGTAGCGCTCAGCGTGTGCCAGGACCGCCAGGCGCTCCTCCAGCCGGGCGACGTCGTCCGGAGACGCTCCCTTTTGCGGCCCGAAGGCCTGCGGCGCCTGGAGCAGCGTCGCGCGCGTGTCGCAGAGGACAGTGGTCGGGGCGGAAAGCCCGTCGAGCACGTCTACCAGGCCGGCGCCTCCGTCCATCGTCGCCGTGCCGCCGAGACAGACGAGGAGCCGCTCGGAGTCGCCGGCCGCCGCGATGAGCTCGCCGAGCCCGCGGCTCGAGGCCTCGAGCACGTCGAGCCGGGCCGGGTCGAGCGGGATCGCGTCCGCGCTCTCGACGACAAGGGTCCCGTCAGCCAGCGCGCGAAGTGGAGCCTCGCGCTCCCGACCGAACGCGTCGTGCACGCGGCAGGTCCGCAGCACGGTCGCTCCCAGCACCTCGGCGGTTCCCTCGCCCCCGTCCGCGACCGGCGCCTGCTCGGCCTCCACGCCGGCGCGCGCGAACCCGGCGGCCAGCGCCGCGGCCGCCTCCTGCGCGGTGAGAACGCCCTTGAGGCTAGCCGGGGACGCGAGCGCGCGCACGGGTGTCTTCGTCCTCTGCCGCGGCGGCCTCGGCCGCGGCCGCATCTTCTTTCTGCGGCGCCTCCGCCTCCGAGGCGTCCGGCATCTGCCGCAGCATCGCGAGCGAGAGGCCCTCCCGCGCGAGGAAGATCATTCCCACGCCGATCCCGACCGACGCCTCGATCAGCTGGAGCCCGAAGCCGAAGGCGATCGCCCTTCCGGCCTGAACGCCGTAGTTGCGCAGCGGCAGCGCGATCGCCGCCTGGAGCAGGCCGATGTTCCCGGGCCAGAGCGGGAAGAGCGTCGCCACGTTCATCATCAGCAGCACGACGCCTGCAGCGGGAAGCGGCGCGTAGATGTGGAACGCGCGCATCGCCACGTAGACAGCGAAGAACTGGCAGAGCCACCCACAGCACTGGAAGAACGCGGCGAGCGCGGCAGGCCCGGGCTCGTGCAGCACGCCTAGCCCGTAGCGCGCCATCGTGACCAGCCGCCGAAACGGCCCGAGGCCTTCTTCGCGGACCGACTCGCGGTGATGCCGCGCGCTCACAAAGGCGAACGTGAACGCCCCGAACCCGACGACCCCGAACACGATCAGGCTGGCGACCGCCCAGTGCGGGATGTCGGCCGTCAGCGCCACGTAGATGATCAGGCCGAGCGCGGGCACGAGGTCGAAGAGCCGGTGCGCAAACACCGTCCCGACGAGCGCCGCCCAGGTGCCGTCGGCCCGGCCCTGAAAGCGAAGCTTGCGCGTCAGCACGGCGACCCGCGCAAGCTCGCCGATCCTCCCCGGCAGAACCGCGTTGGCGAAGAGCCCGACGGAGAATGCGGAGAAGACAAGCCGGAACCTCGGGTGCGGCGGCGGCATCGCCTGCACGATCACGGTCCGCCACGCAATCGCCCGCAAGACCACGGACAGGAGATTCAGCCCGATCGCCGCCACGACCCACTCCCAGCGGACGCGGTCGAACGTGCGGCCGACCTGTGCCCAGTCCGGGCCACGCCACCACACGAGCGCGCCCAGGCCCGCCGCGGCGATCACGACCAGCACGGGCCGCGCGATCCACCACGGGATCGCCGCCCAGAGCCGTGCGACGCGCTCCTTCACAGCAGGCCTTCGTAGACGGCCGCGAGCCGCCGTGCGATGTCGTCCCAGGAGTAGCGCTCGATAGCAAGCCTGCGTGCCGACTCGCCGAGCCGCTGCCGCCGAGTCTCGTCCGCGAGCAGCGCCGACACCGCCTCTGCCAATGCGCCCGGGTCGCCCGGCGGGACGAGCAGGCCCGTCTCGTCGGTCATGACGTCACGGTACCCGCTGATGTCGGACGCGACCACGGGGACCGCGCACGCGAAGGCGCGCGTCAGCACCATCCCGAAGCTCTCGCCGCCGAGCGACGGCGCCACCAGCGCCTTCGCGGCGAGCAGCTCCTCCGTCAGCGCCTCCTGGCTGAGGAACCCGAGCGGGTCGATCCCCTCGTCGCGCACCCCCGCCCGCGTGAGCGCCAGCCGCACCATCAGCGGGTCGGCGCCAACGATCCGCAGCCGAGCGCCCGTGCGTTCGTGGATCTCGGGCCACGCGCGCAGGAGAACGGGCATGCCTTTCCGCGGGTCGTGCCGGCCGACGAAGACGATTCGGTTCTCACGCGCGCCCGCGTCGGCTTCGGGCGGGGTCAGGACGCCATTCGGGATCAGGTCGTACTCGGCCGGAAACCAGCGGTTTGCCGTCTCACGCGCAGCCTCCGAGACCGCGATCCGGTAGTCGATCCGGTCCATCAGGAACCCCCACACCGGCTTGCCGGCCGCGAGCCACTTGAGGTCTCCCGAGGCGTGGAACGTCGCCACCACGGGGCACTCGGCCCAGGAGAGCGTCGCAGTACAGATCACCGGCGTCATCGGCTCGTGCAGGTGGACCACGTCGAAACGCTCGCGCTCCAGAACCCGCTTGATGCGCGGGATCGCCGACGGGCTGAGGACGATGTTGGGCAGCGCCCCGTTCGCGGGCACGATCACCGAGCGCCCGACCGGGATCACGTCGTCGGGCGGCTGCCCATGCCGGCCGTGCCGCGGATGCAGAACGCGCGTGAAGCTCCCTGGAGGGTCGTTGCCGATGATCGTGCGCGTCTCGATCCCGAGCCGCCGCAGCGCCTCGACCTTGAGCTCGACGTGCTCGATCACCGCTCCCCAGTAGGACCAGGAGTAGGGCACGATGATGCCCACCTTCATCGACGCGGAACCCTAGTGCCTACGGGCGACCAGGAACGGCGTGCCGCCCTCGAACAAGGGCAGGTGCTCGTCGGGAACGCCGGCGTCCCGCGCGTGCTCGAGCAACGGGATCCGCTTCACCTCGACCTCCTCGAAGCCCGCCTCGCGGCCGAGCCGCTCGTGCTCCTCGTCGGTGTAGAAGGCGAGGCGCGAGGCCATCGGCTCGGGCGCGGCCGGGGTGCCCTTGAGCGCGGGGTCGGCGCCGAGCGCGACGAACCGGCCGCCCGGCTCGAGCACGCGGCGGATCTCCGCGAACGCCGCGAGAGGGTCGGGCAGGAAGCCGAGCACGCCCGTCATGACGGCCGCGGTGAACCTCGAGTCCTCGAACGGCAGCGCCGCCGCGTCGCCCTCGACGATCTCCAGCCGCCCTTCGGCGATGGCCTCCGCGTTCTGCTCGCGCGCGACCCGCAGCATGTCGCGGCTGTGATCGATCGCGGCCGCGCAGCACCCGCTCTCGAGCGCTTCGCGAAGAAAGGCGCCGCCGCCGCAGCCGACCTCGAGCAGGCGGTCATCGGCGGTCAACGAGAGCTCGTCGAGAATCGCGCGGAAGTTGGGCCAGTGGTAGAGCGGGTCGCCGTAGACCGCGCGCGCCTCCGCGCCGCTCGGCCTACGGGCGCGCCGGTCGGTGAGCCAGTCGCCGTGCGCATCCGGATCGATGGCACGCAGGAGCGGCACAACGGCCTGCGAGACGAACCACTCCCCGAGCAGCTCCGGGTCCCGGAGAAGCTCGACCCGAACCGTCGTCCCCTCGGCCGCCTCCTCGAACCGGATCTCGACGCGGGCGTGCTCGGCCGGCTCCCACTCCTCCGTCTCCCGCTCGACGACGACGACCTCCCGGTCCTCGCGTGGCTCGAGCCCGGCCATGCGCAGCTCGTCGAGAACGACCTCGCGCGCCTGCGCAGGCGGCACGGCCAGCTCGACGCTCAGGTGAACGGACGCCGCCACGGGCGCAAAGGCTATGCGCGACTCAGTGGTGCATGTGCGAGCGCTGGGCGAGCAGCGCGAGCGCAAGCGGCGTCACCGTCAGGAAGATCGCCGTGAGCGCGAGCACGAGCGACTGCAACGGCGTCACCCGCGCCGGCGCCTCGGCCCGGACGATGGGCGCCAGCCAGCCGGGGTCGGGAAGCACGCGCCGGGCCCGCTCCGCGAGCTCGGGACTGACGAGCGCGAGCTCCGGCGAGAGCGGCTCGTCCAGCTGAATCGAGATCTCGAGCGTTGACACCGCGTCCCTCCCCGCGTCCAGCATCTCGCACCCCGCCGGCCCGGGCATCCCCCGATCGAGGGATGGCCGCTTTGCCGGCGTTGACGCCCTGCCGATCCCGCGGAGGTGGCCAGGCGCATCGCATTCGCTCTCGGTTTGACGCTCGTCTCGTCGCTCGTCGGCGCCCTCCTCGTGCATGCCCAGACCGCGGCGAGCACGCCTCCGCCGGCTGTCGCGAAGCCGCTCAGCCCGAGGAAGACGCTGCAAGAACCGCCCCGCGTCCGGCACCGTGAGCCCGGGAGGCTCGTCGCACGCGTGCGGCCGGGGCGCGTCGTCGCGGTCCGCAGCGCGCCTGGCGGCACGGTCGTCGCGAGGCTCTCGGCGCGAACCGAGTTCGGCTCGCCTCGCACGTTTGCCGTCACCCGCGAGCTCTCCGGCCACCGGTACGCCGTGGTCACGACCGTCCTGCCGAACGGCCGAACGGGCTGGGTCGACGCCGGCCCACGGGCTCTCAGCCTCGCACGCACGCGCGTCACGCTCGACGTCGACCTCTCGGCGCGCCTGCTGCGCGTCCGCAACGGCACGCGCGTGGTTCGCAGCATCCCCGTCGGAACTGGAGCCTCCGCGTCGCCCACACCCGCCGGCCGCTTCGCGATCACCGACAAGCTCCGCGGCGCCGACTACTCCGCCGCCTACGGCTGCTGCATCCTCGCCCTCTCCGGCCACCAGACCAACCTCCCGCGCGGTTGGACAGGCGGCGACCGCCTCGCGATCCACGGCGGCTCGACCTCGGGCGCCGTCAGCTCGGGTTGCCTCCACGCATCGACGCGCGACCTCGTCTACCTGATGCGCTCGGTCCCGCTGGGCGCGCTGGTCGTGATCCACCCGTAGCGCGTGGCCTAGACTCGGGACATGGTCGACGAGGGACTCGCCGAGCTCCACACGCACCTCGGCGCCTCGGTCGCCTCCGAGATCCTCTGGAGCCTCGCTCACGAGCAGGGCATCGCCCTTCCGGTCAAGGACTACTGGGAGTTCGACCGGCTGGTGACAATCGCCGACCCGCGACGCGTCGACAGCCTCGACGCCCTCGACCAGATCTACCACTGGACCGAGCTGATCCAGTCGAGCCCACTCGCCGTCGAGCGCTCGGTGCACGACGCGATCGGCGGCGCCTACCGGTCGCAGGGGATCACGACGCTCGAGCTCCGCTTCAACCCGATGAAGCGGAACCGCGGCGGCGAGCGCGACCTCGACCACATCATCATGGCCGCCTCGCGCGGCCTCGACCGCGCCGGCCTCGAGTACCCGCAGGTCCGGGCCGGCCTGATCCTGATGATGGACCGCACCTTCGACGAGCGGCAGAACGCGATCATCGTCGACAAGGCGATCCGCTACGCCTCCCGCGGGATCGTCGGCCTCGACATCGCCGGCCCGCGCCCGGGCGGCGAGCGCTACCCCTACCGCGAGCTCTCGCCGCTTATCGAGGAGGCGCGCAACGCCGGGCTCGGGATCACGATCCACGTCGGCGAGGAAGGCGAGGAGCACGCTGCCGCCGAGATCGCAGAGGTGATCGAGACGCTTCGCCCGGACCGGATCGGCCACGGCATCCTCGCGGCCCGCGACCCGGAGCTGATGCGCGCCCTCCGCGAGGCCGAGATCGTCCTCGAGATCTGCCCCACGTCCAACCTGCTCACGCGCGCGCTCCCGAGCGAGGACGCGCTCCGCGAGACATTCCGCGCCTTCGTCGAGCACGGCGTGCAGTTCACGATCGCCACCGACGGCCCCGAGATGATGCGCACCCACCTGCGCGACGAGCTCGAGCTCCTGCAGCGGATCGGGGCCTTGAACGACGAGGAGCTGGCCGCCGCGAACGAGCGCGGCCACGAGGCGAGCTTCATCGGCGCGCAGCCGGTACTCCGTTCGGCGTAGCGCCGAAGATACGCCGGCCGGTCAATAGGCACGGCGCGAGGCCGTTGGTAGCGTCGCCGACATGGTTGAACTGCTGCATAAGGGCCCACCGGTCATCACGGATCGGCAGCGTCAGGTGATCGAGCTGATCGCCGCCGGCTGCTCGAACGACGAGGTCGCCCGCCGTCTCGGCATATCCCCGCGGACGGCAAAGGCCCACTCGGACGTGCTCCGGCAGAAGCTCGGCTGTGCCCGCCGCCGTCAGATCCCGAGTGCCTACCGCTCGGTGACCGGATGCGACCCACTCTCACAAAGCCTCGGAGCGGTTCCCTCCGTCTCCGGGGACTGACGAGCCCCGCGCCTGCGGCCCTCCGGGGCCGCAGGCGCGGCGTCCCTTCCGACCTCTTGGCCCGCGACAGGGGGCCGGTTAGGCTAGCCGCACGGGTACTGGCGAACCCGAGGCAGGATGAACGAACAGGAAGATCAGGGGGTCCCGGCCGGGCGCAGCCACATCATCGAGCGCCCGAGGCTGACGCGCCTCCTCGACGAAGCAACGGCGCCGGTCATCATGCTGATCGCGCCTGCGGGCTACGGCAAGACGACGCTCGCCCGGCAATGGCTCGCGACACGCGAGCACGCGTGGTACCAGGGAAGCACCGCCTCGCCGGACGTGGCCGCACTCGCGCTCGGCATCGCAGAGGCGGTCAGCCCGATGCTCCCCGGCGTCGGCCGGCGGCTCCGGGAGTGGCTTCCGACCAGCCGCGAGCCGGAGGACGAGGTCGACGTGATCGCAGACTTCCTCGAGGCCGACTTCTCGGGCTGGGTCGACGACACGTGGTTCGTGATCGACGACTACCACCTCCTCTCGTCGCGAGCGTCCGAAGAGCTCGTCTTGAGGCTCTTCCTGGAGAAAGACCGGCGGGTGATCCTCACGAGCAGGCGCCGGCCGACGTGGTCGTCCGCGCGCGAAGTCCTGTACGGCAACTTCTTCGAGCTGGGCCAGAGCTCGCTGGCAATGACCGTGGAGGAGGCCAACGATGTCCTGGCACCGACTGACAACGAAGCCGTCGAGGGCCTGGTGGCGCTGGCCAACGGCTGGCCGGCCGTGATCGGGCTTGCCGCGATGACGACCGCGCAGATGGACATCGAAGACGGCCTCCCGGACACGCTCTACGACTATCTGGCCGAAGAGCTGTTCGGCTCACTGTCGCCGCAGACCCGCGAAGCGCTCTGCCGCCTGGCCCTCGTCCCGACCATCAACCGCGAAACGGCGCGAGCGTTGCTCGGACCATCGGCCGAGCAAGTCCTCCAGGTCGCCGAATCGGCCGGCATGCTCGTAACCCACGGAGCCCGCGACCGCCGGTTCCATCCTCTTCTCCAGGCGTTTCTAGGCAAGAAGCTTCTTGAGCTCCCGGCAACCGACATTCGGAGAGTCGGTTGGAGGCACTACTCGAGTGCTCTGATCGCCGCTCGAGGCGTGGAATGACGCGTTTCTCGCTGATCGAGCTCGCTTTTCGCAGAGGCGACCTGCTGGATGCGCTGCTTTCGAGCGCACTACCGCTGCTGACCGCCCAGGGACGGCTAGCAACAATCCGAGACGTGGTTGGAGTTTGGGCGCGAACAACGCATTTGCCTCCCCATACCTCGATCTGGCCGATGCCGAACTCGCCTTCCGCGAAGGGACAATACGACCGCGCGGCAAGCGTCGCGAAACTTGCGGCCGCCACGATTGCCTCGCGAAGGATCCCTTCGCTCGATGGCCTACTATCGCGCAGGACAGAGCAGAGAGCCTCATGGACGACTGCCGTGACGCGCTCGATTACTTCGAATCCGCCTACACGAACCGCGGCCACGATCGTCGACTCACGGAACGCCCTTTGGGGGCAGTTCGTCTGTCGCGTTTGAGCTTGAGCAGTCTCGTTGCCTCGGATCTATTGGACAGGTTCACGGTCGGCTCGCGTCCCGCACGATCAAAGCACCTTGTTCGCGGGGCAACGGATCGCTGATGCTCGCGGTTCGCGACGGTGGACTCGAGAAGGCGCTTCCCCAAGCCGTCGCCAGCGACCGAGCTGTCGCTGATCAGGTGGATGATCCGCTGGTCCGATCAGTCGTTTTGGTACGGATTCGCGACAGCACAGACGCTCTTTGGTCGAGTATCACGACTTGCTCTGAAGGCGGCGGAAAGGGGCCTTGAGGAAGGCGAACGATTTTCGTCTCCAGTTTGCGAAGCCGCACACTTCTTGCTGTCGTGCAGACGGCCAGCATTGGAATCCGAGAGTTCGCGCGATGCCGAGACTGCGATCTGCCGCATCGAGCGATGGGCTGAGGAGATGAACGATGTCTTCCTCTCCGAGAAGGCGAGAGCATTGCGTGCCGCCTTTGCATATCGCAGGGATCGCCCGACGGAGGCGCTTGGAGTAGTGGCCGCAGCCATCCATCCCTGACGTCATGTCTCTTAGTTTCAGGGCCGAGACTGGGTGCCATGCGAGCGGCTGCCTGCGCGCTGCAGCGGAGAGCCTGAGGAGGCAGCCGAGATCGCCGACAAGCAGTGAGCACAGTTGGGTGGAGCTCTGAATCACTCCTCATGTGGGTGCGAGCCGATCTGCTCGCTGATGCTCGGTCGCCATGACGCCGCTAAGAGCAAGTGCGAACGGCGTTTACGTTCAAACCAACACTGGAGGAGCCTTCAATACATTCGTATTCGCATATCGGTTGCATCCGGCGTCACTCCAAGTCTTGGCAAACGATCGAGATCTCCACGAAGAACTGGGACTGATTCTTCACCCGCGCAAACGATCAGCAACGCGCCCGAGACTGGTCGGAATCATGCCGCGGGTCGTCGACATGCTCGCAATGCGTGCGACAGAATTGACGAACAGAGAGCGCGAGGTCTACGCGCTGCTAGCTCAAGGGAAGAACCAATCGAGAAATTGCAAGCACTCTGTTCATCACCGAGGGGACAGCCAAGGTACACGTGCGCCACGTACTGCGGAAGCTCGGAGTTCGGACGCCGAACCCAAGCCGCACTCAAGGCAGCACGCGAAAGTTGAGCGCTCCGACTCGAGCCTGAGCGAGCGGGCCGACGTGAGTGTGTCTAGCCAGTGGCTACTGCGAGCGGGCCTGCGTACTCGCGCTCTTGCGAACCAAACGCGAAGTCAACTCGGCTAGCAACGCGGTAGGGCTCTGCTGCACTTGCAAGAATCGCCTCGAAGGCTGCCACCACAGTCGTGTCAAACTGAGACCCTACGGCCTGGGCCATCCGAAGGCGCGCAACCCGACTGGGCATGGCGTCTCGATAAGGCCGGTGCGAGGTCATCGCGTTGTATGCATCCGCTGCTGCAATGATCCTTGACAGCAACGGGATCTCGTCTCCGCGGAGCCCATCTGGATAGCCTCGTCCATCCACCCGTTCGTGGTGATGTCTCACAACTCTCGCGATTTCGGAATAGTCCTCGACCTTCGCAAGAATTCGCTCGCCGATGACCGAGTGCTGTTCCATTTGCCGTCTCTCATCCAGCGTCAAAGGGCCTGCCTTTTCGAGAAGGCCGGCTGCAAGCCCGATCTTGCCAATGTCGTGAACCAGGCCGCAAAGATGCGCCATTCGCTGTTCCGACTGGGACAAGCCGAGGCGCTCCGCGACATCTCTCGCATAGATCGCCACTGCAGCTGAGTGCCCCGCTGTGTACTCATCCCGGGCGTCAAGCGTCGCGACAAGAGCGGATGCAAAGGAGAGATGCGCCTTCTCTTGACGGAGCATCGCCGCTGAAATTCTTGAGCTGTCGCGCGCTGCTCTTGGTAGAGCACAAAGAGCTTCTGCGCAACAAAGGCGGGGAACAGAAAGAGGACAACGCTCCACGTTGAGACACGGCTGCACGCGAAGACGAGAAGAGCGGTGACCGGGACGTAAAGGGGCATGGCGAGGAACATGGTGCTGACGTTGCGCGCCATTTCGCTGACCGGGATGCCTCTCAACCGTGCCACGACTGAACCAAGAAGCAGGTCGTGAACTGTTCCACTGCCATGACGGTGGCGGCCGTCAAGAACAACCAGCCAAACGTCTCGTTCGGAGATGCTTCGAAGGCCAGCGCCACAAGGCCAGCCAATCCAGCAGCGATGGATCGCGTGGACGTCCAGGTTGCCCAGCGTGCGTAAGGCGGCCCAAAGCTCGGAACGAGGCTTGCGACGCTGACGCAGATGGCAGCGAGCGGCCCATAGATGACAGCTGCCAGAACGATTGGCAGCGCAGACACGGAAATCCAGGCGCGATCACTGAGGCGCACCGACTGTCGCTCTGCGACGGCGGCCGCAATCGCGAGAGCGGCGACCGGCAAAAGCGACGGAGCGACCTGTCTCAAGCGGCTCGCGAATCGCCAGCAGCAAGACCATCGTCGCCAGCGTAAGGGCAGCCACTCCGCGTGTACGCGACTAGCCACCATTCACGTTTGGTCGGGACGAGTCGCAAAGCCAAAGAGCCGGCCGACCGCGTCGGCAAAATCTCCTTGAATGTCACCCTTTAGGGTGATACCGTCCGACACAGCCGTCAGTCCCCCAAGGAGAGAAGATGCGTGCGCAGATGGTGAGCCTGCTGGTGGCGCTGGGAACAATCGCCGCCGTAGCAGGCAGCCTCAAGTGGTGGTAGGAAGCCCGCGAGTCACGACAGGCTCGAAGCTTCCGTTCTCCACAAAATGTCCACATCCCCCTGTTGAGGGATTTCCACAGGGGTGTGGAAAACCAGATCGAAGCCTAGAGGTCTGCTGCGGTCAGACCTGAGGGCTAGGCGATCAGGCCGCGTCTAAAGCCGACCGCCACTGCGTGTGCGCGAGAGCGCGCCTGCAATTTGGCGAGAAGGTGACGCACATGCGACTTGACCGTCTCCTCCGAGAGGAAGAGGCGGTGGCCGATCTCGCGGTTCACGAGGCCGTCGGAGATCAGCTGGAGCACCTCGATCTCGCGTGCCGTCGGCTCCTGCTCCAGCTCCTGGAGCGGGCCCGAGAAGGGAATCACGTCGGCGCCGCGATCGCCGCGTCGCTTTGCCACCGCGTCGAAGCGGCGGCTGTGGTCCACGTAACGGGACAGGATCTCCTTACGCTCGGCAGCGTCCACGTAGTGGGCGTATCGGCCGCGATACCCAGGCGCTTTAGGTCGCGGGCCTACCCCATTTCAGGGATGCACCCGAAGCGATCCGGCTAGTCGGTCGGCGCGGGCGCTTCTTCGGACGCCTGGAGGCCGGCCATCGTCTCCTTGTCCACGTTCAGCGGGTGATGGCAGGCGGCGAAGTGGGAGTTGCCGTAGTCGACCAGCGGCGGCTCGACCTGCGAGCAGATTTCGGTCGCGTATCTGCACCGCGGGTGGAAGCGGCAGCCGGAGGGCGGGTTGATCGGGCTCGGGACGTCGCCCTCGAGCACGATCCGCTCGCGCTGGTCGGAGAGGTCCGGATCGGGCACCGGCACCGCGGAGAGCAACGCCTCGGTGTAGGGCATGATCGGGCGCGTGTAGAGCTCCTCGGCCGGCGAGAGCTCGACCAGCTTGCCGAGGTACATGACCGCGATGCGATCCGAGACGTGGCGAACGACGCCGAGGTCGTGCGCGATGAAGATGTACGTGAGGCGAAAGTCGTCCTGGAGCTCTCCCAGGAGGTTGACCATCTGCGCCTGGATGGAGACGTCGAGTGCCGAGACCGGCTCGTCGGCGACGATCAGCTTCGGACGCAGCGCGAGGGCCCGCGCGACGCCGATCCGCTGGCGCTGGCCCCCCGAGAACTCGTGTGGGAAGCGGTTGTAGTGCTCCGGCGAGAGTCCGACCGTCCGCAGCAACTCCTCGACCTTCTCCTTGCGCTCCCTGCGGTCGCCCATTCCGTGGATCCGAAGAGGATCGCCGATGATCGTCCCGACGCGCTTACGCGGGTTCAGGCTGGCGTACGGGTCCTGGAAGATCATCTGCATCTCGCGGCGGAGCGGCCTCAGCGCGCGGTTGCTGAGCTTGGTGATCGAGTGCCCGTCGAAGATGACGTCTCCGGCGGTGGGCTCGTGCAGGCGAACGACGCAGCGGCCGAGCGTCGACTTCCCGCAGCCCGACTCGCCGACGAGCCCCAGGGTCTCGCCCTCGGAGACGGCGAGCGACACGTCGTCGACGGCGTGCACTCGCGCGACTTCGCGCGCGAGGACGCCCTTCTTGATCGGGAAGTACTTCTTGAGGTTCTTGATCTCGACGAGAGGCTGGCCGTTCTCGCTCACGCAACCCTCGTCTCGCCGGTGATGGTCTTCTCGCGCAGGCGCCGCTTCTCGTCCAGGCTGAGCCAGCAGCGGTCGAGGTGCTTCGACTCCGGCACGCCGTTCTTGAGCTCTGGCTCCGTCTCGCACTTGCTGAATGCGTGCGGGCAGCGCGGGCGGAACTTGCAGCCGCGGGGGAGGTTGATCAGGGAGGGTGGCATGCCCTCGATCGAGTAGAGCTTGTCGGGCTTCGGGCGGTCGAGCCGCGGGATCGAGCCGAGCAGGCCCCACGTGTACGGCATCTGCGGGTCGTAGAAGATGTCGCGCTTCCCGCCCCGCTCGACGACGCGGCCCGCGTACATGACCAGGATCTCGTTCGCCACCTCGGCGACGACGCCGAGATCGTGGGTGATCAGGATGACCGCCGAGTCGAAGTCGTCCTTGAGCCGGTCGATCAGCTCGAGGATCTGCGCCTGGATCGTGACGTCGAGCGCCGTGGTGGGCTCGTCGGCGACGAGGATGTCGGGGTTGCACGAGAGCGCCATCGCGATCATCGCGCGCTGGCGCATTCCGCCCGAGAACTGGTGCGGATAGTCGTAGACACGCTGCTCGGGCTGCGGGATGCCTACCTGCCGCAGGAGCTCGATCGCCCGTTTGCGCGCGTCGCGCTTGGACACCGACTCGTGCGTGAGGATGGCCTCGACGATCTGGTCACCGACCTTGTAGACCGGATTCAGCGACGTCATCGGGTCCTGGAAGATCATCGCGATCTCGTTGCCGCGGACGTCGCGCAGGGCGGACTCGGGCAGCGAGAGGATGTCCTGGCCCTTGTAGAGGACCTCGCCCTCGAACGTGGTGTTCCGGTCACGCGTCAGGCCGAGCAGCGTCATCGCGGTGACGCTCTTGCCGGAGCCGGACTCGCCGACGATGCCGAGCACCTGGCCGCGGTCGAGCTCGAAGTCGACTCCGTCGACCGCGTGCACGACGCCGTCTTCCGTCGCGAAGCGGACCTTGAGGCCCTTCACCTCGAGGAGGCGATCGGCCATCAGGCGGGTCGGATGCGGGGGTCGAGGAAGGCGTACACGATGTCTACGAGTGCGCTGAAGAACACGATGAAGAACGCACCGTAGAGTGTGACGCCCATGATCGGCGGCAGGTCGAGGTCACCGACCGACTGGGCCGCATACCAGCCGACCCCGTGCAGCTCGAAGACCGTCTCTGTGAGGATCGCGGCCCCGCCGAGGACGGCTGCGAAGTCGAGCCCGAACAGCGTCACGATCGGGATTAGCGAGTTCCGCAGCACGTGGCGCTGCATCACTTGCCTCGGCGGGAGGCCCTTGGCCCGCGCGGTGCGGACGTAGTCCTCGCTCGACACGTCGAGCATGTTGGAACGCAGGACGCGCGCGTAGAACCCGATGAACAGCACCGCGAGCACGGTCCACGGCAGGATCAGATGGTAGGCCCACTGCACAGGATCCTTCGTGAGCGGGTAATAGCCGCCGTCCGGGAAGAGCGGATGTGCCGGCTTCTCGGTCAGGAAGTAGCGCACGACGATCCCGAGGAAGAACACCGGCATCGAGATGCCGATCAGCGCAAGCGTCGTGATTAACCGGTCCGACCACTGCCCCGCTTTGACGGCGGCGATCACGCCGACGAGGATTCCGAAGAACAGCCAGATGATCGCGGCGCCGATCGCGAGCGAGAAGGTGATCGGTATCCCCCGCTTGATCTGCTCGGCGACATCCGTCTGGTTCTGAAAGGAGCGCAGCACGTCGTACTGGCCATGGCGGCCGGGGAGCATTCCGGTCGCGGCCTTCTCCATCATCCGCACGTACTGAACGTAGAAGGGCCTGTCGAAGCCCCAGTTCTTGCGGATGTTGACGACGTTCTCCGGGGTGGGGTTCTTGCCGGCCATCCGCTCCGCAGGGTCGCCGCCAGGGATCAGGATGAAGATCACGAACACGAGGAAGCTCACCGCGATCAGCACCGCCACCATGCCGAGCAGCCGGCGAGCGATGAAGACGAACACCTAGGCGTCCACCTTCGTCTTGCTTCGCGGATCGAGCGCGTCGCGCAGTCCGTCGCCGAAGATGTTCAGGGAGAGCACGGTCAGCACGAGCGCCAGCCCGGGAATGAGCGTGAGCCACGGCGCCGACAGGAGCTGCGCCCTGCCGGAGTCGATCAGGTTTCCCCAGGAGGGATCGGGCAGGCGGACTCCCGCACCGAGGTACGAGAGGCCGGCCTCGGTGAGGATGTTGACCGCGATGATCAGCGTGAAGAAGACGAGGACGGTCGAGGCGATGTTTGGCAGCAGGTCGGAGAACATGATCCGCCAGGAGCTGGCGCCCTGGCCTATCGCCGCCTCGACGAACTCCTTCTGCCGCAACGAGAGGACCTGGCCCCGGATGGGACGACCCACGTAGGGGATCAGGACGATCGAGATCACGATCGTCGGAATCCAGAGGCTCCCCGGCTCGATGCTGATGCCGAAGTGGTGGAACCCGTTGATCGAGAGCGCGCTGCCGAGCGCAATCGCCAGCAGCAGCACCGGGAACGCCCAGATCAGGTCGAAGGAACGGGACACGAACCAGTCGGTCTTGCCGGCGTGGAAGCCCGCGAGCAGCGCTAGAACAACCGCGACGAAGGTGCAGATGAGCGCCGAGCCGATTCCGATCTTGAGGGAGTTGAGCCCGCCGTAGAGCAGCCGGACCGCCTCATCGCGGCCGAGGTTGTCTGCCCCGAGCACATAACGCCCGTCGGCGTGCCACCACGTCGGGCCGAGGATCGTGACCGGCCGGACCTTGATCGAGCCGGTGTTGGGATCGACGACTGCCCCGCCGCCGATGATCGGCTTCTCCTTGCCGTTGACCTTCACCGTTCCCGCGATGTGCGTCTCGTTCGGGCCGGTATGCGCAACGTAGCGTGCGTACAGCGGCGCCATCGCGCACGCGATCACGATCGCGAGGAACACGCCAAGAGCTCCCAGCGCGACGTAGTTCCGCCGCAGCCGGCGCCAGGCGAGATACCAGGGGCTCCGCCCGACGATCGCAACCTGACGCTCCTCGGGGGCGGGCGCCGCAGCGCTTTCGAGCGGAAGTTCGGTTGCGGGTTCGGCCATTTCTCCGGGTTTTGCGGCGAGTTTACCGAACAGGCGAGGGCGCCCTGAGGCGCCCTCGCCCTTGCTTCTGAACTACCTCGCTTACTTCTTGCAGAGGCGCGCGAGGTCGACGCCGTAGAGGAGCTGCATGTGGATGCAACCCATCTTCTTGGTGAAGTACTCCGGGAACACCCGGTTCGACCAGGGAACCCACGGAGACTGCTGCATGATCTGCTTCTCGACCTTCGCCCATCTGGCGTTGACGGCGGGAGTAAGCACCGGCGCCTTCTTGAGCGACTCGATCTCCTTGTTCGTGGTCTTGTTGCTGTACCACGCGTAGTTGTTGTTGTCCTGATCGGTGATGCGGTTTCCGTTCAGGAGGACGTCGAACCAGTCGAGCGGGTGCGGGTAGTCCTCAAGCCACCGCGCCCAGCCGGTCTGTGCCTTCGTGTTGACGTTCCCGATGGTCGTGTAGTACGTCGACCTCGGGAGAATCGTCAGCTTGGCGTCGAGCCCGATGCTGTTCAGGACGCCCGTGTAGATGGTTGCCGCTGTCACGGCGTCGCTCACCTGACGCGTCCACACAGTGACCTTCGCCCCTGTTGCACCGGCCTGCTGGATCAGCTGCTTCGCCTTGTTCGTGTTGCGCGGGTACAGGGCGAGCTTCCGGTACGAGGGGTACGTCGGCGGCAGGACGTTCTGCGTCGGAAGGCCGAGGCCGCCCCAGACAGCCGTCTGCATCGCCTTCCGGTTGATCGCGTAGTTGACGGCCTGGCGGACCTTCAGCTTGTTGAAGGGCGCCTGCTTGATGTTCATCCAGAAGTAGTACGTGTTCGCCGTCTTGCGGAGCTTGAGGTTGCCCTTGCTCTTGGCGTCCGCGATCCGGTCGGCCGGGATCGCAGCGTTCGAGTAGTCGGCCTGCCCGCTGCTCACGCGCTGCGTGGCGATGTCGGCGTCGCCGATCAACGAAACTTCGATCCTGTTCGGGTTCCCGCGCGGGATGTACTTCGTTGCTTTGAAGTACTTGTTCCGCACCATCGTGAAGCCGACGTTCGGCTGATAGCTCGAGATGCGGTACGGGCCCGTCGCCGGGATCGGATTCGTGGACTGGTCGGAGTTCGGCGTACCCGCCGGAACGGGTGCGGCGAACAGCAGCGCCACGATCGTGAGGAAGTCTCCCCGCGGCTTCGCGAGCTTGACCACGATCGAGCGCTTCGCGTTGTTCGTCTGGATGCCGCCAATGTCACCCTTGAGCGTCTTCGAGAACTGCTCGGCTCCGGCGATGTCGGTGTAGAAACCGACCCCCTGGCCGGTGGAGAGGAACTCGCGCTTGATCGCGTACTTGAAGTCGCTTGCCCTCACCGGCTTGCCGTTCGAGTACTTCAAGCCCTTGCGGAGCTTGAACTTGTACACCTTGCCGTTCGCAGAGACAGTCGGTAGGGATTGCGCGAGGCCCGGCACCAGCTTGTAGCCCGCGGCTCCGTCGACGTGCTTGTAGGTCAGCAGCGTCTCCCAGACGTTCCACATCGCCCACCAGCTCTGACCCGTGTATGCCTGCTGCGGATCCAGGTAGTCGATGGTGTCGATCACGGCCCTCAGGGTTCCGAAGGCCTGCGAGTGCTTCGGTGCTGCTTTCGTGCGGTTGGCCGCGACGCCGTACGCCGCAACCATCAACGAGATCCCGGCGACCAGGGCAACGGTGCCCAAAAGCCAGGACCATCTGCGTCTACTAGTCATTGCACCTCCCAGTGCTACTCAGACCCCGGGGTTCTGCGTGTCATGCCGAGGCGAGCGTGGATCTTCGCAAACAAAAGACGTACTTTCTAGGTTTCTGTTAGCGACTCGGGGCGTTCAAAAGCGCACGATCTTGCGGCGGATCGCGCTGAGGTGAGGCGGCTCTGGCTCCTCCAGGACGCCGTTCACGCCGTCGCGTTGCGTCGAGTGAAGGATGCGGCCGTCGCCGAGCCAAAACGCGATGTGCGTCGCGGTTCCCTCATCGCCGTAGGTGACCAGATCCCCCGAGGTGAGCTCGTCCTCGCCGACGGGAGCGCCCGCCTCCTCCTGCTGGTCGGCGTCGCGCGGGATCAGGCGGCCCGTGCGGCGATGCGCCATGTGGACGAGGCCCGAGCAGTCGATCCCGTGCTCGGTCATCCCGCCCCACTCGTACGGCGCGCCGAGGTAGGCGCGGGCCTGCTCGACCGGGTCTGCCTCCGGACGTGGCTCGGGCAGCCAGGTCCCGGGGACTGTCCCCCTGACATGGCCCAAAGAGTCGGTCCGGATCCAGCCCGGGTAGTCGTACGTCGTCACGATCCGCGACCACTCGCCGCTCGCCTCCTCGACGCGAAGTGGCTCGCCGCGGAGTGCCTGGGTCACCTGCTCGGACTCGTCGCTCGGCTCGGCGCGCACGGGCGCAACGTCCGCGGTGCAGACGGCGTGCTCGCTCAGGCCAGCCGGATTCTCGGGTCGAGGGCCGCGTAGATCACGTCGACGACCGCGTTGGCGATCGTGATGAAGAACGCGCCGTAGAGCACAGTCGCCATGATCATCGGGAGGTCGAGGCTCTGGAACGACTGCCATGTGAGGAACCCGACTCCGGGGAGGCCGAACACGACCTCGGTCAGCAGCGCTCCTCCGGCGACGAGGACACCGAAGTCGAGGCCGAAGAGCGAGACGACCGTGATCAGCGAGTTGCGCAGGACGTGCTTGAGCAGCACGTCTCGCCTGGACAGTCCCTTCGCCCGTGCCGTACGAACGTAGTCCTCATTGGACACGTCGAGCATGTTCCCCCGGAGCACCCGGGCGTAGAACCCGATGTAGAGGATCGACAGCGTGATCCACGGGATGATCAGGTGGAGGAACCACTCCCACGGGTTCGAGGTGAACGGGACGTAGCCGAGCGGCGGCACCCAGCTGAAGAGGATCGTGTCGTGGAACCGGTCCTGCGTGATGAGATTCGCGACCTCGCCCAGCCAGAAGACCGGAATCGAGATGCCGATCAGGGCGAGGACCATGAGTAACGGGTCGAAGATCGTCCCCCTGCCCACGACCGCGAGCACGCCGATCGTGATGCCGAGCACCGCCCAGATGATCGCCGCCCCGATGATGAGCGAGAAGGTGACGGGCGCAGCGGCCGTGATCGCGGGAACGACCTTGAGCGCCTGGTTGCCATACGAGACGAGGTCGCGGGAGATGAACAGGCGCTTCATCATCAGCGCGTAGCGAACCGGCATCGGACGGTCGAGGCCGAACTCGTGCTTGACCGCGGCCACCGTCTCCGGCGTGGGGTTGCGCCCGGCAAGCGAGCGCGTCGGATCGACGCCGGGGATCGCGAAGAAGATAAGGAATGTCAACACGGAGATCGCGAAGAGCACGACCACGACCCCGATCAGCCTCCGGATGATGAAGGCGAACACCGCCTACTTCACCTTGGCCCGCGGATCGAGAGCGTCGCGCAACCCGTCGCCGAACACGTTCAGAGACAGCACGACGAGCACGATCATGATTCCCGGGACGATCGCAACGAGAGGCCGCGTATAGAGGAGCGCCTGGCCGTCCTCGATGATCGTGCCCCAGCTCGCCTGAGGCTCTTGCACGCCGATCCCCAGGAACGAGAGCGCCGCCTCGGTGAGAACCGTCGTCGCGATCATCAGCGGCAGCATCACGATCACCGTCGTGAGGACGTTCGGGAGGATCTCGCTGAACATCAACCGGGCGTTGGACGCGCCCGAGGCAGTCGCCGCCTCGACGTACTCCTTCTCGCGGATGGAGAGCACCTGGCCCCGGACGGGACGGAACACGTAGGGCACGTAGACGACCGCGATGATCACCGTCGGAACCCAGAGGCTCGACGAGACCACGTGGATGGGGCCCCACTGCAGGCCGTCCGGCTTCGTCAGCAGAACGGTCGCGAGCGAGATCGCGAGCAGATAGACGGGGAACGCCCAGATCAGGTCCATCGTCCGCGAGAGAACGGAGTCGCTCCATCTCCGGTAAAAGCCGGCGAGCATCGCCAGGACGAGAGCGATCGCACAGCAGAGAACGGCGGACCAGATCGCGATCTGCAACGACGCCCTTCCGGCGTACAGCGTCCGGGCCATCACATCGCGACCCTGTTGGTCCGCGCCTACGAAGTAGTTCGTACGCCAGGTCGGGCCGATCGGGGTCTCGCCGAGGCCGAGTTTGTTCGTGCCCTGCTGGATGACCTCCACGCGCTTGCCATTTACGACGGTCGTGCCGCTGATGTTCGGCGTCTTCCACTCCGTGCGAGCGATGTAGTTGGAGTAGATCGGTGCGCCGAAGCTCACTGCGACGATCGCGAGGAATAGCGCGAGCGACGCCATGGCGCTGCGATTCCGGAGCAAGCGGCGCCCGGCGAGGCGCCAGGGACTCTTGCCGGAGATCTCCTGGACGCTCTCACCGGGCGCAAGAACGACTTCCGGTTTCGGCTCGTAGGCGAACTCGGCCACGTGCCGTCCTACCTCCCGACTACTTCACGGATGCCTGGTCGAGCAGGAAGTACCACTGCGGACTGAAGATGAATCCCTTAACCCGCTTTCCCACGAAGTTGACGTACTTCTGGTTCATCATCGCCACCCACGGCGCCTGGTCGGTGACCGCCTTGTCGACCTGAGCCCACTGCTTGTTGGCGGCGGTCGGATCCGTGATCCCGGTCTGCCCCGCCTGGTCCATCTTCGACTGGATGCCCTTGTCGCAGAACGCCGCGATGTTGGGGCTGGAGTTGCTGTTGGGATGGAATGAACCGCAGCCGAGGAGGATGTCGAGGAAGTCCGACGCGGCCGGGTAGTCCTGGAACCAGTCCGAATAGGCCATCTGGACCTTGTTCTTCGAGTTCTGGACGTACGGGTACTGGATGCTCGACGAGAGCGGCTGCAGCGACGCCTTGTAGCCGAGCTTGTTGAGCAGTCCGACGAAGTAGAGGCCATAGGACTTCGGCGGGTCGATGTTCGTGGTGTTGACCTTCACGGCCATGCCCTTGGTGCCGGACTCGTTGACGAGCTGCTGCGCCTTCTGCATGTCCGGAGCCGTCCACTTTCCGCTGCCCGGGTTCTTGGTGTACGGGCAGTAGGCCTCGTAACCGGGGAAGTTCGGGGGCAGGACCTGGCAGGTCGGGGTTGCGAGCTGCGGGCCGCCGAAGATCTTCACCAGCGCGTTCCGGTCGGTCGCGTAGTTGACCGCCTGCCGTGCCTTCCGATTGTTGAACGGGGGGATCCGCGTGTTCAGAGCGAAGTACTCGACCTGCGTCAGCGGGTTGATGTGCACCTGATTCGCGTACTTCGTGCTGATCTCGTTCAACCGGCCCGAGGGGACCTGGTCGAACATCCAATCGGCCTGGCCGTTCTCGACCTGAGTCACCTCGGCGTCCGGTGTGAGCCCGAACTTCTGGATGATCACGTCGGGGTTCCCAGCTGGCTGGGCATCCTTCGACCACACATGGAAGTGCGGGTTCCGCACCAGCTTGATCTGCTTGTTCGGCGCGTACTCAGCCCACATGTACGGGCCAGTGCCGGGCGGCGGAATGTCGACGTTCTTGGTCGGCGTATTCGCCGGGAGAATGAACGCGAACGGGACCGCGAGCTTGTCCAGAAACTCCGGGTCCCCGTTGGTGAGATGGAAGGTGACCGTGTTCCCGTTGACGGAGATGCCCTTCGAGAGGTCACAGGAGGCCGGGGTCTTCACGCAGGCGTCGCCGCCGACGATCACGTTGTACCAGCTGCCGGCGTTGGGGCTGTTGCCGATCTTGAAGAGGCGCTCGAACGTCGCCTTGACGTCCGCGCCGGTGAGGGTCTGGCCGTTCGAGAACTTGATTCCGGAACGGAGCTTGAAGACCCAGGTCTTGCCGCCATTCGTGGGCGTCGGGACCGACTCGGCGAGATCGGGGACGATCTTCGTGCCCTCAGTGCCTCCTGTGCGCTTGAACGCGACGAGGCCGTCATGGGTGAAGATCAGCAGCTGCCACTCCTGCAGCGTGTAATTGACCTGAGGGTCGGGCGAGCCGGACGGAGCCGTGTTCGCGAGCGTGAGCATCGTGCCGCCCTTGCCTCCGGCGGCTGTCGTGGACGTGGAGCTGGTGCTCTTCTTCGAGCCGCCACAGCCTGCGGCCAGTGCGATCACTGCGATCGCCGCCGCCGAGAACGAGACCAATCGCTTCACGGGACCATCTCCCTGATCGAACGTCGGAAGCCTGCGCCACTCATACGGACGCCCAGCAGGCCACGGATGTTAGCCGTGTACGGACAAGTGATGGCGCAGTAGCTCGCGCCGCGGCCGGTCGGTCTTACGCGGCGACGGTCTGCAGCTCGCGCAGCGCGGCGAGCCGGGCGAGCGCCTGGCCCTCGAGCTGGCGTACCCGCTCGCGGGTCAGCTCGAGCTCGTGGCCGATCGCCTCGAGCGTCCACGGCTCTCCGTCGAAGCCGAACCGCAGCTCGAGAATCCGACGCTCCCGCTCGGGCAGCGCGTCGAGCGCCCGCCGCACTCCCTGGCGGCGCAGCGACTCCTCGGCCTCGTCGAACGGATCCGCGGCCTCGCGGTCGGCGAACAGGTCGCCGAGCTCGCCCTCGTCGTCTGCCCCGACCGTCTGGTTCAGGGAGACCGAGGCCTGAGCGGCGCCGAGCGCCTCGTCCACATGCTGGAGCGGAAGACCGGTCGCCTCGGCGAGCTCTTCCTTCGTCGCCTCACGGCCGAGCTCGACCTCGAGGCGGCGAGCCGCCCGGCCGAGCTTCTGCTGACGCTCGACGACGTGGACGGGCACGCGGATCGTGCGCGCGTGGTTCGCAACCGCGCGCTGCACCGACTGGCGAATCCACCAGGTCGCGTAGGTCGAGAACTTGTAGCCGCGGCGCCAGTCGAACTTCTCGACCGCGCGGTTCAGGCCGAGCGTGCCCTCCTGGATCAGGTCGAGGAACGGAACGCCGAGGCCGCGGTAGCCCTTGGCGATCGACACCACGAGACGGAGGTTCGACTCGATCATCCGGCGCTTGGCCGTCAGGTCGCCGCGCTCGATCGCCTTCGCGAGCATGACCTCCTCGGCCGCGGTCAACAGCTTGTGGCGGCCGATGTCGGCCAGGAACAGCTGCAGGCTGTCGGCGGCGCCGACGAGGACCTGCGCCTCCGGCTGGCGGGGCGCCTGCGCGGGCTCCGGAGCCTTCTCTGGCGTCTCCGCGGCAGCCTCGCGCACCTCGAGGCCGGTGGCCTCGAGCTCACGGGTCAGAAGCTCGACCTCGTCATCGGCGAGCTCGTGCTCGAGCGCGAACGCCTCGAGCTCTGCGGGCTCGACGAAGCCTCGCTCCTCTGCGCCCTCGAGCAGCACGCGCGCGGGCTCGGTCTCAAGCAGTTCGTGAAGCTGGCTCTGAGTCAATTTCTCCTCTTCGTTCCTCGGTTTTGCACTGCGGCGGTCCTTCGCACTGTACGGTGATTCTCCTGGCGTGAACAGGGGCAAGCGGCCCCCTGAACAGGCTCGGAGACTTCAACGTGGTGCTCTGTTGTCCTATTCCGCGACTGCGGCCTCTTTGGATTGCGTACGCGCCGGGAAGTCGAACTCGACTTTCCCCTCGTCATTCAAGACGAGCCGCGCGCGAAAAGGTTTGCCGGCACGTGAGCGGAAGCCGGAGATGACCTCTTTTGTCTTCCTCTCCTCGAGGAGCTGTCGTGCGATCTCCGGGGTGAGGGTGCGCCCCGCGACGCGCTTCCAGATCACGAATCCGCACCCGGTCTCCTCGCGGCTCTTCCAGCTCGTGCAGCCGTATGCCTTCGAGTTTTCCTTGATGATCTCGCCGGTCTCGGCGCCGCAGCGCGGGCAGGGGCCGAGCTCGACGCGCTCGGGCCGTAGCTTCTCCTTGTCCAGCGCCGCGATCTGCTCGACCGTGGACTGCGTGAAGGTCGCGATGTCCTTGATGAAGGCGTCGCGGTCGTCGTCGCCGTGCTCGATGTCCGTCAGGCGCTTCTCCCAGTCGCCGGTCAGCTCCGGCGAGGTGAGCGGGTGCTCCTCGAGCATCGTGATCACCTGGAGGCCCTTCGGGGTCGGCTGGAGGTCCTTCGCGACGCGCTCGATGTACTCGCGGCGGATGAGGGTCTCGATCGTCTCCGCCCGCGTGGCCGGGGTGCCAAGGCCGCGCTCCTTCATGGCCTCGCGGAGCTCCTCGTCATCGACGAACTTGCCGGCGGTCTCCATCGCCGAGAGCAGCGTCGCCTCCGTGTAGCGCGGCGGCGGCCTCGTCTCCTTGGCCTCGACCTCGGCGACCGTGCACGTGATCTTCTGGCCCTGCTCGAGCTGCGGCAGCTCGGCGCTCTCGTTCTCGGCGTCCTCGTCCTGGCGCGCCTGCTTGTCCGCGTCGGCCTCGAGCCCGTAGACCCCGCGCCAGCCTGCCTCGAGCGTGACCTTGCCGCGCGTGCGGAAGCGCTCTTCCTCGACAAGCGTGACGATCGTGGTGCGCGCATAGCGCGCGGGCGGGTGGAAGACGGCGAGGAAGCGGCGGGCGATCAGGTCGAAGACGCGGCGCTCGTCGGGTGAGAAGCGCTCGAGGTCGTGCTCGACGTCGGTCGGGATGATCGCGTGGTGGTCATCGACCTTCGAGTCGTTGACGACGCGCCCGAGCGGCAGCTGCTGGAGGCCGAGCACGTAGCTCGCCGCCTGGGCGTATTCGCCGATCGGCGCGAGCGTGGCGGCGGTCGGCTTCAGCTGCGCGACGAGATCGCCCGAGAGCCAGCGCGAGCTCGTTCGCGGGTACGTGATCGCCTTCTTGTCCTCGTAGAGCGACTGCGCGGCCTGGAGCGTGCGGCGGGCCGAGATAGCCGAAGCGGCGGTTCGCGTCGCGCTGCAGCGAGGTCAGGTCGTAGAGGAGCGGCGCGCGCTCGGACTGCTCCTTGCGCTCGACCGTCTCGACGATGCCCTCGGCGCCGGAGACCTTGACAGCGATGTCGTCGGCGCGCTTCCCGCCATGGGCGCCCATGATCCGCGTCTCCTCGCCCTCGAACCAGAGGCCTTCGTAACGGGGGTCGAACTGCGCGTGGACGAGCCAGTAGGGCTCCGGGACGAACGCCTGGATCTCGCGCTCGCGCTTGACCATCAGCGCCAGGGTCGGCGTCTGCACGCGGCCGAGCGAGACGACGCCGCCGACCCACGCTCGGCCGCGAATGGTCGCTGCGCGGGTGGCGTTCATGCCGACGAGCCAGTCCGCCTCGGAGCGAGAGCGCGCGGCCGCCTCGAGCTGGCGCAGCTGCTCGCCGGGCCGGAGCTGCTCGAAGCCCTCACGGATCGCCTGCTTCGTCATCGAGCTGATCCAGAGGCGCTCGACGGGCTTGTCGACGCCCGAGGTCTCGTAGATGTACGCGAAGATGAGCTCGCCTTCGCGGCCGGCGTCGCACGCGTTCACGATCCGGTCGACGTCGTCGCGCTTGAGCAGCTTGTGGATCACCTTCAGCTGCTTCTCGGACTTCTTGTCACGCGCGCGGAGCTTGAACTCCTCCGGGACGATCGGGAGGTCCTTCATGCGCCACTTCTTGTAGCTCTCGTCGTAGTCCTCCGGGTTGATCAGCTCCACGAGGTGGCCCACGGCGAACGTGACCACGGTGTCGTCTGACTCGTAGTAGGAGTCGTTGTTCTCGAAGCTGCCTGGCAGCGCGTCGACGATGTCGCGCGCGACCGACGGCTTCTCGGCGATGATCAGGGTCTTCACGCCGTTCACCTTAGCGGCCGAACCGGCAGAGCCGGCGCGGCCTCTCTGTCGCCGGACCAGCCTGCAATGTAGCCGCGGCAATGCGCATGTTGGTGGCGAAAGTGTGACGATTGCGTGCCATGGTCTCGCCCGTCTACTTCGTGATCGGCCTTGTCACCTGGCCAGCCGTGAGAGGGCTGTACCGTCTTCGCGCTCGGGGGCTGGAATACCTCCCCGAGAGCGGATTCGTCCTCGCGGCCAATCACGTCTCCAACCTCGACCCCTGGGCGCTCGGAATCCCGTTGTGGCCGCACAGGAAGCTCCGCTTCATGGCGAAGGCGGAGCTCTTCAACCCGGTGCTGACCCCGATCCTGAACGGAGGGCGGGGCGTTCAAGGTCCGCCGCGGTGAAGGCGACCGCGACGCGATGCGGACGGCCATCGAGCTCGCACGCGACGGCGAGATCGTGGTCATGTTCCCGGAGGGCACACGGCAACAGAAAGGACTGAAGAAGCGCCACGTGGCCCGTGCGCACTCGGGAGCAGCGCGGATCGCCCTCGCGGCCGGCGTGCCGCTCGTACCCGCGGCCATCGCCGGCACCGACCGGCTGCTGCGGCTCGCCCGGCTACGCGTGGCGTACGGGACACCCATCGACCTCGGCGAGTTCGAAGGGCAGGACACGAAGTCGGCGGCCGAGGGCGCCACCGAGCAGCTGATGACGCGGATCGAGGAGCTGCACGCCGGGCTGTGAGGCCACTGCTCGTCGTCGACGGCGACTCGCTCGCCCACCGCGCCTACCACGGGCTGCCGAAGTCGATCCGGCTGAGCGTGGTCGTCGGCTTCACGAACTTTCTACTGCGGCTCTGGGCGAGCGAGCGGCCGCGCGCGGTTCTCGTCGGCTGGGACACCCTCTTCGTTCCCACGTACCGGCACGAGGCGTTCGAGAGCTATCAGAGCGGCCGCGAGTTCGACGACGCGCTCGTCGAGCAGCTCGACCTCCTGCCCGGGGTCGTCGACACGATGGGCTTCGCCGCCGCGAAAGGGGCCGGCTACGAGGCCGACGACTTTCTCGCCGCTGCGGTCGCGTCAGAGGAGGCTCGCGGCGGGACCGCGCTCGTCGCGACCTCCGACCGGGACGCGTTCCAGCTCGCGAGCACGCACACGACGATCCTCCAGCCGGTGCGCGGGGTCTCCGAGCTCGCGCGGATCGGGCCGGCCGAGGTTCGCGAGCGCTACGGCGTCGACCCGGAGCAGGTTCCCGACTTCATCGCGTTGCGCGGCGACCCCTCCGACAAGCTGCCCGGCGCGAGGGGCATCGGCCCGAAGAAGGCTGCGGACATCCTCCACGAGTACCGGACGCTCGAGGAGACGCTCGCCGCTGGACGGTTCGCAGTGGAGGCGGAGGACTTGCGGCTCTACCGTCGAATAGCCGCGCTGGACGCCTCTGCTCCTCTTCCTCCCCTCGAAGACCAGAACCCCAAGTGGGTGGAGGCGTCCGCCCTCGTACGCGAGTGGGGCCTGAACCAGCTCGCCGACCGACTCGCCGGGATGGCGTCCTAGGATCCGCGCGGGGCTTTGCCCGTGCGGAGAGCAGTGGTCCACCCGACGAGATGACGATGCCGTTCGTAAGCCATCAGTCGATGGCGGAGCTCCATCCGACGGAGCCGCACGTCGAGACGCGGGCCCGTCTGGAGGCGCTGCTCGAGGCGTTCGACGTCGTGGAGGGAAGCCCGGCAACGCGCGAGCAGGTCGAGCGGTGCCACGAGCCGGCCTACCTCGACCGGCTCGAGGCCGTCGCCGTGCCGACGATGCTCGATCTCGACACGGTCGCCTCCGAGACGAGCTATGACGCGGCGATGCTCGCGGCCGGCTGCGCGGTCGAGGCGGTGGAGCGAGGCGGCTTCGCGCTCGTCCGGCCGCCGGGGCACCATGCGCTTCCCGGCCGGGCGATGGGCTTCTGCCTCATCGACAACGTCGCCGTTGCCGCGCGCCACGCGCAGGCTGCGCTCGGGCTCCGGCGAATCGCGATCGTCGACTGGGACGTCCATCACGGCAACGGCACGGAGGAGATCTTCCGCGGCGACGACTCCGTCCTGTTCGTCTCGATGCACCAGTGGCCGTTCTACCCGGGCACCGGCGGGCCGGGCGAGGGCGACGCGACCACGGTGAACGTCCCGCTTCCCGCCGGCTCGGCCGACGAGGACTACCTGCGCGCGTTCGACCGCGTGGTCGAGCCGGCGGTCCGGGCGTTCGATCCCGAGCTCGTGCTCGTCTCGGCCGGGTTCGACGCCCACGAGCACGACCCGCTGGCCGGGATGCGCGTAACGGCCGACGGCTTCCGCGAGCTCGCGCTCAAGACGGCCGCGCTCTCGCCGCGCGTCGCCGCCGTGCTCGAGGGCGGCTACGACCCGCGAACGCTGCCGGGACTCGTGTCCGCCGCGCTGGAAGGGTTCCAAGAATGACGACGGCCGGCCTCTTCCTTGGCCGGCCGTGTCGCCGAGAAGCACAGAGCCACCGCGCTTCGACACCTATCTGGAGTGTCGATCCAAAGTATCGACCCGCGGCGCCTCGGATCGTGGGTGATTCATATCCCCCACGGTGGGTGATTTTCAGGCGGCGCGAGCGGAATTCAGCGCTTCGAGGGCCTCGCGCCGGGACGAGACGCCGAGCTTGCGCATCAGGCTCTTCACGTGTGAGCGGACGGTGTGCTCGGAGATGTAGAGGCGCGCCGCGATCTCGTCGGTTCCGAGGTGCTCGTCGAGGAGCAGCAGCACCTCGACCTCGCGGGCGCTGAGGGAGCTCGCGATCCGGTCGGGAACTCCGCGGCCGCTGCCCTCGCGCACCTGGTCGAGCAGGCGCCGCGCAACCTCCCCGGAGAGCGCTGCCTGACCGTCGCCGACTCCGCGCAGGAACTGAGCGATGCGCTCGGGCGGCTCGCTCTTGAGCAGGTACCCGGCCGCGCCGCCGCGGATCGCCGAGAGCAGGTTCTCCTCGGTGCCCGACGCGGTCAGGATGACGACCTCGCACTCGGGCGCGGCGTCGCGAATCTTCGGCAGCGCCTCGAGCCCGCCCATGCCCGGCATCGAGAGGTCGAGGAGGACGATCTCGGGCCGGAGCCCACGTGCCAGCTCGATCGCCTCCTCTCCGTCGCCGGCCTGGCCGACGACGGAGAAGTCGTGCTGCTCGAGCAGCGCGGCGAGCGCCTCGCGCGTGATGGGGTGGTCGTCTACGAGCAGGATCCGCACCGAACCCTTATCGGCAGCGCTCGGCATGCCGAAAAGGGTCTCGTGCAGCACGAAGAGCGCGACGACTACGCAGCCTGGCTCTGGGGCGAGGTGCTCCTGATCGGGCTGCTCGGCGCTGCCCTGGCGCTGTTCGTCGCAAACCCGAGCCTCCGGAACACCTATTCACTGCCTCAGGTGCGGCTCGTGCTCGACACCGCGGTGACGCTCGCGGCCCTGATCGTGGCGCTCCTGGCCGGGATCCGGTTCACCGTCGACGGGCGGCGGCTCGACCTCCTCCTCTGCGGCGGCTTCGCGGCGGCGGCCGGAGCCACGCTCGCGTTCTCGATCGCGCCCGTCCTCGGTGGAGAGGCTCTGCAGCGGACCGAGTTCTGGGCCGGGATCGGCGGGCGCCTCTTTGCGGCGACGCTGATCGCGGCGGCGCCGTTCTCGCGCAGGCGCGTGAACGCCCGGGGGCGCGCGCTCGGGGAGATGCTCGCCGTTGTCCTGATCGTCCTCGCGCTCTGCTGGGCTCTCGCCGACCGCGCGGGGACGACCCTCCCGGCCGTGGTCGACAGCGCCCGATCCGACCAGCCGTTCGCGCTGATGGGCGCGCTCGCGGCCCAGGCGCTCCTGTCGCTGGTCGCGGTCGTCGGCTGGGGCCTCCGCTTCCGCGCCCGCGGGAACGACCTCGACCGCTGGCTCTGCCTCGCCGCGACCCTCGCGCTCTTCGCGGAGCTCCACTACGTCTTCACGCCGCTCCTGTCGAGCCGCTACGTCTCGCAGGGCGACTTCCTGCGACTCCTCTCCTACGGCGTCCTGCTGGTCGGCGTCTGGCGGGCGATTCGCTTCGCCGAGTTCGGCCGCGCGGTGGCCGAGGAGCGCGCGCGCGTCGCACGCGAGATCCACGACGGCCTCGCGCAGTACCTCTTCGCGGTCTCGACCCACACGAGCATGCTCGAGAACGGGGGCGATGCGAAGGTGATTCTCCCGCGGCTCAAGGAGGCCGCCGCGGCCGCCCAGCAGGAGGCGCGGTTCGCGGTGCTGGCCCTCTCGTCGGCGGGTGGCTCGGCTCCGTTCGACTCCGCGCTGCGCCGGTACGTCGACTTCCTGACCGCCGACGGCCTGCTCGAGGTCGACCTCGAGATCCAGGACGGAATCCGGCTCGCACCCGACGAGCAGATCGAGGTCTTCCGCATCGTCCAGGAAGGCCTGGCCAACGCGCGCAAGCACGCAGGGCGCGACGCGGGCCGAGGTGCGGATCGAGGAACGGGCAGGCGAGCGGTACGTGACGGTGATCGACGACGGCTCCGGGTTCGACGAAGCCGAGATCGCGGCCGGACAGGGGCTTAGGAACATGCGGGCCCGCGCTGCCTCGATCGGCGGCGGCTTTCGCCTCGTCTCTACTCCGGGCCGGGGAACTGCGCTCGAGGTGGTGCTTCGCGCCTAGGAGTTCTCCCTCCCCTCTGGCACGATTGCGTCGAGGGAGAGATGACTGCGGGGATCGTCGGAAGAGAGCAGGAGCTCGAGTTGGTTCACGCCTTCCTGGACTCTCCGGCCGAGGGGGTTTCGGCACTCGTGCTGGAGGGCGAGGCGGGGATCGGCAAGTCGACGCTGTGGGCTGCCGGCGTCGAGCACGCGCGGGAGCGCGGGTACCTGCTCCTCACGTCGCGGCCCGCCGAGGCCGAGCGCGGTTTCGCCGGTCTGGGGCTTGCCGATCTCCTCGAAGGCTCGCTGGCGGACGTCCTTCCTGCGCTGGCGCCTCCCAGGCGGCGCGCGCTCGAGCAGGCGCTGCTGCTCGAAGACGGGTCGGACGAGGTCGTCGACCATCGTGCGCTCGGCGTGGCTGTGCGCGACGCGCTGCAGTTCCTGGCCGAGAGCGGGCCGCTCGTGATCGCTGTCGACGACGTCCAGTGGCTCGATCCGGCCTCGTCGACCGTGCTCGCGTTCGCGCTGCGACGGGTCGAGGCCGACAGCGTGCTCGTGCTGCTCGCGCGGCGGCTCGGGGAAGGCGCGGGGCCGACAGAGCTCGAGCACGCGTTCGAGGAGGAGCGCGTCCGGCTGCCGGTCGGGCCGCTCAGTGTCGGCGCGCTGCACCGCCTCCTGCACGACCGGCTCGACAGGACCTTCGCGCGGCAGACGCTGCTCCGCATCCACGAGCGCTCCGGCGGGAACCCGTTCTTCGCCCTGGAACTGGCCCGCGTGCTCGACGCCGACGTCGACCCGCTCCAGCCGCTTCCGGTCCCCGAGTCGCTCGAGGAGCTCGTGCGCGAGAGGATCGCCGCGCTCCCGAAGCCGACTCGCGAGGCGCTCGCGCTCGCCTCGGCGTTCGGCACGCCTTCGACGTCACTCCTGGAACGAGCAGGTGTCACGGCGGGCGCGCTCGACGCAGCGGTGGCGGCACGCGTGATCGAGCTCGACGAGGGAACCGTCCGCTTCACGCACCCGCTCCTGTCGTCCGTGCTGTACCAGGATCTGGGCGACGAGCGGCGGAGCGTTCACGGACGCATCGCGGAGATCGTCGACGACCCGCTCCTCCGCGCCCGTCACCTGGCGCTCTCGACGGACCGGCCCGACGACGACGTCGCCGCGATCGTGGACGACGCCGCTCGTCTCGCGGCCGATCGCAGCGCGCCCGCGGTCGCGGCCGAGCTGGCCGAGCAGGCTCTCCGCATCACTTCGCGCGACCGCCCCGAGGACCGCCGTCGCCGGGCGCTTTCGGCGGCCCGGGCGGACCAGGCGGCCGGGGAGTGGACCCGTGCGCGGACGATCGCCACGGAGCTACTGGCCGAACAGGGGCTTGGCTCGCTGCGAGCAGAGGCCCTCATCCTCCTCGCCGAGCTCGAGAGCACCGAAGTCTCGATCGCGCTGCTGGAGGAGGCGCTGCGCGACCCGTCCGCTGGCCCGGCGCTCAGATCGGTCGTCCACTGCCGCCTCGCGTGGGCCACCCGCTTCAACGAGTCCACCCATGCGCGCGCGGCGCTCGAACTCGCCGACGAGATCGACGACGACGCCCTCCGCGGGCAGGCTCGGGCGATACAGGCGGTTCTCGACTGGTTCGCCGGGGAGACGGAGACGCCCGAAGATCTCGCGGCCCGGGTGGTGCACGACTTTGCCATCGCTGTGGGCGGAGAGCACCTCGTCCGCGAAGCGACGCAGGCGGTCGCCAACACGCTGGCGCCCTCATCCCGGCGGGATGAAGCGCGCCTCCTGTTCGAGCGCGAGTATCAGGAATGGCGCGACCGCGACGAGCCGAGGAGCTCGCGCGCCCTCTGGGGGCTCTCGTGGGTCGAGCTCTGGGCCGGCCGCTGGGAGCTCGCGGCCGACTACGCGGCACGGGCATACGACATCTCGATCCAGTACGGCCTCGAGGTCCCGCAGGATCACCTTCCCATCGCGGTCATCGCGGTCCATCGGGGCGAGCTCGACCTCGCCCGCAGGCACTCGACGCGGGCGCTCGAGCTGGCCGAGAAGCAGTTACCCGGCGGGTTCCATCCGCCGCAACACATGGCAGTCCTCGGACTCGCCGCGCTCTGGAGCGGCCAAACCGCAGAGGCAGAGACACGGCTCGACAAGGCCGACCGGCGGGCCGCGGGGATGGGCTGGAACGAGCCGAGCCTGCGCTGGTGGAGCGATGACCACGCCGAGCTGCTGCTGGAGTCGGGCCGGATCGACGACGCCATTCGGCTGGTCGACGTGTTGGCGGCAGACGCCGAGCGGGTGGGCCGGGACCGCGTTCTCGCCCAGGTCACGCGGTGTCGGGGCCTGATCGCCGCCGCGCAGGGGGATGTCGAGCAGTCCCTGCTTCTCCTCGAGCAGGCGATCGACGAGCACGAGCGCGTGGGAGATTCGTTCGGGCATGCTCGCGCGCTGCTCGCGCTCGGCGTCGTCCTCAGGCGGGCGCGGAAGAAGCGCGCGGCCCGCGACGCCATCGAGGGCGCTCTCCAAGCGTTTGAGGAGCTGCCGGCGGCGACCTGGGCCGCGCGGGCGCGGGACGAGCTGGGACGCATCGGCGGGCGCACGCGCGAGGAAGGCCTCACCGCAGCCGAGCGGCGTGTGGCCGTCCTGGTCGCGCAGGGTCAGACGAACCGGGAAGTCGCCGCGGCACTGTTCCTCGGTGAGCGAACCGTGGCGAGCCACCTGACCCACATCTACGCCAAGCTCGGCATCCGCTCGCGCACTGAGCTCGCACGTCGGCTCGACTGACGAACAAAGTTCAGACGTTCTGACGTTTTCACCGCGTGGCCTCGCGCTTAGCGTCGCGGGCGTGCCGAGTTACCTAGTCGAGACCTATCTCGGTCGTGGCCAGGCAGGAGAGCGGACCGCCCGCGAGCAGCGAGCGCGCTCGGCTGCGGCGGAGCTGACCGAGGAGACAACACCGGTCAGCTTCGAAGGCTCGATCCACGTTCCCGAGGACGAGATCTGCTTCTTCGTCTTCGACGCGCCTTCGGGCCGGGACGCCGCGCTTGTGGCGCAGCGCGCCGCGCTCGAGCCCATCCGCGTCGTCGAAGCCGTCTCGTCTCGAAAGGAGAAGCAATGAAGAAGAAGTTGCTGCTGACCATGCTCGTGGCCGTCATGGGCGCCGGCCTCTACGTCGGTCACGTCCTGGCGACGCCGAGCACAGGCCTGACCACCACGATCTACGCGAAGTCGCTCTTCGATCCGCTCAAGCTGAAGGGCTTCAAGCTCCTCTCCGACCCCTCTGACAAGGGCAGGTTCCACCACTGGCCCAAGTTCTGGAGTGTGCGGATGAGGACGCACGGGCTGACCGATGCCTACGTGGTCGACAACAAGATCGCACCGGGCGGGACGACCGGCTGGCACTCGCATCCCGGCCCGAGCATGATCTTCGTCGTCGCCGGAACGGTGACCAACTACGAGGGCGACGACCCGACCTGCACTGGCCTTGCCTACAGCGCCGGAAGCGGCTTCACCGATGCGGGCGGAGACGACGTGCACATGCTCCGCAACAACGGCGACGTCCCTGCGGAGACGATCGCCGTCCAGTTCCTCCCGACCGGGGCAGACCGGCGAATCGACAAGCCGGACCCGGGTAACTGCGCCTCCTGAACCACGGCGGACAGGGTCGAATGGAAAGAGCCCCGGTCCCGGGGCTCTTTCCGTAGCACGCCTGTAAGCCGGAGATTCTGCCGTCGAGGTCCCGGCGTTGACCATCGGGTCGCCCTCGACTCGGTCGCGATAGCCTGACGCCATGGCTGTCCGGCCAAGGCGCCTGGCATGAACGATCCGAAGCAGGACGTCACGCCGCTGCCCGATCTGCTGCACGGGCGCGCGCGCGCCGGCCCAGTGAGGGAGCGTCGACCGGTCTACGTCGATCTCCTGCCGCCCTGCAACGCGGGGTGTCCGGCCGGCGAGAACATCCAGGCCTGGCTCGCGCACACGCGCGACGGCCGTCACGAGCAAGCGTGGCGTGAGCTGGTCGCCGACAATCCCCTGCCGGCGATCCACGGGCGCGTCTGCTACCACCCATGCGAGAGCGTGTGCAACCGCGCCGAGCTCGACAGCGCGGTGTCCATCCACTCGGTCGAGCGCTTCCTCGGGGACCTGGCGCTCGAGGAAGGCTGGCAGTTCGATGCGCCGTCCGCGCGCAGCGGCAAGCGGGTTCTCGTGATTGGCGCCGGGCCAAGCGGGCTGTCGGCCGCCTACCATCTGGCCCGGCTGGGACACGAGGTGGAGATCAGAGACACGGGCGCCGAGCCCGGCGGGATGATGCGCTACGGGATTCCGGCGTACCGGATGCCCCGCGATGTGCTCGACGGCGAGTTGAGCCGGATCGCCGCGCTGGGGGTGCGAATCGTCTGCGACCACCGAGTCGAGGACCTCGCGGCCGAGCGGCAGGAGGGTCACTTCGACGCCGTCTTCGTCGCAGTGGGTGCACACCTTTCCAAGCGAGTCGACATTCCGGCCCGCGACGCGGGGCGGATAGTGGACGCGGTCTCGTTCCTTCGAAGCGTGGCATCCGGTGAGCGGCCGGTGATCGGACGCCGCGTCGCGGTTTACGGGGGCGGGAACACCGCGATGGACGCGGCCCGCGTCGCGCGCAGGCTGGGCGCCGACGACGCACTGATCGTGTACAGACGCACCCGCGAGCAGATGCCCGCGCACCTCGAGGAGGCCGAGGACGCCGAGCGCGAGGGCGTGCGGATCAACTGGCTGCGGACGATCACGGCCTTCGACGGCCCGGAGCTGCAGGTCGAGGCGATGGAGCTGGACGAGTCCGGCTTCCCCCAGCCGACCGGGCGGTTCGAGACGCTCGCGGCGGACACGGTGATCCTGGCGCTGGGCCAGGAGACCGACACCGCCTTCCTGCGCGAGGTGCGCGGCGTGGAGTTCGAGCGCGACGGCACCGTGCGGGTCTCGCCGTCGCTGATGACCGGCTGCCCAGGGGTGTTCGCCGGCGGGGACATGGTGCCAAGCGAGCGCACCGTGACGGTCGGCGTCGGACACGGCAAGAAGGCCGCCCGCCACATCGATGCCTGGCTGCGGAACTCGGCTGCCGCGAGCCCGCCCAAGCACGACCTGGCGAGCTTCGAAAAGCTGCACCTCTGGTACTTCGGCGATGCCGCTCGCCGGCAGCAGCCCGAGCTGGCGCCCGAGGAGCGCATCGCCGATTTCACGGAGGTCGTCGGGGGCCTGACCGACGAGGAGGCCGTCTACGAGGCCGGCCGCTGCCTCTCGTGCGGAAACTGCTTCGAGTGCGACGGCTGCCTCGGCGCCTGCCCGGAGGACGCCGTGATCAAGCTGGGAGTCGGGGAGCGCTACCGGTTCGACTACGACCGCTGCACCGGCTGCGGGGCGTGCTTCGAGCAGTGTCCGGTGCACGCGATCGAGATGGTGGCGGAGACGAGCTGATGCGCGTGACCGTCGACGGCAACGAGGCCGCGGCCTCCGTCGCCTACCGGCTCAGCGAGATCTGCTGCATCTATCCCATCACCCCGTCGTCGCCGATGGCCGAACTCGCGGACGAGTGGTCGAGCGACGGGCGGCCGAACGTCTGGGGCACCGTCCCTTCGGTCGTGGAGATGCAGAGCGAGGGCGGTGCGGCCGGCGCCCTGCACGGCTCGCTGCAGAGCGGGGCGCTGGCGACGACGTTCACCGCCTCGCAGGGCCTCCTCTTGATGATCCCGAACATGTACAAGATCGCCGGCGAGCTGACGCCGGCGGTGCTGCAGGTGGCGGCGCGCTCGCTCGCCGCGCAGGGGCTGTCGATCTTCGGGGACCACTCCGACGTGATGGCGGTGCGTCAGACAGGCTTCGCGCTGCTCGCGTCCGGATCGGTGCAGGAGGCCCACGACCTGGCCGCCGTCGCGCACGCCGCCACGCTCCGGACGCGCGTGCCGTTCGTCCACTTCTTCGACGGGTTCCGGACCTCCCACGAGCTGAACACGGTCGAGCTGCTCTCCGACGACGACCTCCGTGCGCTCGTGCCCGACGAGCTCGTCCGCGCCCACCGCGAGCGAGCGCTCTCGCCGGAGAGGCCGTTCATCCGCGGCACGGCGCAGAACCCGGACACGTACTTCCAGGCGCGCGAGACGGTGAACCCCTTCTACGCGCGCGTGCCCGACGTTGTCGAGGAGACGATGGCCGGTCTCGCGGAGCGCAGCGGCCGCGGCTACCGGATCGTCGACTACAGCGGCCACCCGGAGGCCGACCGCGTGCTTGTGGCGATGGGCTCGGGCGCGGAGACGATTCGCGAGACCGTGGCGCACCTCAACGGACGGGGCGAGCAGGTCGGCGTGGTGCAGGTGCGGCTGTATCGGCCATTCCCCGCGGAGGCGCTGGTGGAGGCGCTGCCGGCGAGCGTCCGCCGGATCGCCGTCCTCGATCGGACGAAGGAGCCGGGCTCGCTCGGCGAGCCGCTCTTCCTCGACGTGGTCGCGGCGTTGAGCGAGTCACATGCCGACGACGGGCGGGCGGAGATCCCGACGGTCATCGGGGGGCGCTACGGCCTCTCCTCGAAGGAGTTCACGCCGGGCATGGTCGCCGGTGTGTTCGACGAGCTCGCACGCGAGCGGCCGCGGCGTCGGTTCACGATCGGCATCACCGACGACGTCTCGAGGACGAGCCTCGACTACGACCGCTCGCTGGACATCGAGCCTCCCGACACGATCCGCTCGGTCTTCTTCGGACTGGGCTCGGATGGCACGGTCGGGGCGAACAAGAACACGATCAAGATCCTGGGCACCGAGGGCCTCCACGCGCAGGGCTACTTCGTCTACGACTCGAAGAAGGCCGGCTCGCAGACGGTCTCGCACGTGCGCTTCGGGCCACAGCCCATCCGGGCGCCATACCTCATCCAGCAGGCGAGCTTCGTCGGCTGCCACCAGTTCGGGCTGCTCGAACGGGCAGAGGTGCTCGACCGCGCGGCCGACGGCGCGACCCTGCTGCTCAACTGCCCCGACGCCCCAGAGGAGGTCTGGGACGCGCTCTCCCGGCCGACCCAGGAGCAGATCCTCGCCAAGCACCTCGACGTGCACGTCGTCGACGCCAACCGGATCGCGCGCGAGGTCGGCCTGGCCGGGCGAGTCAACATCGTCCTGCAGACCTGCTTCTTCGCCCTCTCCGGAGTGTTGCCGCGCGAGCAGGCGATCGAGCAGATCAAGGACGCCATCGCCAAGACCTACGGCCGGCGCGGCGCCGAGGTGGTCGAGCGCAACCAGGCCGCCGTCGACCACGCGCTCGAGGGGCTGCACCGAGTCGAGTTGCCCCTGCAGGTGAGCTCCGCCCGCGAGCCGGCTCCGCTCGTCCCGGCGGAGGCGCCCGAGTTCGTGCGCACGGTCACCGCGGCGATGCTGGCCGGCCGCGGCGACGAGCTTCCGGTCAGCGCGCTGCCGGTCGACGGCACCTACCCGAGCGGCACCGCCGCCTACGAGAAGCGCAACATCTCGGAGCTGGTCGCCGTCTGGGACGACGACCTCTGCATCCAGTGCGGTAACTGCAGCTTCGTCTGCCCTCACAGCGTGATCCGCTCCCGGTACTACGACGAGTCCAACCTAGAGGGCGCGCCGGCCGGGTTCCGCTCGGCCCCGCTGGAAGCCGTCGGCCTGCCCGACACGCGCTACACGCTCCAGGTCTACGTCGAGGACTGCACGGGCTGCGCGCTCTGCGTCGAGGCCTGCCCTGTGGTCGCTCCGACCGAGCCCGGTCGCAAGGCGATCAACCTGGCCCCGCGCGAGCCCCTGGTCGAGGCCGAGCGCGACAACATCGCGTTCTTCGAGCAGCTGCCTCGGAGCGACCGCTCACGAGTCGACTTCGGCACGGTGCGCGGCACCCAGTTCCTGGAGCCGCTCTTCGAGTTCTCGGGCGCATGCGTCGGCTGCGGGGAGACGCCCTACCTGAAGCTGCTGTCGCAGCTCTTCGGCGACCGGCTGATGATCGCGAACGCGACGGGCTGTTCTTCGATCTATGGCGGCAACCTGCCGACCACGCCCTGGACGACCGACGCGGACGGGCGCGGCCCAGCCTGGTCGAACTCGCTCTTCGAGGACAACGCCGAGTTCGGGCTCGGGTTCCGGCTCGCCGCCGACCGGCACACAGAGCTCGCGCGACGGAGGCTGCACGAGCTACGCGATGTCCTCGGCGGGGAGATCGTCGGCGACATCCTCGAAGCGCCGCAGATCCACGAGTCGGAGCTCCGCGCGCAACGAGAGCGGGTGGCCGAGCTGAAGGAACGCCTCGACGAGCTCGACGGCGCTGCCGTCGCCGACCTGCTCAGCGTGGTGGACCACCTCGTGCGGCGGAGCGTCTGGATCGTTGGCGGCGACGGCTGGGCCTACGACATTGGCTCCGGCGGGCTCGACCACGTCCTGGCGAGCGGGCACGACGTCAACGTGCTCGTACTCGACACGGAGGTCTATTCGAACACCGGCGGACAGATGTCGAAGGCGACCCCGCTCGGCGCGGTTGCAAAGTTCGCCGCACGAGGCAAGACCGTGCCCAAGAAGGACCTGGCCCTGCAGGCGATCGCCTACGGCAACGTCTATGTCGCACGGGTCGCCATGGGCGCCGACCCGCAGCAGACGCTGAGCGCCTTCCGCGAGGCCGAGGCGTACGACGGCCCGTCCCTGGTGCTCGCCTACAGCCACTGCATCGCGCACGGGATCGAGATGCGCAACGGGCTCGACCAGCAGTACCGGGCCGTCGCCAGCGGCTACTGGCCACTGATCCGCTACGACCCGCTCCTCCGCGCAGACGGGGGCAATCCGTTCTTGCTCGATTCTCCGCGGCCGCGCATGCCGCTCGGCTCGTATACGAATCGCGAGCTGCGCTACCGCACGCTCGTGAACACCGATCCCGCGGAGGCCGAGCGGTTGCACCGCCTGGCCGTCGAAGCCGTCGATCAGCGCTGGGATCTGTACGAGGAGATGGCGACGCGAGGCGCACCGCACTTCGCGGCCGACGCGCGCAGGGAACGCCGATGAACCTCGCGACCGACTACATGGGCCTCAGGCTGCGGAACCCGCTCGTCGCCTCGGCCTCTCCGCTCTCGCAGGACGCCGAGGGCGTGCGGAGACTCGCCGACGGCGGTGTCGGCGCGATCGTCATGTACTCGCTCTTCGAAGAGCAGCTGCGCCGCGAGACCGCGCAGAACGCGGAGCTGGTCGACGCGGGCACCGAGAGCTTCGCCGAGTCGCTCTCCTACTTCCCGATCACGGCGGACGAGGAGGTTGGGTCGCGGCCCTACTTGAGCCTGCTCGAGCGCGCGGCGGCCGTGGTCGACGTTCCGGTGATCGGCAGCCTCAACGGAGTCACGCCGGGCGGCTGGATCAACTACGCGCGCGCGATCGAAGAGGCCGGCGCGGCCGGAATCGAGCTGAACATCTACTACCTCCCAGGTGACCCCCAGATCGCCGGTCGCGACGTCGAGCAGCGTCACGTCGACGTCCTGACGCGCGTGAAGGAGGCGGTCAACGTGCCCGTGGCGGTCAAGCTGAGCCCGTACTTCAGCTCGACCGGCGAGGTGGCGCTGCGGCTGGACGAGGCAGGAGCCGACGCGCTCGTGCTCTTCAACCGATTCCTGCAGCCCGACATCGACCCGGACAACCTCGCCGTCGTCCCGAAGGTCGGCCTCTCCAGCCCGGCGGAGGCACGGCTTCCACGGACGTGGATCGCGCTCCTCCACGGACACGTACGCGCGTCACTCGCCGCGACGACCGGGGTCGAGGAGTCGATCGACGTCGTCAAGTACCTCCTGGCCGGCGCCGACGTCGTCATGACCGCCTCGGCGCTGATTCGCCATGGCCCCGAGCATGCCACCGTGCTTCTCGAGGGCCTCGAGGACTGGATGGGTCGCAAGGGCTTCAAGACGGTCGACGAGCTTCGGGGCCTGCTTGCGGTGCCGCCCGGCGCCGACCAGACGGCGTACGAGCGCGCGGGGTACGTCAGCGCGCTGCGGGAGGCGAACGAGACGACGTTCGGGCCGTGGTGAGCCCGGGGCCCACTGGCACGTAGCCCGTGGTCCATGGAAAAGCCCCGCAGATGCGGGGCTTTTCGGTAGCAGGCCTGTAAGCCGGATTCTGTCGAGGGTGACCATCCTTCTTTGCGGCTTACCCGGCTCCTCGGCGGGCCGCGTCAACAGAGCCTGTTCGCCTTGCACCGGACGGGGTTTGGCTAGCCGCCGTGTCGCCACGACGCTGGTGGGCTCTTACCCCACCGTTTCACCCTTACCTTCAGCGTCTCCGGAGAATCGCTGCTGGCGGTCTCCTTTCTGTGCCACTTTCCGTCGGCTTTCGCCCCCTGGGTCGCCCCAGCGTCCTGCCCTTCGGTGTCCGGACTTTCCTCGAGCCACGAGGGCCCGCGGTCACCCGGCCTGCGAGCCGAATTGTAGCCCCGACTTGGCCTCCTCGCCGCCCGCCGCGACGTCGAGCCCGCTCCCGCACTCGGGGCAGAAGATCCCGCCCTGCGGCAGGTGCATCACGAACTCGCCGCAGACGAGACACTCCAGGCTCGCGCCGCGCAGCAGCGCGTTCAGCTCCTGCTCGAGCGTGCGGTTCAACGGCGCGACAGCGGTCACAGGCTCCGGAACACCCCCGTCACGATGCCGAGGATCTCGACGTGGTCGGGGTAGAGCGGCTCGAGCGTGTCGTTCTCCGGCTGCAGCCGGACGCGGCGACCGTCCCGGAAGAAGCGCTTGACCGTTGCCTCGTCTGCACTTTCGTCGGAACCCGCGAGCGCGACGACGATGTCGCCGTTCTGGGCGCTCTGCGATCGGCGCACGACCAATAGGTCGCCCTCGAGGATCCCGGCGTTCACCATCGAGTCGCCCTTGACGCGAAGGAGGAACTCCTCGCCTCCGTGCGCGAGCGGCTCGGGGACGGCGATGTGGTCCTCGACGTTGTCCTCGGCCAGCAGCGGGCCGCCGGCCGCGATCTCGCCGACAAGCGGTAGGCGGTGGACGTCTGCGGCCCTGGCGGGCTCGGCCTTCGGCTCGCGGCGCAGTTCGAGCGCGCGCGGCTTGGTCGGGTCGCGCTTGATCAACCCGGCTCGCTCGAGGTTGGCCAGATGCGCGTGCACCGTGGAGGGGGACGCGAGCCCGACTGCCTCGCCGATCTCGCGGACCGTCGGCGGGTAGCCGTGCTCGTCGACGTACTGGGTCAGGAAGGTCCAGATCTCCTGCTGTCTGCCGGTCAGCATCGAGGCACCTCGAGGTCGGGAGCGGGAACGAACATACGTTCGACACCGAGGGTAGCCGTCCTCCCGGACGGCGTCAAACGGCCCGCGCGCGCTTGGCCGCGCGCAGGCGCGAGAAGACCTGGTTGAACTCATCCCAGGATGCCCCGAGAACGCTCGCTCGGAGCGGGAAGTCGTCGGGTCGCACCGGAACGCGCAACGACGGCCTGACCGGACCCGGGCTCACCCACTCGCGCCCCCACTCGCGGCGAAAGCCGGCCCTGGGCATGGCGTAGACGACACCGTCGGTCCAGCAGCCCGGGTCGGCCGGGTCGCCGTCGACGGCGAAGAAGTAGAAGCGGCGCAGGCGCGGCGGCCGGCCGACGTGCACGCAGCCCGTGAACAGCGCCTTCGATCGCTCGCGTTCGATGACCGCGTAGAACATCGGCCAGATCGCGTCGTCGGATGTGACGACGGCCTCGAGCACCGTGCCCAGGTCATGCGCGGGCCTGGCTTCGAGCACCTCGAGCGAGGCGTTGTTCGACCCGTGCAGGAGCAGCCCGCGCTGGAGGACGAGATGCGTGAGGAGCTCGTGCACCGGATACGGGCATTCGGCGACCGGGACGGTTCCGTCGCCCTCCTTCGCGGCCGCGATCAGCTCGTCGAAGACCTTCCGCCTCTCGGGGTCGGCGTTTACCGGCGGGCCCTCGGTGGAGCCGACGAGGTCGATGCCGAACCGCTCGCCGAGACCCCAGGCAACGGCGCCGAGTCGCATCGCGCGCACCGCCAGGCGGTCACGCAGCGGTCCGGTGCGCTTCAACGCTCTCGAGCCGGCCCGTTCAATCGGAGAGCTGGATCGCGCCGTCCTCCGCCAGTGTCCAGTGCGGGTTGTGGGCGATCTCCCAGGCATGCCCGTCGGGGTCGGCGAACGCCCCGGAGTAACCGCCCCAGAACGTCGTGGCCGCCGCGCGCGTGACCGCCGCGCCCGCGCCTTCGGCCTCGTGCATCACCTCGTCGACCTCCTCCGGAGAGCGGACGTTGTGCGCAAGCGTCACGCCTCCCCAGCCGCCCGAGTCCTCGACGCCGCTGTCCTCGGCGAGCTGCTCGCGACCCCAGAGCGCGACGACCATGCCGCCGGCCTGGAAGAACACAACGTCGTCCTCGGGCCCGGCGCCGGTCGTCCACCCGAGCGCCTCGTAGAACGCGCGTGCCCGCGCGAGATCCCGGACGCCGAGCGTGACGAGACTGACGCGCTGCTCCACGGCCATCAGTCTCGCATCCGCGCAGCAAGAGATGCGCTGGAGAGGACTTGAACCTCCACGGGGTCTTAACCCCACAAGGCCCTCAACCTTGCGCGTCTACCAATTCCGCCACCAGCGCAGCGGCGGTCATTGTAGCCACGCTCCTCACGACCCCCGTCTGAGGCGCCGACTCGGCGGCGCCGACCATGGAGGCCGTGCGGGCTCTGCCCGTGCGGCCGTCCGACACGGTTTCTTGGAGAACCGACCTCGGGCCCGATCAGAGGCGAGCCACTAAGGTACTCGGTCGTGCGAGAGCTTTGCGAGGAGGCGGTGGCGGCGGCTCTCGGCGCGGGGGCGTCCTACGCGGACGCACGGGTGGTCTTCCGGCGCTCGCAGGTGGTCGGAACCCGCAACCAGCGCGTCGAACGGCTCGACGACGCCGAGAGCGAGGGCATCGGCGTGCGCGTGCTCGTCGAGGGCGCCTGGGGCTTCGCGTGCGACCGGCGGCTCGACTCCGAGGGTGCACAGGCGACGGCAGCGAAGGCGACCGCGTTCGCGAAGGCGGCGCCCGGCGGGCACCAGCGGGCGCTCGCGCCGGCCGGGCCTGCGCAGGGCGAGTACCGGACGCCGGTCGAGAAAGATCCGTTCGCGATCTCGCTCGCCGACAAGGCCGAGCTCTGCCTCCGGGCCGAACGTGCACTGGAGCACGAGGACGTGAAGGTGACGACAGCCTCCGTGCGCGCCCAGCGGGAACAGAAGGTGTTCGTCTCCTCCGAGGGCGCCTCGATCGAGCAGGAGCTCGTCGAGTGCGGCGGCGGGATCGACGCCTTCGCCACGCGCGAGGGCATCACCCAGATCCGCAGCCATCCGAGCGCACACGGCGGCTCGAGCTCGCAGGCCGGGTGGGAGTACGTCGAGTCGCTCGCGCTCGAGCGCGAGGCCCCGCGCGTCGCCGAGCAGGCGGCCGCGCTGCTGCGCGCCGATCCGTGCCCGTCCGGTGTGATGACGGTCGTGATCGACGCCGAGCAGATGCAGCTCCAGACGCACGAGTCGGTCGGCCATCCAACCGAGCTCGACCGCGTCTACGGCACCGAGGCCGCCTACGCGGGCACGAGCTTCCTCAGGCCGGAGGATCTCGGCTCGCTTCGCTACGGCTCGGAGCACATGAACATCACCGCCGACTCGACGACGCCCGGCGGGCTCGGGACGTTCGGCTTCGACGACGAGGGCGTCGCCGCGGACCGCGAGCCGGTCGTCGCCGAGGGCGTCCTGCGCGGCTTCCTCACGTCGCGCGAGACCGCGGCGCGGATCGGCAGCGGCGCCGGCGGCTCGATGCGAGCCGACGGCTGGAGCCGGATGCCCCTCGTGCGGATGACGAACCTCCACCTCGAGCCCGGTGAGGGGTCGCTCGACGAGCTGATCGCCGGCGTCGACGACGGTCTCTTCCTGCAGACGAACAAGAGCTGGTCGATCGACGACAAGCGCCTGAACTTCCAGTTCGGGACGCAGATCGCGTGGGAGATCAAGGGCGGCGAGCTCGGCCGCATGCTCCGTGACGCGACGTATACCGGGCAGACGCCCGTCTTCTGGGGCTCGCTCGACGCGGTCGCCGGACCCGACGAATGGGTGCTGCAGGGCCTGACCAACTGCGGCAAGGGCCAGCCCGGCCAGCACGCGCACGTCTCCCACGGCGCCTCGCCCGCACGCTTCCGAAACGTCCAGGTCGGCTTCCGGAATTGAGCGAGACGCTCGAGCTGGCCGAGCGGGCCCTGCGCGCGGCTGAGGGCGACGAGGCGCTCGCGATCGTCCAGCGCGAGCTGTCCGGGATGGCGCGCTACGCGGGCTCGGAGGTACACCAGCCGACGCTGATCGAGAACGAGGTCGTCGAGCTCCAGGTCGTGCGCGACGGGCGCCTCGGTCTCGCGTCCGCGAACCGAACCGACGACGAGGGCCTGCGCGCGCTCGCGGCTCGGGCCGCGGAGGCCGCCGACAGCGCACCGGCCGACCCCTACTTCCCCGGCCTCGCGCCGAAGAGCGACCCAGCCGCCGTCGACGGCTACGACGCGGCGACGGCCGCGCTGTCAGCCGAGGAGCAGGCGCACCTTGCAGCGGCCGCGATCGAAGCGTCCGACCTCGACCTCTACGGCTTCTTCACCAGCGGCCTCACCGACGTCGCGCTCGCCTCGACGGCCGGGCTCTCGCTCTCGCAGTCGATGACGGACGTGGGCGTGCTGGCGCTTGCCGCGGTCGACGGCGCCTCGGGCTACGCGGAGGCGACGTCCTGGCGCGTCGCCGACGTCGATCCCGCCGCGACCGCCCGTGAGGCGGTCGCCAAGGCCGAACGGACGCGAGGTGCGGCGGAGCTCGAGCCAGGCTCGTACGCGGCGGTGTTGGAGCCGTACGCCTTCGCCGAGCTGCTCCTCTACTTCGCGTACGACGCGTTCAGCGGCCTGGGGCTCCTCGAGGAGCGGAGCTACGCGTCCGGGCGGATCGGCGAGAAGGTCTTCGACGAGCGCTTCTCGCTGGCCGACGACCCGCTCGACGAGAGAGGGCTTCCGAAGGCCTTCGACTTCGAGGGCAGCCCGAAGCGGCGCGTCGAGCTCGTCTCCGGCGGAGTGCTCGGCGGCGTGCTCTGGGACCGGCGGACCGCGAAGCTCGCCGGCGACGGCCACCAGACGACCGGCAGCGCGCCCCAATCGCGGCTCCGCCACTGGGGGCCGCTCCCGTACTCGCTCTCGGTCGCGGGCGGCGAGGCAGCCTCGACCGAGGAGCTCGCGGAGCTGGTCGGCGACGGGATCTACGTGACCCGCCTTCACTACCTCAGCATCGTCAACCCACGCGACGGCGTGATCACGGGCATGACGCGGGACGGGACGTTCCGGATCCGCGGCGGGCGGATCGCCGAGCCGCTCGTCAACCTCCGTTTCACCGTCGCCGTGCCCGAGCTCCTCGAGCGGCTCCACGGGCTGACACGCGAGCCGGTGCTCGTGAACGAGAGCTCCTTCTACGACGAGCGCTACCCGAACGGCGTGCTCGTCCCGGGCGTCGCGACCGCGCGATTCGACGTCACCGGGAACCGGCTCGGGCCCCGGAGTCTGACCCGCTCGTAGTCGACGGCGCCGAGCTCGTCCTCGCTCCAGCCGCGGACGCGCGGGGACACGAGCCTCGCGTCGACCGCCCAGGCGATCGGGATGACCGGCCTGTCGCGAACGGCGGCGCGGATCGCGTCCTTGCGCGGATAGGCGGCGAGCACGCGTTCGAAGCGCGCGTCCGGCCGGCCGCGGCCGAAGTACGGGCCGAGGCCGAGGTCGCGCCAGGCGGCGACGAGCAGGCTCGCCCCGTAGGCGCCGTCGGGATCGCCGGGCTCGGCAAAGCGGACTGCCACGCGGGGCAGCGCCGCGATCTGCTTCCTTGCGGCGCGGGCGGCGACAACGGCGGCCCTGGCGATCTTCTTCCCGGGCCGCTCCTCGAGGCTTGTCGCAGGCGGCGCCTCGAACTCGGGCACGAGCGCCTGGTAGTCGGCGCGGTCGGCGGTGCCGTCGTAGACGCGCCGCACATTCGGCAGCCGCGCGAGCGCTCCGCCGGGCTCGGCGGCCACGAGGTCGAGCGCGAGGAGGGGTCGGATGCGGGCGGCCGGCTTCAGCTCCGGGCTGCGGAGCGCGGCCTGGATGTCTCCGAGCGGGACGGGCGCCTCGTCGAGCTTGCCTCGCCGGAAAAGGCGCTGGGCCGCGTGCGGCTCGAGCTTGCGGAAGACGAGCCGCAGGCCGTTGCGCTCGGCGACGACGCGCTCCGGGCTCGCGGAGACGAGCCTGAACGGACCGGGGACCCCGGGCGGGGCTGCCGCCACCTCGGTGAGGACGTACGGCAGGTTGCGGTCGGGCTTCGGCAGGGTAACGACGAGCGTGCGCGGGCTCGGTGTGGCGATCCTCGCGCCCGGGAGCAGGTGGCCGCGTTTGAGCGTTGCCGCGATCGCGCCCGCGTGGACGCAACGGAGCCGCCAGGTTCGCCCCTCGCTTCGCCAGCTCGAGCACAGGCCGGGCGTCAGCGCTCCTCTCGCGTCGGTGCGGAGCGGAGTGGAGAAGAGCACCCGAGCAAGCGCGATCTCGTCGCGGTTCCTCGCTCGGGCCGGGTCGAGAGGCCAGAGCACGTGTGCGAGCCCGATCCGCATGAGGCCGGGAGGGCCGGTCGTCGGGAGCCGCGGCGCGGTCTGGCTCGTGTTCGAGCCGCAGCCGGCGGCGAGCAGCACGAGCGCGACGAGGGCGGCAGCGCGGCCGCGCGCCACGACTACGCGAGCGCGCGGAAGAGCAGGATCGTGTTCGCGACGAAGAGGATCGCGACGAACACCGTCAGCCGGGTCAGGTTGCGCTCGACGATGTGCGTGCCGCCCTGCGAGGCGGGCGTGAAGCCCATCCCGCCGAAGCCGGCGTCGCGGCCCGAGTGCATGAGGATCAGCACGACGAGCGCAACCGAGAGCAGAACCTGGATGACCGCGAGAGCCTGTGTCACGGCGGGCCAGGATACCAGCGGCCAGTTCGGCTTCAGCCGCGGCGGACGGCGCGTTCCAGGACGGCCTCGACACGGCGGGCCTGCTCCTTGACGTCGTGCTGCTCGGCGGCTGCGCGGGCGGCCGGGTTCGGGCACGGGAGCGCGGCGGCGCTCGTGAGCGCGTGGGCGAGCTCGTCGACGTCGAGCGGATCGACGAGCACGCCTGCCTCGGAAGGCACGAACTCGGGAGGGCCGCCGATCCTGGTCCCGACGACGGAGCGGCCGCAGGCGAGCGCCTCGAGCAGGGCCTGGCCGAACGGCTCGACGAGGCTCGGCTGGCAGACGACGTGTGCGCGCGCGATCCTCGCCGGGATCTCGTCGTGAGCCACGCTCGGGACGAGCTCGACGCGCGCTCGACCCTCGAGGCGCGGGCGAAGCGGCCCGTCGCCGACGAACGTCAACGTCCCGGAGCCGAGGCGCTCGAAGGCGTCCGCGAGGCGCACGACGTTCTTCCGCTCGGTCAGCGCGCCGAGGCAGAGGAAGGCCGGGCCGTCGGGCGGCGCGGGCTCGACTCGGAAGCGGTCGAGGTCGACGCCCGAGTCGATCACCTCGGTCTTGCCGCGAGCCTCCGGGACCTTCGCCTCGAGCTCGCGGCGGAGGTAGTCGGAGACCGCGATCACCGCCGACGCGCGGCGGACGGTCAGCGCGGGTGAGCGCCCGAACCCCTGTGATGGCCCCGACGTTCCTGACGTCGCGGCCGTGGGCGGTGACGACGAGCGGCGCTCGCGACGTGAAGCCTGCGGCGAGCCCGGCGGGGACGAGGAAGTGCGCGTAGACGACGTCCGGGCGGAAGCGTCGCGCGGCGCGGAAGGCGCGGTTCGTCAGCGTCACGTATCGCCGCTTCCCTCCCGCACGCGTGTCCAGCACGGCGCGCTCGACCTCATGGCCTCGCTCGGCGAGCGAGCGCTCGAGCTGCGCCACGAACACGCCCAGGTCCGGGTCGTCAGGCCCGGGGTACATCTGCGAGACGAGCAGGATCCGCACGACGCCGAGAAGCTTGACGCTTCGGCCGCGCGCCCGCGAGCCAGGGTCGCTCCCGGCTCACAGACGCGCGGCCGTTGCCTCAGCCATTACGGCCGATACGCGGGGGCCCGCTGTGGAGCTCGCCGGCGCACGCGTCGCACGATCGACCGGATCTGCGCGAACGCGACACGCATACGCGGCTCCGAGTTGCTCCGCGGCGGACGCTGGACGCGACGGTAGTCGTCGCTGATCCTGGCGATCCGCTCCCGGCAGTACTGGCGCCGATAGTCGGACTCGTAGTCCACGCTCGTTCCTCCTCTCTCGTTCGGTCTCGACGTTTCGCCGCACCGAACCGGATAGAGAGGGGATTACGCGCGTCTACCGAAAAATTGGATTGCTAAAGCACAGACTGGTTTTAGCAGTCGATTTTTCGCACGAGAGGCGTGCGATCTCTGCTCCACCTCGACTCGGGACGGCCTTACTGGTCGAATAACGTCTCCACTACGAAAGGCCTCCTTTCTCGTAGCGGCTAGCGGAAATTTCACCTCCAGAACCACAAAAGCGACCTCTCGGGTCGCCTTGCTCGAACGTGCTATGGAGCCGGTTTCCTTAGCCGGAGCACTTCCGAGCAAGGTGTCCAAAGAGGGGGCTGCTGGCTGTCACCATCTTCCAGTTCATGTCCACCCTCCTTTCCTCGACTCGGAATGAGCGAACGACAATACACGATCGATTCGCTCATGACAACTTATATCGTTGCGGATTTCCGGAACCGGAATTTGGAGACTCAGGATGGTGTCCGTTGCGCGTCGTACATGCCGAACTCGTCGCGCAGCACGTCGCAGATCTCGCCGACGGTGCAGCGCGCCCGCAGCGCGGTGCGCAGCGAGGTGAGCAGGTTGTCCGTCCCGCGCGCGGCCTTCCGGACCGCCGCAAGCGCCGGCTCACGTCTCGTCCCGCGTTCCGCTCGGCGCGGACTCGCGCGGTCCGCTCCAGCTGGCGCCGCTCGGCCTCGGGGTCGATTCGCTGGAGCTCGATCTGCTCCGGCTCCTCCTCCTGGTACTCGGTTGACCCCGACGATCACCCGCTCGCCCGACTCGACCTGCTGCGAGTAGCGGAACGCGGCCTCCTCGATCGCGCCCTGGACGAACCCCGCCTCCACGGCCGCGACGGCGCCGCCGAGCTCGTCGACCCGCGCGATCAGCTCGCGGGCGCCCTCCTCGAGCTCGTCCGTCAACGACTCGATGAAGTACGCGCCGCCCAGCGGGTCGGCCGTGTCGGTCCCGCCCGCCTCGTGCATCAGGAGCTGCTGCGTCCGCAGCGCGATCCGCGCCGAGTGCTCGGTCGGGAGCGCCAGCGCCTCGTCGAACGAGTTCGTGTGCAGCGACTGGGCGCCGCCCGCAACTGCGGACAGGGCCTGGATCGCCACCCGCACGATGTTGTTCTCGGGCTGCTGCGCGGTCAGCGTCGAGCCGCCGGTCTGGGCGTGGAAGCGCAGCGCCAGAGCCTTCGGGTTCGTCACCCCGAAGCGGTCGCGCATGATCTCCGCCCACAGGCGACGCGCCGCGCGGAACTTCGCCACCTCCTGGAAGAAGTGGTTGTGCGCGTTGAAGAAGAACGAGAGCCGCTCGCCGAGCTCGTCCGGCGTGAGGCCTGCCGAGACGGCCGCCTCCACGTAGGCGATCCCGTTCGCGAGCGTGAAGCCCAGCTCCTGAACAGCCGTCGAGCCAGCCTCGCGGATGTGGTACCCGGAGATCGAAATCGTGTTCCAGTGCGGCAGCCGCTCCTCGCAGTACGCGAACAGATCCGTGGTCAGCCGCATGGAGGGCCGCGGCGGGAAGATGTAGTTCCCGCGCGCGATGTACTCCTTGAGGATGTCGTTCTGGACGGTGCCGCGAAGCTTCTCGGCCGGCACGCCCTGGCCCTCGGCGACCAGCTCGTAGAGCAGCAGGAGCAGAGCGGCCGGCGCGTTGATCGTCATCGAGGTCGAGACGCGATCGAGCGGAATCCCGTCGAAGAGGAGCTCCATGTCGGCGAGCGAGTCGATCGCCACGCCGGTCCGCCCCACCTCGCCGTTCGCACGCGGATCGTCGGAGTCGTAGCCGAGCTGGGTCGGCAGGTCGAATGCGACCGAGATCCCCGTCTGTCCGCGCTCGAGCAGGTAGCGGAAGCGCTCGTTCGTCTCCTCCGCCGAGGCGAAGCCCGCGTACTGCCGGATCGTCCACGGTCGGCCGCGGTACATGTCCGGATAAGGCCCACGCGTGAACGGGAACGCGCCGGGGGCCTCGAGCTCACCGTGGACGTCGGCGGCGGCATAGACCGGCTTGATCTCGATCCCGGAGTCGGTCTCGCGCCGATCGGTCGTCGCCATGCAGGCAATCGTACGCGGCTCTATGCCAGCGGCCCGCGCATGACCACCATGCTCCACTCGGGAGCGGGAACGAAGCCGAGCTTCTCGTTCAGGCGGCGCATCGGCTCGTTCCGCTCCTCGCTCTCGGTGAGCAACCGCTCGAAGCCCGCCCGCTTAGCCGCCGCGATCTCGGCGCGCTTCAGCGCCGTAGCGACTCCTCGCCGCCGCCAGTCGCGGCGGGTCGCCGTCAGGCCGTGGAACGCTTTCTCGCCGTGCGCTTGCAGAGCCGCGTAGCCGACGACCTCGTCGCCTGCGACGGCGAGGAAGCATAGGTCCGCCCTGCGGTCAGGCTTGTCGATCTCCTGCGCGCGCCACCCCTCGAACGTCTGCACCCCGGTCGCACCCGGGATGTCCTCGTCGGCCTGGACGGAAACCGCGTACATCTCCTGCAAGCGGTCGGGCTCCTCCACGCGCGAGACGATCCGGATCCCCGGCGGCGGCTCGACCTCGGGCGCCTCGATTCCGTCCAACTCGAGCACGAGGGCTTTCTCGGCGCCGACCTGGACGAAGCTTCGCCGCTCGACAAACGCCCGCGACTCGGTGTCGCTCTCCCTCACCTCGCCCTGGAGGATGTCCTTGTCCAGCCCGCGAGCCCTGTTCGAGATCTCGGCCAGCAACGCGGAGCCGATCCCGTGGCGCCGCGCAGACGGCGCGACCGCGATGTCAGCCTCGGCGAACGGGCCCCGCGGCCGGATGTACCCACACGCGACCGGCTCGCCGTCGAGGCGGGCGACGAGGTAGCTAGTGAGCCTCTCCTTGGACTCGAGGTCGAAGCGGAGGTTCTCGATCGCCGGGTGCGCGTCCGGCACGACGAGGCGGAAGACGTGGCTCCACGCCTCGAGATCGGCGTCGGTCTCGGCAGCGTGTGATGCTGAGCTGCGAGAGCTCCTGCTCGTGCATGTGATGTCCTCCTGAGTCGGCGGGTGCTACTGCGTGAACCGGTTTCTGGACATACACACCACCTCCCGAAGCGCGCACGGCGCGGACGCAGGATCCTAAGGTGTACCGCGATGGGTGTCCACGTCAGGTTGTTCGCGGGCCTGCGCGAGCGTGCCGGCTGGTCCGAGCGCGAGCTCGAGGGCGTCGAGCGCGTCCGTGATGTCTGGCCCGCACTCTCGCTCGGCGACGAGCCGGAGGGCCTGCTCTACGCGGTCAACCGCGAGTACGCCGACCGCGATCTGGAGCTGAACGACGGCGACGAGGTGGCCCTCATCCCGCCGGTCTCCGGCGGCGCCTTTCGCGTCACCGAGGAGCCGCTCTCGCTCGATGCAGCGGTCGCCGAGGTGGCCGACGAGCAGCGCCGGCGCGATCGCGACCTTCACGGGAACCGTGCGGCGAGCAGTCACGCGGGCGCGAGGTGACGCACCTCGAGTACGAGGCCTACGCCGAGATGGCCGAGGACGTGATGGCGCAGCTCGCCGCGGATCTCGAGGCCAGGCACGAGCTCTGCCGCGTAGCGATCCACCACCGCGTCGGCCGGCTGGAGATCGGCGAGGCGAGCGTCGTGATCGCCGTCTCGGCGCCGCATCGCCAGGACGCGCTCGCGGCGTGCCGCGAGGCGATCGACAAGCTCAAGGAGACGGTGCCGCTCTGGAAGAAGGAGTTCTATGAGGGTGGCGAAGAGTGGATCGGCCGCGGGTCCTGAGCGTCGCCGTTCGAGGCCTGGCTCCGTGTGTACCAAGCGCAAGCTGAACCGCGGCCGCCCCGTCGAGACGGCCCCAGCCGAGCTCCTCGTTCCACGTCTCTCCTGAGGCGCTTCGCTTGAGCACCTTCGCGACCTGGCGCGCAGTCAGCCACGGGTTAGCCGCCCAGACCAGTGCGGCCGCGCCGGCGACCTCCGGGGCTGCGAACGACGTCCCGCTCGCCCAGCCGTAATACCCCGGGGAGGCCCACGGAACATCCGCGTGCGGCCAGCCGGCGTCCGCCGACTCCGCGGCGAAGACGTTCAGGCCCGGCGCCGAGAGCGAGAGGTACGCGCCGGTGTTGGAGAAGTCAGCGCGCGTCCCGTCCATCTGCGTCGCGCCAACGGCGAGGCCGATCCCGCCGCGCCCGTTCGAGCCGAGCGGCTGGAGGAGCACCGCCGGGTACTGCGGCGCGTTCGTTCCCTGGAACTCGTTGCCTGCGGCAGCCACGATCAGGACGCCGTGCCTGGCCGCGTAGTGGATCGCGCGGCGCTCGATCCGCGAGCTCTGGTCGCCGCCGATCGAGAGGTTGATGATCTTCGCCCCGTGCTTGACCGCGTAGACGATCGCGGCAGCCTCCTCGACGTCGGTCACGTAGCCGTCGGACCCGATCGCCTGAACGACGAGGAGCTTCGCGTCGCCGCCGAACCCGGACACGCCGACCCGGTTCGTGACCGAGCCGGCAGCGAGGGAGGAGACGAACGTGCCGTGCCCGAGTACGTCCCGCACGCGGTGCGACCGCGAGAGGACGCTCCACGTGTGCGGATCCTTGTCGTGGATGTCCGGCGCGCCCAGGTCGGCGCCGCTGTCGATCACGGCGATCCTCACGCGCGAGGCCGCACGGAGGACCGAGTCGGGCACGGCCTCCATGTCGGCCGCGTCCCATTGCCACTCCCAGGCGACGCCCGGCAGGTAGGTCTGAGCGAGTGCGGGCTCCTCGACGGTGAGCTGGCGGCGCAGCACGGGGCGCTCGCCCAGCGGCCGACTCGTCTCGACGACCGCGCTATGAAGCGCGGGCAGCCTGCGGACGACGCGTGCTCCAGAGCGCTCGAGCGCCGTGAGGTCCGCATGGGAGCCGTAGGCGACGACCTGGCGCGTGGCTGGGTTCGAAGCTGGCGTTGCGCTCGGCGCGGCGAGAAGGGCGACTGCGGCCGCCGCACAGAGCGCCCGAGGCAAGGCGCTCATGCATGGGGCTATCGACCCGCATCACTCGATCGAGTACCCCGAAACGGGGGATGCTGCCTTGAGGCCGAGCTCATCTCACGCTTTCGCGGCCACGGCTGGAGGCTTCGCACCGGTCAGCACGACGCCCGCTCGATGGCTCCGCGAGCGTGTTTACGGACGCGAAGGGCGAGGCGAGCTTTCCGGGCGTGCAGCCCACCGGCTGAACACCAACAGGCGCATCCTAGGGAACAGCGCCGCCTGTTCAATCGCCCTCTCGGGCAACTGCTCGGCGACAAGGGATGAGTGCGAGCTGGGTCAGGCCTTGCGCTGATGCGTCAATACAAGACCTGACCCCGTTTGCTTTGACGCAACTAGTTGATCGCGATCATGAACGGACCATCGTCGGTTGTGTCGCCACCTGCACCGCCATCGGTGTAAAGGGCGACGGACACCTGCGACGTCCCGGGGCACGACCCGTAACCCGATCCGTTGTTGACGAAGGCTCCGGCCGTACGGAAGACGAACTGCGGGCTGACCACCGCATTGTGGGGGGTGAAAGACAGCCCGGAGAAGCAGTAGAACCCGGTGGCAGGGTGCGACACATTCGCCTGAACGATCCCCTTGGACTGCGCAGCGTCCACCGTGCCATTCGCCAGGACTCGGGCATACGCGACGGCGGTGCCAGCCGGACCCGAAGCTCCCGTCGCGCCCTTGTCTCCCTTGTCACCCTTGGCGCCTGTAAGCCCGCGGTTGCCCTTGAGCGCCTTGCGCGCCTTGCCGCTCAAATCCTTCGTCTGCAGCGACCGGTTGATCACTTGAGCCGACCCGACGCTGTTCTTCGGCACCAGTGCTGTCGACGCCGCATAGGTGGTACCGCCCAGCGCGAAGAACAACGCGAGCAGCGCGATCGAGTTCCTGCGCAGGAAGCGCGTGAATTTTCTGGTCATCTGACCCGTCCTTTCTATAGCGAGTGAGCCCCGACGGCGTGTTGGGGATTCTGTCTCGCACACAGGACGGCGACGGGCCGCGGATCCTTCCCTAGCCGAGCGCGGTCGCGTTCACCACCTCGACCCAGCCGTTGACCCAGTTGTTGTCGTCGAGGTTGCTCGCGCCGTTGTTCTTGACGCAGAACCCGACCGTGAACGTGCCTGCGCCTGGGGCGACGCTCGCCGAGACCGAGAACGCCTGGCGAGCCCCGACCGGCGTCTCGAGGTAGTCGACGCCCGCCCAGTTCTGGAGCGTCGAGCTTGTCGACGGCTTGTAGCAGAGGCCGTACCAGATGTTGGTGCCGCCGCTCGAGCCCAGCAGGGCCACCGCCGAGCCGACGAGGCGCTGGCTCGCGGTCGTCGTGACGCTGAGCGTCGGGCCGGCGAACACGTAGATGTTCGAGTTCGCGATCGCGGGAGCAATGCCGCCGTTGAGGGTTCCGGTGCCGACGACTCCCGTCGGCCCGGTCGGCCCCGCGTGACCCGTGGGCCCGACGTGACCTGTCGCGCCCGTGTGCCCGGTCGGGCCTGCGTGCCCGGCCGACCCCGTGGCGCCCTTCGCACCGGGCGGCCCCTGGGCTCCCTGCGCCCCGGGAACGCCCTGTGCGCCCCGGCCGCCCTTCAGCGATTTGATCGCGCCATTCGTCAATCGGTTCTTCGGGATCGAGTGCGGCGCGATCTGTGTACCCCTGATGACCCCCGCCGCAGCAAAGGACGTCCCGCCCAGCGCGACGAACAACGCGAGCAGACCCAGGTGATGCAGCCGCAGGTATGCGGCAACCCCTCTCAACATGACAGCCCCCTTCGAGTCGACGGCACTCCCCTTGGAGGTACACACAGCTAAGCACCATTTCCCCTGCTCTTACAAGAGCCCGACCGGAGCTACGATGAGTCCGTGAGCCAGCTCTACACGCCACCCGAGCTCGAGCCGGACCCGGAGTTTCGCGACTACGAGCCCATTCAGCCCGAGTCGGGGTGGAAGAGCCTTGCGCGCAAGCTCTGGGCTCCGATCGCCGCGGTCGGCGCCTTCCTGGCCAAGTTCTGGTACCTGGCCGCCGCGCTGCTCAAGTTCAAGGTCTTCACCGTCGCGGCGACGATGATCGTCTCGGTCGGCGCGTATGCGCTGCTCGGAGGCTGGTGGTTCGGAGTCGGGCTCGTCCTGCTGATCTTCGTGCACGAGATGGGCCACGTCCTCGAGCTTCGGCGGCAGGGCGTCCCTGCCTCGGCGCCGCTCTTCATCCCGTTCATGGGCGCCGTCGTCGGCATGAAGCAGATGCCGAAGAACGCGTGGCACGAGGCGCAGGTCGCGCTTGCCGGGCCGATTGTGGGGACACTCGGTGCGCTCGCCGTCTGGGGGCTCGGCATCTACTACGACTCGAACTTCCTCAAGGCGCTCGCGTTCATCGGCTTCCTGCTCAACCTCTTCAACCTGCTGCCGATCGTCCCGCTCGACGGAGGCCGCGCCGTGGCCGCCCTGCACCCCGCCGTGTGGCTGCTCGGGCTGATCGGGCTCGTCGCACTCCTCATCTACTCGCCGAACCCGATCCTGCTGATTGTCCTCGTGCTCGGCGCGAGCGAGCTGTGGAACCGCTGGCAGACCCGCCACCACCCGGAGCTCCAGGACTACTACCGGGTGAAGCCGTGGCAGCGCGTCGTCGTCGCCACCGTCTATCTCGGACTCGCAGCCTTCCTCGTGCTCGCCATGGAGGCGACGCACGTGCCCCGCAACTTTTAGAGGAGCACTAGTGGAAGACCGCCACCTCCTCGCGCGGGACGACGGCGACCTGAACCGGCACGTCGCGCGGATCGCGGAGGAGTTCCGCGAGGGCTTCATCGCGGTCGAGCGGATCGGCCGGCCCGCGATCACGGTCTTCGGCTCGGCCCGCGTCTCGGAGGGTGACACCGCCTACGAGGAGGCGCGCGAGGTCGCCAGGAAGCTCGCGCTCGCGGGGTTCGCGGTCGTCACGGGAGGAGGACCGGGCGTGATGGAAGGCGCCAACCGCGGCGCGCAGGAGGGCGGTGGCATCTCGGTCGGCTTCAACATCGAGCTCCCGCACGAGCAGCACGAGAACCCGTACCTGGACATCTCGATGACCTTCGACCACTTCTACGTGCGCAAGACGATGTTCGTGAAGGCCGCCGAGGGCTTCGTCATCTTCCCGGGCGGGTTCGGAACGCTCGACGAGCTGTTCGAGTCGCTGACGCTGATCCAGACCGGCAAGGTGCTCCACTTCCCGGTCGTCCTCTACGACACGGACTACTGGCGGCCGATGGTCGAGTGGATCGAGAGCCGGCTCCTCGCCGAGGGAATGGTCTCGCCGGAGGACGTGGCGCTCATGCGCCTCACCGACGACCCGGACGAGGCCGTCGCGACGATCGTCGAGTGCTGCGGCCGGCGCGGTCAGGCGCCGAGCGAGGCAGCGAAGGCCGACGGCCAGTAGCTCGCCGCGCCCGAGGCGGGCGCGACCTCGATCGGCGTGCTCTGCATGGTGAGGCCCTTCGAGTCGGTCGCGGTGACCCGCTGCGTTCCGGCCGTGCGGAGGACCACGCCCTCGAAGACGTGCTGCGCGGCATCGGTCTGCACGTAGGTGTACGGGCCCGGCAGGGTCGCCTTGGGGTCCGTGCTCTTGAGCGAAGCCGACGTCCCGGCATACGGGTACGCGTTGTTCCCGTAGACGTCGACCGCCCGGACCGTGACGCCGAACGCGACGCCTGTCGTCGCCACGCTCGTCACGCCGACGAAGAGCGAGGCCGCGAGGCCGCCGCGGACCCGGACGATCGGCTGCTTCCGGCGGCCGAGCGGCTTGAACTTCGACTTGCGCCCGCCCTTGGACGACTTCGTGCGCGCAAGGAAGATGTATCCGTCCGCCGCGATCTCAGGGGCCGTCGCCCGGTGGTAGAAGAGCTGGAAGCTCTTGCGGCGGGGGCAGGCGGTCGTGATGGTGATCCGGCGGCCTTTGACCGACGCGATCCTCGTCGCGCGTCCGCACGTCCCGCGCTTGATGTCGACGTGGCCGGGAGCCCCGGAGCTCGTGCGCTGGGGATAGGTCCATCCGCGCGGGACGTCGACGATCGTCTGTCCGCGGAGCGGCGAGGAGTCCGCGGTGAACGTGAGCGCGATCTCGTTGTTCGTCGAGCCCGCGGTGACGATCGCCGGGCTCGCCGTCATCCGCCCGATCCCGCTCGGCGACGACGCCGCGCCCGTGGCGGCCGGAAGCGCCAGCACGCCCAGCAAGGCGGCAAGCGCCGGCATGAGTGCTCGTATCGTGGTTTCCATCACCGACCCCTCAGCGCGGAAGCGCGAACCCGAAGTTAAGCAGGAGGCGCGCGTCGCGGTAGGGATCCAGCGAGTGGAGCATCACCGCGATCAGCCGCCGGTCGCCGCGATGAGCGGAGGCCACGAGACAGTGCCCGGCGAGCGTCGTCCAACCGGTCTTGACGCCGTCGGCGCCCCGGTAGGAGCCCAGCAGCTGGTTCTTGTTCACGTAGACCTTGCCGTAGGTCGGCGCCGACCACGGCACGCGGGCGATCTTCGTGCCGACGACCTTGCGGAAGCGCGGGTCACGCATCGCGTAGCGGGCCAGCGCCGCGAGGTCCCAGGCGCTCGATCGGTTCCCCGCGTCGATCAGGCCGCTCACGGACGTGAAGTGCGTGTCGCCGAGGCCGAGCTCGCGGGCCTTCTCGTTCATCAGCTTCGTGAAGGCCCGGCCGGAGCCTGCGACGGCGTGCGCGAGCGTGAGCGCGTCGTCGTTCCCGGAGAAGATCAGGAGGCCGTCGAGGAGCTTCCAGACCGCGACGCGCTCGCCGCCGCGGAGGCCCTCGCGCACGAGCGGCATACGGGCCGCCGCGGCAGGGACCTTCACCAGGCGATCGAGCGGCAGCCGCTCGAGCACGATCGTCGCGGTCATGATCTTCGTCGTCGAGGCGATCGGCAGCGGCCGGTGCGGGCGCTTCTCCCAGAGGACGGTGCCGCTGTCGGCGTCGACGAGGATCGCGGTGCTGGCGGTCACGCTCGGGTGGCCCTCGCGAGGAGGTGTCGGCGCCGAGAGGAGGCGGACCGGTGGCGGCGCGGCCGTGCGCGCGGCGCGTGCGGGCGCGGCGGCCGCCGCCGACGCGGCGTGGGAGTGGAAGTGCCTGAAGCCGACGAACGCGGCCGCGCAGAGAGCCAGGACGACGACGAGCAGGACGATCAGGCCTCGCCGCCGGGCCCGCCGGCGACGCCGAACCGGCGTGAGAACGGGGTAGTGCACCGGCAAACGAGTTTAGTCCCGTGCGACCTTAGACTTGAGAAATGCGCCTTCGTGACCTGCCTTCGGTCGACGAACTCGCCCGTGACGAGCGGCTGGCCGGGGAGCCGCCCGCCCTCGCCGTCGAGGCGGCCCGCGCGGCTCTCGCGCGCGCGCGTGAAGAAATTAAAGCCGGCCACGACCCCGGCGACCTCGGCGAGCGAGCGCTGGCGGAGCTCTCGTCGGCGCGGACGCCGAGCCTGCGAAGGGCCCTGAACGCGACCGGCGTGATCATCCACACGAACCTCGGGCGGGCGCCGCTTGCAGAGGCCGCGATCGAGCGCGCCATCGAGGTCGGCCGCGGCTACTCGAACCTCGAGTACGACCTCCAGGCCGGCGGGCGCGGGTCGCGGCAGGATCACGTTGCGGCGATCCTCAGGCGGTTGACGGGCGCCGAGGCCGCGCTGGTCGTGAACAACAACGCGGCCGCCGTGATGCTGGCTCTTGCCGCGCTTGCCGAGGGCCGCGAGGTCCTCGTCTCTCGCGGCGAGCTGATCGAGATCGGCGACGGCTTTCGGATCCCCGACGTGCTCGCGCGATCCGGCGCGCGGCTCCGCGAGGTCGGCACGACGAACCGCACGCGGGCCGCCGACTACGAGCGCGCGGTCGGCCCCGAGACGGCCGTGCTGCTGCGCGTGCACCAGTCGAACTTCCGCGTCGTCGGGTTCACGGAGCTGCCGAGCCTGGAAGAGCTCGCGGCGGTGGCGCGCCGGCACGAGCTGCCGCTCGTGGACGACCTCGGCTCCGGGGCGCTTTTCCTTAGTAACAGTCTGTTACTAGGTGACGAGCCGACCGCGCGCGAGAGCCTCGCGGCCGGCGCTGACCTCGTCTGCTTCTCCGGAGACAAGCTGCTCGGCGGGCCGCAGGCCGGGATCGTGGTCGGGAACGCCGAGGCGGTCGAGAAGCTCCGCCGCCACCCGCTTCAGCGCGCGCTGCGCGCGGACAAGCTCACGCTCGCGGCGCTCGAGGGAACGCTCGGCCTCTACCTCGACCCCGAACGCGCTGCTCGCGAGGTGCCCGTGCTGCGCATGCTGCAGGAGCCCGTCGAGGCGATCCGTGCGCGGGCCAGTCGCTTGGCCGAGGCGGTCGGCGGCGAGGTCGAGGAGACCGTCGGGCGCGTCGGGGGCGGAGCGCTGCCGCTGGCCGAGCTGCCGAGCTTCGCCTGCGCCGTCGAGGAGGAGCTCGCCGCGCCCATGCGCGGAACCGAGCCGCCCGTGATCGGCGTCGTCCGCGACGGCCGCCTGCTGCTCGACTGCCGGACGCTGACCGACGACGAGGTCGACGAGGTCGTCGCAGCCGTCTCCTCGGCGCGCAGATGAGCGAGCCCTCGCCCGACGAGCGCGTCTGGAATCTCATCCGCGGAGCGCTCGGGACCCGTGCGCTCGCGATCGTCGCCGAGCTCGGCGTCGCCGATGCGCTGGCCGACGGGCCGCGGCCCGTGGCGGAGGTCGCCAAAGAGGTCGGCGCCGACCCGGACACGCTGCACCGGCTGCTGCGCGCCCTCGCGAGCGAGGGCGTCTTCGCCGAGCACGAGCCCGGCGTCTTCGGGAACACGGCCGCGTCGGAGCTGACCCGCCGCGAGGCGGCCTGGGGCGACTTCGCCCACCTCTTCGGCGGCGTCTGGTACCGCACGATGGGCGAGCTCGGCCCGACCGGCGAGCCGTCGTTCCCGAAGGCCTTCGGAACCGACTTCTGGGCCTGGCTGGCAGCCCACCCCGCCGAACGCGCCGCGTTCGACCGCTCGATGCAGCAGGGCATGGAGCCACGGGTGGAGCGCCTCGCGGCGCTCGACTGGCGCGGCGACGAGACGGTCGTCGACGTCGGCGGCGGAAACGGGTCGCTCCTGGCCGCGCTCCTGCGTCTCCGCCCGGGCCTCCGCGGGATCGTGTTCGACCTGCCCGAGACCGTTCGCGACGAGGAGACGCTCGGGGAGCGGATCGCGTTCGTCGAGGGCGACTTCTTCGACCGGGTCCCGGAGGGAGACGCCTACATCCTCTCGGGGATCCTTCACGACTGGAACGACGAGCGGGCGGCCGCGATCCTCCGCACGATCCAGGCCGCGGCCCCGCCCGGCGCACACTTGCTGGTCGTCGACGGCGTCGTCGAGGACGGGAACGAGCCGGACGGGACGAAGTGGCTCGACCTCCTCATGCTCGCGCTGCTGGACGGCCGCGAGCGCAACGAGCGCCAGTGGCGCGAGCTTCTCGCTGCCGGCGGCTTCGAGGCGATCGAGATCCGCGACGGTCTGATCCAGGCCGCGCCTGCCTGATGGAGGTCGTGCCAGTCGAGGACGCGGCCGCGCGCTCCGACATCTGCCGGTCGGTGCTCGAAGCGCTCCCGGACTGGTTCGCGTGGGAGGACGCGGTCCGGCGCTACATCCGAGACGTAGCCGACCTTCCGGTGTTCGCCGTCGAGCAGGACGGCTTCCTCGCACTGAAGCTCCACACGCCTGCAGCCGCGGAGATCTACGTCATGGGCGTGCGCCCCGAGAGCCAGGGGCGTGGCACAGGAACGGCGCTGGTGGGAGCCGCCGAGGACTTCGTCCGCGCACGGGGCGTCGAGTTCCTCCAGGTGAAGACGCTCGGGCCGTCAGACTCGAGCACCCACTACGCGCGGACGCGCCACTTCTACGAGACGCGTGGCTTCCGGCCGCTCGAGGAGACGACCGAGATCTGGGGCGAGGAGAACCCGTGCCTGATCATGGTCAAGGCTCTTCGCTGATGCCGCTGACAGTCGGGACCGCGGGCCACATCGACCACGGCAAGACGTGGCTCGTGCGCGCGTTGACCGGCAAGGACACCGACCGGCTGCCCGAGGAGCAGGCGCGCGGGATCTCGATCGAGCTCGGCTACGCGCCACTGGAGCTGCCCGACGGGCAGCGGCTCTCGCTCGTCGACGTCCCCGGGCACGAGCGGTTCGTGCGGACGATGGTCGCCGGGGCGACCGGGATCGACCTCTTCCTGCTCGTGATCGACGCCGGCGAGGGCGCTCGGCCGCAGACGCACGAGCACCTCGCGATCCTGCGGCTGCTCGGCGTCGACCGCGGCGTGGTCGCCGTCACCAAGGCGGACGCGGTGGACGAGGAGACCCTCGAGCTCGCGCTCGCGGAGGCGCGGGAGCTCGTGCCCGAGGCGGAGGTCGTCGCCGTGAGCGCCAAGACCGGCGACGGGGTCGACGATCTGCGCGCCGCGCTCGAACGGTGCGCGGCCTCGGTCGTGCACGAGCGGCCGGGCGGGGCGGCAAGGCTCTACATCGACCGCGCGTTCAGCCTCACGGGTGTGGGGACCGTCGTCACCGGGACGCTCTGGTCGGGCTCGATCGGCGCGGGCGACGAGCTGAGGATCGAGCCCTCCGGCCTCCGCACGCGCGCGCGAAGCGTCCAGGTTCACGATCGCGAGGTCGAACGGGCCGAAGCCGGCCAGCGCGTGGCGGTGAACCTCCCCGGGATCGAGCGCTCGCGTCTGCAACGCGGCGACGTCCTCGTCGAGCCGGGCCACTACCCGGTCAGCTGGCGGCTCGACATCGCGCTCCAGGAGCTCGAGCCGATCCCGGCCGCCGTCACGGCCCACCTCGGGACGAGCGACGTGCCGGCCAGGCTCGTGCGCGAAGGCCGCTACGCACAGCTGCGGCTGCGGTCACCGGTGGTCGCGGCGCGCGGGGACCGGGTGGTGCTGAGGACGGAGACGACGGTCGGCGGCGGGCTCGTCCTCGATCCGTCGCCGCCACGCGGGCTGGACCCCGAGCGGCTTGCGCTACTCGAGACCGGCGAGCCCGAGGCGATCGTGCACGCGCTGGCGAGCGAGCCCGTCACGGCCGCGAGCCTGCAGGCGCGTGGGCTCCTCGCCCCGGCCGAGCTGGCGCAAGGCCTCGCCGCCCTCGAGCAGGCCGGTGACTGGTACTTCACGCCCGAGTGGCTGGAGGAGCTGCGCGCCTCCGCGCGCGAACGGCTCGCCCGGCGGGCGGAGGAGTCGCCGCTGGATCCCGGGTTGCCGCTCGCGGAGCTGGTTCCTCCCGAGCCGTGGGCGCAATCGGTCGCGCCGCTTCTTCGCGTGGAGCGCCGTGAAGGCAAGGCGTATCTCCCGGGCTCGGCCCCCCAGCTCGGGGAGAAGGCAGCGGCCGCTGCCGAGATTGAGGCGAGCCTCGCAACGGATGACCTCGTCAAGATCGACGACCGGGAGCTGGCCGCGTACCTCGAGAGCGAGGGGCGGCTGAAGCGGGTCGGCGACGGGCTCGCCGTCTCGATCGAGCTCTACGAGCGCGGACTGGAGGCGCTGCATACCGTCTCGCCGATCACGATCGCGGGCTTCCGCGATGCGCTCGGGATCGGCCGCCGGGCTGCGCAGCTCCTGCTCGAGCGCTTCGATGCCGACGGCCTCACGCGCCGCGTCGGCGACGAGCGCGTGCTGCGACGCGCCGCCGCGCGCGAGCCCTAGGCGGGCGGCCCGGCTCCCCCTCCTCGTAGGAGGCCCTCGATACGAACGCCGTTACGCTGATTCCGGAGCGGCATGGGCCCGGTGGCCCAGCTGGTCTTCAAAACCGGTGCGGTCGTGTAACCCACGGCTCGGTAGGTTCGACTCCTGCGCCGCTCCGTTCAGCCGAAGCCCGATCTCGAATGCTCTCCTTGAGACGCCGGGCGAACGGCAGCCGCTGATCCGCGACGATCGACGCCACGCCGACACCTGCGAGGAGCCACGAGCGGCGACGCGCCGCGACGCCGACCAGAACGACGCCGAGCGTGAAGAAGGGGCCAAGCGTGACGTCTCGTTCCATGGCGCCGATTCTATGCGCGACCCCCCATTGTGCGAGGTGACAGAATCACCGGCGTTAAACGGCGGGCGTACGGAGGTGGGTCTTGTCCTCGATGGGCTTTGCGGCTGATGGTCTGACAGCGGCTCGAGGCGGCGAGGAAGGCCGTTACGCAGCCGACCTTCTCTCGATCGAGCCCAGCATCTACCTCCAAGGACGCTTCGGCGACATGCGCATCGCTTTATGAGCGTCCGCGGCGCCGCTTTTCTCGGCATCGGCGCGATGGTCGGCGCCGGTATCTTCGCGCTGCTCGGCGAAGCGGGAACCGTCGCGGGGTCGGCGGTCTGGCTCTCGTTCCTGCTCGCCGGCATCGTCGCCGCGCTGCTCGGCTACAACGTCGTCAAGCTGGGCGTCCGCTATCCGTCCTCGGGTGGCCTGATCGCGTACCTCCTCGAGGGGTTCGGAAACGGGCGGCTGGTCGGGATCTCCTCCTGGCTCGGTTACTTCGCGGCGATCGTGATCGTCTGCTCGATGGTGGCCGTCGCCTTCGGAAGCTACGCGACCTCACTCTTCATCGGCAACGACGCCGCGGCCGGCTGGGACAACGTCTTCACCTCGGCGATCGTGGTCGCGATGGCCGGGATCAACCTCATCGGCGCCCGCTTCGTCGACCGCGCCCAGTCGCTGATCGTGGTTGTCCTGCTCGCGGTGTTTGCCGTCTTCATCGTCGCGACCCTCGTCGACATCGACCCGCACCTCCTTGCCTTCAGCGGGTATCCGCCTGTCTCGGACATCATCGCCAGCGTCGCTCTCACGTTCTTCGCCTACCTCGGTTTCAGCGTGATCACCTTCGCCGTCGGAGACTTACGCGACCCTGGCCACGAGTTGCCAAAGGCGATGTACCTCGCGCTCGGTGTCACATCGGTCACGTACGTCCTGATCGCGCTCGGCGTCTTCGGCACGCTCACCGTCACCGAGGTCATCGGCTACGGCGAGACCGCGATCGCGGAGGCGGCGCGGCCGACTCTCGGCGACGCCGGCTTCACGATCATGGCCATCGCCGCGCTGCTCGCGACGGCGTCGTCGGTGAACGCGACGCTCTACGCCTCCGGGGGCCTGACGGCGATGCTCGCCGACGTCGGCCAGTTCCCGCCCTTCTTCGGACGCGGCTCATCGCTTGGCCCCAAGGCCGGGTTGCTGATCACCGCCGCGATCGTGCTCGTCGTCTCCAACCTCGTCGATCTCTCCGCGATCGCCTCCGTGGGCAGCGCCTGCTCGCTCGTGATCTTCCTGCTCGTCGGCATGGCCGGCTACCGGCTACGGTCGTCGACCGGTGCCCGCGGCGCGATCGTCCTGCTGGGGATGGCGGCGACCGCGGTCGTGCTGGGCTTCTTCGCGGTCGACACGCTCCGTAACGCACCCGAGACATTCGTGGCCATCGTCGCGATCGCTGCTCTGGCGGTAGTCCTCGACGCCGTCTGGAAACACGTGCGCAAGGAGCCTCCCCCGGGCATTGCGGGAGCTTCGCCGGCGCCGCCGACACGGACATAGCCAAAGGCTCGCCGGCCGGTACGAGCCGTAGGCTCGAGGACGCTGCTGAGAAGGCAACCCGCGACTCGGAGCGAAGCGGCAGCAAGCCGACGAACTGATGGTCCCGCAACATCCACTAACAGCGCACGTATCGGTCGCTGTCAGGCTCGCAGCGGTCGCGGCCCTCGGCGCGCTCGCCTCTTTCGCCCTGTCGTCGTGCGGCGACGGAAACACCTCCGCCGGCGCGACCCGAACAACGACGCGAACGCTCCCGGCAACGACCCGCGCCACGCCAACGCAGACCGCGCCGGCACAGACGCAGACAACACCGGCGCCGACGACACCGGTGCAGCCGCAGCCCGCCGCGACGACGACCGTCACCGTCACGACGCCTTCGCCGACGGTGACCGTGACGCAGACGGTGCCCCCGGCGACGGTGACGGTCACACAGACGCAGACGAACACGCAAACGCGGGAGTCGACGGTCACCGCGCCGCCTCCGCCAGCGACCACCTCGGTTGGCACAACCACCTCAGGCGTGAGCCCGGCAGGCGCGGCAGCGGCCGGTGCGGCGGTCGCGTCCAGCAAGAACGAAACGGCGAGCAGCACGCAGTGGGGCTGGATCGCGTTCGGCATCCTCGCCGGCGCTGTCCTCGTCGGCGCGATCATCTGGTTGGTGCGAAGGCGAGCAGCGAAGAAACGGACGGACGGGAACGAGCCTCCGACCGCCACCGCTCCAACAGACTGAATCGACTCCGTTCGGCGACCGCTTCCGGCACAGGCTCCGCGGTCACCTGCCCAGCCGTCGCAGCTCGTCGCGGTAGGCGCGGCTGGCCTGGACGGCGTCCACCTGGCCGTCGGCCACCATGCGCAGGTACTGCACGAACGTGAGCGGGTGCTCGCTGTCCTTGATCCTGCGCCCAAATGCCGCTGCCCGCGCGCCGTTGCGCCGCGCTTCCTCGATCAGGAAGAAGGCATCCTCGCTCGCGCCGGAAGCACCGCCGAGGATTCCGGGAATGAGATGGGGGTCATAGGCGGCGAGTTCCTGCATGGCCTCGGGCCCGTGATAGGGCATCTTCAGGAACAACGGCCGGCCGGCCTTGGGGACGCCGGCGAGCGTCCGCGCCACGAAGTCGTTGAGAAACCGCCCGGAGTCTTCCGGCGCCGTTCCGGCCACGCCGGGCGGAAACACCTCCAGGAAATGCCGAAAGCCATCGCGCTCCGCCGCGAGGCGAAATTCGCGGTACGCCTCGAGCGAGGCGACATCGATGGCGGCGTCGTTGGCGGGAGTCAGGGAGTAGAGGCCCAGGTCGGCCCCTGCGGAATGCTTCATCTCCTGGATCGTGGCCGTGCAGAACGGCCGCGAGGGCTGTTGCGGATATGCCGCTCCCGCGAGCAGGTGAATGTCGGTCGAGTCGTTCGCACGCACGGCCGGCGTGACCGTAGAGCCGTCGAACAGGTGCTCCTCGACGGTGAGCAACTCGCTCGTGCTCACGCTCATCAGCATGATGTCGACCAGCCCTTGCGTCACGATCTCGCGGATCTGGTCGCGGTAATCCGCCAGCGAGCGCAACGCGCCCGTCACCGGATCTACACCCGGCGCGGCCAGCCCGAACGCCATGTCCGCGTCCTTGGCGTCGGCGAGGATGAACTCGTCGCAGCCGGGATCCGCGTGCAGACTGGCGAGCTTCAGGTCGAGCGACTTCATCGGACCAGCACCATCGTGCCGGTGTCGTCGCGCTCGACAGCCACCTCGGACCCCAACGAGATATCGACCGGAAGTCGGGGCCAGCCGTTCGCGAGTCGCGCCGCCACCTGCGGCCAGGGCGGGATTCCACTCGTGGGATCCATCGCCTCGACGCTGCAAGCGCCCACGGCCGTCGCGCTTGTTGCCGCTTCGCAAGGGCTCGCGCCGCGCAGTAGCGCCGCGACCAGGCCGGCGATCGTGGCGTCTCCCGATCCCGTCGTGCCGACGACCACGCGCGGCCGAAAGCACGGCGAGAAGACCTCTCGAGCGCACCATGCCTCGGCGACAAGTCCGATGCGGTCGCAGAATTCCCGCATCTGCCTCGTGTCGTCCGTCGTCCTGAGGTAGAGCCCCTGGTCGCCGAGCTTGATCGCGACGACGCTCGCGCCCATGCCGATCAGGGTGTCGCCCAGCTCGGCCAGCCGCGACCGATCCACGACCGTGGCGAGCTCGGCACCCGCGCGCAATCGCTCGTGTGCCTGTCGGTCGAACACGAAGAGCAACTCGTCGATGCTGGGCGCGAAGACGTCCACGAACGTGAGCGTCTGCGCCAGCACCTCCTGCCAATCCACGCGCCCGGCCTCGCTGTCGGGATCCGGTTCGCAGAGGTCCAGCGAGGTCGCCGGTCCCACCTCTCGCACGCGGGCGAACAGCTCGCGCAGCTGCGCACCTCCGTTCGCGTACATCTCGGGCATCAACGGCGGATAGCCGAAGTGAAATAGGCGAACGCCCTCGAGCTGGTCGTACGGAACGTCTTCAGCCGAGAACGCCTCGTTGGCTCCAGGGCAGTGCAGGAAGCTTCGGTCGACGCCGGGCGGGTTGACGACGATCGTGTAGCTCGTAGCTTGCTCCTCCGAGACGATCAGGTCAGCGGCGAGGCGCTCGTCGTTCTCGGCAAGCGCAGCGAGCACGGCCCTGCCGAACAGGTCGGCTCCGATCCTCGCGATCAGCCGTGCACGCACGCCGAGACGGTGCAGCGCCACGCCCGTGTTCGCGACCGCGCCGCCGGTCGATATGACAGCCGGACCGACGACCACGAGCCGTCCGGGCTCCAGCTTCAGAGGACCGTGGAAAGCCGGGAACAGGTCCAACGAAACGTGACCGGCGACCACGGCCTCGGCTCCGCCCTCGTCTGTCAAGACTCTGCCAGACACGGGTTCGGATCGTACTTCCACGTGCTGCTCATCAGCTGCGAGCCGACGCCGCTCCGTTGAGCCGTGTGCGTCCGCCCCCGGCCCGTGTCGCGGGACTACCATCGACTGCCATGAGTCCGGTGCGGTCAACGGTGCAGGTTGTCGGGCGGCGGATGGACGCGGAGCACTACCGCCTCCGCGACTTCCTGACCCGCACCGCGCAGCCGTACGAGTGGCACGAGGCGGACACACCTGAGGCCGACCAGCTCCTCCAGCGGCTCGGCCTGACCGATGCGGACCTGCCCGTCCTCGTCGAGGGCGACAGCGTCTTCTCGCAGGCGACCGTGGAGACGATCGCGACGGCCTGGGGCGGTTACCAGCCGGCCAGGCACGCGCACTACGACTTCGTCGTCATCGGCGCCGGCCCCGCGGGTCTGGCGGCCGCCGTCTATGCCGCCTCGGACGGCCTTTCTACGCTCGTGTGCGACCGAGACGTGCCCGGCGGCCAGGCGTCGAACGCGACGATGATCGAGAACTTCTTCGGCTTCCCGGACGGAATCGGCGGCGCGGAACTGGCGCGGCTGGCCGGTAGGCAGGCGGAACGCTTCGGCGCCGAGCTGATGCTCCTGCGCGGCGTCCAGGGAAGCCGGATGAACGGCCACGACGAGCCCGTCGCCTTGATTCTCGAGGACGGTTCCGAGGTGACCGCGTCGGTGGTCTTGGCGGCGCCGGGCATGGACTGGCGGCGGCTCGAGCTCGACGGGATCGACGACCTCATGGGTCACGGCGTCTACTACGGGGCCGGGCGCAGCGAGGCGGCCCAGTGCGCAGGCCAGCGCGTGGTCGTGGTCGGAGCAGGCAACTCGGCGGGCCAGGCCGTCCTGAACTTCGCGAACCAGACGGCCCGCGTGACGATGCTCGTGCGCGGCGACCGGCTCGGCAAGAGCATGTCGGCGTACCTGATCGAGCGGATCGAGCGCCATCCGCTCATCGACGTCCGGCTCGAGACGCAGCTGACCGAGCTTCACGCGGAAGGCGGCCGGCTCGCGGCGGTGACCTTCGCCGACGCCGCCGGCAAGACGGAGACCCAGCCGATGGACGCCGTCTTCCTCTGCCTCGGCGGTAGCCCGCATACCGAGTGGTGTTCGCGAGAGCACGTTCTCACCGACGACCGCGGATACATCCTGACCGGGCAGGACCTCGTGACGGACGGCAAGCTCCCGGACTGCTGGCCGCTCGATCGCGATCCGTTGCCGCTCGAGACGAGTCGCGTCGGCCTGTTCGCGGCAGGAGACGTCCGCCACGGATCGACAAAGCGAGTGGCTGCCGCGGTCGGCGAGGGCTCGATGGTCGCCGCTCACCTCTTCAGCCGCCTTGCCGAGCTCGGTGTCACCTACTGAGCTCGCCGCCGTCCTCGGGCATGCCCGAGGACGGACCGACGCCCTGCTCGAGCCACTTTCGGACGAGCAGCTAGCTCGCCAGGTCTCGCCGCTCCAGTCGCCACTCGTCTGGGACCTCGCCCACATCGGCTACTTCGAGGAGCTGTGGTTGCTGCGGCGCGCGATCGAGCGGGAGCCGCTCTCGCCCGAGTACGACGACCTGTACGACTCGTTCGCGCACGGGCGTGCCGAGCGCGGCGAGCTTCCGATCCTGGAGCCCGAGGCCGCCCGCGCGTACCTGACCGAGGTGCGCGAGGCTGTCCTGGCGCTGCTCCCCGAGCTCGACGACTTCCTCGTCGGGATGGTCGCCCAGCACGAGCTTCAGCACGGCGAGACGATGGCCCAGACGCTCGCGCTGGGCGGCCTCCCCGGCCCCCCGCCGCACGGGCCGCCCGAGGTCGCGGCGAGCGGCGACGTGATCGTCGACGGCGGACCGTTCACGCGCGGCTCGGACGAGGCGTGGGCCTACGACAACGAGCGGCCGGAGCACGTGGTCGACCTCCCGCCCTTCCGGGTCGACCGCGCACTCGTCACGAACGCCGAGTACGCAGCGTTCATGGAGGCGGAAGGAGCGCCCGCGCCGCTGCACTGGAACGGCAACGCGGAGGCTGCGCCCCACGAGCCCGTCCAGCACGTTTCGTTCCACCAGGCGGAGGCGTACGCGCGCTGGGCCGGGAAGCGGCTGCCCACCGAAGCCGAGTGGGAGAAGGCCGTCAAGACCGTCGGCGGCGAGCTCGAGCATGTCGACGGAGCGGTCTGGCAATGGACGTCCTCTTGTTTCCACGGGTATCCGGGTTTCCGCGCTTTTCCGTACGCGGAGTACTCGGAGGTGTTCTTCGGCGAGGACTACCGGGTCTTGCGCGGCGGCTCGTGGGTGACCGACCCGCTCGTTGCCCGGCCGACGTTCCGGAACTGGGATCTACCGCAGCGGGAGCAGATCTTCTCCGGGATCCGCTGCGCGTCCGATGTCTGAGACGTCGACGCCCACTCGTCCTCACCTCTGGGCCGCGACGCGGCGCAGCTTGCAGAGCGACCCGAGGGAGCTGCCGCCTGTCTGGCTGTACGACGAGCGCGGCTCACAGCTGTACGAGCGGATCACGCGGCTTCCGGACTACTACCTTCCTCGGCGCGAGGCCGAGATCCTCAGCTCGCACGCGGCCGAGATCGCCCAGGGAACGGCGGCCAGGACGCTCGTGGAGCTCGGTTCCGGAAGTGCGAGGAACACCCGGATCCTGCTCGACGCGCTCTCGGCCCACGGCACGCTCGAGCGCTTTGCGCCGGTGGACGTCAGCGAGGAGATGCTCCATGCGACCGCACAGGCGATCTCCGCCACGTATCCGGGCATCTCGGTCGACGAGACGGTCGGCGACTTTCAACGCGATCTGAGCGAGCTCCCGGAGGACGGGCCCCGTTTGATCGTGCTCCTCGGAAGCACCCTCGGGAATCTCCACCCCGAGCAGCGGGCCGCGCTCCTGCTCGCGCTCGGGGAAGAGCTGGCCGAGGATGACGTGCTCCTGCTCGGCCTCGACCTCGTGAAGGACGTGGCCCGGCTCAACGCGGCGTACCACGACGCGGACGGCGTGACGGAGGCGTTCGTCCGGAACGCCCTCACTGCCGTGAACCGCGAGCTCGACGCGACGTTCGAGCAGCGGCGCTTCGTCTTCGAGCCGAGCTGGGACCCCGAAAACGAGTGGATGGATATCGGCTTCCGCGCGCTCGAGGCGCACACCGTCCTTGTGCGGGGTCTCGAGCTCGAACTCGCGTTCGAGAGCGGAGAGCGCCTCCGGGCGGAGGTCAGCTCGAAGTTCCGCCGGCAGCGGTTCGAGCCCGAGCTCGAACGTGCCGGCCTTCGCATCGACTCGTGGTGGACCGACGCCGCGGGAGATTTCGCAGTCGTCGGCGCGCGCCCGAAACGCTAAGTGAGAGGAGACGCATGTCCCCGAACAGCATCTGCAGCCATCTCGACCAGATCGAGGTCACCGAGCTACCCGAGACGATCGCCGGGTGCGAGGAGTGCCTGAAGATCGGCGATAGGTGGGTCCACCTGCGCATGTGCATGACCTGCGGGAAGATCGGCTGCTGCGACTCCTCGCCGAACAAGCACGCAACCGCGCACGCGGGCGAGAGCGGCCATCCGATCATCCGCTCGGCCGAGCCCGGTGAGGACTGGAGCTGGTGCTACATCGACGAGGTCGCGTTCGCGGCCGCTCCGCGATGAGTGGTTTCGGTGTGGTGACACCGGTTGAGGGCCCCGAGACGCAGGGGTAGTCTTTTTCGCGGTCCCTAACCAGGAGGAGACCCGTAGAGCCTCGCCCACCACAACGGAGGTAGTGATGAGCAAGACGGTCGAGACCGCCCTCGACATTCGCCCCTTCGACATCGACATTTCGGAAGACGAGCTAGCCGATCTGCGCAGGCGCATCGCCGCGACGCGCTGGCCCGAGAAAGAGACCGTCGCCGATCAGTCGCAAGGCGTGCAGCTGGCGACGATGCAGGCGCTCGTGCAGTACTGGGGAACGGAGTACGACTTCGGGAGAGCCGAGGCCAGGCTGAGTGAGTTCCCGCATTTCCTGACCGAGATCGACGGCCTCGACATCCACTTCATCCACGTCAGGTCGGAGCACGAGGACGCGCTGCCGCTGATCATCACGCACGGCTGGCCCGGCTCGGTGATCGAGATGCTGAACGTGATCGGGCCGCTGACAGACCCGACGGCATACGGGGGTGAGGCGGAGGACGCCTTCGACGTCGTGATTCCATCGATGCCGGGCTACGGGTTCTCGGGCAAGCCGACCACGACCGGCTGGGACCCCGTCCACATCGCGCGCGCCTGGATCGTCCTGATGAAGGGCCTCGGCTACACGCGATTCGTGGCGCAGGGCGGCGACTGGGGCGCGCAGATCACGGATGTGATGGGTGCGGAGGCACCTCCGGAGCTGCTCGGCATCCACTCCAACATGCCCGGCACCGTTCCGCCCGACGTCTCGAAGACGCTCGGGTCCGGCCAGGCGCCCTCCGGCCTCTCGGAGGACGAGAACCGGGCGTGGGAGCAGCTGAACTTCCTCTACACCAAGGGCATCGGCTACGCGACCGAGATGAACCTGCGCCCGCAGACGTTGTACGGGCTCGCCGACTCGCCCGCCGCGTTGGCGGCCTGGATGATCGACCACGACGCGCAGAGCTACGAGGACATCGCGGCCGCCTTCGACGGGCACCCCGTGGGCAACCTCACACGGGACGAGGTCCTCGACAACGTCACGTTCACCTGGGTCACGAACACCGGGATTTCCTCGGGTCGTCTCTACTGGGAGAACACGCTCGGCTTCTTCGACGTCAAGGGCGCAACAGTCCCGGCTGCCGTGAGCGTCTTCCCGCGGGAGCTCTATCGGGCGCCGCGCAGCTGGGCCGAGCAGGCATACCCGAACCTCATCTACTTCAACGAGGTCGACGAAGGCGACCACTTCGCCGCCTGGCAGGAGCCGGAGATCTTCACGACCGAGGTGCGAGCCGCGTTCAGGTCACTCCGTGACGAAGGGAGATCGTCATGAGCACCACCGAGACCGCCACCGAGATCCGCCCGTTCCACGTCGACATTCCAAAAGAGGACCTCGCCGAGCTGCACCGCCGCATCGCCGCGTCCCGCTTGCCCTCCAAGGAGCTGGTCACGGATCGGTCGCAGGGCGTGCAGTTGGCGACGATTCGGGAGCTCGCCCGCTACTGGGAAAACGACTACGACTGGCGCAAGGCCGAGTCGAAGCTCAACGAGCTCCCGCAGTTCACGACCGAGATCGACGGGGTGGACATCCACTTCATCCACGTGGAGTCACCGCACGAGAACGCGTTGCCGCTGATCATGACGCACGGCTGGCCCGGCTCGGTCATGGAGCTGCTCGAGACCGTCGGACCGCTCACCGACCCGACCGCGCACGGCGGCAGCGCCGAGGACGCGTTCCACCTGGTGCTGCCGTCCCTGCCCGGCTATGGCTTCTCCGGCGAGCCGACCGAGCTCGGCTGGAACGTGGGCCGCATCGCGCAGGCCTGGGCCGAGCTGATGCACCGCCTCGGCTACACCCGCTACGTCGCCCAGGGCGGCGACGTGGGCGCCGCCGTCACCGACGCGATGGGCCGCCAGGCGCCCGAGGGGCTGCTCGGTATCCACATGAACCTGCTCGTGACGGTGCTGGCCGGCCCCCAGTCGGCCGACTCTGAGGAGGAACGCGCTGCGGCCGATGCGCTCGACATCTTCAGGCAGAGCGGCTTCGGCTACTTCCTCGAGCAGGCGACGCGGCCGCAGACGATCGGCTACGCACTCCTGGATTCACCCGTCGCCCTGGCGGCCTGGATGCTCGACCACGACACGGACAGCTACTACAAGATCTCCAGCGCCTTCGTCGGCGGGAAGCCGTCGGGCAACCTCACCCGGGACCACATCCTCGACAACATCACGCTGTACTGGCTGACGGGCACCGGCGCCTCGGCGGCCCGGTCGTACTGGGAGAACGGACAGGCCCAGGCCGCAGCGCTTGCGGCCGGCCAGGCTCCTCCGGAGATCTCCCTCCCGGTCGGCTTCACGACGTTCCCCGACGAGATCTTCCGGGCCCCGCGCAGCTGGGTCGAGGCCGGGTACCCCACCCTCACCTACTTCAACAGAGCGGACAAGGGCGGGCACTTTGCCGCGTGGGAAGAGCCGGAGCTCTTCGCCACTGAGGTGCAGGCCGCCTTCAGGTCCCTGCGCTCGTGAGCTCCGTCGACACAGCTCTTCAGCCCGCTGTCGCGCGCGATCAGTCGCGCGCGCTCTTCGGGCAGACGATGGGGCTGGTGGCGGTCACCGCGGGCCTGTTCGCAGTCGGCGCCTACCTCGGGCGAGACCTCTCCTACGGGTGGGGCATCGCCGCGTTCATCGCGAGCTTCGGCGTCCTGCTCGCGCTCAACGTCGCGGCATCCCGTTCCGAGCAGCTCGCGATCGGCCTGCTCTTCGGCTTCGGCGTCCTGGTCGGGCTGGGCATGGCGCCGACGATCGCGTACTACGCCTCGACGAACCCGCAATCGGTCTGGCAGGCGGGCGGGGCCACAGCGCTTTTCATCGCGGGCTTCGGCGCGGCCGGGTACGCGACCCGCCGCGACCTCTCGGGGCTCGCCCGGCTGTGCTTCTGGGCGCTCCTCGCACTGATCGTCTTCGGGATCGTGGCGATCTTCGTGCGAATCCCGAACAGCGCGCTGATCTACTCGATCGCCGGGCTGGCGATCTTCGCGGGATTCACGATGTACGACTTCCAGCGTCTGAGGCGAACGCAGGACATCCGCGCCGCACCGCTGCTCGCCGCCTCGATCTTCCTCGACGTGCTCAACGTCTTCCTGCTGTTGCTCACGCTGTTCAATCGGGACTAGTCGCTGATCGGCCTTACATGAGCCTGCTCGGCAAGCGACGCGGCGGGGGAACGGGATTGCCCGTCGAGGGCCACCTGCCTGGGTTCGACGGAGCGACCGGCTGGCTCAACTCGCCGCCGCTCACGGCAGCGGACCTGCGCGGAAAGGTTGTCCTCGTCGACTTCTGGACGTACACCTGCATCAACTGGCTCCGAACGCTCGGCTACGTCCGCGCGTGGTGGGAGAAGTACGAGGACCGCGGCCTCGTGGTGGTCGGCGTCCACACGCCCGAGTTCCCGTTCGAGCGCGACGTCGAGAACGTCCGCTGGGCCGCGAACGACATGGCGGTCGAGTATCCGATCGCGCTCGACAGCGACTACGGGGTCTGGCGAGCGTTCAGCAACAACTACTGGCCTGCCGTGTACATCGCGGACGCGGAGGGACGGATCCGGCATCACCACTTCGGCGAGGGCGCATACGACGAATGCGAGCGGGTGATCCAGATGCTGCTCGAGGAAGCCGGCCGCAGCGACGTCGGCGACGACCTCGTCTCGATCGTTCCCGATGGATTCGAAGCACAAGCCGACTGGGCGACTCTGGGATCGCCGGAGACCTACCTCGGCTACGAGCAGGCCCAGAACTTCGCCTCCCCGGGCGGCGCCGGGCTCGACGAAGCCCGCAGCTACTCCGTACCGGAGCCGTTGCAACTGAACCAGTGGGCTCTCTCGGGGGACTGGACGGTCGCGAGGGGGGCGAGCGTTACGAACGGAGCCGACGGGCGAATCGCGTTTCGCTTCCACGCCCGCGACGTCAATCTCGTGATGGGACCGCCCGCGCGAGGAGCGTCCGTGCCCTTCCGCGTGCTCGTCGACGGCGAGCCACCCGGCTCCGATCACGGGCTCGACGTCGACGAGCACGGCGACGGCACGCTGACCCAGCAGCGGCTCCATCAGCTGGTTCGCCAGCAGGGGTCGATCGAAGACCGCACGTTCGAGATCGCGTTCCTCGCTCCGGGCGCCGAGGCGTACTGCTTCACGTTCGGCTAGGGCTGCACCCTTCGGCGCCTACGCGCAGCCCTGGGTCACGACCGACGTCGGCACGCCGGTGGCGCGGTGGCCGTTCCGGTCGTAGTTGACGATCGTGTAGCGGTAGGCCGTGCACGGAAGCGGGGCTGCATCGCGGTAGGTCGCCGCCGGGCCCCGGTAGACGACCACTCCGTGCTTGCTCGTGGCGAGCGTCCGTACGACGACGACGTGGTCGGAGCCGGATGGCCGCTGCCAGACGAGCGTCACGCCGGGCCTGTCGACGCGCGCCGCCACGCCGAGGACGTTCGCCGCCCAGATCCTCCGGGCTGCTCGCTGCTCGGTGCTCTTCGACCCGCGGGGCCGCTGGTCGACCCTGGGCGGTCGGAGCGGCGCGGTGGCCACCGAGGGTGCAGGTGCCTGAGCCTCGAGCCGCACCTCCGGCGCTGCGGCCCGCTTCTCGCCGAGCAGACCGCCCGCCACAGCGCCCACTACGAAGACGAGCCCTGCGAGCACGACCGTTCGGAGCCAGCGCCGCCTCGGGCGAGGGCGGACAGGCTCCGCAGCGACCGGCGCGGCCGTCGCGACGGCCACCCTGGGTCGAGGAGCGAGGACGTCGCCGGGATCGGGTAGGAGTTCTCGGGCTCGCCCGGCGAGCTCCGGGTCGACCAGGGCGAGCTCCGGGCTGATCGGCTCGAGCTCTGCTCCGAGCCAGCGACCGTCATCTGAGGCCGGGTGCATCGCGACAGTGTTACAGTCGCCCCGGCGTACGGAGGGCAACCTACTTCGGCCGAATTTTGCCGTCTTTGCGCGAGATTCGGCCAGTTTCGCCCAACGACATGAAGGAGACAGCCGATCGATGCGGTACAAAGCCGCGTTCAACCCAAACTAGAGGCGAGCTGGCGGTAGGGGTCACTTCCTGCCAGATGTCGCGCTAGGGGACATCCCGTTTTCGCGGGGCGTGGCCGCCGCCAGTTCCGTCCAGAGATGGAGGGACATGAGGATGCCGCCCATTTTCAGTGCAAGCCCAGGGATTGAAGGTCGAACTCGGATCGCGGGGGGTTCGTTGTGGGGGGTGGCGCGGCTACGCCGGCACCTCCCGTTCCTTGTGCTTGCGCTGGTCCTGGGAGTCGCCGTCTCAGGAGGGGCGGGACGGGCGCACAGCGCTCTGCCCTCGGGCGGCGCGGTCGTCACGGCTACCGCATTCGGCTCGACCCTCAAGGTTCCGCTGCCGTCAACGACGGCCAGCGGCGACGTCCTCGTCGCCTCCGTCCATGCCCGCCTCTCGGGCAACGCGACGATCACCGCGCCGAGCGGCTGGACGCTGATCAGGCGTGACAGCAACGCGCCCGGCTACCGCTCGCTGACACAAGCGCTCTACTACAAGGTCGCCGGGGCCGCGGAGCCCGCGAGCTACCGCTGGTCCTGGTCGTCGACCTCGATGGCCGCAGGGGCGATCCTCGACTTCAAGGGCCTCGACCGGTCAAACCCGGTGGATTCACACAGCGGTGCGTTCTCGAACAGCTCCGCTGCGACCGCGCCCTCGCTGCAGACGACCAGGGCGAGCGACGTCGTGGTCGGTTTCTTCGACGTCGCCTCGAGCTCGCGCCTGCAATCGCCCTCCGGCCTGACACCGGAGTTCGGCGTGCGCTGGACGAGCGGCTACTGGGGCCTCGGCGCGGCCGGCGCCGCCTACATCCAGGCAAGCCCGGGAGCAACGGGCACGAAGACAGCCTGGATGACCGGACGCGCGAGCAGCGCGATCGGCCAGCTCCTGGCCCTTCGGACGGCGTCGTCGCCATCGAATCAATCGCCTGCCCCCGCTCCTCCCCCGCCGCCTCCCCCTCCGCCACCTCCGCCTCCTCCACCCCCACCTCCGCCTCCTCCGCCTCCACCACCGCCTCCGCCACCCCCACCCCCACCTCCGCCTCCGCCACCGCCTCCGCCACCTCCGCCTCCGCCTCCACCTCCGCCAGCAGGCCCTTCCTCACCGGCTGGTGCAGCCAACCTCTGGGTCGGCCCGTCTGGCGGCTCGTGCACGCGTCAGGCGACGCCTAGCCCGTATGTCGCCGCTCAGTCATGCGCGAGCTTCGCCGCCGCGTACACGGCTGCTGCCTCGGGCGACGTCGTCGGCGTCACGGGCACACTCGGACCGCAGCTCTTCGCCGGCGGCTACGGCGCAGCACAGTCCGGAGGCACGAAGGCGATTACGTTCCGAGGGCAACCAGGCAATGTCGTCAGGCAGCTGCACTCGGACTCGCCCAACATCACCTATGACGGCCTCAACGTCGACTGCGGAGGTGTGCAGCCTGAAGGGGCCTGCTTCGAGAACGGCGACGCCGCGTAACGACACGTTCAAGAACGGGAGCATCGGCAATATCGTCGGACGACAAGGCGCGCGCTCGATCGAACGGCGCCACACTTCACCTTCGACAACGTGCGCATCCACGACGCCACGATCAAGACGGCGGGCGATTCACCTCGAGTGCATCTACGCGCTCAACGTGCCGTTCCTGGCGATCCGCAACTCCACCTTCTACCAACTGCGACGTCTTCGACGTCTTCTTCACCTACATCGACGGCCCGGCCTACGGAGAACGTGACGCTCAGGGCAACACGTTCTCGAACGTCGTCAAGATCCGCGAGCCACTACGGCACCGGGCCCGGTCGACGACCGCACGGCGCGCAACTGGTCGATCACAGAACAACTTCTTCGGCGTCGGAGCCGAACTTCGGCCTGATATGGACGGCTCGGTCACTGTGCGGCAACACCGGCTCAGCTTCGGCGGCCTGGAAGACGGCCTGCTAGACGGGTCGCGGTCGTAACTGCGAGAGGGGTTCCGCGGCGGAACCCCTCTCGCGTACGCCTAAACAAGAGAGACGTCGGGTACCTTTGCCGCATGGCAGGCTCGCGTCGAGCTCGCGAACAAGGCTTCGGAGCGCCACGCCTGGCGCGAGGCCTACGACGCCTACGCGGAGGCCGATGAGCTCGAGCTGACCCCGGTCGACCTGGAGCGCTTTGCCGACTCGGCCTGGTGGACCGGGAAGCTCGACAAGGCGATCGGCCTGCGCGAGCGCTCGTACGCGGGGTTCTCGGCCGCCGGCGACAAGCTCGGCGCCGGCCGTCTCGCGCTGACCCTCTCCTGGGATCACATGAACCGCGGCGCGTTCGCGGTCTCGCGGGGCTGGTTCGCGAACGCGGAGCGCCTCCTGGACGGGCTGCCCGAGAGTGCCGAGCACGGCCGCCTCGCGCTCTCGCGGGGGATCGGCATCCTCCTCGCGGAAGGGGACATGGCACGCGCGCTCCCGGAGCTCGAGCGCGCCTACGACATCGCGGTGCGCGCGGGTGACCGGGACACGCAGGTCCTCGCGCTCGTCGGCAGGGGCAAGGCGTTCGTGCAGCGCGGCGACGTCGAGCAGGGCCTCGCGATACTCGACGAGGCGAGCACGTCGGCCGTGTCCGGAGAGCTGCGCCCGTTCGCGACGGGCATCGTCTACTGCGTCACCATCTCGTCGTGCCAGGACGTCGGCGACTTTCGCCGGGCCGCGGAGTGGACCGAAGCCGCGAACAGGTGGTGCGACCAGGAGGGCATGAACGGGTTCCCCGGCGCATGTCGCATCCACCGCGCCGAGATCATGCGGCTGCGCGGCGACTGGCCGCAGGCCGAGAAGACCGCCCTCGCCGCGTGCGAGGAGCTTCAGGACTTCGACCGCATCATCACCGCCGGCGGCTACTACGAGATCGGCGAGATCCGCCGCCGCCGGGGTGAGTTCGCGGCGGCGCACGACGCCTTCCGGACTGCCGACGAGCTGGGTCGGCAGCCGCAGCCCGGCCTGGCGCTCCTCCAGCTCGCCGAGGGGAACGTCGACGGCGCCGTGGCGGGGATCACACGCGCGCTCGCGGAGTTTCAGGACCCGCTGCGGCGCGTGCGTGCGCTCCCGGCTCACGTCGAGATCGCCCTCGCGGCGGCCGAGCTCGACTCGGCCCGCGCGGCGGCCGAGGAGCTCGAGCAGATCGTCGACTCGTACAAGATCGGCGACCGGCGCACGCCGGCGTTCGACGCGTCCGTCCACTTCGCCTTCGGCCAGATCGCCCTGTTCGAGAAGGACTGGGATTCGGCCTCACGCGACCTCCGGCTCGCACGGGACGAATGGCAGGAGGTCGGAGCGCCGTACGAGACGGCGCAGGCGCGGATGCTGCTCGGGATCGTCTTCAGGCACCAGGGGGACGACCACGGCGCGACGACCGAGCTGCAGTCGGCACTTGCGACGTTCGAGCGTCTCGGGGCAAAGCTGGACGAGGAGCGCGCCAAGGAGCTGCTCGGGCGCGTCGAGGGGCACCGGACGTTCCTCTTCACCGACATCGTCGACTCGACGAAGCTGGTCGAGACCCTCGGCGACGAGAAGTGGCGCAAGCTCCTCGCGCTCCACGACGAGCTCGTCCGCACACGGATCGTCGAGAGCGGCGGCGAGGTGATCAAGCAGACCGGGGACGGGTTCTTCGCGTCGTTCGTCGATCCGGCCGTCGCCATCGACGCGGCGGTCGCGATCCAGCGCGCGCTCGAGTCGGAGGCCGCTGCGCCGCACGTCAGGATCGGCGCACACGCGGGGGGCGCGTTCAAGACGGGCACGAACCTCACCGACTACGGCGGCCAGAGCGTGCACATCGCGGCGCGCATCGGTGCGGCAGCAGGCGCGGGCGAGATCCTCGTCAGCCGCGAGACGCTCGACGGAGTCGGGACCGCGTTCCAGGTCTCGGAGCCGCGCGCCGCGTCGCTCAAGGGCTTCGAGCAGCCCATCGACGTCGTCTCCGTCGACTGGCGCTAGGAGGGTTTGGCGGAACGTCGCTCGGCGCGGCCCGGCGGCTCAGCCGATGTTTCGTCAAGCCCTCCTAGGAGAGGAACCGCTCGACGAGGGCGACGTCGACGCGCGGGGCGATCTCGTCCGCCTCGGCCAGCCGCTCCACCGGGACCGTCCCGAGGACGGCCACGCAGTACAGCCCGGCCGCCTTCGCCGCGGCGACTCCGGGCGGCGCGTCCTCGATCGCGACCGCCTCGCCGCTCGGAACGCCGAGCAGCTCCAGCGCGCGGAGGTAGCCCTCGGGATCGGGCTTGCCGCGCGTGACGCTCTCGGCCGAAACGATCACCTCGAAGACGTCGATCTCGGCCGCGCGTGTGACCGACTCGACCTCGACGCACGCAGCTCCTGACACCACGGCGAGCCGAGCGCGTCCGTCGACGGCGAGCAGCGCTTCCCGCACGTGCGCGGGAACGGTCGAGCCATCGCCGATCCGCTCGCGGAAAAGCCGCACGCGGCCCTCGAGGATCTCCTCGGCCGCCGGATGGCCCGACCCGAGCCAGCGCCGACGATCTCGGGATCCGAGAACCCGGCCAGCTCGGCGAAGTACTCCTCCTCGGTAAGCGGCTTCCCGTGCTCCGCGAACAGCTCGCGGTAGATCTCGCACTGGACGCGCTCGTCGTCGGAGAGCGTGCCGTTGAAATCGAAGAGGAACGCCTGCACGTGTCTAGGATCGCGCATGCGCGTCGAGCAGGCGGTGGAGCGGCTCTGGCCGGGGCAGCCCGTGGAGGTCGAGCCGCTGGGCGGCGGGATCACCAACCACAACTTCAAGGTCGCGGTGGGCGACGAGACGCTCGTGCTGCGGATCGGCGGCAAGGACACCGGCCTGCTCGGGATCGACCGCGAGCACGAGCACGAGGCCGCCGTCCTCGCGGCCGAGCTCGGCATCGGCCCCGAGGTCGCAGGGTTCGCCGACGGCCTGCTCGTCACCCGCTTCGTCGAGGGCGAGGTCGGCCGCGCCGACCCGCGGACGGTCGGCGGCCTGCTCCGGCGCCTGCACGGAGCCGGGCCGATCTCGAGCCGCTTCGACTCGTTTCGCGTCGTCGAGACCTACGCGGCGACGGCGGCCGAGCACGGGGTCGCCGTGCCCGCCGCGTACGAGCGGGCACACGACGTCGCGGCGCAGATCGAGGCCCGGCGCGAGAGTGCGCCGCTCGTCACGTGCCACAACGATCTCCTGGCGGCGAACTTCATCGACGACGGCGAGCGGCGTCTGGATCGTCGACTGGGAGTACGCCGGAATGGGCGACCCGTTCTTCGACCTGGCGAACTTCTCGGTCAACAACGGCCTCGACGAGGACGGCGAGCGCGCGCTCCTCGACGCGTACGGCTCGACGGACACGCGCGCGCTGGCGCTGATGCGCTTCATGTCCGACTTCCGCGAGGCGATGTGGGGCGTCGTCCAGCAGGCGATCTCGGAGCTCGACTTCGACTTCGTCGCCTACGCGGACGAGCACTTCGAGCGCCTCGAGCGCACCGCCGCCGAGCCGCGCTTCCAGGAGGCGCTCGCGTGAGGGAGCGGGCGCGGGCCGTCGTGATCGGAGGGGGCGTCGGCGGCTGCTCGATCGCCTACTGGCTGACGAAGCTCGGCTGGGACGACGTCGTGCTCTGCGAGCGGGCCGACCTGACCAGCGGCTCGACGTTCCACTCGGCCGGCCTCGTCGGCCAGCTGCGCGGCTCGCTCTCGCTCACGCGGATGATGATGGCCTCGGTCGAGCTCTACCGGACGCTCGGCGACGAGGTCGGCCTCGAGACCGGCTGGCACGAGGTCGGCTCGCTGCGCCTCGCCTCCTCCGAGGAGCGGATGGAGGAGCTCTCACGGCAGGCCGGCTGGGCCAAGACCTTCGGCCTGCCGCTCGAGCTGATCTCGCCCGCGGAGGCGCAGGAGCTCTTCCCGCCGATGTCGACCGACGGCGTGCTCGGCGCCGCGTACCTCCCGACCGACGGGTACATCGACCCGAGCCAGCTCACGCTCGCGCTGGCCGAGGGCGCGCGGCGCGGCGGCGCGGAGATCGCCACCCACACGCGCGTGACCGGCATCCGCACCGAGCGCGGGCGGGTCGTGGGCGTCGAAACCGACAAGGGCGAGATCGAGACCGAGGTCGTCGTCAACGCGGGCGGCATGTTCGCCGCGGAGCTCGGCCGCCTCGCCGGAGTCACCGTCCCGGTGATCCCGATGGCGCACGAGTACCTGATCACGAAGCCGCACGGCGTACCGCTCGACGTCCCGACGATGCGCGATCCGAGCCTGCTCGTCTACTTCCGCGGCGAGTCCGGCGGCCTTGTGATGGGCGGCTACGAGCGGCACCCGGCGCCGTGGGGGCTCGACGGGATCCCCGCGGACTTCAATGGCCGCCTGCTCGCCGAGGACTGGGAGCGCTTCGAGGAGCTGATGACGAACGCCGTCGTCCGCGTCCCGGAGCTCGCCGACGCCGAGGTGATCCGCCTCGTGAACGGGCCGGAGGCGTTCACGCCGGACGGCGAGTTCATCCTCGGGCCGACCGAGCTGCGCGGCTTCTGGGTCGCGGCCGGCTTCTGCGCGCACGGGCTCGCGGGCGCGGGCGGGATGGGCAAGCTCGTCGCCGAGTGGATCGCCGAGGGGCTGCCGGGCCTCGACGTCTGGGAGATGGACTCGCGCCGCTTCGGCGCCCACTACGCGAGCCGCGAGTACACGCTCGCGCGGACGCTCGAGATCTACTCGACCTACTACGACGTCAAGTACCCCGGCCACGAGCGCGAGGCGGGCAGGCCGCTTCGTCTCTCGCCGACCTACGAGCGGCTGGCCGAGCTCGGCGCCGCGTTCGGAGAGAAGTCCGGCTGGGAGCGCGCAAACTGGTTCGAGCCGAACGCGGCGGCGGGAGACGAGTCGCTCAGGCCGCGCGGCTGGGCCGGCCGGCTCTGGTCGCCCGCGATCGGCGCCGAGCACCTGGCCTGCCGCGAGCACGCCGCGCTCTTCGACGAGACGAGCTTCGCCAAGATCGAGATCTCGGGCGAGGGCGCCGCGGACTTCCTCGAGCGGCTCTGCGACAACAAGGTGGCGCGCGAGGTCGGCCAGATCACCTACACGTCGATGCTGAACGAGCGCGGCGGGATCGAGTGCGACTTCACGGTCACACGGCTCGCCGAGGACCGCTTCCGGATCGTCACCGGCACCGCGTTCGGCCGCCACGACCTCGCGTGGATCCGCGAGCACGCGACAGACGACGGCTCGGTCCGCGTCGAGGACGTCACCTCGAAGCTCGCGTGCCTCGGGCTCTGGGGGCCGGCCTCGCGCGAGATCCTCCAGGCGACGACCGCCGACGACCTCGCGTTCGGGTACATGCGCGCGCGAGAGATCGCGGTCGGCCCGGTTCCGTGCCTCGCGCTGCGCGTGACCTACGTGGGCGAGCTCGGCTGGGAGCTCTACTGCCCGACGGAGTTCGGCCTGCGACTCTGGGACACGATCTGGGAGGCCGGCCGCGACCACGGTCTCGTCGCGGGCGGCTACAAGGCGATCGACTCGATGCGCCTCGAGAAGGGCTACCGCGTGTGGGGGGCGGACATCACCCCCGACGACACGCCGTACGAGGCCGGGCTCGGCTTCGCGGTCAAGCTCGACAAGGGCGAGTTCATCGGGCGGGAGGCGCTGCTCGCAGCGCAGGAGCCGGAGCGCCGCCTCGCCTGCCTCGTGCTCGACGATCCACGCTCGGTCGCGCTCGGCTCGGAGCCCGTGCGTATCGAGGGCGAGCTCGTCGGGCGCGTCACGAGCGGCGGCTACGGGTACACGGTCGAGCGCTCGATCGCCTACGCCTACGTCCCGGCCGTAAGCGCCCAGCCCGGACAGCCGGTCGAGGTGGAGATCTTCGGAGAGTGGGTCGCAGGCGAGGTTGCCCCCGAGCCGCTCTTCGATCCAACCGGAGAGCGGCTCAGGGACTGAACCTTCGTTACGGAGCGGCCGGGGCCGGCGCGGGCTCGTCGCCCACGTCGAACTCCCGCTCGATCCGCTCGAGCTCCGCTTCGTCGCCCTGGCGGATCGGGCCCTTGAACCACTTCTTGGCCGAGATCACGTACCAGCCTCCGAAGAGCAGGAATGCCGCGCCGACCATGATCGGCGTGTAGTTGACGAGGTTCCAGTCGAACCCGTCGTGCCACGGCACGCCCAGGTAGCTGAACGGCAGCATGAACACGATGCAGATGAACACGATCCAGAGGATCGCGATCCAGTCGATCCACTTGTAGTGGCCGGCAAGGTGCCACGCTCCCCGCTCGAACTTCTCGCCTGCCTTGAGCCGCAGGATGATCGGCAGCATGAACGCGATGTAGAGGCCGATCACCGCGACCGCAGTCGACGCCGCGTAGCCGGTGTAGCCGAACCACCAGGCCGGCAACGGCGTCAGGAACGCGAGCACGACGATCGCCCAGACCGTGTAGATCGGGATGCGGTCGCCCTTCGAGACCCGCTTCCAGATCTGATGGCCGGGCACGGCCCCGTCGCGGGAGAACGCGAACATCATTCGTGAGGCCGAGGTCGTCGAGGCGATCGTGCAGAACACCTGCGCCACGACGGCGATAAAGAGCAGGATCTCGGCCCAGTGCGTACTCATCGACGTCTGCCAGATGTAGGTGACGACGTAGGTCCCGGCGGCAGCAGCCTTTGTGTCGTCGGGAACCACGAAGGTCACGGCAACGAGCAGGATGAACCCGAAGATCACCGACACCACGACCGACATGACCATCCCCCACGCGGCACCGACCGAGGCCTTCCTGGTCTCCTCGCTCATGTGCGCCGACGCGTCGTAGCCCGTGATCGTGTACTGGGCCATCAGGAGACCCGTCAGGAAGACGTAGAAGAAGACGAGCCCGTGCGTCGTTCCTCCACCGAACCCGGTGTTGTTGATGGTCTTGCCGAAGACGTAACCGACCGACCGGTGGTGATCCGGGACGATGATGAGGACGCCGACGATGAACAGGACGCCGATCATGTGCCACCACGCCGAGAAGGCGTTCAACACGGCGGTGATCGACACCTTGAACATGTTGACCAGCCCCGCCGCGAGCATGATCCCCGCGTAGGTGAGGTAGATCCAGTGGTACGTGTTGCCGTAGCTCCCGTCCGTGATCAGGTTCAGCCACGAGGTCATGAAGATCGCGCAGCCGAAGCCGATCGCGGCCGTGACGGCGATCTGACCGACCAGGTTGAACCAGCCGGTGAACCAGCCCCAGGCCGGGCTGCCCAGCTTCGATGACCAGAAGTAGAGCCCGCCTGCCGTGGGATACGTCGATGCGATCTCGCCCAGAGCGAGCGAGACGAAGATGCAGAAGACACCGACGAGCAACCAGCCCCACGTGATCGCCACCGGCCCGCCCTGGTTGAACGCAATCGCGTACGACGTCAGGCAGCCGGCGAGGATCGAGATGATCGTGAACGAGATGGCGAAGTTCTGAAAACCGCCCATCGACCGGAACAGCTCCTGCGCATAGCCCAGGTTGTGCAGCTGTTCCCGGTCGTCGATAGCGGCCGTGCTTTGGTTCGAAACCTCGGGTCCGCTACTCATCCCACCTCCCAGTTCTCGTATGGGCATATTTACCCGCTTTCAACAAGGTTCTGTCAAGGGGACGAATTTCGTAGAGGATTCCGGCGTGCTCCCCGTCGACGTCCTCAAAAAGGCAGTCGATGCCCGTGAGATCGACACGGTCGTCGTCGCCTTCACGGACATGCAGGGACGCCTGATGGGCAAGCGTGTCGACGCGGAGTTCTTCCTCGACGAGCTCGACGCCGGACACCCCGTCGAGGGCTGCAACTACCTGCTCGGGCTCGACATGGAGATGGAGCCGGTGCCGGGCTACGAGATCGCGAGCTGGGAGCGCGGGTACGGCGACTTCGCGCTCGTCCCCGACCTCGGATCGCTGCGGCTCACCCCGTGGCTCGAGGCGACGGCGCTCGTGCTCTGCGACGTCCTCTGGCACGACGGGGCGCCCGTCGAGCCCTCGCCGCGCCAGGTGCTGCGGGCCCAGATCGCGCGCGCCGAGGAGCTCGGGCTCACGCCGATGCTCGGCTCGGAGCTCGAGTTCTTCCTCTTCCGCGAGACCTACGCGGAGGCCCACGAGAAGCACTACCGCGACCTGACTCCTTCGGTCCCCTACATCCTCGACTACCACATCCTCGCCACGTCCTACGACGAGGGCCTGATCCGCAAGATCAGGAATGACATGAAGGCTGCGGGTCTCGTCGTCGAGAACTCGAAGGGCGAGGCCGGGCCCGGCCAGCACGAGATCAATTTCCGCTACGCCGACGCGCTCAAGACCGCCGACGACCACGTCGTCTACAAGAACGGCGCGAAGGAGATCGCGTACGAGCGTGGCTGCTCGCTCACGTTCATGGCGAAGCCGCACCACACCGAAGTCGGCTCCTCGTGCCACATCCACTCGAGCCTCTGGCGCGGCGAGGACAGCGCGTTCGAGGGCGAGACCGACGAGTTCCGCCACTTCCTCGCAGGCCAGATCGCGTGCGCGAGCGAGCTGGCGATCTTCCTCGCGCCGACGATCAACTCGTACAAGCGCTTCATGGCCGGCAGCTGGGCACCGACGACGCTCGCCTGGGGTCGCGACAACCGCACGTGCGGGTTCCGGGTTGTCGGCCACGGATCGAGCCTGCGCGTCGAGAGCCGGATCCCGGGCGCGGACGTGAACCCGTACCTCGCGTTCGCCGCGCTGATCGCGGCCGGCCTCTACGGGATCGAGCAGAAGCTCGAGCCGCCCGACCCGGTCGAGGGGAACGCCTACGAATCCGATGTCGACCGCTTCCCGTCGACGATGGTCGAGGCGATCGCCGCACTGGAGTCGGGGACGATGGCCCGCAAGGCGCTCGGCGACCAGGTCGTCGACCACTACCTGAACTACGCTCGCACCGAGCAGCGGCTGTTCGACCAGGTCGTCACGTGCTACGAGCGCGAGCGCCTCTTCGAGCGCGTATGACCCTGACGGTCGTCAACCCCGCGACCGAGCAGCCGATCGCGGAGCTGCCACAGGCGGGCGAGGACGAGACGAACGCCGCCGTCGCGCGAGCGAAGGCCGCGTTCCCGGCCTGGAGGGACCTCGCGCCGCACGACCGCTCGCGGCTGATGCGCACGCTCGCAGGGCTCGTCGAGGAGCACGCCGAGGAGCTGGCCCGGATCGAGTCGGAGAACGTCGGCAAACCCATCCAGGGCGCGCGCGGCGAGGTCGGGATGGTCGCGCAGGTCTTCCACTTCTACGCGGGCGCGGTCGACAAGCACGGGGGCGAGACGATCCCCGTCGCCGGCGGCGTGGCGGCCACGTTTCGCGAGCCGCTCGGCGTCGTCGGCCTGATCGTGCCGTGGAACTTCCCGCTCAACATCGCGAGCTGGAAGATCGGGCCGGCGCTCGCGTGCGGGAACACAGTCGTGCTGAAGCCCGCCGAGCTGACGCCGCTCTCGGCCCTGCGGCTGGCCGAGCTGGCCCTCGAGGCCGGGATCCCGGAGGGCGTCCTGAACGTCGTCGTCGGCCCGGGCTCGGTCGTCGGCAAGCGGTTGATCGAGCACCCGGACGTGGCCAAGATCGGCTTCACCGGCTCGACCGAGGTCGGCCGCGAGGTGATGCGGGGCGCCGCCGGCCAGATCAAGCGCGTGACCCTCGAGCTCGGCGGCAAGTCGGCGAACGTGATCTTCGACGACGCCGACCTCGAGCGCGCGGCGGCCGCGGCGCCGTACGCCGTCTTCGACAACGCGGGCCAGGACTGCTGCGCGCGATCGCGCATCCTCGTCCAGCGCTCCGCGTTCGACCGCTTCGTCGAGCTCCTGATCGAGGCGACCGGCTCGGTGAAGGTCGGCGATCCCGCCGACGACGCCACCGAGATGGGCCCGCTCATTTCCGCCCAGCACCGCGAGACGGTCGCGTCGTTCGTGGACGGCGAGCCGCTCTTTCGCGGGGACGCGCCGGACGGGCCTGGCCACTGGTTCCCGTGCACGCTCGTCGAGGCGACCAACGACGACCGCGTCGCGCGGGAAGAGGTCTTCGGGCCCGTGGCGGCGGTGATCCCGTTCGACGACGAGGCCGACGCGATCAGGATCGCGAACGACACGCCGTACGGGCTTTCGGGCTCGATCTGGACGCGCGACGGCGCGCGGGCGCTCCGCGTCGCACGGGCGCTCGAGACGGGCGTGATCTCGGTCAACTCGAACAGCTCCGTGCGGGTGCAGACGCCGTTCGGCGGCTTCAAGCAGTCGGGCTTCGGGCGGGAGCTCGGGATGGAGGCGCTCGACGGCTACTCGGAGGTCAAGACGGTGTTCCTCTCTACGGAGGCCTGACATGGGACGGCTCGACGGCAAGGTCGCGGTGATCACGGGCGCAGGCGGCGGGATGGGCCGCGAGGCGGCGATCCTCTTCACCGAGGAGGGCGCCAAGGTGTGCGCCGCGGACGTGAACGGCGAGGCGGCCGAGGAGACGGTCGGGCTCTGTTCGAGCGAGGCGCTCGCGGTCGCCGCCGACGTCGCCGACGAACAGCAGGTCGTCTCGATGTACGCGCAGACGGCCGAGCGCTACGGCGGCATCGACGTCCTCTACAACAACGCCGGAATCTCGCCGGGCGACGACGCGTCCGTCCTCGAGACGAGCGTCGACGCGTGGCAGCGCGTCCAGGACGTGAACACGAAGGGCGTATTCCTCTGCTGCAAGCACGGCATCCCGCACCTGCTCGGGCGCGGAGGCGGCTCGGTGATCAACGTCGCCTCGTTCGTCGCGCTGGTCGGCGCGGCAACCTCGCAGATCTCCTACACGGCCTCGAAGGGCGCCGTCCTGTCGATGAGCAAGGAGCTCGCCGTCCAGTTCGCCCGCCAGGGCGTGCGCGTGAACGCGCTCTGCCCGGGGCCGGTCGAGACGCCGCTGCTGCTCTCGATCTTCGGCGACGACCCTGCAGCGTTCGAGCGCCGGCGCACCCACTGGCCGACCGGCCGCCTCGCCAGGCCGCGCGAGATCGTCAACGCCGCGCTCTTCCTGGCGAGCGACGAGTCGTCGTACGTCACCGGCGCGACCTTCCAGGTCGACGGCGGCTTGACCGCCGCCTACGTGACGCCCGAGTGACGGCGAGGCGGCGCTTTGTGCGCCGCCTCAGTGGACGATCAGGACGTCGGTGTGAGCCTTCGAGCCGACGGCCCTGCTGACGCTGCCGCTGAGCAGGCGCTCGAGCCGTGACGGCTCGCGCGTCCCGACCACGATCAGGTCGGCATTCCGCTCCTCGGCCACGTCCAGGATCGCCTCCGACGGCTCGCCCGAGCCGAGCACGAACTCCGCGGTGACGTTGCGGCCCTTGAGGTACTCACGCGCATGCCCGAGCTCCTCGCGATGCTCGTCCGGCGAGTCGGCCGGATCCCAGGGCCCGACGCCGTGCGCGGCAGCCATGCCGGACAGGACGGCTGCGGCGCTCGTGACCACGAGCTCCACGCCCGGCGCCTGTGCCAGGTCGGCCGCACGCTCCAGCGCGCGGTTCGACGCCTCGGTCTCGTCGATCCCCACGACGATGGTCTTCCAGTTCATGGTGACCTCCTTTCTCGTCGTGAGTGTTCCGCGGCAAGCAGGGCGCGGCAACGGGGAAATCGGCTCTTCGCATGCGGCTTTCTACCGAGCAAGGCATCGCTCGCGATGCCGTTTGGAGGCCGGGCCGGCTTCGCTGGCGTGGCCGTCTTCTCTACGATCAAACCGTGCCGATCCGGATCGGGACCTGTTCCTGGGCCGACGACTCGCTGACGCGCTACTTCTACCCGCCGGGGGTGAAGGGAGCCGAGGAGCGGCTGCGCTACTACGCCGACCGCTTCGACGTGGTCGAGGCGAACTCGACCTACTACCGCCTGCCCGACCGGGAGCTGGTCGAGCGCTGGGCCGAGCGCACGCCCGACGGCTTCGTCATGCACGTCAAGGCGTTCGGCGTGATGACGCGCCACCCGGTCAAGGTCGAGCAGCTCCCGCCTGACCTGCGCGACGAGGCGCCCGTCGACGAGCGCGGCCGCATCGACCGCCCGCCGCGCGAGTTTCGGGCGGAGATCTTCCGCCGCTTCCACGAGGCGCTCGAGCCGCTGCGCGAGACGGGGAAACTCGGCGGGATCCTGATGCAGTTCCCGCCCTACGTCGTCGTCAAGCCCCTCTCGTTCGAGTACCTCGAGTGGGCGCAGGAGCAGCTGGGCGGCGACGAGATGCTGGTCGAGTTCCGTCACGCGAGCTGGCTCGAGGGCGAGAGCCGTACCGAGACGCTCGAGCTTCCTCGAGCGGCACGGGATGACCTACGTGATCGTCGACGCGCCGCAGACCGGCGGCAAGAACGTCCTCCCCACGGTGGTCGCCACCACCAGCCCGACCGCCTACATCCGCTTCCACGGACGCAACGCGGGCACCTGGAACAAGCGCACCGGCAGCGCGGCCGAGCGCTTCGACCACCTCTACTCCGAGGAGGAGCTCGGGGAGTGGGTCGCGCCGCTGGCCGAGCTCTCGGGCGCCGCCGAGAACGTCTACGCGATGTTCAACAACAACGGCCGCTCGACGATCCCGTCGCCGGGTCTCGGCGAGCACGCGGAGGGCGAGGTCATCGCGCAGGCGCCCGTGAACGCGCAGATGCTGCGCGGCCTGCTCGAGCGGGAGGGCCTGCCTGTCACCCCGGCTCCGGCCGCCGCGTAGCATTCCGGCCGATGAAACCCTGGTCGTACGAGCTCGCGGGCCGCCTGGAGGAGCACGTCGTCGAGAGCGAGGTGCTGAAGGGCAACCCGCTCGGCGACCCGCACGAGCGCCCGCTCTGGGTCTACCTCCCGCCCGGCTACGACGAGGATGCCGACCGGCGCTACCCGAGCATCTACGCGATCCAGGGGCTCACCGGCCAGCTCGACATGTGGCGCAACCGCTTTCCGTTCCGGCGCAACTTCCCGGAGCTCGTGGACGAGCTGTTCGCGGCCGAGGGCTCGCCGCAGGCGCTCGTCGTGTTCGTCGACGCCTGGACGTCGCTCGGCGGGAGCCAGTTCATCGACTCGCCGGGAACCGGCCGCTACCTCACCCACATCTGCGACGAGCTCGTGCCGTTCGTCGACGAGCGCTACCGGACGCTCGAGGGGCCCGGGCACCGAGGGATCGCAGGCAAGTCGAGCGGCGGCTACGGCGCGATGGTCGACCCGATGCTGCGGCCCGACGTCTTCGGCGGGCTCGCCACCCACGCAGGCGACGCGCTCTTCGAGATGTGCTATCTGCCCGACTTCCGCAAGTCCGTGCGCGCGCTGCGCGACAACTACGACGGCTCGTTCGAGCGCTTCTGGGAGGACTTCCACAGCCGGCCCCCGCTCTCGAAGGAGACCGACTACCACCTCCTGAACGACTGGTGCATGGCCGCCTGCTACTCGGCCGACGAGGACGGGACCGTGCAGATGCCGTACGACACCTTCACGGGCGAGCTGCGGCCCGAGATCTGGGAGCGCTGGCTCGCCTGGGACCCGGTGCGCATGGTTCCCGAGCACGCCGATGCGCTGCGCTCGATGAAGGCGATCTACGTCGACTGCGGCAAGCGCGACCAGTTCTTCCTCGACCTCGGCGCCGAGGCGTTCAGGCAGGCGCTCGAGGCGATCGGCGTGACGGACATCTTCTTCGAGCTCTTCGACGGGACGCACTCCGGGATCGAGTACCGCTATCCCCTTGCTTTGAAGTACCTGGCGGAGCGCCTGGCGTGATCGCGGGCGCGGCAGGGGTCGCCGCGGCCGCGCTGATCTGCCTCGACCCGGGCCACGGGACACCGGCTGCGGTCGGGCGGCAGGTCGAGCCGATCGGGCCGAGCTCGAAGGTGATGAAGATCAAGGACGGCGGAGGCGCCCGCGGCGAGGCTGCGGTCGCGCTGGCAATCGCGAGGCGGACACGGGCGTTGCTGCTCGCGCGTGGCTACCGGGTCGCGATGACGCGTACCGGCCCGACGATCAGGCTCCCGAACGGAGACGGCAACATCGCGCGCGCGAAGTTCTGCAACCGGCGACACGCCGCGCTGATGGTGCGAATCCACGCCGACGGCTCGACAGATCGCTCCCAGCACGGCGTCACGACGCTCGTCCCCGCCTGGCATCGCGGCTGGACGGACGACATCTACAAGCCGAGCCTCGCAGCAGGTCGCGCGATCCAGAAGTCGGTCGTCACTGCGACGGGCGCCGCCAACCGCGGGATCCTGAGGCGCTCCGACCTGACCGGCTTCAACTGGGCGAACGTTCCCGCGGTTCTCGTCGAGACGGGCTTCCTCTCGAACCCGACCGAGGCCCGCCGGCTGAAGACGCCCGCCTACCAGCAGCGCATCGCGACGGGCCTCGCCAACGGCGTCGGCGGGTTCATCGCACTGCCGACGAAGCGCTAGGCACTAACTTGCGCCCGGAGGCGGAGGTCGGATGATCGCCGTGCCGTCGCGCTAGACGCACTTGAAGTCGTACCCAGGCGGTCGCCATCTCCACTTCTGCGTTGTCCCCCAGCCGACGCTTCCGGCCGGGAGGGCGTTATTGCCGGATCCGTCGACCGTGCAGAACGTGTCCGACCTGTAACCGCCGATCGTCGCCTGGTATCCGAGGTACGCCCCCGGAAGCAGGATGGCAGCGGTCCCGAGCGTGAGGCCGGCGAGGATCGCTGACCCCCGCCTTGGAGTCACTTGCCGGAGCGGCCCCGCATCTCCTCGGCGGCCGCGCGGCCACGTTCGTGCACCGCCTCCCGCTTGTCCTCGACGCCGGGGTCGGCCTCCGCCTGGTCGATCGTCGGCTCGGCCGGCACCTCGCGCTCGTCCTCCTCCGGGCGCGACTCGTCGAGCTTCCGGCGCAGCTCTTCGGCGCGGGGGTCGGTCTCGGAGACCTGCTTTCGCCGGAGCGTGCGATAGGCCGCCGCCCCGGCGACACCGGCCGCCGCGGCCAGCCACGCGATCCGGGCTCTCACGACGCCGATGCTACACTGCCCGCCTTCCTGCCTTGCCATCGCGTCGTCCGTTCCCGAGCGACGCCGGCCGGCGAGGCCGCCTGAGACCGAAGGAAGGGAGGATTCGGGAGCGTGACCGACTACGAGATTCTGCTGATGCTCGATCCGGAGCTGCCGGAGGAGCGCCAGACCGAGATCGTCACCCGCGTGCGCGAGCAGGTCGAGACGAACGGCAGCTGGGACAAGCACGAGCCGTGGGGCCGGCGCCGTCTCGCGTACGAGATCGACCACAAGCCCGACGGCGTCTACCACCTGATGACCTTCGCGGCCGAGCCGGAGACGCTCGACGAGGTCTCGCGCGTGCTCAAGATCACCGACGGCGTCATGCGCCACATGGCCGTGCGCCGGGTCAAGGGCGGCACGACCCGGCCGCCCGAGCCGAGCCCCGAAGAGCCCGTAGCGGCGGCTGCGCCCGCGAGTCAGGATTCAGAACCGGAAAGCACGCCCGAGAGCTGAGAGGAGAGGGAAGGAATGGCCAACATCAACCGCGTCGTCCTCGTCGGAAACCTCACGCGAGATCCCGAGCTGCGGCACACGCCGAGCGGAACGGCCGTCTGCAAGCTTCGCCTCGCCGTCAACACGCGCCAGAAGGACGGGAGCACTGGCGAATGGGGCGACAAGCCCAACTATTTCGACGTCACCGTCTGGGGCAACCAGGGCGAGAGCTGTGCGCAGTACCTCTCGAAGGGCCGACCCGTCGGCGTCGACGGCCGGCTCGACTGGCGCGAGTGGGAGGCCCAGGACGGCACCAAGCGCCAGGCGGTCGAGATCATCGCCGACAGCGTCCAGTTCCTCGGCGGCCGTCCCGACGGCGAGAACGCCCAGCAGCCCGAATTCGTCCCGAGCGGCGCGGCCGCGCCTGCCGAGAGCGCCGACTTCGGCACCGCCTCCGACGACGACATCCCGTTCTGATGGCGCAACGGGGCGACCAGCGACAGCAGCGCAAGCGGGGCACCGCTCCCGGCGGGCCGATCCGCAAGCGCAACTGCTACTTCTGCCGCGAGAAGGTGGAAGAGGTCGACTACAAGAACATGAACCAGCTCCGGCGCTACGTCTCGGAGAAGGGCAAGATCCGCTCGCGGCGGATCACGGGCGCCTGCCGCCGGCACCAGCGCCAGGTCGCGGCCGCGGTCAAGCGGGCCCGCGAGATGGCACTCCTCCCCTACTCCAGCAGCTAGCGGCTCATGCAAGTAATTCTCCGTCAGGACGTCGACAAGCTCGGGCTGCGCGGCGACGTGGTCGACGTTGCGCGCGGCTACGCTCGCAACTTCCTGCTCCCGCGCAAGCTCGCCGAGACGGCGACTCCGGCCAAGGTCGCGGAGGTGCGCAAGCACGAGGAGAAGCGCGCCAAGCAGGAGGCGCAGAGCGTCGAGCAGGCGCAGGAGATCGTGGCGAGGCTCGAGGCGGACGAGCTCCGCTTCGACGCCCCGGCCGGCGAGACCGGCACGCTCTTCGGCTCGGTCACCGCGACGAACATCGTCGAGGAGGTCTGGAGCTCGAAGAAGACGCGCATCGACCGGCGCAAGATCGACCTGGCCGGAACCGATCAAGCGGATCGGGCGCTACGAGATCCCGGTGACGCTCTTCGGCGAGGTGACGGCGACGCTGCGGGTCGCGGTCGTCCCCGAAGGCGGCGAGCTGCCGCCGCAGGAGGAGCTCGACGCGATCGCGGCGGCAGAGGCCGAGGCCGAGGCAGCCGCGCAGGCAGAGGCCGAGGCCGAGCACGCGCAGGCGGAGGCCGTGATCGAGGCCGTCGTCGCCGAGGAAGAGGAGCCAGCGGCCGAGGCTGAGGCCGAGGACGGCGCGGAGGCGGCCGCCGAGACGGGCCGACGAACAGCGCGAGCTCGTCCGAGACCGACCGCGTAAGGCGCTCGCTTGCGACGCCGACCATAGAGTCCGTGCCGGCTTGGCCGGCGCGGACGTTTAAACAAAAGCGCACAGCCTTCTCCACAGGCGCCGGGGGCCCTGTGGAATTCATCACGAACTTTCCGCTCGGAGCGGGCAAATCGCCCACAGGCGTCGTCCGGGGCAAGTGGGAACATGCGTTCCCTTATGCCTGCAAAACGCGCTCTACCCGACACGACCGGCCCTGTCGAAAGTCGGGTCGTCCAGACCTTCCGCGCCCGCTCCGAGCGTGGTTTGGTAACGCCGATGGCCCAACTCGCCCAGGCCTCGCAGACCGCCCCGGTTCCGCCGCAGAATCTCGAGGCTGAGGAGTCAGTCCTCGGCGCGATGATGCTCTCCCCCGGCGCGATCGGGGCGGTCAGCGAAGTGTTGGACGCAGGGGACTTCTACCGCGGAAGCCACGGCAGCATCTACCGCGCTGCGCTCGGCCTCTACGGCCGCGGCGAGCCCGTCGACGCGATCACGCTCGTCGACGAGCTCGAGGAGCGCAGCGAGCTCGAGGACGTGGGCGGCCGCGTCCGGATCCACGAGCTCGCAGCCCTGGTCCCGGCGAGCTCGAACGCCGGGCACTACGCGCGCATCGTGCGGGAGATGGCCACGCTCCGCGGGCTGATTCGGGCGGGTGGCGAGATATCGACCCTCGGCTGGGAGCGGCCGGGAGAAGCGACCGACCTCGTCGACCGGGCGGAGCAGATCGTCTTCGATCTCTCCCAGGCTCGCGTCACGAGCGAGTTCAGCCACATCGAAGAGCTGCTGAAGGACAGCTTCGAACGCATTACCGCGCTCTACGAGGCCGGCGCCGACGTGACGGGAACCCCGTCCGGCTATCGCGACCTCGACCGGCTTACCTCCGGCTTCCAGCCGGGGAACCTGATCATCGTCGCCGCCCGCCCGAGCATGGGCAAGTCCGGCCTCGGCCTCTGCATCGCCGCCAACCTCGCCGTCCGCGGGGAGCAGCCGGTCGCGGTCTTCACGCTCGAGATGTCGAAGTCGGAGGTGACCCAGCGCCTGATGTGCAGCGAGGCCAAGGTCGAGTCGCAGCGCCTCCGCACCGGCAAGCTCGCCGCCGACGACTGGCCGCGGCTGACGGCCGCCTGCGACCGGCTCGCCAAGGCGCCGATCTACGTCGACGACACCGGCTCGATCACGATGATGGAGATCCGCTCGAAGGCCCGGCGTCTCAAGTCGCGCGAGCCCAATCTCGGGCTGATCGTGGTCGACTACATGCAGCTGATGACCTCGGGCGCGTCGGTCGAGAACCGCGTGCAGGAGGTCTCGCAGATCTCCCGCCAGCTGAAGGTGCTCGCGCGCGACCTCGACGTCCCGATCCTGGCGATGTCGCAGCTCTCCCGCGCCGTCGAGCAGCGCCACGACAAGCGCCCGATCCTCTCCGACCTGCGCGAGTCCGGCTCGATCGAACAGGACGCCGACCTCGTCCTCTTCATCTACCGCGACGAGTACTACAACGACGAGTCGGATCAGCAGGGCATCGCCGAGGTGCACGTCGCGAAGCACCGCAACGGGCCGACCGACACGGTTCGGCTCTCCTTCCTGAAGCGCTACGCCAAGTTCGCCGACCTCGCCCCCGCTGCCTGAACATGTACGAGCAGACCGTCGTTGTCCTCGCCCGCGCAACGAGCTTCACCGTGGTCTGCCAGTGCTGCGCCGAGCTCGAGCCCCAGAGCGAGTACACGGGACTGACCGCGCACGGGTCGCTGCGGCTCGAGGACGACCTCGGCTGGACGACGTGCCCGCGCGGCCACCGGATCCGCGTGATCAGAGCCGGCTCGGCGGTCGCCGCCGAGGCGACCTCGCCGCTCTGGTAGTAGGCACAACTCGGACCGCGTCGATCCTCCAGCCGGTCGCATCAGGCAAACTCCAGCCCGTGCCAGCGACGGTCGTGGTAGGCGCGCAGTGGGGCGACGAGGGCAAGGGCAAGATCGTCGACCTGCTCGCCGAGCATTCGGATCTCGTGTGCCGCTACAACGGCGGTCCGAACGCGGGCCACACGATCGTCGCCGGCGGCGAGACGTACAAGCTCAAGCACATCCCGTCCGGGATCCTCCAGGGCAAGGAGTGCGTGATCGGCGCCGGCTGCGTCGTCGACCCGCAGGTGCTGATCGAGGAGCTCGACGACCTCGAGTCGCGCGGGATCTCGACCGAGCCGGTGCGTCTCTCGGGCAACGCGCACGTCGTCATGCCGTGGCACCGAGCGATCGACGGAGCGAGCGAGCGACGGCTGGGAAAGCTGCAGATCGGGACGACGCGCCGCGGGATCGGGCCGACCTACGCGGACAAGGCGTACCGTCTCGGCATCCGCGTCCAGGACCTGCTCGACCCGAAGATCCTCGGCCAGAAGATCGAGGTCGCGCTCGCCGAGAAGAACGTCTGGCTCGAGCGCGTCTACGGCGAGGAGCCGATCGAGCTCCACGGCCTCGTCGAGCGCTACGAGAGCTACGCCGACCGGCTGCGGCCGATGGTCGCCGACACGTCGCTGCTCGTCGACCGTGCTCTCCGCGACGGAAAGCGCGTCCTCTTCGACGGCGCGCACGGGACACTGCTCGACCTCGACCACGGCACCTATCCGTTCGTCACGTCGTCGCCGACCGTGGCCGGTGGGGCCGCGGTCGGGACCGGAATCGGGCCGACCAGGATCGACGCCGTGATCGGCGTCGCGAAGGCCTACGTCACGCGCGTCGGCGAGGGCCCCTTCCCGAGCGAGATCGAGGGCCCCGACCAGGAGCGCCTGCGCGAGCTCGGCGGCGAGTTCGGCACCGTCACCGGCCGCGAGCGGCGCTGCGGGTGGCTCGACCTCGTCGCGCTCCGCTACGCGGTGCGGCTGAACGGCATGACCTCGCTGGCGCTCACGAAGCTCGACGTGCTGTCCGCCTTCTCCGAGGTGCCGGTTTGCGTCCGCTACCGGCTGCGGGACGGAACCGAGACCGAGGACTTCCCTGCGCACCAGAGCGACTTCCACCACTGCGAGCCGGTCTACGAGACGCTTCCCGGCTGGGAGGAGCCGCTCGACGCGCTGACCGACGTCTCGGAGCTCCCGCCCGCCGCGGGCGCCTACGTGAAGTTGATCGAGGAGCGGCTCGAGGTGGACGTCTGCCTGATCGGGACCGGCCGCGAGCGTGAGCGCGTGCTCGCCCAGCGCGGGCTCGAGGCGCTGGCCCGCTAGGCGGGCGCGCGGCCCTTCAGGGCGGACGCGCGCGCGCGAAGCGTGAAGCCGCCGGCCGGCTCGCCGATCCGGCTGAAGTACTCGTCTCGGATCGCGTTCTGCGTCTCCTCCGGAAGCCCGACGAGGTACTGGCCGCCAGGGCCGACGCCGAGCATGAAGAGGCCCCAGAGCTCGTCGAAGTCCCTGTACGTGCTCGAGACCTCGAGCGAGCTCGTCTCCACTTCCGCGAGGCCTGCGTCGTTTCCGAGCTCGCCTAACCCGTCCTGAGCGCTGTACGGGAAGCGCTCACCCTCGGCGCCGGGCACGACCTCGTTGACCGACGTCCAGAACACGTCCAGCAGCTGCATGTCCGGGAAGTTCCACGAGCACGCGGCGACGATCCCGCCGCCACGCACGACCCGCCGCATCTCGGCCAGGCCGACGACCGGGTCTTCGAGGAAGTGGATCACGAGCTGCGCGAGCGCGGCATCGAACCTCCCGTCTGGCCACGGCAGGTTTTCGGCGGCTCCCTCGCGGACATCGGCCTCGGGGACGCGCGCCTTGCAGGCTTCGACGAGCGGGGACGGGTCGACCGCGGCGACCGAAGCGGCACCGAGCCGCTCGGCGAGCTCCTGGGTCAGGATCCCGGAGCCGCACCCGACGTCGAGCACGGCCTGCCCCGGCTCGATGCCGGCCCAGTCCACGAACATCGGCGCAAGCACCGCCGAGTAGCGGCCCATGAACCGGTCGTATGCGTCACCCGAGACGGCGAAGGTCATCCGCGGTATTTACGTTCGCGAGCAGGGCCGGGTCAAGCTGGAGCCGCACCGTCTCGAGCTCGTCGAGCGCGTCCCGGAGCGCGAGCCTGCCGTCGGCGAGACCCCGCTCGAGCACGGGAAGGGCGCTCTTCGAATACGCGCCCGGCAGCGGCCCGGTCTGCGGGACCGCGGCGTCGGAGCAGGCGTCGGCCAGCTCGAGCAGAAGCGCGGGCGTGACGAGAGGGGTGTCGACCGGAAGGACGACGCAGAGGTCGGTGGTCGCCGCGCGCAGGCCCGCCACGAGACCGGCGATTGCGGCGCGAGTCTCGCTCCCGTCGTCAAGGACGGGGAACGGGAGGTCGAGCCCGTCCGCGGCCTTGCCGATGGCGATCCGCTCTTGGCACGTCTCGCCGAGGATCCGCCATGCGCGCTCGGCAAGCATCTCTCCGTTCAGCTCCGCGAGCGCCTTGGGCGAGCCGAAACGCGTGCTCGCGCCTCCGACCAGCAGCACGCCGGTCAGGTCAGGACGCGCCACGGCTCCGTGTAGACATTCAGCCGGCCCACGCGGGCGAACCCGCAGAGAGTGATCCCGCGGTCGCGGCCGAGCTCGACCGCGAGGCTCGACGGCGCGCCGACGGCGACGAGGATCGGACACCCGGCGACAGCCGCTTTCTGGACGAGCTCGAACGAGAGACGGCCGCTCAGGCAGAGAGCCGATCGCGCAAGCGGCAGGCGTCCCGCGAGAAACGCCCAGCCGAGCACCTTGTCCATCGCGTTGTGGCGGCCGACGTCCTCGCGCAGGCAGACGAGCTCGCCATCGGCGCCGAAGAGCCCGGTCGCGTGCAGCCCGCCAGTCACCTCGAAGGCCGCCTGGCCCGCCCGGAGCCTCTCGGGCAGATCGGCCAGAAGGCCGGAGGAGACGGTGAGGTCGCTCTCGACCCGGGGCGCCTCGACGGCGACGGCCTCGAGGGCGCCCTTGCCGCAGACCCCGCACGACGAGCTCGTGTAGAAGCTCCGCTGCACTCCCGCGGGGTCGAAGCCGGGAGCGTCGACCTCGACCGTGTTGGCGGCCAGGTCGGCGGACGGGGCCGCCCGCGTCGGGCTCAGCCCCTCGGAGAGACAGAAGCCGAGCGCGAGCTCTTCGTCGTGGCCGGGCGTGCGCATCGTCACGGCGACAGGACGACCTTCGATCCGGATCTCGAGCGGCTCTTCGACGGCGACCTGGTCGCGCTCCGCACTTCCGCCGGGCATCCGGACGACCTCGACCGGCGCGGCAGAGTAGGGCGGCGCCTGGAGGGCTTCGTTGTCGGCGCCCATCGCCCGCCTAGCGTACCGCCGCACAAGCGACACGATTCCGCCACACCCGGGTGACAGACACGCGCGCATTCCCTGGTTACGATCGCCTCGGGGAGGAGGCCGGGCGAACCGAACTACAGGACCAAGGGCCTGGAGCGCAAGGCCGGTGCTAGACGCGTCCGGCGGGTGGGAATCGCGCCGACTCGCCGAGTAGACTCGACCCGTGAGAGTCCTCGTCGTCGGCTCTGGGGGGCGAGAGCACGCACTCGCCTGGAAGCTTGCCCAGAGCCCCCGGCTCGCAGCGCTCCACGCCGCGCCCGGGAACCCGGGTATCGCACGCCTCGGCGAGTGCCATCCGGTGCGAGCAGAGGATGCGGAGGGCCTCCTCGACCTGTGCCACACCCTCGACGTCGACCTCGTGGTCGTCGGCCCCGAGGCGCCACTTGTCGCCGGGGTCGCCGACACGCTTCGACACGCAGGGATCGCGGTCTTCGGCCCGAGCGCGGGGGCCGCGCGAATCGAAGGCTCAAAGAGCTTCGCCAAGGAGGTCATGGAGGCAGCCGGCGTCCCCACTCCGGCCAGGCTCGAGTCGGCGCGGCCGCCGTGCGTCGTCAAGGCGGACGGCCTCGCGGCCGGGAAGGGCGTCTTCGTCTGCCACACCGAGCCGGAGGTCGAAGCTGGCCTGCGCGCAATCGCCGCTCTCGGAGACGAGCCGGTGATCGAGGAGCTGCTCGAGGGCCAGGAGGTCTCGCTGTTCGCGATCACCGACGGCCGCGAGGTCATGCCCCTTGCGCCCGCACAGGACTTCAAGCGAGTCGGTGAAGGCGACACCGGCCCGAACACCGGCGGGATGGGCTCGTACTCGCCCGTTCCCTGGCTCGGCGAGTCTGACGTCGACGAGCTCGTCGACACGATCCACCGACCCGTGCTGGCGGAGCTCGCGCAGCGCGGCACCCCGTTCACAGGGCTCCTCTACGCCGGCCTGATGCTGACCGACGACGGACCGCGCGTCCTCGAGTTCAACTGCCGCTTCGGGGACCCCGAGACGCAGTCGATCCTGCCGCGCCTCGAGGGCGACCTGCTCGAGGCACTCGCGGGGGCCGCCGGGGGCGCACTCAATACGGAGCTCGCGGCTCGGCGCCGCGGCCGCCGTGACGGTCGTGCTCGCGGCCGGCGACTACCCCGAGCGCAACGACGGCGGCACGCCGATCGAGGGGATCGAGGACGCCGAGGCGGCGGGCGGGATCGTGTTCCACGCCGGAACCGCCCGTCACGAGGGGCGATTGGTCACGAACGGCGGGCGAATCCTCAACGTGACCGCCCTCGGCGACGACCTCCCGGCCGCCCGCTCGGCGGCATACGAGGCGGCAAGCCGCATCTCGTTCGCCGGGATGCGCTTCCGCCGCGACATCGGGCTCGCGGCCGCGGAAGGTCATGTCCGGATCTGACGGTCCGCTCGTCGGGATCCTGGTCGGCTCCGACTCGGACCGCGACCGCATGCAGCCGGCCCTCGACGAGCTCGCCTCGCACGGCATTACGCACGAGCTCGAGGTGCGCTCGGCCCACCGCACGCCCGACGCGGTGGCCGACTACGCCCGGACGGCGAGGGATCGCGGGATCAAGGTGCTGATCGCGGGCGCCGGTCTCGCCGCGGCGCTGCCCGGCGTCGTGGCGGCGCACACCGACCTGCCCGTGATCGGGGTTCCGCTGCGCTCGGAGAAGAGCGTGCTCGACGGCCTCGACGCGCTGCTTTCGATCACCCAACTGCCGCCGGGCGTGCCCGTGGCCACGGTCGGCGTCGACAGCGCGCGGAACGCGGCGATCCTGGCGACCCGGATTCTCTCGATCCGATGACGGGCGGCGCTCCCGCGCGTCAGGAGACGAGCGGGTTCGCGGTTGCGTCCCTCGTGCTCGGAATCGTCGGACTGACGCTCGTTCCCCTCCTTGCCTCGATCGCCGCGCTGATCTTCGGCTACGCGGCGCGCGGCGACATCCGCCGCAACCGAACCTGACGGGCGATGGACTGGCGATCGCAGGGATCGTCCTCGGCTGGATCGCCGTCGCTTTGATTGGCTTCGCCCTCCTGCTCCTGCCTCATGTCCTTCTGAGCACTTTAGCGCGGCCTAACGGCAGGCGTGCCGAGGCGACCACTAGAATCGCAACAGTGATCCCGCGCTATTCCCGCCCGGCCATGCAGGCAATCTGGTCGGACGAGGAGAAGCTCGCGCGGTGGCTGGACGTGGAGTTGGCGGCGCTCGACGCGTGGGCCGAGCTAGGGGTCGTTCCAGCCGAAACAGCGCAGGCGATCCGCGAGCAGGCGATCCCGCCGAGCCCGGAGCGCGTCGCGGAGCTCGAGGCGATCCTCCACCACGACACGGCGGCGTTCGTCGATGCCGTGGCGGAGAATCTCGGCGCTCAAGGCCGGTGGTTCCACTACGGCCTCACGTCCTCGGACATCGTCGACACGGGGCTCTCGCTGCAGGTGCGCGAGGCGGGCGCGCTGCTGCTCGAAGGCGTCGAGCGGGCAGCGGATGCAGTCGTCGCAAGGGCACTGGAGCACAAGCACACGGTTTGCATGGGCCGGACGCACGGCGTTCATGCCGAGCCGACGACCTTCGGGCTCAAGCTCGCCGGCTGGGCCTTCGAGCTCGACCGCGCACACGAGCGTCTGCGGCAGGCGCTGGAGCGGATGCGCGTCGGGAAGCTCTCCGGCGTGGTCGGCACCTACGCTGCAACCGACCCGGAGCTCGAGCGGATCGCGTGCGAGCGCCTCGGACTCGAGCCAGAGCCCGTGTCCACGCAGGTCGTCCAGCGCGACCGGCATGCGGAGCTGCTGTCGGCGCTGGCGCTGGTCGCCGCCTCGCTGGAGCGCTTCGCGACGGAGATCCGCCACCTCGCCCGCACCGAGGTCGCCGAGGTCGCAGAGCCGTTCGGCAAGGGCCAGAAGGGCTCCTCGGCGATGCCGCACAAGCGCAACCCGGTCGTCTCGGAGCGGCTATGTGGGCTCGCGCGTGTCGTGCGGGCCAACGCGCAGGTCGGTCTCGAGAACGTGGCGCTCTGGCACGAGCGCGACATCTCGCACTCGTCCGCCGAGCGCATCGTCATCCCCGACTCGTTCCTTGCCCTCGACTACATGCTCGAACGCTTCGCCTGGCTGGTCGAAGGGCTCGAGGTGAGATCCGAGCGGATGTTGCGGAACCTCGAGGCGGCCCACGGCCTGTTCTTCAGCCAACGCCTTCTTCTCGCGCTCGTCGATTCAGGCCTGGAGCGCGACGCCGCGTACCGGCTCGTGCAGCGCAACGCCCTGCGGGCGCAGGAGGAGGACCAGGACTTCCGCGAGCTCACTCGCGCGGACGCCGAGATCTCCGGTCGCGTCGACCTCGACGCGATCTTCGACCTCGGCTGGTACACAAGGCACGTCGACACGGTCTTCGAGCGGCTTGCCGCTCTCGTCCAAAGGGAGGAGCCAGTTCATGCCTGAGACGGCAGTCCATGTGGGGAGCGGCAAGATCCGCGAGTTGTTCGAGCTCGACGAGGAGCGGCTGCTGCTCGTCGCAAGCGATCGCATCTCGACGTTCGACGTCGTGCTTCCCACCGAGATCCCCGACAAGGGCCGCGTGCTGACCGGCCTCTCGGGATTCTGGTTCGCACGCACGCGCGAGGTCGTCGCGAACCACCTGCTCGCGCTTAGGCCCGACGGCCGCTCCAGCGAGTGCCGGCGGCTGGAGATGCTGCCGCTCGAGTGCGTCGTCCGCGGCTATCTCGCAGGATCGGGCTGGAAGGACTACCGCGAGACGAGCGCCGTCTGCGGGCACGAGCTCCCACCGGGGCTGCTGGAGTCGGCGCGGCTCCCGCAACCGATCTTCACACCGGCGACGAAGGCGACCGAGGGACACGACGAGAACATCGACCGGGAGCGCGCCGTGGAGCTGATCGGCGCCGAGCGGTTCGACGAGGTCGAGCGCGTCTCGCTTGCGCTCTACGACTTCGCCTCGAAGCGGGCCGCCGAGCGCGGGATCCTGATCGCGGACACGAAGTTCGAGCTCGGGCTCGACGCCGAAGGACAGCTGGTGCTCGCGGACGAGGCGTTCACTCCCGACTCCTCGCGCTTCTGGCCCGAGGACGAGTACGAGCCCGGGCGGCCACAGCCGTCGTTCGACAAGCAGTACGTGCGCGACTACTGCGAGAGCCTCGGCTGGGACAAGACCGACCCGGGCCCCGAGCTTCCCGCGGAGATCGTGGCCGGCACGCGCGCTCGGTACATCGAGGCGTTCGAGCGGATCACCGAGATCCAGTTCGACGACTACCTTGCCGACCCGAACGTGGTGCTCGGGTGAAGGCAACCGTCTTCGTACGCCCCAAGCCCGGGATCCTCGATCCCCAGGGAGAAGCGGTCGAGAGCTCGCTGCGGCAGCTCGGCTTCGCGGTCGAGGGCGCGCGGATCGGCCGCGTCGTCGACCTGGAGCTCGAGGACGGCGACCCGGACCAGGCGCGGGCGGAGCTCGAACGGATGTGCGAGCAGCTGCTGGCGAACCCGCTGATCGAGTCCTACGAGATCACGGTGGCCGCGGGGTGAGCCGCCCGAAGATCGCCGTTGTCGTCTTCCCCGGGTCGAACGACGACCACGACGCTGCGCTTGCCCTCGAGGAGCTGGGCGCCGAGCCGGTGCTCGTCTGGCACGCCGAGCCAGAGCTCCCGAACGCGAGCGCAGTCGTCCTCCCGGGCGGCTTCTCGTACGGCGACTACCTGCGCTCCGGGGCGATCGCGCGGTTCGCGCCGGTCATGGGCGCCATCCAGCGGTTCGCCGCCGGCGGTGGTCTCGTGCTCGGGATCTGCAACGGTTTTCAGGTTCTCTGCGAGGCGGGCCTCCTTCCTGGCGCGCTCCGGCCAAACGCGTCTCTCGAGTTCGTCTGCCGTGACGTGCGGCTCGTGGTCGAGGGGGCGGACACGCCGTTCACCTCCCGCTGCCGGCCGAAACAGGAGCTGACCATCCCGGTCAAGCACGGGGAGGGCTGCTACTTCGCGGACGGCGGCCTGCTCGCCGAGCTCGAGGCGAACGGGCAGGTCGCGCTGCGCTACGTGGACAACCCGAACGGCTCGATCGGCGACATCGCCGCGGTCACCAACGAGGACGGCAACGTCTTCGGCCTGATGCCGCACCCCGAGCACGCCGTCGATCCGCTCCTCGGCTCAACAGACGGAGCGCTCGTGCTCGGCTCCCTCGTCGACGCCGCGCGCGAGCGCACGCTCGCCGCAGCCTGATCCACACCGCCTAGGGAGGCTTCAGCCCCAGCGCCTCCGCCAACCGCGGCCGCTCCGCGAGGCCCGCGCGCAGCCGCTCGAGGTCTCGCGCTCGCAGCGTGACCGGCCCGCGCCGCGCCGAGCCCGACGTCGCGTAGGCGAAGCGCACGAGCCGCTCGCCGCCCTGAGTCTCCAGCAGCTGCACGAGCGACGAGAACCGCTTCCCGCCCGCACGCTGAGCAAGTGTCAGCTCCTCCACGAGCTCGGCCGGGCCCCAGGGTGTCGCCGCTTTCGCCATCGCCGCCCACCGTAGCCACGCACGCGTCACGCGTGTGACAAGCCTTTGTGACGAATGTGCGACAACGCGCGAATCCCACGATCGAGGGACGCGGGAAGCGGGGCCGGCCGCGATCCTCAAGGGTGCAGATGCCCGCGGCTGTGTCCCGTCACCGTGCCTTCCTGATCGCAACCTCCGCCGTCCTCTACGGCGTGATCTTCGTCGCCTTCCTGTTCCTCGAGCGGCCGGGCGTCGGGATCGCGAACTTCTACTACTTCCCGGTGGCCATGCTCGCGCTGGCCGGAGGGCCGCTCTGGGGCGCCGCGGCCGGTCTGATCGCCACGGCCGTCTACGCGCTCGGGATCGTGCTCAACCCGCACATCCCCTCCGCCCAGGTGCTGACCGTGTCCGCTTCGATCCGGCTGATCACGTTCGCGACGATGGGAGCGCTCGTCGGTTGGTTCGCCCACAGCAACCGCAAGCTCGCCGACGAGCTGCGCGTTGCCGAGGAGTACGACTACCTCACGGGCCTGCTCAACACCCGCTCCTTCGACGCCGTCCTCGCGGCACGAGTCGAGCTCGGGCTGCCGTTCGGCCTGATCCTCGGCGACATGGACAACTTCCGCGAGATCAACGACCAGGAGGGCCACGCGGTCGGCAACAACCTGCTCCGCCGCGCGGCCGAGCTGCTGGCGCGGAAGCTCGAGCCGGGCGACCAGCTCGCGCGCGTGGGCGGGGACGAGTTCGCCGTCGTCACCTCGCGGCCGGGCACAGAGGCCGTGCGCGCACTCTGCTCGCGCCTCACCGCCGCGCTCGCCGAGGAGGGTCTGAGCATCAGCTTCGGCTGGGCGGTCTGCCCGCGGGACGGAGACAGCCCGCTCCTCCTCTACCGCGCGGCCGACGAGCGCCTCTTCGCGCAGAAGCTGATCGGAAGCCGGCTGTCCAAGGCGGAGGTCGTGAGCCTCCCGTCGACGGCCGAGCGGCTCATGCGCCGGCAGCGGCCTGCCTGATCTCCGGGCCTAGAGCTAGATTCAGCGCATGAAACGGGCCGCGCTCCTCGCGGGTCTCCTGGTGGTGTCGGGCTGCGGGAGCAAGGCGGCCCAGCAGACGACGACTGCAGCGGCGCCCCCGCCGCCGCCGGCGACAACGGCCGGCGAGAAGACGTGCCCGCCGTCCTCCGGGACCACCGGCACGCACACGAGCGCCACGACGCCGTCGACGACGATGCTCCTCACCGCCCTCCGGACGAGCACGAGCGACTGCACCGATCGAGTCGTCTTCAGCTTCCGCCCGGCCGGCGGCGAGCAGCCCGGCTACAGGGTCGACTACCGCACGGCGGCCGTGGCGCAGACCGAGGACGCCTCCGGCAGGCACATCCCGATCGCCGGGGAGGCATTCCTCGTCGTTCGCCTCGAGCCGGCGGCAACGGCAGACCTCTCGGGCGCCCGGCTCAAGACCACCTACACCGGCCCGACCAGGCTCAGGCCGACCGGTGCGCGCACGGTTCAGGAGATCGTGAAGACCGGTGACTTCGAAGGCGTGCTGACCTGGGTGATCGGGCTCTCCGGGGAGCGGCCGTTCACCGTGACGAGCTCAGGCTCGCCGACGAGCCTGACCGTCGAGATCGGCTGAACAGCTCCGCCCACTGGTAGGCATCGAGCTCTCGGGGCTGCGCAGATGCGAGCCGCAGCGCTCGCAGCGTGCGCGGCGGGACGGCCGACCGCAGGCCGCGCCGGAAGCCGCCCGCGACGAACCTCCGGTAGCTCCCGGCCAACCTCTCCGGCACGAGCGGATCGGCGCGCCGCTCGAAGACGAGCACGCCCGCGTCGACCCGGGGCGGCGGCTCGAAGGCGGATCGCGGGAGCCTGCGCGTAGCCGAGGTCTCGTGCCACGCGCCCCAGACCACGTCGTTGACGGTGCTCGGCCACGGCAGCGCGCGCTTGACCGCGACGCCCCATTCGACGATCACGTCCGCGCGTTCGAGCGGCACGAGCGGGTCGTCCAGAAGGTGGCGGAGGATCGCCGTCGCGCCCTCGAACGGCAGGTTCGCCACGACGCGGAACGGCTCGTCGGGCAACCGAACGGCGGCCGCGTCGCCTTGCACGACGTCGACGTTCCCCCACCGCCCGTGTAGCCGGCTCGCCAGCCGCGGATCGACCTCCACGGCGACCACACGGCGCGCCGCGGCGGCGAGCTCCGCGGTCAGCCGCCCGCTGCCCGCACCGAGATCGAGGACGAGATCGCCCGGCCTCGCGCCGGAGTCGCGGACGAGCTCCGCGGCAACCGCCTGGCGGAGGAAATGCTGGCTATGCGCGCGGCCCGGCCGGCGCGCAACTCGTGCGCGCGGCTCGGACACGGACCATCACCGTCGTCATCGCCCGAGATCATAGGACGGGCCGAGCCCGGTTGCGACTCCCACGCCAAAGGAGTAGGTTCGCCGCGATGCTGAAGCGAGTCGTCGCCCTGGCAGTGCTTTCCGGCTTCATCGGGGTCTCGCTCGCCTCCGCCGGCGGATCCTGCTTCGCCTGGCACGAGACGCCGACCGGAACGACCGCGCACTTCCGCGGGCTCTCCGCGGTCAGCGCCAAGACCGCGTGGGTGAGCGGCTACACCGCCGACACCGGCGTCGTGCTCCGCACCACGAACCGCGGCTCGAGCTGGAAGGACGTCAGCCCGCCCGACTCGGCCGGCCTGCAGTTCCGCGACATCGAGGCCTTCGACGCCGACAACGCCGTCCTCATCTCGATCGGCGCGAACCCCGGCGACTTCCGGATGTACCTCACCTCGAACGGTGGGCACACCTGGAAGACGACCTACGTGAACTCGGATCCCGGCGTGTTCCTGGATTGCATGACCTTCTTCGACCGCAAGCACGGCCTGGTCCTGTCCGACCCGCCTGACGGAGTGCACTTCCGCATCTTCGGGACCGATGACGGCGGGAAGAGCTGGCACATCACCGGGACGCAGATGCCCGACGCGCTGACCGGCGAGTTCGCCTTTGCGGCCAGCGGCCAGTGCCTCACGTCGAACGACGGACGCAAGGCGTGGTTCGGCACCGGCGGCGGTGCGGAGGCTCGTGTGTTCCGCTCGGATGATCGCGGCAAGTCGTGGAAGGTCAGCTCGACGCCGATCGCGAGCGGGCCGGCGGCCGGGATCTTCGGGCTCGCGTTCCGGAGCGATCACAAGGGCATCGCGGTCGGCGGCGACTTCACGCTCCCGACCAACTCGCCGAACAACTTCGCGAAAACCCGCGACGGCGGGCGGAACTGGAAGCTGATCGACGACGCGCCGGCCGAGTACCGCTCCGGCGTGACCTGGCGCGACTGGCACACGGCGATTGCGGTCGGGCTCTCGGGCAGCGACGTGAGCACCGACGCCGGCCGTACATGGCAGGGCTTCGACGACGGCAGCTTCGACACGGTCGACTGCGCGAACCCGTGGGCCTGCTGGGCCTCCGGCGAGAACGGCCGCGTCGCGTACCTGACCAGCGGCTAGCGGCCAGCCTTTCAATGCTCGGTTGTCTCCAGAGGGCTGTGTTTGCCTGTCGAAAAGGCGCCCGAATGTCAGGACAGAGCCGACAAGTCTCGTCGGGTATCCCAGCCTTGAAGCTCCTCCGCAAATGGAGTAGCGTCGCTCGAAGAGCAATGCAGCCCGCCTGCGGCCGGGCCTCGAGAGTGAGGCGGGATGGCGACGACTGCGCATACGCCGCAGGCATCGATCGACCAAGCAGGGAACGGCGACCCGCAGGGCGAGGAGTGGGTTACGGGTCAGGCAGGATCGGGCTCGTTCCCCGAGCTCGTCCGCGCACATTTCAGATGGGAGCGGGCCGACGGCAGCGATCTTGACGCTGCGGGGGAATATCGCAGGTGCCTGGATCAGTTCGAGACGCGTGAAGGTCCGATCATGCACGCCTACTGGTCGACGAGACGGCCGTCTGCCGTCGCCCTGACGGTGAAGCCGAGCCACGGGCTCGCCGCATTCTTCAGCGACCACGATGCCCAGATACGCCTGCACCGAGTCACCGACTGGGTCGTTCGCGAACGCCTGATCGCAGATCTCTTGCACCACTGCGACACGCTTGCGATCAAGGTGTCCGAGGTGCTGCGTGGAACGAGCGAGCGGATCGCGATGCAGTGGATCTACTCGGTCGAGAGCGATCTACTCGGCTTCATCGAGCGGTCTCGTGGTTCCTCGCTCTCGAAGGACGAGATGAACACCGTCGCCAGGGCGCAGTCAGCCGAGATCGTCCAGATCGAGAAGTACTACTCCCGCGCCGCAGACAAGGCGGCCAGGATCGTCTACTTCTGGGGGATGATGATCGGCGTCCTTGTTGCGGCGCTGCTAATGCTCGCCATTGCCTTTCCGCTCTGGCGAACAGGCTGGTTCGACCAGCCACACACCCGTGCGGCGGAGACGTTCTTCGTCTCGTACATGGCAGGCGGCGTGGGCGCGGTCGTGAGCGTGCTCATGCGCATGAGCTCGAACAATTTTCGCGTCGACTTCGAGATCGGGAGATTGACCGTTCGTCGACTCGGCAGCTTTCGGCCGTTCATCGGTTGCGTGTTCGGCATTGCCCTCTTCTTCCTGGTCAAGAGCGGGATTCCGAACGTGAAGTTGCCGACCGACACGACCACTGCATTCTTCTTCCTCGGCACGCTCGCCTTTCTCGCGGGTTTCAACGAGCGCTGGGCCAACGTGATGTTCGGCAAGGCCGAACGAACCGTCGCTGTAAGCCTCAGCGACACCCCGGCCCAAGTGAGCCTGGACCAGGACGAAGAGAACTGAGCCAACGAGACCAGGCAAATCGCCAGCGGGACACGAGGAGGAAGTTCATGAAGAGAACGCTCGCGCTCACCACGCCACACATGACCGGGGACGACGTCAAGTACGCGCAGAACCTGCTCAAGACTGCGGGGTATTACAAGGGAGAGAGCGGGGGTGAGTTTGGGCCGCTGACCGCACAGGCCTGCTTTCGCGCAAAGTACTGGCTCGGCTATGCCACGCCCGACCAGAGCTTCGGTTCGGCCCTCGAGAAGCACCTTCTGGGGAAGACCGAGCCAACCTCCGTTGCGAAGAAGCGAATCGCTCAACGGACGAAGCAGAAACAGGCGACACCGCTAGGCGAGAAGGCGCTCACCCAGATGGAGAAGTTCGTCGGCCTCGCCGAGCAGCCCCTCGGATCGAACCACGTTCCGGAGATCAACGGCTGGTGGGGTCATGGCGACGCCGCCTGGTGCGCCCGAACCGTCTCGAAGGCGTACATCCTCGCCGGCTCGAAGGCATTCAGCCGCGGTCACAACTACGAGTACGTTCCAACGCTCGTCGCGAACGCGCGCGCGGGAAGCAACGGCCTGACCGTGACGCTCGACCCGCAGCCCGGCGATCTCGTCTGCTACGACTGGGACGGATCCAACTTCGCGACCGACAAGAACCACATCGGCATGTTCAAGTCGGGCACGAAGGCGAGCTTCAAGACGATCGAGGGGAACATCGACTCGCGCTGCAACTACCAGAACCGCACGTCAAGTTCAGCGCCGCACGTTGTCTTCGTCCATGTAGGGAAATAGCCCAGCGCTAGACGACCTGGGCCAGCTCTCCAAGCACGTCGCGCATCACCACGGCCTGGTTGTTCTCGAAGCGGAAGTCGAACTCGGCGAAGCCCGAAACGCCGGCCGCGGCGCGGGCGTTGAGGTACGCCTGGCGCCAGACGTTCACCTCCTCGCGGGGCCAGCCGTGCACGTTTCCGCGCAGGCCTGCGGCGCGCCGGTAGCCGGGCGTCAGGCCGGAGACGTACTTCCGGGCGAGTGCGCGGCGAACAGGCCCACCGGCCTCCAGCCCGCGCTGGCCCACGGCGGCTGCTCTGGCCGCCGCTCCCGGATCTCCGGCGAACTCCGGGTACTCCTCGCCGACGAGCCCGAGCGCAGCTCGGTTCAGGATCCGCCAGAACGCGGTCAGCTCCGGCGTCAACCGCGCACGGGCAAGCGTGAGCGCCGAGTGTGCCCACCACACGAAGCCCTGCTGGGCCTTGTCGCCGAGGGCGGGCCGCCCGAAGGCGAGCCCTCGCAGCACCCCACGCGTCAGGTCGCGGTACTCCCGGCCGAGCGGCCCCGCAGCCTCGGCCTGAATCTCGTCGAGCTGCCAGGACGAAAGCTGCACACCCGCTTGGGCGGCAGCGCGCAACTCGTCTCGGAAGCGCCTTCCGAGCTCGATTCCCCAGTTCAACCGCGTGGCGGGCGGAAGGCGAAGCAGCTCCGGGAGCTCGGGCAGCGGGCCCGCTAGCCGCCCCGAGCTGGGCGAGGCGTCGAGGAGCTTCTTCTCGTTCGCGCTCGAGAGCCGCCGGCGCTCCCAGTACCAGCCGGGCGCGAGGTGGAACATGGGCGCGTAGCGGCAGCCGGCCGCGGCGATGCGCGAGCCCAGCGTGGCGCCGACGCCGTAGCTGCCGACGTAGACGTTCGTCTTCCCCGGTAGCCCCGCGCGCCGCGCTTCTGCGAGGAGCCGGGGCAGCTCTTCGCGGTCGAAGTAGGCGAGGACGACAGTTCGCGGCACCGCCGCAGATTAGGCGACCGCGTCTCTTTAGCGCCCGATGAGCTCGATCCGGTACCCGTCCGGGTCCTGGACGAAGCAGATGAACGAGCCGCCCTCGCTCACCTGATAGGGCGGGCGCTCGGGCTCGATGCCCTGGCCGGCGAGCTCGGCGAGCGTCGCGTCGAGATCGTCGACGCCGACGGCGATATGGCCGTAGGCCGTGCCGAGCTCGTAGCTGCGGCCGTCGTGGTTGTAGGTCAGCTCGAGGACGTTCTCCTGGTCGCCGATCGAGAAAAAGTAGTTCGTCGCCTCGGTCTGGCCGTCGCGGACGATGTCCATCTCGCGCGAGAACGTGAAGCCGAGCGCCTCGTAGAACGCGCGGCTCTTCGGCGGGTCGGTGACGCGGACCATCGTGTGGAGGTAGCGGGTCATTGGCCGATCCTACTTCGCAGGGCGTTCTCTTCGGCCGAGGAGCTAGGAGCCGTCGATGCCGCCTATGCTTGTTTGAGCCGAGCGTTCGTTTGCTCGGCAGGAGAGGAAGGAGGCCCTCCATGGGCCGATTTGCCGATGTGTACCGGCGCTCGCTGGATCAGGCGGAGGAGTTCTGGGCCGAGGCCGCTGCCGAGATCGACTGGATCGAGCCGTGGGATCGGGTGTTCGACGACTCTCGGGCGCCGATGTTCCGCTGGTTCACCGGAGGTCGCATCAACACCTGCTACAACGCTCTCGACCGGCACGTCGAGCGTGGGCGAGGCGAGCAGCCGGCCCTGATCTACGACTCTCCGGTGACGGAGACGGTCGGAGTCCTCACCTACCGCGAGCTGCGCGACGCGGTTGCGACCTTCGCGGGCGCGCTGTCGGCGCAGGGAGTGGAGCGCGGCGACCGGGTCGTCGTCTATATGCCGATGGTGCCCGAGGCGGTGATCGCGATGCTCGCGTGTGCCCGGATCGGGGCGGTGCACTCGGTGGTCTTCGGAGGCTTCGCGGCCAACGAGCTGGCGAGCCGGATCGATGACGCGAAGCCGAAGGTCGTCGTCTCGGCCTCCTGCGGCATCGAGCCGGGGCGCGTGATCGCATACAAACCGCTGCTGGACGCGGCGGTCGAGATGGCCGAGGCGAAGCCCGAGCGCTGCATCATCCTTCAGCGCCCGACCCTCGAGGCCGAGCTCGATGCCGATCGTGACCTCGACTGGGAGGAAGCGGTCTCTGCGGCCGAGCCCGCCGCCTGTGTCCCGGTCGAGGCCACCGACCCGCTCTACATCCTCTACACCTCGGGGACGACGGGCCAGCCGAAGGGGATCGTGCGCGACAACGGTGGACATGCCGTCGCGCTCGAATGGACGATGAAGCACATCTATGACGTCGAGCCCGGCGAGGTCTACTGGGCGGCCTCCGACGTCGGCTGGGTGGTCGGCCACTCCTACATCGTCTACGCGCCGCTCTTCCACGGCTGCACGACCGTCCTCTACGAGGGCAAGCCGGTAGGCACCCCGGACGCGGGCGCGTTCTGGCGGGTGATCGCGCAGCACGGGGTTTCCACGCTCTTCACGGCGCCGACCGCCTTCCGGGCCATACGTCAACAGGATCCCGAGGGCAGCCAGATCGGTCGCTACGACCTCGCCGGCTTTCGCGCGCTCTTCCTGGCGGGGGAGCGCTGCGACCCGGAGACGCTTCGCTGGGCCGAGAAGATGCTACGCGTGCCGGTGATCGACCACTGGTGGCAGACAGAGACCGGCTGGGCGATCGCCGCGAATTGTCTCGGCATCGAGCGCCTGCCCGTCGTGCCGGGATCGCCGACCCGGGCCGTGCCGGGCTGGGACATCCGGGTACTGGATCCGGGCGGTAAGGAGGCGCCGCCCGGGCAGGTGGGGGCGCTTGTCGTCAAGCTGCCGATGCCGCCCGGCTCGTCCCCGACGCTTTGGAACGCGGACGAGCGTTTCCGCGAGACGTACCTCTCGGCCTTCCCCGGCTACTACCAGACCGCCGACGCCGGATACATCGACGAGGACGGCTATGTCTTCGTCATGGCGCGCACCGACGACATCATCAACGTGGCGGGCCACCGGCTCTCGACCGGCGCGATGGAGGAGGTGTTGGCCTCACATCCAGATGTGGCCGAGTGTGCGGTGATCGGTGTGTCAGATGAGCTCAAGGGGCAGGTGCCGGTTGGCTTCCTCGTCCTCAAGGCAGGAGTCGAGCGCTCAAACGACGAGATCGTCGCCGAGGTCGCCCAGATGGTGCGCGACGAGATTGGGCCTGTGGCCGCGTTCAAGACTGCGGCCGTTGTCGAGCGTCTGCCGAAGACGAGGTCCGGCAAGATCCTGCGCGGCACGATGCGTCGGATCGCCGATGGCGAGGAGTACTCGGTCCCCGCCACCATCGATGACCCTGCGATCCTCGAAGAGATCACCGGAACCTTGCAGGTGCTCGGCTACGGTCGCTCGAACGTCGTCACGATGAACAGGTGAGAGCGAGCGAAGTCTCGAGCCGTAGAGCCGTACTCGCACCTCAGTAGAACGCGCGGCTCTTCGGCGGGTCGGTGACCCGGACCATCGTGTGGAGGTAACGCGTCATGGCGGCATCCCAGGTCAGACGAGGTCGACGAGCACGGTCGCCCCGAAGGCGCCGATCAGCGCGACGGAAGTTGCGAAGCCGACGGCCAGCGTCGTCCTGCGCCGCACCCTGGGCGAAGAGAACGGCGCCAGGAAGAGCGCGCTCGCCAGCCCGAAGACGATCCCGACCACGGTCTCGACTGCGTGGAACGCGATTCCCGCAGTGAGGGCCGTGGTCAGGTCGACCCCGTTCGCGTACAGGGCCATCGCGACCGCACCGCTCGCAAAGCCGACGTTGCCGGGCGTCAAGGGCATCATCCCGCTCAGGTCGAGGGCCGGGACGACGAGGATCGCCGCCACCAGCGGAGAGGGCACGCCCAGCGCAGCGGCGATCGAGGCGGCGGCTCCGAGCCGCGCCAGCGTCGCCAGGCCGATCCACGCGAGAATGCACGCGCCGCGCCTCGGCTCTCGCCCCAGCACGCGGAACGCGTCGAGGGCGTGCGCGACGCGCGTATGGGCGGGGCGGTTGCGCGTCATCAGAGCGCCGAGCACGACGAGCGCCGCCACGGCGAACAGGACGGCGACGGGCCAGAGCGGCAGCGCGCCGGCGATCGAGCCTGCGACGATCAGCACCGCGAGGACGAGCGCTCGCGCCGCGCCGACGACCACGAAGGAGCCTCCGGCCTGCCAGAGCCGCTCGTCGCTGTCGAGCGCCCTGGAGAAGAGGGCCAGGCGCGCGGCGTCGCCGATACGGGCCGGCGCGAACGAGTTGATCAGCGAGCCGATCCCGTAGCGGGCACCTGCGTCGAGCCGGTCGATATGTCCGCCGACGAGGCCGATCGCGGAGCGCCACGCGCTCGCAGACCCGACCAGCGACGCGAGGAAGCACACACCGGCGAGCCAGAGCCAGCCAGGACGCGCGCTCGAGAGACCGTCGAGAGCCCGCCGCACCTCCGGCCCGAGCAGCCCAGGTACGAACGCGACCGCAAGGAGCGCGACGGTCAGCGCGGACGCTGCAAGGAGATGACGATGCCGGTTCTTCATGTGACGACTTGGACGTTGTGGAGTCACGCTTGTTGCGAGGTACCCGTCCTACCTCGGCACCCCGAACCTGACGCGTGACCCCTAACTGGTGTTCAGGCGACGCCGGCGTCTCAGCACGTGGACGAGGTACGCGACGATCGCGACGTTCACGATGAGCCCGCCCGCCTTCCAGACGCTCGGCCGGTGGACGAGCTCGTACACCTCGACCGGGATCAGAAGCGAGGTCGCGATCACGGTCAGATACTCCGCCCACAGCTGGTCGAGCCAGAGCCCCGTCCCTTCCACCAGCTCGAGGACGCCGTAGCCGAGCGCTCCAAGCGCGAGCACCCGCACCTGCGAGGCATGCAGATGGTGGAGGTAGTCGACGATGCGGTGGAGGAACGGCCGCCTGGGGTCGAGCTCGATCGCCCGGATCACGCGCTCGGACAGCCGACCGAAATCGCTGGTCAGATGGAACAGCAGATAGATCCCTGCGGCGAATAGCAGGATGCCGCGAACGATTCGCTCGACTGCGATCAGCCGAAGGATGCGTCGGCTGCGCGGTGCGGCCGCGGCTTCGGTCATTCCCGCCACTATCGCCGAGGGCAATGCGCTTCGCCCGTGCTGACCAACGTCGTGGCCGCCGCGGAGCTCGCGGGCACCGCGTTGGGGATCGACCCACCACACGCGTGAGCTGAGCCAGCGCTACCCTCGGCACCCCATGCTCGTCGAATCACAGCTGTTTCCGCCGCGATACCGCAATCCGGAGCGGCTCGCGCGCGGCGGCATGGGCGACGTCTTCCGTGCGACCGACGACGAGCTCGGCCGGACGGTCGCGATCAAGGTTCTCGCGGAGCGATTCTCGGCGGACGCAGACGTGGGTCAACGGTTCACGAGGGAGGCGCTGGCGGCGGCGCGGCTCTCGGGCGGGCCGAGCACGATCAAGATCTTCGATGTCGGGGAATGGCAGGGGCGCCCGTTCATCGTCATGGAGTACCTGGCCGGCGGCTCGCTGGCAGATGTCCTCTGGCGGCAGGGCACGCAGCCGCTCGCACCGGTGCTCGGCTGGCTGGCTCAGGCAGGAGCGGCACTCGACTACGCGCACGCTCACGGCGTCGTGCACCGCGACGTCAAGCCCGCGAACATCCTGCTCGACCGCGAGGGCAACGTCCACGTCGCGGACTTCGGGATCGCTTCCGCGGCAGGGCTCGCGTCCGTGACGCAGACCGGCACGGTCCTCGGCACCCTCGGCTACCTCGCGCCGGAGCAGGCCGCGGGGAAGCGCGCGACGGCAGCGGTCGACCGGTACGCGCTCGGCGTGGTCGCGTTCGAGCTCCTGACCGGGGAGAGGCCCTTCGCAGCGGGCGAGTCGCCGACCGCCGAGACCGCGGCGCTCGGCGCCGTGCCCGTTCCGTCGATCTCCGCGCGGAATCCGAGCCTGTCCCCGAGCCTCGACGCGGTCTTCGACCGCGCGCTCGCACGTGACCCGAAGGCGCGCTTCTCTAGCTGCGCCGAGCTCGTCGAGGCGATCGGCGAAGCTGCGGCACGCACGGTCGCGACGGCTCCGACGCCTGTCGTCCGCGAGAGCCCGAGCCGGGGCTTCGAGCTGGTCGCCATCCTCGTCGTGGTCGTGGCCGCCTTCGCGGGGGCCGGCGCCGTCTGGCTCTTGCAGGGGTAGGAACGGCCGGGCTCAGGGCCCGAGCCGGAACGGCGGGTACTCGTCCCGCATGAGCGCGGCGTAGGCGACCACGCGGAACGCCCAGCGGTTCATGCCGAGCACGAAGTCGAACACCTCGCGCAGGTAGCGCCCGGTGAAGAGGAGCACGACCGCCGAGAAGCAGACCAGCAGGCCGATCAGGCCACCGCCGTAGTAGTGCGCGTCCCAGCCCCTCGTCCAGAAGGCGCCGTAGTACCAGCCGCCGGCGAAGACGGAGACGACGAGGTACTGCGGGATCGCGAGCAGCCACCACTTCACGAGCACGAGCCCGCGCGAGAGCTTCTCCGGGTACGGAATCTCCAGCGTCGCGGGGTAGTCCGGCACCGGGTCGAGCGTGAACGGCGGATAGCGGTCGGTGGCGAGCGCGCTGTAGGAGTAGAAGGCCACGCGCCACGTCCAGCGCAGGACGCCGACGTTGAACTCGAAGATCCCGCGCGGGTAGCGGCCCGTGAAGAGGATCCCGAAGAACGCGATCACCGTCAGGACGAAGAACGCGAACCAGAGGATCGCGAGCACGATGTAGTGCGGAATCGCCAGGAGCCACTTGACGAGCCAGAGCCAGCGGCTGAGCGGCTCGTCCAGCCGGCCCTCGACGGCGACGGGATACCCGGTGCCTGCCGCCGGCACGGGAGCGGCTTCCGGCTCGCCGGTCTCGAGCGGAGCCGACTTCCGCAGGCCGAGGAAGATGAGCAGGCTGCCACCGATCAGCAGGAGCGCGCCGAAGATCAGGACGCCCGTCGCGATCCAGCCGAGGAACGAGACCTTCGCGCCGAAGCTCGCGTCGATCGCAACCGGCCGCGAGCCGTCCGCGTTCATCGCCACGACCGACCACGTGCCCTTCCGCAGGCCCCAGACGACGGTCTCTCCGGCCGACCCGGACGCGACCCAGAAGCGCTGCTTCGCCGGAGGCGTCACCGGAGCAGACCCGGGGTGCTGCTCGTACTCGACGGAGAACGGATCGGCCTCGAAGTCGGTGACCTCGTCGTGGGCCGTCCCGGAGAGATAGCGGTTGACGTCCTCGCTCCTGCCGATGCCGACGAAGATCGGCTTGCCGCCCGCACCCGAGGCGTCGATGCTGATCTTGGCGTACCGGCCCGCGCCGAAGATCGAGCTCGGCACGCCGGTGCCGATGTCGAGCTTCTCCGAGGTGATCGCGTACGACGAGCTCTCGAAGCGGTGAGCGTTCGTCGTGAAGAAGCCGTCGCTGTTGGTCTGGTCGTTCTGCGCCCAGACGAGCGCGGCGCCGCCGGCCAGCAGCGCCAGCGCGAAGAGAACGGCGATCACGCCGAAGACGACCATCACGATCCGCGCGACGCGCCTGCCGGTCACACGCCGATCCTAACCCAGAAGGTCCTGAAGGCTGATTTCGCCCCGGATCAGCTTCTCGAGCGGGATCTTGTCGATCGCCGTGCGGATGAGCGGCACGAGGAACGAGGGGATGTCGCCGCGCTGCTCGGCCCGGTTCACGGCTCCGAGCATGCCCGCGCGGAGCGCGACATCGATCGTGTGCGCGTCCCAGTGTCGTGGCGCGAGGCTGTCGCCTCCGATCGAGAGCACGAGCTCCTCGCGCGTGGTGTGCAGGCGGCAGGCGGCGCCGTCCAGGCCGTCGAGGACGACCCGCTGGATGGTCGTGTCGATGCCGCCGCTGCGTCCCGGCCGCGGCTCGCACGGGTTCGCGATCTTCGGCGAGGGCTCGTTCAGCGCGCCGCTGCCGAGCTCGGCTGCGACCAGTGCGAGGCCGCTGGCGAGCAACGCGACGAGGATCCAGAGAGCAGGCGTGAGACGGCCGGTCACGAGACGATCCTCCGGCGGAAGACGACGGCCACCAGGAGCGCCATGGCCGCGAACAGCGCACAGACGAAGAAGGCCGAGCGCGAGGCGCGGGTGATCGTGTTCTCGATCGTCCCGAGCAGCCGGTCGCGGGTGGCCGCGAGCCCGGAGTCGGTCTGCGCGCCGTGCTCGTTGAACGGCTGCGCGAGGTCAGGAGTCTGCCCCTCCTGCGCGCGGGCGAACGCGCCGCGGAGCGAGAGCGCGACCGGGACCTTCTTGTCGAGGCCGACCGGGGCGTCGAGCAGGACGGCCGTCGCCTTCAGCATCGCCTCGTCGCCGGCCGCGGGCACCTTCGAGGCGAGGAGCGGCGCGATCACGGCGATCGCGAGGACGAGCCCCACGTGCCGCGCGCCGACCGTGAGCGTCCCGCTCCGCGTCAGCTCCGAGCCCGGGTCGAGCACGGCGTCGGAGAGGACGGGCACGGCGAGCCCGAGGCCGGCGCCGCAGAGCGCGAGCGCCCAGACGGCGAAGCCCACGCTCGCGGAGGGCAGCAGCGCGAGCCCGACGAGGCCGCCCGCGAGCAGCGCCGCGCCACCGCAGACCGCGACGAGCCGGGGCAGCCGCCGCTCGAGCGGCCGGGCGGCGAGCGCCGCGGCAGGCAGGACGCTCACGATCGCCGCGCCCGCGATCGGCGAGTAGTTCCAGACGCTGATCACGAGCAGGACGGCGAGGAAGAGTGCGCCGACGAGTGCGCCGAAGAGCAGCCCGAGCGTGACATTGGCCGGAAGCGTCTTGCGGAGCGACGGCCGCCAGCCCTCCTCGGCGACCGCGCGAACGTGCGAGTGCGCGACGGCCAGCAGCCCGAGCGCGGCCACGGGCGCCTGCGCGACGAAGATCGCGCGCCAGCTGAACGCCTGCGTCAGGACGCCGCCCAGCGCCGGCCCGAGCGCGAGGCCGAACGTCCCCGCGAGGATCCAGACTCGCGCACCGTCCGCGGATGAGCCGGCGAGCGCGCCGAGCACCGGGAGCGCACCGGCGAGGAGCAGCGCTGCCCCGGCGCCCTGCACGGTCCGGGCGCCGATCAGGAACCCGAGGCTGTCCGCGAGCGCACAGGCGATCGACGCGCCCAGGAAGACGATCAGGCCGGCGGCGAGCACCCGGGCCGCGCGGAAGCGGTGGACGAACAGCACGAGCACGAGCGCCGTGACTGCGACGGCGGCGTTGTAGGCCGTGACGACCCACGAGACGCCCTCGATGGTCGTGTCGAAGTGCGTGTACAGCTCGGGAAGCGCGAGGACGACGATCGACGAGTCGGCGAAGGCGATCGCGACCGCGGCCGCGACGAGGGCGATTAGAGCTGTCCGGGTGCCCGTCAGCGGCCCCAACCGGGCGGCGGCTCGCGGCGGCCGGGCTCCATATGCCAGTAGTCGCGCGACTCGACGACCAGGCCGTCGTCGTCGAAGCGGAGGACGGAGCAACCGGCGATCGTGTGCTGCTCTCCCCCGGTAAGGACGAGCGTCGCCCACCACTCGACCGCGGCGCGATCGCCGTCCTCGATGGGCTCGCCGAAGCGAACGTCGTCCGCGCGCGCCTCGGGGTAGACGCGACGCGTGTACTCGACCGGCGGCTCCGGCTGGCGGAATGGCGCCGAACGGAACACGCAGTCCGGCGCGTACAGCGCCGCGGCCGCGTCGGGGTCGCCTTCCTCCCACGCGACCCTGTACCCCTCGGCCCAGCGCCACGCGAAGCCGTTTTGTCGCGGGCTCACCGCCGAATCGTAGTCAGCGTGACACTTCGGATTCTCCGCACCCTAGCTCAGCGGTTTTCGCTGATAGCCGGCCGGTGATGCGGCGCTAGCCTTGAACCATGGGCAACGAGCACCCGACCTCCAAAGACGAAGAAGGGTCGGAGCTCGCTCCACCGCTGCGAGCGTCGATCTTCTCTCGCATCGTCGTCGGAGTCGACGGCAGCGAGCCGGGTTTCGACGCCTGTCGGCAGGCAGGTCGGCTACGCGAGCCCGGAGGTTGGCTCGAGGTCTTCACCGCCGTCCACCTGGGAAAGGCGACCCATGCGGGAGCATCTGCGCCGCGGATGGTCGAGGAGATCGAGCACGCGGGGCAAGAGGCCCTGCGCAGAGCCGAGGCGATCGTGGGCCCGGAGGTCGTCTCCAGGCTGGTCGACGGCCAGCCGACCGATTCGCTGCTCCGTGAGCTTGCCCGCGAGCGGGCGACTCTCGTCGCCGTCGGCACGCACGGCCAGAGCCGTGCCTCCGAGATCGTGCTCGGCGGGGTCGCCGGATCGATGCTCCACACTGCGCCCTGCTCGGTGCTGGTGGCACGGCCACGGCAGGACGGCGCCGGCTTCCCGAGCTCGCTCGCCGTGGGCATCGACGGATCCGAGCAGGCAGCCGCCGCGCTCGCCGTGGCCCGCCGCCTGGCGGACCGTTTCGACGCGCCGCTGCATGCCGTGACCGCTCTGCGCGGAAAGGACGTCGATCTCGACCGGATCACGCGCCTGGTCCCGCAAGTCGAAGCGGTCGACAAGAAACCGCTGGAGGCGCTGATCGAGGCCGCCGCCGGAGTCGACCTGCTCGTCGTGGGCCGCCGCGGGCTCCACGGGCTCGACGCTCTGGGAAGCGTGTCGGAGCGCGTCGCACACCGGTCGACGAGCTCGGTCCTGGTCGTCCACGGCGCGTGATGAACGTCATCGCCAACCCGCACGCGCTCGAGCGTGGGGAGCTTGCGCGCCTCCTGAAGACCGACCCGGATCGCGGACTGACCTCGATCGACGCCGCTCGCAGGCTTGAGCACTTCGGACCCAACCGGCCGAAGCGCGTACGGCGACCCCCCTACCTGCGACTCGTCCTCAACCAGTTCCTCGATCCTCTGGTCGCGCTGCTCGTCGTCGCGGCCGCTGTCTCGTTCGCGATCGGCGACACCATCGAGGCGGCAGCCATCGCGGCCGTGCTGCTCGTGAACGCCGTGCTCGGCTTCTGGCAGGAGGCCGTGGCCGAGCGCGCGATTCTGGCTCTGTCGGAAGCCTTCACCCACTCCGCTGCCGTCGTGCGCGACGGAGCGATTCGCACAATTCCCGCCGAGGAGGTCGTTCCGGGCGACGTTCTCCTCGTCTCTGACGGCGAGCGGGTCGCCGCCGATGCGCGCGTCCTCGAGGCGAGAGGGCTCGAAGTGGACGAGTCGGCGTTGACGGGCGAGTCGCTCCCGGTGACAAAGGGCGTCGAACGCATCGACCGCGCGACGCCGCTTGCCGAGCGGAGCTCGATGCTCTACGCCGGCTCGGGCATCGCGCGGGGCCGCGGGCGGGCACTGGTCTGCGCCACGGGCATGTCGACCGAGCTCGGGGCGATCGAGGCCCTGGCGGCCGAGGCCAAAGCACCGCCGACGCCTCTCGACCGCAGGCTCGCGCGTCTGACGCGCCAGATGGTCGTGCTCGGCCTCCTCCTCACCGTCAGCCTCGCCGGCGTCATGTTGCTGCAGGGCGAGCCCTTGCACGCTGCGTTCCTCGTCGGCGTCGCCGTCGCGGTGGCCGCGGTTCCCGAGGGGCTTGCGGCGACCGTCACCGCGTCCCTCGCGCTCGGCGCAAGGTCACTCGCCGGCCGCGGCGCGATCGTGCGGCGACTCGATGCGGTCGAGACGCTCGGCGAGATGACGATCGTCTGCACGGACAAGACCGGCACGCTCACGGAGAACCGGATCCGCGTCTCCGACCTTCGGCCGGCGCCTGGTGTCGACGAGCTTCGGCTTCTCGAGGCGGCGGTGCTCGCTTCGACCGCCCGGGCCACCGACGACGGGCACGTGCACGGAGATCCCATCGAGGCCGCGTTGCTGCTCGCAACGATGGAGCGCGGCCTCACGCAGGCGGAGATCCTCGAGGGCCGAGAGGCCGTGCACGAGGTTCCGTTCGACTCGGAGCGCAAGCTGATGACGGTCGTCTACGACGGCGTCGATGGCCGCATCGCCTTCACCAAGGGCGCCCCCGAGATGGTCGTGGACCGCTCCGTCGCACCGATCCCCGAGCTCGTCACGCTCGCCGGAGCCTGGGCGGCCGAGGGCTTCCGCGTGCTGGCGATCGCCTCTCGACGCCTCGACGGCGCTCGCGAGCTCGACGACTCGGTCGAGGCGAAGCTCGAGCTGCTGGGCCTGATCGCCCTTCACGACCCCCTTCGGCCGACTGCGGCGGCCTCGATCCGCGAGGCGCACGAGGCCGGGATCGAAGTTCGCATGCTCACGGGAGACCATCCTGCGACCGCGCGGACGATCGGACATGCGCTCGGGCTCGAAGAGGCACATATCTACGCCCGTGCCACTCCCGGCTCGAAGCTGGCTCTGGTCGAGGATCTCCAGGCGCAGGGCGAGGTTGTGGCCGTCACGGGCGACGGCGTCAACGATGCGCCTGCCCTGCGCCGTGCGGACGTCGGCGTGGCAATGGGGCGGTCCGGCACGGAGGCTGCGCGCGAGGCAGCCTCGATCGTCCTCACCGACGACGACTTCGCCACGATCGTCGCCGCGATCCGCGAAGGCCGCCTGATCGGGAACAACATCCGCAAGTTCGTGGCCTTCCTCCTCTCGGCGAACCTCGGCGAGGTACTTGTCTTCGCGGTTGCGGTCACCGCCGGGTTGGGACCGCCGCTCGCGGTGATCCAGGTCCTGCTCGTCAACCTCGTGACCGACGGGCCGCCGGCTCTGGCGCTCACCCAGGATCCCGCCTCGCCCGGGCTAATGGCGTCGGGGCCACGACGGAGCACACGGCTGTTCGATCGCCGGCTGCTCGTGATGCTCGGCATCGTGGGCGTGTTGGTCGGCTCCGCGACCCTCGCCGCCTTCGGCGCCGGGAAGGCGTTCGGCGGAGACAGCGCCCAGACGATGGCCTACGCGACACTTGCGCTGTCCGAGCTCGTCCTCGTCTTCGGCATTCGCTCGACGTCGATCGCCGCCTGGCGGCTGCCGGCCAACCTGTGGCTCGTGGCGGCCTCGGGCGGCGCGGCCGTCTTCGTTGCGCTGTCCATCTACGTGCCCGTGGCGCAGACTGCGTTCGAGACCGTCGCCCTCGACGCTGCTCAGGTGTTCGTCGTGCTGGCGCTCTCGCTCTTGCCCTTCGCGGTCGTCGAGTTGGCGAAGGCCCTCGGACGCGGCCGTTTCAGGCCTGATAGGGCCGCCGCGCAGGCGAGCGAGGCTCGGAACGGCGCACACGGCGTTGCGAGCGGGGACGACGGGCCGAGTAGCGGCGCCGAATGGCGGAGGAGACCTGGGTTAATCCATGGCCGGGAGCGGGACGAGCCCGACGTCTCCCTCGAGGACGATCGCCTCCTCGCCGAGCTCGGCCTCGATCTGCCAGAGCACGGAAGAACTCCGAGGCGCCCTCACCCGTCTCCCAGCTCGCCAGCGCATAGAAGGCCGTCCCGTCCTGCGCGTACCAGGCGCGGTGGAAGCGGCAGCCGAGCGACCGGGCGCTCTCCTGCATCTCGGGCGTGATCCAGGGCACCCGCTTCTCGTAGAGATCCTGCGCCGTCTCGCCGGCGGGCGTCGGCGTCGGCACGCGGAAGAGGACCCACATCGCCGCGCGAGCCTAGCTCAGCCGGGCTCGAGGTCCTCTCGGACCAGCCCGTACATGACGCTGTCGACCCACTCGTCGTTGCGCCAGTACGCCTTGCGGCGTACGCCCTCGCGGACGAAGCCGGCCCGCTCGGCATGGCGCTGCGCGCGCTCGTTGAAGCCGTAGATCTCGAGCTGGAGCCGGTGGTAGCCGAGGTCGAAGATCAGGTGCCGCTGGAAGAGCCGCGCAGCCCGGTCGGCGACGCCCTGGTTCCGGAAGGACGGATGCACCGCCAGCGAGCCGAGGTTGGCGATCTTGCTGCGCCGGTTGGCGATCTCGAAGCCCATCAGCCCGGTCGGCTCGCCCTCGACCTCGATCACGAAGCGGCCGTACTCCTCGGGCTCGGCCTGAGAGCGCTCGATCTCGGCCAGCATCGCCTCCCGGTCGCGCGGCCTGATCGTCGCCATGAACGGCTCGACCTCCTCGTGCGTCATCAGGTCGACCAGAAAGTCGAGATCCGCCGGCTCGGCCCGGCGCAGGCTCAGCCCGTCGTCTCCCGTCACGAGACGGGAGCCGCCTCCTTGCGCCGCGCAAGTCTGAGGAACCCGGAGCCAAGCGCGACTCCGCCCAGGATCAGGACGAGCCCGACGAGCTCCTCGGCCGTGACCGGCTCGTCGAGCAGCAGCGTCCCGTAGAAGAGCGCGGCGACGGGCATCAGGTAGGTGACGAGGCTCGCGCGCGACGAGCCGTCGGTCCGGAGCAGCCGGAAGTACAGAAGCTGGCCGATCGCGGTCCCGAGCACCCCGAGCGCGACCACGCAGCCGATCGCCTTCCAGCTCGGGAACGAGGACGGCAGCTCCGCGAGCCCGAACGGCAGCAGCACGATCGCGCCGCCCGTGAACGCGGCGGTGCTCAGCACGAGCGGTGACTCGTCCGCGACGAGGTGCTGGCCCCACAGGCTCGCCGTCGCGTAGCTCACCGATGCCACGACGACCGCCAGCGTCCCGGCCACGGCCATCCACCCCCCGCTCGGATGCACGCCGACCAGCACGCCCACGCCCACGAGCCCGACGATGATCCCGACGAGCCGCACGCCCGTGGCCCGCTCGCTGTGCAGGAACCGGATCGCGATCAGCACGATGAAGATCGGCATGGACGCGTTCGCGATCGCTGCCACGCCCGAGTCGATGTGCTTCTCGCCCCAGGCGATCAGCGTGAACGGAAGCGCGGCAGCGACGATCCCGAGCGCGAACGGCTGGATGCCGCCTGCGCGCAGGCGCGAAGCGGCCGGCCGGACACCCTCCCGCGCCGCGAGCAGCACGAACAGGATCGTCGCCGCAAGCACCAGCCGACCGGCCATCATGGTGGTCGGCTGCAGCTCGCGGTCGGCGATCTTGATGAACATGAACGAGGCGCCCCAGAGCGCAGCGAGGAGAAAGAAGGACGGGAGGAAGTGCCTGCTCATTCGACGGAGGCTAGCGGTCGCCGACCCATCCCCCGCCACGGTTAGACTCGATTCTCTGACGCGGGTCTCCGAACAGTCGCTCCACCGCGCGCTCGGTCTCACCGATGGCGAGCACGCGCGAATCTGCGAACTGCTGGAGCGCGACCCGAACCACTTCGAGCTCGCCGTCTTCTCGCTGCTCTGGTCGGAGCACTGCGGCTACAAGCACTCCGCGCCGCTCCTTCGCCGGCTGCCGAGCTCCGGCGAGCGCGTGCTCCAGGGACCGGGAGAGAACGCGGGCGTGATCGACCTCGGCGACGGCGAGGCGGTCGCGTTCAAGGTCGAGTCGCACAACCACCCTTCGGCGGTCGAGCCGTTCCAGGGCGCGGCGACCGGGGTGGGCGGGATCCTGCGAGACATCGTCGCGATGGGCGCTCGGCCGGTCGCGCTCCTCGACGGGCTCCGCTTCGGCGACCCGGGCTGGAGCTTCCGGCGCGCGGTGGCGGGAATCGGCCACTACGGGAACTGCGTCGGCGTCCCGACGGTCGGCGGCGAGGCGGTCTTCGACGCGGCATACGCGGGCAACTGCCTCGTCAACGCGATGTGCGTCGGGCTGCTGCCCTCGGAGCGGGTCACCCGCGCGCGTGCGCGAGGGACGGGCAACGTGCTCGTCCTCTACGGCGCGACCACCGGCCGCGACGGGATCGGCGGGGCGTCGGTGCTCGCGAGCCAGGAGCTCGGCGAGGGGTCCGACGAGAAGCGGCCCTCGGTGCAGATCGGCGACCCGTTCACGGGCAAGAAGCTGATCGAGGCCTCGCTCGAGCTCGTGGAGGGAGGGCTCGTCGAGTCGCTCCAGGACTGCGGCGCAGCCGGGCTGGCGTCCGCGCTCGCCGAGATGGCGCGCGGCGAAGCAGGAGTCGACGTCCACCTCGATCGCGTGCCGCTCCGCGAGGAGGGCATGGAGGACTGGGAGATCATGATCTCCGAGAGCCAGGAGCGGATGGTCGCCGTCTGCCGGCCGGAGCTGCTCGAGCGGGTCGAGGCCGTGCTCGAGCGCTGGGAGCTGCACCACGCCGCGATCGGCGAGGTCACGGACACGGGCGAGCTGCGCGCGTTCGTCGACGGCGACGCGGTCGGCGAGATCCCGGCTGCGCTCCTCACCGACGAGTGCCCCCGCTACGAGGTCGACCGGCTCGCCGTCGAGCGGCGTCCGGCCCCCGTGGATCCGATCAACCTCGAGCCCAAGCGCTGGATCTACGAGCAGTACGACCACCTCGTCCAGTCGCGGACCGTGCGGCGCCCCGGGCTCGACGCGGCCGTCCTGCGGCTGCGGCCCTCGTGGCGCGGCCTCGCCGTGTCGCTCGACGGGCCGCCGCTCGGCGAGCGCGACCCGCGTGCGGCGGGGCGGCAGGCGGTCCTCGAGGCGGCGCGCAACGTCGCCTGCGCCGGCGGCGAGCCGCTCGCGCTGACCGACTGCCTCAACTTCGGCAACCCGGAGAAGCCGGAGATCGGCTGGGAGCTCGGGGAGGCGATCGAGGGCATCGCCGAGACGGCGGAGGCGCTCGGGATCCCCGTGGTCTCCGGCAACGTGTCGCTCTACAACGAGACCGACGGGCGGGCGATTCCGCCGACGCCGGTGGTCGGCTGCGTCGGCCTCGTCGCGGACGTGCGCGAGGTCCCGCAGGGGTGGCGTCAGGGCGACGGCGTCTGGCTCGCCGAGGGCGACGACGTCGAGCTGATCGGATGGCTGTGGCGCAACGCGTCCAACCTCTCGCTCGCCCACGACGTGAGCGACGGCGGCCTGACACATGCGCTCTCGGAGGCATCGATGTTTAGCGGTCACACGTTCGAGGCGCCCGGCGAGGCGCCGTACGGCTCGGTCGTGCTCGCCTCGGCGGACACGCCCGGGATCCCGAAAGCGATAGCTATTCGCGAGCTGGGAACGGTCCGCTGATGTGCGGCGTCTTCGGCATCCGCGCGCCCGACCGCGACGTGGCGCGCGTCACCTACTTCGGCCTCTTCGCGCTCCAGCACCGCGGCCAGGAGTCGGCCGGGATCGCCGTCTCCGACGAGGGCCGCCTGACCGTGCTGCGCGACATGGGCCTCGTCACCCAGGTCTTCGACGAGCAGAAGCTGCGCGGCCTGCGCGGCGACACCGCCATCGGCCACACGCGCTACTCGACCACCGGCTCGACCCAGTGGACGAACGCGCAGCCGCTGATCCAGCGCGGCCGCGGGCGCACGGTCGCGCTCGGCCACAACGGCAACCTCGTCAACGCATCCGAGCTGCGCGAGGAGCTCGCCGCCGAAGGCATCCGCCTGAGCACGACCTCCGACACCGAGCTGATCGCGGCGCTGATCGCGAACGACACTGCCCCGCTCGAGGACGCGGTCGCCAACACGATGGCGAGGCTCGAGGGCGCCTACTCGGTGGTCGCGCTCTCGGAGGGGAAGCTGATCGGCTTCCGCGACCGGTTCGGGTTCAGGCCGCTCTGCCTCGGCCGCGAGGACGACCACTGGCTGCTCGCCTCCGAGACGTGCGCGCTCGACAACGTGGGCGCCGAGCTCGAGCGCGAGGTGTCGCCGGGCGAGCTGGTCGTGATCGACGAGGAAGGCCCGCACGCGCGCCAGGCCGTCGACATCGCCGGCCACGGAGCGCTCTGCATCTTCGAGCTCTTCTACCTCGCCCGCCCGGACTCGCGGCTGAAGGGAGTCGAGGTGCACGGCGCTCGCGTCCGCATGGGCGAGCGGCTCGCGGCCGAAGCCCCCGCCGAGGCCGATCTCGTGCTGCCGATCCCCGACTCGGGCACGCCGGCCGCGATCGGGTTCTCCCGCGCGAGCGGGATCCCGTTCTCGGAGGGCCTGATCAAGAACCGCTACGTCGGCCGCACGTTCATCCAGCCCGACCAGGGCCTCCGCGAGCAGGGCGTCAAGCTGAAGTTCAACCCGCTCGGCGAGCTCGCGGGCAAGCGCGTGGTCGCCGTCGACGACTCGATCGTGCGCGGGAACACGACGCGCAAGATCGTCCAGATGCTCTTCGAGGCCGGAGCGGCGGAGGTGCACATCCGCATCTCGTCGCCGCCCGTGATCGGCCAGTGCTACTACGGGATCGACTTCGCCGAGGAGGACGAGCTGATCGCATCGTCGCGCTCGGTCGAGGAGGTGCGGGAGCACATCGGCGCGACCTCGCTCGCGTACCTCTCGCTCGAGGGCCTCCAGGAGTCGACGACGCGCCCGGCGAGCGAGCTCTGCCGCGCCTGCCTCACGCGGGACTACCCGACGGCAACCCCGCGTGAGGGCGCGAAGCTCAGGTTCGAGCCGGCGTCGGCCTAGCTACTGCTCGAGCACGCGGCTCGCCTTCGCGATGCCGCGGCTGAGGATGTAGATAGCTGTGAGCCCGGTCGTCACCCGCACCCACATCGCGGTGTCGACGCTCTCTGCTGCGATCCAGATGATCGTGAAGATGATCTCCACGACGAGGTACAGCAGGAACTCCGCGTTGCCGGGCATCGGCAGCGTCGCGCCGGACGAGATGCCAAGACCCGTCAACGAGCCGCTCATGCTGCTGCTCGAGCTCGACTGCGTGCTGCCGCCTGCGGGCTCCTCGGGGGGAGTGCTCGACATGCCAGCTTCTCCTTTCGTCTAGGCCGCGAGGCCGGGAGGGACGTGCACGATCTCCAGCTTGATTCCGTCGGGATCGTAGAAGAAGACCGCGTAGTACCCGGGCTGGTACCAGTACTCCTCGGGGCCGCTCTCGATCTCGGCGCCCTGGGCGCGGAGCCACTCGGTCTGTTCGTCGACCGCCGAGCGCGAGGCCGCCTCGAGCGCCAGGTGGTGGAGGCCGACCTGGTAGCGATCGTAGGGAGCCGTGCGCGGTTCCTGCGCTTCGCGGATCCCGATCGAGCTGCCCGGCCCCCAGAGGTACCAGATCGCCTCGCCGCGCTCGCCCTTCGTCTCGCTGACGCCGTGCCACCCGAGCGGCCCGAGCAGGTCGCGGTAGAAGGGCAGGCTGCGCTCGATCGAGGACACGACCAGATCGACGTGATGGACGCCCGTGGAGCGCATGTATCAGCCATTGCAAAGGTTCCGCGCACGTCTGGCGCTTCCTGCCGGACCGAGGTCTCCGGCGAGCAGCGGCTTTAGACTCGACGCGTGAGCTCCGGAGGCAGGACCTACGCGGAGGCGGGTGTCTCGCTCGCGGCCGCCGACGAGGTCGTCGGGCGGTTGCGCGCAGCAGTCGAGTCGACGCGGACGCCCGGAGTCGAGGGCGCGTTCGGCGGGTTCGCCGGGCTCTACGCGCTCGACGATGACCGGCTGCTCGCGGCCTCGACCGACAGCGTCGGCTCGAAGCTCGTGCTCTCGCGACGGGCGGGACGGTTGCACGACGCGGGGCGCGACCTCGCTGCGCACTGCATCGACGACGTGCTCACGACCGGAGCCGAGCCGCTGTTCTTTCTCGACTACGTCGCCGCCCACCAGCTCGACCTCGAGCAGGTCGCGGAGCTGGTCGAGGGCGCGGCCGAGGTCTGTCGCGAGGCGGGCTGCGCGCTGATCGGCGGCGAGACGGCCGAGCTGCCGGGCGTCTACCGCGAGGAGGAGCTCGACTTCGCGGGCACCTGCGTCGGGCTCGTCGAGCGCAAGGACCTGATCGACGGCTCCCGCTGCGAGGCGGGCGACGTCGTGCTCGCGCTCGCGTCGTCGGGACTGCACACGAACGGCTTCTCGCTCGTGCGCGAGCTCGTCGGCGACGGACGACTTCGACCCCGACCTCCTGCTCGCCCCGCACCGGCTCTACCTGGACGAGGTGCGCGAGCTCCGCTCGAAGGCGGACGTGAAGGCGCTCGCCCACGTGACCGGCGGCGGGATCCTCGGCAACCTCATGCGCGTGCTTCCCGACGGCGTCGGCGTCGAGCTCGACTGGGACGCCTGGGAGCGGCCGGCCGTGTACGCGTGGCTCTCCGAGCGCGGCGTCGAGGAGGCCGAGCAGCGGCGCGTGTTCAACCTCGGCGTCGGCATGTGCGCGGTCGTCCCGGAGCGGGACGCGGCCGCGGGAACCGTGATCGGGCGGCTGACGTGATCGGCGTTCTCGTCAGCGGCGAGGGCACGAACCTGCAGGCGCTGATCGACGCGGGCCTGCCGATCTCGTGCGTCGCCAGCAACAGGCCCGGCGCGAGGGCGCTCGAGCGCGCGGAGGCGTCCGGGATCGCAGCCGCGGTCTTCGAGCTCGACGACTACGAGAGCCGCGAGGCGCGGGACGAGGCGATGGCCGACTGGCTCGAGGAGCACGACGTCGACCTCGTCGTCTGCGCGGGGTACATGCACCTCCTGCGGCCCTACTTCCTCGAGCGCTTCCCGGGCCGCGTGGTCAACACGCACTCGGCCCCGCTCCCGGACTTTCCGGGCGCGCACCCGATCGAGGACGTGCTCGCGGCGGGCGTCCCCGAGACCGCGGCGACCGTGCATCTCGTCGACGACGGCGTCGACAGCGGCCCCGTGCTCGCCGCCGAGCGCGTGCCCGTCCACAGCGGCGACGACGCGGACTCGCTTCGCGCGCGTGTGCAAGAGGTCGAGCACCGCCTGTTGCCGAGGGTCGTGAAGGAGCTGATCGCGTGAAGCGCGCGCTGCTGTCCGTCTACGACAAGTCCGGCCTGGACGAGCTGGCGCGCGGGCTTTCGGAGCTCGGCGTCGAGATCGTCGCCAGCGGCGGCACCGCGGCGTTCCTCGACAAGCTCGGGATCTCGGCGACGACCGTCGAGGAGGTGACCGAGGTCCCGGAGCTGCTCGGCGGGCGCGTCAAGACGCTTCATCCCGCGGATCCACGCGGCCATCCTCGCGCGCCGCGATCGCCCTGACGACCGGGCGTCGCTCGACGACCACGAGATCCAGCCGTTCGACCTCGTGTGCGTGAACCTCTACCCGTTCCAGGACGTCGTCTCGCGACAGGCCGTGGGCGAGCAGGACGCGGTCGAGATGATCGACATCGGCGGGCCCGCGATGCTGCGCGCGGCCGCGAAGAACTTCGCCCACGTCGCGCCCGTCTGCCGCCCGGAGAGCTACCCGGAGATCCTGAGCGAGCTCAAGGCGCGCGGCGAGCTCTCGCTCGAGACGCGCCGCCGGCTGGCGGGAGAGGCCTTCGCGGTGACGGCGGCCTACGAGGCGGCGATCGCGGGCTGGTTCTCGGAGCCCGAGGGCTTCCCGGATGCGCTGCTACCGGTGTTCACGCGGGAGCTCGACCTGGCCTACGGCGAGAACCCGCATCAGCGCGCGGCCTACTACTCCGAGGTCGGCGCGCGGCGCCACCTGCTCTCGCGCGTCGAGCAGGTGCACGGTCGCGAGCTGTCGTTCAACAACCTGAACGACCTCTCAGCCGCGCGGCTGATCGCGCGCGAGTTCGAGCTCCCGGCCTGCGTGATCGTCAAGCACGCGAACCCGTGCGGCGTTGCGGTCTCCGGCTCGATCGAGCAGGCGTACGAGCGGGCGCTGGCAGCCGACCCGCTCTCGGCCTACGGAGGCGTCGTCGTCCTCAACCGCGCGGTCAGCGCCGAGCTCGGCGAGCGGCTCGCGGAGCAGTTCGTGGAGGTGCTCTTCGCGCCGGGCTACGACGAGGCCGCGCTCGCGAAGCTGACGGAGAAGCCGGCGACGCGGATCCTCGACGACCGCGAGCGGCGGCTCTCGAACCCCGGCGAGCGCGACTACCGCCGCGTGCTCGGCGGCGTGCTCGTGCAGGAGCGCGACTCCGACATCGACGACCGCGAGGGGATGGAGGTCGTCTGCGGAGCGCCGAGCGAGATGGCCTGGGGCGACCTGCTCTTCGCCTGGCGCGTCTGCAAGCACGCGGCCTCGAACGCGATCGTGATCGCGCGCGACCTGCAGACGATCGGGATCGGCGCCGGCCAGATGAGCCGCGTCGACGCGGTCAGGATCGCGCTCGAGAAGGCGCGGGAGCACGACCATGCGACGGCGGGCGCGGTGCTCGCCTCCGATGCGTTCTTCCCGTTCGCGGACGGACCGCAGCTCGCCCTCGGCGCAGGCGTGACGGGAATCATCCAGCCCGGCGGCTCGAAGCGCGACGGCGAGGTGATCGAGGCGGTCGAGCGCGAGGGCGCGACGATGGTCTTCACGCACCGCCGCCACTTCCGGCACTGAGCGCCGCTCAGCTGCGCGCGGTTGCGACGACCAGGTTGAGCCGCCCGCCGAGGTTGGAGAGGTCGATCGTCTCGGTCGCGGGCACGTAGTGGTAGAAGGCGCGGCCCTCGAGCGCGACCCCTGTGATCCGCTCGCCCGTGGGCAGCCGAAGCCGGAGCTTGAGCGTCTTCGGGATGCGTGGCGGGACGTCGACGCTGACCCGAATCGAACCTGAGCGAGCCTCGAGCGAGTACGAGAGCGGCCCGAAGCTCGTCCGCGCCGCGCGGACGGCGATCTGCTTGCCGGGCCGCAGCCAGGCGCGCGGCGTCGCGTAGGCGAGCTCCAGTCCGTCGGGCACGCCGGCCGCGTCGCGCGTCTCGTGGACGAGCGTGAGCCGGAGCTGCTCGAGGAAGGACGCGTTGTTCGCGCTGTTCGGCGGCCGGAACATCGAGCGGTAGTACTGGCCGGGAACGACGCCGATCGTCGAGCCCTCCCCGGAGACGAACGTCCCGGGCGTCATTCCGGCGACGAGCTTCCCGTACAGGCTGAGGTCGAGCTGGTCCGGCTGGTCGTTGTCCGCGAGGAAGCGCGCGACGTTCAGGCCGTACACGTCGTCCGAGCCGGGCGCGCGGTAGCCCGGGTTCGTCCGGTTCGTGAAGGCGCGGAAGCGGACGAGCCCGAGGAAGCGCGAGCCGTGCTCGAGCATGTAGTCGAGCACGCCCGTCGCCTCGGGCCCTCCCGGACGGAACACGCCCGACGCGAGCGCGTACGGCATCACGAGGTTCCAGTAGCTCCCGGCCCGCGAGTCGGTCAGGGCGTCGTACGGGTGCTCGGAGCCGTCGAGCAGCGCGATCGGGACGAACAGCGAGCCGTCCGGCAGCGTCGACCTTCGAGGCGTCGACCGCCTTCTCGATCCCGGCCTCGAGCCTCGTGGCCACGCGGTCGGCCTTCGCCGCGAGGAACGGGTGGCCGGTCTGCGCCCAGACCGCGGACATCGCGCGGAGCCCCTGCAGCGCCTGCGCCTGCGCGTGGAGGCCGTAGACCCGCGTGTTGACGTCGACCCCGTAGCGCTCCGGGTCGAGGATCCCGACCTTGCTCGCGTTGAGCTGGTTCTCGAAGCTCGCCACGAACTTGCCGAGCGCAGGCGTGACCTGGTCCACGAACGCCGTGTCCCCGAAGCGCCGGTAGTAGTGCGCCGTGCCGACCATCCGCTCGCCGGCCGCGCGCTTGGGGAACGGGCTGCGCTTCCGGAACGACTTCTCCAGGATCGCGCGCTCGATCTTGCCGAAGCCGTAGTCGCCCATCACCTCGGCGACGTCGATCAGCTCGAACGACCAGCCGTCGTAGGCGTTACCGAGGCTGTACCGGCCCGACATGAGCATGTTCTGGATCAGCAGGTTCCGCTCGGCATCGAGGACGCGCTTCTCGGGCACGGCGTACGTCGCGCCCTGGGAGAGCCGGCGGTTCCAGTAGCGGATCATCGAGCGCTTCGCCCGCTCGTAGCTCGCACGGTCGAGCTCGAACGGCTTCGTTGGACGTGCCTGGTCGAGCCAGGCGAGGTAGACCGTCAGCGCCTTCCGCGGCTTCGTCGCGTAGACGAGCGACGTCCCGTTGAACCTTGCCCCGTCGCTGAAGATGAGACGCGTGCCGTCGCCGCGCCGAAGCTCGTCGCCGACCTGCCGCAGCCCCCTGACCGAGGGCGTGAGGCGCAGGTAGCCGATCCCGTTCTTGCGATGCGCGAGACGCGGGTTCACGACCACGCGCACGAAGCTGACAAGCGAGCCGGTTTCCGGGATCACGGTGGCGAACGACTCCTGCTGGTAGCGCACGCCGTCGGCCGCCGCGTAGCTCGTCTCCAGGACCGGGAGGTAGCCCCCGTCGAGCCGCGGCGTCTGGAGGCGGAGGTGGCACGACCCGTAGCGCTCGCGCCCCGCGCGGCCGACGCCGAAGGTCAGGCGCGGCCCCTCGACGTCGCGCGAGACGATCTGGCTGCCGTCCGCGACGTGGAGCTGAACGGTGCTCGCGCCGTCAGGCCCGTCCGGCCGGCCGAAGGGGACGTAGTAGACGCCCGAGTCGGTCAGGTGCCGCGGCCCGGCCCCGCCCGGCCGCCCGACGAGCATCAGCGGGTGCAGGTAGCCCTGGACGCCGTCGGCGGTCGGGCCGGCGGGCGAGGCGAGCAGCTCGTTGCCCCAGACGTCCTGCTTCTGGGCGAGCGCGTCGCCGATCTCCTGGGCGTACGCCGGGTCGACGGACGGCTCGCATTGCGCGGCCACGCTGCCGCGAGCCTGGCTCTTGACCGCGGCCGCAGTCCCGGCCGCCAGCGTCACCAGCGCGATCAACCCCAGGCGGAAGCACGCCTTGCCCAACACGCCTGCAGTGTTCCACAGCGGGTTGCGGGCGTTACGCTTCGCGCGATGGCTCGCGAGTATCCGACGCTGCTGGAGTTGGTGGGCCACACGCCGCTCGTCCGGCTGCAGAACATCGTTCCCGCGGGCTCGGCGACGGTGCTCGCCAAGCTCGAGTACCTCAACCCGGGCGGTTCGATCAAGGACCGGATCGCGATCACGATGGTCGAGGCGGCCGAGCGCGAAGGGAAGCTGAAGCCCGGCGGGACGATCGTGGAGCCGACCTCAGGCAACACCGGGACGGGGCTCGCGATCGTCGCGGCGCTCAAGGGCTACCGCTGCATCTTCACGATGCCCGACAAGATGAGCCGCGAGAAGATCGCGCTTCTGAAGGCCTTCGGCGCCGAGGTGATCATCTGCCCGTACGCGGTCGAGCCAGAGTCGCCGGAGAGCTACTACTCCGTGTCGGACCGCCTCGCCGAGGAGATTCCCGGCGCGTACAAGCCCGACCAGTACCGGAACCCGCACAACCCGGGCGCGCACTACGCGACAACCGGCCCCGAGATCCTCGAGCAGACGGGCGGCGAGCTCGACGCGGTCGTGATCGCGGTCGGGACCGGCGGCACGATCAGCGGCATCGCGCGCTACATCAAGGAGCAGCGGCCCGACGTGCCCATCGTCGGCGCCGACCCCGAAGGCTCGATCTACACCTCCGGCCCCGAGGAGCAGCATCCGTACCTCGTCGAGGGGATCGGCGAGGACTTCTACCCGGAGACGCTCGACCGCTCGGTCATCGACCGGTGGGTGACGGTCTCCGATCGCGACTCGTTCCTGATGGCGCGGCGGCTCGCGCGCGAGGAGGGCCTGCTCGTCGGCGGCTCCGGCGGGACGGCGGCCTGGGCGGCGATCGAGATCGCAAAGGAGCTCGGGCCGGACAAGACCGTCGTCACGCTCTTCCCCGACGGCGGGCGCGCCTACCTCTCGAAGTTCTACGACGACAACTACATGATCGAGCTCGGTTTTCTCGAGCGGCACGAGCCGCCGGCAAAGGTTGCCGAGGTGCTGCGCTTCAAGCACCAGGAGGAGGGCCTCCCGGAGCTGGTCACGATCGAGTCGCACCACAAGGTGGGGCAGGCGATCGACCTGATGCAGGAGTACTCGATCTCGCAGCTGCCCGTCATGCGCCACGACTCGGGCGGGTCGATGGCGGACGTCGTCGGATCGCTCCACGAGCGCGGGCTGCTCGACCTCGTCTTCCGCAACCCCGACGCCATCAACGAGGACGTCGCGGCCGCGATGCAGCCGCCGCTCGCCGCGGTCGAGGCGAACGAGTCGGTGGACGAGGTCTTCGCGGCGCTGAGCGGCGGCAGCCCCGCCGTGATCGTCGCCATGAACGGCCGCCCGGCCGGGATGCTGAGCCGCTCCGACCTGCTCGAGTACCTCGCCCACGGGAGAGGAAACTCCCGCTGAGCACCCGGCTCGAAGAGCTGCTGCAGGAGGCCTTTCCCGGCGACGAGGTCTCGGTCGAGGACCGGACCGGCACGGGCGACCACTTCCAGGTGATCGTCGCGAGCGCGCGTTTCGACGGGCTGTCGCTCGTCGAGCAGCACCGGCTCGTCTACGACGCGCTCGCAGCCCCCCTCGCGGATGGCACCATTCACGAGTTGAGGATCACAACCAAGGGAGCGGAATGACCGAGCTCGGCACGCAGATCAAGGAGATCATCGACAACGAGGACGTGGCGCTGTTCATGAAGGGCACGCCGCAGATCGTGATGTGCGGGAACTCGCACCGTGCGCTCGAGGCGCTCCGCCGCGCGGGCGCGCCGGTGACCGCGATCGACATCCTTCCCGACCCGCGGATCCGCGAGGAGCTCTCGACGCAGTCAGGCTGGCCGACGATCCCGCAGGTGTTCGTGCGCGGCGAGCTGATCGGCGGCGCGGACATCGTCGAGGAGCTCGAGCAGACCGGCGAGCTGGAGCGAACGCTCGCGGCGAAGCTCGGGCCCGACTACCGCGGCGCAGCCGACGAGCGCGTCGTGGCCGTGCCCTGAGACAGCGCGATTAGACTCAGATCGTGGACTTCGAGACCCGCGCGATCCACGAGGGGCAGGAGCCGGATCCGGCCACCGGCGCGATCACCGTCCCGATCTACCAGACGTCCACCTTTGCGCAGGAGGCCGTCGGCGAGACCAAGGGCTACGACTACGCCCGCGTCTCGAACCCGACGCGAACCGCGCTCCAGCTGTGCCTCGCCTCCCTCGAAGGCGCGGAGCACGGCGTCGCCTTCGCCTCGGGCCTGGCCGCCGTCACGACGATCATGCACATGCTCAGCCCGGGCGACCGCGTCGTCGCAGTGGCCGACGTCTACGGCGGCGTCTACCGGATGTTCTCGCAGGTCTACGGGCCGAAGGGCTACGAGTTCGAGTGGGTCCCCGCCGACGACCTGAACGCGAATGTCGCCGAGCACCTTGACGAGCGCACGCGCATCCTCTGGCTCGAGACGCCGACGAACCCGCTGCTGAACATCGTCGACATCCGTGCCGCGGCCGATGCGGCCCACGCGGCCGGCGCGCTGGTCGTCGTCGACAACACGTTCGCGACGCCGTACCTGCAGCAGCCGCTCTCGCTCGGCGCCGACATCGTCCTCCACTCGACGACCAAGTACCTCAGCGGCCACTCGGACGTGATCGGCGGCTTCGTGGCGACGAGCGACCCGACGATCGCCGAGCGGCTCCTGTTCCTGCAGAAGTCGCTGGGCGCGGTGCCCGGCCCCTTCGACTGCTGGCTCGTGCTGCGCGGCCTGAAGACGCTCGCCGTCCGGATGCGCCAGCACTGCGAGAACGCTGCGGCCGTCGCCGCCGCCCTCGAGCGGCACGCGCTGGTCGAGCGCGTCCTCTATCCGGGCCTGCCGTCGCATCCGGGCCACACGATCGCGGCCCACCAGATGCGCGACTTCGGCGGGATGGTCTCGTTCCTCGCCGAGTCCGAGGAGGAGGCGGTCGCGCTCTGCGCCCGGACGAAGATCTTCCAGCTCGCCGAGAGCCTCGGCGGCGTCGAGAGCCTGATCGAGCACCCGGCGCGCATGACGCACGCGTCGACCGCGGACGCGCCTTTCGCCTCGCCGAGGAACCTCGTGCGCCTCTCGGTCGGGATCGAGTCGGCCGAGGACCTGATCGAGGACCTCGAGGCCGCTCTCGTGCGCTCCGCCGCAGCCGCCGGCGCGTGACTGATCTCTCGGACGCCTACGGGCGGCTGATCCTCGACTACTACGAGAACGAGCCGGGCGCGGGCGCCGAGATCATCGAGCGCGACGACGGGTTCATCATGGCCAACGGCGCAGGCGCGGCCTATTACTTCGCGCCGTTTCGTCGCTGGCCGAAAACGCAGCGGCAGGCGATGCGCCACGTGCGCGGGCGTGTGCTCGACGTCGGCAGCGGCGCGGGCCGGGTGGCGCTCCATCTCCAGGAGCGCGGGCACGAGGTGGTCGGGATCGACACGTCGCCACTCGCGATCCGGGTGGCGCGCGCGCGCGGCGCGAAGGACGTGCGCGAGCTCTCCGTCACGCAGGTCGGGCCGGAGCTCGGCCGCTTCGACACGATCGTGATGTTCGGCAACAACTTCGGCCTGATGGGAGGCAGGCGGCGGGCGCCGTGGCTCCTCCGGCGCTTCAAGTCGATCGCGAACGAGGGCGCGCGGATCGTCGCCGAGAGCGTCAACCCGTACACGACCGACGACGCCGGCCACCTCGCCTACCACGAGCGCAACCGGCGGCGCGGACGGATGCCCGGCCAGCTCAGGATCCGCGTCGTCTACGGCCATCACCGCTCGCGCTGGTTCGACTACCTGCTCGCCTCGCCCGAGGAGATGGCCGAGCTCGCGGAGGGGACGGGCTGGGAGCTCCGCCGCGTGATCGACGAGGGCGAGCACGTCTACGTCGGCATCTTCGAGCGGGTCGGCTAGGCGTGCCGGAGCTGATCGACCTGCGCCACCTCGGGCTCGAGCGCTCGATCGGCTGCTACCTGCTCGAGACACCGGACGGCCCGGCGCTGCAGGACTGCGGGCCGACGACCGGTGTACCGGAGCTGAAGGTGGGGCTGGCCGAGCACGGCCTCGAGCTCACGGACATCCGGCACCTGCTGCTCTCGCACATCCACCTCGACCACGCGGGCGCGGCCGGCGTCCTCGTGCGCGAGCACCCCGGGCTTCAGGTGCACGTCTCCGAGATCGGCGCTCCTCACCTCGTCGAGCCGGCCCGCCTGGAGGCGAGCGCGCGCAGGATCTACGGCGACGAGTTCGACACGCTGTGGGGCGAGCTCGCGCCCGTGCCGGAGGAGAACGTGCACGTGGTCGGCGACGAGGTGCTCGGCCTCGAGTGCTTTCCCACGCCCGGCCACGCGTGGCACCACGTCTCCTACCTCGACCCCGACGGCCTGCTCTACGCGGGTGACGTCGCCGGCGTGCGCATCCAGCCGAGCAGCTTCGTGCTGCCGCCGACCCCGCCGCCCGAGATCGACCTCGAGGCCTGGGAGCGGAGCCTCGACGAGATCGAGCGGCGCGCGCCGGAGCGGCTGGCGCTCATCCACTTCGGGGTCGCCGACGGTGTCGGGCCGCACCTGGACGAGCTGCGGCGGCGCCTGCGCGAGTGGGCGGAGCGCGTCCGGGAAGGAGTCAGCCAGGAGGAGTTCGCGGCCGCGGCGACCGCCCACCTCGGCCCGGACAAGGCCGCGTACGAGCTGGCGATGCCGATCTGGCAGTCGTACGTCGGCCTGAAGCGCTACTGGGACAAGCGCGCTGGCTAGGCTCGGGCCGCTGGCGGAGCGCGAGTTCCGCCTTCTGTTCCTCGGCCAGACGAGCTCGTTCCTCGGCAGCGCCTTCGCGAACGTCGCGCTTGCGTTCGCGATCCTCGACCTGACCGGCTCGAAGGCCGACCTCGGCTTCGTGCTGGCGGCCGGAACCCTGCCGACGATCGTCTTCCTGCTCGTCGGCGGGATCTGGGCCGACCGGCTCCCCAGGAACCGCGTGATGGTCGGCTCGAACCTGGTCTCCGGCGCGTGCCAGGCGGCCATCGCCGCCCTGCTGTTCGCGGGCGCGGCGGAGGTCTGGGAGATCGCGGTCCTCGCAGCGGTTCGCGGTGGGGCGAGCGCGTTCTTCTTCCCGGCCTCCGCCGCCATCGTCCCGCAGACCGTTCCCGAGTCGCTCCTCCAGCAGGCGAACGCCGCGCTGCGCCTGAGCCGGAACGCGACGGTGATCGTCGGCGGCGCGCTCGCCGGCCTCGTCGTCGCGGCGACCAGCCCCGCGACCGGGATCGCCGTCGACGCGGCGACCTTCTTCCTCGCCGCGGTGTTCATCGGCGCGATGCACCTCCCCGCGAGCCTGCGCATGGAGGCGAGGAGCTTCAGGGCCGACCTGTCCGAGGGCTGGCGGGAGTTCTCGTCCCGCACGTGGCTCTGGGCGATCGTCCTCCAGTTCAGCGTCGTCGCCGCCGTCGAGTTCGGCGCCGAGGGAGTGCTCGGGCCGGCAGTCGCGAACGAGAGCCTGCACGGCCCGGCCGGCTGGGGCCTCGTGCTCGCCTCGCGAGGCGGCGGGGCTCGCCGCCGGCGGTCTGCTGATGCTGCGTCTGCGCCCCCGCCGGATGCTCCTCACGGCGACCCTCGGGATGCTCCTCACCGTGCCGCTCCTGTTCGGGCTCGCCGTCCCGCTCACGCTCGCGGCCGTCTGCGCGCTCGCGTTCGTAGCGGGCGTGGGCATGGAGACGTTCAGCGTGCTCTGGGACACCACGATGCAGCAGGAGATCCCGCAGGACCGGCTCTCGCGCGTCTACTCGTACGACGCGTTCGGCTCGTGGGTCTTCATCCCGCTCGGGCTCGCCGTGGCCGGGCCGATCTCGGAGGCCGTCGGGACCGGCGCAACCCTCGTCGGCGCGGGGCTCCTCAGCCTCGGTGCCACGTTGGCCGTGCTCCTCGTGCGGGACGTGCGCGAGCTGCGGAGGCGCGACGTGGTGGCGCCGGTCGCGGCCGAGGCCACGGGCTGAAGGGCTTGCCTGAGGACCGGCGGCGTGGCGCTCGGAGCGCCATCCTCGAAGCGCGGGGCGAGGGGGCGGCCGCCGCCGGCGTCAGGTGCTTGGTAGCTAGGGCAGAATCGCGGCGATGTTTCCGAACGCGCCGGCGATGTTGCCGGAGAGCGTCATCATCGCGCCGATGACGGCGAGGGTGATGAGCGCCAGTACGACTCCGTATTCGGCCATCGTCTGGCCGTCTTCGTTGCGCAGCTGAGCGAATCTGTCGCCGCGCGGCGCAGTGAAGGAAGTGAGCTTCAGCATGGGCGACTCCTTTCGTTTGCAGCAGGAGTCAGACCTATCGGCCCCCATCCCCATGTTCGAGCGGAAAATCCCTCGACCAGGGTGGCCAAATCGTGTATCCAGCAGCCCCGATGCTCTCGCCCGAAGCCTGGTGAGCCGCCGCCTAGGCGCCGAGCTCCTGCGCGACCTCCCAGATGTGCCCGTCGGGGTCGGCGAAGCAGGCCGTGCGCATCCCCCACTCGCGGTCGATCGGGCCGTTGACCAGGCTCACGCCGCGCGAGGCCAGCTCGGCGCAGGCCGCATCCGCGTCGTCCACCCAGATCGTCAGCTGGAAGCTCGACCCCGCGCCAGGGGCGGCGACCGTTGCAGGCTCGATCAGCTCGCGGGCCGCGGGCCTCGCCAGCAGGTTCACGATCGTGTTCTCGAACTTGAACGCGGCCGAGCTCTCGTCCTCGAAGATCGCCGTCAGGCCGAACGCCTGCTCGTAGAACGCCTTCGACCGCGCCGGGTCGTCCACGAACAGCGTGATCGCGCCGACGCTCGCCGGCGAGGCGCTCATCGTGCGTGCTCCTCGAACTGCGGCAGGTCGTCGGTGATCTCGAACCAGGGCGCCTTCGACCCGACGAAGATGTGGTGCGTCGGCCGGATGCTCGGGTCGTCCACGAGCGAGCCGAGCGCGACGTGCACGTATTCGCCGTCCCGCACCACGGAGTAGAGCAGCGAGCCGCAGACCGCGCAGCGCGTGTCGTTCAGCTCGTCGTCGCCGACGATCAGGAGCGAGCCGCTGTCCGCGACCTCGAGCTTGTCGCGCTCGATTCCGGCCATGGCCTTGAAGGCGGACCCGGTCGCGGCGCGGCAGCGCGAGCAGTGGCAGTTCATCGAGTACCGAAACTCGTCCGGGACCGTGTAGCCCACGGCGCCGCACTCGCACTTCCCGGCGAGCAGGCCGTCACCGTTCTCCATCTGTGCTCCTTTCCGAGACGTCTCGCTGCGTAAGACCTTCGCCGACCCGCTAACTCATCGGTGTGCGGCGATCGCCTGCTCGTACGCGCGCTCGTAGTCGACGACCATCCGCTCCGGGGCGAAGCGCTCCTCGACGTAGCGGCGGCACTCGAGCGGGTCGATCGCGTCGGCCCGTTCAAGGGCAGCCGCTATCTCGCGGTAGTCGTCGACGATGATCCCGCCGCGGCCGTCGTCCTCGATCACCTCGGGGACCGCCCCGTGGCGTGTCGCGATCACCGGGGTTCCGCAGGCCATCGACTCGATCATGACGAGCCCGAAAGGCTCCTCCCACTCGATCGGGAAGAGCGTCGCGCGCGCGTCCTGGAGGAGCTCGACCTTCGTCCCGTGGTTGACCTCGCCGAGGTACTCGATCCGGTCGCTCAGGTGCGGCTCGACGAACTCGGCGAAGTACTCGCGCTCCTTCGTCTCGCGCATCTTCCCGGCGAGCTTGAGCGGCAGCCCGAGCTCCATCGCGACCGCAACCGCGCGATGCGCGCCCTTCTCGTGGTTCATCCGACCGAGGTAGAGAAGGTAGTCGCCCCGGTGCGGCTTGCACGGGTAGTGCTCGAGATCGAGTGCGTTCGGGATGTTCGCGACCCAGTTCAGGTCGGGCTCGGGCCGGCGCTGGTTGAGCGAGATCGAGATCAGGCCGACCCCGGGTGACACCTTTCCGATCTGCTCGTAGAGCGGCCCCGCGTCGCCGTCGAGCGGCCCGTGGACGGTGTGAACGGCGGGCGGCTTCGAGAGCCCGCCGAGCGCGGCGCCGAGCAGGCCCGTGTGGTCGTTGACGATGTCGAAGTCCTCCGACCTCGCGTAGCACGAGAGCACGTGCTGCAGGTCCGTGAACGACTGCCCGATCAGCTCGCTCGGTGCCTCGTCGAAGATCGCGGCGAGCTCGGCCTTCGTCCGGGAGTCGCCCGAGGCGAACAGCGTGACGTCGTGGCCGCGGTCGGTCAGCCCGTCGGCGAGGAGCCAGACGATCCACTCGATCCCGCCGTAGCCGGTCGGCGGAACGGCGAACCAGGGCGGCGCGAGGACGGCGATGCGCATGGCGCCCAGGTTAGACCTCGTCGACCGTCACGCGGCCCTGGTCGACGCGCACGTCCCACTGGCGGTCGAACGCGCGGATCCCGGAGAGGCGCAGCGAGCGCCCGGCCCACAACGGCAGCTCTTCGGGCGCGTGCGTCTCGAGCTCGTGCCGGTGCCGGTCGGGCTCGAGACCGAGGAGCACCTGGAGCAGGAGCACGGGCGTTCCGGCCGCCCAGGCCTGCGGGCGCGCGGCCGTCGGATAGGCGATCGGAAACGGCGTCTCCGCGCGCGGGAGCCCGGCGAACACCTCGGGGAGCTGGTAGCCGAAGTACGGCGCCGCGCCGAGCATCCGGCGGACGATCCGCTGCGCCTCGGGCCAGCGCTCGTACCGAGCGAGGCCCTGCGCGAGGAGCGAGTTGTCGTGCGGCCAGACGGTACCGTTGTGGTACGAGAGCGGGTTGTAGCCCGCGTCGCCGGTGGACATCGTCCGGACGCCCCAGCCCGACCAGAGCTTCTCGCCCATCAGCGCGTCCACGACGACGTCGACCCGCTCGTCCGGGACGATCCCGCTCCAGAGCAGGTGGCCGATGTTGGAGCAGAGCGAGTCGACCTGCCGCTTCTCGCGGTCCAGCGCGAGCACGTAGTAGCCGCCGCGCTCGTCCGTCCAGAAGCGCTCGTTGAACGCGCGCTTGAGCTCGGCGGCGTCCTGCTCGAGCCGGTCGGCGAGCGGGCGATCGCGCCAGATCTCGCGCGCGAGCTCGGCCGCGCGGAGCTTCGCGTCGTAGACGTAGCCCTGGACCTCGCACGGCGCAATCGGCGCCTGCGCCAGCGTCCCGTCGTGAAAGCGCTGGGAGTCGCCCGAGTCCTTCCACGACTGGTTCGCGAGCCCGCGCGGCGACCGGCGCTCGTACTCGACGAACCCGTCGCCGTCGCGGTCGCCGTACTCGTCGATCCACCGGAGCGCGCGCAGCGCGGGCTCCTTGAGCTCGCGCACCAGCGCCGAGTCGTCGGTCCAGCGCCAGACCTCGGAGAGCAGGACGAGGTAGAGCGGGGTCGCGTCGACGGTCCCGTAGTAGGTGCGGAACCAGTTCTGGGCGGCCTTGCCGGCCCGAAGCTCGTGGACGATCTTGCCCGGCTCCGCGTCGATGTCGGGGTCGTCCTCTCGCGCCTGGAGCTCGGCGAGCACCTCGAGCGCCGCCCGCGCGAGCTCGGGCCCGAACAGCAGCGTCTGCAGACAGGTGATGAGCGTGTCGCGCCCGAAGACGGTCATGAACCACGGCATCCCCGCGGCCGGCAACCGCCCCACCCGGCCGCCGCCGCGCATCCGGAGCGACGCGAGGTCCGAGACCGACTGCAGGAAGCTGCGCGAGAGGTCGTCCCAGTCGCTGCGGATCTGCGGGACGCGAAGCTGCCAGGCGGCGAGCGACTCGCGCACGCGCGTCATCTCCTCGCCGAAGCGCCGCTCGGCCGTGCGTGGCGGGACCGCGTCGCCGTCGATCGAGGCCACGATGTCGAGCCGGAGCTCCCAGGACTCCCGCGGGGCGAGCTCGAGGTCGTAGGCGACCTTCGACCCGGCTATCCGGCCGCGCTGCGAGAGGATCACCTGCGTCGTCGCAACGCCTTCCCCGTCCCGCTCGCGGAGCACGAACTGGTTCTCGCCCTCGTCGTAGGCGCCCTCGACCGGCTCCGGGAGCGGCTCGGCGCGGGCCGAGTCGCCGAGCGCGAAGTCGTGCGCCTTGACCGAGAGGATGTCCGCGAAGTCGGTCGCGAGCTCGATCGCGAGCTCGAACGAGAGCGGCGCCATGCCCTGGTTCTGCACGACGATCACGTCCTGCATCCCGTCGCCGACGAACCGGTGTCGTGTGATCGAGATCGTGTCCTGCGGGAGGCCGCCTGCGAGCGGGTTGCGCAGGTAGAAGGCTGCCGAGAAGTACTCGACCTTCCCCGAGGAGAGCTGCAGCGGAGGCGCGCCGTTCATCGTCAGCCGCAGCTGCGAGAGGAAGCGCGTGTCGTACGCGAAGAGGCCGTGCGTCTCGCCGTCGATGTCGCCGCGCTCGTTGCAGATGCAGAAGGTCGAGCCTTCGAGAATCGTGAGCGGCACTGGCTACGCGTCCCGGACGATCCGGACCGGGGTGCTCTGGGCCAGCGCCTTGACGACGAGCTCGTCGATGTTGACGTGCGGCGGCCTCGTGACCGCGAACAGGACGCAGTCGGCCACGTCGGCCGGTGTGACCGGCTCGACGTTCGCGTACACGGCTGCCGCCTTCTCCTCGTCGCCGCGGAAGCGGACGCGCGAGAAGTTCGACTCGACGAGCCCGGGGTCGACCGTGGTGAGGTGGATCGGCCGGCCGAGCAGGTCCTCGCGCAGCGCGTAGGTGAACCCACGCACCGCGAACTTGGAGGCGACGTACACGGCCGCGTTCTCGTAGGCCTGGCGCCCGGCGATCGAGCCGAGGTTGACGATGTGCCCGCCGTCGCGGACGTGCGGGAGGCAGAGGCGCGTCATCCGCAGCAGCCCGCTGACGTTGGTCTCGATCACCGTCGCCTCGTCCTCCTCGGTGCTCGCGTCGAACGGGTCGCGCCCGAGGCCGAGGCCCGCGTTGTTGACGAGGATGTCGATCCCGCCCCGAGCTCCCCGAGAGCCGCCTCGACGAACCGCTCGCAGCTGGCCGGGTCTCTGACGTCGAGCTCGAGCGCGATCTCGGTCTCGAGCCGGTCGGTTCGCCGCGCGCCGCCGGCCACGCGCGCGCCTTCCACGGCGAGCGCCCGGGCGGTCGCAGCCCCGATGCCGCTCGACGCCCCCGTGACGATCGCGGTCTTTCCCGCCAGCTGCTCCACGGAGGCGGAGCTTAGCGTCGGACGAGGGGCAGGCCGCTCTGACGGACCTGCGCCGGCGCGTGCTCGACCTGCAGCGTCGAGTGGCTCAGGCCGAACTGCTCCGTCAGCAGGCGCGCGAGCTCGAGGCGGATCGCATGGCAGTCGGCGCCCGGGTCGACGAGGACGTGCGCCGAGACCGACGGGAAACCGCTGCCGACGGTCCAGACGTGGAGGTCGTGGACGTCGGAGACGTGCGGCACGGCCAGCATCGCCTCGGCGATCTCGCGCGGCTCGCGCGGCGCGACGTCGAGCAGGATCCGCGTCGACTCCCGGAGCAGCACGAAGCTCGACCAGAAGATCAGCGCGGCGACGACGAGGCTCGCGATCGGGTCGAACCGGTCCCACCCGGTCACGAGGATCAACGCGCCGGCGATCGCCGTCCCCATGAAGGCCGCGAGGTCGGTGGCCACGTGCAGGAACGCGCCGCGGATGTTCAGGCTCCCGTGGCTCGGCCCGCGCAGAACGGCTGCCGCAGCGAGGTTGACGACGATGCCGACGAGCGCGACGACGAGCACGATCCCGCCCCGCACCTCGGGCGGGTCGATCAGCCGCCAGACCGCGGTGTAGACGATCACGACGCCGACGACGAGCAGCGTGATCCCGTTGATGTGGGCCGCGAGGATCTCGAGCCGCCGGAAGCCGAACGTCCACCGCCCTCGCGCCGGCCTCTGCGCGACGGAAGCCGCTCCGAGCGCGAGCCCGAGCGCAGCCGCGTCGGTGAGCATGTGCCCCGCGTCGGCCAGGAGCGCCAGCGAGCCGGCGATGAAGCCGAAGACGACCTCGCCCGCCAGCAGCGCGACGATCAGCCCGAACGCGATCGTCAGCGCGCGCTGGCCGGCGTCGTGCGAGTGCTCGTGGCTCATCTGGCCATTCTCGCGCGGGCGGCGGCGATCCGCTCCGGCGGGGTCGGGTGCGTGAACAGGAGCGTGTAGAGGAGCGGCGGCGGGTCGAGGTCGGCGAGGTTCGCGAGCGCCAGCCGTCTGTGCATCTCCTCGATCGCCTGGCCGTCGCCCGTGAGGTCGACCGCGAAGCCGTCGGCGGCGCGCTCCCAGCGGCGCGAGAGCCAGGTCTCGAACGGCAGCGCGCCGAGCTCGAGCGCGAACAGGACGAGCAGCACGAGCGGCACGACGCGCGGATCGCCCGGACCCGACGCGCCCGCGGCGTCCAGCAGCCCCTGCCAGGAGAGAACGAGCCAGAGGATCACCACCGCCGCCGCGGCGCCGAGCATGGCGAGCGCGGTCCCGAACGCGACGTGGCGGAAGCGCCGGTGCCCGAGCTCGTGCGCCACGACGCCGCGCAGCTCGCCGCGCGGGACGTCCTCGAGCAGCGTGTCGTAGAGCACGAGCCGCCGAGTCGGCCCGAGGCCGGAGACGTACGCGTTGTGCTTGCGCGTCCGCCGGCTGGCGTCGGCGACGAGCATCGTCCGCACGGGAACCCCCGCGCGCACCGACAGCTCCTGCAGCTCCCTCGCCAGCTCGGGGTCGGGCAGCGGCCAGAAGCGGTTGAAGAGCCGCTCGAAGAGCAGCGGCGCGAGCACGCTCAGCACGAGCGTCAGCGCGGCGGCGCCCGGAGCGGCCACGAGCGGCCACGCCGACGGCCAGGCACGGACCGCCCCGAGGAGCAGGACGAGCGCGAGCCCGGTGAGCAAGGCGCCGAGGACGAGCCCCTTCGCCCGGTCCGAGAGCCACGAGCGCAGGGTCTGGGTCGAGAACCCCCAGCGCCGCTCGTAGACCCAGCCGCGCCAGAACGAGAGCGGCAGCCGCACGAGCGCGCCAACGAGCGCGACGAGCGCCGCCAGCTCCACCGTCTCCGCCCACCAGGGGCCGCCGGTCAGGTCCCAGAGCCAGTCGCCGACAACAGAAAACGTGATCGCAAGGAGGATTGCGAGCTCCAGCGCGAGGTCGACCCCCAGCGCGCGGTACAGAGGCCGGTGGTACGCCCGCGCCCGCTCGATTTCCTCGGCCGCAAACAGATCCGAAGCGTTCACGTCGAAGTAGGTGAGCTTAGTGACATCTACACTGCAACGATGAGCACCGGCCCGGCGGCAGGAGGGCTGCTCTCCTCGGACGATCAGCGCGCGCTGACAGCACAGTGGCGCGCACTGCGGCGAGCCGCCACGGGCGTCGCGCTCCTCACGTCGCCGGCGGTCTTCGTCTGGCTCCACAAGTTCCAGGGCTGGCAGACCGGCTGGGCGCTCCTGTTCACGCTGCTGGCGGTCGCCGCTTTCCGCGGCCTCCTGGATCTGCTCTTCCACCGCTTCATCCAGTGGCCGAACCTGTTCGGGATCGACAGCCCGGCGCTGCGCGAAGAGGACGTCGTCGCGCGCCGGCGCGTGTGGTTCTGGCACTTCTGGTTCAAGGTGCTCTGCCTGATCGTGCTCGCGATCCTCGCCGTGTACTTCGTCCGGATGATCAGATACGGCCTCGACGACACGAGCTTCTTCGGCACGGTCGGAGATGTCTCGCACACGATCAGGGCCGGGATCGCGCGCGTGCCAGGGTCCCTCTCGCTCGTAGTCACCCTCTTCGTCTTCTTCATCTTCAACTTCGTGATCCTGCTCGGGCCGATGCTCGCCATGGGCATCTCCCAGATCCGCGGCTTCGAGCCGGGCGACGCGGACTGGGGCGTGAAGCTCGACGACGTCCGCGGCCAGGCCGAGGCCAAGGAGGAGGTCAGGCGGGTCGTCGGCCTCTGGCAGTCAGGCGAAGCGTTCGAGAAGGCAGGCGGCAAGCGGGAGCGAGGGCTGCTCTTCCTCGGCGCGCCCGGAACCGGGAAGACGATGCTCGCCAAGGCGATCGCCACCGGCTTCAACTCGCCGATCGTGACCATCCCCGGCTCGGGCTTTGCGCAGACGTTCATGGGCATGGACGTGATCATCGTCCGCTTCATGGCTCGAAAGGCCAAGCGGCTCGCCCGCAAGTGGGGCGGCCAGTGCATCGTCTTCATCGACGAGATCGACGCCGTCGGCATGCGGCGGCAGTCGCTCGGCGGCGGCGCGTCGCCGGTGATGAGCCCGAAGCCTTCGAGCTTCAACGACCTCTGCTTCTTCGGGCCGAACGGCGCGCTCACCGCGAGCGAGGACCTGATCCTCGAGTCACGCGCGTGGCGCGAGCGGCTCTTCGCCGAGCGCGCATCCGAACCCGTGCCGGTCTCTCCGTTTTACGCCCGCATCGGCGGCGCCGTGAACCAGGTCTTCCCCGGCATGTTCGGCGGCGGTGGCGGACAGCTGGCCCTGAACCAGCTGCTGGTCGTGATGGACGGGATCGACAACCCGTCTTTCACGAGCCGGGTGATGACCAACACCGTCAACAAGGTCCTCGATGCCCTGTACGTGATCCCGCGACGGGTCGGACGGGTCGAGCTGCGCTTGCCGCACGTGAAGCCGAGCGCGAGCCAGATCTACTTCATCGGCGCGACGAACGTCCCGATGGAGATGCTCGACCCGGCGTTGACCAGGCCGGGCCGGATGGGACGGCACGTCTGGTTCAGGACGCCGACGAAGACCGACCGGCTCGACATCTTCGGGCTCTACCTGGACAAGGTCGGTCACGAGGAGGATCTCGACAGCCCCAAGCGCCGCGACGAGCTCGCACGCGTGACCAATGGCTACTCGCCGGCCATGATCGAGCAGGTCTGCTCGATGGCGCTCACGATCGCGCACCACGAAGGGCGACTCGCCTTCGGCTGGGGCGACATCGTCGAGGCAATGACCACGGTCGAGTCCGGGACGGCGATCGGTACCAAGTACGTGCCCGAGGAGACGCGGGCCGTCGCGATCCACGAGGCCGGCCACGCTGCCGCTGCTCACGTGTACATGAAGGGCGCGGAGTCGACCCGGCTGTCGATCAAGCGGCGCGGAGCTGCGCTGGGCCACCACCAGGCGCTCGAGAAGGAGGAGCGGTTCAGCTCCTGGCGCTCGGAGGAGCTGGCCCAGCTGATCTGGGCACTCGGAGCGATGGCCGCCGAGCGGGTCTTCTACGGTGAGAACTCGACCGGCGTGGGCGGCGACGTCCAGAGCGCGACAGCGAGGGCGGCCTGGATGGTCGGCGCCTGCGGGATGGCGCCGGAGCAGGTCGAGCTCAACGGGAGCGCGAACGGCCGACCGACCAAGCGGACGCTCGATGCCCGGCGCGACAAGGTCAACAAGCGGCTAGAGGAGATCGGGACGCAGATCATGAACCGGACCGGGTCCGGCGGCCCGCTCGGAGGCGACCCGCTCTCCGGAGTGCTCAACGACCGGGACAAGCGCAGCCTCGCGGCCCAGCTGCTCGGCCAGGCGTACGTGACGGCCCACGCGCTGATCCTGCACAACAAGCAGGCGATCGAGCGGATCGCCGACGCGCTGGTCGAGAAGCAGGAGATCTTCGGCGACGAGCTCGTGGAGATCCTCGAGAGCGCAAAGCTGAAGGTGCCGAAGAGCGACCTGACGCAGGAGGCGGCATGGCCCGCACTCTGAACACGCGCACGGTCTTCGTCGCCGCGTACCTGCTGCTCGGGGTCGCGGCCGGCGCCGCGATCGGCGCGGCGGTCGTCCTCGCGCAACGGCCGGGGCCGACCCCGCCGCCGCCGTGGTCGAGCTGGCGGCCGGCCTCATCCTCGGTCAAGGACCAGGTGCTGCAGATCGCCGACCACGTCGGGCGTTCGTACCGGCTCCCGAGCGGAGACCAGCTCGTGGCGATCAAGGTCGGAGGCGCGCAGGGTGGCGCAAGCCCCAACGTCAACGGCGTCGCCGTGGTGAAGAAGGGCGCCCCACAGACGCTCGACCAGGAGTACGGCAAGGACGAGACAGCCGTGTACATCCTCTGTGGCAGCACGAAGTCGTGCGCGATCAACGAGGGCCAGCCTTCGGTAGCCCGCGGAACCGTGCTCCGGCGCGAGGCTCTCGAGCTGGCGCTCTACACCCTCGAGTACGCCCACCCGATCGACAACGTGCTCGTCTTCTTCCCGCCCGACCGCGGACAGAAGAGCCTGACCTCGACGCTCTTCTTCCGCCGGGACGATCTCTCGAACCATCTGAAGACACCGTTGCGCAAGACCCTCCCTCAGAAGAGCCCGCCGATCTCGGGAAGGATCGCCCCCCAAGAGAAGAAGACGGTCGACGACCTCACGGGAACGAAGCTCTATCGCTACCTCGGCATCGGGCAGAACCTGATCGTCATCCAGCCCGCCGCGTAGGCGCTGGCGCTAGCTCAGCGGAAGCAGGAACGCGCAGGGCCGCCCGTTGTCCGGGTAGGGCGAGCGCCCGACCTTCGTCACCATCAGCGGGCCCTCGACGTCCGGAAGCTCGACCTCGTCGCCCGGCGCGGGCGGCGGGCCGTCGCGCTCGACGAGCAGGTAGCGCTTGGCCGTCGGCACGAAGAGCAGGTGCGATGACGGCTGCACGGGCGCGAGCTCGACCTCCGCATCCTCTTGCTCGACGACCGAGAGCCTCGTGAACTCGCCGTGGAGCCGCTCGATCTCCGCCTGGAGCCGCTCGTTCTCGGCCTGGAGTTCCTCGAGCTCCGGATTGACCTCGGGCTCCGACTCCGGCTCGGGCTCCGGCTCGAGCTCGGGCACGACCTCGAGCGCAGGCTTCACCGGCTCCAGCCGGACGACGTTCTGACGCTCGTCGTCCTGCTCGTCCAGACCCTGGCCGCGCGACGCTCGGTGCCGCTTGTCGATCTCGGCCCAGAGGCCGGTGCCGAAACCGCGTTCCTGGTTCAGCTCGACGCCGTGCTGCTCGGCGAGCGCGATCGCCAGCGCCGGGCCGGAGACGAAGCCCCGCTCGACGAGGATCGCGCCCAGAAGACGGCCGGTATCGGCCTGCTCGGTGAGGGCCCGATCGAGCTCGTCCTTCGTGATCAGTTCCTTGGCGAGCAGCAACTCGCCCAGGGGACGCCAAGAGGTCTCCGCAGCTTCCACGTCCCTTCTATCGGCTGCTGGAGGCTATCCCACAAGGGTCAGTCGTCGAGCGTGAAGTCGCGCTGAGCGCGGACGAATGGGTCCGAATGGCGCGCCGAGATCTCCTCCGGCCAGTCGCGCGGGAACTCGCCGAGGCTCTGGTGCTGCCCGCCCGGGACGCGAAGCTCGATCGAAATGCGACCCTGCTCGATCCTGATCAGGTTGTACGCAGGATGAGGAAAGCCGCGCGTGCGCTGCGTCGAGACCGTGCCCGAGTGCACGAGCAGCATCCCGCCGACCGGCCAGACGTACGGCACGTGCCGGTGGCCCGCAAGGACGAGGTCGACGCCGGACTGACGAAGGAGCGAGAGCACGTCTCCCGCGTCGAGCACCTGGTTCCGCTCGCGTCCGGTGCCCGGGATCGGCATCAGGTGGTGGTGGCAGAGGAACACGCGCAGCTCAGCCTCGCCGGCAAAGCCCTCCTCGATCCAGCCGTAGTGCTCCCGGCCGATCTCGCCCTCGTCGAGGTCGGGCTTCGACGAGTCCACCGCGACCAGCGCGAGGTCGGTCCCGCCGACGTCGAGCCGCAGGCGCGAGTCGCGTGCGCCGAACGTGTCCTCGTAGCGCAGGTAGCCGACGTTGCGCGCGTCGTGGTTGCCCGGGACGGGGACGATCCGCGCGCACTCGATCCGGGCCAGCTCCTGATGGGCGAGCGGGTACTGGTCCGGGTAGCCGTCGTCGGTGATGTCGCCGGCGATCACGACGAGGTCGGGCGTCTCGGCGTTGATCTCGTCGATCGCCGTCCGCAGGAGCTCCTGGCGGTAGCGGTTGCCGCCGACGTGGACGTCCGAGATCTGCGCGATGAGCACCGAGACAGTCTCGCGCGGCTAGGCGCCGGCTGCGACGGTCTCGAGCTCCGTCTCGCCGCGCCCACCGGCAAGCGCGGCGACCGCGTCGTCGAAGACGCTGCGGCCCGGAAGCGAGTAGACCGGCCGGAAGTCGACCGCGCCGTTGAGCTCGATCACGCAGAAGCTTCCCGGCCCGGTCGGCAGAAGGTCGACACCGACCAGGTCGAGGCCCGAGGCCGCGGCGGCCGCGAGCGCGAGCTCCGACGCGACAGGCGGCGGCACGACGGGCACCGCGGACGCGCCGAGCGCGACGTTCGTGCGCCACTCCCCGGGCTGCGCGATGCGCTTGGCGGCGCCGATGATCGTGCCACCGGCGACGACGAGCCGGAGGTCGTGGCCGAGAGGCGGAATCAGGTCCTGGGCGAGCACGCCGCCCTGCCGGAACCACGGCCGAAGGGCGAGCCGCCGGAGCGCTCGCTCGAGGTCGCTCGGGGTCTCGCAGAGGACGACGTCCTTGCCCCAGCTGCCGAAGCGCGGCTTGAGGACCGCCGGCAGGTCGAGATCCGGGGGCTCCGCGTTCGGCTCGATCAGCATCGTGCGCGGATGCGGCAGCCCTGCGCGCCGCAGAGTCCGAGCGGTCAAGAGCTTGTCGTGCGCGCACAGGAGAGCGCTCGGCCGGTTGAGCAGCACCACGCCCGGCCTCGGCGAGCCGGTCGAGCGACGAGAGCCCTTCCTCGACGCCTTCGAGATCGTGGCGGACGTCGAGCCTCACCAGCGCGAGGTCGCCCGGGCCGAGGTCGAGCAGCGCCTCGCGCGGCGTGAGCAGCTCCGCACGCGTCCCGTTCCAGCAGCGGGCGGCCAGCGCGAGGTTGGTTGCGTTCGAGTCGTTGCCGATGATTGCGACGCGCACGCCTGAATTGTTGCTCAGGGGTGCAAATCCTGGGAAGCGATCAGGTTACGGACTCGTGACAAAGTGGCGCGTTTCCGCCGTTTCCGGCCAGAACGCGCCGACGAAAAACACCCTTGACGAGATGGGCGGTGACGTCTCGAACCGCCGACCTCATGCGTGGAAAGCAGACGCCCACAATGAGGAGGGCAGGACAACGCGGGGCACGTGCAGAGTCAGTAGTTGTCCACAGGTGCATCGGTGTGACGCCCGATGCTGCCCAAGCGCAGTCGTGTGAGCCTTCGTGCATGGCAGACGTGCAGACGCCGGCTGGAGTTCGGGAGCGACCTTGCTCGAGTTGCGCGGTCGAGCCGGGATTGTGGGAGCGCGTGTTCCAGGTCGCACCGCTGGTGCTGATCGGGACGAAGGAAGGCGAGGGATGGGACTTCGCGCCGAAGCACATGGCGATGCCGCTCGGCTGGGAGGGTTTCTACTGCTTCGTCTGTAGCCCGCGCCACGCGACCTACCGGAACGTGAAGGCCCATCCGCAGTTCACGGTGAGCTTTCCGCGGTCCGATCGGATCGTCGAGTCGAGCTTCGCGGCCGGAGGGCGGTTCGCGGGCGGGGCGAAGCCGGCGCTGGCGGCCGTTCCCACGGCCCCGGCGCGCGTCGTCGACGTGCCGGTCGTCGCCGGATGCCCGCTCTACCTCGAGTGCGAGCTGGAGCGCATCGTGGACGGGTTCGGCTCGAACAGCCTGATCGTCGGCCGCGTGGTGGCCGCCGCCGCCGTGCGCGAGGCAGTGCGCGGGGCCGAGGTGGACGACGCGGATCTCGTCTACCGGCTCGGCCTGCTCGCGTATCTCGCGCCCGGCCGCTTCGCTGTCGTCCGCGACAGCTCGTCGTTCCCGTACCCGGCTGATTTCCGGCGCTGACCGATGGCGCCCGAGACCTCACGCGTCGTCCTGGGCTGGCTCGCGCGAGCACCAGGAGGCGATGGTCGACCTGCTCGAGCGGCTCGTGCAGGCCGAGTCGCCTTCGCTCGAGCCACGGGCGCAGCAGGGGCCGTTCCGCATCCTCGCGGCCGAGCTCGACGGGCTCGACTACGCGGTGCGATCGGTCGGAGGCGACGGCGTGGGCGCGCACCTCTACGCGCGGCCGAGACAGCGGCGCCGGCACGAGCCGCATCAGCTTCTGGTCGGGCACATGGACACGGTGTGGCCGGTGGGCACGCTCGCGAGGATGCCGGTTCAGGAGCGAGCACGGTCTGCTGTTCGGCCCGGGCACCGCCGACATGAAGGGCGGGCTGGTCGAGATCGTGTTCGCGCTCCGCGCGCTGCACGAGCTCGGGCTGCCGCCGTCGGTCATCCCGGTCGTGCTCGTGAACAGCGACGAGGAGATCGGCAGCGTGGACTCGAGCCGGTTCATTCGCTCGCTCGCACGCGGTGCCGACCGGGCGCTGGTGCTCGAAGCCGGCGAGGGCGCCGGACGGCAAGCTGAAGATCGCGCGCAAGGGTCTCGGGAGGTTCACGGTCACGGTCCGGGGCCGGCCGGCGCACGCCGGCGCCGACTTCGAGCACGGCGTCAGCGCCATCCTCGAGCTCTCGCTCCAGGTAGAGCGGCTGTTCGCCCTGAACGATCCCGCCGGCGGCGTCAGCGTCAACGTCGGCACGATCGACGGCGGCCTGCGTCCCAACGTCGTGGCTCCCTCGGCGACCGCGGTCGTGGACGTACGCGCACCGACCGCGGCGGCCGCAAGCCGCGTCGAGCATGCCCTCAGGGCGCTGGAGCCGGCGCTCCCAGGTGCCACGGTCGAAGTCGAGGGCGGCTTCCGCCGGCCACCGATGGAGCCGCTTCGGCGCAACCGCACGCTTCTTGCCGCCGCCATCCGGCTTGGACGCGAGCTCGGCTTCTCGATCGAGGATGCCGGCCTCGTCGGCGGCGGCTCGGACGCCAACACGACCAGCCTCTTCACGGCCACGCTCGACGGCCTCGGCCCGATCGGCGACGGTTCGCACGCGACCGACGAGCATGTCGACACTGTCCGGCTTCCCGAGCGCACGGCGCTGCTGGCCCTCCTGCTCCTCGAGCCGCCCGCTGATACGTAGAAAGAGGAAGACGCGATCAGTGGGCTCGCCGATACACGCGGACCTGCCGACGGGGGAAGCTATGACCTTGCAGGGGCTCTCAGCGATGCCCCTTAGCAAGGAGGTTGCGATGTTCACCTATGTCGGCTTGTTCAGGCTGACGCCGGTGGCGCGTGAGCACCTCGAGAAGACCCCCGAGTACCTCGACAAGATTCACAAGATTGTCGAGCTCGAGGGTGGCACGCTCGAGCGCTTCATGGCGATCATGGGCCCCTGGGAGTATCTGGGGATCTTCAAGTATCCCGACAACGAGGCCGCCTTCCGCGTCCTCGGGGAGATCGCCAAGTTCGAGATCTTCGAGACCGAGACCTTCCCGGCCGAGGATGTCGAGACCTTCTTCAAGGTCTTCGTCTAGACGAGGCTCAGCTCCCCAAAGCGGGGAGCCGGCTCACACTCCGGAAGCCGCTCTTGGAGCGGCTTCCGGCTTTCTGCTGAGCAACCTCTTCCAGTGGGCGGTGACGGTCTCGAACCGCCGACCTCCTGCGTGTAAAGCAGGCGCTCTCCCAGCTGAGCTAACCGCCCGGGCTTCCAGGGTGCCACACCGGCCAGCGGGCCGGACCCGGCGGGCTTGTGGCAAAGTTCATCTGTAGATGAGGACACCTGGACGGCGTTGGTTGCTTCCTGCGGTGCTCGCCGCCGCGATCGTCGTCGGCCTGGTGGCGGCAGGCATCGTCCTCGCCCAGGGCGGCACGAGCAGGGCGTCGTCAAGGGCCACCCGGCCGTCCTCGCGAAGGGAAGCTTCAGATCGGTCGGCTGGGGCGCGCAGGGGACGGCGACCGTCTCGCGCGACGCATCCGGGCGGCTGCACCTCAGGTTCAGCAAGGACTTCCTGACCCAGAGAGCGCCGGCGCTCTTCGTCTACATGGTCAAGTACCGCGGCAAGGAGCGCGCGCTCTGGTACCAGGTCGCCGCGCTGAAGCACGCCTGGGGAGCCAGCAGTACGACCTCCCTGCCAGCCGCGACCCGCCAGCTCGGCGCATCGGTGGCGATCTTCTGCGCGAAGTGCAACAAGATCAACGCCCTGGCCCAGCTCGCGCCGCCTCAGCCAGGCTGCCTAGGCGCTCCGTCGGAAATGCCCCCGGCGGGATTCGAACCCGCGCTACGGCCTTGAAAGGGCCGTGACCTAGGCCGCTAGTCGACGGGGGCAGAGCCGAGACAGGATAGCCCGGAGGCTAGGCGGCCTTCGCCTCGTCCTCGTGCTCGACGAGGCTGTCGAGCGGCTCGGCCAGCTGCTCGAACGCCGAGGCCTCGAGCTGGCGGACGCGCTCGCGCGTCAGGCCGAGCTCCTTGCCGATCGCCTCCAGCGACGCGGGCGGGCCGTCGAAGCCGAAGCGCAGCTCGAGGATCCGTCGCTCTCGCTCGGGAAGGCTCGCGACCGCGCGGCGAATCTCCAGGCGGCGCATCGAGTCCGTGGCCTCCTCGGCCGGATCGAGCGCCTCCGGGTCGGCGAACAGATCGCCCAGCTCGGCGTCCTCCTCCCCACCGATCCCTCGGTTCAGGGAGACCGGCGCATCGGCGACGTCGAGCGCCTCGTCGACGTGCTGCAGCGACAGCTGCGTCGCCTCGGCGAGCTCCTCGCGCGTTGGCTCGCGGCCGAGCTTCGCCTCGAGCCGGTTCGCGGCGCGCGTGAGCTTGACCCGCCGCTCGTGCACGTGCGTCGGGATGCGGATCGTGGCCGACTGGCCCGACACTGCCCGCTGGCAGGCCTGGCGGATCCACCAGGTCGCGTAGGTCGAGAACTTGAATCCGCGCCGCCAGTCGAACTTCTCGACCGCGCGGTTCAGCCCGATCACGCCCTCCTGGAAGAGGTCGCCGAGCGGCATGTTGCGGTTCTGGTAGCGCTTGGCGATCGAGATCACCAGGCGCAGGTTCGAGTTGATCATCCGCTCCTTGGCGGCCTGGTCGCCGCGCTCGACGCGCTTGGCGAGCGCCACTTCCTCGGCCGCGGTCAGCAGCGGGTAGCGGCCCGCGCTGGCCATGAGCAGCGCAAGCGAGTCCGTCGCGTCCGGAGCGTGTGTCTCCTCGGTGTCGTCGATTTGGTCCTGTGGGACCTCAAAGCTCGTCGTGCTCAGTGCAACTCACTCCTTCGATGCTTCGTCAGGGATGTCTGCGGGGGGACGGTTGCGAGAGTCCCCCTGCGCACTCGTTCTAACGACCCAGGGGGCCCGAGCATTCCTCAGCGGGCCGAGGGGGCGAACCTATACTCGACGGCGGGGGCCGGTAGCTCAGCTGGTAGAGCAGGGGACTTTTAATCCCAAGGTCACAGGTTCGAGTCCTGTCCGGCCCATTCCGCGAAAGTACCCGTAATGGCGAGGCTGGGCATCTAGGCCTCGAAGCGACGGAGCACGACGCAGGCGTTGTGCCCGCCGAAGCCGAACGAGTTCGAGACGGCGACCCGGACGTCGGCCTCTCGCGGCTCGTTCGGAATGTAGTCGAGGTCGCATTCGGGATCGGGCGTGTCGTAGTTGATCGTCGGCGGGAGCACGCCCTCGCGGAGGGCGAGCGTGCAGAAGATCGCTTCCAGGGCGCCGGCGGCGCCCAGACAGTGGCCGGTTGCGCCCTTCGTCGAGGAGACCGGCGTCCGTTTGGCCGTGTCTTCGCCGAGCGCGAGCTTGATCACCCGCGTCTCGCTCGCGTCGCCCAACGGGGTCGAGGTGCCGTGCGCGTTGACGTAGTCGATCTCGTCGGGGCCGATCCCTGCGTCAGCGAACGCCATCCGCATCGCCCGCGCGGGGTGCTCGCCGGTCGGGTCTGGTTCGGTGATGTGCTCGGCGTCCGAGGAAATGCCGTAACCAGCCAGCTCCGCATAGATCTTTGCCCCTCGCATGCTCGCGTGCTCGAGCTCCTCGAGCACGAGGATGGCGCCCGCCTCGCCCATGACGAAGCCGTCACGGTCGGCATCGAAGGGTCGGCTCGCGGCCGCCGGGTCGTCGTTCCGGCGCGAGAGTGCACGCAGCGCGTCGAAGCCGGCGATCCCGATGCTGGTGATCGCCGCGTCGCTGCCGCCGCAGAGCATCACCTCGGCTCGGCCCAACCGGATCGCGTCCAGGCCTTCCCCGATCGCCATCTGCGAGGCCGCACAGGCGGTGCACTGGGAGCCGAGCGGGCCATGTGTTCCGAGCTCCATCGAAACCCAGGCCGCGCCCATGTTCGGGATGATCAGCGGGATCGAGAACGGGTTTACCCGGTCGGGGCCCCGCTCGATGAGCGTGTCCGAGCAATCCTGGAAGGCCTGCAGGCCGCCCATCGCGGTCGCAACCGACGCGCCGACCCGGTCGGACTCCTTCGCGATCTCGAGCCCGGCGTCGGCCTCGGCCTGCCTCGCGGCTGCGACAACCAGCTGCGCGAAGCGGTCCATCCGCCGCGCTCGCTTGTGCTCGATCCAGCGAGTCGGGTCGAAGTCTTTCGCCTCGCAGGCGAGCCTGACCATGAACTCACCCGGATCGAACGCAGTAATCGGGCCTGCGGCGCAACGACCGTCGATCAGGCGCTCCCAGCTCGTCGGCACGTCGTCGGCCAACGGCGTCACCGCGCCGAGCCCCGTGATTACCACTCTCCGGTGTCCGTTGACGCCTATCACTCCGCGAGTCCCCAGTCTGCCATGGACGCGGATTCAGGGAGGGCATTGGTCAGCAGAGTCGAAGAGGCCGGCCGTGGTGAGCGCCGCCAGGCTGGAAGGCGGCCTGGTACCTGCTTAGAACCCTTCGGGCGCGAAGTTCCACGCCTCGCCCTCCTTCGTCCCGATCAACACCAACGGCGCGAACACGCTAGGAAGACGGGCACTTGCCTTGCTTGTAGGCGGCGTAGTCGGCCGGTGACAGGATCCAGCGCCAGCTGCCGTTGAGCTTGATGGCGTGCATGGTCGCGGTCGTCACGCCGTCATCCGAGGTGACCTGGACGGAGACCGCGGTCGAGGGCTTCGCCTTGCCCTCGATGTCGACCGTGTCGGGGTACGTCTCGAGGATCTTGAACTTCCTCAGGTCGAAGCCCTCGTTGCTCTGGCACGCCGAATAGCGAGAGCGACTGACAATCGCCTGGTCGGCCGGATGGAGGCTGTCCCACAACCGTCCCGATTGGCCCCGCGAGAACTCGGTCGTGACCTGGCGGATGAAGTCGCCGGCGGACGACTTCGCCGTTTGCCCGCCGCTTGTAGCGCCGCCGCCGCCACCGAAGCAGCCGGTCGAGACGGCAACGACAAGCGCCGCCGCGACGAGCGCCAGGCCATGCTTGGATGTGTGTGCGCGGGTGTGGGCCTTCAGCGCCATGCAACACGCCCTGCCTGCGTGGTGACGACGAGCCGCGCTGGCGGTCTCTCGCGAGCCATGGGAACAGCGCCGATTGCGGTGGGCTCACCCTGGAGAGGGATGAGCAGCGCTGCGATGTCGGGACGAGAGGAGAGTTGGTCGCGCGCGTCATCTACCTCTGCGATCGCGAGCGCCGTCGCGTACGCCTCGGCCTCGGTAGCGCTCGGGGCCACGACCGTGACCGAGAGCGGACCGGCGACGGCGGGCGTGCCAGTCGCAGGATCGATGAGGTGGTGCAACTGCCCGCCGGGTCCGAAGCGCCGCGTGTCACGTCCGGACGTGGCGACGCCCCCATCTGCGAGCTCGAGCGATCCGACCACCCGGCCGGGTGATCTCGGGTCTGCGACGTCCACGCGCCAGAGGTCGCCATCGGGTGGTCTGCCCCAGACGGTGATGTCGCCGCCCAGATCCACGAGCGCACCGGTCAGGCCCGGCCAGGCCGTGCGCATCGCGTCGAGTGCGCGCGTTGCGGCGAAGCCCTTGCCGATGCCACCGAGGTCGGCGGCGGCGCCCCGCTCGACGCGTGCCCTTCCTCCGCCCGGGTCGAGGTCGATGCGGGCGCCCGCATGCCAGCCGTCGAGCGGCATGGCCGGTCGTTCCCTGAGCAGCTCGAACGAGCGGTCGTAGCCAGCGGCGGTGAGCGCCGGAAGGATCGTCGGGTCGAACCGCCCTCGCGTGTCCCTGCGCGCGCGAAGCGCGGCGGCAAGCGCGTCGATGAGCCGCGCGTCGACAGCGACCCAGGCGCCGCTCGCACTGTTGAGCCGCGACAGGTCGCTGTATGCGTCAAAGCGCGAGAGGGCGCGCTCGCAGGCCGTCACCTCGCGCTGCGCGGCGTGGAGTGCGCGGCGGGCGAGGATGAGGTCGCACGAGTCCGCGGTCACGACGACTGCGCAGCTCGTGCCCATCGCCCGGAACGAGTCGCGCTGCAACGACCGTGTCATGCGGGTACCGCGGCGCGGCGGCGCTCCGGCGGCTGCGCGGTGGTCGGGGGTGCTGCCGGTGCGGGGCGGGCGGGTACCGGTCGCGCTCCGGGTCGCGGCATCAGGATACGCGCGTAGATCAGCCACACGATCGGAGCCGCGACGACCCCGGCGAAGATCAGCCCGCGGGTGCCGGTGAGATCGGTGCCGACGTTGAGAGCGTGGTAGAGGCCGAACGTGAATGCCACGAAGCTGGCGTAGTGCAGCAGGCGCCAGCGGCGCTGGCCGATACGGCGGCGGACGTGGAACGAGGCCGCAAGGGCGAGCATCAGCCATGCGGCGAGGATGCCGGCGGCGACCGGCACAGGCCGCCAGGGTGCCGCGCCGGGAACGAGCACGCCGACGAACCCGAAACGCATGACCGGGTCGAGTGCGAGCGCGCCTCCGTGGAGGACGAGCATCGCGAGGGCCGTCCACATGAGCGTCTGGTGCCAGCCGAGCAGCATCTTGCCTCGCTTGTTCCCGAGCAGCCTCGTGCTGAGGGCGAGACCGAGCGTGACCGCGACCGTGAGCAGACCGAATGAGACGAGGCCGGCCGCTCGCGCGATGAGCCAGGCCACCGGCACCCCGGTTGTCTGGGCGATGATCACCCTGCCCCTACCGGCGAGGTACGTGTCGTCGCGTGTGGTGTCGAGGCGCCGCCCTGCACCACAACGAGGTGGCTCTTGCCGGTCTTGTCCTTTACGACGACTGCTCCCGGTATGGGCTGCGGTGCGGTTGCTGGCTGCGGACGCGTCCAGGCCAGCACGGCGAGCACGGCGAAGAGCGCCCAGGTCGCGAAAACGGCTGCCCAGAGGTTGCGCATCTCAGTCTCCTGGCTCGACCCGCCGCGGCGGAGCCGGCGTGACGGGGGTGATGGTCTGGCCCACCCGCGGCGCTGTAGGCACAGCGGGAACGCTTCGCTTCAAGCCGGCGACGGCTGCGGCACCGGTCAGCGCGGTCGCCGTCAGGACTGCTGCGAACACAAGCAGCTGAGGCCGGCTCACTGTCGGTTGGCCTGGCCGATCGTTTGCAGCCGCAGCCACAGTGATCCTTTCGGTCGCTTGCTCCTCGACGCGCCGACGCGCGTTCTCGTCGTCGATGATCGATCTGTCCGGCGCGTGCGGCATCCGTAGCGGTTCGCAGATCGGATACGGGGTTTCCCGCGCGGGTGGCGGACCCTGGCGCCGAGCACGTCTGCGGGTTTCCCGAGGTCCGATAGGCGTGCGCCCCGACGCGGCCGCCCGCCGGACGGGCTCTGAATTGGCGCATGAGAGATCTCGTCGTCGTCGTCGGCAACGGCGTCTCCGGGTATGCGTGCGCTGCGCGGCTCGCTGAGCGCGAAGTGGCCGTGATGATGATCGGGCCGGGCCTACCGCACGATCGGCCGCCGCTCTCCAAGCGCGCGCTCCTGACCGGGCGCGTGCCGGTACTCGCCGACGCGGCGCGGCTCGCCGAGCAAGGCATCGAGCACGTGGACGGGGTCGTGACCGCGTGCGACCTTGACCACCGCCGCCTTTTCGTCAGCCGCTCGGCCGGTGGCGCGCTGCTCGAGATCGAGGCGCCGACACTCGTCTGGGCGACGGGCCTGCGGTATCCGAAGCCCCCGGTTCCTGGGCTCGAGGAGGCAGAGGAAAACACGACGGGCGTGGGTCTCGTCTCTCTCGTCCGGCACCTGGCCCTCCCAAACAGGCGCGTGGTCGTCGTGGGTGCGGGACTGATCGGCACGGAGACCGCTGCGACGCTCGCCGCGGCACACGAAGTGACGCTGGTCGACATGCTCGACCGCCCGCTCGCACGCTTGCTCCCGGAGGTGTCCGACGCCGCCGTCGCCGCGCTGGATGAACTGGGCGTGGACTTCCTGGGCCTGTGCAAGATCGACTCCGCGAGCTTCGACTCCGAGGGCGCCGTCGTGCACACATCAACCCACGGTGACCTTCGCTGCGACGTCGTCGTCTCGGCGGCAGGCTTCCGTTCGAGCCTCCCGCCCAAGCTCGCCGGCCCGGATGCCAGGGCACTGACCCTGCCGGCCGACGAGCGCCTCCGCGTGATCGGCCGCGAGCGGCTCTGGGCGTGCGGCGACTGCGTCTCGTTTCCGCATCCACGCTGGGGCCGGATCGCCATCCCGCACTGGGATCACGCGCTCTGGAGCGGCCGCCACGCAGCCGAATCGATCCTCGGTGCGACCGAGCCCTACGCACGCGAGCCCTACTTCTTCAGCGACATCGGCCGTCTTCGGATCCAGCAGGTCGGAGTCAGCGAAGCGGCCGTCGCCTGGCAGGACGAAGAAGGGCTCGTCGTCGGTCGCGACCCGGGAGGCGCGCCTGCCTGCGTACTCCTCCTCAACGCGCCCGCGCGCCTGCGCGAGGCCCGCGAGCTCGTCGCCTCCGCCAACCCTCGACTGCCGGCCACCACCCACGCCTGAGGAGGACACCGTGCTCGTACACCTGATCGTCGACCCGGACGTCTGTATCGGCTCAGCCGAATGCATCGCACTCGACCCCGAAGCGGTCGAGCTGGACGAGCACGGCACCGCGCACGTACTGATTCCCGAGCTCGAGGAAGAACGTGCGAACCGGATCTGCGACGCCTGTCCCGTAGGCGCCCTCTCGATGGGCACCGCGGTCGCGCAGACATAGCGTCGGCGCGGCGGGCTGTTCGGTTCACCCCGGGCCTACAGTCGCAGGACTAGTCCCAAGGCCGCTGGTTCGAGTCCAGCCCGGCCCATCGCCGAAGTCCCTGCGCGGCCGACCCGGAGGCCGGCCGCGCAGGGTTGTTCCTACTTGACGACCGTCGCGCAGTAGGTCGAGTTGGGGCCGAACGGCCCGCCACAGTTCGTCGTCTCCTGGAACTGGTCGACCTTGCCGAAGTCGTCGATCGTGCCCCTGTAGTTCACGCCGTAGCGGAAGCCGTCACGGCCGAGCGTGAACCACGGATAGATGCAAAACGGGTTCCCGTAGTTCGCGGCTCCGCAGTTCTGATTGATCTCGTCGCGGCCGCCGTAGTCACTCACTACCGCCCAGTGCTTAGCCGTCTCCTGCTTGCCGTCACCGCGCTTGTCGTCGGGGCCTTGTCCGAACGTGACCGACTTGATCACGATCGGGGAGAAGCCGGCCCACGAATCCGCGTTGTATGAGTCGCAGACCGGGTCCCCCGGGAGACAGAAGTCGCCCGGTGGGTCGGCGAAGTTCGACGTGTGCCCGATCTCCCAGACAAACGAGTTCGGCGTGTCGTAGACGATGCCCCAGCCGAGCGCGTTGCCCAGCTGCTGCTTGTCGTACGACGGGTTGAGCGGCCCGTTCACCGGCGAGTTGAGGACGATCGTCCCGTCGTGCCCGGTATCGAGATCCTTCACAGTCAGGTGCATCCCGTCCTTCGCCCTCGTCTGGTACGCATGCACCGTGATCGTGTCGCCTGCATGCATGACAAGCGGCTTCTCGTGCTTCCGCTTCGCCTGACTGTCCGTGAGCATCGCGTTGAACGCAGCCGGCTCGTCGAAGCTCCCGTCCGGGAGTTGAACGACGCTCCACACGGGAGAGCAGACGGTGTAGGCGTTCTTCACGTACTTGATCTCGTAGCCGCCGTCGGGCGTGCACTCGCTGACGACGCCGTTCGGGTAGAACTGGAGCTCGTAGAACGCCTGCCCGAACAGGCTCGTCGGCTCGTCGACGGTTCCGCCGAACCAGAACCCGGGGCCGACGGCATCGACCGTCGTGCGTCTGTCGGTAGGCAGCACGGCAGTCCACGTCAAGTCGCGCGCGGAGCCGGGCGCGTTCGAAAGCGGATCGAGCTCCGGCTCGTCATGCCCCGAACAGCCGGGCGTGTAGTGGACATAGAAGACGCCGTGCACGCGCGCCGGCCGGTGCGCGCTGCAGGTGTAGCCACCGGTAGTGGCGTGCGCCGGCCGCGCCGCCGCCCCTACGACCCACACAATCCCGGCGGCGAGCGCCAGGAGTGCGAGGAACAGTTTCAGCCTCATCGTCTCCTCCTCCCTGAGCGCCTGCCTCGGAAGCTCGCCGAGTATCGCGCTGCGGAGGGGTCAGGTCAAGGAACCTCTATTCGCCCGACTTGCACCGGTGACCAGGCTCATTGGGCGATCGCCTCCAAGCCCGGCGCCTCCTGCGTGCGCGGGCGCGGCTCGACGTCCTTCCCGCGCGCCGCGAGGAGCACGGCCCCGGCGACAACCGCAGCGAACGCCGCAATGCGGACGGCACCGATCAACCCCGAGGGGAGCTGTTCGTGGAAGAGCACCATGCCGGCGGCGATCGGAAGCGCGTTCGTCAGCAGGGTCGAGAGGCCGGCCGTGGTCAGCGCGCCGCCCCGCTGGAATGCGGCCTGGAGGACGGCGGTTCCGGCGCTGTAGAAGACGATCAGGCAGACGAGGAAGGCGACGTTCTCCAGTCGGCCGGAGACCGCCATCTTGGTCGCCACGTCGCCGGCGGCGAAGAGGATGCCCGAGGCGATTCCCCAGGCGGGCCCGCGTCCGATCGCCCGCGCGAGCAGCGTCACGCAGAGGGCCGCGCCCGCCGCCGACGCGGCGAGCCAGACGCCGACCCAGGCATAGGTCGCTCCGCTTCCCTCGCCGTGGGTCGAGAGCAGCGAGAGGCCGAGGAGCGCCAGGCCGACGACGGAGACGGCGGCTCCGACCTGCTCGAGCCTTGTCAGCGGGACGTGCGTGATCCGCGAGACCATGATCGCGAGGATCCCGATCCCGCCGGCGGCGGTCGCCTGGACGAGCGAGAGCGGTGCCAGCGCGAGCGCGACCACGTAGAGGACGAAGCCACCGACCTGGATGCCGAAGCCGAGCAGCCAGCGCCGCTCGACGAGCAGCGAGCGCAGCGAAGCGATCGGCCGGCGAAGTGACAGCGGCGGCAAGCTCGACGCGACCTCGTGCTGGAGCAGGTAGCCGAGGTTGAGGCCGCAGGCCGAGACGATCGTGAGCACTAGCGCGAGCGCGATCTGCACCCTGGTCAATCCTTCCTCTGCCGGTGGGCGAGACGATATGGGTGCTACGCGGCAAGCGCTGACGGTCGCGCGAGTCGGGCCATGATCCGCTCGGCGTCGAGTGGAAGCACCGCGAGCTCGGGAGTCGGGCGGCAGGCGAAGCCGTCGAGGAGGACGAGGTCTTCTGCGCGCTCGGGGGTGAGCGTCTCTTCGAAGCAGGCGGTGCGACAACTGGCAAGCCCGGCCTCCACCTCGGGGCTCGCCGCCGGCCCGGGCGGAAGCGGACGGACGGCGCACAGCCTCCCGGCGCACACGAAGAACGCCTTCCGCCAGCCGGGCTCGAGCGCCGGCGCCACCAGGCAGACCTCCAAGGTGCGGAGCCGCTCTAGCCGCTGAAGCCGCTCGACCACGTGCTCGAGCGCTTCGATCCGATCCCGGAGGCGCGCCGCTTCCTCGTACCGCAGGCTCTCGGCCAGGTGCGAGAGGCGGTCTCTCAGGCGCGGGAGCGGGCCGCCCTCGAGGAGCCCGTCGAGCTCTTCGGCGGTGCTCAGCGAGAGGGCGCGCGCGGCCAGAGAGGCTCGCCGCCGACTCGGGATCGGGCCGAGCCGGGTGGCCGCCTTCGTGACGACGAGCTCCTCGCCCCGGCGCTTCAGGTAGACGCCGTGCTCCTTTCGGCGGCTGCGCGAGTTCGCCGGCGGCTGCAGCTCGCGGATCAGCCGGAGCTCCTCGAGCGCCGCCTCGAGCTCCGAGCCGAGCACGCGCCACTCGATGCGGTCGAGCGCGTGCAGGGCCGCCTCGACCGAGGGCCGCTGGCGCTCGCTGCGGAAGTAGGAGCGAAGACGCGCGCGGAGATCTCGGGCGCGGCCGACGTACAGCACCTGGCCGTGGCCGTCGCGAAAGAGGTAAACGCCGGGCCGGGTCGGTGCGCCCTTCGCGAGCGCCCGCTTGTCGTAGACCCGGCGCTTGCGCGGCGCGGCCAGGGCGCGCAGGTCCGAGAGGTCCCGCGCCCCGAGCTCCTGCGCGAGGCCGATCAGGTGCAGGAGCACCTGGGCCGTCGCCTCGGCGTCGGGAAGCGCGCGGTGGCAGGGTCTGGTCGCGACGCCGAAGAAGTGGGCCAGCGAGGCGAGGCTGACGCGACGGAGCCGTCCCTCGAGCAGCCGGCGCGCGAGCGCGGCCGTGCAGAGCGGCGGCTCGGACAGGCGGCGGCCGTGCATCCGCAGCAGCTGCTGCTCGAGGAAGCGCTGGTCGAAGCGGGCGTTGTGGGCGACGAGGAGCGCGTCGCCGGCGAAGTCGAGGAAGCGATCGACCACACGCCTGACGGGCGGCGCCTGCCGCAGCTCCGGCTCACGCAGGCCCGTGAGACGAGCAATCGCAGGCGGGAGCGCGACTCCTGGGTTGACGAGGGACTCGAAGGTGTCGACGGGCTCGAGCGCGCGCACGCGAACGGCCCCGATCTCGCAGATGCGGTCGCGCGCGGCCGAGAGCCCCGTCGTCTCGAGGTCGAAGACGACGAGCTCGGCCTCGTCCAGCAGCGGGTCGGCTTGCGTCCCCGTCAGCGAGACGGTGGCACCGGTGCAGGTGATCCGGCTGTCGCCGGCGGTGAGGTCGGCCAGGAGGGAGCAGGCGAGGCCGTCCGAGATCGAGGACGTGGCGAAGAGCGAGCGGGCCGCCTCGGAGGCCGACAGCGATCCGCGCTCCTCGAGGGTTTCCACGAGCCGGTCCAGCGCGTCGAGTGCGAGCTGCACCTCTCACATGAAAGCGAACATACGTTCGTATTTCAAGCTCAGTCCGGCAAGAGCGGCATCGCCATGCCCTGGCGCCGGCCGAGGAGGACGGCACGGAGGATCGCGCCCGACCCGAACCGCTCGCGCACCTCGTCGAGCGCGGCGTCGAGCGCGTCGGTGCCGGGGCGGTCGAACGGCAGCGGGAGCTGGATCGTCCTGCCGTCGACGAGGTTGCTGACGGAAACGCCGACGAGCGTGATCCCGCGGCGCTCGATCAGCGGCACGGCGGCGGCGAGCAGGGCTCTGGCCGCTCCGAGGATCGTCTCGGTGTTCGCCGTCGCGTAGGGCAGCGTGTGCGAGCGGGTCGCGCGCGAGAAGTCGTCGAAGCGCAGGCGCAGGATTACGGTCCGGCCGGCCCGCCTGGCCGTTCGCATCCGGCGCGTGACGCGGTCGACGAGCCCGACGAGCGACGCGTCGAGGTCGTCGAGCGAGGTCGGCCTGCGTCCAAGCGCCCGCTGGGCGCCCATCGACCGGCGACGGCGCCGGGCCTGCACCGGCCGGGGATCGCGGTTGTGTGCCAGCGCATGGAGGTGCCGGCCGGAGGCGCGGCCCAGCAGCGCGACGAGAGCCGTCTCGCCGAACTGCGCGACCTCGCCGACGGTCGTGATCCCGAGGTCGTGCAGCCTCCTCGCCGTCACCGAGCCGACTCCCCAGAGCCGCTCGACGGGCAGCGGGTGGAGGAACGCGATCTCGTCGCGTGGCGGGACGAGCAGCAGGCCGTCGGGCTTGGCCACGCCGCTCGCGACCTTGGCGAGGAACTTCGTGCGCGCGATCCCGACCGTGATCGGCAGCCCGACCCGGCTGCGAACCTCGCGCCGGAGCTGCGCCGCGATCTCGGTGGGCGTGCCCGAGACCCGCTGCAGCCCACGGACGTCGAGGAAGGCCTCGTCGATCGACATGCCCTCGACCAGAGGTGTCGTGTCTTCGAAGACGCGGTAGACGTCCTTGCTCGCCTCGGAGTAGGCCGACATGCGCGGCGCGACGACGATCGCCTGCGGGCAGAGACTGCGTGCGCGCCGAAGGCCCATCGCGGTGCGGACTCCGAACGCCTTGGCCTCGTAGCTGGCGGCGAGCACGACCCCGCCGCCGACGATCACCGGCCGGCCGAGGAGACTGGGATCGTCACGCTGCTCGACCGCCGCGAAGAACGCGTCGAGATCGGCGTGCAGGACCGTCGCCTCCACGAACATATGTTCGCACAGGTCAGTCCTCGTCGAGGGTCATCGCCGGATCCCAGAGGCGGAAGCCGCCGAGGAAGGCGTTCGTGTTCGCGCCGAGACGGACGTTCTCGGGGATCTCGGAGAGCTTCTTCGCGTTTCCCCCGCCGAGCACGACGTAGTCGGGCTGGAGCGCGGCGCTCAGGCGCTCGACCGTCTCGGCGACGGCCTCCTCCCACTTCTTCTTGCCGTGCTCCCTGCGGCCGCGCTCGCCGACGTAGTCCTCGAACGTGGCCTTCCGGAACGGGAGATGGCCGAGCTCCATCGGCGCCAGCACGCCGTCGACCACGAGCGCCGAGCCGAGCCCGGTCCCGAGCCCGAGGAAGAGCATCTTGCCGTCCTCGTAGCTGCCGAGGGCCTGCATCGCCGCGTCGTTCACGACCTTCGTCGGCTTGCCGATCGCCGCCTCGAAGTCGAACCCGACCCAGCCGGGCCCGAGGTTCACGGGCTCGGTTCTGACGCGGCTGTCGTCCACCGGGGCCGGGATCCCGATCGAGGCGACGTCGAACGGCCAGTCGGTCGTCTCGGCAGCGACGCCCGCCACCATCTGCTCCGGCGTGAGGTCGGGCCCCGACTCGAATCTCCGCCGCTCGCTGCCATCGGTGGAGAGAAGCAGCTTGACGTGCGAGCCCCCCACGTCCACGGCGAGAATCGTCCTCCCGGCCACGGGCCTAGCTTCGACGCTTCGCACGTGGCGTGCAAGTCGGACGCGTGCTCAGGCGGCGACGCGGCGAGGGCGGAAACCCGAGCGGATCCGGCCGACTTGCACGGGAACGTCCTCCGGCGGGAGGTCGAGGTTCAGCAGCGGGCTCGCGGCGAAGTCCTCCAGGAGCCGCGCGCATGCGACCGCGGCGGCCGGGTCCAGCTCGAGCTCGTCGTCGTCGAGCTCGGACGCAAGCGCCTCGAGCTCCGCCACGGCGCACGCGACACGCTCGGCGGGCTCGGGCCGGGCCAGCCTGCTGCGGATCGATGCGGCCAGGGCGTGCCGCCGCTCGGTCGTGGACTCCCGGGCCGCACGCTCGCGCACCTCGGAGATGACGTAGGCATCGCGGTCGCCGGAGAGCCGCTCGACGAGATCCCAGCGCCGCCACGACGCTCTCAGCCCCAGGAAACCGACCGCGAAGCCGCCGAAGAGAAGCGGCAGCGCGAGCGGCGGGTAGACGAGCGCCCCGGTTACGGCAAGCCCGAGTGCGAGCGCAGCCAGGCCGAGGTCCTGGCGCTCGACGGAGCGCAGCTGCCGGATTCGCGTTTCGGCGTCTTCGACCGCTCGTGCGTACATGGCAGGACCAACTGTCTTCGCGCCGGGGTCGGCCGCCATCGGTGCGCGACCTGAGCGAGGCCGCGGATTTCCCGCAGAGGCTAGGTGCTCTCGAGAGCTGGCTCGGCCTCTCCCACCGGCTCCGGCGCCTTCGTCCCGCGCAGCATGACGAACGCCACGACCGCGCCGGCGAGCGCCATCGCGATCAGCGCCCAGAAGGCCGCCTGGTAGCCGGACGTGAACGCCTGAGCGGGCGTGTCGCCCGCCTTGAGCAGGTGGTTCGCGCGCGAGATGAAGATCGTCGAGGCGACCGCCACGCCGATCGCGCCGCCGATCTGCTGGTTCGTGTTGATCAGACCCGACGCGAGCCCGGCCTCGTGGGCCTTGACCTGGGCCAGCGCGGCGATGGTCACCGGCACGAACGCGAACGCGAGCCCCCACGCGAACGTCAGGTAGGCGGGGAGCAGGTCGGGCCAGTAGTGGCCGTTCACCGGGATCTGCGTGTACCAGGCCATCGACGCGGCCAGGACGAGCAGCCCGACAACGATCACGAACCGCGGGCCGATCTTCGTCGTCAGCGCCTGCGCGATACCGGCCCAGATGACGGTCGTTCCCGCGGTGGCGAGGAACGTCAGACCCGTCTTCAGCGCGGACCAGCCCAGCACCTGCTGGACGTACAGCGTCAGGACGAAGAAGTTCGCGAAGATCACCGCCCCGAGCAGGAAGCCGACGATGTTGGCCGCCAGCAGCGTGCGGATCCTGAAGATGCTGAACGGGACGAGCGGGCCGGTCGTGCGGGTCTCTATAAACACGAACGCGGCGCTGAGCGCCGCTGCGACGATCAGCAGGACGATCGTTCGCGCCGACCCCCAGCCGACATCGGGCGCCTTGGAGATCGCGTAGACGAGGATCGCGAGGGAGCTCGTGACCGTCACCGCGCCGGCGACATCGAAGCGGCGGCTCTCGAGGTCGGCCTTGCTCTCCGGAACGAACGGGAAGGTCAGCCCGAGCACGAGGGCGCCGACCGGGACGTTGACGAAGAAGATCCACTCCCAGCCGAGGTACTTGGTCAGGATCCCGCCGAAGAGGACGCCGGCCGCGGCGCCCGAGCCGCCGAGCGCGCCCCAGATTCCCAGCGCCTTGTTCCGCTCTGCGCCTTCCTCGAAGGTCGTCGACACGATCGAGAGAGCGGCGGGCGAGATGATGGCCGCGCCGACGCCCTGCAAGGCGCGCGAGGCGATCAGGACGTCCGCGCTGCCGGCGAGGCCGCAGAGCAGCGAGGCCAGCGTGAAGAGGATGAGGCCGACGACGAAGATCAGCCGCCGTCCGAGGAGGTCGGCAAGTCGCCCTCCGAGCAGCAGGAAGCCGCCGAAGGTGATCGCGTAGGCCGTGAGGACCCACTGCACGGTCGTCTCCGCGACGTGCAGGTCGACCTGGATCGACGGGATCGCGACGTTGACGATCGCGACGTCGAGCACGGTCATGAAGAACGCGGCGCCCACGATCGCGAGTACCAGCCACTTGCGGCGGGGGTTGGCCTGCGGGGAAGTCATCGATCGGCCTCCTTCGGTCGGCGGTCTTCGACCCCGCCGCAGGCTAGCGAGATCCGCCTTGGTCCGGTCGAAGTCGCTAGGCGGAAGGAATCACAAAGAACGCGATCGCCGCGTACTGGCACGCGACTGCGACGAGCGTCAGCGCGTGGAACACCTCGTGGTAGCCGAACACGGACGGGACGGGGTCCGGCCGGCCGCGCGCGTAGATGATCGCGCCGGCCGTGTAGGCGAGCCCGCCGACAGCGAGCAGCGCCAGAGCCACCGGATCGAGCCGGGTCACGAGCTGCGGCAGGACGATCACGCCCACCCACCCCAACGTCAGGCCGACCAGGACCGCAACCCAGTTCGGCGCCTCGACCCAGGCGAACTTGAGCGCCGCCCCGGCCAGGGCGCCTGCCCAGACGATCGCGAGCACGACGATGCGCCAGGTGCCGTCCAGGACGAGCAGGCAGACGGGCGTGTAGGTGCCGGCGATCAGGAAGAGAACGCCCGTGTGGTCGATGCGCCGCATCCAGAGCCGCACGTGAGGAGTCCAGGTCACCCGGTGGTAGAGGGCGCTCACGCCGAAGCAGGCGGCCACCGAGCAGGCGAACACGGCCGCCGCGGTGTGCCCGCCCGCGCCGTCCGCACCGACGATCAGGAGCGCGCCGACGACGAGGGAGATCGGAAACGCGACCTGGTGCAGGACGCCGCGCAAGAGGGGCCTGGGCAAAGCTGGCGAGGGCGAGGACGAAACCGCCACTCCACCACGATAGACGCTTCCACGGCCGCTGTGATAGACGGGCGCGGTGAGCAAGCTTCCACTGGACGGGCTCCGCGTGCTCGACCTCTCCCGCGTTCTCGCGGGGCCCTACTGCACGATGGTGCTCTCCGATCTCGGCGCCGAGGTCGTGAAGATCGAGCGGCCGGGGGTCGGGGACGAGACCCGCACCTGGGGGCCGCCGTTCGTCGAGGGCGAGTCTGCGTACTTCCTCTCGGTCAACCGGGGGAAGCGGAGCGTCGCGCTCGATCTGCGGGGAGAACGGTCGCGCGCGGCGTTCATGCGCCTTGCGGCCGACGCGGACGTCGTCGTAGAGAACTTTCGACCTGGCGGGGCCGATGCGCTCGGCGTCGGGTTCGAGCAGGTACGGGCGGTGAACCCGCGCGTCGTCTACTGCTCGATCACCGGCTTCGGCGACCGCGAGCCGGCAGGGCGGCCCGGCTACGACTTCGTGATCCAGGCCGAGTCGGGGCTGATGAGCATCACCGGGACCGGCCGAGGGCGCGCCGTCGAAGGTCGGCGTGGCGGTCGTCGACGTGCTCGCCGGGCTGAACGCGGCCGTCGCGATCCTCGCCGCGCTACGCCGCCGCGACGAGACCGGCGAGGGCGAGCACGTCGAGGTCTCGCTCCTGGACAGCGCGCTCAGCGGGCTCGTCAACGTCGCCCAGAGCGTGCTCGTCACCGGCGAGGAGGCGCCGCGCTTCGGCAACGCACACCGGAGCGTCGCCCCCTACGAGCCGCTGCAGGCAGAGGACGGCCTGGTCGCGGTCGCGGCCGCCAACGACGGGCTGTTCGCGAAGCTCTGCGGCGTGCTCGGCCGGGACGACCTGCTCGCCGACGAGCGGTTCGCCACGAACGCCGGCCGCGTCGAGCACCGTGCCGAGCTCGCCGAGGAGCTCGAGCGCGCGCTGGCCACGCGTCCCGCGGACGAGTGGATCGAGCTGCTCACCGCCGAAGGCGTGCCGGCCGGGAAGATCCGAGGCGTGCTCGAGGCGCTCGAAGCGGCCGGGAGTGGAACCACCGTCAGGGTCGAGCACCCGACCGTCGGGCCGCTCGACCTCGTGCGCACGGCGACGCGCGTGGAAGGCGGCGACGCAGCTTCCGTCAGCGCCGCCGCTCCTCGGCGAGCACACGCGCGAGGTGCTCGCAGAGGCGGGCCTCGACGACGCCGAGATCGACGCGGTCGTCGCCGAGAGCCGGCCCTAAACGGCCGTACCGGCAAAGCCGGCACGGCCTCTCACGGTCGGCGTCGCAAGCGAACGCCTTAGTCGGCCTCGAGCTCGCGGAGGAAGCCCTCGAACAGGCGGCGATGGCCCTCCTCGTCGTGGAGGATCCCGATCGTCATGTCCTGAGTGACCCAGTCCACGCCGTCGGTCACCTCGATGATGCGGTTGTAGTGCTCGATGGCGCCGGTCTCGGCCTCGATCACGCCGCGGACGATGTGCGCGATGTCGGTCTGCCGCTCGGGCGGCTGGAGGAAGCTCTGATCCGCGGTGAAGTCCTCGGAGCCCGGCACGACGCCGTAGAGCTCCTTGATCCGGTTGCCGAACTGGCGGGCGTGGCCGAGCTCCTCCTCGACGTCCTCCTCGAGCGACTCGCGGATCTCCTGCGCGCGGACGCCGTCGGGGTTGATCGAGTTGGCGACGTAGCTCATCACCGTCTCGATCTCCATCCAGTAGGCCTTGGTCAGGAGCTCGACGATCTCGTCGCGCTTCTCGGTCAGCTCCTCGGACAGGATTCCTTGCGCTGCGGTTCGGACTGGCATGTCCACCTCCGGTCTGGTCGATGCAATCCCGGGCTCCACGGTAACGAAACCCGGTGCCCGGCCCGCGCACCACCGGTCCCGGCCCTGATCGCGTTGCGGCTTTCCCGAAGTCGCGGGTGGGTCGCGCCCCGATGCCGGCCGCTTCCGAGGCGCGCAGAGTGCAGGCGAAAGGAGGTGGATCATGAACCAGCGAATGCTGGGGGTCAGCACCGCCGGCCCGTCGCTGGAGCAGCTCACGGTCGCCTACGCGATGCACCCCGGTGTCGTCACGTGCCCGCTCGAGACGCCGCTCCCGACGGTCGCGCGGATGATGGCCACGTACCGGATCCACGCCGTGATCGTCTTCAGCGAGGACTCGGACAACACCGCCGACGCACAGTTGTGGGGCGTGGTCTCCGACCTCGACCTCGTCAAGGCGGCGAGTGCCGGTGACTTCGCGGAGCGCACCGCGGGCGGCACGGCCGTGACTCCGGTCGTGACGGTCGAGCGCGACGACCCGCTCGGGCGTGCCGCACAGCTGATGAGCGAGCACGAGATCACGCACCTGGTCGTCGTCGACCCGGAGCTCACGCGACCGATCGGCGTGCTGTCGACGCTCGACGTGGCCCGCGCGCTCGCGGAGTCGGCGTAGGCGGCCACATGAGGCGCGTCGGCGTCATCGGCCACCCGCAGCCGGCGAACGTCGAGCTCGTCGCGGCCTGGCGCGCCGCGGACATCGACGCTGCTCTGCTCGATCCCCGCGACGCGCTCTCGAAGCTGACGGTGGGAGACGTCGCGATCGGCCGGCTCGACGTCCTGCAGACGCTCGACGGCGTCGAGCCGGGCCTGGAGACCCTCGGCGACCTCGAGACGCGGGGCGTCGTGGTGCTCAACAGCGCGGCCGCCCTGCTCGCCGCCCACGACAAGCTCCTCAGCGATGCCTGCCTGGCGCGTGCGAGGGTTCGGCGCCCCCCGGTCACCCACGCGGTCACCGCCGAGGAGCTTCGCCGCTGTCCGTTGCCGCTCGTCGTGAAGCCGAGGTTCGGCAGCTGGGGGCGCGACGTCTTCCGCTGCAGGAATCCCGATGAGCTCGAGGCGTGTCTGGCCGAGATCTCCGGTCGCGGCTGGTTCCGCAAGGACGGAGCCGTCGTCCAGGAGCTTGTTCCCTCCGCGGGCTTCGACCTGCGGGTGATCGTCGCCGGAGGCCTGGTCGTCGGGGCAGCCGAGCGTGTCGCCCGGGCCGGCGAGTGGCGCACGAACATCTCGCTCGGCGGAAGCCTGAGGCCGGCGCACCTCTCCGCAGAGGCGCGGTCGCTCGCCGTCGCCGCCGCCGCGGCGCTCGACGCCGACCTGATCGGGGTCGACCTGCTTCCGATTCCCGAGGGTTATACGGTCATCGAGATGAACGGCGCGGTCGAGTTCGACGGCCGCTACTCGCTGGCCGGCGCGGACATCTACACGGCGATCGCAGACGCGCTCGCCCTCGTGAGAGCCGAGCCGGTCGCTCTCGGAGAGGAGAAGCTGTGACAGACGAGGTCTTCACGCCGACCAGCCTCGACGCGCTCCCGCCGACGCAGATGGCGCGCCAGGCGGAGAAGGTCGGTGTTGCCAAGGCGGCGATGCCGGCCGCGAACCTATTCGTGCTCGGGATCCTCGCAGGCGCCTTCATCGCGCTGGGCGCGATCTTCGCGACGACCGTGATCACGGGCGGGGCGACGATGCCCTTCGGGGTCGTGCGCCTGCTCGCGGGGCTCACCTTCTCGCTCGGCCTGATCCTGGTCGTCGTCGCCGGCGCGGAGCTGTTCACGGGGAACAACCTGATCGTGATGGGCTGGGCGAGCCGGCAGGTCTCCACGGCGCTGCTCCTGCGCAACTGGGCGATCGTGTACGCGGGCAACTTTGTCGGCGCGATCGCGACCGCGGCGCTGCTCTACGTGAGCAAGTGGTACGAGTTCGACAAGGGCGCCGTCGGCGAGCAGGCGGTGGCGATCGCGACAGGCAAGACGAACCTCGGCTTCGGACAGGCGATCGTGCTCGGCGCGTTCTGCAACGCGCTCGTGTGCCTGGCCGTGTGGCTCTGCTACAGCGCGCGGACGACCGCGGACAAGGTGCTCGCGATCGTGCCGCCGATCGCGGCCTTCGTCGCCTCGGGCTTCGAGCACAGCGTGGCCAACATGTACTTCATCCCGATGGGCCTGTTCGTGAAGGCGAACTCGACGTTCATGGCCGCGCATCCGGGGCCGCCCGGCGTCGACAACCTGACGTGGGGGCGATTCCTCTACGCAAACCTGCTGCCGGTGACGATCGGGAACATCATCGGCGGCGCGCTGATGGTCGGCGCCGTGTACTGGTTCGTGTACCTACGCAGCCGCGAGGACGCGGATCAGAGCGGCCAGCTAGCGCGCACGGGAGCCGGTCGCTCGGTCCAGTCTCCGTAGGCCTCAGGCGGCTCGGTCGTCTCCTCCGGAGCCGAGGCGCCGTAGCGAGCGGCCTTCTCGTTGCGCGGGTAGTGCAGCTTCTTGTCCTCGCTGCGGACGCCGACCATGAGGATTGCGCAGGGCCCATCGCCGGCGCCGACGAGGATGTGGTCGGTCCCGGGCGCGCAGTGGAAGAAGTCCCAGGCCTCGAGGTGCCGTTCCTCGTCCTCGACGATCAGCAGGCATTCGCCCGAGAGCACGAGGAAGTCCTCCTGCACGCTCTCGGAGTGGTAGCGGCCGTTCGGCTGGCCCGGCTGGAGAACGTGGACGCCGATCCCGTACTGCTCGAACGGTGCGTCCCGGGACTCCCAGGCCGTCCACTCGCCGGCGATGTCGTGGCGGTCCCACCTGGCGTCCGCGAGGTTGAGGACGTACCAGCCGGGCGACGTGACGACCGCGCCCTCGGGTGTCTGCTCCAGTTTCGCCTCTTCGGTCGGCACGCGCCGAGCCTACCCGACTAGATTGCAGCCGATGAGGCTGCTCGTCCTCGGCGGAACGAAGTTCCTCGGCCGCGCGGTCGTCGAAGCTGCGCTCGCGCGCGGCGACGAGGTGACGCTCTTCAACCGCGGCCAGACGGGCACCGAGCTCTTCCCCGAGGTCGAGAAGCTGCGCGGCGACCGCGACGGCGATCTCGCCGCGCTCGAGGGCCGCGAATGGGACGCGGTGATCGACCCGTCCGGCTACGTGCCGCGGATCGTGCGCGACTCGGCCGAGCTGCTGCGCGGATCCGTCGGCCACTACGTGTTCGTCTCGAGCGGCTCGGTCTACGCGGACCCGTACCCGGGCTTCGACGAGACGGCTCCCACCGCGGAGCTCGAGGATCCCGACACCGAGGAGGTCATGGCGCACTACGGCGCGCTGAAGGCCGCCTGCGAGCGCGTCGTGAGCGAGGTCTTCCCCGACGCGCACACGAACGTGCGCGCGGGGCTGATCGTCGGGCCGAACGACCCGACCGGCCGCTTCACGTACTGGCCGCTGCGGGTCGCGATCGGCGGCGAGCTGCTCGCGCCCGCTCCGCCCGAGCGCAGCGTCCAGTTCATCGACGTGCGCGATCTCGGGGAGTGGATGGTCGAGGCCTGCGACAAGCGCCACGTCGGCACGTTCAACGCGACCTGCGAGCAGCTGCGCTTCGACGAGCTCCTGGCCGCGTGCGGGGACGCCGACCCGGTCTGGGTCTCCGACGAGTTCCTGGTCGAGCACGAGGTCAAGCCCTTCAGCGAGCTGCCGCTCTGGATCCCGGGGCCGCATGCGGCCTTCCTCCAGGGCGACGTCTCGAAGGCCGTCGCTGCCGGGCTTCGCTTCCGCCCGCTCGACGTGACGATCCGCGACACGCGCGCGTGGGCCGACGAGGCGGGCGAACAGCTGGTCACCGACCACGGCCTACGCCAGGGCCGAGCCGGCCTCGACCCCGCCAAGGAGGCCGAGCTGCTGCAGGCCTGGAGGGCGACCTAGGGCTCGCAGCTGACGTCGTCGGTTGCGTCTTCGAGCGGCAGGCGTTGCAGGAGATCGCGGAGCGTCGTCAGCTCCTCGACCGAGAACCGTGCGGCGAACACGCCGCGGATCCCGGCGACGTGCGTATCGGCCGCCTCGCGCAGCTTGGCGAGCCCGCTGTCGGTGAGCTGGGCGTAGGTCACGCGGGCGTCGCTCTCGCACGAGGCGCGCTCCACGAAGCCGCTCTCCTCGAGACCTGCCAGCAGGCGCGTGATCCCCGAGGGCGTGAGGAGGACTTCCTCGGAAAGATCGACGCGGCGCATCCTGCGGTCCGGTGCGTGAGCCAGGCGAAGCAGCACCTCGTAGGCGCTCAGCGTCAGGCCGTGCTCGCTGACGAGCTCCGCGTTGAAGCGGCGCGTGATCGATGCGTGCGCCCGGAGAAGGCCCGCCCAGGCCTCGATCTCGGTTCCTCCACGGGGTGGTGCTTGAGCGCTCAATACTTGACTCCTCAATGTTCTCTCGCTATGATTGTTGACAAGTCAAGTATATCCAACGAGGAGGACACCGCAATGTCCGCAGTTGCCAGCAAGACGCTCATCCCGACAGGCACCTGGGTCGTCGACCCAGCCCACACCACGATCGCCTTCCAGGTGACCGACACGACCGATCTGTTCAGCACGATCGTCGGCCGCTTCTCCGAGCTCGAGGGCCGGATCGAGGGCGGCGACGAGCCGTCCTTCGCAGGCGCGGTCCGCGTCGCCAGCCTGAGCACCGACAACGAGCAGCGCGACGCACACCTGCTCTCGCCCGACTTCCTCGAGGCCGAGAAGCACCCCGAGATTCGCTTCCAGTCCACGTCGATCGAGCCCGCCGGCGAGGATGCGTTCCGCGTCCGCGGCGAGCTGATCGTCAAGGAGACGCCCTTCGAGATCGAGCTCGAGACGCGCGTTCGCGGTCTCGGCCACGGCAAGCTCGGCGACGAGCGCATCGTGCTCGACGCGCGCGGCGCCTTCGAGTGGGGCACGACCACCGTCGAGCTGACGGTCGCCGTCTCGGCGGCCAAGGAGGCGTAACTCGCGTGAAAGTCCTGGGAATCGCCGGCAGTCTCCGCTCGGGCTCGCACAACCGTGCGCTGATCCGAGCAGCGCGCGAGCTCGCTCGCCCGGAGGTGGAGATCGTCGAATTCGATCTCCGCGGGTTGCCGTTCTACGACGGCGACGTCGAGGCAGCCGGCGATCCCGAGGCCGTCACGGCCTTCAAGGACGCGATCCGGTCTGCGGACGCGCTCCTGATCGCGACGCCCGAGTACAACCACGGAATCCCGGGCGTGCTCAAGAACGCGATCGACTGGGCCTCCCGCCCGGCGCTCGCGTCGCCGCTCGGCGGCAAGCCCGTGGCCATCCTGGGCGCCTCCACCGGCCGCGGTGGAACCCGGCGGGCGCAACGGCAGCTCCGCGAGGCGCTGGTGTTCCCGCGCGCAACCGTCCTCGACGAGCCCGAGGTCCTCGTCCCCGAGGCGTACATGCGCTTCGACGAGGACGGCCGGCTCGTGGACGAGGAGACGCGCGCGGCCATCGCGGAGCTCCTGGATTCTCTCGCGGGCGTCGCGGGCGGTGTTACGCTCGCGGCGTGAGCACCGTCGCCGAGCTGATGACCGAGGACGTCCTGACCGTCGCCCCCGAGGACACGATCGGGGAGACGGCACAGAAGATGGTCGAGCTCGGCGTGAGCTCGGCCGTCGTGTCGGACTACGGGCGCCTGATCGGGATCGTCACCGAGCGCGACCTCACGCGCGCGGTCGCCGGCCGCGTGCACACGAGCGAGGCGCGCGTCCGCGAGTGGATGACCGCCGACCCGATGACGCTCACAGCCGACGCGTCTCCCACGGAGGCCGCCCAGATCATGCTGGACAACGGCTTCCGGCACATCCCGATCGTCGAGGACGAGCGCACCGTCGGGATCGTGAGCATCCGCGACGTCGTGCGCTGGACCACCGAAGAGCCCGTCTAGGCTCGCGTTCGGCTACTGTGTGAGCACGGGTCGGCAATGGGTCGGCCCGGTGAGATGAGCTTCTCGTTCCTCCTTCGGGCGTATCGAGGCAGGCAAGTCTCGATCCCGAACATAGGAGTCGAACACATGTCACAACAGTCTTTCCGCGAGCTCGGCGTGTCCGCGCCCGTCGCCGACGCGCTCGCCGCTCGCTCGATCCACGAGCCCTTCCGGATTCAGGAGCTCGTCCTGCCCGACGCCCTCGGAGGCGTGGACGTCCTCGTCCGCTCGCCGACCGGGTCGGGCAAGACGCTCGCCTTCGCTCTCGCGATCGTCGAGCGCACGCCGCCCGCCGCTCGGCGTCCCTCGGCGCTCGTGCTCGTGCCGACGCGCGAGCTCGCGTCGCAGGTGACCGAGGAGTTCCGGTCACTCGCGAAGGCCAAGGGGCTCACCGTCGCCGCCGCGTACGGAGGAGTCCCGCTTCGGGCGCAGGCCAAGCGCGCCAACCAGGCGCACATCCTGGTCGCGACCCCCGGCCGGCTCGAGGATCTCGCGCAGCGCCGGCTCATCGACCTCTCGCGCGTCCGCACGCTCATCCTCGACGAGGCCGACCGGATGCTCGACATGGGCTTCCAGCCACAGGTCGACCGGATCGTGCGCCGCCTGCCGCGGAACCGGCAGACGATGTTCTTCTCGGCGACGCTCGACGGCGAGGTCGGCGAGCTCGCCCGCGCGTACACAAACAACGCGTCACGCATCGAGGGCGATCTCTCGCTCTCGCAGCAGCCGGGCGAGATCGAGCACCACTTCGTCGCGGTGACGACAGACACGAAGGTGGAGACGCTGGTCGAGCACATCAAGTCGTCCAGCTCAACCCTGGTTTTCGTCCGGACGAAGCGCGGGGCCGACCGGCTCGTTCAGAGGCTGGCCCGCCACGACGTCAGCCGCGGTGGCAATGCACGGCGACCTGTCGCAAAGAGCGCGCGAGAGCGCGCTGGCCCGGTTCGAGAGCGGCAAGGTCGCAACCCTCGTCGCCACGGACGTGGCCGCGCGCGGGCTCGACCTCGACGACGTCACCCACGTCATCAACTACGACCCGCCCGAGGAGGACAAGGGATACGTCCACCGCACCGGACGCACGGGGCGGGCGGGGCGAAGCGGCACGGCGATCACGCTCGTGCTCCCCGAGCAGCAGGCCAACACGAGCCGCGTCGCCCGCCGGCTCGGGCACAGGGACCGATTCGAAGAGGGCGGCATGCCCTCCGCTCCCGCGAAGCTCGTCTACACGAGCCGCCGCGGCCGCCGTTCGAAGTGGTAGCGCGCTAGAGGAGCTCGAGAACGACGGAAGAGCCCTCCTAAGCCGGCTCGCCGCCAGCCAGCGCTCCTGAACCCGGAACCGTGGAGAGATCCAGACGCCCGTCGCGCAGCCGGATCGTCCGGTCGGCCCCGGCGGCAATCTCGGCGTTGTGCGTGATGAGGACGACCGTCTGTCCACGCTCCTCGCAGAGTGTCCGCAGGAGACCGATGATCTCCTCGCCGGTTGCCGAGTCGAGGTTGCCGGTGGGCTCGTCGGCCAGGAGCACGCGCGGATCATTGGCCAACGCCCTGGCAATCGCGACACGCTGCTGCTCACCGCCGGAGAGCTGGCTTGGCAGGTGGTCGCCTCGGGAGGCGAGGCCGACGGCTTCCAACAGCTTCGCGACGCGCTCGCGCCGCTCGCTTGCCGGGAGGTGGCGCGGGACGAGTGCAAGGGCGACGTTCTCGGCTGCCGTCACGGTCGGGATCAGGTTGAACTGCTGAAAGACGAAGCCGATCGTCACCAGGCGAAGGGCCGTCAGCTCGGACTGCTTCAGGTGCCCGAGGTCTCGGCCCTCGAAGAGCACCTCCCCCTCGGTCGGCACGTCGAGCGCTCCGAGCAACTGGAGCAGCGTCGTCTTGCCGGAGCCGCTCGGGCCGGCGATCGCCACGAACTCGCCGCGCTCGATCGTGAGGCTGAGATCCTGGATGGCGCGGACCTCGGCGCCGCCGCTGCCGAAGCGCTTGCCGGCGCCTCGAAGCGCGTAGAGCGTCGGGTCGTTGATCTCGGTGACGGTCATCCGGTGTCCTCTCGGGTCAGTCGACGTGGCGCAGGGCATCGGCAGGGCGGAGCCTCGAGGCACGGAATGCCCCCGCTGCTCCGGCGACGAGCCCGCCGGCCACGGCGAGCACGACCGCGAGCGCGACCACGCCGAGCGAGAGCGGAGCGCTGAGGGAGATCGTCGACGAGCTCGGGCTCGCGACCGCCCCCTGCCCGAACGGGCCCGGGCCGCCGATGCCGAGGCCGGAGGGTGCAGCCGCGGCGATGGTCGCAGTCAGCGACGGGGCGAAGGTCGTGATCGCGAGCGCGCCGAGCAAGCCGATCGCGATTCCGACCGCCGCTCCGCCGAGTCCCTGGAGAAGCGACTCTCCCGTCACCTGGCGGACGACGAGCCATTGCGACCAGCCGAGCGCCTTCAAGGTGCCGAACTCGCGCACACGCTTCGCCACCGACGCGAGTGTCAGCAGCGCCGCGATCAGGACTGCGCCCACCAGGGCCACGATCTCGAGCGCGACGCCGAGCTTGCCGGTCAGGTTCTTCGCATCCGTCAGCGAGCCGGAGACGCGGTCGGCGATGGTCTTCGCAGTGGTCACCGAGGCTCCCGAGAACGACGCCGTGATCTCCTTCGAGACGGCGCCGACACTGCCTGCGCTCGCCGCTCGCACGTAGACCGTGTTCACGCGGCCGGTTCGCCCGGAGAGGTTCTGCAGCTGGCCGAGCTTGACATAGATGTCTGAGGACTGCCCGCCGACGGGCGTCTTGGCGATCCCCACGACCGTGAACTTATTGCCCCCGAGCGAGACGGTGTCGCCCACGGCCAGGCTCTTGCGCTTCGCGTACGCGACGTCGAGGATCGCCTCGCGCGCGGCGCCCGCCGAGAGATAGTGCCCGCTCGACAACTGACCGGGGGTGACGGCGCCGAGCGCCGAGTGGGTCTCGTCGACGCCCGAGACGCTCGTGGCATTGAAGTTGATGCTTCTCGGGCCGTTGAAGCCACCGCCGCCGGACGGCGGCCCGATGCCGCCTCCCGGGGAGGCGTTTTGGCTTGGCACGGTCCCGGAGATATGGGCGACGTTGAGGGTCAGGCCCCCTGCCGCCGACTGCACGTCCGCGAGGCCGGCGATCTGCGAGACCTTCGAGGCCGCGAAGCTGAGCTGCCCCGAGGGGAGGAAGACGTCGCGGGAGAAATGCGCGCCCGCCTTGAGGCCGCTGAACCCGAGGCGGCCGGGGCCGTTCTCGCGGCGGAGCTGATTCCGCTCGCTCGGGGAGAGGTTCTGGAACCCGCCAGAGCCGGAGAGGCGGAGCGGCCGCGTCACGGACATGTCTGTGCCGATCCCGGTCAGAGGCTTCAGCACCTTGGCCTGGGCCTCGTCGAGACCATTCGAGAGTGCGCTGACGATGATCACGAGACCGACGCCGACACCGAGCCCGAGCGCGGTCAGGACTGCGCGACCCTTCCGACGCCGGAGCTCCGAGAGCATGTACATGAAGGACGTCATGTTCCGCCCAACTAAACCACCACTCTCTGAGAGCGAACTGTGCGCGGGTTAAGAACTGTCTAAGAGCAGAGTCCGTCAGACCAGCTCGAGCTGGCGGTGGGCCTCGAGGCCCGAGACGCCGACTCCGAGGAGACGGAGCGGCCCCGCGCGGTCGCCCAGAGCGCGGTCGAGGAGCCCACATGCGAGCTCCCAGATCCGCTCCGGGTCGTCGATCCCGACCGGGAGCGTCGTCGAGCGTGAGCGGATCGAGAAGTCCGGGTAGCGCACCTTCGTCGTGACCGTGCGGCCGGCCTGACCGGATGCCTTCAGCCGTTCCGCGACGGTCTCGGACAGCCGGCGTAGCTCGTCCTGCAGCCGCTCGACCTCGGCCACGTCGCGAGGAAAGGTCTCCTCGGCGCTGATCGAGATCGTCTCGGTCGAGAGCTCGAGCTTCCGCGGGTCGACCCCGCGCGCGCGGTCGCGCAACAGGGGCCCGAGCTTGCCCGGTATCAGGCGCCGCAGCTGGCCGTCCGGAAGCTCGGCGAGGGCTCCGATCGTCTCGACGCCGGCCCCTCGTAGGCGCTCCTCGGCCCTCGGCCCCACTCCTGGCAGGCGGCGCACGTCGAACGGCGCGAGGAACTCGGCCTCGCGCCCGGCAGGGACGACGGTCAGGCCGCCCGGTTTGCGCCGGTCACTCGCGATCTTCGCCACGACCTTGCACGAGGCGACGCCGAGCGCGCACGTGAGGCTCGTCGTCCCGCGCACGGCCGACTGGACCGCCTCGGCAACGACGCGCGCGCGGCCGAAGTCGGGAGCCACCTCTCCCACGTCGAGATAGCCCTCGTCCATCCCCGTCCGCTCGACAGTCGGGACGACCTCGCGCACCGCGTCCCAGACGGCTCGCGAGTACTCCCGGTAGAGCCGGTGCCGCGGCCGCAGGAAGACAGCGTGCGGACAGCGGCGCAGCGCCTCGGCGCACGACATCGCCGAGTGGATCCCGAAGCGGCGCGCCGCGTAGTTGGCCGTCGCGACGACCCCGCGCCCGTGCGGGTCGCCGCCGACGACGAGCGGCTTCGCCTTCAGCTCGGGCGCCTCCAGCTCCTCGACGGCCGCGAAGAAGGCGTCCAGGTCGAGGTGCGCGACGATCACGACTTGTCCTCGACGAGGCGCATCGGCACTCCCAGCCGGCGCGCGACGTACGGGATCGTCGACCCCTGGAACACGACCGAGAGCAGGACGACGACGAACACGATCCCGTAGATCCGGTCCGCCCCGTCGACGTGCTGCAAGAGCGCGAAGGCCGCGAGCAGGATCGGGACCGCGCCCTTGAGGCCGCTCCACATGATGAACAGCCGTTCCCCGCGTTTCAGGCGCGCCGGGACCAGCAGGGGCCAGACCCCGGCCGGCCGAGCGACGAACGCGAGGATCACCGCGAGCAGCACGGCGTCGACCCAGACGTCGCCGAGCGAGACGTTGTTGATCGTCAGGCCGAGCGCGACGAAGACGGCCACCTCGGCCAGGCTGGCAAGCGACTTGTGGAAGCTGATCACCTCGCGACGGTGCCGGTAGTCGGCATCCCCGATCAGGATGCCTGCGACGAAGACGGCCAGGAACCCCGAGCCGTGCGCGACCGCGGCCACCCCGTAGATCAGCCCCGCGGCGGCGACGCTGCGCAGGGGGTACAGGGCCGGGCTGGCGAATTCCATGCGCCGCACCCACTGCATGAGCAGAAACGCGCCGACGATCCCGATCGCAAGGCCGACCGACATCTCGACCACGAACTCGCGCACGACCACCCAGAACGTCGCGTCGGCGTGAGTGGCGAGCTCGAGCATCCCGATCATGAGAGCGATCCCGACGGGGTCGTTCACGCCCGACTCGCCCTCGAGGATTGTGCCCGCGCGGCCGCCGACCTCGCGCTTGCCGAGCACCGAGAACATCACGGCCGGGTCGGTCGGGGCGAGCGCGGCCCCGAGCATCCCCGCAGCCGTCCACGAGAAGTCGAAGAGCCAGTGGCCCGCGACGGCGATCAGGGCAGCCGTGGCGAACGTGCTCAGCGTGCCGAGCAGCGAGATCGGGACGGCCGCGACTCGAAAGCGCCGCCAGCCGATCCGGATCCCGCCGTCGAAGAGGATCGCGATCAGGGCGACGACTGCGACCCGCTCGACGTCCTGGATCGAGAGCTTGTCGCCGAGCTTCGGCGAGAGGCGCGCGGCGAGCGCGGCGGCCAGCAGGAAGATCGCCGGCGCGGGGATCGGGAACCGCTCGCTGAGCTTGTTGGTGAAGACCGCAAGGGCCAGGAACCCCGAGACCGCGAGGACGATCAGCCCGAAGTCGGTGATCTCTGCCACGAGCCCGAGCCTATTCGACGGGCTGGTCGGTTACGCGCCGGCCGCGGAGGCCCGTTTCGCGGCGTCCGCTGCGTCCTCCGCCGCGCGCCGGGCCCGGGTGAGACGCTCGTCGTCGCCGGCGGTGGTCAGGTTCACCTCGACGAGCCGGACGGCGGCGCGCGCGGCGCCCGCTGCGAGCGCGGCGGCAGCAGACGCGTCGGCCCGGGCGGCGCCGTCCGCGCAGATGGCCGCCTCGGCGGCGGCGACCGCGACGTCGGCCGCGGTCTCGGCGATCACAAGTGGAACCTCGGCCGCCCGGACGAGGGCCCTGGCGAGACCGGAGTCCTTCTGCTCGAGCGCGGTCAGCGCGCTCTCGTAGGCACGGGAGTCCTGTCCCGCGAGCGCCAGCAGCCGGTCGCGCAGCTCGAGCGCCTGGGCCCGCACGCCCTCCGCCCCGCTCCAACCCTCGGAGCGGGCCGCGGCCTTGGCGACGAGCGCGGCCGCGAAGGCGCCGCAGGCGCCAGCGACCCAGCCCGACCCCGGAACAGCGTCGGCGGACGACACGAGCTCCGCGAGCTCGTGGGCGTGGCGTGTCTCGTTGTCAGGCATTCGCGAGCCCCTGCAGGACGTCGTCGAGAGCCGCGTCGTCAAGATGCGGAACGCGCCGGAAGACCTCGGCGGCGGCGAGGTGGAAGCCGTCCGGGAGGTCGGCGGCCTCGAAGGTCGCCGCGATCTCCTCCATCTCGGCAACCCAGCGCCAGCCCTTCCGTCCCGCCGAGCGGGCCGCGGAATCGGAGCGGTCGAGCAGTTCGGGCACCGAGAGCCGCCACTCCTCCAGCAGCGCGTCCTCAACGCCCTCGGCGCGGGCGAGCGCGCGGATCGCGAGCAGCATCGCGGCCGTTCCCTTCGTCCAGGCGGCGTAGGCCATCTTGACGGCGGAGGCGTCGCCCGGATCCCCCGAGACGACGCGCGTCTCGAGCACCGTGCCCTCGAAGAGAGCGGCGGCCTCGCCGGCCAAAGGCCCGGAGAGGTAGAGCCGCGTGCTGCCGGCCTCACACGGCGGCGAGCCGACGATCCCGCCGTCCACGAAGCGGCTGACGAGGGTCGCGATCTCGCGGGCCGTCGCCGGCGAGACGGCGTTGGCGTCGACGTAGAGCCCCTCGAACCAACCCACGGAGCGGGCCACGCCGAGCGCGGCGTGCGGCGGGCAGATCGAGAGGATCACGTCGCTCGCCCGCGAGAGCTTCTCCACGTTGCCGGCGTCCACGAGGCCCGCCTGCTCGGCGCGGGCCGCGGTTTGGGAGCTCCGCCCGATCGAGGCCCAGAGCACCGTGTGGCCGGCGTCTCGCAGCGTCTTCCCCACGGCGGCGCCCATCTCGCCCGGATGGATGAGGCCGATCACCGGTTGTGCCATGAGCCGCGTCCCCGCCTAGAAGAAGAACTGCTTCCAGGCGGTCCACCAGTCGTCCGCGCGGGAGACGACCGTGCGCGGATCGAGCTGCTCGACGCCTGCGCGGTGGCGGAGCCGCTCGGCCGGGCCGGTCCACTTGTACTCGACCTTGATCTCGCAGGGCTTGCCCGGGTCGTAGGGCGGAACTGCCTTCAGGTCGGAGAGCGCCTGCTGCGCGCCTGCCTCGACGAGCTCGCGCGCGCGGACGGGCGGGATCATCCGCGCGCTGGTGACGCCGAGACCGACCTTCACCTCGACGGTCGTCAGCGCGTCGCCGAGGAGCGCCTTTCCCTCGACGCACGCGGCGCGGTCGCCGGTCACCATCAGCACCGGGCAGCCCCACGTGCCGCAGAGCGCCGCGTTGATCCCGGTCTCCCCGACCTGCGTGCCGTTGAACCACAGGTTCTGGAAGTCGCGGCCCGAGACCGTGTGGTTCATCACGCCCTCCTCGGCGCCGGCCATCGCGTGCATGCCGACGAAGAGCGCTGCGTCCACGCCCTGCTCGAGGAATGCGGTGTACTCCGTCCACTCCTCCTGGACGACGTACTCGCAGTCGGGGTCGAGGTCCTCGGGCAGCAACGAGTTGAAGCTGTAGTCCTCGCCCGCCCCGTGACAGTCCATGACGACGATCTCCGTGCCGCCCGCGGCCTTGGCGCCGCGCACGGCCGCGTTGATCTCCTGCGTGTAGAGCTTGCGGCCTTCCTCGTAGAGGGGCTTGCCGGCGGAGGTCTGGTCGCCGCGCACGATTCCGGCCACGCCCTCCATGTCGCTGATGATGAAGACCTTCACCCCTGTAGCTTTTCACGCCGTGGACACGGGTCTCCAGGGGAAGCGCGTGCTCGTGACCGGGGCTTCGGGCGGGATCGGCTCGGCGTGCGCTCGCGCCTTCGCTGCCGAGCGCTGCGAGGTCGTCGTGCACTACCACCAGGGACGCGAGCGGGCGGAGGCCCTGGCGGGCGAGCTCGGGGGCGCGCCGGTCGTCGGCGCCGACCTCCGCGACGAGGCCGAGGCAGACCGGCTCTTCGAGGAGGCAGGCAGGCTGGACGTGTGCGCCGCCGTGGCCGGCGTCTGGCCGAGCGAGGACGTCCCGGTCTGGGAGTTGCCGCTCGACCGCTGGGAGGCGACGCTCGCCGCGAACCTGACCGCAACCTTCCTGACCGCCCGCGGCTTCCTCCGCCAGGTGGCCGAGAGCGGCCACGGCAGCCTCGTCCTGGTCGGCTCGACAGCCGGGCTCGTCGGCGAGGCGGGTCACGCCGACTACGCGGCCGCCAAGTCGGCGATCGCGCACGGGCTGCTGCTGAGCCTCAAGAACGAGGTCGTGCGGATCGCGCCTCGCGCGCGTGTGAACGCTGTTTGTCCGGGCTGGACGGAGTCTCCGATGACGCGGGGCTCGCTCTCACCCGAAACGCTCGATCGAGTGACGCGGACGATGGCGCTGCGCAAGGTCGCCCAGCCCGAGGACGTGGCGCGCCAGGTGGTCGTGCTCGCTTCGGACGAGCTCTCGGGTCACGTGACAGGCCAGGTGGTGACGGTCGCCGGCGGCATGGAAGGCCGCGTTATCCACGAGTAACCGCCCGTTCAACCGTGAACGGCGGGCCGAGGCCCGCCGTCCAAGACTCCGTGCCGCAGGGTGATTGCCGTCAGCCCCCGGCAGAAGAGTCACAAGTGCAGATCGGCACAGCGGGGGTGTCCCTTTAGACCACGACCGAGGGACTGTCCCCCTGGCATGGCCCTTTCGGCCACGGCCGGGGTCTGACCCCGGACATGTCCCGCGCAACGAAGAGGAGTTCACGCGGCCCTGGAAAAACATCAGGCGGGACCGCCGCCCGGTCCCGCCTGAGTCTCCCGTGAGAGAGCCGCAGTTACATCGGAAGGCCCCGCCGCACAGGGCCCGATCCGTTTTCGACTGAGCTGCCCTCGCCGCATCGGGGCGCTCTGTCGTATGCAGCCTGAGTATCGCGGCGGGGGTGTGGTTGATCTATCCCTCGTTCCTGGTTGACCGGCCTACTTCACTAACCAACGGCGCGCTGACCGGAGCCAAAGGGCGGTTCTCAGTAGAGTCGATCCCGCATGGGCAGCCGGTTCGAAGAGCGCCTCGCCTCGGGCCCGGTCGTGGTAGGCGACGGCGGGATGGGCGTCCTCATCACGAGCGCAGTCCCTCGTTTGCGCTGCCCCGAGGAGGCGAACCTGAAGGCGCCGGAGAGCGTCGAGACCCTCCACACGAGCTTCATCCGTGCAGGCGCGGACCTGATCGAGACCAACACGTTCGGCGCGAACCGGCAGAAGCTGGCGCAATTCTTCCTCGAGGACGAGCTCGAGCGGATCAACGGCGCCGGGGTCAAGCTCGCCCGCGAGGCGCGCGAGGTCTCGGGCCGGGAGGTCTTCATCGCCGGGTCGATCGGGCCGCTCGGCGACGCCCACTCGCTGGCGGCCGACCAGCGTGCCGAGGTCTTCGCCGAGCAGGCAGCGATCCTCGATGGCCGCGGCATCGACCTGTTCATGGTCGAGACGTTCTACGAGCTCGACGAGCTGGAGACCGCGATCGAGGCCGTGCGCAGCGTCTCCTCGCTCCCCATCGTCGCGACGCTGACTTTCGACGAGGGCGCCGAGACGCTGGCCGGCCTGCGGGCCGCCGACGCGGCCGCATGCCTGCGCCCTCTGAACCTCGCCGCCATCGGCGCCAACCACGGCTCGGGCCTGCACGCGGCGCTCTCGGCGCTCGAGGCCATGAGCTCCGACGACGGCCCGCCGCTCGCGGCGTTGCCGAACGTCGGCCTGGCGAGCCTCTCCGGTGGCCGCGTCATCTACCCGCACGCGACGCCCGAGTACTTCGCCGAGTTCGCCGCGCACGCCCGGCGGCTCGGCGCGCGCCTGATCGGCGGCTGCTGCGGGACGACGCCGGTCGAGATCGCGGCGATCCGCTCCGCGGTCGAGGAGGAGCGCGAGCCGGCAGCGCCGCTCGAGAGCCTCGAGCGCGAGCTCCCGGAGGCCGCCCTCGCAGGCGGGCCCGACGAGACGGGGCTGGCGCGGATGCTGCGCGAGGGCGAGTGGGTCACCTGCGTGGAGCTCGATCCGCCGAAGGGCGGCACCTACGACTCGATGCTCGCCGTAGCGCGCACGCTCAAGGCCTCGGGCAAGGTCGGATTCGTGGACATCAACGACAACCCGATGGCCCGCGCCCGCGCGAACGCGCTCATGGCCGCGGTTGCCATCGAGCGAGAATGCGACCTCGAGACGATCCCGCACCTGACGCCGCGCGACACGTCGATCATGGGCCTCGAGTCACTGCTTCTCGGCGCCCACGCGGAGGGCGTGCGCAACGTCCTCTCGGTGACCGGCGACCCGCCCGAGGTCGGCGACTACCCGGGCTCGCAGGGCGTCTACGACGTCGACTCGATCGGGCTCTCGAAGATCGTCTCGCACCTGAACCGCGGCGAGGACTACAACGGCAAGGGGATCGACGCGCCGACCTCGTTCTTCCTCGGCGTCGCGGTCAACCCGTCGGCCGACGACCTCGAGACCGAGCTCGACCGCTTCCGCCAGAAGGTCGAGGCCGGGCGCGAAGTTCGCGATGACCCAGGCGCTGTTCGATCTCTCGTACCTCGACCGCTTCGAGGAACGGCTCGGCGGCTGGCCTCTTCCGGTGCTCGTCGGGATCTTCTACGTCCGCAGCTACCAGCTCGCGGTGCGGCTGCACAACGAGGTTCCGGGGATCGTCGTCCCCGAGGCCGTGCAGCGCCGCCTCGAACAGGCCGGCCCGAACGCGGGGGCCGAGGGCCTCGCGCTCGCGCGGGAGCTCTACGCGGAGGCGCGCGAGAAGGCGGCCGGCGTCTACGTGATCCCGCCCTTCAAGCAGCCCGAAGCGGCTCTCGACCTCCTGGACTAGGACCACGCGAAAGGGGCCACCGAAGCGGCCCCTTCGAGAGAGTCGGCTACCGAGGCCTAGTGGGCGAGGCTCCCGTGCTGCCGGCTCCGAACGACCAGCGCGCCAGCCGTGCCGGCGATCAGGAGAGCGGCGATGCCGATTCCGATACCGGCGCTGCTCCACGGGATCTCGCTTCCCGTGTTGCTCGGCTCGACGGCGAACCGGCCGAGACCGTACTTCTTGTTCATTCCCTCGCCGCGGAGGATCATCGCGCGGCGCTCCGGGCCGGTGACGCCGAAGGCGTACTGGCCGAAGTTGTACTTCCTGGTCAGCGCCTCGCCGTAGAGGTTCATCGCGCGGCGCTCCGGGCCGGTCACTCCGAAGGTCTCGGTGCTACCGAGGCCCGTGGAGATCTCGCTCGAGCTGACCTGGTTGAACTGGTTGTCCTTGCTGATGAGCGAGACCGGCTTGGCGGCCGCGTTCGAGATCGGGATCACGGCGAAGAGCGCGAGTGAGACTACGAGGCCCTTCAGGATCCGCTTCCTGAGATTGCGCTTGTACACCGATCCCTCTCCTTCCGTCTGTGACGTCCTCTCCATGCCACGACGGTACGCCCGCCAGGAACCGATGGAAATTGGGGAAACCCCTACGGTTTCGGGGCGTTCTCCCCATCGATCACGTGCCGCGCGAGCTCTCCCCGGCCGCGAAGGCCGAGCTTCGCGTAGACACGCGAGAGGTTCGCCTCGACGGTCTTGACCGAGACGAAGAGCGCCGCTGCGACCTCCTTGTTCGAGCGACCCTCGGCCACCAGCTCGGCGATCTGCCGCTCCGTGGGGGTCAGGCCGCCCTCGGAGCGCCGACGGCCGGCGATCCGCGCGAGCTCGGCGTTCGCGCGGCTGAGGAAGGCCGAGGCGGACAGCTCCTCGAAGGCGGCCGCGGCCTGCTCGAGCCGGTCGCGGGCGTCGGCCTTTCGCTTCGCGCGGCGAAGCGCGGCTCCGTAGACCAGGAGCGTCCGGCCCCTGTCGAACGGAAGCGGGACCGCCTCGTGCTCAACGAGCGCGTGCTCGAACGCCGTCAGAGCTTCGTCGAGCCGACCCTCGGCCGCCGCGAGCAGCCCTCGGCACCGGTGTGACGCTGCGATCGCGCCACGCCTCCCGAGCCGTTCGGCGTTGCTCTGGTACCAGCCGAGCAGCTCGGCGGCCTCGTCGAGCCGGTCGAGCTCGACGAGCGCCTCGACGCAGTCGGGGACGTAGCGGGTGAGGCCGGGCTCGTCGATCCCCTCGGTTCGCGCGAGCTCGACGGGCGGCTCGAGCCACTCGGCCGCCTCGGCCGCATGGCCGAGCGACAGCTCGAGGAGACCGAGCGCCGCCGCAGCGAACTGGCACACCGGCATGAACTCCGTCGACCGGCCGATCTCGAGCGCCGCCTCGGCCGCTTCCCGCGCCTCGGGCTCGCGGCCGCTATGCGCGTCGCACCAGGACCGGACCGCGAGGCCGTACCCGACCAGCGCCTGCTGGCCCGCCTGCTCGGCGATCTCGCGCGCCGCCTCCGCGTTCCGGCGCCCGTGGTCGAAGTCGCCGACCAGGCACTCCGCCTGGGCCAGCAGGACGTAGACGTACGCCAGCGAGCCCTCGTCTCCGGCCGCGCGAGCCTGCTCGATGAGGTTGTCCGACCGCGACCGGAGCGCGTCCGGGTCCTCCCACCACATGCGTGCCACGGCCGCCGTCCACTCGGGCTGTGCGATGACCCGCTCGGCGCCGACCGCGGGCTGGAGCTCGAGCGCGGCCTCGAGGGTCGCCTCGGCCTCGGGCCGGCCGAGCGTCGCCTCCGCCAGCAGCTTCGAGCTGAGCGCCTGCGCGAGAAGCGAGTCGTCTCCCAGCTCCCGAGCGAGCGCGGCCGCCTCATCGGCGTGGCCGACCGCCTCGCCGAGCCGGCGCCTCCGCCTGAAGAGCTGGGTCGACGCGCCCTCGAGCGCCTGGGCGCGCAAACCGTCGTCGTCGCCCGCCTCCTCGGCCGCCTGCAGAAAGAGGTCGGTCGCGGCGGCCAGGTCGTCGGAGTACGAGTGCACATAGGCCAGGCGGGTGAGGACGTCCGCCCGGGCGGGACCCGGCTCGAGCTGCGCGGCGGCCTCTTCGAGCAGCACGACTCCGCGCCTGCTGTCACCCGACTCGAAGTGGTAGTAGCCGGCTGCTGCGATCCTGCGTAGCATGCTCTCGGCAAGCTCGGGCGGGGTCAGCTCCGCGGCCTCCTGGCTCAGGCGGGCGGCCACAGCCGGAGCGCCGCGGACACGAGCGCGAAGAGCACCCTTGTCGAGGCCTGCGGCGACCTGCTCGTCGGGCCCGGTCGCCGCCTCGGCGAGGTGGTAGGCGCGCTCGACGGGGTCGGGCACGACCTCCGCCAGGCGCTGGTGAACCTCCCGGCGGCGAGCCGGATCGGCGGACCCGTAGGCACCCGAGGCGAGCAGCGGGTGGAGAAAGCGCACGCTGCCGCGATCGATTGCGACGAACCCGGCGGCCTCCGCCGCGTCGAGGGCGCCCGGGCTCACGACCTCGTCGACTAGCGCGCAGGTCGGCTTTGCCGCGGCCGCGGCCACGAGCAGGCCGCGTTGCGCCTCCCCCGGCAGCGCCTGCAGGCGGTCGTGAACGAGGACATCGAGGGTCGGCGGCAGCGCCTTGGCGTCGAGCATCTCCGGCGCGCGGGCGAGCTCGAGCGCGAAGAACGGGTTGCCGCCCGAGAGCTCGTGGACGCGGTGCAGCAGCGGCCGGGCGAGCACCTTGCCGAGCCGGTCCTGGACGACCGTGTTCATGGCCAGGAAGTCGAGGGGCCCGACCTCGACTCGCAGGACCTGCTCCGCGGCAAGCGCCTGCTCGAGCCCTTCGTCGGCGCCGCCGGGCCGGCGCGCCAGGAGGAGCGCGACCGGCTCGTCGCGAAGGCGGCGAAAGGCGAACTGCAACGCGGCCGCCGAGGAGCGGTCGAGCCACTGGACGTCGTCGATCGCCACGAGCAGCGGCCCCTCGGCTGCGAGCGCACGAAACGCGTTCAGCAGGCCCGCGCCGACCGCCCTCCGGTCGGTGCGCCCTCCGCCCGGGCTCTCGAGCAGAAGCGCAGCCTCGAGCGCGCTCCGCTGGGGTGGCGGCAGCTCGCCGACGACGTCCTCGAGCGCCGGGCCGAGGAGGTCGGCGAGGCTCGAGAACGCGAGCTCGGCCTCGCTCTGAGCAGGAGCGGCGCGCAGCACGCGGAGCCCGCGCGCCTCGGCGCCCTCGACGGTCGCCTGCCACACGGTCGTCTTCCCGATCCCGGGCTCGCCCTCGACGACGACCGCCCCGGACGCGCCCAGCGCGAGGAGGAACTCGTCGATGGCGGCAAGTTCCTGTTCCCTGCCGACGGCATGGGCAGCGGTGGTGGCCATCAGCCCTCGCGAGGAATGGTACGACGAGGCGCTAGCGGGCGCAGGGGCCGGTCGAGACCGGGCCGCGGGCGGACGCGAGCGATCGCCGGACGATCGACGCCGGGACGCCGTAGCCGCCCGACCCGTTCGCGCGCGCCGCGAAGACCGTCGCCTGCACGGCCCCGGCGGCGTCGACCGCGGGCCCGCCCGAGTTCCCGTGCTCGACGTCTCCGCTCAGGCTGGTCACGGTTCGCGTGACCGGGCCGTTGCCGTACGAGTCGTCGCTGAGGACGTTCGCGGTCGTGCCGATCCTGCCCGGGACCGAGTCGAACGGGCCGTCGTGCGGGTAGCCGACGATCGCCACCGGCGCGTTCAGGGTCGGGTCGACGAAGCGCAGCGGCCGCGCGGTGAGACCGGGCACGCGCAGGATCGCGATGTCGTTGCGCGTGTCGTAGGCGACCGCCCTGGCCCGCAGCGGGCTACCGGAGAACGGCGTCACGGTCGTGTCCTCCTCGCCCGCGACGACGTGCGCGGCGGTGACGACGAGCCTCGGCGCGACGACCCAGCCGCTCCCCTCGACGCCGAGCCCGCAGGCCGTCCCCAGCACGCGCACGACCGAGGGAGCCGCGCGCCGGACCCCCGGCTGCCGCAGGACTCTCGGATCAGGCGGCTGCGTCGGAACCGCCGGCCCGGTCAGGCTCTGGAACGGGTCGATTCGCCCGAGCGCATTCAGGATCGTCCTCGGCGGCACGATCTCGTTCAGCCGCTGCAGCACGACCGACTGCTGCACGGAGCGCCGCAGCTGCGCCTGGCCCGGAAGCTGGAGGACCATCGCCCCGAGCACCCACACCGCGACGAGGCCGACGAGCGCACCTACGAGCACACCGAGCGCGGAGTCGACGGCGCGGAGGCTCCGGCGTTCGCGACTGCGGACGGCGGCTCCGAGCGAGCTTCCGACGACCTCGAACACGCACGGCGAGGGTGATCGCGCCGACGACCGCGAACACCGGCGCGTACGGCGAACTCGAGCCGCCGGTCAGAAGCACGGGCGCGAGCCGACCGCCGATGACCGCGCCCACGATGAGACCCGCCAGCGAGAGCCCGCTCCACACGAAGCCCTGCGACGCGCCTCCGAGCGCGGCGAGCACGACGAAGGCCACCGCCAGCCAGTCGACCAAGGTCATCCGGGTTAGGCTAGATGCGGTGGAGGGCGCGGAGCTTCAGGAGTTCATCGACCGCTACAACGCGGCGTGGAACGACCACGACGTCGAGGCGATCGTCTCGATGCACACCGATGACTCGGTCTTCGAGAACCACGTCACCGGCGACGTCAACGTCGGCCGCGAGCAGATCGGCAAGGCGATCACCGGCATCTTCTCGGTCTTCCCCGACCTGAGCTTCGAGGGCCGCCGCACGTACATCCGCGAGGACCTGGTCGTGCAGGAGTGGACCGCGCGCGGCACGCACGAGGGAACGATGACCCGCTCCGGGATGGAGGTGCCTCCGACCGGGCGGAAGGTCGAGTACAGGGGCATGGACGTGATCCCGATCCGCGACGGCCTCGTCGCGCGCAAGGACGTCTACTCGGACTCCGTCACCCTCCTGCGCCAGCTCGGACTTGACCGAGATCGCCTAGCTACACTGTCCCGCGCCCTGGGGGCGTAGTTCAGTTGGTTAGAACGCCGGCCTGTCACGCCGGAGGTCGCGGGTTCGAGTCCCGTCGCTCCCGTCTCTTCGCCGTCGAAAGTCCGCCCGCTTCGCGGGCATGACGACTTTCAACGGCTTCAGTTTCTATCCGAGCCGAACTGAGCCGCGTCCGCCATGTCGGCCGCGACGGCAACTGGACAGATCGTCACAGCGTCGGCGCTATAGCGCTTGACACCTGAAGGTGTCCGACACCGTTTCATCACAGCTCGCGTAGGGCCGCGAGCACCTCGTCGACCGTGTGGCAGATGCGCCCGCACGACTCGATCGCTCCTGCGACGAACAGATTCATGCCGCCGACGACATTCACCTCGCGGCGACGCTCGAGGCGGATGTCGGTCGAGATCGCGACGATGCCCCGGTACTGGGCGCCGCCGCTCCGCACTAGCTCGGCGAACATGCCGATCTCGCACGCCGTCCCGTCGGCGACGATCGGGCCGTCGAGCCACGCGACGAGATCGTTCGACGACCGGGGTCCCTCGGCGTCGATGCGGTAGACGGCGTCGACGCTGACGTCGTTCAGATCGGGGAAGTTCTCGTGCGGGACGAAGCAGTCGAAGCCCTCCGCCCGCAGGCGTTCGGCAAGGCCGTCGAGCCACGAGCGCTCGGCCTCGGAGAACAGCGGCCCGGCGACATAGAGGCGCATGAGCGCCGGACGCTACACCGCTCGGAGCTCGAATCGTGACGCTAGACGACCGGGAACCGGCCAAGACGTGCGCCGAATCAGAGCGAGATCGTCGTCCCGACCGCGCTCGGTACGAACGCATCGGGGAAGCGATGCGCGAGGCGGTGCACGGCCTTCCAGCCCGTGCAATGTGCCGGCATCAGCAGCTCGGGCTGGAGATCGTCGAAGGCCGCCACCGTCGGCTCGATGATGGGCTCGAACATCGGACCGCTGAGGTGGAACCCTCCGATGACGGCGGCTACGCCCGTCTCGCCCGTAAGCCGCTGCGCATGCCTCACCACATTGACGATCCCGGCGTGACCACAGCCGGTGAGGACCACCAGGCCGCGACCCGCAAGTCGCATCACGATCGCCTGGTCGTCGAGGATCAGCGGGTCCGGCTCCCAGTTGCCGTGAACGTGCGCTTCGTGCCCCATGAAGCCGGTCTCGAAGGGCGTCGTGCGATCGACCTCGCCCGTCACGAGCACCGAGCCGTCGAGCAGGAACGACGGTTGACGTTCCTCGACGATCTCGAAGCCCGCGCCCTCGAGTGCGGAGCGGCTGGTCGCAGGTAGCTCGCCCGGCTCGAGGCCCGGGATGGCGATGCGCCGACGTCGCCAGAAGTCGGGGTGGATGAGCACGGGAAGGTTCCTTCGTCCGAGCTCCTTGGCGATTCCCTCCATCCCGGCGACGTGGTCCCAGTGACCGTGGCTGAGCACGATCGTCTCGATGTCACCGGGCACGAGCTCGAGCCGGCGCATGTTCTCGACGACACCCGTAGGCGTCACGCCCGCGTCGAAGAGGATCGCGCGCTCGCGACCGCCGGTCGCGACGCGAACGAGCGCCGAGAAGCCGGGCTGGGCAACCAGGGCGTCAGGCAGGCCGTCGGTGACCGCCGAGGCCGCACGCGGCTTCGCGAGCTGGTGAAGCCAGGTCGTGCGCTCGACACGCTCCGTCGGGAAGAGCAGAGGGTCGGTCACGTTGTCCATCAGGATCGTGATCCGGACGGCGTCGACCGGCGCGAGCGGGATCGTGACCATCGTTAGGGCCAAAGAATGTCAACTCGATCGCTAGTGGACGGCGGACACCGGGCCGAGTCCGACAGCCGACAATCGACTAGGGCTGGAACTGCTGGTCGAGCGAGACGACAGGATTGGGGTACTTGTCGCCGATGCGAATCCAGAAGCCGAACCCGCTGGGGTTCGTGCCACTGAGGCGCCCGGCCAACTCGGAGACGGTGATCCTCTTGTGTCCCGCTCCACCGGCGACGATGGTTGCCGGCGCGTTCGCTGCAACGACGTACGTCAGCAGCCGATGACCCTCGTCGACGATGTAGTAGTCGTTCGGGACCGGGTCCCCGGGCGAGATTGCCTTGTCTTCGACAGCCGCACGCTCCGCCGCGACTCCGGTGAGCCACCAGGCGGGATCGAAGCGCATCTCGAAGCGGCCGCTCTTGCGTGACAGCGACTTGATGTGCCCGTAGAGCACCATCTGGCCCGCCGGCGCGGCCGGTGGTAGCTGCACGGAGGGCAACGGCGTAGCCTCCGACGTCGAAGTGCTGGTGACCGTCACGGTCTTCGTCACCGTCTTCGTGCTCCCGCATCCAGCCGCGAATCCGGCGACTGCAATCACGAGCCCCGCCAGCAAGGCGAACGCGTACACACGCGATCTCGTCGTATGCATGAGATCTACTCCTTCGCCCCGGCTGTGGACGCAACAGGACTCGACCACACCAAGGGCAGTCGACCACTCTAGTTTCCGTTCACGAAAGGCGGTGTGCATCCGGGGTCACCCCGCCATCGAGTGCTTGGAACTACTGAGCGCTCCGCAACACCACTTGACCTTCGACGTCGCCAGCGCGGAGCCACGTCGTCGCCCCGTCGGGGCTGCTTGATTCCGGTGGTCGGGAATGCGGGTTCGAGTCCCGTCGCTCCCGTCTTCGCCTGGATGTGTCAGCCGCGGGCGCCGCTCGCAGCCTCGGACATCTTCTCGAGCGCCTGGTCGATCGTGAAGCTCGCCGCCTTCTGACGGGGCGGGAAGTCCTTGAACGTGGCGAGAAACTCGGCCACGATCGCCTGGGCCGCGAGGATCATGTACGCCTTCGACAGGTACCAGTCCCAGTACGTGTTCGAGGTCGTGTCCGCGCGCTCGAATGGATCCATGCGGAGGTTGAAGAGCTTCGGCACGCGCAGCGTGGTGAACGGCTCCGCCCACAGCTCGAGCGTTCCGCGTGCCCGCTGCTCCATGAAGACCAGCTTCCAGTTGTCGTAGCGCAGCGCGACGAGATCGCCGTCGTCCGAGAAGTAGATGAACCCCTTGCGCGGGCTCTCGGCCTCTTCCCCGGTCAGGTAGGGCAGGAAGTTGTAGCCGTCGATGTGCACCTTGAACGTCTTTCCCGCCGCCTCGTGGCCCGTCTTCAGCTTCTCGACGACGTCGGGCTCGCCGGCGGCCGCGAGGAACGTGGGCAGCCAGTCGTGGAGCTGCACGATCTCGTTCGAGACCGAGCCGTCCGGGATCCTTCCCGGCCAGCGCACCATCATCGGGACGCGGAACGCGCCCTCCCAGTTCGTGTTCTTCTCGCTGCGGAACGGCGTCATCGCCCCGTCCGGCCACGTGTTCATATGCGGGCCGTTGTCGGTGCCGTACAGCACGATCGTGTCCTCGGCGATCTCGAGCTTGTCGAGCACGTCGAGGAGCTGGCCCACGTTCTTGTCGTGGTCGAGCATCGTGTCGTGGTACGGGGACTGCCAGCGTCCGGCCTGTCCGAGGCTCCGGCGCTTCGTGTGCGTCCGGAAGTGCATGTGCGTGAAGTTCACCCAGCAGAAGAACGGCTTGCGTCGCCGGTGCTGGCGCTCGATGTAGTCGCACGCGGCCGTCGCGAACTCGTCGTCACACGTCTCCATCCGCTTCCTCGTCAGCGGTCCGGTGTCCTGGATCCGCTGCTTGCCGACGCGGCCCCAGCGCGGGTGCTCCTTCGGGTCGTCCTTCGTCGTCGCCTTGCAGCGCAGCACGCCACGGGGCCCGAACCGCTCGCCGAACCGCTCGAATCCGTGCTTCGCCGGGTAGTCCGGCTCCTCCGGCTCCTCTTCGGCGTTCAGGTGGTAGAGGTTCCCGAAGAACTCGTCGAAGCCGTGGACGGTCGGGAGGAACTTGTTCATGTCGCCGAGGTGGTTCTTGCCGAACTGCGCCGTGGCGTAGCCGTGGTTCTTGAGCAGCTCGGCGATCGTCGGGTCCTCCTCCTGGAGGCCGACCGACGCGCCGGGCAAGCCGACCTTGCTCAACCCCGTGCGGAAGACGCTCTGGCCGGTGATGAAGGACGACCGGCCGGCGGTGCAGCTCTGCTCGCCGTAGGAGTCGGTGAAGCGCATCCCCTCGTTCGCGATGCGGTCGATGTTCGGCGTGCGGTACCCCATCAGCCCGTCGCTGTAGCAGCTCAGGTTCGTGATCCCGATGTCGTCGCCCCAGATCACGAGGATGTTCGGCTTGTCCTGCGGCATGGGTCTCCCCTCGTCGTCGAGATCCGGCTAGGCGCGCACGATGCAGCGGAAGCCGAGGTGGTTCGTGGACGTGTCGACCGCCTGCGCCATTCGCGCCGCAGGACGGTAGCGCTGGCAGTAGTTGGGCGCGCACAGGTGCGAGCCGCCCTTCATCACCTTGCGCGGAATCGCCGTGGAGTCGTTCGGGTCGATGCTCTCGGCGCGTAGGTCGCCGCCGCAGCACGGCGAGTCGGGCTCGTGGTTCGACGTGTACCAGTCGGCCGTCCACTCCCAGACGTTCCCGGCCACGTCGTAGAGGCCGTAGCCGTTCGGCGGGAACCTGGCGACAGGTGAGGTTCCCTCGAAGCCGTCGAGGAGCGTGTTCTCGTACGGGAACTCGCCCTGCCACGTGTTCGCCATCGGCTTGCCCTTCGGCATGAACTCGTCGCCCCAGGCGAACTCGGCGCGCTCGAGGCCGCCGCGCGCCGCGAGCTCCCACTCGGCTTCGGTCGGCAGGTCCTTCCCGGCCCAGACCGCGTAGGCCTCGGCGTCGGCGTAGGCGATGTGCACGACGGGGTGCCGCTCACGCCCGTGCAGCGTGCTCTCCGGCCCCTCGGGATGCCGCCAGTCGGCGCCGCGGGTCCACGTCCACCAGTTGAAGTGGTTGCTCAGGTCGACCGGGCCCGAGGTCTTCTGAAACACGACGGAGCCCGCGAAGAGCATGTCCTCCTGCGCGCCGGGGTACTGCTCGGGATCGGGCTCCTTCTCGGCCCACGTCACGTGCCCGGTCGCCTTCACGAAGCGCGTGAACTCGAGGTTCGTGACGGGGTGCTCGTCGAGCCAGAACCCGTCTACCGACACTTCGCGGACCGGGGCCTCCTCGGGGTAGTGCCGGTCGGAGCCCATGGCGAACGTGCCCGCCGGGGATCCACGCCATCCCCTTCGGTCGCGCTCGATCCTCGGTCGGTGCCTGGGCCATGCTCCTCCTGACGGCCTCGACCCTATCGCGGCGCCCTCGAGCGTGCGCTGTTACTTGCCGATCGCGGCTATGAGCGCCATCAGGATGAAGCCGGCCCCGATCCCGATCAGGAGCCAGGCGCCGAAGTCGCCCAGCAGGATGCCGAGCCCGGCCCCGGCCAGGATCCCGCCGACGAGCGCCGGACCGCCGTACGCATACCCGCGTCCCGACGACGCAGCGGCCTCGTTCTTGCCGTTCATGTCAACCTCCTTCCGAGATCGGAGCAAGCGTCCCGTGCGGGCTGCGGCGCGACATCGGGGACGGTGCTGATCATGCGTTGTGGTTAATGCCTGAGCCTCGGATCGCAAGCATCGACCTCTTCTGGCTGCCCCTCGGCGCGGGTGGGCACTCCGTTCGGCTGAACGGAAAGGTCTTCGAATGGGTCGCGGCGGGCCTGGCCCGCCGCGAGCGTTGCGACCTCTACCACTCTGCGCTCGAAGTACACGTGCCGAGCGGTCGCTTCATCGTCGAGCAGACGCCAGCGTCCGCTGACGGCACGGAACGCGGGGCGGTCGCAACCGGCCCTGTCGGCGCTCGCAGCCTGGGCCGCTTCCGGCTCTTCCGCTACGAGGTCCGGCGCTGGCGGGACGGCGTCATCCCCGACGTCGACGAGGCCGTCGCGAGCCCGATCCGGTTGAGCGACGACCCCGAACCTGCAGGCCGCCTGCTCGAGCTCGTGCCCGAGGTGCCGACGCCCACCTGGGGCCGAGACGAGCTCCACACCGGCGAGATGTGGAACTCGAACTCGATCATCTCGTGGCTCATCGCGCGCTGCGGGCTGGACGTGGACGCGATCCCACTGCCTCCGCGCGGGCGAGCCCCGGGCTGGCGTGCGGGCGCGGCGGTGGCACGTCGCGGGTAGCGGTTACCGGTTGCTCTCGAGCGCTTCGATCTGCTTGCGAAGCGTGGCGATCTGGATCTCGAGCTCGACGCGCCCGGGACCGAGCAGCGGGGCGCGCTCAAGCTGCTTGTAGAGCCCGGCGAGCTCGCTTCTCGCGGCCGCGATCTGTGCGTCGTCCTGGCCGGTCATCGGCGCCAAGTCTACGGCCGGGCCTGCTCCACGGCGTCCAGCCCGAGCCACGAGGCGAGGTCGTCGACCTCGGCCTGCACGGCCTTCGCCATCGGGCGCGTGAACCTGACGTCCTCGTGGATCGCGTTGACGCGGAGCACCGAGGCCTTGCGGTCGGCAATGGCGTCGAGCTTCCCGACCAGGCGGTCCTTGTGGAGGATCGGGAGGGCGAAGTAGCCCCAGCGGCGCTTGGCCGCAGGCTTGTACATCTCGAGCGTGTACTCGAAGTCGAACAGCTCCAGCGCGCGGTCGCGGTCGTAGACGAGCCGGTCGAACGGCGAGAGCAGGGCCGTTCGGCCCTCGAAGTCCGCGCCGAGCGCGGCGGGATCGACGCGCCACTCGCCCTTCACGCCCTCGACCACGGCCGGCTCCCCGGCCTCTCCGACGATGACCGGCTCCACCGGGTGCGCCGTGCCCTTCTGCCTGGCGATGCCGAGCGAGGCGAGCCGGCGGCGGTCTCTCTCGCGCTCGGCCTCCTCCACCGACGGCACGGCGACATCGGCCGGGTAGACGCGCTCGGGCAGGTCCCAGACGCGCTCCCGCCCGATCCGGCCGGAGATCGCGACCTCGCCGCGAACCATCAGGAACTCGAGCATCTGGGTGACGTTGCGGTTGTTGGTCCAGCCCGTCGAGGCCCAGGGCACGACGCACGTGTCGGGGATGTCCCGCGAGGTCAGCGGCCCCGAGCTGCGCAGGCGCTTGAGGACGTCGCGCCGGAAGCGGTCGTTGTCCCGCACCCAGGCGCGCGACCGCTCGTAGCTCGGCAGGTCGGACGCGCCCGCGAGCAGGAGGCCCAGGTCGCCCATCGGCCGGATGAGCGCGTTGTGCTCGAACAGCGTGCGGTCCTCTTCCAGGGCCTGGGTCAGGTGTGCGGGCTCGTAGGCGGAGCCGAGGCGGGTCCACGCGACGAGGTCGGCGCTGGGCGCGATGGCGGCGGTCGGATCGATCTGCAGCAGGGTCAGCTGCTGCACGACCTGAAGCAGGTCGTTCGGGCGCGGCGCGTCCAGCAGCTGCGCGCGCACCGCGATGCGCCGGGCCTGCGCCTTGGTGAGCCGGTGCACGAAGAGGAGGCTACGACAACGTGGGGTGCAGGGCGGCGGCCGAGCCGAGTGCTAGCGCCGGGGGGTCCGGTTGCCGCATTCTCGGAGCGGGGCCGCCCCTCCCCGATTGCGCGCGTCTCGAGCGTACTGGTCGGGCGCCTGCCCAAAAGGGTGATATCCGCCACCGCCGACCACGAACTTTCCGCTCCAAGCGAACTTCGGTCATTCTTCGCGGGACGGGACGATCACGAGCGGGCACGGCGCGTGATGGGCGAGCCGCTGGCTGACGGAGCCGAGGAGCAGGCTCGCCGCCGTGCCGTGGCCGCGCGAGCCGACGACGAGAAGCGCGGCGTCGCGCGCCTGCTCGATCAGCTTCGTGGCCGGATGGCCTTCGACCGCGACGCCCTCGGCCTCGACGCCGAGGCCGGCCGCGAGCTCGACGCGCCGCGCGCAGCGACCTCTTCGGCGCGCCGCTCGGCCTCGAGGAAGGCGTCGGGCGTCGGCGCGAAGGCCTCGCCCACGTACGTGGCGGGAGCGGCCTCCCACGCGCAGACGATCCGGAGCGGGAGCCCGCGAAGCGTCGCCTCCTCGGCGGCGAAACGGAGCGCGGCCTCGGCTCCCGGCGAGCCGTCGAAGCCGACGAACGATGGCGGGCGTCGCGCTCATGCTCAGTCGACGGATGGTTGCGGAGTCGGCGCTCGCGACGGCAGTCAGATGCTGCGGCCGGCCTCCCGGGACGGCGAGCGACGCGATGACTCCGGCTGCGAGCGCGGCGGCCATGATCACGAACGACAGCGTGTAGCCCCGCTCGTTCGGGAGTCCGTCCGCGAGCAGGCTCGCCGCGAGGATGCTCGCCGCGACCTGGCCGCCGAGGGCTCCGCCGATCGTGCGCATGACGGTGTTCATCCCGGTGGCGACGCCGGTCTGATCAGGCGGGACGGCCTCGACGATCAGGTTGGCCATCGACGCGAAGGCAAAGCCGACGCCGACGCCGAGCAGCAGCGACGGCGAGATAGATCTGCCAGTGCTCGGAGTGGGCGACGCGCGAGCAGCACGAACGCGAGCATCGTGATCGTCGAGCCGAGCACGAGCGGCACCTTGGAGCCGAACCTGCCCGACAGCCGTCCGCCGAGCGGGCTGGCGATCATCATCGCGAGCGTGCTCGGGATCAGGAAGAGCCCGGCCTCCGTCACCGACGACCCGAAGCCGTAGCCGTTCGAGACCGGGGTCTCGACGAACTGCGGGATCAGGACGAACGCGCTGTACATCCCGAACCCGAGCAGGAAGCCCGGCGAGGTTCGTCGTCCAGACGCCGCGCAGCCGCATCATCTTGATGTCGACCAGCGGGCTCGAGCGACCTCATCTCGACCCGAATCCACGCGAGCGCGAGCACGACGGCCGCGGCCGAGGAGCCCGAGCGTGCGGGCCGACAGCCAGCCCCAGGTCGGAGCCTCGCTGATCGCGACGAGGAGGGCAGATCAGCCAGAGGGAGAGGAGCACCGCGCCCGTCCAGTCGACCTCGCCCGGAGCGCGAACCGGCGACTCGGGGATGATCGAGCATCGTTGCGAGCGTGGTCACGGCGATCACGACGAGCGGGATCCAGAAGAGCCAGTGGTAGTCGAGATGGGCGAGGATCGGCCCGGCGAGGATGATCCCGAGGCCCGCCGCCGACGCCGAGCAGCCCCGAGATGAGCGCGATCCCGCCGGCGACGCGCCTCGGCGGGAACTCGTCGCGGACGATCCCGAACGCCAGCGGGAAGATCGCGCCGCCGAGCCCCTGGATCACGCGCGCGCCGATCATCACCGGAAGCGTCGTCGCCAGCGCCGCGAGCAGGGTTCCCGCGCCCAGGCCGACGAGCACCACGACGAGGGTGCGCTTCTTCCCGAACATGTCGCCGAGACGCCGGCGATCGGCGTCGCCACGGATGCCGCCAGCAGGTAGGCGGTGAAGATCCAGGTCACGCCCGTCGGCGTGGTGTCGAAGTCGCTGCTGAAGCGTCGGCAGCGCCGGCACGACCAGCGACTGCAGCATCGCGTAGGCGCCGCCGCCGAGCGCGAGCACGGCGAGGATGACGGCCCGGATGGGGCGAGATGCGAGCTGCGTGCTCGGCCATCCGAAGGACGATAGCCAGAAACCGGAGGCCGGCCTCCGGTTTGGGCTTTCCGCTCCAAGCGAACTTCGGTCATCCTTCGCGGGATGGCGACGACCGCCGATCGTCTCAAGAGACTCCCGTGGCGGCACATCCTGGGGATCGGGCTCGGGGTCGTCGTGGTGGTCGCCACGTTCGCGTTCGTTCTGCCGAAGATCGCCGACTACCGCGACGTCTGGGACGTCGTCAAGACGCTCTCCTGGACGGACATCGCCCTGCTCGCGGGCGCGACGGCCCTGAACCTCGTCACGTTCGCGCCGCCCTGGATGGCCGCGCTGCCCGGCCTTCCCTTCCGCCAGGCGTTCGTCGTCACCCAGGCGTCCACGGCGTCGACGTACATCGCTCCGGGAGGCGTCGCGGTCGGGATGGCGCTCTCGTTCGCGATGCTCCGAGCCTGGGGCTTCGCGGGCTCGCCGGTCGGCCTCGCGGTCGCGGTGACGGGCGTCTGGAACCAGCTGGCGATGCTCGCCTTCCCGACGATCGGGCTCGGGCTGCTGACCCTGACCGGCGAATCGAGCACGGCGCTCGACACGGTTGCGCTTCGGGCTCGCGATCTTCGTGATCGTCATCGCGGCCTTCGCGGCCGGCCTGAGCACGCCCACGCTCGCGCGGCGCGTCGGCGACCTCGCCGCCCGGATCGCCTCGCGGGGCCTGCGGCTGATCCGGAGGGCACCCGTGGAGTGGGACGGCGAGGCGTTCGTCTCCTTCCGGAACCGGGCCAACCGCCTCCTCAAGCGCCGCTGGCACGTGCTCACGCTCGCGACGCTGGCCGGACACCTCACCGTCTTCCTCGTGCTGCTCGTGTCGCTCCGGGTTCTCGACGTCCCCTCGAGCGAGGTGAGCGCCGCCGAGGCGTTCGCCGCGTGGTCGTTCGTGCGTCTCCTCGGGTCGATCCCGATCACGCCCGGCGGGCTCGGCGTGATCGAGCTCGGCCTGACGACTGCTCTCGTCGGCTTCGGCGGCAACCAGGCCGGGGTCGTCGCGGCCGTGCTCGTCTACCGCGTCCTGACGGTCGTGCCCACCCTGGTCATCGGCCTCGGAACCGGGGTGGCCTGGAAGCGCTTCCGGCCCGACCACGTACCGACGGAGGCGTAGGCGCTACAGGTCGGCGTAGGGCTCGACGCTCATGTACTTGAAGCCCGAGTCGACGGCCAGCGTCACGATCACGGCCTGAGGGCCGAGCCGTTCCGCGAGCCGGTGCGCGCCGACGACGTTCGCCCCGGTCGAGATGCCGGCGAAGATCCCGTCCTCGGCCGCAAGCCTGCGCGTCATCTCGATCGCCTCCTCGTCGCCGACCGACTCGAGGTGGTCGACCTTCTCCGGATACCAGTGCGGCATCCGTAGGCCCGTCCAGCCCTGGATCAGGAACGACCCGCGCTCGCCGCCGCCGATCGCGGCCGACCCGGCCGGCTCGTGCGCCTGGATGAACACCCCGTGCGGCTTGAGCGCGTCGGAGACGCCCATCAGCGAGCTCGCCGTGCCGAGCCCCTGGCAGAACCCGGTCACGCGCCCCTCGCTCTGCTCCCAGATCTCGCGGCCGAGCCGGTCGCGGTGGTCGGGGATGATGTACGGGTTGTTGAACTGGTCGGTCGCGTAGTGGCCGGGCAGCTCCGCGAGCTCGGCCGCGCGGGCGACCATGTTCTCGATGTCCTGCGCGGTCACGTTGGGGCGGCCCGCGACCGACTCGACCACGTCGAGCTCGGCGCCGAGCGCCCGCATCAGCTGGAAGCGCTCCTCCGTGAAGCAGTCGGCGATCACGATCAGCGCGCGGTAGCCCTTCGCGCGGCAGACGAGAGCGACCGCGGGGCCGGTGCTGCCGCCGGTGTACTCGACGACGGTGTCGCCGGGCGAGATGAGCCCGTCCCGCTCGGCGCCCTCGATCATCGCCTGCGCCATCCGGTCCTTCAGCGAGCCGGTCGGGTTCGTGTACTCGAGCTTCAGCCACAGCTCGGCGCCGTTCTCCGGCGCGCAGTGGCGGACCCGAACGAGCGGCGTGTTCCCGATCGCCTCGAGGATCGACTGCACGAGGGACATGATCGCCTAGGCCGCTAGAGTGGCGTCGTGACCGATCACGATCCCAGCAAGGAAGGGACCGTCGGGCTGGCAATCGGCGCCGGTGGTCTCGCCGCTTTCGTTGCAGGACGGGTCCTCGGCGCGACGGTGCTGCAGGCGTTCGGAGTCGCCGCGGCGATCACGGGTGGCGGCATCTACGCGCACCGGAAGATCGTCGAGCGCGACGCGAAGATCGAGGATGCAGAGACCACCATCCAGGCCGAGCTCGACGACCTGGATCCGGTGGCTCGCGCGCAGGTCCTCGAGGACATCGCGCGCTCCGCCTTCTAGCGCGTCAGCGCTCGTCACCGAAGCTGATCAGCTCGAGATCCATGGAGCAAAGCCTGTGTGCGCCGTCCGTCCTTGCCGTTCGCAATCATCCCGGGCGCGTGGCGTCCCCCACCATGGCCGACAATTGAGCATCGATCGCTGGGCCGGAATCCTGCTGGTCGGGCTTCCGATCGCCTTCAACGTCTTCTTCGTCCTGCTCGGGCAGCGCTTCGACTACCCGGCGGTGCTGCGCAAGCCCGTAGGCACGATCCTGAGCCGCTTCCATGCGGGAGGCGCGGAGCTGAGGCTGCTCTGGTACGGGTTCATGCTCACCGCGGTTCTGCTCGCGCCGGTCGTCGTCCTCCTAGGGCAGGTGCTCGCGCGCGACGGCCTGCAGGTCGTCCCGGTGATGACGACCGTCGGCGTGCTGGCGGCGACCGTCCAGTTCCTCGGCCTCGCCCGCTGGCCGTTCCTCGTCCCGGCGCTGGCGCGAACCTACGAGAGCCCGAGCTCGAGTCAGGCCACGCGCGAGGCGGCTGCGGTCACGTTCGACGCGTTCCACCGGTACCTCGGCGTCGCGGTCGGAGAGTGCCTCGGCTACCTGTTCACGGGCGCGTGGACCGTGCTCGTCGGCGTGGCGATGCTGCAGTCGACCACGTTCGACCCGTGGCTCGCGCTGCCCGGAATCGTGATCGGATCGTTCCTCATCCTCGGCTCGCTGGAGTTCGTCGGGCCCTTCGAGGAGAAGGGCTGGAAGCTCGCCGGCTCGGTCGTCCCGATCGCGTACACGGCCTGGTCGGTGTGGCTGATCGCGACCGGCGTCGTGTTGCTGACGGGTTAGTGCGGGTCGGCGCGAGCCGACGTCGCATCAGATTTGACTGCCCGGGGGACTGTGGCTACGTTCCCGCGTTCCAGTCTCCGACGACGTGGACTGCGGCAGGAAAGAGGGTCAAGGGATCGATGGCGAGCCGCGTGCTTGTCGTACACGATGAGCCCTCCAACGGAAGAGCGCTCCAGGGAGCGCTCTCGCTCGAGGGATTCGACGTCCTCCTGGCGACCGAGGACGCACAAGCCGTCGACGCGGTCGAGGAGGAGTCGCCCGACGCCGTGATCGTCGACGTCCACGCGTCCGGTTCCAGGGGCGCCGCGCTGTGCAGGCGCCTTCGCCAGGCCGGGCCGCGAACGCCCCTGCTGATGGTGGGCGCGCGCAACACGGCCGTCGAGCGCAGCGGCGGACTCGCAGCCGGCGCGGACGACTACCTCGCCAAACCGTTCGTGCTGGTGGAGCTGATCACGCGGCTGCGGGCGCTCCTCCGCCGGAAAGGGCGGGCCGGTGCCGACGTCCTGCGCTTCGCCGATCTCGTGCTCGACCCGGACACGCGCGAGGTCGCGCGGGGCGAACGGAGCATCGAGCTCACGCAGACGGAGTTCAGCCTGCTCGAGCTCTTCCTCACCCGTCCGCGGGAGGTGCTCTCGAGGACGGTGATCTTCACCCAGGTCTGGGGCTTCGACTTCGAGGGGACCTCGAACTCGCTCAACGTCTACGTCGGCCACCTCCGGCGAAAGATGGAGGCGAGGGACGAGCCGCGCCTCATTCACACCGTTCGCGGTGTGGGATACGTGCTGCGCGAGGCGTAGTCGCCCGCCGGCCGGCTGGTCGACATCCACGACAAACCGCTGCCGTTTGCGTTCGCTGCGCATTCGCATTGCGCATATCCACTTCGAAATGACCGGGTAATCTTTACGGGACTTTTACGCGCAGCCATTGACTGTCCCCCGGGGGCGCGGGATCATGACCCAGGCCGTCGCGACTCGTCTCTGAGGACGCGCAGTAGCTCCCTTTCAGAAAGGAGATTTCGCATGCAGCGATTTGTGCTGCCAACGATTCTGCTCGTCCTGTTCTCGACGCTCGTGGGAGCAGGCTCAGGTGCAGCGCCGCCGGCTGTTCGAGCGCTGAACGGCAGCGGAAACAACGTCAGCCATCCCGCCTGGGGCCAGGCAGGTACGCAGTATTCTCGAATTGCGGCCCCGAACTACGCGGACGGAATCGGGCGCATGGTTGGCGGTCCGTCGCCGCGGTACATCTCCAATCGGATCTTCAACGATGTCGGCCAGAACCTCTTTTCCGAGAACGACATCTCCCAGTGGGGTTGGGCCTGGGGGCAGTTCCTCGACCACGACATCGGCCTGCGGGACGAAACGCCGGCAGAAGCGGCGAACATGGCCTTCGACAAGCAGGACAGGCTCGAGGACTTCAGCAACGACTCGGCCGTTCTTCCCTTCTCCCGGACTCCCGCGGCGCCGGGAACGGGCAGCCGCTCGCCGCGGCAGCAGATCAACACGCTCAGCAGCTTCATCGACGCGTCCAACGTCTACGGGGTGACCAACAGTCGGCTCGACTGGCTGCGTGACGGCCCCGCCGATGGCAACCCGGCCGACAACGCCGCGACGCTGATGACGCCCGGTGGCTACTTGCCGCGAGCCACGGCCCGCGGAGACGCGGCGACCGCTCCGCCGATGGACCTGATGGGCGCCCTCACCGCAACGCCGGAGAAGGCAGTCGTCGCCGGAGACGTTCGAGCGAACGAGAACGTGGCGCTCACCTCGATCCACACGCTCTTCGCCCGCGAGCACAACCGGATCGTGGCGAGCCTCGCCCGCACCCGCCTGTCCAACGATGAGAAGTTCCAGATCGCCCGGCGCGTCGTCGGCGCGGAGGTCCAGTACATCACGTACAACGAGTTCCTCCCGACCCTCGGCGTGCAGCTGGCTCCCTACCGGGGCTACTCCTCGAGCGTCAACCCGAGCATCTCCAACGAGTTCGCGGTGGTCGGGTACCGCGCCCACAGCATGGTCCACGGCGAGTTCGAGCCCACCGTACCGGCCGGGACGTTCACCGAGGACCAGCTGAACACCGTCTTCCCCGGCGAGGGGATCACGGTCGAGCGCAACGCCGACGGCACGGTGACGCTCGTGATCCCGCTGGCGATCGCGTTCGGGAATCCCGACCTCCTCCAGCAGATCGGCGAGGGGCCAATCCTCCAGAGCCTCGGCGCCGAGCGGCAGTACAAGAACGACGAGCAGATCGACAACTCGCTTCGAAGCGTCCTGTTCGAGCTGCCGAACGGGCCATCGACGTGCGGATCGCCCGTCATCACCCCGTCGTGCTTCATGGTCGTGGCCGACCTCGGCGCCGACGACGTCCAGCGCGGCAGGGACCACGGGATGCCGTCCTACAACGACCTCCGGCGGGCCGTGGGCCTGCCTCCCGCACGGTCCTTCACGGACATCACGGGCGAGAGCACCGACTCGTTCCCGTCCACTCGGAGGATCAGTCGCAGCGACCCGATCAACGACCCGGACATCCTGGACTTCGTCCAGCTGCGCGACGCAGAGGGCGACGTGATCCCACTCGGCAGCGACGAGGCGGGGGAGGACGCGGTTTCAGGCGCCCGCCGCTCGAGCCTCGCGGCCCGGCTGAAGGCCGTCTTCGGACGCGTCGACAGGGTGGATGCGTTCACCGGGATGGTCTCGGAGAAGCACCTGCCCGGAACCGAGTTCGGCCCGTTCCAGCTCGCGATGTGGAAGAAGCAGTTCCAGGCGCTACGGGACGGCGACCGGTTCTTCTATCTGAATGACCCGGCCCTGAACACCATCAGGCAGACCTACGGAATCACGTACCGGCACACGCTGGCCGAGCTGATCAAGCTCGACGCTGGCGTGACAGTCGAGCCGAACGTGTTCAAGGCCGCCTAGCCCTTCCTCACGACCGCCGGGGCCGTTCCACGGGCTTACGCCCGCGGGGCGGCCCCGCGCCCCCCGGCGAGGCCTCTGGCGCATCGGCTCGTGAGAGGATCGCGGCGTGAGGAGGCTCCGCGAGCACGCCGTTCCGATCTTCGGGGTGGCGAGCGCTGTCGTGGTCGTCCATCTCCTCGACGATGCCTTCGTCGACGGGCCGCGAGGCGTCTCGGTCTGGAGCAACCTGGCTACCGACGTCGTCCCGATGGCGGTCCTGCTCGTGGCCGCGATCACGTTCGTGATCGTTCCGGATGCTGTTCGCGCCTGGATCGCGTTCGTGATCGGGGCGCTGCTCGTCATCGACGGCGGCCTGCACATCGCCCACATCGGCAAGAACGGCGGTCTCGGCGGGTCCGACCTCACAGGGGTCCTCGCCGGGCTGGCCGGGATCGTGCTCCTCGGCCTCGCGATCGTCCTCGTCGCCAGGCCCAAGTCGTCGAGACGCCCTCTTCCCCGCTGGGGCGCGCGCGTGGGCGTGGTGCTCGTGATCCTGGTAACCGCGTTCCTCCTCATTCAGCCGCTCGGAGGCGCGATGTACATCGTCCACAAGCAGCCGATCCACGTGGACGACTCGAAGCTCCCGATCGCCCACGAGAACGTCACCTTCGACTCGACCGACGGCCTGAAGCTCTCCGGCTGGTACGTGCCTCCGAAGAACGGCGCGGTGATCATCGTCCTCCACGGCTCGGGAGGCGACCGGTCCGGCGGGCCGCTCGGGCGCATCCGCATGCTCGCTCGGCACGGGTTCGGCGTCCTTGCGTACGACGCGCGCGGCTCGGGCGACAGCGAAGGCCGGCCCGAGAACATCGGCTGGACATGGCATCGCGATCTCGAGGGAGCCGTCGATTACCTCCGGAGCCGCAAGATCAGGAAGATCGGCGGGCTCGGCCTCTCGAGTGGCGCCGAGGCCATGGTGGAGACCGCTGGCCGTGACGAGCGCATCGAGGCGGTTGTCGCCGAGGGCACGCAGGGCCGCACCGTGCGCGACACGCTCGACCTGCCGAACGGCTTCACCAAGGCCGAGCTGCTCTCCTACTTCCCGCTCATGTACACGGCGACACAGGCGATGACGCGCGCTCCGCAGCCGCCCTCGCTCAAGACCCAGGTCGCGAAGATCGCGCCGCGGCCGCTCTTCCTGATCTCGTCGGGGACGAGCTATGAACGCGACGCGAACCGCGTCTTCTACCGCGCGGCAGGCGAGCCGAAGACGCTCTGGGAGATGCCGACCGCGTCGCACACCGGGGGCCTCGCCGCGTTTCCCGCGGAGTACGAGCGGCGCGTGGTCGCGTTCTTCGACCGAGCGCTCGTGTCCTCTCGCTAGGCCAGTCCAGCTATTTCTCGCCGCGCGGGATGGAGAGCCAAACATCGGCCCCACGCGGCTCGATGTTCGCCGCGTACGCGCTGCCCCCGTGTGACTCCGCGATCGTACGGACGATCGCGAGACCGAGCCCGGCGCCACCTCGACCGCGTGCAGCGTCGGCTCGCGAAAAGCGTTCAAACGCCCGGTCGATGAACTCATCGGGGAAGCCGGCGCCGTCGTCCTTCACGTGCAGCTCGACCTCTCCATCACGAGTACCAGCCTCGAGCCGGATCTCATTTCCTCCGTAGCGAAACGCGTTGTCGACCAGGTTGCCAAGAGCTTGCTCCAGGCGTTGCCGGTCACCGCGGATCGCGACGTCCTGCCCGTCGGCCGTCACGACCTTGCCCTCCGCATCGGCACGCCACTCCACGCGACTAGCCACCGACGAGAGCAGGTCGTAGGCCCCGACGGTCTCGATGCGCAGCGGCAGGCGACCGCGATCGGAGCGCGCGATGAGTAGCAGGTCTTCTGCAAGCTGCGACAGCCGGTCGACCTCCTGCGAGGAGCGGCGAACGGCGTCCTTCAGGTCCTCCGCGGACTCGGCGTGTCGCAGCGCGAGCTCGAGCTCGGTGCGCAGCAGCGCGAGCGGTGTCCTGAGCTCGTGGCCTGCATCGGCGACGAAGTCTCGCTCGCGCTCGATCGCGGCCTCGAGCCGGCCCAGCATCTCGTTCAGCGTCTCCGCCAGCCTCTCCAGCTCATCTCCGGTGGGAGGGACCGGGAGCCGCTCGCCCGGGGTGTCGGCCGAGATCGCCGATGCCCTCCGGCGCATCGACTCGACCTGCTTCAGCGAGAGGCCCGCGAGGAAGTACCCGACCACGGACGCGAGAATCAGCGCGATCGGACCGGCGATCAGCAGCTCGTCGCGGAAGCTCGAGAGCGTTTCGGCCCGATCCTGCCGAGTCGCTCCCACGACGAGCACGAGCCGCCGGTCACCCCGCCTGACGGCGGTCGCGAGAAGGCGCGAAGACTCGTCTAGACCCGGAACGGACTGCTTGTCCGCGTAGATCGGCCCGTGCAACGCGGCCTCGATCTGCTTCTGCGTGATGACGGGCGTGTTCCCGAGAGGCTCCGTCCCGTCGAGGACACGCCCGCCCGGAGTCACGAGCTGCGCGTAGTTCTCGCCGCGCTCGATGAACCGGCTCTGCCCGTCGCGCAGGAGCCTCGCATCGGGCTGGCTGACGAGCGCGGTCAAGTCCTGAGCGCGAAGCCGCAGCTCGCGGTCGAGCGCGAGCGCGAGGTGCGAGCCCAGGCGCAGGTAGAGGAAGAGCCCGGTCGCGGCCAGGACGATCGCCATCGCGACGGCGAACGCGGCGGTGACCCGAATGCGAATCGGCAGCCGACTCATGCGCCCCCATCCGGCCTGAGCCGGTATCCGGCTCCTCGAACGGTCTCGACCGACTCCCGGCCGAACGGCTCGTCGATCTTCCGGCGCAGGCGCCGGACGTGCACGTCGACGACGTTCGAGCGGTTCTCGTAGGCGAAGTCCCACGCGTGCTCGAGGAGATGGAGCCGCGAGAGCACCTCCCCCGGCCTGCGCATGAACGTCTCCAGGAGGGCGAACTCCTTGGCCGACAGCGCAATGGGCGTCGAGCCGCGTGCCACCTCCCGGGTCGCGGGATCGAGGCGCAGGTCGCCAACCGCAAGAACCGCAGGCCTTTGGTGCTCGCCGCGCCGGGCAAGCGCCCGCAGGCGTGCGAGCAGCTCGGCGAAGGCAAACGGTTTGACCAGGTAGTCGTCGGCGCCGCTGTCGAGACCCGCGACACGGTCCTCGACCGCATCTCGCGCGGTGAGCATCAGGACCGGCGACCACATTCCGGCAGCGCGCAACCGACGGCACGTCTCGAAGCCGTCGATGCCCGGGAGCATCACGTCGAGGACGATCGCGTCGTAGTCATGCGCCTCCGCCATCCAGAGGGCGTCCTCACCGGCGGACGCGACATCCGCCGCAAGGCCTTCGGTGACGAGGCCGCGGCGGATCAGGCTCGCCATCCGCAGATCGTCCTCGACGATCAGCACGCGCATGCGCCGATTGTCGAGCCGGGACATGAACGAAAGATGACAGCACGATGACATGCCGTCATCGACCGTTCATCTGCGCCTCCTAGCGTGAGCCGAAACCCGCAAGGAGAGACCCGATGACGAAGATCGCTCTAGCTCTCGGAATCGCACTGATCGCCGCGGTGTCAGTCGGCGCCGGCCGATCGGGCTCCATGGCTCCGACTGCGCAGCACGCGGCGCTGGCCTCCCGCTTCAGCGCTCGCGTCGACAATCCGTGGTTCCCGCTGCGACCGGGAACGCGCTACGTCTACGTGGGCGAGAAGGACGGGCAGCCCTCTCGAGACGTCATGACCGTCACTCACAGAGTGCGAACGATCAACGGGGCCCCGTGCGTGGTCGTCCGGGACATGCTCTACCTGCGCGGCCGCCTCCGGGAGCGCACCACCGACTGGTACAGCCAGGACGGGAAGGGAAGGGTGTGGTACTTCGGCGAGGACACGGCCGAGCTCGACAAGAACGGCCACGTGACGAGCACGGAAGGGTCGTGGCTGGCGGGCGTCGACGGAGCCCGAGCCGGCATCTTCATGCCCACACGCCCGCGCGTGGGCCAGTCCTTCCGCCAGGAGTACTACAAGGGCCAGGCAGAGGATCACTTCGAGGTGATCGGGCTGTTCAGAGCCGTGACGGCGCCGGGCCGCGACAACGCGCTGCTGACCAAGGAGTGGACGCCTCTCGAGCCCGGGGTGATCGACCACAAGATGTACGTGCGCGGCATCGGCACCGTTCTCGAGCAGACGCAGAAAGGCGGGAGCGAGCGCGGCGAGCTTGTCTCGGTGACGAGAGGCGCATGAAGCCGTCGGTCGAGGCCAGCGGGGTCGCGAAGCGCTACGGGTCGCTGGTCGCGCTCGAGGACCTGACGTTCGCGGCGGAGCCGGGCGAGATCCTCGGCGTGCTCGGGCCGAACGGCGCGGGCAAGACGACCGCGATCCGCATCCTCACCACGATCCTGGCGCCGAGCAGTGGCTCCTTTGCGGTCGCGGGCGTCGAGCACACTCGCCCGGCGGAGATCCGACGCCGGACCGGAGTAGTCCCGGAGAGCGCCGGGTACCCCGAGCGGCAGACAGGCGCCGAGTTCCTCCGCTACCACGCCCGCCTCTTCGGTCGTTCGCGCCGCGATGCTCACGTGGTCGCCGCGACGCTCCTCGATGAGCTGGGCTTGCTCGAGCGCGGCGCCAGCCTGATCGCGTCGTACAGCCGCGGGATGCGCCAGCGGCTGGGGATCGCCCGCGCTCTCGTCAACGATCCGGAGGTCGTCTTCCTCGACGAGCCGACGCTCGGCCTCGACCCGGCCGGTCAGCGGCAGGTGCTGGCGACGATCCGCCGGATCGCCGAGCAGCGGGGCGCAACGGTGCTCCTCAGCACGCATCTGCTCGCCGAGGTCGAGGAGACGTGCTCCCGCGTCCTGATCCTCAACCGTGGGCGCGTCCTCGCCCAGGGCACGGTGGCGGAGGTCGCACGTCAGGCCGCGGCGCCGAGGTCGGCGACCCTGCGGGTCGCCCCGGAGGACACGGAGCGTGCGATAGCCGCCCTCTCCGCGCTGGCGGTCGTGCGGCGCGCGAACTCGCTCACGGTCGCACTGAACGGAACCGATCCCGAACGTGGCGCTGCGCCCGCTCGTCGAGAGCGGCATCGCAATCCAGTCGTACGAGCTGGAGGCAGCGCGCCTGAGCGACGCATTCCTCGCGATGACGGAGGCGTCCTGATGGCCGCGGTCGGGTCGGTCGCCCGTCCGGGCCGGGTGATGGGCGTGACCGTGGTCCTCGCGCAGGAGCTGCGCGATCTCTGGCTCGGCGGGAGGGCGCTCGCGCTCGGCTTCGCGTTCAGCCTGCTCCTCAGCGTCTCCGCGTACCTGGTCGCGACGAACCAGGCGCTCAACTTCCTCGAGCAGCGGGAGACGGTGAACCTCGTCCTCCAGATCGCGGTCGCGGTGGGCGCGTTGCTCGCCCTCCTCGCAGCGGCCGACGCCATCAGCGGCGAACGCGAGCGCGGAACCCTGGAGAGCCTGCTCCTCACCCCGGTTTCGAGAGTCGAGCTGGTCGGCGGCAAGCTCCTGGCCTCGCTCTCGCTCTGGCTCGCCGCGTTCGCGATCTCGGTCCCTTACGTCTGGTTCCTGGGGCGCGGAGTGGGAATCGTCGGCGACGCGCTGGCAGTCGGCTTCGTCGTCGGGACCCTGCTCGCGGTCTTCCTGGCCTCCCTCGGGACCCTGATCAGCGTCTTCGCGGGCTCGAACCGGGTCAGCCTGTCAGTGGCCCTTTTCGTCCTACTCGCGCTCTTCGCCCCGACGCAGCTGCCCTCGGCCGCGCAGCGCGGCTGGACGGGCGACCTGCTCCTGCGGCTGAACCCGATGACGGCCGGAGAGCACTACGTCGGCAAGATCGTGGTCGACGGGCACGGCTGGGGTCAGGACGCGTACTGGCTCGCTTCGCCCCTGATCGCCGCGCTCGTCTTCTCGGGAATTGCGCTCGCCGTCTCGGCCCGCTACGTCACGCTCCGCGGCGGGTTCTCGCGATGAGTCGACGCTGGACGGCCGCGGTCCTGGTCGTCGTGACGATGGTCGCCGCTGCCTCCGCCGCAAAGGCCGAACCACGGCTGGGCGTGACGGTCGATCGCGCGTCCGTCAGGACGAAGCTCGGCCACACGTTCGTGATCCGGTCGCGGGTCACCAACCGCGGGCCGACTCCGACACCCGACCTGATAGCGCATCTCAACGTGCTCAGCCTCAACGGCGACGTGTACGTCGACCCGGAGGACTGGTCGTCACACAGGACGCGGTACCTCCGACCGCTTCCTCCGCATGGCTCGACGACCCTCCGCTGGAAGCTGGATGCCGTCAACGCCGGCGACATCGGCGTGTATGTGGCAGTGCTCCCACGCACCGGCCTTGCGCCGGTCCCGACAGCCGGGCCGCTGGTTCGCGTCGCCATCGCCCACAGGCGGACGCTCAACGCAGGCGGGATCCTCCCGCTCGCGCTCGGAGTTCCGGCCTTCCTCGCTTTCCTGGCGGTAGCTCGGCTTCACGCTCGCCGAGATCGAGGACTACCTGCGGGCCGCGCGGCGTGGCTCGGGCGCTGCCTCCGAGGCGCTGCGGGTCCGGATGGCGACGAAGATCGACGAGATCGACGCGCGCATCGCTGCTCTGCGACGCATGCGAGAGGAGCTCGCGCGGGTAGTCGGGTGCGCGTGCGACTCCCTCGACCGCTGCACGTGCGGCGCCGCGTACCTCGCGCGGCGGGGCGCGGAGACGCTGCCCCGGCCGACGCTGCTGCACGTCACGAACGGCGAGAGCGCCGGCAACACGCTCCGGCGGACATCGCTCGGCGGCGCCGTCCTCCTGTGGCAGGACGTGCTGCACGAGGGGCCGGTTCCGTCCGGCAGCGCGACGGGACCTGCTGCGCGCGCGGGCGGCGTTCCTGTCGGAGTGTGGCTGGGGAAGCCGCCGCGCGATCCTGTCCGCGCTCGAGCGGCGGGACAGCCTGCTACCTCGAGGCGCTGCAAGACGGTACTCGGGTCGTCCTCTGGTTCGAGCACGACCTCTACGACCAGCTCCAGCTCCTCGACGCGCTCGCGCTGGCCGGAGAAGTGGGCGGTGCGCCCGAGCTGATCGTCGTCGGCTCGTTCGCCGGCAAGGCGAGCTTCCATGGGCTCGGCGAGTTGACCGCGGAAGAGCTCGAGACGCTCTGGCCGGCACGCGCAGCGGCGAACGGGAGGCGCTCGCGGACGCGACGGATGCCTGGGACGCGCTCTCTGCGCACCCGACCCGGTCGCGCTCGCGGAATAGCGCACGCGGCGGATCGCGGGACCTGCCCTTCCTCGCTCCGGCGCTTCGCCGGCTGCTCGAGGAGCTCCCCGCGCCTGCCGACGGCCTGTCGGCGACGGAACGACACGCACTCCAGGCCGTGGAGGCCGGCGCGGGCACTCCTGCGGAGGCGTTCGTCGCCGCGCAGGAGCTCGAGGAGGCGCCGTTCATCGGCGACGCCTGGTTCTACAGGACGCTCACGAGCTCGGTTCCGGCGGTGCGAGTGCTCGTCGACGTGGAGAACGGGCGTTGGCGGCTCGCGACGGTGGCCGGGCGCCTACGCCCGGGTCTCGTCGTACAGGACGACGGTGCCGGCCAAGAAGTCCGCGAGGCCGCGGCGGCGCTCGGTGAACAGGACCGGGACGAAGCCCAGGAACAGCGGGATGATCGAGAGGACGAGGCCGATCAGGCGCACGATCGAGCGTCCGATCGATGGAACGCCGCCCGCTGCGAGCTGTACGCGCAGGTGGAGGAGGCGCATTCCCAGAGTCTGCCCGGCCGCGCTCCAGCCGAGCACGAAGTAGCTACCGACGACCAGGATCCACCCGACCGCGAGCAGGACGCCGACGAGCCACTCGGGGCGCAGCCCCCCGACCAGCGACGCGATGAGGGCGACGACACCCACCGCTGCCATGTAGAGGAGCGTGGCGAGGACCGTGTCGGTCGCAAGCGCGAGGGCGCGGGTCGCGATGCCCGCGTAGGCGGGCCGAGTGACCCGGACGCGGCGGCTGATCGCGTGCTCCGCCCGGTCGTCGATCCCGACTGCAGCGGCGCGCAGGCCTCCGACGACCTCCTCGGCGATGCCGGTCGTCTGGAGGGCGATCGCATCGCGAAGCTCGGGGCTGGAGGCGACGTGCCGCATGGCGCGCTGCGTCTCCTCGCTTGCAAGCACGCGGTCGGTCAGCTCGAGCGTCTTCGGGCTGCCGAGGGCCTGGGTCAGCAGGCGCTCCAGCTCACCGCTCGCGGCGAGCTCGGCGACGATGCGGTCGAGGACGCGGTGCCGGATGACCGAGCGGGCGATCTCCTCGGGCAGCGGCCCGGCGAGCGCGCGGTCGATGACGCGCGCGATCTCGGGCGCCGACAGGACCTCGTCGACGGCCTCCTCGAGCTGGTCGCGCCAGGCTCTCGCCGCCGCGCGGGCCGGGAAGAACGCCGCGCGACCCACGGCATCGGCCAGGTCGGAGAGGCGCTCTCGTCTTCCGCTGCCACACGGGAAGTATGGCTGGGAGTGAGCTACTCGGCTTCTGCCACAGCGGGAGTGCCGAACGCCTCTTCGCCGTGGTGCGCGGGCGCGTGGGCAGGCGTGCGCAGCAGCAGTCCGCCGAGCACCGCGCCCGCGAGGGCGAACGCGGCTCCGGCCAGGAACGCGACGTGGTAGCCGCCGTCGAGCGCCGACACGAGCGACTCCCCGGAGGCGACCAGGCTCGACGTCCTTCGGGCTGCGATGCTGGCGAGCACGGCGAGCCCGAGCGCGCCGCCCATCATGAACGCGGTGTTCACGACTCCGGAGGCGAGACCGGCCTGCTCGGGCGCGACGTCGCTCATCGCCGCGAGCAGCAGCGGGTTGAACGCCATCCCGGCGCCGCAGCCGAGCAGGATCATGCTGGGCAGCACGTGCATCCAGTAGCTCCCGTCGACCGGCGCGCGGGCGAAGAGGGCGAGCCCGATCGCGGCCATCGTCAGGCCGACGCTCAGCGGGATGCGGATTCCGTACCGCATCACGAGCTTCGCCGAGAGCCCGAGCGAGAACGCGCCCATGATCAGGCAGGTCGGCAGGAACGCGAGGCCCACGTCGAGCGGGCTGTAGCCGAGCACCCGCTGCAGGTAGAGCGCCGAGAGGAAGAACCACGCGAACATCGCCGCCGCCCAGAGGACGCCGACGCCGTTCGCGGTGGCGACGTTGCGCAGCTTGAAGAGGCTGAGGGGAACGAGCGGCGAGTCGACGCGCGACTCGATCCAGAGGAAGAGGGCGAGCAAGGCCGCGGAGACCGCGAGCAGGCCGAGCGTCCGGACGGTCGTCCACCCCACCTCGTTGCCGTTCACGATCGCGTAGACGGCGAGCATGAGCGCGGAGGTGACGGTGACAGCGCCCGCGACATCGAGCCGCGTGCTGGCCGCCGGCCCGCGCCCGCCGGGGAGCAGGTTGAGGCAGAGCGCGAAGACGACGACGCCGACCGGGATGTTGACGAGGAAGATCCAGTGCCAGCTCAGCGTGTCGGTGAGGATCCCGCCGAGGAGCACGCCGATCGTCCCGCCGCCGGCCGCGACGAAGCCGAAGACGCCCATCGCCTTCGCGCGATCGCCGGGCTCGGTGAAGAGGGTCATGATCAGCGACAGCGATACAGCCGACACGACGGCGCCGCCGGTCCCCTGCACGGCCCGAGCGATCACGAGGCCCGCCTCGGACGTCGCGAGCCCGCAGGCAAGCGACGCCACGGTGAAGAGCGCGAGGCCGATCAGGAACATCTTCCGGTGGCCGTAGAGGTCGCCGAGCCGGCCGCCCAGGAGCAGGAACCCGCCGAACGTGAGCAGGTACGCGTTGACGACCCAGGCCAGCGAGGTCTCCGAGAACCCGAGATCCGTGCGGATCGACGGGAGCGCCACGTTCACGATCGTCGAGTCGAGCACGATCATGAGGGAGCCCGCGCAGAGAACGTAGAGCGCGAGCCAGCGTCTGCTGGCCGTCAACGGTCATCGGTATCGGCGTCCTTTCGGTCGGTGTCGGTAGGTAGACCTGCCCTGCGGCCGGAACTCATCGCTCGGGCCAACGATGAGTTTGCCCGGCAGATTCCGTCCATCTCTCCGATGGACGTCGAGCGCCCGGGGACGATCGTGTGCGATCTGCGCAGGGTCGTGGCCGATGCGGACGCCATCGATGCGCTCGCCCGGATCCAGCTCGAGGCACGGCGGCTCGGGCTCGAGCTGCGGCTCTGCCACGCATCGGGTGAGCTGCAGGAGCTCGTGGCGTTCGCCGGCCTCGAGGACGTGCTACTCCTCGAGCCGCGCGGGGAGGCCGAACAGCGGGAACAGCCTCTCCGTGTCGAGGAAGAACGTCAGCTCGGCGACCCCGCCCCTGGAGAGCTCGACCACCTGTAGCGCCCACGGCTCGTAGCCGCCGGCCGGATCGGGCTTGTACTGGCCGTACGCGGGCGAGCCGTTGGCCGGGGCCGCCGCCGGGATCACGCGCGAGCCCTGGCAGCCGATCCCCGGGCCGAACCACCAGGTGAACATGTCGTCGCGGCCGGAGAGCCAGAGGTCGTACGGCGGCATCGACTGGGTCGCGTCCTCGTGGATCACGGACGTGAGCGCCTCGATGTCGTAGCGCTCGAACGCCTGGACGTAGCGCTCGAGCAGCTCGCGGTCGGCCGCGTCGAGCTCGGGCGCAGTCTCGGGGATCTCCGCTGCGTCGAGCGTGGCACGTGCCCGCTGCAGGGCGCTGTTGACCGACGCGACGCTCGTCTCGAGCAGCTCGGCGACCTCGCTCGCGCGCCAGCGAAGCACCTCGCGCAGGATCAGCACCGCGCGCTGCCGCGGCGGCAGGTGCTGGAGGGCGGCGACGAACGCCAGCCGGATCGTCTCCCTCGCGACGACGGCCTCGGCCGGGTCGGTCGGCACCGGCTCGATCCACGTCACCTCCGGGAGCTCGCGCAGGTTGTCGAGCACGGGCTCGCCCGCGGGCCCGAGGTCCATCGGCCGCGCGCGCCGCTCACGGCCCTCGAGCTGGTCGAGGCAGACGTTCGTCGCGATCCGGTAGAGCCACGAGCGCAGCGCCGAGCGGCCCTCGAAGCGATCGAGGCCGCGCCACGCGCGCAGCAGCGTCTCCTGCACGGCGTCCTCCGCCTCGAACGGCGAGCCCAGCATGCGGTAGCAGTACGCCGTCAGCTCGCGGCGGTACTGCTCCAGCTCCTGTGGAGTAGCGGTGAGCGTCCGCTCCTGCACGACCTGCATCCTAGGTACAGACGGCCGGCCGGCCGCGAACTCATCGCTCGGAGGCTCAGTAGATGGCGGCAAATCCGTTCAGCGTCCGCCCCGATGCGCCCTCGCCTACCTGGAGCGAACGTGGCTCCGAAGGAGGTGGACATGAATGCGACGACGGAAGAGATCGAGCCGGTCAGCGAGGACGAGGCGTTGCGCCAGGAGGCGATCTCGAGCCTGAAGCAGAAGCGCCGCTTCGCCGAGAACGCGGTCGCCTACGTCACCGTCAACGGCATCCTGTGGGTGATCTGGGCGCTCTCCGATCGATCGGTCGACGGCGGCATCGCGTGGCCTGCCTGGGTCACGGCCATCTGGGGCTTCGCCCTCGTGCTCGACGCCTGGAAGACGTACGGCTCGTGGCCCCGCAGCCTGCATCGGCCGATCTCGGAGACGGACGTCGCGCGGGAGATGGAGCGGCACCGCCACGACTCAACGCCGAGGTCTGCGTAGTCGTCGGCGTCAGCCCTGCGCGCGCGCCTCGAGCACGGCCTTGAGCCGCTGCAGGTCCTTGCGGTTGGCCCGCCGCATCGCGCTCACGACGAAGGGCTTCGCCAGGCGCGAGAGCCCCCTCGGCTGACCGCGATTGCGCAGCGACATGCGGGTGCCGCCCGCGCCCGAGTCTTCCCAGACGTAGGTCGTCTCCATCGGGAACGGGCCCTCCGCGGTGCTCATCACGAAACGCTCGCCCGGGACCAGCGCGGTCACCTCGTACGTGAAGTCGACGCGCCTGCCCAGGAACGCCGCGACGAAGATGATCTTCGAGCCGACGCCGATCGGCTTCGCGGAGTTCCACTCGACGCCGCTGATCCGCTCGTACCACGCGGTCGCGTTCGCCGGGTCGGCCGCGAAGGCCGCCACCTCGCCCCGCGGACAGTCGATCTCGATCTCGGTGCTGACGTCCACGGCCATACGCCGATCGTAACGCCGCCTTTCGGGCTCGCCTAACGCGGGGCCCGGAGGCTAGGCTCGGCGTCATGACAGCGGGGGCTCTGACGATGACCTTCACCGCGGGAGACAGCCTCCTTCTCGCCGGACTGCTGGCCGCGGGGCTCGTGCTGCTCTCGATCTCGCAGTTCGTTCGCGTCCCATACCCGATCGTGCTCGTGCTCGGTGGGCTCGGGATCGCCTTCATCCCGGGGATGCCGGAGATCGCGCTGCCTCCTGACCTCGTGCTGGTCGCGATCCTCCCGCCACTCCTCTACGGCCTGGCCTTCTTCTCGTCGTTGCGGGAGTTGCGCGCCAACGTGAAGCCGATCGGGCTGCTGGCCGTCGGGCTCGTCCTGACCACGATGGTTGCGATCGCGGTCGTCGCGCACGAGACGCTCGGGCTGAGCTGGGCGGGCGCTTTCGTGCTCGGGGCGATCGTCTCGCCGACCGATCCGACCGCCGCGACCGCGATCGGCCAGCGGCTGGGCCTGCCCAGGCGTCTCCTCGCACTCATCGAAGGCGAGAGCCTCGTCAACGACGGAACCGCGCTCGTCGCATACAAGTTCGCGGTGGCAGCCGTCGTGACCGGCGCGTTCTCGCTCAGCGAGGCGGCCGGGCGCTTCGTGCTGAGCGTCGTCGGCGGGATCGCGGTCGGGCTCGCGGTCGGCTACCTGGTCCGCCAGCTTCGAAAGAGACTCGACAACCCGCCCGTCGAGATCACCGTCTCGCTGCTGACCGGCTACTTCGCGTACCTGCCCGCTTACGCGCTCGGCGTCTCGGGCGTGCTCGCCGCGGTCACGGTCGGCATCTACATGGGCTGGCACACCCCCGAGCTGACGACCGCACAGACGCGACTTCAGGGACAGGCGGTCTGGGAGATGGTCTTCCTCGTCCTGAACGCGCTGCTATTCGCGCTGCTCGGGCCTGCAGCTGCCGCAGATCGTCGACTCGCTGTCCGGCTACTCGACCGCAACGCTGATCGGGTATGCCGCGCTGGTGAGCGGCGTCGTGATCGTCGCGCGAATCGTCTGGGTCTTCGTGACGACGTACCTGCCACGCCTGGTCAGCCACTGGGCGCGCGAGCACGACGTCATGCCCAACTGGCGCGCGAAGGCCGTCCTCGGCTGGTGCGGGATGCGCGGCGCGGTCTCGCTCGCCGCCGCGCTCGCGCTGCCGCTGACGACCGACGCGGGCGACGCGTTCCCCGACCGCAACCTGATCGTGTTCCTGACGTTCTGCGTGATCCTCACGACGCTGCTGCTCCAGGGCCTGACGCTCCCGAAGCTGATCCAGGCGCTCGACCTCGACGACGGCGGGCTCGCCGAGAAGGAGGAGGCGAAGGCGCGCATCCACGCCTCCGAGGCCGCGATCGCGCGGCTGGAGGAGCTGCTCGACGAGGAGTGGGTCCGGGAGGACACCGCCGAGCGCATGCGCGGTCTGTACCGGTTCCGCAGCGAGCGCTTCCGCTCTCGCTTCGACCCCGACGGCGACGGCTCGGCGGAGAGCCGCTCGGCCGACTACCAGCGCCTGCGGCGGGAGCTGCTCGAGGCGGAGCGGCGCGCGGTCCTCGAGCTGCAGCGGGGCGGCATCATCGACGACGAGGTCATGCGCCGCGTCACCCGAGACCTCGACCTCGAGGACGTCCGGCTCGACATCTAAGCCGCAAGGACGCCTTCAGCCGGCGGCTTCGGCCTTGCGCAGCCCGCGGAGGGCCCAGATCCCGAACAGGAGCACGAGCGTGAGCGCCGCGCCGAACGCCAGTCCAACCTCGGTGGGCGCCCCCGCGAGGAACCCGCGTCCGGCCTCGAGCACGCGCGTGAGCGGGTTCACCGTCGCGACCCCGTGGATCCAGCCGGTCAGGAGCGAGAGCGGCACGTACACGGGCGCGAAGAAGAGGACGAGGAAGACGGGCATCTGCATCACCGGCCCGGCCTGCATCGACCGGAAGCGCATCGCGACGCCGCACGCCCAGAGCAGCGACGCCACGTTGATGATCAACCCGAGCGCGTAGAGGCCGAACAGGTCGACGCCGGCGTCGCCGAGCTTCACGCGCGCGACGAGGGCAACCCCCGTGAGCACGGCGACCGTCACCGCCCAGCGGCCGAGGGCCGCGAGCGCGTAGCCGAGCACGATCCCGGTCCGGTGCGGAGCCGCGAGCATGAGGCGGCGCGCGAACCCGCTCTCGAAGTCGCGCGCGATCGAGAACCCGGTGAACACCCCGCCGAACGCGGCCGACTGGAGGAGCACGAAGACGAACTGGAAGGCCGTGTACCCGGGCGGGTAGTGGAAGCCGGGAACGTCGCGCACGCGCGCGAGCCCGCCGGCGAACGCGACAAAGAAGAAGAGCGGGAACACGAGCGACGGCAGCAGCAGCGAAGGCGTCGTGAGGAAGTTGTGCAGCGTCCTCCAGGCGACCCCGCGCGCGACATCCAGAGTGCTTCACCTGGCCATCCGCTCTTTCAGCGCCCACGAGGCGAGCGCGAGCGAGACGACCACGAGCAGCAGCGCGATTCCGAACCCGAGCCCGAGGGCCTCCCCGTCCCAGCCGGTGATGATCAGTCCGCGGATGTTCTCGAGCAGGTACGAGACGGGGTTCGCGGTCGCGGCCGCGCGGAACCAGTCGACCTCCATCAGGTTCCGCGGGAGGTTCATCGACGAGATGAACAGGAACACGAAGAAGACCGGAAACAGGCCCTGGACGGCCTCTCCCGAGCCGGTCCGGAGCGCGGCGAAGCAGCCGACCGCGCCGAAGCCGAGCACGACCAGCAGGGTGAACACGAACAGGACGACGATCCCGAGCGGCCCCGACTTGAAGCGCACGCCGACCGCGAGCCCGACGGCGATGTAGACGACCGCCTGCGCGAGCCCGATCACGAGCGCCCCGCCGAGCTGGCCGCCAAGCACCGCGAGCGGGCGCATGGGCGTCAGCGTGAGGCGGCTGAGGAACCCGGTCTGGATGTCGCGCGCGAGATCGGTGCCCGCGTTCACGGTCGCGAACAGCGCGCCCTGGATGAACGCGACCGCGAGCGCGAAGCTGACGAACGAGTGGGTCGGAAACCCCGGGAGCTTCGTCGCGGCCTTGAGCCCGCCGGAGTTGACGGCAAGCAGCAACATCGGGAAGACGAGCGGCCGATCACGTTCGCCGGCTGGCGCAGCGTCCGCACCACCGAGCGACGCGCGAGCACGTAGACCTGGTCTGCGAAGGCGGTCAGGCCGTCCCCGTCGATCCGAGCGCGCCAGGCCAGCGGCGCAGATGGACGTGCGGGCAAGCCCACACGTCCGGCGGTCGGCGTCGCAAGCGCCGCCTCAGGCCGGCTCCATCGCCAGACCGCGCGCCTGCTCCTCGTCGTCGTCCTCGGCGGCGCCCTCGAGCGAGCGGCCGGTCTTCGCCAGGAAGACGTCGTCCAGCGACGGCTGGTGCAGCTGCAGGTTCTCGACCTTGACGTTCTCGGCGTCGAGCGCCCGGACGATGCCGACGAGATCGGCGTCGCCGGAGAGCCGGACCGCGACCCCGGCCACCGAGCCGCACGGCTCGCCGAAACGGCCGAGGATCGTCCCGACGCGCTCGCGGTCGGCGGGGTCGGCAGGGACCGCCTCGACCGTCGGCCTGCCGACCGTCGCCTTGAGCTCGTCGGGTGTTCCCTCGGCGACGATGTGACCGTGGTCGATGATCCCGACCCGGTCGGCGAGGACGTCGGCCTCCTCGAGGTACTGCGTCGTGAGGAAGACGGTCACGCCCTCCTCGCGCGCGAGCCTCGAGACCTCCTCCCAGAGCGCCGTCCGGCTCTGGATGTCGAGCCCGGTCGTCGGCTCGTCGAGGAAGAGGATCCGCGGCGAGTGCACGAGCGCCATCGCCAGATCGAGCCTGCGCTTCATGCCGCCCGAATAGCCGCGCACCCTGCGGTCGGCGGCTTCGGTCAGGCCCACGCGCGTGAGTAGCTCGTCAGCGCGCGACTTGCGCAGCTCGCGCGGAAGCCCTTGCAGCGAGGACTGGAGGCGCAGGTGCTCGCGCCCGGTCAGGAGCGGGTCGAGCGCGGCCTCCTGCAGCGCCGCGCCGATCGAGGCTCGCACCTGCGGCCCCTGGCGCACGACGTCGTAGCCGGCCACGCGCGCGATGCCTTCCGTGGGCGGGAGGAGCGTCGTGAGCATGTGCACGGTCGTCGACTTGCCCGCGCCGTTCGGCCCGAGGAATCCGTAGATCTCGCCGGGCGCGACGGCGAGGTCGATCCCGTCGACCGCGCGCGGGCCTTTCTTGAAGACCCGGACCAGCCCCTCTGCCTCGATCGCGTGCTCGCTCACGACCCCTTACCGTAGCGACGCGGTCGTCCGCTGCTCCCGTCAGGCCGCGAGGTATTGTCCAGTCGCCTTGCGCCTGAACAGCCGCCCCGTCGTCATCGCCGCCGCGGTCCTGGGGATCGCGTTGATCGCCCTGGCCTTCTACTACTGGATCGAGCCGGCCAAGTCGCTTGCTTCGTGGATGCCCGGACACGAGGCCGGGTCCAACCACCACCACGTCAAGCACGGCCTCGCATCGTTTCTCCTCGGTCTCGCACTACTCGCCTTCGCCTGGTTCCAAAGCGGGCCTAGACGCTCTCAACCTGCCGACTGAGTGCCACTCGCTTCAGAGCTCATCACCTACTGGCAGGCGGCGATCCTCGGATTCCTGCAGGGCGTCGCCGAGCTGTTCCCGATCTCGAGCCTCGGGCAGAGCGTGATCCTGCCCAGCATCCTCGGCTGGAACATCCACCAGAACGACCAGTACTTCATCACGTTCCTCGTCGCGACCCATCTCGCGACGGCGCTCGTCCTGCTCGGCTTCTTCTGGGCCGACTGGGTGCGCATCGCCAAAGGCCTCGGCCGAAGCCTGCGCGACCGCGGCATCGATCCCGCCGACACGGACGCCAAGCTCGCGTGGCTGCTCGTCGCTGGGCACGATCCCTGCCGGGATCCTCGGCCTGCTGCTCGAGCAGCAAGCTCCGCCACGTCTTCGCGTCGCCCCGCTCCGCAGCGTTCTTCCTGACCCTGAACGGCCTTCTGCTCTTCGGGGCCGAGCTACTGCGCCGCAGGTCGAAGCAGGTCGAGCAGGATGACGACGCCCGGATCGCGCACCAGCTGGGCTGGGGCAGCGCGTTCGGCATTGGATCGCTGCAAGCCCTGGCGCTGATTCCCGGCTTCTCCCGCTCGGGGATGACGATGGGCGGCGGGCTGCTTGCCGGCCTCTCGAACAAGGACGCCGCGCGATTCTCGTTCCTCCTCGCCACACCCATCATCGGAGCGGCCGCCATCCTCAAGCTGCCTGAGCTGTTCGGCTCGGCGGGAAACGGCGTCCGTGGCCAGGCACTGCTCGCGGCTCTTTGCGCGGCGGCTGCCGCCTACGCCTCGGTTCGCTTCCTGATGCGCTTCTTCGAGACGAACACGCTGATTCCGTTCGCGATCTACTGCGTCGCGGCCGGCATCGCCGCGTCGCTCTACTTCATCAGCTAGCGACGCCTTCGAAACTGCTTCGTGCCGAGTGTGCGCCGAAAGGCGCGCAGCCTCTGGCTCCTCGAGTCCGCCGCGGATATCCCTGCGGAAACGACGAGAGGAGTCTCGATGCACATCGTTCGAAGACCGTTGGTCCTGGTCGCTGCGCTCGCGCTGGTGCTCGCCGGCGGGGCCGCGTTCGCCGGGCAGAGCACGCCGCATCGCGCGAAGGGCGTCATCTTCGCCTGCGCTCAGAAGCAGGGCGGCCGCCTGCGCGTGGTCGGAAGCGCCGGCTCATGCCGCCGTGGTGAGCAGCCGCTCGCCTGGAACATCCAGGGCCCGCAGGGCAAGCGCGGGCCGAGCGGCGAGGCCGGTTCGCAGGGGCCGGCGGGCGCCTCGGGCGCGCAGGGCGCGCGCGGCGCGACCGGCGCCGCGGGGCCGGCGGGAGCGGCCGGACCGGCGGGCGCACGCGGCCCGGCGGGCCCGACCGGACCTGCGGGACCGCGCCTCGGCTCGCTCGACGAGCTGAACGGAACCGCCTGTCACGCGCCGGGCGGCGCGGGAACGCTCTCGGTGACGTACGCCGCCTCGGACGGCGCCGCGTCGATCTCGTGCGTCGTCGGTGGTGGCGGCGGAGGCGGCGGCTCGACCGGCCTCACGGTCAACGAGGTGATGACCGGCATGACCGGCGCCGCGTCGAACGAGTTCGTCGAGCTCTACAACGGCGGCTCGTCGGCGGTCGACCTGAGCGGCTACAAGCTCGTCTACCGCTCGTCCGCGGGCACGAGCGACGTCACGCTCGGGACGATCCCGTCCGGGACGACGCTCGCGGCGGGTGGCTTCTACCTGTTCGGCGGCAGCGCGTACGCGGGCTCTGCGACTCCAGACCAGAGCTTCAGCACGAGCATCGCCGCGACCGGCGGAGGCGTCGCGCTGCGCGACGCGGCCGGGACGATCGTCGACTCGATGGGCTACGGAGACGCCGTGAACGCCTTCGTCGAGAGCCATCCAGCCTCGGCCCCGCCGGCCGCCGCGGCACCGGGAAACAGCGCGGTGCGGCTGCCCGACGGAGACGACTCGAACGACAACGCGGCCGACTTCAGCGTGAGCGCGAGCCCGACGCCGAAGGCGGCGAACCACTAGGAACCAGGCCGATCGAAGCGGCAGGCGGCGGTCAGCGCGGGCGCCGCCTGCCGCCAATCCCTCCAACGGGGCATGCTCCCCCCAAAAGCGAGGCCGATACTGCGGTTGCGGGGACGATCCCCCATGGCGTACGAACCAAAAACTGCGGCTATTGATCTCATCGATCGGAAATCCCTCGTACGGTGCCTCTCCCCCGAGCTCATGCTCGTGGACCCCGAGCTGGCAGAGCGCGCCCGCGAGCTTTTGCGTGATCCCGGTGAGACCAACGGAAAGGGGAACATGTCGGCTCTAGGGATGCACGAGATCACGTCGTCGGCCGGGCTCGGACTCGAGCCACCGCTCAGCCCACCCGTGGTTGGTGGCCCCAGCGCCTCCGCCGCCTTCGACAGCTCTCCGTCGTTCGGGCCGAGCGACCTGCCGTCGCCTCCCCCGGCCCTGCGCCCGCCCGAGAGCGCACCCGTGCTCGAGCCCGAGGTGCAGCCCGTCCAGGCGAGCGCACCCGAAGAGATTCCCGCGAGCCCGGCGCCCGAGGTCTCGGCGCCCGCTCCGGCTCCCACTCCGGCTCCAGCTCCCGAGCCGATCCCGACCCCGGTGCAGCAGCCCGAGCCCGTGGAGCCCGCGCCGTTGATGGCGCCCCCGCCGGTCGAGCAGCCTGCTCCGATTGCGCCCGAGCCCGTCTCCGAGCCTGCTCCCGAGCCTGCTTCCGAGCCCGTGCAACAGCCCGCTCCGGAGCTCGTCCCGGTTCAGGCCGCTCCCGAGCCCGAGCTGCCCGCGATGGCGCCCGAGGCTCCGGCCGAGCCCGAGACTCCGTCCATGGCGCCGGACGTCCCGATGCCCGACCTCGCGCCGGTACAGCCGGCCGCGGAGGTCGAGGACTACTTCGTAACTCCCGCGACGCCCCAGTCCCCGGCCCCCGCGCCGGAGCCGGTGGAGCCGGCGCAGCCGGAGATCCAGCCCGTGACGCTCACGCCTCCCGCCGCTACTCCGGCCGAGGCGCCCGCGGCGCCGGAGGCCTACGCGGCCCCCGACGAGCTGCCGGTGATCGAGTTCCCGCCAGCGGCTCTCGAGCCGACGATCGTCGACGAGCCGGTGTTCGTGCCCGAGCCGTTCCAGGCCGAGATGCCCGCGGTCGAGCCCGAGGTCTTCGATCCGTTCGGCCAGGTTCGGAGCGTCTTCCGCGTGGTCGTCCGCCTTCAGGACGGCGACGGCGTCGAGGTCGGAGAGTTCCGCGACTTCGGGACGGCGATGGAGGGCGCGCAGGAGGTCATCGAGCAGTTTGCGAACGCGAACGGCTCGTGGCCGTTCTACGCGGGCCGGTTCATCCGCCCGGATCTGATCGTCTCCGTCGACGTGGTCGACGGAAACTCGGCCTGAATCGGGCCAAAACCTCCGCTCAAAGAATCCTTCCAATTCGCGCACGAGGAGCTAACGCGCGGCTCCTTTACTGCGGGTGCAGGCACTCGACGGAGGTATTCATGACTCGCAAGCTCATCGTTCTGACGCTCGTCGCCGCCTTCGGCCTCGCCGTGACCGGCGTCGCGAGCGCGAAGTGGTTCAACGTGATCCGTGGCACGCAGAACGCGGACGTGATCCCCGGCACCGACAACCGCGACTTCATCCTCGGGTACGCCGGTGACGACCAGATCAGCGCAGGCGGCGCGCGCGACATCGTCCGCGCGGGCAAGGGCAACGACAGCGTCGACGGCGGCGCGGGCCTCGACGGTCTCTTCGGCGGCGCAGGCGACGACACGCTGAGCGCCGGAGACGACGGCGCCGTCATGTGGGGCATGGCCGGAAACGACACGCTCAACGCGAGCGACAACGGCCGCAACATCCTCCACGGCGGCCTCGGCGACGACGCCCTCAACGGCGGCGCGGGACGCGATCGCCTGTGGGGCGGCCGCGGCGTTGACACGCTCAACGGCGGTGACGGCAACGACGTCCTCCACTCCCTCGCCGCCGACGGCCAGGCCGACTCGCTCGACTGCGGCGCAGGCGACCGCGACGTCGCGTGGGTGCGCGCGGGCGAGCCCGACACGGTCGTGAACTGCGAAGTCGTGAAGACCGTCTCGGCCGGCTAGCCCCCGACCTCAGTTTGCCCCTCCCAGCGAGGCCCGCCCACCGGCGGGCCTCGTCCCTTATCGTCGCCTGACCGTGGGCGCACTCGAGGTGATCGCGGTCGCCGGCTGGTCGTTCGTGGTCGCGCTCGCCGGCGGGGTCGTCGGGCTCGTGCTCGGGAACCTGCGCCTGCCGCTCTTCGTGCTCGCGTCCTCGTCGCCGGCGTCGGCCGGGGGCGCAAACATCGCCGTCTCGGGCATCGCCGCGGCGACGGCGTCCACGAGCCACATCCGCGCGGGTCGAATCAACTGGAGCCTGTTCGGCTGGATGGCGCCGCCCTCGGTCGTCGGGGCGCTCGTCGGCGGCTACCTGGCGGGGAAGGTCCCGAAGTCGGCGCTGCTGCTCGCGATCGCCGCGGTGCTCGTCTACAGCGGGCTCGACCTGCTGTTCAGGCCACCGGTGCAGGCCCGTGCGAGCGAGGGCCCGCACGTGCTCGCGGCGATCGTCTCGGGAGCGGTGATCGGGCTGCTCGGCGGGTTCGTCGGGCTGATCCTCGGCTCGCTGCGTATGCCCGCGCTGCTGCGAATCGTGGGCGAGACGCCGGCCCGCGCAGTCGGGACGAATCTCGCGGTCGGCGTCTGCGTCGGCATCGCGGGGCTGCTCGGGCACCTCCCGTATGCAAGCCCGGACTGGTGGCTGATCGCCGTCGGCGGCGCGGCCTCGATCCCGGGCGCGCTGATCGGAGCACGCCTCACCGGCCGCCTCTCCGAGCGACAGCTCATCCGCGCGATCGGGATCGTGCTCCTGATCGCCGGCGCGGCGGCTGCGATTCAGGCCCTCGTCTAGAGGGCCGGTGCGACGCGATGCTGTTCGCCGCGCCCCACTACGACGACGACCGTCGCGGCCCAGACGAGGACGGCAACCCCCCACGCGAGGCCGGCACTGCCGGGTTTGTCCGGGTAGACGATCGATCCGACCGCGAAGAAGGCTGCGGCCAGGGCTGCGCTGAGCGCGCCGAGCCGACCGCAGAGCACCGACAACGGAAGCCCGAACGCCATCGCCGCGAGCCCCGTCCACTGGTCGAGTCCGATGTGCGAGTCGTAGGGCGGGGTGCCGTCGGCGTAGTTGCGCGCCATGTGGACCCCGTAGACGACGAGCGGGACGGCCAGCGCGGCCGCAAGGAGGACGAGCGTCGCCGTGGGCCGGACTCGAACGATCAGCCTCCGGTCGGGAAGCAGCGCAGCGAGCACGAGACCGGCGACCGCCACTAGCGCGGCGAGACCAACGTAGCGGTGGTCGGTCGAGACGAGCCCCGCGAGCGCATATGCCACGGCAACCGCGAAGACCTGACGGAGCGCGCGGGCGTCTTGCCAGGCAAGCAGGAAGCCCGCCGGTACGACGATTCCGCCGATCGCCCCGTACCCCAGGTCGGACACCGTGCCCGGCTCGCCGAGGAACCACGTCCCGACCAGGTCGACGAGCGCGAACCCGACGAGCCAGATCGCGAGGGAGAAGGTGATTCCGAGTCCGAGAGCAAGCCAGCGCACTGCTCGCACCCTAAGCGAGGGCCTTCTACGCGCCTCCCTCGACGCGGTCGAGGAAGGCGCCGACGATCTCGAGGTAGAGCTCGGGCTCCTCGAGGTACGGCATGTGCGCGCTCGATTCGAACAGCACCCACTCGGAGCCGCGGATCCCCTCGTGCAGCGGCTCGATGAGCGCAGGCGTGCACTCGTCGTGGCGGCCCGAGGTGATCAGCGTCGGCACGGATATCTCACCGAGCCGCCCGATGACGTCCCACTCCCTGAGCGTGCCCGTGACCGTGTACTCGTTCGTGCCCCACATCGTCTCGTAGACCTGCTCGCCGAACTTCTCGCGCGCCCGGGCCATCGACTCGGGCTCGGGATCGAGCCGGAGGATGTGGCGGCGCTTGAACTCGGCCTCGGCCTCCTGCTCGTCGAGCCCCTCTGGCAGCGCCGCGCGCAGGCGCAGCGTCTCGTCGGCCCAGCGCGGCGCGCTCGTCGGCGCCGAGTTCAGCACGAGGCTCGCCAGGCCCGTCGGCTGCAGCAGGGAGTACTCGAGCGCAAGCATCCCGCCCCACGACGAGCCGAAGAGGTGGATCCGCCCGAGCCCGAGCCCCGTGCGGACGCTCTCGAGCTGAGCGATGAACGTCTCGACCGTCCAGAGCGAGACGTCGTCCGGCCGGTCGGAGTCGCCGCCACCGAGCTGGTCGTAGAAGACCACGCGCCGTCCCTGGTCGGCAAGCGCGCCGAGGCCCTCGAGCGGATCGTGGGATCCGCCCGGCCCTCCGTGCAGGCACAGAAGCGGCAGCCGGCCCGGCTCCTCACCGTCGCCGACGACCTCGTACGACGTCTCCCAATCGCGAAAACGGAGGCGGCCCACCCGCGCGAGTCTAGTGGCGGCAGGCGAGCCCGAGCCGCCGCGCAGCGACGTTCGAGGCTTCGCGGGCCGACGCGAGGTCGACTTTCGCGTGGGCAAGGTCGGACGCGTTGCTCCGGAGAAACGCGTCGCGGAGGATCGCGTTTGCGCGCTGAACGCGATCGATCGAGCGGAGGAAGACCGCCATCTCGACGTGGCGGTCGTCGGGGACGTCGAGCCGGACGAGCCGCGACTGCTCGTGCTCCTCGAGGGCGCTCACGCGCTGCCCGAGCTCGACCAGGTCACGGCCGGTGTTCGGGAACGGCAGCGCGTTGACCGCAGCGGTGCGTTTCGTGCAGACAGCGTCGGCCCGTTTCAGGAAGGCGGCGTCGTCCGAGCCGCTCGACGTCCCACCGCACCCGGAAAGGAGAAAGAGCGCGAGGACGGCAACCCCTGCGAGGCGCATCTCGACGTCATCGGCTCCCGGCGCGGGAGCCTTGAAATCAGCCGATCGTCCAGGTGTCGCCGGCGTGCAGGAGCTCGGTGAGGTCGCCCTCGCCCTGCTCGCTGCGCGCGCTTGCGAGCTGCTCCTCCATCAGGCGGTCGTACGCGGGCCGCTCGATGTCGCGGAAGACGCCGATCGGCGTCGGCCCGTGCGGCGTGTGCGAGATGCGGGCAAGGGCCGAGGCGAGGCTCGGCGACTCGTGGTGCTCGTCGTGGACCATCAGCGCGTCCTCGCCGACCTCGGCCACGTCGACGAGCTCCGCGGAGCCGTCGGGCCGCAGGCGTACGCCGCGCTCGGCCTCCTCACCAAAGCGGATCGGCTTGCCGTGCTCGAGCAGGATCCGGTTCTCCTTCTGGTCGCGCACGGCATCGAAGGCGCCGTCGTTGTAGACGTTGCAGTTCTGGTAGATCTCGACGAAGGCGACGCCCTGGTGCGCGTGCGCGCGACGCAGTGTCTCCGTCAGGTGGACGCGGTCGGTGTCGATCGAGCGCGCGACGAAGGTCGCCTCTGCCCCGAGCGCGAGCGCCACGGGGTTGAACGGCCAGTCGAGCGAGCCCATCGGCGTCGTCTTGTTGACCGTGCCGAGCGGCGTCGTCGGCGAGTACTGCCCCTTCGTCAGCCCGTAGATCTGGTTGTTGAAGAGCAGGATCTTGATGTTCACGTTCCGGCGCAGCGCGTGGATCAGGTGGTTGCCGCCGATCGAGAGCGAATCGCCGTCGCCGGTCACGACCCACACCGAGAGGTCGGGCCGCGAGAGCGCGAGCCCCGTCGCGATCGCCGGCGCGCGGCCGTGAATCGAGTGCATCCCGTAGGTCTGCATGTAGTACGGGAAGCGCGCGGCACAGCCGATCCCGGAGATGAAGACGATCCGCTCCCGCGGAATCCCGAGCTCGGGCATGAACTTCTGCACCGCGGCGAGGATCGCGTAGTCCCCGCAGCCCGGGCACCAGCGCACCTCCTGGTCGGAGGTGAAGTCCTTTGCGGTGAGCTGACCGCCGCCGTTCTCGCTCACAGCCAAGCCTTCCGGCAGCCAGCGCGTCGACCGGTCATTTCAGACGGACGCACGAGCAGAGCCCGCGCGTCCTGATGTCGGCAGCGCAAGCGCCGCCTCATAGCAGCGCCTCCATCGCGTCCGCGAGCTCGCCCGCCCGCAGCGGCACGCCGCGGACGCGGTTGTAGCCGACCGCGTCGACCAGGAACTCGGCGCGCACGAGCTTCAGCAGCTGGCCGAGGTTCATCTCCGGGACCAGCACTCGGTCGTAGGCGCGCAGCACCTCGCCGGTGTTGCGCGGGAACGGGTTCAGGTGCGTCAGGTGCGCCTGCGCGACCTTCTTGCCGTCCTTGCGCACGCGCCGCACTGCAGCGGTGATCGGCCCGTACGTCCCGCCCCAGCCGAGGACGAGCAGGTCGGCGCCGTCGGGGTCGTCGACCTCGAGCTCCGGGATGTCCGCGGCGATCCCGGCGACCTTCTGCGCGCGGAGACGGACCATCAGGTCGTGGTTGTCGGGGTCGTACGAGACGTTGCCGGTCTCGTCCTCCTTCTCGAGCCCGCCGATCCGGTGCTCGAGGCCGGGCGTGCCCGGGACGGCCCAGTCGCGGGCCAGCGTGTCCGGATCGCGCACGTACGGGAGGAACTCGCCGTCACGGTTCGGCTCCGTCGCGAACTCGACCTCGATCTTCGACAGCGACGACACATCGGGCAGCAGCCACGGCTCGGAGCCGTTGGCGAGATACGCGTCCGAGAGCAGGTAGACGGGCGTGCGGTACTTGAGCGCGATCCGCGCCGCCTCGAGCGCCGCGTCGAAGCAGCCGCCGGGAGTGGACGCGGCCACGACCGGAACCGGGGACTCGGCGTTGCGGCCGAAGAGCACCATCAGCAGGTCGGCCTGCTCGGGCTTGGTCGGCATCCCGGTCGACGGGCCCGCGCGCTGGATGTCGAGGATCAGGAGCGGCAGCTCGAGCGTGACCGCGAGACCAACCGTCTCCGCCTTCAGCACCACCCCGGGGCCGCTGGAGGTGCAGACGCCGAGCGCGCCGCCGAAGCTCGCGCCCAGCGCCGCGCCGACGGCCGCGATCTCGTCCTCGGCCTGGAACGTGCGCACGCCGAATCGCTTGTGCCGCGAGAGGTGCTCGAGGATCTCCGAGGCGGGCGTGATCGGGTAGGCGCCGAGGAAGAGCGGCAGGCCGCTCTGGATGCTCGCGGCGATCAGCCCGAGCCCGAGCGCCTGGTTGCCGGTGATGTTCCGGTACGTGCCCGGCGGCAGCTTCGCCGGGGCGACCTCGTACGAGACGACGAAGTCCTCGGAGGTCTCGCCGTACGCCCAGCCCGCCTTGAACGCCTTGACGTTCGCCTCGGCGATCACCGGTTTCGACGCGAACTTGCGCTCGAGGAACGCAACCGTCTCCTCGGTCGGCCGGTGGTAGAGCCACGACATCAGCCCGAGCGCGAACATGTTCTTCGAGCGCTCCGCCTCGCGCTTGCTCACGTCCACGTCCTTGAGCGCCTCAAGCGTGAGCGCCGTCAAAGCCACCTCGTGCACGTGGTAGCCCTCGAGCGAGCCGTCCTCGAGCGGGTTCGCCTCGTAGCCGGCCTTGTCGAGGTTGCGCTCCGTGAACGCATCGCGGTTGACGATCAGCGTCCCGCGCCGCTCGAGGTCGCGCAGGTTCGTCTTCAGCGCGGCGGGATTCATCGCGACGAGCACGTCGGGCCTGTCGCCCGGCGTGAGGATGTCGTGGTCGGCGAAGTGGAGCTGGAAGCCGGAGACGCCGGGCAGCGAGCCGGCCGGCGCGCGGATCTCCGCGGGGAAGTCCGGAAGCGTCGAGAGGTCGTTGCCGACCAGCGCCGTCTCGCTCGTGAACTGCCCGCCGGTGAGCTGCATCCCGTCGCCGGAGTCGCCTGCGAAGCGGATCGTGACCTGTTGGAGCTGCTCGACCTGCTTGGCCATCTGCCGCCTACACCGTAGCGCGCACGACCGTGATGCCCCAGGCCCTACCTGAGTCGAACAGCTCGTCGGGATCGACCTCGTCGCGCCAGCCGAGGAAGTGGCGGCTCGGCTCGGCGTCGGTCGAGCCGTAGACGGCCAGGCGCTCAGCGCTCCGTTGTCCGGTCTCGCCCCGCTCGAGCTCCTCGCGCCGGCGCTCGGCCTCCTCGGCCGCAGGGCCTTCCGCGTAGCCCTTCGCCATCAGGCGGCCTCCGCCAGCAGCGACTGGAGGTCGAGTGGCGCCGTGAACATCGCGACCTCGCCGGACTCGTCGCGCGGCCACTCCTCGCGAGCCCGGTCACGGTAGAGCTCGAGCCCGTTCTCGTCCGGGTCGCGGAGGTAGAGCGCCTCCGAGACGCCGTGGTCGCTGGCGCCCTCGAGCGGCCAGCCTGCCTCGACGAGTCGTCGCAGGGAGTCACCCAGGGTGGCGCGGTCCGGATAGCGAATGGCGACATGGAAGAGACCGGTAGCGCCCGGCGGGGGAGGCGAGCCGCCGAGTGACTCCCAGGTGTTGAGACCGATGTGGTGGTGATAGCCGCCGGCCGAGAGGAACGCGGCCTGGTCGCCCATCCGCTGGTGCAGCTCGAACCCGAGGATGTCGCGGTAGAAGGCGATCGCCCGGTCGAGGTCCGAGACCTTCAGGTGGACGTGGCCGATGTCGACGCGCGGGTCGATGCTCACGAGTGCCGACCATACCGACGCGGCCAGGCCGTCGTTGACGGTGTCCGCCTGCGCGGGCAAGATCGGCGTCCCGTGCCGACAGGAGATCGCAAAGGGTCCAACGGCGTTTCCGACGCGGTCCGGCCGCGAGGGCCGTTCTCGTTGCGCGTCTCGGCACGGCACGCCGGTGATTCGACGCGCACGCGCGCCGACGGGCCGCTCGTCGCAGCTCTGACCTCCGGCGGTCTCGGCCGGGCCTGGCAGCAGCCGGACGGGATCGTCCAGCTGCGGGCTCCCGACGAGCAGCGGGCTCCTCGAGCTCCGTTTCGTGCTCGCGCTCGACGACGACCACTCCGAGTTCCTCGACCAGTTCCGCGACGACCCGCTGCTCCGCCGTGCGCTGCCGCGGCTGCGCGGCCTTCGCCCCCTTCGCCTCGGGACCGTGACGCACTCGCTGCTGCGGGCGGTCTGCGGCCAGCTGATCCAGGCGCGCCTCGCCCGCGAGATCGAGCGCAACGTCATCCGGGCCGCGTCGCCCCGGGTCGAAGGCACGCGGCTGCGCCTGCCACCGACCCCGGCCGCACTCGCGCGCTTCGCCCCTGCCGAGCTCCGCCGCCTGGGGCTGGGCGCGCGCCGTGGCGCGACGCTCGTCCGACTGTGCCGCTCGGTCGACCTCGAGCGGCTGCGCTCGCTGCCGACGGACGCCGCCGCCGAGACCGGCTGGAGCGCGAGCGCGGCCTCGGCCCGTGGTCGGTCGGCGTCATCTGCATCGAAGGGCTCGGCCGCTTCGAGCGCGGGCTCGTCGGCGACCTGGGTCTCGTCAAGCTCTGCTCGGCCATGCGCGGGCGGAGGGTCGAGACCTGGGAGACGGCGGAGCTGCTGGAGCCGTACGGCCGCTGGTCCGGGCTCGCGAGCGTCTACCTGCTCGCCGCGTCCGGCCTCGGCCTCGTGCCGCTCCCGCGGCGCGTGGCTGCCTAGACTCTCGGCATGGCGAGCAAGGTGGCGATCCTCGGAACGGGGACGATCGGCGAGGCGCTCCTGCGCGGGCTCCTCAGCGGCGGCTGGCGCGAGCCCTCCGAGATCGTCGTCACGGTGCGGGACGAGGAGCGCGCGCGAGAGCTGGCCGAGCGCTACGGCGTCGAGGCGACGACGTCGAACCCCGATGCCGTCTCGGGCGCGGCGCTGGTCGTGATCGCGGTCAAGCCGCAGGACTTCGACGTCCTCCTCGGCGAGATCGGCGGGCATGCTGACACCGGAGCAGACGGTCCTCTCGGTCGCAGCCGCGATCCCGACGTCCGCGATCGAAAGCCGGATCGGCGCGAGCGTCCCCGTGGTTCGCGCCATGCCGAACCGCCCGGCCACGGTCCACGAGGGCATCGCGGGCGTCTGCCCCGGCGCGCATGCAGATGACGAGCACCTGAAGCTCGCAGAGGAAGCGCTCAGCCACGTCGGCGGCGTCGTGCACGTCCCCGAGCGCTACATGGACGCGGTCACGGCCGTCTCGGGCTCGGGGCCTGCGTACTTCGCGCTGCTCGCCGAGGCGATGATCGAGGCCGGGATCCTGCTCGGCCTCTCGCGCGAGGTCTCGACGCAGCTCGTCGTCCAGACGATGCTCGGCACCGCGCACCTGCTTCGCGACGAGGGCATCCACCCGGTCGAGCTGCGCGAGCAGGTGACCTCGCCCGGCGGAACGACGATCCGGGCGATCCGCGAGCTCGAGCGCGCAGGCGTGCGAGCTGCGTTCCTGAACGCGATCCAGGCCGCCGTCGAGCGCTCGCAGGAGCTCGCCGCCGAAGAGCAGTGACGCTTCACGGCGTCGAGCTGATCCGGCTAGAGGGCGAGGACGAGGTCGCGGCGGTCGTCGCCGGCGAGCTGGTCGCGGCGGCCCGCGCGGGGCAGGCGATCGCGCTCACGGGCGGGACGACACCCGGCCTCGCGTACGAGCTGGCCGCGGAGCAAGAGCCCGACTGGAGCCTTGCGTCGGTGTGGTGGGGCGACGAGCGCTGCGTGCCGCCGGAGGACGAGCGCTCGAACTACCTCCTCGCGCGCGAGCGTCTGCTCGACCGCCTCTCCGGCCAGCCGCGGGCCGTGCATCGCATCCGCGGCGAGCTCGGCGCAGAGGCAGCGGCCGAGGAGTACGACGAGGCGCTGGACGGCGTGACGCTCGATCTCGTCCTGCTCGGGCTCGGCTCCGACGGACACGCGGCCTCGCTCTTCCCGGGCCGGCCGACCCTCGACGAGCGCGCGCGACGCGCGGTTCCGGCGGAAGCAGGACTCGAGCCGTTCGTCGAGCGGGTGACGATGACCGTGCCGGTGCTCTGCGCGGCGCCCGAGGTGCTGTTCATCGTGACCGGCGAGTCCAAGGCGGAGGCGATGGAGCGCGCGTTCGGGCGGCCGCCGGACCGGGACACTCCGGCGAGCCTGATTCGCTCGGAGGCCGGGCGCACCCGCGTGGTTGCCGATGCGGCCGCGGCGTCCCGCTTGGACTAATCGCCCCGATCGTATATATAGGCGGCGAATGAGCTCGTCGAACGGCAATGAGATCCTGGACGTCCTGATCCTCGACCAGCCCGATCAGCTGAAGGCGCTGGGCCATCCGCTGCGCCTGCGCGTGCTCGAGACGCTGGGGACGGACTCCGCGGAGGCGCTCACGAACCGCGAGCTCGCGAACAAGCTCGGGGTCGACCCGGGCCACCTCCACTTCCACGTGCGCATGCTTCTCCGGGCCGGGCTGATCACGCTCGCGGACTCGAGCCGCGGCCGCGAGAAGCCCTACCGCGCGGTCGCGCGGACGCTACGCGTCGCACCGGAGCTGCTGGCTTCCGGCCTGACGAGCGACCTGCGGGCCGCGATGCTCGACGAGGTTCAGCGGGGCTGGGACGCGCACAGCGCCGAGGGCACGTTCCGCTCGGCGCAGGTGACCGCGCGGATCCCGCCCGACCGCGCGCTCGAGCTCGTCGCCGAGTTCGTCGAGAAGGCGCGCGACGCCGAGGACGACAGGGCCGATCCGATCGTGATCACGGCGGTCCTCCACCCGCCGACGCGGCCCGTCAGCTAGCTACTGGGAAGCAGAGGCGAGCTCAGCTCGGCGGCCATGTCGCGCCGGGCCGGCGAGCGCCTGAAGGACGAGCACGGTGTCGGCGACGGGCAGGTCCTCGAGGTACTCGTCCCGCGCCTCGAACGACTCGAGCACCGACTCGATCGCGATCGCATAGCCGAGGATGTCGCGCGCTGAGGTAAACGCGAGCGCATCGCCGACGTCGTGCGGGAAGTCGTCGTGGATCCGGATCGCGTCGGCGTGAACGCGTGCCTCTGCGTCCCGGCCGAGGACGAGCAGCGCAAGCGCGGCCGCGTAGCCGCCGATCGGGGACTCGGCTTCGGCGGCTCCGGCCTCGAGCGTCCAGGCTGCTGCCTCCTCGGCTCTGGCCCAGTCGTCCGCGAGCACGAGCGCCTTGATCGCGCCGATCGGCCGGCCCCAGCTGCCGGGCGGGGCCTCCGGGAAGCTCTCCCGGTAGCGCTCGGCGGCGCGCACGAACCACTCGGCTGCCTCGGCGCGCCGGCCTTCCATCAGGAGCGCGAGGGCAGCCCCGCCCGCCGCGTTCCCCATCCGGGTCAGCTGGCGCTGGCGGCTCTCCGGATCGGAAGGGTCGTCGGGAGCCGGCTCGGGACAGCCGAGCCTCGCCGTCGCGGTAGCGAGCCTCCTCGCGTGCGAGGTGCGCGGCCCAGTCCTGGTGCGCGGCGGCGGCTTCTGGTTTAGGCACAGCCGACCTCCTCCCCACTGCGATCGTATCGAGCAACTACGCATGGAAGGGTGACGGGACCGTGCCGGATGTGCGCCGCTTTGTCCCCGGGTGCATGGACTAGGCTCCTGGCCGTGGCCCGTCAGTTGCGCGAGGTCGTGTTCGTCGACGCCGTCCGGACCGCGTTCGGGCGCGCCGGCCCGAAGGGCGTCTTCTGGCGGACGCGCGCCGACGACCTCGGCGTGAAGGTCGTCCGCGAGCTGCTCCGGCGCAACCCGCAGCTCGACCCTGCGCGGATCGACGACGTCGTCATGGCCGCGACCGCGCAGGTCGGCGACCAGGGGCTGACTCTCGGCCGCGACGTCGCGCTCCTCGCCGGGCTGCCGCAGTCCGTCCCGGGCTTCGCGGTCGACCGCATGTGCGCTGGAGCGCTGACGGCCGTCACGGCAGGGGCCGGCGAGATCGCGATGGGCTCGGCCGACATCGTCCTCGCCGGAGGCGTCGAGCACATGGGCCACCACCCGATGGGCGACGACGTCGACTTCAACCCGCGCTTCGTCGCCGAGCGGCTCGTCGACACCTCGGCCGTGACGATGGGCGCGACCGCCGAGAACCTCCACGACCGCTTTCCCGGCCTGACGAAGCAGGACGCCGACGCGTTCGCGGTCCGCTCGCAGCACCGCGCAGCCGCGGCCTGGGAGAACGGCGTGATGCGCGAGACGGTCGTCCCGATGTCGGTCTTCACCGACGACGGCTGGCAGGTCGCGGACCGAGACGAGTTCCTGCGGCCGGACACGAGCCTCGAGGGGCTCGCCGACCTGCCCACGCCGTTCCGGCCGGGCGGCCGCGTGACCGCGGGCAACTCGGCCGGGCTCACCGACGGCGCGACCGTCGCGCTGCTCGCCTCGGAGGACGCGGCAAGCGAGCTGGGTCTCCAGCCGCGGATGCGGCTCGTCTCCTACGCGTTCGCAGGCGTCGAGCCCGAGCTGATGGGGCTCGGGCCGGTGCCCGCTACGCGCAAGGCGCTCGAGCTCGCCGGGATCACGCTCGAGGACGTCGGCCTGTTCGAGCTGAACGAGCCGTTCGCGGTCCAGGTGCTGACCTGGTGCGACGCGTTCGGAGTCGATCCGGAAGACGAGCGCCTGAACCCCTACGGTGGCGCGATCGCCTGCGGGCATCCGCTCGCCGCAACAGGAGTCCGGCTGATGGCGCAGCTGGCATACGGCTTTCGCGAGCGGCCCGACGTGCGCTACGGCCTGACCGCGCTCTGCGTCGGGATGGGCATGGGCGCCGCCGTCGTGTGGGAGAACCTCGCTGGCTGACACCGAGTTCAAGCTCGCGCGCGTCGAGACCGAGCGCGGCCGCGTCGCGCTCGTCACGATCGACAACGGCGAGGACTACACGAAGCCGACGTTCTTCGGCCGCGCGGCGCTCGAGTCGCTCGAGCGGCTCCTTCCCGAGCTGGAAGACGGCGACTGGGCCGCGCTCGTCGTCACGGGCAAGCCGTTCGTCTTCGCGGCCGGCGCCGACATCACCGAGTTCCCGGGAGCGACCCGCGACCTCGCGATCGAGGGAAGCCGGGTGGGCCACGAGCTCTTCGGCCGCATCCGCGATCTCCCGTACCCGACCGTCGCCGCGGTCAACGGCGCGTGCCTCGGGCGGAGGGGTCGAGCTGGCGCTCCACTGCGACAGCGCGGACGATCTCGACCGCCGTGCGGCACTTCGCCTGCCCCGAGTGCTTCCTCGGGATCGTGCCGGCCTGGGGCGGGACGCAGCTCGTCCCGCGCCTCGTCGGCGTCGAGACGGCCGTCAAGTTCGTAGTGGCGAACCCGATGCGCCAGAACCGGATGCTGACCGGCCCGGACGCCTTCGAGCTCGGCTTCGCGGACCGCCTGCTCGAGCCGCCCGAGTTCGTCGACGAGTCGATCGCCTTCGCGCTCGAGCTCGCGGCCGAAGGGCCAGGTCCCGGGGACAGGCCCCAGGACCTGGCTGAAGAAGACATCATCCGCAAGGCACGCGCGCGGCTGGACGGGCAGGTGCACGGCGCGGCGCCCGCTCCGTACATGGCGCTCGACCTCATCGAGGGCGCCTGCTCCGGCTGGTCGCTCGAGGAGGGCTACCGCGCCGAGGAGGAGGCGGTGGGCGAGCTGCTGCCCGGCCGCCAGGCGCAGGCGTCGCTGTATGCGTTCGACCTCGTCGAGCGCCGGGCGAAGAACCCTCCGGGCAAGCCGGACGCCGAGCCGAGGCCGATCCGCAAGGTCGGGATCGTCGGCGCGGGCCTGATGGCGGCTCAGCTCGCAACCCTCGTCATCCGCCGCCTGGAGGTGCCGGTCGCAATGCGCGACGTCAGCGAGGAGGCGCTCGCGAGCGCGCGCGAGAGCATCGAGTCCGACCTTCAGGAGCAGGTCGCGAAAGGCCGCTACGACGAGGGCAAGGCCCGCTTCCTCGCCTCGCTGGTCACGACGTCGACCGGCTACGAGCACTTCGCCGACTGCGACCTCGTGATCGAGGCGATCTTCGAGGAGCTCGACGACGAAGAAGCAGGTCTTCGCCGAGCTCCGAGAGCACGTCGGGCAACCCGGCTGCGTCTTCGCCACGAACACGTCCAGCCTCTCCGTCACCGAGATGGGCGCCGACGTCGGCATCCACTTCTTCAACCCGGTCGCGGTCCTCCCGCTCGTCGAGCTCGTTCGGACCACCGACACCGACGACGCCACGCTTGCTACCGCGTGGGCCTTCGCCGAGAAGCTCCGCAAGCGCCCGGTGCTCGTCGCCGACGCACCCGCGTTCGTCGTCAACCGCGTCCTGACGCGACTGATGGCCGTCGTCCTCGACGCGCTCGAGCACGGCAACACCTCCGACGAGGCGGACGACGCGATCCTCACCCTGGGCCTGCCGATGGCGCCGTCCGTGCTCCTCCAGATGGTCGGCCCGCGTGTCGCGAACCACGTCCTCGAGACCCTGCACGACGCCTACCCCGACCGCTTCCCGCTCTCGGCGACGCTCGCGAACTACGCGGACGGCAAGGACGAGATCGCAGTCCAGGAGCACGACCCGAGGACATCCGACGAGATCCTCGAGTCCGCGCTCGAGGCCGTCGCCGACGAGATCCGCCACCTCCTCGACGAGGGCGTCGTCTCCGACGCGAAGGACGTCGACACCGCCCTTCTCCTCGGCGCGGGCTGGCCGTTCTGGCTCGGCGGCATCACCAAGTTCCTCGACCAGACGGGCAGATCGGAGAAGATGTTCGGACGCCCGTTCGCCCACCTCGGCAGCGCGGCGCCGACACGATGACTGACGACTGGCGCATCCGGATCGAGCTCCCAGAGGAGCAGCACGCCGAGTCGATGCTCAACCGCCTCGGGCTCGACCTCGGCTCCGACGAGGCAAAGAGGCTCGCGAAGGAGCTCGAGGGCCGCCGACTCGCGGTGTCACGCGACGGAGGCGAGCTGTTCGTCTACGCGTCCACCCAGTCCGAGGCGGAGCAGGCGCAGCGCCTGGTCGAGGCCGAGCTCGCGGACGAAGGGCTCGAGGCGGAGATCGAGCTCGCGCACTGGCTCCCGGACGAGGACCGGTGGTCGACCGACCCGCCCGGCGAGACCTGGGAGGAGGAGGAGCTCGAGCGCGGATACGCACCGTGGGAGGTGCGCGTCGAGCGCGACTCCCACCGCGAGGCGCAGGAGCTCGCCGACCAGCTGGAGCAGGAGGGCTACGACGTCGTGCGCCGGTTCAACTACCTGATCGTCGGCGCCTCTTCGGAGGACGAGGCGAAGCAGCTGGCAACCCGCCTGCACGGCGAGGCCGAGCCCGGAGGCGAGCTCGTCTGGGAGGTCGCGCCGAAGAACCCGTTCGCCGTCTTCGGCGGCCTCGGCGGAGCCGGCACACCCCTCTAGAAAATCCCGCTCCCGCCCGCGGGATCGGTTATGCTTCGGGTGCGACGCTCGCCCACTGGAATGGCCGCGAGCGCGCTCTCTTTCCAGAGATTTGTGCAGCACTGGATGTGCTGCCGGACATGCAGGAAGCGACCGAGCATCTGACGCTAGCGTCGGAGGCTGACGGCCTCAGCGCCGCCGCTCTCCGCGCCGAAGCCTGGGCCGGGGAACCGTTTCTCCACCCGGAGGAAGACCCTGACCTCGTTCTCGCCCCCGGGACGGCCCGGCGGCGGGCGCTCGACGATGCGCTGGCCGAGATCGACGCCGGCGCGAGTGAGCCGTCCTACGGCTGGAAGATCCGCTACGCGCTCATGCTCGGGCTCGAGCGGGTGCTGAGCGAGCAGCCGCCACGCCTCGCCTCTGGCACGGAGCTGCGTCGCCACCAGATCGACGCGCTCGCCGGGATGCTGACCGAGATGATCGCCGCGACTCAGGTCGAGCCGGAGCTGAACGGCAACGGCGCTGCGGTGGAAGAGGCGGAAGCCGAGACCGAGGAGGACGATGACGACCTCGGGGTCCACCTGGAGGAGCGTCCCGACGACCTCGTGCTCCTCGAGGAGCACGTGGGCAGCGATCCGGGCGCCGAGCCGGCGGTACCGCTTCCGGCATCCAACCGCCTCCGGCAAGACGATCGCCGCGGCGGGGTTCGTCGAGGCCGCGCGCACGCTCGGCGTCCTGATCCTCACGCACCGACGCCTGCTCGTCACGCAGTTCAACCGCGAGCTGACCGCCGAGGGCTACGGCGACCGCTTCGTCGACGCGATCTTGAAAGGCCAGGCGCCGCCGAGGCCCAACCCCGTAACCGTCCAGACGTACGCGTGGTTCGCCCGCCACTGGGGCGACCTGGACCAGCACGCGTACCAGCTCGTGATCTGCGACGAGGCGCACACCGCGCTCGGAGAGAAGACCAGCCAGGCGATCCGCGGCTTCTCGGACCCGATCTTCATCGGCATGACGGCGACCGAGCAGCTGATCGCGAAGCAGGTCTCGGACGTCTTCCCCGCGTCCATCGACGAGCTCCCGCTGGGAGACGCAGCGCGCCGCGGCCTGATCGCGCCGCTCCGCTGCCTCCGGGTCCCGCCCGCGGCCGCGATCTCGTCGGTGCCGATCGTCGGCGGCGACTTCGAGGAGAGCGCGCTCGCCGCCGTCCTCGACCACACGGCCCTGAACCAGGCGGCCGCGAGCCTCTACCGCGACCGCTTCGAGAACACACCCGGGATCGTCTACGCGGCCGGGGTCGACCACGCGTACAACCTCGCCAAGGAGTTTCGCGCCGCGGGCCTCAAGGCGCAGGCCGTCAGCGGTCGCACGCCGCCCGTCCAGCTCGCGGAGACGCTGGCCGCGTACGAGCGCGGCGAGATCAACGTGCTCGTGAACGCGATGCTGCTCGCCGAGGGCTGGAACTCACCCCGCGCGACGGTCTGCATGCACCTCGCGCCGACGGCGTCGAAGCGCGTCTACCAGCAGCGAATCGGCCGGATCATGCGCACGCACCCGCGCAAGGAAGCGGGGGTCGTCGTCGACTTCGTGCCGAAGGCAGCGACGCACAGCGAGCGCGTCGTCTCGGTGCACAGCCTTCTGGACGCCGACTTCTACCGCGAGGGCGCGCGCGTCACTCCTGCCCCGCGGCGACGGATCCAGCGCCGGGCCCGACGCAAGCTCTCGCCCGCGCCGTGGCTCGTGCCGGTCACGCCCGACGTGAAGCGGCGACTCGCCGTGATCACGCGCGAGTGGCAGCGCGTCGACCCGCGCTACCTCGACGACGACGAGCAGCGCTACTGGGCGACGATCGCCGGCCGCAACGTCCGCTTCGACGAGCGGGTCGAGTTCGTCAAGAAGTTCACCGAGGGCAACGCGAGCAAGGGCGCGATGGAGCAGTTCCTCATGGCCTGCGCTGCCGAGAATCCGAACCGCCGACTGCGCCTGACCGCGCTCGCCGACCGCGTCTCGATGACCGTCGACCGCGCGAGCTTCGACGACCTCGTCACGCTCGTCACCCAGGCGCCGACGTGGGACAAGGACCGCGTCCACGGCGTGCGCACGCTGCTGCGGGCGCTCGGCGACGAAAAGGTCGACGCGCCGGAGCAGATCCAGGCGCGCTGGACGTGGAAACTTGCGCGTGCGACCAGGAAGGTGCAGGACCGTCGTGCGAGCGGCGAGTTCCCGGAGGCGAAGCGCCTGCTGGGCGCGCTGGCCAACTCGCGTGGCCATCGCCACGAGGAAAACGCCGCGAAGCTGGTCAACGCCGCGCTCGAGCAGCCGCGCGAGGTCGGCGCCGCCCTGCTCGCCTCCGCCGAGGGCTACACGCCCCGCGCGAACAAGCTCATCGACGCTGCGCGCGAGCGGCTCGGGACGATCCAGGAGGTCGCGAACGCGCTCGCCGACAACCTGCCCGCCCCGAAGGCCCCGTCGGGCCGCTCTCGAAGACGGCGGCGCAAGCGGAAGAAGAAGGGGCGCACCACGCAGAGGCAGGCCCCGGTGCAGGACGGCGCGGCGGCGACCGAGGCCGAGCCGGAAACCGCTCCGGCCGCCGAGGCGTAACGCCAAGGCACGCGAAAACGACTACCGGATAGCCAATGGTTCTGTACGGCGTCGCCGTCCTGGCGGGAATCGTCACGGTCATCTCACCGTGCGCGTACCCCGTGCTCCCGATCGTCTTCGCCGCGGGCGCGCCGGCGCCGGCACGAGGCGGCCGGTCGCGATCATCGCCGGGCTCGTCTGCACGTTCCTGGCGTCGCTGCTGTTCCTGACGTGGCTCCTGTCGGAGCTGCACATCCCCACCGACCTGCTGCGGAAGCTCTCGATCGCGCTGCTCTTCCTGGTCGGGATCGGCCTGATCGTGCCGCGGATCGGCCAGCTCCTGGAGCGCCCGTTCGCGCGCCTCGCCAGGCGTCCGGCAGGAGACCTCGGCGGAGGCTTCCTCCTCGGCGCGGCCCTCGGGCTCGTCTTCGCACCGTGCGCCGGGACGATCCTCGCGGCTGTCGCAGGCGCCTCGGCGACGACGTCCGGTGCGCAGCGCGTCGGCCTTGCGGTCGCCTACACCATTGGCGTCGCGGTACCGCTCTTCCTGATCGCGCTCGGCGTACAGCGGGGCTCGGAACATCTCCAGTGGTTCAGGAGCAACGTCGGCCGGGTGCGGGCCGCCCTCGGCACTATCATCGCCGCGTCCGCGCTGCTGCTCGCGTTCGGCGTCGACTCGTCCCTGCAGCGCCTCGTGCCCGACTACACGCAGTCGCTGCAGGCCGCCGAGCGCTCGTGCTCGGTCCGGGAGAAGCTCCATCAGCGGTGCGTCGCCGCCCACCCTGGCCCTGGGCTGAAGAACTACGGGCAGGCGCCGAACTTCCGCGACGTCACTGCGTGGGTCAACAGCAAGCCGCTGGCCATCTCGCAGCTTCGCGGCAAGGTCGTGCTCGTCGACTTCTGGACGTACTCGTGCATCAACTGCCTCCGCACGCTCCCGCATCTCAAGGCCTGGAACGACGCCTACCGCAAGGACGGGCTCGTGATCGTCGGCGTCCACACGCCCGAGTTCGCGTTCGAGCACGAGGTCTCGAACGTCCGCCGGGCGACGCGCGAGCTCGGCATCCACTACCCGGTCGCGATCGACGACAAGGCGGCGACGTGGGGCGCGTACCAGAACTCCTACTGGCCGGCCGAGTACCTGATCGACCGGAACGGCGACATCCGGGAGATCAAGGAAGGCGAGGGCGACTACGACGCGACCGAGTCCAAGATCCGAGAGCTGCTCGGGCAGCCCGCGACGACCCGCTTCGCGCCGGTTGCGGACACGACGCCTGACCACCCGACCATGACGCCCGAGTCGTACCTCGGCTGGCAGCGGCTCGACCGCTACTCGGGCTCGCAGATCGTGCCGGGCCGCCTGGCGCTCTACCGGTTCGGAGGAGCGGTTCCCCCCGACGCTCTCGCCTACTCGGGTCTCTGGCGCGTCGAGGGACAGCGGATCGTCGCGGGCCCGGGAGCTCGGCTGCGCCTGAACTTCGACGCGCAGAACGTCTTCCTCGTGCTCGGCGGCCACGGACGGATCCAGGTGCGCGTGAACGGCAAGCCGATCGACACCGTCAACGTCTCGGGGCTCAGCCGCCTCTACACGCTGCTGCGCTATCCGAAAGAGCGCACAGGGCTGCTCGAGCTGCGCTTCACGCCCGGGATCAGGGCGTACGCCTTTACGTTCGGCTAGAACAGGCCGTTACTGCTCGCGGGCGGCGTCCTCGCCGCCGCCGTTCTCCTCCCGCTCGCGCAGGAAGCGCGTGAGCTCGGCCGCAAGGGCGTCTCCGGAAGGAAGGTCGCTCGACTCCTCGAGCGTGTCGGCCCGGCGCTCGAGCTCGTCGACGTACGCAGCGGTTTCCTCGTCGGAGGCAACCGCCTCGCTCACCTGCTCCTCGTAGGTCTGGGCCGCCTCCTCGAGCTCGGCCACGTCGATCCCGACCCCGATCAGATCGCCGAGACGCTCGCAGAGCGCGACCGCGGCGCGCGGGCTCGGGGTCAGCGACACGTAGTGCGGCACCGCCGCCCACAGGCTCGCGGAGGGGATCTCCGCGCGCTTGCACGCGTCGTGCAGGACGCCGACGATCCCGGTCGGGCCCTCATAGCGCGAGGCCGAGAGACCGAGCCTCTGGACGAGCTCCGGGTCGCTCGCGCTTCCGGTCACCGGCGAGGGGCGCGTGTGCGGAACGTCGGCGAGCAGCGCCCCGAGCGTGATCATCAGCTCCACGCCGAGCTCGTGCGCGAGATCGATGAGCAGGTCGGCGAACGTCCGCCAGCGCAGGTTCGGCTCGATGCCGAGCAGCAGGACGATGTCCCGGTCGATCCCGTCGGGCCTCGTGTGGAAGAAGGCCGTCTCGGGCCAGTCGATGCGCCGCGACAGCCCCTCCTCGAGCGAGACGTGCGGCCGAGTCGCCTGGAAGTCGAAGAACTCCTCGGGATCGACGTCCGCAAACCGCTCCGCCTCCCAGGTCTTGGCGAGGTAGCCGGCCGCGAGCGAGGCCGCCTGCGCGCCGTCGTTCCAGCCTCGGAAGGCGCCGATCAGGACGGGCCGGGTGAGCTCCGGCCGCCGGTGGATGCGCAGCTCGCCGGCCATGGTTCCAGTCTACGTACGTCCCGGAACAAGCGCCCGCGGCGGACGCCACAAAACCGTGATGAATGCGACGAGAATCGCCCAGACCCCCGCCGCGAGGCCGACGTGCGCGAGGACGAGCGGCCACGGCAGGTGCGTGCGGTACTGGACCTCGCCGACCACCATCTGGACGAGCAGGATCGCGAGGACTGCAAGCGCGAAGCCAAACAGGCGCGGCGCATCGGCCCGACGCGGCGCAAGGTAGCCCAGGACGAAGACGAGACCCGTCGCGAACACGGCCACCGCGCCCGCGTGGACGAAGATGAGCGGCTGCAGGCGCCAGAGCCGGTCGACGTGCTCGGCGCCGCCGCCCGAGTGAGGCCCGGCCGCGGTCGCGAGCGTGCCCGTGACGAGCAGGGCCAGGCCGGCAGCGCCGACCACCAGCGCGATCCAGCGGAGCTCGGAGGAGACCGCCGGCTCGGCGCGGCCGTTCGCGGCCGAGTAGGCCTCGAGCGCGAGCACGACCGCTCCCGCGAGGACGACCGCAGACAGGAGCAGGTGGGCGGCGACGATCGGCCAGCGAAGATCGGTCTTGACCGCGAGGTAGCCGAGCGGAGCCTGCGCGAGCGTGCCCACGAACAACGCGAGCGCGAGCCGTCGCGCCCAGCGCGGAAGCGACGGCGTCCGCATGGCAGCGAGAGCGGTGAGCAGCACGACGACGATCGTGATTCCGCCGAGCGCGCGGTTCCCGAACTCGATGTACGCGTGGTAGTCCCTTGCCGGGAGCGGGTGGCCCTTCTCGCAGCCCGGCCAGTGGCGGCAGCCGAGCCCGGAGTCGGTCAGCCGGACCGCAGCGCCCGTGACCATGATCAGCCAGAGAACGCCGACGGAGGCCAGCGCGGGCCAGAGGAACTGCGCCGCCGAGAGCTCGAAGCTTCGGCGCCGCGCGGCGGTCGTCTCGACGTGCACTAGAGCAGCGGCTCCAGCAGCGCAGGGTAGCCGTCCGCGCCCTCGAAGGGCGTCGGCCTAGAGCCGAGGAAGAGCGGCCGGTCGGCGGCGTTCAGCAGCACCGGCATCAGGTCGGGCCCGCGGAGCTGGCCGAGGATCCCGGCGGCGCAGTCGAGCTCGCCGAACCGCTCGACGCCGTCGGCCCGCACACCGGGGCCGGCGACGAGCAGCGGCACCGGATCGCCCGAGTGGATCACGTCCGGCGAGGCAGGCGTCGCATGGTCTCCTGTGAGGCACACGATCGCCCGGTCGATCGGAAGGTCGCCGAGCGCCGCGTCCAGCAGCTCGATCGTCTCCTGCTTGATCTTCGGGTCCTTCGTGTGCCCGGCCGCGTCGGTCGTCTTCTGGTGGCAGAAGACGAACGTGTCGCCGGCGTCGACCCGGGCCTTCGCCAGCTCGACCCGGGCGCGGAGATCGCCGGCCGGGTCGTCCGTCTCCGGCGCGACCACGGGCTCGAGCCCGAGCGCGATCCCGAGCCCGCGGAGGAACGCCGAGTCCGCGGCGAACGCGCCCGTGACACCGTGCCGCTCGAGGAAGCTCGGCACCGGACGAGGCCGCCCGAACCACTTCAGCGTGATCACCGGGAAGCGCTCGCCCTCGAGCCGTCGCATCACCTCGTGAGTCCAGGCCTCGCACGCCCGCGCGGTCCGCTCGGCCTCGGCCACGAGCGGCCGGGGCCGAAGCATCGGGTGCCAGGCGCGGAAGAACGCGTCGGTGTCGGTGACCCGCTCGTCCGCTCCGCCCGAGATCCGGAGCACCGCCTCCCCGCGCCAGACGTGGCTGAGCGAGAAGCCGAGCCCGTCGACCTCGATCCCGTCGCAGCGCTCGACCAGCCGCTCGGCCTCCTCGGCATCCCGCTGCGGGTCGGGGCGCCCGGTCAGCCACCAGCCGTCGTCGCGCCGCTCGGCCGGGCGCAGCGCCGCGTAGGCGAAGACATGCTCGGCGCTCACCTCCCGCCCACGCCCGAGCGCCTCGAAGACCGCCCGCCCGGGAAACTCGTCTGGCCGGTAGCCGAGCATCGACCAGTGCGCGACCTCGCTGGACGGCGCCCGGCCAGGCCCGACCGCGTAGAGCACCCCGCACGAGCCCGCCGCGGCGAGCCGGTCGAGGTTCGGCGTCTCCGCCGCCTCGTTCCCGGTCAGCCCGCCGAGCACGCCGTGTGCCCGGTCGCCGAGCCCGTCGAGCAGGATGACGATGATCGGATGCACGGCGCGGAGGCTATCCCGCGCCGTGCATCCTCAGCGCTACCTCTTCTTGCTGAGACGGACGGTCTTGCTGTAGCCGTCCTGATAGCCGGCGCCCACCTCGTTCATCGAGATGAAGACGCGGAGCGTGTACCGGCCCTTCGGGAGGTGCAGGAAGAAGTGCTTCTTGGAGCCCGAGCCGAGAACCACGCGCCTGAACTTCACCCATTCGCTGAAGCGGGTGAGGCGCTGGACGTACACCTTGTGCCCGGCCAGCGAGCGGTCGCTCTTCACGCGGACGAAGCCGATCCGCTTGTTCGCCGAGAAGAGCACCTCGGGACGGAGGGCCACCTGGATCTTGGCGCTGATCTTGGTCTTCCAGTGCGCCTCGTAGGTGGTGAGCGTCGCCGGCTGGACCGGCAAGTCCCAGACTCCGTTCGTCCCGGTGAGCAGCGTCGCCACCAGCACCGCCGAGACCGATCCGTAGGGCTGCGCCCACACGGTCACCGTCTCGCCGGCCTGCTTGGTCGACACAGCGCCGCCGACATGCGTGCCCTGCCCGAAGGTCAGGATCGGCTGTGCTGCGCCGATCGTCACCTCGGGCGGCGAGCCCTTCACCACGATCTTGCCCTTCAGCGTCGGGTGAAGCGCGTCGTGGTAGTTGAAGGTGCCGGCGGTGTTGAAGACGTGCGAGTACTTCTTGTTCGCGGCAAGCGTCGTCGAGGCGAAGCTCCCGTTGTTCGCGATCACCTGGTGGCTCTTCGTGTCGCCGTTCGTCCAGGTGACCGTGTCGCCCGTGTTGATGGTCACGTTCGTCGGCGAGAACGCAGAGGCGGTGATCTTCACCGACTTCGTCGCAAGTGATGCGGGCTGCGACGCACCCGTGACCACCAATGCCAGCGCGGCGGTCAGAAAGAGGAACAGTGTGCGCATGCGCGGAACCCCCTGTTGCGGTTTCCCCCTACTCGTTCAAACGCGCGCGCTTCGGGAAAGTTTTGGACTCTTACAGGACCCTTACACCGGGTCCAAGAACGCTTACACGGCGACGCGCTGAAGGTCCTTCAGCACCGCCGCCACGCCCGGGGGGACGAGGCTCTTCCAGTCACCGCCCTCGCGGAGGGCCTGCCGCACGTCGACGCCCGAAACCTCTTTCCCGGCGCCCTCGTCGAGCACGACCACCTCGAAGCCGGCCTCGCGCAGGCGATCGAGCTTCGTCCCGCCCCAGTCGGAGAAGAGACGGATGAACTGGACGACGTCGTCCGGGACGTATGCGGGCCAGAGCTCGGGCTCGTTCACCGGGAACGGGATCACGTGCACCCGCGTCGGCTCGATCCTCGCGTCGCCGGCCGCGGCTTTGACCATCAGCAGGCGCTCGACGTAGCTGTACGGGTTCGACTCGGGCAGATGCCGGAGCGGGTCGGACGCCTCCGGCTTGATCCGCTGGGGATCGGGGTTGGTGATCCCGACGAAGACGTCGCCGCAGCGGGCGGCCGCGCCTTTCAGATACTCGAGGTGCCCGTTGTGAAACGGCTGAAACCGCCCGTGGATCATCCCGCGGGCGATCACTCGACGACGACCCCGGCGCCCTCCTCGACGCGGCCGATCCGGCGGAGGAAGAGCTTGCGCGCCGCGAACTCGGCCTCCAGGGTCGGCCCCCGCTCTGCGGGGATCGAGACCAGCAGGCCGCCGGCCGTCTGAGGGTCGTAGCCGAGCGCGACCAGGGCCTCGGAGACACCGTCTTGCAGCTCGAGGTGCGGACCCGCGAAGTCGCGGTTGCGCGGGTCGCCGCTCGTGCGCGCTCCGTGGCGCGCGAGGTCGAGCGCGCCGTCGATCGCCGGGAAGCGCTCGGATTCGAGCTGCACGCAGCACGCCGCTGCGGTCCGCGACCTCGTGCGTGTGGCCGAACAGGCCGAATCCGGTCACGTCGGTGACGGCGTTCGGCTCGAGGCCCCGCAGGACCTGGGCGGCCTCGTTGTTCAGCGTCCGCATCCACCGGATCGCGCGCTCGAGCTGCTGCGTGCCGATCTCGCCCCGCTTGTGGCCGCTCATGACCAGGCCCGTCCCCAGCGGCTTGGTCAGGAAGAGCGAGTCGCCGGGCCGCGCGCCGTTCTTCGGCCAGATCCCCTCGGGGTGTGCCATGCCGACCACGGCGAGCCCGTACTTCGGCTCCTCGTCGCGGATCGTGTGGCCGCCGGCGAGCAATCCGCCGGCCGCGCGAACCTGGGCGTCGGCCGCGGCGAAGATCTCGGCGAGCATCTCCATCGGGAGCTCTTCCGGGAAGGCGGCGATCGACAGCGCGAGGATGGGCATCCCGCCCATCGCGAACACGTCGTTGAGCGCGTTCGTCGCCGCGATCGCGCCGTAGTCGCCGGGATCGTCGACAACCGGCGGGAAGAAGTCGAGCGTGAAGATCAGCGCCCGCTCGTCGTCGAGTCGGTACACGGCCGCGTCGTCCGCGGGCGAGAGGCCCACGAGCAGGTTCTCCGCCTCTGGCGGGACGAAGCCGGCCAGCAGCTGCTCGAGACGTGCTGCCGAGTACTTGGCAGCACAGCCGCCGCAAGAGGCGAGATCGGTGAGCTTGACTCTGCCGGTGCCTAGGTCCACGTGCTCCCCCCTAGATCGGTTCCGGGAACTGTAGGGCGCGTCGAGATGTTTCGTCCATAGACGACCGGTACCCGCTCGTTATTCCCCGGGTCAACAAGGCGCTCGCTTGCGACGCGGACCAAAGAGGCCGTGCCGGCTTTGCCGGTGCGGCCGTCTAAGTGCAGCGGCGGCCGGAGCCGCCGCTGCTAGGGGAGAGGAGGAGCTTCTGTACTCCCGTCGCGTTCGTGAGAGACGCCGCGATTCCTTCGCGGTGCGTCCTAGAGGAGGTGCTGGCGAATCGCAGCCGTCAGCTCGGCCTCCGAGACGGAGCCCTGGAACTCCGCCTTGACGCGGCCGTCGCTACCGACGAGAAACGTCCACGGCTCGCTCGCGAGACCCCACTGGCGCATCCAGCGGTTGTAGCCCTTGGCCGGGTCGTTGCCCTTATAGACCTCGACGTGGATGAAGCGCACGGGGCTCGCCGTGAACTTCTTGCGGACGGCGTCGACCACGTCCACGACAGGCCCGCAGGTGCGGCTCGTGCAGAACTTCGGCGTCGCGAAGGTAACGACGAACGGCGCGTGCGCGGCAAGCGAGCTGGCGATCGAGTAGTGCAGGAGCCCGACGTCGGGCGGTCGGGCGGTGGTCAGCACAGTTGCCGGAGCGCTCGCGAGCGTTGGAGTGGCAGAGACCGGCGCCTTGGCGCCGACGGCCGGCAACGTCAGCTTGGACTGAACGTCGAGCACGCTGACGGCTTGGATCTCCGCGCCCTTCGGCTCGGCCATGAGCCAGTAGCGGCCGGCCTTCGGGACCTTGAAGTGTGCGACGTAGATGCGCGTCAGGCCGCCGAGGGCCGGCTTCGACTTGCCCGGGATGCCGATCGGCTCCAGCTTGGCGATCTTGTGGGCGAACGGCTTCGAGTCTCGCCCGGTCGCGACCCAGACCTCCGCCGTCGGCCGCTCGATCGCCCGTCCCTCGTTGTCGATGACCGCGAACGGGTAGCGGATCGGCCCCGGAACGAAGTCCCCCGCCCCGGGGGTCCCAGCGACCTCGGGCCCGGGCCGCTTCAGCAGCGAGGCAATCGAGTCCGCGCTCGAGGACGAGCTCGAACCGCCGCCGCACCCCGCGGTGAGAACGGTCACGAACAGGACCACCGCGACGACCCGACCCACGTGGCCGAGTCTAGCGATGAAAGGAGACCCCAAACGCCGGTTAGACAGTCGCCGCTACCGCTGAGCAGGAGTGCGGCCGGGCGACGTAGCCGCCGCGACGCGCTGGGGTTCCCGTGGGAGACGAGAGCCCGCGCGAGCGACGCACTGTCTAGTGGCCGTCGAACCAGCTCCCGGGGCCGCCGAGGAACGTGAAAGCCCTGCCGAAACCTCTGGCGTAACCCTCGAGATAGAACGCCAGCAGGCACAGCGAGGTGGTCAAGGAGATGAGGCGTGCCTTCTTCATAGTCACCTCCTTTCTCGGCTTAGAAGCGGACATCCTGCAGGGCTTCAGCTGCCTTGCGATACAGACGCGCCGCGGTCTGAGCATCGCCGCGGCGGCCAGCAAGGTCGCCCTGTGCCATCCACGCGGCTGCGCGGTGGCTGATCGACTCCAGTTGCTCTGCGCTTGTCTCGGCCACACGCAGGGTCTCCTGCGCTTCGTCGAGACGTCCCTGCTCCATCAACGCCCGTCCCAGCACGAGCTGGGTCGGAGCGATGTCGAGCAGGAAATCTTCGCGGCCTTCGAGGAGGTCGAGCGCGTGCCGCGCCTCCTCCTCGGCCGTCTGCACCTGACCGGTCATCAGGTGCACGTGCGCGAGAGACGAGACGACGTTTGCCGCCTCGGCGTCGCTGCCTCTGTCGAGCAGCACGCGATATGCGCTCTTCAGGTCCTCGACGGCCTTGTCGGGCTTGCCGAGCTGGAAGTTCAGCCCGCCGAGGTTGTTGAGCAGGCGCCCGACGTTGCGCTCGTCGTTCAGCTGCTCGTAGTAGGCCTTGGCGCGCTCCGCGTAGCTGCGGGCGAGCACCCAGTGGCCCATTCTCTCCGCGACCAGCGACGCCTGGAAGTAGACGTTCGCCATCGTGCGGTGGTCGTCCAGCGCCCGTGCCAGCTCGAGCGCGCGCTCGACGTCCTCGCGCGCGGCCTCGAGGTCGCGCTGGCGGCGGTAGCACCTCGAGCGCCAGCCGAGAATTCGGATCGCAGCAGGTCGCACGGCAGCCCGGACGTCTCGGCCAGGGCAAGCGCCTCGCTGAAGAGCCCGACCGCCGACGCGATGCTGGACAGGTGGTACCGGCAGACGCCCATCTGGAACAGGATCTGCCCGCGGTCGACATCCGAGAAGCCGGGGCCGTCGGCGATCGTCCGGCAGCGCTCGAGCTGCTGCAGCGCCGGCCTGACCTCGCCCCTCTCCATGCGGGCCCAGGCCTCGGTCGACAGCGAGCGGTACTCGAGCTCGGGCGCCCCGGTGGCGAGAACGGCCGTGCGCGAGTTCTCGAGCTCTTCGATCGCGTCGTCGTACTGGTGAGCGTTGGACAGCGCCTCCGCCCGGGCGAGCATCGCCTCGACGCGACTCCGCTCGTCGGCGGAGACACCGCGCTCGAGGAACCCGGCGTCGACTCCGAGCCGTGCGGCGAGCCACTCGATGGTCTCACGCGTGGGACGGGTCTTGCCGCGCTCGATCTGGCTGACGTACTCCTTCGAGAAACGCTCGCCGGCGAGATCGCTCTGCGTCAGACCAGCGGCAACGCGCAGCTGCCGGAGCCGCTCACCGAGGCGAGCGCCTGCGGGAGAGGCGGGTGCTTGGGTCTGGGCGTTGAGGGAGATTCGCGGCATGGTGTCTTTGGGAAGTGAAACGCATACTTGATTTCGGCGCAAGTGTACCTTCGGCGTAATCCCTCAAAAAGGTCATGTCTGTGCCGGAAACCGAGTGAACTGGCCAGTCTCAAAATCACTTGACTGAGGTACTTGACTGATCTGGGGGTCGCCACTATAGTCAGTCCACCTTGCACCTAGCCGGACGCCAGGCTTACGGTGCAAGGGGCGCGCCAGAGAGACGGCGACCAGGGTCCGGAGGACGTGGCTGGGCCGCAGAGCCAAGGCCTCCGGGCCGTCGCCTCTCAAGCAGGCGGGCACAACCTGTAAGCCCCCCGAGCCGCAGCGGGGGGCTTCTTTTTGGTCCCGAAGCTCCGGACGCTGGTTGGACCTAGACGGCAATCCAGCCCGCGCAGACTCCGGGGCTTCGCCCTCCGCTGCACGCTCCGTCGCTCGATGACGCTCTGGTTGGCCGGGGTACCCCGAAAGAGGGGTTCTCAGGTGGACTCGCGTTCCGCGAAGCTCACTACTGCCAATCTCGGGGCGACCAAAACAGCCCGCCCGCGGCATCCGGCAGAAGCGTCCCAGGTATGCCCGGCGGCACCGGACCAGACCTCGCCGTTCTGAAAGAGAGACCCGCGACTGAGTCTAGGTTCAACGTGAGGCTTGCAAACGCAGCGTGAGCCACGGCGAGCGTTTTCGAGAGCCGGAGCGTGCAGCGGAGGCGGCATAGCCGCCGGAGTCTGCGCGGGCTGGAATTCCGTCTAGGTCGAGAGCGCGGGCTAGTCGCGCTTGCCGGTCATCCACTCTCGGCGGCTGGCGATGATGTCGTCGAACTCGCCGGCGCCGAGGCTGCCGAGACGGTTGTCGATCGTGTTCAGGAGGCCGAGCGAGATGAAGATCCAGGCCTCGGCGTCCGGGTCGCGCTCGGCGACGATGCCGCCCTCGGCCTGCGACCTGCGGATCACGTCCGCGACGTACTCGTGCACCTCGCGGATCTGGTTGCGGAGCGCCCGGCGGATGTCGGGGTCGTCCGCGGCCTCGGTCAGCGCCTGGATCCAGAGGTCGACGAGGACGGTCCTCGAGGCGGCCCGCGCCTCCATGTAGGCGTTGCCGATCGCCTTGAGCCAGTTCGCCGGGTCCTGTTCGCGCAGCGAGCGCCTCGTCCCACATCGCGCGCATGCGCTCCCAGACGGTGTCCAGACAGGCGAGGTAGAGCTCGCGCTTCGACGCGAAGTGGCGATAGAGGACCGGCTCGGTCACGCCGGTCTCGCGCGCGATCAGGGCCGTGGTCGAGCTGCGGTAGCTGCCCTTTGCGAAGACGCGGCACGCCGTCTCGACGACCGCCGCGCGTCGCTCGGGCCCTGGGAGTCTGGAGCTCACTGGGTGACCTCCTGCCCCGCGACCTGGAGCGGAGCCTCCTGCCGCTCCGGCTCGACCTGCCGGTACTTGCGCACCAGCAGCGCCGCGGCCAGTGCGCCGCCGAGGCAGATCACGGCGCTCACGCGCATGCCGAACGTGAGCCCGTCGACGAACGCCTGCGGCTGGGTCGCTCCGCCGCGAATGGCAGCCGCGGCACGGTCGGCGACGATCGCGCCGGTGATGCCGATGCCGAGCGCGACGCCGACCTGGCGGAAGGTGTTCAGCACACCGGAGGCGACGCCCGCACTCTCGACCGGAGCCGCGCCCATCGCGGCGGCCGACATCGGCGTCATCACGAACGCCATCCCGAGGCCTCCGAGGATGAATGCCGGCAGCAGGTGCCAGAAGCTCGTGTGGAGCGAGATCGTCGACAGCAGCAGGCAGCAGAGCGCAACCACGCTCATGCCTCCGGCCATGAGCCAGCGGGAGCCCACGCGGTCGGAGAGCTTTCCGGCGACCGGGGCGAAGATGACGACCATCAGGGTCCACGGCACGAGGGCGGCGCCGGCCTGGATCGGCGACCAGCCGAGCAGCGTCTGCATGTAGAGCGGGAAGAAGACGAAGATCCCGAACATCGCCATCGTGACCAGGATGGCGACCACGTTCGCACCGGCAAACGTGCCGTTCTTGAAGAGCGAGAGGTCGAGCATCGGCAGCCGCTGGTGCAGCTCGAGGAAGACGAACGCCCCGAGGAGGATCGCGCTGACGACGAAGAGGCTCATGATCCGCGTCGAGGTCCAGCCGTACTGGTTCGCCTCGATCAGGGCGTAGACGAGCGCCAGCAGCCCGAGCCCTGACGTGAGCAGCCCCGGAAGGTCGAGCCGCTGCTCACGCGAGGTGTCCTTCGACTCGGGGATGACGATCAGCGCGGCGATCACGCCGCCGATGCCGATCGGGACGTTGACGTAGAAGATCCAGTTCCAGGAGATGTGCTCGGTGATCACTCCGCCGAGCAGCGGGCCGATCGCGAGCGCCATGGCCGAGACGCCGGCCCAGACGCCGATCGCGGTGCCGCGCTCCTTGGCGGCGAACGTCGCGGTGATGATCGAGAGCGTGGCGGGCATCATCAGCGCCGCGCCGACGCCCTGGACTGCCCGCGCTCCGATCAGCTCGGCCGCGCTCCCGGAGAGCCCGCAGAGCAGCGAGGAGACCGTGAAGACGACGAGGCCGATGATAAAGATCAGGCGGCGCCCGACGAGGTCGCCCAGTTTGCCGCCGGTCAGCAGCAGCGAGGCGAACGTCAGCGCGTAGGCCGCAACCGTCCACTCGAGCTCGGACTGGCTGATTCCGAGGTCGCTCTTGATCGAGGGGAGCGCCACGTTCACGACCGTGTTGTCGAGCATGATCATGAAGAGGGCGAACGAAAGCGCGCCCAGTGTCCACCACTTCTTGTTCTCCTCCGCAAAGATCCTCGCGCGCATGATCCCCCTCGCGTCCTCGTAAGTTAGCCCTCACTAGGTTAGCGGTCACTAGTCTCAGGCGTCAAGTTACGCTTGCCCGCGTGGACGTGATCTGGCGGCCGAGCGACGAGGTTCGCGAGGGGTCCAACGCGATGCGGCTCGCCCGACGGCTCGGATTCGACGACTACTGGGAGCTCGTCCGTTTCTCCGCGGAGGAGCCCGAGCGGTTCTGGCCGGCGGTGGTCGACGACCTCGGGCTCGAGTTCTCGCAACCGTGGGAGCGCGTTCTCGACGAGTCGCGCGGGCCCGAGTGGGCGACCTGGTTTGTGGGGGGAAAGCTGAACCTCGCCTGGAACTGCGTGCACCGCTGGGCCCACGGCGAGCGGGCCGGCGCGGAGGCGGCCGTCTGGGAGAGCGAGGACGGGAAGCACGAAGCGCTCACCTACGCGGAGCTCTCGAACGCGGTGACGCGGTTCGCCGAGGCGCTCGCTGCACTGGGTGTCCAGAGCGGAGACCGCGTGGCGCTGTTCCTGCCGATGTCGCCACAGGTTGCGATCGCCTCTCACGCCTGCGCCCATCTCGGCGCGATCCAGGTGCCGGTCTTCTCGGGCTTCGGAGCGCCCGCGATCGCGTCGCGGCTGGTTCACTCGGAGGCGAAGGTCGTCGTCACCGCGGACGGCTCGCTGCGTCGCGGGCGCGAGGTGCCGATGAAGGCGCTCGTGGACGAGGCGCTCGCGGAGTCGCCGTCCGTCGAGCACGTGGTCGTCTGGCGGCGGCTCGGGGGCGACGTCCCGATGCAGGAGGGCCGCGACGTGTTCTGGGAAGACGCGGTCGCGGATTGCCCGGGTGAGCTCGAGCCGCTCGAGGTCGACTCCGAGCACCCGTACCTGCTCACCTACACCTCGGGGACGACCGGCCAACCGAAGGGGGTCGTCCATGTCCAGGGCGGCTTCCTCGTTGCGATCGCACGCGAAGTCGCCTACCAGGCCGACGCGCGGCCCGGCGACGTGATCCACTTCGTCACCGACATGGGCTGGATCATGGGCCCGTGGGAGGTGGTCGGCGGCATGGCGCTCGGCTGCACGGTCGTGTTCGCCGAGGGCGCCCCCGACTGGCCCGCGGCCGACCGGCTCTGGGGGCTCGTCGAGAGCGAGCGCGTCTCGATACTCGGCCTCTCGCCGACGCTCGTGCGTGCGTTGATCCCGCACGGCACGGAGCTCGTCGAGTCGCACGACCTGTCGTCGCTGCGCGTGCTGGTGACGACCGGCGAGCCGTGGAACCCCGAGCCGTACCGCTGGCTGTTCGAGCACGTCGGCGGGGGGCGGTGCCCGATCATCAACTGCTCCGGTGGGACGGAGGTCGGCGCGTGCTTCCTCTCGCCCGTGCCGGCCGTGCCGATCAAGGAGTGCTCGCTCGGCGGGCCTGCTCTGGGGATGGCGATGGACGTCGTCGACTCCGAGGGCCGGTCCCTGCGTGGCGAGGTCGGCGAGCTCGTCTGTCGAAAGCCGTTTCCGGGGATGACTCGCGGGTTCTGGCGCGATCCCGAGCGGTACCTCGACACGTACTGGCGCCGCCTGCCCGGGGTGTGGGTGCACGGCGATTGGGCGCTCGTCGACGAGGACGGCTTCTGGTTCCTCCTCGGCCGGTCAGACGACACGCTCAACATCGCCGGCAAGCGGCTCGGGCCGGCCGAGCTCGAGTCGGCCGTGGTCGCGCACCCGCTGGTGGCCGAGGCGGCGGCGATTGGAGTGCCGCACGAGGTGAAGGGCGAGGTCGCGTGGGTCTTCTGCGCGCTCGTTCCCGGCGCAGAGCCCTCGGACGAGCTCGCCGCGGAGCTCCGAGCGCTTGCGGGGAAGGAGCTGGGCAAGGCGTTCGCGCCCGACCGGGTGCTGTTCGTCTCGGCGCTTCCGAAGACGCGCAGCGCGAAGATCGTCAGGCGCGCCGTGCAGCGCGAAGGCGCTCGGCAGCGACCCGGGCGACCTCTCGTCGCTGGAGAATCCGGAGACGCTGGACGAGGTGGCTCGGGCGGCAGCGAAGGCGCGCGGCAAGCGGTAGGTAGAACGGCGCAAGCCCCCGCGAGCTATGGCGGATGCAGGACCTCGGGCGGGAGGACGATCCTGACGCCACTATGGCCGTCCAAGCCCCGACGCGAACGCTCGAGCTCGACACGATCAGCTCGCACTGGCAGCTCGCGCTCGACGCAGGCGAGCGGGCGCTGTACGCGGCCGCCGAGTCGCTGCCCGCCGACGAGCTGAGCCACCGTCGAACCCGTCTCGTGGAAGAGCGGCTCGAGGCGGCCCGCTCCCTCACGCGCCTCGCGCAGATCGAGGTGGTGCACCCCGCGCCGTGGCTCTCTCCGGTTCCGATCGACAACGGCATGCTCGGGCTGCAGGCAACCGTCGCCGCCTGCCTGTTCGACCTCGACGGCGTCCTCACCGACAGCGGCGTGCTCCACGCCTGGGCCTGGGGCGAGGCGCTCGACCAGTTCCTCCTTCGCGTCAGCGAGCGCGCCGGGTGGCACTTCATCCCGTTCGACCGCACGGCCGACTACCGCGAGTACATCGACGGGCGCCCGAGGCTCGAGGGCATCCATGCGTTCCTCGGCAGCCGCGGCATCCGCCTGCCGGAGGGGGACCCCGACGATCCACCGGAGGCGGACACGGCGTACGGGCTCGCGGCGCAGAAGGCCGCGATGCTCTCGCGCGGACTGCGCAAGCGCGGATCGACGGCGCTGGGCGGCGCGCGCCGCTACCTCCAGGCTGCGGGGCATGCGGGGCTCGGGCGCGCGGTCATCTCCGCGAGCGTCCACGCTTCCCGGATGCTGGAGCTCGCGGGGCTCGCCACCCTCGTCGAGGCAAGCGTGGACGCCGACGTCATCCACGAGGAGGAGCTCCGCTCCCGGCCGGCGCCCGACCTGCTTCGGTCCGCCTGCCGGGCACTCGACGTCCAGCCGCACCAGGCCGTCACGTTTACGCAGAGTGTCGCGGGAGTCGCCGCTGGCCGTGCGGCCGGCCTCGCGGTGATCGGAATCGGCGAAGGCGACGAGGCGGAGCGTCTGCGCGCGTCCGGGGCGGAGCAGGTCTTCCCGTCGCTGCGCGTCCTGCTCGACCGCAGGCTCACCGGGAACTGCTGACGCCGACTATCCTCGCCGCATGGCCGACGACCTCACGGGCCAGGTCGCGCTCGTCACCGGCGGTGGGCGCGGGATCGGCGCGTCGATCGCGCGAGAGCTCGCCTCGGCAGGCGCGCGTGTGGCCGTCGCCGCGCGAACCCGCGCGCAGGTAGACGAGATCGCGCGAGAAGCCGACGGGCTCGCGCTGGAGGTCGACGTGACCGATCGCGCGGCCGTCGAGCGGATGGTCGACGAGACGGAGAGCCTGCTCGGCCCGATCGACGTCCTGTGCGCGAACGCGGGCATCGGGGGCAACGCGGAGTTCTGGGAGAGCGACCCGGACGAGTGGTGGAGCGTCTTCGAGGTGAACGTCCTCGGCGTCTACCTGAGCACGCGGACGGTCGTCCCGCGCATGCTCGAACGCGGCAGCGGCCGGATCGTGATCACGGGCAGTGGCGCGGGCTACCTCCCGGGCGCGAGCAACACCGCATACACCTCGAGCAAGGCCGCGGTCAACCGCTTCGCCGAAACCCTTGCGCTCGCGCTGAAGGACACGCCCGTCCGCGTGTTCCTGATCAGCCCCGGGCTCGTGCGGACGGAGATGACGAGCGGCTTCTTCTCGGACGACGCGCCCTGGACGCCACCCGAGCTGGCGCCACAGCTGGTGCGCGTGCTCGCGTCCGGACGCGCGGACGCACTCGCAGGCCGCTACCTCCACGCCGAGCACGACGACATCGAGGATCTGATCCATCGAGCCGATGAGATCGAACGTGACGACCTCAACGCGATTCGCCTCCGCCGCTGACCTTCGCGGCGAGAGGTTTTCGACTGATAGTCTAAAACTACGACCATGAGGCTCGCGCTCGCGCAGATCAACACGACCGTCGGCGATCTCGAGGGGAACCGCGAGCGGATCCTGCAGGGGCTCGCCGGGGCGAGAGAGGCCGGCGCCGACCTCGCCCTCTTCCCCGAGCTCGCGGTCACCGGCTACCCGCCCGAGGACCTGCTGCTTCGCCCCGGCTTCGTCCGGGCGGCCGAGGAGTCGCTGCGCTCGATCGCCGAGGAGACGCACGGCATCGCCGCGCTCGTCGGCTTCCCACACTTCGACCGCGACCTCTACAACGCGTGCGCCGTCTGCGTGGACGGCGAGGTGAGGGCCATCTATCGCAAGCGCTTCCTGCCCAACTACGGCGTCTTCGACGAAGACCGCTACTTCGCGCCCGGCCGCGACCTGTTCCTGCTCCAGCACGGGGAGACGCTGGTCGGCCCGACCATCTGCGAGGACCTCTGGCAGCCGGGACCGCCCGCGACCGACCTCGCGCTGGCCGGCGCACAGCTGCTCGCGAACATCTCCGCGTCGCCGTTCCACCTCGGGCGAGACCAGGAGCGAGAAGAGATGTTCGCGACTCGCGCGCGCGACAACTCGTGCCTGATCGCGTTCTGCAACGCAGTGGGCGGGCAGGACGAGCTGATCTTCGACGGCCACTCGTTCGTGCTCGACGAGGAGGGCCAGATCCTCGCCAGGGCGCCCGGCTTCGAGGAGGCGCTCCTCGTCGTCGACGTCGAGCCGGTAGAGGCGGTGGGCCGGCGCCTGCGGGACGTGCGCCGCCGCGCCCTTGCGCGCGAGCGTGGCTCCGTTCCGGAGCCGACGGTCGTCCCGATCGGCTCCCCGCGGCCAAAGACGGGGGAGACCGAGGCGCTCGTCGCGCCCAGGATCGAGGAGCTCGACCAGATGCGCCTGGCCCTCGAGCTCGGCCTGCGCGACTACGTGGACAAGAACGGCTTCGCCGAGGTGACGATCGGCGTCTCGGGCGGAATCGACTCCGCCGTGACCGCGGTGCTCGCGGTCGAGGCGCTCGGGTCGAAGCGCGTCCATCTCGTCTCGATGCCTTCACAGTTCTCGTCCTGCGAGACGCAGCGGGACGCGCGCAGGCTCGCCGAGAGCCTCGGCGCCGACTTCCGCGAGCTCCCGATCGACGAGGTCGTGACCGCGGCCGAGAACGCGCTGGCAGAGAGCTTCGACGGCCGGGAGCGCGACCTCACCGAGGAGAACCTCCAGGCGCGGGTGCGCGGGCTGCTCCTGATGGCGCTCTCGAACAAGTTCGGCTGGCTCGTGGTCACGACGGGGAACAAGTCGGAGCTCTCGGTCGGCTACGCGACGCTCTACGGTGACATGGCCGGCGGCTTCGCCCTCCTCAAGGATGTGTTCAAGACCGACGTCTTCCGCCTCGCGGACCACCTGAATGCGCGCGCCGGCCGAGACGTCATTCCCGGCGTCGATCATCGAGCGCCCGCCGACGGCCGAGCTGCGCGAGAACCAGCTCGACGAGGACTCGCTCCCGCCCTACTCCGAGCTCGACCGCGTGCTCGAGGAGTACGTCGAGCACGACCGCACGGCGGAGGAGCTCTCATCCGACGGCTTCGACGGCGAGGTCGTCGAGCGCGCCGTCGGCCTGATCGACCGCGCCGAGTACAAGCGTCGCCAGGCCCCTCCGGGCGTTCGCCTCACGCCGAAAGCGTTCGGTCGCGACCGGCGCACGCCGATCACGAACCGCTGGCGCGGTTAGATGCCCGCGTCGAACGGCTTGCTCGGTGGGCCGTTCTCCTGAATCTCGCGTAGGAGCTCCGGGAGCCGCCTCGGCGCGAGCTCCTCGGAGGTCGCCTCGAGCTCGTCGAGCGTCCACCAGCGGATCTCCGCGACGTGCTCCTCGCTCAGGTCCATGCTCGGCCTCGGCTCGTGCTCCGACGACGCGGACGAGCCAGACGCGCTCGCGCTGGCGGATGATGCGGCCCGCCCAGGCGAACGTGTGCTCGCGCCTCCAGACCTCCGGGCCGAGCTCGAACTCGGTGAGCCCGATCTCCTCCGCAAGCTCGCGCCGCAGGGCCGCCTCGACGTCCTCGCCCTCCTCGATCCCGCCTCCGGGGTTCGCCCACCACGTCTGGCCGGTCACATCGCGGAACTGGACGAGCACGGCCCGGCCCTCGCTGTCGACCACGAGCGCCCGCACCGCGGGGCGATCGACGGGCTCGAGCCACTCGTTGAGCGCGCTGAACCACTTCAGGCGCTCCGCGTAGGGAACAGCGGCGTTCGCCGGCGAGGTCGACGGCAGCACGTAGGCGCCGACGTCGTCGAGCGTCTCCTCCTGCGGGCCGTGCTCGGCTCGCCTGCCGAATGCGCCCCGGAACGCCTCTTTGCCCACAAACGCGATCGCCCGCGGGTGGAACTCGAGCGCGAGCTCCAGCAGCCGTTCGTGCGAGCCGGCGAAGTCGCCGCGGCGCAGGTCGCTCGAGCCGCGCGTCGTCCTGGTGGCCGCGTTCGTCAGCCCGATCCCGAGCTCGAGCACCGAGAACTGCTCCTCGGGAGCGTAGAGCCTGGGCGTGAAGCCGGCATCGTGCAGCAGCCGCCAGAAGTCGTTGCGCGGATTGGCGAAGTGCGCGCCGGCCTCGGCCGAGACGAACCCGGGGTTGATCCCGCAGAAGACGACCCGAGGCCCGGCCCGAATACATCTGGAACGGCGCTAGCGGCAACGCGGGCGGCGCGTGGCGGTCGGCGCGCAGCGCCGCTCACTGCCGAGCGGCTTCGGGCGCCGGCGGCCCACCCACGCGCGCCACGACCCCCGGGACCGTCCCCAGCGGGCGCAGGTCCTCACGCGGCCAGCTCGGCCTCGCGCGAGTCGAGCCGGAGCTCGAACAGCTGGCGCAGCTCCTCACCGCTGATCCTGGCCAGCTGCCTCTGGCGCTTGCGCTCCACCCGCACGACCCGCACCATCTCGTCGCGCGAGCCGTAGCAGCGGAGGTAGCACTCCTGCTCGGTCAACGGGCGCAGTCGTCGCACGACCGCAGCGTATGCGCGGTCCCGGACGGACCCGGAGCCCACAGATCACTCGTACTGGAGCGCCTCGAGAATGTTCAGCCGCGCCGCCCTTCGTGCCGGGAAGGCAGCGGCGACCAGGCCGACCACGAGAGCCAGCACGACGAAGATGCCGAGCGACATGACGGGCCAGGCCATGTTGATCTCCTTCACCCGCGCGATCAGGAGCACGGCGAGGACGATTCCGAGCGCGATCCCGATGAGAGCGCCGATCAGAGCCGTGATCATGCTCTCGTAGCGGATCATCCATCGAACCTGGGTTCGAGTCATGCCGACAGCTCGTAGCATGCCGAGCTCGCGGGTCCGCTCGAAGACGGTCAGCACGAGCGTATTGACGATGCCGAAGAGGCTCACAATCACCGACAGGGCCAGGAGGACGTAGAGGACGTTCAGGGTCGAGTTGATGCCCGCCGCCCGGCTCGTCTTGAACGCGTTCCTGTCCGAGACCTTGGCGTTCGGAAAGGCCGCGAGTGCCCGCTCGAGGCGCTGGGTATTGGCCTGTGTCACGCCGCCCACTGCATTCACGAACACGTACAGATTCTGAGGCTGGGCGTAGAGCCGGTCGAAGGCAGCGCTGCCGATCGTCACAGGCCCGAAAGGCGAGCCGCCGGCAGGCGGATCGAAGATCCCGGCGACCCGAAACGACGCCCGCACGCCGCTCGGAACTCGCAGCCTGATCATCGAGCCGACCTTCAGATGGTGTTTGTCCGCGAAGCCTTTGTCGACGAAGGCACCCGAAGTTCCGAGCGTTTCCATTACCGACTGCGAGCCCTGCGTCCAGTCCAGAGTGAACACACGAGAGCCTCCTGGATCGAGAGCAGTCAACTGGCGGTTTGCTCCCAGGATGCGCGCCTCGCCATCCCGGACTCCGACCACGGCGGTCAAGCCCGGGACGCGGTGGAGCGGTGCTGAGACGCTGGCGGGTATCGGGGAGAAGTCGTTCTGTGCAGTGACGGCGTAGTCCGTCTGCCAGAGCTTGTCCACCGCGTCGAAGAACGTGCTCCGGAGGCCCTGGGCCAGGATCGCCACCAGCGTGACGAGCGCGAGCCCGATCATCAGTGCCGCAGCAGTCGAACCTGTCCGCTGGGGGTTCCGCTGCGTGTTCTCGCGCGCGAGCTCGCCCGGCGCGCCGCCGAACCGTGCAGCCGGCGCCCCGAGCACGTGCGCCATCGGCACGACGAGGTGGGACGAGAAGAGGGCGACGCCGAAGAAGATCAGCAGGGTCCCGAGGCCCATGAGGATGAGGACAGCCTTGGTGGAGAGAGCGCCGGAGAAGAGCGCGAAGGCGAGCGCCGCGAAGCCGAGCACGGCGAGCGTGGCCGAGCCAACCCCGCGGTAGCGGGCAAAGCGCCCGGGCGGCAATACGACGCCTTCGCGCACGGCCGCGATTGGCGGCACGCGCGTCGCCCGGAAGGCGGGGCGCAGGCTGGCCAGGATCGTGACCCCGACTCCCACGGCGAGCGCGACGATCACGGTCCGCGGCTTGAGCAGAAGACCACTGTTCGGGAGCGTGAACCCGAGCGAGTCGAAGAGCCAGAAGAGCCCCTTTGCGAGGCCGAGTCCCAGGATGACCCCGACGACTGACGCCAGGATGCCGGTGATCGTCGCCTCGACGAGGACGCTAACCCGCACCTGGCGGCGCGAGGCCCCAATCGTTCGGAGGGTTGCGAACTCGCGGGTCCGCTGGGCGACCGTGATCGAGATCGAGTTTGCGATCACGAACGCGCCCACGAAGAGCGCGATCCCGCCGAAGGCGAGCAGGAAGGTCTGTAGGAAGCTGAGGAACGACTTCGTGTCGCTTGCGTCCGAGGCCGCCTGGGCCTCACCCGTACGCACCTGCGTCTGTGGGGGAAGGATCTTGCGGATCTGGCTCACGAGCTCCTGCTCGGAGACTCCCGGCTTGGACGAGACGCGGATCTGGTCGAGCTTGCCCGCCTTCTTGAACAGGCGTTGCGCCGTCGGAAGGTCGAAGCCCGCGAGCGTCGCGCCGCCGATCGACGAGGCCGCGCCGAAGTTCACCAGGCCGGAGACGCGGAACAGCAGCGCCCGCCCTTGAGCCTCGACGCGAAGCATGGAGCCCACCTTGATGTCCTTCTTGCCGGCGGTTGACCGGTCGACCACGACCTCGCTGGATCCCGGCCAGTCGCCGTCGACGAGCGTGAGCGAGTTGAACTGGGGCTGCGAGGGGTCGACCGAGAAGCCGAGGTTCGGTGCGCCGCCGAAGGCGATGACCTTGCCGTTCCGGCCGATCAGCTGCGCCTCGCCGCCGACGCCGCCGACCGCAGCGGCCACGTCCGGCACCTGTCGGACCTTCTCCAGGAGCGATTCGTCGAACGCTGGAAGCTCGGTGTTCGAGGTCGACGACGTGATCGCGGAACGGCCCGTGATCGCAGCGTCGGTTCCGCGGTAGATCCCCGTGAAGATCGAGTCGAACGCGTTCGAGATCGAGTCCGTGAGGATGTACGTGCCCGTGACGGTGGCGACGCCGAGGACGATCGCGAACGCCGTCAGCGTCGCCCGCAGCTTGCGGCCCCAGAGTCCGCGCAGGGCGACCGCGATCACTGGTGGTCGAGCTCCTCCATCGCAGCGGTCACCTCACGCGGCGTCGCCTTGCCGAGGTCCTTGACGATCCGGCCGTCGGCGAGGAAGAGGATCCGGTCGGCAATCGCAGCAGCACGTGCGTCGTGCGTGACCATCATCGTCGTCTGTCCGTAGGAGTCGACGGAGTCGCGCATCAGCTCCAGGATCTCGCCGCCGGTCTTCGAGTCCAGGTTGCCGGTCGGCTCGTCGGCGAAGACGACGGTCGGACGCGAGACGAGCGCCCTCGCGATCGCGACCCGCTGCTGCTGGCCGCCTGAAAGCTCTGCGGGCCGGTGCGTGAGCCGATCGGCAAGCCCGACCTTCTTGACGAGGTCGTCGTACCACGCCGGATCGGGCTTCTCGCCGGCGATCGAGAGCGGCAGTCGGATGTTCTCGTCCGCAGTGAGCATGGGGAGCAGGTTGAAGAACTGGAAGACGAAGCCGATGTGCCTGCGCCGGAGCTTCGTCATCTCGGTGTCGCCGAGCTCGCCGAGCTTTGTCCCCGCCAGGACCACGTAGCCGGAGGTCGGCCGGTCGAGCGCGGCGAGCAGGTGCATCAGCGTCGACTTGCCCGAGCCGGACGGGCCCATGACAGCCGTCAGCTTCCCGCTCGACACCTTCAGGTCGACCCCGACCAGAGCGTCGACGGCCGTCTCGCCGTCGCCGTAGCGGCGGGTCAGCTCGTGGGCCTCGACGACGTAGCTCTGCTCGGCTCCGTCCTGCTGTGCGGCAGACTGATCTGCGGTCTCGGTCTCCATGGCTCTCCCTTGGTCTCCGGACGAAGCGGACCAGTTTGCCAGTTGCCGCCCGAACAGCATGGAGACATCAGCTAGCGTCCCGTTCGTGAGCACCGTCGCGTTCGATGTCGCCGCCGTTCGCCGCCGTTTCTCGGCGCTCGACCGGTCGCTCGTCTTCTTCGACGGGCCGGGCGGCTCGCAGGTGCCGGACGAGGTGATCGACGCGATCGCGCGGTACATGCGCGAGTCGAACGCCAACGTCAGCGGGCCTTACGAGACGAGCCGGATGACCGAGGAGCTCGTCGACGAGGCGCGCCGGACCGGCGCCGCGTTCCTGGGCTGCCGCCCGGAGGAGGTCGTCTTCGGCGCGAACATGACCTCGGTCAACTTCGCGCTCTCGCGGACGGTCGGCCGGGAGCTCGAGGCCGGAGACGAGATCGTCGTGACGAGGCTCGACCACGACGGCAACGTCTCGCCCTGGCTCGAGCTCGCGCACGATCTCGGCCTCGAGGTCCGGTTCGCCGAGATCAGGGACGACACCACCGTCGACCTCGACCACCTGGCCTCGCTCCTCTCGGAGCGCACACGCGTGGTCGCCTGCCCGTGGGCCTCGAACGCGGTCGGGACGCTGGTCGACGTGGCGCGCGTCGCGGAGCTGGCGCACGAGGTCGGCGCGCTGGCCTGGATCGACGCCGTCCACTACGCGCCGCACGGGCCGATCGACGTCGTCGCCGCGGGCATCGACGTCCTGATCTGCTCGCCGTACAAGTACTTCGGGCCGCACTTGGGCCTCGGGTTCGCACGCGCGGAGCTGCTGGAGCGCTGGCGCCCGTACAAGGTCCGCCCGGCCGCGAACGAGCCGCTCGGCCACCGCTTCGAGACCGGGACCCTCCCGCACGAGCTGCTAGCGGGCTTCGTCGCGGCCGTCGAGTACGTCCACTCGATCGGCTGGGACGCGATCCTCCCGTACGAGCGGGAGCTCGGCGAGCGCTTCCTAGCGGGCCTGCCGGACTCGTGCAGCCTCCTCGGCCTGACCAGCATGGACGGGCGCGTCTCGACGTTCGCCTTCAACGTCGAGGGCCGAACTCCACAGGCGGTCGCGGAGCACCTGGGCGAGCGCGGCTTCGCGGTGTGGCACGGGAACTACTACGCCGTCGAAGTCATGGAGCGCTTCGGCCTCCCGGACGGCGCCGTCCGCGTGGGGCTACTCCACTACAACACCGCGGACGAGGTCGATCGGCTGCTCACGGAGCTCGCGGCGCTGTAGGGCGGCAACGCCCGCTGAGCCGAGGAGGCGGGTCTACTTCCAGGGCTGCTCGTCGACCCAGTCGCTGACGGTATGCCAGTTATGGGCCCAGTAGCGGTCCTCCAGCCTGTTTATCGCCCAGAAGGCAACGCTGAACGCAACGACCCCTCCGGCGAGAATCGACCAGAAGACCACGCTCGGGAAGCCGCCCGACAGGATGTACGTCGCCATCAAGGCCGGCCAGATGTAGAGGAGCGCTGCCATCACGCCGGCGAGGAGGCATTTGCCCACGAGCCCGAGCTGGCCGAGCTGGAGCCGCCGCGAAGGCGGGGCGCCAATCAGCGTGGCCGGGAACACGGGGCGCTGGACACCGAAGCGCTCCCGATCCAGACCCTGCCGTGACCAGTCCCTGGCCATATGAGCATCGTAGTGGCAAGGCACCCCGATAACCGCAAACACGAGGCCTCCAACTCGAGCAGGCGGTCTAGGATCTCCGAATGGACCCGCTTACCGGGCTCGCGGACGTACGAGAGCTCTCCTCCTGGCTCGACGAGCACGCGCAGACGGAGAAGGTCGCCCTGGCCCTCTTCGATCTCGACGGCACGGCCGAGCTGAACGAGCGTCTCGGGCTCGAGGAGGTTGACGTGCTACTCGCCCGCCTCGGCTCGCTCATGAGCGGCCGGTGCGCGGCCAGCGAGGTCGCCGCCCGGATCGGCGGCGAGCTGTTTGCCCTCGGCCTCCTGGAGGACGAGCTCGAGGAGGTCATGATCGAGGTCGAGCGGATACGCCTCAGCTTTCGCGCCGCATCCGAAGGGGCGACGCTGACGGTCGGGATCTGCGACTCGGAGACGCTGCGACGCAGCGCGGAGGAGCTCACCCTCTTCCAGGCTGCCGAGGGCGCTCTCGACGAGGCGAAGCGACAGGGCCCCGAGGGGCTCGTCGTCTTCCACTAACCGTTATTCGTACGCGGCTCGGGCGCGCTTCCAGGGCTCTTCGTTCGTGCGGATCGGGTCGGGGTCGACGCCGCGCGCCTCGGCCAGATCGGCAGTCAGCTGCTGGAAGCGAACGATGTCGACGACCGGGTTCACGGTCGGGACGAGCGTCGTCTCGCAGCCGAGCTCGCGCAGCGCCGCAGCCGCGCCGGCCGCCCTCTCCGCCGCGCGGCCCTCGCCCTCGAGCACGAAGGCGCGCACGGACTCGTCGACCGCGGCGAGATGACCGTGGAGGAGCTGCTCGGTGTGATGCGCTTCGGCTGCGACGTGCGAGCCCTCGCGCAGCTTGAGCACGGCCTCCTGCGCCGTCGGCCAGTCGCGGCCGGCCCCGGCCACCAGGAAGCGATCGTGCCCGCTCACCGGCTCGCGCTGCTGGAGCGCCACGTCGACCGCGTCCGCGAGGCCGCTCACGTCCTCGCCGTGCAGCGCGCCGAGCGCGGCCACCGCGCACGTGTAGCTGACCGTGTGGCACCAGCTGACCTCGACCTCGGGAGTGGCCACGACGACCTCGTCCGCCAGCTCGCCGAGCGGGCTGTCCGGCTTGCCCGTGATCAGCCACACGGGCCCGTCGAAGGCCCGGGCGGCCTCGAGCGTCAGCGGCGTCTCTCCCTCGTGGCTGATCGCGACGAGCACATCAGCCTCGCGCGGTCGTAGAACAAGCTCGAGCGCCTGCTCCGCCCAGCCGCCCGTCTGGGCCGCGTGGAACGAGGTTCCGCAGCCCGTGTGGAGCACGCGGCCCTCGGGCAGGCGCCGGTCGGTCGGCACCTTCCGGAGCCAGTCCGGCTGCGACGCGATCGCGCGGCGGGTCTTCTCACCTCCCATGGCGCCGTTAGCATCTCGCACGTGGACGGCTTCGGCTTTGTGCACCGGGAGACAATCCGCTTTCGCGACCTCGACGCGATGGGCCACGTCAACAACGCGGTCTACCTGACCTACCTGGAGGCGGCCCGCGTGGCGTTCATGCTCGAGCACGGCACCGCGTCGAGCTTCGACGACCTCGGGATCATCGTCGCCCGGATCGAGATCGACTTCCGCTCGCCGCTCGGCTTCGAGGGCGAGGTCGAGATCGGCGTGCGCCCGGCGCGCTTCGGCACGAAGAGCTTCGACCTCGAGTACGAGCTGCGCGCGGGCGGCCGCCTGGTCGCCGAGGCGAAGAGCGTCTGCGTCGGGTACGACTACAGCCGGGGGGCAACCGTGCCGATCCCGGATACGTGGAGGGAGAGCCTGGCAGCATGAGACGACGCTCGCGTCGTCTTCCTCAGGCCGATCGGGCTCTGCCCGTTCGGCCGTCTGAACTGGCCGGTCGACCCCTTTTTCTTCAGGAGGTTGGCCTATGAGCACGACCACGAACGTCTTCGACCTGCAACGCCTGGACAACGGGCTGCGCGTCCTGAGCGCCGACATGCCGCAGGTGCAGTCGGTCACCTGCATGATCATGCTGGCCGCGGGCTCGCGCTACGAGACCGCCGAGACGAACGGGATCGCCCACTTCGCCGAGCACATGTTCTTCAAGGGAACCGAGCGGCGGCCGACTGCGCGCGAGATCGGCATGGAGGTCGACGGCCTGGGCGGAGAGTTCAACGCCTTCACGAGCAAGGAGTACACGGGCTACTACGTCAAGTGCGCGGCCGACTACCGCGACCGGGCGCTCGACGTCCTCATCGACATGATCCGCAACTCGAAGTTCGATCCCGACGAGATCGAGCGCGAGAAGGGCGTGATCGTCGAGGAGATGAACATGTACTACGACACGCCGCGCGACTTCATCGGCGGCGTCTACGAGCGCCTTCTCTACGGCGACCAGCCGCTCGGCTGGGACATCATCGGCAAGAAGGAGACGGTGCGCGCCGCGACGCGCGAGACGTTCTTCGACTACACGGGCCGCTGGTACAGGCCCGAGCGCATGGTGGTCGGCGTCGCAGGACGCCTCGACGCGGACTACCTCGAGACGATCGAGTCCCTGCTCGGAGACCTCGAAGCCGGGTCGAACGAGGCCCCGCCGGCGACCGTCCGGAACGGGGGCGGCAACCAGGTGGTCATCCATCACAAGGACTCGGACCAGGCGCACCTCTGCCTCGGCGTCCCCAGCTACTCCCTCGACCACCCCGACCGCTGGGCGGTCCAGCTGCTCGCGACCGTGCTCGGCACGGGCATGTCGTCCCGGCTCTTCACCGAGGTGCGCGAGCGACGCGGCCTCGCCTACTACGTCTACGCGCACAACCAGAGCTACACGGACGCCGGCTCGCTCTACTCGCAGGCGGGCGTGGACATCGCGCGGAGCGAGGAAGCAGTCGAGACGATCGTGCGCGAGTTCCGCCGGATCGCCGAGGAGGCCGTCCCCTCCGAGGAGCTCGAGAAGGCGCGGGCGCTCGCGAAGGGCCGCTTCGTGCTGAGGCTCGAGAACCCGCAGGGGATGATCGTCTACGGCCTCTCGCGCCAGGTGCTCGGCGACGCGGTGCTCGAGCCGCACGAGGTCGTCGCGGGCCTCGACGCGGTCACCGCCGAGGACGTGCAGCGCGTGGCGCAGGACCTGATCGACGGCAAGGGCATCAACCTCGCCCTGATCGGGCCATTCGAAGACGCAGCGCCCTTCGAGAAGCTGCTCGCCTAGGACCTAGGGGCTCACGGCAGGGTCGCGAGGTCCCGGTCGAGCATCTCCCGATCCTCCTCGTCCTCGATCCGGTCTCCGAGCTCCCGCGCCAGGGCGGCGAACCGCTCCGACTCGGCGGAGTTTCCCGCGACGCCGTAGGCGCGGGCGAGCGCCTCGTAGGCGAACGGCAGGTCCCAGTCCTCGAGCTCGTCCGGGTTGTTCTCGCAGTAGGCGAGGCAGCGGCCCGCGTGGTGAAGGGCGGGCTCGGGCCGCCCGAGCACCGAGTACACGCGGGAGATCTGCCATTCGCCGCGCGCGATGTTGGCCGCCGTACCGACCTTCGACCAGTGGTGGCATGACGCGTGCGTCGCGTTGACCATCTCGTCGTCCTGCTCGGGCGTCCGCTCGGCCCGCTCGAGCAGCGTCCACACGTGGTTGAAGAGATCGACCGCAAGCTTGCGCTCCTGCTCGTGCGTCAGCTCCTCGGGCATACGCGGATGCTACTCGTCCGTCTTCTCCGTCTCGGCGCGGTGCTTGATCTCCTCGACGACGGTCGGGTCGGCGAGCGTCGTCGTGTCGCCGAGCGGCCGCTCCTCGGCCACATCGCGGAGGAGGCGGCGCATGATCTTGCCGCTGCGGGTCTTCGGCAGCTCGGGCGTGAAGACGATGTTCGCGGGCTTCGCGATCGGGCCGATCTTCGCCGCGACATGGTCCCGAAGCTCCTCGAGCATCTCGACCGAGCCCTCCTCCCCGCCCTTCAGCGTCACGTACGCGACGATCGCCTGCCCGGTGCGGTCGTCGGAGCGCCCACAGACCGCCGCCTCGGCCACGCTCGGGTGGTCGACCAGCGCGCTCTCGACCTCGATCGTCGAGATCCGGTGGCCGGAAACGTTCATGACGTCGTCTACGCGGCCGAGCAGCCAGAAGTCGCTGTCCCGGTCGCGACGGGCGCCGTCACCCGCGAAGTACACGTCCTGATAGCGGGACCAGTAGGTCGACCGGTAGCGCTCGTCGTCCTTATGGATGCCGCGCAGCATCGCGGGCCAGGGTCGGCGCAGGACGAGGTAGCCGCCACCGCCCGGGCCGACCTCGTTCCCCTCTTCGTCGTACACCGCCGCGTCGATGCCCGGGAACGGACGCGTCGCCGAGCCCGGCTTGAGCGTGGTCACCCCGGGGAGCGGCGTGATCAGAATCATCCCGGTCTCCGTCTGCCACCAGGTGTCGACGATCGGCGTCCGGTCGCCCCCGATGTGCTCGCGGTACCAGACCCACGCCTCCGGGTTGATCGGCTCGCCGACGGATCCGAGCAGCCGCAGCGAGGAGAGGTCGTGCTTCGCCGCGTACTCCGGCCCCCACTTCATGTGCGTGCGGATGGCCGTCGGCGCCGTGTAGAGGATGTCGACCTTGTACCGCTCGATGATCGCCCACCAGCGGTCCTTGTCGGGATAGTTCGGAACGCCCTCGTACATGACTCCCGTGGTGCCGTTGCAGAGCGGCCCGTAGACGATGTAGCTGTGGCCGGTGACCCAGCCGATGTCGGCCGCGCACCAGTAGACCGAGTCGGGCTTGATGTCGAAGATGTAGTGGTGCGTCGTCGCGGTGCCGACGAGGTAGCCGGCGGTCGTGTGGACGATTCCTTTCGGCTTTGCGGTCGTGCCGCTCGTGTAGAGGAGATAGAGCAGGTCTTCGGAGTCCATCGGCTCGCACGGGCACGTCGTGGGGTCGTCGGTCTCGCGCCTGCGACCAACTCGTGCCACCAGAGGTCGCGGCCCTCTTTCATCTCGATCTCGCCGCCGGTCCGTCGGAAGACGACGGCCCGCTTCAACCTCGGGCGAGTCGGCCAGCGCGGCGTCGGCGTTGCGCTTGAGCGGCACCGGCGCGCCGTTCCGCAGCCCCTCGTCCTGCGTGATCAGGAGCTCGCACTCCATGTCGTTGAGCCGGTCCGAGAGCGAGTCCGCCGAGAAGCCGCCGAAAACCACGGTGTGCGGCGCCCCGAGCCTCGCGCAGGCGAGCATCGCGATCGGAAGCTCGGGGATCATCCCCATGTAGATCCCGACCGGCGTGCCCTTGCGGACGCCGAGCGTGCGCAACGCGTTGGCGAAGCGGACAACCTCGCGCTGGAGGTCGGCGAACGTGATCGTCCTGCGCTCGTCCTCGGGCTCGCCCTCCCAGTAGTAGGCGACCTTCTCGCCCTGGCCCGCCTCGACGTGCCGGTCGACGCAGTTGTAGGTCACGTTCAGCTTCCCGCCGAGGTACCACTTCGCGTAAGGAGGCTCCCACTCGTAGAGACCGTCGAAGTCGTCGAACCAGGCGACGCGCTCGCGGCCCTCGCGCTCCCAGAACGCGTCGAAGTCCTCGTCGTAGATCTCCGGCTGTGCATTCGCCGTCGCGGCGAACTCGGGAGGAGGCGGATACCGACGCTCCTCGACGAGGATCGTCTCGATCGCGCCGGACACTACGGAGCTAGGTCGTACGGGTACTCGGTGAGAACTTCTGGGCCGTCTTCGGTCACGAGGACGAGGTCCTCGAGCCGGCAGCCCCCGTAGCCGTGGCGGTAGAGGCCGGGCTCGACCGCGATCACGTCGCCGGCCACAAGCTCGCCCGGAGCGCGTCCGAGCCACGGTTCCTCGTGGACCTCGAGGCCCACGCCGTGGCCGAGCGAGTGGTAGAAGCCGTCCCTGAGCACTTCGCCCGGCTGCTTCGAGAGAAGCGTCGGGTAGCCGGCGTCCTCGAACACCTCGCAGCTGATCTTGTGCAGCTCGCTGCCGCGGATGCCGGGCTTGACGGCCGCGACGGAGCGCTCGAGCGCCTCGCGGCAGAGCCGGTGGAACTCGACGAGATCGTCGGCGGGCTCACCCGCGACGAAGACGCGGGTCATGTCGGCGAAGCAGCCCGACTCGCGGTCGCGCGGGAAGAGATCGAGGCAGACGGGCTCTCCGGGCGCGATCGGCCCGGAGCCCATGTCGTGGCCGACGGCCGTCTGCGCCCCGTGCGAGACGATGAACTCGTCCGCAAACGCGCCGTTGGCGGTGAACGCCCGCTCGACCGCGGGCTTCAGCACGCTCGCAGGTCAGCGGCTCGCCGTCGAGCATCAGCGTGCCGTTCTTGCGGTCGGCCGCGCGCAGAAGCTCGCGAGCCGCGGTCATCCCGGCCTCGGCCGCGCGCTGGGCGCGCCGGATGCCGGCCAGCTCGGCGTCGTTCTTCACGCGCCGCCGCTCGACGAAGCGGCGATGGTCGGCGGTCACGGTGATCCCGTTCGAGCGCAGGTGGTCGGCGAGCCCGAGCGGGAACGTCGTCGGAACCACGGCGTCCTCGAGGCCGAAGTGCCTCGACGCGCGCAGCACGATCTCGAGCTCGATCTCCTCGCGATCGAGGCCCTTGGCGAACAGCTCGTCGACCCCGAACTCCTCCGGCGGGAGGACCTTGAGATCGGGAGCGACCGCGGTGATCCGGTCGATCTCGAACGAGCTCACGACCGCGTTCCTGTCGCCGTTGCGCTCCATGTAGAGGAACGGATCCGGGATCGCGACGGGCACCTCGTGCCGCATCTCGGGTGAGCGAAGCGAGTCTGCGTAGATCAAGAGGTCTGACACGGCGAAGGTGATCGTACATCTAGACTCGAACACATGGAAGACGTGCTCGAACGGGCACAGTCCCTGATCGCGAGCTACGACGAGGAGCTCGCGCGGGAGCTGCCCGAGGGCACGGAGATCTTCGACGCGCACGTGCATCTCGGGCACGACATCGACGGAATGGTCGGCGGCTACGACGACCTCGGGCGGATCAACGACCGCTACGGGATCTCCCGCTGCTTCATGTTCTGCATGGACGAGCCCGACCGTCATCCCGCCTTCCGCCAGGCGAACAACCGCACGCTCGACCACGCCGGGCGGTCGGAGGGCCGGCTCGTCCCCTTCGTGCGGCTCGATCTCGCCGAGGAGCCTGTCGAAGAGGCGACCCGCTGCATCGACCTCGGCGCGCGCGGGATCAAGCTCCACCCACGCGCGCAGCGCTTCCTGCTCAACGACGAGCGGCTGGCGCCGGTGTTCTCGCTCGCCGCCGAGCGGCGCGTGCCGATCCTCATCCACGGCGGCCGCGGGCTTCCGCCGATCGCGGACCACCTCGCGCGGCTCGTCGACAGATACCCCGACGCGCAGCTGATCATCGCCCACGCGGGGATCGCCGACCTCGCGGAGCTGGCCGACCGCTTCGGCGGCAAGGCCGGGGTCTTCTTCGACACCTCGGTCTGGAGCCCGATCGACCTGCTCAGCCTGTTCCACCTCGTCTCGTCGGAGCAGGTGGTCTACGCGTCCGACTACCCCTACGGCCAGCAGCCGAGCTCACTGCTGATCGCGGTCAAGACGGCAAGGCTCGCGGGTTTCGACGAGGACGCGGTGCGCGCCATGCTCGTGGGCAACGCGACCCGGATCGCCGAAGGGGAGCCGCCGCTCGAACCGAGCCCGCCGCGCGGAGGCGGGACGTTCTCGCAGCCGATGGCCTTCGCGCGCATCCACCAGTACCTGTCGATGGCGACGCCGCTCCTCTGGACGCGCCAGGCTGACACGATCGGCGTGCTCGGGCTCGCACTCAACGCCTGCGCCGACCGCGACGGGCACCTCGAGGAGCGCGAGCGCATCCGCGATCTCCTGACCGCGGCGCGCGACCTCTGGCGCTCGCTCCCCGAGCTCGACGACGAGGCCGAGCAGCGCATCGTCAGCCGCACGACCTTCCGGCTCGTCCACCTCGCGGACATCCTGGCGGTGACAACCGGTGCTTGAGCTCGTGGTGAACGGCGACCGCTACAAGGTCGATGTACCGGTCGAGCGGACCCTCGCGGAGACGCTGCGCGCCGACCTCGGCCTGACCGGGACGAAGGTCGCCTGCGGCGAGGGCCACTGCGGCGCCTGCACGGTCCAGCTCGACGGCGTTCCCGTGCTCTCCTGCATCACGCTCGTGCACACGGTGGGCACACGCGAGGTGACAACGATCGAGGGCCTGCGCGACCATCCGCTCGTCGATGCCTTCGTGCGCGCGGACGCGCTCCAGTGCGGCTTCTGCACTCCGGGGCAGATCGTCTCGGCCGCGGCGCTCGTCGCCGCCGAGCCGAAGCCGACGCCCGAACGGGTGCGGCACGCGATGGCGGGCAACCTGTGCCGCTGCGGCACCTACCCGCGAATCGAGGAGGCGGTGCTCACATACGGTGGCCAAGCGCTGGATAGCGAGAGCGGAGGGACGAAATGACCGGCAGATTCATCACTTCGGCGAAGCTGGACGCGTAGCGTGTGGCAAGGCTGATCCGCACGGAGAAAGAGGTCGAGGGCCGCTACACCGAGCAGTGGGTGGTGGTCGAGGACGAGGCCGCGCTCGAGCAGTGGCCGGCCGGTCCGGGGGTCGTCGTCGGGCGGCCGGAGCCGCGCACGGACGGCTACGAGCGCGCCCGCGGCCAGGCCGTCTACACCGCCGACCTCGCGCTCCCGGGGATGCTCCACGCCGCGGTCCTGCGCAGCCCCTTCGCGCGCGCGCGCGTGAACAGGCTGGATCTGACGCAGGCCCGCGAGGCCGACGGCGTCCGGGGCGTGGTCGGCCCGGACGACTGCCACGTGCTCTCGCTCGAGCCGAGCTTCCACGGAGCTCCGGTCGCCGCGGTCGCGGCGGAGACGCCCGAGGAGGCCCAGGCCGCGCTCGAGCTGATCGAGGTCGAGTGGGAGGAGCTCGAGCCGCTCCTCGACCCCGAGGAAGCCGTCAAGCAGGAGTCGCTGATCGAGGAGCCGCGCAGCTACGAGCGCGGCGACCCCAATGCCGCCTTCGCCGCGGCCGACGTCGTCGTCGAGGCCGAGTACCGGACGCAGACCGTCCTCCACAACGCGTTCGAGACCCATCAGACGGTGTGCCGCTGGATGGGTGACACGCTCGAGGTCTACATCTCGACGCAGTACATCTGGGGCGTCCGCGACGCGGTCGCCGAGCAGCTCGAGCTACCGCCCGACCGCGTGCGGGTCGTCTGCAACTTCATGGGCGGCGGCTTCGGCGCGAAGAACGGGCCCGGGGACCAGACCTTCGTTGCGATCGCGCTCGCCACTTCGACCGGCCGGCCGGTCCGCTGCGCGCTTTCCCGGCGCGAGGAGAACCTCGCCACCGGCAACCGCAACGCAACCATCCAGCGACTCCGCGCGGGCGCGCGGTCGGACGGCACGCTCGTCGCGCTCGAGGGCGAATTCATCAACGCGATCGGCTGGCGGGGTTTCGCGAGCCCCACCTACGGGCCGATGGAGATGCTCTACGCGTGCGAGAACGTCCGTACGATGACGTACTCGACGAAGTTGAACCTCCCGCCGAACGCGGCTTTCCGCGCTCCCGGGTTCGTCGAGGGCACGTTCGGGCTCGAGTGCCTGCTCGACGAGCTCGCCGCGAGGCTCGAGATCGATCCGCTCGAGCTCCGGAGCCTGAACCACGCAGACGTCGACGTCGTGGACGGCCAGCCGTACTCGTCCAAGCGGCTGCGCGAGTGCTACGAGCGGGCCGAGCCGCAATGGGCGCGCCGCGAGGAGGTGCGGGCCCGCTCTGAGGGACCGTGGCGCCGCGGGGTCGGGCTCGCGAGCCAGATCTGGTACGGCGGCGGCGGCCCGCCCTCGTATGCGTGGGTGCGCGTCGGCTCGGACGGGCGCGCGACCGTCGTCACGGCGATGCAGGACATCGGCACGGGCACGCGCACCGCGATGGCGCAGATCGCCGCCGAGGAGCTCGGCCTCCCGATGGACCGCGTGAGGGTCGAGCTCGGCGACTCGGCGCGCGGGCCGTACGCGTCGATCTCGGCCGGCTCGTCGACGACGCCTTCCATGGGCCCGGCCGTGCGGGCCGCCGCCGCGGACGCGGCGAAGCAGATCCGCGAGATCGCGGCCCAGCGGTTCGAGGTCGACGAGGACGGGATCACGCTGATGGGCGGCAAGGTCATCTCGGCCGAGGGCGAGTCGTGGGAGATCGAGGAGCTCACGGGCCTGCTCGAGGACGCGCAGATCCTCGGCAAGGGTGCGCGCGGGCCGAACCCGACCGGCATGCGCGTGCTGACCTTCGGCGTCCAGGTCGCGGACGTCGCGATCGACGTCGAGACCGGCGAGGTCCGGGTCGAGCGCATCGTGGCGATCCACGACGTCGGCCGCGTGATCAACCCGCTCGGAGCGCGCAGCCAGGTCGAGGGCGGGATCATCCAGGGCGTCGGGCACACGCTCTCCGAGGAGCGGCTGGTCGACCCGGCGACCGGGACGATCCTCACGCAGACGCTCGACGCGTACAGGCTGCCGACGATCGCCGACGTTCCCGAGATCGTGGTCGACCTGCTCGACATCCCCGACGAGCACCTGACGAACCTCGGCTCGAAGGGGCTCGGAGAGCCGCCGATCGTCCCGACCGCCGCGGCGATCGTCAACGCGATCCGCGACGCGACCGGGGCGGACGTGCGGTCGCTTCCGGTCACGCGCGAGGAGATGCTCAGGGCCCTGCGTGAGGCGAGCGAGCGCGAGCGGAAGTCCGTTGAAGCTGCTCCGGCCTGAGTCGGTCGAGGCCGCTGCGGCCTCGCTCGGCAACGGCTCGATCGCCCTCGCCGGTGGAACGGAGGTCGTGCCGCTCCTCCGCGACCGGCTCGTCCAGGCGGACACGCTCGTCGAGCTGCGTGGGGTGCTCCCGCGCGGAATCCACGACGGCGGTACGCGGATCGGCGCGGGCACGACCCTCGCCGAGCTCGAGGCCGATCTCGAGATCCCGCAGGCGCTCAGGGAGGCGTGCTCGCTGTCGGCGTCGCCACAGCTCCGCTCGATGGGCACGATCGGCGGCAACCTCCTGCAGGCGACGCGCTGCTGGTACTGGCGGCTCGACTTCCCCTGCTTCCTGCACGGTGGCGACCGCTGCCACGCGCGCGAGGGCTCGCACCGCGAGCACGCGATCTTCGGGAACGAGCGCTGCGCCTCCGCTCATCCGTCCGACCCGGCCGCGGCCCTGCTCGCGCTCGGCGCGAGGCTCCGCACCGACCGGCGAGAGCTCGCCCTGGACGACCTCTACCGGCTACCGACCGACGCCCAGCGCAACGTCACGACGCTCGAAGCCGGGGAGCTGATCCTCGAGCTCGAGCTCGAGCAGCCTGAGGCGAGCACCTACCTCAAGGCGATGGACCGCGCGCGCTGGTCGTTCCCGCTCGTCGGCGTGGCCGCTGCACGTTTCGGCGACGCCGTCCAGCTTGCGCTCTCGGGAGTGGCGCCGATCCCGTGGCGCCTCGAGTCCGAGGCGGACCTCGACCGCGCAACGCCGCTCGAGGGGACCGCGTACAAGCTCGAGCTGGCCCGCGTGCTCGTACGCCGGGCGCTCGACGCGATCGCCTAGGCGTGGCCGCAGGCGAAGCCTGGGCGGTCGTCCTCGCGGCCGGGGCGTCGAGCCGGTTCGGCTCGCCGAAGCAGCGGCTGCTCCTCGAGCCGGTACTGGAGCGCGTTCGGGAGAGCTCCGTGGACGGCGTGATCGTCGTGCTCGGGGCACACGAAGTCGAGATTTCGGCGCAGACCGTCCACTGCCCCGAGTGGGAGCGCGGTCCCGGCGCGTCGCTTCGCTGCGGTCTCGAGGCGCTCCCGCCCCAGGCAGAGGCCGCGATCGTCGTCCTCGGTGACGGCCCTGACCTGAGCCCGCAAGCGGTCGACCGCGTGATCGACGTCTGGCGAGCGCAGCGGGCGGATGCGGTCGCCGCCACGTACGACGGCGTCAGGCTCCACCCCGTGCTGCTCGCGCGCGAGGCGTGGAGCCGCATTCCGGACGAGGGCGCACGGACGATCGATGCCGTCCTCGTGCCCTGCGACGATCTGGGACCTCCAGGAGACGTCGACTATGCCGATGAGGTCCCGGAGAGCCTGAGGCCAACGCGATGGAGCTCGCCAGACCCCTAGACGGTTCGCCTTCCGAGCAGCGCTCGGTGCTAGCCGCGCTGCGTCTGCAGCGCAAGCTCACTATCCAGGAGGCGGCGACCAAGGCGGCGCTCTGGCCGGACCAGGTCGAGTGGCTCGAAGAGGGGCGCCTCTACCGCTTCCCGAGTAGCGAGGCCGCGGTGCTCGCGCTTCTGCGTTACGCGACGGCACTCGACATCAATCACCGGGAGGCTCGCCGGCTCGCCGGCTTGCCGGTCGAGCCTCCGCCCCGCCGGCCGATAGCCCGCTGGATCGCCGTCGGCGTCGCGGCCGCGCTGCTCGCGGTGCTCAGCGCCGCCCTCGCGCTCACGTTCGGCCGCAGCGCCTCGACGACGGCCGCAGGCCACGCCTCGACCCTGGCCCCACCCTGGCGCGTCACGGTCGATGTCCTGAACGGCGGCGGCGACATCAACTACACCCGCCAGGTCGCAACGCGGATCGGCTCGTTCGGATATCGCATCGGCCACGTCACGAAGGCCGGGCGGTTCGACTACCCGCACACGACGATCTACTTCGAGCCCGGCGGCGAGGCGTTCGCCAGGCGACTCGCCTCACAGCTCGGCTGCGGCGCGATCAGCGCGCTTCCCGGCGGAAAGGATCCGCGCCGAATCGTCGTCGTCACGGGGCCAGCCCGAGCGACCTGCTAGAGAGGAGTGCGAAGGTCCGAGAGCTTCAGCTTGAGCTCCGGCGTCATCTCCTCGACGAACGCCGTGCGCACGAACGTGCGTAGCTCGACCTCGAACGTGTAGCGCTTGCGGCAGTAGGCGCAGCCGTCGAGGTGCGCCTCGGCCTCGGCCCGTTCCTCGTCGCTCAGAACCTTGTCGAGGTAGGGCTGCATCATCTCCTCGCACTTGTCACACGGATCGACTTCCAGCCCCGGCGTCATCAGACGCTGCTCCCAACCGTTCGCTCAGCCAGCTCCCGCTTCAGGATACGCCTACCGCGGTGGAGGCGCGACATCACGGTCCCGATCGGAATCTCGAGGATCTGCGCCGCATCCGCGTAGCTGAAGTCGCCGATGTCCACGAGGACGATCACGTCGCGGAAGTCGTGCGGCACCGCCGACAGCGCGGCGACCGTGTCGTCCTGCGAGAGCCGCTGCTCCACGCGGTCGGTGTCGGAGTCGCCCGCGGCCTCGAGCTTGTTGTAGAGGAAGTAGTCGCCTTCCTCGAGCGGCTGCATGTCCGGCGAGCGCTGGACGCGCCGCCCGCGGTCGATGTTCAGGTTGGTCAGGATTCGAAGCAGCCACGCGCGGAGGTTGGTGCCCGGCTGGAACGACTTCCACGACCGGAACGCGCGTGCGTAGGTCTCCTGCATCAAGTCCTCTGCTTCTTCCCGAGTGGACACGAGTCTCCTTGCAACCCGGTAGACCTGGTCGGCCAGATCGAGCGCGTCCTCCTCGAACCGGACGCGGTCGCGAGCCTGTTCGGCGAGCTTCCTGGGGTCTGCTTCGGGGGTCGTCTCGCTCATCCCGGCCACCCTAGCAACGGTCTTTGGTTCGCAACGACCGCGCCCGGCGAGGGTATTCCCGGCTCAGACGGCCTCGAGCGGATGGAAGCCGCCGCGGGCGAGCGAGGCGAGGATCGCGTCGCGGTCGGTGCGCTCGTCGTCCCAGGTGAGCCGCACCTCGCCCATCAGGTTGGCGAAGGCCTCCTCGAGGCCCTCGTGTCCCTGCAGCACGCCGGCCAGGCGGCCGACGCAGCGCTCGCAGCGGATCCCGCTGACCTGGATCGTCTCGGAGCGGACCATCACCGAGGCCTCGCTTGCGAGGCCGCCTTCAGGACGCGCGAGCTCGGCTCGTGCGTCCGTCTGAAACGACCGGTCGAAACGCATGCATTCATCGAAAGCGCTCTACGCCGATCGTAGCGTCCTCGCGGCGACGTCCGCGCAGACCGCTTCGAGGCTCTCCGCGCGTGCCACCTCGAGCTGCCGGTCGCCCTCGCAGCGGGTCGGGTCGATCGCCTCGAGCAGCTCTTGCGTGCCCAGCTCGCGCGCCGCGGGCGCGACGAGCTCGAGCAGCTCGGCCGCGAGCTCGGGGACCGGCAGGAGCCGCTCGCCGTCGGGGTGGATCAGCTCGGCGCGCGGCCCGAACCGGAGCGCGGCCCAGCGGTTCTGCGCGTAGTCGCCGCGCTGCGCGAGCCCGCGAGACGGGCCGTCGACAACCGTCGCGCACAGCGCCTGCAGGAGCGCGGCGAAGGCGGCGCTCAGCTCGACGGCAGTCGGCTGGTCCGGCGCGCGGATCTCCAGCGTCCCGAAGCGCGGATGCGGGCGGATGTCCCACCAGAAGCGCGTGTACCCGTCGGCGAGCCCGAGGCGGACGAAGCGCTCGACGAACGCCTCCCACTCCGAGTACGAGTCGAATGCGGGAGGCGCGGCCGCGCGCGGCAGCTCGGCGAGCACCTCGGCGCGGCTCGACGCGAGGCCCGTCTCCTCGCCGCCGAGAAACGGCGAGTTCGCCGAGAGCGCGAGCACGACCGGCAGCCACGGCAGCACGCCCTCGAGCGCGACCATGCACTCGTCCGCGCTCGGCATGCCGACGTGGACGTGGAGCCCGCATACGGCCTGCCGCCGCGCCGAGATCCCCGCGTACTCCACGAACTCGAGGTAGCGCGGGTCGGGCGCGATCTGCTGCGCGGTCGGGATGCTGAACGCGTGCGTTCCGGCCGCCGCGATGACGAGCCCGTGCTCGCCGGCCGCCGCGGCCGCGCCTCGCCGCAGCTCCACGATCGCGGCGAACGCCTCGTCCGCGGTGGCGCAGACGTTTGTCGCGAGCTCGACCATCGACGCGAGCAGCTCCATCTTGATCACCCCGGGGAGCGAGCGGCCCTCGGCCCAGCCGACGAGCGCCTCGACGCCGGGCGTGAGCGCGAGCGTCTCCGCGTCGAGGATCATCACCTCCTCCTCCACGCCGAGCGACCACGGGGCGCTCTCCCCGAAGCGCTGCTCGATCATGCGACTAGCCGAGCACGAAGCCCGTCGGTCCTGTCGTCGCCGACGGGACCGGGCGCGCGCGGCCGTTCACGGTGATGTCCACGTTGCCCGCGGCTCCGAGCTGGAGCCAGATGCGAGGCCCGCGAAGCGTGATCGACTTGCCTTGCTGCAGAGCTCGTACGCGAGCTGCTTCCCGCTCGGCGACCCGCGGTGGGCGTTCACCCAGCAGTCCCCCCTGCTCGCCTTGATCGTGATCACGACCGTAGTCGAGGGCGTGGTCGTTGCGACGCGCGGCTTCGGGACGACGCGCTTCGTCGGCGGCGGAGGCGCGGGGCGGCTCGTAGTCGTCGGCGCGGGTTGCGTCGGGGACGCGCCCGTCCCGGGCTCGTCGACGTAGTGGCCGCTCGCGATGAGCGCGCCGAAGACCGCCAGGGCCAGGCCGGCCACCAGCAGAAGCGCGAACACGATGCTCGATCCCCAGCGTCGCATCAGGCACGGAGTTCTCTCGTGACGACACGAAATCCTCCTGGCTCAGCCCGAGCGCCAGCCGCGGAAGGCATCGAGCAGCACCCGCTCGGCGTCGGGCGCCAGCGACTCCTCGGACAGGCGCCCGACCACGACGATCGTCTGGCGCATCTGCTCGAGGTAGATGCGGCAGCCCGCGCAGATCCCGATGTGCTCGTCGAACCGCAGCCGCTCCTCCTCCGAGAGCGCGCCCTCGACGTAGTCGGTCACGAGCTCGACGAGCTCGCGGCAGCTCAGCTGTTCGACGTCGGTGTTCACGTGCCGTCCTCCTGCAGGTACGACTCCAGCGCCGCCCTCACCTTCGAGCGCGCGCGGTGAAGCAGTACGCGCTGATTGGTCTCGCTCAGGTCGAGAGCGTTACGGACTTCCTCGCTCGACCACCCCTCGATGTCGCGCAGCGAGATGACCGCGCGCTGGGTCGCGGGCAGCGCCTCGATCGCCTCGGCGAGCCGTTCCCTCGTCTCGGCGGCGAGCAGCGCGTCCTCGGGCCACGTCTCCGGCTTGACGGCCCAGTGCCCCGGCCAGCGCGGATGCTCGGGGTCGAGGAAGCGGTCGGCGTCGACCGCCGCCTCGGGCACGCGGCCGGGCTCCTGGAGCGCCGAGAACGGCAGCGTCCGCCCGTCCCGCTTCGCGCGCGTCTTCGCGATGTTGGTCAGGATCCGGAAGATCCACGTCCGCAGCGACGAGCGGCCCTCGAAGCGGTCGAGCCCCTTGAGCACGCCGAGCCAGGTCTCCTGCGCCACCTCTTCGGCGGCCGCCTGGGTCGAGACGTAGATCCGCGCGACGCGCACGAGCGACGGCTGGTACTCGCGGACGAGCTCGCGGAAAGCGGCCTCGTCCCCCGCGCGAAGCGCCTCGACCAGCGCCGCGTCGGACTCTGCGGCCACCCCCGTCATCCGGCGACTGTAACGAAGCGCGGAAGCGCGAGACAATCGCGCGTGACCGGACCGAGGGAAGGAGACGCGGGATGAGCGAGCAGTTCGACCTGATCGTGATCGGAGGAGGGTCGGCCGCGCGCGACGCGGCCAACCAGGCTGCGCGGATGCACGGCGCGAAGGTCGCGCTGGTCGAGCGCGAGCGCTGGGGCGGCAGCTGCCCCAACGTCGCCTGCACGCCGACGAAGGCCTACGTCGTCGCGGCCGAGCTCGTGCACGACGTGAACACGCTCGCGCCGCGGATCGGCGTCGAGGCCGGCCCGGCCCGCGCCGACCTCGCCCGCGTCCGCGAGTGGAAGGAGACGCTCAAGAAGCCGCAGGCGCAATGGGTCGAGGACCTCGAGGCGGCGGGCTTCGCGACCTTCACCGGCGAGGCGAGCCTCGCCGGGCCTTCCACGGTCCGCGTCGACGAGCACGAGCTCGAGGCCGAGCGGATCCTGATCGCGACCGGCTCGCGCACGGCCGTGCCGCCGATCGACGGGATCGACGAGGTCGGCTGGATCGACCACATCTCGGCGCTCGAGCTGACAGAGGTGCCGGAGTCGCTGCTCGTCGTCGGCGCGGGCGCGGTCGGGCTCGAGTTCGGCCAGCTCTTCTCGCGCTTCGGCGCCAGGGTCACGATCGTCGACGCCCTCGAACGGATCGCGCCTGCCTCGGATCACGACGCGTCCGCGACGCTCACGGCCGCGCTCGAGGAGGAGGGGATCGAGATCGCGACGTCCGTCTTCGTCCAGAGCGTCCGCCGCGACGGAGAGCGAGGCCGTCGCCACAATCGCGCCGAGGGACGGCTCGGATGCCTACGAGGTGCGCGCGCAGACGGTCATGCTCGCGTCCGGCCGGGTCCCGAACGTCGAGGGCCTGAACCTCGAGTCGCTCGGCATCGAGACGACGAGGGCGGGGATCGCCGTCGACGAGCACATGCGCACCTCGGTGCCCGGCATCTGGGCCGCCGGGGACGTGAACGCGATCGCGCAGCTGACGCCGATCGCCCAGTACCAGGCGCGGGTCGCCGTCGAGGACATGTTCGGCTCCGGCGGCGCGAGCGCCGACTACGCCTACCTGCCGACGTCGATCTTCACCGACCCGGAGCTCGGCGGCGTCGGCCTGACGGAAGAGCAGGCCCGCGAGCAGGGCTACGACGTCGGAACCGCGAGCAACGACTTCGTGCGCCGCTTTTCGTACATCGACGCGCGGCACGGCCTGTTCAAGATCGTCTTCGACCGCGAGAGCCGCCGCGTCCTCGGGCTGCACGTCGTCTCAAGGAACGCGGGCGACGTCGTCCAGGGGTTCTCGGTCGCGCTCCGGCTCGGCGCGACCGTCGAGGATCTCGCCGCGATGCACCACGTCTTCCCGACCTTCGCCGAGGGCGTCAAGGCAGCGGCCGAGCAGGCGCTCTAAGGCGGTCGCTTGCGACGCCGACCGTAAGAGGCCGTGCCGGCTTTGCCGGTGCGGCCGTTAGCTGAAGAAGAAGAGAAAGGAGGCCCGGGCAGGCGGCGGGCCTCCTTCCTCTGGCCCGGCGAGCCGTGCTGGCGAACGGCCGCCGCCGGGAACTGGGCCCCAGGGGGTGGGGCCGGAGTGGACGGTCAGCTTCATGACGTCGGCTGCCGCCCAAGCTTCACGTTCAAGGTCAGTTGCTGGTCGCCGCGCCAGATCTGGAACGCGACGGTGTCGCCGGGCTGCTTGTCCGCGATGATGTCGCGGAGCCCGTTGAGCGAATCGAGCGGGGTGCCGTCGGCGGCCACGATCAGGTCGCCCCCTAGCGGGTAGGTCTCTCCCGAGATCGTCGCCGCCTCGTGCCCGGGGCGGAGCCCGGCGGACGCGGCGGCGCTGTGCGGCTGGACGCTTGCGACGAGCAGGCCGTGCGAGGCGCGCAGGCGGAAGAGCCTGGCCACGCTCCGGTTCACCGCCTGGACCCCGATGCCGAGAAAGGCGTGCTCGGCGTGACCGGTCTTGATGATCTGCGCGGCGACGGTCTTGACCGTGTCGATCGGAACCGCGAAGCCGACGCCGACGTTGCTGCCGGTCCCGGTCTGGATCTGCGAGTTGACGCCGATCACCAGGCCGCTCGCGTCGAGCAGGGGCCCGCCGGAGTTGCCCTTGTTGAGCGCGGCGTCCGTCTGGATGACGTGGTCGATCGAGTACTTGTCCGGAGCCTGGATCACCCGCTGGAGCGCGCTCACGATCCCGGCCGTCACCGTCCGCTCGAGGCCGAACGGATTCCCGATCGCGACAACCGAGTCGCCCACGCGCACGGCGTCCGAGTTGCCGACCGGAAGCGGAGTGAGCGCACGAGAATGAGCGCGCACCTGAAGGACGGCGATGTCGGTCGATGGATCCGAGCCGACAACGCGGGCCTTCATGCTCTCGTTGTTCGAGAAGCTGACCCTCACGGTGCGCGCTCCCTCGATCACGTGGTAGTTCGTGACGATGTGCCCGGCCTTGTCGATCACGAAGCCCGAACCGAGCGCCTCCTCCCGCTGGTTCTGCGGGAGCGGGAACCCGAAGAACGGGTCGACCGACTGCGTGTTCACGACCTGGGTCGCTGTCACCTGGACGACGCCCGACGCAGCGCGTCGGTAAATCTGGTTGATGGACAGCGCCTTGGTGTTCTGGAACGAGGCCGGGTTCGGCGGCGCCTCGACCGGCTGCAGCTCGCGGACCGTCGTGGTCGAGCGAGAGAAGCCGGCGAGCAGAGCGGCACCGCCGAGCGCGAGCGCCCCCCCGAGCGCTCCGGCAGCAGCCAACCCGGCAACGGGCCAGATCCGCAGGCTTCCCGTCATCGCTTCGCGTTATATCCGCCGCGTGTTCAGCCCTCGTTACGCCGCATTAAGCAGGGGTTAAGCGTCCTGACCCGAACGGGGTTGAGACCTCGGAAACTCCCTGCCGATAGAGCAAAAGCATGGCCGCCCCCGTGTACCGAGGACACTTTGGCAAGCCGCAGGCCGAAAGGCTGCTTTGGCGTGCCGGTTTCGGCCCTCGTCCGGGTGAGGCGGAGCGGCTCGCGAGGATGGGCCTCCACGGCGCCGTCCACCACCTGACGCACCCCGGCCGCGAGCGGCTCAAGGGCCCGAAGCCCCACGACGACAACGGGCGCCCGCTCGCCCCGAACGACGCCTGGGGCCACGACCAGCTCTGGTGGCTCGACCGGATGGTCCGGACGAGGCGCCCGCTGACCGAGCGGATGACGCTCGTCTGGCACGACTGGTTCGCCACCTCGCGCGAGGGCGTCGGGCCGGCGCGGCTGATGCTCAAGCAGAACCGGCTCTTCCGGACGCACGGGCTCGGATCGTTCGCGACGCTCCTCCGCGACGTCACGTGCGACCCCGCGATGCTGCTCTGGCTCAACGGCACCGACAACACGAAGGACGATCCGAACGAGAACTACGCGCGCGAGATGATGGAGCTCTTCACGCTCGGCGCCGATCGCGGCGCGTACACCGAGCACGACGTGCGCGAGCAGGCCCGGGCGCTGACCGGCTGGGACAACGACTGGAACGACAACCTCGGCCCGGTCAACTTCCACTTCGACAAGAAGCGGCACGACACGGGCACGAAGAAGATCTTCGGCAAGCGCGGCCACTTCGACTGGAAGGACTCGTGCCGCCTCTGCGTCCACCATCGCAAGCACCCGTCGTTCTTCGTCACCAAGCTCTGGAGCTACTTCATCCCGACCGCGCCGCATGCCGGGACGAGGAAGGCGCTCGAGCGCCTCTACGTCCACCACGACTACCAGGTGCGCCCGGTCGTCGAGGCGATCCTCCGGCACCCCGCAGCTCTACAACGGGCCGCGGATGGTGAAGTCGCCGGTCGTCTACCTGGCCGGCCTGCTCCGCTCGACGAGGCGCGGGATCGACACCGAGTCGTGGACGTGGCTGCTCAGCCTCGCCGGCCAGCAGCTCTTCTACCCGCCGAACGTCGCCGGCTGGGACGACACGCGCTGGCTCGACACCGCCACCTTCCGCGCGCGCTGGATGATCGCGAACTACGCGATGCGGCCGCACACGCTGGACAGCGGCAAGGTCAAGCGTCCGCGCAACGCGACGAAGCTCGTCCACCACGCCGAGACGTTCCTCGGGCACCCGGCGATCACGGCGCGCACGCACGGCGACCTGAAGCGCTTCGCGAACCGCGCGCTGCACGACGCGAACTCGGACTGGAAGAAGAAGCAGTACCCCGCGCTGATCGAGAACGCGCTGCGCCAGCTGCTCGCCACCTCCCCCGACCTCCAGACCTCATGACCGACCGCTGCCACCACTGCAACGAGTTCTCCCGCGCGTCCCTCGTCCGCGCGAGCGCGGCCGAGGCCGGTCGAGGGCTTCCGGCGATCGAGCCGGGGATGCCGCTTCCGGCCGGAACCGGGCTCGACCGGCGCTCGTTCGTCGCGCGGTCGTTCGGCCTCGCGCTCTCGGTCTACGGGATCGGCAAGCTCGGCCTCTTCGAGGAGGGAATCGCGCGGGCCGCGTCCGGGCCCGGCCAAGCCCGTGCTCGTCTCGATCTTCCTTCCGGGCGGAGCGGACTCCCTCTCGGTGCTCTACCCGGCGAACGACGCGAAGTACCGCAAGCTGCGCCCGACCCTCGCGCTCGACGCGGCCGCGGGCAAGCCGTTCACCGAGGACACGCGCCTCTTCTGGCATCCGTCGCTGAACCCGCTCGCCACGCTCCACGCCGAGGGCAAGGTCTCGGTCATGCCGGCCATCGGCTACACGCACCCCGACCAGTCGCACTTCACCTCGCGGCACTTCTGGGAGGTCGGCGCCACCGACGCGCGCCTCGTCAGCGGCTGGATGGGCCGGTACCTCGACCGCGTCGGCAGCAGGGACAACCCGCTCCAGGGGCTCTCGCTCGACTACCAGCTCCAGCCTTCGATCGCCTCGACGAAGGTCCCGGTCGCATCGCTGGCCTCGCCGGACGACTACTCGTTCTGGGCCTCCGGGGTCTGGGGCGACGTGGAGAACCGGATGCTCGACGCGATGGGCCCGCTCGGCGCACGGCGCAAGGACCGGTTCCTGAACCAGGCCGCGAAGGCGACCGCTCAGTCGGACCGGCTCCGCCGCCAGCTGGCGCCGTTCAAGTCGAACGGCAACGGCTACGGGAGCCCCGTGCCGTACCCGAAGGTCGACAGCGGCTTCCCGGACCAGCTCGCGGGCCTCGCGGCGCTGCTCGCCGCGAACCTGCCGCTCCGCTGCGTCGCGATCACGGCTCCCGGCGAGTACGACACGCACTCGGACCAGCCGCAGGCGCTGGCCGACGGCCTGGATGTCACCGCGCAGAGCCTGTTCGCGTTCCAGCGCGATCTCGAGGCCCGTGGTCTCGCCAACCGCGTGCTGACGCTCGTCTGGTCGGAGTTCGGCCGCCGCGCCGAGGAGAACGGCAGCGGCACCGACCACGGCGCGGCCGGAACGGCCTTCCTGATCGGCACACGCGCGCGCGGGAAGATGATCGGCGAGTTCCCCGGCGTGACCAAGCTCGACGAGGACGGGAACCTCCGCAACACGTCCGACTTCCGCAGCATCTACTCCTCGCTGCTCGAGCAGTGGCTCGGAGCCGACGCCAAGGGGATCATCCCCCACGCCAGCTCGTTCGGCCGCGTCACGCTCCTCAAGTGATCAAGGCGCTCGCGCTCGCGGCGACGGCCGTGGCCGCGCTCGCCACGCATCCGGCGGCACCCGCACGCCTCGGCGTCGGCGCGACGGAGTTCCATCTCGTCCTCTCGCGCGCGTCCGTCAAGACGGGCAAGGTCGTCGTCGAGCTCCAGAACCAGGGCGAGGACGTGCACGACCTCCGCCTGCGCAAGTTCGGCGGCAAGAAGACGTACTCGTTCCCCCAGGCGAGCCCCGGCACCCGCGTCACGCGGACGTTCAAGCTGCCCGCCGGCCGCTACCGCCTCTGGTGCTCGGTGGCCGACCATCGCCAGCTCGGGATGCGAGCCGTCTTGCGCGTCCGGCGCTGAGACCGCGACAATCCAGGCGTGCGCGAGTCCGTGACCGCCGCCTGCGTCCAGGCCGAGCCCGTGATCCTCGACCGGGAGCGGACCCTGGACAAGCTCGCGGCCCTCGCTGCCGAGGCCGCGGGCAACGGCGCGCGACTCGTCGTCTTCCCCGAGGCATTCATCCCGGCCTACCCGACGTCGGTCTGGGCGAGGGCGCTCGCGGGCTGGGCCGAGGAGGGCGCGAAGGAGGCCTACGCGCTGTTCGCCCGCGAGGCGGTCGAGATCCCGGGCGAGGCGGAGCGCCGGCTCGGCGAGATCGCGCGCGAGAACGAGATCTGGCTCGTCACCGGCGTCACCGAGCGCGACCCCGCTCGGCCGGGGACGCTCTACAACTCGCTGCTCTACCACGCGCCCCGACGGCGAGCTCGCGCTCTCCCACCGCAAGCTCGTCCCGACGAACCACGAGCGGCTGGTCTGGGGCCCGGGCGACGGCAGCGGCCTGACCACGGTCGAGACCGCCTTCGGGCGGGTCGGCGGGCTGATCTGCTGGGAGAACTACATGCCGCTCGCGCGCTTCGCGCTCTACGAGGCCGGGGTCGAGATCTACATCGCCTCGACCGCGGACGACGGGGACACGTGGCAGTCGACGCTCGTCCACATCGCCCGCGAGTCGCGCGCGTTCGTGATCGCGCCCTCGCACTTCCAGACGGCGGCCGGCTACCCGGAGGACTTCCCGCTGCGGCGGCTCCTCGACGGGCACGAGATCCTCGGCCGCGGCGGCTCGGCGATCCTCGGCCCGGACGGCTCGTACCTGGCCGGGCCGCTGTACGACGAGGAGGGGATCCTCTACGCCGAGCTCGAGCCCGCGCGCCTGGACGAGCAGCGCCAGCGCTTCGACCCGGTCGGCCACTACCACCGGCCCGACGTGCTCCGGCTCGAGGTTCGGTCGTGAGCGCGGACGCGCTGCGATTTGCCTCGCTGCTCGAGGAGCTTCCGGTCGAGCGGACGAGCCTGCTCGACAACCTCGGGCGCATCCGCCGCGAGGTCGGCCCGGTCGACGCCCGAGCTCTCGGACGCGCTCGCCGACCACATGAACATCCGCCGCGGCGAGGTCGACGAGGTCGTCTCGTTCTACTCGTTCCTGAAGGTCCCGGCCGACGCGGTGCGCGTCTGCATCGGGCCGGTCTGCGACTGCCTCGGCGCGCAGGATCTCCTCGCGCGCGAGCGGGAGCACTCCGACGGCGTCGTGGTCGAGGTCGAGTGCCTCGGCCACTGCGACCTCGCGCCCGTGCTCACGCGCGGCGACGTCGTCGAGCCCGAGGTCGAGCACCGCGCGAACGGCTTCCTGCTCGAGCCGGACGAGCTGCGGCGGCCGCCGGAGCTCGCTCCCGAGAAGCTGCTCGCCGCGCTCGAGGAGTCGGGCCTGACCGGGATGGGCGGCGCCGGCTTCCCGACCTGGCGCAAGTGGGACGCGGTGCTCCGCGAGCCGGGGCCGCGCGTCGTGATCGTGAACGCCGACGAGGGCGAGCCCGGGACGATCAAGGACCGCTACGTGATGGAGCTCCGCCCGCAGCTCCTGCTCGAAGGGCTCGAGCTGGCGATGCGCTTCTGCGAGACGGACGAGGCGTACATCTACCTGCGCGAGGAGTACGCGACCTCGCGCGCGCGCCTGGCCGAGGCGATCGAGGCGCGCGGGCTGCCGGTGCGGATCGTCGTCGGCGCGGGCTCGTACGTCTGCGGCGAGGAGACGGCGATGCTCGAGTCGATGGAGGGCAGGCGCGGGATGCCGCGGCTGCGCCCGCCGTTCCCGGCGCAGTCCGGCTACCTCGGCCGCCCGACGCTGATCAACAACGTCGAGACCCTGGCCCACGTCGCCCGGATCGCGCGCGGCGAGTGGACGCCGTCGCGGCTCTGGTCGGTCTCCGGAACCGTGCGCGAGCCCGGCTGCTACGAGGCGGCGCTCGACGTCACCGCGCGGCAGCTGATCGACGACCACGCGGGCGGGGCGACGCAGGACATCGGCGCGATCGTGCCCGGCGGCGCGGCGAGCGGGATCCTGCCGCCGGCCGCGCTCGACGTGCCGCTCACCCGAGACGCGCTCGCCGAGTGGGGAGCGTCTCCCGGCTCGGCCGGGCTCCAGGTGTTCCCGGCCACCTACTCGCCGCTCAAGCTGCTGGCCGAGACGATGCGCTTCTTCGCCGAGGAGTCGTGCCAGAAGTGCACGCCGTGCCGCATCGGCACGCGCGCGATCCACCACGTGCTCGAGGAGCTCGCCGCGGGCGAGGCGGCGATGCCGCGCGAGCAGGTCGAGGAGTGGCTCGACGCGATGGTCTCGACCTCGATCTGCGGCCTCGGCCAGGCGGCGCCGGTCCCGGTTCGCAGCGCGTTCCGCCACTGGCCAGGGCTGTTCCTCGATCTGGAGACGCCTGTACGGTGAACGCCGTGGTCGACTTCACGCTCGACGGCAAGCGCGCCAGCGCCCCCGAGGGTGAGCTGCTCGTCCACGCGGCCGCGCGGCACGGGGTCTTCATCCCGACGCTCTGCCACGACGACAAGCTCGAGCCGTACGGCGGCTGCCGGATGTGCGTGGTCGGCGTCGAGGGCGCGCCGAGGCCGATGCCCGCCTGCGCCACCCGCGTCACCGAGGGGATGGTCGTCTCCACGAACTCGGACGTCCCGCAGTTCCGCAAGACGCTGACGGAGATGCTCCTCGCGGAGCACCTGAACGCGAGCCCGGGCGGCCGGCCGAACGAGCTCCAGGATCTCGCAGGAGAGCTCGACGCCGAGGCGCCGTTCGTCCTCCCGGACGCGAAGCGCGAGGGCTACGAGGACCGCAACCGCCTGATGGGCTACGACCCGGACGCCTGCATCCTCTGCAACCGCTGCGTGCGCTACACGCAGGAGGTGATGCAGTGCTCGGCGCTCACGCTCGAGGGCCGCGGCCCGACCGCGCGCATCGTGCCGACGCACGGCCACTCCTGGCTCGACACCGAGTGCGAGCTCTGCGGCGGCTGCCTCTCGACGTGCCCGACCGGCGCGATCTACGAGAAGTTCCTCGAGGGCGAGCCGGCGGGTCACGAGGCGGGCCTCGACAAGGTCAAGACGACGTGCACGTTCTGCGGCGTCGGCTGCCAGATCGACATCAACGTCGACCCCGAGACGAAGCGGATCGTCAAGATCACCTCCGACCCGAGCTACGTCTCGAACGAGGGCAACCTCTGCGTCAAGGGTCGCTTCGCCTTCAACTTCGTCCACCATCCGGACCGTCTGACAGAGCCGCTCATCCGCGGCGAGGACGGCGAGCTGCACCCGGCGACCTGGGAGCAGGCGCTGAAGGCTGCGGCCGAGGGCCTGAAGGAGGTGAAGGAGCGGCACGGCCCGCAGACAGTCGGCATCCTCGCCTCGGCGAGGCTGACGATGGAGGAGAACTTCCTCCTGCAGAAGCTCGCCCGCACGGCGCTCGGCACGCACTCGGTTCACTCCTGCGAGGCCACCTGACACGCGCCGACTCTTTACGGCCTGGTCAGGTCGTTAGGCAGAGGAGCAACTACCAACTCGATCCCGGAGATCGAGCGCGCGCGCTTCCTGCTCGTGATCGGGTCGAACACGACCGAGGCGCACCCGGTGCTGGCGCTGCGGATGAAGAAGGCGGTGCGCGACGGCGCGACCCTGGTCGTCGCCGACCCGCGCAAGATCTGGCTGACGAAGATCGCGAAGCGGCATCTGCAGCTGCGGCCCGGAAGCGACGTCTGGCTGCTGAACGCGATCATGCACGTGATCCTCGAGGAGGGCCTGCAGAACGAGGACTACATCCGCGAGCACACCGAGGACTTCGACGCGGTCGCCGAGGTCGTCTCCCGCTACACGCCCGAGGAGGCCGAGCGGATGACCGGCGTGCCCGCCGAGGCGATCCGCGCGACCGCCCGCGAGTACGCGACCGAGCGGCACGCGGCGATCTTCTACACGCTCGGGATCACCGAGCACGCGTCCGCGATCGACAACATCTGGTCGCTCTCGAACCTCGTGCTGATGACCGGCCACCTCGGCTACGAGTCGACCGGGCTGAACGCGCTGCGCGGGCAGAACAACGTCCAGGGGCTGAACGACGCGGGCGCGAACCCGTCCTACTTCCCCGGCTACCAGGCGGTCGACGACGAGATGCGACAGAAGTTCTCGGAGGCCTGGGGCGTCGAGATGCCCGAGACGCCCGGCTACCGCCTCGACCAGATGATGTCCGGCCTCCACGACGACCGGATCAAGGCGCTCTACCTCGTCGGCGAGAACCCGGCGCAGACCGAGCCGAACGCCCACCACGTCGAGGAGGGCCTCGACAGGCTCGAGTTCCTCGTCTCGCAGGACCTGTTCCTGAACGACACCAGCCGCGAGCACGCGAACGTCGTGTTCCCCGCCTCCAGCTTCGCCGAGAAGGACGGCACGTTCACGAACACCGAGCGGCGGGTGAACCGCGTGCGCCGCGCGGTGCCGTGCCCCGGACAGGCGCGCGAGGACTGGCGGATCGTGATCGACCTCGCACGCGAGCTCGGCGCGGACTGGCCGGAGTACGAGTCGGCCGAGGACGTCTGGAACGAGTTCGCCGACCTCTCGCCGAACTGGAACGGGATCCGCTACGACCGGATCGAGGAGGTCGGGCTGCAGTGGCCGTGCCTCGACCGCGACGACCCGGGCTCGATGTACCTCCATTCGCCGAGCCCCGCGCGGCCGAACGGCAAGGGCAAGTTCTTCCCGGTCGAGTACCACCCGCCGATCGAGCCGACCGACTCCGAGTACCCGTTCGTGCTCTCGACCGGGCGCACGCTCTACCACTACAACTCGGGGACGATGACCATGCGCGAGGAGGGGGTCGTCCAGAAGCAGGAGGACCCGTTCGTCGAGATGAGCCCCGAGGACGCGGCGGCGCTCGGCGTCGCCGACGGCGACTGGGTGCGCCTGGTCTCGCGCCGCGGAGACCTCGAGGCGCGCGCGGCGATCGGCGACCGCGTCTACCCGGGGCTGGTCTGGATGGCGCTCCACTTCGCGCAGGCGAAGGTCAACTGGCTCACGCACGACGTGGGCGACCCGCTGATCGGCACGCCCGAGTACAAGGTCTGCGCGGTGCGGATCGAGCGGGTGTGACCGATTCGCTGGAACCGGAGGTCGTCGAGCCGCTCCTGACAGGGCGGTTCGGGCGGCCGTACCTCTACGAGGAGCGCTGCGAGTCGACCCAGGCTCTGGTCGACCGCTCCGGGCCCGAGGGCGCGGTGGCCGTGAGCCGACGAGCAGACCGGCGGCCGCGGGCGGCTCGGCCGGACGTGGGAGGCGCCGCCCGGAAGCTCGATCCTCTGCTCGATCCTGCTGCGGCCCCCGCCCGGCCCGGAGATCGCGCAGCTGTCGCTGATCGGAGGCCTCGCAGTAGCCGAAGCCGTCGAGGAGACGCTCGAGCTGGCGACGCAGATCAAGTGGCCGAACGACGTGATGCTCAACCGGCGCAAGGTCGCGGGCGTGCTCGCCGAGGGCCGCGACGGCGTGATCGTGCTCGGCATGGGCATCAACGTGAACCAGAGGCTCGAGGAGCTGCCGGATGCGCGCGTGGCTCCGGGGTCGCTGCGCACCGCCGACGGCGTCGTCCGCGAGCGCGCGCCGCTCCTCGCGCTCCTGCTCGCGCGGCTCGAGCGCGAGTACGACCTCTGGCGCGAGGGCGGGATCGACGCGGTCTTCGACCGCCTCGGCGCGCGCGACTTCCTGCGCGGGCGGGCGGTCTCGGTGGACGGCATCTCCGGGAACGCGGTCGGGATCACCCGCTCGGGCGAGCTCGCGATCGACGTCGACGGCGAGCGCCGCCTCGTCGAGGCGGGCGAGGTGACGTACGAACGCTAGAGAAGGCGCCGTTCGATGGGCTCTTCGCCATCGGGCGTGACGCGGTAGGCGCTGGCCGTCGGGCGAGCTGTGACGACCTCGGCCAGCTCGGTGCCGTCGTAGCGCAGGGCAACCGTGTCGTCGGCCGCGACTCCGGGTGGAAAGCCCTCGGCCACGAGTTGCGTGTAGACCGGGCGCCGCTGGCCCTCCCCGTCGTAGTGTGGGCACGCGCTGCCGGGAAGGAAGCCGAGGCCGTCGCGCATCCCCTCGAGCTGCGGGCCGAACGAGTCGGTCACCCCTGCCTCGTACCAGCAGATCATCCCCGCGCTCCAGCCTGCGAGCACGATGCCCGCCTCCCAGGCCTCGCGCAGAATCCTGTCGAAGCCGTGCGCGCGCCAGATCGCGAGCGCGTTGGCCGTGTTCCCGCCCGAGATGAAGATCAGGTCCTGGTCGAGCGTGAACTCGCGGAGGCCGGACGGCGGCCACGGATGGAAGAGCAGGTGCGAGACGTCCGCCTGCCCGGAGAGCTGCGTGTAGGCCATGAGCGTCGCCTCGGCGCTGTCGCCGGTCGCGGTCGGTACGAAGAGCACCCGTGGCCGCTCGCGGCCAGCCGCGCCGAGGAAGTAGCTCTGGAGCCGCCGGCGCTCGCCGTCGTCCCAGCTGAGGCCGCCCATGGCGACGATGGTTCGTCCGGTGTCAGACACGCGAACGAAAGTGTGCCTCGCTCTCCACGATCCCGCTGCCGGTAAGGCTTCGGGCCGTTTCCGCGGTGCCAGACCCCGACACAGATGTGTAACGTCGGCGCATGATCGATCCCTCGCGACTCGCCGTGTTCGTCGGCGCCGCGCTGCTGCTTCTCGTCGTCCCGGGCCCGGCCGTGCTCTACGTCGTGACCCAGAGCGTCTCGCACGGGCGGCGGGCCGGGATCGTCGCCGTCGCGGGGATCACGACGGGGACGCTCGTCCACATCCTGGCCGCGACGATCGGCCTCTCCGCGCTGCTCGCCTCGTCGGCGCTCGCGTTCGACGCGGTCAAGTACCTGGGCGCCGCGTACCTGATCGTGATCGGGATCCGCCGCCTGCTCGGCCTCGAGCCGGAGCTGGAGCCGCAGGCCCGGCCCTCGCGCGATCTCGGCCGCCTCTACCGCCAGGGAATCGTCGTCAACACGCTGAACCCGAAGACGGCGCTCTTCTTCCTCGCCTTCCTGCCGCAGTTCGTCGACCCCGACGCAGGTGCGGCCTGGGCGCAGATCCTCGTGCTCGGCCTGCTCTTCGCGACGCTCGGGTTCCTGAGCGACAGCATGTGGGCGCTCGTCTCGGGCACGCTCGGCGAGCGGCTCCGGCTCAGCCCAGCCTTCCCGCGCGTGCAGCGCTACGTGTCGGGCTCCGTGTTCGTCGGCCTCGGCGCGGTCGCCGCGCTGACGGGCCGGGCCGAGCGCTCCTAGCCTCGCTACGATGCCGCCTCCGGGGTGCCGCGCGCGCGGCTGAGATCACACCCGACGAACCTGATCCGGGTAATTCCGGCGGAGGGAGGCGATGGACGACCGGACACCGAGCTGGGGCATCGAGCCGGTGCCCGAGCGCCTGCGCGTGCTCGGGTTCGTCGACCTCTTCCTGCTCTGGAGCAGCCTCTCGGTAAGCCTGCTCGTGATCGTCGCGGGGGCCGTGCTCGTCGACGGCGACTTCGGGCTCGGCCTCTCGCTCCAGTCGGCGCTCGTCGCGATCGTCGCGGCCGCCCTCGTCGGGAACCTGCTGCTCGGGATCGCGGGCGCGATCGGCGCCGATGCGCGCGTGCCGGGGATGGTCGTCCTCCGCGCGCCGCTCGGGCAGCGCGGCTCGTACCTGCCGACCTTCCTCAACGTCGTCCAGAACCTCGGCTGGTCGATCTTCGAGCTGCTGATCATCGCGACGGCGGCGGCCGCGCTCTCCGACCGGGTGCTCGGCTTCCACGCGCGCTGGCTCTGGACGCTGCTCTTCGGCGGGATCTCGGTAGTGCTCGCGCTGCTCGGACCGATCGGGTTCGTGCGCCGCTACGTCCGCAAGTTCGCGATCTGGGTCGTGCTCGCCTCGCTCCTCTACCTGACCTGGTGGGTGCTCGACCGCTCGAGCCTGAGCGAGTTCTGGCACGGCCACGGCCACGGCGGCTCGGCGTGGGCCGGGTTCGACCTCGTCCTCGCGAGCATCATCTCGTGGACGCCGCTCGCCGCCGACTACACGCGCTTCGGCCGCAACCGGCGCAGCGCGTTCTGGGGAACCGGCCTCGGCTACTTCGTCCCGACGATCTGGATGTTCGGGCTCGGCGCGCTGCTGCTGCTCTCGCGGAACATCAGCGACGCGGCCGCGATCCCCGCGGCCGTGGCGACGGGCGGCGTCCTGAGCGTGATCGCCCTCCTCGCGCTGACGGTCGACGAGACCGACGAGGCGTTCGCGGACATCTACTCGACGGCGGTCTCGATCCAGAACGTCTTCCCGCGCCTCCCGCAGCGGCTCCTGATCGCAGTCGTCGCCGCGACGGCGACCGCGGGCGCGCTGGTGCTCGACCTCCAGAACTACCAGACGTTTCTGTTCCTGCTCGGCTCGTTCTTCGTGCCGCTGCTCGGCGTCCTGATCGCGGACTGGCTGCTCGCCGGGCTGCACTACGACCGGCGCGCGATCTTCGAGGGCCCGCCGGTTCGGGTCGCCCAGATCGTGGCGTGGCTCGCCGGGTTCGCCGTCTACCAGTGGCTCCTCCCGCAGGGGCCGAGCTGGTGGCTCGACCTGATCCACCACACGAAGGGGCCGGTCGACTTCAGCGCCTCGCTCCCGAGCTTCGCGACCGCGTTCCTCCTGGCCCTGCTCGCGGGGTCGATAGTCTCGGCGCGTGCCGGGGATCGCCGTAGTCGGGAACCTCTCGCGCGATCTCGTTGACGGACAGCCGCCCCGGCCGGGCGGCCCTCCGTACTGGGCGGCGCGCGCGCTGAGAGCCCTGGGCGCGCGGGCGCTCGTGGTTGCGAAGTGCGCCGACGACGACCGGAAGCTGTTCTCCTCCGCGCTCGTCGCGCTCGGCCTCCCCGTGCTCTGGCGGCCGGGCGAATCGACCGCGACGTACTCGTTCCACTACGAGGGCGACCACCGCGTGATGAAGGTGCTGGAGATCGGCGACCCGTGGACCGCCGAGGACGTGCAGGGCCTCGCCGGCGCGCGCTGGGTGCACGCGGGCGCGCTCGCGCGGTCGGACTTCCCCGCCGAGACGATGGCCGAGCTCGCGCGCGGCCGGCGCGTCTCGCTGGACGGACAGGGGCTCGTCCGCCCGGCGCGCACCGGCCCGCTCGAGCTCGACGCCGACTTCGACCCGGAGGTCCTGCGGCACGTCACGATCCTCAAGCTCGCCGAGGAGGAGGCGGAGGCGCTGCTCGGCGGCGAGCCGACCGAGGAGGCGCTGCGCGAGCTCGGCGTTCCCGAGGTGCTCGTCACGTTCGGCTCGCTCGGGTCGCTGGTGCTCGCGAACGGGCAGGCTCGAGCGCGTGGAGGCGCGGGCGATCGAGGGCGACCCGACCGGAGCGGGCGACGCGTTCTCGGCCGCCTACCTCGTCTCGCGTCGTCCGGGCACGCGCCGCGTCGCCGCCGCCCGCCAGGCCAGCGCGCTCGTCGCCGGGATGCTGAGCGGGCGGCTCCGGTGAGAGCGCTCGTCCGGACGGCCGACGCTGTCTACGAGGTCGAGCTCGAGGACGAGGTCGTGCTCGGGCCCGTGGACGTCGAGGTGGAGCCGGACGACCCTCGCGCTCCCGCTGCCACGGGTCGTCGCCGCGGCGGCGAACGGGTCGACCGTGATCGCGGTCGTCGACCGGCGCCCGCCGCTCGCGATCTCGAACGACGCGGGCCAGACGTGGCGCGAGGCAGGCGGCGGCCTTCCTCCCGGGTTTGCGATCGCGATCGCGGACGACGATCCCGACTACGTGCTCTACGCGGCCCGCAACCGCCTCTACCTGTCCACCGACGGCGGTGTCTTCTGGCGTTCGCTCGCCCCCGAGCTGCCCGCGATCGAGGCGGTCGCGCTCGAGCCGTAGCGTCGCGCGAATCCCAAGTAACAGTCTGTTACTTGGGGTCGAGGGGCTCCTGGCTCGCGGGACTTCCAGCGGCCGAGGCCTAGTAACAGTCTGTTACTAAGGCAGCTTGAACTCGCCGCGCGCGACGACGACCGCGCTGCCGCCGACCTCGACGCGCTCGATCTCGTCCGCCGGAGCCGTCGACGCGGGCGTAGAGCGTCGAGGGCCTGCCGATCTCGGCGCCCTGCGAGATCTCGATCTCCTCGCCGAACGGGATCCTGCCGTGCCGCGCGAGGTGCACGGCCAGCGGTCCGGCGGCCGAGCCCGTCGCCGGATCCTCGGCGACGCCGCCCGCGGGCGCGAACATCCGCGTCTTCCAGCGCGTGCCTGAGCCGGCGAAGCAGCTCATCCCGAGCACCGGAGGCATCTCCGAGAGCGCCGAGAAGTCAGGCCGCAGCGCGGCCACCTCGTCCTCGGAGCCGAGCGCGACGTACACGTTCCGCATGCCGTTGTCGTAGAGCTCGATCGGCAGCTCGCTCCGCTCGACGCGCAGCCCGCGAAGCAGCGCGTCCTCGTCCGCGAACGGCTCCCAGCGTCGGGAGCGGCTGCTCCATCCGGCCGAAGACGATCCTGCTGCCTTCCCGCTCGAGCGCGACCGGGACGACTCCCGCCTTCGTCTCGAGCTTGATCACGGAGAGCTGCAGCGGCGCAGCGAGCACGAAGGCCGTCCCGAGCGTCGGGTGCCCGGCGAACGGCAGCTCGGTCGCGGGCGTGAAGATCCGCATCCGCGCGTGCCCGTCGCTCTCCGGCGGGAGCACGAAGACCGTCTCCGAGAGGTTCATCTCGCGCGCGAGCCTCTGCATCTGCTCGGTTTCGAGGCCGCGCCCGTCGGTGAAGACCGCGAGCCCGTTCCCGGCGAGAGGGGTGTCCGTGAAGACGTCGGCGATCACGTAGCGCAGCGTCGGCACGCGGCCAGCCTATCCAGCGCCGCGCACTATGCTCGGCGGCGTGCGACTCGTCCTCGTCCGCCACGCAGAGGCCGCTCCGGGCGAGCCGGACGAGCTGCGGCCGCTGACGCCCAACGGGCGCGACGTCGGCCCGCGCCCTGGGCGAGCAGCTCGCCGCGGACGACGTGCGGCCGGATGCCGTGCTGACGAGCCCGCTCCTACGCGCGCGGGAGACCGGTGCCGAGCTCGCGCGTGCGCTCGACGGCACCGGTCGAGCCGGACGAGCGGCTGGCGCCCGGCGCTACCGCAGACGACGTGTCCTCCAGCCGTCAGAGGCCGCGGCGACACGGTCGTGGTCGTCGGGCACCAGCCCGACTGCGGGCGGATCGCCGCCGAGCTCAGCGGCGGGCCGAGCCGCCGTTCCCGGCCGGCGGCACGTTCGAGCTTCAGCTCGAGACTGCGCCGGCCGTGGCCTCCGTCAGCGTCCGAGACCTCCGCAAGTCGTACGGCGACTCGAGGCGATCCGCGGGATCAGCTTCGAGATCGAGCGCGGCGAGGTCTTCGGCCTGCTCGGCCCGAACGGCGCGGGCAAGACGACCACGGTCGAGATCCTGGAGGGCTACCGCAAGCGCGACGCGGGCGAGGTCGAGGTGCTCGGGGTCGACCCGGCGAGCGCGGGCGGCGAGTGGCGCGAGCGGATCGGCGTCGTCCTCCAGTCGTCGGCGATGTACGAGACGCTGACGGTCGCCGAGAGCCTGCGCCTGTTCGCCGGCTACTACTCGAGCCCGCGCCCGGTCGACGAGGTGGTCGAGGTGATCGGCCTGACCGATAAGCGAGACGTTCTCGCCCGTCGGCTCTCGGGCGGCCAGCGGCGGCGGCTCGACCTCGGGCTCGGGCTCGATCGGCGACCCGGAGCTGATCTTCCTCGACGAGCCGACCACGGGCTTCGACCCGCACGCGCGCCGCCAGGCCTGGGAGACGCTGCGCTCGCTGCGGGAGCCTCGGCAAGACGATCCTGCTCACGACGCACTACCTCGACGAGGCCGAGCACCTCGCCGACCGCGTCGCCGTTCTCGGCCAGGGGAAGATCGTCGCCGTCGGCCCGCCTTCCGAGCTGATCGGCGACACGCCCACGACCGAGATCCGCTACCGCGAGAACGGCCGCGAGGTGACGCTCGAGACCGACCGGCCGACCGAGGTGCTCCACGAGCTGACCTCCCGGGCGCTCGCCGAGAACCGCGAGCTCGAGGGCCTCGTGGTCACGAGGCCGACCCTCGAGGACATCTACCTGCAGCTGACCGGCGAGGAGGACGCGTGAGGCTCTTCCGGCACGAGCTGCGCGGCGAGCTGCTGCTCTACGTGCGCAGCCGGGAACTCGCGTTCTTCACGTTCCTGCTGCCGATGGTCTTCTTCGTCCTGCTCGGCTCGACCTACCGCCACGACCGGATCGAGAGCGAGGGCAACGTGCGTGCGGTCAACTACCTCGCTCGCCGGGATGATCGGCTACGGGGCAATCGCGATCGCGTTCGCGGGCCTTGCGATCGTGCTGGTGATCAGGCGCGAGAGCGGCGTGCTCAAGCGGCTGCGCGCCACCCCTCTGCCCGCCCCGACCTACATCGCCGCGCTGCTCACGGCGTTCCTCGCCGCGTTCGCCGTCGAGGCCGTCGCGCTGATCGTTCTCGGGAGAGTGCTCTTCTCGATCGGCGCACCCGACCACGTCGCTCTCGCTCGTGCTCGCGCTGCTGCTCGGGGCGATCTGCTTCTGCGCGCTCGGCGTCGCGGTCGGCTCGCTGATCAAGAGCGCCGAGGGCGCCTCGGCGGCCGTGAACGCGATCTACCTGCCGGCGGCGTTCCTCGCCGGCGCGTTCTTCTCACCGCACGCGTTCCCGGCCTTCCTGCGCTGGATCGCGGACGTGCTCCCGCTGACCTACTTCATCCGGATCATCCGCGGGATCCTGCTGCACGGCCACCAGATCTGGGCCTACCCGGGCTCGGTCGCGATGCTCGTCGCCTGGGGCCTCGTCGGCACGATCGTCGCACTGCGCTGGTTCCACTGGGAACCGCGCGAGCACTGAACGGCCGCACCGGCAAAGCCGGCACAGCCTCTTTTGGTCGGCGTCGCAAGCGACCGCCTTAGGCGCGCGCTAGGCGCGGCCGCTTCGTGCGTCCGGCGCGGGCGGCCGTCAGGCCGAAGCGGACGAGCGCGCGCGGCATCTTCTCGGCGCGGGCGATCGTGTCCTCGAGGCCGGACACGAGCCAGTCGACGTCCTCCTCGGTCACGACCAGCGGCGGGATCGCCTTGATCACGTTGATCCCGTGGCCGGCGACCTGGCTCAGGATGCGGTGGTCGCGGAAGAGCGGCGCGACGACGAGCTGCGAGAAGAGCCCGGGCTGGATCCGCTCGAGGAGCTTCCAGGTGCGCGAGCCGCCGGGCGGCTCCTCGAACTCGATCGCCCACATGAGGCCGAGCCCGCGCACCTCGCGGACGACCTCGAAGCGCTCGACCAGCGGGCGCGTGCGCTCGAGCAGCAGCTCGCCCATCCGGGCCGAGTGCTCGACCAGGCCCTGCTCGTCGAGCTCGCGCAGCGTCGCCAGCCCCGCGGCCATCGCCAGGTCGTTCGGCGCGAAGGTCGAGCCGTGGCTGATCGCGTTCGGCAGCGTGTCGAAGACGGCCTCGTAGACCTCGGTCGACATCAGCAGCGCGCCGACCGGGACGTAGCCGCCCGAGAGCGACTTGGCGAGCGTGATCAGGTCGGGCTCGAGGCCCCAGTGCTCGAGCGCGAGCATGCGGCCCGTGCGGCCGAAGCCCGGTCTGCACCTCGTCGACGCAGAAGAGCGCGCCGTAGCGGCGGCAGAGGTCCTGCGCGCCCTCGAGGTAGCCGGGCGACGGGATGTTGACGCCCTTGCCCTGGACCGGCTCGACGATGAAGATCGCGACGTCCTCGCGGGATCAGCGCGCGCTCGAGCGCGTCGAGGTCGTCCCAGGGAACCCGCTCGAAGCCCGGCAGGAGCGGGCCGAAGCGGTCGGTGAACTCGGGGTTCGCGTTCGCGGAGAGCGCGCCGAGCGTCAGCCCGTGGAAGCCGTGCTCCGCCGAGAGCACGCGCGAGCGCCCGGTCGCCGCGCGGCCGAGCTTGATCGCGGCCTCGACCGACTCGGCGCCCGAGCTCGTGAAGAGCGCGCGGCCCGACGCTCGACGGCGCGCGGCGCAGCAGCTCCTCGGCGAGCAGCGCCGGCAGCGACGTCGACTCCGATCTGCACCGAGCCGGGCCGCTCGAGCTCGAGCGCCTCGATCGAGCGCCGCGCGGACGCGCGGGTTGTTGCGCCCGACGTTGAACATGCCGAAGCCGCCGAGCACGTCCAGGTAGCGGTTGCCGTCGCTGTCCCAGAGGTACGCGCCCTCGGCCCGCGCCCACCGGCGGTCGAACCCGATCGCCCGCAGCAGCCGCACGAACTGCGGGTTGATCGTCTTCGCGTGGAGGTCGAGCGCCTCGGCGCCGCGCTCGTCGATCAGCTCCGTCAGCCACCCCACGCCGGGATTATCGCGACACGCCGATCAGCACGCCGCCGGCGACGATCAGCGCCGCGCCGAGCACGAGCCGCCTCCCGACGAGCTCCGTCCGCTGCAGGAGCAGCGCCGCGAAGAGGACGCCCCACAGCGACTCGGTCGCGACGAGCGGCGCGACGACCGTGACCCGCCCGCGGTAGAAGGCCTCGAAGAGCGCGGCGTACGAGAGGCCGAAGAGCACGCCCGGACGGGAGGAAGGCGCGAAGCGCCTCGCCGCCGCCGGTCGCCCAGGCGCGGCCGCGCGTCGCGACCAGGTAGACGGCGATCGTCCCCGCGCCGGCGAGCAGCGTCACCGGTGCGGTCACGCAGCGCGTGCGTGTCCGTGTGGCCGGCGAGCCAGCGCAGCAGGTTGTCGCGGACGGCGAACATCAGCGTCGCCCCGACCGCGAGAGACGATCCCGAAGTGGCGGAAGTCGGCGGGCCGCACCCGCTCGCCCGCGAGGGCGATCCCGCCGCCCACGATCAGCGCCGCGCCGACGACGCAGCGCGAGGCGGAACGGCTCGTCGAGCACCACGAGCGCGATCGCGACCGAGACGAGCGGAGCGACGCCCATCACGACCGCCGTCCTGGCCGCGCCCGCCTCGCGGACCGCGTGCGTGAACAGCAGCTGCGAGATGCCCGGGCGCGATCGCCCCCGCCACGAGGAACGGCCAGAGCTCGCCCGCGTCGAAGCCGTCGCCCGCGCTCGAGGCGAGCCCGATCGCCGTCGTCAGCGACGAGCGCGACGGTCACGGTGACGAGCGCGCCGAGCTCCGGGTCGTCGACGCTGCGCAGCGCCGAACCGGACCGCGACCGCCAGCGCGCCGAAGAGCGCCGCCGACGTGCACGCCAGCAGGACGGCGGGCAGCTAGGCGGGCCGGCGCATCTCGACGAACTCCCAGTCGCCGCCGTTCGTGTGGTGCATGTACCGCCTGACTCGCGAAAGCCGGCGCGCTCGTAGACGGTGATGGCGCGCCGGTTGAACGTGGCGACGGCGAGCAAGAACTCCTGCGGCTCGAGCCGCGAGCGAGCCTCCTCGAGGCCCGGCCTCGACGAAGGCCAGGCCGAGCCCGCGCCGGTGTGGTCGGGCCGGAGCCCGAGGCCGATCTCGATCGTGCCGGGCTCCTTCGGCTTGGACGAGAAGAAGCCGATCAGGTCGCCGTCCGAGTCGTCGACCGCCGCATACGCCTCACCTCGCTTCTCCGGGTCGAGCAGCTCGGCAAGATCGTCCTGGTCGGCGATCCAGTCGTAGAACGAGTACGGCTCCGGGTAGTGCCAGGCCGCGATCACCTCGGCGTCTGCCTGGGTCAGAGGCCTGAAGCGAAAGCCCACGGCGGGATTATCGTCGGCCTAGCGTGTGGTGGCCCAGCGGCCCGAGCGCGAGCGCGACGACCAGCTCGGCCGTGACGACCGCCGCCGTGCCCGGCCAGAGGCGCAGCGCCCAGGCGCCGGCCGACGGCATGGCGACGAGCACGCGCCGGACCGTCAGGCCCACGACGGCGCCGGCCGAGACGACGTAGAGGCGCGAGCGCCCAGGCGCGCGGTCGAGTCGGTGCCGGCCGTGATCCCGTGCACGAGCGCGAGCAGCCAGACGGCGAAGTTGAGGTAGTGCGCCCGCCGCCAGAAGCGCGTGCGGGAGCTGCTTGCGGTAGCGGTTCGTGATCGCGAGCGCGGCGAGCAGCTCGGCCGCGATCACGCCGAGCGCCGACGGCGAGCGGCCGGTAGGGCGCGGCACCCGGCACGAGGATGCTCCGCAGCGAGAACGGCAGGTAGCTGTCGAAGAGCAGCGCGACGACGTGGATCGCGATGAAGCTCCCGGCGAGCAGGCCGACGAAGCGGTGCACGTCCTCGAGCGCGAAACGCGGCCAGCGCTCGAGCTCGCGCGCGGCCGGAGAGCAGCAGGCCGAGCGACGACCGACGTCGAGAGCAGCGCGAACGCGAGGATCCCGCCCGCGCGCGCGACGTACCACGTGTAGTTCGCCGCGGCGACGATCACGCGGCGCGTTCGTGCTCGAGCAGCGCCTCGCTCCAGGCGCGGTTCGGGACCACCTCGCCGCCGGCGAGGAAGCGGCCCGGGAAGGCCGCGCTCGTCGAGCCAGTCCGGGCCCGTCTTTCGAGAGCAGGAAGGCCGCCTTCGCCGCGACGTCGGCGGCGACGCACGAGCCGGCGGCGACCGTGACCTCGTCCCAGCGCGAGCGCGCCGGGCGGCCCGTGCGCGGGTCGATCAGGTGGTGCTGAGCCTCTCCGCCGCGGCGCCAGCGGCGCTTCGTCGTCCCGCTCGTCGCGACCCCGCCGCGCGAGCAGGCGCAGCGGAGCCGCCGCCCGGAAGCCCGACGACCGCCCCTCCGCGCGTGGCGACGTCGCCGCCCGCCGACGACGAAGCGCGTCGCCGCGCGATCAGCTCCAGCGCAGCGTCGACGGCGAGCGCCTTGACGACGCCGTTCAGGTCGAGCGCGGTCCCGGGCGGCCGCGAGAGCAGGCGCGCCGAGAGGCGGAGCCTCCGCCAGCGGCCCGGCACCGGCAGGGCCGAGCGGCCGCTCGTCGTCCGCGAGCACGGCGAAGTCGCGGTCGTAGCCGGCGGCCTCGATCGCGCCGCCCAGCGTCGGGTCGACGAGGCCGTCGGTTGCGGCGGCCGCGCCGAGCGCCGTGCGCAGGGCTGCGGCGAAGAGCGGCGAGAGCACCACGACCTCGGACGGGTCCCGGTTGACGCGGTTCAGCTCGCTCTCGGCCCGGAAGCGCGAGAACGACGCGGTCGAGCTCGTCGAAGAGGCGCCGGACGGCGGCGTGCTCGTCGTCGGTTGCCCCGCAGACGAGGACGTCGACGCCCATCGAGCGGAAGACACGCCGCTCAGGAGACACTCGTCTGGGCCTGCGTCCCGCCGCCGCCGGTCGAGGGAGCGGCGGAGGCCGAGCCGAAGTCGAAGCTGTCGTCGTCGCTGGACTCGGACTGCGACTGGCTCGCCGACTGCGAGTTGCTGCCGACTCGAGGACGAGCTCGTGCTGTGGCCGGGATGGCCGGCTCTCGCGAGGAGGAGGACGGCGATGAAGCCCGCGGCGGCCGAGGCGACCGCGAGCTCCTTCGCGCTGGCGGCCCGGCCGCGGGCCGCCTCGATCCTGGTCGGCTCGGTCACGCATCCGTGCCGGGGCGGCCGGCGGTGCTCCTCCCTGCGATGCCCGGGCCGAAGCCGCGGTGCTCGCGGAACCAGCCCTTGCCGTTCGGCGGCGGGCCGGGGAACTTGCCGTTGACGATGGCCGTGATCATCTTCCCGGCGCCGTCCAGGATCCGGGCCTCCTGCGCCTTCGTCAGCTTGCCGTCGGAGACGGCCTTGTCGAGCTTCTTCTGCAGGTCGCCCTTGAGCGTCGGAGACGAGGCCCGACACGGACTTGTCCTGTGCCTTGGCGACGTCCGCGAGCGACTTGCCCGACTCGAGCTTGCGAGCGGAGCTGGCTCTCGGAGAGGCCGAGGTACTTCGCCGCGCGTCGACAGGCCGGGGAAGCCCGTGGTGGCGCGAAGCCGTGATCGCGGAAGCCGAAGTGGCCGCGGAAGCCGAAGCCGAGCCCGGGCGCGGCGACGAGCGGGAACTCGTTGGAGTCGATCCGCTTCTTGAGCGCGTCGCCCTGCTCCTTCGTCAGGCGCTTGTCGGCGACGGCTGCGTCCACGCGGTCCTTGAGCGCCTTCTTGAGCGCGCTCGAGAGCTCGCTCGGCTGCACGCCGAGCTGCTTGGCCGCGTCGCTGACGACGGCCTTGCTCTCCTGGCTCGGGGAGCTCTTGAACTGGGTCGCGGCGATGGCGGCTCCTGCGCCTCCGACCGCGAGCGCCGCTGCGGCTGCCGCGACGATCTTTCGTCTCACGGGTGTGTCCATGTCTCTCTCCTGTCCTCGGATCTACGGACGTCGGACGAGCCGGCCGAGCACCCCGCGCCGCTCCCAGCGGTCCGCCGACGCGGCCTGCTCGGCGGGAGTGGGCGGAACTGCGCTTCCGAATGGCATCCGTGGCTGTGGGTGGGGATCGTTCAGGCTGTTTACTCGCATATGTCGGCCTCCTTGGGCTCGTAGTGGACACTCGAAGGGAACCACCCGAGCCTGAGAAGCATGTGAAATACGACTAAGAAAGCCCTAAGAGGGTGAGGGTGCCCCGCCTGGTTCACAATGGGGTGGACGCTGCGATGGCAGAACCGATCATCGGCAGGCGGACGGAGTTGCAGGCGCTGGCTCGGTTTCTCGAAGCCGTGCCGGCCGGAGGACAGGCGTTGCTGATCGAAGGCGACGCCGGAATCGGAAAGACCGCACTCCTTCAACAGGGTGTCCACGACGCACAGGCGCGCGGCTTTCGTGCTCTTACGGCGCGCCCGGCCGCGGCAGAGGCGCAGATGGCGTTCGCGACGATCGGTGATCTGCTCGGACCGACGCTCGACGAGACCCTGCCGTCTCTGCCACCGGTTCAGCGGCGCGCGCTCGAGACCGCGTTGCTGCTGCGCGGGCCTGACGGGCCGCCGCCCGAAGCGCGCGTGCTCGGTGTCGCGCTGCGTCTCTGCCGTGCACGCGCTTGTTCAGGAGGCGGCCGCTGCTCGTCGCACTCGACGACGTGCAGTGGGTGGACGCGAGCTCGGCCGAGATGCTCCGCTTCATGCTGCGGCGGCTGGACGGCCAGCCGGCCGCCGTTCTCGCGACCGTCCGCGGGCGACCCGTGCAGGTACCGCTCGACCTCGACCGTGCCTTCGAGGCGTTCGAGCGCCTCCCGCTCGAACCGCTCTCGGTCGGGGCGATCCATCGGCTTCTGTCCGAGCGACTGTCGCTGAACCTGCCCCGGCCGACTCTCGTCCGCGTGCACGACGCGGCGGGCGGCAATCCGTTCTACGCGCTGGAGCTGGGACGCGCATTGATCGACGGCACGATCGACGAGGGCGGCGGGGTGCATCTCACTCCCCGAGAGCCTGGAGAGCATCGTTGCCGACCGCCTCGACCGGTTGCCGACGCGCGTCCGCGAGACGCTCGTCGCCGTTGCCGCCCTCGCGGTTCCCACGGTGCCGATGCTGGAACCGCTTTCGGCCTCTGCCGTCGACGACATCGAGCTTGCGCGGAGTCGAGGTGTGCTGGAGCTCGACGGCGACCGGGTCCACTTCACGCATCCGCTCCTGGCGCCCGCGTCCTACTCGAGGATGCCGCTCCACCGGAGACGTCGCCTCCATCGGTCGTCTCGCCGAGCTCGACGTCGATCTCGAAGAGCGTGCCCGCCATCTCGCAGCGGCGGTGGTCGGCTCGGACGAGAAGGTCGCAGCCGCCCTCGACGAAGGCGCTGCGCACGCTCGCGCTCGCGGCGCGGCGCTGGCCGCGGCGGAGCTCGCGGAGCGTGCGGTCACGGTTACTCCGGCGGATCCCGTCGACCGGCTCAACCGTCGGCGCATCACAGCCGCCGAGCACTGCATGTATGCGGGCGACACGACACGAGCCTCCGAGCTGCTCGAGGCGGCGGTCGGCTCCTCTGAGCCCGGCGAGGTCAGGGCCAGGGCGCTCAGCCGGCTCGCGTTCGTGCGGTCGGCGACGGACGGGTTCCCTGCCGCCGAGACCCTCTGCAATCGTGCGCTGGCCGAGCCGGGCCTCGAGCTCCCGGAGAGGGTCGACATCCTCCTTCGACTCGCATGGATGGCCGGCGCGGGACGCGGCAGCCAGGACGGGATTCGCTATGCGGAAGCGGCGCTGATGCTGGCCGAGCAGGCCGGAGACCCGGAGCAGCTCGCGTCCAGCCTCGCGACCCTCGCCGAGATGACGTTCTGGCGTACCGGGCGCATCCGACGGGATCTGCTCGACCGTGCGATCGACGTTGGCCGAACCGGCGGCGGCGACGAGGACGCGAGGGCAACCCTCGCGCGGCTGCTCGCCCGCGCGGACCGCTACGAGGAAGCCCGGGCCATCTGGGCCGAATTGATCTCGAGGGCCGACTCGAGGGCTGACCCCGGAGTCACCCAGTACCTGATGTTCCTCGCCAGAATGGAAGTCGCATCGGGCGAGTGGGATGTGGCGGCGCAACTGTGCGACCAGGGGATCGAGCTCGCTCAGCAGAACGGCCGCGAGATGAGCGAGTCCCTCTGTCTGATGGTCCGCGCCGAGGTCGACGCCTACAGGGGCGAAGCCGAGAAGGCCCGCACCGAGATCCCGGACCTTCTCCGCGTCGCCGGGGGCGTCGGCTACCTGGGGGCAATTCATCGCCTGACCCGCGCCCTCGCGGCGGTCGAGCTCTCCTGCGGCGACGCAGGTGCGGCGTGGAGGCTCAGCGCACCGCTCTTCGCGGACGTCACCGAGCTCGACGAGGTCCTCGTCACAGGTCGCAGGCTCCGTCGCGATCGAAGCGCTCATCGACAACGGCGACCTTCCCGGAGCGGAGCGGCTGTTGGCGCTGCTCGACGAGCGCGCGGCCGAATCGGACACCGCGCTTCGTCCCCTCGCGGGCCGTTGCCGCGGGCTCCTCCTCGCCGCGCGCGGCGAGCACGAGGCGGCGATCGACGTGCTGGAGGAAGCGGCCGTGGAGCCCGAGCCGCCGCAGAGTGCGAACCCATTCGAGCTCGCCCGAACGCTGCTGGCGCTCGGAACCGTGCAGCGCCGGGCGCAACACAAGCGCGACGCCCGTGAGACGCTCGAGCTGGCTGCCGGCCGCTTCGAGCAGCTCGGCGCACGGCTCTGGGCGGCGAAGGCCCACGCCGAGCGGCGTCGGATCGGCGGACGCACCTATTCGGACAGCGAGCTCTCCGAGACGGAGCGGCAGATCGTCGAGCTCGTCGTCGCCGGCCACAAGAACCGCGACGTGGCGGCTGAGCTCAGCCTCAGCCCGAACACGGTTGCGTGGAACCTCTCGAAGATCTACCGCAAGCTCGGCGTCAGCTCCCGAACCGAGCTCGCAGCGCGCCTCGCCACGCACGCGTCGGAGTAAATCCACAGGTTCTTGCGGTTGATGGCGCCTGGCCCGCGCGGGATCGTGCTGGTCGATGCCGAACTACCTCGTCGAGCGATACCTCCCCGACCGCGACCGCGCGTGGCTCGAGTCGGCGCTCGCCCGGATCCCGACGAGACCGACGGGAGGTCACGTACCTGGGCTCGACCTACCTTCCATCCGACGACTCGTGCTTCTGCCGGTTCGAGGCGGCAGACGGCAGACGACGTCAGAGATGCGAACGAGGCCGCGGGCGTGCCGTTCGCACGCATCGTCGTCGCGGAGGAGCTCGGCGTCTGGCAGCGGGGTCAAACGGAGAAGGGAGACCCGTCATGAAACGCAGCATCGTGCTTGTCTTGCTCGTCGCCGCCACCGCAGTCGTGGCGACGGCGGGCGCCGCAATGCAGTCGAAGGCGCGGAGTGGAGCTCTCCACTTGACGAAGGAGTGCTCCGACTACCACGGCGAGGTTGGCCAGTTCTGCACGATCACCTCGTCGAACGTCGCCGTCATCAAGCCCGGGATGCGAGTCTTCTATCTCGCGGCACCGGGTCAGACCGTCCTGGACACTGACATCGCCGTCTCGTCCGGGCAGGGCGGCGCCGCGGTCGGCCACGTGGTGCTCGACCTGACGACGGCGCAGGGCCGCGTGACGCTCAAGGGCGGATCCGGCAGGTTCCGCCAACTTCCGGGCCAAGGCGCGCGTCTCGGTCGATAAGGACGGGGTCTGGCACTGGGACGGCACGTACAGCTTCAAGCACCACTAGCGGCCCGCCTGCAGCGAGAGAAGCCCTGCTGACGCGGGGCTTCTCTCATGTCCGGCCGTCAGACCTTGCCGTCGAGCGTCAGGCGCATCAGCGTGCCGCCGCCCTCGGCGGGCTCGGCGACGACCTGGCCGCCGTGCGCCTCGGCGACCTGCCGCACGATCGCGAGGCCGAGCCCGGAGCCGGGCAGGCCGCGCGCGGCCGACGCGCGGTAGAAGCGGTCGAACACGTACGGCAGGTCCTCCTCGGCGATCCCCGGGCCGTGGTCGCGCACGGTGACCTCGCCGCCGTGGACGCCGACCTCGACCTCGCCGCCCGGCGGGCTCCACTTGGCCGCGTTGTCGAGCAGGTTCGCGACCGCGCGCTCGATCGTCGACGGGACGCCGTGGACGAGCGACTCCTCGAGGTCGGTCGCGAAGGCGACGCTCGGCCGGTTGCGCCGCGCGCGCTCGACGGCGTCGGCGGCGAGCAGGTCGAGCCGCACGTCCTCCGGCTCGCTCGGCGTGCTGCTCGCCGCGCGCGAGCTCGATCAGCTCGGCGATGAGCGCGGTCATCTCGCCGAGCTGCTCGACGACGTCGGCGAGCAGCCGCTCGCGCTCGCCCGGCGGGAGCGTCCGGTCGCCGCGCGAGCACCTCGATGTTCGTGCGCAGGCTCGTCAGCGGCGTGCGCAGCTCGTGCGAGGCGTCGGCGACGAGCTGCCGCTGCGCGCGGCTCGAGTCCTCGAGCGCGGCGAGCATCGTGTTGAAGCTCGCCGCGAGCCGGCTGAGCTCGTCGTGGCCGCTGCGCCTCGATCCGCTCCGAGAGGTCGCCGCGTCTCGGTCACGTGCTCGGTCGCCTCGCGTCAGCCGCCGCACCGGCGCGAGCGCGGCGCGCGCGACGAGCGAGGCCGAGCGCCGCGGCGATCGCGATCCCGCCGGCCGCGATCAGGAACAGGAAGAGCCGGATCCGGTGCGAGCGTGTGGTCGACCTCGGTCGAGCGGCGCGCGACCTGGAGCGCGTATCGCCGTGCCGCAGACGGACCGTGAGCACGCGGACGTCGCGTGCCCGCGACCGTGCGCGTCGCTGAAGTACGGCGCTCGCCGTCGCCGCGCGCCGCGTCGAGCGCCCGCTCGTCGACCGGGAGCGAGCCGCTGCTCGCCGGCGTCGGAACGACCGTGCCGTCGGACGTGACGACCTGGACGTAGCGTCGCCGGCGCCGAGCCGGGCCGCGGCCGACGTCGAGGTAGACGCCGGTCCGCTCGAGGCGCGTCGCGAGCGGCGAGCGCTGCGCGAGCTCGCTCGCGCGCGTCGTCGCGCAGCGCGTTGTCGACCTGGCCGCAGCAGCTGGTCGCGCACGACGACGTACAGCGACCGCCGAGGCGAGCGACGACCGCGAGCGCCGACCGCCACCGCGGCGACGCAGCGTCAGCCGTGGCGCGGAAGCTCACTGCGCTCGCGCAGGGCGTAGCCGACGCCGCGCACCGTCTGGATCAGGCGCGGCCGGCCGCCCGCCTCGGTCTTGCGCCGCAGGTAGCCGATGTAGACGTCGAGCGAGTTCGAGCCGAAGCCGAAGTCGTAGCCCCAGACGCGCTCGAAGATCACCGAGCGCGTCAGCACCTGGCGCGGGTTGAGCATGAACAGCTCGAGCAGCGAGAACTCGGTGCGCGTCAGCTCGATCGGCTCGCCGCCGCGCCGGACCTCGCGCGTGCCCGGGTCGAGCTCGAGGTCGGCGAAGCGCAGCGTCTCGCCGGAGCCGTCGCGCGGTGCGGCGCAGCAGCGCGCGCAGGCGCGCGAGCAGCTCCTCGAGCGCGAACGGCTTCGTCAGGTAGTCGTCGGCGCCGGCGTCGAGCCCGGCGACGCGGTCGTCGACCTCGGTGCGCGCGGTCAGCATCAGCACCGGGCACGCGGCTGCCCGTCGCGGCGCAGCGTGCGGCAGACCTCGAGCCCGTCGACGCCGGGCATCAGCACGTCGAGGACGACCGCGTCCGGCTGCGCCGCTCGCGCTCGAGCCGCTCGAGCGCCTCGCGCGCCGTCCGCGGCGAGCTCGACCTCGTAGCCCTCGAGCTCGAGCGCGCGCCGCAGCGACTCGCGCACCGCGCGCTCGTCGTCGACGACCAGGATCTTCATGGGCACCATTGTGCGCGTGCGAGTCTGAGAACTCCGCTGAGAAAGCCGCCTCAGCGTTCTTACCCAGTTCTTAGACGCGTTTCACGGTGCTCTTAGGCGTCACTGGTGATATGGCAGCCACGTCGAACGACCGAAAGGAACATCGTCACTGCCGATGCCCCGCCGCCCGCAACCTCCCCCTCATCGCCTCCCTCGCTCGCAGTCGCCTGCCGTGGCAGCGGGCGGCGGGGCGCTCGCTCTACGTCCGCCTTCGCGCTCGACGCCGGCGACGACGACGGTCGTCCGCCAGGTCACCGTGCAACGACTCGCCAGCCGGCGTCGACGCACGAGCGCCGCTCTCGATCGACGCAGATCTACCGGCAGCGCCTACCGCGGCGTCGTCGCAGATCACCGTCGTCGAGCCAGGCGTCGAGCGCCGTTCGGCGGCTCGCAGACGCAGCAGGCCAGGGCTCCGGCTTCGTCTACGACAAGAACGGCCACATCGTCACGAACGAGCACGTCGTCGACGGCGCGAACGTCGGTCAAGGTCACGTTCTGGAACGGCAAGACCTACACGCGACGCTCGTCGGCACCGACCCGTCGACCGACCTCGCGGTGATCAAGGTCGACGCGCCCGCAGTCGCAGCTGCACCCGCTCGCGCTCGGCGACTCGAGCAGCGCTCGCAGGTCGGCGACGGCGTCGTCGCGATCGGCAGCCCGTTCGGCCTCGCCGAGACCGTCACGAGCGGCATCGTCAGCGCGCTGCACCGGCAGATCGACGCGCCCGAACAACTTCACGATCAACGACTCGATCCAGACCGACGCCGCGATCAACCACGGCAACTCCGGCGGCCCGCTCCTCGAACACCGAGGGCGCAGGTCGTCGGCGTCAACGCGCAGATCCAGAGCGACTCCGGCGGCAACGAGGGCGTCGGCTTCGCGATCCCGTCGAACACCGATCAAGCTCGGTCGCCTCGCAGCTGATCTCGAGCGGCAAGGTCGAGCACGCCTACCTCGGCGTCTCCGCTCGCCGCGAACGCGAACACCGCGCGCGATCGCAGGCGTCAAGGCCGGCACGCCGGCCGCGAAGGCCGGGCTGAAGACCGGCGACGTGGTCGTCTCCCTCGACGGCACGCCGGTCTCGACCTCCGACGAGCTCGCAGCGTCGATCTCCGCCCACAAGCCCGGCGAGCAGGTCACGATCACCTACCGCCGCAACGGCTCCCTGCACAGCGTCCAGCTCACGCTGGCCAACCGGCCCTCCTGACCGAGGAGGATCAGACCAGGCCGTCGGCCAACTCGCCGGCGGCCTGGTCGAACACTTCCGTGTGGAGGTCGACGTCGGCCTCGGTCGTCGCCGGCGACATCAGCGCCATGTTGTGGAACGGCGTCAGCAGGATCCCGCGGTTGAGCGCGTAGAGGTGGATCAGGCGGTCGAGCTCGGCGTCGCCGCCCGCGGCCGCCTCGCTCCCGTTCCGCGGGCGCTCGGGCCGGAAGAGGTACTCGACGCGGCAGCCGAGCCGCGTCACGTGCCACGGGCAGGCTCGTGCCGCTCGATCACCCCGGCCACGCCGGCCTCGAAGCGCTCGCCGAGGGCGATCATCCGCTCGAAGGCCTCGTCCGTCAGCACCTCCGCCGAGCGTCGCCCGCATCGCCGCGAGCGAGAGGACGTTCGCCGGCGAGCGGTGCCGCCGATGCCGCCGACGTCGGCGCGCTCGTCCCGCGGCATCATCGCCTCGAGCCGCTCGGCGACCTCGGCCGAGAAGCCGTACGCGCCGCGCGGGTAGGCCGCCGGCGATCGGCTTGCCGATCGTGAGCAGGTCCGGCTCGAGCCCGTACGCGGCCGTGTAGCCGCCGGGGCCGGCGCAGATCGTGTGCGTCTCGTCGATGATCAGCAGCGTCCCGGCCGCGCGGGTCGCCTCGCGCAGCGCGTCGTGGAACCCGGGCTCGGGCAGGACGATCCCGATGTTCGTCAGCGCCGGCTCGGCGAGGACGCAGGCGACGTCGCCGTGCGCGAGCTCGCGCTCGAGCGCCTCGACGTCGTTCCACTCGACGACCCGCGTCGTCTCCGCGAGCGGCGACCGGCGGGCCGACGTTGCCCTCGCGCGCGACGACCGACCGCGTCGCCGTCGAGCGTCGGCGAACGTCTCGTCGACGGTGCCGTGGTAGCACCAGTTGAAGACCAGGATCTTCGGGCGGCCGGTGAGCTCGCGGGCGAGCCGGATCGCGAAGCGGTTCGCGTCGGTGGCCGTGAGCGCGAACTGCCAGCGCGGCAGGCCGAAGCGGCGCGCCAGCTCGCTCGCCCACCCAGAGCGAGTCCTCGCTCGGCAGCATCAGCGTGATCCCGCGCCGCGCCTGCTCGGCGATCGCGCGCACGGTCGGCTCCGGCGAGTGGCCGGTCATCGCGCCGGTGTCGCCGAGGCAGAAGTCGACGTACTCGTGCCCGTCGACGTCGCGGAAGCGCGCGCCCCGGGCCTCGTCGGCGAAGACCGGGAAGCCGCCGGCCCAGCGGATCATCCAGTGCATCGGGACGCCTGCGAGCAGCGACTCCTCGCGCGCGCGCGGGCGAGCTCGCGCGACCGCGGGTGCTCGCGCTCGAAGAGCTCCAGCTCGCGGGTGAGAAGGTCGGCCGTCGTCATTGGAGCGGGATGAGGCTGCACGCGGCCCGGTGATCGGTTCCGGCGCCGACAGGCTCGAGGGCGGGGTCGATCGAGCGGCAGTCGTCGATCGCGATCGGGCAGCGCGGATGGAAGCGGCAGCCGGGCGGGACGCTCACGGCGTCGGGCGCCTCGCCGGTCAGGATCTGCGGCTGCGAGCCGCTCGCGCGGGTCGCGGCGCGGGACGACCGAGAGGAGCGCCTTCGTGTACGGGTGCTGCGGGTTGCTGCACGACCGTCTCGGCCGGGCCCTCCTCGACGATCCGGCCCGAGGTACATGACCGCGATCCGGTCGGCGAAGCGCGCGGCCGTCGAGAGGTCGTGCGTGATCATCAGGATCGCCGAGGCCGCCCTCGCGCAGCCGGTCGAGGAGCGAGAGCACGCCCGCCCGCACCGAGACGTCGAGCATCGAGACCGGCTCGTCGGCGACGAGCAGCTCGGGCCCGAGCACGATGCTGGCGGCGATCGCCACCCGCTGGCGCTGGCCGCCCGAGAGCTCGTGCGGGTAGCGGTCGAGGAAGAGCTCGGGCGGGCGTCAGCTCGACGCGCGCCAGCGCGTCGCGGATCAGCTCGGCGCGCTGCGTCCTTCGAGCCGCCGATCGCCGTGGATCAGCAGCGGCTCCTCGACCGTCGCGCGCACGCGCAGGCGCGGGTCGAGCGACTCGTACGGATCCTGGTAGATCGATCTGCATCCGCCGGCGCAGCGGCCGCAGCGTCTCGTGCGACGAGCGTCGTGATGTCCTGGCCCTCGAAGCGCGATCGCGCCCGCCGACGGGGTCGAGCAGGCGCAGCACGGTCTGCGCGGTCGTCGTCTTGCCGCAGCCCGACTCGCCCACGAGCGCGAGCAGCTCGCCCCGGTCGAGCGAGAAGCTGATGCCCTCGACCGCGCGGACGAGCTTCTCGCGGCCGCCGCGACATCGTGCCGACGAGCCCGCGCGGGACCGGGTAGTGGACGACGAGGTCCTCGACCTCGAGCAGCCGGCCGCTCCCGTTCGCGCTCATGCCACCTCCGCGGGGACGTCGTTCAGGTGGCAGGCAGCGGCGCGGTCCGCCGCCCAGCGCCGCGCAGCAGCGGCCGCTCCGAGGTGCAGCGCGGCGAAGGCGCTGTCGCAGCGCGGCGTGGAACGGGCAGCCCTCGAGCGTGCGGTCGAGCCGCGGCGGCGAGCCCGGGATCGAGACGGGCACGCCGCTCGCCGTGCAGGTCCGGCGTCGCCGCGAAGAGCAGCCGCGTGTACGGATGCCGCGGCTCGTGGTAGAGCGCGTCGACCGGCGCCGCACTCGACGATCTCGCCCGCGTACATCACCGCCGCCCGGTCGCAGAGCTGCGCGACGACCGGCAGGTCGTGCGTGACGAGCAGGAGCGCGAGCCCGAAGTCGCGGCAGAGCGCGTCGAGCAGCTCGAGGATCTGCGCCTGCACCATCACGTCGAGCGCGGTCGTCGGCTCGTCGGCGATCAGGACGCTCGGGTTGCAGGACAGCGCCATCGCGATCGCGGCGCGCTGCCGCATCCCGCCCGAGAGCTCGTGCGGGTAGCGCTCGGCCCGTCGAGGCCGGGATCCCGACCGACTCGAGCAGCTCGCCGGTCCGCGCCCTGGCGCCGCCGCGCCGCGCCTGCCCGTGCAGCTCGAGCGCCTCGACGATCTGGGAGCCGACCGTCTGCACCGGGTTGAGCGCGTTCATCGCGCCCTGGAAGACGATCGCGATGTCGACCCAGCGGTGCGGGCGCATCGTCTCCTCGCCGCCGGCCAGGATGTCCTCGCCGTTCAGCAGCACGCGGCCGGACGCGCTCGCGTTCGGCGGGAGCAGGCCCATCAGCGCGAGCGCGGTCGTCGTCTTGCCGCAGCCCGACTCGCCGACGAGCCCGAGCCGCTCGCCGGCGTCGAGCGACAAGCTGACGCCCTGGACGGCGTGCAGCTCGCCGCCGTCCGGGAGGTCGAACCAGACGTGGAGGTCCTCGATCTCGAGGAGCGCGCTCATACCGCGTCCGGCCCCCGGCCGACGAGCGGCCGCAGGCGGAACGTCCGCGCCGAGAGGTGGGCGACCTTCAGCCGCGGGTTGAGCGAGTCCTCGAGCGCCTGGCCGAGCAGGCTGCAGGAGAGGATCAGGAGCATGACGACGACGCCCGGCGGCACGATCGCCCACCAGGCGCCGGTCGAGATCGCCGCGCGCTGGAAGGCGTTCTCGATCATCTTCCCGAGCGAGATCCGGCGCGGGTCGCCGAGCCCGAGGAACGCGAGCGCGGTCTCGTCGAAGATCGGCGACCGCGATCGTCAGCACGGTGTTCGCGATCAGGAGCGGCGCGACCTGCGGGAGCACGTGCCTGAAGACGATGCGCGTGTGCCCGGCGCCCGAGCGCGCGCGACGCGCTTGACGTAGACGCGCTCGCGCACGCTCTTCACCTGCGCCCGGATCACCCGCGCCGTGCTGGTCCAGAGCAGGATCCCGACCACGATCACGATGTGGAAGAGGCTCGGCCCCCAGATCGCCGCGATCACGATCATCAGCGGCACGTCGGGGATGACGAGGAAGTAGTCGGTGATCCGCATCAGCGACCGTGTCGGTCCTGCCCGCCGAAGTAGCCGGAGAGCGACGCCGATCGTCCCGCCGATCACCATCGAGACGAACGTCGCCGCGAGGCCCGACGACGAGCGAGATCCGCGCGCCCCACATCAGCAGCGTGACCATGTCGATGCCGCCGTCGTCGAGGCCGAGCGGGTGCTTCCAGGACGGATGGCCGAAGACCGGGCCGACCTGCTCGTGCTGGTCGTAGGGGGCGACCCACGGCGCGAGCACCGCGAGCAGCACGATCACCGAGCAGGATGACCGCGCCGACCAGAGCCGACGGCCGGTCCTTGATCGTCTGCCAGACGAACCCGCGCCGCGTGCGGACCGGATCCGGCTCGGAGACGGCGCCCGGCTCGTGGAGGGCCACGCTCACTCGGTGATCCTCGGGTCGAGCTTGAAGTAGAGGAGGTCGGCCAGCAGGTTGAAGAACACGACCGAGACCGTCAGGACGAGGAACGCGCCCTGCAGCATCGGGTAGTCGCGCTGGAGGACCGCCTCGTAGACCGCGCGGCCGATCCCGGGCCACGAGAAGACCGTCTCGATCAGGATCGCGCCGGCCACGATGTAGCCGAGCGAGAGCGCGATCAGCGTCGCGATCGGGAGCATCGCGTTCGGCAGCGCGTGGCGCGCGGACGATCGCCCACGGCTTCAGCCCCTTCGCCCGCGCGGTGAGGATGTAGTCCTCGCCGAGCGTCTCGAGCATCGCCGAGCGCGCGATCAGCGTGTACTCGCCGTAGAGGACGAGGCCGAGCGTGAGCGCGGGAAGGAACATGTGCTCGCCGACGTCCTTCACGTGCGTCAAGAAGGACGGGTTGATCAGGAAGTCGTTCGTCATCCCGCCGGTCGGGAGCGTTCCGGCGAAGAGGATCACGAGCATCAGCCCGAGCCAGTGCGTCGGCATCGAGTAGAAGCCGAGCGCGGTCGTCACGTCGCTCCCTCGACGCCGGTGCCGCGGCGCCAGGCGCGAGACGACCCCGGTCAGCGTCCCGAAGATGATCGCGAAGACCGTCCCGAGCAGCACCATCGGGATCGTGTTCGACGAGCGCCGACGCGCAGGTTGTGCGAGACCGGCTGCTGGTTCGCGAACGAGATGCCGAGGTTGCCGTGCGCGAGCTGCTTCAGGTAGATGCCGTACTGGGCGAGCTTCGACTTGTCGAGCCCGAACTCCTTGCGCAGCGCCAGCCGGGTCTGCGGGCGTCGCGTGCGGGACGCGGGAGAGGTTCGTGACGGCGTCCCCGGCGCGAGCCGGAAGAGGATGAAGTTGAGCGTGATCGCGATGAAGACCGTGACCAGCGCGAACACGACCCGCTTGATGACGTAGTCGGCGCCTCTCATCTGCGTCGCCGCCGCGCCCGCTCGGCTACTTCTTGTGCACGCTCGTCAGGCTGAGCTTCGAGAGCTAGTTGAACGGCCCCTGCGGCGAGTCACGAACCCCGTCCAGCTTCGGGCTGACGGCGCGCGACGTGAGTCGTCGTTGTACGAGCCAGATGTACGGGCCGCTGGTCGTACAGGTACTTCTGCATCTGCCAGACGAGCGCGCTGCGCGCTTGTCCTGGTTCGGCGTCAGCTGCTGCTTGCGAGTACATCGCGTCGTAGCGTCTTGTCGCAGAAGCCGCTGTCGCTCCAGCCGCCGTACTGGGCGCAGGTGACGACCGAGAGCATGAAGTCGGGGTCGATCAGCGCCGACCCAGTCCCAGAGCGCGAGGTCGAAGTTGAGGTACTTGTTGTCCGGCGCCGTGATCTCGTCGAACGCCGTCGCTCGAGTCGAGCGCCTTCTGGCTCAGCTGGACGCCGATCTTCTGGAAGTCCGGCTGGATGATCTGGAACGTCCGGTTCGTGCTCGGGACGTCGGTCGGCGTGATCACGTCGTACGACATCTTGTGGCCGTCGGCGACCCGGATCCCGTCCGCTGCCGCGCTTGTAGCCGAGGCTCGTCGAGCGATCTTGTTCGCCAGGCGCGAGGTCGAAGGTCTCCGGCTTGAGGTTCGGGTTCGTACCAGTCGCCCGTCGCGGCCGGAATGATCGATGTAGGCCGGCTTCGCGTGTGCCGAGGAAGACGACGCTGGATGATCTGGTCGCGGTCGACCGCGTGCGCGAACGCCTCCTTGACCTTCGGGTTCAGCAGCTCGCGGTGGTTCGTCTTGTTCGGGTTCGAGTTGATGATGAAGTCGGTCTGGTCGACGCCCGGGCACGTCGGAGACCGTGAAGCCGGCGTCCTTCAGCGTCTTGATCCCCGTCGCCGGGACGTCCTCGATCGCGTCGATCTCGTGCGCCTTGAGCGCGGAGATCAGCGCGTCGTCGTTCGAGAACATCCGCAGGCCGAAGCGCGTCGATCTTCGGCTTCGGCCCGTAGAAGGAGTCGTTGCGCTCGAACAGCGCGATCTGGTCCTTCTTGAACTTGGCAGCTTGAAGGGCCCGCCGCCGACGACCGGCGCGGTGTTCGCGAACGTCTTCAGGTCGGCCCCCTTGTGGCCGGTGTGCTGGCTCCAGATGTGCTTCGGCAGGATCGAAGAACTGCTGGAACTGGCCGAGCACGTTGCCGGCCGCGCGCTGTAGTGGACGACAAGCGTGTGTCGGGTTCGGCGCGTCGGCGTTCTTGATGTGCGCGATCAGGCCGGCCGCGTTCGCCGCGCCGCCGGTGCGCGTACTTGACGTCGGTGTTGATCGTCCAGGCCGCGTCCTCGGCCGTCAGCGGCTTGCCGTCCGATCCACTTCGCGTTCGGACGCGTCTTGAACGTCCACGTCTTGCCGCCGTCGCTCGACTTCCACGAGCGTGGCGAAGTCCGGAACGAATTGCGTGTTCGTGCTTGTCGTACTGGACCAGGAACGGGTAGATGTACTCGAAGGTCGAGTAGGCGTCCTGGTTGAAGGCGACGTACGGGTTGAGCGAGTCGATCCGCGAGCTCGTGCCCAGCCTGAACGTGCCCGCCGCTCTTGCCCGAGCTGCCGCCGCCGCCACAACCCGCGAGCACGGCGACGCGTGCCGAGAGAGCGCTGCCAGCTTCAACCCCTTGCCCATGTCCGCCTCCTGCTGAAGCTCACTCGTCGAACGGCGACTCGTCGACCGTCAGTGAGCGAGAGTCGGCGTCGAGCGTATACCGAACGCCGAGCGGAAGGGCGGCCAGGTGCTTGCCGTGGCCGAGCGGCTGGCCGTAGATGACCGGGACGCCGAGCGGCTCGAGGTGCTCCTCCAGGACGTCCTCGATCGAGCGCGAGCGCGCCCAGTCGGACGCCTCGCGCAGGTCGCCCCAGTCGCAGTCCTCCATCTCGCCGACGACGACGCCCGACGACGCCGTCGAGCTTCCCCGCGTGCCTCAGCTGGGTCAGCATCCCGTCCACGTAGTACGGCGGCGCCTTGTAGTCCTCGAAGAAGAGGATCGCGCCGTCGAGCTCGACCTCCCAGGGCGTGCCCATCGTCTGCAGGAGCAGCCAGAGGCAGCCGCCGACGAGCGGCGCGGTGACCGTGCCGCCGCGGATCGCGCGCACGTAGGGATCGTCGGGATTCGGCGGCACCGGGCCGGTCGCGTCGCCGGTCAGCACCTGCGACGAGCCGCGCGCGCGTGAACTCGGTCGCCTCGGGGTCGCCGACGCCGACGAGGCCGTTGCCGTAGATCGTCGGCAGCCCGGTGCGGCGCGCGACGGCGACGTGGAGCGCGGTGATGTCGGAGAAGCCGACGAGCGGCTTCGGGTTGGCGGCGATCGCGTCGAAGTCGAGGTACGGGATCGTCTGCGCCGAGCCGTAGCCGCCCTGGAGCGCCTGGACGACGTCCACCTCGGGGTCGGCGAAGAGCGCGTTCAGGTCGGCCGCGCGCTGCTCGGGCGTCGCCGGCGACGTAGTCGTCGCGCGCGTAGACGCCGTCGGCGAGCTTCACGCGGTAGCCCTGCGACTCCCACCACTCGACCCCGCGCAGCGATCTCGGAGCGCGAGTCGTACGGGCTGGCGGGCGCGGCGACGCCGATCGTCCCTCCGGGAGGCAGCGGCTTCACGCGCGGCTTCTCTACCAGGAAGGTCGGCCGCGCGTGGCCGCGGGAGCGGGAAGACGCGGCCGGCCGCGGCGTCGGCCATGCGCGTCGAGCCGGCGCGCGAGCTCGCGGCGGGAGCGCGCGAGGTGGCGGCGCAGGCTCTGCTCGAGCCACGGGCCCGGCTGGCGCGCGCCCGGCTCGCCGCGGAGCGAGGCGAGCTCGCGCCAGAGGTCGGGGCCGGGGTCGGCGTCGCCCTGCACGCCCCAGCAGGCGCGGCGCGCCCGGCGGCCGCGGCGGGCGCGCTCGATCCTGAAGGCCTCGTGCGAGAGGTCGGAGCAGAGCCAGTTGAGCCCGACGCGCGAGAGGTGGCCGCTCGGCCTTGGTCGGGGTCCGCGAGCGCGCGTCTCGAGGAGCTCGATGTCGGCCGCCGTCTGCTCGTGCGGGTAGCGCGGCGCGTCGATCGCGTCCATCCCGTGGAGCCCGCGGCCGACCGCGGTGAAGCGCTTGCGGCCCTCGCCGTGCCGAGGCTCGCAGCGCGCTCGAGCCCCGTGCGCAGGCCGCCGAGCGATCGCCGCAGTCGCGGGCACGCGCGGCGAAGTCGAGCGACGGGCGCGTCGAGCAGCAGCCGCGCGCAGAGCTCGGTCAGCTTCGCGAGGTAGCCGAAGTCGACCCTCTCGGTCGTGTCGAACTGCGTGTGGTACTCGGTGCGCTCGAACTCGTCGAGTGAACGTCGAGACGTTGATCGCCGGGATCCCGGCGGCGAGGAACGGCCAGACCTCGGTCCACGTGTTCGGACGGTCGAGCTCGTAGCCGTGCGGAAGCAGGCCGTCGCGCTGCGGCCGCGCGGCAGTGACGGCGGATCCAGGCCGCGAGCTCGGGCGGCACGTCGAGCGTGAAGAATCGGCCGCGGCCTGCCCGAGCCCTCGACGTTGAGGTAGAAGGGCGAGCCGGTCGTCCACTCGCGATGCTCGGCGACGACCTGGTACCAGGCGCCGTAACACCAGTCGTAGGCCGACTCGGCGATGCCGTACTCCTCGGCGGTGTGCGAGACGAACGCGATCGTGCGCTCCGGGCGGATGCCCGCCTCGGTGAACGCGCGCGCCAGCTCGAGCGTGACCGCGACGCCGGTCGCGTCGTCGAACGCCGCGCCGAACCAGCCGTCGTGGTGGCCGGCGACGATCGTCGGAGCGCCCTCGGCGCCGGCCGGGCAGCTCGCCGACGACGTTCGCAGCCCGGTGCTCGGCTTGCAGCGGCGCACGCAGGACGACGCGCACCGCTCCCCCGGCCGTCGAGCTTCGGCGCGTCCTCGCTTGCCGGATCGTCACGCACGGCGGCCCCTCCGCGTGCCAGATCCCGTCGAACGTGCCGAGCGCTTCCGGCGCCTGGTAGAACGGCCCGCCCTCGGGCGCGTAGAGCACCATCGCCGTGGCCCCGCGCAGGCCGAGCTCGAGGCCCGACGTGGTAGGGCCAGAGGCGCGCGACCTGCCACTCGACGAGCGCGATCTTGCCGCGCGACGTCGAGCCGGTCGAGCTGCCTGCGGCCGCCGCGGCCGACGCGCGACGAGCTCGCCCTCGACGCCCTTCGCCCCGGTCTCGGGAACGCCGCCGAAGGACGCGCACTCGACCCGCGATCCCGTCCGCCAGCTCGACGAAGGCCTCCTCGAGCCGCCAGCCGTCGACCGGGACCGGCTCCTCGACGACGTTCTCGAGCCCGAGCGAGCGCATCTCGCCGGCGATGAAGTCGACCGCCTCGCGCTCCTCCGGCGTGCCCGCGACCCGGAAGCCGAGCGGGTGCGAGCCGATCGACGCCAGCCGCTCGACGACGTGGCGCAGGTACTCGGGCGAGAACTCGATCACGCGCGCCCCTCCTCGAGCCCGAGCAGCGACTCGCGGACGAGCTCGCCGAGCGAGCTCGAGGTCGTAGCCGCCTTCCTGCACGACCACCGTCGGAACCCCGAGCGCGCCGAGCAGCCTCCCCGCCTCGCGGTAGCCCGCGGCGCTCACCTGGAGCGGGCTCTCCGGATCGGCGGCCGCGGCGTCCACTCCGAGCGCGACGACCAGCCCGGACACGCCGAAGCTCCTCGCCCACGCGGCGAGCTCGGCGACCGCGCTCGAGCCACGGCTCGTCGCCCCAGCCCGGAGCCAGCGGCAGGTTGCGGTTCGCCTCGTCGTTCTCGTCGGCGAAGCCGAGGAAGTGCGGGAACCAGCCGGTGCCCGGGTCGACGTGGACCGAGCCGGTGAGCACGTCGGTGCGGTCGCGGAAGATCTCCTGCGTGCCGTTCCCGTGGTGCGCGTCGACGTCGAGCACCGCGACCGGGCCGTCGAGCTTCGCCTGGAGAGAGGCTGCCGCGATCGCGGCGTTGTTGAGATAGCACGAGCCGCCGAAGGCGTCCCTGCGTCACGTGGTGGCCCGGCGGCCTGGTACACGCGTAGGCGAAGGGCTCGCCCGCGACGACGAGGTCGACGGCCGTCAACGCCGCCTCCGCAGCCGCGCGCGCAGCCTCCCAGGTGCCCGGCCCGACAAGCGTCATCGTGTCGTAGGCGTAGAAGCCGGGCTTCGCCCAGACGGCCGCGGGCTCCCGCAGCTGCGAGCCGAGGCCCCGGTGCGCGAACACGTACGGGACGACGCGATCCTGGCCGGGATCCGCAGGCAGGCCCGCCGCGTCCCACTCGCTCCAGGCCGATCGCAGGTACTCGACGAGGCCCGGATCGTGAACCTCGAGCAGCGCCGCGTCCTCGTGCGGCGTCGCCTCCACGAAACGCGCGCCCACCTCGAGCAGAGCGGCCCTGATCGCCTCGATCCTCGCCGCGGTCTCGGTCGCGGGGGTCCGCACGCCGACCCAGATCTCGCCGCCCGGATCGTGGAGCAGACACGCATCGCTCCAGACGACGGGCATGGCGAGCTTCACGCGGCGACCTTACAGTCCCCCCGTGCCCGACGGCCCTCCCGCTCCTCGCGGCCCGCGCCTGCGGGAGCTCGGCCTGCGGATCGGTGAGCTCGAGCCCGGACCGACCGACTCGATCGCGGACGTGCCCGGCGTCACGGTCGGCCACGTCACCGTCTGGCGGGACGAGCCCGAACCCCCGGAAGGACGCGGCGTCGCGCGCACCGGCGTGACGGCGATCGTCCCCGCGCCGGTCGGGCCGCTCGTGCAGGAGCCCGTCCGCGCGGGCACCGCTGTCCTGAACGGCGCCGGCGAGCTGACCGGCTCGCTGGAGATCCGCGAGTGGGGCCGCGTCAGGACGCCCATCTACCTGACCTCGACGATGGCGGTCGGGCGGATCTTCGACGGCGCGGTCGACGTCGCCATCGCCGCAGACTCCTCGGTGGGCGTCGACCGCGTCGTCATCCCGGTCGTCGGCGAGTGCGACGACAGCGACCTGAACGACGCGCGCGATGTCCAGGTCGAGGCGGCGGACGCCGGTCGAGCCGTGGAGGCGGCATCGGGGTGGCCGTTCGACGAAGGCGCCGTCGGCGCGGGCACGGGCATGACGGCTCTCGGCTGGAAAGGCGGAATCGGCACCGCAAGCCGCGCGCTGCCCGGGTTAGGCTGCGCCCTCGGTGTCCTCGTGCTCGCCAACTTCGGCTCGGCGCGCCAGCTGCAGGTCGCAGGCGTCCCGGTCGGCCGGCTGCTCCCGGGCGAGTCGCCGCCGGAGCCCGCAGGGAGCTGCATCGCCGTCGTCGCGACCGACGCGGCGCTCGGTCCGGCGCAGCTCGAACGCGTCGCCCGCCGCGCCGGCCTCGGCCTCGCGCGCACCGGCTCGGTCGCACACCACGGCAGCGGCGAGATCTTCCTCGCGTTCTCGACGGCCGCGCCGCGAAGGCAGTCGAGGACAGAGCGATGGACGAGCTCTTCGCTGCGACCGTCGAGGCGACCGAGGAGGCCGTGCTGAACGCTCTCTGGGCGGCGCCCGACGTCACCGGCCGTGAGGGCCGCCTGCAGCGCGGGCCTGCCGCACGACGAGGTGCTCGAGCTGCTCGAGCGGCACGGAGCGCTGCGCCGGTGAAGATCCTCGTCGTCGGCACGGGAGGCGTCGGCAGCGCGGTGGCCGCGGTCGCCCAGAAGCGCGACTTCTTCGAGCGGATGACCCTCGCCGACCTCGACCCGGCCCGCCCGGAGGCGCTCGTCGCGCGCCTCGACGACCCGCGCTTCGCTGCCGCCCAGGTCGACGCCTCCAACGAGGCGAGCATCGCGGCGCTCGCGGCCGAGGCCGACGTCGTCCTCAACGCGGCCGACCCGCGCTTCAACCCGCCGATCTTCGCGGCCGCCTTCAGGACTCGCTGCACGTACCTCGACATGGCGATGACACTCTCGGAGCCGCACCCCGAGGAGCCGTACTCGAAGCCGGGCGTGATGCTCGGCGACCTCCAGTTCGCCGAGCACGAGCGCTGGAAGGAAGCAGGGTTGCTCGCGCTCGCCGGGATCGGCGTCGAGCCCGGCCTCTCGGACGTCTTCGCCCGCTACGCCGCCGACCACCTCTTCTCCGAGATCGACGAGGTCGGCGTCCGCGACGGCGCGGATCTCGTGATCGAGGGCTACGACTTCGCGCCGACCTTCTCGATCTGGACGACGATCGAGGAGTGCCTCAACCCGCCGCTGATCTGGGAGCGCGAGCGAGGCTTCTACACGACGCCGCCGTTCTCGGAGCCGGAGGTCTTCGACTTCCCGGAGGGGATCGGCCCGCTCGAGTGCGTGAACGTCGAGCACGAGGAGGTCGTGCTCGTCCCGCGCGAGATCGAGTGCAAGCGCGTCACGTTCAAGTACGGGCTCGGCGACGAGTTCATCGACGTGCTGAAGACGCTGCACAAGCTCGGGCTCGACTCGACGAAGCCGGTGACGGTGCGCGGCGTCGAGGTGGCTCCGCGGGACGTCGTCGCCGCAGCGCTTCCCGACCCGGCGACCCTCGGCGACCGGATGCGCGGCAAGACCTGCGCGGGAACGGTCGTCAACGGCACCGGCAAGGACGGGAACCCGCGGCGGACCTACCTGTACCACGTCTCCGACAACGAGACGACGATGCGGGAGTACGGCTCGCAGGCCGTCGTCCTGCAGACCGCGCTCAACCCGGTCGTCGCGATGGAGCTGCTCGCGAACGGGGCCTGGTCGGGCGCGGGCGTGCTCGGCCCGGAGGCCTTCGACGCCGTGCCGTTCCTCGACCTCCTCGCGGCGTACGGGGAGGCGCACGGCCAGCTCGAGCTCGCCTGAGATGACCGAGATCGCCCGGCCGCGTTCCTCCCCGGAGGCGCTGTGGCCCGCGTTCGTCCTGATCCTCGGAGCGGTCGTCCTCGTCGTCGTCCTCTCCCACCCGGCCGCGGACGGGCACTGGGAGAACCACCCCGCGCACTTCTGGCTCGTGCTCGGCGCCGCCGCGCTCGCGGTCACGCTCGGCTACACGGTCGGAGTCGCGGCGCGCCGCCGCCGCGACGCGCGCCTGCTGCTCGTCTCGCTTGCGTTCGTCTCGGCCGCCGGCTTCCTCGGGCTGCACGCGCTCGCGACCCCCGGCGTGCTGATCGGGAAGAACGCGGGCTTCGAGCTCGCGACGCCGCTCGGGCTCGTGCTGGCCGGAGTCTTCGCGGCCGCGTCGTCGCTGCCGCTTCGCCCGAGGACCGCCGAGCGCATCCTCAGCCTGTCGTGGCCGCTGATCATCGCGCTCTCGGCGGTGATGGTCGGCTGGGCGGCCGTCTCGCTCGCGGAGCTCGACCCGCTCGCGGGGCCGCTCGGCGCGAGGAGCTGAACGGCTGGCAGGTGGTGCTCGCCCTGATCGGCGTCGTCCTCTACGGGATCGCGGCCGTCGGCTACTACCGCCTCTACCGGCGGCGCCGGGCCGGGTTCCTGCTCGGGATCGCGCTCGCCTTCGCGCTGCTGGCCGAGGCCATGCTCGTGATCGCCTGGGCGCGGAGCTGGCGGCTCTCGTGGTGGGAGTGGCACCTGCTGATGCTGACCGCGTTCGCGGCGATCGCGATCAGCGCGCGGACGGAGTGGCACGAGGAGCGGTTCAGCCCGCTCTACCTCGACGAGACGCTCGCCGACACGCGCGAGGTGAGCGTCATCCTGGCCGACCTCCAGGGGTTCACGTCGTACTCGGAGAAGATGAGCCCCGCCCAGGTGGCCGCGATGCTGAACGGCTACTTCCGGCGGCTCGTGCCGCTGCTCGAGTCCGACGGCGGGATGGTCCACCAGATCATCGGCGACGCGGTGATGGTGATCTTCAACCAGCACGGAAACGAGCCGGAGCACGCGCTGCGCGCCGCGCGGACCGCGCTCGCGTTCCAGGCGGCCGCCGGCGAGATCGCAGGCGGCCACGAAGACTGGCCCCGCTTCCGCGCGGGGGTGAACAGCGGCGAAGTGCTCGCGGGAGTCGTCGGCGGCGAGAGCGGCCACCGCAAGCACGGTGTCGTCGGCGACACGGTCAATCTCGCCGCGCGGCTCGAGGCGGCAGCGCCGGTCGGCGCGGTGGTCGTGGGCGCCGAAACCGCGGCCGACGCTCCCGCCCGGCACGGTCCTCGAACGGCTTCCAGCACTCGAGGTCAAGGGCAAGGAAGACCCCGTCGAGGCGTACATCCTCCGCGCGCTCTGAGCCTTCTACACTGGGCGCGGGCCCCCGTAGCTCAGTGGATAGAGCAGTGGTTTCCTAAACCGCGTGCGCAAGTTCGATTCTTGCCGGGGGTTGATCCACTCGCCTAGCGAGCGTCTGGGAGCCACGCCGGGATTGGCGCGGGCGAGGTTCGCGGTCATCGTGCCGCCCGTCCCGCCTCCGAGGATGACGATCTGCTTCTTGCTCACGATTCACCTCCTGGTGCCACCAGCGCGACGCCCGGCAGGGCGCTCACGGCCCTCGATCCTCTCGATGAACTCGACCCCGGCCTCGATCGAGCGGCGTAGCGGACACGCGCGTGCGACCTTCTCGAGCCGCTCGAGCTGTGCATCGCTGAGGTCGCCGCCTACCTTGATCGCGATCTGGAAGCTGCGCGGTGTCGAGTGGTGGTCGTAGTCGACCTCGACCGCCACCTGGCCGAGCTCCCATCCCTTTGTCCGGGCGTACATCACGAGCGTCGTCGAGATGCAAGCGGCGAGCGCGGCGGGAAACAGCTCGTGGGGCGCCGGGCCGCTCCCGTCACCGCCAAGGTGCTGCGGCTCGTCGGTGATGAGACGGTGCTGGCCGTCGATAACGACCTCCTGACGGAGCGTGCCGGAGATCGAGCGGGCTGTTGCGGTGAGACTCATCGGTCTGATGACAGCCTGCTCACGGCCTGTGGGCTCGCCATCGGGGCGCGCGCGGAGCGGAGCGTGGACAACTACGCAGTGCCGAGTAGTCGTATTAGCTCGAGCATCAGGAGTGTCCGAAGCGGACGTCGGGGAGGATGCGGTCGAGCCAGCGCGGCAGCGCCCAGGCCCAGTGGCCGAAGACGCGCAGCAGCGTCGGGATCAGGACGAGCCGGACGAGCATCGCGTCGAGCAGGACGGCGATGCCGAGGATGACGCCCATCTCCTTCGGCGGCAGCGGCCCGGAGAGGGCGAAGGTGAAGAAGACGGCGACCATCACCGCGGCGGCGGCGAAGATCACGCGGCCCGAGTGGGCGAGCCCGCCGATCGACGCCTCGCGCGGATCGCCGGTTCGGTCGTAGTGCTCCTTGGCCGAGGAGAGCAGGAACACGGTGTAGTCCATCGAGATCGCGAAGATCATCGCGAAGAAGAAGACCGGCCCCCAGGCGTCGAGGAAGCCCTGCGACTCGAAGCCGAGCAGGCCGGCGCCGTGGCCGTTCTGGAAGATCAGCCGGGCGACGCCGAAGGCGGCGCCGGTCGCGAGCAGGTTGGTGAGCACGCCGAGCGCGGCGATCAGCGGCGCCTGGAGCGCGACGAGCAGGAGCAGGAAGCCGAGCGCGAGCACGACGCCGATCACGAGCGGCGTCTTCGCCGCCAGCGCCTGCTCGAGGTCGTGGTTCTCGGCCGCGGCGCCGCCGACCAGCGCCCCTGCGCGGCAGCGCTGCGCGGAGCCGGTCGATCGTGCGTCCGACGGCTGTGCTCGAGGGGTCGGCGTTCGGGACCGCCTGGACCAGCGCGAGGCCGTTCCGACCCGGCTGCGGCGGCGAGACGCGGGCGATGCCGGGATCGCGGCGTGGCGGCGGCGGCGACCGCGGCCGCCGTCGCGCTGCGGCGCGACGATCTGCAGCGCGCCGGGCGCGCCGACACCGAAGGCCTGCTGCACCTGGCGTGTAGCCGACGCGGGAGCCGTCGTGCGTGGGGACGACCTTGATCGACGGCATCCCCGTCTTCAGTCCGAAGACCGGGAGCGCGAGCAGCACGAGGATCAGCGTCGCGGCCGGCCCGTAGAGGTGCGGGTGGCGCCAGAGCCGCTCGCCCCAGCGCGCGAAGCGGGCCGAGCGGTGCTCGCCGGAGTGCACCCAGCGCAGCGGCGAGCGCGTCGACCTTCGGGCCGAGCTTCGCGAGCACCGCCGGCAGCAGCGTCAGCGTCGCGGCGAGCACGAAGACGACGCTGAGCATGATCCCGAGCGCCATCGAGCGGAAGGCGGGGCTGGGCACGAGCATCACGGCCGAGAGCGAGATCAGCACCGTGAGCCCGGAGAAGAGCACGGCCTTGCCGGCGGTGTCCATCGTCACCGCGACCGCGTCGCGCGCGTCGAGCTTCGAGCCGAAGAAGGCGCCGCGGAAGCGGTGGACGACGAAGAGCGCGTAGTCGATCCCGAGCGCGAGCGCGAACATGAGCGCGAAGTTCATCGCCCAGATCGAGATCTCGAACCCGTGCGTGAGCAGCGCCAGCAGGCCGGCGGAGGCGACGAGGCCGAGGATCGTCAGCAGCAGCGGCAGCCCGGCGGCGGCGAGCGAGCCGAAGGCGAGCACGAGGATCGCCGAGCGTCACCGGCCAGGAGAAGAGCTCGGACTTCATCATCGCGGTGCGGTTGGCGCTGTTGAAGTCGCTCCACATCCCCGAGGCGCCGGTCAGCGAGACGCTCACGTCGGCCGCTGCCGGCCGCCTTCAGCTTCGACTTGAGCGCGTCGGCGGCGGCGACCATCGCCGTCGGGTCGCCCTTGGCGCCGGCGATCACGATGGCGGTGTGGCCGTCGGCGGAGATGCTCGAGCCGGCGCTGCGGCGGCTGCACCGACGCGACGTGCGTGTTCGCGCGCAGGAGCGCCTCGACGCGGGCGACCGTCTGCCGGAAGCTCGGCGTCGGCGGCGGTCTGCGCGCTGCGAGTGGACGACGACCATCAGCGCCGAGCTGGAGAGGCCCGGCGAAGTTGGCCTGGATCAGCTTGCGCGCCTGCACCGACTCCGAGCCGTTCGCCTGCCAGCCGGCGCCGGAGAGCGCGGTCTCGACCTTCGGTGCGAAGACGCCGAGCGCGACCGCGACGACGGCCCAGGCGATCGCGACGACGCGGACGTGGTCGGCGGTCCAGCGGCCAAGCCGGCCGAGCGGCCCGACCGCCTCCGGGTGCTCGACGCGGCCGGCAGCGGCTGCGGCAGCGGCATCGAGGCAGCGCTCGACGGACGGCTCACTGCGTCCGACTCCCCTGCGACGAGCTCGCTGAGCGCGCGCAGCTGCTGCTGCACCGAGCCGCAGACCTGCTCGCAGAGCGCGAAGACGCCCTCGTCGACGATCCGGTAGTAGACGTGGTTGCCCTGCTTGCGCCGGCCGAGGATGCCGACCTCGGCCAGCACCGCGAGGTGCTTGGAGACGTTCTGCTGCGAGGCGTCGAGCGCCTCGCGCAGCTCGCCGACGCTCGCCTCGCCCTCGCGCAGCCGGTCGAGCAGCCTGATCCGCATCGGCTCGCCGAGCACGCGGAAGCGGCGCGCGATCAACTCGACGAGATCATCGGGAAGCGGATGGGGCAGTGCCATGTCATCTACTCCTTGGGAATACAAGAAACAGTTGTATAGTTGTATAGCAGTAGAAGCACTGAACCGCAACTCGAGGAGGTCGGAGATGACCAAGAACATGAGCAACCTCGATCGCGGGCTGCGCACGTTCGTCGTCGCGCCCGTCGCGATCATCGCTCGCGGTGCTCGTCGGCGCCGGCTCGGTCGGCGGGATCGCGTTGTTCGCGCTCGCCGCCGTCATGCTCGCCACGAGTGCAGTCGGCTTCTGCCCGCTCTACACGCTGCTGCACATCGACACGAGCGGCCGCAGCGCCGCTGCCGCACTGAGAAGGAGGACGAGAACGATGGACGTGACAACCGAGAGCTTCGAGCGCGAGGTCGTCGAGCGCTCGCGCGAGCTACCGGTCGTCGTCGACTTCTGGGCCGCCTGGTGCGGGCCCTGCCGGATGCTCGGCCCCGTGCTCGAGCGCGAGGCCGAGGCCCGCGACGGGCGAGTTCGTGCTCGTCAAGGTCGACGTCGACGCAAACCCCGAGCTGGCGCTCCGCTACCAGATCCAGGGGATCCCAGCCGTCAAGGCCTTCCGCAACGGCGAGGTCGTCCGCGAGTTCGTCGGCGCCCAGCCGCCGGCGGCGGTCGCACAGTTCCTCGACGAGCTGACCGGGCCGACCGCGGCCGAGCGGCTGCTCGTCGAGCTCGGGGCATCCGGCGAGCTGCCCGAGGTGGTAGGCGCGCTCGAGCAGGACGACCACGAGCGCGCCTTCGAGCTGCTGCTCGAAGCGATCAGCGTGGCCGACGGCGAACGGCGCGAGCGGCTGCTCAGCCTCACCGTCGGTCTCTTCGGCGAGCTCGGTCACGAGCATCCGCTGACGATGCGCTACCGGCGACAACTCGCCGCGAGCCTCTACTGATGGAGTGGGCGGCGGAGCCGCTGACGCTACGCGGGTTTGGGCTTACCAAGCACCGCGGATGGGACTCGTAGCCAGCGGTTTCCTAAACCGCGTGCGCTGGTTCGATTCCGGCCGGGGGCACGATCAAAGCGTTTCCTCTGAGGCCGCCTCAAGCCTTCTCCGGGCGCTCGACCTCCGTGAACAGGTCGCCCTGTGCGGCAGCCGAACCGGAACGCCCGCCGCCGGCTCCTCGCAGCACCCACGCTGCTCCGACCGCGAGGCACGGCGCCTGTCAGTGGGCCGACGACGTAGACCCAGTAGCTGGTGAAGTCGGCGCCGACGAGATCCGGCCCGAACGTGCGGGCAGGGTTCATCGACGCACCGGAGATCGGGCTGCCCCAGAGGCCGGCGAGCGCGATGTAGGCGCCCACGCCGAGCGCGCCGAAGAGGCCGACGTTCTGCGCGCCGGAGGCGGTGCCGAGGATCACGCTGACGAGCCCGAGCGTCAGAACCGCCTCCATCAGGAACGCGCTGCCGCCCGAGTAGCCCGCCGCCGGGTAGTTCGAGCCGTAGGTCGCGGAGACGTTGATCACGGCGTGCAGGAACAGCGCCGCGAGCGTCGCGCCGACCAGCTGCACGACGATGTAGCCCGGGCACCCGTCGCCAGGGGAAGTCGCCGCGGAGCGAGAACGCGACGCTGACGGCGGGATTCAGGTGCGCGCCGGAGACCTTGCCCATGAACAGGATGATCGCCATCACCATCAGCCCGGGCGCGACGACTGCGGCGGTGCGGCTGATCGTGTCCGGGAACGCCTGGCCCATCATCCCGCCGCCCGCGGCGACGAGCACGAGGAAGAACGTGCCCAGAAGCTCCGAGAAGAGCCGCCGCCACTCCTGGCTCGGATCCTTGAAGTCCTCCAGCGACTGGGACGACCTCGCGATCGAGATACGCCAGCACCGCGGACTCGCCCGACGTCGGCTGCTGCTCCATGAACCCCTCTCCCTCCCGTTTGGTCTGAACGACTTCCTTCGCTATAGCACTGGCAGGGCGGTCAGAGGCCTGTCTCGGGCGTTGATCCGGCCCGAGCTGACGGCGTCCTTCAGTGCGTTGTAGTCGCGTTCGTTCTGGTCGGCGTAGGTCTCGGCGAAGGCGGCGATCGCCTGGTCGAAGGCGTCCGACTTGCCGAGGTAGGAGGCGATCGCGATCCGGTCGCCGGAGCGGGCGTGCGCGCGGGCGAGTGTCCAGCCGCACGCCTTCCCGTACGCGGCCGCGCCCGCGGGGACGGCCGCTTCGAAGGCGAACGAGCCCTTCCAGTCCTTGAGCTGGCGGACGTAGAAGTCGCGTTCCTGGCCGTCGAGGCCGGAGCTGACGTGCTGCCAGCCGAGGAAGATGTCGCTGGTCGCCTGCATCAGGCGCTGGCCGGCGACGACGCGCTGGCCGCAGTTGCTGTACTCGCTCTTGCCGACGAAGTGCTCCAGCACCGACGGCTGCGCCTCCTTGATCTGCAGGAACAGCGGGTCGTGCTCGTCGGTGCCGAGGAAGAGCGCGATCCAGGCGCGGGTGCCGACGCTGCCGACCCCGACGACCTTGCGGGCCAGGTCGACGAACCGGAACTGCTCGAGCAGGTGGCGGCGGTCGGTCTCGAGCGTCCGCCGGTAGCGAGCGGATGAGGTCGCGCATCTCGTCCTCGAGCGCGTCTCGCTCGATCTGCGTCGGGGAGGAGCTCGTCGATCGGCACGATCAGCGGCGGGTCGCTGATGATCCGCGGCTCGCCGTCGACGAGGTGCGTCAGCTTCTCGAAGGCCTGCATGCTGTCCTTGGTGCGCGCCTTCGCGATGTTGGCCTCCGCCTTCTTCAGCCGCTTCGGGTCGACGCCGGCGCGTGAACTCCGCGACCGCCTGCTCGACCGACAGGTGCGCGTACCAGACGTCGAGGTTGCGCATCTGCGCGAACGCGGCCATCGCCTCCCGGTAGGAGCGGACGGTGTCGAGCACGACCGCGCGCCGCTCCTTCCCGGAGAAGCCGTTCTCGCGTCCGGCGATCGCGAAGCTCGCCGCCAGCCGCTTCACGTCCCACTCCCACGGGCCGGGCGCGGTCTCGTCGAAGTCGTTGATGTCGAAGACCAGGTTCCGCTCGGGCGAGCCGAACACCCCGAAGTTCGACAGGTGCGCGTCGCCGCACAGCTGCACGCGGAGGCCCGAGTCGGCGTCCGCGCCAGATCCGCCGCCATGATCAGCGCGCCGCCGCGGTAGAAGGCGAACGGCGACACCAGCATCCGCCCGTAGCGGATCGGCACCAGCTCGGGCACGCGCGACGACGGCCTGCTCCTCCAGCAGCGCGACCGGGTCGCGACGCTTGGGAAAATCGATCTCCGCCTGCGCCGAGCGCGGCACCTCCGCCCGCGCCGCCTTCCCTCTCGCCGCCCGCTCCGCGCGCGTGAAATGCGGCACTGCCTTCGCCGCAGCGTCTTCCACGACTGGATCGGACTTCGCGGCGGCCGCTCTCCCGGGAGCTCGTTCCTCATCGCTCAGCCCTTTGGTGACTTCCTCGTTGCGGGTTGGCATCTCGGGCGCTCTCCCCTCTTCCGCTGAGCCCACCTTCTCCGCTCCGCTGACGCGCTGTCTCGCGATGCGTGCGTGTCTCCGACGACACCGTACTTACCTACCCCGCGCGCGTGACGATTGGACGCGCGGGACGACGATCCGAATGCGTCCCCGCGGAACGCCGTTTGATAGACAACGGCTGTCCGAACGAATGCGGGGGCCTAGTCCGAAGGGAGACCGGTGATGGGAGAGCCGTTCAAGGGGACGATCAACGTCGACATTCGCGATTCGGAGCCGGACTGGTCGCCGTTCGAGCCGCCCCGGGCGCCCGAGGGGCGCCGAACGTCGTCTACATCGTTCTGGACGACGTCGGCTTCTCAGCGATGAGCTGCTACGGCGGGCCGATCGAGACGCCGAACATCGACCGGATCGTGGCGAACGGCGTGCGCTACACGCAGTTCCATACGACGGCGCTGTGCTCCCCGACGCGCTCGTGCCTGCTCACCGGCCGCAACCACACGCGAAACAGCATGGCCTGCATCACCGAGGCGGCGATCGGATTCCCGAACGCGAGCGGCACCGTCCCGCCGGAGAACGGCATGCTCGCCGAGATTCTCGGCGAGCGCGGCTGAACACGTACATGGTCGGCAAGTGGCATCTCTGCCCGACCGATGAGATGAACCTCGCTTCGACGCGTCGAAACTGGCCGACCGGCCGAGGCTTCGAGCGCTGGTACGGATTCCTCGGCGCCGAGACGAACCAGTGGTACCCCGATCTGGTCTACGACAACCACCCCGTCGACCAGCCGAGCACCCCCGACGAGGGCTACCACCTCACCGACGACCTCACCGACAAGGCGCTCGAGTTCATCCGCGACGCAAAGGCGGTCGCACCGGAGAAGCCGTTCTTCCTCTACTACGCGCCGGGCGCGTGCCACGCCCCGCATCAGGCGCCGAAGGATTCGATCGACAAGTTCAAGGGCCAGTTCGACATGGGCTA
>CAVVAB010000002.1:0-36326 GCA_963746155.1 uncultured Actinomycetes bacterium
TCGCTCACGGAGGCGCAGCCGACCACCGCCTACCACGACCTGACCGGGTCAAGCGAGACTGGCGCGGTCGCGGAGTCGCCCGCGCGTTGAAGTCAGCGCAGATCGCCTGGGCGAAGGCGAACGGCTTCGAGGATTACGGACGACGAACGACGAGCGCAACACGCCGATGCGCCGGCTGAACGAGCAATTGGGCTACCGGCCCGGGATCGGGCGGATCTTCCTGCGGGGGCCGCTCGCATGAGCTCGCCGCCCGTCCGGTACGCGATGAGCGGCGAGGTCGAGATCGCGTACCAGGTACTCGGCGACGGCCCGCCAGACCTCGTCTGGGTCGCCGGCGCGATCACGCACCTGGACGTCCTATGGGAGCAGCCGGCCTACCGCCGCTTCTGCGAGCAGCTGGAGTCCTTCTCGCGCCTGATCGTCTTCGACAAGCGCGGGATGGGCCTCTCCGAGCGCACCAGGATCGGGACACTCGAGGAGCGCATGGACGATGTGCGGGCCGTGCTGGACGCGGTCGGCTCCGAGCGAGCGGCGCTGATGGGCGTCTCGGAGGGTGGGCCGATGTCCATGCTCTTCGCCGCAACGTACCCAGAGCGGACCCAAGCTCTCCTCCTCGTCGGTGCGGAGGTGAAGGAGGAGACCACCGTCGACTGGCCCTGGGGCGAGTCGACGCGCGAGGAGTTCGACGCCTACGCCGCATCGATCGGGGAGCGCTGGGGCAAGGGCCTTGCCGCCGCGCTGTACTTCGCCGACGATCCCGATCCCGAGTCGACGCGGAAGTGGTTCGGGAAGCTGCAGACCGCCTCGATGACGCCGCGAGACGCCCTCGCGTTCCAGCGCATGGCCTTCGAGATCGACGTCCGCGAGGTGGTGCCCGCCGTCCGCGTGCCGACGCTGATCGTCCACCGAATCGACGACACGATCTGCCACGTCGAGAACGCGCGGTTCCTCGCCGATCGAATCCCGGGGGCCCGTTATGTCGAGCTTCCCGGCTCGACGCACATTCCCTGGGCCGAGGGCAGTGACGAGATCCTGGCGGAGATCCGCGAGTTCCTGACGGGCGTGCGAGAGGCGCCCGAGCCGGACCGGGTGCTCACAACCGTTCTGTTCACCGACATCGTCGGCTCCACCGGGCTGGCCACGGAGCTCGGCGACCGGCGTTGGCGAGAATTGCTGCAGGCGCACCACGCAGCGATCCGGCGGGAGCTCGGGCGGTTCCGCGGTCACGAGATCGACACTGCAGGCGACGGCTTCCTCGCAAGCTTCGATGGTCCTGCGCGGGCGATCCGTTGCGCAGGCGCAGCGATCGACGCGGTTCGAGGCCTGGGACTCGATATCCGTGCCGGCCTCCACACGGGGGAGTGCGAGATCGTCGGTGACAAGCTCGCGGGGATCGCCGTCCACATCGGCGCGCGAGTGGCCGGCGAGGCTGGGCCCGGCGAGGTGCTCGTCTCGAGTACGGTGCACGACCTGGTCGCCGGGTCCGGGCTGAAGTTCGAGAACCGCGGCGAGGTCGAGCTGAAGGGCGTGTCGGGAGAGTGGCGCCTGTACGCGGTCAGCGGCGGCTCTTGAGCTCGCGCTCGATGCGGCGCTTGCTCTCGCGATCGGCGATGTCGCGGCGCTTGTCGCGCAGCTCCTTCCCGCGTCCGAGCGCGAGCTCGACCTTCGCCCGCCCGTTCTTGAAGTAGAGGCGCGTGGGCACGATCGTCAGGCCCTTCTCGGCCACCTGCGAGGAGAGCCGGTCGATCTCCCGGCGGTGGAGGAGCAGCTTGCGGGCGCGGTCCGGGTCGTGCGGCTCGACCGACGCCTGCTCGTACGGCGGGATGTGGAGCCCGACGAGCCAGAGCTCGCCGTCGCGCGGGTCGGCGTAGGCGCGCTGCAGGATCGCGTGGCCCTGGCGCAGGGACTTCACCTCGCTGCCCTGCAGCGCGAGCCCCGCCTCGACGCGGTCGAGCCAGGTGGTACTCGTGCCGCGCGCGGCGGTTGTCCACGATCAGCTTCTCTCCGGTGCTTCCGGCCATGCGCTCGATTGTAGGGCCGCCCCGAGCTACGGAGCCGGGGCGAGCTCGACCTTGCCCTCGCTGCGTCGGATCTCCGCGACGCGCACCTCGAGCGGGTCGCCGAGCCGGTACCTGCGCCCGCCCCGGCGGCCGACGAGCGCGGTGCCGAGCTCGTTCAGCTCGTAGTAGTCGCCGACGAGGCGCCGCGCGGGGACGTAGCCCTCGAAGACCTCGGCGAAGCGGACGAAGACGCCCGACGGGATCACGCCGGTGATCTCGCCTTCGAACGGCGTCTCCCAGCCGAGCTCGAACAGCCGCCGTTCGAGGAGCCACGCGAGGCAGATCTCGTCGGCGCGGTACTCGAGGCTCGAAGCCGCGCGCTCGCGAGCGGATGCGTGCTCGGCCAGGTCGCCGAGATCCTCCGGGAGCGGCTCGTCCGAGGCGCCCAGCTCCCGCAGCAGCGCGCGGTGGCAGACGAGGTCGGGGTAGCGGCGGATCGGCGAGGTGAAGTGGCAGTACGCCGCGGCTCGCGAGCCCCGAATGGCCCAGGTTGCGCGGGTCGTAGCGCGCCTGCTTCAGCGCCCGGAGCACGAGCGCAGGGAATGCGTTCTGGCCCTTGCCCGAACGCTCCACGTAGTCCGTCACCCGCTCGCTGATCGCGGCGGCGAGCTCGGCCGCGTCGGCATCGCCCATCCGCTCGGGCTCTGGCGGCGTGGGCACGCCAAGGTCGGTGAGCTTCGCGAGCAGGAGCTCGACCGACTGCGGCTCGGGACGCTCGTGCACGCGGTAGAGGGCCTCGCGGCGCCGTCCGGCGAGCAGGCCGGCCACCGCCTCGTTCGCCAGGATCATCAGCTCCTCGACGAGCATGTGCGCGTGCGGCTCCGACTCGTGCCGCGCGTCGGCGACGCCGCCCTCCCCGTCGAACGTGAACGCGGGCTCGCCGCTCTCGATCCGGAGCGCGCCGCGCGCGAAGCGCTTGTCGCGCAGATCCGAGGTCACGCGCTCGGCTCGGCGCAACGCCTCGGTCAGCTCAGGCTCGGCCTGTTCCCGGCCGGCCAGGATCGCCTGCGCCTGCGCGTAGGTCAACCGCGCCTTGCTGCGGATGACCGAGCGGTAGAAGCGCGCCTCGCCGGAGGAGAGCTCGACCTCGACAGTGACGCAGAGCCGATCGACATCCGGCCGCAGCGAGCACGCGTCGTCCGAGAGCTCGTGCGGCAGCATCGGCGCCACCAGGCCGGGCACGTAGACCGACAGGGCGCGCTCGGCGGCCCCGCGGTCGAGCGGCGAGCCCGCCTCGACGAACCAGGAGACGTCCGCGATGTGGACGAGCACGCGGTCGTCGTAGAGCGTCAGCGCGTCGTCGAAGTCCTTCGCCGTCTCCGGGTCGATCGTGAACGTGAGCTCGTCTCGAAGGTCGACGCGGCCCTCGGTCGACGGCTCGCGCAGCTCGAACGGCTCGAACCCCTCGCGCTCGCCTTCCTCGACGAGCAGGCCTTCGAGCACCGTCTCGATCGCGCTCGCCTTGCCGAGGACGCGCTCGAGCTTCGCCCGCCCGCGCCCCTTGCGCAGGACGGCGAGATCGCCGGGGCTCGCCTCGCCGCTGCCGCGCTTGTCCAGCACGAGCGGCACCCCCGGCGTGAAGTACGGCTCGCCCACGACGAGCTTCCCTCGCCGGGCGATCTCCGTTACGACGATTTCAGACGCGGAGGAAACGGTGGATCGTGATTCCGGAGCCGGCGGCGCCGAGCAGGAGCCCCGCGCCGAGGATGATCAGCACGTGGACGCCGAACGGCCAGGCGTGCACGTCCGTGTGGCCCAGATGGATGACGTGCCCCAGGAAGATCGAGCGCCCTAACGCCAGGAGGACCAGCGCGGCGACCGCACCTCCGAGCCCCGCAAGGAGCCCTTCGATCATGAACGGGCCTCGCACGAACCAGTTCGTCGCGCCGACGAGCTTCATCACCTCGATCTCGCGTCGACGGGCGAAGATCGAGAGCCTGATCGTGTTGGCGACGAGCAGCGTCGAGGAGATCATCAGGACGATGAACGCGATCAGCACGACGATCCAGAGGTAGCGCGCAACCGAGACCACGCGGTGCGTGATGCGGCTGCAGCTCTTCCCGCTCGACGTCTCCGCTGCGCTCGTGCCCGGCGCGGGCGGGCACGTCGACTCGACGCCGGCCGGCAACGGGCTCAGCTGCGCGGCGATCGCGTCGACGTCCTCGGCGTGTTTCGGGATCACCTGGAACTCGTTCGGGAGCGGGTTGCCCGTCAGGTTCTGCGTGTACTCGGGATGGTCTCTCTTCTCGATCCTGAGCGCCTCTTCCTTCGAGACGAACTTCAGCTCCTTGACCTGAGGGATCGCCGCCAGCCTGTCGTGCACGGCGTTCATCTGCGCCGGCGTCGCCTCCTTCGGGCAGATCACCGGAACCTTGTTCAGAGCCTCGCGGTACGCGCTCAGCGGCGTGCAGAAGTCGACCTTGACGAGCAGCTGGCTCTTGTAGTGGTCGCTGAGCGACAGCGCCCAGCTGCCGAACCCGACGACGAGCCCGAGCATGAACATCCCGATCAGGACGGTCGTCACCGCGGCGAACGTCGTCGACATGTTCGCACCGAGGGACCGCACCGCTTCCGCGATGATCAGCTTGAAACGGTTCATCACTCGGAGGTGTAGCCGCCGCGGCGCTCGTCGCGGGCGAGCCGGCCTTCCTCGAGCGCGATCACGCGCTTCCGCATCTTGTCGACCATCTCGCGGTCGTGCGTCGCCATCAGGATCGTCGTCCCGGAGCGGTTGATGCGGTAGAGGAGCTGCATGATCCCGACGCTCGTGTCGGGGTCGAGGTTGCCGGTCGGCTCGTCGCAGATCAGGAGCGGCGGGTGGTTCACGAACGCGCGCGCGATCGAGACGCGCTGCTGCTCGCCGCCGGAGAGCTCGTCGGGCAACGAGGACATCTTGTGCGCGAGCCCGACGAGGTTCAACACTTCGGGCACCTTGCGGCGGATCGACGTGCTGCTCTCCCCCTGCACCTTGAGCGCGTAGGCGACGTTCTCGGCCGCGGTGCGGTTGGGCAGCAGCTTGAAGTCCTGGAAGACGCAGCCGACGTTGCGGCGGAGCAGCGGCACCTTCTTGCGCTTGAGCCGGCCGAGGTCGCGGCCGCCGACGCTGATCTTGCCCGAGGTCGGCTCGAGCTCCTTCAGCACCAGGCGGACGATCGTCGACTTGCCCGAGCCCGACGCGCCGACGATGAAGATGAACTCGCCCTTGTCGATCGCGAACGAGACGTCGCGCAGCGCCTTCACGTCCGGCTCGTAGATCTTCGTGACGTTCTCGAAGACGACCATCGCCGAGCTCGTCGGCGCAGGCGGCGCCGGGACGGGCTCGAATTCTTCGAGGACGGCCGTCTGAGTGGCTTCGTCTGTCTCTTGGAGACCCAGTTCCTGCACGTGGCGGGAAGGACGCGACCCCTGCGCATCCGCTTCGACTAGACGCCCGAGTCTAGCTGAACGCGCGGCCCATGCACGCATTTCTTGCTGCAAATTGCGCATGTCTCGCTAGAGCGCGCGCCCGGTCGCGCGCGCCAACAGGTACTCGCGAACGAAGTCGTCGAGGGCGCCGTCGAGCACGGCCTGGGTGTTCCCGGTCTCGTAGTCCGTGCGATGGTCTTTCACCAGCTGGTAGGGGTGCAGGACGTAGCTGCGGATCTGGCTGCCGAAGCCGATGTCCTGCGCCTCGCCGCGCTCGCGGGCGAGCTCCTCCTCGCGCCGCTCCTGCTCCTGCTCGAGCAGGCGCGACTTGAGGATCCGAAGCGCGGTCTGCTTGTTCGAGCTCTGCGAGCGCTCGTTCTGGCACTGGACGACGATCCCGGTCGGGATGTGCGTGATGCGGACAGCGGAGTCGGTCTTGTTCACGTGCTGGCCGCCCGCGCCGCTCGCGCGGTAGGTATCGATGCGCAGGTCGCTCTCGTCGAGCGCAAGGTCGACGCCCTCGGCCAGCAGCGGGCTGACGATCACCTGCGCGAAGCTCGTGTGGCGGCGATGCGCCTGGTCGAACGGGCTCAGGCGCACGAGCCGGTGGACCCCACGCTCTGCCTTGAAGATCCCGTACGCGTTCTCGCCCTTGACCGTGAACGTCGCCGACTTGAGGCCGGCCTCCTCGCCCGGGCTCGCCTCGAGCACCTCGGTCTGGAAGCCGCGCTCCTGGCTCCAGCGGAGGTACATGCGCAGCAGCATCTCGGCCCAGTCCTGGGCATCGGTGCCGCCTGTGCCTGCATGAATCGTGACGAGCGCGTCGCCGCCGTCGTACTCCCCGGAGAAGAGCGCGTCCTCCTGGAGGCGGTCGAGCTCGTCCCGCAGCGGCACGATCGACGTCTCGATCTCGGTGGCCATGTCGCCGTCCATGGCCAGCAGCTCCTGGGCGTCCTGGTACTCCTGGACGAGGCGGCCGTAGCGCTCGAGGCGCCTGCTCAGCCGCGCGTGCTCGGCCGAGACCTGCGCCGCGTGCTGCTGGTCATCCCAGAAACCGGGGCTGCCGAGCTCCTGCTCGAGCTCGGCGATCCGCTTCTCGAGTGCCTCCGGGTCAAAGGTAATCACGGACCCAGGCAAGCTGGGCCCCGATCTCCTGAAGCTGCTGCTCGAGCGGAACGGTCTGTGTCTGGTCGGCCATCGCCCGGACGATGGTACCGACCGGCGACCGCGGAGTCCGAAACGGCCACGTCCGGGGTCTGACCCCGGACGTGGCTTGAAGCGACGCGACGTCGGGCGCCTCCTGGGCGACTAGACCCTCGGTCTCTCCATGCCGGCTGTCTTCTCAAGACATGCCCGGGGTCTGACCCCGGTTGCAAGAAGGAGGCGCCCGTTCGCGGCGCTGCCGGGCTTCACTCGACAGCGTTCGCTTCGCGCTCTCTAGGAAAACCAACTCGTCGCGAACTCGTCATGGCTTCGGCGCAGCCGAAGCCGGACTTCGCGCCGATCTCAGGCGCCGTGGCAGCGCTTGAACTTCTTGCCGCTGCCGCACCAGCACGGGTCGTTGCGGCCGATCCTGTCTCGCTCCGACGTCACGCGCTGCTGGGTCGTGACCGATCCGCCGCCTGCCTCGAGCTCGCCCGCGGTCACTCCTGCGCCCGCGCCTGCGGCCGCAATCACGTCGGAGCCGGCGAGCGACTCGTGCTGGTAGAGGAAGCCGCTCGGGTCGCCGTTCGGGCTCATCGAAGGGGCGGGCTGGTTGAAGTCCTCGCCGCCGCCGTCGACCTCGATCTCGGCGTGGAAGAGCGTCATCACGACCTCCTCCTGGATCGAGGCGTTCAGCTCCTGGAACATGATGTGGCCCTCGGCCGTGTACTCGACGAGCGGGTCCTTCTGGGCCATCGACCGCAGGTGCACGCCCTCGCGGAGGTAGTCCATGTTCTCGAGGTGCTCGCGCCAGCGCGAGTCGACGACCTGGAGGAGCACGAAGCGCTCGATGTCGCGCATCAGCGGCTGCTCGGTCTCCGGGTTCGGCCCGAGCGCCTTCTCCTTCTCCTCGTACCGGTCGTGCGCGTCCTCCTGGAACTCCTGGATCATCGCCTCGCGCTCGAGCGATACCTCCTCGCGGAGCTCCTCGACCGTGATCGGCTCATCCGGCGCGTACAGGTCCTGCATCCCGCGGCACAGCGCCTCGAGATCCCACTCCTCGCTGTGCTCGCTCTCCGTGTACTGCGCGACCGTCCGCTCGATTACCTCGTCGATCCAGTCGTACACCTGCTCGGAGAGGTCCTCTCCGTGCAGCACGCGCTGGCGCTGCCCGTAGATGACGGTGCGCTGCTTGTTGAGGACGTCGTCGTACTTGAGGACGTTCTTGCGCATGACGAAGTTCTGCTCCTCGACCTTCTTCTGCGCGTTCTCGATCTGGCGCGAGAGGACGCCCGCCTCCATCGGCTGGTCGTCGGGCACCTTGAACTTGTCCATGATCCCGTAGATCCGGTTGCCGGCGAACAGGCGGACGAGGTCGTCCAGGCCGGAGAGGTAGAAGCGCGACTCGCCCGGGTCGCCCTGACGGCCGGAGCGGCCGCGGAGCTGGTTGTCGATCCGGCGCGCCTCGTGACGCTCGGTGCCGAGCACGTACAGCCCGCCGAGGTCGAGGACGCCGTCGCCGAGCTTGATGTCGACGCCGCGGCCGGCCATGTTCGTCGCGATCGTGACCGCGCCCTTCTGGCCCGCTCCCTCGATGATCCCGGCCTCCTGCTCGTGCTGTTTCGCGTTGAGGACGTTGTGTGGGATCCCCTGCCGCTCGAGCAGCTGCGAGAGGTGCTCGGAGACCTCGACCGAGATCGTGCCCACGAGCACCGGCTGGCCGATCGCGTTCCGTTCCTTGATGTCGTCGATCGCGGCCACGTACTTGGCCTCTTTCGTCTTGAAGATCTGATCGTTGCGGTCGTCGCGCGCGACGTCGACGTTGGTCGGGATTTCGACGACGTTCAGGTTGTAGATCTCGACGAACTCCTTCTCCTCGGTCTTCGCGGTACCGGTCATGCCGGCGAGCTTCGTGTAGAGGCGGAAGTAGTTCTGGAGGGTGATCGTCGCCATCGTGACGTGCTCCTCCTGAATCCTCACGCCCTCCTTCGCCTCGACCGCCTGGTGGAGACCCTCCGACCAGCGGCGACCTTCCATGATCCGGCCCGTGAACTCGTCGACGATCTTCACCTCGCCGTCCTGGATCACGTAGTCGACGTCGCGGTGGTAGAGCGACTGCGCCTTGAGCGCCTGGTTCAGGTGGTTGGCGAGCTGCGCGTTGCGCGGGTCGTAGAGGTTGTCGATCCCCAGCGCGCGCTCCGACTTCTCGATCGAGCCGTGCATCGGCGAAACCGTCTTGTGCTTCTTGTCGAACTCGTAGTCGGCGCCGGAGTCCTCGGCCACGCCCTTGGGATCGCCCGGTTTCGTGGCGTAGCCGTCGAGGCCCTTCACGATGCGGGCAAAGTCGTAGTAGGTCTCGGCAGCGACCTCGGGCTCGCCGGAGATGATGAGCGGCGTGCGCGCCTCGTCGATCAGGATCGAGTCGACCTCGTCGACGATCGAGTAGTCGTGGCCGCGCTGGACGACGCCCTCGAGAGAGACCGCCATGTTGTCGCGCAGGTAGTCGAAGCCGAACTCGGAGTTCGTGCCGTAGACGACGTCGGCTTCGTAGGCGTCCTTGCGCTCGTCGAACGGCATCATGTTCTGGATGAAGGAGGCCCGCATCCCGAGGGCGTCCCACACGGGCTTCGTCCACTCGGGGTCGCGCTTGGCGAGGTAGTCGTTGACGGTGACGAGGTGGACGCTCTGGCCGGTTAGCGCGTTCAGGTAGAGCGGCTGGACCGCAACGAACGTCTTGCCCTCGCCGGTGCGCATCTCGGCGATGTCGCCCTCGTGGAGGACGATTCCGCCCATCAGCTGGACGTCGAACAGCCGCACGCCGATCGTCCGCTTGAAGGCCTCGCGGACGGCCGCGAAACGCCTCGAACACGAGCTCGTCGACAGACTCGCCGTTCTCGATCCGCTCGCGGAACTCCACGGTCTTCCCTGCAAGCTCGGCGTCGCTGAGCGCCTCGAACTCGGGCTCGAGCGAGCCGATGTAGGCCGCCTGCGAGGCGAGCCGCTTGATGCGCCGGCCCTCGCCGAAGCGGAGGACCTTCTCGAAGGAGCCGAACTGCTGGGACATCTGGGCTTAGGGTAGCGGGTGAAGTGCGCGGCCCGGGTCTCCGCGCCGCCGCGGGATCGGCGTTATTGCGGCTCGATCAGCCCGTAGTCGCCGTCGCGGCGCCGGTAGACGACGTTCGCCTCGCCCGACTCGGCGTTGCGGAACACGAAGAAGTCGTGGTTGATCAGCTCCAGCTGGAGCACGGCCTCTTCGGGGCTCATCGGGTTGACCGCGAACTGCTTGGTCTTGACGATCATCGGGCCCGGCTCGTCGGCGACGACGGGGGTCGCTTCGAGCGCTGCCTCGGCGCGCGCGGCCTTGCGGCGGCGGTCGCGACCCTGTCGGCGGTAGCGCGTGACCTGGCGCTCGAGCTTGTCGACGAGCTGGTCGATCGACGCGCGCATGTCCGGCGAAGCTTCTCTCGCTCGGAGGACCGGGCCCTTCGTCCAGATCGTCGCCTCGGCGACCTTGTTCTCCGCGATGGACGGATTCTTCTCCTCGGCGAGCTCGAGCTCGATCCGCGGATCGTTGAGCTGCCGCTCCAGCTTCCCGAGCTTCTCCTCCGCGTAGCTGCGGATGGATTCGCTCACCTCGAGGTTCCTGCCTTTGACCTGGAACTGCATCGGGCTCTCCTTCGACCCCTTCTGCTACGGAATCTAGCGGACGACCCGTGCGAACGTCACGACCTCGACTCGCTTCGCTCCGCCTTTGCGCAACGCGGATGCGGCTGCGGCCGCCGTTGCGCCGCTCGTGAACACGTCGTCGACGAGCGCGACCCGCGTCGGCGCTGCGACGGCAGGGGCGAACGCACCGGCGACGTTCCGTCGGCGGTCGGGCAGTGTCAGCCCGCGCTGGTGCCGGACCGAGCGCGTTCTCGCGACCAGCGGCCGCACCGGCAGCTCCCAGCGCTTGCCGAGCTCATGGGCCAGCCGCTCCGCTGGGTGGTATCCGCGCGTGAGCACCCGCTCCCGGTCGGGCGGTACGAACGCGAGCGCGGTCGCCCGTGGCGGCGAGAGCGTCTCCGCGATCACGTCGGCGGCGTCATAGGCGAGACGGCGAAGCCCTCGCTCCTTCCAGGCCGTCACGAGCAGGCGCGTGCGCTCGTCATACGCCACGGCCGCCCGCGCCGTGGCGAACGCGAGCCGTCGGCCCGAGCATTCCCGGCAGCGTGCGACGGGCCAGGCGGTCGGCGCGCCACAGCGCTCGCAGAGCGGCGGTTGCAGCCTCGGCAGGCTCTCGCGGCAACCCGCGCACAGCTGCTCGCCACCCACTCCGCACACGACACAGCGAACCGGCAGCAGCAGATCGAGAAGTCTCACGTCACACCGTCCTCACCTCCTCCGGCGACGGTAGGCGAGAAATCGTCACGCGTGGGTGACGCGGGTGTGACGAATGTGTGCCGGCTACTCGGAGGTTCCGAAGCTCCGGTCGGCCTCGGCGAGGCTCTCCGGCGTGCCGATGTCGATCCAGCGCCCGGGCAGGTGCCACGCATACACCGGCGTGCGCGTGTACAGCCACTCGATGAGCCGGCCCGGCTGGTCCGAGTTGTTCCCCTCCGCGAGGTATTCGCCGACGAGCGGGAGGACCGCGCGCGGATAGAAGTAGAGCGCGATGCCGGCCAGCGTGGAGACCGGATGATCGGGCTTCTCCTCGAACGACGTCACGCGCTGGTCCGAGTCGACGCTGATCGAGCTGTAGCGCTTTATCGCTTCGAGGTCGCCCGTGTCGTGGACGGCGATGATCGCCGCATCCCGCTCCTGTCCGAACCGCACGAAATCGTCCAGAGACTCGGTGAAGAGGTTGTCGCCGGCCGCCACGAGCAGGTCGTCCTCGACGCCCTGCGTCCTGATCACAAGGTCGAGGTCGCCGATCGCGCCGAGCCGGTCGTCCTCGCTCGACGTTCCGTCGTCGACCACCTCGATCGGCGCCTCCTGCTGCTCCGCCCAGGCCCGGAAGTGCGGCGCGAACTTCGCGTTGGTGACGACGTAGACCGTCGAGAGCGCGGAGAGCGGAAGCTGATCGAGGAGGTGCTCGAGGATCGGACGCCCGCCGACCTCGAGCAGCGGCTTCGGCCGGTCGAGCGTCAGCGGGTAGAGCCGCGTCGCGTAGCCGGCCGCGAGAACCAGCGCCTTCACGCTGCCACCGGCCTCGGGAGGCTGGCCGCGTACGGGCGACGGTGCACGCCCTGCTCCGTCACGATCGCCGTGATCAGCTCGGCAGGCGTGACGTCGAACGCCGGGTTGCGCGCCGGGAACCGAGCGCTCACCTCGGCCGGATCGCGCTCCTCGATCGGGATCTCAGCACCAGTCGCCGTCGCCAGGTCGACCGTCGAGGTCGGCGCGACGACATAGAAGGGAACCTCGTGCCGCCCCGAGAGAACCGCAAGCGGGTACGTGCCGATCTTGTTCGCGGTGTCGCCGTTCGCGGCGATCCGGTCGGCGCCGACGAGCACGCAGTCGACCTCGCCGCTCGCAAGGATGTGGCCGGCCGCAGAGTCGGCGATCACCGTGTGCGGGATCCCGGCGGCCTCGAGCTCCCACGCGGTCAGCCGCGCGCCCTGGAGTAGCGGCCGCGTCTCGTCCACGAACACGTGCTGGACGAGCCCCTGCCTCCACGCTTCCTGCAGCGCGCCCAGCGCGCTCCCCTGGCCGCCCGTCGCCAGCCCGCCCGTGTTGCAGTGCGTCAGCGCGCGGCTCCCCTCGGCGATCAGCGCGGCCGCGTGCACGCTCATCTGGCGGCAGCGCTCGACCTCCTCCGCGTGGAGCTCCCGGGCCCGCTCGGCCGGATCGGCGGCCGCGCGCACCTCTCGCAAGGCCCAGGCAAGGTTCGCCGCCGTGGGCCGCGCCACTTCCAGGCGAGCCGAGGCCGCGTCGAGGTCCTCCCCACGCCCGGCCGCGAGCGCGTACCCGTAGGCAGCGGCGATCCCGATCGCAGGAGCGCCCCTGACCGCGAGCGTCCGGATCGCATCCGCCACATCGCCCGAGGAATCGCAGACGAGCTCGACCTCCTCGTCAGGCAATCGCCGCTGGTCGAGCAGGACGACGCGGTCGCTCTCGAGGCGCAGGATCCGCTCCGGGGCCAACACGCGCATGACTGTAGCCTCACTGCGTGCCGGACCCGAGCTTTCGCCCCGAGACGCCCAACGATCATGACCGGATCCGTGAACTGACAACGGCTGCGTTCGGGCGGGAACAGGAGGCGCGCGTCGTCGACGCCATCCGTGACTCCGAGAACTTCGTCCCGGAGCTATCGCTCGTCGCCGAGCTCGACGGCCAGGTCGTCGGCCACGTGATGTTGAGCTACGTCGGCCTCGACGGCGACGCGAGGCGTGTGCTCGCGCTCGGGCCGCTCAGCGTCGCACCGGAGCACCAGAGCACGGGCGTCGGCGGCGCGCTCACCCGCGAGGCGCTTCGGCGAGCCGATGACCGTGGCGAGCCGCTCGTGCTCCTCCTCGGCCACCCGACCTACTACCCCCGCTTCGGCTTTCGCCCCGGGGACGAGCTCGGCCTCGCGCGGCCCGACGAAGACACACCCGCCGAGGCCTTCATGGCAATCCCGTTGCGAGCGTACGACCCGACCCTGAGCGGTCGGGTCGTCTTCCCGCCCGCGTTCTCCTAGGTGCCCTCGTCCCAGGAGGCGAGGTACTTGGCCTGCTCCTCGGTGAGCTGGTCTACGGCGATGCCCATCGTCGCGAGCTTGAGGCGGGCGATCTCCTGATCGATGTCCTCGGGCACCGGGTAGACCTTCCGCTCGAGGCTCGTCGCGTTGCCGACCATGTACTCGGCCGACAGGGCCTGGTTGGCGAACGACATGTCCATGACCTGAGCCGGATGCCCCTCCGCCGCGGCGAGGTTCACGAGGCGGCCGTCCGCGATGAGGTAGATCCGGCGGCCGTCCTCGAGCCGGAACTCGTCGACAAGCTGGCGCAGGGTGCGCGTCTCGACGGCGAGCGAGCGGAGCGCCGGGATATCGATCTCGACGTTGAAGTGGCCCGTGTTCGCCAGCACCGCGCCGTCCTTCATGCGCTCCATGTGCTCCTGCCGGATGACCGACTTGTCGCCGGTCGCGGTCACGAAGATGTCGCCCGCCTCGGCGGCCGCTGCCATCGGCAGCACCTCGTAGCCGTCCATCGCGGCCTCGAGCGCGCGCAGCGGGTCGACCTCGGTGACGATCACGTGCGAGCCCATCCCCTTCGCGCGCAACGCCACGCCGCGGCCGCACCAGCCGTAGCCGGCGACGACGAACTTGCGCCCGGCGAGCAGGATGTTCGTGGCGCGGATGATCCCGTCGATCGTCGACTGGCCCGTGCCGTAGCGGTTGTCGAAGAAGTGCTTCGTCTTGGCGTCGTTGACCGCGATCACAGGGAACCCGAGCGCGCCGTCGCGCTCGAGGGCTCGCAGTCGGATCACGCCCGTCGTCGTCTCCTCGGTGCCGCCGACGATGTCGCCGAGCTGCTCGCGCCGATGCGAATGCAGGACGCCGATGACGTCGGCGCCGTCGTCCATCGTCAGCTGCGGCTTGTGGTCGACGGCCGCCTCGATGTGCTTGTAGTACGTGTCGTTGTCCTCGCCCTTGATCGCGAAGGTGGCGATGTCGTACTCCTCGACGAGCGCCGCGGCCACGTCGTCCTGGGTGGAGAGCGGGTTCGAGGCGCAGAGCACGACGTCGGCGCCGCCGTCCTTGAGCGTCCGCATCAGGTTCGCGGTCTCGCTCGTGACGTGCAGGCAGGCGGAGACGCGGTAGCCGGCGAGCGTTTGCTCGCGCTGGAAGCGGTCTCTGATCGCGGCCAGCACGGGCATCTGCCGGTCGGCCCACTCGATCCGGCTCAGGCCGTCGGCCGCGAGCGCGAGATCCTTTACGTCGTGTCGTCGAGTCGTCGCCATGCGTTGGGTCCTCTCCGTTGCGGTTTCAGGCGGCGAGAAGCCGCTCGTGCTTGCGCTGTTCCCAGTCGAGCGCCGAGAGCTCGGTCCCGGCGAGCCAGCTGTCGACGGCCGCTCGAAGCTCGGGCTCGCGGCGCAGCCTGGCGGCGAACGCCATCTCGGTCAGCTCGACTCCGAACCGGCGCCGCAGCTCGCGCAGCGACCGGAGCTGGTTCAGCTCGCGCAGGCCGTAGAGGCGATAGCCGCCGCCGCTTCTCGTCGGCACGACGAGCGCGGCCCGCTCGAGATAGCGGAGCATCCTCGGCGACCAGCCCGTCTGCGTCGCAGCCTCACCAACCTTCACCTCGGCCATGCGACAACCTTAACACACTTGTGTCAATCGCTTTCTGCCCGACCGTAGCGATCCTCGAGGCGAACCACGTCGTCGAGCTCCGGGGTCGAGACCTCCAGGATGGTCGTGTCCTCGACCGCCGAGAGCCGGTGGACGGTCCCCGGGGGGAAGCGGAACGACGCTCCCGGCCCGACGACCTCCGTCGCCAGGATCGACTCGCCGGGCGCGCCGAGCTCGATGTCGGCGCGGCCCTCGAGCACGTACCACGCCTCGTCCTTCTCCTTGTGGAACTGGAGGCTGAGCGACTCGCCGGCCTTGACGAAGATCAGCTTGCCGACGTAGCTCTCGGCGACGGCGAAGATCAGCTCGTGGCCCCACGGCTTCTCGACGCGCTCCTGCTCGGAGGCGAAGCGCTCGATGCCGCTGCGGCTCGGGGTGGTCACGCGGTTGACGGCCAGCCGGGGTTGGCGGCGAGATGCTCGTCGGCGAGGCGTAGGTCCTTCGGCGTGTTGACCGTCAGCCACATGCCCTCGTGCCGGTGCGCGGCCAGACGCCCCTCCGACGCGAGCGCGGGAAACAGCGTCGTCTCGTGGTCTCCGCGCTCGGGCAACCGCTCGAGCGCCTCCTCGCCAAGGGCGTAGACCCCGCAGCTGACCCAGTTGTCGAGCTCCGGCGCCTCGCTGAAGCCGGTCACGCGGTCGCCGTCGAGCTCGACCACGCCGAACGGCGAGCGGAGCGGGACGACGGTGATCGTCGCCGCCGCGTCGCTGGAGCCCTGCGTCGCGAGCAGCTGCGCGAGATCGACGTCGACGAGCTCGTCGCCGTTCATTGCGAGCACGTCGCCGCTCTCGAGTCGGGCCGACGACGCGAAGCGCAGCCCGCCGCCGCGGCCGAGCGGCTCGGGCTCTCCGGCCGCGACGATCTCCGGCCCGAGGTTTCCGATCGCCGCTTCGAACGCGGCCTCCTGCCCCGCGACGCAGCTGACGATCACCCGGTCGACGCCGACGGCCGCCAGCTGCTCGACCTGGTACGCGGCGAGCGGACGGCCGCCGACCTCGACCAGCGCCTTCGGACGGCCCTCGGCGGCCTCGCCGAGCCGCTCGGCCTTGCCGCCGGCGAGGATGATCGCTTCCACTAATCCTGGAGCTCGGGCTCGCGCTCTTCAGTCTCGGGGAGCGCGGAGAGCGGCGAGGCGGCGCGGCCGATCCCCTCGTAGGTGAACCCGGCCTCGCGCACGGCCTCGGGATCGAGGAGGTTCCGTCCGTCCACGATCACCGGCCGCTTCATCGCCTTCCGCACGTCGTCGGAGGCGAGCGAGCGGAGCTCGTCCCACTCGGTCACGATCACGGCCGCGTCGGCGCCGGAGACGGCGTCGAGCACGCTGTCGCAGAACGTCACGCCCTGGAGCAGGCGGCTCGCGTCGGCAACCGGGTCCCACGCGCGCACGTGGGCGCCTTCGGCCAGCAGCCTCGACGCCAGCACGAGCGACGGCGCCTCGCGGAGGTCGTCGGTGTTCGGCTTGAACGCGAGGCCGAGGAGCGCGACGGTCTTCCCGCGCAGCTCGCCGATGTGCTTCTTCAGCTTGCCGATCACCCGCCGCTTCTGAAGCTCGTTGACCTCGATCACGGCGTTGAGCAGCTGGAAGTGGTACCCGGAGTTGGACGCGAGCTGTTTCAGCGCGACGCCGTCCTTCGGGAAGCAGCTCCCGCCCCAGCCGATTCCGGCGCGCAGGAAGTGCGGCCCGAGCCGATGGTCGAGCCCGACGCCCTTCGCCACCTCGACGACGTCCGCGCCGGTCGCCTCGCAGACGTTTGCGATCTCGTTGATGAAGCTGATCCGCGTCATCAGGAACGCGTTGGCCGCGAGCTTGATCATCTCCGCGGAGGCGACGTCGACCTCGACGATCGGCGCATCGAGCGGTTCGTACAGCGCCGCCACCGCGGCAGCGTCTGCCTCGGTGAACGCGCCGACGACCACGCGGTCGGGCTTCATGAAGTCGCGGACGGCCGTGCCCTCCGAGAGGAACTCGGGGTTCGAGGCGTAGCCGACGTGGTCGAGCCCGCGCGTGCTGAGAGCGGCCAGCACCTTCTCTCCGGTCCCGACCGGGACGGTGCTCTTCATGATCAGGATCGCGCGCTCGGTGGGCACGGGGAGCTGGTCGACGACGTTCCAGACAGCCGAGAGGTCGGCGTCGCCGGAGTAGGTCGGCGGCGTGCCGACACAGACGAACATGAGTCTCGCGTCGGAGAGGTCGGCGACGTCGAGCGTGAACGAGATCCGATCGCGGTTGCGCTGGATCAGCTCCTCCAGCTCCGGCTCGTGGAGCGGCATGCGGCCCGCCTGCAGGGCCTCGACCCGCTCGGGAAGGATGTCCCGGATCACGACCTCGTGGCCGAGCTCGGCGAAGCAGGCGCCGGTGACGAGGCCGACCCAGCCGGCCCCGAAGATCCCAATTGCAGGCATTTCTCGCGTCACGCGCCGCACATTAGCGCGTCATCGGGCGGAACCCGCGCGCGATCGCCAGCATGGTCTCGTTCGAGAGCGAGTCGAGCAGCGTGTTCACGACCCAGTAGCTCGCGCCCCCGGCCCGGAGCACGACCATGTGCAGGTGCGAGCCGGTGTAGTAGAGGTCGTAGCGCCGGCCGCCGACCCACTGCGTGAGGCTCTTGTCGGCGAGCGCAGGCGCGTCGACCCACGGCGTCTCCTGGATGCCCCAGTACTCGTTCCCTCCGATTCGGTAGGTCAGCCGCACGGTTGGCTTGCCGCCGACGACGTAGGCCCGGACCGGCGTCTCCCCGAGGCCCGAGTCGAGGTAGGAGTTGCGCTCGAGCACGGTCGGCAGCTGGAGACGGAACGGCATCCGCTTCTTGAGCCTGAAGAGCGACGGCCGCGTCTCGCCCGGATCGAAGCGGACGACCGGCGGGTGGCGCACCGGAGCCTGCGGGACGACGACCGGCGCGAGCTGGTCCTTGAAGGTGCCGCCGACCACGAGCACGGTCAGCGCCCCGTTCGAGAAATTCTTCTTGATGTTCTTCGGCATCGGCGCCACGTCGGCGCTGCCGACGAGCTTCGCGATCTGCTGGGCCGACGTCCTCCCGTTCGCGGCCCTTGCGGGGTCGAAGTAGACCTTCGAGTGGAAGTAGTCCCACGTCGGCGCGTTCGCAGGCTGGTTGCTCGCCGGGAGGACGATCCTGTAGCCCTTCTGCGCGAGCAGGTAGCTCGCGTTCGAGGCCGCGCCGGGCCGGCCGTTCCCGTTCAGCACGGCCAGCGACACGCTGGCCGGCGGCAGCGTGAAGCGCTTCTTGGGCTTGCGGCCGAGCGCAACCGCGGTCTGCGTACGCGACTCCTCCACGTCCGGGTTGAGGAAGGTCTGGACGGCCGAGCCGACGCTCGACTGCGAGGCATACAGCTCGTTGTAGCCGGAGACGTCGGAGATCTTCACCTGGAAGACGTGCCCGGGCGGCAGGCCGTACGCGAACTTCGAGTAGCTGAGGATCGTGCCGAGGTTCAGGTGCCCGCTGCCCCCAACGCCGATCTCGATGTAGTGGTGGTCGGCGACCGTGTTCACGATGCTCACGAGGCTCGTCGGCCCGAGCGAGACGGCCGCCCGCTGGCGCATCGCGCTCACGAACTGCTGCTGCCGCGCGAGCCGGAAAAGGTCGGAGTCGGTGTGCCGGAAGCGGACGAACTGGAGCGCGTGCTTGCCGTTGAGCAGCTGGTAGCCCGGCTGGAGATCGATGTTCGCGTAGTCGGTCGCGATCGTGCCGACGTTCTTGTTGTAGTAGCGCCGGTCGACGTCCATCCAGACCCCGCCGAGCTTGTTCACGACGGCGATGAAGCCGAGGAAGTTGACGCTGATCAGGTAGTTGATCGGAACGCCGGTCAGGTGCTTCACGGTCTCGAGCGCGCCCGCCGGCCCGCAGAACGCGTAGGCGGAGTTGATCCGTCCGCTGCCTGACACGGCCGCCGGTCCGGTGCGGGCGCCCGAGGCAGTCCGCGACGGGCAGTAGAGCGGGACGACGAGGTCGCGCGGGAACGAGAGCAACGAGATCGTCTTCGTGACCGGGTCGGCGCGGATCAGCATCATCGTGTCCGAGCGAGACGGCGAGTTGCCGTCGCCGGCGCGATGGTCGTAGCCGATCACGAGCGCCACCGCAGCGTGGTGCGGGTCCTTGATCGGGTCGAGCCGAGGCTGCACGCGCTTGCAGCTCACCGAACTGCAGCCGAGCGCCTTCGCCGTCTCGTGGGCCCAGAGGTAGAAGCCGCCGGTGAGCCCGGAGACGAGGATCACGAGCAGGAGCCCGACCCAGAGGAAGAACTTGCCGACGAGCTTCGCGAACCCCGGCTTCGACGGGGGCGGCTGCCGGTAGAGCGTGACCGGCGAAAGGGCTCCGGGCGGGATGACGGCCCGGCCGTTGCCGTTCACCGCGGCCCCGCGGCCGAAACCTCTCTTGAGCGTGGTCTTCATCGCAAGAAAAGCGAGAACGCCTGACAAGGCGCTCGCTGCGCATCAGGATAGCCGACGTCTCGGAGGCGCTTAGGCGTCGCTTGCGACGCCGGTCTCAGGATCTGCGGGCTCTGCCCGGAGATCCGTCGGAACTGACCGATCGACCCGAGCGCGCTCCGGTCGCGACCGTTTCTAGGCGCCGAGTTCGGCTTCTGCGAGGCGGGTTCCTTCAACCATCGCCCGCAGCTTGTCGTAGGCGACGTCCCAGCTGCGCGTCCGCAGGCCGCAGTCGGGGCAGACGTCGATCCGCTTCGGGTCGCCGAAGACGTCGACCGCGTACAGAATCCGGTCGCGGACGAGCTCGGGCGACTCGACGAAATCGGTGTGGATGTCGACCACCCCGAGCCCGAGCACGGGGTTGTACGACAGGTCGCGGAACTTCGAGATCACCTCGTAGCCGGGGCGCTCCGCGGCGGAGCGGCCCAGTTCGCGGGTGTCGTAATTGGCGAAGCCGACACAGTACTGGCGACAGCCGCTCATGCCCTCGATCGCCGGGAAGAAGAGGTCGTAGTCGGAGAAGCAGAGGTGCGTCGAGAAGAGGCAGTCGAGCCCTTCGACGCTGACGTTGAAGCTTTCCACGAACAGGTCGAGTTCGTCCTCCTCGGTCGAGGCGCCCGGCTCGTCGATCTGGATCCAGGTCGCGCCGAGCTCGATCAGCGCCTCGAGGTTCGGCCGGATCAGGTTCCGCGCGATATCGAGCGTCAGCTCGCGCCGCGCCTCGACCTCCTGCTTGCGCCCGTAGCCCGCTCCGAGCCGGCCCGACTTCGGGATGTGGTGCTCGTCGTACGACCAGACCGCGAGGGTATAGGCGCCGGTGATCGGGATCTTCAGGCGCGCCTTCGCGACCGACTGGAGGTACGAGAACTCGGCGTTGTGGTACGGCTCGGCGACCGAGACCGGGCCGACCGCAGCCGACTTCGAGTAGTACTTGTTGTCGAAGCTCCGGACGATTCCGCGCGGCTCGAACCCGTTCGCGTGTGCGATCGCCCAGGCGTACATCTCGCTGCGCATCTGCTCGCCGTCCCAGATCACGTCGACGCCGGCGGACTCCTGCATGCGGACGCAGTAGCGGCTCGACCAGTGCGCCACCTCGTCCGGATCGGCGCCGCCGCCCTGCAGCGACTCGACCAGCTCCTCGTGTCCCTCCACTCCGACCTTCGCGCCCCACGTGCGCGCGTGCTCGATGTCGCTCTCGTCCAGCTCGCGGCCCTGGGACGTCTTCACGAGCCAGGGAGGCTTGCCGAGCGAGCCGATCTCGTGGGTGAGGAATCTCACATCGCTCATGCTGCCGCCCTCGCCTGGCCGAGGCGTGCGAGCTTCTCGCGGGCGATCGGCTCCGAGACGTACTGGAGGTCGCCGTTCGGGACGAGCGCGATCCGCTCGACTCCGCGCTCCGCGAGCTGCCTCGCGAACGCGGCGATCTCGGCCGGATCCTCCAAAACGGAGCTGCGCACGTCGACGACGCCCGCGAGCAACAGCTTGTCGAGACCCTCGGGAACCGCGTCCAGGTGCGTCGCGTAGAAGTCGATTCCGAGCCCCTCGACGGGCAGGTCGGCCGCACCCTGCTCGAGCAGCGCGCCCGCGTCCGAGAACGGGAACCAGAGCGCGAGCCTCGTCCCGTCCGCGAGCGCCTCGAGCGGTTCCCGGAGCTCGTCCGGCGAGACCTCGTCGTGGGCGAGGAACGGCTCGACGAGCACCACCAGCTCGGCATCCAGGCCCGCGAGCGCGGGCCTGAGGACGTCCTCCGCCATCGCCTTCGGCGAGACGTCCGTGCCGCGCGCGAGCGCGTACGGCGACGGGAGCGTCGCAACACGCGCGCCCGGCACCGGCGCCGCGAAGCGCTCGTCGAGTGGGCCGGAGAGCTTCGGCGCGCCGGTCGCCTTGGGCGCCCGGTAGAAGGTGTTCGTGTCGAGGTAGCGCGTCAGGGCACCGGTCTCGAGGCCGTCCGCAGCCTGGAGCAGCGGCCTGAAATGGTCCTGCCAGCGCAGCATCCCGTCGGTGAGCAGGTCGAGCCCAGCAGCCTGCTGGGCGCCGATCAACTCCTGCTGATCCGCCTCGATCCGAGCGTCGACCTCGCCCTCGGTCGTCCGGCCGCGGTCGAGGTCGCGCGTCGCCTGGACGAGCGCCTCCGAGCGCGGGTACATGCCGGGTGCGAACGCCTGGACAGCCATCAGCCGCGCCCGAGAACGGTCAGCTGGTTCTCCGCGTGCACGACCCGCTGCTCGAGCTGCCAGCGGTCGGCGTCGGACTCTCCGCTCTCGACGCGCTCCAGCTCCGCGCGCGCCCGCTCGAGCTGCTCCCGCGCGCGCTCCTCGTCGATCTCACGCGCCTCGACGGCGTCGTCGACCAGTGCGAGCGCGCGGTCCTGCTCGACCTTGAAGAACCCCGGGCCGGTTGCGAACTCGAGCAAATCCTCGGCGTCTCGGTCGCGGTAGACACGCGTGCTCCCCGCGTTGAGGAGCGCCACGAGCGGGGCGTGGCGTGCGAGCACGCCGATCTCGCCGTCCGCTCCCGGAACGACGAGCATCTCCGCCTCGCCCTCGAAGGCCGGGCCCTCGGGCGTGACGAGAGAGACGCTGAAGAGGTGCTTCTCGGCCAACTAACGCACCGTCGGCTAGACGGCTGCCGCTTCGGGCTCGCGCTCGTCCTCGGGCTCGGCGGCGGCCTCGGGCTCGTCCTCGCCCGCGAGCTGACTGGCCTTCTCGACAGCCTCGTCGATCGTCCCGACCATGTAGAAGGCCTGCTCGGGAAGGTCGTCGTGCTTGCCCTCGATGATCTCCCGGAAGCCCGCGATCGTGTCCTCGAGCTTCACGTAACGGCCTTCCTGGCCCGTGAACTGCTCGGCCACGAAGTTCGGCTGCGAGAGGAAGCGCTGGATCCGGCGCGCGCGGCCGACCGTGACCTTGTCCTCGTCGGAGAGCTCGTCGATCCCGAGGATGGCGATGATGTCCTGGAGATCCTTGTAGCGCTGGAGGATCTCCTGCACACGGACGGCGGTGTCGTAGTGCTCGTCGGACACGATCCCCGGCTGAAGAGCGCGCGAGACCGAGTCGAGCGGGTCGACGGCCGGGTAGATGCCCTGCTCGACGATGGCTCGCGAGAGCGTCGTCGTCGCGTCGAGATGGGCGAACACGTTGGCCGGCGCCGGATCGGTCAGGTCGTCGGCCGGCACGTAGATCGCCTGGATCGACGTGACCGAGCCCTTGCGCGTCGAGGTGATGCGCTCCTGAAGCTGGCCCATCTCGGTCGCGAGCGTCGGCTGGTAGCCGACCGCGCTAGGCATCCGGCCGAGGAGCGCGGAGACCTCGGAGCCTGCCTGCACGAAGCGGAAGATGTTGTCGATGAAGAGCAGCACGTCCTGGCCCTCGTCACGGAAGTACTCCGCCATGGTCAGCCCCGAGAGGGCGACGCGGAGGCGCGCGCCGGGCGGCTCGTTCATCTGCCCGTAGACGAGCGCGACGCTCGGGAGCACCCCGGACTCCTGCATCTCGATCCACATGTCGTTGCCCTCGCGGGTGCGCTCGCCGACGCCGCAGAAGACGGAGACGCCCTGGTGCTCGCGCGCGATGTTGTGGATCAGCTCCTGGATCAGGACGGTCTTGCCGACCCCGGCGCCGCCGAACAGGCCGACCTTGCCGCCCTTGACGTATGGCGCAATCAGGTCGACGACCTTCAGGCCCGTCTCGAAGATCTCCGTCGTCGGGCTGAGGTCCTCGAAGTCCGGCGGGTCGCGGTGGATCGACCACCGTTCGTCCGCCTCGACCTCCTCCTCCATGCGGTCGATCGGCTCGCCGAGCACGTTGAAGATCCGGCCGAGCGTGCCCTTGCCGACGGGGACGCTGATCGGCCCGCCGGTGTCGATCACGTCGACGCCGCGCGGGATGCCGTCGGTCGAGTCCATCGCCACGGCCCTCACGCGGTCGTCGCCGAGATGTTGCTGGACCTCAGCAATCACGTCGATCGCGGGGCGGCCGTCGCGCTCGGGCACGCTGATCCTGAGCGCGGTGTTGATCTCCGGCAGTGCTCCGGTGAAGACGGCGTCGACGACGACGCCCTTGATCTCGATCACCTTGCCGACGTTCGAGCCGTTCGTTTGATCAGGCATGTGTCTCCCGCAGAGGTTCGTCTGGTACTCGGCGGACCCGGCACGAGAGCCGTCCGCTCAGCGCGGTGAGTTTATCGAAGCGCGAACCGGGACGATCGTCCCGCGGAAGCCCGCGCCTGCCCGTCTCCGTGGCCGCCACCCGGGCGGCATGGTCCAGGCTTCAGACGTACGAGGTTACGAACGAAGGAAACACTTATGGAAACAGTATCGCCGGAACCGCCGGCGTTACCGTTCCCGCAGCACCAGGCCGCCGCGGAGCGATCCGCTCGGCAGGTTCCGGACGCCCGTGGGCTGGCCGAACCGCTGGCGCTGAAGCGCCTGCTGGGTGCGGAGGTTCATCGTGTCGGGAGCGGCGAGGACGGCCGGAGTCGAGCGAACCTCCGAGACGCGGCCGATGGCGCCCGGCCGGACGGCCGACGAGGCGAGGATGCTCCCGAGCCCGACGGCGGCAACGGCCATCGCCGCGACGGCCGGTGCGAGGCGCAGGCGAATCTGGCGGCGCGCGCGCCCGATCACGACGCCCTCGAACGACTCACGCGGAGCCGCGCGAAGCGTTCCGGTCAGGCCGCCGATGGAGGCACGGAACTCGTTGCACGACGCGCAGCCGGCCAGATGGTCGGCGAGCAGGGCATGCTCGAACGACGACAGCTCGCCGTCGAGATCTGCCGATGCCCATTGACGGGCACGTTCACATTCCGCGTGCATGGCCCTCACATTAGCTCTGACGGCGGTGCTATCCAGAAGTTAGCGGTATGAGCCTGCTTTCAAAACAAGGAATGCCGCGTGTCGATCAGCAGCCCGATCGTGACCAGCACCGCGCCGAGCGCGATGAACACCGCCGAGCTGTTGATCGATTCGTTCTGTTCGCCGAGCGTGGCCCAGCGGATCCGACGGGAGCCGACGTACCCGAACATCGTGACGCCGCCGTGCTCTTCCGACTTCACGCGCGCGGGACCGCGGTTTGCGACGAAGAACCCGGTGATCATCAGGAAGCAGCCGGCAAGGTAGAACCCGAGGGTGAGCGCGCGGTCCGACCGACGCGCCCAGCAGGGCCCCGAGCACCAGCGAGCCCACGACGGTCAGCCCGATGGCCGCCACGATCAGGATGGCGAGCCGACGAAGGGCCGCGGCGAGCATGTCGCTAGGCCGGAAGCGGTTGCTCCGGCTCGGGCTCGGCCATCTTCGTGCCCCGCCCGCGCATCTCGTCGGCGCTCATCGGCCAGCGCTCCAGCGGGTAGTGGCACGCGGCGACGTGGTCATCGCCGAACGAGGTGAGCTGGGGCTCGTCGACGTCGCAATGCCCCTCGACGAAGCGCGGGCAGCGCGGATGGAAGTGACACGCGCTGGGCGGGTTCACCGGGCTCGGGACGTCGCCCTCGAGCACGACCGGCTCGCGCTTTCGCCCGAGCTCCGGATTCGCGATCGGCGCCGCGGACAGCAGCGCACCCGTATACGGATGCTTCGGCTCCTTGTAGAGGAGGTTGCGCGAGGCAACCTCGACCACCTTGCCCAGGTACATGACCATCACGCGGTCGGAGATGTGGCGGACGACGTTGAGGTCGTGCGCGATGAAGATGTAGGTGAGCCCGAAATCGTCCTGGAGGTCCTTGAGCAGGTTGAGGATCTGCGCCTGGACCGAGACGTCGAGCGCGGACACCGGCTCGTCGCAGACGATCAGCTTCGGGTTGACCGCGAGCGCCCGAGCGACGCCGATACGCTGGCGCTGGCCGCCCGAGAACTCGTGCGGGAAGCGGTTGTAGTGCTCGGGGTTGAGACCCACGACCTCGAGCAGCTCCTGGACGCGCGTCTTGATCTCGCTCGTCGACCCGAGACCGTGTACCTCGAGCGGCTCGCCGATGATGAAGCCGACGCGCTTCCGCGGGTTCAGTGAGGCGTACGGGTCCTGGAAGATCATCGTCATCTCGCGTCTGATCGGGCGCATGGCGCTGCGGGACAGCTTCGTGATGTCCCGGCCGTCGAACCTGATCGCGCCGTCGGTCGTCTCGAGGAGCTTCACGATGCAGCGCGCCAGCGTGGACTTCCCGCAGCCCGACTCGCCGACGACGCCGAGGGTTTCGCCCTGCTTGACGCTGAACGTGACGCCGTCCACCGCCTGGACCGAACCGACCTGCTTCTGGAAGATGATCCCGCGCGTGATCGGGAAGTGCTTCTTGACGTCTTCGACGACGAGCAGGTCGTTGTTGTCGGCGGCGGTCTGGACGGCCTCGACGGCGTCGGTCTCCATCTATCCCGCCTCCGCCGCCATCAGAACTTCGACGATCCTGGACCCCTCCCGCTCCTTCGTCTCCGGATCGAGGTGGCATGCCTGGAGATGATCGACGTCGTTCCGCGCCGGAGCGAGCTCCGGGACCTTCGTCTTGCAGACCTCCATCACGTGCGGGCACCGGGGGTGGAAGCGGCAGCCCGGGGGGGGCCGAAGAAGCGACGGTGGCTGTCCCGGGATCTGTGTCAGACGCTCGACGTTCACGTCCAGGCGCGGAAGGGAGCCCATCAACCCCCAGGTGTACGGATGCTGGGGCCGGTTGAAGAGATCGTCGACGTTCGCCTGCTCGACGATCCTGGCCGCGTACATGACCAGCACGTCGTCCGCGGTCTCCGCGACCACGCCCAGGTCGTGGGTGATGAAGATGATCGCGCTGCCGAACTCCTCCTGGAGCCGCTTCATCAGCTCCAGGATCTGAGCCTGGGTCGTGACGTCCAGCGCGGTCGTCGGCTCGTCTGCGATCAGGAGGTCGGGGTCGTTGACCAACGCCATCGCGATCATCACGCGCTGGCGCATGCCTCCCGAGAACTGGTGCGGGTAGTCGTCGATGCGGTTCTCTGCCTTGGGAATCCCGACCGCCTTCAGCAGCTCGACCGCGCGGGCGCGCGCCACCCGGGTCGAGACGTCGCGGTGGAGCTGCACCGCCTCGATGAGCTGCTTCCCGATCGAGTGGACCGGGTTCAGCGAGGTCATCGGGTCCTGGAAGATCATCGACATCTCGTCCCCGCGGATGGCGCGGAGCTCGCCCGGCTTCGCCCTCAGCAGGTCCTTGCCCTTCCAGAGCGCCTCCCCGCTCGATATCGTGTTCCGCTTCGCGTTGAGGCCCATGATTGTCAGGCAGGTGACGCTCTTGCCGCTGCCCGACTCGCCCACGATCCCGAGCGTCTGGCCCTTCTCGACCGAGAAGGTGACGCCGTCGACGGCCTTGAGCACGCCGTCCTGTGTCTGGAAGGACGTGCAAAGGTCCTTGACTTCAAGCAGAGCCACGGGTGTCTCTCAGGTTAGCCGGATCCGGGGGTCGATCCAGGCGTAGAGGATGTCGATGATCAGGTTGAAGAAGAGGATCGCGATCGTCGCAAAGACGACGACACCCTCGACGGTGGCAAGGTCCTCCGTCTGGATCCCGATGAGGGCCGTCCTTCCTAAGCCCGGTAGCTGGAAGACCGCCTCGGTGAAGATCGCGCCGCCGAGGGCGATGCCGATGTCCATGCCGAGCATCGTCACGACGGGCAGCAGGGCGTTGCGGAGGACGTGGTTGATCAAGACGCGCTGCTCCGGAGCGCCCTTGGCTCTCGCCGTGCGCACGAAGTCCTCGTTCATCGTCTCCATCACGTTGGCCCTGACCATCCGGACGTAGAGCGCCGCGAACAGAAGCGCGAACGTCCACCAGGGCAAGATCATGTGGTAGAACCACTGCCAGGGCCCGCCCGGCAGCCCGGAGTCGGCCGGCGCGCCGAAGAAGTTCGCGTAGTTCGCGATCGGCGTGAGGTGCCACTTCACCCCGAAGAAGTACGAGAAGATCAGGCCGATCCAGACCGGGTGCGCGGACACGCCGATCAGGACGAAGACCATCGCGGATCGATCTAACAGCGACCGCGGCCGGAGGGCGGAAAGGATGCCCACCGAGAGGCCGATCATCATCCAGAGCACCGCGCCGCCGAAGACGAGGGTCGCGGTGACCGGGGCCGCCTTCGCGATCGTCTGGTTGATGCTCTGGCTCGTCGCGTACGAGGTGCCGAGCGAATGGTGGATGACGAGCCGGTTCAGGAAGTAGCCGTACTGCACGACCACCGGCTTGTCGAGCTTCAGCTTCTGGCGCGCAAGGACCAGGCAGGCGCGCTGAGCGGTCTCACCGCCGCAGACGGCGCGGGCCGGATCGGTCGGCGCGATGAAGAAGATCACGAACGTGACGAACGTGATCACGAGGAAGAGCAGCAACGCCCACAGAATGCGCCTAACGAGATATTGGAACATGTGTCTCGACTCCCCGGGTCGCCTTAAAGCGCTGTCGCAATCCTAACTCACTTCTTCGGTAAAACGACGTGAGGCGCCGGTCGAAACCGACGCCTCACGTTTCGTGCTTGCTTCTCTCGTCCTCCTACTTCAGAGCCAGAGCGGGAATGCTCCAGTCCTGATAGATGCCCTGGTAGACGAGGCTCTTCGGGTTCACGCGATTGGAGAAGAAGTAGCGGTTGTTGTACGTCCTCTCGACGGCCATCGGTGCAACCTTGTTCATGATGTCCAGATCGAGCTGGCCGTAGACCTTGAGACGCTTCGGTCCCACGAGCCTGGCCGCAGACGCGAGCTTCTTGTTCCATACGGGTGAGTTCATGTACGAGTAGTTCACGTTGTTCTCGGCCTGGATCCCGCCGCCGTACAGCAGGATGTTCAGCCAGTCGTACGGATCCGGGTAGTCCGAGCACCAACCCATGGAAACGCCCATGTCGAGGTCGTTGTTCTTCTTACCCATCGCGTCGTACAGATCGGCGCCCGAGTACGGCTTCATCGTGATGTTGCCCGGCTGGAAGCCGAGGGTGATGAGGTCGTTCCGGACGATCTGGGCCTGAGCCGGGTTGATCGTGCCGGACGAGCGGTAACCGACCGTGATCTTGCCGGTCTTGAAGTGGCCCTTGGCGAGCTTCTTCGCGGTGGCAAGGTTCTTCTTGTAGAGCGAGACGCTCCTCCAACCGGGGACACCCGGGTTGAAGATGTGCGTCCACGAGTTACCCGCATAGGGACCGGCCTGCGCGACATAAGCGGCGCGGCTGACGGCGTAGTTGATCGCCCTGCGGAGGTTCGTGTTGCCACTGAACAGGCTGCGCGACATGTTCATCGGCAGGTAGCCCGTGCAGTTGATCGGCTTCGACCAGAACCGCGTCTTGTTGACGCCGTACTGGTTAGCGACGCCCTGGACCTCGGCTGCCGGCAAGCCGGCCTCGTCGATCTGATTCGCCTTGGCCTGGTTGAACGCCGTCTGCTCGTTCAGGTTCCACTGGACGTCGAGGCCCGAAAGATTGCGCGGGCGATGACGGCCGGGGCCGACCTTGTAGTTCGGGTTCTTCCGGATGGACGTCAGGCTATTGACGTCGTTCCGCGTCATGTAGTACGGGCCTGCGCTCGGCAGATTCCCGCCCTGCACGTTGGCGACTTCCTTGGTGAGCGGAAGCTTGGTCGACGTGGCCTGGAAGAACGGCATCGTGATCTTGGACATGAAGGTGCCGTCCGCCTTGGTCAGGCGAATGGTCAGCTTGCTGCCCTTGATGGTGACGCCGGAGACGTTGGTGCCAGTACCGTCGTTGACGGCCTTGGCGCCGACGATGTTGGTGCCGTTCGGGTCAGTGATGAACTGGCCGCCCGGCGAAGCGAGGTCATGGTTTGCAGTCCTGTTGATCGCGTACTTGAAGCTCGCCGCGGTCACAGGCTTGCCATTGCTGAACTTGAAGCCCTTCCGGATGAAGAAGGAGTACACCCTGCCGTTCTTCGACACGGTGAACTTCGAGGCGACCTCGGGGACGAGCTTGCTGCCCGCCGGGCCGGACTTGTCCGGATAGTTGTAGAGCTTCGCTGCGGTCGCATACTCAAGCCACCACGCCGTGGTGACATAAGCAACCTGCGGATCGACCTGGGTGGATGCCCCCGTCGTTCCGTACTTCCAGATGCCGCCTTTCTTGAGCGCATGACCGTTGTTGCTCGCGCTCGCGAGGCTGGCCGCGACCAGAAGGCTTGCTCCAGCCGCGAGCATCGCGACCGAAAGCCAGAGCCGTCTGTGCATGTCTCTCCTTTCCGTGAACTTTCGAGTCGAGGGCTCCCCGACCCGGAACGGGCGCCTGCCCCGTCCAACCGCTTGAGACGCCTAAGCGAAGCTTTGGTTAGTGGATGGAGAGGGCGCTAGTTGTGGCTGGCACGCGGATCGAACGCGTCCCGGAGGCCGTCGCCGAGCAGGTTGAACGAGAGCGTCATCAAAAGCACGGCGAGCCCCGGCCACAGCATCAGCAGAGGCCGAACCGTGTAGTACTCGGGTGCGCTCGAGAGCAGGTTCCCCCAACTCGCGTCGAACTTGATTCCGAGACCCAGGAAGGACAGCCCGGCCTCGAAGAGCACGTAGCTGGCGATGATCAGCGACGAGTAGACGATGATCGGAGCGACCAGGTGCGGCAGCACGTGCGAGCGGATGATCCGCCAGTTGCTCGCGCCGATCATCTGTGCTGCCTCGACGTACTCCTTCTCGCGAATCGAGAGCACCTGCGCCCGCATGATGCGGGCAGGGTAGAACCACCCGAACATGACGAAGATGAAGACGAGCGTCATCACCCCTTGTGGGAACGTGCCCCAGAACGTGATCGCGTCGAGCTTGTCCCCGACCGTGGCTGCGAGCGCGATGACGAACAGCAGGACCGGGAACGCCATGGTGATCTCCGTGACGCGGGAGATGGTCGTGTCTGCCCAGCCACGGTAGAACCCGGCGATCGCGCCGAGGAGAACCCCGATCAGCATCACCCCCAGCGTCGAGAGGCCCGCGACCTCGAGCGAGATCTGCGCGCCGTACAGAAGACGGAGGAACTCGTCCTGCCCCAGCCTGTTGGCGGCTCCGAGGACGAAAAGGTCGTTCTTGTTCGTGTACGGGTTGTGAACCGTGCTCATCGGTCCGACAGGGAGCAGGCCCGTGATCGTGACCGCCTCCTTGCTTCCGCAGCAGCCGGGGCCGAAGATCGTGTTCGGCCCGTGGCCGACGGCCTTCCCTGCCAGCGGTGCGCCGACGAATGCGACCAGGACGAGCAGGATGATGAAGACCCCGCTCGCGATCGCGACTCTGTCCTTCCTGAAGCGGATCCAGACGAGCTCCCAGTACCCGCGGGCCTTGACGTTCTCTTCCTGCTCGCCCAGCTCACCGCCGCTCTCGGCCGCGATAGCAGCGCCGAGGCCGGCGATCCCGACGTTGGCGATGATCTCCTTTTCTTGCTGGCCCGGTGAGATGGGTTCTGTCATCGAAGACGTGACCGAAGCTCGGCCTGCAGATAATAGACGAGCTTCGGACGAATGAGTTTGAGCGCCATTACTGCGTAAGAGCGTCGGCGCCTGCGACGACCTCGAGGATCTCCTGCGTGATCGCGGACTGGCGGGCCCGGTTGAAGTCCAGCGTCAGGCTGTCGATCAGCTCGGCAGCGTTCTTCGAGGCGTTCCGCATCGCGGTCATGCGCGCGCCGTGCTCGGAGGCGGCCGACTCGAGCAGCGCGCGGTAGACCTCGGTCTCGAGATAGACCGGTAGGAGCCGCTCGAGGATCTGCTCGGGCTCCGGCTCGTAGATGAAGTCGCCGAGGAGCGCCTTGAGCTCGGCCTCCTCATCCTCCTCACGCGCGAGGCCTTCGGTGGAGATCGGCAGGACCTGCTGCTCGGTCACACGCTGGACGAGCGGCGAGACGTACTGGTTGTAGACGAGGACGGCGCGGTCGATCTCCTCGCCGGCGTACAGCTCGGCGAGCCGATGCGCGACCGCCTGCGCGTCCGCGTACGCGGGCCGGTCCGTGAACCCGGTCCACGCCTGGTCGAGCTCGTAGTGGCGGAACAGCAGCGTCGAGCGGCCCTTGCGCCCGACAACGAGCCAGCGAACTTCCTGCCCCTCGGCGCGGAGGCTCCGCTCGAGCGCGAACGAGCGGCGCAGGATCTGTCCGTTGAACGCGCCGGCCAGGCCGCGGTCACCGGTGAGCGGGACGATCGCGACGCGGCGCGACTCGCGCTGCTGCAAGAGCGTGAGACCGCGGAGCGATGCAGCCGCACGGGCCGTCCCTGCCGTCAGCTCCTGCATCCGGTCGGCGTAGTCGCGCAGCTGGACGATCCGCTCCTCCGCGCGGCGCAGGCGCGCACCCGCGACGAGCTCCATCGCCTTGGTGATCTTGCGCGTATTGCCGACGGAGCGGATCCGCCGCTTGATGTCCTGGAGAGTGGCCACCTAGCTAGCGAGCGCCGCCTCTTCCTTGATCGAGAAGCCGTGGCGGAACTTCCCGATCTGCGCGCCGAGGCGCTCGGCAAGCTCGTCGCCGAGGTCGCCGGTCTCGCGGATCTCCTTGTAGACCGACCCTTCGGCCCGCATGAACTCCCGCAGCTCCTGCTGGAAGCGCGAGACCTGCCCGGTCGGGACCTCGTCGAGGTCGCCGTTGATCCCCGCGTACAGCGCGACGACCTGCTCCTCCATCGGCCACGGGTCGTACTGAGGCTGATTCAGCGTCGCGACCATCCGCTCCCCGCGCGCGAGTGTCCGCTGCGTCGCCTGGTCGAGCTCGGAGCCGAACTGCGCGAACGCCTCCAGCTCGCGGTACTGGGAGAGGTCGAGCCGCAGGCGCCCGGCGACCTTCTTCATCGCCTTTGTCTGCGCGCTCGAGCCCACGCGGGAGACCGAGCGGCCGACGTCGACCGCGGGCCGCACGCCCGAGAAGAACAGGTCCGACTCGAGGAAGATCTGGCCGTCCGTGATCGAGATCACGTTCGTCGGGATGTACGCCGCGATGTCGCCTGCCTGGGTCTCGATCAGCGGCAAGGCCGTGAGCGAGCCGCCGCCGAGCTCGTCGCTGAGCTTGCAGGCCCGCTCGAGCAGCCGTGAGTGCAGGTAGAAGACGTCGCCCGGGAACGCCTCGCGGCCCGGCGGGCGGCGCAGCAGCAGCGACATCTGGCGGTAGGCGTCCGCGTGCTTGGAGAGGTCGTCGAACATGCAGAGCGCGTGCCCGCCGTTGAACATGATGTGCTCGCCCATCGCGCAGCCCGCGAAGGGCGCCATCCACTTGATCGGCGCCGCCTCGGAGGCGCCGGCGCTGACGATGATCGTGTAGTCCATCGCGCCGGCATCCTTGAGCCGTTCGTAGACCTGCGCGACCGTCGAGGCCTTCTGGCCGATCGCGACGTAGATGCAGACCATGTCCTGATCGTGCTGGTTGAGGATCGTGTCGACGAGGATCGCGGTCTTGCCGGTCGAGCGGTCGCCGATGATCAGCTCGCGCTGGCCGCGCCCGACGTTCGTCATCGAGTCGATCGCCTTGACGCCCGTCTGCAGCGGCTCCTTCACCGGCTGGCGGTCGACGACTCCCGGCGCCTTGAACTCGAGCGGCCGCGTCTCCTCGGTCTTGATCGGACCGGCGCCGTCGAGCGGCCGTCCGAGCGGGTCGACGACCCGGCCGAGCAGCGCGTCGCCCACGGGGACGCTGGCGACACGGCCCGTCCGCTTGACCGGCTCGCCCTCCTTCACGTGCTCCCATTCGCCGAACAGCGCCGCGCCGACGTTGTCCTCCTCGAGGTTGAACGCCAGCCCGACGACCCCGTGCTCGAGCTCGAGCATCTCGAGGGCGACGGCGTTCTCGAGCCCGTACACGCGGGCGATCCCGTCGCCGACCTGGAGCACGGTGCCGACCTCGGCGAGGTTGGTCTCGACGTCGTACTCCTCGATCCGCTGCTTCAGGATCGCGGTGATCTCTTCGGGGCGAAGCTTCACTGAGTCTCCTTCGGTTCGCGGTCTGACGGTTCCATCGAAATCTGCTAGGCGGCGGTCAGCTCGCGCCTGAGCCGCTCGAACCGCCCGCGCACGCTCGCGTCGAGCCGGTGCGAGCCGACCTGCATCACGATCCCGCCGATCAGGTCGGCGTCGACGCTGCGCGTCGCCTCGACCTTGCGGCCCGAGGCTTGCTCGATCTGCTCGACCAGCTTCCGCGCGTCGGCATCCGAGAGCTCGACGGCGGTCGTGAGCTCGACGTGGATCGTTCCCTCGTGCTCGGCGACCAGCCGCTCGAACTCGCGGGCGATCTCCTCGAGCAGGCCGCTGCGGCCCTTGTCCGAGAGCAGCAGCACGAAATTGCGCACGAGCTTGTCGGCGCCCTGGAGCAGGTCCTCCAGGACCGCGGTCTTCGCGCGAGGGTCGAGCTGCGGGTTGCGCAACAGCTCGCGCAGCTCGGGCACGTCGGCCGCGGCCTGAGCGAGCTCGGCGAGCTCGGTGCGCACCTCCTGTAGCCGGCCCGCGTCCTGTGCGGCCGTGAAGAGCGCTCTCGCGTAGACGCGGTCGACGACACCCACTAGCGGTGTCCTTTCTCACGACCGTCGCATCGACCGGTCATTTCAGACGGACGCACGCGCAAAGCGCGCGCGTCCTGAGGTCGGCATCGCAAGCGAGGCCTCATCAGTTACGCGAGGACTCCAGGGCGGAGAAGTCGAGCTCGCCGACGGCTTCCTCGATCAAGCGGCGATGGTCGTCGGAGTCGAGCGACTTGCCGGTGACCTTCGACGCGGCGATCAGGCTCAGGTCGGCGACCTCCGTGCGGATCAGATCGAGCGCGCGGCGCGTCTCGGCCTCGATCTGCTTCTTGGTGTCGTCCAGGCGGCGCTGCCGCTCGGTTTCGGTCTCGTCGCGCATGCGCCGTTCGGTCGCGTCTCCGACCCTGCGGGCCTCGGCGAGGATCTCCTCGGCCTCCACCTTCGCCTGGCCGATCAGCTGCCGGTGCTGCTCGAGGAGCTCGTGCGCCTCGTCTCGTGCGCGGTCGGCTTCCTCGAGCGACTGCCGGATCCGCTCCCGCCGCTCGTCGATCGCCTGCTGGATCGGCGCAAACGCGTACCGCTTCAGCACGAACAGGCAGATGAGGAAGCAGACGATCGTCCAGATCATCAGCCCCGGCGTGACCTGGATGAGCGGGTTCGCGGCGAGCGGCATCAGACGAGGACGTAGGCGAGGATCGAGCCGAGCAGGCCGTAGAACACGACCGCCTCGGTGAGGGCGAAGCCGAGCCACTGGATGCCCTGGAGCTCGCCGCGGAGCTCGGGCTGGCGGGCCACGGACTGGATCATCGAGCCGAAGATGTTTCCGATGCCGACGCCGGCGCCGAGGGCGCCGAGACCGACGCCGAGCGCGAGGCCGATCGCCTGGCCGGCCTTGGTGACGTCGCCGGAAGTTGCGGCGAGAACGGTTGCGACCACGAGAACCTCCTTTTTATCCGGCTACCCCGGCGAAGCCGGTGCAGCCTTTCACGGTCGGCATCGCAAGCGATGCCTTAGTGCTCCGGCTCGATCGCCGAGCCGATGTAGATGGCGGACAGGGCGGCGAAGATGAAGGCCTGGATCGAGACCACGATCACGACCTCGAAGACGTAGAACACGGCCGCGATCGGGATCACGAACACGGCCAGGATCACGGACTGCAGGATGAACAGCAGGCCGATGAAGGTAAGGATCAGGATGTGGCCCGCGAGCATGTTCGCGAAGAGGCGGACGCTCAGCGAGATGAGCCGCATGAACTGGCTGATGATCTCGAGCGGCACGATCAGGAACAGCAGCCCTTTCGGCGCTTCCGGGATCCAGCTCTTGAAGTAGCGCTTAGGCCCGTTCCAGCGGATGCCCTCGACGTGCGTGAAGACGAAGGTCAGCAGCGCGAGCGCGAGCGTCACCGAGAGCGACGACGTGGCGGCATAGATCCCCCAGACCGGGATCCCGTGCCAGGTCTCGCCGGTCAGCGGCAGCGGGATGAACCCGAGGACGTTCACGACCCAGATGAAGAGGAGCAGCGTGGCGCAGTAGGGGAACCAGCGGCCGATCGCCTTCGACGGCAGCCCCTGCTCGGCGATCTGCACCTGCGCGACCTCGTAGATCTGCTCGCCGACCGTGTGGCGCCGGTTGATGACGCGGCCACGCATGAGGACGAGGCCGAGCAGGATCGTGAGCGCCGTCCCGATCATCAGGTAGACGACGGCCTTCGTGATCGAAAGGTTCAGCGGGCCGAGGTGGATCGGGACCCACTCGTGCTGCTCGAACTCGGTCGTCGGGTCGAACTCTCCGCGCGCGAACGCGGGTGCGGGGAGCGCCAGCGCGAGAAGGCAGGCGGAGAACAGCAGCCTCTTCACGCGGTCGGCTCCTGGTTGTAGTAGCCGAGCAGCGAGAGCCCGAACTCCGTCGTGTAGGCGAGGCCGTAAACGAGCGCGGCGGCCAGCCCGGCCTCGCGGTCGGAGGACGCGACGGCCAGGAGCACGGCCAGCACCGCCAGCAACTTGATCATCATCCCGAAGGCGAACACGCCTGACCCTGCGACGTTATCCGGCGACGGCTTCAGGCGTCCGAGGAGCAGACCGAACGCCTGGACGCCGACCCACAGGACCGCGGCGATCGCCCAGCCCTTCAGCGACCAGCCTGCGATGAGGAAGACCGGCAAGGCGAGCGCGATCACGAGCCCCCCGCCGAGCGTCGCGGTCCAGCCCCGCGGCTCGGGACGCGGTTCGCCGAGGATGCCGATGCGCGTCACATCACGTCCCGGTAGCGCCGGTAGACGGCGAAGACGCCGAGCGGAATGCCGACGAACGCGCCCGCGAGGATCCCGAGCCCGACCGAGCCTGCCGCCCAGCCGATGAGCGCGCCGACCGCGATGCAAGTCACGGTCACGCCCCCGAGGAGCGCGCCGGCGCCGGCCGGCTCGAACGACGCGCGTGGGCTGGGCTCCATCGGGGCGAGCATACCAAACGGGAGGGCGAGTTTGTAACAGCGCAAAGCGGCTCAGTTGCAGCGTTTTAACCCGACTTTGTTCACGTCGGACGCTAGGCAGTGCGGCGCTC
>CAVVAB010000003.1:0-38055 GCA_963746155.1 uncultured Actinomycetes bacterium
AAGCTCGCGTGCGGTGCCGTAGCGCTCGGCGATCACGTCGTGCGCGTGGATCGTCTCGAGGTTCACCTGCCGCGAGAACAGAAAGTCCGCGTCGTCGAGCTCCGGGTATGCGGCCAGCGCGTCGCGCAGCGAGATGCGCACCGAGTCCTCGACGAACCGCGGCTGCAGGTGCGCGTGCTCGACGACGAACAGCTCGTCCGGCCGCTTCAGGAGCTCGTAGACGGGCGAGCTCATCGAGCCCTCGACGATCCGCACCAGCTGTTCCGCATTCACCGGCGAGTCCGTCCCGACGAAGAGCGTCCCGCGGCCGCGCTGGTTGTGCGTCGCCAGCGGCACGAGCTCCAGGATCCGCTCGACGTCCAGGTCGCCGAAGCCCGCTTCGCCGAGGCGGTCGGCCGCACGCTCGCGCACGAGCCCCTGTGCGCAGGGGCACGCGTTGATCCCGTTGGCCTCGACGCCGACGAGGCTCCGCGTTCGCTCCGAGTTGGCCGCCGCGAGGCCGATCAGCGAGACCATCTCCTGCGTGGGCAGGTCGGTCACGGGCGTGCGCCGCTCGAGCGGGTATCGCGCGAGGATCCGCACCTCGGCGCGCAGCGCGCGCTGCCGCTCGACGATGTGCGCCGCGATGTGCTCGGCCAGGAGCTCGACGAGCAGCGCCTCGCCGATCACGACCTGCTCGATCGCCTCCTCGAACAGCTCGGGGAAGCGCGACATGTGGACGCCCTTGCGCGCGGGCTCGAGGTCGACCGTGCAGTCGATCTCCGCGGCGATCAGCTTCTCGCTCTCGCCGTAGCGGATCCGGATCGCCTTCTGCACGCCGCCGACGCCGGTCCGCGACAGCGCGAGCGGCACCTCGGACGGCGATGCCTGCAGATCGTGTGTGAGAAGCTCGCCCCAGTCGCGCATGTCCGACAACGCTACCAACGTCGTTCAAGACGACCAGTTCACGAGCCTGGTGCTGCTCGCGTGTCACGACCTGCGTACGCCGCTTGCGACCGTCCACGGCTTCGGTCAGACGCTCACTCGCCAGGGCGAGCTCGAGGAGCCGGCGGCGCGGTACGTCGAGATGATCAACGCGGCCTCGGAGCAGATCGCCGACCTCGTCGACGAGCTTGCGCTCGGCGCGCGGATCGCGGCCGGGCGCTTCGACCCGAGCCTCCGCGAGCTCGACACGCTGGAGCTCGCGCGCGCGGCGGCGGCCACGCTGGGCGAGGAGCGGGTGCTGGTGGACGGCGCGGGCGCCGAGATCAGCGTCGACCCCGGCGCCACCGAGCGCGCTGTCGCGGCTCTCGCCCGCTGCGCCCTGCGACACGGCGGGCTCGAGCAGGTGCGTCTGAGCGTTCAGGGCGCCCAGCTCGAGCTTGGTCCGATCACTCCCGCCTCCGCGCCGGTCGTTCTGGGCGAGGAGCTCCGGGATCTCGGAGCCGCGGTCGCCGTGCGCCTCCTGCGCGCCCAGGGAGGCTCGGTCGAGCTGGACGGCGAGACGCTGAGGATCCTGCCGGCGGGGTCGTGACGAGCCCCGAGCCGGTCAACGTCCACGAGTACGAGGAGGCGGCCCGGGCGCGGCTCGGCCCGGGTGCCTACGCCTACTTCGCGGGAGGCGCTGGCGACGAGCACACGCTGCGGGAGAACTCGGCTGCCTACAGGCGCTGGGAGCTTCGCCCGCGCGTGCTCGTCGACGTGAGCGAGGTCTCGACCGCGACGACCGTCCTCGGCGCGGAGGTCTCGATGCCGCTGCTCGTCGCACCTACGGCCTTCCAGCGCCTCGCCGACCCGGAGGGCGAGGTCGCGACCGCGCGCGCCGCAGCGGCGGTGGGAACCGTGATGTGCGCGTCGACGCTGTCCGGCGTCTCGCCGGCCGAGCTCGCGGCCGCGGCGCCGGGAGCGCCGCAGTGGTTCCAGCTCTACTGGTCGCGGGACCACGGCTTCACCGGCGAGCTCGTGGACGCCGTCGTCGAGGCGGGTTTCCGGGCGCTCGTCCTGACGGTCGACCTCCCGGTCGCTGGCCGGCGCGAGCGCGACATCCGGGAGGCGTTTGCGCTTCCGGACGACCTGCCGATCCCGAACCTCCCGTTCGAGCTCAGGCGGACCGACTTCCACACGGCCCTCCACGAGAGCGTCGACCCGTCTCTCACCTGGCAGAACCTCGAGTGGCTGCGCGCACGCTGCCCGCTGCCGCTCGTGATCAAGGGCGTCATGACTGCGGAGGACGCGCTGCTGGCGGCAGGGCACGGGGCCGCCGGCGTCGTCGTCTCGAACCACGGCGGCCGCCAGCTCGACGGAGTCCCGGCGACGCTCGACGTCCTCCCCGAGGTGGCCGACGCGGTCGGCGACCGGATCGAGGTGTTGATGGACGGAGGCGTTCGCCGCGGGATCGATGTGATCAAGGCGCTCGCGCTCGGCGCGCAGGCCGTCCTGGCGGGGCGGCCGGTCATCTGGGGGCTCGCGGCGGACGGCGAGGCGGGCGCGACGCGCGTCCTCGAGCTCCTGCAGGCCGAGATCGAGCTCGGCCTCACGCTACTCGGCGCTCCGACCCCGGAGGCCGTGACTCGCGCGCACGTGCGGCAGGCCGGTCGGGCCGTATGATCCCGGCCGTGGAACGGGAGGGAACCGCCCGGACAGCCGACGGCCGAACGCTCGCGTTCGTCGAGCGCGGCGCCGACGAGGGTGTGCCCGTCATCGTCTGCCACGGCACGCCCGGGAGCCGGCTCGCGCGGCATCCCGATCGGGAGCTCTACGCCCGTCACGGCGCGCGCATGGTCGCCTACGACCGGCCCGGCTACGGGGGATCGGATCCGCTTCCCGGACGGTCGGTTGCGGACGCCGCGGCCGATGTCGCGGCGATCGCCGACGAGCTCGGTTTCGAGCGGTTCGCCGTGGTCGGCGGCTCGGGCGGAGCCCCGCACGCGCTCGCCTGCGGCGCGCTGCTCGGCGACCGGCTGCTGCGCGTCGGCGCGATGGTGACCCCCGCGCCGTCGGACACCGACTTCGACTTCTTCGACGGCCTCGCCGACATCAACGTCAAGGAGTTCAGCGCCGCCCTCGAGGGGAAGGAGGCGGTCGAGGCGTTCATCCAGCCGTTCGTCGACGCGCTGCGCAGCGACCCGGACGGCGTGATCGACCAGATCGCGAGCGAGCTTCCAGAGATCGACCGCGAGGTGGCTTCACGGGAGGAGTTCCGCGCGATCACGCGCGAGCAGTTCATCGAGGCGGTCAGGCAGGGCGTCCGCGGCTGGGCCGACGACGACCTCGCGTTCGCCAAGTCGTGGGGGTTCGAGCCCGAAGACGTCCAGGTCGAGGTCGCGCTCTGGCAGGGCGAGCTGGACGTGCTCGCGCCTCGCAGCCACGGCGTCTATGTCGCGAGCCGGCTCCCGAACGCGCGCTTCGAGATCGTCGAGGGGCAGGGCCACTTCATCGTTGACGAATGGCCGAACGTGCTCGACTGGCTGACGGCCGGCGCGAGCGCCCTGGCCTAGCGCTCGGCGCCGCGCTCGACCAGCAGCGCCTCGAGTCGCTCGTCCCCGTCCTGCCGCGCCGCGTCGATCGCGCGGAAGCCGCCGGGCTGGGGGAGGTTCGGGTCGGCGCCGTTGTCGAGCAGCAGCTCGCAGAGCTCGTACCGCTGTTGTCGCGTCTTGTTCTCCGACGCGGCTGCGGCGTGGAGGGCGGAGGTCTGGACGTGCTCGTTTCTCGCGAGCGTGTTCGGATCCGCGCCGGCGGCGACGAGGAGCCTCGCGGCCCCGACGTGGCCGAAGAAGCACGCCAGGCCGAGCGGCTGGAAGCCGTCGTCACCGAACGCGTTGGCGAGTTGCGGGTCCTCGTGCAGCAGCTCCACGAGGCGTTCGTCCCTGCCGAAGGCTGCGGCCTCGAACACGTTCAGCTCGGGCCTCCGGGCTAGCAGCTCGGCGATGCGGTCCTGCTGTCCCGTATAGAGCGCCTCGAGCAGTTCGCTCACGTCGTCCTCTTCCTGCGCATATGATTAGTTAGCCTAACTAAATGAACTCGAAGCTGTCAAGCAAGCACGTCGACGCCGCGGATCGCTTTCACTCCGCGGCTATTCACGCGCTGCGGCACGTCCGCCGCGAGGATCCCGCCACGGGGCTCAGCGCCGCGCGGCTCTCGGCGCTCTCGGTGCTGGTCTTCGGCGGGGCAAGGACGATCGGCGAGCTCGCGGCGGCCGAGCAGGTCCGGGCGCCGACGATGACGCGAATCGTCCGTGGCCTCGAGGACGAGGGGCTGATCGAGCGGGAAGCGGATCCGGACGACGGGCGTCGGGTGCTCGTGCGCGCGACGGCGAAAGGGAAGCGTGTCCTCTGGCGGGCGCGGGAGCGGCGAGTCGAACGGCTGGCCGAGTTGCTGGGCCGGCTCCCGCCCGAGGACGTGGGGAGGATCCACGCGGCGGCCGAGCTCGTCGAGGGTGCGCTAACGCAGGAGTCGTGAGAGCCGGCGGTCCTTGAGCACCCGGCCGCCTGTCTGGCACTCCGGGCAGTAGAAGATCGTGTGCTCCTCGAAGTCGACCTGTGCGATCGGAGTCCCGCAGACGTAGCAGGGCTCGTCGAGATGGCCGTGGACGCGGTAGACCTTGGCGTCCTTCGCGCCGCGCTCGCGCAGCTCGAGCCCACGCTGCAGCTCCGACTCGATCGCGTCCGCGAGGGTTCGGACGTGTCCCGGGGACAGTCCCCCGGACACGGCGTACGGAGACACTTGCGCTTTGTGGAGGATCTCGTTTGCCCAGGCGCGGCCGATGCCGGCGATGGCGCGCTGGTCGCGAAGCAGCGAATGGAGGCGCCGCTGATCGCGGCCCAGGATCTCGCCGAGCCGCGCCGGCCCGAGGCCGAGCGCGTCGGGCCCGAGGTGCGCCAGCTCCTCCTTGGCGGCGGCGGGCGTCAGCAGCCAGACGCCCGCCCGCTTCCTCGCGCCTGCCTCGGTGAGCACGAGCTGTCCGCCGCCCTGGAATCGCAGCCGGAACGCCGGTGCCTTCGGCTCCTTCTCGCCCGCGCCGAGGTACCGCAACCGGCCTCTTGTCATCTGGTGCACGAGCAGGACAAACTCGCCGTCCTCGGTCGGCAGCAAGAGGCGCTTGCCGCGCCGCTCGGCTCCCGCGAGCCGCCGCCCTTCGAGGGCCGCCACCGGTGGGTCGAACGTCTTCAGCGTCGCCACATGCGCCGGCCCCACCTGCTCGACCGGAAACGCGCGGACGGGCTCGTCCAGCGCCCGTCGCTGCGCCTCTACCTCGGGAAGTTCAGGCACGTAGGCTCCCGGCCATGGCGGAGCCGCTCAGCGTAGCCGTCAGGCGCGGGAAGATCCTCGAGTCCGTCCACCTGGTGCACGCCGTCGCCGTCCGCGACGGGGAGATCGCCGCGGAGGCCGGAAACCCGGCAATCGGTGCCTCGCTCCGCTCGTCCGCGAAGCCGCTCCAGGCGCTGCCTCTCGCGCGCGAGCGCGCCGACCTGACCGCCGACGACCTCGCGATCGCCTCGGCCTCGCACTTCGGCACCGACGCGCACATCGAGGCGGTACGCGCCCTTCTCCAGAAGACCGGCGGCAGCGAGGACGAGCTGGAATGCGGTCTCCAGCCCGGCCGGCCCGCCGAGCCGATCTACCACAACTGCTCGGGCAAGCACGCCGCGATGATCGCCGTCTGCCGCGAGCGGGGCTGGCCGGTCGAGGGCTACTTCCGCCCCGACCATCCGCTCCAGCTCGAGCTCGGCGACGTCGTCGCGGACGCCGCCGGCATGGAGCCACAAGAGCTCGCGACCGGAATCGACGGCTGCGGAGTCGTCTGCTTCGCGATCCCTCTGGAACGCGCGGCCTTCGCGTTCTCCAGGCTCGACCAGCTCGACGAGGGCGACCGGATCGCCGAAGCGATGCGCGCCAGGCCCGAGCTGGTCGGCGGCGATGGCGGAACCGATACCGAGCTGATGCGGCTGCTCCCGGGCTGGATCGCCAAGGGCGGAGCCGAGGGCCTGATGTGCGCCGCGTCGCCAGACGGGCTCGGCATCGCACTCAAGGTGGCGGACGGAAACTCCCGCGCTCTCCGGCCCGCGCTCGCCGCGTTCGTCTCCCCGCTCGGCCACGACCTGTCCGCCTTCGCCGAGGTCCCGCTCAGAAACGCCCGAGGCGAGCCGGTTGGTGCCGTCTCAAACTTGTAAGGAAATTGTTCCGAAATAGCGGGTTCCCGTGTAACATCCGACGCGGCGAGGGGGGAGCCGGGGGAGAGCGTTTCCGGCTTTCGTCGTTTTTCGGGTAGTGCGTTGGAGCCAAGCCGCGAGACAGCCGGAGGTCAAGTGCTCACCGTCGACATCTCCCTTCCGGACGTCGAAGAGCTTCACAAGCTCGTACAAGACGGGACGGAAAAGGGTTTCCTCACGTATGACGAGATCGTCTCCGGGCTCGAAGAGGTCGAGCTCAGCAAGGAGCAGATCGAAGACTTCTACACCTACCTGATCGACCACTCGATCGAGCTGGTCGAAGGGGAGCAGCACAAGCACCCGCCGCACGAGCAACCTGCGCTGGCCGAGGAGGAGAAGGGGCCGAAGCTCGACCTGACCGTCGAGCCGAGCCTCGACTCGCTCCGGCTGTACCTGCGCGAGATCGGCAAGGTTCCGCTCCTGACCGCCGACCAGGAGGTCTATCTGGCGAAGCGGATCGAGCGCGGCGACATGATCGCGAAGACGCAGATGATCGAGGCGAACCTCCGCCTCGTCGTCTCGATCGCCAAGTCGTACCTCGGTCGGGGCCTCAGCTTCCTGGACCTGATCCAGGAGGGCTCGCTCGGGCTCATCCGCGCCGTGGAGAAGTTCGACTACCGCAAGGGCTACAAGTTCTCGACGTACGCGACGTGGTGGATCCGCCAGGCGGTCACGCGTGCAATCGCGGACAAGGCCCGGACGATCCGGATCCCCGTGCACATGGTCGAGAAGCTGAACAAGGTCGTGCACATCGAGCGTCAGCTCGTGCAGCGGCTCGGCCGCGAGCCGAGGCCCGACGAGATCGCGACCGAGCTCGAGATGACGACCGGCGAGGTGCGCGACATCCTGCGCATGGCACAGCACCCGGTCTCGCTGGAGAAGCCGATCGGCGAGGAGGAGGACTCCGAGCTGGGCGACTTCGTCCAGGACGAGCAGGCCGAGTCGCCCTTCGACACCGCGTCGGTCTCCCTGCGCCGCGAGGACATCGAGAACGCGCTGGCCTCGCTGCCAGAGCGCGACCGCAAGGTGATCGAGCTCCGGTTCGGTCTCTCCGGCGCGCAGCCGTGCACGCTGGAGGAGGTCGGCCGCGCGTTCGGCGTCACCCGCGAACGGATCCGCCAGATCGAGAACAACACGCTGAAGAAGCTCGAGTCGCTGCCCGAGGCGCAGGGGCTCAAAGACTGCGTGTAGCTAGACCGAGGTCGTCGGCGGGGACGTGCCGCAGAAGAGGCCGGCGAAGGTCGGCATGCCGGCCATCACGCTGATCGCGCGCGCGTCGGCGAGGTAGCCCGGCCGGTTCGTGTGGAAGTTCAGCGTCCACGGGCCGCGGTGGTCGACGGGCAGGTTCAGGACGACGCTGCGCCCGGGCAGGACCGTCACGCGGCGGTCGAGGCCCGGGGCGTGCAGCTGCAGGACGGTCCGCTCCGAGCGCGGCTTCGGCGGGAGCGAGAGGGGCAGCCTGAGCGTTCCCTGCACGCGGCCGTTGGCGGCAGGCCAGACGGTGATGTGGCCGCTCTGCGCGAGCCAGCCGTCGTGGTAGAGACCGCCGACGAATAGCGCGAAGCGCGGCGTCCCGAGGGGCCGCCAGAGCTCGTAGTTCGCGCCGTGCGCGACCCGGACGGCGTTCGCGAGCTGCACGCGAACCGCGTAGTTCGAGATGAGAAGAGGGCCGCGCAGCGTTCCCGCGCCGGACACGATGCGGCCGTCCCGGGCGGCGTGCGCGCGCGGCGAGCCGAACGCGTCGAGCGGCGTCGCGTCGTCGAGGAAGAAGACACGCTCGAGCGAGTGGTTCCAGAAGAGCTGCTCGTGGGCGGCTGCGTGTGGCGTCGCGGGCGTCTGCAGCAGCGTCACCGGGCCGAGGCCGGAGTGGTCGACCCAGCGCGCGTCGCTCGGCAGCAGGGTCGTGCGCACCGAGCGGACGACGTGGCTGTCGAAGGCGACCGCGCCGAAGGACACGAAGCCCGACGCGACGATCGTCGCGAGGACCGCCCAGCGCGCGAACGTCGGCCGGAAGCAGGTGGCGACCGCGAGGCCGGCGAGCAGCGTGGCGGCCACGGCGATCAGCAGCGACCCGTCCGCGATCCCGATCGCCCGCTCGAGCCGGAAGGCCGCGAGCAGGAACGGCGAGTCCTGCTTCGCATCGCTGATCGTGTAGCCGGAGAGCGGCACGCGGGCCGCGAGCGCGATCAGGGCAAGTGACACGACGGCGACGGCCTTCGCCCAGGGCCGGCCGCGTTGCACCCAGACCCAGAAGGCGGGAAAGACGAGCGGCACGAGGATCATCAGGTAGCGCTCCTGGAAGCGGGGGCTGCCGTTGGTTGCATAGAGCGTCGTCTCGGCGAGGAGCGAGAACAGGACCCCCACGGTGAGCGCGGCGTAGGCGGTGTGCTCCCGCACACGCGGTCGCGCGAGCGCGAACGCGAGGCCGGCGAGCGCGCCCGGAACCAGCGCGAAGCCGGCCGTGTACGCGAGGAGCAGCGCGTCGGTTCCGAACCAGTGGCCGATCGAGAGCGGATGGACGCCGAGGTCGGCGACGCCCGAGTAGTAGCCGAGCAGCCGCCTCGGCCCGAGCGCGAACACGAGCAGGAGCGGGGCCGCGTACAGGATCAGCGAGAGGCGGAAGCGGCTCGCGAGCCCGCGCACGGATCCGCGCTCGACGACGAACGCCGCGACGAGGAACGCGACGGGCAGGAAGACGTACTGGACTCGCGTGAAAGTCGCGAGCACGGCGAACGCCGCGAACCCGAGCTGTGTCCCCCGGCCCGGGCGCGTGAGCGCGCAGACGCCGAGGTACACGGCCGTGAGGACGAGCGGGTAGGCGATGGCATCCGCGAGCACGAACGACGCGAAGAAGAGGTCAGGCGAGACGACGGCCAGCGCCGCCCCCGCGAGGGCGGCCCACTGCCCGCCGTCGAGCCGCCGCACGAGCAGGTAGACGGGGATCGCGGCCAGCGACATGGCGAGCGCGTTCTCGGCCTGGGTCAGCCGGTAGGCGAGATCCGGGTCGTGGAAGAGCCAGAACGGCGAGGCGAGGAGCGGCTCGAGCAGCGCGGGGAAGTGCGCAGGGTGATCGCGGATCAGCGGGCGGCCGCTCTCGGCGAGCGAGCGCGCGATTCCCGCGTAGATGTACTCGTCCGGGAAGTAGAGCGGGGTCGTGTGGACGAGCGCCGCGGCGAAGCGGAGCACGAAGCTGACGACCACGATCCCGGCGAGCACGAGGCGCGCTGGGACCGTCGCCGCGCGCCCGAACGCCTCCGGGCGCGGTAGAGAGACGTCGACCGCCACGTTTTCCCTATCGGCAGGGGGTTGATATCCCTTGAACGAGGGATATCCGGCCCTGGGGAGGCGCTAGCATGGCCGCTCTGGTCGCGCATGCAGAGCTTCCGCGTTTGGCATGGTCGAGCCGCTTTCGTGAGCCCGCAACGCGCGGCGCGCAACTTCTGGCTGCCTCGGGGTTCGCGCTCGCGCAGCCGCTCTTCGACATCCTCGGCAAGAACGCCGAGTTCTTCGCGGTCCGGGGGTCGACGCCGGGTGACATCGTCCTCTTCGCACTCGCCGTCACGTTCGTGCCCGCGCTCGTCCTTCTCGCAGTCGAGGTCCTGGTCGGTCTGGCGTAGCGAGCGCGCCGCGTACGCCCTGCACCTTGCGTTCATCGCGTTCCTCGGCGCGGTCTTCGGCGTCCAGCTGCTCAAGCGCTCCGGGGTCGACGGGACGACCGTGCTGATCCTCGGCGCGATCGGGCTCGGCCTGGGAATCGCGGTCGCGGTCTGGCGGGTTCGCGCGGCGAGCTCGTTCCTGACCGTGCTCGCCGCTGCGCCGCTCGTCTTCCTCTTCCTGTTCCTGCTGAACACGCCGGTCGAGCGGCTCGTCTTCCCGACCGCGGAGAGCCGCGCGGCCACGGCGCGCGTCAGGGCCTCGACGCCGGTCGTCTTCCTGCTCTTCGACGAGTTCCCGGTGATCGACCTCCAGGACAAGACGGGTGCGATCGACGCCAGGCGCTTCCCGAACTTCGCCCGCCTCGCGGCGAGCTCGACCTGGTTCCGCAACACGACGACGCTGTCGGCGTCGACGACCGTCGCCGTCCCGGTGATCCTGACCGGGAACCCGCCGAAGCGCGGGGCGCTGCCGATCGCGCACGACTACCCGAACAACCTCTTCACGCTGCTCGGGGGGCGCTACCGCATGAAGGTGACCGAGGTGCAGACGCGCCTCTGTCCGGCGCGGCTCTGCAAGGAGAAGAGCCAGGACGTCGAGAAGCGTCTCTCCTCGCTCTACTCGGACGCGCGGACCGTCTACCTGCACCTGATCGCGCCGCCGACGCTCGAGGAGCGGCTGCCGGCGATCGACGAGTCGTGGGGCGACTTCGGCTCGGGCTCGGCGGCCGGGATCGAGTCGGAGCCCGAGGCGGCCACGAAGCTGCCGAAGGTCGACCTCAAGACCTTCTACCGGGGGCGGGTGAGCTCGTTCAACCGCTTCGTCTCGTCGTTCCGCCCTCCCGGAAGCGGCCCGCCGACGCTCTACTTCCTGCACGTGCTGCTGCCGCACACGCCCTGGCTCTTCTTCCCGGACGGGCGCGTGCGCGCGGTGGCGACCGTCAACGCTCCCGGGCGGACTGGCGAGCGCTGGTGGAGCTCGCAGCTCGCGGTGCAGGCCTGGCAGCGGCACCTCATGCAGGTCGGCTACACGGACCGGCTGCTCGGGAAGTTCCTCGACCGCCTGCACGCGACCGGGCTCTGGGACAAGGCGCTCGTGATCGTCACCGCCGACCACGGAATCAGCTTCCGCGGCGGCGACCTGCGGCGGCGCCCGTCGAGGACGAACCTGGCCGAGCTGGCGTTCACGCCGCTGTTCGTCAAGCTTCCCGGCGAGGAGCACGGGCGCGTGGTCGACGACCGCCACGTGACGACGCCGGACATCCTCCCGACGATCGCGAGCGTCCTCGGGGTGAGGATCCCCTGGAAGACGACCGGCCGCTCGGCGCTCGCGGGCGGCCACGGATCGAGCACGGTCAGGGTGCTGAACGTCTCGGCTCCGTACCAGGCGACGCTCGCGCAGCGGCGCCGGTCGCTCGCGCGCCAGCTCTCGCTCTTCGGGAGCGGCGACTGGGGCCCGCAGTTCTCGGGGACAGGCCCGTACCGGTCGCTCGTCGGCACACCGGTCAGGACGCTTCACCTTTCGGCCACGGCCGGCGACGCGCGCGTCGACGCCGTCGGGAGCAAGCTCGTTCGCGCCTTCCCGAGGCGCTCGCCGCTCGTTCCCTCGCCGCTCGTCGGGACGCTCTCGGGCGTCAACCCCGGCGAGGCGATCGCGGTCGCGCTCGACGGCCGCATCGCCGCGGTCTCCGTCGCCTACCGCGACCCGCAGGGAGGTCCGGTTCGCTTCTCCGTGCTCCCGGCCGAGTCCGCGTTCCGGACCGGCCGGAACCCGGTGCGCCTGTTTGTGGTCTCAGGGAGCACTGCGAGCCCGCAGCTCCGCGAGCTGAAGACCTCGCTCGCGTCCTAGCGCCTGTCGATCCGCTCGAGCTGCCGGCCCGTGAGGACGGCGATCTCCCGCGCGGTTGCAGCGGCGTCCTCGTCGAAGCGCCGCGCGTCGAGATAGACCTCGACGAGCCCCCAGCACTGCCCGTTCGACGGGAGGCAGGTCATGAGCAGCGACTCGAAGCCGAGCTCTTCGAGCAGCCTGGCCTCGTTCGGGTCGGGCTCGTCCTCGAGAAGCGAGACCGCGCGCGGCTGTCCCTGGTCGACGACCTGCTTCGTGAGCGGGTAGTCGGGGATCAGGTACTCGTGACCGAGCCCCAGCTGCCGGTCGTCGCGCGAGAACTCGACGAGGGAGACGAGGAGGTCGCCGACGACGCGCGAGATCAGGCACGCGGACGCATCGAGTGTCGCGACCAGCTCGCGGGCTGCGGTGTCCAGCAGGCCCCGGACCGTCTGCTCGCGGCCCAGGGCGTCGGCAACCCGCTCGACTGCCTCTTCCGTCATGAGTCGAAGCTTACGGTCTCGGAGCGGCGGTGGAATGCCCGGCTCTACGGCACCGACTGGGCCGTAGCCAGCCCTCGGAGAAGACGCCTCGCGATCCCGCGCAGCGTCTCCTCGCCGTAGGCGTGGCTGTCGTCCATCGAGGTGAGGATCGCGATCGACACGCGCTGGTGTCCGCGGGTGAGCAGCGCGACCTGGTGGTCGACCCAGCCGGTCCCGGATCCCCAGCCGCCCTTGAAGTAGAGCCGCCACCCGGCCGGCCGCACGCGGGCGATCCCCCAGCGCTGCCCGGGAGTGATCGTGCGCAGCAGGCGCAGCGCGTACGCGCGGTGGCGCGGCGGCAGGAGCCGGTCGATCCGGAGGAAGAACCGCGCCTGGTCGACGGGGTCGATCTGGCTGATGCCCCACCAGCCGGCCACGGGCGTGAAGCGGCGCATCGCCGCGCGGTAGGCGACGAGCCGGAGCGCTCCAGTGCCGACGATCCCGAGGACCGCGCTCGCCGCGTCGTTGTCGGACCAGCGGATCATCGGGTCCAGCAGCGCGCGGTCGGAGGTGGTCAGGCTTCGCCCACGCACGGACGGGCGGTTGAGGTAGGCGACGAGCATCATCGCCTTGACGACGCTCGCCGAGTGGAACGTCTGCCTCGAGTGCCAGCCCCAGGAGCGCGAGCGCGTGCGGACCGCGAACCCGATCACGCCGTGCCGGTGCGACGCGTAGCGGATCGCCGCGCCGACCGAGGGCTTCCACGGGCGAGGTGAGGCGCCCGAGCCGAAGGTGGCTCCGACCGCCAGCAGCGCGAGAAGCCCGGCGATCGCCCTCGGCGCCGCATTCACCAGCACAGTTGCCTGCCCACTGCGGCTTCGTACCCTACGCCCGTCCGGATCGCGGACGCGGCCGGGGCCGACTAGGTCAGGCTGTCAGCGCGCTCTGGCCACGCCGCCGCGCCCGTTCGCGGAGGAGCATGAGGAAGTGCTCGAAGCGCTGGTGATCGGTGGCCGCCGCGGCGGTCGTCAGCTCGGCTTCGAGCTCGTCGTCGCTGAGCACGTTGATCGCCGGTCGCCCGAGCTCGTCGAGCGGCCGTCCGGTGCGCGGGTCGGTGAGCCATGTCCCTCTCAAGTTCTCCCCTCCTTGATCGGTCGTGGGAGCGCGAGCTTACTCGTCTGCGCGGCTTCGTCAAGAGGGTTCAGCAGACGCTGACACCACTTCGTCACCAGTCGTTCACAACTCGGAAACCGCTGCATTTGGCGTATACGATCAGTCCGTGGCCACGCGGATCGAGCGCCTGCTGGCCGGGCCGGGTTTCGCGTTTCCCGACCTCGGCTTCCCCGCCGAAGAGCACGTCTTCGAGACGACCTACTTCGACACGCCCGACCGCGTGCTCGGCCGGGCCGACATCGTCCTCGCCCGGCGGGTCGAGAGCGGGCGCAGCGTCTGGCGCCTGAGCCTCCCCTCACACGAGCTCGAGGCCGAGAGCGGCCCGCGGCCGCCGGGCGTGATCATTGCCGCGCTCGCGACGGCGCTCGCAAGCAGCGCGCCGCTCGAGCCCGTCGCACGGCTGAGGACGCGCAGGCGGAGCGTCGTGGTCGAGGACGAGCGCGGCGCGACGGCACGGATCGTCGACGACGAGACGTCCGTGCTGAACGGCGGCGAGACGAAGGAGTCGTTCCGCGAGCTCGAGGTGGCGCCGCTGAACGGCGGAGCCGAGGCGCGGAAGGTCGCAAAGCGCATCCGCGAGGCCGGCGCGACCCCTGCGAGCCACTCGGAGCTCGAGCGCATCCTCGCCGGTGACGAGCTTCCGGCCGGCCGGCTCCCGCAGCTGAGCGCGGCCTTGCTCGCCCAGCACGGACAGGCGGTTCGCCACGACGTCGCGCTCCGGCTCGGCGGAGACGACGAGGACGTGCACAAGCTCCGGGTCGCGCTCAGGCGCTCGCGCGCCTACCTCCGAGTCGCGGGCCCGCTGCTCGATGCCGACTGGTCCGAGCGGCTGCGCGCGGAGCTCGGCTGGGTCGGCCGCGAGCTCGGCGCCTCACGGGACCTGGACGTGATGCTCGCCGGGCTGCGCGCGGAGCTCGAGCAACTGGACAAGGAGGACCGGGCCGCCTTCAAGCCGCTGCTGCGCAGGCTCTCCGGACAGCGGACCCGCGCACGGACGAAGCTCGCCCAGACGCTCGACGACCGGCGCTACCAGGCCTCAGTCGTCTGGCTCCGGGATGCGGGGCTCGCCCCGCGGGCGACGGACACGGCCAAGAAGCTCGATGCGCTCGCCCACCACGACGTTCACCGTCTCGTTCGGCGGGCTGGCAGCGTCGACGGCACCGAGTCCGACCAGGAGCTGCACACCCTGCGCATCCGGGCGAAGCGTGCGCGCTATGCGGCCGAGCTGCTCGAAGGCAAGGCCGCAGCGCGGTTCGTCGAGAAGGCGACCGAGATCCAGGACCTCCTGGGCGAGCACCAGGACGCGACGGTTGCCGAGGAGCGGCTCCGCGCGGTGGTGAAGCCGGACGACGACGCAGGCGCCGTTCTCGTGGCTGGCAGGCTCGTCGAGAGGCAGCGTGAGGCAAAACAGCGAGTGCGCGAGGAGCTGCCGCGCCGGCTCCGGCAACTGGTCCGCCGCGGAAAGGCGCTCGGCGACTGATCGAGGTCCGCGCAGCAGGCGGTGTCGTCCAGCGGACGGCGGACGGGCGGGTCGAGGTGCTCCTCGTGCACCGGCCGCGGTACGACGACTGGACGCTGCCGAAGGGAAAGCTCCGCGGCGACGAGTCGCACGAGGACGGCGCGCTGCGCGAGGTGGAGGAGGAGACCGGCCTTCGCTGCGAGCTCCGGTTCCCGCTTCCGTCCACGATCTACCGGGACGCGCGCGACCGCCTCAAGCAGGTCCGCTACTGGGCGATGCGCCCGCTCGACGGGGAGTTCCAACCCGGAGACGAGGTGGACGAGATCCGCTGGCTCGAGCCCGCCGAGGCCCAGCGCGTCGTCAGCTACGAGCGCGACCGCACCGTGCTGCGGGGCTTCGGCCACGACGGGTCGAGGCCGCTCCTCGTCGTCAGGCACGCGTGGGCGGGACACCGGAAGGACTGGGACGGCGACGACTCCCTGCGGCCGCTGGACGACCGGGGCCGGCTCCAGTCGGAGCGGCTGATCGAGCAGCTCGAAGGCCATGATTTCGACCGGATCGCGTCGAGCCCCTACGTGCGCTGCATGGACACGGCCGTGCCGCTGGCGGCGGCTCGGGGCCTTCCCGTCGAGGCGCGCGACGAGCTCGCCGAGGGCCGGGGCGCGGCGGCGCTCGTGGCCCTCGCGGCCGAGCCGGACGCGGGTGTTCTGTGCGTCCACGGCGACGTGCTCGAGGAGCTCTATGGCGAGGAGATCGAGAAAGGCGCGACGGTGATCTTCGACCGCCGGGCCTTTGCACCGATCGCAGTTCTGCCTGCCCCCGCCTAGGCGGGCAGCGCTTCGGCCAGCTCGGTGCGTTCGAGCAGCTCGAGTGCCGCGCCCTCGCGCAGGCCGCCGCGGGCGACCTCGAGCGGAACGTTCAGCAGCTGCTGGACCTGCGTGAGGATCAGCGCGCCCGCCGGGAGGACGGTCGCCCTCCACTGCGGGATCTCGTAGCGGCTCGCGATCCGCTTGGCCGGGAAGGACGACACGACCGAAAGCGCGAGCTGGAGCGTCTCGGCGTCCAGCCGCCGTCCGACGATTCGCCCGAGCGCGCGGGCGGTGCCTCCGGTCGCGAGCGCCTTCCTCGGCAGGGGCGGGACGAGCGCCTGGAACGTCCGCCTCACCTCGGCACGAGCCTCGGACAGCTCGGCCCGCGGCGGAGGATCCCCCGCAAGTAGTCGCCTGGTCAGCCTGAGCGACCCGATGTCGACCGAGCGAACCCAGCTCGGGATGCGCCCGGTGCCGACCGCGAGCTGCGTCGACCCGCCGCCCGCGTCGCACACGGCCAGGCTCCCTCCGGGGATGCCCGCGGCAGCGACGGCGCCCGCGTAGCCCAGCCGTCCCTCCTCGGCCGCCGACAGGAGCCGCGTTTCCGTGCCGGTCCTGGCCGCGATTGCGTCGCGAAGATCCGCGCCGTTGCGCGCCTGGCGGCCGGGGGAGGTGAGCAGGACCGTGATCTCGGTCGCGCCGAGCTTGCGGGCCTTCCCGACCTCGCGTGCGACGGCGTCGGCCGCCCGCCCGAGCCGCTTGGCCGACAGCTCTCCGGTGCGCTCGACGTCCGCGCCGAGCGCCACGCGGACGCGCTCCTCGTCGACGCGGCGAATCCCCGCGCCGTCGCGCTCGCCCACGAGCAGGCGCACGGTGTTCGAACCGACATCGACGACGGCGACTCTCACCGCGCCAATCCTCGCCTGCTCTGCGGACGGCAAGCCGCTACTCGGTGCTCACCGCCTGCCGTCGCGCGCGTGCCCGCGCGCGTGTGAGCAGAACCGACTGGGCGGCGCGGCGCCGCTCGTCCTTCTTCGGCGAGCAGCGCGTCCAGGAGCCGTCGCTGCCGAGCTCCCAGGCCTGGAAGTTGTCGGACTGCAGGGCGCTGAAGATCGACTCGAGCTCCGACTGGAGCGGCCGCGAGTCGATCGGGGCGACGATCTCGATCCGGTGGTCGAGGTTCCGCGGCAGGAGGTCGGCGCTGCCGAGGAAGTAGTGCTTCTCCCCGTCCGCGTCGAAGATCAAGAAGCGGCTGTGCTCGAGGAATCGCCCGAGCACGCTCCGCACGGAGATGTTCTCGCTCATCCCCTTCACGCCCGGCCTGATCCCGCAGATGCGCCGGACGACGACGTCGATCTTCGCGCCGGCGTTCGACGCGCGGTAGAGCGCCTCGATCATCTCCGCGTCGTGGACGCCGTTGACCTTGATCTGGATGTGCGCGTCCTTCCCGGCGCGCGCGGCCTTCGTCACGCGCTCGATCTCCTCGAGCAGCCGGCTGCGCAGGTTGAACGGCGACACGAGCAGCCGCTGGAACTCCTGCGGGCGCCCGAAGCCGGTCAGGTAGTTGAAGAGGTCGGCGACCTCGGACGCGATCTCCTCGTCGGCCGTGAACAGGCCGAGGTCCTCGTAGAGCCTCGCCGTCAGCGCGTGGTAGTTGCCCGTCCCGATGTGCACGTAGCGCCGCAGGCCGTCCGCCTCGCGGCGAACGACGAGCGTCGACTTGGCGTGGATCTTGAGGCCCGGAAGCCCGTGCACGACGTGCACGCCCGCCTGCTCGAGCCGCTGCGACCAGCTGATGTTGCGCCCCTCGTCGAAGCGCGCCTTCAGCTCGACGAGGCACACGGTCTGCTTGCCGGCCTCGGCGGCCTTGATCAGCGAGGGCGCGAGCGCGGAGTCGTCGCTCGTCCGGTAGACGGTCGTCTTGAGCGCGCGGACGCCGGGATCGTCGGCGGCCTGCGCCACGAACGCCTCGACGCTCGTCGCGAAGGAGTCGTAGGGAAGGTGGACGAGCGAGTCCTTCGCCTTGAGGTCGGAGAAGAGCGGGGCGGCGGTGCTGCTGAACGGGCGCCTGGAGACGCCGACCCACGGCTCGAACTTCAGCTCTGGCCTGTCGAGCCTCGCGATCTGCGACACGTCCGCGAGGTCGAGCATCCCGCGCACCGGGTAGACCTGGTCGTCCTCGAGCCCGAGGCCGTCCTTGAGCTCCTCGAGCATCGCCTGCGAGATCGAGGCGGAGACCTCGACGCGGACGCAGTCGCCGAAGCGCCGGCGCCGGAGCTCGTGCTGCAGCGCTTCGAGCAGGTCGTCGGCCTCGTCGGAGAGCTCGAAGTCCGCGTCGCGGGTGACGCGGAACATCGCCCGCTCGAGGATCTCCATCCCCGGGAAGAGCCTCGGGAGGAAGTGGCCGATCGCGTCCTCGAGCGCGATCAACGCCTCGTGCTTCCCGACGGTGAGGAAGCGCGGGATCGGCTCGGGCACCTTGACGCGCGCGAACCGCTCCTCCTCGGTCACCGGGTCGCGCACGAAGAGCCCGAGGCTGAGCGAGAGCCCCGAGATGTACGGAAACGGCTGCCCTGGCCCGACCGCCAGGGGCGTCAGGACGGGGAAGACGTCGTGCTCGAACACCCGCTCCAGGTCGGCCAGATCCTTTGCGGCGAGGTCGTCGACCTTTGCGATCGAGATGCCTCGCTCGGCGAGCGACGGGCAGAGCTCCTCCTTCCAGAGCTTCGACTGGCGGCGCATCAGGTCGAGCGCGCGCTCGCGGATGTCGCGGAGCGTCTCCTGCGGCGTGCGCCCGTCGGGCGAGCGCGGAGCGATCCCCGACGCGGCCTGATCCATCAGCCCGGCGACGCGCACCATGAAGAACTCGTCGAGGTTGCTCGACTGGATCGAGCAGAAGTTCACGCGCTCGAGCAGCGGCACGCTCGGGTCGGACGCGAGCTCGAAGACGCGCGCGTCGAAGTCGAGTCGGGAGAGCTCGCGGTTCAGGATCCGGTCGAACGCCACTGACTCAACGGTAGTGGAAGGTTTCGCAGTCGTCTTCGGCATTTGTCGAGTCTCCCACACGGGTGTTCAGATCGGCGCAACGTCGTGTGAACAGGTGGTTACAAACTGGTGTCGCCGCACACCGCCTAACGAGGGTGTTACGGTTGCCGCCGTGAGCGACGACGGCCTCGGCTTCAAGTTCTTCGTCAAGTTGGCGGGGATCGTCATGCTCTGCGGCCTGGCCGGCCTGATCCTCTTCCTGATCCTGTCGAAGGCGATCTACGCCTGGGGCTTCCTGGGCGGCTTCCTCGCGTTCGCGCTCCTGCTGCTCGCCGTCGGCTGGGTCTGGGACCGGCGCGGCGAGCGCTGGAACCGCGACGAATAGCGGCTCCGGCCTAGAAAGCGCAGAGCAGGCCGACTGGGGTAGAGACCCCTTCTTCGCGCTACCAGGGTCGGCCTGCTCGGTTCCCTGTCCTTACGTGCGTCCCGTCGCCTCGTTCCAGCGAACCATCAGCGCGTAGAGGACGACGCCGTTCAGGGTCAGCACGATCAGCGTCCAGAGCGGATAGGCGCTGTTACCGACCCAGCCGAGATTCACGAAGAACGTGAGCGTCCCGACCACGATCGCGAACCAGCGCGCCCAGCCTGAGCCGGCCAGGAGGCCGAAGCCCGCGAGGACGATGACGATGCCCCAGAGCAGCGTTACCCAGCCCCAGTGGCTGACGTCGTGAATGAGGACCATCTGATCCCTCGTGACCGTGTAGTAGCGGTCGTTGATGATCGCGACCAGGCCCGCGAAGAAATCGAGCGAGCCGATCACGACCATCAGCAGTCCGGCGAATGCGATCCAGCCGGACCAGGCCCCACTGTTGCCATCCATTCCGTATCCCTTCTGTGACGGGTCTGTCACTGTCAGTTAGCCGCGAGGCTCTCCTTGGCATCGCTCCAGTGGACCATCAGGGCGTAGAGGACGACGCCGTTCAGGGTCAGCACGATCAGCGTCCAGAGCGGATAGGCGCTGTTACCGACCCAGCCGAGATTCACGAAGAACGTGAGCGTCCCGACCACGATCGCGAACCAGCGCGCCCAGCCTGAGCCGGCCAGGAGGCCGAAGCCCGCGAGGACGATGACGATGCCCCAGAGCAGCGTTACCCAGCCCCAGTGGCTGACGTCGTGAATGAGGACCATCTGATCCCTCGTGACCGTGTAGTAGCGGTCGTTGATGATCGCGACCAGGCCCGCGAAGAAATCGAGCGAGCCGATCACGACCATCAGCAGTCCGGCGAATGCGATCCAGCCGGACCAGGCCCCACTGTTGCTGTCCATTCCCTGCCCTCCTTGTGGGTTTGCGCGGCGCGACCATACAAGACTAAGGCGCGCCCAGGCTAGTGCCCGAGCTTGGCCTCGATTGCGTCCAAGCGCTGCTCAATTCGACGTAGCGAGGCCATTGCCTCCGCCAGCTCTTCGGTCCGCTGCTGCCGTTCCTCCTCGGAGGCCGCGTCCCGCTCCGTGGTGACGAAGAGCGACGTGACGATCGCCGTCACGAACGTGAGAAACGTCACGCCGAGCAGGATCACGAGACTGCCCAGGACGCGCCCCCAGGTCGAGTGCGGCACTACATCCCCGTAGCCCACCGTGGAGATCGTCTGCACCGCCCACCACACCGAGATGCCGAAGCTCGGGAAGTCCTCGCCGTCGAGCAGCGTCATGGCGAATGCCGCGGTCAGGCACAACCCCACGGTCACGAACACGAGGTACGGAAAGATGCGCCGGTTTGCGACGGCGCGGCCCATGCGCCTTTGCCAGTTCAGGCGATGGTGGAGGCGGGGACGCTGCTTCGGCCCGTCCATTTGGCGCCACGTTCGCAAACAGGCCGGACAGTCAGGCCGGGGTGACTTCTGCCGGAAGCTCCTCGCGCGGAGGCTCGCGCTCAGCGAGGTGCTCGCGCGCGAGGACGTCGTAGTAGACGTAGGTCGTCGTGATGCCCACGAGCGGCATCGCGACCGCGTACACGATTCCCGAGACCGCGTTGACGACCGCGAACGACGCGCTCGTGCCGAGCAGCAGGAGGCCGCCGAGCAGGGGGCCGGAGACGAGCACGAGGGCGGCAGTGCCGACGACGAGGGAGAGGACCTTGAACCACTCGCGCCGCACCAGCTGTCCGCTCCGCCGGAGGGCATGGAAACCGCTCGTGGACTCGAGCTCGACGCAGGGGGCGATCAGCGCCCACCGGACCGCGACCACGAGCGCGATCGGGATCAGGAACACCGAGAGCGTGAGCAGGCTCACGAGCGGAACGGCGACGAGGAGCGCGAGGAACAGGGGTTTGATCGCGTCGACCACGAGCCGGTAGGCGCCGATCACGCCGATGTCCCGGCCCGCGTCGATCTCGGCCATCGCGCGCGCGGCTGCGGCCTGGACGAACGTGAGCCCGAGCAGGCTGAGGATCGTGCCGATCGCGAGCACGATCCACGCGCGTCCCCCGCCGCCCTCTCCCCCGGAGGAGAGGCCGAGGAACGACGAGGCGCTGACGATCCCGGTCTGCAGCAGCGTCACGAGGATCGAGACCGGGATCGTGACCAGGCCGATGCAGATGAACAGCACGGGCCGCTTCAGGTACATGCGCCACGTGGCCGTGACCGTCTGGCCCCACGATCGGCGCCGGGCCAGGCGGAGCGGCGTGCTCGGCGTCCACGTCGTCCGCGAGCAGAGCCACGCGATCAGGATCGCCAGCGCGGCCAGGACGCCGAGCGTGAGCACCGCGTTGTTCGCGAGCCGCCTGACGAGGTTCGACCCGGTCTCGACGGCGCCGCAGAACGAGCCCGTCGCGGCCGTGCCGAGGGCGCCGCCGGCCGGGATCCCGTAGCTCCGGTCACGCCAGTTCTCGGACCAGGTGATCGGCTCGGTCCACTGCTCCTTCATGTTCGGGCCCGGTGGGGCCGTTGAAGAACGCCGGCTGGAGCTCACCCCAGCGGCCCTCGAACGCGATCCACGGATACGCCTTGTAAGCGGCGGCGGGATCGCTCGGGATCGTGTCGACCACGGGCCGGATCTGCGTGCTCGGGCCGCGCGTGTCGTCACAGCCCACTCCCTCCGACGCCGAGCGCCCGAGAAAGAGCGCGGAGTCGTAGAAGTTCGCGTGCGAGCCGTCCGCCGCGTAGACGACCGGGTGCGTCCCGCCGACCCTGTTCAGCTTCTCGTCGTCCCACGCCGAGCGCTCGGCCCCTTCGTGCTGGGAGTAGCCCACCTCGGTCGGGTGGGTCTCGAGCGCCTGCTGCGCATCGGGCGCGTCGAAGTTGAGCTGGATCATCTCCCAGTCGCCCTCGTGGGTGTTGTTGAAGTCGTTGAAGGGGTAGAAGAACCAGTACTGCAGCGCGAGGCGGCCCTTCTCGGTTGCGACGTGCGCGTAGGTCGTCGGCTTCGTGCCCTGCGTGACTCTGCGCGCCCACTGCTCGTAGCTGCAGCCGGGCCTGAGCGGGTTACCAGGGAAGTCGAGGTGATACTCGTAAAGCCCCTTGCCGAGGTCGGCCCCGGTGGGGGCGATCTTGACGAGATCCGACCCGGTCCACGGGCCGCGCAGCGCGACCGTGGGCTCGCCGAGGATCGCGTTGATGTCGATCGGGCGGTACGGCTCACCCGGTCCGCACTCCTCCTTCTGCTCGACCAGGCGCACGACCGGCGCGTAGCGGTCGGCGAGCTCCTGCTCGGGCCCGCCGGCCGCGCTCGCGACCCCGGTCACGGCGAGGCTCGACGAGGGCGATCGCGGCGGCGAGTGCTGCGAGGCGGCGCATCGGCGGAGCCTAACCGGGTGGCGGCGGCTTGCCCTTCGGCGGGTCGGGCGTTGGCTGCAGGACGAAAAGGCCGAGGAACGCGCGCTTGAGCTGGGTCAGCAGCGGTGCCGCGGGGCCGTCCGGCGGCCGTGCCCAGGCCGCTGCGACCTCGGCGCCAAGCAGCAGGGCGCGACGAGTAGAGGTAGATCGAGTAGAGGAAAACCAGCGCCGCCGTGAGCGAGCCGTAGACGACGCTGAGCCGCGTCGCCCGCTCGTAGAGGAAGCCGGAGGCAAGCGCGATCAACTGGAAGAAAATCGCGGTCACGATCGCTCCCGCGAGGCCGTCGCGGATCCGCAGGCCGCGAGCGGGGACAAACCGGTAGAGGAGCAGGACGACCACGATCGAGAGGCCGAAGGCGGCCAGCCGGACCAGGCCGTCCGAGAGCGTTCCGGCGCCGATGTCCGCGGCGCTCGCGACGCCTCCGCCGGCCGTGTGGACGAGCTGTCCGAGGACGGTGATCCCGGCCGTGACCAGCACGAGCGCGGCGGTGCCGACGACCAGCACGAGGTCAACGGCCTTCCCGCGCGCCATCGGCCGCGAGTGGGTCACGCCCATGGCCGACTCGAGGCCCTGCCTGATCGCGCCCATCATCCCCGTCGCCGCCCAGGCGAACACCGCCAGGCTGACGAGCCCCGCGGCGCTCGCCGGCGTCGCGATCGCGGTGACAGCGTCCTCGACGTCGTTGCGGCCGGCCACCGAGACCGGCAGCGCGTCGACGATCGTCTTCGTCGACGTCGTGCCGGACGCCGTCGTCCTGGAGCACGAGCCCGAAGATCGAGACGAGCACGATCGCCAGCGGCACGATCGAGAACAGGACCCGGTAGGCGATCGCGGCTGCGTGCTGGGCGCAGTGGTCAGCGAAGAACCGATCGACCGCCACAGGGGCGACTCCCCCGAACTTCTTGGCGATCGCGACGGGCCCGAGACAGGACCCTGCGACCCTAGCGTGCGGCGCGTGACGGGCTCGCTGTTCCCGTTGCAGCCGCTCGGCGCCGCCGAATACGATTACCGCCATGCTGCTCAGCGAGGTGGGGTACGCGCAGCCGGACACGCTCGAGCAGGCACTCGAGGTTCTCGCGCAGCACGAAGGCGCGCGTGCCCTGGCCGGCGGACAGACCCTGATCAACGTCATGAAGGCGCGCGCGGCGTCGCCCGACGTGCTCGTCGACCTGAACCGGATCTCCGCGCTGAAGGGGATCGACCTCGATGCCGACGGCACGCTCGAGATCGGCCCGATGACGACCTACTCCGAGCTGATCGCCTCGCCCGAGGCCCGTGCGCGGCCGATCCTCGGCGAGGTCTGCGCCCAGATCGCCGACGTGCAGGTCCGGAACCGCGGCACGATCGGCGGGAACATCTGCTCGAGCGACCCGACGAACCACCTGCCGCCGCTGATGGTCTCGATCGGCGCGCAGATGACGATCGCGGGCGCCGACGGCGAGCGGACCGTTGCCGCGGACGAGTTCTTCCTCGGCGTCTACATGACCGCCGTCGCACCCGAGGAGCTGCTGACGAAGATCACGATCCCGGCCGGCCGCAGCGACGGCTTCGCCGCGATCCCGATCGGCAAGGACGGCACCTGCATCGTCAACGCGGCCGCGACCGCGAACGGGGAGCTGCGCGTCGCGCTCGGCTGCGTCGGCGCCGTTCCGGAGCTGGTGACCGCCGGCCTCGGCGGACGCGGATGCGGTGCGCGAGGCCGTGCGCGGGGCCGGGATCGAGCCGCCCGGCGACGTGCACGCGTCGTCCGACTACCGCCGCCACCTGGCCGAGGTCGTCGCGGCCCGCGCTGCCGCGCAGGCGTCCGAGAGGGCGGGCGAGTAGTGGCCGCCGTCGAGACCACGAAGACGATCACGGTCGAGATCAACGGCGAGACGTTCGAGCGAGAGGTCGACTCGCGCCGCCTCCTGATCCACTTCATCCGCGACGACGTCGACCTGACGGGCTCGCACATCGGCTGCGACACCGGCAACTGCGGCGCGTGCAGCGTGATTCTCGACGGCACGCTCGTGAAGAGCTGCATGCTGCTCGCCGTCCAGGCGGACGGCTGCTCGATCGAGACCGTCGAGGGGCTGTCCGAGCCCGGCGAGCTGAACGAGCTCCAGCAGGCGTTCAACGACCAGCACGCGCTCCAGTGCGGCTACTGCACGCCCGGGATGCTGATGAGCGCGACCGCCCTGCTGCGCGAGAACTCGAGCCCGTCCGACGAGGAGATCTCGCGCGCGATCCAGGGGAACATCTGCCGCTGCACCGGCTACTGGAACATCGTCAAGGCGATCAGGGCCGCCTCGGGCCAGGAGGTCTGAGTGAGCGAGACGACCACCGTCACCGAGCCGATCGTCGTCGAGGAGGGCGAGACCAAGCCCGGCTACGCGGGCCAGAGCGTCAGGCGCAAGGAGGACAAGCGCCTCGTCCAGGGCGAGGGCCTGTTCGTGGACGACGTCAAGCGCCACAACATGGGCTACGTCCACTTCGTCCGCTCGCCGTACGCCCACGCGAAGATCCGCTCGGTCGACGTCTCGAAGGCGCTCGAGCATCCGGGCGTGTACGGGACGCTGACCGGGGACGAGGTCGCGCTCATGACCGACCCGTTCTTCCAGATCTCCTCGCCGCCCGGCGCGCACATCAAGGACTACTGCCTCGCGGTCGGGAAGGCGCGTTTCGTCGGCGAGCCGGTCGCGGCGGTGGTGGCGACGACGCGCGAGATCGCACGCGACGCCTCGGAGCTCGTCGAGGTCGACTACGAGCCGCTTCCCGTGATCACCGATGCGAGGCGCGCGCTCGAGGACGAGGCGCCGGTCCTCCACGACGAGGCCGGCACGAACCTGACCTGGGAGGGCGTCTACGAGTGGGGCGACCTCGACCAGGCGTTCTCCGAGGCCGACCGGATCGTGAAGATCTCGGAGCTCCACTTCGACCGGTTCAACTCGACCCCGCTCGAGTGCAACGGGGCGCTCGTCGAGTTCAACCGCGGGATCGGTCAGTGGACGATCACCACGAACAACCAGTTCCCGGGGTTCGCGGCGATCATGATGGGGCCGGCGATGCGGGTCGGGCTGGACAAGCTCCGCCTCGTCACCCAGGACATCGGCGGCGGGTTCGGCAACAAGATCACCTCGCACCCGCAGCTCGTCGCGTGCTGCCTGCTCGCGCGCAAGCTGAACCGGACCGTCCAGTGGACGGAGTGGCGCACGGACTTCCACCTCTCGATGTCGCACGGGAACGAGCGCTGGTTCCAGGACACCGAGGTTGCGGTGAAGGACGACGGCACGCTGCTCGGGTTCCGGACCGTCGCGCTCGACGACGCGGGCGCGTGGCTGCGCTACGAGCCGCTCGGCGGCGTGATCTGGGCGCAGGTGACCCCTGGCCTGTACCGCTGGAAGCACATCCGGCTCGACTTCAGGCAGGTGGTGACGAACAAGGCGCCGGTCTCGCCGAACCGCGGCTACTCGCGGATGCAGCACCTCTGGTTCACGGAACGGGTGATCGACATCGTGGCGCACGAGCTCGGGCTCGACCCGGTCGACGTGCGCAAGCGCAACTACATCAAGGCCGAGGAGATGCCGTACACGACGCCGAACGGCTGCGTCTACGACTCGGGCGACTACGCGGGGATGCTCGACACGGCGCTCGAGCTGATCGGCTACGAGGCGATCGAGGAGCGGCGCGTCGATGCGGAGAGCCGCGGGAAGGTGCTCGGCTTCGGGATCGGCTCGACGCTCGACTCGGGCACGAACAACTTCGGCCAGTCGCGCCTGATCAACCCGGAGCTCCAGTTCTCGGGCAACAACGAGGTCGCGACGGTGAAGCTCGACATCTTCGGCGAGATCGTCGTCACGCTCGGGACGACCCCGCAGGGGCAGGGTCACGAGACGACGGCCTCTCAGGTCGTCGCCGACATCCTCGGCTGCTCGGTCGACGACGTGCACGTGCGCGCGGGCCACGACTCGTACTGGAACTCGCACGCCGGCTTCTCCGGCACCTACGCGAGCCAGTTCGCGGTCACGGGGCTCGGGGCGGTCAAGGGGGCGACGGACATGCTCGCGGTCGAGATGCGCAAGCTCGCCTCGGTGATCCTCGGCTGCACGCCCGACGACATCGAGCTCGCGGAGGGGTTCGCCCGGATCAGGGGCAATCCGGAAGCGGCGCTGCCGTTCATGGCGCTCGGCGCGATCATCAACGCGAACAACGCGGGCCTCCCCGAGGATCTCGACGTGACGCTCAACTGCCGCTACGTCTACCGGCCGCCGTTCGAGGTCCCGGACGTCGAGAAGAAGTACGGGAACCTGACGCTCACCTACGCGACGCAGATCCACGTCGCGATCGTCGAGGTCGACCCCGAGACCGGCGTCTACGAGGTCGTCGACTACGCGGCCGTCGACGACTGCGGCGTGCGGATCAACCCGCAGGTCGTCGAGGGCCAGGTGATGGGCGCGACCGCACAGGCGCTCGGCGCGGCGACCCACGAGACGTTCACCTACGACGAGGACGGGAACCTGCTGACGCCCAACTTCTACGACTACCACGTGCCGCACGCGCTCGACATGCCGCCGCTCAAGACGGGCAGCACCGAGAGCCCCTCGCCGTTCACCGCGCTCGGCACGAAGGGCATGGGCGAGGGCGGCGGCGCCGGGATCCACGCGGTGTGCGCCGCGCTGCAGGACGCGCTCAGCTCCCGCGGCAAGCCGGTCGTCTACGACAGCTGCAACCCGTACCACCGGGTCTGGGAGCTGCTCAGCGACCCCGAGTCCTCGCGGGCGCGCGTGTCCGTGGAGGCGTCGTGAAGGTCTCCGGCGAGCGCGTGTTCGACGCGCCGCGCGCGTCGGTCTGGCACGTCCTGAACGACCCGGCCTCGATGGCGAAGACGATGCCCGGAGTCGAGAGCTTCGACGTCCAGGACGACAAGCACTGGCGGGCGTTCGTGAAGATCCCGCTCGGCCTCGGCGGCCTCAAGCTGACGATGGACATGGAGAAGATCGAGGAGCGCGAGCCCGAGTTCGCGCAGCTCTCGATCAAGGGCAACGGCGTCGGGGCGATGCTCAACATGACGACGGCGTTCACGCTGACCGAGGACGGCGGCGGCACGAAGATGGACTGGGAGGCCGACGTGCACATCGCCGGCCCCGTCGGCTCGATGGGTCAGCGCGTGCTCCAGCCGATCGTCAACCAGCAGGTCGAGCACGTCCTGAACGCGCTCGACGAGCAGGTCAGGGACGCCGCGGCACCGACCCCGGCCGAGAGCTAGACCCCGTGGCGCAGCCGTTCCGGATCGGGGTCATGCAGCTGACCATGGAGCCGCTCGACGAGATGGTCGCGTCCGCGCAGGCGATGGACGAGGCGGGGATGGACACGATCTGGCTCGCCGAGGCCTACCCGTGGTGGCGCAAGCACCAGATGGAGGCACGCTCCTCGACGGTCAGCTCCGCGGTCATCGCGCAGGCGACCGAGCGGCTCACGATCGGCTGGGGGATCATCTCGCCGTTCACGCGCCATCCGGTGCAGGTCGCGATGGACGCGCGGGTCGTGCAGGAGGCGGCGGGCCCGGGCCGGTTCATCCTCGGCTTCGGAACCTCGAAGATCTTCCTCAACAACGCGATGATGCAGACGAACAAGACTCTCGGGCCGATGCGAGACGCCGTTGAGATCGTGCGCGGCGTGCTCGGCGGCGAGGCCTTCGAGTACGCGGGCTCGACGTGGAACGCGTCGGTCCCCGCGCTCGATCCGGCGGCGCACTCGCCGCGCGAGGTGCCGCCGGTCTACGTCGCGGCAACTGCACCGAAGATGCAGGCGCTCGCCGGCGAGATCGGCGACGGATGCCTCACGCCGTCGATCACGACGCCTGCGTTCGTCCGCTACACGCGCGAGAAGGTCGCGAGCGACATCGACATCGGCTGCACCATCGTCGCCTCGATCCACGAGTCGGACCGCGACGCGGGGCGCGACGGCGCGCGCGAGATCGCCGGCATGTACCTCGCGAACAAGGTGCAGAACATCCAGGGCGCCGCCGACACGCTGCTCGACCTCGCCGGGATCGAGCAGGACGAGATTCGCCCGGTCGCGGAGGCGATGGAGCGCGGCGGGCGCCTCGCGGCGAAGGCGGAGGTCAGCGACGCGCTGCTGGACAAGTGCAAGCCGATCGCCGGCACGCCCGACGATTGCATCGCCGCGATCGAGGAGTATCGCGAGGCGGGCTGCACCCACGTCATGCTCGAGCTCTGGGGCGACCGGCGGCACGAGCAGATTCGGCTCTTCGGCGAGCGCGTCCTGCCGAGCGTCCGCTGATGGCCGTCTCGATCGACCGCGACCGCCTCGTCGACTGGGCGAAGCAGGCGATCTCGATCCCGAGCTTCACCGGGAGCGAGGGCGAGATGGCGAGCTTCATGGCGGAGACGTTCGACGAGATCGGCCTCGCGGTGCAGTGGCAGCAGGTCGAGCAGGGGCGCGCGAACGTCCTCGCCACGCTGAGCGGTGCAGGCGGCGGGCCGGCGCTGATGTTCAACGGGCACATGGACACGTCGTACTCCGGCCGCGAGCCCTGGCTGGCGAACGTGCGGGGCTTCCAGCCGGATCCCTTCATCCGCGACAAGCGGCTCTACGGGCTCGGGATCTCGAACATGAAGGGCGCGCTCGCCTGCTACGTCGAAGCGGTGCGCGCGCTGCTGGACGACGGCGTCCGCCTGCGCGGCGACGTCCTGGTGGCTGCCGTCTGCGGCGAGATCGAGAAGGCGCAGCAGGGCGACGCACAGGGGGCGGAGTACCGCGGCTACGCGACCGGCACGCGCCACCTCGTCACGCACGGCGGCGTCGCCGACATGTGCATCCTCGGCGAGCCGACCGAGGGCAAGGTCGTCCTCGGGCACTTCGGCTCGCTCTGGCTGCGGGTGTCGACCCAGGGGAACTTCATCCACACGGCGTTCAGCGAGGGCAAGCGCGACCAGAACTCGATCCTGCGCATGCGCGAGGTGCTCGACGCGGTGCTGGAGTGGATCCCGACCTGGGAGGACGACCCCGACAACGCCTATCGAGGCGCGAAGGCGATCGTCAACGTCGGCGCGCTGCGAGGCGGGTTCGGCTGGCGCGTCTCGCGCACGCCGCACCGGACCGACCTGTTCCTCGACGTGCGCGTGCCGCCGACGAAGGCGATGCCGCTCGCGCGGCGGCAGGTGCTGGAGATGGTCCGTGGTCTGCAGAGGCGGTTCCCCGAGTACGGCGTCGAGGGCGAGGTCTACGTCTCGGCGCCCGGAGCCGAGATCGCCGAGGACCATCCGCTCGTCGCGGCTCTCGACGCGAGCCATGCCGAGGTGTTCGGCTCGCCGCCGGAGCGCGACGTCACGCGCTGGTTCTCCGACGCCTCGGCCCTGACGCGCTACGGCGTGCCGACCGTCAACTACGGCACCTCGACCGGGCTGCTGGACACCGAATACGGCGAGAATCTCGAGATCGCGGGGCTGGTCGACACGGCACGGGTCTATGCGCTCGCCGCGCAGCGGGTCTGCGGGGTGGCATGAAGCTCGTCACGTTCGACGACGGGCGCATCGGCGAGGTGCGCGACGACCGGGTGCTCGAGCTCGGCGCGCACTCGATGCGCGAGTACTTCGAGGCCGGCGCCGTGGCGGGGCCGACCGGCCGCGAGCACGCGCTCGCGGATGTGCGGTTGCGCGCACCGATCGTGCCGAAGAAGTTCTTCCACACGGCCGGCAACTTCCGCGAGCACGAGGAGGAGTCGAAGAACGTCGACTGGGCGCACGAGATCGCGCCGTGGATCGTGTTCTTCCAGAACGTGGACGCGATCATCGGGCCCGACGATCCGGTCGTGTACCCCGAGCATCTGACCGAGGAGCTCGACTACGAGCTGGAGCTGGCGATCGTGATCCGGAAGGCGGGGAAGTGGTTCTCGCCCGAGGAGGCGGCCGACTACATCGGCGGCTACGTGATCTTCAACGACATCACCGCGCGCGACATCCAGCGGCGCGAGATGCGGTCCGGCGTGTTCTCGTTCTGCAAGGCGATCGACACGTTCTGCCCGCTCGGGCCGTGGATCGTGACGCCCGACGAGATCCCGGATCCGCACGACCTGGCGATGGAGCTGCGCGTGAACGGCGAGCCGCGGCAGGAGTCGCATTCGCGGAACATGTCCGTGACGATCCCGGAGATCCTGAGCCACTACTCCGCCCTGGGCTACTCGGCGGGCGATGTGGTCTCGACCGGGACCGTGAGCGGCGTGGCCGGGTTCAGCGACGACCCCGCGTCGTTGTACCTCAAGCCCGGCGACGTGATGGAGGCCGAGATCGAGCGGATCGGCGTGCTGCGCAACCCGGTCATCTCGTGGCAAGAGGCCCACGGCGAGCCGGCCCCGGAGCGCGTGCGCTGGTGACGCCCGACTGCCCTCTAATGTTCATCCCCCCACCCAGGGTGGGGCTCTTTGACCCGCCTCCCTCGACGTCGACGATAGCGCCGGATCGCGCACCTGTCTGTGACGGGGGCGTGCCGGAAGCGTGACGATCTCGTGAGCTGGCCCCGCGACGACGCCAAGCTCGAACGCGTGCGCCGGCTGATGGCGGAGGAGGAGCTCGACGCGCTCGTCGTCCGCGCGCCCGACAACGTCCTCTACCTGACGAACTTCTGGAGCATGAAGGGCTACGACGCCGTCGTCTTCCCGCGCGAGGGCGAGCCGACGCTCCTGTGCCTCGAGGCCTCCGAGGAGGACGCGGCCCGAACCGCCTGGACCACGGACGTCCGCCCGATCCAGGGCTACGCCGCCGACGACCCGCGGCCCCCGACCGCGCGCACCCTGGAGCTCGCGCAGGAGGTGGCGCGCGGCTACGGCCGGGTCGGCCTCGAGCTCAGCCTGGGCACCCAGGCCAGCGACCGCATGGTCGGCGAGCCGACGACCTACACCGCCGCCTGGTTCGCCGGCTTCGGCGAGACGCGCCACCGACGCAACCCCGCTCCTCGCGCACGCACGCGCGGTCAAGACGGAGCAGGAGCAGGAGCGGATGCGGCTCGCCAACGAGATCGCGGCCGCCGCGATGGAGCACACACGCGAGCACCTCCGCCCCGGAATGAAGGAGTCCCAGGCGGCCGCGATCTGGCAGGGCTTCGTGCACGGAGAGGGCACCGGCTGGAACGGCCAGGTCGAGCTCGCGCTTCCCTTCTCGCTCGTCTGGTCGGGCCCGGGGATCAAGACGTTCACCGCGACCGGCGACCTCCCGGTCAAGGAAGACGAGCCGACGCTCTTCGAAATCTGGGTCTGCGCTGACGGCTACTGGGCCGACCACACGAAGAATCTCTGTCCCGGCGAGCTGCGTGCCGAGTACGCCGAGCTCGAGCAGCAGCTGCTCGAGGTCTACGGCCGCGCGCTCGATCATTGCCGGCCCGGCGCCTCGTTTCCGGAGCTCGACCGGCTCGTCCGCGCCGGGCTTGCCGAGGCCGGCTACGAGGGGCAGCCGTCGCACCCGATCTGCCACGGGATCGGCGCTCGCGCGCACGAGCCGCCGTACGCGCACCAGGCGGGCGGCGGCACGATCGAGGCGGGCATGGTGCTGGCGATCGAGCCGGGCGTCTACTGGGAGGGCGGCGGCGGCCTGCGCGTCGAGGACAACTTCCTGATCACCGAGTCGGGCGCCGAGAAGCTCTCGCCGTTCCCTGACGGGGTGGTCTGCGGATGATATGGACGGGCGCATTGAACGACCCCTACCGCCTCGGAGGCTCGGTAGGCCTCTACGACACGACGCTTCGCGACGGCGAGCAGACCGTCGGCGTCGTCCTCGACCCGGAGCAGAAGCTCGAGATCGCACGTCTCCTGGACGACCTCGGGATCGACCGGATCGAGGCCGGCTTCCCGCGTGTCTCGCAGGACGACTGGGACGCGGTCCGCCTGATCTCCGACGCGGGCCTGAGCGCGGAGATCTGGGGCTTCTCGCGCGCCGTCCCCGCCGACCTCGAGGCGCTGGTCGAGCTCGGCGTGCGCGCGTCGGTGATCGAGTCTCCGATCTCCGATCTCAAGCTGGACGCGATCGGCGTTTCCCGCGAGAAGATGCTCGGCCGTATCACGGAGGCGATGCGGTTCGCCGCCGAGCACGCGATCCACGCGGCGTTCTTCGGGGTCGACTCCACTCGCGCCGACCCCGGCTTCTACGAGCAGGTCTACCGGGGCGCCGTGGAGGCGGGTGCAAAGGAGGTCTGCGTCGTCGACACGATCGGGATCGCGTCCCCCGAGGCCGTGGCCGACCTGGTCGGCCGCACCGTCGAGTGGGTCGGCGCCGAGGTGCCCGTCCACTTCCACGGGCACAACGACTTCGGCCTGGCGACCGCGTCCGCGGTCGCTGCGGTCAAGGCTGGCGCGAGCTGGGTGCAGGGGACGATCAACGGCATGGGAGAGCGCGCGGGCAACTGCAACCTGGGTGAGGTGGCTCTCACCCTGCGGGCGCTCTACGGCGTCGAGTCGAACCTGCGCCTCGAGCGGATACGCGAGGTCTCGGAGCGCGTGCAGGAGCTGTCCGGCTACGAGCTCGAGCCGTGGAAGCCGGTCACGGGCGAGACGCTCTTCCGCCGCGAGAGCGGCGCGGTCGCGAGCCAGTTCCACGACCCGCCTTCGATCGAGCCGTACTCGTCGGAGCTCGTCCACGCCGAGCGCGGAATCGTGCTCGGCAAGAAGAGCGGGCTCGACTCGATCCGGATCAAGGCGGACGAGCTCGGCCTCGACCTCCCGGAGGAGCGGCGCGCGGAGGTGCTCGCAGATGTGAAGGAGCTCGGCGCCCGCAAGCGCGGGCTCGTCACCGACGAGGAGTTCCGTGAGCTCGTCGACGGCTGAGCGTGACGCGGTCATCGTCGGGAGCGGGATCAACTCGCTCGCATGTGCGGCACTGCTGGCGCGCGGCGGCTGGAGCGTCGTCGTGCTCGAGCGCGAGGACGAGCTCGGTGGAGCGATTCGCACCGCGGAGCTGACGGAGCCGGGCTACCTGCACGACGTCTTCAGCGCGTGGCACCCGCTCTGGGTGGGCGGCGCCGCACACGCCGAGCTCGGCGACGAGCTCGCGGCGCGCGGGCTCGAGTACCTGAACACCGAGCACCCGACCGCGACGCTCTTCCCCGACGGCGAGGCGTGCTTCCTGCTCCGCTCGACCGAGGCGAACGTCGCCGAGCTGGGCACGGAGTGGCAGGGAGTCGTGGAGACGTTCTTCGCGAACGCGGATCTCGCGTTCGGCGTGCTCGGCACCGAGCTCTGGTCGACGGACGGGCTCCGGCTCGCGGTGAAGGCGCAGCGGAGGCTCGGCCGCCGCGGGCTGGTCGAGTTCGCGGGCGACGTGCTCGTCTCGAGCCGCGACTGGCTGACCGAGACGTTCGCGTCGGAGCGAGCGCACGGCCTGCTCGCGCCGTGGGTGCTGCACACCGGGCTCGGCCCCGACTCGGCCGCATCCGGGTTCATGACGAAGGTGATCGGCGTCGCGGTCCAGGAGGGCGGCATGCCGATCCCGCGTGGCGGCGGCGCGCGGCTCGTGGATGCGCTCGTGCGGCTGATCGAGGACAACGGCGGCGCGTGCGAGACCGGGCGCGACGTCGACCGCGTGCTCGTCCGCGAGGGCCGGGCCGCAGGCGTGCGGCTCGCGGACGGCGAGGAGGTCCGCGCGTCGCGCGCGGTGATCGCGAACGTCACGCCCACGCAGCTCTACGGGCGGCTCCTCGACGGCGTGGTCGGCGGCCCGACCGCCGAGCGTGGCCGGCGCTTCCGGTACGGCCGCTCCGAGATGCAGATCCACTTCGCGCTCTCCGAGCCGCCGCGCTGGGAGGGCGACCTCCGGCTCGGGCAGACCGCGATCGTCCATCTCACGCCGGGGCTCGACGGCGTCTCGCGCGCGGTGAACGAGGCCGAGCGCGGCCTGCTCCCCGCCGAGGCCACGGTCGTCGTCGGCCAGCCGCTGACGATGGATGCACTCGCGTGCGCCCGAGGGCGCCGGGATGCTCTGGATCCAGCTCCAGGAGCTGCCCTGGCACGTGAAGGGCGACGCGGCCGGCGAGCTCGACGTGGGCGACGGCACGTGGACCGAGGAGCTGCGCGAGCGCTACGCCGACCGGATCCAGGCCAGGATCGCGCGCCACATCCCGAACCTCGACTCGGCGCTCGTCAAGCGCGTGACGCTCTCGCCCGCCGACCTCCAGGCGGCCAACATCAACCTGCACCAGGGCGACCCGTACTCCGGCTCGCTCGCGCTCGACCAGAACCTGCTCTGGCGGCCGTTCTCGGCGAGCCCGGGGCACACGACTCCGGTGAAGGGCCTCTGGCAGATCGGAGCCAGCACCCACCCGGGGCCGGGGCTCGGCGCGGGCTCGGGGACGATGGTCGCGAAGCAGCTGCTCGAGCCCGGCCCGCTCGACCGGCTCCGGAAGCGGTTCGGCCGGTGAAGCTCTCGATCTCGCAGATCACGACGGTCACGCAGTCGTTCGCCGACGACGTCGACGCGTACCGCGCCGCGGGCGCGGACGGGATCGGGATCTGGGAGATGAAGCTCACGGACGACTCGCTCGAGCAGTTCCGCGCGAGTGGGCTGGAGGCCGCCGCCGCGGTGCCGGAGGTGCCGTCGATCCTGCCGCTCCCGCTGATGGAGGGGCCCGGCCGACCCGGCCGAGCGGGTCGAGGCGATCCGGGCGCGGTCGCGCGTCTGGCGCCGTTCGAGCCTTCGTGCGTCCTGTTCCTGACCGGCCCGGGCGACGACCGCGAGACCGTCGTCGAAGGGATCCGCTCGATCGCCGAGGCGGGCCACGAGCACGGCGTCCGCGTCGCGCTCGAGCCGATCCAGCGCGAGTTCGCGCACTTCTGGACGTCCGTCAGCTCGCTCGACGAGGGCGCGGCGCTGATCGACGAGGCCGGCGTCGACGTCGGCCTGATCTTCGACTCGTGGCAGCTCCACGGCGAGCCGCTCGAGGAGGTCGAGCGCCACCGCGACCGGATCTACGCCGTCCACCTCGCCGACTGGCGCGACCCGACCCGCAACACGAACGACCGCGTCCTCCCGGCGACGGGATCATCGACTTCGGCCCGGTCCTCGAAGCCCTGCGCTGGGACGGGCTCTACGACCTGGAGATCTTCTCCGACTCCGAGCTGCCCGACTCGCTCTGGAAGGAGGATCCCCGCGAGCTCGCGGCGCGAGGGATCGAGGCGATGCGGAGGACGGTATCGAGCGCGTCTGCATAGTCGGCGGCGGGGTCATCGGCAGCCTGTACGCCGGCCACCTCGCGCGCGTCTGCGAGGTCAGCGTCCTCTGCCGCCGCGAGGAGCACGCGCGGGCGCTGAACGAGCACGGCCTGCGCGTCTCCGGCAGGCACGAGTTCGAGGCCCGGGTGCGAGCGGCGACCGACCCGGGCGAGCTCCCGGAGCCCGAGCTTGCGATCGTCGCCACCAAGACGACCGAGCTCGAGGCCGCCGCCGCGCGTCTCGAGGGCCACTGGCCGGGCGCAGCGGTGATGACCGTCCAGAACGGCCTCGGCGCGGAGGCCGCGTTCGCCGGCCGCCAGGTGATCTCGGCGGTCACGTTCATGAGCGGCACGCGCCACGAGGACACGCACGTCGAGTACATCCTCGACACCGAGACGTGGCTCGGCCCCTACGGCGAGACCCCGTACGCGCTGGTCGAAGAGGTCGCCGGCCTGATCGTGGAGTCGGGCCTCAAGGCGCGCGCGTTCCGGGACCTGCGGCCGGCGCAGTGGTCGAAGCTGATCTTCAACGCGACCGTCAACGCCGTCGCCGCGCTCACGGGGCTGCCGCACGACTGGCACTACGCGGCCCGCGAAGAGCCGGGCGACCTCGGCCATCTCGTCTACGGCCTCGTCGAGGAGGGCAAGCAGGTCGCGGCGGCGGCCGGGGTCGAGCTGCACGAGGACCCGTGGGAGATGAACGTCCTCGCCACGCAGCGCGGCAGCAGGCACTACCCGTCCATGCTCGAGGACGTGGAGGCCCGCCGCCCGACCGAGATCGAGCACATCACGGGAGCGCTCGTCCGCGAGGCCGAGCGGGTCGGCGTGCCCGGTGCCGCTCCACACCGCGCTCTACCGGCTCGTCCGCGCGCGGGAAGCGTCGTGGGCGCCTGATTGACGGTTGTTCCGCCAGGCATAGAATTCCCAATCCGGACGTGTTTGTGCCAATCAAAGCAAGGGAGGGTGCAGTGAAGCGTGCGACTAGGTGGGGCGTTCTGCTTGCAGTAGCGCTCCTCGGGGCTACCGTGGCGATCGCCGCTCTCGCCGCCACCACCGGCGGCCGTTCCCCGGCAGCGAAGAAGAAGCCCGTCGTGATCGGCTGGGCGTACGACTCGAGCGGGGACATGAAACCGTTCGACAACCCGGCGCTCGCCGCGGCGAGGATCCGCATCAAGCAGATCAACGCAAAAGGCGGGGCCGCCGGTCACAAGTTCGTGATCAAGACCTGCGACACGCAAGACAACAACGCGACCACGGCGAAGGCGTGCGCGCTGAGCCTGCTCGGCCAGGGCGCCAACATCATCTTCACGACGTGTGACGTCGACTTCGCGACTCCGGTCGTGCAGGCGGCGATCAACCGCGGCAAGCTCGCCGTGGCGCCGTGCATCGGCACCGATCAGATGGGGCCGAAGCGCTTCGGCAAGAAGGGCAAGCTCGCGTTCAGCTTCGGCAACGTCGCGCAGGACGAGGGCTCGGCGATGGCGGAGTACGCGCACCGCCGCGGCTGGAAGACCGCCGGCCTCGCGACGAACACGTTGCTCGTCTACTTCAAGAACGTCGTCCAGGCGTTCGACAAGCGCTTCCGCGCCCTCGGCGGCAAGGTCGTCGCCCGCGAGAGCTATCAGAGCTTCGCAAACAACGTCGGCGCGGCGGTCACCCAGCTCAACTCGCACAAGGCCGACGTCTATGTCACCTCGACCGCGTTCGCGGAGCTGCCCGCGTTCGTCTCGGGCATGCGCTCGCTCGGCAACAAGACGCCGATCCTCAACTCGTGGGCCGGCGACGGCACGTACTGGGTCACGCAGAGCCCGAAGGTGACGAACTACTACTTCGTCACGTTCGCCTCGGTGTTCGGCGACGATCCGAGTGTGTCCGTACGCAAGATGATCGCCTCGCTCAAGGCCGCAGGGGCCCAGCCGGGCACCGGCGGTTTCCTCGGCGGCGCCGACGCGATCGACGGTGTTGCCACCGCGATCAGGAGGGCGCACGGGTCGTTGAAGGGCGCCGCTCTCGCAGCCCAGCTTCAGAAGTTCCACCAGGTGCCCGTGCTCGGCAGCCGGGTCAGCTTCTCGGCGAAGCTGCACACCGTCTTCGGGCGGCAGTACCGCGTGATCAAGATCCAGGACAACAAGGCCAAGCGCGTCGGCCTGGTGACGGCGAAGGTCGTCCCGAAGCTCTAACGTTGCGCGCGCGTGCCCGAGACCGCGCTCGCTGAGAAAACGGAGAGGAGGCCCGAGACCCTTCGGGCCTCCTCCGTCTCGCGGTCCTCGAGGGCGTGCACGCGCTCAGCGAGGTGACGCTCGAGCTGAGCGGGCACGAGGTCGTCGGCCTGATCGGCCCCAACGGCGCCGGGAAGTCGACGCTCGTGAACGTGCTCAGCGGCTTCGACCGTCCGATGAGGTCGGACGGTCGTCGCTCGGCGACAGGGAGATCACCGGCTGGAGCTTCGCACCGGCGCG
>CAVVAB010000004.1:0-26252 GCA_963746155.1 uncultured Actinomycetes bacterium
GTCGAACGGGTGTACTCGCTGAGAGGGTCGACTAGCCCGGTGCCGGCAACCCCAGCTCCTTGGCCAGCGCGCGGTCCTTCGCGCGGTCAGGGAGCTTCGCGGCGGTGGCGATCCCCTTCACGCCGTGACCGGCCAGATACCGGGTCTTGGGACTGTCCGCCGTCAGCGCCTGGAAGACCGCCTTTGCGATCACCTTCGGCGGGTCGGCCGAAGCCTCGGCCTTCTCGGTTGCGGAGCGCACGGCCGCGATCTGACCCTTGTACAGGCGGTGGCCGCGATCGCCAAGCGTCGTCTTGAGCCCGTCCAGCTGGGCATACGTCTTCCCGAAGATCGCCGAATGAACAGGCCCGACGTCCACGTGCGAGACGTGGATTCCCCACTGTCGCAGCTCGAGGCGCAGGGCATCGCTGAGCGCCTCCATCCCGAACTTCGACGCGCTGTAGGCGCCGTTCAGAGGCAGCACGAGGAGCCCGCCGACGGACCCGATGTTGACGATGCGGCCCTTGCCCCGCCTGATCAGCGGCAGGAACGCCTGGGTCATCGCCACGTGCCCGATCAGGTTGACCTCGAGCTGCCTCCGGAAGTCGGCGAGCGGCTGGAACTCGATCGGCGCCGGGATCGCGACACCGGCGTTGTTGACGAGGCCCGCGAGCCCTCGATTGCCAACGGCTCTCGCGACGATCTCCCCTGCCGCCAGGATCGACAGCTCGTCCGTGATGTCGACGATCAGGGGTGTCAGGTCGGCCTTCTTCTGGAGCGCCTCGCCGTCGGCCCTGCGCCGAACGCCCGCGAACACCCGGAACCCCTGCTCGGCGAGGTGGGTTGCTGTCGCCTCGCCGATGCCGGTGGAAGCGCCGCTGACGACGACGGTGCCGCGGCTCCTCGCGGCCATCAGCCGCCTCCCATCCCTGCCGACGCCTCCTCGAGGCCGGCCTTGAGCTCCTTCGCGCTCGAGCCGTCGATGTGGGCCACGGATGTCTTGATCGCATTCGGGATCGCATTCTCGACCGCCTCGGCGCCCTCCGACTCGTAGATCGCGATCAACGCCGCCGACCCCTCGCCGAGCGTGTCGTCGAGCTTCTCGCCGATGCCGCTCGTGACCCGGTGCTTGGCGAACTTGCCCGCCACTGCCCCGACGCCCGCGCCGACGGCCGTGGCCGCCAGCAACGGCGGGGCGAAGAGGCCGACTACGAGGCCCGCGCCGCCGAGCATCGTCGCGCCCTTGCGGACGGCGTGGTCGCCCGCCTCGATCACCTGCATCTCGCCGTTCTCGTCCTTGCTGGCGAGGACGACACCCTGCACCGAGATCGTCTTCGCCTCGACCAGGTCCATGACCGCGTCGTAGTCCTTCTTGCCCAGGTCGTCGAACAGGTACGCCGCGATCAGCACGTCCATCTGCTTGTCGTCGCTCATCGTCGCTCCTTTTTCGTGCCGCTACTGGCCCGCGGCGTGCGCCGCCATCCCTCTGGCGGCATGCTCATGGAGGGCCTTCGTGTCCTCCTCGCTCAGGTGCGGAGCGACGTCGAAGACGACCTTCTTGACCGCGCCGGTGAACGCGAACGGCGCCTTGTCGGCATAGCTCCGGTCGACGACGCCGCCGTTGTCGCGACCGATGTCCATCCCCGCGTACCCGGAGAAGCGGAAGGGCACGGTGTGCTCCATCCGGCCCGAGCCGACTGGCTTGTCGTTGACGAGCAACGTCACCTCTCCTCCCGTTGCGGGCTTCGCCTCGTCGGCGGCGAAGACGAGCTGGACGCTGACGTCACCCGTCGGCAGCGGCTCCTCCGATTCCTGCCGGAACTCCATCACGCCAACCATGCTGTACGTGTGCTTGAGCTTGCCGTCCTCGACGAACAACGCGAAGCCTCCCATGTGGTCGGCCTCGGCGACGATCACGCCCTCGGCGCCGCCTTCGGGGATCTCGAGATCGGCACTGATCGTGTAGGAGTGGTTGTAGATCCGCGGGATCATCCCGGAGGCCACGTTCTGGACATCGCCGTAGTAGGTGAACGTCGACTGCGTCGGCATCGGCGGCACGATGCCGAAGAAGAACGCCATGCCTCCGAGCAACGGAAGAACCTTGTACCGCTCGGCCTCCTCCCAGAAGAGCTCCTGTAGCTCCTTGACCTTGTCGGGGTGCTTGGCCGACAGGTCCTTCGACTGCGTGAAGTCGTCCGGCAGGTAGTAGAGCTCGACTGGATCCTCGTCCGGCTTCCACACCCCCGGCGCGAACTTCTTCATCGCCTCCGGGTCGAGCTGCCACGGAATTCGCGGCATCCGCATCGCGAGCCACCAGCCGTCCTTGTACATCGCGCGGTTGCCGAGGATCTCGAAGTACTGCTGCGTGTGGCGCTCGGGCGCGCTCGCATCCGAGATCGAGTCGGCAAACGTGACGCCGTGGATCGGCTCCTGCTCGATGCCGTCCACGTGTGTCGGCTCGGGGATGCCCGTGATCTCGAGGATCGTCGGGGCGACGTCGACGCAGTGCGTGAAGTGCGACCGGACCGCGCCCGGGTCCTTCACGTTCCCCGGCCAGTGGACGACCATCGGGTTGCGCGTGCCGCCGAGGTGGGAGGCGACCTGCTTGCCCCACTGGAACGGGCAGTTGCCGGCCCAGGCCCAGGCGGCGGAGTAATGCGGCGCCATCATCTCGCCGCCCCACGCCGGGAGCCCGCCCCACTTCAGCACGAGCTGGAGCTGCTGCTCGGGGGTGAGCGGGATGCCGTTGAGCGTCGTGAGCTCGTTGAACGTGCCGCTCAGTGTCCCCTCCATGCTGGCTCCGTTGTCGCCCCAGATCCAGATGACGAGCGTGTTGTCGAGATCGCCCATCTCCTCGATCGCGGCCAGGACCCGGCCCACGTTCCAGTCGGCGTTCTCCGAGTAGCCGGCGTAGACCTCCATCTGGCGGGCGTACAGCCGCTTGTGGTTCTCGTCGAGCGTGTCCCAGGCGGGCATCGCGTCGGGCCGCGGGGTCAGCCCAGCGTCCTCGGGGATCACGCCGAGATCCTTCTGTCTCTGGAATGCCTCGTCGCGGTAGGCGTCGTACCCTTTGTCGAATTTGCCGGCGTACTTGTCGGCCCATTCCTTCGGCACGTGGTGCGGCGCGTGGCTGCACCCGGTCGAGAAGTAGACGAACCACGGCTTCTCGGGATCCTGTGCGTGAACCCCGTGGAGCCACTCGACGGTCTTGTCTGCCATGTCGTCCGGCAGGTAGTACGGCTCGTCGCCCGTGCTCTCCGGGACGCCGACCGTCGTGTTGTCGACCGAGATCACCGGGTCCCACTGGCCGGACTCGCCTCCGAGGAAGCCCCAGAAGTGGTCGAACCCCCAGGCATTCGGCCACCGGTCGAACGGGCCGGCCGGCCCCTGCTGGTTGTCCGGCGTCAGATGCCACTTGCCGAAGACGGCGGTCGAGTAGCCGTTGTCCCGCAGGATCTTCGGAAGCGGAGCGCAATCCTTGGGCAGGAATCCCGTGTACCCGGGGAAACCGCTCGAAAACTCTCCCACGGAGCCGAAGCCGGCCGTGTGATGGTTGCGCCCGGTGAGCAGCGCAGCCCGCGTCGGCGAACACAGCGCCGTTACGTGAAAGCGGTTGTACTTGAGACCGTTCTCGCCCAGGCGGTCGAAGTTCGGTGTCGAGATCGCGCCCCCGAACGAGCTCGGCTGGCCGAAGCCCGCGTCGTCGATCAGCACGAGGAGAACGTTCGGTGCTCCCTCCGGGGGCTCGGTGTGGCCTCTCTGGGCCCAATCCGGCTCCGATCCCTCGAGCGTCCGGTTCGCGACACCGCCGAACGGCGGCCGGCGGATCGGAAGCTTCGTCCGGTCGATCGTCTGATCACTCATCTGGTCCTACCTCCCGCTGTCTTTCGATCTAAGGGCGCGAGCCTACTCGCCTTTCTCCGACTCAGCTGCGAACTCGAGGGCGCTCCAGGTCGTCCGCACACCGTTTCACGAGTCGTCCTCGGCTGTCAGTCGAAGGTCGCGCCAGGTTTCGCTCATGCCCTGATCAAGGCGTATAGTCGCGACCTCGGGCGATTCTTGACTCGCCTTGCTCGATGAATGGAATCGGCAGGTGACCCGAGGCCACGGACTTCCAAACGAGACAGTTCAGTCGGCCAACGAAAGGGAACGAAACGATGACAGATGCATCCCTAGATGAACTTGGTCCCGTTGACTATCTCGTCGTCGAGTTTCCACCGGGGGCGAGCAACTTCACGGGCGAGATGGCTCAAGAGCTGCTCGCGTTGGTCGACGCCGGGACCATACGCGTGATCGACGTACTGATCCTGACCAAGGACGAGGACGGTACCGTCGAGGCGATGGAGCTTTCCGACATCGAGGAGCTGGGAGAACTCCAAGCACTCGAGGCCCAGTTGGCAGAGCTCCTGGCCGCGGACGACGTCGAGCATCTCGCCGCCGCCATGGAGCCGGGAAGCACTGCCGGAGTGCTCATCTGGGAGAACCTGTGGGCTGCGCCATTCGCATCGGCGGCGCGGCGGTCGGGTGGCCAACTGATCGCCACCGGACGGATTCCCATTCAGGCGATCATCGCCTCCATCGAGGCCGATGAAGCGCCCGTAACCGAAGGAGACTGAATATGCCGCTCAGGCCAGCACGCGTAGGAAGAGTCGGTGTCATCGGCGCGCCGGTCGCCAAGACCGCGGTCGTAGCCAAGGCCGTCACACCTGGCCCCTCGCCGGTCGCGAAAACCGCGGTCGTAGCCGCGGCCGTCACACCTGGGCGGCGCGGTCGCAGGCGAATCTAGCCCGCGTGTTTGGCCCGGCTATTCCGCCCGGAGAAACAGCCTAGGAACGGTCTGACTGCGCTCACGGCGTTGCCCCGACTGACTCGGCCGGCGCGTCCTCCAAGGCGTACGAGGCCAGCAGCCGCTTCTCGTCGTCGCGCCTCGGGAACATGAAGTAGACGAGTGCGGCGCCCAACAGGACGGCGATGATCCCAGCCAGGTAGGCCCACTGGTCGCCCTGCAGGAAAGCCGTCTTGGCGCCCGCGATGATGTTGTCCTGGACGTGCGGCGGGTAGCGCGAGGCGGTGTCGGCCGCGCTGGAGAACGACTTCGTCAGCTCGGACTGCGTGCTGCTCGTGACGTCCTTGCCGGAGGAGGAGATCATCGCTCCCGCGGCGGTCGCATAGCCGGCCGTCAGCAACGCGCCGAAGATCGACTGCATGACCGCCCCGCCGAGGTCGCGCTGAAGGTCGGCGGTGCCCGAGGCCATCCCGACCCGCTTGACCGGGACCGAGCCCGTGAGCGAGTGCGAGGCAGGGGTGCCCGCGAGGCCGACGCCGATGCCGACGAACGAGTAGCCGAGCGCGACCTTCCAGTACGAGATGTCCTCCTTCCAGAGGAGCAGCATCGTGAGGAAGCCGAGCAGCACGAAGACGTAGCCGAAGAGCAGCGTGAACCGCGCGCCGCGCGCCTCGACCAGCTTGGCGGAGCGCGGTGCCACGACGACCATGAAGGCGGCCGCGGGCAGGATCGCCGCGCCGGCTTCGACCGTCGAGTAGTCGAGCACGTTCTGCAGGAACTGCTGGCCGATGAACATCGCGCCCATCAGCGAGCCGAACACGATCAGCCCCGCGCACGCCGCCACCCAGAAGGTCGGCCGGGCCGCCGCGTGCAGGTCGTACAAGCGGGTTCGCCGCCCGCCGCTGTCGGATGAAGAACAGGACCAGCGCGACTGCGGCGACTGCGAGCAGGACGAGCGTGAGCGTCGTCTCGTTCGGCACCGGGGCGAAGTTGATCCCGAGGATGAGCGCGCCGACGAGGACGATCGACAGGACCCCGCCTAGGTTGTCGACCGGCTCCGTCGTCTCGTTCACGTGCGAGGGCACGAACTTGACCGCCATCACAAGCGCGATCGCCGCGAGCGGCAGCGTGAGCAGGAAGACCGACCCCCACCAGAAGTGGTCGAGCAGGATCCCCGCACAGAGCGGCCCGAGCGCACTGAGCGCGCCTCCGGTGGCGGCCCACAGGGCGATCGCCTTCGTCCGTGCGGGGCCTGACCAGAGCGCCGTGATCAGCGCGAGCGTGGTCGGGTACGCCATTCCCGCCGCGAGCCCGCCGAGGACGCGCGCGCTGAACAGGACCTCGATCGACGGCGACCACGCGGCCAGGCAGTCCGCGGGCACGGTGACGACCATGCCGATGACGAGCAGCTTCTTCCGCCCGTACCGGTCGCCGATCGCGCCGAAGTAGAGCACCGACGCCGCGAGGCCGAGCGAGTAGCCGACCGCGACGAGGTCGAGGGCCGTCTGCGACGCGTCGAAATGCGCGCCGATCGACGGCAGCGCGACGTTCGCGACCGCGAGGCCGAGATTCGCGACCGCCGCGACCGCGATGAGCGAGGCGAGAACGACCCCGGCGCGCTTCGGCGTGGTCGAGGCCTCGGCCGGGCCGGCCGCCGCGCTGTCGCTCCCGCTAGCCACGCGTAGAGGCTACGCCGTTTCCTCCTCGAGCTCCGCGGTCTCGATCGCGATCGCGAGCGCCTTGGCGACATTGCCCGTCGCCGAGGCGATCCTGGCGGTGCCGACGATCGGCGCGATCGCGGCGAAGACGCCCCGAACCTTGTCCTCGTCGACGCCGATCTCGCCGGCGGCGCCGAGGTTGAGCATGTACGAGACGGGCGGCGCGTCGACCGCGACGAGCGCGGCGATGCGAACGAGCATCAGCGTCTCCGCGTCGAGGTCGGACGCCTCGATCGAGTCGGCGGTCATCTTCGCGAGCAGGTCGAGAATGGGAGTCTCGGTCTGTTCTGACACTGGGTCTCCTCTCACTAGGCGGTGCAACCGTGCCCAGAGCACGGCGCGCGGCGACCTTACCGCAGAAGCTCGCGAGCGGCTCGCTCGCACGGCAGTGGTTTGACGGGACAGGCAGGGGCGGCGATGATCGCTCTTGCATGCGCAGCATCTTCAAGTGGATCCTGATCGTCGTCGGGACGCTCATCCTGCTCATCAGCTCGCTGACCGTCTGGGTGAAGCGGCAGGCACTCGACAACGACGCCTGGACGAACACGAGCGCGCGGCTCCTGCAGAACGACGACATCCGGCAGGCCCTCTCGGTCTACATCGTCGACCAGCTCTACCAGAACGGAAACGTCGAGCAGCGGCTGCAGCAGCGGCTGCCGCCGAACCTCAGCGGCCTCGCCGGCCCGATCGCGGGCGCGCTACGGGAGCCTGCGCAGACCGCTGTCAACAGGTTCCTCGAGCGCCCGCGCGTCCAGACCGCCTGGAAGAACGCCAACCGCGTGGCGCAGAAGCAGTTGGTCGCGATCCTCGAGGGCAAGTCCACGGGGAGCATCTCGACGGGGAACGGCGAGGTCACGCTCGACCTGCATCAGTTCATCGTCGAACGTGGGCGCGCAGCTCGGCATCGGGTCGCAGATCGCCTCGCGTATTCCCGCCGACGCCGGCCAGATCACGATCATGAAGTCGGACCAGCTCGACGCCGCGCAGAAGTCGCTCAAGGTGCTCAAGGCGCTGAGCTGGATCCTCATCTTCGCCGCCCTCGCAGCCTTCGCCGGCGCGATCTGGCTCGCGCCCAGCGGCAGCAGGCGCGAGGCGCTGCGGATCGTCGCCTGCGCGTTCATCCTCGTCGGGATCCTGCTGCTCGTCATCCGCAAGGTCGCCGAGTCCTACATCGTCGATGCCCTCACGAGCGGCGAGTCGCTTCGCAAGGCGGCAGACGCGACCTGGCTGATCGGGACGAGTCTCCTCGCGCAGGTCGCCTGGTCGCTGATCATCTACGGCGTCGTCGCGCTGATCGGCGTCGTTCTCGCGGCCCGTACCAGTGGGCACGCCGCTTCCGCGCCTGGCTCGCCCCGATTCTGCGCGACCACGCGGGATCGGCCTGGGCGATCCTCGCAGGCGTTTTCCTTCTCCTCGTCCTCTGGGGCCCGACGCCCACGTTCCATACGTGGCTCGGCGTGCTGATCCTCGCCGGCGTCATCGCGATCGGCTTCGAGGCGTTCCGCCGCCTCACCGTCGGCGAGCTCGGGAGCGGCGGCGGGGCCGCGCACTCCTCCCCGTAGAGAGCGCTCACAGGGACCCGTGGACGAGGCGGCCGACCGGCTGCGGTGGCTCGGGCACTCGACCGTGCTCGTCGAGCTCGACGGCACGCGGCTCCTGACCGACCCGCTGCTGCGGCGCCGCCTGTTCCACCTCTGGCGCCGCCTCGGCGGTCGAGCCGGAGGACCTCGACGTCGATCGACGGCGTGCTCCTCTCCCACGTCCATTACGACCACCTGGACCTCCCCTCGCTGCGTCGCCTGCCTCGAACGACGCCCGTCGTCGCGCCGCTCGGCGCGGGACGCCTCCTCGGGCGGAAGGGGTTCGAGTCGGTCACCGAGCTGACCGCGGGAGAGCAGCGTCGAGCTCGGCGGGCTCGCCGTCCACGCCGTCCACGCCGACCACACGTCCAGCCGTCTGGGCACGAAGACCGAGCCGCTCGGCTACGTGATCGCCGGCCGGAAGCGCATCTACTTCCCGGGCGACACGGACATCTTCCCGGGGATGGACGAGCTCTCGCCGGTCGACGTCGCGCTGATGCCGATCTGGGGCTGGGGCCCGAGCCTCGGGCCCGGCCACCTCGATCCGCAGCGCGCAGCCGAGGCGCTGAAGCTGATCCGCCCTCGAGTCGCCGTGCCGATCCATTGGGGCACCTACTACCCGCTCTCGTGGAGGCTCGCGCCGAAGCCCGGATTCCTCGAGGCGCCGGCCATCGCATTCGCCCGGCTGGCCGCGGACCTGGCGCCCGACGTGGAGATCAGCGTGTTGCCCGTCGGAGGGACGCTGCGGCTCTGAAGCGGTAGGGTCCCGCGCTGGATGGCCGTGAGAGTCGAATCGCTCTTCAAGCTCGCCGTGGCTGCGCTCGTAGCCTCGCTGGCGTTCGCCGCCGCCGGCTGCGGCGGCAGCAGCGAGTCGGCGCAGGAGAAGTGGGCCAACGACGTCTGCTCGCCGTTCGTCGACTGGAGCAACACCATGAAGCAGCTCGCGGACGATGCGAAGAGCGCGATCCAGTCGCCCTCGGCGAGCAGCGTCGACCAGCTGACGAACGACGCTCAGAGCGCAGTGGACGCGACGAAGACGCTCGAGAGCGACCTGAAGGACCTGCCGCCCGCGCCGGGAGCAGACGGTCAGTCCGTGAAGGACACGTTCACGAACTACGCCAGCCAGGTCAATCAGGCGATCGCCCAGCTGCAGAGCAGCGCGAAGGCGCTCTCGACGAGCAAGGACCTCGGCACTGCGGCGACGGCGCTCTCGGCCGCGGCGGGCCAGGTCTCGACGTTCTCCACGCAGACGCAGAACGCCATCAACGCGGCCAAGCAGACGTCCGACGACATGAAGAAGGGCTTCGAGGACGCGAGCTCCTGCCAGGAGCTTCAGAAGCAGACGTCCTAGCCCAGTCGCTTCAGCTCGACCTCTCCGCCCTGTCCGAAGATGACGAAGTGCGTCGCCTTCGGGAAGTCCTCGCGCCGCTTCCGCGCGACGTGCTCCAGCTTCGCCCGTAGCTCGTCGTTCGAGGCTCCGTGGAAGCCGAGACACCGGTCGCCGTGCGCGGCCCAGCCCATGAACCGCACCCCGCGGCGGTACGCGGCCCGTCCCATCTTGGTCGTGTCCGACCAGGACGGCGCTCCCCCGGGTCGCGCCTCGATGTAGTACTGGTCGGAGCCGATGTCGGCCGCCTCCTCGAAGGCCTCCATGACCTTCATGTGGTAACGGCGGTCAGAGCAGAGCTGGAGGAACCCGAGCGCGTCCGGGTCGGGCGGCGGCTCCTCCCGCGGCTCGCGAACCGGGTTGATCAGCCCGATCACCGGTTCGAGTCTCGCAGGTCGTTAGCGAGATCTAGAGCTTTGCGTCCCAGCGGGTGGGATCGAAGCCGAACGTCTCGACGAGGCTCTTGCTCGCGGTCGCGGTTGCGTCGGCGCGCTTCTGGCTGTGCGTCCAGACGGTCTCCGTGTCTCCCCCTCGACCCGCTGGATCTCGAGACCGTCGGGCTGCTGCCGGTCGACGAAGTCGCACGCGTAGTCGGCCGCCTCGAGGAAGTTCGTCGTCTCGTAGAGCACGGAGACCCGCTGGTAGACGGGCTCGTAGACGACGTCCCAGACCTGGTACATCGGCTGATCGGACGTCGAGGGCATGACCGCCGGCGCCACGTCCGCGACGAGCATCTCGCCTTCGTCGAGGTCGACGCCGTGCTGCTCCGCGAGCGCGAAGGCGAGCGCCTGGCCGGAGAGGTGGCCGCGGTCGACGAGGATCTCGCCGAGGCGGCGGTCGGGCCGCTTCTCCTGCTCTGTGAGCGCCCCTCGAAGCGCAATCGATGTGACGAAACCGCTCTCGACCAGCAGCCGGCCGAGCGGGCGCCAGCTCTGCGGGGGAAGACCCGCCTGCTCGAGCGGCTCGGGGCTCACGGCCGGCTCGGGCTCGAGCTCGTCGCCGTCCGCGGGACGGAGCTCGACGCCGTGCTGCCGGGCGAGCGCCTGGGCGAGCGAGACGCCGGTCACGGAGCCGCTCGCAACCAGGATCTGCCCGAGCAGCCTGCCGGTGCGCCGCTGCTCCGAGAGCGCGGTCTCGAGATCGGCGGCCGAGACTAGACCTTCGCTGACCAGCAGGGTCCCGAGCGGCCGCCACGGGAAGTCGAGCTGATCCATCGCCTGTGTATCGGCTCTTGGGCGCTCGGGCTAAACGAGGAAACGCGCGCCGGCGGCTAGCCGGGGACGATCCGCTCGCAGGCGTTCTGCCTCTCGCCTGCGGGCCCTCGCGAGTACCGGTCGAGCCCGGAGCCGCAGTAGAGCCACTGCACGATGTGGTGCCTGGAGCCCCCGACGAGCGTGCCGCCGTGAAGCTCGTCGCGGCCGGACTCGCCGTACAGCGTGTCGTTGCCGCCGGCGCCCTCCATGAGGTCGTTGCCGCCGCTGCCGTGCATGGTGTCGTTGCCGCCGTTGCCGTTGAGGGAGTCCGAGCCTCCCTGGCCGTCGATGAAGTCGTTCCCGCCGTTGCCGGAGATCGTGTCGCGGCCGTCTGTGCCCGCCCGGACATTCACGGAGATCAAGGCGCTGTTGTTCTCGGGCGCCGGATCAGGCGTCGTCGAGCTCACGACTGCCGTGTTCGGGATCGTCGCCGGAAGCGCGTCGAGCGTGGCCGGGTTCGCGAGGCCGTAGAGCCTGTCGTTCCCGCCGCGGCCGCTGAACGAGTCGGATCCGCCGCCGCCGCAGATCACATCCGCGCCGTTGGTGCTGCCGATGTCGGCGTCCGAGTCGTTCCCCGAGGTGCCCACGAAGTCGCACGAGAAGACGGCCCTGACCCGGATCGAGATCGTGCGGGTGCTGCCAACGGTCGCGGGGAGGTCGCCGAGCGCGCACTCCACGCGGGTCATGCCGCCGCTGATCGCGCTCGGGGCACAACCCGAGGGAGCCGAGACGAGCTCGAGCGGGCTCGCGAGATCGTCGGTGACGACCACGTTCTCGGCGGTTTCCGCGCCCGCGTTCCGCGCCGTGAGCGTGTAGACGAACTCGTCGCCCAGGGCCGGGGTCGTGTCGCTGACCGCCTTCTCGATCTGTACATCGGCGTTCAGTGGCGGTGGTGGCGGTGGCGGAGGTGGCGGCGGTGGCGGAGGTGGTGGCGGTGGCGGCGGCGGTGGTGGTGGCGGCGGCGGCGGAGGTGGCGGCGGTGGCGGTGGCGGTACGTCGTTGTTCGTGACCGTGCAGGTCATCGACTGGCTCGCGGGCACGGGGACGTTGCCCTGCGAGTCGCAGTCGCCCGAGAACGTCTGCGTGTAGCCGGAAGCCGCGTCCTCGGAGACCGTGTAGGTCACGCCCGCCGGGAGCGAGTAGGTCGTGCCCGACTCGTCGCCGGGCTGCGGGCTTCCGTCGACGTCGGTCCCGCCCGTCTTGACATGGAGGGTGAAGTCGGCAGCCGACTTCGCGCCCCCGTCGTCGTTCACGACGTGCTTGATCACCTTCAGCTCTCCGCGCTCTCCGGCGCCCGGCTTGCACGAGCCCTCGGCCACGTGGCCCGCCTTGAGCCCGTCGACGAAGGCGCCCGAGTCGAGGATGTGGTCGCTGGCGTCGAAGATCGAGAGGTACAGGCTGTGCAGGCCTGGGGTCACCGGCGTCTGCACGCTCAGGAGCGGCGTGCTGCCGTCGTACTGCGTGCCGGTCGCCACGACGACCTGGCCGGGGTCGAAGAACGAGCTGTTGACGCTGACGATGTGCCCGCCGTTGTCGAAGGCGAAGTTGTGCGGCGCCGAGATCGTCGAGCCGGACACATTCCAGTCGGAGGTGTCGAGCTCGGCGATGAACCCGTCGTTGTAGGCGCTGTTGACGAACTCCGGGTATTCCTCGGTCTGGAACGCAAGCTCGAATGAGAGGCAGTTCGCGCCGGCCGGGATCGAGAGGTCGAGCCGGAGGATCGAGACGTCGAACGCTCCCCGCGCGGAGGTGCCATTGTCGCGACCGGCTCCGGAGCTGTCGTTCGGAGGGTTCGCGACCGAGACGTCGCCCGAGGTCATCAGCGCCTCGTGGCCCCCGCTCGGAGGCAGCACCGGCGTCAGGCTACCGACCACGCCGTTGGCAGTCGACGAGCTGCAGACGACCCACTGCTCGCCGGTCACGAGGCCGTCGTCGTCGATCGCGCTGCCGAGCGTCGGACACTCCTGGACGCTCGTCGTCGCGAGCGCGGAGTTGTTCTCCGTGTTGGGGTCGGCCGTGGACGACGAGATCGAGGCGGAGTTGTTCAGCGCCCCGGGTGCCTGCGGCTCGACGACGATCGTGATCGTCACGAACGCGCCGCTGTCCAGCGGGCCGAGGTCGCACGTGACCGTTCCGGAGCTCTGGCCGCAGCTTCCCTGGTCGGTCGTCGCAGACTGGAACGCGACCCCCGACGGAAGCAGGTCGGTCACGACGACCCCGCCGGCGCTGTCCGGGCCGAAGTTCTCGACGTTCAACGTGTACGTGAGCGGGTTGCCGACGACCACCGGGTCGGGCGCGTCGGCCTTGGTGATCGAGAGGTCGGCGGACACCGCTGCCGCGACGTCGTCGTTCGTCAGCGTGCAGGTCTTGGCGTCGCCGGCCTGGAGCGTGATCTGGCCGCCCGAGTCGCAGCTGCCGCTGAAGCTCTGCGTGTAGCCGGAGACGGCGTCCTCGGAGACCGTGTACGTCCCGGCCGAGAGCGTGTACGTCGTGCCGAGCTCGTCGCCCGGCTGCGGGCTCCCGGTCACGTCGGTGCCGCCCGTCTTCACGTGGAGGCTGAAGTCGGAGGCCGCCTTCGTGCCGAAGTTGTCGTTCACGACGTGCTTGACCACCGTCAGCGTCGGTGGCGGAGGTGGCGGTGGAGGTGGTGGCGGAGGTGGTGGCGGGGGCGGAGGCGGAGGTGGTGGCGGAGGTGGCGGAGGTGGTGGTGGCGGCGGCGGTGGCGGTGGCGGCGGCGGCGGTGGTGGAGGCGGCACGTCGTCGTTCGCGAGCGTGCAGGTCTTCTGGTCGCCGGTGTGCAGCGTGATCTGGCCGCTCGAGTCGCAGTCGCCCGAGAAGGTCTGCGTGTAGCCCGCGTGTGCGTCCTCGGAGACCGTGTAGGTCGAGCCGTCGACCAGCGTGTAGGTGTCCCCCACCTCGCGGCCCGGCTGCGGGCTGCCCGTTACGTCGGTGCCGCCGGTCTTCACGTGCAGGGTGAAGTCGCCTGCCTGTGCGGTACCGCCGTCGTCGTTGACGACGTGCTTGATCACCTTCAGCGTCGGCGGCCCGGGCACGTCGTCGTTCGTGACCGTGCAGGTCTTGTGGTCGCCCACCAGGAGCGTGACGTTGCCGCTCGAGTCGCAGTCGCCTGCGAAGCTGCGCGTGTAGCCGACGGACGGATCCTCCGAGACGTTGTAGGTCTCCGGAACGAGCGCGTAGGTCGTGCCGGACTCGTCACCGGGCTGCGGGCTCCCGGTCACGTCGACCGTGCCGAGCTTGACGTGCAGGACGAAGGCGCTCGCCACCGAGGAGCCGCCGTTGTCGTTCACGACATGCTTGACGACCTTCAGCGTCGGCTGGGCTTGCACGACCGTGTCCGCCGAGGCGCTGTTGTTCGTCGAGTCGGGATCGCTCGTCGGCGACGAGACCGAGGCCGTGTTGTGGAGAGCCCCGGCGCCGGTCGGCGTGACCTTGATCGTCACCGTCGCATCGCCGTTCGCCGGCACCGTGCCGAGGTCGCAGCCGACGGTCCCGAGCAGCTGCGTGCAGGTTCCCTGGCTCGCCGTCGCCGAGCCGAACGTCACGCCTGCGGGAAGCGAATCCGTCACCGAGACCGAGTCGGCCGCGTCGCCGCCGGCGTTGTGGACGGAGAGCGTGTAGGTCAGCTCCTGGCCGGCCACTACCGGGTCGGGCGAGTCGGCCTTCGTCAGCGACAGGTCGGCGACCGGCGTGTGGACGAGCGTGATCGTGACGGTCTTCGTGGCGCTCGTCTTGGCGGCGTCACATGCCGGCCCGGGCGGGCTGCAGTTGTCGGGGTCACCCCGGTCCGTCACGCGGTAGGTGAACGAGTCCTGGCCGGTCGCACCCGGATTCGGCGTGTACGAGAAGCTCGGGCCGGTGCCGGTGAGGAGGCCCTTCGTCGGCCCGCCGACGATCTCGTACTGCAGGTTGGCGTCGCTCGTCTCGACGTCGGAGACGAGCGCCCCCGCGTCGATCGCGACCGCGGGCCCGTTCTCCTGCGCCTGCGCGGTCCCGTCCTGCGACTGCGGGACGTCGTTGACCGGCGCGACCGTCGTGGAGACCGTGCCGGTGTCGGTTCCCTCGTGGCCGTCGGAGAGCGTGTAGTCGAAGCTCGCAGGGCCGTTGTAGTCCGCCGCCGGGGTGTACGTAACCGTGCCGGCGACGAGCGCGACGGTCCCGTGCGTGGAGCCGGTCGCGGTGACCGCGGTCACGGTCAACGGGGTGTCACCGTCAGGATCGCTGTCGTTGGCCGTTAGATCCGAGGCCGGGAAGGAGAACGGTGTGTCCTCGACCGCCCCGCTCTTCGTGTCGTCCACGGCCACCGGCGGGTTGTTGACAGGCGCCCCGCCGACGCCCTTGAACGCGAAGACGAACGTGTTCGGCGTCCCGAGCGTCGGCCCGTCTGGCGTGCTCGGCTGGCCGAGCGAGTAGACCTCGGCGTCGACGTCGTGGATCGCGGTGAGCGCGCCGGCCTCGGTCGCGGCCGCGCCGTAGTAGATGTCGAACGTCAGCTTCGCGCCCGGCGCGAGCGTCGGGAAGCCGAAGTCGAAGAGCGCGCCGTGATCGGCGGGGCCGTTGTCGATCGCGTCGCCCTCGAACGCGATCGGAGTCCGCGCCCCGAGCGGGTTCGCCGTCTGGAAGCCGTTGTCGTTCGAGTAGAGGAGCGCCGTGGCTCCGCGGCCCTGGATCGTGACGTACTCGCTGAACGGCGTCGGCTCGACGTCCCAGTCCATGACGCGGCGGTAGCGTGGCACCACCGGCGCCGAGCTCGTGTTCTCGATCGTCACCGCCGCCTCGTAGAGGTTCGGCGTAACCGACGGGTGGTAGTCGTGCGTGACCCGCAGGACCGCGGCGCCCGAGTTGTTCGTGACGTCGACGACCGAGGTGGCCGTGTCGCCGGTGCTCGAGAACGAGACCAACGACAGGTGCTGCACGCCGTCCTCGAAGACGTTGGCATAGCCGGTGATGCCGCGTCGTCACGTCGGCCGCGCCCCATCCTTCGCAGTAACAGCCAGGCGAGGTCGCGTCGGAGTTCGTCGGGAGATAGCGGAGACCGACGCCGGTCACGCCGGTCACCGACGGCGCTCCGCCGTCGACATTCAGGTCGCCCTCCCGGTTGATGCCGAGCTGGATCACTTGGTTGTCGATGCAGGCGCCCGGTGCCGACGCGCACGGCCTCGTCACATTCAGGCTCACGTGCCCGACGTCGCTCAGCTCGCCATCGCTGACGGTGTAGTCGAAGCCGTCGGTCCCGACGAAGCGCGCCGCCGGCGTGTAGTCGCAGGTCGTGCTGAGACACGTGACCGTGCCGTGAGCCGGCATCGGTATGTCCGGCGACCAGGATCGCGCCGTTGTCGACGGGGTCGGCGTCCGTGTCGTTCTGGGTGACCGAGATGGTGACGGTGGCGTCACGGACCGTCGTCGCCGCGTCGTCGACGGCGACCGGCGCGTGGTTCGGCGTGACCGTCACCGACACGGTTCCCGTGTCCGTCTCGACTCCGTCGCTGACGGTGTAGTCGAACGAGTCCGGTCCGACGTAGTTCGCGTCGGGCGTATACGAGCAGCTAAAACCGTCGCAGGAGACCGTCCCGTGCGCGGCCGCCGGCGTCAGGCTCGTGATCGTCGACCGGGTCGTTGTCGGGGTCGGCGAAGTTCGGGGAGACGGAGGCCGACTTGTTCCGCCTCGTCGTGAGCGTCGCGTCGTCCGCGTGCGGCGGGTTGTTCGACGTGACCAGCACGTGGATCGTCCCGGTGGCCGAGTCGGTTCCGTCGCTGATCGTGAACGGGAACGAGTCGGCGCCGAGGTAGTCGGTCGCCGGCGTGTACGTGCAGCTGAAGAGGTTGCAGGTCACCGTCCCGTGAGCGGCGCTCGGCGTTGCGCTCGTGATCGTGATCGGGTCGCCGTCCGGATCGTTCCAGGCGGGGAAGTCGGTGACGGGCGTGTTCTTCTTCGTCTTCCAGTTCCCGTCGATCGGAACGGGAGGCTGGTTCGGGTTGACGGTGACGTGGATCGTGCCGGTCGCCGTGTCGGCACCGTCGCTGACGACGTACTGGAACGAGTCAGTGCCGAGGAAGCCCGTGTTCGGCGTGTACATGCAGCTGAACGTGTCGCAGGAGACGGTGCCGTGCGCGGCCGCAGGCGCGGCGCTCGTGATCGTCACCACGTCGAGGTCAGGGTCGAAGAAGGGAGGAAGCGCGGTGTTCGGCGTGTTCTCCTTCGTCGTCAGATTCACATCCGGCGCAACAGGGGCCTGGTTGACGTGGACGTTGACGGTGACTGTCCCGGTGGCCGTGTCCGTGCCGTCGCTGACCGTGTACTGGAAGGAGTCAGGCCCGAGGTAGTCGGTGTTCGGCGTGTAGGTGCAGCTGAGGTCGGCGCACGTGACCGTCCCGTGGTCGGCGCTCGGCGTCGCGCTGGTGATCGTCAACGGGTCGCCGTCCTCGTCGAAGACGTCCGGCGTGACCGTCTCCGGCGTGTTCTTCTTGACGCTCAGGTTGACGTCGGGCGCGAACGGCGGCGTGTTGGTGCCCGGCGGATCCGGGTCAGGCGCGGCCGAGCTCGCCGACGCAACAAGCGCGATCGCCAACGCGACCAGCACCAGCACCAGTAAGGGGACCCGCCAGCTCCTCATTCCTCTGCCTCTCGGTTGCCCACCGTCTGAGAACGCGCGGAGTATGGGCCTGCAGATCTGAAAAAGTCAACGGGTGCAGGCGATTCCGGCGAGGGCCCGCCGAAGGGCGGGCTCGACACGCATCGGACTCCTCGGTCTCCGAAGCGGGCGGCGCTTGTCGTCACACCCTTGGAGTCGGCATTCCGGCCTGCTCACACGATCCCGCAGATGGTGGTCGGGCCGGATCTGAGCGCTAACGGCGCGTGCCGAGGGTCAACAGGTACTCGCGCGGGTGGACGATCTCGCCGTTCTCCTGGTAGTTCGTCTCGAAGAACTCGATCCAGTCGCGGTGCAGGTCGCCGCGCCGCTCGCCGATCGCCTCGACCAGCGTCTTGGTCGGCCCGTAGCTCGTCGAGAAGAGATCCCAGTAGTCCTCGGCCGAGTCCGTCCGCAGCGTCGAGACGCCCTCCTCGAGCTCGAGGTCGAACGAGTCGCCGAGCAGCTCGCGGACGCGGTCCTCCTTGCCCCAGTCGAACGGGCTGCTGGGAGGCGGCGCCGGCTGGTACGGGGCCATCACCTTGAACATCTGGCCGAGGCCGCCCTCGGGCGTCCAGTTGACGAGCGCGATCCGGCCGCCGGGCGCGGTCACGCGCGCGAGCTCGCCGGCCACCGCCTCGTGATCGGGCGCGAACATGATCCCGCAGGTCGAGGAGACCTTGTCGAAGCTCGCGTCCGCAAGCTCCAGCTTCTCGGCGTCGCCGGCGCTGTAGTCGATCTCGAGACCGAGCTCTCCGGCCCGCTCCTTCGCCGTCTCGATCAGGACCGGAGACAGGTCGACGCCGCTGACGCGGGCTCCGGCCGCCGCCGCGCCCTCCGAGACGGCGCCGGTGCCGCAGGCGACGTCGAGCCAGCGGTCTCCCTCCTGCGGCGCGAGCCGCTCGATCACGACCTCGTGGATGTCGGAGATCGTCTCCGTGATCCGCTGATAGGGCCCGTTGCCCCACATCACGCTCTGCTTCGCCTTCAGCTCCTCGTATGCCATCAGGTTCTCCTTTCGCTCCGTCCCTCCACAGGACGGGCTCGAAGTGGCGGAACTTCCCTCAGCGGCCGAACCACCGGGCCCGGCGGCTGGCGCCGAATTGCTTCTTCTCGGCGACGAGGTCGCTCGACGGCTCCTGGAACGTGCCGGTCGGGCTCGGGCCCGACAGGAAGTCGACGTCGACCCGGCCGATCCGGCCCGCTCCGAACTCGATGTAGCAGGAGCCGCGCCCGCCGTACGCGGCCGTCTGCCCGATCAGCGTCTCGCCGACGACGCGCGCCTCGCCCTCCGAGAAGACGCCCGCCTTGGGCACGCCGACGGTCGCCACGTCGCCGACCGCGTAGACGCCCGGGTACCTCGTCTCGAGCGTCCGCGAGTCGACCGGGATGTAGCCGTCCTCCGCCATCCCGCTCGCGAGAACGACGTCGGGAGCTCGGTGCTTCGGGACGCCGAGGAAGAGGTCGTACGGCAGCTCGGCGCCGTCCTCGAGGACGACGACGCCTCGTCCCGGGTCGAGCGAGGCGACGCGGCTGTTGGGAACCCACTCGATGCCGCGCTCCGCGAACGCCTCCAGCAAGGCGGCCGAGGTGTCCGGCGACGGCGGAACCGGGTTGCCGAACGGCATCGCGAGCGAGATCTCGCAGTCGTCGCGGACGCCGCGCCCCGTCAGGTAGTCGTGCAGCAGCAGTGCCGCCTCGCTCGGCGCGGGCGGGCACTTGAACGGCGCGCCGCAGACACCGACGACCGCCCGGCCGCTCGTAAACGTCGGCAGCACGTCGCGCAGCCGCTCGGCCCCGGCCACGGAGTAGAACTCGTTCGCCTCCGCGAGACCGGGCGTCGCGTCGAGGTCGTAGTCGGCGCCGAGCGCCACGACGAGCACGTCGCCCTCGTGCTCGCCCGCGTCGGTCGTCACGCGGCGCGCCTCGGGATCGATCGCCGTGATCGTCTCGCGCAGGAAGCGGACACCCGGCTTGACGACCTCCTCGTATGGCAGGCGCACCTCCTCGGGCGTCACCCGCCCGAACATCACGTCGAGCTTCGAGTATCCGAAGACGAAGGCGTCCGCCTGGTCGATCAGCGTCACCCCCGCGTCCTCTCCCAGCGCGTCCGACAACACGGTTGCGAGCTCGAGGCCGCCGAAGCCCGCTCCCAGAACGAGGACGCGCGACCGCATCCGGGAGAGCCTACCCAGTGCGCGGGGACGACCATATGCTTCCTCTGCGCCATGGAGCCGTCCGCCAGCGACGAGTACATCCTCGACACACCCGTCGTGCGGGAGTTCGTTTCCGCCGTGCGCGACTCGATCGGCGCGGCCGCCTTCCCCGAGGACGCATGTGCGGCGATCCGGCCCGGGTTCGCGGAGCTCCTCGCCGATCAGACGTGGCTTCCCGACGAGTACCGCCGTAGCGCACCGGAGAGCGGAATGGGCGGCGGCATCGGCCAGTGGCTCCTCTTCCGCGCGTCGGACCGTTCGCTCTCGCTCTTCTCGCTCGTCGTCCCGTCGGGCTCGGAGACCCCGGTCCACGACCACCTCGCCTGGGGCCTCGTCGGGCTCTACCAGGGCACGCAGGACGAGGACATCTACGCCGAACAGGACGGAGGCCTGACGTTGATCGAGTCGCGGTCGCTCGAGCCCGGCGACTTCTACGCGTTGATCCCACCGCGCGACGACATCCATCGCGTCCGGACGACCTCCGGCGAGACCTCGGTCTCGATCCACCTGTTGACGAACGACACCGGCTGCGTCTGGCGACATGCCTACGACCCGGACTCGGGCCGCCGCGAGCCGTTTCGCTCCGGCTACGTCAACGTCGACTGCCCGCCCTGAGTCTCGCGTCGATGTCCGCGGGTCGTGACCAGGCAGTCGAGCGCGACCGAGCCGACCCACTCGCAGCCTTCCGCGACCGGTTCGTCGTCGCCGACCCGGAGCTCGTCTACCTCGACGGCAACTCGCTCGGGCGCCTGCCTCGTGTGACCCAGGAACGGCTGCAGGAGGTCGTCGCGCACGAGTGGGGCGATCGGCTGATCCGCGCGTGGTGGGAGGAGTGGCTCGAGCTGCCGACCTCGGTCGGCGACCTCGTCGGCTCTCTCGTCGGCGCGGCTCCGGGTCAGGTGCTCGTCGCTGACTCGACGACCGTCTGCCTCTACAAGCTCGCCTCGGCCGCGCTCGATCGGGCCAAGGGCCGAACGGAGATCGTGCTCGCCCGGGACGAGTTTCCGACCGACCGCTACGTGCTCGAGGGGCTCGCCGAGGCCCGCGGCCTCGCGCTGTGCTGGGTGGACTCGCCTGACGAGATCGCATCAGTACTCGGCCCGGAGACCGCGCTCGTCGTCCTCTCGCACGTCAACTACCGCTCGGCCGCCGTCGCTCCGCTGGACGAGATCACAGCCGCAGTGCACGAGGCGGGCGCGCTCGTCCTCTGGGATCTCTGCCACAGCGCGGGCGCGCTTCCGGTCGGCCTCGACGCGGCCGGCGTCGACCTGGCCGTCGGCTGCACCTACAAGTACCTGAACGCCGGCCCGGGAGCGCCAGCGTTCCTCTACGTCCGCCGCGAGCTACAGGAAGAGCTGCGCCAGCCGATCTGGGGCTGGTTCGGCCGCCGGGATCAGTTCGAGATGGCGCAGGGCTACGAGCCCGCCGCCGGGATCTCCGCCTGGCTGTCGGGAACGCCGAACATCCTCGGCCTGAGAGCCGTCGAGGCAGGCGCCGAGCTCGTCGCCGAGGCCGGGGTCGAGGCGATCCAGGCGAAGGCGCGCGCTCTGACCGACTTCGTGGTCGAGCTCCACGACGAGCGCCTGGCGCCGCTCGGCTTCACCCTCGGCAGCCCCCGCGAGGCCGGGCGCCGCGGGGCGCACGTCTCCGTCTGCCGTCCGGACGCCGAGGCGCTGTGCGCCGCGCTCGCCGAGCACGGCGTGATCACCGACTTCCGCATGCCCGACGCGATCAGGCTCGGCTGCTCGCCGCTGACGACGAGCTACGCCGAGGCCTGGGACGGCGTGGACAGGCTCGCCGAGCTCGCCGGCTAGCTGCCCGGAGGGTGCCTCCCGGCGAGCTCGTAGGTCAGCGTGACCTCGACGAGCGCGACGAGCGCGATCAGGGTGACCGCGAGCGCCGCGTGGAAGGAGACGACGACCAGGAACTCGTGCTCGAAGTCCATGTGCTCGACCGCCTCGACCAGCACGTGCTCGAGCCCGAGCGGGATCGAGACGAGCATGAGCGTCATCCAGAAGTGCTTCCTCACGAGCGCCGCGGAACGGCGGAACGCAGCGCGCACGCCGATCTCCTCGGACACGATCAGCGGCCCGACGAGGCAGAAGAACGTGAACGCGAGCACGCCCGGCACGACGAAGAGCAGCAGGCCGACCGTCGTGACCACGACCAGCACGATGTCCGCTCCGATCAGCCGCTTGTACGGAAGGGTCTCGAGGACCTCTCTGATCGAGTACTCCGGGTGTCCGCGCTGGTCAGCGGCGACCACGCGGTCGATCAGGCCGGCGTAGAAGACGCTCCCGAGTGCGGAGAGGAAGCCGGTCAGGAGCCCGAAGAACAGGATCCACTCGGGAACCTCGCCAACGCTGTCGAACGCGCGGTCGGCGGCGTAGACGGCGGCCGTGTCGAGGACGGCGAGCGGGACGAGGAGCGCGAGCGCGCAGCCCGCGACGCGCCCGAACCGGCGCCGGTAGGTCGCGAACGACTCGCGGAGGACCGTGCGAGCGCTGACCTGCGGCACCGGCGGCGTGACTACGCGGCCCAGGGCCCGACGCCGCCCAGCCGCTCGACCGCGATTCGCATCACCTGGCCGGGAGGCGGCTCGTCCATAGGCGGGAACCTGACGTCGGGACCGAGGTACACGCGCGCGAGGCGCTGCAACAGCTCCGGCGCGCCGCCCTCGACGAGCCGCGCCCGTCCGTGCACGACCAGGTACTGCTTGAGCCCGGGCGGCTGGATCTCGGTGCCCTCGATCGAGAGCGCGACACGCGGATCGCGGGCGACGTTCTGGAGCTTCCGCTGCTTCGTCGCGAGATGCCCCGAGACGATCTCGTCGCCTTCCAGCCCGACCCAGACGCATGTCACCTGCGGCGAGCCGTCCGGGTTGAGCGTGACGAGGTGGGCCAGAGAGTCCGACTCGAGCAACGCGCGAGCGCTCTCCGGCAGCACCATGCGCGCAAGCGTATCCGGGATGCCCTCAGGGCCCGGCCGGCGATCACGGTCGGGTCAGGCCCTTCTGACGACGACGTACATCACCACCGCGAAGACGGCGTATGCGAGCGCCCCGATGACGGCGTACAGCCAGCCCACGACCGCAACGGACGCGAGGATCAGCGCCACGGGAAGCAGCAGGACGAGAAGAAAGCCCGCCCGACGCTCGCGAGGCGGCTCTTCAGGCACCGCGAGAACGCTCGGCTCGGGCAACTCCCCGGGGGCCGGCTCGACCACGCCCGTCTTCGCCACGAGCCCTCCCGAGATCATCGGATAGTCGATGCGGTTCAAGAGGCGCGCGATCACTCGCGCTCGCTCGTCACTCGGCGCCGCGGCGATCATTCGCCCGCTGCTGCCCTGGATGAAGACGACCGCGGCGGCGGATGTGAGGCCCGTCGCATCGTGGGTTACCTGGAAACGGGACGGGTGGTGCTGCTCGCCGGCAGGCGGAAGCGGCTCACCGCGGTCCACAGCGTTCAATAGCTTGGCGAGATAGAACGCCATTGGCGGGTCGGACACGCGGATGACCTCCCGCTTCACCGTGTCCTCGATCGCGGCCTTCAGCATCGGATGCCCCCGTCCCTCTGCCCGCACGGCGCGATAGCGCGGCATCTGAACGTCCTCGCTCACGTCGTTTCGCCCGCCTCCCGGTCGGTGCCGAAGACCGCGAGGATACGAGTCTTCATCCGGTGAACCAAGCACTTCCCGGAGTTCACGAGCGCGATACTTCCGGCATGGCCGAACCTCCGAGCGGCACGGTCACCCTGCTGTTCAGCGACATCGAGGCATCGACCCGACTGCTCGAGCGCGTCGGCGCCGAGGCGTACGCCGACCTACTGGCGGAGCACCGGCGCCTGCTCGGCGAGGCCTTCGAACGGAACAACGGCTACCACGTGGCCAGCGAGGGCGACGCGTTCTTCGTCGCGTTCGCCTCCGCGAGCGACGCGGCTGCTGCCGCGGGTGAGGGCCAGCGGGCGCTCTCTGAGCACCCGTGGCCGGCGGAGACCGAGATCCGGGTGCGGATGGGCCTGCACTCCGGCGAGCCGCGCGTCGTCGGGCGCAACTACGTCGGGCTGGACGTCCACCACGCCGCACGGGTGATGGCCGCCGCGCACGGCGGGCAGGTGCTGCTCACGGAGACGACCCGCGCGCTGCTGGACGAGCGCTTCGAGGTACACGACCTCGGCGACCATCGGCTCAAGGACCTGTCCGGATCGCAGCGCCTCTACCAGTTGCTCGTCGAAGGCCTCCCGTCCGACTTCCCGCCGCTGGCGACCCTGGGCAACCGGCCGACCAACCTCCCTGCCCAGCCGAATGCGTTCGTAGGCCGCGCGAGGGAGCTCGAGGAGGTCGGCGAGTTGCTCGCGCGCGACGACGCACGTCTACTGACGCTCACCGGGACGGGAGGCGCCGGAAAGACCCGGCTCGCCCTCGAGGCCGCCGCATCGATGGTCGAGGCGTTCGATAGCGGCGTCTTCTTCGTCTCGCTCGCGCCGGTGCGCGACTGGGAGCTCGTCGCGCCCACGATCGCCCAGACGCTCGGCCTCCGCGAACAGCCCGGCGAGCCGGTGATCGAGGCCCTGACCGAGTACCTCCGGGACAGGAGCATGCTCATGGTGCTCGACAATCTCGAGCAGGTGACCGCAGCCGCGCCGGTGCTTGCCGGCCTGCTCGCCTCGGCGCCGGGGCTCAAGGTCGTCGCGACGAGCAGGACTCCGCTGCGGATCTCCGGCGAGCGCACCTACGCCGTTCGCCCTCTGGCGCTCGAGGAGTCGGTGCGCCTCTTCGCCGAGCGCGCGCACGCCGCCGTGCCCGAGTTCGCTCTCACCGAGGAGAACAGGGACGCCGTGGCCGAGATCTGCGCGCGGCTGGAGGGCCTGCCGCTCGCGATCGAGCTGGCGGCGCCGCGCGTCCGCACGCTCGCGCCGGCCGCGCTCCTGCGGCGTCTCGATCAGCGCCTCGCGCTGCTGACCGGCGGTGCGCAGGATCTCGACGAGCGCCAGCGGACGCTGCGCGGCACGATCGAGTGGAGCTACGACCTGCTCGTCGCGAACGAGAAGACGCTCTTCGCGCGGCTCGGCGTCTTCGTCGGCGGCTGCCGGCCGGAGGCGGTGCGAGCGGTCTGCGACCCTGACGGCAGCCTCTACGAGACCGTGCTCGACGGCCTCGACTCCCTCGTCGAGAAGAGCCTCCTGCGCCAGCGCGCGGACTCGGACGGCGAGCCCCGCTTCTCGATGCTCGGGACGATCCGGGAGTTCGCGCTCGAGAAGCTCGAGTCGGCGGGCGAGGCAGACGCCGTGCGCCGGCGCCACGCCGGCTGGTTCGCCGAGCTCGCCGAGGCCCTGGACGCCGAGTCGCGGACAGGCGACCAGGCCGCCGCGATCGCGCGGCTCGGCGACGACCACTCGAACCTGCGCGCGGCGATCGACCAGGCTCGCGAAGGGCGCGACGGGGAGCTGCTGCTGCGGCTCGCGACGGCGCTCTGGCCCTTCTGGTCGACACGCGGTTACGTGGCCGAGGGACAACGCGCGCTCGAGGACGCGCTGGAGCTCGCAGGCCGCCGTCCCGCTCGCGCGCTGCTGGGCCTGTGCTCGCTCCGCTTCCTCAGCGGGAGCAGCGACGGGCTTCTCGCCGACGTGAACGATGTCCTGCGCGCGGCCGAGGAGCTCGAGGACACCCTCACTCTCACCCAGGCCTGGAACCTTCTCGGACGGATCGAGGGGACGCTGCTGGGTTCCATGGCCCGCGCGGAGGAAGCCTGGAGGCAGGCGCTCGAGTACGCCGAGCGCGAGAGCCTGCGCGCGGAGCGGGCGGAGAGCATCGGCTGGCTGATGATGAGCGCGAACTTCGGCCCGCTTCCGGTCGAGGAGGGAATCGCCCGCTGCAGGAGGTTCCGCGAGGAAGCCATCGACGACCCGGTCATCCAGGCGAACGCGTGCGTCGAGCAGGCCGCCCTCGAGGCGATGCGCGGCGACTTTCGCGTGGCCCGCGAGCTCCTCGCCAAGGGCAGGCAGCTACTCGCGGACCTCGGCTTCACGTTGCTGGTCGCGATGACCGCGCAGGAGGGGCACTACGTCGAGATGCTCGCCGGCGACCCGGCCGCGGCCACGCGGATCCTGCGAGAGAGCTACGCCGAGCTCGAGCAGATGGGCGAGCGCGCGTACCTCTCCACGGCGGCGGCCTTGCTGGCGCACACGCTCTACGCAGAGGGCGAGCACGACGAGGCGGAGCGCTTCAGCCGCGTCAGCGAGGAAGCCGCGGCGTCCGAAGACGTCTTCTCGCAGGTCCTGTGGCGGAGCGCCCGCGCGAAGATCCACGCGCGGCGGGGCGAGCTCGCCGAGGCAGAGGCGCTCGCGCGCGAGGCGGTCGCGCTCGCGGACAGGACCGACATGCTGAACACACAGGGCGACACGCTCGCGAACCTTGGCGAGGTTCTCTCGCTCGCCAACCGGCCCGACGAGGCGGTATCGGTGCTCGAGCAGGCGGCGAGTTGCTTCGAGAAGAAGGGCAACAGCGTCTCGCTCGAGCAGGTGCGAGCCCGGGCGAGGAGCTGACCTGCCTCAGCGCGCGGTGGACCCCGCGAGTCCGCGAGCAGCGTCTCCTGAGCGGCTGCCGGTCTCCTCGATGTCGCGCATCCCGGGCAGGAACAGCGCCGCCAGCGTGATCGCGGCGCCGACGAGGCCGGCCCCCACAAGCGT
>CAVVAB010000005.1:0-21907 GCA_963746155.1 uncultured Actinomycetes bacterium
GACCCCCGCGACCGAGACCGCGGCGAGGATCGAGGCGATCAGGGCTGCTCTGCTCGAGGTGGGCGCGCGTCTCGTGGAGGCGACGCCGCACGAGGACGCGGCGCTGCTCGAGGTTCACGATCCGGGCCTCGTCGAGTACCTGCGATCGGCCTGGAGCGAGTGGGACGCGGCGGGTCTGCCTGCGGATCCCGGCCAGGATCGCGTCGTCCCGTACGTCTTCGCGCACCGGGGTCTCGCCTCGCAGCTGCGGGAGCCTGCGGCCGTCTGGGCGAAGCCCGGCTTCTACGCCTACGACACGATGACGCTTGTCGGGCCGGGCACGTGGGAGGCTGCGCGCGCGGCTGCGGAGGCGGCGTTGACGGCCGTCGACCTCGTCGTCGGGGGCGAGCCCTTCGCCTACGCGTGTACTAGGCCGCCGGGCCACCACGTGACCAGGGACGCCTTCGGCGGCTCGTGCTATCTCAACAACGCCGCAATCGCGGCAGCCTCTCTCCAGGCGAAGCTCGACGGCCCCGTTGCGGTGCTCGACGTCGACGCGCACCACGGGAACGGCACGCAGGAGATCTTCCGCGATCGCACCGACGTGCTCACCGGCTCCGTCCACGTCGACCCGGGCACCGGCTGGTTCCCGCACTTCCTCGGGTTCGCCGACGAGAACGACGAGGCGAACCGCAACCTGCCGATGGCTCCGGGCTGGGGCGACGAGCCGTGGCTGGGCGCGGTCGCCGAGCTCGCGGCGTGGGCGAGGAGCTTCGGCGTGTCCGGGCTGGTCGTCGCGCTCGGAGTGGACGCCGCGGCCGCCGATCCGGAGAGCCCGCTCCAGGTGAGCGCCGCGGGCTACCGCGAGGCCGGCAGGCTGCTCGGCGCGCTCGGGGTTCCGACGGTCGTCGTGCAGGAAGGCGGCTACGACCTCGGCTCACTCGGCGAGCTCGTACGCGAGTCGCTGCTCGGGCTCGCGGAGGGGCGCGCGTGATCGAGTACTCGCCGCGAGTACCTGCGCCACGTCGTCGAGCGGCTGGCGTCGATCGGCTCGCACCCGCTCGGCTTCCGGGTCGCGGGCACACCGGAGGAGCGCGAGGCGGTCGACTTCATCGCCGGCGAGATGCGCTCGCTCGGGCTCGAGAACGTCGTCGAGGAGCCGGTCCCCGTCGACGGCTGGCGGCTCGAGGAGGCCTACGTCGAGCTGGCGGACGGATCGCGGGTCGAGGGCGCGTCCTTCGGCGGCGTTCCCGAGACCGGTGCGAAGGGCGTCGAGGGCGACCTCGTCCGCGTCGGGCGCGGCGGCCGCAGGCAGCTCGACCGGCTCGACGTCGGCGGCAAGATCGCGCTCGTCGAGTGGCAGGTCGCGCGCCTCTGGCCCTACCACGTGGGCCTCGAGCTCGGCCTGCGCGGGGCCAGGGCGATGGTGCTCTACGCGCCCGAGGGCGGGCCGTTCTACCAGGCGCGGGAATCGCTCGGCACCTTCGACGGGATCTGGCACGCCGAGGGCCCGCCGTGCGTGACGATCCGGCGCGAGGACGCGCCGAGGCTCGACGGCCGGGTGCGGGTCGTCCTGCGTGCGCCCCGCAAGCCGAGCACCGGCTGGAACGTCGTCGGGGAGCTGCCCGGCCGCCGCCGGGGCGCGCCGACGATCGTCGCCGGCCACCACGACGGCTGGTTCCGCGCCGCGTTCGACGACGCGACCGGCGTCGCGGTCACGCTCGAGCTCGCGCGCGCGTTCACCGAGGCCGGCATCCGCCCGGAGCGCACGATCGCGTTCGTCTCGCACACGGCCGAGGAGTACGGCATCGCCGAGTCGGCCTACGACTGGTGTTACGGCGCCTGGTACCAGGTCGTTGCCGAGCATCGCGAGTGGACGACCGGCTCGCCCTTCTACCTCAACGTGGAGGGCTCGGGCAGCCGCGGCGATTCCTTCACGCTCGACGTGCCGCCGGAGCTGACGGGCTGGATCCGCCGTCACTGCCGCGCGGCCGAGCGCGACGGCCTGCTTCCGCACGGCTGGGAGCTCGACCGTCCGAACACGTGGACGGAGGTCTGGCCGTTCCTCGCCGCCGGGATCCCGGCGATCAACGTCTCGACGTTCACCGACGAGTTCGAGCGCACCGAGTACCACACGCAGTTCGACACGACCGAGGTGGTCGACTTCGGCTACCTCGCGAAGCTGACCGAGCTCTGCGGGCGGCTGCTGCTCGACGAGCCCGTCATCGACTTCGCGCCTCGCGTGCGGGAGCTGGCGAAGCACGGGGTCTGGCCCGGCGACCTCTCAGGCGACCCCCGCAAGCGTTTCACGGCTCTGGCTCGCGGTCTCCACGGGCTGGACGCGATCGACGCCCCGCGCTACCCGCATGAGCAGACGGCCGCCGACGTCGAGCACCTCGAGGCGCGCGCTCGAGGACCCCGCCAAGGCCGAGCGCCACCTCGCGCGCGTGGGCATCAACTGGCTCTGCTCCGACCTGTCGCACGAGGCCTTCAGGATCGAGCGCCGCCGCCGCGGCCGGCGGGCGCGCCGCGCCTGCTGGGGCGCGATGGCCGACGCCGATCCGGGCCCCGACCTCTGGCGCGAGCTCGCCTCGCTCCGCGGCGAGCCGGGCGCGCGCGAGACGGGCCCGTGGCTCGAGCAGAGCCTTCGCCGCCACCTCGCGCGCTCCCGCCGGGAGCTGGCGCGCCGGATGACGCGGATGGTCCTCGCCTGCGGCGGCCGCGTGCAACCGCTCCCGCGGCCACGCGCGCTCGACCTTCCTGGTGGAGAATCCAGGGCGTGAAGCCGCTGCCTCCCGGAGGGACGATCGGCGTAGCCGCTCCCGCCAGCCCGTACGACTCGCGCTCCGAGATCCTGCGCGGCGTCGAGTGGTGGGAGTCGCAGGGCTACCGCGTGAAGCTCGCCGACGGCGTCTACGAACGCGACGACTACGTCGCCGGGGACGCCCAGCAGCGCGCGGCCGACCTGAACGCGCTGTTCGCCGACCCCGAGGTCGACGTCGTGCAGGCACTCCAGGGCGGGTACGGCTCGGCGCAGACGATCCCGTACCTCGACTTCGACGCGATCGCGGCGAACCCGAAGCCGCTCGTCGGCTTCTCCGACATCACGGCGCTGCACGTCGCCGTCGCGCGCCGCACCGGGTTGCCGACGATCTACGGGAACGGCCTCGTCGGCGTCGGCGACCCCGAGGTGACCGAGTTCACGCGCGCGCGACTCGTCCAGGTGCTGACCGGCGACGCGACCGGCCCGGTCCCGCCGAATCCGGACGATCCCTACGTGCGCGCAATCCGGAGCGGCACGGTGACCGCGCCGCTCCTCGGGGGCTGCCTCTGGCTGCTCATGCAGACGCTCGGCACACCCTGGGAGGTCGAGCTCGACGGCGCGATCCTCTTCTTCGAGGACGTCAAGAGCCCGCCGTACTACGTGGACGGCGCCCTGACGCAGCTGAGGCAGGCGGGAAGCTCGACAACGTCGTCGGCGTGGTCGTGGGCGAGATGAAGGACTGCGACTGGGGCGACCTGCGCGAGGCGTCCGACTGGGCGCGCTCGCGGTCGCTCGAGGACGTCCTGGAGGAGCAGCTCGAGCCGCTCGGCGTCCCGGTCATCTACGGCCAGCCGCTCGGCCACGGGAAGCACCTGGCCGCCCTTCCGCTCGGCGTTCGGTATACGCTCGACGCCGACTCTCGCTCACTGGCGGTCGACGAGTCGCCGTTCGACGAGTGAGCTTCAGCAGGAGGCGGACATGGGCAAGGGGTTGAGGCTGGCAGCGCTCTTCGGCACGGTCGCCGTGCTCGCGGGCTGTGGCGGAGGCGGCGGCTCGGGCAGCAGCGGCGGCACCTTCAGGCTGGGCACGAGCTCGCGGATCGACTCGCTCAATCCGTACGTGGCCTTCAACCAGGACGCCTACTCGGCGTTCGAGTACATCTACCCGTTCCTGATCCAGTACGACAAGGCGAACGCCAAGTTCGTTCCGGACTTCGCCACCTCGTGGAAGTCGAGCAACGGCGGAAAGACGTGGACGTTCAAGACACGTCCGAACGCGAAGTGGTCGGACGGCAAGCCGATGACGGCCGAGGACGCGGCCTGGACGATCAACACCGACGTCCAGCACGCGCCCACTGGAGCTGCCAATACCGCGGGCCTGATCGCGCATATCAAGAACGCCGAGACTCCGGACCCGAACACCCTGGTTGTCCACTACATCGACGCGCCCGGCAACGTGCTCGGCCAGTTCCAGCAGCTTGCGATCCTGCCGAAGCACATCTGGGCCTCGCACACCGGCCACAACGGGAACGACCTGAACAAGTTCGCCAACTCGGCGCCGATCGTGAGCGGCGGGCCCTTCAAGCTGACGAAGTTCAAGAAGGACCAGATTGCGCTCTTCGAGCGCAACGACAGCTTCTACGGGCCGAAGCCGAAGGCCGACGGTTTCGGCCTGCGGATGTTCTCGAACGTCGATGCGCTGATCACCGCTCTCAAGGCCCACGAGATCGACGCGATCGAGGACGTCCCGGCCACGGGGATCAAGACTCTCAGGGACGCCGGCTTCACGGTCTCGGACGTACCCGGGGTCGACCAGACCGACTTCATCATCAACTCGAACACGAACAAGACGAACCACCGCGAGCTGCTGAACCCTCAGGTCAAGGACGCCTTCATGCACGCCGTCGACCGCGACCACATCATCAAGGTCGTCTTCCTCGGCCACGCGAAGCCGGCCAACTCGATCATTCCCGCCGCAACAGGTCGCTGGTACAACCCGAACCTGAGCCCCGAGACGTTCGACATCGACGCCGCCAACAAGGCGCTCGACAAGCTCGGCTACAAGCGCGGGAGCGACGGGATCCGGGTCGCCGACGGGCACAAGATGGCGTACACGATGATCACGCCGACCGACGTCCCCAGCACGACCCGGACCTTCCAGATCCTCCAGCCGGACTTCAAGAAGATCGGCGTGCAGCTGAGCCAGCGGGCCCTCGACTCGAGCACGGCGTTCGACGCGATGACGGCGCCCAGCAACAAGTACAAGAACTTCGACCTGGCGCTGTGGGACTGGGTCGGCCTGATCGACCCGGACTTCATGCTCTCGGTCGTGACGTGCGCGCAGTACGGCGGCTGGAACGACAGCGGCTACTGCAACAAGCACTACGACGACATGTACTCCAAGCAGCAGCTGACTCCGAACCAGGAGCAGCGGAAGCAGCTCGTCTGGCAGATGCAGTCCTACCTCCAGCAGCAGCGCCCGTACATCTGGCTCGCGCAGACGAATCACGTGGACGCCGTCGACCCGAAGTGGACGGGGCTCGTCTACTCGCCGCAGGGGCCGTTCAACTCGCTCTCGAAGTTCAGCCTGAGCGAGGTCCAGAAGAGCTGACGCGCGCCAGGGCGACGAGGTGAGAGGCGCCGACTACGTCGTCAAGCGGGTCCTTTTCGCGCTGGTCACGATCTTCATCGCGATCACCCTCAACTTCATCCTCTTCCGGATGGCTCCGGGTGATGCCGTCACGAACCTCTCCCGCGTCCCGCACGCGACTCCCGAAACCCGGGTCGCGCTCCGGAAAGAGTTCGGTCTCGACAAGTCGAAGCTCGCCCAGTACGGCATCTACCTGAAGCAGCTCGCGCACGGCAACCTCGGCATCTCGTTCGCGAACCAGCAGCCGGTTTCCCACAACCTGCGCGCGGCGTTGACGAACACGATCCCGATGGTGCTGCTGGGGACGCTCTTCGCGGTCATCTTCGGGACGCTGACCGGGGTCGTCTCCGCTTGGCGCCGCGGCACCGGCGTCGAGGGGGCGACGATGACGACCGCGCTCGGCTTCTACTCGATGCCCACGCACTGGCTCGGACTGATGCTGGTGATCCTCTTCGCCGGGACGCTCCCGACCGGCGGGATGACCAACGACTTCCTGATCAACCCGTCCTTCTTTACGCACGTGAAGGACATCGGCGAGCACATGATCCTTCCCGCGCTCACGCTCGGCCTCGTCCTCTACGGCGAGTACACGCTGATCGCGCGCTCGGCGATGCTCGAGACGCTCGGCGAGGACTACATCCTCACGGCGCGGGCCAAGGGGTTGAAGCCCTGGACAATCGTGCGCCGGCACGCGTTGCCAAACGCGATGCTGCCGATCGCGACGCTGATCGCGCTCTCGCTCGGCTACGTCGTGGCCGGCGCGATCCTGATCGAGACGGTCTTCTCGTGGCCCGGCATCGGACGGGCGGTCTACGAGGCCGTCCTCCAGCGCGACTACCCGATGCTGCAGGGCGCGTTCCTCGTCCTGACGGTGTCGGTCGTGTTCTTCAACCTGCTGGCCGACCTCCTGTACTTCAAGCTCGACCCGAGGATCACGGAGTGAGCGTCGCCCTTCACGAGCCGGGCGCCGTCTCCGAGCCAGATGCGGTCCGCACGAAGCGCGGGTTCGTCTGGCAAACGATCAAGGACCGTCCGTCGGCTTTGGTCGGCGCGATCATCCTCGCGATCATCGTGGCGATGGCGATCCTCGCCCCGTGGATCGCCCCCTACGACCAGCACAAGCAGGTGGGACCGGTGTTCGGCCATCCCTCCTGGAACCACCCGCTCGGGCTCGACGACGGCGGGATCGACATGGTCACGCTCTTGATGTGGGCGGCGCGGATCTCGCTGGTCGTGGGCCTTGCGGCGACGTTCGTCTCGATGGTGATCGGTGGGACGATCGGCGTCCTCTCCGGCTACTTCGGCGGGAAGACCGACACCGCGCTGATGCGGTTCACGGACTACTTCCTCGTCATCCCGGATGTGCCGCTGATGATCGTGATCGCGGCGATCTGGGGCCCGAGCCTGTTCCACATCGTGATCGTGGTCGGGATCCTGCTCTGGGCCAGCACGGCGCGGGTGATCCGGGCCCAGGTGAAGAGCGTGCGGGAGCGGGTCTACGTCAAGCGGTCGCGGGCGCTCGGGGCCGGGCACACGCGCCTCGTCTTCAGGCACGTCCTCCCCCAGGTCGCGCCGCTCCTGATCGCGAACACCGTGCTGACGATCGCGGTCGCCGTGTTCGACGAGACCGCGCTTGCGTTCCTCGGGCTCGGCGACCCGGCGCGCATCTCGCTCGGGAAGATGATCGAGAACGCCTTCGAGCGCGCGGCGATCTCGACCGGCGCGTGGTGGGCGATCGTCACCCCGGGCGTCATCGTGATGCTCCTGATCCTCTCCTGCAGCCTGCTGGGCACGGCGCTCGAGGACTCGCTCAACCCGCGGCTGAAGGTCGCCCACCTCTCGGCGAGGACGTTCCGCCTGCGGCCGCTCGTCGGCAGGGGCAAGGACGCGGTATGAGCGCGCTCCTCGAGATCGAGGACCTCCACGTCTGGTTCGAGCTTCCGGACGGCGGCGAGCTGCACGCCGTCCAGGGCGTCAGCGTGTCGCTCGACGCGGGCGGGCGGCTCGGGCTCGTCGGCGAGTCGGGCTGCGGCAAGACGACAACCGCGCTCGCTTTGATGGGCCTGCTCCCGTCGAACGCCAGTGCGGCCGGGCGCGTGCTGCTGAACGGCGAGGACCTCCTGGCGGGCGGCGAGGAGACGATGCGCCCGCACCGCTGGGTCGACATGGCGATCGTCTTCCAGGGTGCGATGAACGCGCTCAACCCCGTGCAGACGGTCGGTGCCCAGATCGTCGAGGCGCTCGAGATGCACGGACGGGCACCGCGACGGTCTCTCGGTCGGGCGCGCACCGCCGAGCTCCTCGAGGCGGTCGGGATCCCCGCCTCGAGGGCCGATCGCTACCCGCACGAGCTCTCGGGGGGGATGCGGCAGCGGGCCTCGATCGCCATGGCGCTGTCCTGCGACCCGAGCGTCCTGATCGCCGACGAGCCGACGACCGCGCTCGACGTGATGGTCCAGGCGCAGATCCTCGAGCTGCTGGACGGGCTCTGCCGCGACTTCGGGCTCGCGCTCCTGCTCGTCACGCACGATCTGCCCGTGGTCGCGCACCTCTGCGACCGCGCGGCCGTGATGTACGCGGGCGAGATCGTCGAGTGGGGCGGGGTCGACGCGCTCTACCACGAGCCGAGGCACCCGTACACGCGCCTGCTCTTTGCGGCGACGCCCGACCTGCACGAGAGCGGCGTCCCCGTCTCGATCCCGGGCTCGCCGCCGCGGCTCGACCGCAAGCTCGAAGGCTGTCCGTTCCAGGCGCGCTGCGACAGCGCCTTCGATCGGTGCACGACCGAGCGGCCGGCGCTCAAGGCGCTTGGCGAAGATCGCGCTGCGGCATGTCATCTCAACGACGTGCCCGCCGAGGTGGCATGAGCACGAACGGCCGCCTGCTGGAGGTCGAGGACCTGGTCGTCCACTACCCGGTTCCACGCGGCCTCATCGCCACGATGTCGCGCCAGCCGCAGAAGCTCGTGCGCGCGGTCGAGGGCGTCAGCTTCAGCGTCGACCGCGGCGAGCTGGTCGCGCTCGTCGGCGAGTCGGGCTGCGGCAAGACGACGACCGCGCAGACCGTCCTCCGCCTGCTCGAGCCCGCCGGCGGGCGGATCGCGTTCGACGGCCAGGACATCACGACGCTCTCCTCGAAGACGCTGCGGCCGCTGCGCCGCCGGATGCAGATCATCTACCAGGATCCGTACGAGTCGCTCGACCCGCGCCTGCGGGTCCGCGCGACGGTCGAGGAACCGCTCCTGATCCACGGGGCGGGCGGCTCGAAGCAGGCCCGCGCCGAGCTGATCCGCGACGCGCTGAACCGGGTCGAGCTGAATCCGCCCGAGCTCTTCCTCGACCGCTACCCGCACGAGCTCTCGGGCGGCCAGCGCCAGCGCGTGGCGATCGCGGCCGCGATCGTGCTCAACCCGGAGCTGCTCGTCGCCGACGAGCCCGTCTCGATGCTCGACGTCTCGGTGCGGGCGGGTGTGCTCTCGCTCCTCGACCGTCTGCGCGAGGGCGGCCTCGGGATCCTGATGATCACGCACGATCTCTCCACCGCTGCGCGCTTCGCAGACCGGATCGCCGTGATGTACCTCGGGCGGATCGTCGAAGAGGGCCCGGCCGAGACCGTCGTCAGCAACCCTCAACACCCGTACACGAAGGCGCTGCTCTCGGTCGTCCCGCGCAGGGACCCGCGCGAGCGGCTCGACCCGCAGATCCTGACCGGCGAGGCGCCCGATGCCGTGAGCGTCCCCTCCGGCTGCCGCTTCCACCCGCGCTGCCCGATCGCGATCGACGACTGCAGCTCGATCGACCCGGCTCTCGAGCCGGTGGCCGGGAGCACCGATCACCTCGCCGCCTGCACACTCCTCCCTCGCGATGACCACAGCTGAGCTTCTGAGGCGCGAGCTGGAGCTTTTCGAGCGAGAGCACCCGCGCTCGCGCGAGCTCGCCCGTCGCGCCGAGGAGTCGCAGCTCGCAGGGGTGCCGATGCCGTGGATGATCCGCTGGGCCGGCGGCTTCCCGGTCTACGCCGACGAGGCCTGGGGCGCGCGCTTCCGCGACATCGACGGGCACGAGTACGTCGACTTCTGCCTCGGAGACACCGCGGCGATGACCGGCCACTCGCCGGAGCCGACGGTTCGCGCGGTGACCGAGCAGGCGAAGCGCGGGATCACGCTGATGCTCCCGAGCGAGGACTCGATCTGGGTCAGCTCGGAGCTGGCGCGGCGCTTCGGCCTGCCGAGCTGGCAGTTCGCGCTGACCGCGACGGACGCGAACCGCTTCGCGATCCGCCTGGCCCGCGGGCTCACGGGCCGCCCGAAGATCCTCGTCTTCAACTGGTGCTACCACGGGAGCGTCGACGAGACGGTCGCCACGCTCGACGGCGGCTCGGTCGTCGCGCGGGACGGCAACGTCGGTCCTCCGGTGCCGCTCGACGAGACGACGCGCGTGGTCGAATGGAACGACGTCGAGGCGCTCGAGCGCGAGCTCGCGCACGGCGACGTGGCCTGCGTGCTCGCCGAGCCTGCGCTGACGAACATCGGGATCGTCCTCCCCGAGCCCGGCTTCCACGACGCGCTGCGCGAGGCGACCCGCGCTGCGGGGACGCTGCTGATCATCGACGAGACGCACACGATCTGCGCCGGCCCCGGCGGCTACACGGCCGCGTACGGGCTCGAGCCGGACATGCTCACGATCGGCAAGCCGATCGCCGGCGGCCTACCCGCGGGCGCGTACGGCTTCTCGGCCGAGGTGGCCGCGGGCCTGGAGGCGATGCTGCCGAAGGACGAGCGCGCCGACATCGGCGGGATCGGCGGGACGGTCGCTGGGAACGTCCTCTCGTTCGCGGCCATGCGCGCGACGCTCGCGGAGGTGCTGACCGACGAAGCCTTCGACCGGATGATCGACCTCGGCGAGCGCTTCGAGGCGGGCGTTGCCGGCGTGATCGAGCGGCACCGTCTTCCCTGGCACGTCACGCGCCTCGGCTGCCGGGTCGAGTACCTCTTCCGTCCCGAGCGCCCGCTGAACGGAAGCGAGGCGGCGGCGGGCGGCAACGCCGAGCTCGACCGCCTGATCCACCTCTACGCGCTGAACCGCGGGATCCTGCTGACGCCCTTCCACAACATGGCGCTGATGTCGCCCGCGACGACCGAGGCCGACGTCGACCTCCACACCGAAGTGTTCGACCAGGCCGCCGGCGAGTTGGCCGACGGCCTGGTCTGAGCCCTCCTCGGTCAGGAGGGGCGATTGGCCAGCGTCAGCTGGACGCTGTGCAGGGAGCCCCCGCGGCGGTAGGTGATCGTCACCTGCGCGCCGGGCTTGTGCGCGGAGATCGCGGCTGCGAGCTCGTCGGAGGTCGGGGTCGACGTGCCGTCGATGGAGACGACCACGTCGCCCTTCTTCAGTCCCGCCTTTGCGGCCGGCGTGCCGCTCTGGACGCCTCCGATGAGCGCGGTGTTCGAGTTCGCGGCGAGCTGGACGCCGAGGTAGGCGTGCTCGGCCTTGCCGCTCGAGATCAGCTGCGAGGCGACCGAGCGGACGGTGTTGGACGGGATCGAGAACCCGATGCCCGCGTTGTCGCCGGAGCCGCTCTGGATCTGCGAGTTGACGCCGACGACCTGGCCCGCGGAGTTCAGGAGCGGGCCGCCGGAGTTGCCGTGGTTGATGGCAGCATCCGTCTGGATGGCGTTGGGGATCGTGAATTTCGTCTGGGAGCTGATCTGCCGGTGGAGCGCGCTGACGATCCCGCTCGTGACGGTCTCGGCGAAGCCGAACGGGCTGCCGATGGCGACGACGGTGTCTCCGACCTGGAGCGCGGCCGAGTCACCCACGTTGAGCGGGTGCAGCTGCGACTGCGGGGCCGAGGAGACCCTGATCACGGCGAGATCGGTGGTCGGGTCGGTGCCGACGATCGTGGCGTCGTAGGTCTTGCCGTTCCAGAACGTCACCTTGACCGAGTGCGAGTTGGCCACGACGTGGTCGTTGGTGACGATGTTCCCGTTCATGTCGTAGACCCAGCCGGAGCCCTCGGCCTGCGCCTGCTGCGTTCCGCCGAGCGGAGACGACGTCTCGGTCGAGACGTTGATCTGCACGACGCCGCGATTGGTCTGACGGTAGATCTGGTTGATGGACATCGGCGACGTGCTCGCCGCGGGCTGCGTGTTGTCCACGGTCACCTGGCGAACGACCGTCTTCGTCCCGTCGTTCGAGGCGAACGCGGAGTAAAGGAGCGCCCCGCCGCCCGCTGCCACGCAGGCTACTGCGAGGAGGGAGGCGATTCGGGGGAGGTACGGGCGACGGGGCATTTGGAGAGAGTTCCTTTCAGGTCGTTGACGCACTCAATGTCACCAGGGACGACTAAGAGCATCGTTAAACGCGTCTAAGAACTGGGTAAGAACATGGGCGGTTTCTCAGGGAGTTCTCAGACTCCGTGTTCACAATGGTGCCCATGAAGGTTCTGGTCGTGGACGACGAACGGGCCGTGCGCGAGTCGATTCGGCGCGCGCTGGAGCTCGAGGGCTACGAGATCGAGCTCGCCGAGGACGGGCGCCAGGCGCTGGACCGGCTCGAGTCCGACTCGCAGCCGGACGCGGTCGTCCTCGACATCCTCATGCCCGGTGTCGACGGGCTGGAGGTCTGCCGCACGCTGCGCAGGTCGGGCAGCAGCGTCCCGGTGCTGATGCTCACCGCGCGGACGCAGGTGGAGGACCGCGTGGAGGGGCTCGACGCGGGGGCGGACGACTACCTGACGAAGCCCTTCGCGCTCGAGGAGCTGCTCGCGCGCCTGCGTGCGCTCCTGCGTAGGGCCGGCGATGGCACCGGTGAGACGCTCCGCTTCGACGACCTCGAGCTCGACCCGGGCACGCGCGAGGTCAGGCGCGGCGGCGAGCCGATCGAGCTGACGCGCACCGAGTTCTCGCTGCTCGAGCTCTTCATGCTCAACCCGCGCCAGGTGCTCACGCGCTCGGTCATCTTCGAGCGCGTCTGGGGTTACGACTTCGGCTATGGCTCGAACTCGCTCGACGTCTACATCGGCTACCTCAGGCGCAAGACCGAGGCGAGCGGCCGGCCGAGGCTGATCCAGACGGTGCGCGGCGTCGGCTACGCCCTGCGCGAACCGTGAGCTTTCGAGCACGGCTGGCGCTCGTGGCCGCGGTGGCAGTCGCCTTGGCGGTCGTCGTCGCCTCCGCGGTCGTGTTCGTCGTTGTCCGGGGACAGCTACTCGGACAGGTGGACTCCGCCTTGCGAAACCGCTCGACCGAGCTCTTGCAACCCGGACCGGCTGGCCTTCGCATCGACAACGGCTATCTGGAAGCGCCGGGAGTTCGATTCGGCGTCGTCTCGGACTTTCTCCAACTCGTTCCGCAGAGCGGCGAGCCCGTCGTAACGCGACTTGAGCGCGTCGGACTTCCGATCACCGATCGGGCTCGAGACGCCGCCTTCGCTCGTGGCGGCCAGTACTTCAGCACCGCGAACGTTCGTGGCGTCGACTTCCGCGTCCTGACCGTGCCAGGCGTCTCCGACGAAACCGGCCGGCCGTACGCGCTCCAGATCGCTCGGCCTTTAACCGAGGTCAACCACACGCTGTCCCGGATCAAGCTGTTCTTGTTCCTGATCGCGGCCGGCGGGGTCCTGATCGCAGCGGCCCTCGGGCTCGCGGTCTCGAAGGCGGCGCTCGCGCCCGTCCGGCGTTTGACCGAGGCGACCGAGCGCGTGACCGAGACCGGCGACCTGTCGGAGCGGATCGAGACCAGCGGCCACGACGAGCTCAGCCGGCTCGCGACGAGCTACAACACGATGCTCGCGGCGCTCGAGGAATCGAGCCGCGCGCAGCGGCAGCTCGTCGCCGATGCCTCGCACGAGCTGCGCACGCCGCTCACCAGCCTGCGCACGAACATCGAGGTGCTCGCCCGGGAGCAGGCGCTTCCGCCCCAGGAGCGGGAGCGGCTGCTCGGCGACGTCGTCGAGCAGCTCGGCGAGATGACCACGCTCATCTCGGAGCTCATCGAGCTCGCGCGCGCCGAGCAGCACGCGGAGCCGCTGGAGGACATCCGGCTCGACCTGCTCACCGCCGACGCCGTCGAGCGCGCGCGGAGGAACCGGCCCCTGGTCGTCTTCACGACCGATCTTCAGGAGTCGATGGTGCACGGCGCCCCGTCGACGATCGAGCGCGCGATCGGGAACCTGCTCGACAACGCGGGCAAGTGGAGCCCGGAGGGCGGCGAGGTCGAGGTCGGCGTCCACGGCGACGAGGTCACGGTGCGCGACCACGGCCCGGGGATCGCCGAGGAGGACCTGCCGTACGTGTTCGACCGCTTCTACCGCTCGTCGGCCGCCCGCGGGCAGCCCGGCTCGGGGCTCGGCCTCGCGATCGTGAAGCAGGTTGCCGAGGCCCACGGCGGCCACGTCGCCGCCGAGCCCGCCGACGGCGGAGGGACGCTCATGCGTCTGACTCTCGACGGCCGCCTTTCTTAGAGGTTTCTTAGCCGTCGTTCACGTGACTCTCAGGGTCGACTGGTTCCCTTCGAGTGTCTACAACAAGCTCTAGGAGGCCGACAACACCAGTGGGACTTTCCGTGACCGAGGACAGGAGAGAGACATGGACACATCCGTGAGACGAAAGGTCGTGGCGGCAGCCGCAGCAGTGCTGGCAGTCGGCGGCGCAGGAGCAGCGATCGCCGCGACCCAGTTCAAGAGCTCCCCGAGCCAGGAGAGCAAGGCCGTCGTCAGCGACGCCGCGAAGCAGCTCGGCGTGCAGCCGAGCGAGCTCTCGAGCGCGCTCAAGAAGGCGCTCAAGGACCGCGTGGACGCAGCCGTCGCCGACAAGCGCCTGACGAAGGAGCAGGGCGATGCGCTCAAGAAGCGGATCGATTCCGACGAGTTCCCGCTCGTCGCCGCGCCCGGGTTCGGCTTCGGGTTCCGCGGCCACTTCGGCTTCCGCGAGCACGGCTTCCGCCACCACGGGCTCCCCGGCCTGTCCACGGCGGCGAAGTACCTCGACCTCTCCGAGAGCCAGCTTCGCGCCAAGCTCGAGTCGGGCAAGTCGCTTGCGGCTGTCGCCAAGGCGCAGGACAAGTCCGTCTCCGGTCTTGTCGCCGCGCTCAAGGGCGACCTCCAGAAGAAGCTGGACAAGGCCGTCTCCGAGGGCAAGCTGACCAAGGAGCAGGCGGCCCGGATCATGGACGGCGCCGGGCGGATGATCACCGCTGTCGTCAACGGGAAGTTCCCCGCCCCGCCGCCGAACGGCAAGGGTAGGTTCCGCGAGCACCGCGGCTTCGGCCCGGGCATGCAGGGAGGAGCACCGCCGGCCGCCCCCGGCATGGACGCGTGACGCATTCGACGAGGATCGAAGCGGCCCGCGGCCGGGCCGCAAGCGCGAAGGAGCTCGCGGTCGCCTCGGCCGCCGCGGGCTTCATCGCCGTCCTCCTCCTCGCGAGGGCGGGACATCCGGGTCACAGCACGAGCTCGTCCTCGACCCGCAGCAACTCGCCTTCGACGAGCCAGTCGCAGTCCGAGTCCAGTGACGACGACAGCTTCGACTTCGGCTCGAGCTCTACCGCTCCCTCAACGGGCGGGGCGCAGGCCCAGACGAGTGTCTCCTGAGCGGCGTGTCTTCCGCTCGATGGGTGTCGACGTCCTCGTCTGCGGGGCAACCGACGACGAGCACGCCGTCGTCCGGCGCCTTTTCGACGAGTACGACCGCGTCTTCTCGCGCTTCCGGGCCGAGAGCGAGCTGAACCGTGTCAACCGGGACTCTTCCGAGGTCGTGGTGCTCTCGCCGCTCTTCGCCGGAGCCCTGCGCACCGCGCTCGGCGCGGCCGCCGCTACCGACGGTCTCGTCGACCCGACGCTGGGCGGCGCGATCGTCGCCGCCGGCTACGACCGCGACTTCTCCGTGCTCGCGGACGACGAGCGGCCGATCGGCCCCTCGGTGCCGGGCCGCTGGCGGAGGCTCCGTCTCTCGGCGCGCCTGCTCTCCCGGCCGCCGGGAATCGCGCTCGACCTGAACGGCGTCGTCAAGGCGCTCGCCGTCGACGCAGCGCTGGGCCTGATCGCCGGCGACGCGCTGGTCGTCGCGGGCGGTGACGTCGCCACGCGCGGAGGAGCGGTCAGTCGGGCTTCCGGGCGGCGGCTCGCTACGTCTGCTCGCGGGCGGGATCGCCACGAGCGGGACGACGAAGCGCCGCTGGCGCCGCGGTGGAGAGTCTCAGCACCACCTGATCGACCCGCGCACGGGCCGCCCGGCCGCCTCGCGCTGGGACGAGGTCACGGTCGCCGCCGGCTCGTGCGTCGCGGCCGACGTCGCCGCGAAAGCCGCCTTCCTGCTCTCGAAGGACGGGCCGGACTGGCTCGACGAGCGCGGCCTCCCGGGTCGCTTCGTGGTCGGCGGCGAAGTGGTTCCGAACCACGCCTGGAGCGAGGCGCTCCTCGAGCACGAACGCGCGGCGTGATCTTCGCGGCGGCGAACTACACGTGGTACGTGGCGCGCGCTGGCGGGATCCTGGCCTTCGCGCTGCTCTCGACGTCCGTGATCCTCGGGCTGCTGCTCTCGGCCCGCGCGAAGCTCGAGCGTTGGCCCCGCTTCGCGCTCGAGGACGTGCACCGCTTCGTCGGCCTGCTCGCCGGGAGCTTCATCGCGATCCACGTCGTCGCGCTCCTCTTCGACAGCTTCCTGCCGTTCTCGCTGCGGAGCATCCTCGTGCCGGGCGCGGCGCCCTACCGGCCGCTCGCCGTCGCGCTGGGCGTGATCGCCGCCGAGCTGCTCGCCGCGCTGGCGATCACGAACCGCTACCGCAAGCGGCTCCCGCACGTGTTCTGGCGGCGGGCGCACTACCTCAACTTCGCCGTCTGGCTCCTCGCGCTCGTGCACGGGATCGCGGCCGGGACCGACTCGGCGACGACGTGGGCGCTCGGCATGTACGTCGTCTCGGCCGGCGTCGTCGCGGGGCTGACCGTCAGGCGTGTCCTGGTCGCGAGGCCGGCGGCCGGCCACTGGGCGATGCGCCTCTGGCCGGGAACGGCCGCGGTGGTCACGGCCGAGCTGGTCGTGGCGCTGGCGCTCGGACCGCTCGGCCACCACGCCTAGGCCCGACGATAATCCCGCCGTGGGTTTTCGCTTCAGGCCCCTGACGCAGGCCGACGCCGAGGCGATCGCCGTGTGGCACTACCCCGAGCCGTACTCGTTCTACGACTGGATAGCCGACCAGGACGACTTCGCCGAGCTGCTCGACCCCGAGAAGCGCGGCGATGCCTACGCGGCGGTGGACGACTCCGACGGCGAGCTGATCGGCTACTTCTCGTTCAAGCCGAAAGCGCCCGAGACGATCGAGATCGGCCTCGGGCTTCACCCCGACCGCACCGGCCGGGGGCTGGGCCTTCGCTTCGTCGAGGCCGGGCTCGATCAGGCCCGCTCGGAGCTCTCACCGCGGGAGTTCTCGCTCGCCGTCGCAACGTTCAACCGGCGGGCGATCACGGTGTACGAGCGGGTGGGCTTCGTCGCCGTTCGCACATACATGCACCACACCAACGGGGACGACTGGGAGTTCGTCGAGATGCGCCGGCCCGCCTAGGTGCCTGCCGTCCTGCTGGCGTGCACGTCGGCGGCGCTCTTCGGCGCGCTGGCGGTCGCGGTCCGGTTCGGGCTGCGCAGCGTCGACGACCCGGAGCTCGGCGCGCTCGTCACCGTGACCGTCGCGCTGGTGCTGACGACCGCGATCGGGCTCGGGTCTAGCGCGGGTGACGGTTTCGACGCAGGTGAGCTCTGGCCGTTCCTCGTGGCCGGAGCGATCGCGCCGGGCATCTCGCAACTCCTCTTCACGCAGGCGGTCCGCGAAGCCGGCGCAGCGAGGACGGCGGTCGTGATGGGAGTTGCTCCTCTAGCGACGGTCGCGATTGCGCTCGTGGTCCTCGACGAGCCGTTCCGCCTCGCGCTGCTGGTCGGCGCGGTGTTGATCGTGGGCGGTGGAGTCGCCCTCGCTGGCGAGCGCGTCCGGCCCGCCGACTTCCGCCACTTCGGGATCGCTCTCGCCGTCGCGGCGACCTTCATGTTCGCGGTGCGCGACAACCTGCTGCGCTGGCTGGCCGGCCACACGGACACCCATGCGCTCCTGACCGCTCCGGTGACGCTGCTTGCCGGCGCGGGAACGATCGCTCTCTACCTGGTCGCGAGACGCGGCCGCGCCTGGGCGACCGGAAGCGGCGAGGCGATTCGTGCCTTTCTCCCGTCCGGCGTGCTCTTCGGCCTCTCGTACGCCGCGCTCTTCGAGGCCTTCTATCGCGGGCGGGTCACGGTTGTCGGGCCGCTGGTTGCGACCGAGTCGCTGTGGGGGGTTGTCTTCGCGGCGCTGCTCCTGCGCCGGACCGAGCTTGTGGGAAGACGGCTCGTGCTGGGCGCCGCGCTGATCGTCGCCGGCGCCGCGCTGATCGGCGCGTCGCGATAATCCCGGCGTGGGTTGGTTGACGGACCTGATCGACGAGCGCGGCGCAGATGCGCTCGACCTCCACGCGCAGACCATCAACCCGCAGTTCGTCCGGTTGCTGAAGGCGATCGGGTTCGACCGCCGGTGGGCCCGGGCCGAGGGCGCGTACCTCTGGGACAGCGACGGCAACAAGTACCTGGACGTGCTCGGCGGCTTCGGGATGTTCAACGTCGGGCGCAACAACCCGCGCGTCCGCGCGGCGATCGTCGAGGCGCTCGAGCTCGAGCGGCCCGGCTCGGTGCAGATCGGGGTCGACGTCCTGCCTGCGCTGCTCGCCGAGGAGCTGCTGCGGCGGGCGCCGTCGAGCGTGGGCCGCGCGCTGTTCACGAGCTCGGGCGCCGAGTCGGTCGAGGCCGCGATCAAGCTCGGCCGCGCGGCGACCGGGCGCTCGCGCGTGCTCTCGGCGGAGCACGGCTTCCACGGGCTGACGCTCGGCGCGCTCTCCGCGAATGCGAGCCCCGAGTTCACCGACCGCTTCGGCCCGCTCCTGCCGGACTTCGAGCGCGTTTCGTGGGACGACCTCGACGCCCTCGAGCGCGCGCTGATCCCGGAGGACGTCGCGATGTTCATCGTCGAGCCGGTCCAGGGAAAGGGGGTCAACATCCCGTCGCCCGGCTACCTCGAGGGCGCGCAGGACCTCTGCCGCCGCTACGGCGCGCTGTTCTGCATCGACGAGGTGCAGACCGGCTTCGGGCGCACGGGCCGCATGCTCGCGCTCGAGCACTGGGGCCTCGAGCCTGACTTGATCACACTTGCCAAGTCGCTCTCGGGCGGCTACGTCCCGGTCGGTGCGCTGCTGATGTCGACCGAGGTCTACGAGGCCGTCTTCGACACGCTGCCGAACGCGATCAGCCACGGCTCGACCTTCGCGCCGAACGACCTGGCGATGGCCGCGGGGCTGGCCACGCTGCGCGAGCTCGACGAACAGGGCCTGGTCGAGCACTCGGCCCGGATGGGCGAGCTGCTGCTCGAGCGCACGCGCCCTCTGGCCGAGCGCTTCGACGTCGTCCGCGAGGTGCGCGGGTTGGGCCTCATGTGGGCGGTCGAGTTCGAGGAGCCGCCCGGCGGCTCACGCACCTGGAAGCTCCTCGAGCGGATCCAGCCCGGCCTCTTCTCGCAGCTCGTCGTCGCGCCGCTCTTCGGCGACCACCGCATCCTCAGCCAGGTCGCCGGCCACTCGATCAACGTGATCAAGGCGATCCCGCCGCTGGTCGTGACCGAGGAGGATGTCGACTGGCTCGCGTCCGGCCTCGAGGACACGATCGCCCGGGCCGAGAAGATGCCCCGCGCGCTCGTCCGCTTCGGCCTGACGGCCGCCCGCGCCGGACGTACGAAGCGGCCGCGCCTAGCGCGCGCCTAAGGCGGTCGCTTGCGACGCCGACCAAAAGAGGCTGTGCCGGCTTTGCCGGTGCGGCCGTTCAGTGCTCGCGCGGTTCCCAGTGGAACCAGCGCAGTGCGACGATCGTGCCCACGAGGCCCCAGGCGACGAGCATCGCGACCGAGCCCGGGTAGGCCCAGATCTGGTTGCCGTGCAGCAGGATCCCGCGGATGATCCGGATGAAGTAGGTCAGCGGGAGCACGTCCGCGATCCCGCGCAGGAAGGCCGGGAACGCGTGCGGTGAGAAGAACGCTCCGGCGAGGAAGGCCGCCGGCAGGTAGATGGCGTTCACGGCCGCGGAGGCGCCCTCGGCGCTCTTGATCAGCGAGCCGACCGCGACGCCGAGCGCGCAGAAGCAGATCGCCCCGAGCAGCAGCGCGAGCACGAGCGAAGCGACGTGGTCGGGTGCGCCGATCGAGAAGAGCACTCTCCCGAGAACGATCAGCGCGACGGCCTCGACGGCGAACGCGGCGAGGAACGCCGTGAGCAGCGCGGCGATGTACGTCGGGGCGGGCAGAGGGGTGGCGCGCAGCCGCTTGAGCACGCCGCTCTCGCGCCTGATCACCAGCACGATCGCAAGGCCCGCGAATGCGATTGCGATTGCCCCGTAGCCGATCATCCCGGCGAGCAGGTAGTTGACCGCACGCACGTTGCCCTCGCTCTCGATCCGGTCGTGGCGGTAGGTCGAGCCGAGCAGGACGAAGAAGACCATCGGCAGCAGGAACGTGAAGAACGCGAGTTCCCGGCTGCGCACGTAGAGCAGCAGCTCGCCGCGCAGCTCGTGCCGGAAGAGCCTCACGCGTCCTCCTCGCCGGTCAGCTGCAGGTAGATGTCCTCGAGGGTCGGCCTCGTGACCACGAGGCCCTCGAGCTCGCGGTTCTCGGCGAGCGCCCGGGAGGTCAGCTCGTGGAGCACCTCGGTCGGCCGGTCGGTCTCGAGCGTCACCTCGCGGCCGTTCTCGCGGTAGCGGATCTCGGTCGTGGGCGTGTCGCCGATCAGCTCGGAAGGCGGGCCGACGGCGACGATCTTCCCCTGGCCGAGAACGGCGACGCGGTCGGCGAGGTGCTCGGCCTCGTCGAGGTAGTGCGTCGTGAGCAGGATCGTCTTGCCGAGCTCCCGCAGCGAGCGCAGCGTCTCCCAGGCCTGGCGGCGCGCGTGCGGGTCGAAACCCGTGGTCGGCTCGTCTAGGAAGATCAGCTCCGGGTCGCCGATCAGCCCGAGCCCGAGGTCGAGCCGCCGCCGCTGGCCGCCCGAGAGCCGACGGGTGAGAACGTCTCGCTTATCGGTCAGGCCGATCACCTCGACCACCTCGTCGACCGGGCGCGGGCTCGAGTAGTAGCCGGCGAACAGGCGCAGGCTCTCGGCGACCGTCAGCGTCTCGTACATCGCCGACGACTGGAGGACGACGCCGATCCGCTCGCGCCACTCGCCGCCCGCGCTTGCCGGGTCGACCCCGAGCACCTCGACCTCGCCCGCGTCGCGCTTGCGGTAGCCCTCCAGGATCTCGACCGTGGTCGTCTTGCCCGCGCCGTTCGGGCCGAGCAGGCCGAAGACCTCGCCGCGCTCGATCTCGAAGCTGATCCCGCGGATCGCCTCGACGTCGCCGTACGACTTGCGGAGGTCTCGGACGCTGACGGAGGCCACGGCCGGCGACTGTAGCGGCTCGGCCCTTGTGTGAGTGCTGTCGTCGGCGGCGACGTTTAACATATCTGGAAGATAGGTATAACGTATCTAGGAGATATGGTCAAGCTCACACCCACAGCGCGCGTGATCCTCGGGATGCTCAAGCTCGGAGCGCGCACCGGCTACGACATCAAGCGCGTCACCGAGTTCTCGACGCGATTCTTCTGGGGCGCGAGCTACGGCCAGATCTACCCCGAGCTGCGCAAGCTCGAGCGGCGCGGGCTGATCGAGGGCGAGCACGATCCTCGCGGGGCGATCGCCCGCCGCGCGTACCACCTGACCGAGGCCGGCGAGGCCGCGCTCCACGACTGGCTGACCGACCGCGAGAACTGGATCTTCGAGTACCGCGACGAGCCGCTGCTGCGCCTCTTCTTCGGCGACCTGCTTGCACGGGACGAGGTGCTCGCGAACGTCCAGGCCACTCGGCAGTGGTGGGAGGAGGTCGCCGGGCAGTTCCGCGGGATCGAGGTCGAGGCGGTCGAGGACGCGGAGGAGGGGCGCGTGTACCCGCTCACCGCGCTGCGCTTCGGCATCGGCTTCGCCGACTGGGTCGTGGACTGGTATGGACAGCTCGAACGGCGGCTCGAGGCCGGCGACGCGCCGACGCCTGTCGAGAAGGCTCAGTCCTCGAGCTGAAGCTCGAACGTGCCGCCGGCCGGGAACGGCGGCTCCGGCCCGCCGCTGAGCTCGGCGGCGATCCGCCCGCAGTCGGGCTGGTGCCCGACGACCACGACCGTGTCGCCGCGCCCTCTGACGAGCTGGAGGACCGACTCGGTGGTAGCGCCGGGCGCCAGCCGCTCGTCTGGCTCGACCGGTGCGTCGAGCGCACGCGCGAGCTCGGCACCGGTCTCCCGCGCGCGTAGGAGCGGGCTCGTCAGCACGGCATCCGGCCGCACGTCGTCCGCGGCGAGCTGCTCGCCCAGGGCGCGGGCCGAGTCGCGCCCGTTGGGCGTCAGCGGCCGCAGTTCATCCGGCTCCCCCGGAGCGG
>CAVVAB010000006.1:0-188157 GCA_963746155.1 uncultured Actinomycetes bacterium
GAGCCGTTGCGCTCGGCCCGGGGCTCGGGCGCGGGGAGGGGCCCGGAGCTGGTTGGCCGTCTGCTGGCCGAGCTTGCGGTGCCGGTCGTCGTCGACGCCGACGCGCTCTCCGGCCTCCAGCCGTTCGAGCGTGCGGCGCCGACCGTGCTCACGCCGCACGAGGGCGGCTCGCCAGGCTGCTCGGCGAGGAGTCGCGCTGGGTCGCGGCCGACCGCCTCGAGGCGGTGCGGCGGGGGGCGGAGCGGTCCGGATGCGTCTGCCTGCTCAAGGGCGCCGACACGCTGATCGGGGCTCCGGGCGAAGGCGTGCTGGTCTGCGCGCTCGGCACGCCTGCGCTGGCGACGGCCGGAAGCGGCGACGTCCTGACCGGAATCGTCGCGGGCCTTTCTCGCGAAAGGGCTCGAGCCGCGCCTCGCGGCCGCCGCAGCGGCCGCCGCCCAGCAGCTCGCCTCGACGCTGATCCCGCAGGCAGGCGCGGTCGCAAGCGATGTGATCGGCGCGCTCCCGCTCGTTCTCGCGTGAGCAGGGTTCAGTTGGTCTGAACCGCTTGGTTCAGTACGACCGAACTGCGTGCTAGCGTCCCACCGTGGCCGACGTCAACCCGTTCGTCTATTCGCGCCCGGTCACTCCCGAGGAGTACTCGACCGGGAGCCCGAGATCCAGCAGCTCCTGTCGCTCGCCGCCGGCGGCCACTACGTGCGCCTCTTCGCGCCGCGGCACTTCGGCAAGACGAGCCTCTTGCGGAAGACGCTCGCCGAGGCCGAGCGCACCGGGGAGCTCGTGCCCGTACTCGTCGATCTCTACGGCGTGCTCAGCTACGCCGACGTCACCATACGGATCGAGCGCGCCTACGCGCAGCTGCGCGGGACCGATCCGCAAGACGATCGAGAGCATCCTGCGCACGACGGGCCTCGGGCTCTCGCTCGGCGCGCCGGGCATCTCGGTCAAGCTCCAGCTCGAGCCGCGGACCGACCCGCTGCCCGCGCTGCACGCGCTGCTCGACCTCCCCGAGCGCGTCGCCGGCGCAGCGGCTCGCGCGTGCTCGTCGCCCTCGACGAGTTCCAGGACATCGCGAAGGTCAGGACTTCGACAAGCTGCTGCGCAGCCACATCCAGCATCAGGGCGAGTCCGCGTCGTACATCTTCTGCGGCTCGGAGCCGGGGATGATGCGCGAGCTCTTCGACGTGAAGGGCCGGCCGCTCTACGGCCAGGCCGAGCCGCTGCGGCTCGGGCGCCTCGCGGATGCGGACGTGGCGCTGTACATCGGCGAGCGCTTCGCCCGCACAGCGGAACGCCGACGGTGTCCTCGACGCCACTGCTCGCGACCGCGCGCGGTCACCCTCAGCGGGCGATGCTGCTCGCTCATCGCCTCTGGGACGAGGTCGCGCCGGGAAAGGCCGCCGACGAGGACGAGTGGCAGACGCGCGCTCTCACGGACGATGGAACCAGGTCGCGGCCGGAGTTCGACGCGCTCTGGCGCGGCCTCGAGACGACGAGCAGCGGGCGCTGCGGGCTCGTCGGCGCTCTTCCCGGAGGCGCCGTACGGGGCGCGCGCTGCTCGGCGGGTCGACCTGAAGAAGGCGGCGCCCACACGCGGTTCGCTCGCTCCTGGCGAAGGGCGAGCTGGAGGAGGACGAGGCCGCCGCACGGTTTCGTCGATCCGCTCTTCGAGCTCTGGCTCGCGCGACGTCCAGAGCGGGACACCGGGACGGCCTCTGATGCACCGGTCTGAGCTGACGGTCGACCTCGGCGCCGTCCGGCGCAACGCGCGGACGCTGCTGCGCGTGCTCGAGGGCGGCCAGCTGTGGGCGGTCGTGAAGGCCGAACGCCTACGGCCACGGCGCGGTCGACGTCGCCGGCGCGGCGCTCGACGACGGGCGCGGCGGCGCTCTGCGTCGCGACCGTCGCCGAGGCGCTCGAGCTGCGCGCGCGAGTTCCCGCTCGCCCGGATCCTCGTCCTGGGGCCGCGGCCTCGAGCCGCGAGGTCGCGCGAGGCGCGCGAGGCGCGGCTCGAGCTCGCGGTCTGGGACGAGGAGATCCCCGAGGGCCTGCCGCGTGCACCTGAAGCTCGACACCGGCATGGGCCGCTGGGGCCTCTCCGAGCTGCCGAAGCCGTCGGCCGACGTGGTCGGCCTGATGACCCACCTCGCCACCGCCGACTGCGACCCGACCTTCGCCGAGCGAGCAGGTCGAGCGCTTCCGGGAGGCGACCGAGCCTGATGCCGACCTGATGCGTCACGTCGCCAACAGTGCCGCCGCGTTGCGGCTTCCCGCGCGCGCTTCGACGCCGCGCGCTGCGGGGTCGCGCTGTACGGGCTCTCCCCGTTCGGCGAGGACCCGGCCGCCGACGGGCTCGAGCCGGCGCTCTCGTGGCGCAGCTACCTCGCCCAGGTGAAGCGGCTCGACGCCGGAGAGAGCACCGGCTACGGCCGCCGCTTCGTGGCCGAGCGGCCGACCTGGATCGGGATCGTCCCGGTCGGCTACGCGGACGGCTTCCGGCGCGACCTGACCGGCACCGAGGTGCGCGTCGGCGGCGAGCTGCGCCGCGTCGTCGGCACGGTCTCGATGGACGCGCTTCGCGGTCGAGCTCGAGCGACGAGGAGCCGGTCGGGGCGCCGGTGACGATCCTCGGCCACGGCGTGCTCGCCGAGGATCACGCGCGCGTGGCCGGGACGATCAACTACGAGCTCGTCTGCGGGACCAACTCGGACCCGCGTCGCGCGAGGAGGACGTGGTCGTCGATGCGTGAGCTCGTCGGGAGGTGTTCGCCGGCGACGAGGCCTGGATCGTCGGCGGTGCGGTCCGCGACGAGCTGCTCGGACGGCCGGTGCACCGACGTCGACATCGCCTGCCGCGACGCGAAGCGCGCGGCCCGCGAGGTTCGCGAAGCGCGTGGGCGGCGCGCCGTTCCCCTCTCGGAGCGGCACGGCGCGTGGCGGGTCGCGCTGAGCGACGGGCGGACGGTGGACTTCACGCCGCTCCCGGGCTCGATCGAGGACGACCTCGGCACGCGCGACTTCACGATCAACGCGATCGCCGAGCGCGTCGGCACCGGCGAGACGGTCGACCCGTTCGACGGCCGCGCACGACCTGGCCGCCGCGGCTCCGCGCGGTCCGGGAGTCGGTGTTCGCGGACGACCCGCTGCGGCTGCTGCGTGCGGTGCGGCTCGAGGACGAGCTCGACGACTTCCGGATGGACGCGGAGACCGAGAGCCTCGTGCGGCGCGACGCGCAGCTCGTCGCACGCCCGGCCGGGGAGCGGATCCTCGCAGAGCTGCGGCGGCTCTCGGCCGGCGGGCTACCGGCGGCTCGACGCGCTCGGCCTGCTCGAGCCGCTCGGAGGCGCGATCGACGACCGCCTCGACCGCGTGGACTCGCCCGACTATCGGCTCGTCGCGGTCTTCGGCGACGGTCTGCGCCGCCTGCCCGGTGTCGAACGAGCTCCGGCGCTTCGCCGCGGCTCTCCGGCGGGCCGAGCGGCCCGAAGGCGACCCGCGCTCGATCCACCGCTTCCGCCGCGCCACCGAGCCGTGGTCGCTCGAGGCGCTCGCCTTTCTCGGAGCGACCGACCTCCGCGGCGCGATCGAGGAAGCCCGCTCGCGCCGAGCCGGCGGAGCCGCTTCTGCGGGGCGACGAGCTCGACCTCCCGCCCGGGCCGGAGATCGGACGCCTGCTCGCACAGATCGAGGAGGAGCGGGCCGCCGGTACGATCGGCACGAAGAAGGAGGCGCTCGACTATGCAAGACGCAACTCGGGAGCGGTTCGCAAAGACGGCTGAGCGCATCGCGGCACTGCAGGACGCACGAGCCGCGGAGCTCGAGGCCAAGGTCGTCAGGTTCGTCGCGCCGGCAGGCGACGAGCGGGCGCTCGATTCGGGCAGCGGTGCGGGAGCGCTGGCCTTCGCCCTCGCGCCCCACGTGCGCGAGGTGGTCGCGGTCGACCTCGTGCCCGAGCTGCTGGAGCAGGGGCGCAGGCGGGCCGATCAGGTCCCGAACGTCAGCTTCGTGGAGGGCGACGCGACCAGCCTCCCGTTCGAGCCGTTCTCATTCGACCTCGCCGGTTGCCTCCGGACGCTCCACCATCTGGCGCGGCCCGAGCTCGCGGTGGCGGAGCTGGTGCGGGTCACGAGGCCGCGCGGCCGGGTGCTGGTCGTCGACCAGGTGGCGCCGGTCGACCCGGTTGCTGCGGCCGAGCTGAACAGGTTCGAGCAGGCACGCGACCCGTCGCATGTGCGCGCGTTCGCCGACATCGACCTGCGCCAGCTGTTCGAGTCCAACGAGCTCGTCCTGCTGCGGGCCGAGTACGAGCAGGAGCAGCGCGAGCTCGACTCCTACCTCGACCTGGCCGGCTGCGAAGGAGAGGCGCGCGCCCAGGCGGAAGGCCTGGCGCCGCGGCCGTACGTGGCCGAGCTGGGCTGGTACCTGCTGGAAAAGCGCTAGGGCCGCGAAGCTCTCGGAAACGTCGAAGACGTCACTTCCACTTGACGGTGCAGCCGACCGGCGGCGTCTCGCCGACGGCCGGCTCCTGGCCCGACGAGCACGGCGTCGAGCGCGTCGCGCAGGTACTGCTGATTGACGCCTTCCTCTTCGCGCGAGTCGTCGATCGCACCGTGGTAGACGAAGAGACGGTCGCGGTCGAAGACGAACACCTCGGGCGTTCGCTCGGCGCCGAGCGCCCGCGGGATCGCCTGCGGCTCGTCGTAGAGGTAGTCGAAGGTGAAGCTTCGAGCCGCCGCTCGCTTCTCCATCTCCTCGAAGGAGTCCTCGGGGTGGTTGGTGACGTCGTTCGAGTTGACCGCCACGACGCGCACGCCGCGGTCGCGCGTACTCGCCGGCGATTGCGCTCAGCCGGTCCTCCCAGCCCTGCACGTAGGGGCAGTGGTTGCACCACTGCACGAGCACGAGCGCCTCCGCGTCAGCGTAGGAGTCGAGCGAGTGATTCCGCCCGTCCACGCCGGGCAGGTCGAACTGCGGGGTCTGCGTCTCCGAGCTCATCTCAGTGCCTCCTCCAGTTGCTCTCGGGTCGGGACGGGCGAGACGCGCCCGTCGGCCTGTGGTAGATGCGGCAGGTGAGCCGGGCGCGACCCTGCACCGGCGGGTCGACGTCGCGGCCGTCGACGCGGATCGTCGGGGAGCCGGAAAGGCGAGCGCTCGGCCTCCTCGTCGGTCGTCACCTCGCGCACCTCGGCCTCGACCCGCGCGCGGCAAGCACGTCGTCCAGGAGCTCGCGCGCCTCCGGGTGCGAGGGGCAGCCGCGCCAGTACAGGAACTCGATCTTCAGCGGCGCGTCCGCTCCTAGGCGGCGAGAACCGTCCCTCGAGGTGCGCGAACGCCTCGGCGAGCGCTGCGCTCGGCGTCGAGGTTCGTGAACGCCGCGCGAGCCGCCGCTCGCCCTCGGCGAGAGGCGGAGGTGCGCGACGCGGCCGTCGCCGTCGAGCGCTCGCGCTCGACGAGCCCGGCCTCCTCGGCGCGGCCGACGAGCTCCGTCACCGTGCTCTGCGCCAGCTGGAGGCGCTCGGCGAGGTCGGTGACGGTCGACGGTCGGTGCCGTCGGGCGCGCCCTTGATCATCAGCAGCAGCAGGTAGCGCTGCGGCGTCAGTCCGCGTCGCGCGCGATCCGCTCGCTCCTGCGCAGGAACGGCGCAGGGCGGCGCGGAACTCCGCGACGCGGACGACTCCTCGGCGCCGACGCCCGCGCTCATCGGCGGATCCTATTCGCCTGCCGGTCGCACTCCGCGCGTCCGGCCCTCGCGATCAGGCCGGGGCCAGCACCTGCGCGACGGCGCCGTCCGGTACCACCGCGGGACGAACATCTCGCGGCGGTCGCGCTCGAGCGCGGCGAGGATCTTTCCGCGACCCGCTCGGGCTCGACGACGAGCGGCGCACGAAGCGGCTCGAGAAGCGCGTGCGCTGCGGGAAGCCCTCGCGTCTCGACGAAGCCGGGCAGGACGGTGTGGACGCGGATCCCTCGACGGCGCAGCTCGCGCGGCGAGTCGCGCGCGAGAACGCGAGCTGGGCGTGCTTCGAGCGCCGTGTACGGGCCGCCGAGCCGGTACGAGACCGTGCCCGCGACCGAGACGATGTTCACGACGTCCGACGGGCGCGGCCGCCTCGAGGCGGCAGGAACGCGCGCAGGCACCAGACCGACCCGAGGTAGTTCGTCGCGCAGCACCTGCTCGATCAGCTCCGGGTCGGCGCTCGAGGAAGCCGCGCGCGGCCGGGGATGCCGGCGTTGTTGACGAGCAGGCCGAGCCGGGGTGGCGCTCGCGTGACCGCGGCGGCGACGCGCTCGACCGCCGCGCGGTCGGCGACGTCGCACACCTCGCACTCGCCGCCGAGCTCCTCGGCGACGGCTCGAGGCGCTCCTCGCGCGCGCGCGAGCAGGACGCAGTGCCAGCCGCGCCGGCGCAGCAGCCGCGCGGTCGCCGCGCCGATGCCGCTCGAGCCGCCGGTGACGACCGCGACCGGCGCGCACACGCGTGCAGACGCGGAAGCTGCGGTCGGCGCGCGCCGCCCGGCGGTCCGTCACGACGGCGACGGAGCACGTGGCGTGCCCTTGTTCGGCCTTGCCGTCTTCCAGGTCGTCGCGTAGATGCCGGCGGAGCCCTGCGTCGCGGTGGCGATCCGCTGGCGCCCGTCGAAGAAGCGACCGAGCGGACCTCTCGTCGAGCCGGCGAGGACGACGAGGCGTCGCGCCGTCGGCGCAGTCGCGGCCGCTCGGGAAGCAGCCAGTACGCGGGCCCGTTCACGCCGCGGATCGTGCCGGCGGAAGGTCGTGTTCGGCAGCATGTTCGTCGCCCGCCTGGTCGACGTTCTTCGTCTCCTGGAAGTCGGAGGCGACCGCGATGCGTCGGCGTCTTGCCGACCGGGATCGGCGGCGCGCTGCGCCGGGAGCGGGAAGAGCGCGAGCCGCTGGCCGGGTCGAAGAACGCGGCGCCGAGCAGCACGCTGCGGTAGCGCGATCACGAGCGAGAGCGGGTCGACGCCGGAGCCGCCGTCGGTCGACGACCGCACGGCGAGCGTCGGCCGGCCGGCCGCGACGCGCGTCGTCAGCAGCTGGACGCTGCGGCGGCGTGACGTCGTTCGACCCAGGCGTTGAGCAGGTACTGGCCCGGTGCAGAGCTCGTCCGTGAACGTGTCGCGCGGCGAGTCGACGGCGACGTAGTACGCCTTCGGCGCGGGAAGTCGACGCCCGCGGCCTGCCGGGTCGAACGGAAGTCGAACGTGAAGGAGTTGACGTTCGAACGGCGTGCCCGCGTAGCCCTGGACGTCGTTCTCGTCCGGCGAGCCGAGCAGGAACGGGTCGATCAGCGCGCCGCCGCTCTGCGCCAGCGACCGACGACGCCGAAGTTCGACGGCGGCGTCGTTGATGTGGAACACGTAGAGCTTCTCGGCGCCGTCCTCGTGCATCGGCGGCGCCGGTGTAGCTCGAGCGGCGGCGCCGAAGGGGCCGGCCGGGTAGCGGTAGCGTGGACGCGTGCGAGGTGCCGGTGCCCGTGTCGCCGACCTGGAGCTTCGCGAGCGTGACCTGCGGCGAGGAGCTCGAGCGCCGGGCCGCGTCGACCGAGAAGTAGTACGGGACGCGGCGCGTGTCGGTGCCGCGGCGCAGGACGATGAAGCCGGAGTCGTCGCCGCGCGGCGCGCCGTCGGCGCGCGCGCGGCGCGACCGGCAGCGTCGACCTGCCGCCGGGCGCGAGCGACGACGCGTCGCCGGGCACGTCACCGACGAGCCGGCGCGTGGCCGACTGCGGCGTGCAGCTCGACCTGCCACGTGCCCGCCGCCGCCGCCGGCGTCGGTGAGCGTGACGAGCAGCGACTGCGGCTGCGCGCCGTGGTTCACGTCGAGGTCGTCGAACGAGAGCGAGACCGGGTCGGTGAAGAGCTGCGGGTCGTCGGCGCGGGCGACGTTGATCGAGCCCGCCGCCCTCGAGCGGGACCGAGCGCCTCCTTCGTGCGCGCGGTGTCGGCCCAGGCCGGGCCCGCGGTCGACATGAGCGCCGACTTCACCTGCGCGCGGCGTCCAGCCCGGGTGCAGCTGCAGCAGCAGCGCGGCGGCGCCGGTCGACGTGCGGCGCGGCCATGCTCGTCCCGTCGAAGACGGCGAACGGCGAGCGCGCGAACTCGGGCAGCGTCGAGGAGAGGATCTGCGCCGCCGGGCGCCGCGAGGTCGGGCTTGAGCTGGTGGCCGAACGCGCGTCGGGCCGGCCGAGGAGAAGCTACATGACGATGCCGCTGCGGCTCGTCTGGATCTCGTGCGATCGTCGCGGCCGACGCGGATCGCGCGTGCGGCCGTGCCGCGTCCAGGAAGTCGCGCAGCCGGCGCCGTCGAGGTCGGCGACCATCCCGCCGGGAGCACGAGCGCGTCGGGATGCGTTCGCCTCGCCGGGCCGGTTGTCGGCGAAGATGAGGCCGACGCGCGCCGGCCGCGCCGGGCGCGCCGCGCCTTCGAGTCGAACGAGCAGGAGCCGCGGAAGACGAGCGCGATCGCGCCCTGCAGCGACCCCGCGGGCAGCGTCGTGCGCGGCGGGTCGTTCGGGCGCGCGCCCTTGCCGCAGAGCTGGCGGTCGACCGGCTGGCCGTCGGTGCCCGGTGATCGTGCCGGGGTCGATGAGCGTCTGGTCGGTCGTGCCCACGCAGCCGGGCGGCGCCGCCGGCGTCGCCGGAGAACGGGACCTGCTTGAGGTTCGCCGGCGCGCCGGCCGCGGTCACCGTCGAGCGCCGGCGTCGAAGACGTGGCGGTTCGAGACCGCGGCGACCGAGATCGCGTCGGGCGCGATGCTCGGCGAGCCGACCGAGCCGAGGCCGAACTCGTCGCGGTCGTTCCCGGCCGAGATGACGGGACGACGCCCGCCGCGGCGACGTTGTCGGTCGCCTCGATCAGCGCGTCGTTCGCCGGGTCGACTCGGGGCCGCCGCCCGAGAAGTTGATGGACGTCCATCCCGTCCTTCACGGCCGACTCGAACGCCTCGACGATCTCCGGCGTGAACGCGTCGTAGCCGCCGGGCGTCGGGCGCGCTGAAGACGCGGTAGTTGCCGAGCCACGCGCGCGGCGCGACCCCGGAGAGGCCGGTCACCTGCGGGTGGTCGGGGCCGGCCGGCGCGGTGGTGCTCGCGTCGCCGGCCGCGATCCCGGCGACGTGCGTGCCGTGGAACGAGGCGGCGCGGTACAGCGGCGTGGCTGGCCTGCTCGCCGGCGCCCGGGCCGGGAACGCGCGCGCGACGATGATCTTCGGCGTCGTCCACTTCGTCTGGCCCTTCGGGAAGCCGGACGGGTACGAGAAGCCGGTCGGGTCGAGAGAACGGGTTCGTCGGGTCGATGCCGTCGTCGACGACGCCGATCTTCATGCCCTGGCCCATCGCGCCGGTGGTCTTCCAGAGCTGGTCGGCGCGCGATCACGGCCGGGCTGCTGGTTCGTGTCGAGCGTGGTAGCGCGTGGCTCGGGTAGACTGCGGGTCGCGAGACGCGGCTGACGAGCGTCGGGCAGCTGCTTCGCGGGCAGGTCGACGCGTGAAGCCGTCGAGCACGATCCGGAAGCGCTGCTGCGACGCGCGCCTGCGGGATCGCCCGGCGGAGCTGCGCGACGGCCGGCGCCTGCGCGCGCGCGAGGCGGGCGAGGTACGCGCGCGACGCGGCGCTCGAGGACGTTCAGCCTGCGCGGCGCGCCGACGGCGATCGCCTGCGGCCGTAGCGCGCGAGCGGCGGCATCGCGAGGCCGACGATCACGCGTGACCCGGCCGCGCGCGTGGCCGTCGGGATCGTCGATCGTCCCGCGGCGGACGCGCGGCAGCTGCAGCTCGCCGGCGCGCGGCAGCCGGATCGGCCGAAGTTCGGCGGTCGCGGACGCGGCAGCGGCGAGCGACGAGCGCCGCGGCGACGAGGAAAGAGGAGCGAAGCAGGACGGCGCAAGGACGCTCAGAGTAGCCGGAGCTTCCAGGTCGTCCGTCGAGTAGACTCGCGCGCCATGGAGGAGTTCGACGGCAAGCGCGGCCTGGTCCTCGGCGTCGCGAACAGGCGCTCGATCGCCTGGGCGATCGCGCAGCGGCTCGCCGGCGGGCGGCGCGCGAGCTCGCCTTCACCTTCCAGGGCGAGCGGATCGAGAAGAACGTCCGCGAGCTCGCCGAGTCGGTCGGCTCAGCCCGCTCGTGACGGCGTGCGACGTGCGCTCGGACGAGGACCTCGCGCGCGTCTTCGCGGAGGTCGGCGAGACCTTCGGCGGCGGGCTCGACCTGCTCGTCCACTCGGTCGCGTTCGCCGACGCGCGAGGACCTCGAGGGCCGCTTCACGGACACGCCGCGCGACCGCTTCTGGCTCGCGCTCGACGTCTCCGCGTACTCGCTCGTCGCCTGCGCGCGCGCCGCGGAGCCGCTGATGGAGGCGCGCGGCGGCGGCTCGATCCTGACGATGACGTACCTCGGCGGCGAGCGCGCGGTGCCGCACTACAACGTGATGGGCGTCGCCAAGGCGACCCTCGACGCGTCGGTGCGCTACCTCGCCTGGGATCTCGGCCAGAAGAACATCCGCGTCAACGCCGTCTCGGCCGGGCCCGGTGCGCACGCTCGCCGCGCGCTCGATCGCCGGCTTCCCGACGATGGAGGCGATCGTCGAGGAGCGCTCGCCGCTCCACCGCCACGATCGAGGCCGACGACGTGGGCGCCGCCGCCGCGTACCTGCTCTCGGACGACGCGCGGAACGTGACCGGGACGACGCTCTACGTCGACTCGGGGTACCACGCAATGGGCATGTAGCAAGTCCGACGTGATGCAGTGGCACGTGCCGACGCTCCCCGACGTGCTCGACGCCCGGCGCCGTATCTCGCCGCATCTGCGCCCGACGCCGCTCTACGGCTACCCCGCGCTGGACGAGCTGCTCGGCGCCGAGGTCTTCGTCAAGCACGAGAACCACCTGCCGACAGGCGCCTTCAAGGTCCGCGGCGGAGTCAACCTGGTCGCCCAGCTCGATCCCGACGAGCGCGAGCGCGGAGTGATCGCGGCGTCGACCGGGAACCACGGCCAGTCGATCGCCTACGCCGCCCGCCTGTTCGGCGTGCGGGCCACGATCTGCGTCCCCGAGGAGGCGAACCCGGTCAAGGTCGCGTCGATGCGCGGCCTCGGCGCCGAGATCGTCTTCCACGGGCGCGACTTCGACGAGGCGCGGGAGCACTGCCAGCAGCTCGCCGCGGAGCACGGCTACCGCTACGTGCACTCCGGCGACGAGCCGCAGCTGATCGCCGGGGTCGCGACGCTGACGCTCGAGATCCTCGAGGAGCAGCCGGCGACCGACGTCATCATCGTTCCCATCGGCGGTGGTAGCGGCGCGGCCGGCGCGTGCATCGTCGCGAAGGCGGTCAATCCGGCGGTCAGGGTGATCGGCGTCCAGTCGGAGGCCGCGCCGGCCGCGTACCGCTCCTGGCGCGAGCGCCGGCTCGTCGAGGACCGGATGGAGACGTTCGCGGAGGGCCTTGCCACGCGAACCGCGTTCGAGCTTCCGCAGAGGATCCTCTGGGAGTCGCTCGACGACTTCGTGCTCGTGGGCGACGACGAGATCCGCGCGGCGCAGAGGCTGATGATCGAGGCGACGCGCAACCTCGTCGAGGCGGCGGGCGCGGCGCCGCTGGCGGCGGCGATCCGCCTGCGCGACCAGCTGAGCGCGCAGCGGGTCGCGCTGGTCCTGAGCGGCGGCAACGCGACCCGCGCGCAGCTTCTAGACGTGCTCGCGTGAGATCCGTGTTTTCCCGCGGGCGCTCGGGGAGCGTTCACGGATGTGCGCGTGGGCACGGGGGCTGATCATCCCGTCAGTCGACGAGAAGGAGTCACGGGTGACGTCCGATCCGCTACGAGTGGTCATCGCCGGCGGCGGTGTCGCTGCCCTCGAGGCCACGCTCGCGCTGCGGGCGCTCGCCGAGAACCGCATCTCGATCGAGTTGATCGCGCCCGAGCCGGACTTCGTCTACCGGCCACTCTCGGTGGGGGATCCCTTCCAGATCGCCGAGACGCGCAGGTTCCCGCTGGCTCCGCTCGTCGACGCCGCCGGAGGCGTCCTTCGGCACGGGCGCGTGGTCGCGGTCGATCCGGGCGAGCGCTTCGTCGAGACGGCGACCGGAGCGCGTGCCGTACGACGCCCTGCTCGTGGCGCTTGGCGCGAGGGGACACGAGGCGCTGCCGAACGCGCTCACCTTCACGGGGCCCGAGAGCATCGAGGCGCTGAAGGGCGTGCTCGAAGAGGCGCTGGACGGAGACATTCACAAGATCGTCTTCGCGCTTCCCGCGGGCGTGACGTGGCCGCTGCCGCTCTACGAGCTCGCGCTGCTGACGGCCTCGACCCTCGTCGATCACGGCACGAGCGGCGTCGAGGTGGCTCTGGTCACCCCGGAGGAGCAGCCGCTGGCGGTGTTCGGGCGCGAGGCGAGCGACGCGGTCGGCGAGCTGCTCGAGGCGCGTGGGATCACCGTCCACCTCAGGACGACGCCGGCCGCTTCGAGGACGGCGTGCTCCGGCGGCGCCCGGCGACGGGATCGAGGCCGACCGCGTGATCGCGCTGCCCAGGCTCGAAGGCCCGCACCTGGCCGGGCTTCCGTGCGACCGCGACGGCTTCCTGCCGACGGACGACCGTTGCCGTGTCGGGTCCGAGGTGGACGTGTACGCGGCGGGCGACGCGACCCAGTTCCCGCTCAAGCAGGGCGGAATCGCGACACAGCAGGCCGACACGGCCGCGGCCGAGATCGCCGCGAGCGCAGGCGCTTCCGTCGAGCCCGAGCCCTTCAAGCCCGTGCTCCGCGGCCTCCTCCTGACCGGAATGGTCCCCGCTACCTGCGCGGCGAGCCCGGAACCGCGAAGTCGGCGGTCGACACGGAGGCGCTCTGGTGGCCGCCGTCGAAGATCGTCGGGCGCCACCTCGCTCCCTTTCTCGCCTCCAAGCTCGGGTTGTCTGAGGCAACGCGCGCTCCCACGGCGACTCGCTAAGGCGGTCGCTCGCGACGCCGACCATGAGAGGCAGTGCCGGCTTTGCCGGCGCGGCCGTTTAGCGGTTCACGGCGATCTTCTCGATCCGCAGGCCGTGATCTGTGCGAACGACGTGCACGTTGACGAGGTGCCAGCCGGGGCCGCGCAGCGGGAGGCGCAGCGTCACCGGCTCGACCACGCGAGCCGACCGGCTCACGCCGCCGGAGCTGATCGTCGTGCGGACGGGCTCGTTCGTCGCCAGGCGCACCGTCAGGCGCGCCGGGGCCGCGGGCCCAGAGCGCGCTGTGCTCGTAGAGGGGTGACCGGTCTTCCACTGCGGGCAGAAGACGATGCGCGAGCGCGGCTCTCGGACGGGCGGCGCCGTGGGAGGCCGGCCGCGCGCGAGCATCGTGATCCCGCCGCCGCGGGCCAGCGTCCCCCAGCCGCGGGCGGCGAGCGCCCGCCAGGCGAACCAGTTGCGTCCTCCCGAGAAGAGACCGTCGTGGAAGGCGACGTAGCGCACCCCCAGTCGCCTGAGCAATGCCTCGTTGCCGGGTAGCCAGTCACCGCAGTTCAGCGACTCGAGCGCGAGGGCGATCGTCGCGGCCTCTGGTCGGCGCGACGGTCGAGTAGCCGGCGGGCCGCTCGCGCCTGGCCTGCATGTCGTAGTAGAGGTAGACGCTCCCCCGTGGACGCTCGGATGGACCATCGGCAGCTCGAGCAACCGCCCCGGAGGCTGCGAGCGGAGCGCCGCGTAGGCGCCGTTGGCCGGATCGGCCGCCCGAGGCGGTACACGCTCACGCGCAGGTCGGCGAACAGCGCCACGACACGGCCGCGTAGATCAGCGTCGCCGACGGGGACGACCGCGCGATCGCGGCCACCGTGACCGCGGCGAGTGCCGCGAGCGCGAGGCAGGCCACCGGCATCTGCCGCTCGGGCACCCGTGGGAAGCGGAGCGGCGGGAAGTGGTGCCAGAGGGTCGCGTAGAGCGGGAAGTGCGTTCCCAGCGCGAGCACGATCGGCACGATCGCGCCCACGGCCAGCGCAAGCGCAAGCCCGAACCGCCGCGCTCGCAGGAGGAGCACGAGCCCCGCGGCGGCGAGCAGCGGCGTCAGCCAGCCGAGGTAGACGAAGCTCTCGGGCCCGTGCCGGCCGTGGCGGGTGACGAAGTCGAGGCCCTCCGCGGAGTAGTGGGCGACCTCCCGCAGCGACCGCCCTCCGGAGCCGATCGAGCCCCGCACGGAGACCCCGACGACGAGGAGCCCCGCGCCCACCGCCACCAGGACGCCCACCACCGCCCCGGCGAGGATCCGGGGGTCGCGCGTCCGGCAGACGGCGTACACGAGGAAGAACGGGATCGCTCCGAACGCGAGGTGCAGGTCCGAGAACGGGATCGACGCGAGCGCGGCCGCCGCCGCAGCGAGCCACCAGCGGCTGCCTCGCCGCGAGCGCTCGAAGGCATAGAGGGCGAGCGGCAGCAGGATCGAGATCGGGCCGCGAAAATGCCCGGCGCTCTGGACGACGCGGTACGGCGCGAGCGCGAAGGCGAGCCCTCCGGCGAGCGCGGCCCCGCGTGGCAGCCGGAGCTCCCGCAGCCAGAGGCACGCGAAGCCGCCGGCCGCGACATAGCTCAGCAGGAGGAAGATGTTCCAGGCGACAACCGCTCCGAAGGCCGCCACGAGCGGCCAGAAGGGCAGACCGAACGGCCAGCCGCCGAAGTTCACCCGCGGCGAGCTCTCCGGCTGGAACGTGTACGGGTCGAGCCACGGCGCGCGGCCGTGCTCGAGCTGGTGCCCTACGAGCCAGAGGTGGTAGACGGCCTGGAGGTGGTCGCCGAGCGAGGCCTCGCCTCGAACGGGCTGCGCGCCGCGCAGCGAAGCTCGAGCCGAAGTGCTTCTCGGTCGGCCACATCGCGACCAGCCCGGCCGCGAGGTAGAGCGCGCAGGCGAGCGCTACAAAGCCCGGGCGGCCGAGAGCAGCTCGTCGAAGTCGGGCACCTCGGCCGTCTCGTAGCGCCATGCCCCGCGGACGGTACCGCTCCGGTCGACGAGGAACGCGGTCCGCTCGGCGACGTCCCGCAGGCCGCGGTACTCGTGCGCGATCCCGAAGCCGTGCACGGCTTCGGCGTTCCAGTCCGAGAGGAGCGGGAAGTTCAGGTCGAGCGCCTGCATCCAGGAGATGTGCGTCCAGGGCGAGTCGCGCGAGATCCCGACCGCCCGCACCCCGGCCTCCTCGAACTCGGCGCTCCTGTCACGCAGGAGCTCCATCTCGTCCGTTCAGGTGGCGGACCAGTCGAAGAGGTAGAAGAGAATGAGCAGTGGCTTCTCGGCAGCGAGCTCGCGCAGGGAGATGCGCTCGCGCGGCCCCATCCAGACCTGCGCGTCGGGTATCTGCTCGCCCACCCCCAGCACGGAGCGAGCTTACGGCCTCGGGGAGCCAGGGCCAGGGACCGCGGGCGGCGCGGCGTTGCGCTTCGCGGCGGCAGCGGAGATCGCGCCGGCCGGGGAACTCGACGACGAAGGTGGGTCCCCGTGCGGGGAAGCGCACGCGCTCCCAGCGGGTCGCCGCTCCGCGCGGAGCCTGAAGGCGCTTGTAGGGAAGACCGCTGAGGCGCGCGTAGCGCCTGAGCACGGCCACGTGCGGATCGGAGCCGTAGACGACGTCGAGCGGCTGGTGGTACCAGATCGTGAGCGCGGGCTTGACCCGGAGGATGAAGGCGCGCATTGCTCTGTTCTCCGGCTCCGAGAGCGGTTGCGGCCCCGAGTAGTAGCCGTCCCAGGGCCGCCCGTTGGGCGCCCACGCGGTCGGCCAGTTGCGGTTGAGGTCGACGCCGTGGGCGTTCTGCCGCGTCCCCGCCGCAAGTCCGTCCGGGTTGATCGTCGGCACCAGCCACAGGTGGACGCCTGCCGGGAGTCGCATCTGCCTCAGTCGCGAGATCACGGCCAGGCCTGCGGGCTCGGTTCCGTGGATGACGCCGACGACGAGCGTGACCGGCCCGGCCGGGTCGCCTCGCTCGTACGCGACGAGGGGGCGCCCGCGCACCGAGTGCCCGATCAGGGCGCGCCCTCCCGTCTGCGGCGCGGCTGCGGCCAGCCCCGCGGCGGCGAGCGCCGCGACGATCACTGTGCGCAGCACCACGGGGTCCGCGCGCGAGTGATCTCCGAGTCAGAACGAGATCCGTGATTCCTCGACGATCCGGCTGTCGACCTGGCATGAAGATCAAGCCGCCGAGAGACGGAGGCGGGCGAGTTCGGCCTGCGCGCGGGAGGCGAGATCGTCATCCGGCCGCTGGGTGCCGAAGAAGACATCGGCCTCTACCCAGAACCCACTCACGGCGCTCTGGATCTCGTACCGGGGCACGTTCGGGTTCGGCTGCCCCTCCCAAGCCTCTGATACCTGGGCATCGCCAAGCTGCAGCGGGAGCGTCGCGTGGGGGAAGCCGTTCGGGCCTCCGCCGTACGGCCGGTACAGGTACACGACGATCACGATGCCGTCGGCGGGCATGCTTCTCAGGGTCTGACCGGGCACCGACCCGGGCGCATCGTCAAGGGTGGTCGTTGACGCGCGAACGGCGGGGGCCTGCGGTTCTAATGCGTGGAGACCGGTGCTGTCGGTCTGCCAGCCCTCAGCCTGGACGAAGCCAAACTCCGACGTTGTCGCGTGGCCGCTCGTGCGCGCGTGGTCTCCGCAGCCTGCGACGACGACCACTGCCACGATCGCGATCAGGGCGCGCAGCACCAGCCCTCCACACGCGGGAAGCCGCCGAACTGGGCCGAGATGCGCGAGGCCCCGACGATCTTCCGCGGCCGGCCGTTGCGGACGAAGACCCACTGGTTCGCCGTCGGCCAGGTGACGAGCAGCCAGCGGCCTCCCGGCGAGAAGGCGAGCTGACGGAAGGTGCCGGTGCCGCGGAAGAGGGTGCGCCCGTTCAGGAGGGAGAACACGCTACTCCCGAGGCCTGCCGCGCGGATCGCGACGACCTCGTGGGACCTGGGCACGAAGGCTGCGTCGACGTCTGCGGTCGCATCGGAGGGGTCGTCCCGGGCGACTATGCGGCCGCGCAGGTCGTAGACCTTGGTGGCGTGGGGCGTGAAGACGAGCAGCAGCCGCCCGTCGCTCGACCAGGCGAGCTTTCGCGGCGGCTCTCCCACGGGGGTCCGCACCGGATCGAGGCGCGATCGACGTCGTAGACCAGCGCCGAGCGGCCGGTCGAGTAGGCGACGACGTGCCCGGCGCCGGGCCGCCAGGCCGGCCGAACGGGCGCCGCGGCGCCGATCAGCTGGTCGCCCGTGCCGTCTCCCGCGACCACCCGGAGCGCTCCGCGCGAGACGTAGGCAATGCGCGTGTCGGTCCTCGTCCCCGTCCAGGCCGGGACGCGCGGGCTCGGACGGGCGAGCGTCCAGCGCACGTGCCCCTTCGGGTCGAGCGCGACGAGCTCGTTGGCCCGCGTCCCGGCGACGAAGAGGCCGTGAGGCGAGAGTGCGGCGTCCTGGTAGCGCCCGAGGTTGCGCTTCGATCCGTCCGCGCGGACGAGCCAGAGGCCGCTGCGGCTGGTCACCAGCAGCTCTCCCCGCGACGGGAGTGAGAACAGCGCGGGCTCGGCCCGCTCGACGCCGACGGCCTTGCGCAGGGAGTGGACGACTGACCGGCCGGGCGGGCTCACCACGGCCGCGACGACTGCGGCGACGAGAGCTCCGGCGACGAGGGGCCGCACGTGCCGTCGCGGCCAAGCCACAGGCTCGCGCGAGGCATACGCGGCGCCGACGATCCGCCAGGCGCGCTCGCCCGCCTCGCGCTCGCCGGGCGCCTCGAACGTCACTGCAGGCGCTCCTTCAGCGAGTCGAGCCCACGGCGCAGGCGCGAATTGACGGTGCCGCGCGGGAGCTCGAGCAGCTCCGCGATCTCGCCGGGCGTGTAGTCGAGGACGTAGCGGAGGACGATCACGGCGCGGTGCTCCGGCGAGAGCTGTCCCAGCTCGCGCAGCAGCTCGTCGTCGCGCTCGGGCCGCTCCGGCGCGGGCGCGTCGACCTGCTCCGCCTCGGGCCGCAACGCGCGGGCGCGGGCCCAGTCGATCGCCCGGTTGACGACGATCCGGTGCAGCCACGGCCCGAACGGGCGGCGCCGGTCGAAGCGGTCGAGCGCGCGCACGGCGGCGAGAAACGCCTCCTGCGCGATGTCCTCGGCCGCGGCCGCGTCGCGAACGACGAGGTAGGCAGCGCGGTAGGCCGGTCCCCAGTGCGCGCGGAAGAGCGCCTCGAAATCCGAGGCTGACCCGGCCTGGGCCCGCCGCACCCAGGCCCGCTCGTCGCGGCCGGAGCCCGCCATCCCGTGCCGACTATACGAGCGTGCTTGTGCAGGAGGTCCATCGCCGCAAATACGGACGGACCCCTCTGCGAGGTCCCGACGTACGTGGAGTGTCGGCAAAAGGAGGAGCGATGAGACGGGCGCTTGCGATCGCGGCGATCCTCGTGGGCACTTGGGCGGCGGTTGCCGCGGCGGACGGGGGTGGTCCGTCGCCCGGCCCGAGCTGGGGTGGGCCGGGCAAGGTCGATTCGACGCGGGGACTCCGGTACGTCGCGCTGAACGCCGGAGCGGACGGGACGCTCGTGGAGTCTGTGCGGCTGAGCGACGGCGTCCCGATGACCTGGACCGTGCTACACGGCCAGCTCGGGATTCCGATGGTTGCCTGGGATGGGACGATCGGCGGTCTCTCCAGGGACGGCCGGCGCCTTGTTCTCGCCTCTTCCGTCGGTGGGAAGAGGACGCGCTTCGCGGAGCTCGATCCCGTAGGGATGAGAGTTCTCGCCCGGGCGCGCTTGCGGGGGAGCTTCGCGTTCGACGCGCTGTCGCCGAACGGCTCGCTGATGTACCTGATCCAGTACCTCGGCTCACCGAGCGCGGTCGACCGGCCCTACGCAGTTCGGGCCTTCAACTGGACGACACGAACGCTCTACCCCGATCCGATCGTCGACAGGCGCGAGCCCGGCGAGAAGATGAACGGCCAGCCCGTGACGCGCACCGGCAGCCCGAGCGGTTGGGCCTACACGCTCTACTCGCGCACGAGCAAGCGACCGTTCGTCCATGCGCTGGACACGATCCATCGGAGGGCGTTCTGTGTGGACGTTCTGCGGCGGGGCTTCGGCTTCACCACCACGGTGAAGCTGCGCGTGCGCGGCGGCGTGCTGGAGCTCCGTCAGGACGGTCGCACCATCGCCCGGATGAACCGGAGGACGTTCGAGGTGACCCGGGCCTAGGCCGGAACTGCCGCGAGCTCGGTCGCGTCCGCGATCTCGCGGACGACGTCGGTGATGTCGCGCCTCGCGTTCCAGGCCCGTCGCTGGCGGTCCGCGCCGTTGCCCCTCGCGAGGATCTCGCGGATGCCCTCGAGCTCCCGCTCGCAGCCGAGCTCCCGCGCGTGCGGCTCGATCTCGCCCAGCGTTCGCCGGACGAGCTGCGCGACCGGCACGCGGTTGCGGCGGCCCGTGGCGAGGTCCATCACCGGCGCCTCGAGCCCGTAGCGCGCGGCGAGCCACTTGTTCTCGCTGGTCAGGATCCGGTGGTACGACGGGATCTCCGCGCCCACCGCGTACCGCTCCGAGTAGAGCTTCACGATCGACTGGCAGAACGCCGCGAGCGCGACCGCGTCCTCGACATTGGTGACCGCGTCGCAGATCCGGATCTCGACCGTGCCGAGCCGCGGGTGCGGCCGGATGTCCCACCAGATGTGGGTGTAGTCAGCGATGCAGCCGGTCTTCTCGAGCTGGCCGACGACCTCGGCGTAGTCCGCGTAGTCGCGGAAGCGCGGGGGAGGGCCGGAGCGGGGGAAGGCGGCGAAGACCATCTGCCGGCTCGACGCGAGGCCGGTCGGCTCGCCGCGCCAGAAGGGCGAGCTCGCGGAGAGCGCGAGCAGCGACGGACAGGTGGGCGAGCAGACCGTTGACGACCTTGACCGCCTTCTCGGCATCGTCGACCGCGACGTGGACGTGCAGCCCGAAGATCAGCTCGCGCCGCGCCACGTACTGAAGCTGGTCGACGAGGTACCGATAGCGGTCGCGTGCCGTGATCCGCTGGCGCTCGAAGAGGCTGAACGGGTGCGTGCCGGCCGAGCCGACCCGCATGCCCTGCTCGCGCGCGATCCCGGCCACGTACGAGCGCAGCTTCCGCAGCTCCGACCCGACCTCGGCCGGCGTCTGGCAGACCGGCGTCGCGATCTCGAGCACGGACTGCATCAGCTCGGGATGGATGCTGCGGCTCGAGCTCGTGCCCAGCCATAGCCCCGAGCACCGCCTCGACGTGCTGGACGAGGTCGAGCGTCTCGGCGTCGAGGAGCATGTACTCCTCCTCGACCCCGAGCGTGTACGGGCTCGCCCGCGCCGAAGTTGTGGTCGAGCACGCTGCCGCCCGGCGCCGAAGCCCTTGCCGGTGATCGACGGCGGGTAGATCTGCTTCATTCGGGCACCATCGCCTCGGCCTCGAGCTCGACGCGCCAGCGCGGGTCGAGCAGGCCGCCGACGACGACGAAGGCGGTCGCAGGGCGGACGGAGCCGAAGACCTCGCCGTGGGCGCGGCCGACCTCCTGCCAGTCGTCGCCTCGGACGAGGTAGATGCGCGTGCGGACGACGTGCTCGGGCCTGCGCCGAGCTCGGCGAGCGCCGCGACGACGATCTCGAGGCAGCGCTTCGCCTGCTCGTACGCGCCCTCGGGCGGATCGGCGTCCGCGGGCATGATCGGAGCGGTTCCGGCCACGTGGACGTGCGGGCCGACGCGCACGGCCCGCGAGTAGCCGACGGTCGCTGCGAACGGCGACTCGGCCTTAACGAGCTGCCTCTTCACCTCACTAGTATCGCTCCGCAGTGGAGGTCTTGAGGCAGGTCGAGGACTGGCCCGCGGCGACGGTCGCTGTCGGCGTCCTTCGCGATGGCGAGACGCTCGCGACGCACGGCCCGCGCGACCGTGTGTTCCGCTGGGCGTCGGTGACGAAGCTGGTTACGGCACTGGCGACGCTCGTCGCAGCCGAGGAGGGAACAGTCGACCTCGACGAGCCGGCCGGGCCGCCGGGCTCGACCGTCCGCCACCTGCTCTCGCACGCTTCCGGCCTCCCGTTCGACGGAGGCGCGCCGATCGCAAAGCCCGGCCGGCGGCGGATCTACTCGAACACCGGCTTCGAGGTGCTCGCGGAGACCGTCGCCGAGGCAGTGGAGATGCCGTTCGCGCGAGTACCTCGCCGCCGCCGTTCTCGAGCCGCTCGGGCTCGAAGCGGAGCTGCGCGGCTCTCCCGCCGCGGGCCTGCACGGGACGCTCGACGACCTGCTCCGTTTCGGCGGCGAGGTGCAGCGGCCGACGCTGGTCGCGCCGGAGACGCTCGCCGAGGCGACGTCGGTGCAGTTCCCGGGGCTCGGTGGCGTGTTCCCCGATCTCGGGCGGATGGAGCCGAACGACTGGGGGCTCGGCTTCGAGCTGCGCGACGCGAAGGCAGCCGCACTGGACCGGAACGCGGAACTCGCCGCGCACGTTCGGCCACTTCGGCGGCAGCGGCTCGTTCCTCTGGGTCGATCCCGACGCCGGGCCTCGCGCTCGCGTGCCTGAGCGATCTCGACTTCGGCCCGTGGGCGCTCGAAGCCTGGCCTCGCCTGTCAGACGCCGTTCTCATGTTCCTTTAAGAATCCGCGTGCACACTGGCTTCCGGTGGTCCAGGCTCGAGAATCGAGGAGCGGGGCGGCCAAGCGCCGTGCGCACGTCGCGAAGGTGACGCTTGCCGGCGTGGGCGCGCTTGCTTCGGTGTGACGGCCGTCCTGGCACGGGTCGCCTTCCCGGGCCATGCGAAGAAGCCGATCACGGCGCTGGCGCCGCCCGCAAGCTTCGTCGAGATCGTGCGGCAGAACCAGCTCCAGTCCGGGATGCTTGGCCCGGCTCAAGCCGACCCCGCTGCGGCGACAGCGCAGACATGAGGCCGGTGCGACTCTTTCGCCGCGATGGGCTGCGAGGTCGTCGTGGCGGGCGCCTCGCGCGAGGAGCTGGCGCGCATCCGCGTGCTCTTCGAGGAGCGGGACGCGAGTCTTCAGCCGCTTCCGCGCCGGGAGCGAGCTGCGCCGGGTGAACGGCGCGGGCGGCGCGACGGTCGTCTCGCCGCTGTTCGCCCGCATGCTCGAGGCACGCGCTCTGGGCGTCGCGAGGTGACCGGACGGGCTCGTCGACCCGACGCTCGGCGCGGCGATCGAGGCCGCCGGCTACGACCGCGACTTCGCGGCGCTCGCGCCCGATCCGCGCCTCGCCGGCCGGCGGCGCCGGCGCGGCCCGAGCGCGTCTCCCTCCTGGGCCGCGTGCTCGTGCTGCGCGGGGGCGTCCGGCTCGACCTGAACGGGGTCGTCAAGGCGCTGCGGTCGACGACGCGCTGCGGCTGCTCTCCGGGCGGGCTTCGTCTCGGCCGGCGGCGACCTCGCCACCCGCGGCGAGGTCGACGTCGCGCTGCCCGGACGGCGGCGGCGGTGCAGGCTCGTCTCCGGCGGGCTCGCGACCAGCGGACGACGAAGCGCCGCTGGCTCGCGGCGGGCGCGAGCAGCACCATCTGATCGACCCGCTCACCGGCCGGCCCTCGCCGAGCCCGTGGGACGAGGTCACGGTCTGCGGCACGAGCTGCCTCGTGGCCGACGTCGCGGCGAAGGCGGCCTTCCTGCTCGGCGAGGACGGGCCGGGCTGGCTCGACGAGCGCGGGCCTCCCGGGCCGCTTCCTCGCGACGGCCGCGAGCCGTCCGAGAACCTGAGCTGGCGCGCCAGCCTCGGAGCGACGCGGCCTGCGTGCACCTGACCACGAGCCCGGTCGACTGGTACGCGGCCCGCGCGGCCGGCGTCGCCGCCTATGTGCTGCTGACGATCGTCGTCGTGCCTCGGGATGACGATGGCCGGCCGGAAGGCGCTGCGCGCTGGCCGCGGTTCGCGCTCGAGGACGTGCACCGCTTCGGCGGGCTGCTCGTCGGCAGCTTCGTCGCGATCCACGTCGTCACGATCGCGATCGACGCGTACCTGCCCTTCTCGCTCACCGCGATCGCGATCCCGTTTGTCGCGCGCTACCGCCCGTCTTCACGGCGCTCGGGATCGTCGCGGCCGAGCTCCTGCTCGCGCTCGCGATCACGAACCGCTACCGCGACCGGCTGCCCTACGTGTTCTGGCGGCGGGCCCACTACCTGAACCTCGCGGTCTGGGGCGCGGCGACGGTGCACGGGCTCGGCAGCGGCACGGACCGCAGCACGCCCTGGTTGCTGGCGATCTTCGCGGCCTCGGTCGCCGCGGTCCTCGCTGCGGGCGCCTGGCGCGCGCTCGGGCGCCGCACCGTGCCGATCCGGGTCGGGGCGCGCGGCCGCGCTGTCGCGGTCGAGGCGTGGTGGCGGTCGTGCTCGCGTCGACCGGCCCGCTGCGCTTCTCGCCGAGGCCGTGGAACGCGCGCGCGTTCGACGCGACATGTCCGGGAAGGTCTCGCGGGACGAGGGCGCGACCCGCGCGCTCGTCTCGGCCGCAGCGACCGCCAGCGGTAGGCAGCGGGCGCTCATCCGCGCGGACCTGCTGATCGAGCCGAACAGGCTCGACGCGACGTCGTTCCAGCTCGAGTTCCTGCCGAGCGGACTGCTCTGCAACGGGTCGGGTCACAAGGGTGCAGTCGTTCGGCTTCGATGCGCGTTGCCGAGCAACGGACGGCAGCCGCCGCGTCGTCCACGCGAGCTGGGGCCTCTCGGAGGGGGACACTTCCAGGGTCGGATCGTGGTGCATGCGTAGGGTCGTCGGCGGGCTCGCGCTCGCCCTCCTCGCCGCGGGCTGCTCGAGCCATTCGAGCGCGCACGTCGACCGGACGCCACGCGACCGCGTCCCGCGCAGCGGCACGCGTCGAGTCCGCAGGCGCTGCTGGTCTCGCCGCTCGGCCTCCCGCGCGTCCACTCGCGGGTCGTGCCGGGCTACGTCCTGATCGCCGACCGGAACAACAACCGCGCGCTGATCGTCTCGCCGTCGAAGAAGGTCGTCTGGCAGGACTCCTCCCTGCGCGGCCCGGACGACGCCTTCTTCACGCCCGGCTACCGCTCGGTGATCACGAACGAGGAGTTCAACGACACGCTCGTCGAGCTCTCGCTGAAGACCCAGCGCCGGATCTGGACCTACGGCCACGGCGGCGTCCCGGGCTCGAGCCCCGGCTACCTGAACACGCCCGACGACGCCTATCGCCTGCCGTCGGGGATCACGACCGTCGCCGACATCCAGAACTGCCGCATCGTCCAGATCAACCGGGCGAAGCGCGTCGTGCGCGTGCTCGGCGGCAGCTGCGTGCACGACCCGCCGCGCGGTTTCGCGAGCCCGAACGGAGACACGCCGCTCCCGGACGGCGGCCTCCTCGTGACCGAGATCGGCGGCTGGATCGACCGGCTCGGCCCGTCCGGGAACCTGCTCTGGTCGATCCGCTCGCCGGTGGCGTACCCGTCCGATGCGCAGCTGCTGCCGGACGGGCAGGTGCTCGTGGCGAGCTTCGCCATCCCCGGACGGATCGTGATCGTGAACCGTCGCGGCGCGATCACCTGGTCGTTCGGTGCCGCGAGCGGGCCGAACCGCCTCGCCAAGCCGTCGCTCGCGGTGCGCTGGCCGAACGGCCTGATCGCCGCGAACGACGACTACAACCACCGCGTGATCGTGATCGACCCGCGCACGAAGCGGATCGTGTGGCAGTACGGGCACACGGGCGTCGCCGGACGCGCGGCCGGGTATCTCGACAAGCCGGACGGGATCGACCTGCTTCCGGCGACCGACCTCGTGCCGGCGAGCGCTCCGGAGGCCGGCTCCGCGCGCGCTGCGCGTGCGGCGCATCGGCTCGCTTCCGCAGGCCGTGTCGCGCCTGGCGGCGGTCGCGCTCCCGGACGGCCGCGTGCTCGCGCTCGGCGGGCTCGTCGGCGGGTCGTCCTCGGACCAGGTGCTGCTCGGGAGCCCGGCGCGGCTGCGCGAGGTGGGGCGCCTCCCGGTCGCGACCCACGACGCCGCGGCCGCGCTCGTGGGATCGAGCGCGTACATCTTCGGCGGCGGCCAGGCCGTCTCGAGCGACGCCGTCGTTCGCGTGGACCCGTCCAGAGGCGCGGCGACGCGCGCGGGAAGCCTCGGCGAGCCGCTCTCCGACCTCGGCGCGGCGAGCATCGGCCGAACCGCCTACCTCGCCGGCGGATACACGGGCAGCCGCTACGCGACGGCCGTGTTGCGCTTCCGGCCAGGTCGTGCGCCGCTCGTCGTCGCGCGCCTTCCGGTCGGCCTGCGGTACGCGGGCGTCGCTGCGGCCGGCGGGAAGCTCTACGTCGCCGGCGGGGTCACGACCTCGGGGCTCTCACGCGCCGTCTACGAGGTCGACCCGACGGCCGGCTCGGTCCGACACGTCGCGACGCTTCCCTGGCCGCTCGCGCACATCGCGCTCTCGCGGCTCGGCTCCCGGCTGCTGCTCGTGGGCGGCGGCTCGCGGCGGATCCTCGCGATCGACCCGACCGCGGGGACCGTCGTCGTCGCGGGGAGGCTCCCCGTCGCGCTCGCCGATCCGGCCGCGGTGAGCCAGCCCGGGCGCGTGCTCGTCCTCGGCGGCGGGACGAACGCCGTCTACGCCGTCGGCTGATCGTCCGCGAACAGCGGGCGCATCAGCTCGTCGAACGTCTCGCGGTCGCAGCTCGCCACGACGGCCGGCGTGAGCGCGCGCACGGAGGCCGTCCGCGGGATGCTCATCGCCAGCGCGACCTCTCCGAAGTAGTCGCCCGGCCGGAGCACGCGCCGCGGCCCGAGCTCCTCCTGGCTGACGGTGAACAGGCCGGAGAGCACGACATAGAAGCGCTCGCCCGGCTCGCCCTCGCGCACGACCTGCCGTCCGGGCGGGACCTCCTCGCGGTCCATGCGCCGCGAGATCTCGGTCAGCTTCTCGCCGGAAAGGCCCGAGAGCAGCGCGACGCGTGAGAGCTCGGTGATGGTGGCGGGGACGAACCTCGGCATCGGTCGGCTTCTATTGTTGCGTCGTGGGCGAGCTTGCGGGATGGCGATGGTGTCCGCGCTGCCGCGAGGAGCTGCGCGGCGATGCCTCGAGGCTCGCCTGCGAGAGCTGCGGTTTCGTCTGCTACGCGAGCTCGAAGGCGACCGCGGGCGCCCTCGTCGTCGACGACGAGGGCCGCGTGCTGCTCGCGCGCCGGGCCTTCGATCCGTACAAGGGCTACTGGGACATCCCGGGCGGATTCCTCGAGGAGGGCGAGCATCCGCTGGACGGCCTGCGCCGCGAGCTCCGCGAGGAGACCGGCCTCGACGTCGAGCCGCTCGAGTTCCTCGGCGTCTGGATGGACCGTTACGGAGGCGACTCGACCGCGGACGCGACGCTGAACCTCTACTGGACCGCCCGCGTCGTCGCGGGAGAGGCGCAGGCGGCGGACGACGTCTCGGAGCTCGAGTGGTTCGAGCCCGCCGAGCTCCCGGAGCCCGACGAGCTCGCGTTCGACAACGTGCCGCAGGTGCTCGCCGCCTGGCGCGGCCTCTAGACGTTCTCCGTCGCCGGCTCGGTCTTCTCGCGCTTGGGGATGAAGAGCACCGACCGCGTCCATTGCGGCATCCACCAGTTGGCCTCGCCGAGGAGCTTCATCAGCGAGGGGACGAGCATGATCCGGATCACGGTCGCGTCGAGGATGATCCCCGACGCGAGGCCGATCGCGAACAGCTTGATCTCGTAGCCCGGGCTCGAAGACAGGACGAGGAACGCGAACATCAGGATCAGCGCCGCGCTCGTCACCAGCTTCCCGGTGCGCGCGAGGCCGAGCATGATCGCCTCGTTGGTCGAGCCGGTCTCGTCGTAGGCCTCGCGCATGCGCGAGAGCATGAAGACCTCGTAGTCCATCGAGAGCCCGAACAGGAACGCGAAGATCATGATCGGGATCCACGCGGGGATCGCCTGCGTCGCGGTGATGTTCCAGAGCGACGAGCCGTGGCCCCACTGGAAGACGAAGACCACGATCCCGTAGGCCGCGGCCAGCGACGCGAGGTTCAGCATCACCGCCTTGATCGGCAGCACGATCGAGCGGAACGCCCGCGCGAGCAGGACCAGCGTCAGCACGAGCACGAACGCGAGCACGTACGGGAACTTGCCGAAGACGGCGTGCACGAAGTCGCGGTCGACCGCGGGGACGCCGCCGACCGAGGCCGACGTGCCCTGAACGGACTCGTTCAGGCGGTTGATCACTCCCTGGATCCCGGGGGCAGCGCCGTCGACCGCGGGGAACGCCTGCACGAGCGAGTTGTCGCCGCGCTGCCAGTCGGCGGGTGCCACGGCTCCAGCGATTCCGGGCACCTCGCGCACCTTCGCGGCGACCGCCTTCGCGTCGCCGCCGCGCTCGACGAGGATGTTGAACGGCTTCATCACGCCCGCGCTGATCCCGGCCGACTGCAGGGCGCTCCGGCCGGCGATCGCGTCGCCGCTGCCGGGAAAGTTCTTCAGCTGCGCCTCGTTCGGCGTGAGCTGCGTCCCTAGGCCGGCCAGGACGCCGACGATCACCAGACCGGCGATTGCCACCGGCCATGGGCGCCGGAGGACGAAGCGCGACCAGCGGCCCCAGAAGCCGTCCTCGGGGTGGCCGCGGTCGACGAGGCGCTTCGGCAGCACGCGCCAGCTGTTGATGCGCGCGCCGAGCACGGCCAGCATCGCGGGCAGGAGCGTGATCGCGGCGATCACCGAGACGATCGGGATCAGCATCCCGCCAAGGCCCATCGAGCGGATGAACGGCAGCGGCAGCACGACCAGCGAGAGGAGGCCGACCGCGACCGTCGAGCCGGACACGATCACCGACCGACCTGCGTGGGTCATCGTCTCCACGAGCGCGGTCTCGACGTCCTCGCCCTCGCGGAGCTCGTCGCGGAAGCGGAAGATCATCAGGAGCGCGTAGTCGATCGCGACTCCGAGCCCGACGAGCGCGATCAGGAACTGAACGATGATCGAGACGTCGGTGATGTAGGTCAGCACCCAGACGAGCGTGAAGGTGTTCAGGATCGCCGCGACCGCGACGACGATCGGCATCAGTACCGCGGGGACGGTGCCGAAGACGAACAGCAGGATCACGAGCGCGCCGAGGCCGCCGACGACAGCCTCGAGCAGGACGCTCGGGCCGCCTCCGCCGCCATGCTGGCTCGCCTCCTCGAGCGGGTCGTGGCCCGTGACGTGGACCGTGGTCCCGCTCGGCAGCCCGCTTGACGCGGCCTTCTCGGTCTCGGTGGCGCCGCTCTTGGTGTCGAACGTCGCCAGCCCCGGCGGGTAGACCTCCATGAAGGTGGTGTGCCGGTCGCTCGAGACGAATGCGTCGCTCCCCGTGGAGAAGTACGAGCTCGTGAGCGCGCCCGGGTTGGCCTTCTTCACGCGCTCCGTTGCGGCGCGGATCGCTTCGCTCTTGGTCGCGTCACCGTTTGTCTTGAAGACGACCACGTTCGGCGGCCGCACGCCGACGCCGTAGGCCTTCAGCGTGCGCTGGTTCGTCTCGTAGCCGGAGGCGCCGGGGATCGAGAAGCTCTGGAACCAGCGTTTCGAGACCTGGCCGGCGGCGTAGGCGCCGAAGATCGTGAGGACGAGCCAGGCGCCGATGACGATGAATCGGTGGCGGATTACGACGTGAGCGAGTCGAGCGAGCAAGCGATCTCCTTTCCCTGGGCGTGATCAGCGCGCGATCTTACAGACACTGAAATATTTCTGCAAATGTAAAAATCGTGGGTACGATGTCCCCATGGGTCTGCGCGAGTCCAAGAAGCTCCAAACGCGGCAGCTGATCGCGAACGCCGCGATGGGAATGTTCGTGAAACGCGGCTTCGACCACGTTACCGTCGCCGAGGTCGCCGCTGCGGCAGGTGTCTCGGAGAAGACGGTCTTCAACTACTTCCCGACCAAGGAGGACCTCTTCTTCGACGAGGTCGACGAGCGCGAGGCTGCCCTCGTCGAGGCGGTTCGCAACCGCGAGCCGGGCGACTCGGTTCCCGCCGCGCTGGAGCGAGTTCAGGCGGCGGGATGCGGGCGCCTGTGCGGCGAGGGCTTCGCGCGTTTCGCCAGGATCATCGAGGAGTCGCCCGCCCTCCAGGCGAAGGAGCTCGAGCTGATGGCGCGCTTCACCGACGCGCTGGCCGGCGCGATCCGGGACGAGCTCGGCATTCACGAGCTCGACGCCCGGATCGCGGCAAACGCGCTGATCGGCGTCCACTGGCAGCACTTCCGCACTGCACGGGCGAACGCGCTGGCCGGACGCCATGGGCCCGGCGCGGAGAGGAAGCTGCGCTCCGACCTGAAACGTGCGCGCCTCCTCCTCGAAGGCGGCCTGGGTCAGCTCGAGTCGAGCGGCTCTACGCCACGGCCTCGGTGAGACCGAGGCGCTCTTCGAGCATCGACTTCGGCATCGCCCCGACCGCCGCTGCGGCGGGCTCGCCGTCCTTGAAGAGGATGAGGGTCGGGATCGACATCACGCCGTAGCGCTGGGCGACCGTCGGCTCCTCGTCGATGTTCAGCTTCACGATCTTGAGGTCGCTCCGCTCGGCTGCGATCTGGTCGAGCACGGGAGCGATCGCGTGGCACGGCCCGCACCACTCGGCCCAGAAGTCGACCAGCACGGGGCCTTCGCTCTTCAGCACCTGCTTCTCGAAGTCATCGGTCTTTACGGCATCTGCCATGTTCAACGTCCTTTCTAACGCAATCGTCGGATGTGCAAACGCGCGGGCGGGAGCCCGTGTTCCCGCTCGCTAGGATCGCTCCATGGCGCAGGTTTTCACCCCGCTTCCGAGTGTGCCGGACCATCCCGCCCTCGAGCGGGAGATCCTCGCCTGGTGGGAGGAGCACGGCACGTTCGAGCGGTTGCGCGAGCAGAACCGCGGCAACCCGCCCTGGAGCTTCATCGACGGCCCGATCACCGCGAACAACCCGATGGGCGTCCACCACGCCTGGGGCCGGGCGCTGAAGGACGTCTTCCAGCGCTACAGGGCGCAGCAGGGCTTCGAGCTCCGCTACCAGAACGGCTTCGACTGCCAGGGCCTCTGGGTCGAGGTCGAGGTCGAGAAGTCGCTCGGCCTCAACTCGAAGCACGAGATCGAGGAGTACGGGCTCGCGGAGTTCGCGGCCCGCTGCCGCGAGCGCGTGGCCGAGTACGCGGGCGTGATCGCCGAGCAATCGAAGCGTCTCGGCATGTGGATGGACTGGGATGCCTCCTACCTGACCTTCTCCGACACGAACATCGAGTACATCTGGCGCTTCCTGAAGGAGTGCCAGCGCCGCGACTGGCTGTACAAGGGCCACCGCTCGACCGAGTGGTGCCCGCGCTGTGGGACCTCGATCTCGCAGCACGAGCTCTTCGCGGGTGAGTACAAGGAGCTCGAGCATCCGTCGCTGTATGTGCGCTTCCCGCTGAAGGGTCGCGAGGACGAGGCGCTGGTCGTCTGGACGACCACGCCCTGGACGCTGCCCGCCAACGTCGCGGCCGCGGTCAAGCCGGACGCCGAGTACGTGCTCAGCGACCGGGGCGAGTGGCTCGCGCGCGAGCTCGCGGGCGACGTCGACGGTTGTTCGCAGCGCCCGCGGCGAGGAGCTGGTCGGGCTCGAATACGACGGGCCGTTCGACGGGCTCGCTGCGCAGGAAGGCGTCGTCCATCGCGTGATCCCGTGGGACGACGTCGCGCTGGACGAGGGCACGGGGATCGTCCACATCGCCCCGGGCGCGGGCGGCGAGGACTTCGAGCTCTCGCGCGTGCACGGACTGCCGGTGCTCGCGCCGATCGACGAGGCGGGGCGTCTTCGTCTCCGGCTACGGACCGTTCGAGGGCCTCGCAACCGACGAGGCGGCCGACCTGATCGTCGAGGCGCTGCGCGAGCGCGAGATCCTCGTCGAGGCCGGCACGATCGTCCACCGCTACCCGACCTGCTGGCGCTGCGGGACGCCGCTGGTCTTCCGGGTCGTCGACGACTGGTTCATCTCCTGCGACGAGATCCGCGAGCCGATGCTCGAGGCCAACGCAGACGTCGCCTGGACGCCTCCGCAGTACGGCAAGCGCATGGACGACTGGCTGCGCAACATGGGCGACTGGAACATCTCGCGCAAGCGCTACTTCGGCCTGCCGCTTCCGTTCTACCCCTGCTCGTGCGGCAAGCTGAACGTGATCGGCTCGCGGGCGGAGCTGGAGGAGCGGGCGACCGGCGGCCTCGACCAGCTCCAGGAGCTGCACCGGCCCTGGATCGACGAGGTGCCGATCCGGTGCGAGGCCTGCGACGAGGAGGTGCGGCGCATTCCGGAGGTCGGCGACGCCTGGCTCGACGCGGGCATCGTCCCCTTCTCGACGCTCGGCTGGGAGAACCCCGAGCGGGTCGAGCACGGCAACGCGACGGGCTCGGCGCGGGGGCTCACGACCGCCGACCTGCCCGACCACGCCTACTGGGAGACCTGGTTCCCTGCGGACTGGATCTCGGAGATGCGCGAGCAGATCCGCCTCTGGTTCTACTCGATCTCGTTCATGGGAGTGACGCTCGCGGGCCGCTTCCCGTACCGCGCGGTGCTGACCTACGAGAAGCTGCTCGACGAGCACGGGCGCGAGATGCACCGGTCGTGGGGCAACGCGATCCTCGCGGACGAGGCGTTCGACCAGATGGGCGGCGACATCATGCGCTGGATGTTCTGCGGCCAGCCGCCGGCGCAGAACCTCCGCTTCGGCTACGGGCCTGCCAACGAGATCAAGCGGCGGCTTCTGACGCTCTGGAACTCGGTCGGCTTCCTCGTCACGTACGCGAACATCGCCGAGTGGCGGCCGGCGTGGGGAGCCGAGCCGTCGTCGACGCAGACGCTCGACCGCTGGCTCGTCGCTCGGACGCACCAGCTCGTTTCCGAGGCCGAGGCGGCCTACGAGCGGTTCTGGACGCCGGCGTTGACGAGCGCGTTCGAGAGCTACGTCGACGATCTTTCGAACTGGTACATCCGCCGTTCCCGGCGGCGGTTCTGGAACGGGGAGCCCGAGGCGCTCGCGACGCTCTGGTGGTCGCTCGTCCAGGCCATGCGAGTCGTCGGCCCGGTGATGCCGTTCCTGCCCGAGCACCTCTGGCGGAACCTCGTCGCCGGAGCCTGCGATGGCGCTCCCGAATCGGTGCACCTGGCCGGCTGGCCCGAGGCGGGCGAGCCCGACCCGCTGCTCCTGGCCGAGGTGGCCGAGGTGCGCCGCGTCGTCGAGCTCGGCCGCCAGGCCCGCGCGCAGTCGGGGCTCAAGCTGCGCCAACCGCTGCGGCGGCTGGTCGTACAGGGCGCCGACGGAGCCTCGGCCCAGTCCGCGGAGATCGCGGAGGAGCTGAGCGTCAAGGAGGTCGAGTTCGGCCCCGTCGAGGCGAGCGAGCTGCGCGTGAAGCCGAACCTGCCCGCGCTCGGGCCGAGACTGGGCAAGGAGCTCGCGGGCGTTCGCGCCGCACTCGCCGACGGCGAGTTCGAGGAGCTCGACGGCGGCCGGTTCCGCGCCGGCGGCCACGAGCTCGGCCCGGAGGAGGTTCTCGTCGAGCGGCACGGCAAGGAAGGCTGGGCCGTCGCGAGCGAGGAGGGCCTGACCGTCGCGCTCGACCTGGCGCTCGACCCCGAGCTCGAGCTGGAGGGCCGTGCGCGCGACCTGATCCACGAGGTGAACGGTCTGCGCAAGGAGCAGGGCCTCGAGCTGACCGACCGCATCCTGCTGACCCTTCCCGAGGCGCAGGCCGAGCTGCTCGCGCACGAGGACTGGATCAAGGAAGAGACGCTCGCGCTCGAGGTCTCGGTCGACGGCGGCAGCACCGGGCCGGCGATCACGCGAGCTTCCTAAAGAGGCACTGGTGCGAGGAAAAGCCCGCCGCTCGGGGGGTGGTGGCGACGGGCTTCTCCCCATTGCTCACCGCGGACCTCAAGGCCAGGTACGAGGAACCGCGGCTTGCATCGCCCAGTAGGGGGGACGCTACCCGGCCTGGGCAAGCATTCCAATAGGCCGTCCGGCCTATTTTCCGGATCCAGAAGTCCGCTCAGAGCGGTTCCGCGCTGCGCATTGCGCAGCGGCGGCCCGACACGGGCTCCCGGGCTCATATGATCGGGGGGAATCGCCATATGACGACCGTGCTGGTCATCGACGACGAGGCTCCGATCCGGCTGCTCTGCCGGGTCAACCTCGAGGCCGAGGGCATGGAGGTGCTCGAGGCGAGTGACGGCCTGAGCGGGATCGAGAAGGCACGTAGCGACCCGCCCGACGTGATCTTCCTGGACGTGATGATGCCCGGCCTCGACGGCTGGCAGGTCGCCGAGCAGCTGCTCGAGGACGAGCGGACGAGCTCGATCCCGATCGTCTTCCTCACTGCCCGCGCGGAGGTGCGCGATCGCGCGCGCGGGCTCGACCTCGGCGGGATCGACTACGTCTCGAAGCCGTTCAACCCGCTCGAGCTGGCGCCGCTCGTGCGCGACCTGGTCGAGCGGGTCGACCGCGGTGAGCGTGCGCAGGTGCGGCGCGAGCGGATCAGCGAGCTGCGCGAGCTGATCGAGCCTGCGTAGGCCCCCGGCTAGCGGCCGGCGAAGTCGGTCGTGACCATCAGGGCCGCCCGGCCCTCGAAGCGCCCGCGCAGGGCGCCGACGCCCACGCTCCAGAAGCCCGGGCGAAGCAGGTTCGCACGGTGCGTCGGGCTCTCCAGCCAGACGCTCACGATCGCGCGAGCGCGCGTGTAACTGCCCGAGCCCCACGCGATGTTCTCGCCCACACGTGGCGCCCTGATGCCGACCCTACGGATCCGGGCGGTGTAGGCGCCGTGCGAGAACGTCTGCGTCCTGAGCATCGCCAGCGAGTGGCCTCGTGCGGAGCGCTGGAGGCGCGGGTCGGCGCGCAGCGGCGCGAGCCCGTGCGCGGACCGGATCTCGTTCATGGCCCGCAACAGGGACAGCTCGGAACGAGTCAGCTCAGCTGACCTTCCTTGTCCTCCCAATATCAACGCCACGGCGACGGCAGCCGCCAATGTGAACGCTCGTCCAGCCACGAGGTGCCCGCATCAAAGCACAGTGTCCGGCCGAAACCTGCCCGGAAGCAGTGCTTTTACATTTCACAAACACGAAAATCGACGCATCGAGCGGCTTTCTGCCGATATCCAGGCCGGCAGAGGCCAGAGCTAGACTGAGCCTCCCGACGGGACGTAGCGCAGCCTGGTTAGCGCGCCTGCTTTGGGAGCAGGAGGCCGGCGGTTCGAATCCGCCCGTCCCGATTAGCGCCGCGTTCCCCACTAGCTGGGGAGGCGCCACAGTCGTACGCTTCCTCCATGCCCTTCTGCACGGAGTGCGGCACGGAGAACCCCCCGCGGGCGCGTTTCTGCGCGGCGTGCGGGACTGCGCTCGCCGAGGTGCCGCCGGCTGCTCCGCCGAGCGAGGAACGAAAGATCATCACGGCGATCTTCGTCGACCTCGTCGGCTCGACTGCGCGCTCCGAGCAGCTCGACCCCGAGGACGTGAGGGCGCTTGTTGCGCCCTACCACGCCCGCGTGCGGGCAGAGCTCGAACGGCACGGCGGGACGTTCGAGAAGTTCAGCGGCGACGCCGTGCTGGCGCTGTTCGGCACGCCGAAGGCACACGAGGACGACCCCGAGCGAGCCGTTCGCGCCGGCCTCGCCGTCCGGAAGGCGATCGCGGACCTGAACGCCGAGGACGAATGGCTGGACCTCCACATCCGGGTCGGCATCCACACGGGCGAGGCGCTCATCATGCTCGGCGCTCGACCGAGCGAAGGCGAGTGGTCGGCGGCCGGCGACGTGCTCAACACGGCCGCCCGCATCCAGTCGGCTGCGCCGACGGACGGGATCCTCGTCGGCGAGCGAACCTACCAGGCCGCCAAGGACGCTTTCGAGTTCGAGGAGGCGAAGCCGGTGGAGGCCAAGGGTAAGGCGGCGCCCGTCCAGGTCTGGGAGGTCACGGGCGAGCGCGACGACGCGAGAGGCCGCCCACGGATCGACCTGCCGCTCATCGGTCGCCTCGAGGAGCTCGAGGAGCTGTCAGCGTTCTGCGACGCGGTCATCGAGGAGCGGCACGCCGGCGTCGCGACGATCCTCGGCTCGCCCGGCATCGGGAAGAGCCGCCTGCTGCTCGAGGTCGTGCACCGACTCGAGGAGCGCTGTGACGTCCACTGGGGCCGCTGTCTCTCCTACGGCGATGGAATCACCTACTGGCCCATCGAGGAGATCGTGGAGGACGCCGCCGGAATCCTCCACGACGACGACCCGGCCGAGACGGCGGCCAAGCTGGCGATGCTGCTCGAAGCGCTGGACACGACCGACCAGGACGAGCTGCGCTCGATCGCCGCCGCCGTCTCGAACCTGGCGGGCATCGCCACGACGCCCCGCGGCCAGTACTCGGCGGCTGAGATCGGAAAGGCTGAGCTGCACTGGGGCGTTCGACGCCTGCTAGAGCTGAGGGCCGGGCGGCGCCCGACGGTGGTCGTGATCGAGGACCTCCACTGGGCCGAGCCCACGCTGCTCGAGCTGCTCGCGTACCTGGGCGCGAGCGAGGCCGACGCGCCGCTGCTCGTCCTCGGGACGGCCAGGCCCGAGGCGATCGAGACGAAGTCGCCGATCTTCACCTCGAACGGGTCGCGGCGGGCGCTCCGGCTCGACGCTCTCAGCATCGAGGACAGCACGATGCTGATCTCCGAGCTCGTGCCGGCGGGCGTTCAGGTTCCCGTCGAGCGGCTGCTCGAGGCCTCGGGCGGGAACCCGCTCTTCCTCGAGGAGACCGTGCGGATGATGGCCGAGGTCGGGGCCGGGCACGAGGGCGGGCAGATCCCGGTACCGTCGAACATCCACTCGCTGATCGCCTCGCGTCTCGACCAGCTCGGGCCTGGCGAGAAGAGCCTGGCCCAGAACGCATCCGTGATCGGCACGACCTTCTGGCCCAGCGCCGTCGCCGCGTTGAACGGGATCGGCGGCGACCTGGAGGACGGGCTCGCCGAGCTCGAGCGGCGCGATCTCATCCGTCCCACCGACGCCTCGCGGATCTCCGGCGAGCACGAATACGGGTTCAAGCACGTGCTGATTCGCGAGGTCTCGTACGGACAGGTTCCGAAGGGCCGGCGGGCGGTGCTGCACCGGCGCTTCGCGGACTGGGCCGACACGCAGCCGGGCCTCGGGGACGACTTCGTCGAGGTGGTCGCGTACCACCTCGAGCAGGCGTGCCTGACTGCGCGCGAGGTCGCCCGCCCGCTGGAGGCGCCTCCGGTCGACGCCGCGGTCGAGGCGCTCGTGCGTGCGGCCGCGAAGTCCGAGCGCCGTGAGGGCTTCCGCGAGGCCGAGGGGTTCCTCACGCGCGGGCTCGAGCTGGTCGACGAGGCGGACGTCGGCGCGCGCGCCGAGCTCCGCGTCCGGCGTGCAGACATCCTCATGATGCTCGGCGAGCTCAAGCAGGCGGCCTCTCAGCTCGAGTTGGTGGCGGAGGCGGCGCCGGGTCTCGGCCGGGTGGACGTCGAGTGCGAGGCATTGCTCCTGCTCGGCGACATCGAACAGCGGCAGGGGCGAGCGGGCAACGCCCACGCGCAGCTTGCCAAGGCGCAGGAGCTCGCCGTCCAGGCCGAAGACGCGAGCCTTCAGAGCAAGGTCGCGTTCGTGCTGGCTGCGCTCGTCGCCGACTTCGAAGGGCAATACGACCAGGCAATCGAGAACCTGCGCTCCGGGATCGCAACCGCCGAGGGCATCGACGATAGTGCACTCGTCGCCGAGGGCCATCTGCGCCTCGCCGCGATCCTGATGAACCGCGGCGACCTTCGCGAGGCGGAGACCGAGGTGCGGCGGTGCCTCGAGCTAGCGGGGGAGTTGGGCAGCCACCGCGTCGAGGCCGAGGCAACGTCTTGGCTCGGGATGATCACCTACCACCGCGGCGACCCCGAGGAGGGGGTCAGGCTCTGCATGCAGGCGCGGACGTGGTTCGAGCGTACGGGCGACTCCTACTTCCAGGTGCAGAATCTCGTGCGGGGGCTTGCGATCTTCGCTCTCGCCGAGGGCCGGCCGGAGGAGGCGGAGGCTTGGCTCCGGGAGGCGATGCCGGTCGCGCTCCAGATCGGCGGCTGGGTTGCCGTCGAGGCGAATCGCTACCTGATCGAGGCGCTCGTCGGGCTCGACCGCCTGGACGATGCCCGCGAGCTCGTCGCGTTCGCAGCGGGCAACTTGCCCGAGGAGGACGGCTACGCTCGTTCCTCGTTGCTCATCGCGGAGGCGATCGTCGCGACCGAGGCGGGTGAGTCGGCGACGGCTGCGACCTCGTTCGCCGAGGCGCTGCGGCTGATCGAGGAGCTCGACATGCCTCTCGAGCTCGCCGAGGCGCGGGTGGTGCTCGGGATGTCGCTCCAGCGCTTCGGCGACGTCACTGGCGCGCGCGCAGAGCTGGAGCGAGCGCGCGGGATCTTCGGCCGCATCGGGGCTACGACTCGCCGCGACGCGATCGATGCAGAGCTGGAACGGCTGGTGGAGGGGCCGGCGACAGCCGGCCCCTCCACCAGCGGGGTCTAACAGCGTCAGCCTTAGTTGGCCGCTCCGCCGTTTCCGCCTGAGCGGAGCGGCGTCCCCGTAGGACCAGGGCGGGCTGCCCGCTGTTGTGCAGCCGCCGCGTGCTGCGGGGTAGCGGCTGCCGCAGCCAGTAGTGGGACGGGGGCCGACGCGGGCACGTTCGCCGCGGCGACGACGAGCGAGAGACAGTCGCTACTGGCATCACTCGTCACGTGCAGGTTGTTCGAGCCCACGCTCAGCACCGAACTGATGTCGAAGGACTTGACGTCCCAGAGTGACCCGGTCACGCCTGCGTCATTCCCGCTGTAGTTCGGGCCCGTGTCACCGTCGAAGACCGATCCTGCCGGTGCGACGGTCGTTCCATTTACGACGAGCGCGCCGTCCGCGAAGTTCTGTCCGTCCCCCACGACGAAGTCGAGGCTGGCGCTCCCACCCGAGTACGGGACACCGGTGAGCGTCTCGTCCCAGCCGGCAGGATCAGCCCCGAACGGGATATTCGAGTCATTGCCGCTCCACAGGACGACATTGCGGTCGTCCGACTGGGTCGCGTCGGTGTAAAAGACGACGAGCGCGACGCCGTTGATGTCGGCGACCACGTTGTTGCTGTCGTCCCTCTTCACGAAGGCAGCCAGGCTGTACGCCCCGTCTTCGCCAACCAGGGCGGTCACGTCAGCCCGGTAGGAATGGCTGTTGACGTAGCCCCAGCAGTTGTCGCTGGCGATCCCGATGTTCGTACCCGTCACCGGCGTTCCGGCGAAGCTCACAGCAGCATTCGCATTGGGATCCTCCGAGTTGGTGGGTCCGTTCCAATAGAGGAGAGCTCTCCTCACGGTTCCCGTGACGCCGCTGACCGTGATCGAGCCTGTGCCATCACCCCTCATGCCGCCGGCGCCGAACTCCTTGACGTCCACGTTCTGTGCCGTCAGCTGGCTACCGTCCTCGGTGAACGTCGGTGGAGGAATGCACTCCACGCCGTTGCAAGTCGTGTTGCAGTCAGAGCCCGTGCAGTTCGTAGTCGTGTCGAGGTCCTGGCCGGACTGCGTGTTCGTCGTTGTCTGCCCATTGACTGTCGTCGTCTGAGCCGCGGTGCAGTTCCCGGACGTGGTGCAGTCGGCCTGGACGACGTTCGTCTGATTGTTCCCGGTGTCGTTGTCCTGCCTGGAGCTCTGGACGATAGTGAACGTATCGCCGGGGTTCCCCGTCTGAACCGAGTCGCCACCGCCCTTCCGTACCGGGCCGAACTGCGTCTGCGTCAGCGAGTAACCGGGCGGGTCTTGCGTAGCCGTATCGCACGTCAACGGACCGGCAGCGTGGGCGTCCTCGCACTGCGTCTCGGTCTGCATCGCGTCGGCCGTGGAGACGTCGCGGCTGTCCTGGTTTACCTTTGCGAGGATCCCGCCGTTGACCGAGCTCTGCGTCTGCTTGACCGGTCCGGCCGGCGTAGTCGCGACCGCGGTCAGCGTGTTCGTCTGGTTGAAGGCGGCGATGTTCGGCCCGGTCGAGGTCCCGAAGAACCCGCTGCTCTGGTTTTGCTCGATGTCGAGCCATACGTTTGCGCCCAAGTTCAGCGCGTTCTGCCGCTGCGTGATCGAGCCGGTGCCCTTCACGTTCGACGTCAGCGTCTGAGTCTGGTTCAACCGTCCGGCAACGCAGCTGCCGCCCGATGCGGCCGACGCGTTCTGCACGGTGTTCCCGCCATGTGCCGAGTCCTGAACGACCTTGACGGCCTGGTGGCCCTCCATCGTCACGGTAACCGCCGAGCCGCCCGCGGTCGTGGACGCTGTTCCGTTGACGGTCTGCAGCACGCACGCCTTGTTCGAGTTCGAAGCACCGGTCGCGCGCTGTCTGATGTCCGCGCCGAGCAGCGCCGCTTGCGTGAGCCCGGAGACGTTGGCCGTCTCCACGACGATGGCCTGGTTGTTGGCGGTCGAGCTGGACTGGATGATCAGGCACGCCTGGACCACGCCCGACGTGTTGATGCACTTCGCGGTGTTGGTCCCGGCCGTGGCCGTGGCGAACTGGATCACCGAGCACTTCGCGGTTGCGCACGCGAAGGTGTTCTTGCCGCCGGGCCTGGCGACCTGCACGACCGCGTGGCGCGTCGAGGTGCAGGTCCAGCCCTTCCCGGGGCAGCGTGCGCCCGCGTAGTTTTTGGCACCGCGCTGGATGACGATCCCTTTCGGCGAGATGCCCAGCGATCGCACGTAATGCTTGACCGCCGCAGTGGTCGAGAGTCGTATCGTGTGTTTTGCCGGTGTGGGCGCAGCGCCGACGGACGAGGCCAGCGCAGCAACGGCGGCCATCACCCCGACGAGACCCAAGAGGCGCTTGAGCGTCATGGAACCCTCCTTCTCTCCCCGTACAACCCGGCATGCGTTCGCAGGCCGCAGTGACGTTAAACGTATGAAATAGGAATCGATGTGTCTAGCTCCGTCTCCATGGAGAGGCTGATCGCGGCGAGGCGCGCGCTGCCGCGGAACGTTCGCGCGCTCAGCTGGGTCTCGTTCGCCAACGACGCCGCGAGCGAGCTCGCCTATCCGATTGTGCCGCTGTTTCTGACGGTGACTCTGGGCGCGCCGGTTGCCGCAGTCGGGCTGATCGAGGGCGTCGCGGAGGGGATCGCCGTAGGTCTGCGAGGGGTCTCGGGCTGGCTTTCCGACCGTTGGGGCGAGCGGCGGCTGCCCTGGATCTTCGGCGGCTATGCGGGCTCCGCGGTCGGGCGGGTGGTCGTCGCGGCCGCACCTGCCTGGGGCTGGGTGCTCGTCGGCCGGGCAATCGACCGGCTGGGCAAGGGCGCGAGGACGTCTCCACGCGACGCGCTGATCCGGGACTCGACCCCGCATCGCCTCCTCGGCGCGGCTTTCGGGTACCACCGGGCGCTCGACACGGCGGGCGCGGTCGTCGGCCCGCTCGTAGCAGTCGGCCTGCTCGCGCTCGGCCTCTCGTTCCGCGGCGTGCTCTGGGTGGCCGTAGTGCCCGGAGTGGTCGCGCTGCTTCTGCTCCGGGCCGTGCGCGAAGCGCGCACGCGGGAGACGAGCGAGCCGGTGGCGCGCGAGCACGAGCCGCTGCCACGCGCGTTCTGGGGCGTACTCGGCATCTGGGTCGTGTTCTCAATCGGGAACTCGAGCGACGTCTTCCTGCTCCTGCGCGCGAAGGAGCTCGGGCTGGGAGCGACGCTCGTCGTGCTCGCCTACGCGCTCTACAACGTCGTGTACGCGAGCCTCTCGTGGCCGCTCGGAGCGTTGTCGGACCGGCGCAGGCGCGAGAGCGTGATCGCCGGCGGCCTCGTCGTCTTCACGCTCGTCTACCTCGGGTTCGCGGTGGCCGACGCGAGCTGGGCCGTCTGGCCGCTGTTCGCCCTCTACGGGGGCTACGTCGCGGCGACGGAGGGCGTGGCGAAGGCCTGGGTCGCAGACCGCGTGCCGGGCCGGGCGATCGGGACGGCGTTCGGGATCTTCTCTGCGGCGACGGGAGCCGCCGTCCTGCTGGCGAGCATCGCGGCCGGTTTGCTCTGGTCGCACGTCTCTCCGGCCGCGCCGTTCGTGCTCGGCGCGGTGTCGGCCGGTCTCGCGCTGCTGCTCCTGCTCGTCAGCTCTGCCAGCTCGGCGCGAGCGTCCAGGCGGCGAGCCGCTCCAGGGCTCCGCTGAGCTCCGCAGCCGTGACCGGGAACGGCTCCGCGTAGGGAACCCACTCGACTGCTCGCGCAGGCGGCCTCCCGGCGACGGCGTCGAGTACGTAGCGGACGGTGAGCGCGTGCGCGACCACCAGGATCGTCGCCTCCGGCCGCGCGAGGATCGTGCGGTAGGTCTCGGCGTAGCGCCGGATCACCCCGGCCCTGCTCTCGCCTCCGCCCGGGGGCTCGTCGCCAGGCCCGTGCGAGCGCGCCCAGGCCCGGTACTCGTCGATCGACTGGCCCTCGTAGGAGCCCACCTTGATGTCATTCAGCCCGGGGAGGACGAGCGTCGGCACGTCGCGGCCCGCGAGCGCGAGGTCGGCCGTCTCCTGCACGCGCTCGAACTCGCTGACTGCGCAGAGGTCGATCGCCACCTCGGCCAGCAGCTCGCCGAGGCGCCGCGCCTCCGAGCGGCCCGTTTCGGTCAGCGCGCAGGGGACGGCCGGATCCCCGTTCGTCAGCTTCGCGAACGAGAGCTCGCTCTCGCCGTGCCGCGCCAGGTACGCCCGTTCCACGATCTCATTCTGTCGGGCTAGGCTACGGGCCGCGCGGGCGTAGCTCAGTGGTAGAGCCCCAGCCTTCCAAGCTGGTTACGCGGGTTCGATCCCCGCCGCCCGCTCTCAGTCGGCGGGCCTGAGGGCCATGCCCCGGGGTCAGACCCTGGCCGTGGCCGAAGGTGTCCCGCCGCGTAGATGAATGCAACGGTGGGCGCGCGGCCGGCACCGCCACGGAGGCGGGCCGCATGTCCCGACAGGACTTGCCTCGGGGTCAGACCCCGGACTTGGCCCTTCGCGGCGTCAAGGGCGTCCGGCGGCTGCGCGATGCTCCCGGAATGATTCCGGAGCGAGTCGTCCGGTTCCAGCTGCGGACGGTCCTGTCCCTGCTGGGGACGATCATCGCCGTCGCCATCACGCTAGAGGTGATCTGGATCGCCCGGCACGTCCTCGCCTGGGTCGTGATCTCCGTCTTCCTGGCCCTGGCGCTGAACCCCGCGGTCGGCTGGCTCCAGCGCCACGGTGTCAAGAGGCGCATCGCCGCCGCCGCCCTCGCGTACTTCCTCACGCTCGCCTTCTTCATCGCGATCGGGTTCACGTTCGTCCCGACGCTGGTCGACCAGGTGAACGACTTCGTCACCAAGCTCCCGAACTACGTGCAGGACGTCACGCACGGACGCGGCCGGCTCGGCTTCCTCGAGACGAAGTACCACCTCGAAGAACGGGTGAGGGCCGCGATCTCCGACGGCGGCGCGACCCGCGTGCTCGGGCTCTCCGGAGTCGCGATCTCGGTCGCCAAGGGCATCATCACGATCGTCGTCGCCGCGGTCACGATCGGCTTCATGACGTTCTTCATGCTCCTCGAGGGCCCGGACTGGGTCGAGCGCTTCTACAACCTGCTGCCCGAGGAGTCGCAGCCGCGCTGGCGCAAGATCGGGGACGAGATCTACAAGACGGTCGGCGGCTACGTGACGGGCAACCTGCTGATCAGCTTCATCGCCGGAGCGCTGACCACGGTCATCCTGATCATCATGGGCGTCCCGTACGCGGTCGCGCTCGGCCTGATCGTCGCGATTCTCGACCTGATCCCGCTCGCGGGCGCGACGATGGCCGCGATTCTGATCGGGATCGTCGCCTTCCTGCACTCTGTCCCGGCCGGCATCGTCGTCGTAACGTTCTTCATCGCCTACCAGCAGCTCGAGAACCACGTGCTGCAGCCGGTGATCTACGGGCGGACGGTCCAGCTCTCGCCGCTCGCCGTCCTGATCTCGATCCTGATCGGCGCCGAGCTCGCGGGGATTCTCGGCGCTCTGGCCGCGATCCCGGTCGCGGGGACGATCCAGGTGCTCTTGCTGAACTGGCGGGCCCACCGCCGCGAGCACCCGGCTCACGCCGCTCTCTAGGACTCCAGAGATAGGCGACTCCTGCCGATGGTGCCCGTATGCAGGGCAAAGGCCTCGCAGCGCTGGCAGGAATCGTGGTGGTGCTGGTTGCTCCGGGCTCCGGCTCGGCCACGTCGAGCGGAGCGGTGAGCTCCTCTGCCCGGATGCAGGCGGCGCTGCTCTCCCAGCTCAACGCGGTGCGGTCGGCCCGGGGGCTCGTCCGGCTTCGGCTGGCTTCGGGGCTGAACGCGGCAGCCGCGTCCCACTCGACCCAGATGGCCCGCCTCGGCTACTTCGGCCACAACTCGGCGAACGGCTCCTCGTTCTCGAAGCGAGTCGCCTCCTACTACTCGCTACGCGGCTTCAGGAGCTGGATGGTCGGCGAGAACCTGGTCTGGGCCTCGCCCGAGCTCAGCGCGGCCCGCGCGATCAAGGTCTGGCTCGCGAGCCCGCCCCATCGCGCGAACCTGCTCGACCCGCACTGGCGCGAGGTCGGCCTCTCGGCCGTCCATGCGACGAGCGCGCCGGGCGTCTACGGCGGCAGGGCCGCGACGATCGTTACCGCCGACTTCGGCGTCCGCAGCAGATAGCCGGCGCCACCTGGCGCTAGCCTGTTCTCCTGCGCGCCTGTAGCTCAGTGGAAGAGCGACGGCCTTCTAAGCCGTGGGTCGCAGGTTCGAATCCTGCCAGGCGCATTCGCCGTCACAAGTCCGCCCGCTTTGCGGGCATGACGACTTGTGACGGCTTGCTCCACCAAGATCGTCTGTGAGCCGCAGCCGCGCATGCCGGCTGCGGCGGCGGACTGTAAGACGCGTCGGGCGACAAGGGCACTTGCCCAGTTCAGCGTCGCTTCGTCAGGGGTGCGATGGAAGCTGGTCGCAGAGCGGCTTGGTCTGATGATCGAAGGCGACCAGGTGGACGCTTGAAACGCAGGTTGGCGTCCCCGGAGCCACGCCTACGGGCCTCAAACCGTTCGTTTCCAAGCTCTAACGAATAACGCGATAGTCGACGAGCAGATAGCCAGTCGGTGAGATCTCGCTTCGGATCGATTCGAGCTGAATCGATGGCAAGCCGTCGAGAAGTCGTCGTCCGCGGCCGGCGATCCTCGGCGCTATCACGAGCCTGAGTTCGTCGACAACGTCGGCGGCGAGCAGCGCCTGCGCGACCGAGATACTTGCGTGAACGCCGACATCGCCTCCGCGCTGCTGCTTGAGATCCCGAACGAATTCGACCAGCCCGCCCTCGAGCACCGTCGCATTGGCCCAATCTCGGTCAAGGGGCGTCGATGTCGCGACGTACTTCGTGACCCCGTTGATGAATGTCGCGAATGGCTGGATCTGGCTGCTCGGCCAGAACTGCGCCCACTCGGTGTAGCTACGGCGGCCCAGAATGACCGCGTCCTGTGTCGCGATCACAGCGGCAAGGTTGGCGTCCATCGCGTCGTCCCAGTCGGCGAAGAAACCATCTGGGTCCTCGGCAACCCCGTCGAGGGACAACAACTCGTACACGACGATCTTTCGCACGCCCTACACCTCCGACTGGTCTCTACCAACACTGGTGGAGCGCGGCACGTCGAGTGACATTCCCGAACACTGGCCCAGGCGACCCCGCCTAGGGCAGGCGCTCCTGGCGGTAGTTCTCTTTGTCCTCCTCACGCCACTTCGCCTCGAATGCCTCCGCCTCGGCGAACTCCTGCTCCGTTAGCGCTCGTTCTTGCGCGTCTTCGCTCGCGGGATGCTCAACGACGACCTTTCGGCGACGTGTGGCCACGAAGGCGACGACGACCAGGGGTACGGCAACCAGGGCAAAGATGATCCACGGGAACACGCGGGCAGCGTACTTTGCGGGCCATTTGCACTGCGGCGCGCCTTACCTGGTGCGCGGCCGCCAGGGCTCGTGCTCGTGCGCGAGCCAGACGAGCTCGGGCTCGAGCGCGCGCACCCGCAGTTGGCCCTCGGTGCTCGGCTCGTCGAGCTCGCCGAAGCGAACGGCCACGTCACCGCCGACGACGACCGGACGGCCGCCCGTCTCGACGACGACCACCTGCATGCCGCGCGTGTGGCCCGGCGCCGGGACGAGGCGGAGCCCGGGCAGCAGCTCGAGCTCGCCGTCGACCGGCTCGTAGCGCACGCCAGGCGCCTCGACCCACTCGCGGATCGTGTAGTCCTCCTCCGTGCGCGCGTCATCGAGCTCCTGCCGCTGAACGTAAATCGGCCGTCCGGCGAAGAGGTGGTTGCCGCCGCAGTGGTCGAAGTGCAGGTGCGTGTTGACGACGACGTCGACGCCGCCGAGGTCGAAGGCCTGCTCGCTCAGCGGGACGAGGCGGGGGTCCATGTCGGCCACCTCCGGGCGCAGCTCCGTCATGCCGGTGTCGACCAGCACGCGGGCGTCGGGATGGTCGATGACATGGACGCAGACCGGCCAGCGCTCGCCCTCGACGAGCAACTCGGCCACCAGCAGCGGCGTGATCGTGGGCGGCGTTATCACCAATCAACCTCTTACCAACGGTACGACTCCCGCCGCGAGGCTAAGTCATCGCTTCGCATCAATCGATGGCGAGGTCTCTCGACCAGCTAGTTCTTCGATGGAACTGCGCCGGTGGCGGTCCGAACGACGGGAACGGCGCTGGCGGAACCTAACGCAGGGCCCGGCTTACTCGCAGCCTCCCCGTCGGGTGACATTCCCGCACGCTGGCCCAGGCGACAGCGGATCGACCAGAATCGTCTGCATCGCTGAGGCACAAGAGACTTACTGCGAGATGCTGAAGATGTTCGTCGCGCGTGGCCTGCCGGTTACGCGAGATCTGCTGACGCGGTGAGCATGGTCGAGATCGTGACCGAGCGTCTGAGCTTGCGGCCGTTTCAGGTTGATGACCTCGAGGCGTTCGTCGCCTACCGGAGCGATCCCGACGTCGCGCGGTATCAGTCGTGGGACCGCACGTATTCGATGGCCGATGCCGAGTCGTTCCTGAGCTCGCAACGCGAGGTCGTATTCGGTCAACCCGGAGAGTGGCTGCAGCTGGCGATCGTCGATAGGGAGACGGGCGCGGTGTGTGGTGATTGCGCAGTACGAGTCGTGACCGACCAGCCGGCGACCGCCGAGGTCGGAGTCACGCTGGCGCAGGTAAACCAGGGCAAGGGCCTGGCGACCGAGGCGCTTACGGCCGTCGTGACAGAACTGTTCGAGCAGCGGGGCATACGTCGCGTCTTTGCTCAGGCCGACGATCGCAACGTTCCGGTCCGGCGTCTGCTCGAGCGCTTGGGCTTCCGCTGCGAGGCGCGGCTGGTCGAGGCCGACTGGTTTAAGGGCGAGTGGTCGACGCTGCGCCTTTACGCGATGCTGGACCGTGAGTGGCATCGGCAGAAGAACGCGGGGCGGCGATGACGTGCATCGACTTCTGGGGACATTTCCGCACTGGCCCACGCGATCGTTGCGATCCGGCTCCGCGCGCCTGACCTCGGGAATGACCTTTCAGAGCAGCTCGACGGGATCGCCGAGGCGCACACGGCCAGGTTCGGCGACGGCCGCGTGGACGCCGAATGGCAGCGGCTCCGTAGTCTGAGCATCCCGCCGATAGGCCGCGAGCGCCTTCAACGTGTCGAGGTCAGGCTCCCCGGTTTCCGGATTCTGCGTCGTTACGGCACAGCGGCCGACGTTGCCCTGTGGCACGACGACCGCCTGCCCGATTCGAACGCGACGGCCTAGCCACTCGTCCTCCTCGTGCTCCGCCAATCCGTCGGCGCCAAAGTTCATCCGGAAGCGACGGCCATCGACGCCGTCGACGCCGAGGAGGCGCGCGATTGCGCGCAGCGAGCCGGTGCCGAGAAGCGTCGCTGCGCCGCTGCGCATGCGATCCGTCGCCGGCACGGGTGCCCGGACAAGCCGGAGGTCGCGGCCGGCGAAGTCGGAGATTGCTTCGCTCCAGGGCCCTTCGACAACGTGGACGCGAACTGATGCGCTCCAAAACTGCGCGTCGAGCGCTCCATCCAGTTCGACGTTGTGAGAAAGGGTCGTACCGTCCGGGAACGCAAGCGTGAGCAACTCGGCATCCTCGTCGTAGCGCGGGACGATCTGCTGGAGGACGCCGAGGCCCTTGCCGTTCACGAGCCGGCCGTTCTCGTCGACGAGGAAGAACTGTCGATCCCCCGCCACTCCGGTCTCCGTCAGTTCGCACTCGTCGAGCTGACGGAGCGCGAGCCCTTTGACGGGGCAGTGTGAGATCCAGACGACGCGACCGGCCACGCGGCGAAACCTACCTGGGGCTGATCTCGGAGCCGATCGCCGGCTGTCTCGTGTCGAAGCAGCCGTCGAGGCCTTGATCCCAACCTCGAGCCGGACCCCCTTGCCCTTCCAGGGCGGCAACGATCAGCGAGCTCGCCGAGCCCTTCGGCATGTCGCTGACCGGGATGAAGAAGCACATCCGGCTGCTCGAGGAGGCGGAGCTCGTCACCACGGAGAAGATCGGCCGTGTCCGCATGTGCGAGCTCGTGCCCTATGCCTTCGAGGGCATCAGCACGTGGCTGCAGCGGCTCGACCGCTTCGCGCAGGTTGTCCAACGCACGAAAGGAGCACGATGAGCACCACCGTCACCACCCCGCACGAGCTCGAGATCCGCGTCGAGCGAGTCTTCGACGCGCCGCGCACGCACGTCTTCTCCGTCTGGACGGATCCGGAGCTGATCCCCGAATGGTGGGGCGACGGCACCGTCGTCGAGGAGATGGACGTCCGTCCCGGCGGCACCTACCGGTTCCAGACTGCCTTCGGCGTCGTCGAGGGCGAGTTCCGTGAGGTCGAGCCACCCGCGCGCCTCGTGCAGACGTTCCAGAATCATCTGCAGACGCTCGAGTTCGAGGATCTCGGCGAGCGGACGAAGCTAACGCAGACGATGCGCTTCGAGACGACCGAGGAGCGGGACACCACGATGCAGTACGGCGTCGAGGAGGGCGCGAAGGCGGGATTCGCGCGCGTCGACGCGCTGCTGGAGAAGATCGCGGCGTGAGGTCGGCGCCGCAGAGGCGCACCCGGGCCGCTAGCCCACGAGCTCTGTGAACGCGGGCTCGTCCCGGATCGGGTCGAAGTCTGAGTCCTCCTTCGCCATCTCGCGGCAGCCCTCCCACATGTCGATCGCCTGGCGGAGGTGCTCGACGGCGTCGGCTGTCCGGCCCGCGAGGCTCTCGCAGCACGCCACGTTGTAGTAGAGGTAGCCCTGTTCGGGGTGGGCTTCGATCAGCTCGCGGCCCAAGTCGGCCGCCTCGTCGTACTTGCCGGCCTCGAAGAGAGGACGCACCGGATCCCACAGCTCGGGGGCAAAACGCTGGACCGAGTCGGGCAGTCCCACCCAGGGGTGGCGGCTGGAGTCGTAGCCCGACTCCGTCGGCGGCGGGAACGACGGGTCGGCGAACGAGCCCACCGAGACGACGACCAGATCCGGCTCATCGGGTTCCGTGTAGAAGACCTGCGACCCGCAGTCCGGGCAGAAGTGGAAGACGTGCTCTTTCCGGTCCGCCTCTTCCGAGATTCGGGAGTAGTCGCTGAAGCGGCCGGCGACCTCCACCTGGTCAGCCTTGAAGCCCGCCTGCATCCCGAACGCGCTGCCGCTCCGGCGCTGGCAGGCGAGGCAGTTGCAGATGCCGACCGCGAACGGCTCGCCTGTCACCTCCAGACGGAGCTGCCCGCAGTGACAGGCGGCCTCGCGAGGAGCCATCAGGACGGGTCGTAGACCCAGAAGTTCTCGCCGCGCTCGGCCTCGAGCTTCGCCAGCTGCTCCGCGTGGATCTCGCGCACGCGCGCGGGGGTGATCGCTTCTTCGGGGCGCACCTCTTCGATCACGAGGCTCGTCTTGTCCTCGTAGAGGTGCTCGCCCGCAAGGCGCGCACGGTCGTCGTACGGCCAGATGAACGCCTGGCGGCTGGCGGTGTGGTAGAGGGCGTCCGGGCGCTCGACGTCGTACCCGATCGCCTGCAGGTCGGATCCGGGCGCGAGCACGTGGAACGTGATCTCGTCGCAGATCCCCCAGTCGGCGACCGACAACCGGTCGTCGGAGTGCCACAGCACAGAGTCGCCGACGGCCTTGTAGAAGGCGACCACGCCCTCTTTCCCCGTGATGACCGTCGGGTTCGCGCCCCACGTGACCCGGTAGACGGGCTCGTCGACCATCATGTCCGGCGCGGTGATCCTGTCGTACTCGCCCGCGCCCTCGAGGTGCACGTGGCGCCAGAAGTTGAGCAGGATCGCGCGGTGCAGCGGCTTGGTCGTCCGCTCCAGCAACTCGGCCGTCGGGATCATGCAGTCGTAGACGGCCTGCTCGAACCGGTTCACGGGGTGAAGCTACACCGGCGTGCGCGCGAGCGCCGCGGCGAGGCGGTTGACGGTCTGGCGCATCCCGTCGCGGATGCCCATCGAGAACCACTCCTGCACCTGGTCCTCCGAGAGGCTCGCCGGCAGCTCGAGGTGGACGGTCATCGCCGTCTGTCCCTCGGACTCGCTGAACGTGACCGTGACCAGCGGGCTCTCGTCGAGCCGCTCGGGGTCGAGCTCGGGCCAGCCGTCGGTCGCTCCCCAGGAGAAGACGAGCTTCTCGTCCGGGACGATCTCCCGGTAGACGCCGCCCGTGAAGTAGGCCGTCTGCTCGCTGATGACCATCTTCTGGCGCCAGACGCCGCCGACGCGCAGGTCGAGCTCGATCGGCTCGGCCGGGATCGGGTTCTCGTCGTTGTAGAACCACCCGAGGTGGTCCGGGTCGGTCCAGGCCTGGAAGACGTCTGCGCGCGGCGAGTCGAGCGTCCAGGTGAGGGTGAAGTCACGTTGCGGGGTCATTGATCCTCCTGTCTCTTCTTCTTTGCCAGTTGCTGCTCGAGGCGCGGCAGGCGTGCCTCGAAGAAGTCGCGGTACCGGGCCATCCAGGCATCGGCCTCGACGAGCGGGGCGGCCTCGAGACGGCACGGGCGCCACTGCGCCGAGCGGCTCTTCACGACGAGGCCGGCGTGCTCGAGCACCTTGAGATGGCGCGAGACCGACGGCAGGCTCATCGAGTGCGGGGCGGCCAGCTCGTTGACCGTGGCCTCCCCCTCGCTCAGCCGCTGAAGGATCGCGCGGCGCGTCGGGTCGGCGAGGGCGGCGAACGTGATGCTGAGTTGGTCGGTCTTCACTTAGCCTTCTCACTAATTAGCAAGATGGCTAAATAAAAGCAGGACGACAGCCGGGTGTCAAGCGCTCTAGGAGTAGACCCAGATCTCCTCGAAGTCGGGCGAGGGGTGCCACGTCGTGACCGCGCCCTTGGGCATCGAGGCCATGTCGCCGACGCCGAGCTCGAGCGTCGGCCCGTCCTCGACGTCGATCCTGACCGAGCCCTTGATCACGACGATCGTCTCGCGCCCCGCGAGCACGAGGCCCTCGTAGGTTGCGGCCGGGTCCGGATCGGGCTTCCACAGCCCGGCCGCCGTCTCGCCCTCCTCGAAGAGCATGTGCACGAGACCGCCGTCCTCGTCGTCCGGCTCGTAGTCCTCTGTGTCCACGCGCGATACGTAGAAACCGCCACCGAGATCACCCATCACCGCCTCCTGCGTCTGGTCGGGCGAGCCTAGACTGCGGCGAACCGAGAGGAGCGTCATGGAGCTCAGCACGCGGAATCAGCTGAAGGGCACGGTAAAGACCGTGACGACGGGGACGATCATGGCCGAGGTCGTCGTGGACGTCGGCGGCCAGGACATCGTCGCCGCGATCACGCGCGGGAGCGTCGAGCAGCTCGGGCTCGCAGAAGGCGACGCGGTCACCGTCCTGGTCAAGGCGACCGAGGTGATGATCGGCAAGTAGCGGTTAGGCTCGCGTATGGTGGACGGCGAACGGCAGGAGGACGTCGTCGACGCGACGCGTCGGACGCGCCTCGCCAACGAGCGCACCTACCTCGCCTGGTGGCGGAGCGCCCTCGCGGCCTTCGCCGTCGCGCTCGGGGTCGGCAAGATCGTCCCGCAGCTGACGACCGGCTCCTCGGTCGGCTACCAGGTAGTCGGGGTCGGCTACGCGCTCCTGGGCCTCGCCTTCATCGGCTACGCGCTCCTCCGGCAGCAACAACAGGAGAGGGCGCTCGACGAGGGCCGCTTCGTCCCGTTCGGGCGCACGGCAGCGCTGGTCTTCACCGCCGCCGGGATCGTGCTCGGCGTGGCGACCGTGATCGTCGTGGTCGCCTGAAGATTCTCGCGTCCACCCTGCTGGTCGCAGCCGGGGTGCTGCTCGCGCTCTACGGTGTGTTTGCGCTCTCGTACAACGGCGACGAGGGAGGGGGCGACACGTACGTCACGATAGCGGGCAGCGACCTGGATGCCCATGCCGTGGGCGGGGTGAGCCTCGCGGCCGGCCTCGTCGCGATCGGCGCGGGGATTCGCGCTGCTGAGAGCGCGTCGTTGTTGAGCCCGACGTCGCCGATCGTCTGGCGGCCCACCAGGCGAGCCCCTAGTCTCTTGCCGGTGGTCGACGAGCACCGTGTGGCAGGACATCTCGGCGTCGCCGCCGACGAGTACGACCGGACGATCCGGACGTTCATCCCGAGACTACGAGCAGATGGTCGCGACCATCGTCCACTGGCTCGACGGGCACGTTCCGCCCGGCGGCCTGGTCGTCGACCTCGGCGCTGGAACCGGAGGCCTCGCGAGGGCGATCCTCGACGCGCTCCCGGACGTCCGCGTCCAGCTCGTCGACGTCGACCCGAACATGCTCGAGGTCGCCGCAGCGAGGTGCGAGGCGCACGCGGACCGCGTCGAGCTACGGCACGCGCGGTTCGAGGATCCGTTGCCGCGCTGTCACGCGGTCGTCGCGTCGCTCGCGCTGCACCACGTGGCCACGCACGACGAGAAGCGCGAGCTCTATCGCGCCGTCCTGACTGCGCTCGAGCCAGGCGGCCTCGTCGTCGTCGGCGACTTCCTCGTCTACCCGGACGGGCGGGAACGGGAGCGGATCTACGAGGACTGGTACGCGCATATGGAGCGCAACGGCATCTCCCGCCCGGAGGCCGAGGCGCACTTCGCCGCGTGGGCGGAGGAGGACTTCTACGTGTCGCTTCCCGACGAGCTGGCCCTGATAGCGGCCGCGGGCTTCCCGCATCCGGAGTGCTTCTGGCGTGACGGCGGCATCGCCGTCTACGGAGGCTTCAAGGACGCGTGACGGAGGAGACGGTCACGCAGGCGCTGCACCGGCTGACCTCGTACGAGCCGGGTCGCGAGTGGACCGAGCCGATCGCGGATCCGCGGATCGTCCAGGAGCTCGAGGTGAACGACCTCGACCGCTATCCCTGGCCGTACAAGCGGTACGAGCAGGACCTGCCTCGGCTGGAGCTGCCGACCGCGCTGCCTACGACCTCGGTCTCCGCGCTGTCCGTGCTCGCGGGGGCCGCGCGCCCGGCTCGGACCGAGCTGGACCTGGCGCAGCTCGCTCGGCTGCTCTTCTTGTCGGCAGGAGTGGTCAGGACTGCGGAGAGCAAGGGGCTGGGTCGCCCGATCCTCTTCCGGGCGGCCGGGTCGGCCGGAGCGCGCCACCCGTTCGAGGTCTACGTCGCGGCGCCGGAGGGGGGAACCCTTCCGGCAGGAGTGCACTGGTACCACCCCGAGGAGCACGCGCTGCTCCAGGTCGGCCCGCCGCCCGGCGCCGAGGCGCCCGCGATCGTCCTCACAGGCGTCCCCTGGCGGACCGGCTGGCGCTACCGAGAGCGCGGCTACCGGCACATCTACTGGGACACCGGGACGCTCCTCTCACAGCTGCTCGCCGTCGCGTCTTCGACAGGCCTGGACGCGCGTCTCTTCACGCGCTTCCCGGACGACACGATGGACGCACTCGTCGGCGCCGACGCCGTCCACGAGTTCGCGACCGTGGTCGTCTCGCTGGGCTCGGGCGACCCTTCCGTCGAGCCGTCAGGCGACGCGTCGAGCGGCGGGATCGACGTCGAGCCCCTGGAGTTCCCGCTCGTGACGGCAGCCCAGCGAGCCGGGGCCCTCGGTGCATGGGGCTCGCCCTGGCCCGCGGGAGAGCCCGTCGAGGCACCGGCCGACGGACCGACCGTTGAGGAGGTCATCCTCCGACGCAGCTCGCAGCGGCTGATGGACCCGAAGCGCGGTCTGACGGAGTCGGTGCTCACCACCTCGATGGCGGTCGCAATGCGCGGAGTCGACGTCCCGCACTGGGTTGCGGTGCACGACGTCGAGGGCGTGGCGCCGGGCCTGTACCGCTGGCCTGATCTGTCGACTCCGGTGCGGACTGGAAACCTGCGCGAGGAGCTGTTCCACGCTGCGTACGACCAGGGCCTGGCCGGCGACGCCGCTTTTGTGGTCGTCTCCGCGATTGACGTGAGCGGGCTCGACGATCGCGGCTACCGCGAGGCGCAGCTCGCCGCGGGCCTCGTCGAGGGCGGGCTCCACCTCGCCGCGTACGCCCAGGATGCGAGCGCGTCCGGAATGACCTTCGTGGACTCCAAAATCGCACCGTTGCTGGGCGAGCCGGTCGACGGGCTGCTCTTCACGTGTGTGGGCGTGCCCGAGAACAGCTCGAAGCCCGGCGGGCTGCCCGGTTCGCCGACCCCGATTCGCCCGGTAACTCCCAGGCTCGACTGACCTCAGACCAGGCGGCCCAGGAGGTGGAGCAGCGCGGCTCCGATCGTGAAGATCAGGACGACGCCGCCGGTGCCGACCACGAGGCCCAGCCCGAGGACGACGACGTCCTCGAGGATGATCGAGAGCGCGACCAGAACGGCACCCAGCGCGGGGAACGTGTCGAGCCCAGAGAACGGCGGGGCGAGCGCGGCGGCGATCGCGAAGACCATCAGCACGAGGCCGCAGAGCCGGTCGACCCAGTGACGCTCGAACAGCCAGGCGGCCCGCGGCTTCGAGAAGCGCTCGATCTGCCGGATCCGCCGGATGATGAACGGGATCGCCTTCCCCGTTGTCGCCTCGCCGAGCTCGCGGCCCTTCCATCGCTCGGGGAGCCAGACCATCCGCCGCCCGAGCACCATCTGCGCCGCGAGCACGACGGCGATGACCTCGAACACGTGCGATACGCCGCCCGTCGGCAGCGGCAGCGCTGGAACGAACATCAGCATCAGGATCCCGACCGCGAAGCTCTTCTCCGCGAAAACGGAAGTCATCGCCCCGAGGGTCTTGGGCGAGTCGCTGCGAAGCCAGGCCTCGAGCTCGTCGCTGAACCGGCCGCTGTCCATCGCGGAAGCATTGCTCAAGCGGCGTGATGATCAGCCGGTGCCAGGAGCCACGAGCGGCGACGCGCCGCGACGCCGCCAGTTCGGGCTGAGACAGCGTCAGGTCTGCGCGATCACGAGCACGACGGTCATCACGGCAAGCGCGACTCCGCCGACGGTGAACAGCGCGACGGTGCGGAAGCGCAGCGGTGCGTGGCCACCGGTTCGCAGCGCATGCTCCAACTCGCGCTGGCGTTGTGCGCCGACGATTGAGAGCCCGACCGCGAGAGATGCGTAGCCGCAGCCGAGCAGAATGTACGGCCATGGGGCGACGTCGAGCAGTTGCGGGGCGAACCGGCCCACAGCGAGCGCCCCGGCGGTGGCGCCCAGCGCGGTGCGCCACCACGCCAGCCAGGTGCGCTCCGCAGCCATCGACGTACGCCGCTCCTGATCGAGATCGGACGGCGACGTCGGAACTGGAGGCGCTTCGTCTGCGGCGTCGGCGTGCTCTGAACCCGGCTGCGCCTGCGTCATAGCTGCATCTAACACACTTAGTCCGGTGGACGGTATGGGGCCGCCACGTGCTCGGTTGCCGGTAGAAGGCGATCCGATCGAAGTCGTCATGCCTCCGCGCAGCGGAGGCGGACTTCGATCGGGAGTGGCCCCGGGAGGAGTCGAACCTCCGCACACGGATTCGAAGTCCGTCGCTCTATCCACTGAGCTACGGGGCCCGTGGACCAGTTTGCCACGGCCGGCGAGCTATCCTTCGAGCGCTTCGTGGTGGCGGTAGCTCAGTTGGTAGAGCCCCGGGTTGTGGTCCCGGTGGTCGGGGGTTCGAGTCCCCTCCGCCACCTCTCTGCGAGAAACGCCTAGGCGGCGACCCGGCGGTACCGTCGGATCAGGGCGTTGATGAGATCCTGCTGCACCCGGACGAGCTCGAGGCGGTTGCGCTCGAGCACGCCGGCGTCGGCCCCGACTGCGCGCAGGGTCTGACGCTCGTAGACGAGGCCGCGGATCTCCTCGCTGAGCGACTCGACCGTTGGAAGCTGAATGACGGTAGCGGTCATCGCGAGTGTTGGACTGGCCATCCGTCAATTAGTTAGTCGCGAACCGGATCTATCCTTGAATGACGCGGGCGTGGCGGAATTGGTAGACGCTCCGCTCTCCCTCGAAGTCGGCCTTCGGCCTCGACTTCGAGGGACTTGACTTCGATCCGAAGCCGTCTCGGTGGAGGCGAGCAAAGCCCGCCTCCACGGCGGATCTATCCTTGAGGGACGCGGGCGTGGCGGAATTGGTAGACGCGGCGGGTTTAGGTCCCGTTGGGGCTGATGCTCCTTAGAGGTTCGAGTCCTCTCGCCCGCACTCCCGTCGAAAGTCCGGCCGCTCCGCGGCCATGACGACTTTCGACGGCTCGCCTGACTCACAGCGCTTCGGAGCCGCAGCCGCGCATGTCGGCTGCGGCGGCGAAACCGTCAGAACGCGTCGGGCGACAAGGACGCTCGCCCAGGCAAGGGGCCCCCGCGCGTGGGTTTGCGGCTTCTAGCTAGACCCGGCGGGCGGCACGCCCTCGCTCAGCCAGCGCATGTTCGCTGCGATCTCCGTCGCGGGGTCGGTGCCCATGTGCCCGGCCTCGTCGTCGATCTTGACCACACAACCCGGGACATGTGCAGCCAGCCATTCGCCGTGCGCGGGTGGAACGAGAACGTCGGTTGCTCCGTACCAGACCAGGACCGGGATCGATATGCGGTCGACCTCGAAGCCCCACGGCTGCAGGGCCGCGAGGTCGTCGTCGGCCCAGCCGCCGACGCCTCGCGTCGAGTGCTCGGCCCACGATTCGCGAATGACCTGCATCGTCTCCTTGCGCGCGAGCGCCGACCGATCCGATTCGCTCAGCTCGAAGCCGTCGAGCACCGAGGCGGGATCGGCGGCCACACGGGCAGCCGCCTTCGCATTCACGCCCTCGAGCTCCGGGATCAGGACCTCTTCTCCGGCGAGCGCCCAACCGAACTCCTTCACGTTCTCCGGATCCATGCCCGCGAGCCAGGAATCCTGGTCGAGCCCGGGCTCTCCCAGCGGCGCGACGCCCGACCAGGCACGTTGCGCGCACGACCCGGTCGGGCAGGAGCGCCGCGCACGCGAGGGCGTGCGGCCCGCCACCGGAGCCACCCGTGACGCCGAAGCGCTCGAGGCCGAGATGGTCGGCGAGTGCCACCACGTCGTCGACCTCGTCGACGATGCGCCTGCCGGGACGACGCGTCGACCTGCCGTACCCGGCCCGGTCGTGGGTTACGAGGAGGACGCCGACGCCGCGATAGAGCTCCTCGTCCGGCCATCGCTCGAGTCGGCAGCCAGGCGTTCCGTGCAACGCGAGCACCGGGAAGCCGTCGGTGTCACCCCACAGCGCGTACGCAAGCTCGCGTCCATCGGGTGTCTCGAGCGTCAGGAGGGACTCGCCCACGGCCGCGGAGCATACGCATACTCCACTCCGATGACTCCGCGCCTTGTCGCCATGCTCGGGGTCGGGGTGCTCGCGCTCGGCGGTGCCTCGTCCGGGCCCGCGGCGCGGCAGGCGCTCGAGTGGAGGCAAGCGGCTCCGCTACCGGTTCCGCGGAGTGAGGTTGCGGCGGCGACGGTTGGAAAGGAGCTCGTCATCGCGGGCGGCTTCCTCGCGGACGGGCGCAGCTCGAAGCGGGTCGACGCCTACTCGCCCGGGAAGAACCGCTGGCGGCGGCTGCCCGACCTGCCGGTAGCCGTGAACCACGCGATGGCGGCCTCGGACGGGAAGAAGCTCTACGTCCTCGGCGGGTACGGCGCGCCGACGCGTGCCTTCGTGCTCTCGAAGGGCCGCTGGCGGAGGCTGCCGAACCTCCCGGCCCCGCGAGCGGCGGCGGGTGCGGCGATCGTCGGCAGGACGCTCTATGTGATCGGCGGCGTGGCGAACGGAGGGCTTGCGCGCAGGGGGCTCGCCTTCGACCGCGTTCGCCGCCGCTGGTCGCTGATCCCCGGCCCCAAGCCGCGCGAGCACCTGGGCGTGAGCGCGCTCGGGAACCGCGTCTACGCGGTCGCCGGGCGCGAGGCAGGCGTCAACTTCGACGCACTCCAGGCCTACGACACCAAGCGTCGGCGCTGGGTGACGCTGCCGCCGGTCCCGGAGACGCGCGGCGGCACCGACTCGGCCGCGGTCGGGTCGCTCCTGATCTCGGCCGGGAGCGAGTCGTCCGCGGGAACCTCGGCCGCGGTGTACGCGTACGACGCCCGCGCCCGGAGCTGGTCGCGGCTGCCCGACCTGCCGACGCCGAGGCACGGGCTCGGCGTCCTCGCATTCGGCGGCCGCGTCTACGTGATCGGCGGCGGCCCGACGCCCGGCCTGTCGGTCAGCGGCGCGAACGAGTACCTGCAGCTGCGCTGAACCGTCCCTTCTGGCCATGGCCGGGGTCTGACCCCGGACACGGCCTTGCGGGACACCGGGCATACTCGCGCCGTGCTCGCGCACTGGGACGACGTCGAGGCTGTCCACCGCGAGAAGGGCCCGATGGCCGCGACCTGGCAGCGGCTCGGCGACGCGGCAGGGGCCAAGGGGATCGGCCTCAACCGCGTCCGCGTCGATCCCGGCCGGCTCTCGACGCCGCCGCACTCGCACGGGCTCTCGGAGGAGATCTTCTACGTGCTCGGCGGCTCGGGCCTCTCGTGGCAGGACGAGCGGGTCTGCGAGGTGCGTGCGGGCGACACGATCGTCCATCTGGCCGACCACGAGGAGCACACGCTCCGCGCGGGGCCCGACGGGCTCGACTACCTCGTCTTCGGCACACGCCATCCGGTCGAAACCGCGTGGCTGCCGCGCTCGCGGGCGATCCGCCTCGGCTGGCCGTGGACGGAGGGCCGCGACGACGACCCGTGGGACGTCGAGGCCGAGATCGGCGAGCTCGAGTTCGCCGCAGCCGGGCGAGCGGCCGCCGAACGTGGTTGCGTTCGACGACCTCCCGCTCGACGAGGACGGAGACAAGCTGCTGGCCGCGGCTGCGGGCTCCGAGCGGTCGGGCCTGAACTGGATCCACCGCCAGGCGGGCAAGCGCGGCTCGATCCCGCACTGCCACTCGGAGGAGTCGGAGGCGTTCGTCGTGCTCGAGGGCGGTGGAGCCGTCGAGCTCTGGCCCACACCGCTCACCGCCGAGCGCGGGGCGGTGTTCGAGTCGCACGAGCTTCGCCCCGGGCACGTCGTCGCGCGCCCGCCCGGAACGCGGATCGCGCACTCGATCGTGGCCGGCCCGGAGGGCCTCACGTACCTCGCCTACGGCACGCGCGAACCGAACGACATCTGCTTCTACCCGCGCTCGAACAAGGTCTTCTTTCGCGGCGTCGGGTTGATGACGCGGCTGGAGTACCTCGACTACGACGACGGCGAGCCGGACGACTGATGGACCCCGCCAAGGTGGCGAAGCGTGCGGAGGACGCGGGCATCCGGCTCGTCCGGTTCCTCTGGTGCGGCAACGACGGCACGATCCGCGGGAAAGCGAGCGCACTCAGAGGCCTCGAAGGGCGTCTCGAGAGCGGCATCGGCCTGACGGTCGCGATGCAGGCGATGAACGGGCTCGACCAGCTCCAGCCGGTCGAGGGGATGGGGCCGATCGGCGAAGTCCGGCTCGTGCCCGATCTCGACACGTTCCGCGTCCTGCCGTACGCGCCGCGCAGCCGGCGCCGTGCTCGTCGACCTCGTCGGGCTCGACGGCGAGGCGGCGCCGCAGTGCCCGCGCTCCTTCCTGAAGCGGATGATCGCTTGGCTCGACAAGCGCGGGCTCACGCTCGAGGTCGCGTTCGAGAACGAGTTCTCGCTCGCAACCCGGTCCGAGGACGGCTTCACGCCAGTCGACTCGAGCCTCTGCTTCTCGACGATCGGGATGACCGCGTCTCAGGACTACGTGGACGACCTCGTGGACGCGCTCGACGAGCAGGAGATCCCGCTCGAGCAGTACTACGCCGAGCTCGGCCACGGGCAGCAGGAGATCTCGACCCCGCACGCGCCCGCCCTGCGCGCCGCCGACGAGCAGGTGCTCGTGCGCGAGACGATCCGTGGCGTCGCCACCGGGCACGGGCTGGTCGCGTCGCTCGCGCCGAAGCCGTGGCCCGAAGGCGCCGGCAACGGCGGGCACATCCACTTCTCGCTCTGGGAGGGCGCGCGCAACCGCTTCCACGACGCCTCGCGGGCCGACAGCCTCTCGGACGACGCGCGCTCGTTCATCGCGGGCGTCCTCGAGCACCTGCCCGGCCTGTGCGGCCTGACCGCCCCGAGCTTCAACTCCTACCGCCGCATCGTCCCGCGCTACTGGGCGGGCGCGTTCACGTGCTGGGGGCACGACAACCGCGAGGCGCCCGTGCGCGTGCCGTCGGTGTTCCGGGGCAGCGAGGAGGCGTCGACGAACGTCGAGCTGAAGTCGGCCGACGCGACCTGCAACCCCTACCTCGCCGTCGGCGGGCTGATCGCGGCCGGGCTCGACGGGCTCGCGCGGGGCCTCGAGCCGCCGGATCCGGTCGAGGTCGACCCCGCGACGCTCCCGGAGGAGGAGCGGGCGGTGCTCGGCGTCCGGCCGCTGCCGGCGACCCAGAAGGAGGCGCTCGACGCGCTCGAGTCCGACCGGCTGCTGATGGACGCGCTCGGGCCGGCGCTCACGACGTCCTACCTCGCCGTCCGCCGCTCCGAATGGGCGGCCTACTCGGAAGGTGACGAGGCATTCGAACAGCAGGGCCACTTCTTGAAGTACTGAACGGGGTCGGCCTCGTCGACCACCACGCGCACGGGATCCTCCGGGAGCCGCCCGCGACGCTCGACGAGTTCCGCGGCCTCTTCTCGGAGAGCACCGATCCGCGCCAGTGGCCGCACGTCGCGACCGGGCTGACCTACCGCCGCGCGGTCCGGGAGCTGGCCGAGCTCTTCGAGGTCGAGGCCTCGGAGGAGGCGGTGTACGCGTACCGGCTGGAGTCCGACCCGGCCGAGTACGCGGCGAGGCTCCTGCAGGCGACGGGCACCGAGTGGTTGCTCGTGGACGACGGCTTCCCGCCGCCCGCCGAGAGCACGACGTGGGACGAGCTCGGCGAGCTCGCCGGCTGCGAGGCGCGGCCGGTCCTGCGGATCGAGCGGATCGCCGAGGAGCTGGGCGACCTGGACGCGGTCCGCGCAGAGGTCGCGGCGGCGCGGGCGAACGGGTTCGCCGCGCTGAAGACGATCGCCGCCTACCGGGGCGGGCTCGTGGACGTCGCCGACGCGGTGCTCGCCGCGCTCGAGGCGAACGACGCCACCGACCGGCCGCTGCCGGTGCAGGTCCACGCGGGCTTCGGCGACTCCGACCTCCATCTCCCGCATTCCGACCCGGGCTACCTCAAGCCGCTGATCGAGCGCTTCCGCGAGACGCCGTTCGTGCTCCTCCACTGCTACCCGTTCGTCCGCGAGGCCGGCTGGCTCGCGCACGTCTACGGCAACGTCTACTTCGACCTCTCGCTGACGATCCCGCACGTCTCGCGGCCGGTGGAAGCGCTGCGGGAGGCGCTCGAGCTGGCACCGGTCTCCAAGCTCCTGTACGCATCCGACGCGGCCCGCACGCCCGAGCTGTACTACCTGGCCGCGAAGTGGTGGCGCGAGGCGCTGGCCGAGGTGCTCTCGGCCGAGCTCGAGCCGGCCGAGGCCGAGGAGGCCGCGCGGCTGATCCTGCGCGAGAACGCGATCGGCCTCTACGGCCTCACTCCGTGAGCCCGAACCTCTCTGGTTGAATGAACCAGGCGATGGCAGCGCAGGTCGAAGAGCTCTCGGACAACCGCGTCCGGCTCACCGTCGAGGTTCCGCAGGCTGATCTCCAGCACGCGGTCGAGCACGCGACCTCGGACCTCGCGCAGTCGGTCAAGATCCCGGGCTTCCGCAAGGGGAAGGTGCCCGACCAGGTGCTGCGCGCGCGGATCGGGCGCGAGCGGCTCTTCACCGAGGCGGTCGAGACCCACATCGGCGGCTGGTTCCTGAACGCGGCCGCGACCACGCGCATCCGGCCCGTCGCCGCGCCCGAGTACGACTACGACCTCCCCGACTCCGAGGACGACCCGTTCAGCTTCACGGCCACGGTCTCGGTGCAGCCGAAGCCCGAGCCGGCCGACTGGACGGCGCTCGAGGTTCCCTACGCCGAGCCCGAGGTTCCCGAGGAGGTGGTCGACCAGGAGATCGAGGCGCTGCGCGCGAACGTCGCCGAGCTGGTCCCGATCGACGACCGGCCTGCGCGCACGGGCGACGTGATGGTGATCGACGTGTCCGAGCCCTCCGGCGAGACGCAGCGCGACCTCGTCGTCGAGCTCGGAGCCGGCCGGCTCATCGAGGAGCTCGAGCGCGCGCTGACGGGAGCCTCGACCGGCGAGACGAAGGAGATCGAGCTCCCGCAGGACGACGGCACGCCCACGGAGGCGACCGTCACGCTCAAGGAGATCAAGGAGAAGGAGCTGCCGCCGCTCGACGACGAGCTGGCGCGCGCCGCGAGCGAGTTCGACACGCTGGCCGAGCTGCGCGCCGACATCGAGGGCCGCATCCGCGACGTTCTCGAGGAGGAGGCCGAGACGGCGTTCCGCGCCGCCGCGGTCGACATGCTCGCCGAGGCGTCGGGCGTCGAGGCTGCCGGCCCGCTCGTCGAGGCGCGCGCGCGCGAGCTCCTGAACGCCTTCGCCCGCTCGCTCGAGCGCCGCGGCATCAGCCCGGAGATGTACCTCCAGCTCTCGGGCGAGACCGGCGACCAGCTCGTCGAGCGGCTCCGCCACGAGGCGCAGCAGTCGGTCGCGCGCGAGCTCGTGCTCGAGGCCGTGGCCGACAAGCTCGAGCTCGAGGTCACCGACGAGGAGATCGAGGAGCTGATCCGCGAGCAGGCCGAGGCCCACGGCGACGACGCCGACGAGGCCGTCAAGCAGGTTTCGGAGGGCGGCGGCTACGACACGCTGCGCGGCGACCTGCGCCTGCGCAAGGCGCTCGACCGCGTCGCCGCCGAGGCGCAGCGCGTCCCCGTCGACGTCGCGCGCGCCCGCGAGAGCATCTGGACACCTGACAAGGAATCTCCCCCGACCGAGACGAAACTGTGGACCCCCGGCAGCAAGGAGCCAGCATGAGTCCGTTGATCCCGATGGTGATCGAGCAGACGTCGCGCGGCGAGCGCTCGTTCGACATCTACTCGCGCCTTCTGAACGAGCGAATCATCTTCCTCGGAACGCCCATCGACGACCAGATCGCCAACCTGATCATCGCCCAGCTCCTTCATCTCGAGTCCGAGGACCCCGACAAGGACGTCTCGATCTACATCAACTCGCCGGGCGGCTCCGTGTACCACGGGCTCGCGATCTACGACACGATGCAGTTCATCAAGCCGGACGTGCAGACGATCTGCGTGGGCACCGCGATGTCCATGGGCGCGCTCCTTCTGGCGGGCGGCGCGAAAGGAAAGCGAATGGCGCTGCCGAATGCCAAGATCCTCATTCACCAGGTCTGGGGCGGTTTCCAGGGGCAGGCAACCGACATCGAGATCCACGCACGTGAGACGATTGCCCTGAAGCGGAGGCTCGAGGAGATCATGGCCGAGCACACGGGACAGGAGATCGACAAGGTCTCGAAGGACATGGAGCGCGACTACTTCATGACCCCGGGAGAGGCCAAGGACTACGGCATCATCGACAGTGTGATCATCCACCGAGACACATCGAAGGACGGGGCTAAACCCTAGCCCTAGCCTGGGAGCCGATTCCGAGGTAAAAGGAGAGACGTGGCCCGCGCATCCGACGGAAACGAGCAGCTGCTCTGCAGCTTCTGCGGCAAGAGCCAGCGTCAGGTCAAGAAGCTCATCGCAGGCCCAGGGGTCTACATCTGCGACGAGTGCATCGATCTCTGCAACGAGATCATCGACGAGGAGCTGACCGCTCCGGCCCAGCTCGATCTCGACAACCTGCCGCGGCCACGTGACATCTACTCCGTCCTGAACGACTACGTCGTCTCGCAGGAGGAGGCGAAGCGCACACTCGCCGTCGCCGTCTACAACCACTACAAGCGCGTGCAGATGGCGACCGAGGAGGACGACGTCGAGCTGCAGAAGTCGAACATCCTCCTGCTCGGCCCGACGGGATGCGGGAAGACGCTCCTGGCGCAGACGCTGGCGCGGATCCTCAACGTCCCGTTTGCGATCGCCGACGCAACCGCCCTCACCGAGGCCGGCTACGTGGGCGAGGACGTCGAGAACATCCTCCTCAAGCTGATCCAGGCGGCCGACTTCGACATCAAGAAGGCCGAGACCGGGATCATCTACATCGACGAGGTGGACAAGATCGCGCGCAAGGCGGACAACCCGTCGATCACGCGCGACGTCTCGGGCGAGGGCGTCCAGCAGGCGCTCCTGAAGATTCTCGAGGGGACGGTGGCCTCGGTGCCACCGCAGGGCGGGCGCAAGCACCCGCACCAGGAGTTCCTCTCGATCGACACGACCAACGTCCTCTTCATCTGCGGCGGCGCGTTCGCCGACCTGGAGAAGATCATCGGCAAGCGGATCGGCAAGCACGCGGTCGGCTTCGGCGCCGACATCCGCTCGCGAAACTCGTTCGAGGCCTCCGAGATGCTGGCGAAGGTGATGCCGGAGGACCTGCTCGCGTACGGGCTGATCCCGGAGTTCATCGGTCGCCTGCCGGTCATCTCGGCCGTGCACCAGCTCCAGAAGGAAGATCTCGTCCGGATCCTGACCGAGCCCAAGAACGCGCTCGTCCGCCAGTACCAGCGCTTCTTCGCCTACGACAACATCGAGCTCGTCTTCACCGAGGACGCGCTCTGGGAGATCTCGGAGAAGGCGCTCAAGCGAGAGACCGGCGCCCGCGGTTTGCGCTCGATCATCGAGAGCGCGCTCCTGGACGTGATGTTCGAGCTCCCGTCCCGCAAGGACGTCGTCAAGTGCGCGATCACGAAGGAGACGATCGCGGGCGGCATCAAGCCGACGCTCGTCACCAGCGCGGGCGCCGACTCCGAGCAGGACGACGAAGAGCTCGCCGAAGAGTCGGCCTAGTACCGGGCGACCTCAGGTCCCCGAAGTGGTGCGCCAGAAGGCGTTCGCAGCCGGGGCGGGCCGGTGGCTGGACGACCTGCCGCTGCTCGTCGCAAGCCTGGAGCAGGACTGGGGCATCGCCGTCGGCGGCGCCTATCGCGACTCGACCGAGGCCTTCGTGGCGCAAGCGACCTGCGAAGACGGTACCGCGGCGGTCTTGAAGCTCATCGTGCCTCGAAGCGGTGACGCGGCCGAGAACGAGATCGCCGTCTTGCGACTCACCGACGGGGAAGGATGCGTACGACTGCTGCGCGATGACCCCGTGCGCGGCGCACTCTTGCTCGACCGTCTCGGGCGGTCGCTCTACGAGCTTGCACTGCCGATCCGCAGACGCCACGAGATCCTCTGCTCGACGGCAGCGCGCGTCTGGCGGCCCGCGCCTGATTGCGGTCTGCCAACCGGCGCCGAGAAGAGTCGCTGGCTCGCCGACTTCATCACGGCGACCTGGGAGGAGCTGGATCACCCATGCTCGGAGCGGGCCATCAACCACGCGATCGCATGCGCGACGCGACGCGGCGACGCGCATCGCGACGAACGGGCCGTCCTCGTTCACGGCGACGTCCATCAGTGGAACGCGTTGGAGGCGCCGGACGGATTCAGGCTCGTCGACCCGGACGGCCTCCTCGCGGAACCGGAGTACGACCTCGGGATCATCATGCGCGAGGACCCGCTCGACGTCGCCGACGACGATCCCCATGAACGTGCCCGGTGGCTCGCAGGCCGCACGGGTCTCGACGCCACCAGCATCTGGGAATGGGGCGTGGTCGAGCGCGTCTCTACCGGCCTGCTTGGCACGAAGGTGGGTTTGCAGCCCGTCGCCCGGCAGATGCTCGCCGTTGCGGATCGACTAGCCGCTTAGCCTGTAAGTCGGATGAAAGGCGATTGGACTTAGGCTGCGCCGGATGGGCACGCCGTCCGCGCCGCTTGACGCCGCCATCGTGGCGCGCATTCGCGTGAGCTACGACCGCCAAGCGTTCCGGAATGGCGCCATAGGATTACACCGTGCCGTTCACGCTCAGCAACATCAAGGAGGATCTGGAGGACATCGGCCCTAGGTTCGACGGTGCCCCGGACCTGGAGTTCCGCGCGGCGACCAAGGCGCTCGAGCTCGAGAAATCCGCCCTGAGCTACCAGCGCGTCCCGCCCGGCTATCGCTTTCCGTACGGCCACACGCACATGAAGCAAGAGGAGGTGTACGTGGTCCTGCGCGGGAGCGGGCGGATGAAAGTTGACGACGAGATCGTCGAGCTCAAAGAATGGGACGCGGTGCGGGTCCCGCCCGGCACGTGGCGAGGCTACGAGGCCGGGCCAGAGGGCCTCGAGATCCTCGTCGTCGGCGCCCCCAACCTCGGCGAGGATCCGCGCGAAGACGTCGATGGTCAGCGCCACTGGTGGGCTGACTAGCGGAGTTGTCCGGACGTTTGATCGTCTCGACGCAGCTCTCCTATTCGGTTCGTCCAGGCACGTCGCCGGCCTCGTCCGCCTTCGCGCGGGCGAGGACCTCGCGCAGGCGCAGCGTTCGCAGCATCAGGAAGATCACGCCAGCCGCGAGCGCGACGTTCACGATCACGACCGCGACATGGGCGCCGACGCTGAACGCGAGCAGGCGCGACGACGGTGCCTGTCCCTGGAGGACGTAGACGAGCAGCCCCTGCTTCGTCCCGGCCCCGCCGGGCGAGAAGGGCAGGAGCGTCGCGAGGCTGTCCACAACCTGGGCGAGGAGCGCGTTGTGCACGGTCGCGCGGACGTGGAACGCACGGAGGAAGAAGTAGAGCGCGGCCACGCGGCAGACCCAGCTCGCGAGCTGCCAGCTGACGACCTCGCGCGCGTAGCGCGGCCGGTCGCGCAGGATCGCCAGCCCCGCGCCGACGCGTTTCTTGAAGTCCTCGATGTGCCGCTGCGCCCACCACCAGAACGCGATCGCACCGACCGTGAGCGCGGCGACGACGATCGCGGTCGTCTTGCTGTCCTGTAGCAGCCAGCCCCAGTCGAAGGCGGGCACGTCGGGCAGGACGTTCAGGCTCGGCAGGACTCCCTGCGTGAGGGCCCAGATGAAGAGCGTCCCGGCGAGCACGAGGTCGAGCAGCGTCTCCACGAACAGCGTCGCGGCGAGGGTCGTGTACGTCGTCGCGGGGATGCTCCGCCTGACGAGGTAGAGCTTGACCACGTCGCCCGCGCGGCCGGGCAGGATCGAGTTCAGGCCGACGCCCGCGAAGTAGGCGCCCGCGACCGGCGGCAGCGGCACGCGCTCCTCCGGGTAGGACGCCCGGATGATGTTCCGCCAGGCGACGGTCCGCAGCAGCACTTTCGTCACGCCGAGCGCGAGCGCGATCCCCAGCGCAGGCCAGCTGACCGAGGCGAGCTCGTCGAAGAACACCCCGAGCGCGTGAAAGAACTCGCTCACGTCCTCGTAAACTTGCCTCATGGAGCCGCTGTACGAGCCGGGGGCCGTCGAGGAGCGCTGGCAGCGCACCTGGGAGGAGGAGGGTCTCTACAACGCCGAGCCCGGCTCCGGACGCGAGACGTTCGTCGTCGCGCACCCGCCGCCGAACGTGACCGGCGCGCTGCACACGGGCCATGCGCTGCAGATCTCGCTGGCCGATCTGCTCGTGCGCTGGCACCGGATGCGCGGCTTCGAGGCGGCGTTTCTGACCGGCTACGACCACGCGGGCATCTCCACGCAGAACGCGGTCGAGAAGCACCTCGTCGAGCAGGGGACGTCGCGCGAGGAGGTCGGGCGCGAGCGGTTCGTCGAGATCGTCTGGGACTGGCTGCACCAGTACGGCGGCACGATCATGGGCCAGTTCCGCCGCATGGGCGCGTCGATGGACTACCGGCGGGAGCGGTTCACGATGGACGACGCCTACGTTCGAGCCGTGATGCGGTTCTTCGTGCACCTCTACCGCAAGGGCTGGATCTACCGCGCGAACCGGATCATCAACTGGTGTCCCCATCACGAGACGTCGCTCTCGGATCTCGAGCTCGTGCACGAGGAGGTCGACGACGCGCTCACGTTCGTTCGCTACCCGTTCGTCGACGATCCCGACGACGGCGTCACGATCGCGACGGCGCGGCCGGCGACGATCCTCGCCGACGTGGCCGTGGCGGTCGGCCCGGGCGACCAGCGTTGGGCGAGCGCGGTCGGACGCGAGGTGGTCGTGCCCTTCGTCGAGCGCCCCGTGCCGGTCATCGAGGACGAGCGCGTCGACCCCGAGTTCGGCACCGGCGCGCTGAAGGTGACACCCGGGCACGATCCGCTCGACTTCGAGATCGGCCGCGACCACGGGCTTCCCGAGCTGACGGTCATCGGGCCGGACGGGCGCATGAACGAGGCCGCCGGCGAGCTCTCCGGCCTGACGCAGGTGGAGGCGGAAGAGCGCATCCTGAGCTGGGTCCGCGAGCGCGGGCTGCTGGTCGAGCGCGAGGCGTACCGCCACGCGATCGCCCTCTGCGAGCGGTGCAAGAGCCGGATCGAGCCGCTGATCTCCCTCCAGTGGTGGTGCCGGATGGAGGAGCTCAAGCAGCCGGCGCTCGCCGCACTGCACGAGGGTCGCGTCCGGTATCACCCGGACTCGCAGCACCGGTTCGCGATCGACTCGCTCGAGAACGCGCCGGACTGGAACATCTCGCGGCAGCTCTGGTGGGGGCATCAGCTACCGGTGTGGGAGTGCCTCGGACGGGCACCTGACCGTCGAGGAGACAGAGCCTGAGGCGTGCGCCGAGTGCGGCTCCACCGAGCTGACGCGCAGCGAGGACGTCCTCGATACGTGGTTCTCGTCCGCGCTCTGGCCGTTCGCGATCCTCGGCTGGCCGGAGCACGACGCCGGAGCTCGACGCCTGGTACCCCGGCACGCTGAACACGACCGCGCGCGAGATCATCCGCCTCTGGGAGAACCGAATGATCTTCTCCGGGTTGGAGCTGATCGGCGACATTCCGTTTGAGCACGTGATCATCCACACCACGGTTCTGGCTCCCGATGGACGGCGGATGTCCAAGTCCCTCGGCACCGGGCTCGACCCGCTCGAGCTGATCGACGAGCACGGGGCCGACGCCACGCGCTACGGGCTGCTCAAGCTCTCGTCCTCACAGGACGTCCGCTTCGCCGCGGGCGCGCTCGAGGAGGGCCGCAAGCTCGCGAACAAGCTCTGGAACGCCGCACGGCTGATCCTCATGAACGCCGAGGGCGCACTCCCCGCTCTCCAGCCCGAGGCGCTCGAGGAGCGGTGGATCGTCGCGCGGATGGACGACGCTCAGTCGCAGGTGGACGACGCGCTTCGCGAGCTTCGAGTTCTCGCGTGCCTGCGATGTCCTCTACCACCTGGTCTTCGACGACTTCTGCGACTGGTACGCCGAAGCCATCAAGCCGCAGCCTCTACGACGGCGACGAGCGCACGCGCGGCACCGCGGTGGCCGTGCTGGAGCGGGTCGTGAAGCTCCTGCATCCGCTGATGCCGCACCTGACAGAGGAGATCTGGACGAACATCCCCGGACGGGAGACGAGACTCATCGTCGCGCCCTGGCCCGCGTGGGACGGCACGCACGCCGAGACGCAGCTCGCGTTCGAGCCGATTCAGACCGCAGCGGAGGTCTTCCGTCGCGCCGGAGTCAAGGCCTCGCTCGATGAGGAGCAGCAGCGGATCTTCGACGCGGTCGTCAAGCCGGACCGGGTCAAGGTCGACGGCGGCAACGTCGACGCCGAGGTCGGCCGGCTGCGCGGCGAGATCGCCCGCGCCGAGGGGATGCTTGCCAACGAGCGCTTCGTGCAGAGCGCGCCCGAGGACGTCGTCGAGGCCGAGCGCGAGAAGCTCGAGCGCTACCGCCGCGAGCTCGATGCGCTCGGCTCGTGACTGGCTCGAATCTCTCTCCCCGTGGCCGGAGGAGTTCGGCCTCGGGCGGATGCGCGCGCTCCTCGCCGAGCTCGGCGAGCCGCAGCGCGCGTTCCCGGCCATCCACGTGGTCGGCACGAACGGCAAGTCGACCGCGACCCGCCGCGCGGCAGCGTTTCTCGCGCGCGAGGGCCTGAGCGCGGGCGCGTACACCTCGCCGCACGTCTCGGGCTGGAGCGAGCGGATCCAGGTGGACGGGGAGGACGCCGACCTCGAGCGGGCGCTCGACCGCGTGCGCGAGCCGGCCGAGCGGCTGGGGGCGACGCAGTTCGAAGTGCTGACGGCCGCCGCGCTGGCCGAGTTCGCGGCCGTTGGCGTCGACGTCGGCGGTCGTGGAGGCCGGGCTCGGCGGGCGGCTCGACGCGACGAACGTGCTCGGCGCTCGCGTGGTCGCGCTGACCAACGTCTCGCTCGACCACACGGACGTCCTCGGCGAGACGCGCGAAGCGATCGCCGCGGAGAAGCTGGCCGTCGTCGGCGCGGGCGCCACGGTGGTCCTCGGCGAGCCGGAATGGGAGGCGGTCGCCCGCGAGGAGGGCGCGGCCGAGATCGTCCACTCTGACGACGTGGGGCGCGCAGCGGCCGAGGCGCTCCTCGGGCGCAAGCTCGAAGGCGAGGTCGAGATCTCCCTGCCCGGCCGCTTCGACCTCGTCGGCGAGGACGTCTTCGCCGGCGCGCACAACCCGGCGGGCGTCGAGTGGCTGCTCGACCGGCTCCCGCGGAGCGACTACACGATCGTCGCGTCGATCCTCGCCGGCAAGGACGTCGAGCCGATGCTGCGCACGCTCGCCCGCGCCGGCAGGACACTCGTCGCGACCGAGTCCCACAACGCGCGCGCGCTCGCCGCAGCCGACCTCGCCGCTCTCGCCACGCCGTTCTTCGCAGCCGTCGAAGCCGTTCCCGACCCGGAGGAAGCCCTCGCGCGCGCGCGCGAGCTGGCGGGGGACGGAGGCGCCGTCCTCGTCACCGGCTCGCTCTACCTGCTCGCGGAGGTCTTCGTCCGGCCCGAGCGAATACCATGGGGAAGCTCGGCGAGCGGCTGAGCGTCTTCGCGGTCGCCGCGATCGTGGTTCTGGCGATCATCGGCCTCGCGTTTGCCGCCGGCTATCTCGTCGGGAGGATCCTCCTCTGACGGAGGCACGGTGGTACCAGCCGACAACGGAATCTTCGATTTCCTCAGCGCCGGGACGTGGGCGGCGATCCGGAACCTCTCGCTGTTCCTCGTCGGCGTCTTCTGGCTCGCGACCGCGTACTGGGTGTTCAAGGACGCGCGGCGGCGGATCGAGGATCCGTGGCTGGTCGGGATGGCGACCGTGCTGGGGCTCGTGCCGCCGTTCCTCGGCCCGCTGATCTACATGCTCTTCCGGCCGCCCGAGTACCTCGAGGACGTCCGCGAGCGCGAGCTCGAGGTGCGTGCGATGGAGCAGCGCCTCTCGCGGCGCGACCTCAGCTGCCCCGTCTGCCACGCGGACGTCGACCCGGCCTTCCTCGTCTGCCCCGTCTGCACGACGCGGCTGCGCCAGTCGTGCCGGAGCTGCAAGGCGCCGCTCGAGGCGCTCTGGCAGGTGTGCCCGTACTGCGAGACGGCGGTCGAGCCCGCGGCGGTCGACCTCGGCCAGACGCAGGCGCTCACCCCGCCACGCCGCGAGCGCCGCGCTTAAGCTCTTCTGTCGGTGGCACTCGAGAGGACGCTGATCCTGATCAAGCCGGACGCCGTCGAGCGGGCGCTCGCGGGCGAGATCCTGGCGCGCTTCGAGCAGCGCGGCCTCGCGCTGCGCGCGGCGAGGCTCGTCCAGGTCGACCGCGGGCTGGCCGAGCAGCACTACGCCGAGCATGCCGAGAAGCCGTTCTTCGGCGAGCTGGTCGAGTTCATCACCTCCGCGCCGACGCTCGCGCTGGCGCTCGAAGGCGAGGGCGCGATCTCGGCGGCGCGGACGACGATCGGCGCGACCAACCCCGCGGAGGCCACACCTGGCTCGATCCGCGGCGACCTCGCCCTGGCGATGCCGAACAACCTCGTGCACGGCTCGGACTCGGAGGAGTCCGCGCGCCGCGAGCTCGAGCTCTGGTTCCCGGACGGCCTTGTCTGAGCCCGACTACGTCGCGATCAACCGCGCGGGCTGGACGCAGGCGAACGCGGAGTACACGGACGGCGTGGCCCACGACACCTGGGCGCAGGAGGAGATCACCTGGGGCCAGTGGTCGAAGCCCGAGAGCGAGGTCCAGATCCTGCCCGACGTCACGGGCAAGGACGTGATCGAGCTCGGCTGCGGGACGGCGTACTTCGGCGCCTGGCTCAAGCGTGCCGGCGCGAGCCGGGTGGTCGGCGTCGACGTCACTCCCGCGCAGCTCGACACGGCGAGGCGCATGGACGCCGAGTTCGGGCTCGGCCTGGAGCTGATCGAGGCCAACGCCGAGGACGTGCCGCTCCCGGACGACTCGTTCGACCTCGCGTTCTCCGAGTACGGCGCGTCGATCTGGTGCGATCCCGCCCTGTGGATCCCCGAGGCCGCGCGCCTGCTGCGCCCCGAGGGCGAGCTCGTCTTCATGCGCGGGACGACGCTCCGCATCCTCTGCGTTCCCGACGAGGGCAAGACAGCCGATCGGCTCGCGCGGCCGCAGAAGGGCCTGTACAAGCTCGTCTGGGAGGACGACGACCCGGGCGTCGAGTTCCACCCGGGCATGGCTGACATGCTCGCGATCCTGCGGGACAACGGCTTCGAGCTCGTCGACTTCCGCGAGCTGTTCGCTCCCGAGGACGCGGAAGAGCACAGGTACTACGACGACCCGCCGATCGAGTGGTCGAAGCGCTGGCCCGCCGAGGAGATTTGGCGGCTCCAACTCCGCTGATCCTCGCCTCGACGTCGCCGCGGCGGCGCGAGATTCTCGAGCAGCTCCGGATTCCGTTCGACGTCGTCGCTCCGCGCTACGAGGAGACGAGCGGCGATCCCGTGGAGCACGCGCTGGGAAAGGCGCATTCCGTCGGCCCGTTGGACGACCGCCCCGTGCTCGGCTGCGACACGGAGGTGATCTGCGGCGGTCGCGTCTACGGCAAGCCGGGGAGCGAGGAGGACGCCGAGTCGATGCTCGAGAGCCTGGCCGGGAAGACGCACGAGGTCGTCTCGGGCCTCGCGCTGGTCACGCCGGCCTGGCAGGAGGTCCACCGGGAGGTGACCCTCGTCACGTTTCGGCCGCTGACCGCCCGCGACCTCGCGCGCTACGTCGAGAGCCGCGAGTGGGAGGGTCGCGCCGGCGCCTACGCCATCCAGGGCCGCGGCGCAGCGCTCGTCGAGCGAATCGAGGGCGACTACCTGAACGTGGTCGGCCTCCCGGCCGCGCTGCTCGTCCGCCTGCTCGCGGAGCGCTTCCCCGGCGCGTACGGCTTCGGCTGATCGCGAGCGCGTCCGAGTCGGCCCCGTTCGGGGTCAGACCCCGGCCGTGGCCGAAACGGTCACGGCCCACTTGCCCTGAGCGGGGCCTCGTCTACGAACCTCCGGAAGTTCTCGCCTGCCCGACGCGCGTCCCGCCCAAACTGGCCGAGGAGCCGCTCGATGGTGAGAAACGGCGCTGGCGGAGCGTCGCCGACCAAGGCGCGGTAGCTGCTCCACTCCCAGTCCCGAGGCTCATCGCAGAGGCCGGCCCGCACGGGATTCAGCACGACGTATCGAGCCAGCTCGAACAAGTCATACGTGCTTTCGACGATCCGCGAGAAGAACCGGCGCTCGAAGACGTGACCACTGAAGCCATGCTCCGCGTTGAACCATTGAGCAAAGCCGCTGTTCAAACGCTGCATTCCAGCTGAGAGGTTCGGCTCCGGTGTCTCGAGCACGAGGTGGTAGTGGTTCGGCATGAGGCAGTAGGTGTGACACCGCCATCCGAGGTGCTCGGTTGCGGCGCTGAGGATGCGTTCGAACATCTGGTGATGGCTCTCGTCCCAGAAGATCCTCGAGCGCCGAACACCACGCGTTCCGACGTGATAGAGGCCTCCGGCCAGCTGAGGTCGTGGCGCTCGCGGCATCTCTTCGAGCGTACGCGCGGCGCGAGCAGAGTCGGTGTGGTCGGCATTCTTTCGTTGCATTCCCAGCTGTCCCCTTCGGCCATGGTCGGGGTCTGACCCCGGATGGAGCGGCGGCTCGCTGCCGAGCCGCGCCCGTGGCCCTCGCAAACGATCGGAGTGCGGTTTTCCCCGCTAGACTCGTGTTTCGTATGGGGATACGGGGTTATTTCAATGGTTTCGGCGGACGCGACATGGCGGTCGATCTCGGCACCGCCAACACGCTCGTCTACGTGCGCGGGCGCGGGATCGTGCTCTCAGAGCCGAGCGTGGTCGCGATCGACCAGCTCACGGGCGAGGTGCACGCCGTCGGCGTCGAAGCCAAGCGGATGCTCGGCCGCACGCCCGGGACGATCTCGGCGATCCGGCCGCTCAAGGACGGGGTCATCGCAGACTTCGACGTCACCGAGCAGATGCTGCGCCACTTCATCCAGAAGGTGCACCAGCACCGGTTCGCGCACCCGCGCGTCGTCGTGTGCGTCCCGTCCGGTGTCACCGGGGTCGAGAAGCGCGCCGTCGAGGAGGCGACCCTCTCGGCGGGAGCGCGCCAGGCCTACCTGATCGAGGAGCCGATGGCCGCCGCGATCGGCGCCGGCCTGCCCGTCGCCGAGCCGACCGGGAACATGATCGTCGACATCGGCGGCGGCACGACCGAGGTCGCGGTGATCAGTCTCGGCGGGATCGTCGTCTCTCAGAGCCTCCGCGTCGGCGGCGACGAGATGGACGAGGCGATCATCGCCCACATCAAGAGCGAGTACAAGCTGCTGATCGGCCAGCAGACGGCCGAGGAGATCAAGCTCGAAGTCGGCTCCGGATTCGACCTCCCGGAGGAGGTGCAGGCCGAGGTCAGAGGGCGCGACATGCTCACCGGCCTGCCGAAGACCGTGATCCTCTCGTCGGAGGAGGTCCGCCGCGCGCTCGACGGCCCGGTCGGCCAGATCGTCGACGCGATCAAGTCGACGCTCGACAAGACTCCGCCCGAGCTCGCGGCCGACATCATGGACCGCGGCATCGTCCTCGCCGGCGGCGGTGCGCTCCTGAACGGCCTCGACGAGCGCCTCCGCCACGAGACGCAGATGCCCGTCCACGTCGCCGAGAGCCCGCTCACCTGCGTGGCGGTCGGCTCGGGCCGCAGCCTCGAGGAGTTCGAGGCGATTCACCGCAGCCAGGCGGCCAAGAAGCGCAGCAATCACAGACCCTAGGCGCAGGGTGCCGGGCTCTTTCCTACACTAGGTCGTTCTCGTGCAACGGAACCGCAGCGCTCGCATTGCGGTCCTGGGGTCACCCGTTCCTCGCTCCAGGCCGCCCGGACAGTCCTCCCGCAGAACCTCCGCCGTCTGGCGGCGGGTCGTTGTGGGCGCTCTCGTCCTGCTCTCGATCGTCCTGATCACGATCTACTTCCGCGAGCCCGCGGGCGGGGGGCTGCACGGAGCCCAGAGCGCGGGCGCGGCGGTCCTCCGGCCGTTCGAGGTCGGCGCCGAGCGGATCGCGCGTCCCTTCCGCGACGCCTACAACTGGTCGTCCGGCCTCGTGCACGCCAAGTCGCAGAACGTGACGCTCCGCGACCAGGTCGACAAGCTGAGCCAGGACGTCATCCAGAACTCGACCGCCTACCAGCAGAACGTCGAGCTGCGGCGGCTGCTCCACTACGTCGGCTCGACGAACTTCCCGCACGGCTACGACTACGTCGCGACCGCGATCATCGGCCGCCCGGCGAGCGAGTTCCAGCAGCAGATCGGGATCGCCGCCGGCTGGACCTCGGGCATCCGCGTCAACGACCCGGTCGTCAACGCCGACGGTCTCATCGGCAAGGTCACCCAGGTCGCGCGGAACACCGCCGAGGTCACGCTGCTGACCGACCCGAACATCCAGGTCGCCGCGCTCGACCTGAGCACCCAGGCGAGTGGCCTCGTCGGCCACGGCGAGGGCCGCACGACGCTGATCCTCGACCGCGTCTCGAAGTCGCAGACGATCAACCCGCACGACTTGATCGTCACGCAGGGCTTTCGCGTCGGGGACCTGGCCTCGCTCTATCCGCGCGGGATTCCGATCGGCGTCGTCAGCGGCGCCTCGCAGAACGACGTCGACCTCTACTGGAAGGTGCAGCTGCAGCCCGCGGGTCGACTTCGGCTCGCTGCAGTCCGTGCTCGTGCTCGTCCCGAAGTCCCGGCACCGCTGATGCGCCAACTGCTCGAGATCGCGAAGGTCGCGCTGCTCGTCTTCGTGGCGGCGATCCTGCAGGTGACCCTGTTCTCGTCGATCCAGATCCTCGAGGGCACGCCCGACGTCGTCCTGCTGATGCTGATGAGCATCGCGTTCCTGCGCGGCTCGATCTACGGCGCCGCGGCGGGCTTCGTGGTCGGCCTGCTCGTGGACACCGCGAATCTCGCGACGCTCGGCGTCACCTCGCTGCTGCTGACGATCGCGGGCTACTGGATCGGACGCTACGGCGAGACGACCGGTCGCGACCGCGTGCACGCGCCGTTCGTCTCGGTCGCCGTCGCCACGATCGCCGTCCAGTTCGGCGCGCTGCTCCTCCACTACATGCTCGGCGATCCCGTCTCGGCGCGCGTGGTGCTGCTCGACGCGCTGCCGCCGAAGATCGCGCTCAACCTCCTGCTGACGCTGCCCGTCTTCGCGCTCACGCGCTGGGTGCTCTCGCTGGGGCCCGAGCCCGAGAGGGTGACGGAGGTGCGGCTCCTTGGCTAGCAGAGGCGCCCGCGCCCGCCCGCCTGGAGGCGGCGGCTTCCTCCCGCCCGACCCGCGGGTCGAGGAGCCCTACCGCTTCACGCCCCAGCTCGCGCTGCGGATCGGGATCCTGGCCGCGGTCGCGCTGGTCGTGTTCGGGATCCTGTTCTTCCGGCTCTGGGCGCTGCAGGTGCTCTCGGGGCCGCGGTACCTGAAGGCGGCCCAGGACAACCAGGTCCGCTCGGTGCGGATCGAGGCGCAGCGCGGCGAGATCTTCGACCGCAACGGTCATCCGCTGGTGGCGACGGTGCCCGGGACGGCCGTCCAGCTCTCGCCGGCCGACCTGCCGAAGACCTGGCCCGCTCGTCTGGCCGAGCTGAAACGCCTCTCGATGGTGCTGAACGTGCCCGTCCACCAGATGCTCGTGGGGATGAAACGGATCGGAAACGACCCGATCACGCCGGTGACGGTGCGGGAATCGGTGAACCGGGACGCGCCGATCAACTACCTGGCCGAGCACAGCGAGCAGTTCCCGGGCGTCCGCATCGTCAACACCTACCTGCGCAGCTACACGTACGGGTCGCTCGCGGCGCAGCTGCTGGGCTACGTCTCCGAGATCTCCCCGGAGCAGCTCAAGCAGCTCAAGGGGAAGGGCTACGAAGGTGGAGACAAGATCGGGCAGGCCGGGCTCGAGTCGGCCTACGACTCGTACCTGCGCGGCCGTCCCGGGCTCGCCCAGGTGACGGTCGACTCGCTCGGGCAGGCGCGGAGCGCCGTCGTCCCGACGCGCAGGCCGACACCGGGCGAGTCGATCCGCCTGACGCTCGACATCAACCTCCAGCGCGCGGCCGAGAGGGCACTCCGCTTCGGGATCCAGACCGCGATCAACAACGGGCAGTGGGAGGCCAACGCCGGCGCGATCGTCGCGCTCGACCCGCGCGACGGCTCGATTCGAGCGATGGCCTCGTACCCGACCTTCGACCCGCGCGTGTACACCGGCCGCGTGACGAACAAGCGGCTCGCGAGCAGCGGGCCTGACCGGGGCGACCGCCGCGCTGGACAACTACCCGTCGCTGAACCGAGCGATCAGCGGGCTCTACCCCGCCGGCTCGACGTTCAAGCCGATCACCGCGCTCGCCGCGCTGCAGACGCACGTCATCTCGCCCGGGACGTCGCTCCCCTGTACCGGGACGTTCGTCGTCCGCAAGCCCGACGGGTCGATCGCGCCCGGAGGCGTCTTCAAGAACGTCGACCCCTACATCGACGAGATGATGAGCCTGCCGACCGCGCTCGCCGCCTCGTGCGACACGTGGTTCTACCAGCTGGGCTACGACTTCTACAAAGAGCCGCCGAGCGCAGGCCATCCGCTGCAGGCGTGGGCCTCGAAGTTCGGGATCGGCCAGAGGACGGGCGTCGACGTGGGCCCCGAGTCAGCCGGATTGCTGCCGACTCCCGAGTGGCGCGACCGGACGTTCACGGCGAAGACCGACCCGCACAACTGGGAGGTCGACCGCCTCTGGAAGCCCGGCGACTCGATCCAGCTCGCGATCGGCCAGAAGGACCTGCTCGTGACGCCGCTCCAGATGGCGCGCTTCTACGCGATCCTCGCCAACGGCGGCAAGCTCGTGCGCCCCCACCTCGTCGAGGACGCCGAGGAGGGCGGCGGCGGCCGCTCGCGGCGGGTCGTTCACCGCTTCACGCCGCCCGCGCCGCAGTCGGCCGCCATCGACCCCACGGCGCTGGCGGTCGTCCAGGACGGCCTCTACCAGGCGACGCACGCGTCCTACGGCACATCGGCCGGCGTCTTCAGCAACTTCCCGATCCCGATCGCGGGCAAGACCGGGACGGCGCAGAAGGATCCGAGCACCAAGCAGAAGGACCAGTCGTGGTGGTGCGGCTACGGGCCGGTCGCGAGCTCGGAGCCACCGCAGCTCGTCGTCTGCGCGCTGATCGAGAACGGCGGCTTCGGCGCCGACGCAGCCGCCCCCGCCGCGCTGAAGGTGTTCGAGCAGTACTTCCACACCGGCGCCAACGGAACCGCGGAGCTCGGGCGGATGATCGAGGCCGTCAGCACCCGCGCGAGGGGCCTCGGGCCGGTCAGGGTCGAGCGGATCCACCTGGCGTCGTTCGTCCGCCGGCTCGACTGGATCCTGCTCGGCGCGGTCGCGGCGCTGCTCGGCTTCGGGCTCTGGGCGATCGCCGGGATCACGAAGAACGACATCACGGGCGCGTCGGACTACTACGTCGTCCGCCAGACCGCGTACGCCGCCGTCGGCGTGGTCGGGCTCGCGCTCGCAGTGCTGATCGACCCCGACTACTACCGGCGCTTCAAGAAGGTCGATCTACGGCGGGACGGTCGGCGTGATGCTGCTCGTGCTCGTGGCCGGCACGGTCTCGCGCCACTCGAAGCGCTGGCTCGACCTCGGCTTCTTCCGCTTCCAGCCGTCCGAGTTCGGGAAGCTGCTGTTCGTCCTCTTCCTCGCCGGCTTCCTCGCCGACCGGGCGAGGCGGATCGGCGACAGCCGGACCGTGATCGAGGCGATCGCCCTCGCGGGGATCCCGATGCTGCTCGTCTTCGTGCAGCCGGACGTCGGCACGACGCTCGTCTACGCGGTCGCGCTCTTCGGCGTCCTCTTCATCGCCGGCACGCGCTGGGCGCACCTGGCCGCGCTCGGGATCGCGACGCTCGCCGTGATCCTGTCCGTGCTGTGGTTCCTGCCCGCGGCCGGCGTGCACGTGCTGAAGCCCTACCAGCAGCAGCGCCTGACGCACTTCACGCACCCCGACCAGGATCCCTCGGGCGCGACCTACAACGTGGCGCAGTCGATCAACGCGGTCGGCTCCGGAGGCCTGCGCGGCCGCGGCGTCGCGGGAGCGACGCAGACGAGCCTGCACTTCCTCCCCGAGCACGCGACCGACTTCGCGTTCGCCTCGCTCGCCGAGCAGCGCGGCTTCGTCGGGATCTCGATCCTGCTCCTGCTCTATCTGCTCGTCGTCTGGCGAGGCCTGAAGATCGTCGCGGGCGCGCGCGACGCGTTCTCGGCGATCGCCGCCGGAGGGATCGTCGTCGCGTTCCTGTTCCAGATCTTCGTCAACGTCGGCATGACGATCGGGATCGCCCCGGTGACCGGAATCCCGCTTCCGTTCGTCAGCGTCGGCGGCTCGGCGATGATCGCCAACCTGCTCGCAATCGGCGTGCTGGAGGCGATCCACGTGCGCGGTCGGGCCACGCGCAGGCGCCTGCTTCCCTGATCCGTCCGCCGGCGGTCCTACGATCTCGCCATGCCGCCAGACGAGAAGCCGAGGAGCTGCTGCTGATCGAGGAAGCCGACGCCTGGTTCGAGTACCTCGAGGCAACGCGGGGCCAAACCGCGGTCCGGTACGGCGAGGTCGAACCATGGGCGTGGGCCCGCTTGCATCAGCGGCTGCGCGCAGTGAAGGCGAAGCGCGCGAAGCTCCGGCCCGCAGCAGCCGCCTAGGCGCCGCTTGCGGTGCCGGTCTCAGGACGTGCGGGCTGGCTCGCGCGTCCGTCTGAAATGACGGGTCGACACGATCGACGTCAAGCGATTGCGATCTGGGAGCGCGCGGTAAAGGCGAAGCGCGCGAAGCTCCGCCCGGCCGCCGCGGCGTAAATCCAGGCCGCGTCCGCAGGCCGCGCTGCTAGCCTGTGGATATGCCCAGCCATATCAAGTTGCAGCGCGCGCTCCGCCTGACAGGCGATAGCTGCGCGCGCGCCAACCAAGGAGTTTTGATTTGTTGCGATGGTTCCGGCGGCAGAAGCCGTCACCTGAACAGCGCGCCGCCGATGCGAGCGCGCCGATCCGCCCTGACAAGCCAGTAACCGAGAGCGCCCGCGGCTGCGGGCGCAACCGACGAGTCTCAGCCGGCCCGCAAGCGCCGAAGGCGCGGGAGCCGCGGCGGAAGAGGCCGCAAGCGCCCCGGGCGCTTCGACAGCCGCAGAGGCCAAGCCCGAGGCCAAGGCCGAGGCGAAGAAGCCAAAGGCCGAGAAGCCCGCCAAGGAAGGCCCCGACCGGCGACCGGCAGCGCGCAAGCAGCGCGCTCCGCGGCGGCGGACGGCTCCGAGGCGCCCGCCGCTCCCGCCCGCCAAGCGAGAGCTGCTGATCTCCGTCGATGTAAGCGAGCAGCGCGTCGCCGTGCGCGAGGACGACCGGGTCGCCGAGGCGTACCTCGAGCGGCCCGAGCGCCGCTCGATCGCGGGGAACATCTACAAGGGCGTCGTCGACAACGTCCTGCCGGGGATGGAGGCCGCGTTCATCGAGATCGGCCTCGAGAAGAACGGGTTCCTGTACGTGGACGAGGTCGTCGGCCCGGAGCTCGAAGGCCGCTCGCACGGCCGCAAGATCCAGGATCTGCTCAGCCGCGGCCAGGAGGTGCTCGTCCAGGCGGTCAAGGACCCGATGAAGTCGAAGGGCGCCCGCCTGACGACCGAGATCTCGCTCCCCGGCCGCTTCGTCGTGTTCGTCCCGAGCGGCGAGGGGCTCGGCGTCTCGCGCCGGCTCGAGGACGCCGAGCGCACGCGCCTGCGCGACATCCTCAAAGGGCTCGACGTGAAGAAGGGCGGCGTGATCATCCGCACGGCGGCCGAGGGCGCCTCCGCGGAGGACATCGAGCGCGACCTCGTCTTCCTGCAGCGGCTCTGGAAGACGATCGAGGCCCGCGCCAAGACGGCCAAGATCCCGGCGCTCGTCTACCAGGAGGCCGAGCTTCCGCTGCGCGTCGTGCGCGACCTCTTCACCGACGACTTCGAGCGCGCGGTGGTCGACCACGACCGAACGTACAAGCGGATCGTCGGCTACCTGAAGAAGACGTCGCCGCACATGGCCGAGCGGGTCGAGCGGTACCGCGAGAAGACGCCGCTGATGGAGTCGCTCGGCGTCGACGCCGAGATCCGCTCCACGCTCTCACGACGCGTCGACCTGCCCTCGGGCGGCTACCTGATCTTCGACTACGCCGAGGCGTTCACGGTGATCGACGTCAACACGGGCCGCTTCGTCGGCTCTCGCGGCCGCTCGTCCGGCGGGCGGCTCGAGGACACGATCACGAAGAACAACCTCGAGGCCGTCAAGGAGGTCGTGCGCCAGCTGCGGCTGCGCGACATCGGCGGGATCATCGTCATCGACTTCATCGACATGGCGAACCCGAAGAACCGCGCCACCGTCGAGGAGGCGCTCAAGACCGAGCTCGAGCGCGACCGCACCAAGACCTACGTGGTCGAGATCTCGCCGCTCGGGCTCGTGGAGATGACGCGCCAGAACGTGACCGACGGGCCGCGCGAGATCCTCACGCGCAAGTGCGTCGTCTGCCACGGCGACGGCGTCGTGCTCTCCGAGGCCTCGGCCGCGGTCGACGCCGAGCGGCGACTGCGGGAGCTCGCGGCGAGCGCGCCGCGGACGAAGGCCTTCAAGGTCGAGCTGAACGCGGCGGTTGCCAGCGTCCTGATCGGCCCGGGCGCCTCGCGGCTGCAGGCGATCGAGGAGGAGACGCGCAGGCGGTTCCTGATCGAGTCGCGCGAGGACATGCCGACCGACCACTTCGAGGAGCTCGGCAAGGGCACCTACGAGAGCCTCGCCCCGAAGTCGCCGGTGGAGGAGGGGTCGGAGATCTCGCTGAAGCTCGTCGAGATCGGGCTGCACGACCCTAGGAGCGCGACCGGGAAGCTGGACGGCCTTGCGGTCTACGTCGGCGACGGCGCGTCGCTCGTCGGCAAGCGGGCGAAGGTTCGCGTCGAGCGCGTGATGGACGGCGTCGCCTACGCGACGCTCGTCGGAAAGGCCGGGGCGGTCGAGGGCCCGATCACGGCCGAGCGCGAGGCCGAGAAGCCGACGCGCAAGCCGCCGGCGCGGAAGGGACAGCCGAAGGCCGACGAGGCCGCTCCTGCCGCCGAGCCGGAGGCCGAGGCAGAGCCGAGGTCGAGGCCGAGGCAGAGCCCGAGTCCGACGCAGAGCCTGAGCCAGAACCGGTCGCGGAGCCTGAAGCGGCGGGGGAGCTTGCGGCCGAGGAAAAGCCGAAGAAGAAGACCAGGCGGGGCTCGCGGGGCGGCAGGCGCAGGAAGAAGAAGCCTGCGGCCGCCGAGGCTGCGGGAGCGGCCGACGGATCCGCGGACGGCGAAGGCCCGAAGATCCATCTTCCCGATCCGGCTCTCGGCCGGGCCGAGGAGTCTCAGGCCGAGGAGTCTCGGGCCAAGGAGCCTCCAGCCGGGGAGCCGGCAGAGGCCGAGGCGGTCTCGGAGAACGGCGCGGAGGCGGCCAAGCCGAAGAAGAAGACACGGCGCGGCTCGCGCGGCGGCCGTCGCAGGCGCAAGAGCACGACGGCGAAGAGCCCGTCAGCGTCGAGCGAATAGGGCCCGGGGCGAGAGGAAGGCCGCGTAGATCAACGCGGCCGCGGCGAGCATCGCGAGCCAGGGGAGCGACGCCGTCGGCTGGAGGACGCCCGGAACCTGCCAGGCCGTCCAGCCGCGCTTCACAACCTGCTCGCTCCAGAGGTCGTTGACCATGTTCGTCGGCCCGTAGACGAGCATCAGCGAGAGGTACGCGGCCAGCAGCCTGCGCAGGCCGAGGCCGCCGACGGCGCCGAGCTGGCGGCTGAGGAGGAGCGCGGTGAGCGTCAGCAGGAGCCCGTCGAGCCCGTGGTGGTGGCCGTGGTGGACGGCGTGTGCGAGGTGGCCTCCGGACTCGGGCGCGACCTTGCCAGTGATGAAGATCGAGCCGAGCGCGGGCACGCCGTCGAGGAAGAGGCCGAGCTCGGCCGCGATCCAGGGTAGGGCGGCGAAGGCCGCGACCCCCGCGACGGCGATCCGTGCCAGGTCGCCCGGGCGACTCGGCCTCGCCTGCGGGGCCGGTCCGCGGCCCAGAATGCTAAGCAGAAGCACGAGCAGCGTCCCGGCCGCGGCGAAGGCGCTCGACCACTTGGCGTCGAGATCGGCCTGGTCGACGACGCCCGGCCAGGCGACCGACGCGCAGAGCGCAAGCGCGACCAGCGAGACAGGCAGCGCCCAGCGGCCGTCCAGCCGTCCATACACGAGGCCGAGGATCGCCACGGCGGCGAGTGCGGTCGGGAAGCCGAGGAACACGACGACGCGGCTCGCCCCGCCGTCGAAACCGGTCAGGCTCACGTTGTAGGTGTCCGCGGGCGGGAGCCGCCAGTAGGTGACGGCGATGGCGATCGCATCCGCGGCGAAGAGCGCCCAGACAACGCGGATCTCGCGAGCCGGCGCCATCGTGCCGATTGTGCCTGCTCATTTGGCTACACTGGCGACTTCGCGGGCTCTCGCCCGCGTTTTGATGCCATGAGCTACGCGATCATCTCACTCGGAGGGAAGCAGTACCGCGTCCGGGAGGGCGAGCGCCTGCTCGTGGACCGCCTGCCCACCGAGGAGGGCAAGACCTTCCACCCGGAAGTGCTGATGCTCGGCGGCGACGGCGCGTTCGAGCTCGCTCCGAAGGGCGTCCAGGTCACGGCGAAGGTTGTCGGCGCGCCACTCGGGCCGAAGATCCGGATCGGCAAGTCCAAGCCGAAGACGGGCTACCGGCGGCGCACGGGTTTCCGCGCGAAGCTCTCGCAGATCGAGATCCAGAAGATCGGCAAGAGCTCGGGCGCCGCGGCCAAGAAGGACAAGGAAGCCCCCGCGAAGGCCGCCCCGGCCCAGGCCGAGGCCGAGGCCGGCACGGACCTGCCGGGCGGGTATTCGGACATGACGGTCAAGGACATCGCCGCGAATGCCGGCGGCTGGTCGGCGGCGCAGATCGCAGCCGCCCTCGAGTACGAGCGTGAGCACGCCAACCGAAAGGGCGCGCTCGCGGCGCTCGAGGCGCAGGAGGAGAAGAGCTAGATGGCGCACAAGAAGGGACTCGGCTCATCCAGGAACGGCCGCGACTCCAAGCCGAAGATGCTCGGAGTCAAGGTCTTCGACGGCCAGACCGTGACCGCGGGCGCGATCATCGTCCGCCAGCGCGGCACGCGCTTCCGCCCGGGCTCGGGCGCCGGGATCGGCCGCGATGACACGATCTTCGCCAAGCGCGACGGCCGCGTGGTCTTCAAGAGCAGCGGCGCGCGTCGGCTGATCGCAGTCGTCGACTAGCCGCCGTCCGGCGACAGCAGCGTGTTCACGGATCGTGCCCGCATCCATGTGCAGGCGGGGCGCGGCGGCCACGGCGCGCTCAGCTTCCGCCGGGAGAAATACGTGCCGAAGGGTGGGCCCGACGGCGGCGACGGGGGGCGCGGCGGCGACGTCGTGCTCGTCGCTGACCCCGATCTGCGCGACCTGTCGTCCTTCCGCTCGCGGCGGCGGTTTGCGGCCGGGCGCGGCGGCGGCGGAGGCGGGACGGGAAAGCACGGCGCGGACGGCGAGACCGTCGAGCTCCGCGTGCCCGTCGGGACGCAGGTGTTCGATCAGGATAAGCAGCTCGTCGCAGACCTCGCGCACTCGGAGGCGCGCGCGGTTCTCGCGCGCGGCGGTTCGGGCGGCCGCGGGAACAAGAGCTTCGCGACCTCTACGCGCCAGACGCCGCGGTTCGCCGAGACGGGCGTGCCCGGCGACCAGGCGGATTTCGAGCTTCGGCTGAAGCTGCTCGCCGACGCCGCGCTCGTCGGGATGCCGAACGCGGGCAAGTCGTCGCTCCTGCGGCGGATCTCGAACGCGCGGCCCAAGGTCGCCGCATACCCGTTCACCACCATCCAGCCGGTGCTGGGAACCGTGGACACCGACGAGCGCCAGCTCGTGGTCGTGGACGTTCCCGGCCTGATCGAGGGTGCGAGCGATGGCGCCGGTCTGGGCCACGAGTTCCTCGCCCACCTGGAGCGCGCGCGACTGCTCGTCCACGTGATCGACGTCTCCGAAGGAGATCCCGTCGAGCGCTTCGAGCAGATCGACCGCGAGCTCAGGGCGTACGGCTCGGGCCTCGCCGAGCGGCCGCAGGTGGTCGTCCTGAACAAGGTCGACCTCGTCCCGGAGGTTCCGGAGCTCGAGCTGGACGACCCGCGGGTCCAGCGCGTGTTCGCGCTCTCGTGCGCGACCGGCGAGGGGGTCGAGCAGTTCCGGCGAGGGCTCTTCGACGTCTGCCCGCCTGCGCCGCCGGTCACCGCGCACGACGCCGAGGGGCTTGCGGAGTTCCTGGTCTACCGGCCGCAACCCGATCCGCGCCGGGCGTACCGGATCTTCCGGACCGACCGCGGGTTCCGCGTGATCGGCAAGCCGCCTCCCGAGGAGGAGCTCGAGCGGGCGCTCCGCGAGGCGGGCGCGAAGCAGGGCGACGAGGTCGAGGTCGCCGGCGAGGCGCTCGAGTTCGGATGACGACGGGGATTCTCGGCGGCATCTTCGACCCGCCGCACAACGGCCACCTGGCCCTCGCTCGGGCTGCTCTCGAACGGCTGCCGATCGACCGGCTGACCGTGCTCGTCGCAGCCGGCCCGGGCCACCGTGTGACGGTCGCCGACGCCGGGTCGCGCCTGCGCCTGGCGGAGGCCGCGTTCGCCGGGCTTCCGGCCGAGGTCAGGCTCGACGAGAACGCGTTCACCGTGGACGCCGTCCGTGGCGGGAAGTTCGACGACGGGCTGTTCGTCGTCGGCGCCGACGAGGGCGCGGCGTTCCCTACCTGGAAGGAGCCCGACGAGGTGCTGCGCTGGGTCCGCCTGGCCGTCGGCACGCGCTCCGGCTATCCGCCGCCCGACCTCGAGCGCTACGGCGATCGTGTCGTCCCGTTCGAACTCGACTCGCCGGACGTCAGCTCGACCGACGTGCGTGAGCGGGTCGCGCGCGGCGAGCCGATCGACGATCTGGTCCCGCCGGCGGTCGCCGGCGCGATCCGAGAGCTCGGCCTCTATCGTGGCTAGACTGGATTCGCACCCCGAGAGGAACTGAAGCGACACTGACCCCACTCGAACACGCCCGCAGAATCGCCGGCCTCGCCCAGGAGAAGCTGGCACAGGACGTCCTCATCCTCGACATGCGACCCGTGTGCTCGTACACGGACTTCTTCGTGCTCGCGACCGGTCAGAACCCGCGCCAGACGAAGGCGATCTGGGACGAGGTGCACACGCGCCTGAAGCACGACGAGCGCTCGCTCCCGTCGTCGGTCGCAGGCGAGCGCGAGGGGCGCTGGATCGTCGCGGACTACCTCGACGTGGTCTTCCACGTCTTCAGCCCGGAGGCGCGGGAGTACTACCGGCTCGAGGAGCTCTGGGGCGACGTCCCGAGCGTCGAGCTCGCCTCGGCGACGGCCTAGCTACAATCGGCCGACCGGGGGCCGTAGCTCAGTTGGGAGAGCGTCTGGCTGGCAGCCAGAAGGTCACGGGTTCGAATCCCGTCGGCTCCACTGCCTTTCGAGTGACCCGTCAGGTTCAGCTAGAGCGAGCGGGCCAGTTCGCGGGTCTTCGCCGCGTGCCAGTCGAGTCCCATCGTCTCGAAGCGCTCGATCGACCGCTCGATCAGACCCGTATCGTGGCGAACGAGCCCGAGCGTACGCAGCGCGAACGGCTCGAGGTAGGTGCCGGGCTGCTCAAGGCGCGTCGCCTCCGCCTCGGCCTCCTGCTTCCGGCCAAGGGCGACGAGTGCATCGAGGCGGGTTGCCCATCCGTACAGGCCCGAGTCCAGCATCTGGTGCCAGGCTTCTCCGGACTCGGCAAGCAGCGCCTGAACCTGCGCGAGATCGTCTCGTAGCAGAGCGAGGTGGGCAGACGGCGGATGGAGGAAGAACCCGTACCCCTGGAACCCGAGGGCGGCAACACGGTCCTCGAGCCGGTGGGCCTCTGCGTCCAGTCCGAGCTCTGCGCAGGCAACCGCACACGCCAGCAGTGACCGTGGGCTAAAGATGCACGGCGTCCCCTCGTTGTCAGCGAGGGCACGCTCATTGCGAACCTGAAGCCGTCGGATCTCGCCCCAGTGCCCGAGGGCTTCTTCGATCATGATTAGCACTCCGACAGCGTGCACCTCGTGATGTGCGCTCAGGCGAGATGCGACCAAGTCATGCTCCGCGGCCAGCGTCGCGGCCTCATCGACCCGGCCGACGGCAAGGGCAACCGGGGCGCCAAGCCGTTGAACGAAGGCGACCTTGTCCGGGTCGCCGAGGCGCTCGATCAGGGCGAAGCTCCGACTCGCCCACTCGTACGCCACGTGGAAGTCAGAGACGACCCACGAGGCGCCCGATCGCGCTCCGTAGGCGTCCGAGGCGAGCTCGGCGTCGTCCAGCTGCTCGGCGAGAGCGACCGCCTGGTCGGCGATCTCGATGTCGTCCGTCAACACGGCCTTGGTGACGAGGGCCTTCGCCTGGGACCGGCTGCCGGGCTCGGCAAGCTCGAGCGCGCGCTCCAGCCAGCCCTCCACGAGCTCGTGATCGGGTGGGCGCTTCCAGACGGCGCCCCGCATCGACGACTCGAACGCGAGCTCCGCGTAGAGGTCGCCGAGCGTCGTCGGCTCCGAGGTCAGCTCGACGGCCTTGAGCGTCGCTGCCCAGAATGCCTCGCCGTCGAACTTGAGCGCGTTCGCGTGGCCAATTGCCCGCCAGAGTTCGGCATCGTTGGGATCCAGCTCGACCGATTTGCCCAACAGCGCAAGCGCGTCGTCGATGTCGAAGCGGCCGACTGCGAGCTCGGCGGCCCGGCGCAGCCAGCGCAGCGCACTCGTCCGCAGCTGCTCGACGTATTGCTCCTGGCCGCGCCACGCGAGCTCCGCAATCTCCGGGTTGACGGCCTCGGCGTAGTGGTAGGCCAGGGATCCGGCGCCCGCGTCTCCGGCGCCCTCTGCCTCGAGCCAGGCCGCAAACGAGGCATGCAAGTGCGCCCGGCTCGCCCTCGGCAGGCTTTCGTAGGCGACGTCGCGCGTAAGTGCATGCTTGAACACGAGCTCGGGCTCGGTGGGGCGGAAAAAGCCTCGCTCGACCAGCGTGCGCACCTCTGCCGCCGTGCCGACCAGGGCGGCAAGGCCGGCCGCGCTGAATGAACGGCCGATAACGGCCGCCGCCTGTAGTGCCTCCTTGGCGGACGGCGGGAGCAGGTCGATGCGGGCGGCCAGTACGGCCTGCACCGTGTCCGGGATGCCAAGATCGCGCGTGCCGTCGCGGAGAGCCCAGGCGCCGTTCCGGCGCTCCAGGAGCTGACGGTCGACCAGCTCCGCGAGCAGCTCCTCCAGGAAGAACGGGTTCCCCTCGGCCTGCCGAATCACGAGCTCGCGCGCGTCGTCGTCGAGCGGGGCCCCGAGCACGCGGCCGAGGAGTTCCCGCGCCTCTTCGTCGTCGAGCGGCTCCAACAGGAGCGGCTCTGCGCCGCTCCCCAGGTCCGAACCCTCTGGCCTCGTCGTCGCCAGGAGGAGCATCGGTCCCTTGACCTCGGCCAACACCAGTCGGAGGAGGTCGACCAGCGCATCGGCCGCCCAGTGGAGGTCCTCGACGACAAGGACGAAAGGCCGCTCGGCGGCGAGCTCCGAGAGCAGGCTCACCCACTCGTCCTGCAGGCGCTGGCCGGCCGCTCGCGGGTCGAGCTCGCCGGCGACGTCGAGCCCGAGCGTGAGCGCGAGGATCTCACGCTCGCCGAGTCTGGCGAGAACGGTGTCAGCCGAGTCCTCCTGGAGCAGTCCGAGCTCGGCTCTGAGCACATCGGCGAGCGGGCTGTACGTCACGCCGCGACCGTAGGAGAGGCAGCGGCCGAGCCTGAACCGCGTCGAAACAGGGAGCCGCTCCAGGAACTCCCGGACGAGGCTCGTCTTGCCGACGCCGGGCTCGCCGACGAGCGTGACGAGGTGTGGTCGTTCCTCAGCCGCGGCCCGCGCGAGTTGCTGTTCGAGCCAGACAAGCTCGCGTGTGCGACCGACGAAGCCGGTCCCGAGGGCTCGGCCGCCGCGCGGGCGTCGCGGCGCAACCATTCGGACGAGCTCCCGGCAGGCGACGCCACCCGGCTTCCCCTTCGCCTCGACGGTCACCGGCTCGGCGAACTCGAAGGCGCCTCCGACGAGCAGGGCCGTCCTCTCACCGACCAGTACCTGCCCCGGCCGGGCCGCCTGCTCGAGCCGGGCGGTGACGTTGACGGGGTCCCCCGTCGCAAACGAGCTGCCTTCCCGGGGCTTGCCGATGACCACCTCGCCGGTGTTCACGCCAATCCGGAGCGCAAGCCGGTCGCCGAAGAGCTCCGTCAGACGCTCCTGCATCCACAATGCAACCTGCAGCGCCCGCTCGGCGTGATCCTCCTGCGCCGTCGGTGCCCCGAAGACAGCGACGACCGCGTCGCCTATGAACTTCTCGATGGTGCCGCCCCCAGTGCGATCTCGGCCGCCATCGTGTCGTAGAAGCGATCGAGCAGGTCACGCGTGTGCTCCGGGTCGAGCGACCCGCCGAGTTCCGTCGAGCCGACGAGATCCGCGAAGAGGAGGGTCGCGAGCTTCCGCTCCTTCGCAGCGGATTCAGGCTCCGCCGGGGCCGCGCACGTCGCGCAGAACCGTGCACCCTCCGGCAGAGCGGCTCCGCAGACGACGCAGGTCTTCATTGTGTCGATTGTGTCGCTTAGAGGCCGTCGGCGCTTCGCTCAGAGCCGGACGGCGCCGCAGAGCGCCTCGCAGTGGGCGAGAACGCGGGCGGCCACATCACGCGCGCGGCACTTGTCCGGAAGCTCCACGGCGTAGAGCGGCACCGACTCGGAGAGCGCGGCGCACACGTCGAGCAGCCGCTGGCGGTGCTCGGCAGAGCTCAGGTAGCGCGGGAACCCGCTCTCGAGCAGCGACCGGCTCGAGGGCGACTCGCCCTCGACGATCTCGATCCGCGTGCTCTCGGCCTCGGGCCTCAGGACGTACACGCAGGCCAGCGGAAGCGGGATCGAGACCGGCGTCGGCTCGAGCATCAGCTTGTCGCTACGGCCGAAGACGGGGCCGAGTCGTTCCTGCTGCTGCAGCGGCACGCGACGGAGCTCGGCCTCGTCGATGTTCAGCCGCGCGGGTCCCGGGTAGGCGACGAGCCCGTCGGGCGTCTTCTCGATCGCGAGCACGTCGTCCGTCACGAACGACGCGCCGAGCGCGACGAGGTGGGCTGCGAACGACGTCTTGCCGCTCGTCGGCGGGCCGACAAATGCGAGCACCTGCCCTCCGACGGCAACGGCGCTGGCGCGCAGGGCGGAGAGGCCGCTCAGCACCGCGGCGAGCGGCAGCACCTGCGCGAAGAAGAGCCGCTGCCAGCGCGCGGGCTCGACGCGCGGGAGCGCCGAGGCGATCTCGCTTCCGTCGGTGGAGACGAGATGTCGGCCGTAGTACGGCGCCCAGATGCGAAAGCCGATCGGCTCGTGCGCGTCGATGCGCAGGAACTGGCGGCCGTCCGAGTGCCGGAGGTCGAGCAGCACCTCGCCGACCGCGGGCCGCCAGGCCTTGTCGACGGCGCTCGCCCGCTCCTCGCGCCACGCGGTCACGCGGCCGGAGGACGCGTCGGCGACCGGCGGGAGGCCCGGGAACGGCTCCGCCGACTCGAGCGCCAGCCCGAACGCGCTCCCGCGCCAGGCAGCCGCGGGCTCCGCCGGCGGCCGTTCGGTCTGAAGCTGGAGACTCGCCATCGACTACCTACCTCGTTGTTGCCAGCTGCGGTGCGGCGAAAGCCGCCTCTCAAGCCTAATCTGCGCGCCCCTGGGACCAGTAGGCCGGACCCGCGAAACCCGCCGTGGGAAGGGTGCCTAGCCCTTCGGCTAGGAGTTCGGCTAGGACCTCTTCGGGCGTCGGGTTTTCCAGTTCTGGCCTACTGAAGCGGGGGTCTACGCACCTAGAGTGGGTGCGTGCCCCCGTGTTCGCGGCCAGGTTTGGGGAGGTTTTAGTGGGACAGATGACCGAGATCGACACCGGTGTCGACCGCGCCGTGCGGCCGCCTGCCCTGGCGCCTCAGACCGGCCTGCGCCGGGGCCGCACCTGGATGCTGGCCGTCGGTGATCTGGCGGCGCTGACGGTCGCCTACGCAGCCGCCTACGCCGTCGCGGCCAGGATCGCGCCACTCCCGCCCGTGCAGGCGCCCTCGTGGTTTCTGATCATCGTCGCGGTCACGGCGCCGGTCGTGTGGCTCGGGATCTTCACGGCCTACCACCTGTACGAGAACGACAACCTCAGGATCTCGGTCTCGAGCTTCGACGAGGTGCGCGACCTCTTCCACGCGATCCTCGCCGGCTCGCTCGGCTACCTGATCGTCTCGCAGGGTGTCAAGGTTCTTCTTCGGCTGGTGGATCTCCGCCCCGGCCGAGGCGGTGCTCTTCCTCGCCGCTGCGCTCGTCACCGTCCCGATCGTCCGCGGCTCGATCCGGAGCTGGGTGTTCCCGCGGCTGATGAAGCCGCGTCGGACGCTCATCGTGGGAAGCGGCGAGGAGGCGCTGCTCGTCTTCCGCAAGATCACGGCGCATCCCGAGTACGGCCTCGAGGTCGTCGGGCTTCCTCGACGGCGACTCGGCACAGCCGCTGCCTGCGCCGGTGCTCGGGAGCCCCGACGACGTCGCGCACGTCGTCGACGAGTTCGAGATCGACCGCGTGCTGCTCGCGTCCTCGATCGGCTCGCACGAAGAGACCCTGGACCTCGTCCGGACCGTGCGGCGTCCGGACGTCCAGGTCTCGATCGTGCCGCGCTACTTCGAGATCTTCACCTCGCACGCGATCCTGGACGACGTCGAGGGGATGCCGGTCGTCACGCTCCCGCCGATGCGGCTCGGCCGCAGCGCGCGGCTGCTGAAGCGCTCGTTCGACGTCGTCGTCTCGGGCAGCGCGCTGGTTCTGCTCTCGCCGCTGCTGGGCGCGATCGCGGTCGCGATCCGGCTCGACAGCTCGGGCCCCGCGCTCTACCGCCAGCCGCGCCGCGGCCGGCTCGGCTCGACGTTCGAGATCGTCAAGTTCCGGACGATGTTCACCGGAGCCGAGCAGAAGCGGGCCGAGGTGCTGCACATGAACGAGGTCGACGGCCCGCTGTTCAAGATCAAGGGCAAGGACCCGCGGGTGACGCGGATCGGCTCGTTCCTGCGGCGGACGAGCCTCGACGAGCTTCCGCAGCTCTGGAACGTGCTCAAGGGCGAGATGAGCCTCGTCGGCCCGCGGCCGTTCGTGGTCTACGAGGCCGACAAGATCACCGGCTGGGCCACGCGCCGCCTGGACATGACGCCGGGCCTCACGGGCCTGTGGCAGGTGCTCGGGCGCAACGACATCCCGTTCGAGGAGATGACGAAGCTCGACTACCTCTACGTCACGAACTGGTCCCTGTGGTGGGACCTGAAGATCCTCTGCCAGACGATCCCGGTCGTCCTCGGCAAGCGCGGCGCGTACTAGGTCGCCGAGCGACGATCCCGCTCCAGAACCTCGTCGAAGACCTCCGCGAGCTTCCCGGCCAGGCTGCGGTACTCGAACCGGCGCACGACGTCGGCTGGAGCTGACGGAGGCTCGATTCCGCGCTGCCACCGTCCGACCTGTTCCTGGATTGCGTCGGCCATGCCTGTGACGTCGTCAGGCCGCAGGACGATGGCATTCCCGGCTTCGATCAGGAGCTCCCGCGCATCTCCGTCCGGGAGCGCGGCGAGGATCGGAGTTCCGGAGGCGAGGTATTCGTAGGTCTTTCCGGGCACGATCGTTGCGCGTACGCCGATCGGAAGGTTCTGCATCGGCAGGAAGAGGAGGTCCGCGCGGCGCAGTAGCCCGATCGATTCGGAGTGGCGTCAGGTAGCCGTGCAGCTTCGCCAACGGGCGACCGGCGAGCGGCCTCCTCGTCGGCCGGCGTGAGCACTCCAGCAAGGTGAAGCTCCAAGCGCCTCCGGCCAGCGAGGGGTCTCGCTCGAGCAGCAGGTCGATCGCGCGCGAGCAGATAGACGTGGGAGCGGGTCAGGATGTCGAGCCCCGGCACGTCTCCCCGCAACACGCGGCGCAGGGGCAACCACCTCCGATGCTCGAGACCAAGCTCGGTGTGAAGGGAGCCCGTGTGCACAAGGCGGAAGATTCCGTCGTCGACCCGCGTCCACGGGCTCTGCGAAGTCCTGCGGCGTCGTATCCATTGGGGATCGCCACGACCGGTCGGTCAGCGAGCTCCGGGAACGCGGCCAGCACACGCTCCACCGCCTCGGGCGTGCTCAGGACGACCGCAGCGGCCGTGCCCAGGAGGTCGCGCATTCTTCGTCGTTCGCGTTGCCGATGGAAAGCGCTTGGGTACACCATCATCTCGTCGAGCGCCCACGGGTCACCGAGATCTGCGACCCAGGGTCTGTCGAGCGTCGCGCGAGAGCGCCGCACCTGCCTCGGCCGAGTCGTACGGCTGCATCCAGACGTAGACGAGATCGGCATCCGCTCCTGCCGCTGCGCCGAGCTCGACGCTGCCGGCGACCCACCACCGCGCCCAGGGCGACCGCACTCCCAGCCAGCGCTCGGCACGGCCACGCCACCGCGGGCTGGTCTCGGGGTGCGTCGCGGGCGGCAGCCGCCGGACGTCGATGTCGGGTGGTAGCTCGGCGAGCATCGATGTGTCCTCGGGCGCCCACCGGTCCGCCGTCGCGCCCTCGCCGGTGACGACGATCGGGTCGTAACCGAACTCCGGCAGGTACCGAGACATCATCAGCGGTCTCTGGGCGCCTGAGCCGCCGATCGGTGGATAGTGGTACGCGTGAAAGAGAACGCGCCGCGGCGCGGGAGAGCGCGTCTCGCCCCCTTGCTCAGCCTGGTCGTTGCTCACCCGCTGATCATAAGAAGCTGCTCAGCGTTGATTGATCCGCCGCCGTCGGCAGACGAGCTCAGGAAGCGCTCTCGTAGCCTCCGACGTCCGGAGCCGACCCCATGTAGCGGCTGAGCCCCGTGAAGTCGAGCGAGGGGTAGTTGCCGGTCGTGCCCCGGTTGATCAGCGGGCTGCCGCTCATGAGGCGGTAGTCGCCCGGGGCCTGTGCGCTTCCGCCCTGGTCGCCGGCGTAGGGCTGGTAGGCGCTGAAGCCGGCATGGAGGGACGAGGCCGAGAACGACTGCGAGCCGGTGCCGCCGCAATTGAGGTGCCGGTCGGGGTGATGTTGTAGGCGTAGGTCGTGTTCGAGAGCCCGCAGGGGGCGTTGGTGTCGAAGTAGTTGCCGACGACCGTGAAGCCGGCCGAGGTGGGCGGGTTGTCGGTCTGGTTGACCTGCACGCCCGAGGAGCCGAAGGTGTTGTAGCGGAGCACGAACCCATCCGGCGAGGGCGAGGGGCTGCCGCCGGAGCGGAAGGCGAAGGCGTTGGCGGCGTTGCCCGAGGAGCCGGTCGGCGCCTCGAAGACGTTGTTCTCGACCAGCCAGTTCGTCGCCGTCTCGGTGCCGGTGATAAACACATCCTCGATGTTGCACGACCAGAAGTGGTTGCGGGTCATGGTCATGTTCGTGACCGGGTGCACGTACATGCACTCGTCGTGGATCGCGCCGTTGGTGTTGTTCAGGTCGTCGTAGATGTCGTTGCGGTCGAACACGAAGTTCGAACCGTCCACGATCATCATCGCGTTGGCGTTCAGGACGTTGTGCACCTTCGAGTTGCGCAGGGTGAAGTAGGTCGCGCTCATCTGCACCGAGAACGGCTGGGTGATCTGCGCGCCGCCGGCGTTCATGTCCATCCCGTCCACGGTTACGCGGTTGCTGCAGTCAGCGTGGAACTCGCGCGTCTTGATCGGCCCGACCAGCGTGAACCAGTTGGTCGTCGTCGTGCTCGTTGGCCCCGTAGCTACAGCTCTGCCACTCGCCCAGGTTGAACTCGCCGGTCGTCACGGTCTCGCCTGAGGCAGGCGAGAACGTGCAGGCGCTCGAGCGCCCGTTCGAACCGCGGATCGTCAGATCGCCGTAGCTTCCGCCCTTGACCAGCACGGTGTCGCCGCCCGCGCACTTGCTGTTCGCGGCCGACCAGGAGCAGGCCTGGGCGTCGTTGTAGGCAGCCGGGCTGGCGCTGCGCGTGCAGCTGCCGCCGTTGGTGTCGACCCAGAGGTTGGCGGTCCCTGCGGGTGGCGGAGGGTGGCGGAGGCGGAGGCGGAGGCGGAGGCGGAGGCGGAGGTGGCGGAGGCGGAGGCGGAGGCGGAGGGCGGAGGCGGAGGCGGAGGCGGAGGCGGAGGCGGAGGCGGAGGCGGAGGCGGAGGCGGAGGCGGAGGCGGAGGCGGAGGCGGAGGCGGAGGCGGAGGCGGAGGCGGAGGCGGAGGCGGAGGCGGAGGCGGAGGCGGAGGCGGAGGCGGAGGCGGAGGCGGAGGCGGAGGCGGAGGCGGAGGCGGAGGCGTGCAGGCACTCGTCGATGCCGAGACCGAGGCCTTTCCGGAGCGGTTGTTGGCCGCGTCGTAGGCGTCGACGGCCAGCGTGTAGCTCGTGCCGCAATTCAGGCCCGTGAACGTGTAGCTCGTGTTCGCGCCGCCGGAGAGGAGCGTGTTGTCCTGGTAGCGGCCGTAGCCGGTCACGCCCACGTTGTCGGTCGAGGCGCGTCCAGGAGAGCGTGATCGACGTGGTCGTCTTCGTGCCGACGGTGAGGTTCGTCGGCGCCGTCGGCGCGGTCGTGTCGCTGCACGCGTTCGTCGCCGCGTTCATCGAGGCCTTGCCGGACTTGTTGCCGGCCCCGTCGAAGGCGTCGACGGCGAGCGAGTAGCTCGTCCCGCACGAGAGCCCGGAGAACGTGTAGCTCGTGCTCGTCCCGTTCGAGACGAGCGTGTTGGCCTTGTAGCGGTTGTATCCGGTGACGCGCGACGTTGTCCGACGAGCTGTCCCAGGAGAGCGTGACCGAGGTTCGCGTCGAGGCGGTCTTGGTGAGGTCGGCGGGCATCGACGGCGGCGAGGTGTCCGGGCAGGCGTCCGTGCGTCGCGCTCACCGTCGTCTTGGCCGAGTGGTTCCCGGCGGCGTCGTACGCATCGACGGCCAGCGTGTAGGCCTTCCCGCACGAGACGCGGAACCGTGTACGAGGTCGTCGCCGTGGAGCCGGCGACGGTCGCGCCGTTGTACACCCGGTAGCCGACGACCCCGACGTTGTCGAGGGACGCGGTCCAGAAGAGCGTGAGCGAGTTCCCCGAGACGGCCGAGACGGTCAGCCCGGTCGGCGTCGTCGGCGGCGTCGTGTCGGTGCACGCGCTGGTCGACGCCGAGGCGGATGCCTTCGCCGAGTGCCGTCCGAGCCGGTCAACCGCGTCCACCTCGACGAGGTAGACGGTGCCGCACGTCAGATGGGTCAGCTTGACGGACGTCGTATTGGAGACCGCGACGAGCGCTCCGTTCGCGAAGACGTCGTATTTGCGCACGCGGTAGAAGGCCGGTCGCTGCCAGCGCACGGTGAGCGTGTTCTGTGTCGCGGCGAGGAGGGAGAGCCCGGTCGGCGCGCTCGGGGCGAGGCTCGTGCTGCCGAGGAGGCCCACGTAGCTCCCGAGTGCGGCGGAGCTGTCGGCGCCGGCCGGCGCGACCGCGAGATCGAAGGAGGGTTCTGCCGCCGCCTCCTTGATCGCGGTCTGCCAGGCCTGCTGGTCGAGCGGCCCGCTCTTCCCGATCTCCACCAGGACGACGACCCTCGCCTTCGTCCCGCTCAGCGCGAGGTCGGCGAGGTCCGGAAGGCTCTTCACCCGCGCCACGACGACGTCGGCCTTCTTCACCGACGCGAGCCGGAGTGCGCGCTTGAGCGAGTTGGCTCGAAGGGCGCAGACCTGTCTCGGGTGATGGCGCTTGGCCTTCCTGCAGTGGGCACTCCCGCGCCTGAGCGACCGGGTCGCCGAGTGCGGAACGGTGATCCTGCGGAAGCCGAAGCGCTGCGCCAGCCGCGCGATGTGCTTCTTCTGCTTCCTCGTCAGGCGCGCGTTGTCGACGAGCAGCGTGTTGACGTGCGCGTCGAGCGCCTGCTGTGCCGTCTGGTCGTTGAGGAGCTTGAGGTTGCCCTTGCCGACCTCGAGCCCCCACAGCTCGGGGAGCGAGATCCGCTTGGCGCTGGTACCTACGCGCGCCTGCGCCGTCGGCATCGCGACGAGACCCAGTGCTGCAATCGTGCACAGCAAGAGGCGGCGGTACCGGCGGGGGGCGGCTCCCCACATAGGAGCCTTGATCGGTGCACGCGAGAGCCGGACCAATGGCCAGTTCGAGGGAAGAGAGCCGCTGCCGAGCGCGAAAGCAACGTGTTCGTTCCGGCCGTGGTAGAACGAGAGGATGAGCGGCGCGGTCTTCGGGCCTCTGCGCGATTGGGCGAAGAACAGCGAAACGGTCCGCCAATGGCGCGAGCGGCGCTACCGCATGTTCGAGCACCTGTGCCACCTCCGACCCGAGGACCGGATCCTCGACGTGGGCGCCGGGTGGGGTGCGGCGCTAGAACGCTTCAACACCGTCAACCCGATCGTCGCGGTCGACCTCCGTCCGGATGAGAAGGGCTGGCTCGGGGCTGCCAACGTGACCGTGATGCAGGCGGACGGGACCAACCTTCCCTTCCAGGACAAGGAGTTCGATGTCGCCTTCTCCAACTCGGTGATCGAGCACATCCCGCAGGAGCTCCAGCCGGCGTTTGCTTCGGAGATCCGGCGTGTCGCGAGTCGCTACTTCGTCCAGACGCCCAACCGCTACTTCCCGATCGAGCCGCACTACCAGTTGCCGTTTTTCCAGTTTCTGCCCGAGTCGACTCGCCGCGCACTCAACAAGCGATTCACGCTCGGTTGGCAGGCAAAAGGTCAGTGGGAGCAGATCGAACTGCTATCGAGCGGCGACTCCGTCGCCTGTTCCCGGACGCGGAGATACACCGCGAACGGGTTCTCGGGCTCACGAAGAGCCTCATCGCCGTGCGACGGTAGTTGCTGACCGCGAGCAGAGACGACGGGCGGCGACGCGGCCAGTTGTGCAGCGCTCGTCGGCGCCCGCATCGCAGCGGCCGCCGATCGGGCGACGCTGGCCGTCGTGATCCCGCCTGCCGAGCGCGGCTCGGCAGTAGGCCAGGTCGGCTGCGTTGATCGCGGGCGAGCCGGCGCGGAGATGAAATCCGCCCAGACCGCCCAGCCCGAGTCGGTTGACCCGACCCCGAGGACCGACGATCCACCTGTCGGTGCCACAGTGGTCGCGGCTCGGGTCCTGCCAGACGTTCTTGGAGTAGCTGCCGACGCAGGGCGACGAGGGGCCGTTGGCGCCGAGATTCCCAATCCAGCGTGTGTTCGGCGCTGACGTGCACTGGAACGAGCCGGTCGGAGCCCGGAACGTGTTGTAGCCGAACGTGAAGCTTCGGCAAGCCGCGACATTGGAATGGACGTCGAACGTGCCGTTCGACGAGTCGTTCGTCCCGAAGAAGTTGTTCTCGAAGGTGAGGTGGTGAGGGTCGGGATCTGTTGCGCCGGGCTTCGTGACGAAGATGGACGACGTGTCGGATCCGTCGCCGTTGTCAAGCGTCGCGTTCCGCAGCGTGAAGTAGCTCGTACCGGTGTCGAGGCGGATCATCTCGAGATGGAAGCCGTTGGCGCTGCAGCCGCTCGGGGTTTCGTCGGCGTCCTGCGGGTGGAAGCTCACACCGTCGATGGCTACATGGTCGGCACTGCGGACCTGCAGCGGCTCGGCATCCCGGCCGCACACGCGTTTGCCGCCGATGCGACCGCGCCGGCCGAGCTCGCCGCCGGTCCACCTGATGTGGCTCGCGTCGTGGATGTCGACCGAGACGAATACACCGTGCAGGCGAACGTTGGTCAGCGCGATGTTTGAACCCGTGGCCTCCCAGCCGGCCCGCCTCGCGGAGCCGACATCGACGGCGACGTTCCGTAGGCGGAAGTAGCGCCCGCCTGTCTTGAGGTCGCCGATCGTGACGTTCCTTTCTCCGTTGAACGCACATCCTGGCGGCGGCTTGTTGCCGACGATTTTCACCTGTCCATAGACACCCGGCCTGACGATCACCCGGTCGCCCTTTCGGCATGCCCGCCAGGCTGCAGCGATCGAGTTGCAGGCGGCCGCTCGACGGTACACGGTCGGTTTCGAAGTGCGGACGCACGTCCCACCCCGGGAGTGATCCACAGATTCGCGCGCTGGAGATGTGGGCTCGACCCGGTGCTAGGGGCAGCGTCAAGAGCGGCGTAGGCCGCCGCGCAAAGGAGGAGCGGTACTGTCAGCGCGATGGCCCTGTGCAGAAGCGTGAAGAGGCGCGCGGGACCCGGGGCCTTCACCGACAGAAGATAGCAGCGGCCCCCCGGTGGTCCCGACTCTATCGAGACTCGTACGCTCCGACGTCAGGCGCCGAGCCCACGTAGCGGCCAAGCCCGGTGAAGTCGAGCGAGGGGTAGTTGCCGGTCGAGCCCCGGTTGATCAGTGGGCTTCCCTTCACAAGCCGGTAGGCGCCGGGAGCCTGGGGTGTCCCCCTGGTCGCCCGCGTACGGCCGGTAGTCGACAAAGCCCGCATGCAGGCTCGAGGCCGAGAACGACTGCGAGCCGGTGCCGCCACAGGTGTTCTCGCCCGTCGGGGTGATGTTGTAGGCGTAGCTGGTGTTCGAGAGGCCGCAGGGGGCGTTGGAGGGGAAGTAGTTGCCAACGACCGTGAAGCCGGCCGAGGTGGGGGAATTGTCCCCAGGGTTGATCTGCACGCCTGAAGATCCGAAGGTGTTGTAGCGCAGCACGAACCCATCCGGCTAGGGCGAGGGGCTGCCTCCTGCCCGGAAGTCGAAGGCGTTGGCGGCGTTCCCTGAGGAGCCGGTCGGCTCCTCGAAGACGTTGTTCTCGACCCGCCAGTTGCTGGCCAGCTCGCTCCCGGTCAGGAAGACGTCCTCGATGTTGCACGACCAGAAGTGGTTGCGGGTCATGGTCATGTTGCTGACGCTCATCACGTACATGCACTCGTCGTGGATGGCGCCGTTGGTGTTGTTCAGGTCGTCGTAGATCTCGTTGTGGTCGAAGGTGTAGTTCGAGCCCTTGATCACCATCATCGAGTTCGCATTGAGCACGTTGTGCACCTTCGAGTTACGGAGCGTGAAGTAGTTCGCGCCGGCTGGCACCTGGAAGGGCCGGTGATCTGGGCTCCGCCGGCGTTCATGTCCATCCGGTCCACGGTCACCCGTGCTGCAGTCGGCGTGGAACTCGCGCGTCCGGATCGGCCCGGTCAGGGGAACCAGTTCGTCGTGCTGGAGCTGTTGGCCCCGTAGTTGCAGCTCTGCCACTCGCCCAGGTTGAGATCTCCTACGACGACGCTCTGGCCCGAGGTTCGGAAGGTGCACGGGCTCCCGCGCCGTTCGAGCCGCGGATCGTCACGTTTCCGTAGCTGCCGCCCTTCACCCGACGGTCTTGCGGCCTGCGCACTTGCTGTTGGCAGCCGACCAGGAGCAAGCCTGGGCGTCGTTGTACCCGGCCGGGGTGCACTGCGGGTGCAGCTGCCGCCTTTGTGTCTACCCAGAGCTTGCGGTTCCCGGGGGAAACGGCGGGGGTGGCGGAGGGGGTGGCGGGGTCACGTTGCCGGGTTGAGCAGCGCGAGATAGTCGTTCAGCGCACGAGAGCGGTAGCGGCCGACCGGTGAGACTGCGAGATCGAGGCCGGCGTCGTATTTGGCCTCCGCGATCGCCGTGCGCCAGTGGTTCTGTTCAGCGAGCGGTGCCGACCGATCGCGACGAGGAAGACGACGTTCGCGTGGCCTGACCCGCCTGTCGCCTTCAATGTCTTCAGCGACGGGAGCTTGCTCGTGCGCACGATCACCCGGTCGACCGACGGAGAGCGCGCAAGGCGCTCCGCCCTCACGAGCGACCGAGCAAGCACCACGGTGCAGAGGCTGTTCGGGTGCTTCCGCTTGACCTTGCTGCATCGCGACTCGGCGCGGCGAGCCGAGGAGGTCGAGGACCGCGGGCAGCGTGATTCTCCGAAAGCCGTAGCGCTTTGCCAGGGTGGCCAGCCGTCGCCGCTGACCGCGCTTCAGGTGCCGCTTGTTGACCAGGAGCGCGTTCGCGTGGCCACGCGCGCGTCCCGCAAGCTGATTGTCGAGTGACCCGAGGTTGGTTCGGTTCACCCCGATTGCCCACAGCTGAGGTGCAGCCGTTCACGTGCCGGCTGCGTCAATGCGCGCTCGAGCAGGTGACGCCCCCACAAGACCTGCGAGCAGCAAGGCGAGCAGCGCGCAGCCGCACGACACGAAGAGTCGCGTTGAGGACGCGCGGGGGTGAGCTTGGGGATCGAACAACGTCAGCGCTCAGGGGGGATGAGCGGGAGACCCTCGATGGTGCGGAAGCGTAGCAACCAGTTGCGGACACCAGTACCCGGTTTGCATTCGTGCCTCTTGATACAACAGGCAGCCTGCTGCGCCGGTCTTCGCGCTCTGACCAGAGCTAGCCGTCCGGCTAGGGCCGATTTGGCTTGGTCCCGCCGATCGACCGTCGCTCGATCTCCTCCGGATGACTAGCGTTGGAAGAGCCGTGTGTGGAATCTGCGGTGTCGTCCAGGTCCGGGGGTGGCGTCCCTCGCCGAGTCGTCGCGCCTGAGATGTCCCGCCTGGATGACGGACATCGATGACCCACCGCGGCCCGAACGACCGAGGCACCACTCGCCGACGGGTCGCGCTCGGTGTGCGCCGGCTGAGCATCGTCGACGTTGAGGGCGGACATCAACCCGTCTCCAACGAGACGGGCAGGTCTGGGCCGTTCAGAACGGCGAGCTCTACAACCACGCGACATCCGCGCCCGCTGAGCGGCAGCGGCACCTTTCAGACCCGCTGCGACACCGAGATCCTCCCGCACCTGTACGAGGAGGCGGGAGCTTCCCGGAGCAGCTTCGCGGGATGTTCGGCTCGCGGTCTGGGACCCGCGGCGCCGGGCCGTCCTCGCCCGCGACCGACTCGGGAATCAAGCCGCTCTACTACGCAGAGGTCGGCGATTGCTCGTGTTCGCGTCCGAGCTCAAGAGCGTGCTGGCGAGCGGCCTCGTCGCCGCGGAGCTGGACTACGAGGCGATCGACGCCTTCCTGACGCTCGGCTTCATCCCGGGCCCGTGACGCCTCTCGCGGGCGTCCCGAAGCTGATGCCCGGGCATGTCCTCATCGTCGATCCGGCGGCGTGCGCGAGGAGGCGTACTGGTGCGTACCCCGATCCGGCCCCCGGCAGATGACCCTCGACGAGGCGCCGAGCGCCTGCTCGGGGGCCTCGAGGAGTCGGTGCGGCTGCGCCTGATGAGCGACGTCCCGCTCGGAGCGATGCTGAGCGGGGGATCGACTCGAGCCTGATCGTCGGCGCTGATGGCGCGCAACATGAGCGAGCCGGTGAAGACCTTCTCGGTCGGGTTCGCCGAGGCCGGCGAGGTCAACGAGCTCGCGGATGCGCGCTAGGTCGCCGAGCACTTCGGCACCGACCACCACGAGCTCGAGCTGTCGTTCGCCGAGGAGACGGTCGACCTCGCGGAACTCGTCTGGCACCTGGACGAGCCGCTCGCCGACCTGTCCTCGCTCGGCTTCCTCGCGCTCTCGCGAGCTCGCGGCCAGCACGTCACCGTGGCGCTCTCGGGCCAGGGCGCGGACGAGCTGCTCGGCGGCTACCGAAGCATCGCGCGGCCGCGATCGTCGCGGCCTGGCAGCGCCTGCCCGGTCGCTCCGTGCCGCGGGTCTCGCCGCGATGCGGCGCGGGCCCGCGCGGCTCGGCGCGCCCGCGACGCTCGCAGCGCCGATCCGGCGGAGCGGCTACTCGCGATGAGCGGCAAGCTCGACGACGGGCTCCGCGGCGAGCTCGCCCGCGGGCCGCTCGCCGAGCTCGACGGCGGCGGGCGCCGCTCGTCCGCGAGCGGCTGCGACTGACGGACGATCCGCTCCCGGCGACGCTCTACCTCGACGCCCAGCTCGGGCTCGTCGACGACATGCTCCACTACTTCGACCGCGCCTCGATGGCGCATTCGCTCGAGGTGCGCGTGCCGTTCCTCGACCACCACGTGGTCGAGCTCTGCGCGACGATCCCGGCGCGGCTCAAGGTCCGCGGCTGGACACGAAGCACGTCCTCAAGCAGGTCGCGCGCGGCCTGATCCCCGACCGGATCATCGACAAGCCGAAGGTCGGGTTCTTCAACGCCGCCGTCGACGGCTGGTTCCGGGCACAGACGCAGGGCGCGATCTCGGACTACCTGCTCGGGCCGAACCCGCGCTACGCGGAGATGCTCGACCGCGGCGCGTCGAGGGGCTCGTCCGGCGCCACGCCGACGGCGCCGAGACGGGCAACGCGTCGCGCTGCTCGCGATACTGATGCTCGAGGTCTGGCTTTCGACGTACCTGCCGCGCGCGCTCGGATCGGCCTCGCCGGCTCCGACCCTCGCACTCCGGCGTGACCGACGGCCGCTCGGCTACGCGGTCGTCACGCCGGTCCGGAACGAGGCGGAGAATCTCCGGCGCCTCGCGCGAGCGCTCGCTGCGCAGACGCGGCTGCCCGGCGTGGGTGATCGTCGACACCGGCTCGACGGACGAGACGCACGCGCGTCGCGGCGAGCTCGTCGAGGCACCAGCTGGATCGGCTCGGCCTCGCTGGCGGACGACGGCGGCTCGCGCGCGGCGCGCCGATCGTGCGGGCCTTCGAGGCGGGCTCGTCGACTCGCGACGAGCCCGACGTCGTCGTGAAGCTCGACGCCGACATTCGTTCGACCCGGACTACTTCGAGCGGCTCGCTCGCTGCCTTCGCGGCCGACCCGAGCTCGGTATCGCGAGCGGCAGGTGCTAGGAGCTCGAGGACGGCGACTGGCGCGAGCGGCACGTCACCGGCCGACCGTCTGGGGCGCGGCGCGCGCGTACCGCGCGCGTGCCTCGAGCGTGCTCCCGCTCGAGGAGCGGATGGGCTGGGACGGCATCGACGAGTTCCGGGCGAACGCGCGCGGCTGGCGCACGCGGACGTTCGACGACTCCCGTTCCGCCACCACCGGCGGAGGGCGAGCGCGACGGCACCGCTGGCGTGCGCGCGCCGCCCAGGGCGCGCGGCCCACTACCTGGGCTACCGGTCCTGGTACCTCGTGCTCCGGTCGCTCTAGCACGCGCGCCGAGAGCCCGCCGCGCTCGCGATGATCTGGGGCTATGCGCGGCCGCGCTGGGCGCGAGCCGCGCTGCGCCGACGCGGCGCGCGCGCGTACCTCCGCCGCCAGCAGAGCCTCCGGCAGCTGCCGCGTGCGCGCAGCCGAGGCGAGGGGCCGCCGGCGACGCGGCGCCGCCTGATCCGCTACGCGCGGCATCTACGCGCCGGACGTGCTCCTGGCAGTACCGGGAGGCGCGAGCGCCTGCCGGGAGCAGCGGCTCGTTCGACGCAGAGACCGGCTACTCGGCAAGCAGGGCCGCGCCGAGCCCGAGAGGATGAAGGGCAGGAACGTGACCTGGATGAACGAGAACGCGTCGTAGGTGGGCATCCCGACGGCGTACGCCGCGACGGAAGCCGTGATCGAGGTAAGCAGCCAGCCTCGCGGGAGGTCCCGCTTGGCCGCCGCTCCGAATCTCCGGAGCGCGCCACGAAGAGCCAGAGCCAGGCGAGCACGCCGAGGAGGCCGGTCTCGAGCAGCGTGCCGAGCCACTGGTCGTCGAGGATGCGCGTTCACCTGCGGCTCGTTCGGACGGTCGACGACGCGGGTGCCGAAGCCCTGCCCGAAGAGCGGCTGCCGCATCGCCTCGCGGAGCCCGGGGCCGAGGTCGGCGATGCGGCCGCTGCCGCTCGGTCCCCGGCCTCCGTCTCCTGCTCCGCCACGAGCCCGCCGGGAGGAAAGAACGCGGTCTTGAGCGAGCCGAGCGTGCCTGGAAGCGCGAAGTGGATCGCGATGAGCGGGGGCAAGAGCAGCGGGCCACAGCGCCGCTTCTCCCTCGCCGAAGCCACAGGAAGACGACCCCGACGACGACAACATCAGGATGCACGGTCCGCGAGACGGTGAGCCAGCGCGAGGACGAGCACGAGCGCGCGAGCCCACCAGCGGCGCTGCGCGTGCGCGCGCCAGTAGATCGCGAGCGGAAAGAGCATCACGAACGCGGCGCTGAGCGCGATCGGGTGCTGCGCCGGTGCCGAGACGCGCAGCCGCGCGGAGCCGAAGCGGAGGAACCGGGCAGCTGGTCCGGAGTGCAGGAAGGGGATGAAGCCCGAGAGGTGGTTGAAGACGTTGAACCCCGTCCGGGCCTCGAAGATCGCGAAGATAGCGACGAACGCGTCCACCGGCGACCAGCGTCTTCACGAGGATAGTCGACGTCGTCGCGCCGCCGAAGCACGCTCGCGATCAGGAAGAACACGAGGAAGAAGCTCGCGAAGAACATCAGGCTCTTGTTCACCTCGCTCGACCTCCAGCGCGACGCGCTGGGTTGCAGCGATCGGACCGCAACTCGGACGCCAGATCAGCACGAGCGGGCCTCGAACCCGGTCCGCCGAAAGGCGCGCGGCGGGTCGACGAGCAGCGAGGGGACCAGCCGAGCACGAACAGGGCGACAGCAACGGTAGGGCTCGAGCTGGAACGGCAGGTTTCCCGGGAGCGTGTAGCGCCGGATCGGGATGAAGAGGATGATCAGGATCAGCACCCCCAACAACCATCGCCACGAAAAAAAGCCGATCAGCACCGGGCGGACGAGCGCCGCGATCGTCGCCACGACGACCAGTCATCACCGGCTCAAGCGACACCGAGAAATAGCCGCCCGCCAGGACGAAAAGCGAAAGGCGGAGCAGCGCGAGAGCCGAGAAGACGACCGTCGCCGAAACGGAAGGGATCGAGAGGCCCGTCCACGGGACGCGTGGGCAGCGTCATGGCTCTAGGCGGTACGTCGTTCTCAATGCTCGGTCCTCGTGGCTCGGCGTCGCGTACCGCGGGCCGGGCATCGAGGGGGTCGCAAGCGCTCCCGCAGACGCGGCCTTGGCGTTCTCGAGAATGAAGGCGAGCCCGATCGTGGCGAACATCACCGCGAGGAAGACGACCACCGGCATCGTCTTCGACCGACGCTCGGACGACGGTCGCGGTCCGACGGGCGCTTGCACCGGCTCGATGACGAAGCGCTTCGACGCCAGGAGTGGTTGCGTGCTGCTGCGCCTGGGCGTACGTCTCGAGAGCTGTCGCGCCGCGTTGCGCGAGCGTGACCGCGCCCTTCGGGCTGTTCGACGATCGCGGTGAGGTCGATCAGCGGCAGGTACTGCGTGATGTTCACCACCACCGGATCCGCCGTGATCGTCCCCCGGATCGGGCCGTCCTTGAGCATGAGCTTGCGGACGTCGTCGCTCGTCGCGAGCTGCGGCGTACAGAAGCGTCAGATCGTTGAGCCGGTTGAGATCGGGCGCGCTTTGCCCAGTCGCAGGCCGCTTCTGCGGCTCCGAGTATCGTCCGAGCCGGGAAGCCCTGCCTGCGTGACGCCGAGTCGCGTCGTGCTCGACAACACCTCGGACTGACGGTATTGGATCCCGCTCCGTGCTCACGCGGACGACCGAGAGCTCGGCGAGCAGCGATTGCGAGCACGAGGCCGCCGATCGACGAGCAGCTTGTGCCGCCAAAGGACGCGGGCGTACAGCCGGAAGTCCACGTCAGTTGCCTTCCGCTTCCGTTGCTGAGCCGCAGATACGCCACTGCGGCCTCGGTCCGGTTGCTGACCCCGAGCTGGGTGTAGACCGCGGCGAGATGGAACTTGATGGCGTGGACGCTCAGCTGCAGCCGGCGTCCTGCTTCGGCATTCGTCATCCCGGACGCGATCAGCTGCAGCACCTCGAGCTCGCGCGGTGTCAGCGCCTGCAGCGCCCGCTGGTCCTGTCGGCGAGTGGCGCCTTTTCGTCGAGCATGGATGGATGCTAGGTCGGGCTAAGAGGCTGGGCGCCCACGCCCGATGGGACAGCGTTCGGCGCCCGGGCCGCTAGCCGTTCGGCTAGTCCTCGGACAATCGCGGCGCAAGCGGCTCGGCGCGCGGCTTTGCGGTGCGCCGTCTACGCCTGACGACGCCGCTGACCTCGTTCGTCACCTCGGGCGCGCGCACTGCCAGGCGCCCGCGTAGGTGGCGGCGCCGAGCACCACGAGGAGCGCGAGCCGCCCAGCGGGCGGGACGCCCGCAGAGACCCAGGGCGCCATCTGCGTGGGCACGAGGACGGCAGCCATCGCCACCGTCGCCTGCGAGACGCTGCGGAAAAGGCCTTCGGGGGAACCGCAGGAACGGGATTCCGAGCGCCCGCGTCGTTAGGTATGTCCGCAGCGGCTCGACCAGCGTCGTCGCAACGGCGGTGCAGGCGGCCACGCCCACGATGCCCCAGTGCAGGCCGAGCGCGCACGCTCCGACGGTTGCGACGAACCAGAGCGCCGTGAAGCGCAGGAGCGTTCTCTCCTGCCCGCCCGAGGGCCAGGATGACCTCGCCGCTCAGGGTCTGGAGCGCCTGGATCAGGCCGACCCACGCGAGGATCCGGATCACCGGCGTTCGCGGCGAGCCCAGTGCGGCCCGAGCACGACCTGGACGCAAAGTCGGCGACGACGATGACCAGGCCGGCGAGCGCCGGGAACGCGAGGGCTCCCCACGAGCCGGCTCGCCCGGATCCAGACGTCGGCGACCCGCTCGCGGTCGCTGCCCATACGCGAGAACGCGGGGAAGAAGACCTGCTGCAGCGGGCCGGCCAGGCGCGAGAACGGCACGAGGATCACGTTCGTCGCCAGCGCGTACGCCCCCAGCGCTCGACGGCACCCACGAAACGGCCGATCAAGAGCGTGCCCAGGTTCCGCCCGGCCTGGTAGAGCAGGTTCTCGCCGAACACGTTCCCGGCGAAGCCGCCGAGGCGGCGCAGGCTCGCGACCGAGACCCGTAGCGAGGGGCGCCAGGGCAGCAGGCACCCAGAGGAGCGCCGTCGACACGGCGGCCTCCGCGAGCTGCTGGCCGACGATCGCCCAGGGGCCGAATCCCTTCAGGGCGATCGTGATCCCGGCCACGGCGCCGACGACGGTCGCCGCGATCCGCCGCAGCTCGAGGCGGCGGAACCCGCATGTCGCGCGCGAGCAAGCGCCATGTGCGTCGTCCCGAGGGCGCTCACGAGAAAGCCCACGGAGACCGCCGAGAACAAGGGGCGGACCTCAGGCTGGTCGTAGTACTCGGCTAGGGGGCTCGAGAGGGAGATCCCTGCGAGAGCGAGGGCCAGACCGCCGCCCGCGCTAATCCAGAAGACGGTCGAGCGGTCTCCCTTGTGGAGCTTGCGGCGCTGGATGAGGGCCGTTCCGAAGGCGTTGTCGGTGATCACGACGACGAAGCCGGAAAAGACCAGGACCATCGCCGCCAGTCCCCAATCCCCCGGGGCGAGGAGGCGGGCCAGCACCAGGGCGACGACCATCCGCGAAAGCTGGAGGATGATCTGCGAGGCCGCCTTCCACGCCACGCCGCTGCGGATTCGTGAACCGATTGCCTGCTGCGGGATGTCGTCGCTCATGCGGCTACCGCTTCCGTGGCCGAAGGAATCGCCTCTTCGAGAAACCGGCGCAGGTCCGTCGCGAGCGAGCTCGCCGCCGGCACGACCGCCGCCGCCTGCTGCTCCCGGTCGAGCGCCTCGCCGAGCGCCTCCGGCGATTCCACCAGGGTCACGAGCCCCGCCTCGGCGAACCGCCGTCCGAGCTGGAGCTGATGGTCGTCGACGGCCTCGCCGAGATCGCCTCGGCGGGGAACGACGATTGGGCGCGTGCCGTTGGCCAGCGCGACCATGATCGAGCCGACCCCGGCATGCGTGACGAACGCACGCGCCCTCCGAATCGTCTCGCCCATCTCCTCGAAGGAGAGGAAGTCGACGAGTCGAGCGGCCGGTGCGGCGATGGGCGACGAATGACCGTGCTGGATCACGAGCTCCTCGTCCAGATCGAGGCGGGCAAACGCCTCTAGAAGGCGATCGAAGCGCGCCTCGTTCGTCCCGACGCTGACGAAGATCATGTGCCGGCCGAGAAGACGTTTCCTGCGAACGTCGAGCCGTTGAGGTCTCGGGCGAGCTCGGGCCACTGGACGTAGCGACGCTCGGCAACGGGTGCGATGAGCCGGTAGCTGAGCGACGGGCCGTCGATCCGCGCGAGGCTCTCGACGTAGACGACCTCGCGCCCCGGATTCTGGCAACCCATGCAAAGGGGACGGCGACGCCTGCGCCGGTCGTCAGCACGACCTTCGGCCGGACGTCGCGAACCACGCGCCAGGCAACGAGCAGGTTCCGGAGCAGATTCCTGATGTTCCGATTCGTGGGTCCGTGCGCGAAGACAACGCGCTCGTCGGACAGGAGCGAGCGCGCGTCGCTCTTTCGAACGTCACCCACATCCGGCTGAAGCGCTCCCAGGACTCACGCAGTGCAACGAGCTGCAGCAGGTGCCCGCCGCAGGAGCACACGAGCAGGAGGTCGGCGCGATCCGAAGGTGCCGAGCCCATGGCCACACGGTATCCCCGTGGGCCTTGGGTGGCCACGACCGGACAGCTAGACCTGGGCTAGCCATCCGGCTAGGTGGTTGCGAGCACGAATCTGGCCGCACGACTATCGCCCGCGAACGGCGCTCTCTCTACGATCAGTGACGATGGAGGCGGCGCGGCCCTTTACTCCGACTGCGGTCGACCTTCGTGCAACCGAAAACGGCATCGCCGTCGTGGTGCTCACATACAACCGGGTGCATCTCGTGCAGAAGTGCGTCGAGAACGTCCTGCTCCGCACCTCCGAGGCGACGCGTGAGATCGTGATCTGGGACAACGCCTCTCCGGACGCGACCCCCGACTACCTGCGTTCGCTCGAGGATCCGCGGATCCGGGTCGTGATCAGCGACGAGAACATCGGTCAGAACGCGTACGCCAGGGCGTTCGCCATGACCTCGGCCCCGTACTTCATCGAGCTCGACGACGACGTCGTCGAGGCGCCGCCGAACTGGGACGCGATGCTGCTCGACGCGTTCACGCGCCTCCCGACGGTCGGCTTCCTTGCGGCCGACCTCGAGGACGACCCCCACGATCTCGCCTCCCGCTACCGGCATCACATCCGCCCGCACGAGTACACGCCGACCGAAGAGAACGGCGTGCGGCTCTTGCGCGGCCCGACCGGCGGTGGCTGCGCGATCACCTCCCGAGAGCTGAACGAGCGGTCGGCGGCTTTCGTCAGAGCAAGAAGGAGGTGTTCTGGCTCGAGGATGCCGCGTATATCGCCGACCTCGAGCGCATCGGCTTCAGCGCCGCGGTGCTCGCCGATCTGAGAGTCCACCACACCGGTGGCCCGCACTACACGAAGACGCCGAAGGAAAAGGTCGAGTACTGGGAGCGGCGGAAGGCCCGGCAGGAGCGGAGAGATGCAGTTAAGCGAGCGCTCATCCGGATTCCGTTCGTCTCGCGCCTGAACGCTCGATTCGGCTGGTTCGTTCCGCCCTCCTAGTCCGCCGGCGAGCCTTTGTGTCTGGATTATCCCTGCCTCCGGCGTAGCGTATGAACGCCGTGAGCGCGATCGGGATCGTCATTCGCACGTTGAACGAGAGCGAGCTGATCGCGCGATGCCTCGATGCGCTTCGCGGCCAAGACGGCGCCTTCGATCTGGACATCCTCGTTGTCGACAGCGGCTCGACTGATGAGACGCTCGAGATCGCCAAGCTCACGGTGCGCGGAACTTCGAGCTCGAGCCTCGAGTTCGACTACTCGACTGCCCTCAACACCGGGATCGAGGATGTGCGCGGCGACGTGATCGTGAGCCTTTCCGCCCATGCAATCCCGCTCGACGAGCATGGCTCCAGCGGATGACCGCACCGTTCCGCGACGAGCGCGTGGCGGGCGTCGCGGGGCGCCAGATTCCATGGCCCGATGCGCCGTGGCACGAGGTGCAGCGGCTGCAGCGGCCAATTCGGAGACACCCCCGCGTGTTCTCCGCGGACGTCCCGACGAGATCGTGTTCAGCAACGCTGCCTCCAGCATCCTGCGCAGCGTTTGGGAGCGGAGCCTTTCACCCTCCCGGCGGTCGAGGACTTGGAGTGGGCTCGACGCGTCGTCTCGGCGGGTTGGACGATCGTTTACGAGCCGCAGGCTGAGGTGTACCACTCCCATACCGAGGACGCGCGAGCCCAGGCGCGACGCTTGATCGACATCAGCCGGGTCTACGTCGGCGGGGGTGCCCCCCGCACGAAACGGCGGACGATTCGTGAGGCCGGCGGGCTCGTCTTACGCGATTCCCGAGCCGTCCTCGTGCTCGAGGAGCCGTTTCGCCGCAAGGTGGCCCACGTCGCCTACGTCTTTCAGGTGGCCTGGTACTACGTTCTCGATTTCTCACGCTGCGGAACCACGGCCGAGCGACGGAGAGAAGACGCTCGGGGGGCTGGGGTACGTCGCGTGACAGGTGCCGGTGATCGCGTCGAACATCGCGTACTCGATGCCCTTGATCGTCTGGACCGTGTAGGGCACAGCGAGGCCCGCGCCGTCAACCTCGCTGAGCGTTCCCGCTCGGGCCCTGGGCGGGAGCATCGCCTGTAGGCCCGTGGCACCCGAGCCGACTGTGGTGACGAAGGTGAGCGTGCCGGCGCTCCAGTTGAGACTGGGATGGTCGAGGCGTCGCGCCGTCGGTCCAGGTGGAGTAGCTGCTTGTAGGAGATGATCGGCACGCCGCGCGCCTGCGCCGACGCGACGATCGCGTCCTCGTCCGTGTTCGGGGTCGGAAAATCGGTGTGCATGTTGATCCCGAAGGCGCCGTAGTAGCCGAGCGGGCCGAGCGCGTTGTCGAGCAGCGTGTTGATAGTCGCCGGCAGCGGCGGGTTCGACTCGTCGGTGATGTTGGTGTTCTCCTGGTAGGCGTCGATGAGTGAGCCGTCGGTGTCGGCGAAGCGCATCGGGAAGCCTCCGCCGTTCAGGAACCCGGGCTTCGACCCGATCCAGCTGCCGGGATAGTGGTAGTAGTTGCCGTCCATCCGGATCCCGTGGGTGGCCTCGATCTTGCCTCGAGGCCCAGTCCGGCCAGTAGACGCAGTGGGTGCGGCTCGTGGACGGCGCCGGGATGCTCGTAGTAGTTGGCCGCGAACTGCCCGAGTTGCGTGTCGAAGTACGCTGGATAACTGCGACTGCGTCAAACGGTCGTCGGGCACGACGCCGATCAGCGGGTGGAACGCGACTTCGAAGCCGTCGGAGGTGTAGGCGGCGGCCTGCGCGGGCGTGAGCACGCTGTTCGGAAAAATGTAGGACGTCGAGCGCACGCACTCCCAGTGGGCGACGACACAACCCGGCGGGCTCTCTTGCTTCGAACCGGTCGAAGTGGAAGGCCGTTCCGCCCGGCGTGTACGCGGGAGAGTGGTCGTCGCCGCTCATCACGACGGCCGCCTTCAGTCCCGCGCGGCAGGTACCAGAAGTGCGGCAGCGGCAGCTTGCTGCGCTCCATCTGGGTGATCAGGTTGACGAGCAGGCGCTGCTGCTCGTCGGCCTGCGGAATCGCGATCTTGCTCGTGTCGATCCAGTGAGCTGTCGTGCTGTAGAAAATGTCGTCGGGGCGGATACCGGTGACGCCGTCGCGTTCTTGGCCTGCCCAGGCGGGGTTGCCCTGACGCGTGTAGACCACCGAGCGCGCGAGGTCGTAGGTGAAAGCGGCGGACTGACCGCCCCCAGAGCCCACCGAGCGAAGCGTCACCGCCGGGTTCATGGTCGCTGTCGAGGCGTTCGAGTAGAGCGTGGCAAGGGCGGTCGCACCGCTGAGCGGGTAGCGGTCGGCGGTGCCGTGATACTGGATCGTCTGGTCGGTGATCCCCACGCCCGGCCCCGTGAGTCGTGTCCACTTTCAGGTAGGCGTTGCTCAGTGGTGCCAAGGGCTGCCATCCCCAGAAGCGGCCGGCTTCTTGTCCGGGCTCATCGCGATGAGCTTGCCGCCGCCGTTGACCCAGTTCGTCAAGGTCGTCGCTGGCCCTCGCAGGCCCGCGTCGCCGAGTAGCACCACGTCGAAGTTGGCCAGCACCGGCGGGAGAGCAGCGTTGCGTCGAGCGTCGTGAACGCGTCGAGCCCTCGTTTCGCAGGATCTCGCCCAGGTATACCCGAAGGGGTTGGCGCTCGAGCTGACCACGAGCACCGGCGGCGTTGAGGCCTCGGTGGTGAACGAGGCGTTAGCGTCGGCCGCGAGCCGGTCCCGGCGAGATCCTTCGCTCCGCCTGCCGGAAACACGGCGCGATAGGTAGCGCCGTACTTGAGCGCGGACTGCGGCTTCAGGCTCGCCACCCAGGCTCGAGGAGTCGTAGCTGACCGTCGCCGGCACCGTGTTACCCGCCGAGTCCTTGAGCAGGAAGGTCGAGCGCGGTGACGGTGTCGCCAGCTTCGAAGCGGCTCCGAGAATTTGCCGGTGATCGTGGCCCCGACGCTAACCCCGGTTGTGCCGTCGGCGGGTGCCGACGACGCGAACGTCGGCGGCGTCCGATCGGGCTGGATCCGGGATTCCAGGTCCGTCTGGATCTCGTTGGCGCTCAGGGCCCGGCTATAGACGCGGACGTTGTCGAGCACTCCCGTCGAAGAAGCCTGTCGCCGGTGACCCGTACGCGCCGATGCGCCAGCTGTTGGAGTCACCGAGCGTCCCGGTGAACGTCGAGCTCGCGGCAAGCACTCCATCGACGTAGATCCTCGCCGTCGTCCCACGTCGTAGGTGGCTGCGACATGCTGCCAGCGGCCGATGGCCGGTGAGATGCCCGGAGTCGAGATAGCTTGCCCAGGTTCGAGAGACCGAGCGTCAGCCGGTAATGGCCGGTCGTGTTGTCGACCCAGATCATCGGGCCACCGCTCTGTGACGGCGGGCCCAGGTCCCGACTAGGCCGACGTCTGTCTTGCTCGTCAGCTTGTACGCCCACGCCTCGAGGGTGAAGCCGGTTTTGTAGAACTGCTAAGAGCAGGCGGATCGACCTCGCTGGCTCGTTGAGGCGCCGCCCGCGCCGCCGTAGAGGCCCGCCGACGTCCAGAGCGTGCCGTTCACCAGCGTGCCCGTCCGGTAGTTCCCAGAGGTGTCGAGCGCGGCCGTCCCGATGGGGCCGTCGTCGAGGTTGTAGGCGACCTGGAGGCCAGCCGTCGAGACGCCCGCGTTGCTGACCGTCACCGCGACGGCGGCGGCAGTCGCAGTCGTACCGGCCGTGTCCCGTACGACGGCCGTCAGCGTGTGGGAGCCGTTCAACTCCGCGCGGGTATCCCAACTCACGGTGAACGGCGACGAGGTGTCCTCGACACCGAGGTTGTGCTCCGTCGAGCTTGAACTGCACGCCGGCAACGCCCTGACCCGCGGTTGCGGAGGCGGTAACCGCCTGGACGCCGGGGAGACGGGCCCCGGGTGATGGAGAGGAGATCGAGATCGTCGGCGGGGGAGCCGCGTTGGATGTGACGGTCGCCTGCGCCTCGTTCGAGGAGGGCCCGATCGGTTTCCCGGCGACGTCCTCCGCGAGCACCTTGTAGTAGTACGTCCCGGCTGTCAGCCCCGTGTCGGCGTAGCTCGTCCCGGTCGGTTGTGCGATCCGGTTCGCCTTGGTCGTCGGCGTAAAGCCCGAGCTCGTTCCCCGGTGGACGTCATAGCGAGCGATACCGACGTCATCGCTCGAGGGCGACTGCCAGCTCGAGCTGACCACCAATCCCGCCGGTGGCCGTCAGCGCGCTCGGGGGGCGTTGGGGCGGGGCTCAGCTCGACGAGGGGGGCCGCTGGCCTCGTTGGAGGTAGGAGCCGACGGGGGGTTACCGCGGCGTCCTCGGCCGCGACTTTGTAGTAGTAGGTGCCCGGCGCGAGGTTCGGAATCGGTGAAGCTCGTCCCGCTCACCGTTCCGATGCGGTTGGCTGAGAGTGGGCGTGAAGCCCGAGCTCGTCCCGCGGTACACGTCGTAGTAGTAGACTCCGCGGTTGTCGATCGCTGCGCCCCACGTCAACGACACGCTCGAGTGGTCGTCGCGGTCGGCGTCAGGTTTGTCGGCGCCGTCGGCGGTGTCGTGTCTCCCCCGGAAGGTGCCACCGGCAAGGTCATGTCGGTCTGCACCTCGGCCGCGCTGAGCGCGGTCGTAGACCCGTACGTCGTCGATCAGGCCGGGGGTCGAAGAAGCCGGGTCGCGAGGCGAGGCGTAGGCCCCAATCCGCCAGACGTTGGAGCTGCCGATCGGGTAGCCGACGCTGCGGCTGGCGACCTGGGTGCCGTCGATGTAGTAGCGGGCCGTGCTGCCGTCGAAGGTCGCCGTCAGATACTGCCACTGCCCGATCGCAGGCGTCTGCCCAGAGTCGAGGTAGTTGGACATGCCGCTATTCATCACCAGCTGGTTGTCGCCGTTGATGTGGTCGACCCAGAGGGCATCGGCCCGCCGCCGTTCCAGCTGCCGAGCACGGCCACGGTCCTTCTTGAGAGCTCTGCCTTCTTGACCCAGGCCTCGAGCGTGAAGCCGCTCTGGTAGAAGGTGCCGAGGGCGCCCAGGTCGACCGACGAACTGGTGCCATCGAAGGAGAGGCGCGCCGCCGTCGTGGCCGGCGGTCCAGCTTGCGCCCGAGATAGGTGCCGTTGGATGGTGCCGTTGCCCGAGCTGTCGCTCAAGACAGTCCAGGCACCGTCGTCGAAGGAGTAGGTTCGCGACGAGGCCGGTAGGTGCGTCGCACAGCGCAGTCGAGGCGGGTCAGCGTCGAGCGCGGCCTGGAATCACCGGCCGAGTCGAAGGCTTCGACGCCGAGCTGGTACGAGGTGCCGCAGCTGAGCCCGCTGAACGTGTCGAGGTCGCTGACGTAGTGTCGACCTGCGACCCGTCTCGGTAGACGCGGTGAGCCGGAAGCGCCGGAGGACGCCGTCCACTGCAGTGAAAGTGTGGTCTTCGTCCGATTGGTGACGGTGGCCCCGCCGGCGTCCAGGCTCGGGCAGGCTGCGCCGACCGGCAGGTTCATGTCGGTCTGCACCTCGGCCGCGCTGAGCGCGCGGTCGTAGATCCGTACGTCGTCGATCAGGCCGTCGAAGAATCCCGTCGGCGACGGCGTCGGCCCCGACCCGCCAGGCATCGGACGTGCCGACGGTGCACCGGTGAAGCTGCGGCTCGCGACCTCGACGCCGTCGACGTAGAAGCGAGCGACGCTGCCGTCGTAGGTCGCTGCCACGTGCTGCCAGGTGCCCGACGCGGGCGGTGGAGACCGGAATCGAGGTAGTGCGTGGAAACTTAGCTGCCGAGCATGAGCATGTAGTGGCCCTTGATGTGGTCGATCCAGATCATCGGGCCGCCGCTCCCGGGTTCCAGGAGCCGACGACGCCAACGTCCTGCTGCGCGCGCTCGACTTCTGACAGCCAGGCCTCGATCGTGAAGGCCGTCCGGTAGAAGGTGCCGAGGGCGCCCAGGTCGACCGACGAACTGGTGCCATCGAAGGAGAGCGCGCCGCCGTCGTGGCCGGCGGTCCAGCTTGCGCCCGAGATGGTGCCGTTATGGCCGTTGCTGGAGGCATCGCTCAGAGTCGTTACCCGAGCCCTCATCGAAGGAGTAGGCGGCAACGAGGCCGGGCGGTCCCGTCACAGGCCGGCGCCGCGCCTGTGAGCGCGACGATCAGGATCATCGACGCCAACGCGAGGACGCAAAAGGCCCCTCTTCCTCCCACGCACGCGTAGACCCGGCTTGAAGCCGTCAGGCTACGCATGCCTGAGTACCGCCTTGCGCGAAGACCGGCGCACTGGGCAAAAGTGCAGGATTGCCTGACCCACGGCGCGGTCTCGCCTGATTTGCGCGGCCGCGCCACCTAAACCGGCGGGCCCGCAGACGAGCGCCGCCGGGCAAAGGCATCGCCGTAGGCGTCGCCGGCCGCATCCCGCACCCAACCTCCCCCCCCCCCCCCCCCCCCCCTCCCCATCACCGGTCCATTTTTCATGCGGCTGACTGCCGCCGCACCCCCTGAAAGTCAACTGCCGTAGCGCTCTCCCCTCCCTCCCTCCCCCCCCCCTCTCCCACCCCTCCCTCCCTCCCCCCTCCTCCCCTTCTACGAGTATGTCGCCTGGCACGTTGCCGGTGACCGTGTCGAACATCGCGTACTGGATCGCCCTTGATCGTCTGCACCGTGTAGGTCGCGGCGAGCCGTTGCAGTGTCAGCGCGCTCAGCGTGCCGGTGGGCCCTGCGTCGGCAGCATCGTCTGGAGGCCGTTCGCGCCAGCTCCGACGGTCGTGACGAAGGTGAAGTGCCGGCATTCCAGCTGAAGCCGCGGACGTCGAGGCGTTCGCCCGTCACCCAGTCGAGCAACTGCTTCGCCGAGATGACGGGACGCCGCGTGCCTGGGCGGACGCGACGATCGCCTCGTCGGGCCCGCGGCGCGTTGATGTCGGTGTGGATGTTCGCGCCGAACACGCCGTAGTAGCCCAGCGGACCGAGCGCGTTGTCGAGCAATGCGTTGACGGTCGCCGGGTACGCCTGGCCCGACTCGTCCGTCATGTTGGTGTTCGCCTGGTAGACGTCGATCAGGGAGCCGTCGAGGTCGGCGAAGCGCATCGGGAAGCCGCCGCCGTTCATGAAGCCCGGCTTGTTGCCGATCCAGGTGTCGGGAAGTGGTAGTAGTTCGCGTCGAGCCGCATGCCGTGGGCGAGCTCCATCTTCGGCTCCGTCGCCCAGTCGGACCACTCGACGCAGTGCGTTCGGGTCGATGACGGGCGAGGGATGCTCGTGTATTCGTCTGGAACGCGCGAGCTGCGTGTCGAACGCGCCGAGCACTCCGCGCCGGTTCGCGCCGTCTGGCAGCCCCGGCCGCGGATGGAGCGCGACCTCGAAGCCGTCGGCCATGTAGCCGGGCCTGCGCGTTGGTGAGCGGGCTGTTCGGGTAGATGTAGGAGGTCGAGCGCACGCAGTCCCAGTTCGCGACGACGCAGCCGGCCGGGCTGAGCTGCTTGAAGCGGTCGAATTGCTGGCGGTCCGCCGCCGGAGGCGTGGTCGTCTCCGCTCATCACGACGGCCGCCTTCTTGCCGCGCGGCAGGTACCAGAAGTGCGGCAGGGGCACTTGCTCGGCTCCATCTGGTGATCAGGTTGACGAGTAGCCGCTGCTGCTCGTCGGCCTGCGGGATCGATCTTGCTCGTGTCGAGCCAGTCCGGCTGGACGTCGCCGCACTTGGCGCCGTAGAACATGTCGTCGGGGCGATGTCGCCGACGCCGTCGCGCTCCTGGCCGGCCCAGGCCGGATTGCCCTGGCGCGTATAGACGATCGAGCGGGCGAGGTCGTACGTGAAGGCGGCCGCCTGTCCGCCGCTCGATCCGACCGAGCGGAGCGTGACCGCGGGGTTCGTCGTCGCCGTGGTCGCGTTTGAGTAGAGCGTCGCGATCGCCGTCGCTCCGTTGAGCGTGTAGCGGTCGGCCGTGCCGTGGAACTGGATCGTCGGCCGTTGATGCCCGCTCCGGTCGGCGGCGGTGTCGACCTCGAGGTACGCGTTGCCAGCGTCGTTCCGGCGTCGGTGAGCCCGAGCAGGCCGGCGAGCTGCTTGTCCGGGCGAGCGCGACGAGCTTGCCGCCGCCGTTGACCCAGTTGGTCAGGGTCGAGACCTGGCTCGGTGAGCGCGGTGTCGCCGAGCAGGACGACGTCGAAGTTGGTGAGCACCGTGGGCGAGAGCAGCGAGACGTCGAGCGTCGTGAAGTCGTCCAGACCCTCGTTCCGCAGGATCTCCGTCGAGATACGTCCTGTACGGGTTCGCGCTCGACGTAGGCCACGAGGATCTGCGGCGGCGACGCCTCGGTCGCGAAGGACCAGCTCGTGTCGGACGTCATCGCGTTGCCCGACGTAGTCCGTCACTCCGCCGCTCCCGCCCTTGACTGTCGCCGTGTAGGTCACCCCGTACTGGAGAGCCGCCTGCGGGTGTAAGCGTCGCGATGTTCGTCGTCGGGTCGTAGCGTGACGCGTGGCCGGGACGACATTGTTGGACGAGTCCTTCAGCACGAAGCTCGAGCTCGTGACCGTGCTCGCGTCGCATCGGCTCGCTGAACGTCGCGGTGACGGACGTGCCGACGTTGATGCCCGCCGAACCATCCGCGGGGTCTTCGGACGACCGTCGGCGGCGTCGTGTCCGGCGTGATGCTGGTGAACATGTCGTTCTGGATCTCGCCCGCGCTGAGCGCGCGGTTGTAGACCCGGACCTCGTCGATCAGGCCGTTGAACCACTCGCCCCAGACGCGTTGCCGCCGATCCGCAGCGCCCCGGTGGAGTCGGAGAGTGCTCCCGTGACGGCGGTCTGCGCGACCTGCGTGCCGTTGACGTAGAGGCGCAGCGTCGTGCCGTCGTAGGTCGCGGTGAGGTATGACCACGCCCCGGCTGGCAGCGGCGCCCGGGCCGATCAGCGACCCGCGCGGCTCCTCCGTTGATGTGCCTCGCGTGTCGGGCCTACTGGCGTCGGTGTTCGAGTAGAGCCCGTAGACGAGGTCGCCCGGTCCGCTCCTTGAGGACGACCGTCTGGCAGACCTGCTCGCGAGGTTGGCCTGACCCAGGCCTCGAGCGTCATCCCGGTGGTCAGGTCGAGCGAGCTCGAGTCGTTGACGTTCACCCGGGCGTTGGTGCCGTTGAAGGAGAGCGCGTTGCCGAACTTGCCGGAGGTCGCCAGGTCGCATTCGAGAGCGTGCCCGTGTTGGCGTTGCCCGGAGCGGTCGGCCGCCGTTGTGCCCGAGCCCTCGTCGAAGCCGTAGGCGGCAACCAGGCCGCTCGGGGCGGCGCTTGTCACAGCGCCTGGCCTGGTTGGAGGCCGCGGCTCAGGTTGCCGGCCGCGTCCTCTGCCTGCAGCTTGTAGTAGTAGGTACCGGCGGCCAGGCCCGCGTCGGTGTAGGAGAGCCCTGTCGGCTGGGCGATCCTGTTTGCAACAGAGGGGGTAAAGCCCGACGTGGTCGAGCGGTAGAGGTCGTAGCGGCGTGACCCCGACGTTGTCGGTCGCCGCAGTCCAGCTGAGCGAGGCCTGTCCCGCTCCGCCGGTTGCGCTCAGGGTCGGGGTCGAGGGCGGGGTCGTATCGGGGATCAGTGCCGAGGCCTCGTTCGAGAGGCCTGAGACGTTGCCGGCGCCGTCCTCGGCGGTCAGCTTGTAGTAGTAGGTCCCGGCCGCAAGCCCGAGGTCGGAGTAGAGCGTCGTCACGGGCTGGGCGATCCGGTTGGCTAACAGAGGGGGTAAAGCCCGGGCTCGTGCCCCGGTAGAGGTTGTAGCGCGTAACGCCCACGTTGTCGGAGGAGGAGCTCCAGGAGACGTTGACGTTTGTCCCGACAACCGCCGTTGCGACCCCGGAGGGCGCAGTCGGAGGGCTCGAGTCGGCAACGCTTGCCGGCGCCTCGTTCGAGCTCGCAGAGAGGTTGCCGGCCCCGTCCTCTGCCTGCACCTTGTAGTAGTAGGTGCCGAGCGCAAGCCCGCTATCGGCATAGCTCGTCCCGACCGGCTGGGCGATCCTGTTTGCCAGCGAGGGGGTAAAGCCTGCGCTTGTGCCCCGGTAGAGGTCGTAGCGGCTAACGGCGACGTCGTCGCTCGAGCCAGCCCAGGCGAGGTTGACCGTCCCGCCTGCAACAGAGGCAGTGAGGTTGGAGGGCGCAGTCGGCGGGGTGGTATCGGCCAAGCACCGTCGCCGAGGCCTCGTTTGAGGCAGGGCCGATGTTGCCCGCGCCGTCCTCTGCTGCCACCTTGTAGTAGTAGGTGCCCGCTGTCGTCGTATCGACGTAGCTCGTCCCTGCGGGCTGGGCGATCCGGTTGGCGACAGTGGGCGTAAAGCCCGAGACCGTGCCCCGGTAGAGGTCGTACTTGACTACCCCGACGTTGTCGGTTGCCGCCCCCCAGCTAAGCGTCGCCTTGCCGACTGCGCCTGTTGCAGTGAGCGTGCCCGGGGCAGTGGGCGGGCTGGTATCCCCGACGATCGGCCGAGGCCTCGTTCGAGGCCGCAGAGAGGTTGCCGGCGCCATCTTCGGCCTGCACCTTGTAGTAGTAGGTGCCCGCCGCAAGCGAGGAGTCGCGTGTAGCTCGTCCCGGCAGGCTGGGCGATCCGGTTGGCAACCGAGGGGGTAAAGCCAGACGTGGTCGAGCGGTAGAGGTCGTATCTCGTCACGCCGACGTTGTCGCTCGAGGCGGTCCAGCTCAGCGAGGCCGAGGAAAGAGCCCCGCTTGCGCTCAGGTTGGCCGGTGCGCTTGGGGCCTGGGTGTCGGTCGGTGAGATCGGGGTTGTCATGTCCTGGGCGATCTCTGCTGCCGAGAGCGCCCGGTTGTAGACCCGCACCTCGTCGATCAGGCCGGAGAAGTACTCGCCCCAGACCGAGTTGCCGCCGATGCGAAGCGGCGAGGTCGAGCTGGCCAGCGAGCCGGCGGCCGCGGTGGTCGAGACGAGCGTCCCGTTGACGTAGAGGCGCACCGAGGAGCCGTCGTAGGTCTCGGCCAGTGCGTCCAGCTGTTGAGCGGCAGGACGGCGGTGCCGTTGGCGTCCTTGTAGCCGTTGACGTAGACCTCGCCGGTCGGGAACTGGCTGCCCGACTGGTCGGCGTAGAGCGAGTAGACCTCGTTGCCCGGCTGCTCGCGGAAGATGACCGCGCGGTAGGCGTTCCCGAGCGCGCTCGGGTTGACCCAGGCCTCGGCGGTCATCCCGGTCGTCAGGTGAGCGAGCTCGAGCTGTTGACCGTCACCCAGGCATTCGTCCCGTTGAAGGAGAGGGCATTGCCGAACTTGCCGGCGCTCGCTCCGGCCCAGGTCGTGTTCGAGACGGTGCCCGTGTTGGCGTTGCCGGAGCGGTCGGCCGTCGTTGTGCCCGAGCCCTCGTCGAAGCCGTAGGCGGCAACCAGGCCGCTCGGGGCAGCGCTTGTCACAAGCTGCGCTGGCCTCGTTGGAGGCCGCGGAGAGGTTGCCGGCTGCGTCCTCGGCCTGCAGCTTGTAGTAGTAGGTACCGGCGGCCAGGCCCGCGTCGGTGTAGGAGAGCCCTGTCGGCTGGGCGATCCTGTTTGCGACAGAGGGGGTAAAGCCGAGCGTGGTCGAGCGGTAGAGGTCGTAGCGGCGTGACCCCGACGTTGTCGGTCGCCGCAGTCCAGCAGAGCGAGGCCTGTCCCGCTCCGCCAGTTGCGCTCAGGGTCGGGGTCGAGGGCGGGGTCGTATCGGGGATCAGTGCCGAGGCCTCGTTCGAGAGGCCCGAGACATTGCCGGCGCCGTCCTCGGCGGTCAGCTTGTAGTAGTAGCGTCCCGGCCGCAAGCCCGAGGTCGGAGTAGAGCGTCGTCACCGGCTGGGCGATCCGGTTGGCAACAGAGGGGGTAAAGCCCGCGCTCGTGCCCCGGTAGAGGTTGTAGCGCGGCACCCCACGTTGTCGGTCGAGGCCGTCCAGGAGACGTTGACGTTGGTGCCGACAACCGCCGTTGCCACCCCGGAGGGCGCAGTCGGAGGGCTCGAGTCGGCAACAGTTGCCGGCGACCTCGTTCGAGGCGCGCAGAGAGGTTGCCGGCCGCGTCCTCAGCCTGCACCTTGTAGTAGTAGGTGCCGATCGCAAGCCCCGAGTCGCTGTAGCTCGTCCCGACAGGCTGGGCGATCCGGTTTGCCAGCGTGGGGGTAAAGCCCGCGCTTGTGCCCCGGTAGAGGTCGTACTGGCTAACGGCGACGTCGTCGCTCGAGCCAGTCCAGCTGAGGTTGACCGTCCCGCCGGCAACAGAGGCAGCCAGGTTGGAGGGCGCAGTCGGCGGGGTGGTATCGGCCAGGACGGTTGCGGTTGCCTCGTTAGAGGCAGGGCCGATGTTGCCGGCCGCCGTCCTCGGCGGCGACCCGGTAGTAGTAGGTACCCGGGCGCTGTCGTATCGAGGTAGCTCGTCCCGCGGGCTGGGCGATCCGGTTGGCGACAGAGGGGGTAAAGCCCGAGATCGTGCCCGGTAGAGGTCGTACTTGACTACCCCGACGTTGTCGCTCGCTGCCCCCCAGGCTAAGCGTTGCCTTGCCGACCGCGCCTGTTGCAGTAAGCGTGCCCGGGGCCGTCGGCGGGCTGGTATCGCCGACCACGGCCGAGGCCTCGTTCGAGGCTCGCAGAGAGGTTGCCGGCGCCATCCTCGGCCTGCACCTTGTAGTAGTAGGTGCCGGCCGCAAGCGAGGAGTCGTGTAGCTCGTCCCGGTCGGCTGGGCGATCCGGTTGGCGACAGAGGGCGTGAAGCCAGAGTGGTCGAGCGGTAGAGGTCGTAGCTCGTCACCCCGACGTTGTCGCTCGAGGCGCTCCAGGAGAGGCTAGGCCGAGCTCAAGAGCGCCTGTTGCGACCAGGTTGGAGGGCGCGGTCGGGGCCTGGGTGTCGGTCGGGGAGATCGGGGTTGTCATGTCCTGGGCGATCTCGGCTGCCGAGAGGGCGCGGTTGTAGAGCCGCACCTCGTCGATCAGGCCGGAGAAGTACTCGCCCCAGACCGAGTTGCCGCCGATGCGCAGGGGCGAGCTCGAGCTGGCCAGCGAGCCGGCGGCCGCGGTGGTCGAGACGAGCGTCCCGTTGACATAGAGGCGCACCGAGGAGCCGTCGTAGGTCTCGGCCAGGTGCGTCCAGGCTGTTGAGCGGCAGGACCGCGGTGCCGTTGGCGTCCTTGTAGCCGTTGACGTAGACCTCGCCGGTCGGGAACTGGCTTCCCGACTGGTCGGCGTAGAGCGAGTAGACCTCGTTGCCCGGCTGCTCGCGGAAGATGACCGCCCGGTAGGCGTTCCCGAGCGCGCTCGGGTTGACCCAGGCCTCGGCGGTCATCCCGGTGGTCAGGGTGAGCGAGCTCGAGCTGTTGACCGTCACCCAGGCGTTCGTCCCGTTGAAGGAGAGGGCATTGCCGAACTTGCCGGCGCTCGCTCCGGCCCAGGTCGTGTTCGAGACGGTGCCCGTGTTGGCGTTGCCCGGAGCGGTCGGCCGTCGGTGTGCCCGAGCCCTCGTCGAAGCCGTAGGCGGCAACCAGGCCGGGCAGAGGACCGCTCGGAACGACCGCGGTGATCTCGTTCGAGGCAGCGCTGATATTGCCGGCGTTATCCACGGCGGCAACCTTGTAGTAGTAAGTGCCCGCGGGCCTGCCGATGTCCGTGTAGCTCGTCGTGGTCGGCTGGCCGATCCGGTTACCCGGGCCTGGGCGTGAAGCCCGGAGGTTGTCGACCGGTAGACCTCGTAGTTGGCGATCCCGCTGGCGTCAGTCGACCCCGACCAGTTCAGCACCACCTGGCCCGGCGTAGCTGTTCCGGCCAGACTCGTCGGCGCGGTCGGCGGCGTCACGTCGCCGGTTGCAGACAGCCGTATGAAGGAACCGGTGGACGGAACGCCGTTCGAGTTGACGAGGAAGAGCAGGTAGTCACCCGGAGGAGCGAGGTTCGCGGTCGCCGGGGATTGGACGGTGATCTTCCCCGAGCCGGCCGTGAAGTTGAGGAACTGGAAACGCTGGTTCTGGTCGAAGGCGTGCGTCACCGAAGGCGAGCGGATCAGCGAAACCTTGGTGATCGAGGCCGCGTCCGGCGTTGTGACGTCGAAGCTCGAGCCCCAGGCCGCGCCGGCGGGCGAGGACGTGATCGTCGGCCGGGCGCCTTTGAAAAGGTAGGGAGGCGAGAAGATCTCGGCGTTGTTCTGATCTGTCGCTCCGGCCAGCGCCCCACCCCCGGACATCAGCACGCGCCCGTCCGGAAGCAGAAGGGCCGTCGAGTGGTACTCGCGCGGGTTCGCCAGCGAGGCCACGGTCGTCCACGTCTCGGTGTCTGGGTTCCAAATCTCGGCCGGCAGAACACCCTTCGACTGGTCGGTGCCATCCGAGGTCGACATGCCGCCACTGGCGAGGACGGTGCCGTCCGGGAGCAGGGTGAGGTTCTCGTAGGCACGACCGAAGGCCATCGGAGCCGTCGAGCGCCAGGCCGGGCTCGGCGCGCTCATATCGATCACCGCAGTGCGCCCGTCGGCCGTGTAGAGCGGGTTCGTCCCGCCGTTGAAATCGGGGTCGGCCCATGTGCCGGCCTTCATGATCTTGTCGGGGCGGTACATGACCGCGCTCATCCCGTCGAATGGGCTCGTGCCTACCGTCGTCCAGGTCTGGGTGGCGGTGTCGAGCGTTCTCGTGGTCGTGTCCGGGCCCGCGTCGAACACCTTGCCGTTCGAGAGCAAGAACATGAAGGGGTAGAGCGGCGAGGTCAGCGTCGCGCTGGTCAGGTCGGTCCAGCTGTTGGTCTTCGGGTTGTAGATCTCGGGGAGCGAGTTGACCGAGGCGTCCTTGAGAGGATGCGGCTGGCTGGGCCGGTTCGTGACGATGTTGTCTCCCGAGAAGACCAGCACGCGCCCATCTCCGAGTTCCGTTGCAGTCGGATACCAGCGCGCGACCGTCATGTCCGGGGCCCGGAAGTACGTATCGGTCTTCGGATCGAAGATCGTCGCATCGGCGATGCCGAGGTCGGCCTGGATGTTGCCGCCCGCGACGAACGTTCGCCCGTCCGAGAGCTGAACGTGGCCCCCGCAGAACAGGTTTCGGCGTGTAGGGAACGCCGACGAATGTCCCGAGACCCGGGTCCCAGAGCCGCATCGAGGCCGGTGCCTTGTCCCAGCCGTCCCAGGCGAGGATCTGGCCCGTCGGCTCAAGGGACATGTGCACGGCGACCAGCGGCCACGTGACCGGTGCGCTCCACTGCCCGGTCTGATCCGGCGCGAGGTCGCGGCGCGGGAGCCTCCGAGCTGCACAAGCGCGAGGGCGATGACGCACATGGCAAGCGCCAGGCGCTGCCACGCGGCACCGATCGCCAAAGACGTTGGGTGTGAGCAGCTGTTGTCCGCACGTCTACACGTCCACGAAAGCGGGAACCCCGCCGGCACAAGCTGTGTTATGGCGCGTCATGGCGCATGCGGGCAAGGGTGGAATGTCCAGAGTGCCCTAGCCAAGGGTCGAGGGCGCTACGAGGACATGCGGTTTGCGGCGCCGGGCCGGTCAGGAGCGTCGCATGCGTGCAGGCGTGTGCATCGGCGAGCCAGTCCAGCGCCCCGACGCGCGCTGCGGCGAGCTCGGTGGCGAGCGCCAGCCCGTATGCAGCCATCGGCACGAACACGAGCTCGAGCCGGAAGGCGCTGAAGAGCGGTGCTGCGAAGACGTAGCCGAGCCCGACGAACGCTCCGGCCCGCAACAGGGAGGGCGTCGAGGTCGTCCGGGCCGCCGCCGCCGGGCGAGCGCGAACAGGGCGATCACGCCGCCGACGAGGTAGAGGGCGGTGTACCACTCGCCGCGGCGCAGGAAGCCGACGTTCGCGCGAACGACTTCGAAGGCGGCGTGCGGGTAGTGACGCGCGATGAATCTCCAGGACGTGTCGCTCGGAACCGCCGAATGGTTGACGAGCTCGGCGAGCAGGGGTCGGGTCGGCGTGCTGAAGATCAGGAGCGCCGGTAGCGCGGCTGCGACTCCGGTCGCGAAGAGCGTCACCGCGCCGCGCGTGCGGAAGCGGAGCGCGCACCAGCCTGCGGCGAGCACCGGAATCCAGGTGCTGTCGCGAGTGAACGAGAGCAGGACGATCACGCCGATCCAGAGCGCTAGCCATCGCCGGCCGCGGTCGAGGGTGAGCAGCGCTGCCGCGAAAGCGAGGATCTCGAGCGCGAGCCCCCAGCTGTCCGTGAGCGGGTACGAGGAGTGCTTCACAAGCGGCGGCAGAAACACGGTCGCGGCCGCCACCACAGCGGCGATTGTCAGCCGGAAGCGCAGCAGGAGCAGCCCGAACGAGCGCCAGGACCGCCGCGACGTAGCCCGCGAGCGAGACGTAGAGCAGCGAGCGGTTGCCGGCGAGCGGGTAGAGCTCGGCGGCAGCGAGCGGAACGGTGACCCGCCGCTCGTAAAAGGGCTCGTTGAAGCGAACCCACGCCGGGTTGCCCGGTCTTCTCACGGTCTCGATGTCGCGGAGCACGCGAGATCGGCCCCTCGAATACCCGCCGCATCGCCGCGTCGTGTGACGCGCCGCGGATCTCGAGCACTCGCGCCTGGTAGTAGAGGGCGTCCGGCGTCCAACGCACCGTCACCGCCGAATCGGGGCCAAACCGACAGGCACGCAAGCGCAGCCAGCGCGACCGCAACGACCCCGATCAGAACCTTGCGCACTTCCTTCAGGGTCGTTGCCGAGCGCGGAGACCGACAACCCCCGTACGACCAGGATTCGTGGCGCGTCGGCGAACTTCCGGGTAGCCGAATCCTGGCGGGACGCCCAGGTGCCTCGGACCGGCCGATCGAGGGTCGTGCTCGCACCCCTCGCGCTCACACAATTGAGGCATGGTCGTGAGGCGCCAACTTGTCGTGCACGTGGTCGGCGCGCGGCCGAACTACATGAAGGTCGCGCCGGTCTACGCCGCGCTCGAGCAGAACGGCCGGGTCGAGCAGCGCCTGATCCACACCGGGCAGCACTACGACCGCGACATCAACGAGGTCTTCTTCGACGAGCTGCCGCTGCCAGAGCCGCATGCTCAGCTCCGGGTCGGATCCGGCTCGCACGCGGAGCAGACTGCCCGCGCGCTGATCGAGCTCGAGCGGTTGTTCATGGAGCTTCAGCCTGACCTGGTGGTCGTTCCCGGAGACGTGAACTCGACGCTGGCAGCCGCGCTCGCGGCCGCGAAGCTGAACGTCGCCGTCTGCCACCTCGAGGCCGGGCTTCGCAGCTTCGATCCGACGATGCCGGAGGAGCACAACCGGCGGCTCACCGATCACGTCTCGACGCTGCTCCTGACGCCGTCCGAGGACGCGAACGAGAACCTCGCGATCGAGGGCGTCCCCTCGGACAAGGTCAAGCTGATCGGCAACACGATGATCGACACGCTGCTCGCCAATGTCGAGAAGGCGCAGGCGCTCGAGACGTGGAGCGATTACGGGCTGCTGCGCCGGGGCTACGTCCTGGTGACGCTGCACCGACCCGCGCTGGTCGACGACACGAAGCTCATCACCGAGACGCTGCGCGGGCTCGAGGAGATCGCGCGCGAGATCCCGGTGGTGTTCCCGGTTCATCCGCGGACGCGAGCGCGCCTGGAGGCCGCTGGGGCCGTCGCAGAGCATGTCAAGCTCGTCGCTCCGCTTCCGTACACACGGTTCCTGTCGCTGCAGACGGGCGCGGCGGCCGTCGTGACCGACTCGGGCGGGATCCAGGAAGAGACGACGGTGCTCGGGATCCCGTGCTTCACGCTCCGTGACAACACCGAGCGGCCGGTGACCGTCACGCACGGGACGAACCTCGTGCTCGGGCTCGACCCCGGGCGTCTGGCGGAGATCCCGAAGCGGCTGCTCTCTCCGCGCAGGACAACCGTCCCGCCGCTGTGGGACGGCCTCGCGGGCAAGCGCGCCGCGCAGGAGATCGAGAACGTCCTGTTCGAAGCGCAGCCGAAGCGCGTCGCCGTGGGAGTCCACAGGCGCGCCGTGGCCGTGCCGGTCGGCTAGCGCTTCCTCGCTCAGGTCTCTTACGCGCCGGCGGCGGTTCCGCCGGCCTCGCGGATCGCCTGGTGCCACTCGACGGTCTCGCGGAGCCCTTCGGCGAGGCTCATCCGGGGCTCGAAGTCGAGCAGCCGCTCGGCCTTCGCCATGTCGGGAATCCGGTGGCGCACGTCCTGGTACTTGCCGGGCAGCGACTCGTACGGGACGAAGTTGGCGCGCAGCGGCTCCGCCGGCAGCCCCAGCTCGACCTGGACGCGTGACGCGAGCTCGAGGATCGTGACGGTCTCGGTGCCGCCGAGGTTGATCACCTCGCCGCGCGACTGGGGCCGCTCGAGCGCGCCGACGATGCCTGCAGCGATGTCGTGCACGTGCGTGAAAGTCCGCGTCTGCTGGCCATCGCCGTGGATCTCCATCGGCTCGCCGTCGAGGAGCGCCTCGACGAACGTGACGACCGGGCCGCCCCACCAGCTGAGGTGGTTGCGAGACCCGTACGCGTTGAAGAGCCGGAGGATCGTGACGCGCAGGTCGCGCTCGTCGGCGAGCGCGAGGCCGTAGTGCTCGTCGTACATCTTCGAGACCGCGTAAGCCCAGCGCTTCGTAGTCGGCGGGCCGATCACCAGCTCGCCGTCTTCGCGGTAGGGCGGCGTGCCGTTTCCGTACACGTCTGAGGTGGACGTGAAGACCAGGTCGGCGTCGAGCGACAGCGCGACCGCGCAGGCCGCCTCCATGCCCTTTGTGTTGACGTGCAGCGTCGAGTACGTGCCGCCGAAGCGCGGAATCTTCTTGGCCGCCGTGTGGATGATCGCGTCGCAGCCCGCGAAGGCGCGTCGCAGCTCGCGCTGATGCGCGCAGTCGAACACCTCGAGCTGAAAGCCCGGGCGGTCGAGGAACGGCGCGATGTTCGTCACCGCGCCGTACGAGAGATCGTCGACTCCCACGACCTCGTAGTCCTTCTCCAGCAGCTGCTCGCAGACGTGCGAGCCGACGAACCCGGCCGCGCCGGTGACCCCGATCTTCATGCCGCCGCCCTTTCCCGTTGGGGCAGACGCTCGAGGATCCCCGGAAGGATCCGCTGCGCCACGCCCGTGACTCCCTGGCCACTCACGATCTCCGGATAGACGTGAGCCGTCGAGGCCAGCGCCAGGTTCGGCACGGAGAACACCTCGGGCAGGTTGCTAGCCCCGCCCACGGTGTGCACCGGCTCGGTCACCCGCGCACGCTGGACAACCGACGACAGGATGTCGTCGTCGCTCAGGTCTTCGAAGATCGTCTTCGCATATCCGATGAACTCGCTCTCGATCTCCTCGGCCGGCCGCTGGTGGAGCGGCGACGAGGGATCGACGTACTTCGAGACGTAGAGCAGGTGGCCGCCGACGTGCTCCGGGTCGACCACGTGCGTCGTCTCGACGATCGTCGTCAGCGGCACGCGGCGATCGGTGATGTTCAGGTGGTAGTACGGGCTGATGCTCCGCCGCGTCCGCAGCAGCAGGCAGACGACGCCGAGGTAGCGACAGTGGTCGGCCGGCGCGAGCGGCAGGAGCTCCTCTGCGAGCAGGCTCCGCGCCATCGGGGGAGCGAGCGTGCAGAGGACGAAGTCGAACGGGCGGAAGTGTCCCTCGACCTTCAGGCCGGCGGCTGCACCCTTGTATCCGGTGATCTCCTCGACGGCCGTGCCGGGGTGGATCTCGCCGCCGAGCTCGCGGATCTTCGCCTCGAGCGCGTCGATGAGCGTCTGGTAGCCGCCCTCGAGCCAGCCCATCACCTCGGCGCCCGACTTGTCGCGCGTCTTCGACATCCGGCGCGTGCGCGCCCAGATGTAGGTCGCGGGCAGGTCGTCGTACTGACCATCGAACTTGGAGTCGAGGAGCGGCGCCCACATCCGCTCGACCACGTGCTTCCCCGAGCGGCTCCGCAGCCAGTCGAGCAGCGGCTTCTGGTCGAGCTCGCTGTAGTCCTTCGTGAGCTGGCAGCGAAGCACGAACGCTGCCAGGCGCACGCGGTCGCGCGGCCGCAGGATCGGGAACGTCAAGAACTCCTTCGGCGAGGTCATCGAGAACAGCTGGCCCGCGCCGTAGAAGCCGACCTTCGTCGGCTGGAAGCGCCAGCGGTCGCCCAGGCCTAGCTCCTCGGCAAGGCCGCGCACGCGGTCGTCGGTGGGCAGGACGACGTGGTAGAAGCGATCGACCGGGTAGCCGTCGAAGTCGAACGAGCCGACGAGTCCGCCGAGGTCGTTCGAGCGCTCGTACAGCGCGACGTGAACGCCTTTCTGGGCGAGCCGGTACGCGGCGGTCATCCCGAGGATGCCTCCGCCGACGATCGCGACGCTGGGGCGCTCGCTCACGACGCGGCTGGCGAGCGGGCCAGGCGCAGACGCAGGAGCATCCGCCAGTAGGCCAGCGTTGTTCGGACGACGGGCATCTTGCTCTTGCCGAGGCGGCGGTTCCAGTCGAGAGGAACCGGCACCTCCTCGACGCGGATCCCCAGAGCGGAGAGCTTGAACAGGATCTCTGCCTTGCACGCAAAGCCGGGCTCGCTGATGAAGTCGTCTCCGTACCGGTCGAACCCGAGCCTGAGCGCGGGGACTCGATACACGCGGAAGAACGACGACACCGTCTTCGCCTTGAGGCTCAGCGACCGGCGCACGACGAAGCCGGCCGCGTGGCTCAGCGCTCGGCGCACGGCGCCGACGTTCATCATCCGCCAGTCGGCGAGGACGAGGTCCGCGCCGGCCGCGATCCGCTCGAGCATCAGCGGCAGGGCGTCGAGGTCGCTGGTCGTGTCGCCTTCGAGGGTCACGACCAGCGCGTCGTCGGCGCACCCGGCAAGAGCCGCTGCGAAGCCTTCGCGGAACGCAACGCCCGGGCCCTGGTTCCGCCCGAGGCGGACGAGCTCGAGTGGAACGTCGCCTTCATAGGCCTCGATCAGGCCCACGGTTCCGTCCGTCGAGCCGTCGTCGACGAGGATGACCCGGCCGCCGGCCTCGAACAACCCGGTTCGGGTTTCGAAGTCGGCCAGGAGGCGCGGGACGTTCTCCTCCTCGTTGTAGACCGGGATCACGAAGACCAGCGTCGACTGGTCCGGCAGCGGCGAGGCGGTGCCGCTGCTTGCTTCTGAGCCCTTCAGTACCGCCTCTGCCGCCGCCGCCGATGACGCCATGCTCCCCCTCGCCGAATTCGTCGTTTCTCCGATCGCAAGGGACGACCGGAAACCGTCTCCGGTTGAATGTATGGAGCCTCCACCGGTGTAGCCAGACCAGAAACGAAAAACCCTCCACGCGCGTGGGCCGCTGGCCGAACGGCTAGGGACGGCAGGAAACTCTCGCCGTCCGGGGATTCACGCATCTCTCGCCGCTGCGCATCATCCTTGGTGATGGTCTGGCGAGCGGCGAGCCCGAGGACGGCATGAGTGCCCATGCTGCTGCGGTCGACGCCGTGAAGGCTCCGCCACCCCCGCGGCGCTTCGAGCTGACCGGCGCGTGGCTGTTGTCCGGGGCGATGCTTGCCGCGGGCGTTCTCGCGTATGCGTTCCACATCCTCGCGGCGCGGACGCTGACCCAGAACGAGTACGGCCAGATCGCCGTGCTCTGGGCGGCGCTGTTCCTCACGGTCGTCGTCCTGTTCCGCCCGCTCGAGCAGACGACGGCCAGGGCCGTAGCCGACCGGCTTGCGCGTGGACAGGAAGCGCGCTCGGTGCTCCGGTCGGTGGCCCTCGTCTACGGCTGCGCGCTCGGGCTCGTCGCGGTCGGTGCGGTGGCGTTCTGGGGGGAGCTGACCGACCGGTTCTTCAACGGGAACCAGTTCATGACCGCAATGCTCGTCGTCGGGATCGCCGGCTACGGCATCCAGTACATCGGCCGCGGCATCCTCGGCGGGCTACGCCGCTTCCGCGGTCTGAGCGCGATCCACGTGACCGACGGGACGATCCGTTTCCTCGTGGCTCTGCCGCTTCTCGCCGTTGCGTCTCCCGACATCGCGGCAGTCGCTCTGGCGGCTGCGGGCATCGGCGGCGCGATTCCGCCGCTGTGGCGTTTCCGAGAGGAGATCCGACACCTGAGCGTGGGCCTTTCCGACGAGCAATTCCACATGCGCGCTGCGCTTGGATTCGCCGCGCCGGCCGTCGTCATCGCGGCGGCGGACCAGCTGCTCGTGAACGGCGCCCCGCTTGTCATTGTCGCCGGAGGCGGCACTCCAAGGGCGGCCGCGAACGTGTTTGCAGCGACGATGCTCGTCCGCGTGCCCGTCTTCCTGTTCACGGGTGTGGCGGGCTCGTTCCTGCCGAACCTCACCCGTCTCAACGCCGAGGATGACCACCACCGCTTCGTCGCGACCGTGACGAGGATTTGCGTCGTCTTCCTCGGAGCCACCGTTGCGATCGTCGGCATAGCAGCCCTGCTCGGGCCGACAGTGATGCCGATCGTCTTCGGCGACAGGTACCACGCATCGGCAAAGGATCTCGCCCTGCTCGGCCTCGCCGCGGGCTGCTACCTCGCGGCGGCGACGATCTCCCAGGCGCTGCTCGCCGTCGACCGGGGCGCCATCGCAGCGTGGGCCTGGGCAACCGGTGCGGTGGTGTTCGTGTGCGCGTACCACTTCGCCGGCGGCTCTCAGCTTCACCGCGCCTCAGTCGGGATCGCGACCGGGATGGTCACCGCGACGCTTCTCCTCGTGCTCGTCTTCTCGTGGAGGGTGCACGTCGCCCGCCGCGAACGAGCAGCAAGCGCCTAGGCGTAGAGGTGAGCCTGCGCCTCGGGGTGGAGAATTTGCCAGACCCGCAGGAACGCACCGATCTCCATCCGGGCCCACGCCGCGTCGGGCTGCTCGGCATCCGTCGCCGTGCTGGCCCGAACCGGGATCTCGACGTCCAGCGCCCTCGGGCCGACCTGCTCGACGCGGCACTCGCAGCGGCGAAGGAAGTCCGTGAGGTCCGCGACGTGCGCGGGGTCGTCGAGCGTGATCCGCAACGTTCTCTCTCCTTGCGTTGGTACCTGGCCCACCCAGTGTCCGTTCTCGCGCACGCGCTGACAACTCTTCGATGGTTGAGTCCGGCCGGATGAGCGCTGCGCAGGCACACCCGTCGAGCGCGCGGCCCTGGGTCGCGTTGGTCTGGCCGGCAGTTCTGGTCGTGGGCCTGCTCGATCTCGTCGCGGGGCTCGGGGCCCGCTCCTGGTGGCTGGATCCCGCGGCCGAGAGCTCGCCGTTCAGCTGGGCATGCGCTCTCGCGGTGCTCGCTGCCGCCGCCTGCGTGACCGTCCTGGCGATGCACGGTCGCCGAAACGCCCGTATTGCGCTCGCCATGGGCCTCGTGGTCATCGCCGTGGACGAGGCCTTCGGCCTTCACGAACGCCTCGCTGCCGACCTCGATCTCCGCGCGCTCGAGAGCCTTACCTGGCGTACCTGTGGGCTCGTCGGCTACTCGATCCTTCTCGGTGCGGTCGCGATCCTGCTCGTGCTGGAGATTCGCTCGAGCCGGCGGCGCCCCACGCTGTTGGTCGCAGGCCTCGTGCTGCTGGTGGTCGCGCTCGGAGCGCGGTTCGGAGGCGCAGGTCTAGCCGCGGTCGACGCGCTCCCCGTCGGGGATACGCGTGACGCGGGTGAGGCGGCGATGCACGCCTTCGACCTGATGGGCTGGTCGCTCGTCGCGGCGGGCCTGTTCCTTCTCGTGCGCGACCGGTCCGAGTAGGTTCGGGCGGGCCCGCCTCACGACCAATCGGAGGCGGGCCGCCGCCTCTCATCATGTGTGGGAAACCGGGAGGCGCCACTCCCCGAATTGCAAGGTAGGGAGTAGGCGGGTCCTCCCGCTTGGCCTCCGGGAGACGCCCGCCTACCCGGCCGGAAATGCGCCGCAGCACGTTTCCGTCCCACGGCGGTCACATGCGGCCTGCTCCGCCGTGTATGACCACGCTAAACCCCTGCGAGCGGGGAATCTACGACCCGTTCGAACGGTGCTTTGTCGAGGGCAAGATATGGAGGAGTCGAGATAGAGAGGCACTCTTGTCGCGATCCACAACTCCTCATCTCTATCCCCACGAGCGGGGGGTCTTATCCACAGAAACGCAGCGGTTGTCACCGCTTTCTTACCAGTTCTTTCCACAGCACCCCCTTTACAGACAGGTGAATGTGGGTTAGAACTGGTCTCACTAGCGGTCGGGGGGAGAAAGGGGGGTGTAGGTCACTTGGCCAGTAATATCGCAACGGACGGCGGTTCTGCTCGATCCGCATCCACTGTGGCTCGACGCTGTCGAGTCCATTTTGGAGTCGATCGACGTGACCGTAGTTGGGCGGACGACCAGGCCCGAGCTAGCGCTCGAACTGGTCGAGCAAAAGCAGCCCGACATCTTGATCTGCGAGACGGAGACGTCAGGCGGAGAGATGAGCGGACATGCGCTCATCAGGGCCAGCCGCCAGCGTTTGAGCACGCTCCGCGTGATCGTGCTCGGCGCCTCGCGCGATCGGGCCGACATCGACGCAGCATTCGATGCCGGCGCCTTGGCCTATGCCGTGAAAACGGCGCATCCGGAGGACGTCGCGGCGACGATTCGCCAGACGTTCGACCACACGATCTTCCTGGCCAAGACGGCCTCGAACGGAGCTGCGCCTAGCTCCGTCGCGCCCGTCGCGGCTGGTGAGGACGACGACGACGTCGCGCTCACGCGGCGCGAGCGGGAGATTCTCGCGCTCGTCGCTGAGGGCCATTCGAATCGCGAGCTCGCACGGATGCTCTGGGTCACCGAGCAGACGGTGAAGTTCCACCTCTCGAACATCTATCGAAAGCTGGATGTCTCGAATCGAACCGAGGCGAGTCGCTGGGCTCACAGGCACGGCCTGGTAGGAGCAGCAGCCACGGCGGCACCTGCGGCGTAGTGGGGGGAAGGGGGAGGGCTCCCGTCGAATCGGCGGGAGCCCGCCAAGAACTTTCTGGATCGACCTCGAGCTATGTGCTCGACGCCGCGGGTTCCTCGACCCAGTCGCGGGTGAGGTAGAGCCAGAAGGCAAGGCCCGCGTGGTCGCCGTAGCGGCGGAAGCGGCGCTCGATCGTCTTGTCGGATGCCTTGCGGCCGTTCAGGCGCGCGTACTTCGGCCGCGTCCACGAGTCGAGGATCAGCCGCGAGTTCCGGCCGAGCAGCATCATCATGTGCGCGGTCGCGTACGGGCCGCAGCCGGGGAGCGCGAGCAGGCGCTCGGCGACCTCGTCGTCGGCTAGCTCCGGGTCGTTGAGCGCCTCGAGGTCGAGGTGCCCTCCGGCGACGTCCGCTGCGATCACGCGCAGGTACGGCCCGCGGTAGCCGGCGCGGACGACGTCCTTGTAGAAGCCGTCGCCGGCCTCGGCCATCGCAGCCGGAGCCGGGAAGGCTCGCCGGCCGTCGGGCGCTTCAGCGCCGAGCTCGGACACGAGAGCGGTCGCCATCCGCACCGTGGCCGACCAGGCGCAGTTCGTCGTGCAGATCGTCTTGATCACGTCCTCGAAGACGGTCGGGCTGCGCAGCATCCGGCCGGCGCCGTCGCAGGCCCAGGCCAGGTCGGGATCCTCGCGCGCGGCGTCGTAGAAGCCCGAGAGGTCGGCGTCGAGGCGAAGCATGTGGCGCGCCGTCTTCGCGAGGGCGGCTCCGTCGCGCGCCGCGACGTCGCCTTCGACGAGCGCATGGCGGGGCCGGCCCGCGCGGATCCGGATCGTCCGCGCGCCGCCGCGTCGAAGCGGCAGCGTCGTCTCGAGCGTGCGCGCCTCGTCGTCGATCAGATTCGGAAGCAGATCGGCGACGCCGTGCGAGGAGAGCGTTCGCCAGAGGTCGACGGGCTCGCCGCCGGCTCCGACGAGCTCGATCTCGGTCGACCATCGCGTCGCCATCGCTGTTTTCGAACGCCTCCCGGAGCGTCGCATTCCCCGAATTCAAGCCGTGATTTCGAGCCAAACTAGCCAGACGGCTAGTTGCGGTGCCCTCGGAGTGAGCCCGATCATCGAGGAAGGGCTGTTGTGCAGAGCGCTGCAACCACTCTGGCTGCGGGCGAGGAGCAGGTCGCTGCTCCCGCGCCTCTGAAGCCGCCCTGCATCAGCGCGCGGAAACCTGTCGCGGCGCTTCGGCGAGCGCCACGCGCTTCGAGACGTCTCGCTCTCGGTCGCGGCCGGCGAGATCCACGCCGTGCTCGGGCGCAACGGGGCCGGCAAGACGACGCTGATGCGGATCCTCGCGGGACTGACGACGCCGCATGAAGGAACGGTGACGGTGCTCGCCGAGGACGCGACCCGCTCGGCGCGGACCCTCCGCAGCCGCGTCGGCTTCGTCCCGTCCGGCGACCGCTCGTTCTACCTGCGGCTCTCGGGCGTCGAGAACCTGCTCTTCTTTGCGCGCCTCCACGGGATGCGCAAGAAGGCGGCCCGTGAGCGGGCGTCTGGAGGTCCTCGGCTCCGTCGGCCTCGAGGACGCCGCCGACGAGCGCGTCGGCCACTACTCCCACGGGATGCAGAAGCGGCTCTCGGTCGCGCGAGCCTCGCTGACCGATCCGCCCGTGCTGCTGGTCGACGAGGCGACGCACGACCTCGATCCGCCGGCGGCGCGCGTCGTGCGCGAGCTGGTTCAGGATCTCGCGCGCGCGGGGACCGCCGCGCTGTGGGCGACGCAGCGCATCGAGGAGATCCGCGGCTTCGCGGATCGGGTGACGCTTCTGCGCGAGGGCGAGGTCGCGTTCACCGGAAGCGTCTCCGCGCTCGCCGACGAGGTTCCGGTCCGCCGGCACCTCGTGCGCCTGGGGAGCGACGGCCGAGCGGGCTTCCCGATGCAGGCCGCGCTTCAGCGGAGCCTTGGAGGCGTCGGGACCATCACTTCGAGCGGCAACGAGGACTACGAGAACGAGTACGTGCTCGAGCTCGCCGACGGCGCCGTGCTCGGCGAGGCGCTGGCGCATGCTCTCGAGCGCGGGCGTCCAGGTGCTGTCGTGCCGCGACGAGCGCCCCGAGCTCGAGGAGGCCTTCATCCAACTGACGGGCCAGTCGTGATCGCTCAGCAGTACGAGACTCCGTCACGGTGGTCGGTGCTCGCGGACGAGCTGGCGAAGCTCCCTGCCTTCTTCCGGCGCGACCTCCTCAACGCGCTCAGCTACCGGCTCGGATTCGTCACCGACTGGTTCGGCCTCCTGATCCAGGCTCTGACGATCAGCTTCGTCGGGCTGATGGTCCACTCCAACGAGCTGCCCACGTACGGAGGCCAGCCGGTGAGCTACACGCAGTTCGCGATCGTGGGCGTCGCGCTCGCCGGGTTCACGTCGCTGGCGCTCGTGCGCGTGGCCGGCGGGCATCCGGAACGAGCAGATGCTCGGGACGCTCGAGTCGCTGCTCGTCACTCCGACTTCGACGAAGACGATGCAGCTCGGGTCGGTCCTCTACGACCTGCTCTTCATCCCGGTCAGGACGGCGGTGTTCCTGGTCGTCACGGGGCTGCTCTTCGGGCTCGACTTCCACGCGAGCGGCATCGTGCCCGCGCTCATCGTGCTGCTCGCCCTCCTGCCGTTCGTCTGGGGCATCGGCGTCGCGACGGCCGGTCTCGTGCTGACGTTCCGCCGCGGCAGGGTAATCCTCGGCTTCGGGACGGCGGTGCTGACGCTGCTGTCCGGGACGCTCTTCCCGCTGAACCTGCTGCCGCACTGGCTGGAGGTGATCGCGAGGATCAACCCGCTCGCGATCGCGATCGAGTCGATCCGCCAGAGCCTGCTCGGCGGCGCCGGGCTCACCGAGGCGTTGATCGCCATCGCGAAGCTCGCCCCGTTCTCGGCTATCTCGCTCCTGCTCGGCTTCTGGATCTTCGCGGTCGCGCTGCGCCGCGAGCGCCGCCTCGGGACGATCGGGCTCTACTGAGGTGCCGACCCTGCGCGAACCACCGGTCGCCGCCGATTCGCCATCTCGGCGACGAGAGCGCGCTGCGCTCTGGACGCCGGTCGACCGACTCGTCGACACGTGCTCCGCGGCAGTCCGACCTCTACAACCACCGGCTCGAGCTCTTCGGCGCCCGGCTGCTCGGTCGCACCGGGAGGCCGGTTCCCGCGCGCGCTGGTCGATGCACGAGCGCCGCTCGGCGGCGCTCGCGCTCTCCGTCGCCGGCCGCTGCTCGACCGGGTGCGCGCGGCCACCGACGTGCCGCTGCTTCTCTTCAAGGGGCCGGAGGTCGCCGCTCGCTACCCGGATCCCGCGCTGCGCATGTTCCGCGACGTCGACCTGATCGCCCGGACGCCGGGGAGGCGCAGCGAGCGCTTCTCGCTGGCCGCGGCTTCGAGGAGGTCGGCGATCCCGAGCTCTGTACCGGGACATTCACCATCTGCGGCCCCTGAAGTGGCCCGGGCTGCCGCTGGTCGTCGAGCTTCACTCGCGCCCGAAGTGGGTCGAGCCCCTCGACGCCCCCGACGTCGCGTCGTTGTTCGAGGACGCGCAGCCCGACAGTTGACCGGCGCGGACGGCTGCTGGCGCCCTTCGCCTGCGCGGCACGCGGTGCTGCTCGCTGTTCACTCGTGGGCGCACGAGCCGCTCAGGATCCTGCGCGACATGGTCGACGTCGCCGCGCTGGCGGCGGAAGCCTCCCGCGAGGAGGTCGCAGAGGTGGCCCGCGAGTGGGGCGTCGAGCGTCTCTGGGCGACGACCGTCGGCCGCGCGCGACTGCATCTTCTTGGGCGGCCGTCCGGCCGCTCGCCCTTCGGATCTGGGCGCAGAACCTCGAGCTTGTCCGCGAGCGAACGGTGCTCGAGGAGCACACCTCGAGCGCTGGCTGTCCGATTTCTCGGCGCTGCCGTTCGGCGTCGCGCTGCGCCGGCACGCGCGAGACGCTTGTGCGGCGAGCTCACGCCCGACCGAGGAGAAGGCTGGCGCCGCAAGCTCTCTCGCAGCTGCGCTCGCAGTTCGGAACGCGGCACGTCGCCGCTCCGACCACGAGCGCGAAGCCGGGATCAGCTAGGCCGAGACGGTCTCATCGGGCGCGTCGCGCGCCCGAGCCGAGCGAACGCAGCCATAGCTCCGTCGATGCGAGCCGCCAGGCGTTCCGCGCCCAGAGGTACGGATGGTCGTGCTCGACCGGGCCGTCCACGACGTCTCTGAGCCGGGCCTCGGTGACGTAGGCGCGGATCTCGGCCGTTCGGGATCGAGGATCTCTCTGAGCTGCGGCCGGTCCGGGCCCGCTGAGCGCGTCGACGAGGAGCGTGTTGAAGACGCTCTTCGTCGGCCGCAGGCGAATCGGCTCCGGCACGAGCCCGCGCATGCCCTCGCGCAGACGGGCCGGTCGAGCTCCTCGTCGTAGGCGAGCTCCGGCGGGAGCCGCAGGACGAGCTCGATCAGTCGGAGGTCGTCCAGCAGCGGGTGGGCGCCTGATGAGCCCGTCCGACGCGAGCTTTCTGCGGAGGTGGTCGTACACGCCCATCCGCTCGCGCCCGGCCGTGAGCGTGTCGGCGAGCCACGCCCACCAGCGCGGGCCGTCGAGCGCGCTGCCAGGGCAGGCTCGGCGATCGGCGGCGAGCGCCGCGGCGTGCGGAGTGAGCCAGTGGAGGCCGAGGACGCCGGCGAAGCTGCGAGACGGCGTAGGCCAACGCGGAGCGGCGCCGCGAAGGGCGTAGGTGCGGCGCAGGCTCACGCGCGGCGCCTGCGTCCCCTTCGGCCAGCTCCTGCGAGCGCGCGCGGAGGGAGCGCAGCCGGAGGCCGCGCAGGAGGTCGCCGAGCAGGTAGGGCGAGCAGCCGAACAGCTCGTCCCCGCCCTGGCCGTCCAGGACGATCTCCACGCCGTCGGCGCGGGCGCGCTCGAGGAGCGGGCGCTGGAAGAAGAGGTTCGGAGACGCCGCCGGGAGACGCCACTCGCGGACGTGCTCGGCCGAGGCGTCGAGCACGCCCGCCGCCTCGACCGCCTGCCGGCTCGACGGAAGACCGAGCGCCTCGACGGCGAGTCTCCACGAACGCGGACTCGTCCGCAGCGGCATCGGCAGGAAAGAGTCGCCGAGTACGCCTGAAGCGCGTCGGCGTCGACCGGAGGCCGCGGCCACGGCGGCGACCGACGTCGAGTCGAGCCCTCCGCTGAGGAGCACGCCCGTTGCTCGTCCGCCGCATCGCTCGGCGACGCATGCGCTCGAGCTCCTCCCGGACCGACTCTCCCTGCCTCTTCGAGAGTCGACGCGCGCCGGCTTGGCGAACCGGGGACGCCAGTGGCGGTGCTGGCTCCAGCGGCCCTCGGCCAGCCGCAGGTGGCAGCCGCCGGGCAGCCGCCGGACTCCGGCGAACAGCGTCTCGCTCGGGCTCGAGCGTCCCCGAGACGAGCCAGCGCACGACGGCGCTCTCGTCAGGGCCGGGCTCACGCGGGCAGCTCCCGAAGCAGCTCGTTCGACCTCGGTCGCGAAATCGCAGCCGCGTGCCGCCGTCGTCGTGGAAGAAGAGCGAGCGCGACCCGAGCGGGTCGACCGCAAGGAGGCCCGTGCGCGTCGAGCCGTCCCACGCGAGCAGCGCGAAGCTTCCGCCGAGCCGCTCGAGCATCGCCTCCTTCTGCCTGCGAGAAGGCGGCCGCGAGCACGACCTCGGTCGAGGTGCGTCGCGTCGAGGCCGAGATCGGCTGCGAGCGCGGACACGCCTTCGAGTCGGCCCTCGGCGACGCACCAGGCGTCCCGTCGCTCTGCCCGGCCGAGACGGCCCTGAGAATCCCTGAGCGCGAAAAAACGCCAGCGAGCGGACTGCTCACCGGCGACCTTCGCCGCAGCGCCGTGCGGCGCTGCGGCTTACGAGAAGGTCAGATCCTTCTTCTTGGTGTGAACCGGGAAGTCGGCGTCCAGTGTGATCCCCGTCGCTCGAGCCGCCCGTGAGGTCGTTCAGATCGCCGTAGTCGATCACGACCGGGGCCTCGTACTCCTGTGGCTCTCGAATGGTCCTTCATTGCCACCCTCTCGCGTGTCGTAGCTGGTGGAACTGCCTGCAATCGGAAGCGTAGAGAGGGGTGGGTACGACGCGCAAGGACGGAAAAGGTGCCAACACCGTCACAGTCGGACAAGCTGGGCCTGCTCCGGAGTGGGAGGCCGCAACAGCGGGACCTGCCCGCTTTCCACCCAGGCATGCGCCTCGAGCTGCGGGCCAGGGGCGACCGCGATGACCAGGGACGACGAGATTCCTCGCCGCGCGAGCATCTTCGTCAGCACGAGCGACTGGACCAGGCAACGCGACCGGCGCGGGATCGGCGCAAGGACGCGGCCGACCGCACGGGCGAGGTACTGCGCGACCTGCAGGTCACTGGCGGTTGCGGGCGCATCACCCCGGAGGCGCTCGAGCATGCGGCGAATGTCGGGCTCGCGCATCGTCAGCCTGACCGTCACGAAGGTGGCCAGGATCTCGATCGCGAGCGAGATCTTGCGTCCCAGGCGCGCGGCTCTGGCTCCGATGCTCACCGTTGCGCGCCGATCGGCTCGACGAGCGTTTCGACCGTTTCCGCGACCTCGCTCGCGGTCGGCGCCGTCGCCGATCTGGACGGAGAACGTGGGCACGCCGGCCGCGATCAGGGCGCAGACCTCGAGATGGAGGGCGAGCCGGCGCGGAAGCATCAGGTAGCCGAGGAAGGCGGCGGCCAGAAGCGCCTGCGTCCGGTTCTCCGGGATCCCGCTTGACCGCGACTCCTTCCGACGACGTGCGCCCGAGGAGGAAGACGCCGCCCAGCGGAACCGGCCCCGTCTCGGGCGTCGTCTCCAGCTGAACCTTGCCGTCCTCGCTGGGAGTGTCCAGCGCGTCGCCGAGGCGCTTGCGCCCGTCCGCTCCGAGGCCGTCGAGCTCGGCACGCTCGATGCTGATGCGGGCGGGGCCCGCGTGGGCGCGAAGCTCGCCTCCGGCGGGCTCCAGGGCCAGGACGTCGTCGGTCAGCATCCGCGCGCCCCGGGCCACGAGCTGGGCCGCGATCGACGTCTTCCCGCTGCCGCTCAGGCCGACGAACGCGTAGGCGCGCTCGTCCATGACCACGGCGCTCGCGTGGAACAGCGCCAGGCCGTTCAGCGCCGCCGCGAGCGGCAGGGCCTGCGCGAAGAAGAGGCGCTGCCAGATCTCGCCCTCTCCGCCGGGAGGCTCGAGCGGATCAGGGAGCCGTCGTTGGCGACGAGGTGCGCGCCGAAGCCCGGCGCGGCGATCCGGTAGCCGACCTTCGGATCGTGATCGATGCTCATGAACGGTCGTCCGTCGGGGTATCGGCGGTCGACGAGCGGCTCCGAAAGACCGTCTGCGCCGAGCTCGCCTTCGGGAACGGCCTGCCACTCGACCAGCCGCGCCTCGACGCCGTTCGTGTCGGCGAGCAACCCGGAGACGGGCGTGCTCGACTCGACCACGACACCGTAAGCCCGGCCGCGCCAGCGCTCGGGCTCAGTCATGGGGGCGGAGCTCGACGAGCCCCCGCGTGAGCAGGTCGGAGCAGAAGGCCAGCACGTCGGCCTCGACCTCCGCTTGCCCCTGCTCGTACTCGACGGCGAGCTTCTCGGCCGCTTCGGCAACCGTCTCCGAGCGCTCGAGCGCGTCGAGGATGCGTCCTCCGGTCGGGTTCAGCCCGTGGTAGCGGCCGGTCTCGAGGTTCAGAACCACGGTCTCCGACACGAAGTCGCGGTAGACGACGTGCTCGGGAATGCGCAGGCGCGCCGACAGCAGGTCGCCGTTCGGAACGAGCTGCTCAGGCGTCAACGTCGTCATCCGTCGTCGAGATCGCGAGAACGCCGAGCCCGAGCCCGCCCTCGGGGTCGAGGATGAGCGCCGTCGCCTCGCTCCTGGTGCGGACACCGAGCTTGGCGAAGCACGACGTCAGGTGGCTCTTGACGGTGCTCTCGGTGACGTGCAGCTTGGCGGCGATCTCGGCGTTGAGGAGACCCATGACGACAAGACCCAGCACCTGCTTCTCCCGCCGCGAGAGCGAGGGCCGCCGGAAGCCGTCGCCGAAGCTGTGCGGGAGGGAGATCTGACCCGCGAGGGCCGCCTGTGCCGCGGGGGCGAGGCAGCTTCCCGCCTCGTCGCTGAGCACGAGGGCGTCGGCTCCCGCGGAGAGGACGTCGCGCGCGGTGCGCGGATCCGACCGCTCCACGACCACGAGCAGCGGCGTCTCCGGCGACTTCTCGCGGAACCGCGCCACCGCGTCGCGCTCCTCGGGGCCGAGCCGGTCGAAGCCGAGGACGAGCAGGTTGGCCTCCGAAGGGTCGAGCCCGGCGCGAGTACCCAGGATGGCGACGAGCCGGCGCGCGCGGTGCGGATCCTGGTCGATCACCGCCGCATGCGGCGCAGTGGAGGCGAAAGCCCCGCTCTCATCAGAAACCTGCGCAGGTACCGAAGCCATGTACCGAGACTAGAAAAGTACGAGGTCCCTGGGAAGTCCGGCTTGAAAAGACCAATCGTCGGGCGGGGCGACCCCCCTCGCCAATCGGCTAGGGATCCCCTTTGTGCGGGGCTTCCGTTAGATAGGCAGTCGTGGCGATGACCGTTCTCGGCGTGGACGTCGGTGGCACCTTCACCGACGCAGTGCTGCTCTCGGGCGACGGCCTGCGGACGGCCAAGGTGCCGACGGCGAGGCGTCAGGAGGAGTCAGTGCTCGCTGCGGCTCGCGCCGTCGGCGCGGAGGGCCTCGACCGGTTCACGCACGGAACGACTGTCGCCACAAACGCGCTCCTCGAGCGCAAGGGGGCTCGCACGGCCTTCGTGGCGACGGAGGGCTTCGAGCACCTGCTTCACCTGCGCCGCCAGAACCGCGCGCACCTCTACCGCCTGTGCGAGGCACACCCGGAGCCGCTCGTCCCACTGGAGCGCTGCCACGGCGTGCGCGAGCGGATCGGGCCGGAAGGCGTGATCGCGCCGCTCGAACTCGACTCGTTGCCGGCGCTCGGAGACGGCGTGGAGGCGGTCGCGGTCTGCCTGCTCTTCGCCTTTCGCGATGCGTCGCACGAGCGCGCGGTCGCCGCGGAGGTGCGGCGGAGGCTGCCCGGAGCCCGTGTCGTCGCGTCGCACGAGGTCGCGCCGGAGTTCCGCGAGTACGAGCGGGCCTCGACGACGGCCGTCGACGCCTACCTCGGGCCGGCCGTCTCCGGCTACCTCGAGGCGCTCGAGCGAGCCTGCGCAGCGGGCGGGCTGCCGGAGCCGCTCGTGATGCGGTCCTCGGGCGGGGTAGCGACTCTCGGAGAGGCAGCGGCGCACCCGGCCCTCGCGCTCGTGTCCGGGCCGGCGGCGGGTGTGGTCGGCGCGGCGAGGATCGCGCGGCTGGCCGGGATCGAAAATGCGATCTCGCTCGACATGGGCGGGACGTCCACGGACGTCTGCCTGATCGTCGGCGGCGAGGCCGGCCGGACATCCGAGCGCGAGGTTGCCGGGTTTCCGCTCCGGCTGCCCACCGTCGACCTGCAGACGGTCGGTGCGGGAGGCGGGTCGCTGGTCTGGCGCGACCCGGGCGGGGCGCTGCGTGTCGGGCCCGAGAGCGCGGGCGCCGATCCCGGACCGGCGTGCTACGGCCGCGGAGGTGGGCGGCCGACGGTGACCGACGCCAACCTGTTGCTCGGCCGGCTGCCGGACCGGATCGCGGGCGCGCTGGAGCTCGACAGGGCGGCGGCGGAACGCGCACTCGCGGGAGTCGACCCGGCGCAGGCGATCCAGGTCGTCAACGCGGAGATGCTGAGAGCGCTGCGTCTCGTCTCTGTCGAGCGCGGTCTCGATCCACGGGAGTTCGCCCTGGTCGCCTTCGGAGGCGCCGGGCCGCTGCACGCCTGCCCGCTCGCGGAGGAGCTCGGGATCGAGACGGTTCTCGTCCCGGAGGCAGCGGGGGTTCTCTCGGCGCTCGGTCTCGCGTTGAGCGACGAGCGACGCGATCGGGTCGAGTCACGCGTGTGCCTGCTCGAGGAGGCCGCAGAGCTGCCCGAGCACGGGGAGGCCGACCTGCGCTACCGCGGGCAGTCGTTCGAGCTGACGGTGCCGCTCCAGGTCGATCTCGCGGGCGCGTTCCATCGAGCCCACGAGGCGCGGTACGGCTATGCGGATCCCGGGCGCCCGATCGAGCTGGTCGCCGTGCGAACCGCGGAGATCCGCACGGGCCCGGCGCTGGAGCTCCCGCGCGCGGAGCCGCTGGAGGCCCGCGGCCCGACCCGGGTCGAGCTGGACGGCGCCACCTGCTGGGTTCCCCCTGGGTGGGTGGGGGTTAGGGATGGGACCAGTAGCACGCTGCGGCTCACGAGAGTGTCACGGGAGCGTGGAAATAGTGGAACTTGAGCTCCAGCTGATCGGGGCGGCTCTCCGCTCGGTGGCCGACGAGATGGGCGCTGCGCTGATCCGCTCCGCGTTCTCCGCGAACATCAAGGAGCGCCGTGACTGCTCGACCGCGATCTTCGACCGGCGCGGCCGCATGATCGCGCAGGCCGAGCACATCCCGGTCCACCTCGGCGCGATGCCCGACGCGGTCGCCGCGGTCCGCGCGCACGATCCCGCGCCGGACGACGTCTTCATCCTCAACGACCCATTCGCGGGCGGCACGCACCTGCCGGACATCACGCTTGTCACGCGAACCCGCGCCGGCTTCGCCGTCACACGCGCCCACCACGCCGACGTCGGCGCGGAGGAGCCCGGCAGCCTTCCGGCCGCTTCGCGCACGCTCGACGAGGAGGGCGTCGTGATCCCGCCCACGCGACTGGACGAGGACGTCCTCGAATCGCTCGTCGCCAGGATGCGGAACCCGGACGAGCGGCGCGGCGATCTTCGCGCGCAGCTCGCAGCGCACCGGCTGGCGGCTCGCAGGATCGACGAGCTCTGCGAGCAGCCGCGGAACCTCGCTGGTCGAGGCTGCGATGGACGAGCTCTACGCCTACTCGGAGCGCCGCGTGAGAGCAGCCCTCGCCGCTCTTCCCGACGGGCGCCTCGAGGCTGCCGATGCGCTCGAAGCTGCCGACGGCTCCGAGCTCGCGATCCGCGTCGCCGTCACGCCTCGACGGTGACAGCGTCGACATCGACTTCGAGGGCACCGCACCGCAGCACGACGGGAACCTGAACTGCCCCCTCGCGGTCACGCGGTCGGCCTGCTACTTCGTCGTGCGCTGCCTGACCGACCCGGACGTCCCCGCCTCGGGTGGGGCGTTCGCTCCGGTCCACGTGCGCGCCCGCGAAGGGAGCCTCGTCAACGCCCGCTCACCGGCTGCTGTCGCGGCGGGGAACGTCGAGACCTCGAGCCGGATCGTCGACGTGCTCTTCGCCGCCTTCGGCCAGGCCGTCGAGGTGCCTGCCCAGGGTCAGGGGACGATGAACAACCTCACGCTCGGGAACGACCGCTTCACCTACTACGAGACCGTCGGCGGTGGCCAGGGCGCCTGCCCCGGGGCGGACGGGCCGTCCGGCGTCCACGTCGCGATGTCCAACACGCTCTCGACCCCGACCGAGGCGCTCGAGCTCGCGTACCCGCTCCGGGTCGAGCGGCACGAGCTCCGGCTCGGCTCCGGCGGACGTGGGCGGCACCGCGGAGGGGACGGCGTCGTGCGCGAGCTGCGGGTGCTGGAGGACTGTCGCCTCTCCCTCGTCGGCGAGCGGCGCGCGCTGGCGCCTCGGGGCGCGCGCGGCGGCGAGCCGGGCGCTCTGGGCCGCAACTTCCTGAACGGGGAGGAGCTTCCCGCGAAGGTCAGCCGGGACCTCGCCGCAGGCGACCTCGTGCGGGTCGAGACCCCTGGCGGCGGCGGTTTCGGACCGGTCCGAAACGGCCACTAGGCAGCCCCGGCTCGATGCGCTAGGACTGTCTGGCCGAGATGTTGCACTTCCGACACGTTCCGGTATCACACGTGTGCGCCGGCCACGCCTACCGTCGACAGGAGTCGACGGGAGGTGGACATTGGAGACAGAGAACAGACATTCGGCGGCGTTCGGGGCGGTGGCTCTGGTCGTCGGCGCGCTCGCGGTGTTGCTGGTGCTGATGCCCGGCGCCGCGCGTGCGGCGGAGCAGTCGGACCTGGCGCAGCCCAACTACCCGGCGGACACGTGTGACGACCCGAACATCGACTGCGGCACCGCCGACTTCGAGTCCGACGTGCTCACGGAGTCGTGGGATGCGTACGAGCGCTCGAAAGGGACATGCCGTACGCGATGGGTGAGGGCGACGCGCAAGAACCTCGCCCGGTTCGTCGTGTTTCGCTACTACGAGCAGGTTCGGTGGTGCTGGAAGGACGGGAAGATCACGTACTTCTGGCGCGACCGCTGGCCCGCGGACACGGCCTTCGGCTGGTCGTTCCAGGGCCACATCGGAAGCAACTGCATCTACGAGCACTGCAGCGGGAGAGGCTGTCGGGACGTACTCCACCGATGCCTGGACGCAGGGCGCGTTCTCGGCCTGCGTTCCCAAGCTCCTCTGTTACTACAAGTACCCGCTGGTGGACATCTGGGTCCACGGCGACGGAGGGAGTGGGGCGTCTGCGTCAGGGGCGTAGCTGGATCTTCGTACTGGCGGTTTCGTTCGTAGTCGTGCTCGCCGTCTGGTTCGTGCTCGCGATTCCGGGTTGCGGCTCCGGGTCGAGCGGGATCGGGTTCGGCTAGTCGACTGGCCGAAAGCGAGGGGCGCTCTTGCCGCCCCTCGCCGGCGCCGGAGTTCCGTACACTTCCGCGGATGGTCTGGGAGTTCGTCTTCATGATGTTCGTCCTGAAGATCCCGATCCTCTACCTCGGCCTGGTCGTCTACTGGGCCGTCAAGGCCGAGCCCGACCCGCCCGAGCCCGCGGCGCTGCCGGTCGCTCTCGACCATGAGCCCTGGCAGCCGCGTCCGCGGCGTCCGCGTCCCGGCCCCCACGGCTCGCCGAAGCGGGGCTCCGGCCGCCCACGTCGCACGGCTGCGCGATCGTGAGCACGCCCTCCGCCACGCAGGACCGCGGCATGACCGAGTCGATCGCCGGCCTGCTGGCTGCGCTCGCCCTGTTCGTCGGCCTGATCGGCGTCGCCTACCGGCCGGCGCGGCTGATCCCGTTCGCGATCGCGCTGGCGCTCATCTCGACGGCGATGGGCGGGAGGCACTCGCGCCTGGCGGCTGCGGCGCTGGTCGTCTGCGGGCTGTGCTTCATCGTCGGCATGGCCGTTGCCGTGGCTACGGACAACCCGATTTTCTGAGCAGGGCGCTTCGCTTCGAGAGGGAACCGCGCTGGTACAACAAAGACCGTGAGCATGCAGGACGTCGACGGCCTCAACTCCGGCTACGCGCGGGCGCTGCTCGAGCAGTATCTGGAGAACCCCGAAGCGGTCCCGGCCGAGTGGCGCTCGCTCTTCGAGAGCGGCTCGAGCGAGCTCGTTGCGACCCACCCGGGACTCACGCGCCTGCTGGACCTGCCTCACGAGGAGGGCAACGGGCATCGTCGCGCCCGCACCTGCGAGCAGGGACGAGCCCGCAGCGGCCGAGGTCCCGACGCCAGAGCGGCCGCCCGTCGTCCAGCCCGACGACGGGCTGCTCGCGGGCGTCGCGTCGGCGGTCGCCATCGTTCAGGCGATCCGCAGGCACGGCCACCTGGCCGCCAGGCTCGACCCGCTCGGGTCGGAGCCGATCGGCGACCCGGCCCTCGAGCCCGAGCGGCTCGACCCCCCGCTGACGCCTGAGCTGCAGGCGCGCATTCCGGCCTCGCTCCTCGGCGTGCACGTCCCCGGCGAGACCGCGGCCGACGTCCTCCCGCGCCTGTCCGAGATTTACTGCGGCACGAGCGCCTACGAGGTCGAGCACATCTCCGACCACGAGCAGCGGGTCTGGTTGCGCACCGTGATCGAGTTGGGCCGCTACCGCGAGCAGCTGACCGCGGAAGAGAAGCGCCGCCTGCTCGAGCGGCTCACGGAGGTCGAGGGCTTGGAGCGCTACCTACGCCGTGCGTTCCTCGGGCAGAAGCAGTTCTCGATCGAGGGCCTGGACGTGATGGTTCCCATGCTGGACGAGGCAATTGCGATCGCGGCCGAGGAAGGAGCGCACGAGGTTGTCTTCGGGATGGCGCACCGCGGGCGGCTGAACGTACTCGCACATGTGCTCGGTCGTCCGTACGAGTCGATCCTGCGCGAGTTCGAGGGCGAGCGGACGCTCGACGCGGTCGTGGACGACCCGCGCGGCGGAACGGGTGACGTCAAGTACCACCTCGGCGCAGAGGGCCTCGGCCAGACCCCGGCCGGCGAGATCACGCTCACGCTCGCGTCGAACCCGAGCCACCTCGAGGCGGTCGACCCCGTCGTCGAGGGCCGGACGCGCGCGGAGCAGACCGACCGATCGACCCGCACCGGCTACCACGACTCGGCGGTCGCGATGCCGATCCTGATTCACGGCGACGCGTCCTTCCCGGGTCAGGGCATCGTGGCCGAGACGCTCAACCTCGCCGACCTGACCGGGTACTCGACCGGCGGCACGCTCCACGTGATCGCGAACAACCAGGTCGGCTTCACGACCGATCCGGTCGACGGGCGCTCGACGCGGTACTCGAGCGACCTCGCGAAAGGCTTCGACTTCCCGATCATCCACGTCAATGCCGACGATGCGGAGGCCGCGCTGGCCGCGATCCGGCTCGCCATGGCGTTCAGGCGGCGCTTCTGCACCGACGTCGTGATCGACCTCGTCGGCTACCGGCGCTTCGGGCACAACGAGCAGGACGAGCCCGCGTACACGCAGCCGCTCATGGCCGCGCGGATCGAGCGCCAGCCGAGCGTGCTCGCGCAGTACGCCGAGGCGCTCGAGGCCGAAGGCGTCGTGTCGAAGGAGGAGGCCGAGAGCCTCGTCGGGAAGACCGATCAGCGCCTGAAGGAGTCGCACGAACGCCTGAAGGAGACCTTCGGCGAGACGGTTCCGGCGGTGGCATACGAGGGGCGCATCCCGTCCTCGCCGGACGCCGAGGTCGTTACCGCCGTCGACGAGGAGCGGCTGCGCGGGCTCAACGCCGAGCTGCTCGAGGTGCCGGACGGCTTCACGGTCAATCCGAAGCTGGCCAAGCAGCTCCAGCGCCGCGGCGTCGCGGTGGACGAGGGCGGGATCGACTGGGGCCAGGGCGAGCAGCTCGCGTTTGCCAGCCTGCTCGTCGAGGGCATTCCCGTGCGGCTCACCGGCCAGGACACCGAGCGAGGCACGTTCTCGCACCGCCACCTCGTCCTGCACGACGCGGAGAACGGCGAGTTCTACACGCCGGTCCAGAACCTCCGCGAGGCGACGTCGTCGTTCGAGGTCCACAACTCGCCGCTCTCGGAGGCGGCCTGCCTCGCGTTCGAGTACGGCTACTCGGTGGCGGCGCCGGAGACGCTCGTCTGCTGGGAGGCGCAGTTCGGCGACTTCGTCAACGGCGCGCAGATCGCGATCGACCAGTTCATCGTCTCGGGCCTCTCGAAGTGGGGCCAGACCTCACGGCTGACGCTGCTGCTCCCGCACGGCTACGAGGGGAACGGGCCGGAGCACTCGAGCGCGCGCCTCGAGCGGTTCCTACAGCTCGCCGCGCAGGAGAACATCCGCGTCGCCAACTGCACGACCGCTGCGCAGTACTTCCATCTGCTTCGCCGCCAGGCCCTCGAGGCGAGTGCCCGGCCGCTGATCGTGATGACGCCGAAGGGGCTCCTCCGGCTGAAGGAGGCGTCGTCGACCCTGGAAGACCTGACGCACGGATCGTTCCGGCCCGTGCTCTCCGATTCGGAGGTCTCGCCCGAGGAGATTCACCGCCTGATCCTCTGCTCGGGCAAGATCGCCTACGACCTGCTCGGCCACGAGCTTCGCTCGCCGTCCGGCCGGATCGCGGTCGGCCGGCTCGAGCAGCTCTACCCGTTCCCGGTCGAGGCCGCCGCGCAGCTGACGCGCACCTACCCCCGGCTCGAAGAGGTCGTCTGGGTTCAGGAGGAGCCGCAGAACATGGGCGCGTGGCGCGCGATCCGGCACCGCCTCGAGGAGGCGCTGCCGCTTGGCGTCAAGCTCCGCTACGTCGGCCGGCCTTGGCGTGCGAGCCCGAGCGAGGGCTACCCGACCGCGCACATGCGCGAGCAGGACCGGATTCTCCGAGAGGCGCTGGAGGTCTGAGCTCTACTTGGGCGGGCGGCGCTTCGCCCGCAGTTGCTCGACGAGCTGCGAGCTGTACCGCCCGGCCTGCTTCATCAGCGCGTTGCGGTGCTCCGGCGGGAGCCGCTTCCAGATCTCCCAGGCCGTGAATGCGATGCCGACCGCGCCCGGGCGGCGGAGATTTCGGAAGAGAGCCACGCGGGGAGCCTAGCGCCCCGGACGCTTGCCGCTGCCCTGGTCGTGCCCGCCGCGGTCGTGACCTTGGTCGCGACCGTCCTTGTTGCGGTCGCCGTACCGGTCGTCGCCTTGGCCATGGTCTCCGCCGCGGTCGTGGCCACCACTGCCGCCCTGGTTACCACTGCCGCCTTGGTTACCACTGCCGCCCTGACCACCACCGTTGCCCTGGCCACCGCCGCCCTGACCATTACCGCGGTGGGGGTCGTCTCCGCTGTCGTCTCCGTCGTGGCCCCTGCCGTGAGCTCGGTCGTGCCCTCGGCCGCGCCCGTGATGTTCGTCATGGCCGCGTCCGCGCCCGTGATTCTTCTCGTGACCGTGCCCGCCCCCACCGTCGTCGAACGGAGGCGGAGGCGGAGGCGGCTTGTTCGGCGGCGGGGCGGGGGCGGGGGCGGCGGAGGCGGGGGTGGAGGAGGCGGCGGTGGAGGAGGTGGAGGCGGGGGCGGCGGGGGCGGAGGCGGAGGCGGAGGCGGAGGGGGAGGCGGAGGCGGAGGAGGCGGCGGCGGCGGCGTGACGGATGGGACGCCGCCGCTTCGCGACGGGCCGGCGGTCGCGAGCGTGATCGAGGCGGTTCCATGGTCGACGAGCCCTGCGACGAGCCCGGGCGGCGCGATGGCCAGCAGCGGCGCGAGGTGCGCGCGAGCTCTGCGAGCCGCTCTCTCGGAGAGGCTGGGCAGCGAAGAGGCCTGAACGACCGTTCGCTTTCCGGCCTCTGGAAGGGACACGGAAAGGGCAGAGGGCGCGGAGCCGCTCTCGTTTCCGACAACCACCCCAGGAAGGACGACAGCTGCAGCCAGCGCCGACCCCACGACGAGGGTGATCGCGAACACAGCCAGAATTCGGCTCAATATCGTCCCTCCCACGACCGATTCACTCTAGCGTGGGTATCGGTCACTCCTCCATAGAACCTAAATTATGGGTCGTGAGCTTCCGGCTCAAGCTCGTCGCGTACTTCCTGCTCGTTTCGCTGCTGCCGCTGAGCGCCGCAGGCTGGGGGCTCCATATCGTCGCGGGCAAGAGCGAGACGCGGAGCGTGGATGTCCGCCTCGGGACTGGTCTGCGCGCAGTGAACGGCACCTACAGTGAGGAGTACGTGACCGCGGCCGCCCGCGCCACGTCGCTGGCGAGCAACCCGAGCTTCCAACGTGCGCTCGCGGACAAGGACGTGCCGACTCTGAAGCGGATGCTGGCGGGTTCCGCGGGAGTGAGACTCGTGTCGCCGGCGGTCACGCTAGGTCCCGCCAGCACGATTGGCAAGCCGACGGAGGTCGCCGTCGCCGACCACGGCCGTACACTCGGAACGCTGTTCGCGGGAGTGCCGCTCGAGGAGAAGGCGCTCGAGGGCATCGGCCTCCGCGCGGGCCTGCAGGACGACCAACTCGCCGTGGTGAAGGACGGGCGTGTCGTGACCGGCCCGGCGTCGGTGCGCGGCCAGCCGATGGCCGTCCCCGGCACCGCCGAGACGCTGGCGGTCGGCAACCAGCAGTATCGCGTGCTCGGCACGAAGGCCCTTCCGGGAGCCCCCCGGACTGCCCTGGTGCTCCTCAGCGCCCAGAGCAAGATCGACGACAGAGTGGCCAGGGCCGACCGACGGCTGCTTCTCGGCCTGCTCGGCTCGCTTGCGCTGATCGCCTTCGTCGCCTACGTCGTCGGCGGGTCGATCGTCGGTTCGCTCGCGCGCCTCGCCGAGGCCGCCAACGCGATCGCGCGCGGACGCCTCGACCAGCGCGTCGACGTCCACGGCGGGGACGAGTTCGCTCGGCTCGGCACGGCGTTCAACGAGATGGCGGACCAGCTCGAGGCCCGCCTGGAAGAGCTCGGGGCCGAGCGCGCGCGTGTGCGCGAGACGACGGTTCGCTTCGGCGAGGCGCTCGCCGCGACCCATGACGTCGACCAGCTTCTGCGCGTGATCGTCGAGACCGCGGTCGAGGCGACCGACGCCACCGGCGGGCTCGTCGTCGGCCTCGGCGGCGAGATCGTCCAGGTCGGCTCCCTCTCCGGAAGGGGCGAGCGCTTCGAGCTGCCGCTCACCGCGGGCCGCCAGAGCTTCGGCACGCTCACGCTCGCGGGACGGGACTTCACGGTCGACCAGCGGCGAGCGGCGGCGACCCTTGTCGCCCACGCGGCGGTGGCGCTCGAGAACGCGCGCCTGCACCGGATCGTCACGCGGCAGGCGCTCGTCGACATGCTCACCGGCCTCGCGAACCGGCGCCACTGCGAGGAGGTGCTCGCGAGCGAGCTCAGGCGCGCCGAGCGCTTCGGCGGCTCCGTCTCGTTCGCGCTCGCCGACCTCGACAGCTTCAAGTCCGTCAACGACCGCTACGGCCACCCGATCGGCGACAGCGTCCTGATCGAGTTCGCCGAGACGCTCCGCGAGTGCGTGCGCGAGATCGACGTCGCCGCGCGCTGGGGCGGCGAGGAGTTCGCGATCGTGCTCCCCGGGACCGACCTCGAGGGAGCGGCCCACCTGGCCGAGCGAGCGCGCTCGTCGTTCGAGTCGAGGACGATCCTCGCGCCGGACGGCAGCCGCATCTACGTGACCGTCAGCTTCGGCGTCGCCGCGTTCCCCGAGGCCTCCGGCTCCGACAACCTCGTCGCCGCCGCGGACGGTGCGCTCTACGAGGCGAAGCGGGCCGGAAAGAACCGCGTCGTCACCGCGCGCCCTCACGCACACCAGGGTTAAGGCGCTCGCTTGTGACGCCGTCTTTCCTCCCCGGAGGCGGTAGAATCCGCCGCCGTTGAGCTAGAAGGGGAGGATGTACCACCTTGGAAACGCTGTCGTCGTTCTCACAAGTGATTCAGGACCACCTCGCGCTGAAGGAGAAAAACTCCCAGCTCGAGGGCGAGAAGCCACTCGACAACTACAAGACCGAAGACCCGTTCGAGAACCATCCGCTGTTCAAGACCGAGGAGCAGGCGAGGATCGAGGAGACCATGGACGGCGAGGAGCCAGCCATCTCCGCCGAGCAGGAGCCCGCTCTCGTTCCGGACACGTGGCCGACCGAGGAGAACGTGTCCGAGGAAGAGGGTCTGTGGACCCGGTCACGCGATTTCGACTGGGGCGACTGAGGTGGGCCTCATGAGACGGCTCCGGCTCATCGCATTCGGTGCAGCTCTCGCCTACTTCTTCGATCCGGCGAACGGTCCGGAGCGGCGGAAGACCGCGATCAAGAAGCTGGCGAAGGCCGCCGACGGGATCCGGGCGAAGGTCAAGGCTCCAAAGCCCGAAGACGAGGTGCTCGCCCGCAAGGTCGAGGCCGAGCTCTTCAGCGGCGCCGGCGCGGCCCAGGACCGGATCGACGTCAACGCCGAGAGCGGGAAGATCGTCCTGAGCGGCGAGGCCGAGTCGCCCGAGATGATCGACGAGCTCGTCGCGAAGGCGAAGAACGTCGACGGCGTCGAGGAAGTCGAGAGCCTCCTGCAGGCCCCGCCCGCTCCTGCCTCCGCCGAGTAGCGTCGGACGCACCGGCTAGAGTCGCGCTTCTGGACGGGAAGCGCGACAGCGAGCCCTGCCTGCGCTGCGGAGCGGCGATGGAGTGGCGGCATCAGACCTGGCAGTGCCCGCGCTGCGCGTTCAAACTCGGCTGTTGCGAGGGCGAACCGCAGTCGTGTTCGTCCCCGGCCGCCGACAAGGGATAATCGCGGCGCGCGTGTCTGTTCAGACTTCGGCGGAGCAGCCTCTCGACACCTCCTCCCTGGCGGCGGCCGTCAGGCTCGTCGGCCTGCGGAAGTCCTACGGGGAGGTCGTGGCCGTCGACGGTGTCGACCTCGAGATCCCGGCCGGCGAGTTCTTCACGATGCTCGGCCCATCGGGCTCGGGCAAGACGACCACACTTCGCCTGATCGCCGGCTTTGAGCAGCCCGACGACGGCCGGGTCGAGCTCGACGGGAAGGATGTCACCACCCAGCCGCCGTACGCCCGTGACGTCAACACGGTCTTCCAGGACTACGCGCTCTTCCCGCACATGTCGATCGCCGAAAACGTGGCTTACGGCCTGCGCGTCAAGGGCGTCGGCAAGGCCGATCGGCAGCAGCGCGTCCAGGAGATGCTCGGACGGATGCGGCTCCCGGACGTCGGCGACCGCAAGCCGATCCAGCTCTCGGGCGGCCAGCGCCAGCGGGTCGCGCTCGCGCGCGCGCTCGTCAACCGCCCGCAGGTGTTGCTGCTGGACGAGCCCCTCGGCGCGCTCGACCTGAAGCTGCGCCAGGAGATGCAGCTCTTCCTCAAGAGCCTGCAGCAGGACCTCCGGATCACCTTCATCTACGTCACCCACGACCAGGACGAGGCGCTGACCATGAGCGACCGCCTCGCCGTCTTCGACCGCGGCCGCATCGAGCAGATCGGCTCGCCCGCCGAGGTGTACGAGCACCCCGCGAACGCGTTCGTCGCCGGCTTCGTCGGCGTCTCGAATGTGATCGAGCGGGACGGCAAGCGCTTCGCAGTCCGCCCGGAGAAGATCCGCATGACCGAGTCAGGCGGGGCCTCCGCCCTCGGCGAGCACGCGGAGACCGGGCGCATCCGCGACGTCGTCTACGCGGGCATGGTCACCCGGTACGTCGTCGAGCTGGACGGCGGAGGCGAGCTCCAGGTCGTCAGGCAGAACCTCGAGACCTCGTCGACCGAGGCGCTCGACGCGAAAGGCAGGGCAGTGGTCCTCGAATGGAGCCCGGAGCACACGCTCGAGATCGAGACCGAATCGGAGGAGAAGGAAGGAGAGAGATGACGAAGCGTTACCGGAACATCCTCGGCTGGAGCGTCGCCGCGCTCCTTGTCGGGGCGCTGGCGTTCGTCGCCGCGGGTTGCGGCGGCGGCGGTGAGAAAGCGGCGACGTCGACAGGCCCGGCCCTGCCGACCTCGGTCGGCCAGGGTGAGGGGAAGTTGAGCCTCGTCGCGTGGGAGGGCTACACCCAGCCGGACTGGGTGAAGCCATTCGAGAAACAGACCGGCTGCAAGGTCACGGCCAAGTACGCCGGCTCGTCGGACGAGATGGTCACCCTCATGCGCCAGGGAGGCTCGCAGTACGACATGGTGTCGGCCTCCGGCGACGCGTCGCTGCGCTTGATCAAGGGCGGCAACGTCGAGCCGGTGAACCCTGCCTTGATTCCCGACTTCAAGAATTTCATCGAGGCGCTGAAGTCGCCGCCGCACAACACGGTGGATGGCAAGCACTACGGAATCTCGCTTCAGTGGGGACCGAACACGCTCCTCTACAACACGGCAAACGTGACGCCGGCCCCGACGAGCTGGGGTGTGATCTACACCCCCAAGTACAAGGGCAAGATCACCGTTCCGGACAACCCGATCCAGATCGCGGACGCGGCGTTGTACCTCTCGAAGACCAAGCCGGATCTCGGCATCACGGACCCGTACGAGCTGAATCAGAAGCAGTTCGACGCGGCCGTGGACCTGATGAAGCAGCAGCGCCCGCTGCTGAAGAAGTACTGGGCGCTGGCGTCGGACGAGATCGACCTGTTCAAGAACGGCGACGCCGTGATCGGGGCGTCATGGCCGTACCAGACGAACACGCTCAAGGCCGACAAAGTGGCGGTCAAGGACATGATCCCGAAGGAAGGGGCGACCGGCTGGGCGGACACGTGGATGCTCTCGTCGAAGTCGAAGCATCCGAACTGCGCGTACAAGTGGATGGCCTGGGTCTCTACCCCGAAGGTGCAGGCCCAGCAGGCGATCTACTTCGGCGAGACGCCCGCGAACACGAAGGCGTGCGCCGTCATGAACCAGCTCAGCCCGGGCTCGTGCGAGCAGTACCACGCGGACGCGCCGCCCTCGTACTTCAAGAGCATCAAGTTCTGGAAGACCCCGCAGGCGAACTGTGGCAACGGGGAGAACGACTGCGTCGACTACAGCAAGTGGCAACAGGCCTGGACGGAGATCAAGGGCTAGTCGCTTGCAGGGACGAGCGGTAGAGGCGGGCCGTCCTTCCTGGGCGGCCCGCCGCCGCCTCTCGGCGGTCTTCTGGCGCAGGCCATGGCTGCGTGCGCTGTCCCTGATCCTGCTGCCGCTCGGCGCGTATCTCCTCGTCTACGTCGCCTCCCTCGCAGTCCTGTTCCTGTCCTCGTTCTGGACGGTGGACACCCTCAGCGGGAAGATCGTCCACTCCTGGAGCCTGGACAACTTCAGCGTCCTCTGGCACGACCACACGTACTGGCGGATCGCCCTTCGGACGATCGGCCTCGCGGCGGCGGTGACGGTCACCGACATCGTCCTTGCCTTTCCGTTCGCCTACTTCATGGCCCGCGTCGGGGGTCCGCGGCTGCGGACGGTTCTGTTCGTGCTCGTGCTCTTGCCTCTCTGGTCGAGCTACCTCGCGCGGATCTACTCCTGGCGGTTGATCCTCTCCAACGACGGCGCGCTCAACTGGTGGCTCAGCAAGCTCGGCCTGCCGGACCAGCACATCGCGTACACGAACTGGGCGATGTGGATCGTCTTCTCGTACATCTGGCTCCCTTTCATGATCCTGCCGATCTACGCCTCCCTGGAGCGCATTCCGAACTCGTACATCGAGGCCTCGGGTGACCTCGGCGCAAGGGGCTGGACGACGCTGCGCCGGGTGATCTTCCCGCTGGCCCTGCCCGGTGTGGTGGCCGGCTCGATCTTCACGTTCTCCCTGACGCTCGGCGACTACATCACGCCGATCCTCGTCGGCAACACGCAGTTCATCGGCAACGTCGTCTACCGCAACGTGCTGGGGCTGACGAACAACATGCCCTTTGCGGCCGCCTACGCGACGGTCCCACTCGTGGTCATGGCGGTGTACCTCGTGGTGGCGCGCCGTACGGGCGCGTTCGAGGCGCTCTGATGAGCGCACGCACGGGCCGTCTCGCGCTCGGCTTCTGGTCGCTGCTCGTCATCCTGTTCCTCTGGATCCCGATCGCGATTGTCATGGTCTATGCCTTCAATCCGTCGAACATCCAGAGCTGGCCGATCCCGGGCTTCACCCTCAAGTGGTTCCGGATCGCGTGGGAGGACGAGGACGCCCGGGCCGCGCTGCTCCTCTCGTTGAAGGCGGCGCTGATCTCGACCGGGATCGCGCTCGTCCTGGGGACGATGGTGGCTGCGGTCGTCTCGCGCTTCCGCTTCTTCGGGCGCGAGGCCCTCTCGTTCATCCTCATCCTTCCGATCGCTTTGCCGGGGGTCGTCACCGGTATCGCGCTCGCATCGTTCTACAGCTTCTGGGGCATCCAGTTCTCGCTCTGGACGATCGTCATCGGGCATGCCACGTTTTGTGTCGTGGTCGTCTACAACAACGTGGTAGCACGGTTTCGTCGCAGCTCGCCGTTCCTGATCGAGGCCTCGATGGACCTCGGTGCGGACGGCTGGCAGACCTTCCGCTGGGTGACGTTCCCGGTTCTCTCGACCGCACTCGTCTCCGGCGCGCTGCTCGCGTTCGCGCTCTCTTTCGACGAGGTGATCGTGACGCTGTTCACGGCCGGCGCGCAGAACACGTTGCCGATCTGGATCCTCGGCAAGATCCGGCTCGGCCAGCAGCTGCCCGAGGTGAACGCCGTCGTCTTCGTCGTGATCCTGGCGACCGTGATTCCGGTTGTGATCTCGCAACGCTTGGCCCGCGACTCCGGTCTCCTCAAGTAGCTCGACCGAGATAGGCTGGCCGGAGACGCTACCGGGAGGTCTTTGATGAGCGTGACGGTTTCCCAGCACAAGAACTTCGTCGGCGGGAAATGGGTCGACGCCTCCGACGGCGGGACGATGGAGGTCCTGAACCCGTCCACCGGCGAGACGATTGCCGAGGTCCCGCGCGGGACGCAGGAAGACGTCGATCGCGCCGTCGAGGCGGCGAAGACGGCTCTGCCCGAGTGGCTCGAGACGACGCCCGGCGAGCGGGCCGAGGCGCTGCTCAAGGTCGCAGACGCGATCGACGAGCACGGCGACGAGCTCGCCGAGATCGAGTCGCAGAACGTGGGCAAGCCGCTCTCGTACGCGAAGGACGAGATTCCGGTCTGCACGGACAACATCCGCTTCTTCGCGGGCGCAGCGCGCCTGCTCGAGGGCAAGTCCGCGGGCGAGTACATGCGCGGCTACACGTCGATGATCCGGCGCGAGCCGCTCGGGATCGTCGGCGGGATCGCGCCGTGGAACTACCCGCTGATGATGGCGATCTGGAAGATCGCGCCGGCCCTCGCCGCGGGCAACGTCCAGGTGCTGAAGCCCTCCGAGCAGACGCCGCTGACGACGCTGAAGCTTGCCGAGCTGGTCGCCGACATCCTTCCGGCCGGAGTGCTGAACGTGATCACCGGCGACGGCGAGCCCGTCGGCGCGGGGATCGTGCGGCATCCGGACGTGCGCCTCGTCTCCCTGACCGGCGACGTGGCGACGGGCAAGGAGGTTGCGCGCGCCGCTGCGGACACGCTCAAGCGCGTCCACCTCGAGCTCGGCGGCAAGGCGCCGGTGATCGTCTTCGACGACGCCGACCCGGCCGCTGCCGCCGAGGCGGTCAAGATCGCCGGCTACTGGAACTCGGGCCAGGACTGCACGGCCGCGTCGCGCGTGGTCGCCGGGCCCAAGGTCTACGACAAGCTCATCGAAGAGCTTGTCCCGAGGGTCGAGTCGCTGCACGTGGGCGATCCGGCCGAGGGTGACGAGATCGAGATGGGGCCGGTGATCTCGAAGGCCCAGCAGGATCGCGTGCTCGGCTTCCTCGATCGCGCGACGGGCGCCACCGTGCTCACGGGCGGCGGGACGAACGGCGACCGCGGCTTCTTCGTCAAGCCGACCGTGATCGCGGACGTCGGCCAGGAGGACGAGATCGTCCAGCGCGAGGTGTTCGGCCCCGTTGTCACCGTCCAGCGGTTCGCGGACGACGACCAGGCGATCGCGTGGGCGAACGACGTCCCCTACGGGCTGGCGGCCTCGGTCTGGACGCGGGACGTCGGGCGGGCGCTGAACGCGGCGCGGAAGCTCCAGTTCGGCACGGTCTGGGTCAACGACCACATCCCGCTCGTGTCGGAGATGCCGCACGGCGGCTACAAGCAGTCGGGCTACGGCAAGGACCTCTCCGCGTACTCGCTCGAGGACTACACGCAGATCAAGCACGTGATGGCGAAGATCGACTGACTTCCGGTGTCGCCCTTGACGCAATGCGGGGCGTCGTGGTAGGAAACGCCCCGCATTGCGTGGCTAATGACGCTCGTCTAACCGCTTTTTGCGCAAGCGAACACGGGAGGACCGGTGGCCGGCGAAGGCGTCATAGAGGTCTCAGCGCGAACCGGGGAGCACGAGGCCCCGGGCGAGAAGGGCCTGAAGGCCTCCGCGCTCGGCTTCATGTCGAGCGTCGTCATCGGCGTCGCCTCGACGGCTCCCGGCTATAGCCTCGCCGCGACGCTCGGCTTCGTCACCGCGGTCGCCGGCATCGGCTACCAGGCGCCGATCGTGATGGTGATCGCGTTCATCCCGATGCTCCTGATTGCGCTCGCGTTCAAGTACCTGAACGAGGCCGATCCCGACTGCGGGACGACGTTCTCGTGGGGCACGCGCGCGTTCGGGCCGGTCACGGGCTGGCTCGGCGGCTGGGGAATCATCTACGCAGACGTGCTGGTGATGGCGAGTCTGTCCCAGATCGCCGGGAGCTACACGTTCCTGCTCTTCGGGCAGGACGACCTGGCGGCGAACAGGTTCTGGGTCGGCGTCATCGGCGTCATCTGGATCCTCGCCATGAGCCTGATCTGCTACGTCGGCGTGGAGGCTTCCGCGAAAACGCAGTGGTTCCTGCTCGGAGCGGAGATCGTCGCGCTGGCGATCTTCTCGATCGTCGCGCTCGCCCGCGTCTACATCCAGGATCCGGTCGGTAGCGTCCACCCATCGCTGAGCTGGCTGAACCCGCTCGACATCAGCTCGTTCGGCGCGCTGACGAGCGGGCTCCTGCTGGCGATCTTCATCTACTGGGGGTGGGACACCGCCGTCTCCGTCAACGAGGAGACGGAGGACTCGACGAAGACGCCCGGGAAGGCGGCCGTCGTCAGCACGCTGCTCCTGCTCGGCATCTACGTGATCGTCTCGATTGCCGCGCAGGCCTACCACGGGGTCGAGTTCCTGAACAAGAACCAGGACGACGTTCTGAGCGCGCTCGGCGCCGACGTGCTGCCGTGGGGTCTCGACAAGATCCTGATCATCGCGGTACTGACCTCGGCCTCGGCCTCGACCCAGACGACCATTCTCCCGACCACGCGGTCGAGCCTCTCGATGGCCGCGCACGGGGCGATCCCGAAGTACTTCGGGCGTATCCACCCGCGCTACCTGACGCCGAGCGCCTCCACGATCTGGATGTGCATCATCTCGATCATCTGCTTCGTGACGCTGAACTCCCTCAGCTCGTCGATCCTGGAGGACTCGGTCACGGCGACCGGCTTCGGGATCGCGTTCTACTACGGGCTGACCGGCTTCGCGTGCACCTGGTACTTCCGGCACGAGCTGCGGCGGAGCGCGCGGAACGTGTTCTACGTCGGGTTGCTGCCGCTCCTCGGCGGGCTCTTCCTCTTCGCGATCCTCGGCTACAGCGTCTACCTGCAGACGAACTCGGACAACTACAGCAGCTCGCTGTTCGGAATCTCCACGGCGCTCGCGATCGCGATCATGTCGCTGATACTCGGGATCGTGATCCTCATCCTGCAGCGGATCTTCGCGCCGGATCCGTTCTTCCGGCGCAAGAGCGAGGTGGCGCAGCCGGGCATCCTCGAAGAGGCAAGAGAGGAGGCGCCCGCCGGTGCCTAAGCCGATCGTGGTCGGGTACGTCGCTCAGCCGGGCGCCCAGGCGGCGCTCATGGAGGCCGCCGACCTCGCGAAGCTCTCCGGGGCGAAGTTGATCATCGTGTTCGCCTACGAGATCCCGGCAGCGTACGGGGGCGGCGAGACCGGCGACTACCGCCGGGCGCTGAAGGAGCTCGCCGAGAACGCCACGGACGACGCCGTCGCGCGGATCAAGGACTCCGGGGTCGAGTACGAGGTCGCGCTCGTTCCGAAGCGCCCGGTCGACGCGCTGGTCGAGGTCGCAAAGGAGCGCGACGCGCAGATGATCGCCGTCGGGACGCAGGGCGAGCACCCGATCACCGGCGCGTTTCTCGGCTCCGTCCCGCACAAGCTCCTCCACGTCTCCACGCTCCCGGTGCTTGTCGTACCGGGGAAGAAGGACTGAGCTGAAACCGCTCGATTCCGAGCGGTCGACCGTTCCCGATTGACCACATGCGCAGCAGCGTGGTACGAATCGCCACGCATTGCGAGGCAGCGTGATCGAGCGCATGCGGCGGGGCCCCGTCTCACGCGACCGGAGCATCGACGAGACCGACCGGTCGATCATCGAGGCGCTGCAGAAGAACGGCCGCGAGTCGTTCCGCCGCATCGCGCGGCGGATCGGCGTCTCGGAGGCGACCGTGCGCTCGCGGTATTCGCGGCTCTGCGAGGACAACATCCTCCAGGTCACCGGGGTGACGAACCCGCTCGGGCTCGGCTTCGAGGCGATGGCCATGGTCGGCATCCGCACGAACGGCGCGCCCGAGCCCGTCTCCGACGAGATCGCCCGCTGGGACGAGGCCGACTACGTCGTCGTCACCGCGGGGCAGTTCGACATCCTCGTCGAGGTCGTCTGCGCCGACCGGAGGCACCTGCTCGACGTGACCAACAAGATCCGCGCGCTCGAGGGCGTCGTCTCGACCGAGACGTTCCTCTACCTCGAGATGTGGAAGCAGCTCTACGACTGGGGCACCGGCGAGCAGGCCGACCTCTCCCCGGTGGGGACGGGCTGATGGCGGTCGAGAGCCAGGTCGAGCCCCAGGACGAGACCGCGCTTCAGCCGTCGGGCGACACGAACGTCGACGTTCGGCTCGACCACGTGGTCAAGCGGTTCGACGAGGTCGCCGCCGTCGACGACCTCTCGCTCGAGATCGAGCGGGGCAGCTTCTTCGCGCTCCTCGGCCCGTCCGGCTGCGGCAAGACGACGACGCTGCGGATGATCGGCGGCTTCGAGGAGCCGACCGAGGGCACGATCTACCTCGGCGAGGAGCCCGTCACCGGGAAGCCGCCCTACAAGCGCGACGTTAATACGGTCTTCCAGTCGTATGCCCTCTTCCCGCACCTGACGATCTTCGAGAACGTCGCGTTCGGCCCGCGCCGGAAGGGCGTGGGCAAGGACGAAATGCGAGGCCGCGTGAACGAGATCCTGCGGCTCGTGGGCCTCGAGGGCTTCGAGCAACGCAAGCCACGCCAGCTCTCCGGCGGCCAGCAGCAGCGGGTAGCGCTCGCGCGCGCGCTCGTCAACAAGCCGCGCGTGCTCCTCCTCGACGAGCCGCTCGGCGCGCTCGACCTGAAACTCCGCAAGCAGATGCAGCTCGAGCTCAAGGCGATCCAGCACGACGTCGGCATCACGTTCGTCCACGTCACGCACGACCAGGAAGAGGCGATGACGATGGCGGACCGGATCGCGATCATGAACGCCGGCAAGATCGAGCAGCTCGGCAGTCCGGCCGATCTCTACGAGCGTCCCAAGACCGCGTTCGTCGCGGGGTTCCTCGGCATCTCCAACCTGCTCGACGGGGTGGTCGAGGGATCCGACGCCGTGCGACTCGACAGCGGCGCCGTCGTGCGCGCCCAGGTGAACGGACGGACGGGCAAGGTCGCGGCGGGCGTGCGGCCCGAGAAGATCACGCTCGGTCCGGGCGGTGGGCCCAACGAGCTGAGCGGACGGGTCCTCGAAACCGCGTACATCGGAGTCGCGACGCAGGTCGTCGTCTCGACCCCGGCCGGAACGATCCACGTATTCGCGCAGAACATCGATTCGGCAAGGCCCATTCCTGCACTCGGCTCGGACGTCACTCTGACATGGAACCCGGAGACGACCTTCGTGGTCTCCGGCCAGGACACACTCGAACAGGAGGACACTGGATGAACTCGAGAATGACCCGCGATCAGATGCTCCGACGCGGGGCGGCCGGAGTGAGCCTCCTGTCGCTGCCGGGTCTGCTCGCGGCCTGCGGCGGGGGCAGCAGTAGCAGCAGCAGCGGCGGCGGGCTGAACGACGTACTCAACTTCTCGAACTGGGAGCTCTACATCGACACGCCGGACACCCGCAAGGCCGCCGGCCTGACGGGACCGACGACGCTGCAACAGTTCACGAAGAAGACCGGGATCAAGGTCAACTACTACGAGGACGTCAACTCAAACTCCGAGTACTTTGCGACGGTCCAGGGCCGCCTGCGCCAGGGGCAGGGCATCGGGCGCGACATCATCGTCTCGACCGACAACGACCGCTTTCTCAACGAATACCTCGCGAACGGCTGGGCACAGAAGCTCGACAAGAGCCTGATCCCAAACATCAAGAACCTTATTCCGGCCCAGGCGCATCCTCCGTTCGACCCCAAGCGCGAGTACACGCTCCCATGGTTCTCGGGAATGGACGGAATCGCGTGGAACACGAAGCTCACCGGACCGATCACGACGGTCACGCAACTCCTCGAGGATCCGAAGCTGAAGGGCAAGGTCGGCGTCTGGAACTCGATGGGCGACACGCTCGGCCTCGTCATGCTCGAGAACGGAGACGATCCGGCGAAGGTCACGGACGCGACGTTCAACGCGGCGCTTGCGAAGATCAAGAAGGCCAACGACTCGGGCCAGATTCGCAGGTTCTACGGCAACGACTACGCGCAGCCGCTCGCGAGAGGCGATCTCGTTGCGAGCATGGCGTGGTCCGGCGACATCCTCAATCTCGGCGACCCGAAGATCAAGTGGGCCATTCCGAAGGCGGGCGGGATCATCTTCACGGACAACATGCTCATCCCGAAGGGCGGCAGCGTGCCGACGGCCTCGACGTACATGAACTTCGTCTACGACCCGAACATCGCCGCCCAGCTCGCCCTCGGGGCGAACTACATCACGTCGGCCAAGGGCGTGAGTGAGGAAGCATCGAAGCTCAATCCCAAGGCGGCCGAGAACACGCTCGCCTTCCCGACCGACGCGATGCTCTCGCAGATGCACCAGAACGATCCCGCGATGCTGAGCAACCCGGACTACGAGAAGAAGTGGTTGGCAGTCCAGGGCAAGTAGACCGGCGAGATGGGCTCGTTCTTCCACCGGCATAGGGGCGCCACGCCCTACCTCCTGCTCGCGCCGGGGATTCTCTGGCTCGCGATCTTCTTCCTGATCCCGCTAACGTTCCTTGGCTACGAGTCGCTGCAGTCCGGCCTCTTTCCGCACTTCAAGTTCACCTGGCAGTTCTCGAACTTCTCGGACGGGATCCGCGACTACCACGTACAACTCGTGCGGTCGTTCGTGTACGCGGGAATCGCGACGGTCGCCTGTCTCGTCCTGGCCTACCCGCTCGTCTACTGGATCGCGTTCAGGGCGGGGCCGTGGCGGAATCTCTTCCTGCTGTTCATCGTCGCCCCGTTCTTCGTCACGTACCTCGTGCGGACGCTCGCGTGGCTGAACATCCTCGCCGACCAGGGGCCGGTGGTCGGGATCCTGCGGGACCTCCACATCCTCGGGCCGGACGGCCGGCTGCTGGCGACGACGTTCGCCGTGATCGCCGGAATCACCTACAACTTCTTCCCCTTCATGGCGTTGCCGCTCTACGTGTCGCTCGAGCAGATCGACGAGCGCCTGCTCGAGGCAGCGAAAGATCTCTATGCGTCGTCGCCGCGCGCATTCTGGAAGGTGACGCTTCCGCTGTCGGCACCCGGGATCGTGGCGGGCACGCTGCTCACGTTCATACCCGCCGCCGGTGACTTCATCAACGCCGCGCTCCTGGGCACGCCGAACCAGGCGATGATCGGGAACGTCATCCAGTCGAAGTTCCTCGAGTCGCTCGACTATCCGTCGGCCGCGTCGCTCTCGTTCATCCTCATGGGCCTGATCCTCGTTGCCCTGCTCGTCTACGCCCGAATCGTCGGCTCGGAGCGGCTGACGGGATGACGACCGTCGCCGCGACACCCGCGCGCACCCGCCCCGGTTTGGCGACCCGCGCCTGGGCGTTCGTCAAGCACCACGCGCTGACGGTCTACGCGCTTCTCGCCGTCGCCTACCTGATGCTGCCGATCGCCGTCGTCATCCTCTTCTCCTTCAACAAGCCGACGGGCCGCTTCAACTACGTCTGGCACCAGTTCACCTTCGACAACTGGGCCCACTGGAACGTCGTTCTCGGGATCCAGAGCGCGATCATCACGTCGCTCGAGGTGGGCTTCCTCGCGACCGTCGTCGCGACCGCGCTCGGCACCCTGATCGCGCTGGCGATCGTCCGCCATCACTTCGTCGGGCGCGGCGCCGACGAGCCTGCTCGTCTTCCTGCCAATGGCGACACCGGAGATCGTGCTCGGGGCGTCGCTCCTGACGCTCTTCCTGAACACGACCGCGATCTTCCAGCTCGGCTTCTTCACGATCTTCATCGCGCACGTGATGTTCATCGTCAGCTTCGTCGTCGTGACGGTGAAGGCGCGCCTGATCGGCTTCGACCGTCACCTCGAGGAGGCCGCGATGGACCTGGGCGCGAACGAGCTGACGACGTTCCGCAAGGTGACGTTGCCGCTGATCGCCCCGGCGATGCTGGCGGCCGCGCTGCTGGGCTTCGCGCTCTCGATCGACGACTTCGTCATCACGTACTTCAATGCGGGCGCCACGCAGACGTTCCCGATCTTCGTGTGGGGCATCGCTCGGGTCTCGGTGCCGCCGCAGGTGAACGTCGTCGGCGAGCGCCATCTTCCTGATCGCGATCGCGCATCGCCCTCGTCAACGTCTTCTGGCAGTACCGGACGGCAAAGCGCCAGCGAGGAGCCGTCTGACCACCGCCGCCACACGGATCGACCTGCAGAAGGCCGCGAAGGACCACCTCTGGATGCACTTCACCCGAATGGGCGGGTATGCCGACGAGGACATCCCGATCATCGTCCGCGGAGAGGGCTGCTACCTCGAAGACATCAACGGCAAGCGCTACCTCGACGCGCTCGCGGGCCTGTTCGCGGTCCAGATCGGCTACTCGTACGGCGAGGAGATCGGCGAGGCGGCGGCGGCCCAGATGCGCGAGCTCCCGTTCTACACGAACTGGTCGTACGCCCATCCACGCGCGATCGAGCTCGCGGCCGAGGTCGCCTCGCTCACGCCCGGCGACCTGAACCGCGTCTTCTTCGTCTCCGGCGGCTCCGAGGCGGTCGAGTCGGCCTGGAAGCTCGCGCGCCAGTTCCACCGTGCGCGCGGCGAGCGCCGCTGGAAGGCGATCGCGCGCCAGGTCGCCTACCACGGGACGACCATGGGCGCGCTCTCGATCAACGGGATCCCGGCCCTGCGGAACCCGTTCGAGCCGCTCGTCCCCGGCGTGAGCCACGTGCGCAACACGGGCCGCTACCACCGGCCGGACGGGGAGACCGACGAGCAGTTCACGCAGCTGCTCCTCGACGACCTGGAGAGCGCGATCAAGGGCGCCGGCCCGGACACGGTCGCGATGGTGATCATGGAGCCGGTCCAGAGCGCGGGCGGCTGCTTCACGCCGCCGCCGGGCTACTTCCAGGGCGTGCGCGAGATCTGCGACCGCTACCAGATCCTCCTCTGCGCGGACGAGGTGATCAACGGCTTCGGGCGGCTCGGCGCCTGGTTCGGCTCCGAGCTCTACGACATCCGGCCCGATCTGCTCACCTGCGCGAAGGGCCTCTCGTCGGCGTACGCGTCGATCGGCGCGGTCGTCGCGGCCGACCACATCATCGAGCCGTTCCTCGGCGAGAAGGACATGTACACGCACGGGATCACGTTCGGCGGTCACCCGGTGCAGGCCGCGATCGCGCTGAAGAACCTCGAGATCATGAAGCGCGAGAAGCTCGTCGAGCGGGTGCGCGACAACGAGTCCGCCATGCACTCCACGCTGGCCCAGCTGCTCGACCTGCCGATCGTCGGCGACCTCCGCGGCGCGGGCTACTTCTGGGCGATCGAGCTCGTCAAGGACAAGGAGACGAAGGCGGGCTTCTCGGACGAGGAGTCGGAGACGCTCCTGCGCGGGTTCCTCTCGCCGCGGCTCTTCGAGAAGGGGCTGATCTGCCGGTCGGACGACCGCGGCGACGCGGTCGTCCAGTTCTCGCCGCCGCTGATCGCCGGGCAGGCCGAGTTCGACGAGATGACCGGCATCCTCGGCGACGCGCTCACGGCAGCCTGGGAGAAGATCGTCTGACACTCGCACCGGGCGAGGCGACCCCCTGGTGGATCGAGGAGGCGCTCGCCGCCGAGGGCGAGTCACCGGAGGCGCCGCCGCTCGCGGCTGACGCCGAGGCCGACGTTGCGATCGTCGGAGGCGGCTACACGGGTCTCTGGACCGCGCTCGCGCTGAAGGAGCGCGACCCCGACCTGCGCGTCGTCCTGCTCGAGGCGGGCGTCTGCGGGACCGGTCCGAGCGGGCGGAACGGCGGGTTCGTCCACGGCTACTGGAGCTACCTGCCGCGCATGCGGGAGCTGTTCGGCGACGAGGGCGCGCTGGCCGTCGCGCGCGCGGGCGAGAGGATCGTTCCCGGGATCCGCGCGTTCTGCGAGCAGCAGGGCGCCGATGTCTGGCTGCGCGAGGCCGGGATGATCCGCGTCTCGACGACGCCGAGCCAGGACGAGACGATGGACGACGAGGTCGAGGCCGCGCGCGAGCTGGGCGTTCCCGACGAGGCCGTCCCGCTCACGGCCGAGGAGCTCGCGCAGCGCATCCGCTCGCCGCGCTTCCGGTCGGGCGTCTTCATGCGCGAGTGCGCGACGATCCAGCCGGCCCGGCTCGCCCGTGCGCTGCGGCGAGCGGTGATCGGCTCGGCCGCGGTGCACGAGCAGACGCGCGTGACGGACATCCGTCCCGGCGTGCTCGAGACGGCGCGCGGACAGGTCCGGGCCAAGGAGATCGTCGTCGCGATGAACGCGGCCTCGGCCGGGTGGAAGCCGCTGCGCCGCCAGGTGACGATCTTCGGCAGCTACGTGGTCCTCACCGAGCCCGTGCCAGAGCTCCTGGAGCAGATCAACTGGACCGGCGGCGAAGCGGTGTTCGACGGGCGCATGTTCCTCCACTACTTCCGCACGACCAACGACGGACGCGTGCTGATGGGCAGCGGCTCGGGCCCGATCGGTTTCGGCGGGCGGGTCGACCAGCGGTTCACGCACGACGCCGCGACCGCCGAGCGCGCAGCCGCGGGCCTGCGCAGGCTCCTGCCCGACCTCGCCGAGGCGGAGATCACGAACACCTGGGGCGGCCCGATCGACGTCTCGTCGGACCACCTGCCGTTCTTCGGCACGGTCCCCGGCACACGGATCCACTACGGAGCCGGCTACTCGGGCCACGGCGCCGGGCCCGACCTGGCTCGGCGGCCAGATCCTGTCCCGGCTCGTGCTCGGGATCGACGACGAGCTGACCCGGCTGCCGCTCGTGACCCGGAAGGTCCCGAAGCTCCCGCCGGAGCCGATCCGGCGGCTCGGCGGCGGGCTCGTGCGCGCCTCGATCCTCGCCTGCGAGGAGGCCGAGGAGGAAGGCCGCCGCGGTTCGCTCCCGGCCCGCGTGGGCGCTGCTCTGCCGCGCCTCCTGGGCCTGCGCATCGGGACGCGCTGAGCGGAAGTCCCTCGTTCGAGGGATGACCGCCTGACGGGGACTCCCGATTGGGGGAGTAGCGAAGTACCACGCAGCAACGCTGAGCCCAGCGGCCGGGCTCGGTTCCGAAAAACATGGGCTCTGACCGCAAAATTCTCGCCGCCGCTTTCGCCGCCATTGCCTTCCTCATGGCGGGGCCTGCGCGCGCCGCCGTAGACCGGCCGAATCCGACCGCGCCGGCCGTCGGCGCCACCGTCCAGTTCCTCCCGGTGCTCGCGTGGACGCCCGTGAAGGGCGCCGACAAGTACGAGGTCCAGGTCAGCGCCGACGCCGGCATGGACTCGCCCGTGCTCGGTCCGGGCAAGGACGACTTCCTGACCAAGAACACGCGCGCGACGCTGACGCAGACGGTTCCGAACGGGACCTACTACTGGCGCGTCCGCGCGATCGGCGGCGACAGCTCGGTCTCGCCGTGGACGGCTCCGCGGCCCTTCCAGAAGTCGTGGACGCTGCAGCCGACGATCCAGACTCCGGGCTCGGGCGCCGCGCTCACGTTCCCGGCGAACCCGGTCGTGCTCCGCTGGGCCGGCGTCGCCGGAGCCGCGCAGTACCTCGTCTCGGTCGCAAGCGATCCCGCTCTCGGCTCACTCGTCTTCAAGTACCAGAACCAGGACGACCCGAACGGCCCGCCCAACGTCGCCGCGACCTCGGCCGCGATCACGGCCGCGCTCGCGCCCGGCTCGTACTACTGGGGCGTCGTGCCGCTCGACGCCGAGGGCAACCGCGGCGTCGCCACGCCCGTTCAGCCGTTCAGCTGGGTCTGGCCCTCCGCGACGCGCCGCGTCCGTGGCCGACCTGAGCACCGAGCCCCGAGGTCTACGACGCCAAGCTCTCCTGGAACCCCGTCCCGGGCGCCGCGCGCTACGAGGTCGAGATCAACTCGTCCGTCGACTTCGCGCCGGGCTCGAAGGTCTGCTGCAACGGCACCATGATCGCGACCTCGGTCTCCCCGACCACGGTGCTGCTGGACAACACCTACTACTGGCGCGTGCGCGCGATCGACCCGGACGGCAACGCCGGTGTCTGGAACCTCGGCCCCTCGTTCGTCAAGACGTTCGACAAGGGCCCGCCGGGCGGCCCGGTCCCGGACACGAGCATCAAGAACCTGCACATGCGCGACAACCTGACCGACGACACGACGACGGCCGACTCCGACCACGACCTGAGCAACGGCTACTCGACGCGCGCCCCGGTCGTCGCCTGGGATCCGGTTCCGGGCGCCTCGAGCTACGAGGTCCAGGTCGCCGACTGGTCCGCGTCCGCCTGCCAGTGGGCCACGGCCGACTACATCAAGCGGACCGCGGTGCCCGAGTGGACGCCGCTCGGCCTCGCGGCCGGCAACCCGGTGGTGTGGGCCGGCACGCTCGCCGACGACGGCTCCACCGCCCTGCACCCGGGCACGTACTGCGTCCGCGTGCGCGCCCAGAGCGACCGCGCGGCCAGCAGCGTCGAGGTCTGGGGCGACTACACCTACCTCCAGGACGGCGCCACCGACTCGTCCCTCCCGGTCGGCCCCTCCTTCAACTGGAGCGACTACCCCGACCCGAGCGACCCGGGCAACTCGCCGGGCTGCAACACGAGCTACCTGTGCGCGGGCGACTACCTGCTTCCGCAGACCGGCTCGGTCAACCGGAGCACGCCGTTCTTCACGTGGAAGTCGGTGGCAGGCGCCAACGGGCTACTTCGTGGTCGTCGCCAAGGACCAGAACTTCGGCACGATCGTCGACGAGGCGTTCACGTGGATCCCGGCCTACGCTCCGAGGAACCAGGACGGGCCGACCACGTACACCGACGAGACGACGAAGTACTACTGGGAGGTCCTGCCGTCCACCACCTCCTCCGGCACGGGAGCGCCGGCTCTCAGCGCCGGGCTGGGCGCCCCGCAGGACTTCCAGAAGCAGTCGCTGCCGCCGACCCTCGTCTACCCGTCTTCCGTCCAGGTCTTCCCCGACCAGCCGCGGTTCCAGTGGACGGCGACAGAGGGCGCGCGCCGCTACCACCTCCAGGTCGCCTCCGACCCGAGCTTCAGCAACCTGCTCGACGACATCGTCACCGACTCGACCGCGTACTCGAGCAACACGACCTACCCCGCGAACACCGTCCTCTACTGGCGCGTGCGCGCGGACGACGAGAACAAGTTCGGCCTGACCTGGTCGGCGGTCGGAACCTTCCAGAAGACGCTCGTCAAGCCGACGCCGAGCCCGTCGAACGCGACCTCGGGCGGCATGCTGCCCGTCTGGTCGTGGTCGCCGGTGCAGGGCGCGTCGTCCTACGACGTCTCGGTCGACCTCCCGAACGGCAGCCACCGTGACTTCCCCGACCTCCGGACGCCCGCGATCTCGTTCATCAAGATGACCGGCACCGGCGTCTTCCACTGGCGCGTTCGCGCCGAGTTCCCGAACGCGGGCAACGGCGAGACACCCGGCCCGTACTCGGCGACGCAGACCTTCACGCGCACGATCGGCCAGCCGCTCAACCCGCACACGGACGCCAACCCGGACCACGTCGTGCTGAGCTGGGACCCGCGCATCGGCGTCTCGAACTACAAGGTGCAGATCGCCAAGACGCCCGACTTCAGCAACAAGGTCGAGGACGCGAACACCGACAACACGAGCTACGCGCCGACGATGACGCAGTACGGCTACCAGCAGGGCGGGACGCTCTTCTGGCGCGTGGCCGGCGTGGACGAGGACCGCAACCAGGGCGACTGGTCGACGGCCCAGCAGATCAACCTCCTGCCGAGAATGCGCATGGCGGTGATCGGCAACGCCAGGCACAAGAAGAAGACGCGGGTCACGATCAAGGTCTCGACGACGACCGGCAGCTGGGTCGGAGGCGTGCTCGTCCGCGTCACCGGACCGGGCATGAAGCCGATCACGAAGAGGACGAACGCGGTCGGCAACGCGATCTTCAAGCTGAAGCCCAAGAAGCGGGGCAAGCTGTTCTTCACCGCCACGAAGGCCGGCTTCCAGCCCGCCTACGTGTCCCTGCGCGTCACGTAAGTCCGCACTGCCCGACGTTCGTCGAGGGGTCGCGGCCGGCGCCCGCGCGATGTCGTGCGAGTGCATAGGCTCATCGGGTCAATTTCGAGTCGGGGAGGCCTCATGAGCTCAGCAGCTTCGGATCCCGTCAGGGCAGAGACGGTCGTGCTGATACACGGAATGTGGATGACGCCGTTGAGCTGGGAGCACTGGGTCAGCCGCTTCACCGACCTTGGCCATCAGGTGCTCGCACCGGCGTGGCCCGGGCTCGACGCGGAGCCCGAGCAGCTGCGCCGGGATCCCTCGCCGCTTCGGAACCTCAGCGTCACCGACGTCGTCGACCACTACGAGACGATCATCCGGGGCCTCGAGCGGCCGCCGATCATCATCGGCCACTCCTTCGGCGGGCTGTTCACGCAACTCCTGGCCGATCGCGGCCTCGGCGCTGCCGCCGTCACGCTGGGAACGGGCGCTCCCAAGGGCGTCCTGCGGCTCCCGCTCTCCACGCTCAGGGCCGCGTGGCCTGCCCTCGGCAACCCGGCGAATCTGAAGAAGGAAGCCCCGCTGACGCTCGAGCAGTTCCACTGGTGCTTCACGAACTCGCTCAGCAGGGAAGCGTCGGACGCGGTCTACGAGCGGTACTACATCCCCGGCTCTGCTCGTCCCTTCTTCCAGGCCGGTTTCGCCAACTTCAACCCGAAGGCGGTGACCAAGGTCGACTACCGCAATCCGGCCCGGCCGCCGCTGCTGCTCGTCACCGGCGCCGAAGACCGGATCTGCCCGCCTTCTGTCAACAAGGCGAACTTCAAGAAGCAGAGCCACGCGCCGTCGGCCACCGAGCACCGGGAGTACCCGGGCCGCTGCCACTTCCCGGGGCAGGACGGCTGGGAGGAGGTCGCGGACTACGTCCTCTCGTGGGCGGTCGAGCACTCGAGTCCGGCGGTCGCGAACACTGCATGACCGACCTGCGGATCACGCACATCGGCGGGCCGACGGTGCTGATCCAGTTCGACGGTTGGCGCCTTCTCACGGATCCGACGTTCGACCCGCCCGGGCGGAAATACAGGTTCGGCTGGGGAACGGGCTCCGTCAAGCTGGCCGGCCCGGCGATCGCCTCCTCGGATCTGCTGCCGATCCACGCCGTTCTCCTCACGCACGAGCATCACGACGACAACCTCGACGCGGCCGGTCGCGCATTGCTGCCATCGGCGGACACCGTGGTCACGACGGTTTCCGGGTCGCAACGACTCGACGGCGATGTGCGCGGGCTCGAGCCGTGGGCCGCGACAGCGCTCGAGGCCCCGGGGCGGACGCCGATCGAAGTGACCGCCACGCCGTGCCGCCACGGCCCGCCGCTGAGCCGTCCCATCACAGGCGACGTGATCGGCTTCGCGCTTCGTTGGGACGGACAGGAGAACGGCGCGCTGTGGATCTCGGGCGACACGGTGCTGTACGAGGGGGTGCGCAAGGTGGCGGATCGAGTGCAGGTCGGCACCGCGCTTCTTCACCTCGGTGGCGTGCAGTTCCCGGTGACAGGCCCGGTCCACTACACGATGACCGCCCGTGACGCCATCGAGCTGTGTCGCCTCGTCAAGCCGCACACGGCAATCCCCGTTCACTACGAGGGCTGGAAGCACTTCAAGCAAGGCCGGGACGAGATCGAGCGAGAGCTGGCGGATGCGCCAGAAGACGTACGCCGCAGCATCCGGTGGCTGCCGCTCGGCGTCGAGGTGGAGATCGCCGCGTGAGCGCGCTCGAGACGTTCAAGGCCGGAGAGCTCTTCCAGGTCGCGTTCATCGTCCGCGACCTCGACGCCGCACTGGAGCGGTACTCGGCCATGCTCGGCGCAGGCCCGTGGCGCTGCTGGACGCTCGAACGCGGAGAACCACACCGACGAGCAGTACCTGGGCGGCCCGACCGACTACGTGACGCGGCTGGCGTTGACGAGCGGCGACGAGATCCAGCTCGAGCTCGTCCAGCCGGTCAAGGGCCCGAGCATCCACGAGGACTGGCTGAACGAGCACGGCGAGGGCTTCCACCACCTCGGCTACATCGTCGACTCGGTCGCCGACACGATCGCCGAGATGGCGGAGGCCGGCTACCCGGCCATCCAGGGCTGCACGGGCTTCGGCGACAGCGGCGACGGCGTCTACGCGTACTTCGACACCCGCCGCGAGCTCGGCACGATCGTCGAGGCGCTCGAGCCGCCCACGCGGATGCCCGACCCGGAGTTCGTCTACAACGGTTAGCCGCCTAGCGGCCGACATCGGGGCTAGCGTGGCCGGGCGTGACCAGGCTCGCCGTGTCCGCTCTGGTCCTGGCCCTCGCTGTCGGAGTGGGCGCCGCGGGGGCGAACCCGCCCGCGTTCCGGATCGATCACGTCGTCGACGGCGACACGGTCGTGCTCCGGAACGGCGCGCACGTGCAGGCTCGTCCAGATCGACACGCCCGAGGTCTACTTCCACGCGGAGTGCTACGGCCGCCGGGCCTCCGCGGTCACCAAGCGGCTGCTTCGGCCGGGAACGCTGGTTCGCCTTCTTCGCGAGCCGGCCACCGACCGGGTCGACCGGTACGGGCGGCTGCTGCGCTACGTGATCCGGATCCACGACGGGCTCGACGTGAACATCCGCCTGGTCGCCGTCGGCGCGGCGGCGCCGTACTTCTACCGCCACCGGCGCGGCCGCTTCGCCGCGAAGCTCGAGCGCCTGGCGAAACGGGCGCGTGCGCGCAAGCGCGGGCTCTGGGGGCACTGCCCCGGAACCCCGTACGACCCGAACCGCGGCGTCTCGACCGGCCGGCCGCGCTAAGGCCGTTTGCTGTTGACAGGCCTTGCTCCCCCAAGTACCTTGTGAAGCAAGGTAGTCATGGCACAGGAAGCTCTTCTGGCTCAGATGCGTCGCGGGACCCTCCAGTACTGCGTGCTCGCGCTGCTCGCCGACGAGGAGCGCTACGGCTTCGATCTCGTCCGTGCATTGGCCGAGGTGGACGGCATGGTGACCGGCGAAGGGACCATCTACCCGCTACTCAGCCGGCTTCGCCGCGACCGCTTGGTTGAAACGACCTGGCAGGAGTCGCCGACAGGCCCGCCGCGCCGCTACTACCGGCTGACCGAAGCCGGGCACGCCTCGCTCGAGGGTTTCTTGCGCGAGTGGGGTCGCTTCCGCGACGCCGTCGATCATTTCGTAGAAAGGAAGGCCTCATGAACAGCACCGCCGATCGAGCGGTCAAGACATACCTCGAGCGCCTCGACGCCGACCTCGCCGACCTCCCGCGTGCGCGCAGACGCGAGATCGTGGATGAGATCGCGGAGCACATTGCCGAGGCGCGGGCCGAGCTTCCGGCTGAGAGCGAGGCCGAAACTCGCTCCCTGCTCGAGCGCCTCGGCGACCCCGCCGACATCGCCGCCGACGCGCGGCAGCGCTTCGACGTCGTGCCGGCGCGACCCGGATGGATGGAGACGGCCGCGCTCGTCTTGCTTCTTTTCGGCGGGTTCGTATTCGGCGTCGGCTGGATCATCGGACTCGTGTTGCTTTGGTCGTCGGCGGTCTGGACGCCGTGGGAGAAGCTGCTCGGCACGCTGGTTGTTCCGGGCGGCCTCGCAGGGTCGTTCTTTGTGTTCTCGCTCTGGGCCGTCGCTACCAGCGGCGGCTCCAATGTGTTCCCCCTCGTTGCCATCGGCTGCTTGTTCGTCGCGCCGTTCATCACGACGGCATACCTCGCGCTGCGGATGCGGCGTCGGGCTGAACTGGCTCGGGCATAGGCTCAGATGGTGGCCCGGCACGGCGAGAGGCGGCCCAGAGGAGTACACTCGCTGGACTGGCCCTGTGGCCAGAACCCCGGCTGAAAGCCCGAAGGCCGCCAACGCGTGTTAGCGCGCGAGGCGATGAGCCTAGGCGAACAGAGTTCGGCGCGCAGGGCCAGCACTCTCTTCGAATATGCGGAACTCTGCTCCAACCGTGGATGAAGCGGCCCTGCGCCGGCTGCGGCTTGCGATCGTTGTCGAGGACGGGGACGTAGAGGAGCTACAGCTACACGGGGTGCTGCGCATGCTGGGCGCGGAGCTGCCCATCGGGAAGCAGACGCCCTTATTCGGGAAGACACCGGCCCAGCCAAGGCGCAAACCTTGATGAGCGCGCCAGGGCGTACAATTTTGGAAGACCGGAGATGTCGACCGAAACGGACACAGCGCTGATCGCTAGCCAGCTGGCAGATCTCACGGCGACGGTCGAAGAGTTGGCGCAACAGCTGAAGGGGTTTCGCGACCGCGCTGACGACGCGCAAGAACGCGCGGACACCCAGCAAGAGCGCATCGACCTGGCGGCGCGCGAACTAACCGAAGTGAGTGACCGTCTTCAAGCTGCGGCGAACGCTCTCCGAGAGACAATCTGAGCCGCTTGTCGGTTGACGTGCCCGGCTCACCGCTTTGTTAGCAGCCTTCTCCCGAGCGAATCCCGCTACGAGCGGGATTAGTAACGCTCGAGCGCCGTCCGTGCCCGCGGCCGGTTCGCATCCCCTGTAGTGTCGCTAGTAGCAGCGAGAAGAACCGCTTGCAACGCCGTAGGTGATCAAGGCGTCGTTTCTTTCTTTTCTTTGTTGCGAGAGCCCTCTCCTGAAGACTTTCGCGCGTCCCTCGGGGGCCCCTCGAGGCCTACATCGGGAGAACTGATCCAACGTTCTCCGCCTGCACTGCGAAAGTTGGGAGCACCATGATGCATGCCACCGTACGGCGCTACGAGGGTGTCGACGCTAGTCGCACCGAGGAGCTGAGCAAGAAGGTCAACGAGACCCTCCTGCCGCGCTTGAGCAAGCTGCCGGGTTTCAGCGGCTACTACCTGATCGAAGCAGGTGACGGCGTCATGACGTCGATCGGCCTGTTCGAGACGTTGGCTCAGGGCCAGGAGTCGACTCGCGTCGCTGAGGGATGGGTGCGTGAGGAGAAGCTCGAGAGCGCGCTTCCCAATCGGCCGACGATCACGAGCGGCGAGGTGATCGCGCACAAGAAGGACGGGGTCACGATCGCCTAGTACCTCGCAGCTCGGTCGACGAGAAGGCCCCGTAGTCAGGGGCCTTCTCTCGTTCTCGTCCTCTAGTCTTGCTGTCAAGCAAACAGGAGACAGCGTGATGGCACTGAGCGACGAGATCGACGACATCTTCCGGCGAGAGGTGAAGACTCTGCCGGCGTACGTGAAGGCGCAGGGTGCGGTTGGCTCCGGGATCGCGCCGCCGGTGGACGAGATGAACGCTCTGCTGATGGGCCTGGCCGTCGCGGCGCAGCGTTCGTTTCACTTGCTCGCCCGCCGCATCGAGGAGATGGAGAGCGCGTAAGGGGATGGCTACTCCCGAGAGCTCTTTCCGCTGACACAAGACTCTACGGCTGCGCGGACAGTGGGGTAGAAGCGCTCGCGGCCGATCGTTTCGGTCACTCCGGCGGATTGGAACTGCTCCTCCATGCGCGTCCTGAGGCGAGCAACGACCAGCTTTATTTCCTCAGCCTCGAGGTCCTTCACCAGTTGGCCGAGCGCCTCGAGCCCCGTCGAGTCGACGTGCGTGACGGCCTCCGCGTCCAGGACGAGCCAGGACGCTGGCGTGGGGGCGGCGCGGATGGCTTCACGCACGCGCCCCTTGAAGTAGCGGGCATTGGCGAAGAAGAGACGGTCGTCGAGTCGATACACGACGACTCCCGGCGTCACGCGGGCGGTGCGGTGGAGTGAGACGTCCGCGTAGCGACCAAGCCCGTCGACCAACCCGAGCACCGCGTCGTGCGGGCGAGCGCTGCGCCGCACCGTGTCGATCACCGAGAGCCCGACGGCAACCCCCAGCGCCTCGAGCACTCCGAAGACGATGACGCAGCCGGTCGTCACACCGGCAATCGCGACCTCGACAGGGTCGACCGCGGCAAGCGCCCGCCAGGCCTGTGGCTCGATCAGACCGATGGCGGCGAAGACGATCACCGCTCCGAGCACAGCCTTCGGCAGGTACTGCACCGGCTCGGTCAGGAACAGCAAGATAAGAAGCACCGAACCGGCCGCGACGAGCCCCGCGACCTGGCTGCGTGCGCCCATGTCGTCGTTCACCGCCGTGCGCGAGCCACTCGCGCCGACCGAGAAGCCCTGCGTGATTCCGGCCGCGGCGTTGGTGGCGCCCATCGCAAGCAGTTCCTGCGAGCCGCGTACGTGCTGATTGTGCTTCCCGGCGAAGGAGCGCGCGGTGAGGATCTCGTCCGCAAACGAGACGAGGAAGATGCCGAGTGCGGCCGGCACGAGGTGGATGACGTCGTGCAAGGGCGGAGCCGGCACATCGAAGCTCGGCAGCCCTGCGGGAATGGCGCCAACGACCGCGACGCCGTCGGCCTGAAGATCGAGCGCCCACGAGAGCCCGATCGCGGCGATGACCACGAGCAGCGCCGCGGGAAGTCGAGGCATGAGAGCGCGGAGCGCGAGCAGCACTGCCAGCGAGCAGACCGAAAGCGCGACGGTCAGCCCGCTGACCGTGTCGAGCTCGCTCAGAACCTCCCACAGCTGCGGCAAGGGGTCACGCGCCTCGATCGAGAGACCGAGGAGCTTCCCGAGCTGGCCGACGATCAGGACTACGGCGACACCGTGGATGTAGCCGACCAGCACCGGGCGGGAGAAGTAGTCGGCGATCCAGCCGAGACGCAGCAGCCACGCGAGCGCGAAGCAGGCCGCGACCAGGAGCGCCAGCATCGCCGCCAGCTCCGCCGCGCCAACGCTGGCCGCCGCGGCGAGTGGCAGGACCGCGACGGCGACGAGCGTCGAGATCGAGCCTTCGGGGCCAACGACCAGCTGCCGCGACGAGCCGAGCAACACGTAGGCGACGGTCGGCAGCAGCAACGCGTAGAGGCCATTGACGGGCGACAGCCCCGCCAACTCCGCGTAGGCCATGGCGGCGGGCAGCGCAAGAGCTGCGACGGTCACGCCGGCCACGAGGTCCCGGCGTGCGCTCGAGGCCCGGTAACCGGAAAGCTGCCCGGCGACCGGAATCGCGCGTGTCAGCAGCGGTTCCGGCTTCGCTGCCTTGAACGGCTCCGATGGCATGATTTCGCCGCTCGTCAGGTGTCGTGCTGCTCGAGCGCTTCCTCGACGTCGTAGCCCAGCGCGAGCGCCAGCTTCGGGGCCGATGAGACGACTCGCGGAGTGCCCGTCACCGGTGTTACGGCCTCGAGCGTGGCGACGATCTCGTCCTTGGTTGCCCCGGCCGCAAGGGCGAGCGCCACGGCATGCTGAAACGAGGAAGGCGCGGCGTCGACGGCGACAGTCGCGGCAACGCGCACGAGTGCGGTAGTCCTCATGTCGAGCGCTGACGCAGTTGGCGCGAGTTCCCCTCCTAGGAGCAAGCTGACAAACGCATCGTCGTGAACCGCGAGGCGGCGGAGGTGCTCCTTGTAGTCGTACATGCCAGCCAGGGGGCTATTCCACCCCTTGGAGGCTGTTGGCGCGTCACCCTTACTGGGTGAGATTCGCTTGCGAAGGGTAGATCGAGCTCTCCAGGAGCCCCACCTCGATGGCACGCTCGATCGCCTCGCTACGCGAGGACGCGCCCAGCTTGCGATAGGTCGAAACCGCTTCGGTCTTGACGGTGTTGCGCGAGATGAAGAGCCGGCCGGCGATCTCGGGGAACGTGAGATGGGTGGCGAGGTACGGAAGCAGCCGTAGCTCCGCACCCGTCAGGCTCATCGCCCAGGCACCGTCAGGGCCCGAGGTCGCCGCCACTTGCTCATGGAGCTCTCGCGCGTCCTCGACGAGGGAGCCCATATGCGGCCGGAGCTCTAGTACCTGCTCGGTCTCCGTGAGAACCGTGCGCGCAGGGGCTGCTTCGGCCAGTGCAAGGTGGACGCGTGTGAGCTCGAGCCCGACCTCGACGGTTACCCAGGGAATGCCGTGATCCAGCATCGGCCGTAGGCGGTGCGCGCGCGTCAGCGCCCTTCGGGCCTCCTCCTGTTTCCCTCGTGGAGTGCGACACGTGCCGTCGCTACGTATGCGAGCGCGCTCGAGGCGTAATCGCCGAGGCCCGCCTCCTCGACGAGCGCCTGTGCGGCCCGTGCGCGTTGCCCTGCATCGGCCCAGGCTCCCTGGTTGGCCGCGAGGAGCGCAAGCTGCGCCTGCGCGAGGTAGACCTCCTCCGCGGCCCCGCGGCCAGCCCCAGCTCGATGGCTGCTGTCAGGTCGTCCGTCGCGCGATCGGCTGCGCCGAGCAGCGCGTGCGCAACGCCGCGAATGAGGAGGTGGTCGGACCTCCAAAAACTCTCGGGGGGGAGCTGGCTCAAGCGCCAGATCGGCGTCGGCGAGCGCCTGCTCGACACCGTTCGGCATCATGTGCGCCCGCAGAGCGGCGACCCAGGGCTCGATCGTGGCGCTGCCGTCCGAGAGCGGGATCGCCGAGGTCGCTCCGTCGGCGAGAGCGAGCCACCTCTCGGCCTCTGCGGGGCGCCCCGTCAGCGCACGGATCCAGGCTCCGTAGACGGCGAGCGCCGGGTAACGCACCAGCTCGTCCTCGCCGAACCACCCGAGCCACTCCTCCAGCGTCTCCATTCGGCCGTCGTAGTAGACGGGCAGCGCCAGCGCGTCGACCAGGCCGGCGACGGTGTCTGTCTCGCCCGCAGCGTGCCCGTAGGCGACGGCCTCCTCGGGCAAATCGTTGGCGATGCACCAGGCCATGGCACGACTGTTGAGTGCGCGCGCACATGTCCGGCTCGCTGCGCTCGAGCTCGTTGCGAAGCAGCTGGCCGAAGAGGTGGTGGTAGCGATACCACTCGCCGCGCCGGTCGAGGGGTACCAGGAAGCTGTTCGTACGCTCGAGCGTCTCGAGCATGTGTGCCGATCCGGTCGTCTCGAGCACGGCATCGCAGAGATCGCCGGACATGCGCTCCAGCACCGAGGTGTACTTGAGGAACTGCGCCTCGGCCACCGGCAGCCGGGACAGGAGCTCGGAGCGGAGGTAATCGGACACGAACCGGTCGTCGCCGTCGAAGCCCGTGGCGCCCTCAGTGCCGTGTCGCCCCGGCCTGCATCGACAGCGCCGCGAGATACAGGCCGGCGGGCCAGCCCTCCGTCCGCTCGGTCAGCTCGGAGACCTCACCCGCGTCGAGCTCGACACCCGCAGCTTCCAGGAGCACCTGAGCCTCCTGCTCGTCCAGCCGGAGATCCGCCACGCCGATCTCGTGCACCGATCCCTGCGCGCGCCAGCGGGCAAGTGGCAGCGCCGGCTCTTCCCTGCTCGCGATCGCGATCTGCGAGCCGGCCGGAACGTACTCGAACAGGTCCGCGAGCACGTCCAGACAGGACGGATCGGCGACAGCGTGGAGATCGTCGAGCACCAGCACGAACGGACGCTCGAGTGCGGCCAGTGCGCTCCCGAGACGCGGGACGCGCGTCGCCCAGGCGGATGCCCCCGGGCCGGACAACGCGTCGAACACCTCGGGCGGGAACGGCTCGACCCGGTGAATCGCGGCCGCGATGTAGCGCATGAACACCACGGCGTCGTCGTCTCGCGCCGTCGAGCGCGACCCACGCAAACGGACGCGGATCGGCCTCGGCCCAGCGCGCCAGCAGAGTGGTCTTGCCGTACCCGGCCGGCGCAACAACGGTCGCGAGAGGCACGGTCGCCGTCGCAGAGCCGCGCGATCACGTCCGTCTTCGCCACGGTGCCGGGGCGCGTCGAACGGCGCGGCGAGCTTGACCTCCGCGAGATCGAACGGCACCTCCGTCGAAGCCATCGCCAGGAGCATGCTAGGGCATCGACCTCGCGCCGCGCCGGAAGCTATTTCATGCCATTGGTATGAGGACGAGCGGCGCACGCCCATACCCATACTCGACAGCGCAAGCTCACCTGGCAGATCGCGCTCGGCCACGGCGTCGCGCACCTGCCGCACAACGGAGGTGACACAATGACCGTTTCCAGCGAGACGCTTCGCTCCATCTCGGCGCCCGAGCAGCTCGAGACCCGGCTCGGGACGCTCGAGTTCGTCGACGGCGTGCCGAGCGACGAGGCCGCCGAGAAGGTGTACGACCACCTCGACTTCGTGCACGGCGCTCAACGCCTACCTCGACGGCTTCGCGGCGGCGTCGACGTACGCGATCCGGAAGGGCTTCCACGAGGTGGGCGTCGAGGACAACCAGGTCCTCATCTTCTCGGAGCTGATGGGCTCGGAGTCGGTGTTCCTGACCGCGAACGCCGACACGGTCTACTACCTCGGCTTCGTCGATCTCACGTCGGGCCCGATGGTCGTCGAGACGCCTCCGCAGGCGCTCGGGGCGTTCGACGACATGTGGTGGGGATGGATCATCGACTTCGGCCTGCCGGGCCCGGATCGCGGCGAAGGCGGCCGCTATCCTGCTCGTCCCACCCGGCTACGACGGGCCGCTGCCGGACAGCGGCTACCACGTCGGGCACTCGCGCACGTCGCGGGCGCTGATGGCTGCGCGGTCGTTCATGACGGACGACGACCCGGCGCCGACCGTCGAGACGATCAAGAGCACGCTGAAGATCTACCCCTACGCGCCGGGCGCCGCCGGCACGAGCATCGCGACGCTGCTCGAGGGCGGCGACGTGAAGCCCGCGCCGCTGGCGTCGGTTCCCGAGACGGTGTTCGTGGAGGGCAGCGGGAAGGCGTTCAACACGGTGCCGCCGAGCGACTTCGGCTTCTTCGAGCTGATGAACGAGGCGGTGCAGAACGAGCCCGCCGGCAGCACGAACGCCGAGCTGATGGGGCAGCTGGCCGCGATCGGGATCGTCAAGGGCCAGCCGTTCGAGCCCGACGAGCGGATGCGCCGCATCCTCGAGGACGCCGCCGCCGTCGGCAACGCGACCTCGCGGGCGCTGGTCTTCAACCCGCGAGCATCGGAGGAGTGGGCGTACTACGACGGCTCGGCCTGGTTCACCATGCTGTGGGCCGGCGGCTACACGTTCGAGACGCCGCCGCCGCTCGTCACCAAGGAGGGGATCAAGCCGTTCCCCGCGACCGGCGTCCGGAAGCAACACTCGCGAACCTCGTTCCTCTACGCCGCCACCGTGATCTCGCCCGCGATGTGCATGCGCCTCACCGGCATCGGGTCGCAGTACCTCATCGCCGCCAAGGACGCCGACGGAAACCACTTCGACGGCGCGCAGACCTACCGGGTGACGCTGCCGCCGGACATCCCGGCGGCCCGCTTCTGGTCGCTCACCGCTCTACGACAACGAGACGCGCTCGATGCTCCAGACGCCGCAGCGCTTCCCGCGCGCCGGCAGCCAGTCCTATCCGACACCGGCGGCGACCGCGAACGCCGACGGCTCGACGACCATCACGTTCGGCCCGGACAAGCCCGGACGACACTCCGGAGGGCAACTGGATCCAGACGACGGAGGGCAAGGGCTGGTTCCTGCTCCTGCGCCTCTACAGCCCGCTCGAGCCGTTCTTCGACAAGTCCTGGCGCCCGAGCGAGATCGAGGTCGTGAGCTAGACGACCCTCGGCCGACGCGACGAACGTCGAACGAAAGGAAGAACCATGGCTGAATCGACCAGCGAGACCCCGGTCCTCGACCTGCTCGCGAGCATGACCGCGGACTCGATCGAGGCGTCGAGCCTCGATCCGGAGACGCTCGTGCTCGTTCGCATCGCCGCGCTTGTCGCGGTCGATGCGCCGCCGGTCTCGTATCTGCTGAACCTCGAAGCAGCGGGCGAGGTCGGCATCGACCCCGAGCAGGTCCGCGGCGTGCTTGCCGCGATCGCACCGATCGTCGGCACGGCGCGAGTCGCGTCCGCGACGGGCAACATCGTCGAGCGCGCTCGAGGTCGCGATCGAGATCGCGGAGCTCGACGAGCAAGACGACGAATAACCGCCCAGCCTGGAGCCGGCCCTCGTTGGCCGGCTCCATCCGGGCGTGTTGCCCGTTCCTGCTCTGCGATGCTCTGCACCGGTGTTCTTCCGCCTAAGCACCTGGGAACTCTGGCTGATCATCGCCGGGGTCATCCTCGGATTCGTGGCCCTCGGGTACCTGGCCGGCTGGGTGTTGCGCCGGCAGGCCGAGACGCTGCGCGAGCCGGTCGGGATCGTGCAGGGGGCGTTCTTCGCGCTCGTCGGGCTGATCCTCGCCTTTGGCCTGACGCTGGCGATCGGGCGCTACGACGCGCGCCGGGCCGCCGTCGTCGACGACGCCAACACCATCGGGACCACGTACCTGCGCGCACAGACCCTGGCCGAGCCGATGCGAAGCCGCTCGCTCCAACTGCTCAGGCAGTACACGGACGCCAGCCTGGCGCTCTCGCATGCGGTCCCGACCACCGCCGGGTTCGGACGCGTGGTCGCCCGGCAAGACGTTCTCCAGCGCCGGCTCTGGACGCTGGCGGGGAACGCGCTCACAGCCGCGCCGCGGGATAGCGCGCCGCGGCTCTACGTCGAGACCCTGAACGAGATGATCGACCAGCAGACCGTGCGCGTCGCCGCCCTCAACAACCGCATTCCCAACGCCGTCCTGGCGCTGGAGGTGTTCGGCGCCGCGTTCGCCTTCGGCCTGCTCGCGCTGTACACGGCCATGCACGGCCGGGGCGCCACCACCGTCGTCCTCGCCGGCGCGCTCGTGACCGTGCTCCTGCTGGTCATCTTCGACCTCGACCGGCCCACGCGGGGCCTGATCCGCGTCCCCGACACGCCGCTCGTCGCGCTGCGCGCCTCGATGACACTGCCGCCGGCAGCGCACGGCCCGTCACCGTGAACCTCTACTGGGCGGCGCTGATCGTCGCGGCCGTGAGCGTCGCCGCCATCACCGCCATGCTGCTCGTCCGCCGCCGGGCTCCCGAGGGGAGCTACTTCGAGGACGGCGACCGCGCGGCCGGGGTGTTCGGCGTCCTCGCAACCGGCTTCGCCGTGCTACTCGGCTTCGTCGTCTTCCTTGCCTTCGAGAGCTTCGACACCTCGCGCAGCGGCGCCGTGGCCGAGGCGCAGATCGTCGCGGAGCAGTTCGAGACGGCCCAGCTCATGCCCGCCGCCGTGCGCGGTCGCTTCTCGGGTGAGCTCGTCTGCTACGCGCGCGCCGTCGTGCACCAGGAATGGCCGCGAATGGAGTCGGGCACCCTGGGCAACGGGCACAACCCATGGGGGATCGCCATGTTCCGAACGCTGAAGACGGTCGAGCCGCGCTCGGCGGCCGAGCAGGCCGCCTACGGCAAGTGGCTCGACGAGCGGACCGACCGCGAGAGCGCGCGCGCCGACCGGACGCACGGCGCCGAGGGCGTGATCCCGACCCCGCTGTGGATCGTCCTGTTCCTGAGCGCCGGGATCATCTTCGTCTTCATGCTCTTCTTCGCCGACAGCGGCGAGCGAGCGATCGTGCAGGCGACGATGATGGGCAGCGTCGCGGTCGTGATCACCTCCACCCTGCTCCTCCTCTGGTTCCTCGACAACCCCTACCACCACGGCGCGAGTGGGCTCCGACCGGTTGCCATGGAACGAACGCTCGAGCAACTGACGGGCGAGAAGGGGATCGCCGACGAAGCTTCGGGATCCCCTGCAACGCGCAGGGAGCGCCGCGGACGCGCTGAGCTCCGGGTTCAGTCGGTGATGGGGGCGGGGTCGAACCCTCGTCCGGGGCCTCGTCCCGCTCCCGCTGGAGCTCGTCGTAGAGCGAGCTGTTCAGAACCGGCGCGGCGACGACGAGGATCCGAGCATGTAGATGAAGAAGAGGAACGTCGTCGTGGCGCCGAGACCGCCGTAGAGCGAGGTCGACTTCTCGAGCTTCGGCACGAGGAAGTTGCCGACCAGCTCGTGGAGCACCTGAAATCCGATCGCGACGAGGAGCGCGCCGGGCAGCAGCGCCTTCCAGGGAGCGTCCCGGTGCGGAAGCTGAAGAGAGACCCAGAGCCACAGCGCCGCGAGCGGCGCGAACGGTGAGCACGGGCGCGAGGAGGCCCGGCCAGTCGTCACGGACCCACCAGGTGAGTGCGACCCGGCCCAGAACGCGCACACCACGCCGGTGAAGGCGAGTGACCCCAGCAGCGGCTTGGTCTTCGGAGGAGGCTCGTCCCAGACGAGCGCATGAACGAGCTGCACCGCCTTCGCGCCCGAGAATCCCGCCCAGAGGAGGAGCGGCACGCCGACCGCGAGGAGCCACCACGAGTCTGGAGTGCGCGGAACGCGCGGCGTCGCCGATCGCGTTGGTGATCGCCCCCGGAAGGCCGCCCTCTCGACTGCTTTCTCGGTGCTGTCCGCGTTGGGGAAGCCAAGCGCGCCTCCGACGATCAGGCCGAACGGCAGCAACCACAGGAAGAGCCGATAGGCGAGCCCGCCGGCGAGAACGCTCGCCGCAACACGACGGTTTCGTTCCGCTGCCCGAAGGGGACAGCGAGCGCCACGTGCCGTTCGCTCGCGCCCTTCGCGCTCGCCTTCGCGGCCGTGAGCTTCGCGCGCGCTCGATCGGTGCGGCCGGCGTCAGAGCCATCGTCACGATCGTCTGCCGCGTCGGCTCGATCGTCGACGTCGCTCATCGTTCATCACGGCGCAGCGGTCGAGAGCGAGCCCGTCGCTCCTCAATGCTCGGTTCCGGTGGTGCCCGCCGGGATCGCCGACTCCGCGCTCACATCGGCTGCGTGCACCCTTCGCTGCCTTCCGCTTGTGGCGATCGACGAAGTAGACCGCCGCCAGCGCCGCAGACGTGATGAGCGAGGAGATGATCAGCGAGGCGAGCGGGAAACCGGCGAGCGTCGTCGACACCCAGTAGGCGAGCGCGCACGTGTAGACCGACCAGAGGATTCCGCTGAGGACCGACCACCCGAGGAAGCGGCGGTAGCGGATGTCGGAGAGCCCCATGGACGCGTTGACGGCGAAGCGCATCCCTGGGACGTAGCGCCCGGCGACGATCAGGAGGCCGGGAGAGCGGTCGAGGCCGTCCCAGGCGGTGCGAACCTTCGGATTCTCCAGCGCCTTGTCGAGGTGGGGCTGCATCTTCGCGGTGTTCATGCGGGCGATCCAGAACAGCGACGAGTCTCCGAGGATCGCACCGATCGCGCCGGCGAGCATGATCCTCCCCAGCGGGAGGCCTCCTCCAGCGGCGATCGTCGAAGCTGCGCTCAGCGTCGTCTCGCCGGGGAAGATCGGGATGACCGCGTCGAACCAGACGAACAGCAGGCACATGACATAGGCCCACCCGTCCGGCACCTCGGCGAGCCACTGGCAATGTCCCCTGGTCCAGGAGTTGGCCCAGGACGATCACGACCAGGAGGACGGCGAATCCACCGAGGATCAGAGCGACGAGGTGTCGCCTCCAGAACGACTCCTTCTTCTCGACGACCGCCATGATCTGCTCCTGTCCTGATCGCATCATCAATTTGCGCTTTGGCCCAGGATGAGGAGAGTCTGGGCAGCGGAGGCGCCGGCTTTCCTCATACCGATGGCATGAAATTG
>CAVVAB010000007.1:0-9055 GCA_963746155.1 uncultured Actinomycetes bacterium
GCGGACCGCACCCGCCGGCGCACCGATCGCTAGTCCAGCACGCGGATGTCCCGGGCGGCGCACATCTCCTTGAGGATCTGCGGCCAGACCGTGACGCTCACCTCGCCGAGGTGGGCCTTGCGGAGCAGGAGCATCATCGTGCGCGACTGGCCGATCCCCGCGCCGATCGAGAGCGGAATCTCGTCGTTCAGGATCGCCTGGTGGTAGGGAAGCTCGAGGAAGTCGAGCTGCCCCGACAGCTCGAGCTGTCGGACTAGCGACTCCCTGGTCACGCGGATCCCGCCCGACATCAGCTCGTGGCGGCGGCGCGTGACCGGATTCCAGACGAGGATGTCGCCGTTCAGCCCGTGCATCGGCCGCCCGTCGGCCGACACCGTCTCGCTCGACCAGTCGTCGTAGTCGGCGGCGCGCAGCTCGTGCGGGTAGCCGTCTGCGAGCGCCCAGCCGATCCCGTAGATGAAGATCGCCGGGTGCTTCTGCAGGATCTGCGTCTCGCGCTGCTTGCGGGGCAGGTCGGGATACGCGGCGAGGATGTCCTCCGCGTGCAGGAACTCCAGCTCGTCGGGAAGCGCCGGGTAGCGCGGGTCGGCGATGGCCGGATAGCGCTCGCGGAGGAACGTGTCGGCCTCCTTGAGCACCTTCCAGATCGCTCGCACGGTCTCGGTGAGGTGGTCGAGCGTGCGGTCATCGGCCGTGATCGCGCGCTCCCAGTCCCACTGGTCGACGTAGGCGGAGTGGTCGTGGTCGAGGAAGTAGTCCTTGCGCACCGCGCGCATGTCCGTGAGCAGGCCTTCCCGGGGTCCATCCCGAACTGCCGTAGCGCCATGCGCTTCCACTTCGTCGCCGCCTGGACGACCTCGGCGTCGAGCGGGTGCGCTTCCCGGTCGTTCGAGATGTGGAAGCTGACCGGTGTCCGTGAGCCGTCGCGGTCGAGGTAGTCGTTGACGCCGCTGGCCGAGTCCACGATCAGGGGCACCTGCACCATGGCCAGGTTCAGCTCCTCGCAGAGCCGGTCCTCGATCAGCCGTTTCGCCCCATAGAGCGCCTGCATCGTCTCCTTCGGCTCGAGCAGAGGCCGGTAGTCGCTCGGTAGCACCCGCTCGAGCTCGGCGTAGTCGCCGATGCCCGGGCCGGCGAGATCGGCTTCCTTGGCAGAGACGCTCACGGCCCGATGCTGTTCCACCGTGCGGGCCGGAGCATCGGTACAACCGCTGACCGTCGTGCGGGGAACTACGTGCGGCGCGGCTTCCGTACTTCCCCGCAGCCGGATTCGTGCATTCGCCGATGGCCGGCGCGCCTCGCTCTTCCACAATTGCGTTGACCATGGGCTTTCCCAAGGAATCGAATGGCGTCCGCATTTGCAGCCTGCAGTACCGGGCCGGACGAATCGAGCCGTGTCCCGGGGCCGACTGCCCCTTCTGGGAGGAGGGTGGCGCTGCGATCCCGGGCCACTGCATCTTCGAGCGGCTCGATCTCGACCTTGACGCGCGGCCGAGCCTCGTCCACGCGCTGCTTCAGGTTCGGCGCGGGTTGAACCAGGCGGTCACCGGTGAGGACGAGGAGAGCGCCCGCTCGCTCTTCTACCGCCTCGTTCCCGCCGCTCGCGACGAGACGTGATCACGGGCAGGATGGGCTCGTGCACGCGACCTTCTCTCTAGGCCGGATCGCCGGCGTCGAGATCGGCGTCAACTGGAGCTGGGCGATCGTCTTCGCCCTGATCGTCTGGTCGCTCGCTTCCGCGGTCTTCCCGAGCCAGAACCCCGGTCACGCGAACGGCACCTACATCGCGATGGCGTTCGTGGCGGCACTGCTGTTCTTCGCGTCACTGCTCCTGCACGAGCTCGGGCACGCGCTGCGCGCGCGGCGAGAAGGGGTCGCGATCGAAGGGATCACGCTCTGGCTCTTCGGCGGCGTCGCCCGCCTGAAGGGCGAGCTGCCGAGCGCGGGGGCGGAGTTCCGGATCGCGATCGCGGGACCGGTCGTGACGCTTGTGATCGGAGCGGTGTTCGTGGCCATCGCCACGCTGGCGAACCTGCCCGCGGCGGCCGACGGCGTCGCGGCCTGGCTCGGCTACATCAACCTCTTCCTGCTCGCGTTCAACCTGATCCCCGCGCTGCCACTGGACGGAGGCCGGGTGCTGCGGGCCGCTCTCTGGGCGGGCAAGCGGGACTTCCACTGGGCCACCGTCATCGCGGCGGACATCGGCCGAGGCTTCGGCTTCCTGATGATCGCCGGCGGCCTCCTGCTGCTCATTGTCCAGGGCACGTTCAGCGGCGCCTGGCTCGCGTTCCTGGGCTGGTTCCTGCTCGGCGCCGCGGGCGCGGAGGCCCGCTACCTGGCCGTCCGGGAGGCGCTCGCGGGGCTGAAGGTCGGGCAGCTGATGATCCCGGATCCCGTTACGGCGGATCCCGACCAGACGCTCGGTCAGTTCATGGACGCGGTCGCCGGAGTCGCCCGGTACACGGCCTACCCGGTCGTCAGCCGCGGCGAGGTGCTCGGCGTGCTGCCGCTCCGCTCGATCCTCGAGACGCCGAGGAGCCAATGGGACGAGCGGCGCGTGGGGGAGTCCATGCTCTCCCGGGAACAGGTTCCGGTGCTGCGCACCGACGACGACGCTCTGCAGGCGTTCGCGGAGCTCGCCGAGACTGACCTCCATCGCGCGCTCGTGCTCGACGACGGACATCTCGCCGGCTTCATGTCGATCACGGACATCGCCCGGCTGCTCGCTGCGCCGCGTCCGAGCGGGCCGGCGGCGAGAGCCCGCTAGAGCCGTTGCGGGTCTCCAGTCGGCGGACCGGGCGGCCTTCCTGCTCGAGCTCGCGGATCGCCTTGGCGGCAGCCGTAGCGAGGTCGGGCGCCTCGACGTCCAGCTCCACTGTCTCGCCGCCCTCGACCGTGAGGCGGAGCCGGTGGATGCCCGTGGCCGGGCGGGCACGGGCGAGGATGGGCTGGAGCGCGACGACCAGGAGATCGAGCACGACCAGGGCGGCGAGAACCCGGACGAAGCCCTGCGTGTGGGTCACCCAGATCAAGGCCGTGATCATCGCGGCGACGACGACCGCGAGCGCGCACGAGAGCGCGTAGAGCCTCCGCACGGAGGCTGGGTCGTCCTTCCGCCCACGGGCCGTGAGCGCAGCCGCCTGCGCTGCGGCCAGCGCAAAGACCGTCACCGTGGCGAGGGTCTTGCCGAGCCCCGGGGACCCGCCCGTCCAGACGGCGGTGAGGGCAAGCGCAGCGCCGCCTGCAGCCAGCGCAAGGCCACCGTACGCCAAGTGTCTCGCGCGCCCTTGGTCGAGGAGGATCGTCGAGGGCAGCCCGACGAGCCCGTAGCCGGCGAGGAGAGCGGTCGTCGTGAGGATCCGGCTCTCGGTCTCGCCGAAATGGCCGACGAGCAGGATCCCGATCGCGAGCAGCGCAGAGGCCGACAGGAGCCCCGCCACCGCCAGCAGCAGCACGCGCTTGCCGGACCCGGTCGCCTGCTTCGGGGGATCCCGAGCAGCCTGCATGCCTGAAACGCTAGAGCGCCCTCGTTGCGGTGCCATCGCGGAGATCCCGCAACCGCAATCAGGCTCGTCGCGGATGTCCCCGGCGCCGGCGGCCACGACGATCCAGGCGATGACCAGCATGCTCGCGCTCCGGAAGCTCGGGCGGGAGCCGGGACTTCGCCTCGTCGAAGTGCCGATTCCGGCTCCCGCTGCCGACGAGGTGCTTGTCGAGATCGAGGCTGCGAGCGTCTGCGGCACCGACCTGCACATCGAGCGCTGGGACGAGTGGGCGCAGCGACGGATCTCGCCGCCGGTCACGCTCGGGCACGAGTTTGCCGGCACGGTCGCCGAGGTCGGTGGCGACGTTCGCAACGTCACAGCCGGTGACTTCGTCTCCGCCGAGAGTCACGTCACCTGCGGTGTCTGCTTCCAGTGCCGCACCGGGCACAGCGCACCTGTGCGAGCGAGCGCGCATCCTCGGCGTCGATCGAGACGGCGCCTTCGCGCAGTACGTCGCAGTTCCGGAGTCGGTCGTCTGGCAGAACGACCGCACGAAGCTGCCGCCCGAGATCGCCACCCTGCAAGAGCCGTTCGGGAACGCCGTCCTCGCGACGAGCGAGCAAGACCTGACCGGGCGCTCGGTGGCGGTACTCGGCTGCGGTCCGATCGGGCTGTTCGCGATCGGGATCGCCAGGGCCTCGGGCGCCGCGGTCGTGCTCGCTGCTGACCGGACGGCCTCCCGGCTCGAGCTCGCGCGAGGCATGGGCGCGAGCGCCGTCGTCGACGTCGGCAAGGTGAAGGACGAGGCCGGCTGGTTCCTCGAGCACCACGAGGGCTCGGCTTCGACGTCGTCTTCGAGATGTCCGGCTCAGGCCGGGCGATAGCCGACGCCTTCCGCATCGCCCGCAACGGCGGCCGGGTGGTCCTGTTCGGGATCCCGGACCGGCCCGTCGCGATCGACGTCGCCGAGACGCTGATCTTCAAGAACCTCGAGGTGCGCGCCGTCAGCGGGCGGAAGATCTTCGAGACCTGGTACCGGACGCGCTGGCTGCTCGAGAGCGGCGTCGTCGACCTCCGGCCGCTGATCTCCCATGAGCTGCCGCTCGAGGAGTTCGAGACCGCCTTTCGCCTGCTCGAGCAGGGCGAGGCGTGCAAGATCGTCCTCTACCCGGGCCAGGTGCCCGAGCGGGCGAGCACCGCGGCGGCGGAGGCAGCCGCATGACCGTCGCCCCGACGATCGCTGAACGAGCAGCTGCGGCGCGGAGCTCGACGGCCTGCGCGAGGCGGGCACGTTCAAGCACTTCAACACGCTCTCCTCTCCGCAGGGGCCGGTCGTCGAGATGGCCGGCCGCGGCGAGGTGCTCGTGCTCTCGTCCAACAACTACCTCGGCCTCGCCGCGCGGCCCGAGGTGGTCGCTGCGGGGATCGAAGGGTCTGCGCCGGTACGGCGCGGGAACGGCTTCTGTCCGCTTCATCTGCGGCACCTTCGCTCCGCACCTCGAGCTCGAGCGAGAGCTGGCCGAGCTGGTCGGGACGGAGGCGGCTCTCACCTACGGCTCGTGCTGGAACGCGAACGAGGCGGTGATCCCGAGCCTCACAGACGAGGAGACGGTGATCCTGTCCGACGAGCTCAACCACGCGAGCATCGTCGACGCAGTTCGGCTCGCGCGGCCGGCGCGCAAGGTGATCTACGGGCACTCGTCGATGGACGAGCTCCGCGGAGGCGCTTGCCTCCTGTCCGCCGGGAGCGCGCAAGCTGGTCATCACCGACGGCGTCTTCAGCATGGAGGGCGATCTCGCGCGGCTGCCCGAGATCGTCGAGCTCGCCCGCGAGCACGGCGCAACCGTCGTGGTCGACGACTCGCACGGAACCGGCGTGATGGGCGCGACCGGACGCGGCGTCGCCGAGCACTTCGGCCTCGTCGGCGAGATCGACGTGATCACGAGCACGCTCGGCAAGGCGCTCGGCGGTGCGGCGGGCGGCTTCGTCGCCTCTAGCGCCGAGGTCTGCGAGATGCTCGCCCAGCGCTCGCGGCCGCAGCTGTTCTCGAACGCGATTCCGCCCACCGTCGCCTGCAGCGCCCTCGAGGCGGTGCGCGTCCTGCGCCGGGAGCCGGAGCTGGTCGAGCGGCTGCAGGCGCTCTCTCGCCTCTTCCGAAGCCGGCTGCGCGAGATCGGCTTCAACCCCTCGACGGCGAGGCGGCGATCATCCCGATCATCGTCGGAGAGACGGAGTTCGCGATCCGCTTCAGCGAGAGGCTCCTCGAGGAAGGGGTCTTCGTAACCGGGTTCGGCTTCCCCGTCGTGCCCGAGGGAACCGCGCGCGTGCGGGTTCAGATGTCGGCGGCGATCGAGCAGGCCCACGTCGATCGTGCGCTCGAGACGTTCGAGAGGGTGGGCTCCGAGCTGGGGGTCATCCAGGCAGGTCAGAAGGGAGGTTCCTGATGGCACACGACTCACATGCAAAGGTGGGAGATCTGATCGAGATCCACGGGCACAAGCTCGGCGAGACCGCCAGGACAGGAGAGATCCTCGAGGTCCTCGGAACCGGCGAGCACGAGCACTACCGCGTGCGCTGGGAGGACGACCACGAGAGCATCTTCACGCCGGGCAGCGATGCGGTAGTCCGGCACATCGTGCGCTCCAAGGTCGTCGTCAAGGAGGCGACCGATGCCTGACGCACCGGAGAAGTACGCGTCCCTCGCCAAGCTGCGAGTCATCGACGCGATGCACCCGGGCCTGATCTCGTGCTCGCCGAATACCCCACTCCGGACCGTGGCGCGAATGATGGCGCTCTACCGGGTGCATGCGATCCTGGTCACCGCTCACGGGGAGGAGGAGCTCCCCGGGGGCGGCGGCTGGGGGATCGTCTCCGACGCAGATCTCCTGCGCGCTGCCGAGACCGGGGACCTGGACGAGGAGCTGTCGTCATCCATCGCCACGAGCCCGGTCCAGACGATCGCCAGCAGCGACGAGCTCTCCAGCGCCGCAGCGCTCATCGGCGAGCATGCGGGCTCGCACCTGATCGTCGTCGAGCGCCGGTCGGGAAAGCCGATCGGCGTGCTCTCGACGCTCGACATCGCGCGGGCGCTCGCCGGCTTCCCCGAGACCCACCCGATCAGGTGAAACGAAGGAGGAGGCCCGAGAGATGAAGATCGAGGACGTCATGACCCGCGAGGTGGTCTCGGTGCGACCTGGCGCCTCGCTCAAGCAGGGGGCGCAACTCCTGGTCGAGCACCGGATCTCCGGCCTGCCGGTCGTGGACGACGAGGATCACGTCCTCGGCGTCTTCTCGGAGGCCGACGTTCTCTCCAAGGAGACGGCCGGGCTTCTCGCCCAGCAGCCCCTCGCCTGGCTGACCGGCTTCGACATCGAGGTCGACCGGTCAAAGCTCGACGCGCACGTCGTCGGCGAGGCGATGACGTCGCCGGCGCTGACGATCGAGGCGGACGCGCCCGTGAGCAAGGCGGCCAGGCTGATGAGCGATCGGCGCATCAACCGCCTGCCCGTTGTCGCAGAAGGGAAGCTCGTCGGGATCGTGACGCGGGCCGACCTCGTCCGGGCGTTTGTCCGCAGCGACGCCGAGATCGCGCGGGAGATCCGCGAGGAGCTGATCGTTGGCGGCTTCGGCCTGGAGCAGCACAGCATCGAGGTCGAGGTCGAGGACGGGGAGGTGACGCTCGGCGGCAGGCTGGGCAGCCGCGCCGATGCCGAGTTGCTCCAGGCGCAGGTGCGCGCCGTGCCGGGCGTGGTCGACGTCCGCTCCAGGCTCTCCTGGCCGGGCAAGGACGAGAGAAGCTAGGCCGTCGGCAAGGCCGTCGGCGTCGCGGGCCGGGGCTCGAGGAACGGCCCGAGTGACTCGAAACTCGCCTGGAAGAAGCGCAGGTGCGCGGGCTCGTAGACCATCGTCAGGCCGGGCACGAGTCCCGTCGCTCGATGGACGTCCGTGACGACGTCGGCGACGTACGCGAGGTGCTCCTGCGTGTAGACCCGCCGCGGGATCGTCAGGCGCACGAGCTCCAGCCCGTCGTACGGCTCGTCGCCGTGCTGGCCCGAGACGATGCCGCGCTCCATCGAGCGGACGCCGCCGGCCAGGTAGAAAGCAGCCGCGAGCGCCTGGGCCGGGAAGTCGTGCTGAGGCACGTGCGGCAGGAACCGGCTCGCGTCGACGAAGACGGCGTGCGCGCCGATCGGGACGACGATCGGAACCTCGGCGCTCGAGCAGGAGGCCGCCGAGATACGCGCTCTGTGCGACGTAGTGGCGGACGACCGCCTCGTCGGTGGACTCGCGGATTCCCTGCGCGAGGGCCTCCATGTCGTGGCCGGCGATGCCGCCGTAGTGTGGGAAGCCCTCGTAGACGACGACCAGCTCGCGTGCCCGCTGGGCCAGGTCGTCGTCATTCAGCGCAAGGACGCCCGCCGATCGGGACGAAATGGTCCTTCTTCGACGAGAAGATCGCCCCGTCGGAAAGCTCGGCGATCTGGCGGATGATGTCTGCCAGCGTCCAGTCGCGTAGCCGGGCTCGCGATCCTTGATGAAGAGCGCGTTCTCCGAGATCCGCGTGGCGTCGAGGATGAGCGGCACGCCGTACGCGCGGGTCAGCTCGCGCACGCCGGCCAGGTTGTCTAGCGCGAAAGGCTGTCCGCCGGCCATGTTCAGGCATGCCTCCTGGCGGACGAACGCGACCCGCACCGGGCCGCGGCTGCGCAAGACCCGCTCGAGCGCCTCAGGTCGATGTTGCCCTTGAAGGGATATGACGATGCGGGGGCGCTCGCCTCCGGAATCGAGACGTCCTGCCAGATGCCGCCGGCCAGCTCGACGTGCTCTCGCGAGGTCGTGAAGTAGAGGTTCGAAGGCACGAGCAGGCCCGGCCGGACGAGGATCTTGGCAGCAGGTGCTCGGCTCCGCGGCCTTGGTGCGTCGGGATCACGTGCCGGTAGCCGTAGGCCTCCTGCACGGCACGCTCGAGCCGGAAGAAGCTGCGCGAGCCGGCATACGCCTCGTCGCCGAGCTCCATCGCGGCGCGTTGCTCCTGGGAGAGGGCGGACGTGCCACTGTCGGTGAGCAGGTCGACGAAGACATCCTCGGAGCGGAGCAGGAAGGTGTTGAAGCCGGCCGCTTCGAGCGCCTCCGGCGCTGCGTGCGCGGGCGGCAGCGAGATCGGTTCGACCACCTTGATCTTCCACGGCGGCGGCGGTGCGTTCCTCACGAGGCGTCGCGCTCCTGCGACGTCAGACGCACCCCGGCGCGCAGAAGCTGCTCGGCGATCCGGAGATGATCCTGCTCGATCACGCGCGCGATGCTGTGGGCGATCGCGTGAATCGTGGGGACGTCGCCCTCGGCGCGCATCGCCCGCACCAGCTCCTCCTCCAGCTCGTGGCGGAGCTCCGCCTCGCTCAACCCGATCACAATTCGAGACGCTGTCGACACGATGCCTCCTCTCGTCGACCCAAATCGTCGACCCCGCGGCGTGCGCCGGCATCAGCAACTCCGCCGATCCTGTCAGCGGAGAATTCCGACCGCCGGAAACACTTGCAAGCGAGGTTGTCGGCGAGGGGTGAAGCCGCGG
>CAVVAB010000008.1:0-65961 GCA_963746155.1 uncultured Actinomycetes bacterium
GTAAGGAGTTCGTGAGGGCGGCCTGGAACCGCCAGGGCCGCCGCTAACATCCTCGGGATGCCTTCGGCTGTGGTCACCGGCGGTGCCGGCTTTCTCGGCTCGCACCTTTGCGAGTACCTGCTTGCGCGGGATTACCGCGTCATCTGCGTCGACAACCTCGAGACGAGCACGCTCGAGAACCTCGAGCACGTCCGCGACGACGCGTTCTCGTTCGTCAGCCACGACATGATCGACCGCCTCGAGATCGCGGAGCCCGTCGACGTCGTCTTCCACCTGGCCGCCCTCCCGAGCCCGATTGACTACCTGCGGCAGCCGCTGCTCTCGCTCAAGGTCGGCTCGTACGGCACCCACAACGCGCTCGGGCTCGCGAAGCTCAAGCGGGCACGTTTCGTGCTCGCGTCCACGAGCGAGGTCTACGGCGACCCGCTCGTGCACCCGCAGCCCGAGAGCTACTGGGGCAACGTGAACCCGATCGGCCCGCGCGGGGTCTACGACGAGGCGAAGCGCTACGCCGAGGCGCTGACGATGGCCTACCACGGCGCGCAGGGACTGGACACCGCGATCGTCCGGATCTTCAACACCTACGGGCCGAGGATGCGCTCCCACGACGGGCGCGCGATCCCGACCTTTGTCCGCCAGGCCCTCGAGAACGCGCCGCTGACCGTCTTCGGCGACGGCTCGCAGACGCGCAGCTTCTGCTACGTGGACGACCTGATCCGCGGCATATACCTGCTCGCGGAGAGCGGCGAGCACCTGCCGGTCAACCTCGGCAACCCGAACGAGTTCACGATCCTGGAGCTCGCGCAGGCCGTCCTCCGAATCACCGACTCGAAGAGCGAGATCGTGTTCGAGGCGCTCCCGATCGACGACCCACAGGTGCGCCAGCCCGACATCACCCGGGCCAAGCAGATCCTTGGCTGGGAGCCGGAGATCGAGCTCGACGAAGGCCTGCGGCGGATGCTGCCGAGCATCGTGAGCGGAGCGACATGAGGTCCCGAGCTTTGCGCACGGCCATCGCTCTCGTGACGATCGCCCTCGCGACCGTCGCCGCGACCGCAAAGCCCGCTCCGGCCCTGGCGGCCAACGGGATGCTGGTCGGCCTCTACGACCCGGTACAGCCGCTCATCGCGCCCGAGAAGACGTTCCCGATGCTGGTCAAGCTGCACGTCAAGATCATCCGGATCGGGCTCGACTGGGGCACCTACATCGCGAAGACGAAGCCCGAGCACCCGATGGACCCCGAGGATCCGGCCTACAACTGGGACATCTTCGACACCGTCGTGATGAACGCGCACGACCACGGGATCCAGGTGCTGTTCACGATCTACGGCACCCCGCGCTGGGCCAACGGCGGCGCAGAAGCCGAACCGCGCGCCCAAGAAGATGCTCTCCCTGCGCCAGTTCGCGTATGCCGCGGCGAAGCGGTACAGCGGCTCCTACGAGCGGCCTGACGGGAAGGTCCTCCCGGCCGTCCGCAAGTGGATGGCCTGGAACGAGCCGAACAACCCGGTCTTCCTGCGGCCGCAGTATGCGAAGGTGGGCAAGAGGTACATCCCGGTCGCGGCGCGCAACTACGCGCAGATGTGCTCGGCGATCTGGGCCGGCGTCCACGCGACGAACCTCAAGGAGACCGTCGCCTGCGGCGCCACCGACCCGCGCGGGAACAACAGGCCCCGCAGCAGCAGGCCGTCGATCGCGCCGCTGACGTTCATGCTCGCGCTCAAGCGCTACGGCCTGCGCGACTTCGACGTCTACGCCCATCACCCGTACTACAACCGGCCGACCGAGACGCCGACCACGATGCCGAAGGCCAAGACCGTCATCACGCTCGCGAACATCGGCCAGCTGACCACGCTCCTGACCCGCCTCTGGGGGCCCAAGAAGCTGTGGATCACCGAGTACGGCTACCAGACCAGGCCGCCCGACCGGAACTTCGGCGTCAGCTGGGCCAAGCAGGCGCAGTACCTGACCAAGGCCTACAACGATCGCGCGGCGGAATCCGCGGATCACCCTGATGCTCTGGTTCCTGCTCCGTGACGAAACCAGACTCGCAGGCTGGCAGTCGGGCCTCCTGACCGCCTCCGGAAAGAAGAAGCCGGCCTTCAACGCCTTCATGCGCCTGCGACACTAGGGGCGTGGCTATAGGGACACCGCGGCGCGAGGGGGGTCGGATCCCTGCCCCTGAAGCGGCCGACGGCGCGGGGCCGGCGAAGAGCTCGGAGGACATCCGCTCGGGAAGGGCGTTCTTCCTCTCGCGGAGCCAGCTCGCGGCAGCCGGACGCCGGCTCGCGAGCATCGCCCTGCTGGTGTGCCTCGACCTCGCCGGCCTCGTCCTGGGCCTCTATTCCGCGCTCATCCTGCGCGAGTTCTACTACGGACGGTCGGATCTGCTCTGGGGCGTGCTCTGGCGGATCGAGACCGACTGGCTGCCCTTCCTGCTGCTGATCACGATCCTCGTCTTCGCCCAGGCAGGGCTCTACGCCGAGCGGGAGCGGCGACCGGGATTCGGACGGGTTCTCTCATCGCTCGTCGTCGTCGCGGTGATCACGCTCGCCTTCGGGGTCGGAACCGGCCACCGGTTCTCGACCTTCGGGCTGGCGCCGACGGCGGTCGTGTGCTGCACGCTCGCGATTGCGGCCCTGCGCGGGAGCTACGACGCGGTCACGCAGGACCTGCTGCGCGCGCTCGGCGCGCAGCGGCACGCCCTCCTCGCCGGCTCGGCCGAGCAGGTCAACCACCTCCACAGGGCGCTCGGCTCGGCGCGGAACGGGATCGACTACGCGTTCGTCGGCGCGCTCGCGCCCTCGAGCGACGGCGTCGACCTGCCCGTCCTCGGCGACCTGGACGATCTCGCGGCTGTCCTCGACGAGACGCGCGTCGACGAGCTGATCGTCACCGACTCGGGCTTCAGCGAGCGGCAGCTGGTCGAGATCGTCTCGGACGCGCACCGGCGCGGCGTGCGGGTTCGGATCGCCCCGAAGGCGACGGAGCTCCTGACGCAGCGCGCGCAGTTCGTCCCGGGCCAGGGCGTTCCGCTCTTCGAGCTGCATCCGCCCGCGTTCATCGGGATCGACTGGGTCGTCAAGCGCGCGTTCGACCTGCTCGTGTCGGTCGTCGTGCTCGTGGTCGGCCTCCCGCTCTGGCTCGCGATCGCGGCGGCCGTCAAGCTCACCTCGCGCGGCCCGATCTTCTATCGCGATGTCCGCATCGGTCTCGGCGAGCGCGAGTTCGGGATGCTCAAGTTCCGCACGATGTACGCGGACGCGGCCGGCCTCCAGGCCGAGCTCGAGGCGTCGAACGAGGCGGACGGGCCGCTGTTCAAGATCCGCGAGGACCCGCGCCTGACCCTGGCCGGCGGGATCCTGCGCCGCTTCTCGCTCGACGAGATCCCCCAGCTCTGGAACGTGCTCCGCGGCGAGATGAGCCTCGTCGGCCCGCGCCCGCTGCCGCTCCGCGACTACGCGCAGCTCGAGGACTGGCACCGGAAGCGCTACCTCGTGCTTCCGGGCGTGACCGGCCTCTGGCAGATCTCGGGCCGCTCGAACCTCGGCTTCGACCACCTCGTGCGGCTCGACTTCTACTACCTCGAGAACTGGTCGATCTGGCTCGACATCTGGATCCTGGCCAAGACGATCCCGGCCGTCCTCACCGGTCGCGGCGCCTACTAGGATCGCCCTCATGGATCGCGCGGTGGCGCACCGTCCTGCGGCCTCACGGTTGCGCGGCGCTCTCGACTCGCGCTACGCGGCGCCGCTCGCCCTCGCGGGCCTCATCGTCGTGGCGCTGGCGGCTCGGCTCCTGCTCGACCACGGTATCGAGGCGCCGTGGGCCCAGCCGGACGAGCTCGAGTACGGGGCTCTCGCCAGGAGCTTTGCCGCCTCGGGCCACTACCTCTTTCGCGATCACCCCTACTTCATCCCCACGATCTACCCGGCCCTGATCTCGCCGGCCTGGCTCGCGGGGTCGATGGCGACGACCTACGCGCTGGCCAAGGCCATGAACGCCGTGCTCCTCACCGCGACCGCGATTCCGCTCTACCTCTGGGCCCGGCGGCTCGTCTCTCCGGCCTACGCCCTGCTGGGGGTGGCGCTCTTCCTCGCGATTCCGTCCTTCGTGTACGCGGGGACGATCGTGACCGAGAACGCCTTCGCGCCTGCGCTGCTGCTCTTCCTGCTCGTCCTCGCGCTGGTGCTCGAGCGGCCGACGCTGACCCGCCAGCTGCTCGTCCTGGCGCTCGCGGTGCTCTGCGTGACGATTCGACTGCAGGCCGTGTTCCTCTTCGTCGTGATTCCGACGGCAGTCGCGCTGAACGTGCGACGTCTCCTCGACCGGCGCTCCGGGGACGTTCGCGACACGGCTCGCCGCTTCTGGCCCACGTACGCCGCCCTCGCTTTCGGGGCCGTCGTCTACGGCGTCTACCGGGCCGTTGCGGGCCACGGGCTCTCCTCGCACCTCGGCGTCTACGGCTACGTCACGAAGTCCCACTACTCGCTGTGGCCCGCGACGCGCTGGGTCGTCTACCACCTCGCGGAGCTCACCCTTTCGGTCGGCGTGGTGCCGCTCAGCGCGCTGATCGTCCTGCTCGGCCTTGCCTGGACGGAGCGGACGGCCGTGGCCGAGCGCGCGTTCCTCGCCGCAGCCAGCGCGGCGATCTTCTGGGAGGTCGTCGAGGTCGGCACGTTCGAGTCGCCGAGGGGCTTTCGCATCCAGGAGCGCTACCTCTTCAACCTGGCGCCGGTGCTCCTGCTCGCGCTCGTCGTCTGGCTGGCGCGCGGCCTGCCGCGGCCGCGGGTGCTGACAGGGGTCGCCGCCGTCGTCCCGATCGCGTTGCTCCTGACGATCCCGTACGCGAAGCTGCTGACGACGGTGGTCTTCAACAGCACGTTCGCGCTGATCCCGCTCTGGCGTCTCCGGACCGCGCTCGGAGGCGTCGCCGGGCCGGTTGCGCTCGCCGTGGTCGGTGCCGTGGCTCTCGGCCTGCTGTTCGCGATCGTTCCGCGGCATGTGGCCCGGTGGGCCGTGCCCGGCGCGGTCTTCGCGTTCCTCGTGGTGTCCTCGGCGAGCGTCTACTCGACGATCACCTGGCAGGCGCGCGGCTTCCGTCACGCTGGCGGGCTGCAGGGCGATCCGAGCTGGGTCGACCGCGCCGTCGGGAAGAACGCGCGGGTCGAGCTCCTCTACACGGCCTGACCTGACCGACGCGCACGTCGCCTGGCAGGCCGAGTTCTGGAACCGGAGCGTGCGGCGCCTCTTCGGAGTGTCCGCGCAGGATCCGAGCATCCCCGACGTGACCACGTCGCTCGCAAGCGGCCGCGTCGTCCCCAACCTGCCCGCGGGCTCGCCCGACCTGCGTCCTCGCTACGTCCTCTCGACCAGGAAACGAAGGTCGTGGGCACGCAGGTCGCGTCCGCCGGGCAGCTCGTGCTCTGGCGCGTGCATCCACCCTTGCGGTTGAGGACGCGCGCGTGAACGAGCCTCGCCGCTGGAAGGTGCCGCTCGCGGACATCGTGGTCGACGAGGACCTCGCCGGCACCGCGCTGGAGACCTTCCGCTCCGGCTGGTGGAGCATGGGCCCGCGCGTCCAGGAGTTCGAGGGCCAGTTCGCCTCGTTCTGCGGAGCGGCGCACGCCATCGCGGTGGCCAACGGGACGGCGGCGCTCCACCTCGGCCTCCTGGCCGTCGGGTGCGGCCCTGGAGACGAGGTGGTCGTCCCGTCGCTGAACTTCGTCGCCGCCGCGAACGCGATCGTCCACACGGGCGCCGAGCCCGTCTTCTGCGACGTTCTCGGGCCGGATGAGCCGAATCTCGATCCAGCCGACGTCGAGGCGGCGCTCACTGACCGCACGAAAGCGATCGTCGCGCTCCACTACGCGGGCTACCCGTGCGACATGGACGCGGTGCGGCGCTCGCCGGCACGCGGGGGCTGGCGATCGTCGAGGACGCGGCGCACGCGCCCGGGGCGAGCCTCGGCGGCCGCATGTGCGGCACGCTCGGCGACGTCGGGTGCTTCAGCTTCTTCTCGAACAAGAACCTGCCGGTCGGCGAGGGCGGCATGCTCGTCACGGACGATGACGCCTCGCTGAGCAGCTGCGGCTGCTCCGGTCGCACGGAATGACGACGCTCACGTGGGACCGCCAACGCGGGCATGCGGCCGACTACGACGTCGTCCTCCCGGGGTTCAACTACCGGCTCGACGAGATGCGGGCGGCCGTCGGGTCGAAGCAGCTGGAGCTGCTGCCCGGACGAGAACGCGGCGCGAGGACGCGTCGTCGCCCGCTACCGCCAGGCGCTCGACGGGCAGCGTGGGCTCGTGGTGCCGTTCGAGGAGCGGCCAGGGCGCGTTTCCTCGTACCACCTGGCCGTCGTCGTCCTGCCGGACGGCACGGATCGCGCCGCGGTCCGAGCGGCGCTGGACGAGCGCGGGATCCAGACGAGCGTCCACTACCCGCCGATCCACTCTTCACCGCGTACCGGGAGCGCTCGCGACGGCCGCTGCCGCAGACCGACGCGCTGGCCGGCCGGATCCTGACGCTGCCGCTCTACGGACGGCTCACGGACGAGCAGGTCGACTCGGTGATCGAGGGGCTGCTCTACACGTTGTAGAGCGACGGCTTGTAGGCGTCGAGCGAGCCCTTCAGCCAGTCGATGGTTCGGCGCAGGCCCTCGTCGAACTCGACCTCGGGCTCCCAGCCCAGGAGGCGTTTCGCCTTGCGGGTGCCGGCGACCAGCCGCTCGACCTCGCTGTCGGCCGGGCGCAGCCGCTCCTCGTCCAGCCGGACGGGCACCTCCCGGCCGAGCAGCCCGAGCACGCGCTCGGCGACCTCTCCGATCGAGATCTCCGTGCCGGTCCCGAGGTTGACCACCTCGCCCACCGCGCCTTCCGCCCGGCCGCAGCCCAGGAGCCCCTCGACGGTGTCCTCGACGTAGAGGAAGTCCCGGGTCGGCTCGAGGGCGCCGAGCTCGATCACGTCCCTCGAGATCGCCTGGCTGATGATCGTCGGGATCACGGCTCTTGCGCTCTGCCGCGGCCCGAAGGTGTTGAACGGCCGAGCGATCGCGACCGGGATCTCGAACGAGCGGTGGAAGGAGAGCGCGAGCTGGTCGGCTCCGACTTCGACGCGGCGTACGGCGACTGCGGGTGTAGCGCGTGCTCCTCGTCGATGGGGACGGTCTGGGCCGTCCCGTAGACCTCGCTCGTCGAGGTGTGGACGAGCGCGTCGGCTCCGCTGTTCCGAGCGGCCTCGAGCACGTTGAGCGTTCCGACCACGTTCGCAGTCACGAACTCGCGCGGATGGCGGTACGAGTACGGGATCGGAATCAGCGCGCCGAGGTGGAAGACCACTTCGCGGTCCTGATCGCGCCCGCGACGGCGTCCGGGTTGCGAGGTCTCCACGGAAGATCTCGATCGCCGGGACGACCTCGGGGTCGGCGTGCTCGAGCCAGCCGTTGTCGCTCCTCGACGTGTAGCGAACGAACGCCCGGACCTCGGCTCCCTCGCGCGCGAGCGCCTCGGCGAGGTGGCTCCCGATGAACCCGCCGGCGCCCGTGACGAGGACGCGCTGCCCGGACCATCGCGGCGGCTCGTTCGGAGCTCGTGCAGGCACGCGCGGAATCTAGCGCTTCGCCTGGCGCATGCTCGCATGCACGGGCTATAACACCGTCGCTCTGGAACCCTTCTTCGTCACCGGGCCGGACGGATTCGTCGGGCGCCACCTGCGGGCCGAGCTCGGCGAGGCGTTCGTCCCGTTCGCCGGGGACGTGCTCGACGCAGCGGCCCTTTCGGAAGCGCTGCGTGCGACCGCGCCGAGCGCCGTCGTGCACCTCGCGGCGCTCTCGTCGGTGGGCGAGTCGTGGGGCAACGCGGCCGAGCTCTGGCGGTCAACGTCCTCGGCACCGTCAACGTCTCGAGGGGGTGCGGGTCGGAGGCGCCCTCGGCCCGGGTGCTCTTCGTTTCCAGCGGGGACGTGTACGGGCGAGCGCAGCAGATCCCGACCCCCGAGGAGGCGCCCGTCGACCCGATCTCGCCCTACGGCGCCTCGAAGGCTGCGGCCGAGCTCGTCGTGCCGGCAGGCGGGCGACCTCGACGTCGTGGTCGCGCGGTCGTTCCCCACATCGGCCCCGGCCAGGACGAGCGCTTCGCGGTCGGCTCCTGGACGGCGCAGATCGCGCGGCTGCGCAACGAGGGCGGAGGCGCCTCCGCGTCGGCGACCTCGAGGTCGAGCGCGACCTGACCGACGTCCGGGACGTCTGCCGCGCGTACCGCCTCCTGCTCGACCCGGCCGTCCCCGCCGGCACCTACAACGTCGCGTGCGGGCAGGCCGTGCCGCTGCGGCGCGTCGTCGAGCTTCTCGTCGGAGCTCGCGGAGGTGCCGGTCACGGTCGAGCGGGACGCGGCTCGGCTTCGGCCGTCCGAGACGCCCGTGCTCGCGGGCGACCCGTCGAGGCTCCGGGCGGCCACCGGCTGGCAGCCGGAGATCCCGCTCGAGCGACCCTCGCTCGACGCGCTCGAGGCTGCGCGCGCGCCGGAGCTGATCGGATCCGTGAGCAGCCGCCGCGCGCTGATCACCGGGATCACGGGCCAGGACGGCTCGTATCTCGCCGAGCTCCTGCTCGAGAAGGGCTACGAGGTCTTCGGCATGACGCGTCGCGCCTCGACCGAGAACGTCGAGCGGATCGCGCACCTGACCGACCGGGTGACGCTCGCTTCAGGGCGACCTGCTCGACCCGTCCTCGCTCGACGCGGCGCTCCGCGAGTCGCGGCCGCATGAGGTCTACAACCTCGCCGCCCAGAGCTTCGTTCCCGACCTCCTGGAACCAGCCGGTCCTCACGGCGGAGTTCACCGCCGTCGGCGTGACGCGCGTGCTCGAGGCGATCCGCTCGGTCGACCCGGAGATCCGCTTCTACCAGGCCTCGTCGTCGGAGATGTTCGGCAAGGTGCGCGAGGTGCCGCAGACCGAGCTGACGCCGTTCCACCCGCGCTCGCCGTACGGCGTGGCGAAGGTCTACGGGCACCGCATCACCGTCAACTACCGCGAGTCGTACGACCTCTTCGCCGTCTCCGGGATCCTGTTCAACCACGAGAGCCCGCGCCGCGGGCTCGAGTTCGTGACGCGCAAGATCAGCGACGGCGTCGGCGCGGATCAAGCTCGGGCTCGCCGAAGGAGCTGCGGCTCGGCAACCTGGACGCGCAGCGCGACTGGGGCTTCGCCGGCGACTACGTCGAGGCGATGTGGCTGATGCTCCAGCAGGACGAGCCGTCCGATTACGTGATCGCGACCGGCGAGGACGCACACCGTGCGCGAGTTCGTCGAGCTCGCGTTCGAGCGCGCGGGCCTCGACTGGGAGGAGCACGTCGTCTCGGATCCGCGCGTTCCTGCGCCCGGCCGAGGTCGACCACCTGGTCGGCGATGCGTCGAAGGCGCGCGCCGAGCTCGGCTGGGAGCCGAAGACGTCGTTCCGCGGAGCTGGTCGGGATGATGGTCGACGCCGACCTGGCGCGGCTCGCGGGCGATGGCTGAGCAGGCGCCGGGCACGGGGGTCGACCTCTCGGTCGTGCTCGTCAACCACAACGGCGCGGACTGCCTCCCGCGGACGCTCGCCGCACTCGCCGCGAACACGTCCGCGGAGCGCGTCGAGTGCATCGTGGTCGACTCCGGCTCGAGCGACGGAAGCTGGAGGGAGTCGAGCGCCTGTGGGACAAGGCGCGCGTGATCCGCCCGAGGAGAACATCGGGTTCTGCGCGGGCTGCAACCGGGGAGTCGAGGCCGCCCGCGGGAGGCTGGTCGCGTTCGTCAACTTCGACGGCGAGGTCGAGCCCGGCTGGGACGCGCCTCTCGCCGGGCTCCTCGACGATCCGGCGGTCTCGGTCACGACCGGCCTTCTGCTCTCGCTCGACGGGGAGACGATCCAGGCGGCGGGGCTCGACATCGCACCGAACACCGCCGTCGTCGGCCGGCTAGACGGGATGCCGCGGTCGGCCGCGCCGAGCTCGCCGCTCGACGTCCCGGCTGCGACCGGTGCGCTGATGATGGTGCGGCGCGATGATTTCCTGGCGCTCGGCGGCTTCTACGAGGGATTCTTCATGTACGGGGAGGAGGCCGACTACTGCCTTCGCGTCCCCGGGCGCATCGTTCTCCACCCGGCCAGCGCCATGCGCCACGAGTACGGTCACGCGGCCGGCCCGAACCGATCGGTGACGCGGCTGTACTGGGGCTCGCGCAACCGACTGATCAACGCCGCCCGCCACCTGCCTGCGGGCTCCTTCGCGAAGTCGGTGGTCGCCTCGATGGGCTTCGACGCCCTCACGCTCCTCCAGCTCCGGAGCGGGCCTGCGACGAAGGCGGTAGCGCGCGGGTGGCTCGACGGGACGCGCGCGATGCGCGGAGAGCGCGCGGCGCGCACTGCGGAGGAGCGGCGAAGGGCGCCGCGGCGGCTGATGTCGCTCCGGCAGGCAATCGCCGAGCAGCGCAGGCTCGGACGCATCTAGCGTGGCCGGCAGCGCGAGAGCAAGCCGAGCGTCCTGCTCGTGTCCCAGTACGCGCCTCCTTCGTCGCTCGTCGCGGCCAGGCGCGTCGCCGCGATCGCGAAGTACCTCGGCCGGGCTGGATACCCGGTGACCGTGCTGACGTCGAGTTCGTCCGGAACGGGGCCGATCGAGGGCGCCGAGTCGGTCGTCCGCACGAGGGACGCGCTGACGAGCCCGCTCAACTGGCGCCGGCGGCATTTCGCCGCCCTGGCCGGAGGAACCGGCGAGAGCTACAAGCCGCCGAGCCGTCTCGCGTCGGTCGTCGTGCCCGATCTCTCCCTGCTCACCTGGCTGCCGTTCGCCCTCCCCGCGGCGGTCAGGCTGAGTCGGGCCGGGGGCTTCGACTGCGTTCTGACGACCTCGCCACCGCCGTCGGTTCACCTCGTGGGTCGGGCGCTTCGGCGGCGAGGGATCCCGTGGATCGCGGAGCTCCGCGACGGCTGGACGTTCGAGCCGCCGCACCCGCCCTGGCCGCTCCAGGCCCAGCGCGGGCTCGACCGCGGGCTGGAGCGGCGCGTGCTGAGCCAGGCGGACGCCGTGATCGGCGTCACGAGCCCGATCGTCGAGGACGTCCGCGCGAGGCTAGGACTGGACGCCGAGTTGATCACGAACGGCTACGACCCCGAGGACGTCCCGCCTGACCCGGCGGAGCCCGATCCCTTGCTGAGCCCGGACCGGCACTCGCTCGTCCACACCGGCCGCCTGTCTCTGTCGGGCGTCTCGCTCGAGCGCGTGCTCGACGGCGTCCGAATCGCGCGCGAGGATCCGGCCGCGCACCGCCTCGAGCGTCTTTGCGGGCTCGCTGTCAGAGGAGGAGCGCCGTCTGCTCGCCGCACCCGATCTCGCGGGCGCCGTTCGCTTCGTCGGTTGGCTCGAGCGGCCGCGTGCGCTCGCTCTTCAGCGGGCGGCGGACACCCTCCTCGTGGTCACCGAGGGAGCCGGGCGGCCCAGCGTGGCGACCGGCAAACTGTTCGAGTACCTCTCTGTCGGGCGGCCGATCCTCGTGGTGGGTGAGGAGACCGAGGCCGCACAGATCGTCTCGCAGGCGGGCCGCGGGTTCGCCGTGTCGGCTTCGGATCCGCGGGCAATTGCCGACGCCCTGCGGCGAATCGTCCTCGAGCCTCCGCAGCCCGTGAGCCCTGCGGGGGTCCACCGGTATGCCTATCCGGCGATCGTCGCGCGCCTGGAAGCCATGATCGACCGGGTCGCCTCTGCCTGAAGGGTCGCGACACGTCCATCCGGTACGGTGAAAAGCCATGGAAGGCGACCGGCGGCGCGTGCTCGTGCTCGCGTACTACTTTCCGCCGGTCGGAGGCGCGGGTGTCCAGCGGACGCTGAAGTTCGTCAAGTACCTCGTGTCGTTCGGCTGGGATGCGACCGTCATCTCGACGCGCTCGCGTGCGTACGGTGCGCTCGATCCTTCGCTTCTCGCGGAGGTCCCGCAGACCACACGCGTCGTGCGGACAGCAGCGCTGCCGCTCGCGCGTTACGCCGCCTTCGCGCTCTACCGGCTCCGGCTGAGACGGCTTCGCGCGTTCCTGCTCTGGCCCGACGGAGGCCTGGGCTGGGTGCCGTTCGCGTTTCTTGCCGCCCTCCGCGCTGTTCGCCGTGATCGCCCGGACGTGCTGTTCTCGACCTCAGCGCCGTACGGGAGCCATCTGGTCGCTCTCCTCGTGGCGCGGCTGACGGGGCTGCCGTGGGTTGCCGACTTTCGGGACGAGTGGACCGCGAATCCGCATCTTTCGGGTCAGCCAAGAGTGCTTGCGTGGTTGTCGGATCGGGCCGAGCGGAAGATCTCAGAGAGCGCTACGAGGATCGTCGTTGCCGCGGACTACTTCGCCATCGCAGGACTTGAGCGCGACGACTCCAGGCGAACCGAGATCGTCAACGGAGTCGACGAGTCGGATCTTCTCCGAGCGGACCGCCGGGTTCCGCCTGAGGACAAGTTCGTCCTCGCCCACGTCGGGACGCTCTACGAGCTCCAGGATCCGAGTCCAGCGTTGCGAGCGCTGGCCGCGCTCGTCATCCAGGGCGAGGTCGACGGCTCTCGCGTCGAGGTGGAGCTCGTCGGCAACGTCTGGATCCCCGACTTCACGCCTCCGCCCGGGGATCCATCGTCGAGACGACCGGATACGTCGAGCACGCGCATGCGATTGCTGAGATGGGCGCCGCCACGGTCCTCTTGCTCTACGTGCCCGCCGCCAGCCTTGCCCCGACCGGGAAGCTGTTCGAGTACCTCGCCTCGGGCCGACCGCTCCTCTGTCTCGCGCCGAGGGAGAACCTCGCGAGCCGCCTTGTCGAGGAGTGGCGCGCCGGCGTCGTCTCGGAGCCCGACGACGAGAGCGCGATCGGACAGGCGATCCTCGAGCTCTGGCGGCGCTGGGAGGAGGACGATCTGCCCGACCAGGAGGAGGTGCGCGCGCGTGTGCTCGAGCGCTACTCGAGGCGGGCCAACGCGGCACGGCTGGCGCGCGTGCTCGAAGAGGCGCGCGGTGGGTGAGCGGCTGCGCGTCCTTGTCGCAGGCTGGTTGAACTCCCCTCATGTCAGCGCGTGGGCTGACCTCCTCGTGGACGCCGGGCACGATGTCCACCTCGTCGGCCGGCTGGCGCCCGGCTGGCCGGAGCTCGAGCTTTCGGTTCCGTCGCACAGGCTCTCGGCTGCCTGGCCGCCTCCGCTACGGGGCTTCCACATGAGCCGCGCGCTGCGCCGCGTCGCGCACGACGTCGACCCCGACCTCGTCCACGCCCACTACCTCCCCGAGTACGGGTGGATGGCCGCACGCGAGAAGCTGCGGCCGCTCATCAGCTCGGCCTGGGGCTCCGACGTCCTGGCTGCGAAGGGCGTCAACCGGCCGCGCGCGAAGCGGGCGATCGAGGAGTCCGCGCTCGTCTTCGTCGACTCCGCCCATCTCGCGCGCGAGGTGCAGGTGATGGCCGGAGGCGAGGCCAAGGTGGAGGTCGTGCGGTGGGGCCTCGATCTCAGCGACCTTCTCGCCCGGAGACAGGGCGGCGGCGAGAGAGGCGCTCGGGATTCCGGCGGACGGGCCGCTCGTCGCCGGCATCCGTGGGCTGAAGCCGATCTACAACCCGGAGCTCCTCCTGGACGCGTTCGCGCGAGTCCGCGCCGAGCGACCGGACGCGCGGTTGTTGCTGAAGCATCCGCTCGAGGCGACTCCTCCATCCGTCGCTCAGGCGATCGAGCGTCACGGGCTCCGCGACGCCGTCACCGTACTCGGGAACGTCTCGCCCGAGCGGCTGCCGGATGTCTATCGCGCAGCCGACGTGGTCGTGTCGATCCCTTCCAGCGACAGCTCGCCGCGCTCTGTCTGGGAGGCCCTCGCCTGCGGCCGCCCGGTCGTCGTCTCGGACCTGCCATGGGCACGCGAGGAGCTTGAGCCCGGGGGCCAGGCACTGCTCGTCCAGCTTGACCCGGGCTCCATCGCCGCTGCGATCTCCCGCGTCCTCGACGACGCTGACCTGGCCGCGCGGCTCGGCCACCTGGGACGAGCCTTGGCGGCCGCCGAGCTCGACCCGGCGGCGTGCACCGCGCGCGTCGACGCGCTCTACCGCTCGGTGGTCGAAGCCGCGTGAGCAAGCCGCGTCGCCACCTCGGAGCAGGCGCAGCGCTCTCCGTGCTGGTCCAGGGCGGCCCGCTGGCCGCGGCAGCCGTTCTCAGCATCGTCCTGGCGCGCACGATCGGCCCGTCGGGAACGGGCACTTCGCGCTGCTCGTAACGCTCGCCGGTCTCACGGCAATGGTTGTTTCACTCGGGCTGACGGCGGGGATCACGTTCGAGGTCAGCCGCCGCCGTTGGTCGGTCCGCGCTGCATTCCGGGCGAGCTATGCGGCCAGCCTCGTAATGGGGCTCGTCGGCTTCGTGGGTGGGCTGATCGTCTTCCTGCTGCTGCACGACTCGGTCTTCCAGGGAATCTCGACCGACCTCGCCATCGTCGCGCTGGCCAGCGTGCCCCCGGTGATCGCCTACCAGTTCGCCGACTCGATCCTGCTCGCCCGTGAGCGCTACGAGGGCTACGCGATCCTGGAGCTCTCGCACGCGGGCACGCTCCTCGTGCTAGGTGCGGGCCTCGCGCTCGCCTTCGGGCTGAGCGGCGCGACGGTCGGTCTCCCGGCGGCAGCGGTTGTGGGCGCGGTCGTCGGCGCCGTCCTGCTGTTCCCGGAGGCTCGGCGGGACGTCGTGGTGGACAGCGGCGGGTCGCTGACACGGGCGCTCCGGTTCGGGCTGCAGAGCTGGGGCGCGAACCTCCTGCAGCAGATCAACTACCGCTTCGACCTCCTGATCCTGGCCGCGTTCGCGGGTGCCAGCGACGTCGGCGTCTACTCGGTCGCGTTGACCCTGACAAGCGTCGCCTGGGTGCTGCCGCAGGCGCTGCAGACGGTCGTCTTTCCCCGGGTCGCGAGCCTGGACGAAGCGGCCGTCGCGGGGGAGATCACAACCGAGGAGTCGGACTTCGCGCTCGCGAAGGCCGTGCGCCACGGAGTCCTGCTCACGCTCCCACCGCGCTCATCATCAGCCTCCTCTTGCTGATCGCGGTGCCGCTGCTCTACGGAAGCAAGTTCTACGACACGATCTGGCTCGGGTTCATCCTGCTGCCCGGGACGCTGATGCTTGGCGTGGCCAAGATCACCGGCTCGGGCGTATCCGGCCGCGGTCACCCGCGCTATGCGCTCTACGGAAGCGGCCTCACGGCGGCGCTCGCCTTGGCGCTCTACTTCGGTCTGATCCCTCCTTTCGATGCGTGGGGCGCGGCGGTCGCGTCATCGCTGACCTACGTGTTCGGCGCTCTGCTCGGGCTCTACTTCTTCCGACGGGTCACGCATATCGGCTTGCGCGAAGCTCTGATCCCGCGCTCGGAGGACGTCGCGGACTACCGGGGTCTCTTCAGGCTCGGGCGCCGCGCCTGGCGACCCGGCCAGTGAGCGCGCGAACAGTCCTCGTCGTCCCGGCCTGGTATCCGACCGCGAGCCAGCCGTTCTCGGGCCCGTTCGTCCGCGACCACGTGAGGGCGGCCGCGGCGCTACGGCCATCGGATGGTCGTACTCGTGGACGAGGGGCCGAGCGCAGACGTGCGCGGTCTGGTCGGGCTCTCAGAGGAGCGTGAAGGCGAGCTGCGGATCGTGCGGATGGCATACAGGCCGTAGGCCGTCCGGCTCGCCGGCGTGCTCGGGGCGCTGAAGGTCGGCGCGGCGGCTTTCACGGGAGGGCACGCCGGTCGACGTGGTCCATGCGCACATGCACCGCATGGGCTGGGTGGCGATCTTGGCCGGTGCGGTGCTCCGCCGGCCGGTCGTGATCAGCGAGCACTCGAGCGAATGGCCGCGCCGGCTGATCACGCCGGCGCGTTGCGTCGAGCGAAGATCGCCTTCAGGCGGGCCGCGCTGGTCTGCCCGGTCAACGCGCTCCTGCAGCGGGCGATCGAGAGCTACGGCGTCCGTGCCCGGTTCCGCGTCGTCCCGAACACCGTCGACACGGGCGTCTTCCATCCGGGCTCGACGCCGCCGAGAGACGGCCCGACCCGCTTGATCAACGTCGCGCACCACGTGGAGGTGAAAGGCCTCGACGTGCTGCTCCGCGCGTTCGCATCGGTTGTCGGTCGGCAGCCGGAGCGTGATGCTCGAGCTCATCGGCGAGGGGCCGCTGACGCCGAATCTGAAGGATCTCGCGGCCGAGCTGGGCGTGAGCGAGCGGGTCGAGTTCCGGGGAGCCGCCATCCCCGCGGAGATCGCCGATCGCCTGCGTGCATCCGACGTGTTCGTGCTCTCGAGCCTGAGCGAGAACATGCCGCTCGCCGTGCTGGAGGCGCTGTGCTGCGGTCTGCCAGTCGCGGCAACCGACGTCGGCGGTGTCCCCGAGGCCGTCGGCGACGACGGCGTGCTGGCCCCGAGCGGCGACCCGGACGCCCTCGCCGGAGCCATCGAGCAGGTCGTCTCGCGGCTCGACCGCTACGAACGCGCCGACATCGCCGCGCGCGCCGCCGAGCGCTGGTCGTTCGAGGCCGTCGGCGGCATCTGGGACGAGATCTACCGCTCGGTGGCGGCGCGGTAGACGGCGATCACCTTCTCGATCGAGGCGTCGAGCGAGAGGCGGTCGTGGTTGCGCCGGAACCACTCCCTCGTCGAGTCCCGGAGCGGCTGCCCGGCCGCGTGAACCCGCACGATCGCGTCCGCGAGGTCCCGCGGCTCGGCCGACGGGGCGACGACGCCGTTCTCGCCGTCGTCCACGAGCTCGACCGCGGCGTTGTCAGGCCCGTCCACGACGACCGTGGGCGTGCCGAGCGCGGCGGCCTCGACGACGACGATCCCGTACCCCTCGCGTGCTGACGGATGCAGCAGGCACAGAGCGCTGCGCAGCGTCTCCTGCACGCGCTCGGCCTCGCCGAAGCCAGGGGCCTCGACTGCGCCGTTCAGGCCGTGCTCCTCGATCAGACGGAGGACGCGATCCCGCTCAGGGCCGTCTCCGAAGATCACCGCCTTGAGCTCGGGGAGCTCCTCGCGCGCAAGCGCAACAGCAGGGACGATCGCCGTGGCGCGCTTCTCCGGGATGTGCCGTCCGGCGAAGACGACGACCGGCTCGGCCGGGGCTCGAGCCCGCGAGCTCGCCGAACTCGCGCAGCCCCTCGATCACCGTGATCTGCCCCTCGTAGCCGAGCGCCCGCAGCCGCTCGCGCGTGGAGCCGCGAGAAGCAGAGCGCCGCGTGCCTTGTCCGCGCCGTCAGCCGCTGGCCGAGCCAGCCGAGGCGGCCCCAGACGGGCCCCAGGTACTCGAGCCAGTACTCGCGCCGCCAGACCTCGAACCAGTCGACGACGAGCGCGAAGCGCCGGATCGGCCGCGCGGCGAGAACGGCGAGCAGCGAGAGATGAAGCGCGGGCGTCTGGACGACGTCGTAGCGCCCGCCGTGGCGGGCCAGGTGACGGAACACGCCGAAAGCGAACCGGAGCTGGGCACCGATGCTCCGCCTGCCCTTCGCGTAGATGGGCATCTCGGGAGCGACGGCGATCACGTCGACGCCGGGGACCTCCGGCCCCGTGGCCGGGTCCCAGTTGAGGAGCGTCAGGTACGTGACGTCGTGGCCGCGGGCGGCGACGCCCTCCGCGACCGCGCGGTACCAGCGCTCGCCGCCACCGACGCTGTGCGGGTACAGGCAGTCGAAGACCAGGCAGACCCGCACGTTCCCGCTAGCCGCGGCCCGGCCAGAGACCGAGCATGTGGGAGCGGAGCGGGGGCAGCAGGCCGAGCATCTGCGCGACGAGGTCATGGCGGCCGGCCACCTGCGCGAGATCGAACCTGAGCGCTGCGCGGCGCAGCAGCCGCGGCTCGCCGAACAGCGCCCGCAGCTCCTGTCCGTCGAGCCCGACCGTCGGAGTTCCGCGGCTCCGGGCCGGCTGGAGCGCCGCATGTCGAACGACAGCACCCCGCCCTCCGGTCCGGCAACGCGCAGCATCTCGCGTGCGCTCGCCGCTCGCGCCTCGTCGTCGACGATCGACGAGAGGCACGTGAACTGCGTGACCAGGTCGAAGGAGCCGTCGGCGAAGGGCAGGTCGGTCGCGCTGCCGACCCGCCACTCGAGGCCGGGGTACCTCTCGCGCGCGCTTTCGATTCGCGTCTCCATCAGGTCGATCCCGCAACCCTCGGCGGCGCCGTACTCGACCAGGCGGTGGAGGAAATAGCCGCCGCCGCAGCCGACGTCGAGCACGCGCGCGCCTGACAGCTGGACGCCCGCGTCGGCGAGCCCGCGTAGGAGTGCGCGCTCGACGGCCTGCATGTACGTCACGTAGCCGGGGTTGTCCCACCGGTACGGCGTGTCGGAGGCCGCGTCGCGCTCCGCGTAGGTCGCGCGGAGCCTGTCGAGCCCCGCTCGCTCATTCGAATCGCTCGGGCGCCTCGTCGAAGGCCGCGACCGCGCGCTGGTACTCGCCCGGCGTGCCGATGTCGAACCAGTCGGCCTCGCTGCGGAACCCGGCGACCTGCTCGCCGGCGTCGAGGAGCCGCTGCACGAGATCCGGGAACTGGCAGGCGCCCTCGGCTGGCAGCTGGTCGAGCGCGCGCTGTCGTACGCGTAGATGCCCATGCTGACCTCGTAGTCGAGGCGCGGCTTCTCGTGGTAGGCGACGATCCGGTCGCCGTCGGTGTCGATCACGCCGAGGTCGATGTCGACCCGTTGCGCGTGCACGGCGACGGTCAGCGCGGCGCCGCCTGCTCGTGGAACCGGATGAGCGCGGCGTAGTCGAGGTTCGTCAGCACGTCGCCGTTCATGACCAGGAACGTGCCGTCGAGGTCGGGGACGAGCCGCAGCGCGCCGGCCGTCCCGAGGGGCTCGGACTCCCAGTGCCATCGCACGTCGAGATCCTCCGGCAGCGAGCCGGTCTGAGAGAAGTAGACCTGGATCAGCTCGCCGAGGTGACCTACGCAGAGGTCGACCGTGCGCACGCCGGAGGAGTGCAGCCGCATGAGGATGTGCTCGAGGATCGGCCGCTCGCCGACCGGGACGAGCGGCTTCGGCAGCACGGTCGTGTACGGGCGCAGCCGCGTCCCGAGCCCACCCGCGAGGATCACCGCTCTCATCGTCTCGGCTACGCCTGTCTCCCGCTGGCGAGCTTCTCCCACACAAGCCCTCCCGCGCCTTCGGACGGCAACGCGCGGTTCGTGACGGAGGGCCGCAAGGGACCAGCGGATCGCGCGCAGGTTGCTCTTGCTGCGCTCGTGGGCCGCAGCTGCCATCAGCTGGAGGGCCATCGTCCGGCGGATCTCCGCGCCGGCCCGAAGGCGGGCCTCCGGAAAGCGCTCGACGAAGAGTTCGAGCAGGTTTGCGCGGGCGCGTGCCAGGTTTTCGGCGTAGAGCACGTTAGTCAGGTTTCCAGGATGACGCCGATAGCGCATCACCAGACGGTTCTCGTGAGCGATCCGCCAGTCGAGGGCGATCGTCAGGTAGAGGAGATAATCGTCGTACGAGGCGTAGCCCGGATTGATGAAGCCCACGCTACGGGTGTCGATTGCCGCTCGCCGGATCAACACCGTCCCGGTCATGATGAAACAGCCGACCCTCACGACTCCGTGAGTTGATCCGCGGTCGGGTCCCACTCCCGCTCCCATGGAATCCGCGCTCCGGTCTCGCTGTCGAAGGCTTCGAACTCCGCATGGGCGAGCCCCACGTCCGGCTCGGCCTCGAGCAGCTCGACCTGGGGCCTGATCTTCCCGGGCAGCCAGAGGTCGTCGCTGTCGAGGACGCTGATGAACTCGCCGCGCGCAAGGTCGAGAGCGTGGGCACGAGTCTCTGCGATGCCCGCCCGGCCCGAGTGCCGGAGGACGCGCATCCGGCCCGGCGGTGCCTCGGCGGCGCATTGCTCGAGGACCTCGGCCGTCGCGTCGTCCGACGCGTCGTCGATCGCGATCAGCTCGAGGCGCTCGTAGTCCTGATCGAGAATGCTGGCCGCGGCGTCGCGCGGCGAACCGCTCGTGGTTCCGAGCGCGGCCATCAGAACGCTGACGACGAGGGCTCGCTCATCGCCTGCGCAGGTAGCCGTGTGGGTTTGAAGGTGAACAGGAACTTCTCGCGGCTGCGTGTCGATCGCGAAATCGTTGGATCGTGGCGAGGAACTCGTCGATCGCTTCCATCGGGTCCGGGCCCGAAATTGGTGAGCGACTGGATGGCCGTTGATGTTCGAGTCCTCGACGATGAGGTAGCTGCCGCTCGTGACAAGCGATGCGTATAGCTCGCGCAACTCGTCTGCGCACGTGGTCGCGGGAGTGATCCGAGTCGAGGATTACGAGCACCGGGGAGCGCTCGCCGACGAACTCCCTGGCTCGTTCGACGATCTCCGGGGCAGTCGACGAGCCGGTCACGTAGGTCACGCGTGGATGACTCGGTCGCGGACGTTCCTCGATGTCGATCGACACGATGTCGCCGGTGCCGAGCAGGTCGCAGACCGAGGCCATGAAGAGGGCGCTGCCGCCACTCGCAGTCCCGGTCTCCACGATCGCGGCCGGGCGCAACTCGTGGAGAATCTCCTGGTAGATCCACAGGTCGAGTGGGCACTTCTGTGTCTGTGTCCCCAGCCAGTAGGTGTTGGACCAGCGTTCTCGACCCGTAGCTGTAGTAGAGCCTATGGAACGCCCAGACGATCGAGGCCTCCAGCGGACCACGAAACGGCCGTAGCAGGAAACCCCTCGCATGTTCCACGGGAGCGCCGATCCGGCGCGGAAGAAGTGCCATTCGTAAGGAACTCGTAATCCGTTCGTTGCTAGGCCGTGGAAGCGTATAGAGCGGGATAATCTGCGGCCTGGTGGCCCAGCAGGCAACATCCCCCGAATCGCCGGTCGCGGTCGCCGAGCCGGAGCTCGGTGCGCGGGCTGGCGATCGTGCCGGCGTACAACGAGGAGGAGTCGATCGAGGCGGTCATCCAGGAGCTGCGCGCCGCCGAGCCTGGAGCTCGACGTGATCGTGGTCGACGACGGCTCGGCCGACCGGACCGCGCGACGTGGCCGCCGCGACGCGGCGCCGGGGTCGTGAGCCTCCCGTACAACGTCGGAATCGGCGGCGCCGTCCAGACCGGCTACCAGTACGCGGTCGAGCACGGCTTCGACCTGGCCGTCCAGGTCGACGGGGACGGTCAGCACGACCCGCTCGAGATCGGACATCTCATCGAGCCGCTGCTCGACGACCGGGCCGACATGGTCGTCGGCAGCCGCTTCGCGCCAGGGGGCGGCTACCGGGGAACGCCTGCTCAGGCGCGTCGGCATCCACCTGTTCGCCCCGTCGTCTCGCTGATCGTCGCGCCGCGGGTGACCGACACGACCTCCGGGTTCCGGGCCGTGAACCGCAAGGCGATCGAGCTCTTCGCCGCCGATTACCCGCAGGACTACCCGGAGGTCGAGGCGACGGTGCTGCTCGTCCGGCGCGGCCTCAGGATGATGGAGGTGCCGGTCAAGATGCGCGTGCGCGAGACGGGAAGCTCCTCGATCACGACGCTGCGCGTCGGGCTACTACATGATCAAGGTTCTGCTCGCCCTTTTCATCGGCCTGTTCCGCCGTTACCCGACACCTTGGAGGAGTCATGACGCCCTTCCGAGTCTCCTTCGCCGCCGCGCTCGCGGCAGCGTGTCCTCTTGCTCGTGATCTTCGAGCTGATCCGCAGCCGCCGGCTGCAGGAGCGTTACGCCCTGCTCTGGCTGCTCACCGGGATCGTGATCTTCGTGCTCGCCGTCTGGCGCGGAGCTCCTCGGGAAGATTGCGGACCTGGTCGGGATCGCGTACCCGCCGTCCGCACTGTTCATCCTCGCCTCGTTCTTCGCGCTCGTCGTCCTGCTCCATTACTCGACCGTGATCTCCAAGCTGTCGGACGAGAACCGGATTCTCGCCCAGAGGCTGGCGCTGCTGGAGAATCGCCTGGACGAGTCTTCCGAGCACCTGCCCGGCGGCTCGTGACCGAACAGGCGTCGCTAGCGCTGCGACCCTGGCAGGTGCGGCTCCGGGCCGCGTTCGACGCACCTCTTGCGGCGCCGTTGGCGGTCGGCGCGCTGATGCTCACTGCCTTCATCGCCCGTGTTCTGCTCAGCCGTGACGTTCTCGCTCCCTGGGCCATGCTCGACGAGCTCCAGTACGCGGAGGCGGCTCGGAGCTTCCTCTCCGGCGGCCACTACCTCTTCCGGGACGAGCCTCGTCCGCTGCGCACGCATCTATCCGGTGCTGATCTCTCCGGCCTGGCTGGCGGGCTCGGTCCAGACCTCGTACATGATCGTGAAGGTGATCAACTCGGTGCTCATGGTCCTGGGCGCGATTCCCCTGTACCTGTGGTCGGACGGCTCGTGGCGCCTCTCTGGGGCGTGCTCGTCGTGGCCCTGTACCTGGCGATGCCGGGCTTCATCTACACGTCGGAGATCCTGACGGAGAACGCGTACGTTCCGGCCACGGTGCTCGCGCTGTACGCGATTGCCGTCGCGATCGAGCGCCAATCGCTGCGGATGCAGGCGCTGGCGCTCGGTGCGATCGGGCTTGCCGCATGTGCCCGTATCCAGGGCTTGATCCTGCTGGCCGTTCTCTTCACGGCGATCGTGACTCCGTGGTCCTCGACGCGGTCGCGGCGCGATCCGGGCGCAGGCGCGTCGCGTCGTCTCGTCGAGGCTGCGGCGGTTCTGGCCCTCGCTGTGCGCACCGCTGCTCGTGGCTCTGGCGTACGTCGTGTACGAGCGCGGCCGCGGCCAGCGGCTGTGGAGCGGCCTCGGGGACCTACGAGAACATCGCGCACGTGCACTACGGCCCGGTTTCGGCTGCTGAACTGGGTGCTCTGGCACTTCGGCGAGCTCTCGCTTTCTGTCGGGATCCTGCCGGTCAGCGCTCTGATCGTCCTTCTCGGCCTGGCGTTACGTCGGGAGACCGCACCCGGCGCCGCCGAACGCGCGTTCATTGCAGTGACGACGGCCGCCAGTCTTCTGGATCGTCGTCCAGGCCGGAACCTTCGCCTCGCACTTCTCGCTTCGGATCGAGGAGCGGTTGATGTTCAACGTCGACGCCCGCGCTCTTCCTGGCGCTCGTCGTCTGGCTGGCGCGCGGGCTTCCGCGGCCACCCGCGCTGACGCGCTGCGGCCGTGCTCGTCCCGGTGGCGTCGCTGCTCGCGCTTCCGTATCGAGGCTTCTTGCACCCGCCGCTGTTCAACGACACGTTCGGTTTGATCCCGGTCTGGCGACTGACGCGAGGCTGGGCAGCCTCGACGAGACGAAGCTCGTTGTCGCCGCGGGCGCCCTGTTGGCGGGCCTGCTGTTTGCGGCCGTGCCCAGCGGGCATCGCGGCTCGTTGCGGTCCCGGCGTCGCTGCTGGCGTTTCTCGTGCTCTCGACGAACAGCGTCTTCGGGACGGTCGAGTTCCTCTCCGCGGCCGCTCGGCACGCAGGCGGGCTGACAGGGCGATCCGAGCTGGGTCGACGACTCGATCGGAAAGGACAAGCGGGTCGAGGTCCTCTACACCGACGGACCTGGCCGACCCGCACGTCGCCTGGCAGGCCGAGTTCTGGAACCGGAGCGTCCGACGGATCTTCGGGGTGACCGGCGCAGGACCCGAGCATCCCGGACGTGAGCGCGTCGCTGGACGGCCGGGGACGGATCGTCCCGGCTCTGCCGGCGAGCTCGCCGGACCGCCGACCCGCGGTACGTCGCTGGCGACCGCGAGCGCGGACGTCGACGGAACACGGGTCGGCGTCGGCCGGACAGCTCGTGCTCTGGCGTGTGCGCCCGCCTCTGCGGCTGCGGAGCCTGGACCGGGGGCATCACGCCCGACGGCTACACGGGCGCCACGGCGACGTACACGCGTTACGTCGTCCCACCGCGGCGCGACTCACGTCGACGTCGATCGTATCGCGCCCGGGCTTCTGGCCGTTCCCACCGCGCGCGCGCGGGCCGTCGTCGGCCCGTTCCGGGTCGTGAACGGCGCGCCGAAGATCGCGCGGATCTGGTCGAGCGGCAGCGTGCGCGTCCGGGCCGGCCAGACGCGCGCTGCTCCGCCTGCCGATCCGAGAGCGGGCCGTTCAGGGTCCGCCTCATCGTGACGCCCGACGTTCTCGCCCTCGCAGTTCTCGTCCTCGCCGGACACGCGGCGTCTCGGCGCGCGAGCGCGCTTCGTCGTCCGCTAGCGGACCGCGGGCGGCGGGGCGACGCCGACGTGCGTCATCGCCTCGATCAGCGTGCGCTGGAAGCTGTCCCGGTCGAACCGGGTGGCCGCCGAGCTCGAGCAGGCGCGCCTGGACGCGCTCCCACTCGGCGCGGTCGGTGTAGAGGCGGCCTAGCAGCCGCGCAAGCTCGGCCGGATCGTCGGCCACCACGGAGCGCCTCGACGTCTCCGAGCGGGAAGCCCTCGGCCCCGACCGTCGTCGTGACGAACGGCAGCCCGGCGGCCAGCGAGTCCAGGAACTTCTGCTTCAGCCCCGCGCCGAAGCGCATCGGGTTCACGTGGAGGCGCGCGCGGGTGAGCCAGGCCAGCCGGATCCTCGACGTACCCGACGATCCGGATCCGCGGCCCCTCGAGCGCGCGGATCGAGTCGGTCACGTCGGCGCCGATCACGTTCAGGACGACCTCCGGATGCTCCTCCCAGAAGGGCGGGAGCACTTCGCTCGACGAGATAGGTGAGCGCGTCGGTGTTCGGCGAGAGCGCGCCTGCCAGGAAGCCGCCGAAGAAGAGCAGGTCGCGCCGCTCGTCGAAACCCGGCACCTCCGCCTGAGGGTCGACGACCCCCGGGAGGATGAACGTCGGCGTTGCCGGGGCGAGCTCGGCGATGAACCGGGCCTCGTCCTCGGAGACGCAGAAGATGATGTCGGCCTCCTGCATGTGCCGGATCTCGGCCTCGCGCGTCTTCGCGCCTTCCGCGCGCACGTCGCGCCGCTGCCTGCCGGACGGCATGAGCTCCGCGAGCCGCTCGAGCCGCTGGAAGCTGATCGCCTCGGTGTCGAACACGCGCAGCGCCTGGGGCTGCGTGAGGCCGAGGTAGCCGTCGAAGCGCTCCGCGTTCTGCTGGCGGCTCACGATCACGACGCCGTAGTGGAATCGGCGCTCGTCGAACCAGTCGTCCCAGTCGACGGGCGGGCAGACGACCTCGATTCCCTGGCGCAGCAGCGGTTCTGCGTAGCGCTCGGCGTCCTGCCCCTCGGTCGCGGCGAGCGTGATCCGCGCCGACGGCCAGAGCGTGGCGAGCTCGCCTAGCAAGTGCGACATGCGCGGGTCGCCGGAGCCCCGGTCGGTATGCGGCACGCGGTCGTCGATCACCAGGATCCGGTCGAGCGCGTCAGCGTCGCGGGCGGCAACCATCTGGCGCGGCTCCTGCACGACCTCGACCAGCCGCGGCCGCTCGAGCAGCCGCTCGACCCACCGCTCCATGAAGACGTCACGATGGTCTTCCATCAGCTTCCGGGCGCTCTCCGAGGTGCCCGACCCGTGCCGGATGTGGACGACCCGAGAGCGCGGCTCGTACATGGTCTTCAGGCCGCGGTCGTGGAGTCGGAAGCAGAGATCGCTGTCCTCGTAGTACGCGGGTGAGAAGGCGTCGTCGAAGCCGCCGACCTCGAGGAAGAGCGCGCGCGGGACGACGATGCAGGCCGCGGACCCGTAGTCCACCTCCCGCGGGAAGCGGTACCGGAAGTCGCGTGCGTCGCCGTCGGCCCCCACGGCGTGCGCGTGACCGATCGAGTCGATGACGGACCCGGCCTCCTGCACGCTGCCGTTCTCGTTCAGGAACATCGGGACGGCCGCGCCGACGCCCGGCTGCTCGATCCTCTCGAGGAGGGGCGGGAGCCAGTCGGGCTGCACGATCGCGTCGCTGTTCAGGAAGCAGAGGAACCGGCCGCGCGCCGCCTCGGCGCCCTGGTTCGATCCCTGGCCGAAGCCGCGGTTGACCGAGTTCCGCACGATCGTCGCGCCGTCGACGTAGTTCTCGACGCGTTGGAGCGTGTCGTCCGGCGACGCGTTGTCGACGAGCACGAGCTCGAACGACGCGTCGGTGTTCTCGGCGAGGGCGGCGATCGCGCGGCGGGCAAGCTCCCAGCCGCCGTAGAGGAGCATCACCACCGAGACCTCCGGCTCGCCGGCCGGCGCGATGCTCAGGCGACCCGACGGATCCACAGCGAGCCTCCTCCCGGGTGCGCGTACCGCTCCTCGGCCATGCCCGGGAAGGCCTCGAGGACGACGTCGCGGTGCCGCTTGAGCATGTACTGCGAACCGAGCTCGATCCGGAACGCGCTGTTGAACGCCAGAAACGCGCGGACGACGTAGAGCTCGTTCCAGCCCCAGCCGTCGAGCACCCAGGCCTCCGGGTACTCGCCCGGCAGCGAAGATGTCGTGGATGTGGACGACGACTCCGGGCCGCAGCCTGGGCACGACCTCCTGGTAGAGCCAGACCACGTCGCTGCCGGTCTTGGCCACGTGCGAGGTGTCGATGAAGAGCACGTCGTTCTCGCCCAGCTCCTCGAAGATCTCGAGCGGGGTGTCCTGCACCTTCTCGACGCGGAGCCCGGAGACGCCCGGAACGCCGTCGACCAGGAACCGGCGCGCGGATACGGCTCGATGCAGGTCATGTGCATCGCGCCGTCGAGCAGCTCGCGGTTCACGCGCGCGCTGACGAGCGTCGAGAAGCCCGAGCCGATCTCGATCAGGCGGCGCGGCAGGAGGTAGCGCAGGAACGCCTCGAGCACCCACGCGTCGAAGGCCGAGTACTGGTCGTTCCCGGTGAAGTAGACGGTCGGGTCGTCACTCGGCTCGTCGCGGAACGCGAGCCGCTCCTGCGCGGCGAAGACGTCACGGCAGAGCGCGACCTGCGCCTCGTCGCGCCAGGCGATCCCCGGCGTCTCCCGCGGGCGGGACGGCCAGACCTCGGAGTGACGAGGCGCGGCGCCGAGCTCGCGCGTGTCCGGGAGCGGCGAGTAGTAGTGGCCGGGCGGCCAGCGCACGAAGACGAACGGCGACGCCGCGGCCTCCTCCGGCGAAGGCCAGACGGGCAGGCGCTCGACGGCAGGCGGTTCTGGAGCCGGCGGCCCGCCGGGCCCCTCGTTCACGCGTGCGCCGGCGCGCGCCTCTCAGCTTCGAGCCGATCGACACGCCTAGGACTTCCGGGGGCGGAAGAACCGCACGACCTTGCGGATCGGCGCGGTGAAGCGCCACGAGAGCGAGCCGTAGACGCTGTCCTCGACGGCTGCGATCCCTTCCGCGAAGGCGGCCCGCTCGGCGACGAGGCGCCGCTGGAGCGCCTCGTGGGCGCGTCGCAGCCCTTCCAGCTCCTCGACGCCGCCGCGCAGGGGCCGCAGCTCCTCGATCTCGGCCCGCAGCACTTCGACCTCGGCCGCGAGCGGGCGTAGCTCGTCCAGCTCCGAGCGCGCCTCGCTCAGCTTGGTGCGCCAGGTGTGCAGCTGGGCGGCCGGCTCCGAGGGCACCGCGCAGACGACGAACTGGTACGTGGTCGCCTCCGGGTCGCCGCTCGCCCAGGCGCGGGCCTCCTCCGGCACCGACGACGGGACCGAGATCTCGCTCTCCTCGACCTCGAGGCGCCGTCGCAGCCACTGGGTGATGACGTATCCGGAGCCCTCCATGAGGTCGAGCACGCCCTCGCGCGTGAAGAAGCGGATGTGGTCCTCGTCGAGCAGCCCCTGCTCGCGGTAGCGGAAGGAGCCGCCGAGCAAAGCCAGCCGCACGCTGGCGTGGGCGACGTTCGGGATCGAGGCGACGACGACTCCACCCTCGGCGACGAAGGGCCGCACGCGCTTGAGTAGCGCCTCCGGGTGGCGCAGGTGCTCGAGGACGTCCGCGAACAGGATCGCGTCGAAGCGCTCGCTGCCGAGCTCGGCCTCGAGGTCGAGCTCCTCGGCGTCGCCGACGAGGATGCGGTCGAGGTGCGGGACGGCGAGCTGGGCCGACTCCGCGTCGAGCTCGACCCCGACGACGCTCGCGCCGAGCCGGTCGCGCAGCACCTGCGACATGTAGCCGGTCGCGCAGCCGAACTCGAGTACCCGGGAGCCTGGCTCGACGAGCCCGAGGACGAGATTGTGCGTCGAGCCGGGGCTGTCGTCGAACTGCGTGTACTTCGGATGGAAGTCGCGAAGCGCTGCTGAGAGGCCATGCGGGGAGAAACTAGAAGCGTGAGGACGAGTAACGGCGAGGAGGGGGGCGCTATAAAGGGGGGTGGGTGCACGTAGATGGGGTGGACAGGACGGGGGAAGAACGGAGGGAGCTGGAGGAACTGGGGGTGGAAGTGGGGCGGGGGGAGGATGACATGAGCACGCGGAAGGTGGAGCGGAAGGTGAGGTGGGGGTGGGATGAGGATGAGAGTGAGAAGGGGGAGAAAGAGGAAGAGAAGTGGCGGGCGGGTGAAGAGGAGATAGATGAGAGAAGTCGCAGGGAGCAGTCGCTCTGCGATGAGATAGAGAGGCGGAGAGCGAAGGAAAAGACTAGCGGGACGCGGTAGACGGATGGGTGAACGGGTTAACACGGCCGAGTCAGACGCGCTTTGGCGATCGGGAAGGCCAGGCGCGTGAAAGCCGCAGGCGAGAGTGAAGGAGGTAGGGTGTGAGGTGTTAGATTGTGATTAGTGTGTTGAATAGTGTAGCTTTAAGAAAGCAGTGTGTGGAGGTGGTTTGGTGTTTTGTGAGGAGGTGGAGTTAGAGGTAGTAGTGGTTGAAGATGGTTAGTGAGATTAGAAGTAAGAATTGTTAGCGTTATAAGAGAGGGGTTTAAGTGGTGAGTGGTGAGAAGAGAGAGGGGTTAGTAATAGTGTGTAAGGATGGGGTAGTGGTTGTTTGGGGAGAGTGGTTGGTATTATTGAATAAGGACAAGATTAAGTAGGAGGGAAGGCGCGAAGTCTTGCTCTGCTATGCGTAAGGGCCTGCGGGAATGGGACACGTCGGGGCTAAGCGCGTGTTCGCGAACGGCAGGATCCGACGCGCAGGAGTAGTGTTAGGGGGAGATGGTTTGAGGGATGACATGTAAGAGGGTTTGGGATGAGAGGATGATGGCGTTAACAAATCGAGCGAGAAGCAGGCTGTGACAGCCGCGTGCGCGCGATCAAGAGGGAGCATTAGAAGAAGTAGGAGAATTAGAAGCAGCATTAGTAAAAGGATAAGAGGAAGTAGAAATATGAATTAGAATAAGAAGAATTGGATAAGAAGAGAATTATTGAAAAGACAGAGTAGTCTCTCAAAAGGAATAGGTAAAGAGGGAAGAGATAAAAGAAAGGGATAATATAGAAATATTAATAGAAAGGAGGTAAGAAGCAATAATAAAAGAAGAAATAAGGTAATAAGAAGAAGAAGGAAACAATGATAAAGAATAAAGGGAGAAGTAAAAAGCTATATTGTAAGTTACAAAAATATAGGAGGTAATAGAAGAGAGAGAGGAGACGACGAACGATGGATTAGTCGCGAAGTGCTCTAGCCATGCGGGAGAACCTTAGCGGGAACACGTGCGCGTTAAAATTCAGTAGCACGAAAACGCGATCGAAAAAGGCCGGCAAAAAGGAAAATAGGGAGTGTATAGTATGAGGGGCGAGCCGTCCGACTGTGAGCCGGAGCGGCGCGGTCAGCCTCCAGCTGTGGCTTCTCGCAATCGTGCCGAGCTCCTCCGAAGCCGCTTGCCTTCCCCGCCCGGCCGACTCGAACTGGAGGTACAGCTCGGCGGCCTCGGAGTGCAGCTGTTCGAGGTTCCGCTGGAGCGCCGCGAGCTCTCGTGCGCCGTCGCCGGGCCGCTCGAGGTCGGCCGGTTCGAGGTGTCCGGGATCGGGGGCGAAGCACGACCGCGCCCGCGGTCTGGCCTGGCGCGGGGACGGCCGGCCCCCGCTCGAGGAAGTCGATCTCGAACGCACGGCCCCAGTGCTCGCGCAGCCACCATTCGGAGTGGAAGACGAACGGACCGCCGGAGTCCATCGGGTTCCACGTCTTGGTGACGAGCATGCCGGTTCGCTCCTCGTCCCACTCGCCGCGGCCGAAGAGGCGCCAGCTCTCGTCGTTCATGAAGGTCGCGACCAGGATCCCGTCGGGCCGGAGGATGCGGCGCAGTTCGAGCAGCCACTCGGCCCAGCCGTCGGCGATGTGCGTGAAGACCGAGAGCGCGTAGACAAGGTCGAAGGCACCTGCCTCGTAGGGGAGCGGAGGCTGCGTGCCGCTCTGGACGACGTCGAGCGGCGGCGAGAGGTTCTCCTCGAGCCAGCGGATGCTCGGGCCGTGGACGTCGCAGCCGTGGAGATCGGCCGGCTCGTCGAGGAGGTGGCGCAGCGTCCGGCCGGCTCCGCAGCCGAAGTCGAGCACGCGCTTCCTCGACCACGACCACCTCGGCGGGAGCAGGCTCTCCAGCCGGGCCAGCGTCGCGCGGCCCTGGGCGAGGTAGGCGACCTCGACGTCGGAGTCGTCGATCCGGCAGACGCGCTGGACGAGCTCGGCCGGCGGGAGGGGGGCGTCGGTCAGCGGCCCGGCCTGCGCGTGCGCCTGATCCGTCGCCACGGCGACTCTTTGAGCGAGCGCAGCTCCTCCTCGAGCGCGTCGATCCTCGCCTCGCGCTCCTGCAGCTGGCGCGTCCGCTCGTCGAGGGCCGTGCGCGCGCCCGCAAGCTCCTCCCGGAGAGCTCCGAGGTCGTCGGGCAGCCGCCGCGCCGGTCGCGTCCAGCGGCAGCTTCACGCCGATGAAGAAGCTGCGGTGCTGGTCGTCGGTGTAGTCGCTCGCGACGATGTCCTCGAGGAAGTCGTACTGCTCGCAGACGATCGGGAAGCCGGCCTCCAGCATCGCCTGTAGGAGGTGCCGCTTCTCGGGCCAGAAGGAGGCGTTGTTTCCGACCGCCGACCACTCGAGGGCCTCCACCTCGTCCGCGGGCGTGTCGGGGTCCCATTCCGCGTACCAGCGTCCGAGGCTTCCCTCGTGGACGGTCATCGGCGAGAGCCGGAAGGTCGTCCACGTCTCGTCGTCGGGAGTGGCGTAGTGCGTGTGGAGCATCAGCACCCGCCGCGTGACGTCGGCCATGTCGCGCAGATACGAGATCGGCTGGTCGAGGTGGTACAGGAGGCCGCAGCAGAAGACGGCGTCGAACATCCCGTAGCTCCTGATGTTGCGCACGTCGTCGTGGACGAACCGGAGGTTGGAGAGCTCGAGCTGCCGCGCCACGAACTCGCACTTGTCGACGTTCGAGCGGCGGCCCTCGATCCCGAGGACGTCGTAGCCGGCGCGGGCGAACTCGACCGCATAGCCGCCCTCGTTGCAGCCCAGGTCGACGACGCTGAGGCGGGGTGGCCGGGTCGGTGACCGGAAGCAGGAGCTGCAGCGTCCGCATCGCCGACCTGGTCGTGCCCCAGTCGCGGAGGAGCGGCTCGTCCGGCATCGTCCGCGTTCCGTCCGGGAGCTCGATGTTGTGGGCGATGAACTCGAGTGGCACCGAGGTCTTCCCGGCCATGTGCTCAGTCTCGCAGCTACAGCTCGCGCAGGCTCTCCGGGTGCTTGCGCACGAAGCGGAGCATGCTGCGCCAGTGCCAGAGCGTCCGCCGGGTGAGGAAACGGCGGTCGGTCACGGCCTGGTGATGGTGGACGACGATCGCGCCGGGGACGTACCAGCGCTCCCAGCCGGCCTTGCGCGCCCGGTACGCGAGGTCGATGTCGTCGCCGTAGAGGTGGTAGCCCTCGTCCATGCCGCCGAGCTCGTCGAGCATCCGGCGGCGGAGGAACAGGAACGCGCCGAGCAGCCAGTCGGCCTCGGCCGGCTCGGTCGGGCGCTCGTCGAGGAGGTAGTGCTTCGTCTGGCGCGTCTCGGGGTGGAGGACCCGGCGCAGCGGGGTGCGGCGGACGAGCGTGCCCGAGACCGTCGGGAAGCTCCGGCGCGACGGCTGCCAGCGGTCGTCGGGGTAGCGCATCTGCGGGCCGGCGATGCCGCAGCGGGGATGGGCCTCCGCGAACTCGAGGAGCGCGGCGATCGAGCCCGGCGTCGCCTCGATGTCAGCGTTCGAGGCGACGACGTACGGCGCCTGGGTCGCCGCGGCGCCCTTGTTGATGTTCGCGCCGAAGCCGAGCGTCTGCCCGTTCTTGATCACGCGCGTCTTGCCCGGGGCGGACGGCGAGCCGCCCGGGTTCTCGACGAGCACGAGCTCGCCGACCTGCGGCGCGAGCGACTCGAGGCACTCGCCCGGGTCCGGGTCGCCGGGAGTCCAGATGACGACGGCCGCGACGTCGCTTCGACAGCAGCTCCCGGTAGACCTCGACGGTGCGGCGCGCGGTCTCGGCCCAGCTGAAGTGGCTCGCCCGCTCGAGACCGGCGGCCGCGAGCCTGTCGTGGTCGGCGAGCGCGCGCTCGATCCCGCCGGCAAGCGCGGCCGGGTTTCGCTCCTCGACGAGGATCGCCGCGTCGCCCGCCACCTCCGGCAGCGCGCCGGCCGTCGTCGCGACGACCGGCGTGCCGGAGGCCATCGCCTCGAGGACGGGCAAGCCGAAGCCCTCGTAGCGCGACGGGAAGACGAGGCAGGCGGCTCCGCGGTAGAGGGCCGCGAGCTCGTCCTGCGAGACGTGGCCTCGGAACTCGACTCGTCCAGCGAGCCCGGCCGTGTCGGCGGCGCGCTCGGCCGCCACGCGCCCGCCCTTGTCCGGGCCGGCGAACACGAGGCGGAGCGAGTCGTCGCCCATGAGCGCCAGGGCCTCGATCGCGCTCTCCGGATCCTTGCGCGGCTGGATCGTCCCGACGACGAGCGCGTACGGCGTGCCGTCCTCACGCGGGCCGTTCGGCGTGAACGCGGGATCGACGCCGTTCGGGGTGACGACGATCTTCTCGTGCGGGATGTCGTAGAGCTCGATCAGGTCGCGCTTCGTGCGCTCGGAGACGGCCAGCACGCGATCGGCGTGACGGGCGGAGCGGGGAACGGCCGTCCGGAAGACCAGCCGGTCGCGCAGGCTCATCAGGCCCGGGTCGCGCTCGAACGAGAGGTCGTGGATTGTCACGACGCTGCGACACGGGCAGCGGAGCGGGATCGCGTGCTGGAAGTGCGCGACCGCGGGATCCAGGCGCCGCAGGAGCCGGGGCAGGGGAGAAGACATGCGCCAGATCTGGCTGCGCGCCTGCAGCTCCACCGGCTCGATCCCGTCCGGGACGAGGTCGGGCCGTCGCGTGACCGCGGCGAAGCGGAGGTCGGAGACGCCCGCGAGCTCGCGCAGGAGGGCGGTGACGTAGGTCTCGTCGCCGGTTCGCTCCCGCCCGAGCACGTCCGCGTCGACCACCACGAGCGGAGCGCTCACGCGGCCGCCTCGCGGTAGACCTCGACCGTCTGCCGCGCCACCTCGCGCCAGTCGAACGCGCGTGCCCGCTCGAGCCCGAGCTCGCGGAGCTCGTCGCGCCGGTCGATCGCCTCGGCCAGCCCGGCGGCGATCGCGTCCGGGTCGAGCGGGTCGACGAGGACGGCGGCGCCTGCGGAGACCTCCTCGGCGGCCTCGTTCCGACCCGCGACGACCGGCGCGCCGCAGGCCATCGCCTCGAGCACGGGTAGGCCGAAACCCTCGTAGGGCGAGACGTAGGCGACGCAGCGCGCGCCGCGGTAGAGCCGCGCGAGCTCCGCGTCCGGGACGAAGCCAAGCCAGCGCACGTCCTCCCCGGTCGGCTCCCCGTCGCCCCAGCCACGCATCCCGGCGATGCGCAGCTCGCAACCGTTCAGGCCTGCCCGTTGAAAGCCGTCGACGAGGCGCGGCAGGTTCTTGCGCGGCTCGAGCGTGCCCACGGCGAGGACGTAATCGCCCTCGGCCGCATCACCGGCGGCGGCGAACGGCGGCCCGACCGCGTTCGGGATCACGCGCACCTTCTCCTCGGGCACGTCGAGGACGTCGAGCAGCTCCCGGCGCGTGAACTCCGACACCGCGATCAGCCGCCGCGCCGCGCGCACGACGCGAGGGAGCGCGTGCCGGCTGTAGGTGCGCGTCCAGCGGTTGAAGGTCTCCGGGTAGCGCAGCACGGCGAGGTCGTGGATCGTCACGACGAGCGGCACCGAAGATCGGAACGGCGCACGCTGGGTCGGGCAGTGGAGGACGTCGACACCGTCTCGTAGCGCCTTCCGCGGCAGACCGGCGAGGTACCAGCCGACATCTCGCAAGGGAACGGCCGCCTTGCCCGAGTGGCCGAAGTCGTAGCGGCGCACCTCGACGTCCTCGTTCGCGAGTGCGTCGAGCAGCGAGCGGATGTGCCGCGCTGTCCCCGCGCGGGTGAGCGCGAGCGCCGAGACGTCCAGTCCAACGACCACGCGGTCAGTCTCGCAAAGCGCTCTCGTAACCCGCGAGGACCGCCTCGCCGCACGCGCGCCAGGTGAATCGGGCCGCGTGTGCGAGCCCGCTACCGCGCGGAGACTCGACGGCCTGCTCGAGCGCGGCCGCGAAGGCTTCCGGGTCGCCGGGATCGGCGCGTAGGGCCGCGTCGCCGCAGGCCTCGTCGAGCGACGGGTGCGACGAGACGACGGTTGGCGTGCCGCTGGCGAGGGCTTCCACGACAGGCATCCCGAAGCCCTCGAACGTCGACGGGTACGCGAACGCCGACGCGCCGCGGTAGAGCCTTGCCAGCTCGTCGTCCTCGACGAAGCCGAGCAGCCGCACGCCGTCGGCATCGAGCGGCCGGTCCTCCCAGCCCGAGAGCCCGGCGAGCGCGAGCGTCAGCTCCGGCCGCTCACGCCGCAGAGCGGAGAACGCCTCGACGAGCTTGGGGAGATTCTTGCGCGGCTCGAGCGTCGAGACCGAGAGCACATACGGCCCGCCGAGGTCGGCCCGCTCGCCGTCCGGTCCGAACCGTGGGTCGATCCCCGGGTACGCGACGACAACCCGCTCCTCGGGCACGCCGAGCAACTCGATCACCTCGCCTGCCGTGAAGTGTGAGTTCGGGAAGACGCGGTCGCACGTTCGCGCGGCGTTCTCGTACTTCGACCCGTGCATTCGTCGCGTCGACGGCTCCACCAGCCGCGGGAACCGGAGCGGCACGAGGTCGTGCACGGTCGTCGCACGCACCCCGCCGCGCTGAGGCGGGTACATCCAGTCGGAGAAGTGGAAGACGTCGAGCGGCCCGACGACCCTCTCGACGGCAGGCCGGCCGAGGCGGCTCCACCCGGACCGCCACCACTGCGCCCGCGGGAGGAGCGGCAGCCGAAGCTCGACGTCCAGGCCTGCAAGCGCCTCGCGGATCCGCTCCCGTCCGTTCGGCCCCGAAGGCCCGAAGGCCACGATCTCGTGCTCCTCACCGCTCGCCTCCACGAGTCCCGAGACCAACCCGCGCAGGTAGTTGCCGATCCCGGTGCGGGGACGCGAGAGCGGGCTGACGTCGACGACGATTCGCATTAGTGCCCCTGCCGGTGATGTTGCCCAGGCTCTCGGTCGCTAGCACCAAGCCGGAATCCGCACTCGACCGCCGCGCAGGCTGGTTGCCTGGGCAAGGTCGGGGGTGGGTTCCGGCGCAGCGTGATAGCGGGCGAGGGCCGCGCGATCATTGCCGGGAGGGGCACTTGCCCCGAAGTATCCTGCGCGCGTGGCCGTCGACACCGTCACGAAGACGCCCGTCTTGCCGAGCATTGCGCGGGTGGCCGGCTACAACGAGCTGCTCTGGACGCTCTTCCGCCGCGAAGTGCGCGTCCGCTACAAGGGCTCCGCGCTCGGGCTGGTCTGGTCGGTCATCTACCCGATCTCGATGATGCTCGTCTACACGCTGATCTTCTCGGTGCTCTGGAAGACCGCGCGCAACATCCCGCATTACCCGCTGTTCGTCCTCGTCGGCCTCGGCGTCTGGGGCTTCTTCCAGGCCTCGGTGCAGCTTGGCAGCGGCTCGCTCGTCGCGAGCGCCGAGCTGATCAAGAAGATCTGGTTCCCGCGCGAGCTGATCCCGGCCGCGACCGTGCTCGCGCAGACGATCTCGGCGGGAGTGATGTTCGCGATCCTGATCCCGCTAGCGCTGATCGTCGAGCCGAAGGCCGCCAAGACGCTCCTCCTGGCCGTGCCGATCTTCGCCGCGCTGCTCTGCCTCGCGCTCGGCTTCGCCCTTCTGTTCTCGGTCGCCAACGTCTTCTTCCGGGACATCGAACACCTCCTCGGCGTGATCTTCCTGCCCTGGTTCTTCCTGACACCCGTGCTCTACGGGCTCGAGCAGCTGCCCGCCGCCTCGACCCACCGCTGGGCGATCGACCTGCTCCGCTACGGCAACCCGGTCACGCCTTACGTCGAAGGAATGCGCTCGGTCGTGCTCTTCGGCGTTGTGCCCGGAACGAGCCTGCTGCTCTACATCTTCCTCGTCGGGCCTGCGCTCGCGATCATCGGCCTGCGTGTCCTCCAGCGCTACGAGGACCGGCTGGCCGTCGAGCTCTGACGTGAGCAACGGCACCGCCGTCGCGGCGGGTGAGATCGTCGGGGAGCACATCGGGCGCCTCTTCAAGATCCGCCTTGCGCAGACCCGTTCGCTGAAGGAGTCGATCCTGCGGCGCTCGCTGCCGCAGACGCGAGAGCTCTGGGCGCTGCGCGACGTCGACTTCCACGTCCGCCCCGGTGAGGCCTTCGGGATCGTCGGCCGCAACGGTTCGGGCAAGTCGACGCTGCTGAAGCTGATCGCCCACATCTTCGCGCCGACCACCGGCACGCTGGACGTGGGCGGGCGTGTCGGCTCGTTGATCGAGATCGGCGCCGGCTTCCACCCTGACTTCACGGGTGTCGAGAACGTCTATCTCAACGCGGCGATCTACGGCATCAAGCGGGGCTACGTCGACGAGCATCTCGACGAGATCATCGGGTTCGCCGAGCTCGAGGACTTCGCCCACGCGCCGGTGCGGACCTACTCGTCCGGGATGTACATGCGGCTCGGCTTCTCGGTCGCGATGCACGTCAATCCGAACGTGCTGCTCCTGGACGAGGTGCTTGCGGTTGGCGACGAGGCCTTCCAGCGGAAGTGCTTCGGCCGGATCGCCGAGTTCAAGGCGGCCGGCGGAACGATCGTCTTCGTCTCGCATGATCCGAGCGGCGTCGAGCGGGTCTGCGACCGGGCGATCATGCTTGACCATGGGCGAGTCGTCGAGGAGGGGCCGGCCGCCGACGTCGTGAGGGCCTACCACCGCTTCCTCGGGCGCGGCGCGGAGGATTCGGTCGAGCGGAGCGACGGCACCTCTCCTACGAGGTTCCGTGTGCACGAGGTTCGGGCTGTCGCAGGCGACGGCGTCGCTCGCGACCGGGTGACCGAGGGCGAGCCGGTAGCGCTCGAGGTCTGGCTCTACGCCGAGGATGGGGTCGAGGACGCGCGCGTCACCGTCGGCTTTCGCGACGCGAACGAGCTGCCGATCGGGTCGCAGACGGTCGAGGGCGTCCGTCTGAGGCCGGAACGGCTCGAGGTGCTCCGGCTGCGCTTCCCGGGCCTGCCGATGCGGGAGGGCCGCTTCTTCGTCGACGTCGGCCTCACCAGCGAGGACGGCGCCATCGAGCTCGCACGCGCCGAGCGTGCACTCGAGCTGAGCGTGTTCAGCAACGAGCTCGGAGGCTCCGGGCCGATCCGTCTCGGCGGCTCGTGGGAGCTGCCCGCAACCGGAGGAAGCGACTCGGACGACGGCTAGGCTTTTGGCGTGACGGAGCCGCTTCTCGTACGCGCCGCGCGCCGTGAGCCGGTCGAGCGCACGCCTGTCTGGTTCATGCGCCAGGCGGGCCGCTCGCTGCCGGAGTATCGCGAGCTGCGCAAGCAGTACGGCCTGTTCGAGGTGTGCCGCCAGCCGGAGCTCTGCGCCGAGGTGACGCTCCAGCCGGTGCACGCGCACGGAGTCGACGCGGCGGTGATGTTCGCGGACATCATGCTCCCGGTTCTCGGGATGGGGGTCGACGTCGAGCTGGTCGAGAACGTCGGGCCGGTCGTCGCCGAGCCCGTGCGCACGATGGCCGACGTCGAGCGCCTTCGCGTGCCCGATCCCTCGGAGTCGGTGCCGTTCGTGCTCGAGGCGGTGCGGCTCGTGCGCGAGGCCCTGCGGGAGGATCAGGCGGTCGTCGGCTTCGCCGGCGGGCCCTTCACGGTCGCCGGGTACCTGATCGAGGGCAAGCCCACGCGCGAGTTCAAGCTGACGAAGGCCTGCATGTACGGCGAGCCCGAGGTCTGGCACGCGCTGATGGAAAAGCTGACGGAGACGTTCGCGCTCTACGTGGCCGCGTGCGTCTCGGCCGGCGCGGACGTGATCCAGCTCTTCGACTCGTGGGTCGGTGCGCTCTCGGTCGACGACTACCGCGAGTTCGCCGCGCCGTACTCGGAGCGCGTGCTCGCGGCCGTCGACGTGCCCACGATCCACTTTGCGACCGGCGACGCGCATCTGCTCGAAGACCGCGCTGCGGCGGGAGGCGACGTGATCGGGATCGACTGGCGGGTGCCGCTCGACGTCGCGTGGGAGCGTGTCGGCCACGACCGCGGCATCCAGGGGAACCTCGACGGCGCCGTCCTGCTCGGGCCGTGGGAGCGCGTCGAGGCCGGCGCCGAGGACGTGCTGCGCCGCGCGGCCGGCCGGCCCGGCCACATCTTCAACCTCGGCCACGGCGTCCTGCCCGAGACGGACCCGGCCGACCTGCGCCGCCTCACCGAGCTCGTGCACGAAAGCACATTGGTGTCAGTTTGAGCGACGCGATCGTCTTGATGGCCTACGGCAGCCCGTCGGGGCCGGAGGACGTGCGTCCCTATCTCGAGGACGTGCGAGGCGGGCGGCCGGTCTCGGACGAGGCGGTTGCCGAGCTGGCGGAGCGCTACCGGCGAATCGGTGGGCGCTCCCCGCTCGACGACGTCACCGAAGCGCAGCGAGCCGCGCTCGAGCGGGAGCTGGGCATTCCGGTCCACGTCGGCATGAAGCACTGGCGGCCGCGGATTGCCGAGGCCGCCTACGCCGCGCTTGCCGGAGGGGCGACGAGGATCGTCGGGCTCGTGCTCGCGCCGCACTACTCTCGGCTTTCGATCGGCGGCTATCGCGAGCGGCTCGACGAGGCCGTCGCCGGACGCGCCGAAGTCGTCCTCGTCGAGAGCTGGCACGACTCAGCGGGCTTCGTCGACCTGCTGGCCGACCGCGTGCGCGACACCGACGCCTGGGTCGTCTTCACCGCACACTCGCTCCCGTCACGGATCCTGGACGAGGGCGATCCGTACAAGGAGCAGCTGCTGGAGACCTCTCGCCTCGTCGCGGAGCGCGCGGGCCTCGACCGCTGGTCGTTCGCGTTCCAGAGCGCGAGCGCAACCGGCGAGCCGTGGCTCGGCCCGGACGTGCTCGAGGAGCTCGACCGGCTTCATGCCGACGGCGTCGAGCGCGTGCTCGTGGCCCCGGTGGGCTTCGTCTCGGACCATCTCGAGATCCTCTGGGACCTCGACATCGAGGCGAAGGAGCGCGCGGCCGAGCTCGGGCTCGAGCTGGAGCGGATCGAGCTGCCCAACGCCGACCCCGCGTTCGTACGCGCGCTCGCCGAGGTCGTGGAGGAACGGCTCGCCGTCTCCGGAAGAAGCGTGCCGTGAGCTCCCGCTCCTGTCCCGACTGGCCGCAGCTGATGGAGATCGCTCCGAACCTCCAGTTCATGCACTACACGGTGGCCGAGGCGAAGGTGCCCTCCGAGGCTCTCGCCGAGCTGGTGGGCGTGCCACTCCAGGCGGTGGCGATCTGCGCCGACCTCGACCACAACGTCTTCAACGCCGCGCACACGGATCCGCAGGTCGCTGAGGCTCTCCGCAACACGCACTGGTACGAGCTGCGCGAGTGGGCGACACGCGGCCCCGGCCAGGACACCTAGCACCGGCGGATAGGCTCTAGCCGAATGCCCACGTTCGTGGTTCCGTATCGCGGCGCGGACGCGAAGCGCCGGCTCGAGCCGCTTCCCGAGGAGGCGCGCGCCGCTCTCGCCGAGGCAATGCTCGAGGACGTCGTCGCCGCCTGCGAGGGCGCCGGCGGCCCCGTCGTCGTCGCGCGCGACGGCGATCAGGGAGAGGCGGTCGAGGCCGCGATCCGCGGAGTCGAGTCGGGGCCGATCCTGGTCGTCAACGCGGATCTGCCCTGCGCACAGCCTCGCGATCTGCTGACGCTTCTCGGTGCGCTTCCCGAGGGCGGGCTCGCGCTCGTCCAGGCCGCGGACGGGACGACCAACGCGCTCGCGCTCGCGTCGTCCAGCCTGTTCGCGCCGCTCTACGGGCCGGGCAGCGCCGAGCGGTTTCATGCCCGGGCCGCGCGGCTCGACGCGGACTCGGTGACCGTCGAGATTCCGAATCTCGTCGACGACGTGGATACCGTCGCCGACCTCGAGCGGCTGGAAGAGCGACTGGGCCTGCGGACGGCGGCGGTTCTCGACGAGCTTCGCGCCGGTCTCGCCCGGTGAAGGTCGCGCTGCTCGCAGGCGGGCTCGGAGGCTCCCGCTTCGCGCGCGCGCTGACGGAGACGCTCGATCCCGGTGACGTCACGATCGTCGGGAACGTGGGCGACGATCTCGAGGTCTCGGGCCTCCACGTCTCGCCCGATCTGGACACGATCCTCTACACGCTTGCGGGCGTTCTCGACGAGGCCAAGGGCTGGGGCCGCGCGGAGGAGACCTGGAACGCGCGCGACTCGGCGACGGAGGCCGGGGCCGAGACGTGGTTCCAGCTCGGCGACCGCGACCTCGGGCTGCACCTGGCGCGGACCGAGGCGCTGCGCCGCGGCGAGCCGCTGTCCGCCGTGACCGCTCGTCTGGCTCGCGCGTTCGGGGTCGAAGCGGTCCTGCTGCCCGCGACCGACGACCGCCTGCGCACGTGGGTCGCCACGCCCGCCGGAGAGTTCTCGTTCCAGGAGTGGTTCGTCCGCCGCAGGCACGAGGACGAGGTCGACGGCGTTCGCTTCGAGGGCGCCGGCGAGGCGCGCGCCGCGCCCGGCGTGCTCGACGCGTTCGACTCGGCCGATCTGATCGCGATCGCCCCGAGCAACCCGTTCGTCAGCATCGGGCCGATCCTCGCGGTGGCCGAGATCCGCGCCGCGCTCGAGGCCCGGCAGGCGCCTGTGGTCGCGGTCAGCCCGCTGATCGCCGGACGCGCTGTCCGCGGGCCCGCCGACCGGATGCTCGCCCGCCTGAAGGGCGGAACCGGGCCTGCGCAAGTAACAGACTGTTACAAGGGATTGATCGACGCGCTCGTGGTGGACGAGGCCGACGCGGACGAGGACGCGGGGGTGAGGACGATCGTCGCGCGGACGCTGATGAGCGACGAGGACGCACGGCGCCGCCTCGCCGAGGCCGTCCTCGCCGTGCCGGTATGAGAGTCGCGATCCTCGGCGGCACCGGCCCGTTCGGCCGCGGCCTCGCGGTTCGTCTGCGCGCGGCCGGCCACGAGGTGACCATCGGCTCGCGCGACGCCGAGAAGGCGAAAGCCCTCGCCGCGGAGCTCGGGGTCGCGGGTGACGCGAATGCCGAGGCGGTTGCAGACGCGGACGTCGCCGTTCTGGCCGTCAACGCGGATGCGGCCGTCGAGACGGCGCGAGCCCTGGCCGGCGCCCTTGGCGCGACGCCCTTGCTCTCAGTGGCCAGCGAGCTGAACTTCGGCGGGAACGGCGCGAGCCCCGGCGCCGAAGGGGTCTCGCTCGCCGAGCGAGTTGCCGAGGTCGTCGACGCGCCGGTCGCCGCGGGGCTCCACTCCGTTGCGGCTCGCAATCTCGGCGAAGAAGCGCCGGACGAGGACGCGCTCGTCTGCGGTGACGACCCGCGGGCCAAGGAGCTGGCGCTCGAGCTCGCCTCGCACGTGGTCGCCGGGCGCGCGCTGGACGCAGGCCCGCTCGCGGCCGCCCGCGCGCTCGAAGGCCTGACGGCGGTGATCGTCAACCTGAACCGCGGCTACAAGGCGCACTCCGGCATCCGCATCACCGGCCTCCCGTGATCGAGATCCACCCGGTCGAGGGGCTCCCCGAGATCGGCGAGGGCGACGACCTCGCCGCGCTGATCGCCGGGCGCGCGGAGCTCCGCGACGGAGACGTGCTCGTCGTCGCGCAGAAGGTCGTCTCCAAGGCCGAGGGCCGCGTCGTCGCGCTGGCCGATGTCGAGCCGTCGGACGAGGCGCGCGAGCTGGCCGCGGACGGCGACCCGCGGCGGGTCGAGGTGATCCTCCGCGAGTCGGCCAGGCTCGTCCGGACGCGGCCGCCGCTCGTGATCGCCGAGACCAGGCACGGCTTCGTCTGCGCTTCCGCGGGCGTCGATTCCTCGAACGCACCTGCCGCCGACATGCTCGTCCTCTTGCCCGAAGACCCGGACGCCTCCGCGGCGGGCCTGCGCGAACGGCTGCGCGAGCTGACCGGCGCCGAGGTCGGCGTGATCGTCAGCGACTCCTTCGGACGCGCCTGGCGCCAGGGCACGACCGACGTCGCCATCGGCCTCTCGGGAATCCGGCCGCTGCTCGACCTCCAGGGCGAGCGCGACGGCGTCGGCTACGAGCTGCACGCGACCGTGATCGCCGTCGCGGACGAGCTCGCCGGCGCGGCCCAGCTCGTGATGGGCAAGACGGCTGGCATCCCCGCGGCGGTCATCCGCGGCGTCGACGCGAGCGGCGAGGGCGCCGCCCGCGACCTCGTGATGCCGGCCGATCGCGACCTTTTCCGCTAGGGACCTCGACGATTCGGGGGTTCCAGATCGCACAAATGCGTGTCAAACTCCGCGGGGAGGGGAGATGACGAGGGACACGTTCCTGCTCGCGTTCGTGCTGGCCGCCGCCGTCCTCGCGGGATGGGTCGCGTTCCGCCTGCCCGGATTCGGCCCGCAGTCGCTCCGCGGAGGCTGGGTCAACCTCGCCCTCGCGCTCGTCCTCGGCGCGCTCCTCACGCCGATCATGAACCTCGTTCCGGGCCAGCCCGACACGATCGCCGTCATGGTCGCCCTGATCGGCGTGGCCCTGCCGGTCGTCACGTACATGTTCCTCTCCGGCATCTGGCTCGTGCGCCTCGCCGTAGAGCAGACGCTCGCGCCTCGCGGCTAGCGTCTAAGCGCGATCCCGGTCAGGATCTCGCGGACGATCCGGTCGGCGACGAGCGCCGTGATGTCCGCCGAGCCGACCGCGGTAGGGATCACCTCGACGACGTCGGCGCCCACGAGCTCGAGCTCGGCCGCGATCGTGCGGCAGGCCCAGAGCAGGTCCTGGCTGGTCATCCCGCCGGGCTCGGGCGTGCCCGTCCCCGGCGCGAACGCCGGATCGAGGACGTCGACGTCGACGCTCAGGAAGACCGGGCCCGCTCCGACGACGCCGACCGCCTCGCGGACGACCTGCTCGACTCCGAGCCGCCGCAAGTCGTGCATGAAGAAGCTCGTGATCCCGCGCTCGGCCTGCCAGCCGAACTCCTCCTCACCGGGCCAGTAGCCGCGGAGCCCGATCTGGACGTAGCGGCGCGGATCCACGACACCCGCCTCGACGAGCCGGTACATCGGCGTCCCGTGCGAGATCTCGAGGCCGAAGACCTCCGTGCCGGTGTCCGTGTGCGTGTCGAAGTGGACGAGGCCGATCGGGGCGCGCCCCGAGGCGCACGCTCGGATGTCGGGCTCTGCGATCGAGTGGTCGCCTCCGAGCACGATCGGGACCGCGCCGGCGGCGACGACCTCGGCGACGGTCTGCTCGATCGCCTCGTGCGAGCGAGCGGGGTCGGCCGGCAGCACCGGCGCGTCGCCGTAGTCGACGATCCGTAGCACGGTGCTCGCGTCGACCTTCACCTCCAGGTGCGGGCCGGGCGGGCAGCTCGCGGCCCGGATCGCCCGCGGCCCGAACCTCGCGCCGGGCCGGTCCGAGACGAGGTCGTCCATCGGCGCGCCGACGATCGCGACGTCGACGCCCTCGAGCTCGCCCGGATCCTGCGTGTACGGAAGCGACCCGTAGGTGAGCAGCCCTGCGTAGTCGGGCTTGTCGTCCATCGGCCGCCAGCGCTGGATCGGATCGATCACGACGCGATTCTCGCCTGCCAGGGCTAGCGGAGCGAGCGGGAAGCGGTCAGGCGGGCGGCGCCGGCCACCGGATCACCGTCGAGCAGCATCGCGCCTGCCTGCTCGGCCAGCTGGGGGGTCGCGCCCGCGCCGCCGAGTGCCACCGGGACCGCCGCGGCCAGCGCGGCGAGCTCGCCGAGGTCGTGGTCGAGCCGCGCGGAGTCGGTGACCGCGAGGACCACGGCGTCGGGCCGGAGAGAGCGCGCCTGCTCCTCGACGGCTGAGAGCGGCGAGTCCTGTCCGAGGTACGTGATGCGCCAACCGCGGCTCCGGAGAGCCAGGCCGAAGGCGAGCAGTCCCAGGTCGTGAAGCTCTCCTGGAGGGCAGGCGAGCAGCGCGTGCGGCCCCACACCGGCTCCCCAGCCGCGGGCGAGTCCGAGCAGCCGACCGCGGATGATGCTGCTCGCGAAGTGCTCCTGGGCGATCGTCGTCTCGCCGCGAGCCCAGCTCTCGCCCAGCTCGTGGAGGTACGGAAGAACGACGTCGGCGAGCACGGTGTCGAGCGTGAGGACGCCGAGCACGCGGTCGAACGCCGAGTGGGCGCGCGCCTCCGCGAAGCTCGCCAGGGCCTCGGTGAGCTCTTGCCTGGCCTGCTCGACCGCGCCGCTCGGGACTGGGCCGGAGGTCTCGGTTTCCCGTGCAAGCGCCCGCCGCGCGGCTTCTGCCGCGGCGAGGCCCTCACCGAGATGGGCCTGCATCGTGCGGACGCGCTCGACGTCGTCGTCCGAGTAGAGGCGAAAGCCCCCGTCCGACCGGGCCGGCTCGAGGAGCCCGTACCGGCGCTCCCAGGCTCGCAGGAGGTCGACGCTGACGCCGCTCCGGCGGCTCAGCTCACCGATTCGCAGGTAGCGCTCATCGTCCATGGCCCTAGTGTACAGACATTGGACAATAATTTGACAAACACGGAACAGAGTCGGTACAGTCTCGACGCAAGCTAGACAAAGGAGGGACAAGATGAAGCGCACCATCGACCTGCTCGCCGCCGTCCTCGTGATCGTCGGCGCGCTCAACTGGGGCCTCGTGGCGATCGCCGACTTCGACCTCGTTGCGTGGGTCTTCGGCCTCACGTTCGGCGAGACGAACGCGGCGAGCCGCATCGTCTACGGCCTCGTCGGCCTCGCCGGCGTGTACGAGGCGCTGCGCCTGCCGGCGCTCGTCCGCACCCGCACCCATGGCGACAAGCCCTCGGCCTCGATGGCGAGCCATGCCTGACCGACCGGTCGCGTTAGCGCGACTGCTGGTGCTGATCGGGGCGACGATTTCGGTCGTCGCCTCGATCTCGCTCTGGTTCGGCGGGAGCGAGCAAGAGGGCATGTTCGTCGGCCTGTGGGTGCCGTCGATCCTCGCGTTCGGCGTGCTCGTGCTCCCGCGGAGGTCGTCATGAACGATCCGGGCATCTTCCTGCTCGGAATCGCCGTCACGCTCGTGGTCGGCACCGCGATGTCGCTGCTCGTCTGGGGCGCAATCCTCGACGGCCGCGACGAGCGCGAGCGAAGACGGCGGAACCCCGATCGAGCCGACCGCACGCTCGCGGTCCTCGAGACCGCACGCTCGAAGTCATCTGGCGGGCACTGGCCCGCCGCCTGAAGAAGGGAGACAGAAATGCAGAAGCTGCAGATCATCGGAGCCGCGGTCATTGCCGCGGTGTTCATGGCCACAGCGTTGAGTGCGCCGACGGCCGGCACGTCGGCTCCTCCCACGCGGAAGCCGAACCTCGTCAAGACCGCGGTCGCGGCAGGGCAGTTCAAGACCCTGGTCTCGCTCGTCAAAGCTGCCGGGCTCGCCAAGGCCCTCTCGAGCAAGACGCAGCTGACCGTGTTCGCCCCAACCGACCGTGCCTTCGCGAAGGTTCCGGCGTCCACGCTGGCCCAGCTGAAGGCTGACCCGGCCAAGCTCCGCGCGGTCCTGCTCTACCACGTCGTCAAGGGCCGCGTGCCCGCCGCGAAGGTCGTCAAGCTTCGCTCGGCCACGACGCTGAACGGCGCGAAGGTGACCATCCGCGTTGCCAAGGGCAGGGTCTTCGTCAACTCGGCTCAGGTCGTGAAGGCGGACGTGCGGGCATCCAACGGCATCATCCACGTCATCAACCGCGTCCTGATCCCGCCGGCCGCCTGATGACGAACGAGGAGCTGCAGCGGATCTCGCTCCAGTTCCAGGAGGTCGTGAACCTGAGCGACCTCGAGCTCGAGGCGTGGCTGCGCACCGACGAGTCGAAGGCCGTGGGCTTCAAGCCCGAAGGCAGCGGCGAGTCGGTCGGCCACGCCTCGGGCCGTCGCATCGTCCGTCTGCTCCGCACGCGCGGAGAGGGGCTCGACGAGGAGGACTACAGGCACATGCGTACGGTCATCGGCTACGTGCACCGGCACCTCGCCCAGCGCCCGCGCGGCGATGTCGGCGACACCCGTTGGCGGCACTCGCTGATGAACTGGGGTCACGACCCGCTCAGAGAGGCGTGACCACGCGTGCACGAGGGCCGCGGATCCGACGGCCCTCGTGCCGGGGAGGAGAGCTAGTAGCCGTACGAGCGCGGGGTGGAGACCACCGCCGCGGACTTGCGGCTCTTCGAGACGGCGACCGCATGCCACGTGCCGACGTCCTTGAAGCCGTTGCCCTTGGCGTCGCCGCGCTTGCGGTCGAGGTAGAACGTGTAAAGCGGGGCGCCGCGGTAGGCGACCTGCATCTTGCCGTCGGGGCGCTTGACCGTTCCGAGCCCGCTCACGCCGCCGGGCTTGACGCCCTTCGGCACGGTGAGGGGCGTCCAGAACGAGAGGCAGGCCATGTTCGTGCAGATGAAGCGGCCGCGCCGCTCGACGCTGAGGGCGTAGAGCGTGCGCCCGCGGCGGTTGACGAGGACCGTCTCCTTCAGAGCCTTGTTGTGCGCGGTGCCGACCACCTTCGTCTGGCCGTTTGAGCCCGAAGAGGACGCGACGGCGATCGCGGCGACGGCTCCGAGCACCAGCACCGCGACGACGACGGCGCCGTAGCGGATGGTTGTCTTTCGCTTGATGATGACCTCCAATCTCGACGTGGATATGCGTATGGAGGTACGGGCAGCGACTCGCCCGCGGATTCGGGCTTAACCGGACCGCAACACGTTCAGCCGGCCCGGAACTTCTTGGCCGGTGCGGTGCGGCCCTTGAGCGAGCCGTTCCCGGGGAACGCAGCGGTCACCTTCCACGACCCGCGCCCGCTGACCGTGAGCGTTGCCGTGTAGCTGCAACCGACGGCGCCGAGCCTCAGGTTCACCCACCTGACACGTGCGTAGACGCGCGGGGTCGTGGCCCTGACTCCCACCTGCCCCGCACACGTTGCCGGGTCGGCGGGGAAGCCCGTTAGCTTGCCCGCTGCCCGGAGCCTGTACGGCCAGCGGCGGTCGCGCCTCGCCTTCAGCGCGAGCGAGAGAGCTGGCTGCACCCGGGTCGCGACGAGCCCGCCGGCGACGACGGGCTTGACCGACGCAGGAGTCTCGTTGTCACCGATCGTGTCGGTGTTCCCATACCCGAGCTGTCCCTCCAGCCCGTGCCCCCAACAGCGAATCCGGCCATTGTCGAGCACGGCGCACACATGAACTGGCCCCACGCTGATCGCGACCGCGGGACGGATCAGGTCGACAGGCCCGAATCCGCCCGGGGTCTCGTCGTCGCCGATGCTGTTCCGGTTTCCGTAGCCGAGCTCTCCACCGTCGCCGTCGCCCCAGCAGCGGACCGCGCCGCCGTCGAGCAACGCGCACGTGTCGTAACCGCCCGCGCTGATTGCTAGGGCTCTCCGTCCCGCCCCCAGATCGACGTAGCCCGCCGAGTACGGAGTCTCGTCGTCCCCGATCGAGTCGGTGTTCCCGTAGCCGAGCTGACCGCGCGCGTCCGAGCCCCAGCAACGCACTCGCGCGTTGTCGAGGAGCGCACACGTGTGATACGCACCAGCGCTGACGGCGACAGCCTTCCGGCCCGCGCCCAGGTCGACCGGCGCCACCGAGCCAGGAGTCTCGTCGTCGCCCACGTTGCTCGTGGTGCCGTTGCCGAGCTGCCCGTACTGGTTGAAGCCCCAGCACCGGACTCTTCCGTTGTCGAGGACTGCGCAGGCGTGAAGATCCCCGGCGCTGATTGCGACGGCCTTGCGACCTGCGCCGAGGTCGATCGGCGCCGACCGAGCCCGGCGTCTCGTCGTCGCCCACGTCGTTCGTGGCCCCGTGTCCGAGCTCTCCGTCGGCTCCGAAACCCCAGCAACGCACCCTGCCGTTGTCGAGCAGCGCACAGGTGAACGCGACACCCGCCGTGATGGCGACTGCCTTCCGTCCCGCGCCCAGGTCGACGGGGCCGACCGAGGCCGGAGTCTCGTCGTCGCCGATCGTCGTCGTGTTCCCGTAGCCGAGCGCGCCGTGCTCGCCGCTGCCCCAGCAGCGGACGGTGCCGTTGTCGAGCAGCGCGCAGGTGTGCTCGTTGCCGGTCGCGATCGCGACCGCCTTCCGGCCGGCGCCGATGGCGACCGGACCGACCGAGCCGGGAGTCTCGTCGTCGCCGATCCAGCTCGGGTTCCCGTACCCCAGCGCACCGTGCGCTCCGTAGCCCCAGCAGCGCACGGTTCCGTTGGTGAGCACCACACAGGTGTGGGCGCCACCCGCGTCGAGAAAGCCCGCGGGCAGGCGACGAACCTTCGACGAGGCCTGCTCCGGGCTCGCGCTCGGAACCACGGCCAGCGCGACGAGGGCGATGAGAAGCGGCGCCCACCTCATCTCGTGCTCGACGGTAGCACTCTTAGGTGGCGCTTACGCCCGTCGGCTACCGTCGGGCGCGTGAACGGCCAGAGACTCACCCGCCGCGGCTCGATCGTCAGGTTCGGCGGCCTCCTGCTCGGCTTGCTCGGCTGGAAGGCCGCGAGCTCCGAGGGCGCAGGCCCGGCCGCGGTCGCGTCCGGCGCGGTCTCGTGCGTGCTCACGCCCGAGCAGACCGAGGGGCCGTACTACATCGCCGGCGAGAAGCTCCGCCGCAACATCACCGAGGGCCGGCCGGGGGTGCCGCTGCTCCTGCGCCTGCGCGTCGTCGACGCGTCGACCTGCAGGCCGATCAAGGGCGCCGCGGTCGACATCTGGCACGCGGACGCGCTGCGGCGTCTACTCGGGCTTCGGCGCCGGCGCGCGCAGCCGCACGTTCATGCGCGGGATCCAGCGGACCGACAAGACCGGGCTCGCCCGCTTCCGCAGCGTCTACCCGGGCTGGTACCAGGGCCGCACGGTGCACATCCACGTCAAGGTGCACGTCGCCGGGAACGTCGTCCACACGGGCCAGCTCTACTTCCCGGACTCGCTCACCGACAGGGTCTTCCGGCGCAAGCCATACAGCCGACGGGGGAAGCGGACGACGCGCAACGCGAACGACTTCGTCTTCGCCCAGGGCGGTCGCCAGTCGATGCTCCGCCTGCGCAAGGCCGGCAGCGCCTACGTCGCCGGCATCACGATGGGCGTCAGCCGGCTCTGAAGATGCGCGGGGTAGCCGTGCGCGGGTTCAGGGACCCGTTGCCGGTGAAGGTCGCGGTGACCTTCCACTTCCCCTTCTTCTTCACCCGCAGCGACTTCGTGTAGCTGCAGTTGCCCGGCGCGAAGGCGAGCGTCGCCTTTGCCGAGACCGACCGCTTGCCGAGCCTGGCCTTCACCGTCACCTGGCCGGCACAGATCGAGCGGTCGGACAGGAACCCGGTCAGCCGGCCGGACGCGGCGAGGCGATACGGCGTCTTCCGGTCTCGCTTGGGCTTCAGCGTCATCGACAGGACCGGCTGCAGCTTGATCGCCAGGAGCCCGCCCGGGTTGACCGGGCTCGCGGAGCCGGGGCTCTCGTTGTCGCCGATGTCGTTGATGTTCCCGTAGCCGAGCTGGCCGCTGGCACCGAGGCCCCAGCAGCGGATCTGTCCGGTGGCGAGCAGGACGCACGTGTGCGACCCGCCGGCCGAGATTGCGATCGCGGAGCCGCCGACGTCCACGGGCACGATCGTCCCGGGAGTCTCGTTGTCGCCGATGTCGTTCAGGTTCCCGTAGCCGAGCCGTCCGTCGGCGCCCGAGCCCCAGCAGCGAACCTGGCCGTTGTCGAGGGCCGCGCACGTGTGTGCGGCGCCCGTGCTGATCGCGACCGCCGTCCGGCCCGCGCCCAGGTCGACCGGGCCGAAGCCGCCGGGCGTCTCGTTGTCGCCGATCGTGGTCGTGTTTCCGTACCCGAGGCGGCCCAGAGTTCCGAGGCCCCAGCAGCGGACGGTGCCGTTGTCGAGCAGCGCGCAGGTCTGCGAGCCGCCGGCCGAGATCGCGACGGCGGTCCTTCCGGGGCCGAGATCGACCGGGCCGAAGCCGCCGGGCGTCTCGTTGTCGCCGATGTCGTTGACGTTGCCGTAGCCGAGCCGCCCGTTCGCGCCGTTCCCCCAGCAGCGAACCTGGTGCGTATCGAGCAGCGCACAGGTGTGGGAGCCTCCCGCGCTGATTGCGATCGCGATGCGGCCGAAGCCGAGGTCGACGGGGCCGGCGGTCCCGGGAGTCTCGTTGTCGCCGATCGAGTTCGTGTTCCCGTAGCCGAGACGGCCGTCGGCGCCGTTGCCCCAGCAGCGCACCTGCCCGGTGTCCAGCAGCGCGCAGGTGTGCGCGTTCCCGGCCGTGATGGCGACCGCCGTGCGGCCCGCGCCGAGGTCGACAGGCCCCGCGGTAGCCGGAGACTCGTTGTCGCCGACGTCGTTGACGTTGCCGTAGCCGAGCCGCCCGTTCGCTCCCGAGCCCCAGCAGCGCACCTGTCCGGTGTCAAGCAGCACGCAGGTGTGCGCGTTGCCCGCCGCGATCGCGATCGCCTTTCGGCCGGCGCCGATGTCGACCGCCACGACCGAGGACGGCAGCTCGGTGTCGCCGATCGAGTTCAGGTTTCCGTAGCCGAGACGCCCGTTCGCACCGTTCCCCCAGCAGCGCACCTGACCCGTGCTGATCACCGCGCACGTGAAGTCGCCGCCGGTGTCGAGGAACCCGGAAGGCAGGCGGCGGAGCTGCGAGCTCGACTGCTCCGGATTCGCGCTCGGAACGACCGTGAGCGCGAGGAGCGTGATCAGGACGGCGGCGCCTGCCCAGCCCTTGCGGACACCAAGCTTCATGTGCCAAACGACGCTAGCAACGCACCCGGACGAGCCCGGAGGAGGCTCTCCTCTCGGTCACTCGCCCTAGACTCGCACCATGCTGGTCTGCCCGAGCTGCGGAGCCGAGAATCGGCAGGGCGCCAGGTTCTGCGACTCCTGCGGCGCGCAGCTTCCCGAGCAGGGAGTCGTCCGCGAGACGCGCAAGGTCGTGACCGTCCTCTTCTGCGACGTGACCGGCTCGACCGCGCTCGGCGAGCGGATCGACCCGGAGAGCCTGCGTCGAGTCATGGCTCGCTACTTCGAGACGGCGAAGGTGATCGTCGAGCGCCACGGCGGGACCGTGGAGAAGTTCATCGGCGACGCAGTCATGGCCGTCTTCGGCGTCCCGGTCGTGCACGAGGACGACGCGCTCAGGGCAGTCCGGGCCGCCGACGAGCTGCGCGGCGCCCTCGGCGAGCTGAACGAGGAGCTCGAGCGCAACTACGGCACGCGCCTCGAGCTGCGCATGGGCGTCAACACCGGCGAGGTCGTCACCGGCACCGAGGAGCGGCTGGCGACGGGGGACGCGGTCAACGTGGCCGCGCGCCTCGAGCAGGCAGCGCCGCCTGGCGAGGTGCTCATGGGTGAGGAGACTCAAGGGCTCGTGCAGGAAGCGGTCGACTCGGAGCCGGTCGAGCCGATCCCGGCGAAAGGGAAGGCGGAGCCGCTCCGGGCCTACCGCCTGGTGTCCGTGCAGGAGGCGCCCGGCCGCCGCCACGAGGCGTCGATGGTGGGGCGGGAGCGCCAGCGAGACGCCCTCGAGAACGCGTTTGCCACCGTCGTCGACGGGCGCTCGTGCCACCTGTTCACCATCCTCGGCGCCGCGGGTGTCGGCAAGTCGCGGCTGGCCGAGGAGTTCCTGCGCACGCTCGAGAGCCCGACGGTCGTGCGCGGCCGCTGCCTCTCGTACGGCGAGGGGATCACCTACTGGCCGGTGACGGAGGTCCTGAAGCGGCTGCTGGGCGAGTCCGTCGAGACGGAGCCCGCGCTCGCCTCGATCCTCGGCGACGACTCCGCCGCCAGCTCTCCCACCGAGATCGCGTGGGCATTTCGCAAGCTGCTCGAGTCGCGGGCCGCCGAGCGCCCGCTCGTGGTCGTCTTCGACGACGTCCACTGGGGCGAGCCGGCGTTCCTCGATCTCATCGAGCACGTTGCCGACCTGAGCCGCGGCGCTCCGATCCTGGTCCTCTGCATGGCGCGGCCGGAGCTGCTCGACCTGCGGCCGACCTGGGGCGGCGGCAAGCTCAACGCGACGAACGTACAGCTCGAGCCGCTCGGGCCGGAGGAGGCCGAGCGGTTGATAGCCGAGCTCGACGAGCGCATCGACCCCGAGCTGCGCGGGCGGATCCTCGAGGCGGCTGGAGGCAACCCGCTCTTCGTCGAGGAGATGGTCGCGATGGCCGAGGACGGCGGCGAGATCGTCGTACCGCCGACGATCCAGGCGCTTCTGGCCGCTCGGCTCGACCAGCTCGAGCCGGCCGAGCGCGGCGTGCTCGAGCGCGGCGCGATCGAGGGACTCGTCTTCCACAGGGGCGCGGTCGCGGCGCTCGGGCCGGAGGAGGCGACGGTCGACGGCCGTCTGATCACGCTGGTCCGGAAGGACCTCGTGCGCCCCGAGCCGACGGTGTTCGCCGACGAAGAGGCGTATCGCTTCAGGCACCTGCTGATCCGCGACACCGCCTACGAGGCTCTGCCGAAGGCCGTCCGGGCCGAGCTCCATGACCGCTTCGCCACCTGGCTCGAGGAGCACGGCGCCGCTCTCGTCGAGCTGGACGAGATCATCGGCTACCACCTCGAGCAGGCGTATCGCTATCGCGCGGAGCTCGGGCCGCTGGACGACGTGGCCGACGCGATCGCCGCACGGGGGGCGGCGCGCCTCGTGCGAAGTGCAGAGCGTGCCCGCGAGCGCGGCGACGTCCACGCGACCAGAGGGTTGCTCGGCCGGGCGCTGGAGTTGCTTCCGCCCGACGATCCGATGCGCCGGTTGGCGCAGCTCGACCTGGCCGTCATCCTCGCCGATCTCGGCGACTTCCCGGGCGCCGCGAGCCAGCGTGAGGAGGCGGCTGCCGCGGCGCGTGCGTCCCGCGACGAGCGGCTCCTGGCACGGTGCGAGCTCGCCCGGATCGAGGCCGAGGTGCAGGCCGACCCGACGGGGACGATGCAGGGAGCACTCGCGTCTACGCAGGAACAGCTCGCAGTGCTCGAGCGGCTCGGAGACGAGGAGGGCGCAGTGTGGTCGCTGCGCATGCTCGCCACCTTCACGGCCTGGCTCGGGAAGACGGACGAGGCGCTGCACCTCAACCAACAGGCGCTCGACCGATCGGAGGGGGTCAGTCCGTGGCTGGTGAGCGACGTGCGGACCTGGATTCTCTGGCAGACCTGGTGGGGCCCCACGCCGATCGACGAAGGCCTCCGTCGCTGCGACGAGGTCATCGCGAGCTCCGTGTCGAAGCGCCTCGAGGCGATTGCGCACATCATCCGTGGCGCGCTCATGGGGGCTGCAGGGCGCCTCGCCGAAGGGCGTGCAGAGTTGGCGCTGGGCCGCGAGCTGTTGCTCGATCTGAACGACATGATCTGGTGGGCGGGGACATCCATGGTCGTGGGCGAGATGGAGCTGTCCACGGGAGATCCTGCGATTGCCTATGAGACGCTCACGGAAGGACAGGAGGAGCTGGCCCGTAGCTCGGAGACCGGCTATCTCGCGACGATCGTCGGCTACCGCGCCCAGTCCGCCCTCGATTTGGGGCGTGACGACGAGGCGCTTCAGCTCGCTGCCGAGTCCTCGGGCTATGCCCAGGCGGACGACTTCGAGCCCCACGCGCGGAGCCGGCTCGTGCGTGCGCGCGTGGCGGCGCGACGAGGCGATTTCGGGTCCGCCGAGAAGCTCATGCGCGAGGCTGCCGAGATCATCGAGTCGACCGATTACTTCATCGTCCACTGTGACCTCTGGTTGGCGGAGGCCGAGGTGGAGCGGCTGGCGGGGAGGCCCGATCTCGAACGGGAAGCTCTCGAGAAGGTCGTTGCTCTGACCGAGGCAAAGGGTGCTCTCGGTGCCGCGTCCCGCGCGAAGGAGCGGCTCGGCGAACTCGCCTAGGATGCAGCCATGTGCCGAAACATCCACACGCTGTACAACTACGAGCCGCCTGCGACCGAGGAAGAGGTCCGGGCGTCCGCCCTCCAGTACGTGCGCAAGATCAGCGGCTTCACGAAGCCCTCGCGCGCGAACGAGGAGGCGTTCGACCGGGCCGTCGACGAGGTCACGGCGGTCTCGCAGGCCCTGCTCGACCGGCTCGTGACCAACGCGGCTCCCAGGAACCGCGAGGTCGAGGCGGAGCGCAAGCGGGCCCTCGCGGCCAAGCGGTTCGCCACCGCCGGCTAGCGGTCGATGAGTTCCGGGCGCTGCCCAGGTCTAAACCGGTACGTTCAAAGACGAGCGCCGGAGAGCCCGGCGCGGGAAGGAGCGAGATGGGACAGCCAGTAGTCCACTTCGAGGTCGTCGGCAAGGACGGCGACAAGCTCCAGAAGTACTACTCCGAGCTCTTCGAGTGGGAGATCAAGTCGGACAACCCGATGAACTACGGGATGGTCGAGAAGCAAGGCGACGCCGGGATCGGTGGAGGCGTCGGCGGGGGGCCGGACGGGTACGAGGGCCACGTCACCTTCTACGTAGCCGTGCCGGACGTCGAGGCGTCTCTCGCGAAGGCCGAGAGCCTCGGCGGCACCAGGGTGATGGGCCCTGAGAAGGTCATGGACATGGTCGAGCTCGGCCTGTTCAAGGATCCCGAGGGCCACGTGATCGGCGTCGTCAAGGACGATACCTAGCGCAACGCGCTGGCGGCCGGCGGTGGCACAGTGACCCTGTGACCACGCCGGCCGTCGAGACTCACGGGCTCTCCAAGACCTACCAGGGGAAGACGCGCGCGCTCGTCGGGCTCGACCTGCGCGTCGAGCCTGGCGAGGTGTTCGGCTATCTCGGCCCGAACGGCGCAGGGCAAGAGCACGACGATCCGGCTCCTGCTCGATCTGATCCATGCAACGGCCGGGAGCGCGGTCGTGCTCGGGCTCGACTCCCGGCGCCAGGGCGTCGAGGCGCGGCGGCGGATCGGCTATCTCCCGGGCGACCTGCGGCTGAACGACCGGATGACCGCGGGCGAGCAGCTCGACTCGCTCGCTCGCCTGCGCGGCGGCGTCGACGACCGCCTTCGGGCCGAGCTCTGCGAGCGGTTCGGCCTCGAGCTCGACCGGCCGATCCGCCACCTCTCGAAGGGCAACCGCCAGAAGGTCGGGCTCGTGCAGACGTTCATGCACCGGCCGGAGCTGGTCGTCCTGGACGAGCCGAGCTCGGGGCTCGACCCGCTTCTCCAGGCCGAGGTGCGCGAGCTCCTGCGCGAGACCGCGGCCGACGGGCGAACGGTCTTCCTCTCGTCGCACTCGCTCGACGAGGTGCAGCACGCCGCCGACCGCGTCGGGATCATCCGCGGCGGCCGTCTGGTCGACGTCGACGCCGTCGACAATCTGCGGGAGCGCGCGCTGCGGCACGTGACGATCGTCTTCGCGGAGCCGGTGGACGCGCGTCGGTTCGAGGGGCTCGACGGCGTACGGGTCGACGGCATCGAGGGCTCCGTCGTGCGGCTCTCCGCGCCCGAGCTCGCGATGGACGCGATCGTCAAGGAAGCGGCCGCGCATCGGATCGTCGACCTCGTCTCGCAGCCCGCCGACCTCGAGGAGATCTTCCTCGAGCTCTACGAGGAGCCGCCGCGTGCCGACTGAGCTCGTCCGCCGCGGGCTGCTCGACCACCGGCGGGCGCTCGTCGGCTGGTGCCTCGGCATCGTCGGCTACACGCTGCTGACGAGCTCGATCTTCCCATCGTTCAAGGGCTCGCCCGACCTGACGCAGCTCGTCGAGCGCTACCCGGACGCGCTCAAGGCGCTGTTCGGGATCAGCGGCGGCGGCATCTCGTCGGGCGCCGGCTACACGGACGCCGAGCTTTTCAGCCTGATGCTCCCGCTGATCGTGCTCGTCCTGGCCATCGGCTCGGGCGCGAGGACGTTCGCGGGCGAGGAGGATGCCGGCCGGCTCGAGCTCCTGCTCTCGTACCCGCTGCGGCGGCGCGACGCCGTGCTCGCGAAGGGCGTGGCGCTGGCGGCCGAGGTCGGGCTCGTCTGCCTGGCCGGGTTCCTCGCGCTGGCCATCTGGAGCGGCGTCTTCGGCCTCGACCTCTCGCTGGGACGGCTTGCGGCGGCGATGGGCTCGCTTGCCGCACTCGGGCTCCTCTACGGCTGGCTCGCGCTCGGGCTCGGGGCCGCGGTTCCGAGCAAGGTGCTCGCGCTCGGCGTCCCTGCGGCGTTCGCGGCCGCCGGGTACCTGGTCGGAGGCCTGTACACGCTCGCCGACTGGCTGAAGCCGTTCCGCTTCCTCTCGCCGTTCTGGCTCGTCGGGCAGTCGCCGCTCCAGAACGGCGTCGACGGCTGGGGCATCCTCGTCGTCATCGCGGCCGCGGCCGTGGCGCTCGGCGTGGGCGCCCTACTGGTCGAGCGGCGCGACCTGCAGACGCCCTAGCTCCGCCGGCGCAGCACGGCAAGACCCATCGCTGCGATCCAGACGACGAACGCGGCGTAGCCGATATAGGTCGCGTCCTCGAGCTGGCGTGACGCGGGTGCTGCGGCGCCGAGCCAGCCGGCGAACACCGCGGCGATGATCGCGAACCAGCCGATCCACCGCGGCAGGGCCTTCGTCTTCAGGATCGCCCATCCGTAGAGAGGGACGACCACGCCGAAGACGACCAGGCCGCCCGCGTAGTTGACGACGTGGGCGAAGCTGGCCAGCGTGTCGGTCGTGACCGCGAGCGAGTCCTTCGCGGTGCGGCTCCCCTCGACGTAGCCCGGCACGAGCTCATACGCCATCGCGATCGCGAGCAGGTGCGAGACCGTGATCATCGTCATCCCGACCACGGAGAGGATCGGCGCGAGGATCAGCACCTCGGCCGTGTCGCGGAGGGGGCGCCAGAACCCGACGAGGGCGACGAGCCCGAACAGCCCGCCTGCGACCACGAGCCACGCGCCGCCGAAGAACGCGTCGTTCGCGCCGTTCACGTCGTCGATCCAGTCGATCGCGCTCTGTCCCGTGTCCGGGATCAACCCGTCGACGCCGCTCCAGATCATCAGCGCGACGCCGCCGACGAGACAGAGCGCCGCGAGCACCCCGCAGACGCCCGCAGCCGTGGTGAGAGTCGACCGCTTCAACGCGGGAGCATCCTACGGCCGAAGGTTCCCGCTGCTAACGCGAATAGGCGAGGAATCGCTCGAAGCGAGCGGCGAGGCGCTCGCGTTCAGGCTTCCAGGCGCGGCGTGCGGGGATGACGATCTCCCGTCCGTGGAAGCCCTTCAGCAGCTCGAGCATCGGACCGTCTCATCCTCCAGGAGCTTGCGCGACACGTGGACGTCGCGGTCTGGCGAGATCCCCACGAGATCCTGATCGAACGCACGGTGATGGATCGAGCAAAGGCTCAACCCGTTGCTGACGAGTGGTTCGCCCTGCTCGTCCGCGTCGGCCACGATGTGCGCAGCGTCGAGCAGGCGGATCTCTTTCAGCGTGCAGATCGCGCAGCGGTCTCGGTAGGCGGTGAGCACCGCTCCCCGGAACTGCACCTGGTGGATTCGGTGCTTGACGCGTCGCACGACGTAACCGCGCTCGATCGGGTCGTCCACGTGCACGGGCTCACGTTCCTCGAACGGGCCGCGCATCTCGCCGAAGGAGATGAGCACTGATCGCTCAGCGGGGTAATCGGCCTCGACGAACGCGGGGTACTCGGGGCGGTACCAATTCGGCCGTGTCCCGATGAAGTAGACGAGCGGCACTCCGAGGGTGTGCGCTTGACGTAGCCAGGTGTTGAAGTGGTTGTCGACCGGACCGTCTTGGTAGCGGTAGAGGACGCCGTCGTCGGTGCCCTCGTCCTGGTAGCGCTTCTGCGCAAAGGCGCTGTTGATTGAAAGCGCGGCCGGCCCCCGCTGGACGTCTGCCCGGTAGATCCCGTATGCACGGTTGAGGAACGAGATCTTTCGACCGCGGAAGTTGAAGCCTTCGAGGAGAGCGGCGTAGGGGAGTTCGGGACCGTGCTGTGCCTGCAGGACGTCGAGCGCTGCGAAACAGGAGCTCCGCACATCGTCGTCGAGCACGGCGCAATCCTAAGCGGCCGAAGCCGCTAGTCGCCCCGAGGCGCGGGCGATAGCGACGGACGAAGGCGTCGGTGTCGCGCACGTGATCCGGCTTGTCCGGCGCATTTCGTGCCTCGGCCCAACGGCGTTACGGTTTCTCCGGATGCGGCTCTCCAACGCCGAGCTCGAGCGAGGCCGCGAGTCCCACGCGAGATCGGCGTGGGCCGCGAGCTACGAGTCGCTCACGCGGGCGGACGGGCACGAACCGCTGGCGCCAGGGGATCTCGAGCTGCTCGCGACATCGGCGTACATGCTCGGCCGCGACGACGAGTCTCTGGAGCTGCTGCAGCGCGCTTTCCACGGGCACTCGGAGGCGGGAGAGCCTCGCCGGGCGGCACGCAATGCGTTCTGGGTCGGCATGAACCTTGCGCTCAAGGGCGAGATGGGACCGGCTACCGGTTGGCTCGGTCGCGCCCACCGGCTGGTCGATCGGGAAGCCGAGGAGTGCGTCGAGCACGGATACCTGCTGATGCCCGTTTCCTTCCAGCACGAGGTGGCCGGCGACTTCGAAGGGGCCGCTGCGACGGCCGGCGCCGCGGCCGAGATCGGCGAACGCTTCGGGGACAAGGATCTGTTCGCCCTCGCGCTGCACGCCCAAGGGGGCATGCTCTTGAGCGGAGGACGCGTCGGCGACGGCCTCGCCCTGCTGGACGAGGCGATGGTCGCCGTCGCGGAAGGAGGGCTCTCCCCGATCGTCACGGGGATCGTCTATTGCGGCGTGATCCTCTACTGCGAGCAGGTGTACGAGGTGCGGCGTGCGAGGGAGTGGACGGCGGCTCTCGCCGCCTGGTGGGAGGCCCAGCCCGACCTGGTGGCGTTCACGGGCCGGTGCCTCGTCCACCGCGCTCAGATTCTGCAGCTGCAGGGAGCATGGCCGGACGCGCTGGCGGAGACCGAGCGTGCCAGCCGGCGCTTCGAGAGGTCGATGAACCAGGGGGCCGCGGCCAGGGCCTGCTACCTACGGGGCGAGGTTCACCGCCTGCGGGGCGACGTCGCCGAGGCCGAAGACGCCTATCGCGAGGCGAGCCGGATGGGATCGGAGCCGCAGCCCGGACTGGCCCTGCTGCGCCTCGCCCAGGGAGACAAGGAAGCCGCGGCCGCCGCGATCCGACGAGCCGTGGGGGAGGCGACCGACCGCTGGCGGCGCGCCGGCCTGCTGCCGGCCCACGTCGAGATCATGCTCGCGACCGGCGATCTCGACGAGGCGCGCCGCGCCTGCCGCGAGCTCGAGGAGATCTGTGTCGAGTGTGAGAGCGAGATGCTGCGCGCGCTGCACGCACACGCGCGAGGAGCGGTCGAGCTGGCGGCCGAGGATCCGGGCGCCGCGCTGACGAGCCTCCGACAGGCGTTCAAGACCTGGCAGGAGCTCGAGGCTCCGCACGAGGCGGCTCGTGCGCGTCTGCTCATCGGCCAGGCCTGTCGAGCCCTCGGCGATCAGGAGGCGTTCGTGCTGGAGCTCGACGCCGCGCGCAGCGCGTTCGAGGAGCTCGGTGCAGCTCCGGACCTGGCCTCCGTCGAGGCGCTCACCGCTACCGGAGACGGCGACACTCACGGACTGACCGGACGGGAGCTCGAGGTTCTCCGACTGGTCGCGAGCGGCAAGAGCAACCGCGAGATCGCCTCAGAGCTCGTGATCAGCGAGCACACCGTCGCGCGCCACGTGCAGAACATCTTCCGCAAGCTCGGCGTCGCGTCGCGCACCGCGGCGAGCGCCTACGCCTTCGAGCACGATCTCGTCTGACCCTCGAGTGGTCAGAAATGACCAAGGCGAGACAGCCTCCAAGTTGGTGAATCCGCGCGATGCGGTCACGGCTGCTCCGCCGTACGGTCGACACACATCGACCGAAGGAGGAACGGCATGGCCACCGCGGAGGCAACAATCGAGAACCGAGCGGCTCGGGTCGGAACCGAGCAGCTCGACACGATCGTGATCGGCGGGGGCCAGGCCGGCCTCTCCGTCGGCTACTACCTGAAGAAGCTGGGCCGGCCTTTCGTGATCCTGGACGCGAACGAGCGGATCGGCGGCTCCTGGCGGACCCGCACCTGGGACTCGCTACGCCTATTCACGCCTGCTCGCTACGACGGCCTCCCTGGCTGGCCGTTCCCGGCTCCCGGCTGGTCGTTCCCGACCGCACGCGAGACGGCCGACTACCTGGAGGCGTACGCGGAGCGCTTCGACCTCCCGGTGCGCACCGGCACGAAGGTCGATCGCCTGACAAGGCACGACGGCCGCTATGTGGCCGAGAGCGGTAAGCAGCGGTTCGAGGCCGACAACGTCGTCGTCGCGTCCGGCTTCTACGGCGAACCGGTAGTGCCAGAGTTCGCATCGGAGCTCGACCCGGGGGTCGTGCAGATGCACTCGAGCGAGTACCGCGGGCCTGCCCAGCTCCGGCCGGGCGGCGTCCTGCTCGTAGGCGCCGGCAACTCCGGCGCGGACATCGCGATGGAGGTCTCGGCGATTCATCAGACCTGGCTCTCGGGCCGGGACAAGGGGCAGTTCCCGCTGAGGATCGAGAGCCCGCTGCGCCGGTTCGTCCTCCCGGTGCTCTGGTTCGTCGCCTCGCACGTGCTGACCGTCCGCACGCCGATCGGCCGCAAGATCCGGCCGGGCGCACTCGCGAGCGGCGCACCGCGCATTCGCGTGAAGACGGCCGACCTGCGTGAGTCCGGGGTCGAGCTGGCGCCGAGGGCAGTGGGCGTGCGCGACGGGCTGCCGGAGCTCGAGGACGGGCGCGTCCTCGACGTGGCGAACGTGATCTGGTGCACGGGCTTCCGGCAGGACTTCGGCTGGATCGACGTCCCGGTTCTCGACGCGGACGACGAGCCCGAGCACGAGCGTGGCGTCGCCTCCGAGCCAGGTCTCTACTTCGTCGGCCTGGACTTTCTCTACGCGTTTACGTCCGAGAACGTCGGAGGTGTGGGGAGGGACGCCAGGCACATCGCCAGGCAGATCGCCTCGCGCTCGAGCGGCGTGGCGGCCGGCCGCGCTACCGCCGTTATGCCCTGACCGGGCGCGACGGCGTCACTCAGCCGGAGCTGGAGTCAGGCCGTGCTCGTGCTCCGGTGCCGGTAGCGCATCGTGCTCTGGTGCCGGCAGCCCGTCCTCGTGCTCTGGCGCCGGCAGCCCGTCCTCGTGCTCCGGTACCGGCAGCTCGCCATCGGGCCCCGGAATGGTGGTGATCTCCGGCAGGGTGCCGTCACGAATGGCCGCGCGCTCAGCCGCAGCGGCTTGCTTCTTCTCGCGCTTGAGCCTGCGCTTCTCCTCGACGGCCCGCTCGCGGTTTCGCTTTCCGATTGTCTGCTGTCGCTTCTTGTTCGAGCCCATGAGCCTCGCTTCCGTAGAAGACGGGCGCGCGCCGCGAGCGGCGCGCGCCCTCATCTGCTTACTGGGACAGCTGCACGACGTTCTTCGCCTCGGGGCCCTTGGCGCCCTCGGCTGCTTCGAACTCGACCTTCGCGCCCTCGGACAGCGACTTGAATCCGTCGCCGGCGATGGACGAGTGGTGGACGAAGAGATCCTTGTCCGAGCCGTCGTCGGGGCTGATGAAGCCGTACCCCTTGGAATCGTTGAACCACTTCACGGTTCCTGTTGCCATTGCGTAAACACCTCCTTGCTACCTCTCGTGAACGGTAGTGGGAGGCGTTTCGCCGACCGCATACACGCTCGTGGATTCCTCAGCCTAGCCTGTGGAGCCGATCCGAAGTCGAATCGGCTCCACATCCGGTGCGTGTCTGGCCCGCGGGCCGAGCCCTGGCCGGCACCGCCCGCCGAACCCAGGAGGAGGGAGCGCGGGGACCCCTCGGGGCATTGGAAGGGCCCCCAAAACCGTCTTCCCGCGGACCCAGGCGATGAGCCGCGGAACTGGTTCGCTCTCTCGCCGCGACCGTACGACACCCGCGCCCGCGGATGGGTTACGCGGGTGTTCGACTTCGGTTTCGATCCGGTGACAGACCGTCGCCGGGCTAGCCGGACGCGTGCAGGCCTGCGAGCAGCTGGTCGGTCGGCGTCCAGTACGCCTGGCGGGCTGCGGGCGACGAGCCGAGCGGCGCGAGGTGGTCGGCGATGAACGAGCCGTGTAAATGGGCCACGTTCAGCTCGATCTGCTGGCCGGGGAAGCCCGCGCCGCGGAGCCGGTTGAGGAGCAGGCCGACTCCTTCGCGGGCGTGGGGATCCCGGTTGCTCGCGAGGAGAGCCAACAGCGTCTCGGGCCGGAGTGGGCGGAGATCGACGATCCGCGCCGTCTCGCCGTACGGAACCGGGTTGACGCCCTCGACCGCGTTGGGCACGGGCAGGTGCTCGCCAGGGGCGCTCGCCGCGTACTCGACCGCCATCGCCGCGCCGCGCGAATAGCCGAGTGCGACCACCGGGACGTTCTTCAGCGCCAGCCGGTCGCTGGCCGTCTTGATGCCGGTGCTGGCGGCCTTGAGCACCGAAGTGCTGTAGTCCATCTCGTAGCGCGGGTAGACGACAACGGCCCCCTTTGAGACGAGGTGGTCGATCCACTCGCGGTGGTTCGCCGGCGTCGTCTCGGTCGCCCCGCCCTGCCCGTGGAAGAAGATCACCAGCCGCTTCGGCTTTCCGGCCGGCCGGAAAATCCAGACACCGTTCGCGTCCTGGGTGAGCGGCCCGACGACGGTCGGGCGCGTGGGGAGAGAGCTGCCGCTTCCGCCGCAACCGGCGAGCACGAAGAGAAGCGCAGCGACGACGACCGGGGTCAAGGCCGTTCTCACTTGTCTTCTGCGACGACGAAACAGGCGAACCGGTTAGGCGTCGGCGTCCTTGTCGGGGGAACCCGAGAAGGACTGCTCCCAACCGACGTTCACCAGCATCGCGCCGACCTCGCGGACGGCGAGCGCGATCTCGAGGCCGATCTCGCGGATCGCCTCCGTCTCGCGCGCGGTCGAGCGGGTGGCCCGCAGCTCCACGAGCAGCTTCTCGAGCCGCTCGATCTCCGCGTAGTTCTTCTGTTCTGGGCTGTTAGTTGAATCGAGCGGCAGAGGAATCGCCGGTGGCTCGATGGCGTCACCATCGGCCGCGCGCTCGGCTGCGGCCGCCTGCTTGCGCTCGCGCTTGAGCGTGCGCTTCTCCTCGACGGCCCGCTCGCGTTGGCGCTTGGCCAACGTCTGCTGTCGCCTCTTGTTGAGCTCATCCGCTACCGCCGGCGCGCCGCCGCCGCCGCGGATTCGCGGGCGGTGAGCGTGCACGTACGGCTCGAAGACGACCTTCTCTGCCTGGCGGGTGCCGCTGCTGTCGTCGACCTCAAAAGTGACCACCATCTCGGCGCAGCGACCCCTCCACTGGTGGCGCACCTCGGCGAACCCCGGTCCGAGCACGGAAAGCCTTTCTCCCTCGTCGGTCATGATGAACCCGTAGTCCTTGACCTCGTTGAACGAGATCATCTTCCCGCGCATAGCGCGTCCTTTCCTTGGAGGCTGCGCGCGCCGCTAGCGCGGCGCGCGCACGCACTCGCTTACGCCGTCAGAACGACGTTCTTCGCCTCGGGACCCTTCTTCGCCCTCGGCCGCCTCGAACTCGTACCTTCTGAACCCTCGGCGAGCGACTTGAAGCCGTCGCCCGAGATGGCGCTGTGATGGACGAAGAGATCCTTGCCGACTCGTCGGGGGTAATAAAGCCATACCCCTTCGCATCGTTGAACCACTTCACTGTTCCTGTAGCCATGAAAAAACACCTCCTTCTACCTCTCGTGAACGGTAGATGGGAGGCGTTGAGCCGACCAGGTACTCGCTCTGTGGAGTACTCAGCGTAGCACTGGTGGCCAATAACAGGCCTTTGCGCCTCGGCGGGCTACGCTGATCTCCGTGCCTGTACTGAGCGACACCCTTGTGTTTTTGCCCGCCTGGAACGAAGAGGAGAACCTGGCTGCCGTCCTCGACGAGCTGCAGCAGGAGCTTCCGCGAGGCCGACCTGCTCGTCGTCGACGACGGCTCGACGGACGGAACGGCTGCCCTGGCCCGTGCTCACGGCGCGGAGGTGATCTCGTTCGGCGAGAACCGCGGCCTTCCGGCCGGCGATCGCGGCGGGTTACGGCTACGCACTGGAGCACGACTACGCGTTCTGCGGCCGCGTCGACGCCGACGGCCAGCACCCCGTCGAGGAGCTGGCCCGCCTGCTGGAGCGCGTTCGGGGCGGCGCCTGTGACGTGGCCGTCGGCTCGCGCTTTGCCTCGGGCGACGGGTACGCTCCGTACCGCTACAAGCCCGCGGCGCCGCGGCGTCTCGGCACGGCGCTGCTGCGGCGCTCGATGAAGGTCGTCCTGCGCCGCCCGTTCCTCGACGCGACCAGCGGGATGTACGCCGCGAACGCCAAGGCCCTGCCCGTGCTGGCCCGGCCGTACACGAGCGAGGCGCCCGAGGTGCAGGCGCTCCTGCGCCTGGACGAGGCGGGGCTGCGCGTCGACGAGGTCCCGGTGGACATGCGCCCGCGGGCGGGCGGCGAGTCGAAGCTGCAGGGCAAGAAGTCGGTGCTCGTCGTCCTGACGGTGATCGGCACGCTGCTGGCGTTCGATCGCGTTCGCCGCCGCCGCTAGCGATGCGCCTCGTGGCCGTGCTCGGGTATTCCGGTCGTTGGACCGACGGTCTTCACGCCATCTGCGCCGAGCGGCTGAGGCACGCCGAGGGCGTCGCCACCGATGCCGTCCTGCTCTCAGGCTGGGCAAGGCGCCAGGACGCGGCGGGCGAGGTCGAGCTGATGCGCAAGGCTTGGAGCGGAGGCGATGTCCCGCTCCTGACCGACACGAAGGCGAGGAACACGCGGGAGAACGCCCTGGGTGTCGCCGAGACCGCACGCCGTCTGGCCGCCGACGAGGTGGTCGTCGTCACGTCTGGCTGGCACGCGTTCCGCGCGCGGACGCTCGTCCGGGCGGCGCTGCGCAAGCCGAGCGTCTCCGTGCGTAGCTCGTCGCCCTCCGGCCGGCCGCCCCTGACACTCCTGGCGCGCGAGCTCGTCTGTCTCGTCGCGTTGCCGGTCGACCTCATCAGGCTGCGCGCGCAGACGCAGAAGGCAATCGGCTAGGCCGTGGCCGACGACAGCCCGGCGGCGACTGCGAAGCCGAGAGTCGTCGCGAGCCCTGCCACGCGACCCGATTTCGAGGTCGCCTCGGGGATCATCGAGTCGACCAGCATCACGAGCAGCGCGCCTGCCGCGAAGCCGTTGATGCCGGCCTTGAAATGCCCGCCGGCCCCGTCCGCGAGGAGGTAGCCGAGCGGCGTCGCGAGCGCGCAACGGCGGCCACGCCGTACCACAGGAGGCGAATCGAACGAGGTGGGCGTCCCGGACTCGCGGCATGTCCGTCGCCGAGCCGATCGCCTCGGGCAGGTTCGAGACGAAGATCGCGACGAGCAGGCTGATGCTCACGCCCGCGCCGGCGGCGATGCCGATCCCCAGCACGAGCTGCTCCGGGATCCCGTCGAGGAACGCACCGAGCGCCAAGGCAGTGCCGTCGCCGGCCGCCTCGTCTTCCCGGGCGGGTGACATCCGCTCCACGACTCGGGCGAGCGTGAAGTAGACGAGCGCCCCGAGCGCGAGCCCGATCCCGACCGCCGCCGCCCCGCCTACGGCAATCCCTTCCTCGAACAGCTCGAAGCTGACGGCGCTGATGAGAGCACCAGCCCCGAACGCGAGCACGAGCCCGATCAGCCGCCC
>CAVVAB010000009.1:0-556455 GCA_963746155.1 uncultured Actinomycetes bacterium
CGATCGCGGGCGAGAGCCGCTCCGCGATTTCGCGCAGCACGCGCTCGGGGTCCGCGCCACGGCGGTCGGTCTTGTTCACGAAGAGAAGCGTCGGAACGTGCAGACGCTGCAGCGCCCGCATCAGGAGCGGCGTCTGCGCCTGCACGCCTTCCACCGCCGAGATCACGAGCACGGCGCCGTCCAGCACGCTCAGAGCCCGCTCCACCTCGGCGACGAAGTCCGGGTGGCCCGGCGTGTCGATCAGGTTGACGGTGACGTCGTCGATCCGAAACGAGACGACCGCGGACTTGATCGTGATCCCGCGCTGCTGCTCCAGCGCCAGCGAGTCGGTCTGCGTCGTGCCGTCGTCAACGCGGCCGGGCGTGGCGATGACGCCGGCGGCGTACAGCATCCGTTCGGTGAGAGTTGTCTTACCGGCGTCTACATGCGCCAGGATCCCCAGGTTGAGCGTTCGTCGATGCAAGGTTCATACCCTCCAAGTGGGTCGAAAAGCCCTTCTCGATGGACATGAACGGAGTGCGCATCTCTGCTCCTGGGTCGATCGGCGCTGTCAGCTGAAGTAAAGCAGGCCGGACTAGCGCAGGTACTCGCGGACGCGGTCGGCGACGGCTTCCATCAGCACCTCGTGCCCCGAGACCTCGAGCAGCAGCTCGTCCGCGGTCGGGCGCTGGCCCTCGGCCCACAGCTCGCGCAGGAGCGAGCCGGCCTCGCGTGAGGTGAACCACTCGTTCCCGAACCGGCTGCGCAGGTGGTCGCGCAGCTGGGCCTCGAACGCCCACGAGCGCAGGTACGACTGGACGTAGAAGCCCTCGTCGATGTCGGCCAGGTAGCTCGCCGGGCTCGGCTCGATCTTGAGCGCGTCGCCGAGGAGCTCGACGTAGCGCGCAGGCATCGACTCGATCGGCGCGCCTCCGTGGAACTCGAGCTCGTAGAGGAGCTTCGCCGAGTAGCGGCGCACGAAGAAGAGGAGCCACATCATCCCCTCGGCCGCGAACTCGTTCGGCCGCGGGACGTCGAGCCGGCGCGAGAGCCAGGCGGGCTCGTCGGTCAGGTGCTGGAGCAGCATCGCCCAGCCCTCGGTGACCGCCGAGTCCCCGAGCCGTTTGTCCTCGACCGCGAGGTCGCGCGAGGTGTTCGCGTAGTGCTCGGTGTGGCCGGCCTCGTGGAAGAGCGCGCGCCAGTCGTCGGCGCCGCCGATCGGCTGGATCACGAGCATCACCTTGTCGGGCACCTCGATCGGACAGCAGAAGGCACGCGGCGACTTCGACGGCCGCTGCTCGATGTCGAGGTGGACGTTCTCCTGGCTGTCGAGGTCGATCCCGAGGTCGGCGAGCGTCCCGCGCAGCGCCGGGAGCATCAGGTCGCCCGGGAAGCTCTCGTCCCACTGCGGCGAGCGGATCATGCGCTGGATGTCCCATCGCTTCGCCTCGTCGAGGCCGATCCCGAGCAGGTCGCGGAGCGCGCGGTCGACGGTCTGCTCGTACAGCGACTCCGTCGACTCGAGGAACGCGCGGCACTGCGCGGCAAGGTCGTCCAGCTTGAGGCCGAACCGCTCGTAGAGCTCGAGGTACGTCGACGCGCCGAGTGGCGGCAGCGCCGCGCGCGTCTCCTCCACGGCCTCGAGGTAGAGCGGGTTCAGGTGCTCCTCGGTCGTCTCCCACATCACGCGGTCGATCCGCTCGCGCTTCGCCCGGTCGGGCTCGTTCGCGATCGTCGGGCGCAGCATCCGGAACGGGACGGTCTCGCCGTCGATCGTGACCTCCAGCTCGGCCTCGAGCGCGGCGAGCTTCTCGGCGTGGGCGCGCGTCAGCTTCCCGAGGTAGCCCTCGCAGGCGAAGCGCCAGAGCTCGCGGATGCCGCGGTCGCCGTTGACCGCCGCGCCGAGCGACTGCGCCTGCTCGAGCTCGGTCAGATCCGCGTGCCGCTCGTAGATCGGCTCGAGCTCGAGCCGCTCCTTCAGGCCGCCGTAGTGGAGGTAGTACTCCTCGTCGAGCTCGGCGATGAACCTGTCGGTGCCGGCCCGGAATGCGTCGAGCTCCTGCGGTGTCGGCGGGCTCGGCACAGCCCGTAGGATACCGCCGTGCGGGAGATCACTCTTCGGACGGAGCGGCGCACGCAGCTGCTGGACATCACCTCCGAGGTGGCCGAGTCGCTGAACGGCGTCGACGGCGCGGCGGCCGCGCTCGTCTACGTTCCGCACACGACGGCGGGCGTGACGATCAACGAGGACGTCGACCCGGCGCTCGCCCGCGACATGGAGGCCGCGATGGAGAAGGTCGTCGAGGACGGCTGGGACTGGGTCCACGACGACGCCGACGGGCCGAACGCGCCTTCGCACATGCGCGCGTCGCTGATGAGCCCCGAGGTGCTCGTTCCGCTGAACGAGGGCCAGCTCGCGCTCGGGCGCTACCAGGGGATCTTCTTCTGCGAGTTCGACGGGCCGCGCGAGCGCAAGGTCTACGTGACCGCTCTGCAATGAACTGACGCACAACCTCGCGTTCACCTGAACTCAACACAAGCGGCTTAGGTTTCGAGCGTGCTCCGACGGCTGCCGGCGTTACTCGCGCTCTCCGTTGCGGTGGTGTCGGGAGCGTTGTTCTTCGGTCGAGCAGAGCAGCCGCACGCGCACTCGGTGTCGCTCGCGGGCATCCACAAGATCCGCCACATCGTCGTGGTGATGCAGGAGAACCGCTCGTTCGACTCCTACTTCGGCACGTACCCGGGCGCGGACGGGATCCCGCGGCGCGACGGCAGGTTCACGGTCTGCTCTCCTGACCCGCGGACGAGCGTCTGCGTCCACCCGTACCACGACTCGCTCGACCGGAACACGGCCGGCCCGCACGAGCACCTGGACGCGATGCGCGACATCGACGGCGGGAGGATGGACGGGTTCATCCGCGAGGCCCGGCGCGGGCTCGTGGCCGGCTGCGAGAAGAACCCGGACGCGCCGCTCTGCTCGCTCGGGGCCGACAAGCCCGACGTCATGGGCTACCACGACTGGCACGAGATCCCGAACTACTGGGACTACGCGCGGAACTTCGTGCTGATGGACCACATGTTCGAGCCGGCGACCTCCTGGAGCCTGCCGGCCCATCTGTTCATGGTCTCCGAGTGGTCGGCCCGCTGCCACAAGCAGGCCGACCCGATGAGCTGCGTGAACGCGCTCGAGAACCCAATCGCTCCGCCGGGCGAGCCGCAGAACCCGACCAACCAGAAGCCCGACTACGCGTGGACCGACCTGACCTACCTGTTGCACAAGAACCACGTCTCCTGGCGCTACTACGTGTTCAAGGGCGCCCAGCCCGACTGCGACGACGACGGGATGGTCTGCAAGAAGGTCTGGCAGAGCGCGGACACGCCTGGGATCTGGAACCCGCTGCCCTGGTTCGACACCGTCAGGAAAGACCACCAGCTCAAGAACATCCAGCCCATGCGCGACTTCTTCCACGCGGCGAAGCGCGGGAAGCTCGCGTCGATCACATGGCTCGTCCCGAACAACCGCGTCAGCGAGCATCCGCCCGCGCTGATCACACGGGGGCAGACCTACGTCACGAGCGTGATCAACGCCGTCATGCGCAGTCCCGATTGGCCTTCGACTGCGATCTTCCTCGCCTGGGACGACTGGGGCGGGTTCTACGACCACGTGACCCCGCCGAGGGTCGACCAGAACGGCTACGGGCTCCGCGTGCCGGCGCTTGTGATCTCACCGTATGCGCGGCAGGGGTTCATCGACCACCAGACCGCCAGCCTGGACGGCATCGACAAGTTCATCGAGGACGACTTCCTCGGCAGCGCCCGTCTGGATCCGACGACGGACGGGCGCCCCGACCCCCGACCCGACGTGCGGGAGGACTTCCCGCAGGCCGGCGACCTGGCTCTCGACTTCGACTTCAAGCAGAAGCCGCGGCCGCCGCTGATCCTGCCGCTGCACCCGCCGTTCTCCTAGGCTGGCGGCATGGCCGCACCTGTTCGCGTAGACGACGAGCTCGAGCTCGCGATCGATTCGCTCGCCTACGGCGGGAACGGCGTCGCGCGGCTGAACGGGTTCGTCGTCTTCGTGCGGAGCGGGCTGCCGGGCGATCGCGTGCGCGCGCGCGTGACGAAGGTGAAGCGGAACCACGCCGAGGCGACGGCGTTCGAGGTGCTCGAGCCGGGCGCACAGCGCGTCGAGGCGCCGTGCGCGCACTACCCGGCGTGCGGCGGCTGCCGGTTCCAGGACCTCGCCTACGACGCCCAGATCGCGGCCAAGCAGGAGCAGGTCGCGGACGCTCTCCGGCGGATCGGCGGGATCGCGGAGCCGCCGTTGGAGCCGATCGTTCCCGCGGTTGAGGTCTTCCACTACCGGAACAAGCTCGAGTACTCGTTCACGGCGACGCCGGCGGGGCCGGCGCTCGGCTTCCACCGCGCTGGCCGCTGGGACGAGGTGCTCGACATCGGGCGCTGCTGGCTGACGACCGACCTCGGCAACGCCGTCCGCGACGCCGTGCGGGACTGGGCGCGCGCCGAGAAGCTCGAGGCGTACGACCAGGCCGAGCACACCGGCTACCTGCGCCATCTGGCCATGCGTGAAGGCCGGAACACGGGGCAACTGCTCGTGCAGCTCGTGACCGCGCCCGGCGAGCGTTTCGACCGGGAGGAGCTCGTCGAGGTGCTGCGGCGTTTCCCCGAGGTCCGCTCGATCCACTGGTCGGTGAACGACTCGCCCGCGGAGGTGACGAACCTGCCGACGACGCTGCTCTGGGGCGAGGACGCGATCGAGGAGGAGCTCTGCGGCCTGCGCTTCCGCGTCCGCCCGAACGCGTTCCTGCAGACGAACACGGCGATGGCCGAGCGGCTCTACGAGCTGGCCGGCGAGTACGCGGGCCTGACCGGCAACGAGACGGTCTACGACCTCTTCTGCGGAATCGGGGCGATCGGGCTGACGATGGCCTCGCGCTCGCTGACCGTGTGGGGAGTCGAGATCTCGGAGGAGTCGGTCGCCTGCGCTCTCGAGAACGCCGACCTGAACGGGATCGCGAACGCGGCCTTCTTCGCCGGCGAGGTCGGCGCCTCGCTCGAGGAGCTGCAGGAGCGCGCCGGGGCCCCCGACGTCGTCGTCGTCGACCCGCCGCGGGCCGGGCTCTCGGGCAAGTCGCTCAGGCGCGTCGGCCGGCTGGGCGCGCCGCGGATCGTCTACGTCTCGTGCAACCCGACGACGCTCGCGGGGAACGTGAAGGAGCTCGGGCGGGAGTGGGGCTACACGCTCGAGCGTGTGCGGCCGGTGGACATGTTCCCGCACACGCCGCACGTCGAGGCGGTCGCGCTGCTGGCCCGAACGGCCACGGCCGGGGTCTGACCCCGGACGTGGCTCATTTGCGGCCGAGCTCGGCCTCGAGGGCCTCGCGGAGAGCGCCGAGGTCGTCCCGGAGCTGCACGAGCCGCTCGTCGTCGAGCCGCGCCTCGACCGCCAGCGCGTACGCGCGGAAACGCGGCCGGGCCTGACCGAGCAGGCGCTTGCCGTCGGCGGTCAGCCGGATCAGGTACGAGCGCCGGTCGTCGGGATTCGGGATCCGCTCGACGTGACCGCGCTTCTCGAGCCGGCCTACCCGGAAGAGCACCGTCGTCAGCGGCATCTCCAGCCGGCCGGCAAGCTCGGTCGGCGTCCACGGCCCTTCGGCCCCGACGATCACGTAGAACGGGTAGTCCTCCGGCGGGAGGTCGAGCCCGTCGAGCGCGGCCGTGATCAGGCGCTCGCGGACCTGGTTCGTCCGGAAGAGGTGGAGCAGGATCGTCTCTGAGCCGTCGTCGGCGATTTAGCGCAACCTTGTGGTAATGTGCTGCAACATTGTGGTAAGTCTAGTGCGGGCTCTGGCGGTTGTGGCGACGCTCGCCGCAGTGTGCGGCAGCGTCTCGGCCTCCGCTGCGGACCCGCCGACCAAGTTGCACGTCGGGGTGAACGCGTCGTTCGTGCGTGCCGGAGGCGGCGCGCTCTGGGTCAGCGATCCGGTCATGGGCCAGCTCGTGCGCGTGGATCCCGCAGCCGGCGTCGTCAAGGCCAGGCGCGCGGTCGGCGGCTACCCGTTCGGGATCGCCTACGGCGGGGGCAGCGTCTGGGTCGGGTCGCGCTTCGCCGGCCGCGTAACGCGCTTCAACGCGAAGACGACCAAGCGCCAGGCGCGGATCCGCGTCGGCAGCGCGCCCTACGCGCTCGCGTTCGGCAAGAAGGCGGTTTGGGTGACGAACGAAGGCTCCGGCACGGTCAGCCGGATCGCGCCCAAGCGGAACAAGGTGGTCAAGACGATTCGCGTCGGCGGTCAGCCGAACGGGATCGCGTTCGCGTTCGGAAAGGTCTGGGTGGCCGACTACGGCCGCGGCAGGCTGATCCGGATCGACCCGGGCCGCAACAAGGTCACCGGCCGGATCGACATCCCGAAGGCCGACTGGATCACGCCCTCCGCCGACTCGCTCTGGATCTCGAGCGAGACCGGTTCGATCTACAGAGTCGACCCGGCGAGCCTCGCCGTGAAAGCGGTCGTCTCCGTCGGCGCGAATCCCCTCGCGAGCGCCTGGTTCAACGGCGAGCTCTGGGTGCCGAACATCGACGCGAGCACGGTCTCCGTGGTGAGCCCGGCGACCAACACCGCGCGCGTGACCTTCCCCGTCGGGCAGAGCCCGATCGCGATCGCCGCCGCGGCCGGCGCGGTCTGGGTCTCGTCCCAGATGGAGGGCGATCTCTGGCGGTACGGGAGCGCGCCCTAGACGGTCTGCCGCTTCCTCCGCAGCGCCTGCCAGAGCAGGTCGGCGTTCGGAAGCAGGAAGCCGAGCGACAGTAGCGGTAGCGCGGGCAGCCCTCCCGACGTCTGGGTCGTAAGTGCCATCGTCGCGCCGATCGACGCGGTCAGTCCGACCCACGTCCAGAACACGCGAAGTCGAAAGCGCGCGGCGGCGCCTAGGAAGAGCGAGAAGAAGAGCAGGTCCGGCAGCCCCAGGTTCGCGGTCGAGCTCGTTCCGGGAACCGGAAACGCGAACGAGAGCACATCGAACACGTTCGGCTGATGGGTGACGATGTGATGCGTGGGCCCGCGCCAGACCGAGTAGGCGTCCACCCATGGCACGAGCACCGCAACGAGCACGACCCAGCTGACGTCCTCGAAGAAGCGAAGAAACAGCCAGGCGATCGCCGACATCGCCGCAAGCTTGGCGAAGCTCGCCGGTCCCACGGCCCCGGCGGCCTGCAACACGACCGCGACCGCGCCGAAGACGATCGCAATCAGGATCAACTGTTGAGGCGGCGATTGCCAGAGCGGCAGCGCGAGGTAGACGAGCCCGAACACCGCAGGGATCAGGACGAACGCGAGGAAGGCGACGTCCCACCACAGCGATGCGTCCCAGAGCGACTCGTGAACCGCGTAGTAGACCCCGAGGCCCGCGGCCAGAGCGATGAAGGCCGCGACCCGCGGGGTCAGTAGGGCGGAAGCTCGGCCCACCAGGGACCCACGGCCTTGAACGCGTTCCAGAAGCGGGTCTTCGTCTTCTGCTCGTCGAGCGACGCGTCGATGTCGGGGACGTGGAGCGCCTGGATCGTGGGCGTCAGCGGCTGCAGCTCGCCGACCTTCGCCTCTACCGGCTCCGACAGCGGGAACTCCAGCGCGTTCAGAAACTCGAGCGCGTCTTCGCCCATCACGACAACGAGCTTCGGCTGGACGATGTGTACCTCCCGAGTCAGCCAGGGCCGCGCCTCGTCCGGGTCGCCGTCGGCAAACTTGAGGCAGTTCGTCCCGTAGATCGCCATCGGATCGACGCGCAGCCGCTGCAGCGACTTCAGGATCGCCTGGCCGGAGCGCCCGTAGAAGGCCACGCCCTCCTGCACCTCGGACGGCTGAGGCGCGTACTTCAGCAGCATCACGTCCGCGAGCGGATGGCCTGACCCCATAACCGGCACGCGTCCCTCGCCGGCCGCGTGCGAGATCTCCTCGCCGAGCTCGTTGATCTCGGCGATGGCCTTTTGCAGGTACTTGTCGAAGATCTCGTCGGTTGCTGAGGACATCGGCGCCACGAGTCTCGTTCTCGCCTAGCGCACTCTTTCCTTGGCCTGCGCCGCCCACTTGAGCGACTGCAGGTAGAGCAGCGAGCGCGGGCGCCGCAGGACCTGCGCGGTGCGAAGGCTGGCCAGGAACTCGTCGCGCCCCTCGAAGCCGCGCAGCCGGATCACGCCCGTGCCCACGCCCTGGAGCACGTGGGCGTCGGAGCCCGCGCCCATCGTCAGCCCGTACTTGCGCGCGAAGCGGAGCGCCTCGTCGTTGTAGCCCTCGAACAGAAGCCGCGCGTTGTAGACCTCGAAGACGTCGATCTCCTCGAGGTGCTCGTGCAGCGTCGAGGGGTCCGGGATCGCATGGAGTCGGTCGAAGGGGTGGGGGACGTAGACGACGCCGCCCTGGCTCTTGATTGCTGCGACCGTCTTCGCGAACGACATCCCGCGCGGGATCTCCTCGGAGATGAAGAGCCCGATCACCTCGCCCTGGTTGTCGGTCTTCACCTCCTCGCCTGGGATCACGATCAGGTCGCGGTCCCGCGCGAGCTCGACGGCCTCGAGTGCGCCGCCGAAGACGTTGTGGTCGGTGACCGCGATCGCGCCGAGCCCCTCCGCCTCCGCGTGGTCGAGCAGGTCCTCGACCGGGATCCCGCAGTCGTGCGACCAGGACGTGTGCAGGTGGAGGTCGGCCAGGATCCACTCGCGGTGGGGCGGCAGCGTGAAGGCCAGGGGCTCGGGCCGCCGCTTCGCCGCGAGCTCGCGGTAGAGCTCGTCGAGCTCGGCGGCGACGGCCGCGAAGCTCTGGCGCTCGGCGTCCGCGCGTGCCTCGTGCTGGCGCCGGGCCCGGTACGCGTCGTCCTCGGCGAGCCTGCCGATCTCGGCGGCCGCCAGGTCCGGCTGGTCGCGGAGGTGCGGCGGGGAGACGATCGCCGCGCCGGCCGCGGCGGCCTCCAGCGAGACGCGGTCGAGCCCGTCGAACGCGGGCACGAAGATCGCGGCCTCGTTCAGGAGCGTCGCGCGCGCGGCGCCCTCGCGCAGGGTCCGGACGTGAGTCCGGGCGCGAAGGGAGCGCGAGACCGTCGGCCGGCCGGCGAGCGGCTTCGTCCGCAGCAGAACGAGGTTCCAGTCAGGCAGCTCGCGCAGGGCCCGGCTGACCGCGCGCGAGAGGGGGCGCTCGCCCGGACGCCACTCGGAGACGACGAGCCTGCCGCTTCTTGGCCGGCTTGAAGAGCTCCGTGTCGACGCCGGGGCCGAGCACGCGGTACGAGCCGGGGAGCCGCACGGCCGCGGCCTCGGCAGTGGCCTCGGAGGTCGCGATCAACGCGTCGATCCGGCCGAGCAGGCGTTCCCGTTGCGCTTTCCCGGGCGGATAGCCGAGCCGCTCGGGCGACGAGAACGTCGCGACCGCGAGTGCCCGCGCGTCGCGAAGGGCGAGGTACGAGAGGCTCGGCAGGCCCGGCTCGAAGCCGTGGACGACGTCGTAGCCGCCGCGGTTGAGCGCGAGCGTCAGGTTCGCCCGGACGCCGACCGGCACGCCGATCCGGCTGCGACGCGAGACGGGGATCGCCGGCCCGAGCGCGACCACCTCGTCGTCTCTGCCGTTCAGCAGCGCGCGCCGCCCGGCAAGCAGGTCGGCGGCCCGCGTCGAAGGCGCGAGCACCGTCACGGAGTGGCCGAGCTTTCGCAACTCCGCCGCGATTCCGGCAACGTGCTCGTTGACGTCGTGAGGGCGCGACCAGGCGAACGGCGTGACCAGGCAGACGCGGAGGCCCATTCGCCTCCGAGTCTAGCCCGGTCAGCGATCCCGCTTTAGGCCTTCGCGGCCTTCTTCACGCGCTTTCGCGCGTTCTTGCGGATGAAGTCCTCCGTCAGGTCGCGCGCCTCCTCGTCGGCGTACTGCTTCGGCGGCGACTTCATCAGGTAGGCGCTCGGGCCGCCGAGCGTTCCGGAGACGCCGTTGTTGAGCGCGAGCTTCGCCAGCCGCACCGCGTCGATCACGACGCCGGCCGAGTTCGGCGAGTCCCAGACCTCGATCTTGAGCTCCGCGTTCAGCGGCACGTCGCCGAACGCTGTTCCCTCGATGCGGATGTACGCCCACTTGCGGTCCTCGAGCCACGGCACGTAGTCGGACGGGCCGACGTGGATGTTCTTCTCCTCGAGCTCGTAGGGGAGCGTCGACTTGATCGAGTTGGTCTTCGAGATCTTCTTCGACTCGAGCCGGTCTCGCTCCAGCATGTTCATGAAGTCGGCATTGCCGCCGAAGTTGAGCTGGAACGTCCGGTCGACGCGCACGCCGCGGTCGCGGAAGATGCTCGTCAGCACGCGGTGCGTGATCGTGGCGCCGACCTGGGACTTGATGTCGTCGCCGATGATCGGGACGCCCTGCTCCTCGAAGCGCCGCTGCCAGTAGCTCTCGCGGCCGATGAACACCGGCATGCAGTTGACCATCGCGCAGCCGGCATTCAGCACCTGCTCCGTGTACCACTTGGTCGCCTCCTCGGAGCCGACCGGGAGGTAGTTGATGACGACGTCGGTACCGGTCTCCTTGAGGATGCCGGCCACGTCGTCGGTCTCGCCCGGCGCCTTGGTCACGACCTCGGACAGGTACTTGCCGATGCCGTCGTGGGCCATCCCGCGCGAGACGGTGATACCGGTCTTGGGCACGTCTGCGAACTTGATCGTGTTGTTCGGCGCGGCCCAGATCGCGTCGGCGAGGTCCTTGCCGACCTTGTCCACGGTGATGTCGAACGCCGCGGTGAACTCGATGTCGCGCACGTGGTAGCCGCCGAGGTCGACGTGCATCAGGCCCGGGACGAACTCGTCCGGATTCGCGTCCTTGTAGTACTCGACGCCCTGCACGAGGGAGGACGCGCAGTTCCCGACGCCGACGATCGCGACACGGACCTTGTCCTCCGAGCGCCGCACTTTTCCGTTGCTCGCTGCCATTGGTTCCTTTCCGAGGCCTGCGTCGAGCGTCTCGACGATCACCTCGTTGAGTTTTCGCTTGCGCTGCGCTGCCCGCGCGGCGAGCGTTTCCTTCAGCTCGGCCGGCATCCGCAGGAGCACCGACCCGCTGCCTCCAGGCACCTTCCCCGGCCGGCCGCTCGGCTCGAACGGGACCGCGAAGCGGGAGGCGAGGATGCCGACGGCGACGTCGTTCAGGCTCTGGCCGGAGCGCTGAACTTCGTTCGCGAGCCGTCGCTTGAGCGCGGCGGGCATCCGGACGAGGACGTTCTTGCGAGTTGGTGATAGCACAGAAGTGCTAGCACTATAGCGCCGCCGGCCTACTGGTCGTTGCGGCGAAGCTGCGTGCGAACGCTCGAGATCCGCTGGAAGACGGTGAACCAGGCGGTCGCGGCGAGGACGTAGATCACCCACTGCAGCCCGATCCACGGCGCGAGCACGAGACCGGCGGTGATCAGGGCGACGCGCTCGGCTCGGCTGCCGAGGCCGACGTCGCCCGCGCAGCCCGAGGAGCTCGGCCTTCGCGCGCGCGTAGGAGACGAGGAACGAGCCGCCGATCGCCGCGATCGTGAACGCGACCGCGATCAGGTTGCCGTCGTGCGCGAGCACGAGCGCGATCGCGGTCAGCACGAAGCCCTCGCTGACGCGGTCCGAGATCGAGTCGAGGAACGCGCCGAAGGGCGTGGCCTTGTCGCTTCGGCGCGCGAGGGCGCCGTCGAGGATGTCGAGCACCGAGCCGACGACGAACACGATCGCCGCGATCCAGTAGAGCAGCCACTTGTTGTCGCCGGTGCCCGCGAACCAGACGAGCACCGCGCTGATCGCGCAGAGCGTCACCCCCGCGGCGGTGAGCGCGTTCGGCGACACGCGCGTGCGCGCGAGGCCCGCGATCCAGCGCGAGGCAAGACGGCGCGTGCCGTCCGTGTAGCTCTGCTTCACCGAGGCGAGCGTGCCCACGCGGGTCACGCTAACAATGTCTCAGCCGGCCGTTTGGGGCTGCTCGCGGCGGGCCCGGAGCGCCGGCGCTCCGTAGATGACGGCGAGCGCGATGATCGCGACCACGACGCCGGCGAGGACGTCGAGCCAGAAGTGGTTGCCCGTCGCCATCACGCTGAACCAGACCCAGCCGGGCCAGAGGAGCCAGAGCACCTTGAACACGCGGTTGCGGCAGACGGACGAGAGGACGAGGCCGACGATCAGCGCGTCCGCGGCGTGCAGGCTCGGCATCGCGGCGTACGGGTTCGCGGCGAGCTCGATGAGGCCGCTGCCGTGGTTCAGGCCCGCGTAGGTGGCGAGCGTGTCGCCGAAGCCCATGTCGGGGAACATCCGCGGCGGCGCGGTCGGAAGCAGGACGTAGCCGATGAGCCCGATCCCGTTCGCGAGGAGGATCGTGTTCCGGAAGCGAACGAACGCGTCGTTGCGCCGCAGGTAGACCCACAGCAGCGCGAGCCCGACGACCGTGAACTCCGAGTTCCAGTAGGTCCACGACGCGAGTGTCGCCATGAACTGCGAGCCGTCCACGGCGCGCTGCAGCGTGAGCTCGATCAGCGCGTTCGCGTGGCGCTCGAAGTCGATCACGTGCATGCCGTTGTCGAACGCACGCGGCGGGTTCCGGTCGGCCAGGCCGCGCGCGACCTGGTAGGCGGCGAGGAAGCCGAACCAGATGGCGATCTGGAGGCCGAGATCGGCCCACCCTCTCGGGAGAACCCTGCGACCGGCTGCGACGAAGGTGCTCACGGGAACTCGAAAATACTAACGTCCCTGTCTGCCGAAGCCTTCCTAGCCGCCGATCTGGCTCATGGAGCGCGAGGCGCGGACGAAACCCGGCTCGTTGATCCGGTGCTTCAGCTCCTTGTGGCGTACCGCGAAGCGCAGAAGCGCCTCGAGCTCGTCGTCGGAGGCGCCCTCCCGCAGCGGGGTCTTGAGATCCCATTCCTTCCGCGAGAAGAGGCATGTCCTGAGCTGGCCGTCGGCCGTCAGTCGGATCCGGTCGCAGCTCGAGCAGAACGGCTCCGAGACCGGGTTGACGAACCCGATCTCGCCCTTGCCGTCGGCGAAGCGGAAGCGGCGCGCAGTCGAGGAGGCTTTCGCCGGGATCTCCTCGAGCGGCCAGCGCTCTTCGATCAGGGCGCGGATCTCGTCGCCGGCGAGGACCTCGTCGGCGCGCCACGACTCGTCGGCGTCGAGCGGCATGAACTCGATGAAGCGCACGACGTACGGCTTGCGGCGCGCGAGCTCGGCCAGCGCGGGCACCTCGACCTCGGTGAACCCGCGCATCGCCACGCAGTTGACCTTGATCGGTCGCAGCTGCGGGTAGCGCTCGGCCTCCTCGAGCCCGGCGAGCACGCGATCGAGGGCATCGCGCCGCGTGATCTCGGTGAAGCGCACGTGCGAGAGCGAGTCGAGCGAGACGTTCAGGCGCGTCAGGCCCGCGTCGACGAGCGGCTTCGCAAGCCGGTCGAGCAGGACGCCGTTCGTCGTCAGCGAGAGGTCGTTCACGCCGTCGATCCCCGAGAGCAGCTCGACGAGGACGGGCAGGTCGCGGCGGACGAGCGGCTCGCCGCCGGTCAGCCGTACCTCCTCGACGCCCATCGCCGCGAGCACGCGCACGAGCCGTGTCATCTCCTCGAAGCTCAGCAGCTCGTCGCGCTCGAGCCACTCCAGGCCCTCGGCCGGCATGCAGTAGCGGCAGCGGAAGTTGCACTTGTCGGTGACGGAGACCCGCAGGCTCTTGATCTCCCGCCCCCAGGAATCGACGAGCGGATCCACGCCTGAAAGCCTAGCCGTCTGCGGCCAGTGCATCGGCAACCAACCCCGCCAGTCGCGCGGCGGCGCCGTCCTCGTACGACAGGTAGAGCGACGGCTCGGCCAGCTCGAGCTCGAGCACGAGCGGATCCGGATCGTGAACGAGGTCCACGCGCGCGTAGAGCAGGTCGGCGTCGAACGGCGCCGCGGCGATCGCCGCCTCGGCGACTCGGAGATCCGCGGCCGCGGGCTCCGCGGCGGCGACCTCCTCCTCGAGGTACAGCTCGGGCGAGCTCGCCTCGCCGTCGCGCAGCGAGACCCGCTTGCGGACGGCGTGCGAGTACGTCCCGCCGAGGAAGATCAGCGCGATCTCGCCGGCCCTCTCGACGCCGTCGACGTACGGCTGGACCATCGCCGCCCGTCCCTCGCCGTGAAGCGTCTCCACGTGGGCGGCCGCGGCGTGCGCCCCCTCGGGCTCGTAGCGCGCCGAGGCGCGTCCCCCGGCCGAGAAGACCGGCTTGACGACGAAGCGTCCGTCCGGCGGCTCGAACGCCTCGCCCGGCTCGAGGAACCGCGTCGGCACGATCGGCACGCCCGCGGCGTCGAGCTCGGCGAGGTAGCGCTTGTCCGTGCTCCAGCGCAGAACGGGCAGCGGGTTGAGGACCCGGGGCAGCCGGGCGGCCCAGTCGAGGAACTCCGAGCGCCGCTCCGCGTAGTCCCAGGTCGAGCGGACGACCACGAGGTCGAAGCGCGCCCACTCGACCTCCGGCGAGTCCCAGACGGCCGGGATCCCTTCGACGCCGCGCGTGCTCAAAGCCGCCAGCAGCGCCGGTCCGTCCTCGTCGAGCCCGGGCACCTCGTTGCAGGTTGCGAGCCCTACGAGTGAGTTGATATCATCCGACTTAGATTTTCTCACCATACGATTGGAGGAAGACCCAGAGATGGCCAAGACTATTGGAATCGACCTCGGCACGACCAACTCGTGCGTGGCCGTGATCGAGGGCGGCGAGCCTGCCGTGATCCCGAACGCCGAGGGCGGGAGGACGACCCCGTCCGTCGTCGCGTTCGCGAGCGACGGCCAGCGGCTCGTCGGGGCGCCCGCGAAGCGCCAGCAGGTGACGAACCCGCAGAACACGATCTTCTCGATCAAGCGGTTCATGGGCCGCAAGTTCGACGAGGTCTCGGAGGAGATGAAGATCGTCCCCTACGAGGTCGTGCAGGGCGCCGAACGGCGACGTCCGCGTCAAGGCCGGCGACAAGGAGTACGCGCCGCCGGAGATCAGCGCGATGATCCTGCAGAAGCTGAAGGCCGACGCGGAGGCCTACCTCGGCGAGGCGGTCACCGAAGCGGTGGTCACCGTCCCGGCCTACTTCAACAACGCGCAGCGCGAGGCGACCAAGGACGCCGGCAAGATCGCCGGTCTCAACGTCCTGCGGATCATCAACGAGCCCACTGCCGCCGCGCTCGCGTACGGCCTCGACAAGGAGACCTCCGACCACACGATCCTCGTGTTCGACCTCGGCGGCGGGACGTTCGACGTCTCGATCCTCGAGCTCGGGGATGGCGTCTTCGAGGTGAAGTCGACGAACGGCGACAACCACCTCGGCGGCGACAACTTCGACAAGGCGATCGTCGACTGGATGGTGGCCGAGTTCAAGCGCGACCAGGGCATCGACCTCTCCGAGGACAAGATGGCCCTTCAGCGTCTCTACGAGGCGGCCGAGAAGGCGAAGATCGAGCTCTCGTCGACGATGACGACGCAGATCAACCTGCCGTTCGTCACCGCCACTCCCGAGGGCCCGAAGCACCTCGACCTGCAGCTCACGCGGGCGAAGCTGAACGAGCTGAGCTCCGAGCTGCTCGAGCGCACGGTCGAGCCGACCAAGAAGTGCCTGGCCGACGCCGGCCTCGACGCGTCCAAGATCGACCACGTCGTCCTCGTCGGCGGCATGACCCGCATGCCGGCCGTCGTGGACAAGGTCAAGGAGCTGATCGGCAAGGACCCGCACAAGGGCGTCAACCCGGACGAGGTCGTCGCCGTCGGCGCGGCCATCCAGGCGGGCGTCCTCAAGGGCGAGGTCAAGGACATCCTGCTCCTCGACGTCACGCCCCTGTCGCTCGGGATCGAGACCAAGGGTGGCGTCTTCACGAGGCTGATCGAGCGCAACACGACCATCCCGACCAAGAAGTCGGAGGTCTTCACGACGGCCGAGGACAACCAGCCCTCGGTGGAGGTGCACGTCCTCCAGGGCGAGTCGGAGATGGCGCTCTACAACAAGACGCTCGGCAAGTTCCAGCTCGTCGGCATCCCGCCGGCGCCCCGGGGCATGCCGCAGGTCGAGGTCACGTTCGACATCGACGCGAACGGGATCATCAACGTCTCGGCCAAGGACCTCGGCACCGGGAACGAGCAGCAGATCAAGATCGAGGGCGGCTCGGGCCTGAAGCCGGACGAGGTCGAGCAGATGATCAAGGACGCCGAGGGCCACGCAGAGGACGCCCACCGGCTGCGGGAGCTCGCCGACGCGAAGAACCAGGCCGAGTCGCTCGCCTACGCGACCGACAAGAGCCTGAAGGAGCACGGCGACAAGCTCGACGAGGCCGAGCGCTCGACGATCGAGGGCCGCGTAATGGAGCTCAAGCAGGCGCTCGAGACCGACGACCTGGGCGAGATCCGCGCCAAGACGGACGCGCTCCAGGAGGCCTCGCAGAAGCTCGCCGAGGCGGTCTACGCACAGGCTGCGCAGGCCCAGCAGGCCTCGACCGGCAACGGCGAGGCCGGCGACTCCGACGATGAGGTCATCGAGGATGCCGAGGTGGTCGACGAGGAGGCCAAGACCTCGTGACGGCGCCGACGACGAAGGCAGAGCTCGAGGAGCGGCTGGCCGCGCTCGAGGCCGAGCGGGACGAGTACCTGAACGACCTCAAGCGCGTCGCGGCCGACTTCGAGAACTACCGCAAGCGGGCCGCGCGTGACCAGGAGAGCCTGGTCGCGCGCGCCCACGAGCGGCTCGTGAAGGAGCTGCTGCCGGTGCTCGACGACCTCGAGCGGGCTCTGGCGGCGGCCGAGGAGCATGAGGAGGCCAAGCTCGAGGACGGCGTTCGCCTCGTGCACCGCGAGCTCGCCGAGGCGCTGGCGCGCGAAGGGCTCGCGGAGATCGAGACCAACGGGCGCTTCGACCCGCACGTGCACGAGGCGCTGCTCTCGCAGCCCTCGGAGGCGGAGGAGGGCTCCGTGATCGAGGTCGTCCAGAAGGGCTACAAGCTCGGCGACCGCGTCGTGCGCCCCGCGCGCGTGGTCGTCGCGGCCGCTCCGGTCCCGCAGGAGGACGATGGCGTCCGTTAAGGATCTCTACGGGACGCTCGGCGTCTCGAAGGGTGCGAGCCAGGACGAGATCAAGAAGGCGTACCGCAAGCTCGCCCGGCAGCACCACCCCGACGCGAACCCGGGCGACAGCGACGCCGAGGAGCGCTTCAAGGAGGTGCAGCACGCCTACGACGTGCTCTCCGACCCCGAGAAGCGCAAGCAGTACGACCGCTTCGGCGCGGAGAACGGTCGGCCCGGGCCGGGCGGCTACAACTTCACCGAGGGCTTCGACCTCGGCGACCTCGGCGACCTCGGCGACATCTTCGGCGGGCTCTTCGGCGCCCGCGGGCGCCAGCAGCAGCAGCGCGGCCAGCGTGGCCGCGACATCGAGGTCGAGGTGCGGCTCTCGTTCGAGGATTCGCTGCAGGGAGTCGAGACGACGATCCCGGTCGAGCTCGAGACCGCCTGCCGCGAGTGCGGCGGCTCAGGCGCGAAGCCGGGCACCGCGCCGACCCTGTGCCCCGAGTGCCACGGGCGCGGGATCAAGGCCGAGAGCCAGGGCCTGTTCGCGCTCTCGCAGCCGTGTCCGCGCTGCCGAGGGAACGGCACCGTGATCGAGGACCCGTGCCCGCGCTGCCACGCCTCGGGCCGCGAGCGGCGCACCAAGCGCTACAAGGTCAAGATCCCGGCCGGCGTCAAGGACGGCTCCAAGATCCGCCTGCGCGGAAAGGGCGAGGCCGGCTACGGCGGCGCCGAGGCGGGCGACCTGTTCGTCGTCACCCGCGTCGCGCCCTCGAAGCTGTACACCAGGCGCGGCGACGACCTGATCGTCGACGTGCCCGTCACCTATCCCGAAGCCGCGCTCGGCGCGACCGTCAAGGTTCCGACGCCTGACGGGCCTGTGACCGTGAAGGTCAAGCAGGGCACGACCGACGGCACGCTGCTGCGCGTGAAGGGCAAGGGCGCGCCGAAGCTCAAGGGCTCCGGCCGCGGCGACCTTCTCGCGCGCGTGAAGCTGACGGTGCCGAAGAAGCTGAGCAAGGCCGAGCGCGAGGCGGTCGAGGCGCTGCAGAAGGCGTCGCGCGAGAACCCGCGGGAGGGGCTCGCCGAATGAGGCGGCCGCTCTCGCTCGCGATCGTCTCGTTCCTGACGGGGCTCGGCCTCTACGTCGTGGCCGGCCTCGTCCAGGTGAACTACTTCGACGAGCAGGCCCGGCCGTTCTGGCTGAACGGGCTCTTCCTGGTGGCCGTGGCGCTCGTCGTCGCCGGTCTGCTCGTGCTCGTCTCGGGCGCGGTCCACGCCGCGAAGGGGCGACGCTGATGGACGAGCGGCCGCGCTACATGATCTCCGTCGCTGCCGAGATCGTCGGCATGCACCCGCAGACGCTGCGGATGTACGAGCAGAAGGGGCTCGTGCGACCCAAGCGCACCGCTGGGAACACGCGGCTCTACTCGGAGGCCGACCTCGAGCGGCTGCGGCTGATCCAGCGGCTGACGGGCGAGCTCGGGCTCAATCTCGCCGGCGTTCAGACCGTGCTCGACCTCGAGGAGCAGCTTCAGCGGATGCAGGAGCGGATGGAGCGGCTCGAGCGCGAGATGCGCGAGACGGTCGCGCAGGTGCACCGGCACTACCGCCGCGACCTTGTTCCGTACGAACCACCGAGGCCGATGCCGACGAGGGCCCGATGAGAGCGGTTCCCTCGAGCCACGTCCGGGGTCTGACCCCTCTCGCGCCCTTCTGGGCCATGACTGCCCTGCCAGGCGACCCGACAATCCAGGCAAGCAAGCGGCCGCCTATCCGAACCGGCCACGTCCGGGGTCTGACCCCGGGCACGTCCCGAGGAGACGCGTGATGGACTTCAACAAGCTGACACTGAAATCGCAGGAAGCGGTCGCCGCCGCCCAGGAGCTCGCGCGCCGCATGGGCAACCCCGAGCTCTACCCGGAGCACCTGCTGCTCGCGCTGCTCGACCAGGAGCTGCCGCAGCAGCTCGTCCCGGACCCGGCCGGGCTGCGCGCGCAGGCCGAGGCGGCGCTGCGCACGAAGCCGTCGACCGAGGGCGCGCAGCAGCAGCCGCAGGTGAGCGCGGCCGTCGCGCGCATCCTCGACAAAGCCTTCGACGAGGCGCGCCGCCTGGAGGACGAGTACGTCTCGACCGAGCACCTGCTGCTCGCGCTCGACGTCGTCCCGCGCGACGAGCTCGAGGAGAAGATCGCCAAGGTCCGCGGCGGCCAGCGCGTCACCTCCCAGGACCCGGAGGGCACCTACCAGGCGCTCGAGAAGTTCGGCCGCGACCTGACCGAGCTCGCCGAGGAAGGGAAGCTCGACCCGGTCATCGGCCGCGACGAGGAGATCCGCCGCGTGATCCAGGTGCTCTCGCGCCGGACGAAGAACAACCCCGTGCTGATCGGTGACCCCGGAGTCGGGAAGACGGCGATCGTCGAGGGCCTCGCCCAGCGGATCGTCGCCGGCGACGTCCCCGAGGGGCTGAAGGGCAAGCGCGTCTGGGCGCTCGACATCGGCGCCATGCTCGCCGGCTCGAAGTACCGCGGCGAGTTCGAGGAGCGGCTCAAGGCCGTCCTCACGGAGGTGCAGAACGCGGCCGGCGAGCTGATCCTCTTCATCGACGAGCTGCACACGATCGTCGGCGCGGGTGCGGCCGAGGGCGCCGTGGACGCGGCGAACATGCTCAAGCCGATGCTCGCGCGCGGCGAGCTGCGCGCGATCGGCGCGACGACGCTCGACGAGTACCGCAAGCACATCGAGAAGGACGCGGCCCTGGAGCGCCGGTTCCAGCCGGTCTTCGTCGGCGAGCCGTCCGTCGCGGACACGATCGCGATCCTGCGCGGATTGAAGGAGCGCTACGAGGCGCACCACGGCGTCCGCATCCGCGACGCCGCACTCGTGGCGGCAGCCGTGCTCTCGGATCGCTACATCGCCGACCGCTTCCTCCCCGACAAGGCGATCGACCTGGTCGACGAATCGGGTTCGCGGCTGCGCATGGAGATCGACTCCTCGCCGCTCGAGCTCGACGAGGCCGACCGCCGCGTCCGCCAGCTCGAGATCGAGCTCGCCGCGATGGCCAAGGAGTCCAAGGAGGTGCGCGAGCCGCTCGAGCGCGAGCTCGCCGAGGCGCAGGAGCGGCGCAACGAGCTGGCCGCGCGCTGGGCGAAGGAGAAGGAGCAGCTCGAGCGGGTCAAGGAGATCACCCGCCGGATCGACGAGCTGCGCCAGGAGGCCGAGCGCGCCGAGCGCGCCGGCGATCTCCAGCGCGTCGCCGAGATCCGCTACGGGGAGCTGCCCGCGCTCGAGCAGGAGCTCGAGGAGGGCGAGCAGGAGGACGGCTTCGAGCCGATGGTCAAGGAGGAGGTCGACGAGGACGACGTCGCCGAGGTCGTCGCGCGCTGGACCGGCATCCCCGTCGACCGGCTGCTCGAGGGCGAGACCCAGAAGCTGATCCACATGGAGGAGCGCCTGCACGAGCGCGTCGTCGGCCAGGACGAGGCGGTCGAGGCGGTCGCGAACGCGCTTGCGCCGCGCGCGCTCGGGGCTGCAGGACCCGAACCGGCCGATCGGCTCGTTCGTCTTCCTCGGCCCGACCGGCGTCGGGAAGACCGAGGTCGCCCGGGCGCTCGCCGAGTTCATGTTCGACGACGAGCGCGCGCTCGTCCGGCTCGACATGAGCGAGTACATGGAGAAGCACACCGTCTCGCGGCTCGTCGGCGCGCCGCCCGGCTACGTCGGCTACGACGAGGGCGGTCAGCTGACCGAGGCGGTCCGGCGGCGGCCCTACTCGGTCGTGCTGCTCGACGAGATCGAGAAGGCGCACCCCGACGTCTTCAACGTGCTGCTGCAGATCCTCGACGACGGGCGCCTGACTGACGGCCAGGGCCGCACGGTCGACTTCCGCAACACCGTCCTGATCATGACCTCGAACGTCCGCTCGGCCGAGGCGATGCGGGAGATCTTCCGGCCCGAGTTCCTGAACCGCATCGACGAGATCGTCGAGTTCGAGCCGCTGACGAAGGAGCAGATCGGCGAGATCGTCGAGCTGCAGCTCCGGCGCGTCGAGGAGAGGCTCGCCGAGCGCGGCCTGCGTCTCGAGCTGACCGACGCGGCCCGCGAAGCCCTCGCGGAGGCCGGGTGGGACCCGACCTACGGCGCCCGCCCGCTCAAGCGCGCGATCCAGCGCATGCTCGAGAACCCGCTCGCGCTGCGGCTCCTGGAAGGCGAGTTCGCGGAGGGGGACGTCGTCCACGTCGACGCCCGCGACGGCGAGCTCGCGTTCAAGAAGGCCGCCGCTCTCGAGCCCGCCGCGGCCTAGGCCATTTCGGTCAACTTGCGGCCGGGCAGTGGTCGCCAGCACGATTCGAGCGTGTGGCGACGCTCGGATCCGGCGCTCGACCGCGAGACCGTCGATGGCATCATTCGGATGCTGATGGACATGAACGCGAAGCTCGATCGCCTGCTTGGAGAGGACGAGGACGGCGATGGCCGGGAAGATGAGTCCTGAGGAACGGCGCGCCCAGCGGGCGCAGTGGGATCGCAACCGTCGGGAGTTCGAGGCGCTCTACGAGCGGTTGCAGACGCGTTGGCGGGAGGAGGACGAGCGTCGCGACCGCCGCCGCCGACTCCTTCGCCGGTTCCTGCCATTCCGTCGCGCGGCCTAGGCCGATTCCCCACGGCGTCCGTTGGCTAGGCAAGGCAAACCCAGAGAGTCGCTGCCGCCTCCGCTTCCGCCGGAGACGCGGACGGTCGGCCAGCTCGTCGCCGAGACCATCAACCTCTACCGGCGGCGCTTCTGGGCCTCGCTCGCGCTCGGGCTCGGCCCGGCCGCGGCCGCGGTGGGCCTGGCGGCGATCCCGGGCTGGTGGGCGCTTGCGTTCGCCCTCACCGTGTGGGTGCTCCTCATGACCGCGTCGTACGTGCGCGCGGTGACGATCGCAGTCGGTGAGCCGGTGGAGCGACGGGTGATCTTGATGGGCTTCGCGGTCGGGTTGCGTCGTCGTCTTGCCCGCCCCGATCCTGCTGAGCCTCTTCATCCTCCCGGCGATCATCTGGCTCGGGGTCGTCGGGCTCGCGGTCCCGGCCGCGCTCATCGAGCGTAGGGGCTTCCGCGATTCGCTCCGCCGAGGCTTGGAGCTCGGCCTCGCGGATCCGGTGCATGCCATCGGCTCGCTGGCGACGCTCGTGATCGTCGCGTTCCTGACCTCGACGGTGCTGTTCTTCCTGTTGCTCGGTGGCGGCGAGATCCTGCGCGACGCGGCGGCCTTCATGTCGCTGCTCGTGATCTCGCCCATACTGTTCCTCGGCGCCGCTCTGCTCTATTTCGACCAGGCGGCGAGAGTCGCGAAAGGGAGGAACGATGCCGACGTACATCATGCTCTCCAACCTGACCGCCCAGGGCGTCCAGACGCTGAAGGCGAACCCCGACCGGCTCCGGGAGGTCAACCGTGACGTGGAGGAGCTCGGCGCGAAGGTGATCCACCAGTGGGCGACGCTCGGGCCGTTCGACTTCGTGAACGTGGTCGAGGCGCCCGACGCGGAGACGATGGCCCGCGTGTCGGTCGCGCTCGGCGCGCGCGGGAGCGCGAAGCTGCAGACGCTTCCGGCGCTGTCGATCGACGATTTCCTCAGCTCCGTGGGTTGACCGTTCGCGCGCTCCAATCCGCCTCCAGCCGGGCTGTACCGGCTCGCCAGCTTCCAGCGGCCGTGCGACCCGAGCTGCGCCGGCAGTCTCGATTCGCCGACCGACCGCTGTAGCGGGACGTTCGACGCGGCGTCAGGGGAGCTGGTCGAGGCGAGGGTGCGCCTGAGGCCGGGCCAGGGCTGCTCGATCACGTTCGAGTGAGCTAGGCGGCGAACGCGGCCGCAGTCTTGGCGGCGAGTTGCGCATTCGCGACCACGAGCTCGCGGTTCACCTCGAGCGTGCGGCCGCCGCTCGCTGTCGTGTAGGTACGAGAGCACGAACGGCGTCACCGCCTTGCCCGTCACGCCTTGCGCCTCGGCGGTTGCAAGCGCCTCGGCGATGAGCGGCTCCACGTCGATCCCGTTCTCGGGCGGGTTCGCGAGCAGGAGCCCCGAGCCGCCGAGCTCCCAGTGCGCCCGCGCGACCCGCGCCGCCTCCGCTGCGGACTCGACGCGCGCCGAGACGGGCGGCCCGCCGGTGGCCGAGTAGAAGAGCGGCAGCTCGTCGGTCCGATAGCCGAGGACGGGGACGCCGAGCGTCTCGAGCGCCTCGGCGGTGGCGGGGACGTCGAGGAGCGACTTGGCGCCGGAGCCGACGACGAGCGTCTGCGTGCGGGCAAGCTCGGTCAGATCGGCCGAGATGTCGGGACGCTCCGCGAATCCTCTGTGGACGCCGCCGATCCCGCCCGTGCCCATGAAGCGGATCCCGCAGAGCCGGCAGACGGCGAGCGTCCCGCCGACGGTGGTCGCCCCGATCGAGTCCTGCGCGGCGCAGGCGGCGAGGTCCCGCGGCCCGGCCTTGAGCGCGTCAGGGCCGGCCTCGCCGAACCGTTCGAGCTCCCGGCCGTCGAGCCCGACGACGACCGCCCCTTCGAGCACCCCGACCGTCGCGGGCACGGCCGCTTCGGCCCTGACCGCCGCCTCCGCGGCGAGCCCCACCTCCACCCCCACCCTGGGAGGGAACCCGTGGGCGATCAGGGTAGTCTCGAGCGCGACGACTGGGGCGCCGTCGTGGAGAGCTTGTTGCACTTCCGGCGCGATGCGTATGAGATCCGTCACGGAGCTCACGGTACGGCTCCCATCTGCGCGACGCAGCGCGCAGCGGCCTCGACGCCGAGGTCGATCCCGCCGACGATGAACCCCGCCGCGAGCGCGTCGCCCGCGCCGGTCGTGTCCACGACCTCTCCAGGAGGCGGCTCGCGCTCCTCGACCTCGCCGCCCGCACGCACTGCCACGCCCCGGGAGCCGCGCTTCACCACCGCCGTCTCCGCGAGGGCGTAGGCGCCGCCGACGAGCTCCCACTCGGCCTCGTTCGCGAAAGCGACGTCCGGCGCGAGCTCCTCCAGCCGCTCCCGAAACCGACCCGGCCCGTACGCGCGGATCGCGCTCCATGACGAGAGATCCACGCTCAGGCGTGCGTTACCGGCCCGCGCCAGCCCGGCGGCCGCGAGCGCTGCGTGCCCGATCGGCTCTGCCAGCAGGCTGTAGCCGGAGAGGTGGAGCCACTCGCAGCCGGAGAACCAGCCCGCCTCGAGCTCCTCCGCGCGCAGCTCCGGCGCGACGCCGCGGTCGGTTGCCATCGAGCGCTCGCCGTCCGCGCCGACGAACGAGACGACGACGCCCGTCCTCCCGTCGCCGCGCGGCCCGGCAAGCTCGACGCCCCGCCGCTCGAGCAGCGACCGCGCCAGCTCGCCCGTCTCGTCGTCGGCCTGTTTCCCGACGAAGCGGGCCTGCCCGCCGAGGGCCACGATCCAGGCCGCCACGTTCGCGGCCTGGCCCCCAGAGACGACGCGCGTCTCGACGGGCGTGTCCGCGCCGGCCGCGAGCGGCTGCGGCGCGCGCACGATCACATCCAGGAGCAGGTCGCCGAGCGTGCAGATCATGGTTCCGCGCCTAGAATCGCAGCATGGACGGCAGGCCGAAGACGGAACGGCTGCGGTCATTCCTCATCGGCGGCGTTGTGGGAGCGTCGGCCGTCCTCGCCGCGGTCCGCCGCAAGCGCCACCGCGCTCGCCAGACACCGCCGGGGCTCGCGGCGTTCGAAGACGCCCCGTGCTATCGCGAGACCATCGAGCGCGAGCGCGGGTCATAGCAACCCGCCCCACTATTCTTAGAGCGAATGCCGATCTACGAGTACCGCTGTCCCAACGGGCACCTGTTCGAGCTCTTCCAGCGCATGGACGAGGCGCCGCCCAAGGTCTGCGAGGTCTGCGGCGAGGGGCCCCTCGAACGCGTGCTCTACCCGGTGGCGGTGCACTTCAAGGGATCGGGCTTCTACTCGACCGACTACGGGCGCGGCTCGGGCGGACGCAAGCGTGAGGAGTCGAAGGACGGCGCGAGCTCGTCCGACTCCGAGCCCAAGAAGACGGACGAGAAGAAGGACAAGAAGGAGAAAACTGCGGAGACTTAGCCAGGCGCCGGACTGCCAAAGAGGCACCCCGGCGGATATGTGTCCCCGGTCGGCGCGGGCGGCTGCACCGCCGAGCGGCCGAGCACCATCAGGATCACCTTCGCGTTGTCCTCGCTCGGCGTGATGTCGCCGCCGGTCGAGATCCCGCCGAGCCGGCAGTGGATCGTGCGGTCGGCGCGGAACTTGTTCCAGCCGAGCGCGACGAACTGGTTCGCGGAGAGGTCGGTCGAGAGCGGCTTCATCAGGTCGCCGCCGATGAACGGCATCCGCATGAACGTCTCGTAGCTCGCGAGCTTGCTCATCACCGCCTGGAGGACCTGCTGGTTCCGCTCGGTGCGCGTGATGTCGCTCTCGGCCGGGTTGAGCGCGTTCTTGCGGACGCGCGAGTAGATCAGCGCGCGGCGGCCGTCCAGATGCTGCTTGCCCTTCGCGAAGCGCCAGCCGGGCCAGCGCGAGCAGCGGACGGGCGAGGCGTACGGACAGTCGAACTTGGACAGGATCGGCCGCGCCACCACGACGTCGATCCCACCGACCTTGTCGATCAGGTCGCGGAACTCGGCGAAGTTGACGACCACGACGTGGTTGACGGGGATCGTCGTGTAGCCGGCGATCGTGCGGATCGCCAGCCTCGGGCCACCCACCTGGAACGCGGTGTTGATCTTGGCCGTCCCGTAACCGGGGATCTCGACGCTGAGGTCGCGGGGGATCGAGAGGTAGTAGAGGCGCCCGTGGCCCGGGTCGGTCCGGAGGAGCGTGATCGAGTCGGAGTGGCGGTCGCCGGAGCGCGAGACCGCGAGCGAGTGGTCGGTGCCGAGCATCAGGATCGTGGTCGAGTTCGTCAGCAGCGAGCCCTTATCGGGCGCGAGGACGCTCGTGACCGTAGCCGGGAGCCGCTTGTTCGCATCGGAGACGCCGCCGCGAAACGTCAGGTAGCCGAGTAGGGCCCAGAAGACGAAGAAGAGGATCACGAGCCCGATCGCGATCCCGATCTGGCGCCCCCAGCGAATCCGCCTCGGAGCGCGCTGCTTGCTGGGCTTCCCGGGGCGCTCGCGACCGTCGCTTCCCGCGCGAGGCTCCCGTAGAGGCGGCTTCCGGGGAGGGACCGTGGGCACCCGGCCCTTGACGCGTCCCCCGCGGTAGAGGCGATACGGCTTCTCTCCGCCGGGCGACGCCATTCGGCGGCGTATGGTAGCCACGGTGGCCGCGCATCAAGGGAGCACAGGGGCTGGCGCGCGAGTCATCGGCGTCGACGTGGGCGGGACGAAGACGCTCGGCGCGGTCGTCACGCGCGCGGGCGAGATCGAAGCGCGGCTCGAGCGGTCGGCGGAGAGCTCCTCCCAGGAGGCGCTGCTCGCCTCGCTCGACGGCCTGATCGAGGAGCTACGCGCGGGAGCCGATGTGGCAGCGCTCGGGATCGGAATCCCGTCGCGGATCGACCAGCGGCGCGGCCGCTCGATCTCCGCGGTGAACCTGCCGCTCGAAGGAGTCGACCTGCGCGACCGGATGCGGGAGAGGCACGGCCTTCCGGTCGGGATCGAGAACGACGCGAACGCGGCGGCGATCGGCGAGTGGAAGGCGGGTGTCGCACGCGGCGCGAGCAACGTCGTGATGCTCACGCTCGGGACCGGCGTCGGCGGCGGACTGATCGTCGACGGGCGGCCCTTTCGGGGCTCAACCGGGAGCGCTGCAGAGCTCGGCCACATCGTGATCGACGTCGACGGGCCTCCCTGCCCGTGCGGGGGTCACGGGCACCTCGAGTCGTACGCGTGCGGGCCCGTGGCCGACCGGATCGCGCGGGAGCTCCTCGGGGACGGATCGGACGCGGAAGACCTCGTCTCGCGGGCGCGCGACGGCGACACGACGGCGCTGGGCGCGCTCGCAGGCATCGGGCGCAAGCTCGGCGCCGGCATCGCGACGTTCGTGAACGTCTTCGAGCCCGAGCTCGTCGTCGTGGGCGGCGGCTTCGGCGCGGCCGGCGAGCTCCTGCTCGAGCCGGCGCGGGAGGTCGTCGCGCGCGAGGGCCTCGAGCCGGGCCGTGACGCGGTCAGGATCGTCGAGGCGGAGCTCGGCGTCGACGCCGGCGTGATCGGGGCCGCGATGATCGGCTTCGAGGCGCTCGACGGGGAGTAGGCGTGCCGCTCGCGGTCTGCGCGACGCCGATCGGCAACCTCGAGGACGTCACCCTGCGTGTCCTGCGGGAGCTCGCGGAGGCGGACGTCGTCCTGTGCGAGGACACGCGCCACACGCGGAAGCTGCTCGAGCGGCATGGCGTGCGTGCGAGGCTCGTCTCGTACCACCAGCACAACGAAGCGCAGCGGACGGGAGAGCTCCTCCCGCGACTCGAGGCTGGGGAGCGCGTCGCGCTGGTGAGCGACTCCGGGCTGCCGGGTATCTCCGACCCGGGCGCGCGGCTCGTCGGCGCGGCGCTCGACGCCGGTGTCCCGGTCACCGTCCTTCCGGGGCCGTCGTCGGTCGAGACGGCGCTCGTCGCGACCGGGCTCGTCGCCGAGCGGTACCAGTTCCTCGGCTACCTGCCGCGCGGCGAGCGGGCTCTCGTCGAGCTCGCCGAGGAGCTGTCCGGCTGGCCGTGGGCGGCCGTTGCGTTCGAGTCGCCGCAGCGGGTCGGGCGGTCGCTTGATGTCCTCGCGCGTGTGATCCCGGAGCGGCCAGGCGCGGTCTGCCGCGAGCTGACGAAGCGGTTCGAGGAGATCGCGCGCGGATCGGTCGCGGAGCTCGCCGAGCGGTTCAGGGCGGGGGCGAAAGGCGAGATAACCCTGGTGCTCGGGCCGGGCGAGCCTGCCGCGTTCGACGAGGTCGCCGCGGCTGCGGCGGTGGCGGAACTGGTCGCTGCGAACGTCTCGCGACGCCAGGCGGCCGATGTGGTCTCGCGGCTCACCGGAGTCTCGCGGAACCGCCTCTACCAGAGCTCTCTGTAAGCATATTTGACAACGGGGATGCGCCCTTGCTACCTTGACGTGGTTTGCAAGACTGACAACGGAGGTCACACAAGAGATGCGCCTACCCGTCGCCCTGGTTGCCGTAGTTGCCCTGGTCGTTCCCGCGCCCGCGCTCGGGTGGGGCTGGCCGGTCGATGGGCCTGTCCTGACGCTCTTCTCCTTCGACCAGAGCACGCCCTATGCCGCCGGGCAGCATCGCGGGATCGACATCGGAGCGCCCCCCGGGGCCATGGTGGTCGCGCCTGCGTCGGGGCCCATCGCCTTCGCCGGGACGGTCCCGCGGCTGGGCAAGGTCGTGACGATCGAGACGGCAGACGGCTACTCCGTCACGCTCGTGCATCTCGGCTCGTACTCGGTTGGGCGCGGAGATACCGTCGCCGAGGGTGAGGCGGTCGGCGCTGTCGGGCCGAGCGGGGTTGCGGAGCTCTCGGTTCCCTACGTCCATCTCGGCATCCGGCGGACGCCCGAGGAGGACGGTTACGTCGACCCGCTCTCGCTCCTGCCCACGCGCTTGCCACCGGTCCCCGGTCCTCCGGCCGACGTAGTCGCGAAGCCGTCGGCTTCGGCGCCACAACCTGCTCCTGCCGTCACGCGCGCTGCGGCGCCGGTACCTGCGGCAGGTGGGCGACCGCCGCTTGCTCCGCCGCGAACTGGCGGCTCGCCTCCGGCTCCGTCGCGACGAGGGCAGCACTTCGCTGAGGCGGCCGCGAACCCGGCGGTGCACAACAGGACGATGATTCGTCACCCGCGGAGCACCACAGCCGGCGAGGTGGCACGTCATCTGGCGCAGAAGCGGGCCGGTACCGTCTCGAATCGCGCCAAGCCGGACACGACGCTGGGCACGGACGTCGGGATTCATCGGCACCTCCTAAGGCAGACGCTGCACCCGACGCTGCAGAGCGCAAGCCGGGACGGCTGGTTCCCGGACGACCTGCTTACGCTCGGTCTCCTGGCGATCGTGGTCCTTGCGGTGCCGCTGGTCCTCGTCCGACGTCGGTTCCGGATCCCGGCGGACGGCGAGTCGGCTCGTATCATTGACCCCGATGCGCTTCTACCTGACAACGCCGATCTACTACGTGAACGCGACGCCACACATTGGGCACGCGTACACGACCCTGGCCGCGGACACGCTCGTCCGGCACCACCGCCAGCGCGGCGACGAGACGTTTTTCCTCACCGGCACGGACGAGCATGCGTCGAAGGTCTATCGCGTCGCCGAGGAGCAGGGCATCGACGTCAAGACGTACGTCGACGAGATCGCCGAGTCCTGGCGAGAGCTTCCTAGGCGCGTCAATGCGGACTACGACTTCTTCATCCGCACGACCGACGAGGGCCACAAGCGCTTCGTCCAGGAGTTCCTGCAGCGCATCTACGACAACGGCGACATCTACCAGGACGTCTACGTCGGCCTCTACTGCGTGGGCTGCGAGGAGTTCAAGAGCGAGTCCGAGCTGGTCGACGGGCTCTGCCCCGAGCACGGGATCCCGCCCGAGCACATCGAGGAGACCAACTACTTCTTCCGGCTCTCCGCCTACCAGGACCGCCTGCTCGAGTTGTACGACGCGCGCCCCGACTTCGTGCTGCCGCGCTTCCGCTACAACGAGGCGCGGAGCTTCATCGAGGGCGGTCTCAGGGACTTCAGCGTCAGCCGCGCCGGGCAGCCGTGGGGCGTGCCGATCCCCTGGGACGAAGGGCAGGTCACCTATGTCTGGGTAGACGCCCTCATCAACTACCTGAGCGCGCTCACCTACGCGCGGGACGGGGAGGATCTCCGTGACCGCTTCTGGCCGGAGGTGCGGCATTTGCTCGGCAAGGACATCCTGCGCTTCCACTGCGTGTTCTGGCCGGCGCTGCTCCTCTCCGCCGGCTACGAGGTCCCGAAGCAGCTGTTCGTGCACGGGTACCTGCTGCTGGACGATCGCAAGATCTCGAAGTCGCTCGGCAACGTGATCGACCCGCTCGATCTCGTCGACGTCTACGGGAGCGATGCGGTTCGGTTCTGGGCGCTGCGATCGGTCTCGTTCGGCCAGGACGGGAGCGCGTCGGTCGAAGCGCTGCACGAGCGCTACGAGCGTGAGCTCGCGAACGACCTCGGCAACCTCGTATCGAGGACGACAGCGATGATCGCGCGCTACGTCGACGGGCGAGTCTCGCCGGGGCCGCGCAACGAGGAGCTCGCGTCCGCTCTGGACGGCCTGCGGTCGAAGCTCGTCGAGCGCTTCGACGTCTATGACCTCACGGGCGCGCTCGAGGACGCGTGGGAGATCGTTCGGCTGCTCAACCGGCACGTCGAGCAGACCGCGCCCTGGCAGCTCGCCAAGGACGAGGCGAAGGCAGACGAGCTTGCGGGTGTTCTCTACGACCTCGCGGACGGCGTCCGCGCCGTCGCGGTTGCGCTCTCGCCGTACCTGCCGGAGACGGCCCCGCGCATCCTGGGGGCGCTCCGCCAGCCGGTCGACCTCGCGCTCGACCAGGTCGCCTACGGCAAGGCGGGCGCGACCGAGGGGATCGAGCCGGCGCAGCCGCTCTTCCCTCGCGTGGACCTCCCGACCGCGGCCGCCTAGGACGTGACCGACACGCACGCGCATCTCGACGCGTGCGCCGATCCTCCGCACGACCTGGTCGACCGCGCGAGAGCCGCCGGGGTCGAGCGGATCGTCTCCATCGGGTCCGGGATCGACTCGTGCCGGGAGACGCTCGCGATCGCCGGCCGAGAGCCCGGAGTCTGGGCCGCGCTCGGCGTCCACCCGCACCAGGCAGGCGACGAGGACGCCGATCGCCTCGACGAGCTTCGCGAGCTCCTCGCCGATGAGCGCGCCGTCGCGGTCGGCGAGACCGGCCTCGACTTCTACCGCGACTGCGCGCCGCGCGACCGGCAGCGTGACCTCTTCGAGCGCCAGCTCGACCTGGCCGCCGAGCTCGAGAAGCCGGTGGTCATCCACACGCGGGAGGCCGAGGACGAGACGGCGGCCGCGCTCGAAGGCTTCGGTGGCACCGTTGTCCTGCACTGCTTCTCGAGTCCGATGCTCCTGCCGGTCGCGCTCGAGCGCGGCTACTACGTCTCCTTCGCCGGGAACGTCACCTACCCGAAGGCCGAAGAGCTGCGCGAGGCCGCACGCCAGGTTCCCGCCGACCGGCTGCTCGCCGAGACCGACAGCCCGTATCTGAGCCCGCAACCGCGGCGCGGCCGGCCGAACGAGCCCGCGAATGTCGTCCACACGATCGCGGTGCTCGCGACTGCCCGCAATGAGGACGCCGAGGCCCTCACCGCGCGCCTCGACGCGAACGCCACCGCCGCGTTCGGCCTCGCATGACCCGGCCCGCCGACGCTCCGAAGAAGGAGCTCGGCCAGCACTTCCTGGTCGACGAGAACCTGCTCGGCGTGATCGGCCGGCTGGCGGAGCTTGCGCCGGAGGACGTCGTGCTGGAGGTGGGCGCGGGCCTCGGCGTCCTCACCGGCTATCTCGTCGAGCGCGTGTCCCATGTCCATGCAATCGAGGTCGACTACTCGCTCGTGTGCGTCCTCGCCGAGAGATTCGGGGGGCGGGACAACATCGAGCTCCGGCACGGCGACGCGCTCCGGGTCGATCTCGCCGAGCTCCGCCCGGCGCCGACGAAGCTCGTCGCCAACCTGCCGTACAACATCGCCACGCCGCTCGTCGTCGAGAGCCTCGACGGGCTGCCGAGCGTGGGGCTCTGGTGCGTGATGGTCCAGCGCGAGGTCGCGGATCGCTTTTTTGCGGCACCCTCGACCAAGCAGTACGGCGCGGTCTCGGTGCTCGTCCAGCTCGCCGCCGAGCGAACCGGCTTCCACCCGGTCTCGCGCACGGTCTTCCGCCCGAGGCCGAACGTCGACTCGGCGCTGGTCGCGTTCCGGCGGCGGCGGGACGCCACAACCCAACTCGCGCGCGTGAAGGAGGTCGTGACGGCCGCGTTCGCGCACCGGCGCAAGCGGCTCGCCAACTCCGTCGAGCTGTCGGGGACGGCCACGCGCGAGCAGGTCGAGGAGGCGCTCGAGACCATCGGCCGCGACCCCGGCTCCCGGGCCGAGGAGCTTGAGCCGCCGGAGTTCGTCGCCCTGACCGAGGCCCTGGCCTCGTGACGACGGCCCGCGCGAACGCGAAGCTCAATCTCGCCCTCGTCGTGGGTCCCCGTCGGGACGACGGCCTGCACGAGGTCGCGACCGTCCTCCAACGTCTCGAGCTCGCGGACGAGATCTCAATCGAGCCCGCGCCCGAGGTCAGCATCGAGGGCTTCGCCGAGGACACGCTCGTCCGGGCGGCCCTCGAAGCGCTCACCGATGCGGCGAGCCCGCGAATGAGCTGGAAGGCGACGATCCGCAAGGAGATCCCCGTCGCCGCCGGTCTCGGCGGCGGGAGCTCCGACGCCGCGACTGTGCTTCGGCTCGCGAACGAGACCCTCGAAGAGCCGCTCCCGCACGACGAGCTGCACGAGCTCGCCGTCGACCTGGGCGTCGACGTTCCCTTCTTCCTCGCACCCGGCCCGCAGCTCGGAGAGGGCGCCGGAACCGACCTCACCGCCCTCGAGCTCCCGCAGGGCTACTGGGCCGCGCTCGTCCTCCCGCGCGGCGAGACCAAGCCGTCGACCGGAGCCGTCTACGCCGCCTTCGACGAGCGCCGCGGCGAAGAGGGCTGGGCGGAGCGGCGCGCGGGCCTCCGCACCGCGCTGGCGCACGTGGCCGAGCCGCGGGACCTCGCGGCGCTTCCGTCCAACGACCTCGCGTCGTCCCCGCTCGCGGGCGAGCTTCTGAGCCTCGGTGCGTTCAGGGCCGACGTCAGCGGCGCAGGCCCGGTCGTCTACGGCCTCTTCGACGAGGAAGAACACGCGGCCGCCGCCGCTCAAGAGCTCCGGGAGCACGGGCAGACCTGGGTGACGACGACCGCTTGGTACGGTTGATCCATGGCGACCGGCAGCTCACTGGAGCCGACACGGCCAGGGGTGATCGAGCACGGCACGAGCAAGTCGGGCCGCTGGCTCCGCGCGCGGCGCGTGCGGCTCGTGCTCTGGGTCGCGGTCGTCGAGGGCGTCGTCGTCTGGCTGGCCCCCGGACTCGGGAAGTGGACGATTGTCGCGATCGCGATCCCGTGTCTTGCGATCTACATCTTCTGGGGCCGGGAGACGCAGTCCGACACCGGCCGCCAGCTCTCGTGGATCGCCGCGGCCTCCCAGGCGCTCGCGGTCGTCGTCGTGATCATGGCCTTCCTCCTGGACTGGCTGGCGCTGCTCCTGGCAGTCATCTTCGCGGCCGTCGCTCTCCTCTTCCTCCTCAGCGACCGCCGTTGATCTCGCTTCGCGCCCCTCGTCCTCCGTTTTCTGCTCACCGACCGGCGCTGAACAGGTGTGGAAGCACGACAGAGCCAAGTGCTGAGGCGTCGCTTGCGACGCCGACCTAGAGGCCGGACGGACTGTGTCTGTCCGGCCGTCCTACGCACGTTCTTGGATAATCATCAAATCGTGGTGGGGCGTAGCCAAGGGGTAAGGCAGCGGGTTTTGGTCCCGCGATCCCAGGTTCGAATCCTGGCGCCCCAGCCATCTCTGCCGAGGCCGTGACCCAGAAGCCGCTCGCAGCCGTGATCCTGGCCGCCGGGCTGGGCACGCGCATGCACTCGGAGACGCCCAAGCATCTCCACCCGCTGCTCGGCCGCCGGCTCGTGGACTGGGTCGTGGAGGCTGCGCGCGAGCTCGGGCCCGACCCGCTCGTCGTCGTCACCTCGCCGGACTACGCGGACGTCTTCGAGGGCGTCGAGGTCGCTGTCCAGCCCGAGCCGCGCGGGACGGGCGACGCCGCGGCCGCAGCCCACGCGCAACTCGAAGGCTTCCAGGGCGACGTGCTCGTGCTCACCGGCGACTGCGCGACGATCACGAGCGAGCTCCTTGCCCGGCTCCTCGAGACGCACCGCTCCGAGGAAGCAGCGGCGACCGTCCTCTCCTTCGAGCTCGACGACCCGGGCGCCTACGGCCGGATCGTCCGCAATGCGGACGGCGCACTCGAGGCGATCGTCGAGGCCCGCGACGCGAGCGAGGCCGAGCTCGCGCTCCACGAGGTGAACTCCTCGATCTATGTCTTCGCTGCCAAGCAGCTCTGGCCCGCGCTCGAGCGCCTGCGGCCGAACAACGACCAGGGCGAGCTCTACCTGACCGACACCGTCCGCGACCTGGTCCGCGAGGGCGAGCGCGTAGCCGTGCACATGGCGCCGGACCCGCAAGAGGTCGAGGGTGTCAACACGCGCGTCGAGCTGGCCGGGGCGGCGGCCGTCCTGCGCGACCGCATCAACCGCGAGCACATGCTTGCGGGCGCGACGATCGTCGATCCGGCCACCACCTGGATCGAGCCGGACGTCGAGCTCGAGCCCGACTCCACGATCCAGCCGTTCACGATGCTGGGCGGCTCCACGAGGGTTGCGCGCGGTGCCTCGGTCGGCCCGCACGCCGTCGCCGTCGACGCGGAGATCGGCCCGGGTGCGCTGGTCGGTCCCTTCTGTTACCTTCGCCCTGGAACCGTGCTGGGAGCCGGCGCGAAGGCGGGCACATTCGTGGAGATCAAGAACTCACGCATCGGCGAGCGCACGAAGGTGCCCCACCTGTCGTATATGGGAGACGCGGAGATCGGCGACGACACGAACGTGGCGGCCGGGAACATCACCGTCAACTTCCCGCACGAGGAGGGCATGGAGAAGGGCCGCACCAAGATCGGCAGTAACGTCAGAACGGGCGTCCACAATGCGTTTGTTGCGCCGGTCGAGATTGGCGACGATGCTTGGATTGGGGCCGGGTCGGTCATCACCGAAGATGTTCCGCCGGAGTCCCTCGCGATCGCGCGTCAGCGCCAGGTCACGAAGGAAGGCTACGTCCGAGAGAAGCGACAACGAGATGACTGAGGCGACACTCCCAGGGCTGGAGACCGTCGAGGCGCCTGCGCTGCCGACGACCGAGCGCACGCCGTGGATCGAGCGCGGTCCGCAGAAGCGCCTGATGCTCTTCGCCGGGCGCTCGAACGCCGAGCTGGCCGAGCGGATCGCCGAGAAGCTCGGGGTCATGCTCGGCGAGGTCGACCTGAAGACGTTCTCGAACGGCGAGACGTACGTCCGCTACGACGAGTCGATCCGCGGCAGCGACGTCTTCATCGTCCAGTCCGGGAACCAGCCCGTGAACGACCACCTGGTCGAGCTGCTGATCATGATCCAGGCGGCCAAGCTCGCCTCGGCCAAGCGGATCACGGCGGTCGTTCCGTGGTTCCCGTACTCGCGCCAGGACAAGAAGTCGGCTCCGCGGGAGCCGATCACGGCCAAGCTCGTCGCGGACGCGCTCGAGGTCGCAGGCGTCGACCGCGTTGTCACGATGGACCTCCACGCGGGCCAGATCCAGGGCTTCTTCTCCGTTCCCGTCGACCACATGACCGCGCTCCAGCTGTTCGCGCAGCACTACCGCGACAAGGGCTTCAGCGGCGAGGACGTCGTCGCCGTCTCACCCGACCCCGGCCGCGCCAAGATGGCCCGCCGCTTCGGCCAGATGCTCGAGGCCGACCTCGCGATCCTGAACAAGGTTCGCCCGGAGCACGACACCGCCGAGGTGACCGAGGTGATCGGCCACGTCGGCGGCAAGGTCGCGATCATGAGCGACGACATGATCGTGACCGGCGGCACGCTGCTGGCCGGGGCGACCGCGCTCCGCGACGCCGGCGCGACGGAGGTCTACGCCTGCGCGACGCACGGGCTCTTCCCCGGCAACGCGTTCGAGAAGATCGGCTCCAGCGAGCTCCAGGTGACGGTGACCGACACGGTCCCGATCGACCCGATCAACCGGCCCGCGAACATCGAAGTCCTCCCGGTGTCGGGCTTGCTCGCGGAGACGATCATGAACATCTTCGCCGACGACTCGGTCTCGGCAATCTTCGCGGGCGAGAACCAGCTCTTCTAGAAACACCGCCTAACCATGCGGGTTCGCTGGCTACTTGCTGACGAGCTGCCTACGGCGCGCTACGAGCCCTCGCGCTCGGGGCGCTCGTCTGTCGTGCAGGTCACCCATCACGTGACCAGGGCTCGACAGCGCAAGGACGACGCCGTAGTACTTGTCTCCGCCGCCAGTCAGCATCGCCGGGCAAGCACCTCCGCTGAAACCTCGCTTGACAACCGACTCGAAGACCGCGTGATATTCGATGGCGTCCTCTCGCGACAGGTAGCCGACCTGTTCTCCGCCCTCCGCGTACACCGCAACCGCGTTCGCGTCGTACAGGTTGTCTGGTTCCGGGACGAGAACGGCGCGGAACCACCTCCGCTCGGGCTCGTCTTGCGCGACCTCGAGAGCGTAGTCACACAGGTCCTCGAGGTAGGGAGTCGAATCGGTGGTGACGTTCGCCACGGCTCGAAGGCCCTCCTGCCTTGGTCCTTCGCCGACGACGGCGAGAAGGCCGCCAGCGTGCAAGGTGCACACCGACAAGAACCGCGCTTGCGGTGCTTTGGCGCGGGACTCACGGCCTAGAAGTCGGCTCAAAAAACCCACGGGAACCAGGAAACCTAGGCGATACAACGACTTCCGCCTCACGCCGGCCGTCGACGACGAGCGGGCCGACGATGCGATCCAGCTGCTCCGCGACCGGCGCAAGCCGAACGGGCGCTGGCCGCTGCAGAAGCGCATTCCCGGAACGCTGTTGGTCGAGATGGAGAAGCCGGGTGGCGACAGCCGTTGGAACACGCTGCGGGCACTTCGGATTCTGCGTCGCCGCGAGGGCCGGCTCGACAAGCCTTGACGGCCGCCGGGCGCGGCGATATATCCGCCCGGACTTCGATCCTCGGAGGCCCTACGTACTCGACAGCCGGATGAACACGCCGCAGAGCGGGATCTTCGCGCTCGGGACTGCGTCGCACGCGTACCTCGAGCTCGACGTCCGCGAGCAGGGAGCGGCCGCAGAGCTCGTCCGCGCGGTCGCGTCGCTGCGTGAGCCGCAGACGACGATGGGCGGCGTCAACCTCGTCTCCGGGTTCAGGCCGGAGCTCTGGCGCGACCTCGTCCCCGAGGACGCGGCTCTCGAGGTCGAGAGCTTCAACGCGGATCTCGTGGGGCCGGACGGGTACACGATGCCCGCGACCCAGCACGACGCGGTGCTCTGGCTCTCGGGGAGCGAGTACGACGTCGTCTTCGACACGGCCCGAGCGGCGATCGGAGAGCTCGAGCCGTTCGCATCGGTCGCCGAGGAGACCTCGAGCTGGCCGTACCGGCACGACCGCGACCTGACGGGCTTCATCGACGGCAGCGAGAACCCCGACCTGGTCGACGCGCCCGAGGTCGCCGTGATTCCAGAGGGCAGTCCGGGCGCGGGCGGGAGTGTCCTGCTTCTCCAGAAATGGAGCCACGACGTCCGCGCCTGGGAGTCGCTGGCCGTCGCCGAGCAGGAGGACGTGATCGGGCGCACCAAGGACGAGAGCGTCGAGCTCGACCCGAAGCCCGGCGACTCGCACGTCGCGAGGACCGACCAGGACGACTTCGGCAAGATCTTCCGCCGCAACATGCCCTACGGCACGGTGGCCGACCACGGGACGATGTTCGTCGGCTTCAGCGCGGAGCAGGGAAGGCTCGCGACGATGCTCGAGAGCATGGCGGGCCTCGCCGGGGGCAGCCGGGACGCACTCACGAGGTACACGCAGCCGCTGACCGGCGCGTACTACTTCGTCCCGTCGGCCCAGAGCCTGCGCACGCGCAGCGACTAGGCGCAGCGGTTGAACTCCGCGGCCGCCTGTGCGACGATCGTCTCCAGGTAGCGATCGACACAAGGAGGCCGTTGTGGCCCCGCGAGCGACCAAGTCTGTCTGCGGCTCGCGGTTCGTCAGGCTCACGCTTGCCCTGATCGCTGCCGGAACGCTTCTACTCGGGTACGCATTTGCGGAACGCGGTGGCAGCCAGGCCGCGACTGCGAGCCCGGGGCTCGCGTTCCGGCTCGACCACTTTCAGTGTTACTCGATCAAGCCGTTCGGGTACTTCAGGCCCCGGCGGGTGGCACTGGTCGACCAGTTCGGGCGCTCGAAGGCGCTTGTCTCTCAGAAGACGGAGCTGTGTGCGCCCGTCCGCAAGAACCGGACGCCGGTGCGCAATCCGCTCGCCCACCTGGCCTGCTATCCGATCGAGCGCCGGACGCCCGCCTTCCAGACCAGGGCGGCGACGATCACCAACCAGTTCGAGAAGGTCGCCGTCCGCATCGTGAAACCCGTCAAGTTGTGCGTGCCTTCAGGGAAGAGCGTTGTTCCAGCCCCCGCACCCCAACCGGCGACGGGGCTCGACCACTACCAGTGCTATTCCGTCAAGCCGCTGCGGCGGCTGAGGCCTCGAAGCGTCGTCCTCGTGGATCAGTTCGGCAGGTCGAAGCCGACCGTGGTGCGGATGGTGAGCCTGTGCGCGCCGGTCCGCAAGAACAACTCCCCGGTCAGGAACAAGCGCGACCATCTCGCCTGCTACCAGCTGAAGACGACTCAACGGTTCAGTCCGCGCAGGGTGACGATCGTCAACCAGTTCGGCACGGCTCTGCTCACGGCCAGGACGCCGCAGACGCTCTGCCTGCCCTCGCTCAAGCGCTTGATCACGAAGCCCGACCTGACCGTCTCGATCGCGAACCAGCGTGCTCAGGTCCTCTGCCCGGGTGGTCCCGGAACCTGCACGATGACGGTCACGTTCACGATCACGAATCTGAGCCCTGTCGGCATTACGACGCCGTTCGACGTCCTTGTACAAGCCGACCCCGGGCAGAAGGCGGCCTTCACGATCTCGAGCTTCCCAGGGGCGGCGACCCGGACCCTGGGTCAGCCGCTCGGCCCGGACAACAACTGCTACGACCCCGATTGCACGGTCACGGTTACCGTGGACGACGGCAACGCGGTTGCGGAGTCGAACGAGACGAACAACTCCGACACCCGAACCGATCTCGGCTGACGCGATCCGCTACCCGCTCCGACGCGAGGTCGTCCGCGTGGCGACGAGGTTCACCGACGGCGAGGCGCTCCACCGCCAGGCCGAGTGCGCCGAGGCGGCCGAGCGGGTCGCGGCGGTCGCCGTCGGCGGCGTAGCAGGCCTCGATCAGCGCGGCCGCCGCCTCGGTCGGCTCGGCCTCGTCGGGGTTGTACATCGGGAGGTCGAGCTCGCGGAGGTCGAGCATCCGGGTCTCGGCACCGGCGGCCTCGGCTCCCTCGAGCGCGCGGAGGAGCGCCGCGCGGCTGCGGGAGACCCGCGCGATCGAGCCGCCCAGGCCGACGATCGTGAGGCTAAGCATCGCTGCGCGAGCGAGCGGCCTGCGAGTAGGAGTCCGTGCTCGCCGCCGCGGCGCGCGGAACCCCGGCGGCCGCGTACGCGTCCTCCTCGTCGAGAGTCTCGTGCTCGAGCAGTGCGTTCGCGAGCGCGTCGAGCTTGTCGCGGTTCTGCGTCAGGAGCTCGATCACCTCCCGGTAGGCGTCGTCGACGATCCGGCGGACCTCCGCGTCGACGAGCTCCTGCGTGTGCGGCGACGTCTCCGCGACCCCGGGCAGCAGGGGGCCGGCCCCGTCTCGTGGGAGCACGGCGATCGGCCCGATTGCCGGGCTCATGCCCCACCGGCCGACCATCTGGCGCGCGATCCCGGTCAGCTGCTGGATGTCCGACTCGGCGCCCGTGCTCGTCTCGCCGTAGACGACCTCCTCGGCCGCACGGCCGCCGAGCGCGACCCTGATCTTCGCCCGCACCTCGGGCTCGCGGTAGTTGAAACGGTCGGTCTCGGGGGCTGCGAACGTGACGCCGAGCGCGAGCCCGCGCGGGATGATCGACACCTTCCGCACCGGGTCTGCGCCTTCGGTGAGCATGCCGACGATCGCGTGGCCGCCTTCGTGATAGGCGGTCTGCCGTTTGTCCTCGGCGGTCAGCATCACCTGCCGCTCCGCGCCCAGGACGATCCGCTCGAGCGCGTCCGTGAAGTCGGACTCCTCGACCTGGTCGTGGTTTCGGCGGGCGGCGAGCAGCGCGGCCTCGTTGACGAGGTTCGCGAGATCCGCGCCCACCATCCCGGGCGTGGTCGCTGCGATGCGCCCGAGCTCGACGTCCGGCGCGAGGGGCACTCCGCGGGTGTGCACCTTCAGGATCGCCTCGCGACCGGCCCGGTCCGGAGGCTGGACGGCAACCCTGCGGTCGAAGCGCCCCGGGCGAAGGAGCGCCTGGTCGAGCACGTCGGGCCGGTTGGTCGCGCCGATGACGATCACGCTCGTCGACGAGTCGAACCCGTCCATCTCCGTGAGGATCTGGTTCAGCGTCTGCTCGCGCTCGTCGTTGCCGCCGCTGAACCCGGCCACGCCCGAGGTGCGCGAGCGCCCGATCGCGTCGAGCTCGTCGATGAACACGATCGCGGGCGCGGATTCCATCGCCTGCTGGAAGAGATCGCGGACGCGCGAGGCGCCCACGCCGACGATCGCCTCGACGAACTCGGAGGCTGCGATCGAGAAGAAGGGAACGTCCGCCTCCCCCGCGACGGCGCGCGCGAGCAGCGTCTTGCCCGTCCCGGGCGCTCCCGAGAGCAGGACGCCGTGCGGGATGCGGCCTCCGAGCTTGCGGTACTTCTCGGGGTGGCGCAGGAAGTCGACGACCTCGGTCAGCTCGGCCTTCGCCTCCTCGATCCCGGCGACGTCCGCGAACGTGACCCGGTCGCCCGACGGCTGGTAGCGGCGGGCTCTCGAGCGGCCAAACGAGCCGAGCACGTTCTGCACGTTGCCCGCGCGCCGCATCAGTAGGAAAAGCAGGCCGATGAAGAGGATCGTCGGCCCGAAGCCGAGCAGCAGGCTCTGCCACCAGGGCAACCCCTTGTCGAGCGGCTGGGCGTTGACGACCACTCCCTTCTCCTCGAGCAGGCGCGAGAGCGCGTTGTTGTTCGCGAATGCGGGAATCTCGGTCCGGAACCGGGTCGTCGGCTTCGAGTCCTGGAACTTCACCTTCTGGGTGAACGTCCCCTGGATCGCCGTCCCCTTGGACGTGATCTCGTCCACGTGGCCCGCCCGCACCTGGTTCAGGAAGAAAGGGCTGTACGGAACGCGAACGCGGGCCGGCGGCCGCGTCGCGCGCGAGCCGAAGTAGAAGTTGAAGGCCAGGAGCAGGAGCGCGAAGAGAATCCACATGCGCCCCACGCGAAAGCGTGGCCTCGTCGGCGGCGTGGACGGCGAGCCGCTAGGGGCGCTCTGCTGGTCGGTGCGGCCCTCGGGCACGGGTTAACGGGTGACGAGCGCGTCGGTCAAGGTGTCGATTCCCGAAGAGTTCGTGGTCAGATGGGGGCCGAGGCCGTAGCCCACGAGCGTAGTCTCCCGCAGGTCGAGCCCGACCGCCCGCGTCTCGGCGCGCTGGTCGCCACGGCGAAGCGCCTCAGCCCCTTCTCGTCGAGCAGCTCGGAGAGGCGCTCGACGGTGTCTGCAACGGAACACGAGGTTGTCTTGGCGACCACATCGCCGGTCCCGGACGAGAGCCAGGTTCGCCGGAGATCGTAGGCCGGTGACGGTGATCGGAGTGAGCGGGGGCGATCGCACAACCCTGATCCTTGCGGCGCTGGCTTACGCAGACATCTAGCGTCGCCAGATCCCGACGATCTGGCGAGCGTGGGCCGATTGCCCGAGAGGTGGGAGGCCCAGGCCGTCTTCGATCGTGTGCAGGAGCCCGTAGTGGTTGAGTGGTGCACGGGAGACGCTGCCGCGCCGGACGAGCGGGCCGAGGACGAGCGCCGCGACATGTCCTCCGCCCCCGCGCACGTCTTGCTTGTGGCTCTCATCGAAGACAACGAAGACAACGTCGCGCGGGCCGAGCGCCGGCAGGACGCGACCGGCGAAGGAGCCGAGCCAGCGGTCGCCCGTCCGGATCGAGCAGTTGTGCATGTCGTGGCAGAGACTCGGCACGACGAGCGAGAAGGTCGGAAGTCGGCCGCTCCGAAGGTCCGGTGCGAGCCTGGCCAGCGGCACGATCCGCTTCATGTCGGCGTGGCGCCCGAGGACGTATCGCGAATAGAGGAACGGAATCCGGGCTTTCACGGCTCGCAGGTCGACGTCGCCGAAACCGTTGCGGCGCACGCCTTCGACGTACGTCTTCCACGTTGCGCCCCTCGCGTCGAGCGTCTGGGCGATCGTCGGCGCGGCCAGGTAGCAGTCGAGACAGTCACTGCGGAGCCCACCCGTCGTCCCGGAGATGAGCGCGAGGTAGTTCGGCAGGCTCGGGTGCGCGACGGCGTCGTAGTTCGCGAGCAGCGCGTACCGCCGTGTGAGCCTGTTGAAGACCCGGGCAGCCGGATTCCCCACGACTGCGGACGCCTGCTTGTTCTCGAGGACGACGACCATCACGTGTGCGAACCGCGGCGGTGCGGTGGCCCGCGAGACAATCGGCTCGCGTCCTGCGCCGGCGACGCCGGTGGCGAACGCAAGCGAGACTCCGGCGGCGAGGGCAGCGGCGCCGGCGAGGAGGGTGCGCCATCTCGCACGCCTCTGGCCTCGGCCGGTAGCTGGATCGGCGGCGAAATGTCGCTCGAGCAACTCATTCGTCAACCGCGACTGGAGATTGATCAGCCGAAGGCGGTTCTGCTCGAGCTCCTCCCGACCCGCCCCGACGTCGCGTAGCGCCTGGCGCTCTGCGACCAGCGTGCGGATCGCCTGCTCGAGCTCCTCGACGCTAGCCATCGTTGGCGGCCGGCGGGCCGGCGGCGGGCCGTGCGTGTGGGACGCAACGCTCCGCCGCGTAGGCGTAGGGGTGGCGGAATGCATCCAGCGCGTGAGCCGGATCGACGTCGAGCTCGAAGTCGTCACTGTTGCTCGCGTCCCGGACTGAGATCGTGAGCCTGTCCGTGCCGCTGAGCCAGAACAGGGTGACCTCGAGGCCGCTTGCCCGCCTCGTGTCCAGTTCTCGCAGAGCAGCCACTCTCACCGCCGCCTAGAACGATCCCGAGACGAGGGCGGCGCGACTGGTGCGGACCGTGACCTTCGTGCCGGAGCTGACCCGTGGGACGCGCTGCCCGAGCTCGGTGTTGCGGCTGAGCTCGGCCTTCCCGAGACCGCTCACGCGGGCGGCGCCGATCTGCATGCCGTTGACGTAGAAGAACACACGCTTGCCTCGTAGCGAGCGAACGTGCTCGACCTCGACCTGGAGCTCCCGCTGGCCCGTCTGCGCCTGATACTGGGCGGTGCCCTTGGCGTGAGGGTACGCCTTCACCGGGCGGAGCGCGATTTGCCTGTCGGCCTTTGCGAGGACGACCGGCACCGCAACCGCCAGCGCGGCGAACGCGACGAGGAAGAGAGCTGAGACTGAACGCTTCATCTTCGACCTCCGTGTGGTTGTGGATTGCGCATCCCACGCTGACGGAGGCGGCCCCATCGCTCGGCCAACGCCCGGCCAAGCTTTGTTCGGCTTCGGTAAAGGTTTGGCAACTGCACCGAGGACCGTCGGCGCACGGCCCATCGCGTCTTGCGCGGGTGCTCAGACGAGGCTGTCGTGCACGCGGCGCTGGAAGGCGGCGACCAGCTGCTCGCTCTCTGGCATCAGGTGTCCCTGCGTGACTGCGCGCGAGTCGAGGCCGCGCTGCACTGCCTGGACGAGCGCGACGTCCTCGCTCGCGACCTGGTTGTCGAACTCGAGAGACTCCTCGATCCGATTCTTGGGAACGTCCGCGCCGAAGAAGTAGTCCGTCGCCTCGACGGTCGAGCGCGGGCCGAGCGGGACCCAGCGCTCGATCGAGATGTTCTGCACGCCGGGTGAGATGTTGAGCGTCGTGTTCGGCCACACGAAGTGGTACTGCGACTGGAGCATGTCGCCCTCGCGCGCCGGCTCGCGGAGCGGGCCGACCTGGCTCGAGACGAGGCCCTCGACCGAGAGCCCGTAGGAGTCCGGGTCGACGTCGATCACCTTGCTGAACCCGGGGTGCGCGGTCGGGCAGTGGTAGCACTCCAGGTAGTTCTCCAGCGCGACCTTCCAGTTCACGGCCTGCTCCCACGGGACGTGCGAGTGGAAGCGAAGGCCGTCGAGGTCCAGCCCGCTGCGCGCGACGATCCCGGGCATCGTGCCGAGCGCGTCGAGGAGCGGCTGCGCGTCGACGTCGGGGTTGACGAAGACGAACGGGCCCCACGTGTCGACCGCGACCGGGAGCAGCGAGAGCTCGGAGGCGTCGAAGCCCGGCTCGCGCTCGGAGCGGGGGGCGCGGCGCAGCGTGCCGTCCAGCTCGTAGGTCCAGGCGTGGTACGGGCACTGCAGCGTCTTGCGACAGCCTGCGCCTTCGGCGACGACGTGGCCGCGGTGGCGGCAGACGTTGACGAAGCCGCGCAGCTCGCCGTCGGCGGCGCGCGTGACGACGATCGGGATGCTCCCGGCGATCGAGGCGAAGTAGCTCCCGTTCTCGGCGACGTGCTCGGCCGGGCCTGCGTACTGCCAGGTCGAGGTGAAGATTCGCTCGAGCTCGCGGTCGAGCACCGCGGGCTCCGAGTACCACGCAGCTGGGAGCGTCCAGCCCTCGTCGATGGGCCGTGGGATCGGCGGCAGGCCGTTCGTTGTGATGTCCGTCGCGCTCATCGACCGTCAAGATATCGGGCCGCATGGCAGGGAGCGACGTCCTCGTCCTCGGCGCCGGGCTGGCCGGGCTCTCCGCGGCGCGCGACCTAGCGAGGGGCGGCGCCAACGTCACCGTGCTCGAAGCGCAGGCTCGCGTCGGCGGGCGCGTCGAGCAGGTCGACTTCGACGGAGGCCGGCCCGTGCAGCTCGGCGGCGAGGTCGTCGGCACGCTGCACACCGCGTACCTCGAGCTCGTGGAGGAGCTCGGGCTGACGCTCCAGCCGAGCTATACCGCGGTTCCCGGGGCGACCACCTGGGACCTCTACGAGGGGATCTCGCGCGGCGACGCGTTTCCCTTCGCGACCGCCGCGGAGAGCGCCGACTACAAGCGCGTCGAGCGGGAGTGGGCCGAGCTCGCCGCGACCGTCGATCCCGACGATCCCTGGTCGCATCCGGAAGCGTCGCGGCTCGACGGCGTCTCCGTCGGGCAGTGGCTGCGCTCGGCCGGTGCGCTGCCGTCGACGATCAGGGCGCTCGAGGTCGAGGCGCTCGCGCTCGCGGGCGGCTCCATCGAGCGCATCTCGCTGCTCTCGGACCTGCGCAAGCAGGCCGTCGCCGGCGACGGGTCGTTCTACTCCTACGAGCTGTGGGAGTCGCTGCAGGTGACCGAGGGGAGCGCCGAGGTTGCGAACCGGATGGCCGAGGAGCTCGGCGACCGCGTCCGTCTCGAGGCGGAGGTCACTCGCGTGAGCGTGGGCCCGCGCTGCAGCGTGACGCTCGCAACCGGCGAGGAGCTGAGCGCCGAGGCGGTCGTCTGGGCGCTGCCGGTGACCGTCGCGCACGTGGTCGAGATCGAGGGCGTCGACCCCGACCGCGTCGAGTCGCTGCGCCGTCAGCGGCACGCGCTCGCCGCCAAGGTGGTCGCCGCCTACACGAGATCGGTCTGGGAGGACTGCGGTGCGAACGGCCTCCTCGAGGGCGAGCACATCCTCGCTTCGACCTGGCCGCAGCGCGACGGCGTCCTCTCGGCGCTCGTGCCGCCCGAGCGGATCGGCCAGCTGCTCGCGGTGTCCGAGGCCGACCGCGACGACCTCGTCCGCGACGAGCTCGAGCGGATGTACGGCCCGGTCGCGCGCGAGACCGCGGCGATCTACCACCGGCTCTGGGCGACCGACCCCTTCACGCGCGGCTACGTGACGCAGTGGTGGCCGGGAGACGTCCTGCGGGTGGGGCCGCTGCACGGCACGCACGCGCCGCCCTTCTACGTCTGCGGCTCCGACCAGTGGGTCGCCGGCTACATGGAGGGCGCGGTGAGATCCGGCCGCTCGGCGGCGTCCTCGGCGCTCGGCGGCGCCTGAGAGGGCGCGAGCACGCGCAACCCGTCGGGCGGGAGGTGGAGGCTGACGGCAGTTCCCCGCTCGAGCTCGAAGCCGAGCGGCTTGCCGTCGTTCGAGACCGTCGCCTTGAGCAGCTCGCCGCCCAGCACGCGGATGTGGACCTCGTGCAGGCCGCCGAGGAAGACCGCGCGCTCGACGAGCCCCGGCATCCGGTTGTCTCCAGGGGTCTCGTGTGGCTCGAGGCCGATCCGCTCGGGGCGGATCATCACCTTCACGTCGCCGCGCGAGCCCGTTGCGCCCTGCTCGGCGCGGAAAAGCCGCTCCCCGATGCGCAGGCTGCAGCCGCTCCCGTCGGCGCTCGCCTGGGCCTCGAGGAGGTTGGAGACGCCGAGGAAGTCCGCCACGAACTCGGTCTCGGGCCCCTCGTAGATCTCTCGCGGCGAGCCCGCCTGCTCGACCTGGCCCTGGTTCATCACCGCGATCCGGTCGCTCATCGTGAGCGCCTCCTCCTGATCGTGCGTGACGAACACGAACGTGATCCCGATGTCGTGCTGGATCGCCTTCAGCTCGACCTGGAGGTCCTTGCGCAACCGCGCGTCGAGGGCGCCGAGCGGCTCGTCGAGCAGGAGCACGCGCGGCGCCAGGATGAGCGCGCGGGCGAGCGCGACCCGCTGCTGCTGGCCGCCGGAGAGCTGCTCCGGCTTGCGCTGCTCGAAGCCGCTCAGCCTGACGAGCTCCAGAATGCTCTTGACCCTCTGGCGCCTCTCCTCCTTCTTCGTCTTCTGGTACTTGAGCCCGAAGGCGACGTTGTCGGCGACGTCGAGGTGCGGGAAGAGCGCGTAGCTCTGGAAGACCGTGTTGACGTTGCGCTTGTGCGGCGGCACCTGGGCGACGTCGGTGCCGTCGAGCATGATCCGCCCGCTCGTCGGCCGCTCGAAGCCGGCGATCATGCGCAGCGTCGTCGTCTTCCCGCAGCCCGAGGGGCCGAGCAGCGTGAAGAACTCGCCGGGCGGCATGTGGATCTCGATCCCGTCCACGGCGACGACCTCCCCGAAGGACTTCGTCAGCTCCTCGAGCCTGACCTCCCCCTGCATCAGATGTCGAGCGCGGCCACGGCGGCGGCCTCTCCGCCGCCTGCGAACCGCCGGTAGACGAGGAAGGCGAGCGCGAGGGTCGCCAGCGTGATCAGGAGCGCAACCGTTGCCAACGCGTTCAGCGCAGGCGTCGGCGCGCCCCGCGCGCTCGCATAGAGGAGCATCGAGACGGTCGTCGTGTCGGCGCCCCCGGAGAGGTACTGCGTCACGACGAAGTCGTCGATCGAGAGCGCGAAGGCAACCGCGGCGCTCGCGACGATCGCCGGCACGAGGAGCGGCATGACGACTCGCATGAGCTGGTCGCGCGGCGGGGCTCCGAGATCGGCCGCTGCCTCCTCGTACTCGGGGCCGATCGAGACCAGGCGCCCGCGGACGATCACCACGACGTAGGAGAGCGTAAAGGTGACCTGACCGATCGCCTGGGCCGGCGTCCCGAGCCCGATCTCCGGGAAGACTCGGAGGAAGAGGAGCAGGAGCGCGACGCCCATCACGATCTCCGGGGTCACGAGCGGGAGCAGCATGACCGTGTTGACGGTCCCGCCGCCCGGGCCTCGCCAGCGCTGGAGCCCCAGGGCGAGAGCAACGCCGAGCGGCGTCGCCACGGCCACGCAGATGACGGCCAGGACGAGCGTGTGCTTCAGCGCCCCCTGGAGGGCGGGATCGTGGAACACGCTGCCCGTCGAGCCCGTGAACCAGCGGAACGAAAACCCTTGCCACGTCGTTCGCGAGCGGCCGGCGTTGAAGGCGAACAGGATCGCGATCGCAACCGGGACGATCGACCAGACGATGTACACGATCGTGATCAGCTTCAGCCAGCGCGGCTGGCCCCAGGGGTTGCGAAGCCAGGCGATCACCCTTCGTCCACCGCCGTCGCCTGTCGCGTGGTGCGGAGGTAGTAGAACATCAGCAGGAGCAGGAACACCGACAGCAGGAGCGTCAGCACCGCGCCCGTCACCTTCTGCGGATCCCTGCCGCGTGAACTGGTCGATCTGGTTGCCGATCAGGCTGGTCTTGGTCGAGGCCGAGACGAGATCCGGCGTGTAGTAGTCGCCGAACATCGGCAACGCCACGAGCACACAGCCGGCCAGGATGCCGACCTTCGAGAGCGGCAGCGTCACGCGCACGAACGCGCTGAACGGGCTCGCTCCGAGATCGCGCGCCGCGTCGATCTGCCGCTGGTCGATCCTGTCGAGCGCGACCACGAGCGGCAGGATCAGGAACGGGACGTAGCCGTAGACGAACGCGATGATCACGGCCGAGGGCTGGCCGTCGAGCCAGCCGCCGCGCTCCGAGAGCAGCCCGAGCGTCATGAACAGCCGCTCGATTCCGACGTCGTGCAGCAGCCGCGTGCCCCAGCCGTTTGTCGCCAGCAGGTTGATCCAGGCGAGCATCCGCATCAGGTAGTTGATCCAGAACGGGACGATCAGCAGGAGCAGGACGAGCCCCTTCCAGCGGCCCGCGTGGCGCGCCGTGTAGTAGGCGACGGGGTAGCCGACCAGCAGGCAGAAGCCGATCGAGAGCGCGACGAACTCGATCGTCCGGATCGAGACGGTCAGGTACTGCTCGCCGTGCCAGTAGTTCCGCAGCACCTCGAGCACGTAGCCGACGTTCCAGTCGAGCGGGTTCCAGAACGGGACCGGTTGCGAGAGCGTGTCCTGGTTGCCGAAGGCGACGCTGACGATCGCGTAGAAGGCGACGAGGAAGAAGATCGCGAGCCAGGCGACTCCCGGAAGGGCAACGAGCCGCCAGGTCCAGCGCGACCCCATCTCAGCCGGCCTTGAACTTCGACCAGGCGTCGTCCCAGAAGCGCTCGCCCTCCACGGTGAGCTGGAGCAGCTCCTGGTTGGCCGCGAACTGGTCGGGGCGGACGACCGCGGTCTCGAGGGTCTTCGGGATCAACTTCCGCCTGATGAGCGCGTCGGCGTCGAGGTTGTTCTGCGGCGGCAGATAGCCGTTGAAGTTGACGAAGTTGTCATAGGCGTTCCGCTCGTTGAGGAAGAAGTCGAGGAAGCGGTGGGCGAGCACCGGGTTCTTGGCCGAGCGCCCGATGCAGAAGAAGTCGTTCTGGACGACTCCGTTCTGGTCGGGCCCCCAGAACGAGAGCACGTCCGGCTTGACGCCCGGGGGCATGTTGTAGATCGCGGCGTTCAGCACGTCGCCCGACCACGACTGGTGGAGAACCTTCTGCCCCTCCGCCAGGGTCTGGTAGTCGGTGATCGTGACCTTGACGTTGCAGATCCCCCTGAGCTCCGAGAGGGCGTCTCCCGCGCGTGCGATCACGGCCGGGTCCTCGGTGTTGAGATCGGGCCGGAAACCGCCGTGCATCGCGTCGCGCTGCATCGGCATGCTCAGCGCGTCGCGCTTGTCGTCCAGCACCCCGACCTTGCCGTAGTAGGCGTGCGACTGCCAGAGGATGTCCCAGGGGACGTCCATCGCGGCGATGTCCTCCTTGACCCTGTCGTTGCGCCAGCCGATGCCGTCCATCCAGACGACGTAGGGAACCGTGTAGCGGCTGCCGCGGTCGTAGAAGGGGTCCTGCAGCTCGGGCCAGATGTTCTTGGTCAGGTTCGGGAGGTACGAATGGTTGAGCGGCTGGATGAGCTTCTGCGCGATCAGGTTGCAGATGTTCGTGCCGGCCAGGCCCATGATCACGTCGAAGCTGACGGCCCCCGCGGCCAGCTTCGCGACCGCCTCGTCCGAGGAGTTGTAGGTGGCGAACTTGACGGAGACCCCGTGCTGCTTCTCGAAGCGCTTGACCATCGCGGGGTCGACGTAGTCGGCGTAGTTGTAGACGTTGAGCGGTCCCTGCTCGGCGGGCCGGCCATCCTTGATCGGCTGGTTGTCGTCCGTGATCGCCCAGGTGACCGCGTTGTCCGGCCGCGGGAGCGGCAGGCCGCCCGGGCCGACCGGCTTCGGCACGACGAGCTTTGCCGCGGGACCGGCCGGGCCGCCCGCGGAGGCGCCGATCGGCTCGGTCGTGTTCTCGCAGGCCGAGAGGAAGCCGGCGGTGCCCAGCGCAAGCGCGCCGCCCGCAGCCCCGCGCAGGAGCTGCTGCCGCGTGAGTCCGGATCGATCCTTGGGGTGCCCCATGCCGCTGCTCGATTGAATCGGACGACGAAACCGGGAGTCAAGTTGGCTCGGGCCGCATAGGATCGCGATCCGTGCACGAGAAGCGGGTCGAGATCCGGTGGCGCGACGTCGACGCGTTCGGGCACGTCAACAACGCGATCTACGCGACGTACCTCGAAGAGTGCCGTGACGAATGGCTCGACGAGGCGCTTGGGCACGGCGAGGCCGCCTGGGATTTCGTGATCGCGCGCCTCGCGATCGACTTCCGGCGCGAGCTGCGGCTCGAGGACGACGGCGTCCTCGTGCGCTGCCGGCTGGAGCGGATCGGCACCTCGAGCGTGACCACGAAGGAGGAGATCCTCGCCGGCGAGGATCTCGCGGCCGAGGGTGAGTGCGTGCTCGTCGCGCGCGACAAGGAGACCGGGAGCTCGCGACCGCTCTCCGACGACGAGCGCCGGGGATTCGAGCGCGCGGGCTAGTGCTCGAGCATCTGTTCAGCCCGCTCGCGCTGGGGCCGGTCGAGATCCGGAACCGGATCGTCTCGACGGCGCACCAGACGACGCTCGTCCACGACAACCTGCCGACCGACGACTTCGTCGCCTACCACGAGGCTCGCGCGCGAGGCGGCGCGGGCCTGATCGTGCTCGAGGCGACCGCGGTTCACCCTTCGGGCCTGCTGACCTCGCACACGCTCGGCGGGTACCTGCCGGAGATCGTGGCCGGCTACGAGCGCGTGGCGGCCGCCGTCTGGCCGCACGGGACACGGCTCTTCGTCCAGCTCCTGCACGGCGGCCGCGAGCAGATCGCGTCGCCTCCGCGACCGCCTGCGATCGCGCCCTCGGCCGTTCCGAGCCCGCGCTTCCGCGCCGAGCCCCGGGCGCTGAGCGCAGAGGAGATCGAGGAGCTGATAGCGGGGTACGCGCGCTGCGCCGAGCTCGCGGCCGAGGCCGGTCTCGACGGGGTCGAGCTCTCGGCTGCACACCGGTACCTGATCGAGCAGTTCCTCGACCCGGAGCTGAACCGGCGCGAGGACGAGTGGGCCGACGGGAGCCTGTTACTGACGGGAGTCGTCCGGGCGGTGCGCGCCGCTGCGCCGGGCCTCGGCCTCGGCGTGCGGCTCTCGGCGGACTCGCCGCGGGCGGGGCGGATCGCGGAGCTGCTCGTCCAGGAGGGCGTCGACTACCTCTCGCTCGCGCTCGGCGACTCGGCCACGTATCTCGGCTCGGTCGGGATCGTCCCGCCGCCCCCGGTCGAGGAGGCCGCGATCGCCGCGAAGACCGAGCCGTTCGGGCTGGGGCCGCCGCGGATCGCGACCTCGCGGATGATCGACGCCGAGGTCGCCGACCGGCTGATCGCAGCGGGCGGGGCCGAGGCGCTCGGAATGACGCGCGCGCTGATCACCGATCCGGAGCTTCCGGCGAAGGCCCGCGAGGGGCGCCTGCACGAGATCGTCGGCTGCATCGGCTGCAACGCGTGCATCGCGCACTACCACGCCGGCACGCCGCTTCGGTGCGCGGTGAACCCGCGCACGGGCCGGGAGCGGCACCTCGGCCCGCCGGAAGAGGCGCGGGAGAAGAAGAGGCTCGTCGTGGTCGGCGGCGGCCCGGCCGGGATCGCCGCGGCGACCGAGGCGGGGCGCGCCGGGCACGACGTGGTGCTCCTCGAGCGCTCGGATCGCCTCGGAGGACAGCTCGCGCTGGCCGGGGCCACGCCCGGAGGCGCCGAGGTCTCGCGGCGCTTCCTCGCGAACGCCGAGCGGCAGCTCGAGGCCGCGGGCGTCGAGGTCAGGCTCGGCGCCGACGACCTTCCCGAAGCAGACGGCGTCGTGCTGGCAACCGGCGCCTGCCCCTACCGCGACGACCGGCTCGCGCTCGAGGGCGTGCAGGTCCTCGACGCCTGGGAAGTGCTCGCGGGCACGCTGCCGGACGGTCAGCGAGTCGTCGTTGCCGACTGGGGCGGCGACCCCGGCGGGCTCGACGCGGCCGAGGTCCTCGCCGCCGCCGGGAAGGAGGTGACGCTGGCCGTCGCGCCGGTCGCGGTCGGCGAGCACGTCCACCAGTACCGGCGAAACCTCTACCTGCAGCGGCTCTACCGCGCGGGCGTGCGGATCCTGCACCACCACGAGCTGGCATCGCGGGCCGGTGCTCCGAAATGTCTTCGCCCCCGAGCTGACGGTCCCCGTCGAGGCGGACGCCGTCGTTCTCGCGCACGGCCGCGTTCCGGTCACCGTCGAGCCGCCGCCCGGGATCCCGGCAGAGAGCGCGGGCGACTGCCTCTCGCCGCGCTCGCTCGAGGAGGCGGTCCTCGAGGGAACTCTCGCGGCGCGGCGAGTCTTCGCATAGGGTCACGCGCCGTGATCGTCCCCGAGCTGCCGCCCGAGATCCGCGACCTCAAGGAGCGCGTCGGGCGCTTTATCGAGGAGGAGGTCTACCCGCTCGAGGAGCGGATCGCGGAGCGTGGCTCGATCGACGAGGCCGAGGTCGACGCGCTTCGAGGCAAGGCGCGAGAGGCCGGCTTCACGATGCTGAACATGCCCCCGGACCACGGCGGCCAGGCCCTGTCGATGCTCGGCCAGGTCGCGATCGAGGAGGAATCGGGCAAGGCGACCAACGGCCTCGGCTTCGCGGTCATCGACCGCGGTCCGCGCGAGCTGCTCGAGCTGGTCACTCCCGAGCAGGCCGAGCGCTTCGTCGCGCCGATCGTGCGCGGCGAGTACCGCGAGGCCTGGGCGCTCACGGAGCCGGGCGCCGGCTCCGACCTCTCGGGGCTGCAGGCGAGCGCCGTCCGTGACGGCGACGACTGGGTCCTGAACGGCGAGAAGTGGTTCGTCACGAGCGAGGGCGACGCCGGGGTCTACGTCGTGGCCGCGGTCGCCGAGGGCGAGCAGCAGCTGTTCCTCGTCGAGCCGGACGCGCCCGGCCTGGAGATCGTCCGCACGCCCGGCTTCCTGCACGATCCGTACCTCGATCACCACCCGGAGATCGCCCTGCGCGACTGCCGGGTGCCCGAGGCAAACCGCGTTCCGGTGAGCGGCGATGCCGGCGCGAAGGAGTGGATTCTCGTCGAGCGCCTCTTCATCGCCGCGCGCTGCTGCGGCGCGTCCATGCGGCTCCTCGACCTCGCGAGCGACTGGGCGAAGGAGCGTGAGGCGTTCGGCTCGCGCATCGCCGACTACCAGGGCGTCTCGTTCCCGCTGGCCGACTCGCTGACGGAGCTGCACGCGGCGCGACTGCTCACCTACCACGCCGCGCACGCGTTCGACACGCTGGCCGACCGCAAGATCGTCCATGGGAAGGTCTCGATGGCGAAGCTTTTCGCGTCCGAGACTGCGGGCCGCATCGCCGACCGCGCGGTGCAGATCCTCGGCGGGCGCGGTTACATGACCGACAGCCCGGCCGCGCGCCACTTCCGCGAGCTGCGGGTCGACCGGATCTGGGAGGGCACGAGCGAGATCCAGCGCGTGATCCTCGCCGGCGGGCTCTTCAAGCGCGGCGCTGCGCCCTACCTCGGCTGGGACTGAACGACCCGGGCGTCGAGCCCGATCGCGCCCGACCGCGTGACGAGCAGCGGGTTCACCTCGAGCTCGTCCAGCTCAGGATGCTCGGCCGCGACGCGTGAGATCGTCGCGCACGCCTTGGCCGCCGAGCGGACGTCGAGCGCCGGCCTGCCGCGCGCACCGGTGAAGAGCGCCGCGCCTCGCAGGCCGAGCAGCAGTTCCTCGACGAGACCCGGATCGGCAGGGGCGAGCGCGACCGCGGTGTCGCGGAGCACCTCCGCGAGGATTCCGCCGAGGCCGACGAGCAGGATCGGGCCGAAGCGCGGGTCGCGCCTGCAGCCGGCGATCAGCTCGACCGAGCTCTCGGCCGTCACCTGCTGCTCGACGGAGTAGCCGTCAGGGGCGGTCATCCCGGCGACCGCGGCCGCGAGCGCCTCGTCGTCCTCGAGCCCGAGCGCAACCCCGCCCGAGTCGGATTTGTGCAGAACGCCCAGCGCCTTGAGGACGACCGGGTAGCCGAGCTCGGCCGCGGCCGCTACGGCCTCCTCCGCGTTCGCGACCCGCCGCGCCTCGGGGAAGGCGACCCCGCCCCGGGCGAGCAGCTCGCGCGACTCCAGGTATCCGGAGCCGGGCCACGGCTCGGCCGCCGGAGGCAGCTCGGGGACGCCCGACGGCTCCCGCTGGGCTGCGACCCTCCCGATGGAGTCGATCGCCGCGCCGATCTCGCGGTAGACCGGCACCCCGGCCTCGCGCAGGGCCTGCGCGGGCGACTCCTGCCAGTACATGGTCTGGACGATCGCGGGCCGTCCGGCCTCGGCGGCTGCGCGCGCGAGACCACGCGCTGCCTCCGTCTCGGGCTCGCGAAGCTCCTCGGAGGTCGCGCTGTAGCCGCCGAGGTAGCCGGTCAGGAGGAGCGCGTCGATCTCGCCCGACTCCAGGAGCAGCCGCGGCACGCGCTCGTACGAGCTCAGGTCCTGCTCGCCCGCGCCCGCGAAGTCGACCGGGTTCGTCGTGGTCGCGGTGTCGGGCAGCACCTCGGCGAGGCTTCCGGCGAGGGCGGGGGAGAGCTGCGGCAGCTCGAGCCCCGCTCCGGTAGCGAGATCGGCGGCTACGACCGCGGAGCCGCCGCCGTCGGTGACGATCGCGACCCGGCGGCCGCGCGGGCGGCTGGTCGCGAGCACGAGCTGGGCGAGGTCGGCGAGCTCGCGCGGCGTCGAGACCTGAAGGATCCCGGCCGCGCGGCAGGCCGCCTCGATCGCGACCGCCTCGCTTACCAGCGCGCCGGTGTGCGACTTCGCGGCCCGCACTCCGGGCGCGCTCGTCCCGCCCGCGAGCAGGAGCACCGGCTTGCCCGCCGCCGCGGCTGCCCGGGCGAATGCGCGCCCGTCGCGGAAGTCCTCGAGGTACGCGCCGATCACGCGGGTCTGCTCGTCGTCCGCGAGCGCTTCCACGACCTCGACCGCCTCGAGGTCGGCCTGGTTCCCGAGCGAGACGAACCGCGAGATCCCGAGACCGAAGTCGCCGGCCAGCAGCGCGATCTCGAGCGCGAGGTTCCCGCTCTGCGAGACGAGCCCGAGCGAGCCTGGGACGAAGTCGCTGGACGAGAGGTCGAGCTCGGCCGCCGCGTCGTAGACGCCCATGCAGTTCGGCCCGAGCAGGACCGCTCCGGCCTCGCGCACCCGCTCGACCACCGCCCGCTCCCGCGCCGCGCCTTCGTCGGAGGTCTCGCCGAGGCCGGCCGCGATCGCGACGATCGCGCGCGTGCCGGCAGCGAGCGCGGCGTCCACGGTCTCCTCGAACGCCGAGGCGGGGATCGCGAGGACGACCAGCTCTGCGGCCTCGGGAAGCTCGTCGAGCGACCGGTAGGTCTCGCGCCCGAGCACCTCGCCGCCGGAGCGGTTGACGAGGAACACCGAGCGCTTGTGCTCTCCGCGCAGCGCGCCGCGGGCGAGCCACATGCCCCATTTCGCGGGGTCGTTGGAGGCGCCGACGACGGCCACGGAACGGGGCTCGAAGAGGGGGCGCAGGTCGCGTCCGGTGCGAGCCGCCATCGCCGTCATCATTCCATCGCGTGGCGGATTGCCGCGCCGCAGGACACAATACGAGCGTGAGCACCCAGCCGGCCATCACGATCGATCGGGCGAGGATCGCAGAGCTCACCGAGCGCGAGCAGCGCCGCCTCGACGAGCGCACGCCCGCGTCGAAGGCGATGTACGAGCGCGCGCGCAAGGCGCTGGCGGGAGGCGTCGCGTCCGCGTACCAGGAGCGCGACCCGTGGCCGATCTACCTCGAGCGCGGCTCCGGCTCGCGCGTCTGGGACGTCGACGGCACCGAGATGATCGACTTCCACAACGGCTTCGGCTCGATGCCGCAGGGTCACGCGCACCCGGCGATCACCCGTGCGGTCGCGAAGCGCATGGAGCTCGGCACGCACTTCGCCGCGCCGACCGAGGACGGCATCGCCGTCGCCGAGGAGCTCACCCGCCGCTTCGGAATCCCGCGCTGGCGCTTCGTCAACTCCGGCTCCGAGGCGACCCAGGACGCGATCCGCATCGCCCGCGCCCAGACCGGACGGGACACGATCGTGAAGATCTTCGGCTCGTACCACGGTCATCACGACTACGTGATGGTCTCGATCGGCGTCCCGTACGACCAGATCGGCGACCGCGAGAACTACGCGTCGCTGCCGTACGGCGGCGGGATCCCGCAGGCCGTGGCCGACATGACGGTGCCGGTGCCGTTCAACGACGCGGGCGCGATGGAGCGGCGGATCGAGCGGCTGTTCGACGAGGGCCGCCCGCCGGCCTGCGTGATCATGGAGCCGGCGATGATGAACCTCGGGGTCGTGCTCCCCGAGCCCGGCTACCTGGAGGCCGTCCGCGAGCTGACGACGAGGCTCGGCGTCCTGCTGATCTTCGACGAGGTCAAGACGGGCCTCTGCGTCGCGGCGGGCGGGGCCATCGAGCGCTTCGGGGTCACGCCCGACCTGATCGCCCTCGCGAAGGCGCTCGGCGGCGGGCTCTCGTCCGGGGCGATCGGCGGCACCGAGGCGGCGTTCGAGGTTGTCGAGAGCGGCGGCGTCTACCAGGTCGGCACGTTCAACGGGAACCCGCTGGCGATGGCGGCCGCCCGGACGAGCCTGCACGAGGTGCTGACGCCCGAGGCGTACGACCACCTCGAGCTGCTCGAGGAGCGACTGCTCCAGGGCTGCGCCGACGTGATCGAGAAGCACGGGCTGCCCGGGTACGGCGTCGGGGATCGGCGCGAAGGGCTGCGTCACGTTCTCGCCCGAGCCGATCGTCGACTACGAGTCCTTCAAGGCCCACCAGGACGTCGAGCTGACCGATCTCGCGTGGCTCTACAACATGAACCGCGGGATCTACATGACGCCGGGCCGCGAGGAGGAGTGGACGCTGACGGTCGCGCACACGCCCGAGGACTGCGACACGTTCGTCGCCGTGTTCGACGAGCTCGCCTCGGATCTGACTGCCTGAGCCAAGCGGGCATAGGCCGTGCTGGCGCGGAAAGCGGAGACCGGCGCTTGAAACTCACGTTACAAAGTAGGATCATCGCGGCACATCCAGGGAAGGAGCAGTGGCGATGCCGCACGGATGGACGATCATCGACGGAACGCCGGACCCGTTGAAGGATCTCTGGAACGACCCGCAGGCAGTTCAAGACCACGGTCGTCGAGATGCTTCCTGCCGCGGACGCGGCCGCTTCGGTCGAAGAGGTGTACTTCCATTTTCGGAAGGACGGTCGCAGGGCCCACGTGCTTACGCACCACCCCGAAGCCGACGGCGGGACGGTCCTTCGGTTGCAGGAGACGTTCGAGACGGACAAGGTCTCCTTGCTCCTGGACCCGCCGAGAAGAGGGATCGGCTGGACGCGGCGAGCTAGGCGCTCGCGGGGCGCTCGGGGCCGGAAGCTGTTGCGCGCGCTTCCTCGGCTCGATGCGCGAGGGCCGTCGCGCCGACGCTGCGGTAGAAATCGAGCGCCTGAGTGAGCTCGGCTTGCGCCTGCTCGCGCTCCCCGGCGCGGAGGTGCGCGAACGCCTCGTCGGGACGGCTCCCAATCTCGGCGTAGAGCTGCGCCGCCGATCGCGGGTCGCGGACGAAGGCGACCGCGGCATCGAGCCAACGGGTCGGGTCCCGGTGCCGTCGACAAACGTCTCGATCTCGGAGCCCCGGCCCAGCGCCTCGAGCACGACGACGAGGTCTGCGAGCCAGAACGAGGCCGGAAGCTTGGGCGCGTCCGTCCAGAGCGCGAGCAGCTCGTCGACGAGCCGCCGGCGTTCTCCGGGTCGCCGCTGTCCAGCAGAGCACGCGCCTCGGTCGCGAGGGCGGGGTAGAGGCTCTGCGGATGCCCGGTCAGGCGCGCGCTGTCGAGGCTCCACCCGGCGTCCTCCAGGGCGCCGCGGCGATCGCCCGAGGCGAGGCGGATCTCGGCGCGAATCTCGTGACAGAGGATCTCGCCGTAATGGCGCGCGCCCCGCTCGGCTTCGGCGATGAAGTCGTCGGCTACCGTAGCGCCTCGTCCCAGCGGCCCGCCCAGTAGCTGTCGAAGACGCCCTCGCTCTCGAGGAAACGGAGCACGAACGGGTTGCCGAACCGCTCGGCGTCGCTCCATGCCTCGGCGCGAAGCTTCGAGCTGCGCCGCAGGTCGCCAGAGTGGGCGAACGTCGCCGCGAGCAGGGAACGTGCGCGGACGGCCTCCGGGGAGCCGACCGCGTCGCCGATATCGATCGCCCGCTCGAGGTCCGCCGTTCCGCCCTCTTCGCCGATCGCCGTCTTCGCGAAGCCCATGGTCGTGAGCGCGTGGGCCTGGAGATCGTCCAGGCCGAGCTTTGCCGCCATCGTCAACGCCTCGTCGGCGAGACCAACCGCTTTAGCCGGATCCGTTGTGGAGAGAAGCCCGGCGAGCTTGGTGAGCACCTGCGCCTTCGTCTGCGACGGTCCCGCGTGCTCCACGAGCTCGGCGGCGCGCAGGACGTGCTTTGGCAGCGGCGTCGGCCGCTCCCTCGCGTTCGAGGAGCACCGCCTGGAGGACCTCTGCCTCGGCGCCAGCTCCCGCTTCGCCTGCCTCGAAGAGCTCGCGCGAGGCATCTGGCGAGCACGTCTGCGCCCCCACCCTCGGCCTCGACGAGCGACTTGCCGTACTGGAAGCGGAGAAGCGCACGGTCGACGCCGTCGGCCGGCCAGAGCGTGAGCGCCTCCTCGTAGAACCTGGCCGCCGCGCTGAAGGCGTGGAGCGCGAACGCCCTGTCGCCGGCCTCACGCGCCGCTCGGCGCGTCCGCTCGACGAGCTCCTCTGTCTCGGTGCCGCTCGCGCGGGCAAGCTCGAACGCGCTGCGGTACTGGTGCGTGACGAGTTCTGCTTGGTCGTCCCGCCCGCCCGGAAGCTCCTGGAGCCACTCTGCGCACTGGCGGTGGGCTTCGGCCCTTCGCGCGCGGGGGATCTGCCCGTAGGCGACGTCGCGAACGAGCACGTGGCGAAAGACGTATTGGACCTCGCCTGCGATCGAGGAGCGCCTGTCGCGCCGGATGAACTCCTTCCGCTCGAGTGAGTGGAGCTGCGCGCTCGGTCTCGCGGATGCTGGCCGCCGACGGCGGTTGCAACGGCCCCGAGCCAGAAGACCTTCCCGACCACGGCCGCTTCCTGCAGGAGCGAGTTTCTCGTCGGGGAGCAGCCCGTCGATGCGCGCGGCGATCGTTCCTTGGACGGTCTCGGGAAGCGGCAGCTCGGGCGTCGCTAGCCGCCACGAGCCGTTCTCCTCGACGAGCGAGCCGCGCTCGACCAGCATGCGGACGTACTCCTCGGCATAGAGCGGATTCCCGCCCGCGTGCGCGAGGAGCAGCACGGCAATCTCGGGCGGAACCTGCCTCTGACCGAGCAGGGCGGTGACGCAGCTCGCTCGTCTCCTCGCTAGAGAGTGGTGTGAGCGAGATCGTGATCGCGTTGCGCTTCCCGCCGCCCCAGCCGGGCCGGCGCTCGAGTAGCTCGGGCCGCGCGGTACAGAGGACGAGGAGCGCAACGCCGCTCGCCCAGTCGACGAGGTAATCGACGAAGTCGAGAACGGCCGGATCGGCCCAGTGCAGGTCCTCGAAGACGAGCACCAGCGGCTGCCGCTCTGCCAGGGCCTCGAAGTAGCGACGCCACGCGGCGAACGACTCCTCGCGCCGCTCCCCGGGCTCGCCCTCGAGCCCGACCAGCGGGCGGAGGTGGGACTCGAGCCATGCGACGTCGACCTCCCCCGGGAGAGCCTCGACGGCGGCGTGCAGCTTCGCCGTGGCCTCGCTCGTCCGAGTCGTTCGAGCTGATCCCGGCCTCGGAGCGTGCCATCTCCGCCAGCGCTGCGAACGAGACGCCGTCGCCGTACGGGAGACAACGGCCGCTCAGCCACTCGCCGAACTCGGGCTCGGCGTCGACCGCAGCGACCAGCTCGCGGGCGAGACGCGTCTTGCCGATTCCCGGCTCGCCGACCAGCGACACGAGCTGCGGCGTCCGCTCGCGGCAGACATGGACGAGCCCGTCCAGCAGTTGTGCAAGCTCCCGGCGTCGGCCGACGAACGGGATCGAGGGATCCGGCTCTTCCTCGTCCGGCTGAAGCCCCACGGCTTCCCAGACGGAAACCGGGGCGCTCTTGCCCTTGGCGCGTACGCTCTCGGCCTCCGGTAGGCGATCGCGCCCGAGCTCGCTCGGTACGTTGTCTCGCCGACGAGGATCCCGTCGACCGGCGCTGCGGACTGGAGGCGCCCACACGGTGTTGACCATGTCGCCGGTGACCACGCCCTCGCCCGCCGCGGCGTCCGCGCCGAGGGCCACCACCGCCTCGCCCGTGTTGACCGCGATTCGAACGTGAAGCTCGATGTCGGGAGTGTCCGCGTTCAGCTCCACGATCACATCGCGGATCCCGAGCGCTGCGCGCACGGCGCGCTCCGGGTCGTCCTCGTGTGTGAAAGGCGCTCCGAAGAGGCCCACGACCGCGTCGCCGATGAACTTCTCGACGACGCCGCCGTAGTGCTCGATCTCCGAGCGAACGCGCGCGAAGTACAGCGAGTGCAACTCCCGCACGTCCTCCGGGTCGAGCGTCTCGGCCTGTGCGGTCGAGTCGACCCGGTCGACGAACAGAACGGTCACGACCTTGCGCTCCTCGCCGGCCGGGATCGGGCTCGGGGCGATCGCGGCGCCGCAGGCGGGGCAGAAATCCGCCTCCGGACGGGACCTCGGCTTCCGCACTCGGCGCACTGGACGGTCAGGGCGGTCCCGCAGGAGATGCAGAAGCGAGCGCCGTCGACGTTCTCCCGGCGACAGGAAGGACACGTCCTCACACACCGAGGATAGGCCGTTTGCAGGGGAAACTAAATCCCGGATCGCTTAGCTACACTTCCGCGCCGTGGCCGGCGAGCGAGTGAAGCTTGAAGTGCTGGACCGCGGGAGCAGCGGCTCCGCGGAGTCTCGCCGCCTGCGCAAGCAGGGCCTGATCCCCGGCGTCATCTACGGCGGCGGCCACGAGCCGAGGGCAATCTCGATCGAGGAGCGCGAGCTGCGCCGGGCCCTCACGGGCAAGGGCGGCCTCCACGCGATCCTCGACGTCACCCTCGACGGAGGCGCAGCGCGCCCGTCGATCCTCAAGTCGTACCAGCAGCATCCGCTCAAGGGGACGCTCACGCACGTCGATCTGCAGGAGGTCCGGCTGGACCAGCCGATCCAGGCGCGGGTCGTGGTCGAGCTCCTCGGCGAGTCCGTCGGCGTGACCGAGGGCGGCGTGCTCTCGCAGGTCGTACGCGAGATCACGGTCGAGGCGCTCCCGCTCGAGATCCCGGAGCACCTCGAGCTCGACGTCAGCGGGATGGCGATCGGCGACACTCTGCGTCTCGCCGATCTCCCACCCTTCGAGGGGCTCAGGTTCCTGGACGACCCCGAGGAGACGGTGCTCGCGACGGTGACGATTCCGACCAAGTTCGTCGAGCCGGAGCCCGAAGAGGTCGAGGGCGAGGAGCTCGAGGAAGGCGAGGTGCCCGAGGGCGAGGAGGCTCCCGAGGGCGAGGGCGAGGCGGCCGACGGCGAGGACGGGGAAGCCGAGTCCTCGGCCGAAGAGACCACCGAGGACTAGGTGCGCCTCTTCCGTCGGGGCGAAAGGGCCTCGACGCTCGACCTGCTGGTCGCGGGGCTCGGCAATCCGGGCCGCGAGTACGAGCGCACGCGCCACAACGCGGGCTGGCTCGTCCTCGACGAGCTCGCGCGGCGGCACGAGGGCTCGTGGCGCTCGAAGTTCTCCGGGTCGCTCGCCGAGGTGAGGCTCGGGGAGCGGCGGCTCGCGCTGCTGAAGCCCGAGACGTACATGAACGAGTCCGGCCGCTCGGTCTCGGCGGCGACGCGGTTCTTCAAGGTCGAGCCGGGCGCGCTGCTCGTGGTCCACGACGATGTCGACCTCGAGCCGGGGCGCCTGCAGGCGAAGAGCGGCGGCGGCCTCGCGGGCCACAACGGCCTGCGCTCGCTGGCCGGCGACCTCGGCAGGCAGGACTTCCTGCGGCTGCGGATCGGCGTGGGGAGGCCTGGCCGCGGCGACCCGCGCTCGGTCTCGGACTGGGTGCTCGCGCCGTTCGCGCCCGAGGAGGACGTGGACGCGCTGGTCACTCGGGCGGCCGACGCCGTCGAGGCGATCGCGGCCGACGGCCTCGACGCCGCTCAGACGCGGTTCAACTAGCGGTCAGCGGTTCCAGTCGGGGCAGCAGGCGCCCTTGACCACGGCGACGCGCTTGCCGTCGGCGACGCGCGTGATCGCGACGACCTGGTCATCGGACCCGCTCCCGCCGACGAAGAGCTTCCCGTCGCCGGAGGGCCGCACGACGTATGTCTTGAACCGCCGCAGGCTGCCGTTCGCGACGTCCATCACGCCGCCCTCGGTCCCGTACTCGGTGCGCGCGCCGACGAGCAGCCTGTCGTCGCCGAGCCAGGAGATCGGCTGGAGCCCGTAGTAGCCGAGCATCGTCAGCTCGGGCGGCGCCTCCTCGACGATCGGCTTCGCGTCGGAGCCGTCGGGCTCGATCGTCCAGATCCCCGGAGCCGCGCAGTCGGCGATCGTCCCGCCGGGGAACCGCGCAAAGGCGATGCGCGACGGACCCCAGGCGGGGAAGGCGCTCAATCCCTCGTGCGTGAGCTGGGTGGGCTTGCCGCCGTCGAGGTCGGCGACGTAGAGGTCCATCTGGTCGCCGCAGATCCCGACATCGGTCTTGCGCGGCGCGCGGGAGTACACGATCTGATCGCCGTCGGGGGAGAAGTCGAAGCCGTAGATCGGCCCCTTCGCGATCACCCGCGTCTCGCCGCTCGCCCTGTCGGCGAGCGCGAGGCTGGTCGCCGTCCCGAAGACGACGGAGCTGCCGTCCGGCGTCCACCGGAGCGGCTGGCCGGGACCCGTCGTCAACAGATGCTCCTTGCCGCCGTTGCTGGACACGAGGTAGATGCCGCCCTTGCGTGCCACGGCGACGGTCTTCCCGTCGGGGGAGAGAGTTCCCAGGGAACCCAACCCGATGTCTCGGGGGTTCTTCCCGTCGGGGCCAGCGATCCATACATGTGCCTCGTTGCTTGCGCCGCGAACGTAGACGAGGTGGTGGGCAACCTGCGCCGGGGGCGAGGACGAGCTCCCGCAGGCGGCGAGCGCCACCGTGAAGAGCGCGAGCCCCGCGAGCTGAGCGGTCATCCGCAAGCACCTGATGATGCCACCCGGCGAGTACGATGAGGGCGCGGAACCGGGTGTTCCGTCGTTCGTCATGGACCTGACCGACACCGCCAGACCCGTCCTCCATCCGCTCGTCGAGGAGCTGCTCGCAGACGAGCGGCTGAGCGCCTTCGCGGACGCGCTTCCCGTTTCGGCCCGCGTCTCCGAGCCGGCGCTGCCGCTCCTGCTCGCGGCGTTGCACGAGCACCTGGGGCGGTCGCTCGTCGCGCTCCTTCCCGAAGACGCGGACGCGCGGGACGCGGCCGACGGAGCGCGCTGGTTCCTCGGCGAGGAGCGGGTCGGGCTGCTGCCGAGCCGCGGCGTCCACTGGGGCTCCGGGCTCGAGCCGCCGCCGCACCTCGTGGGCGAGCGGGCCCGCGCACTCGACGTGCTCGCGGCGGGCGGGCTCGTCTGCGCCTCCGCCGCCGCTCTGGCCGAGGCGATGCCGCCGTCGGAGGCCAGGCCTGAACCGCTGACGCTCGCTCCCGGGCCTTCGTCCGGTCTCGACGCTCTTGCCGAGCACCTCGCGCTGGCGGGTTACGAGCGTGTCGACCGCGTGCAGGAGCGCGGCCAGTTCGTCGTCCGCGGCGGGCTCGTCGACGTGTTCCCGACGACCGGCCGTGAGCCGCTTCGCGTCGAGCTGTTCGGCGACGAGATCGAGGCGATTCGCGCCTTCTCGCCGTTCACGCAGCGCGCGCTGCACGAGGTCGAGGGCGCGGTGATCTACCCGGCCGCCGAGCGGCGCGTCGACCTCATCGAGCCGTCCCTTCCGGACACGGCCGAGGGCCTGTCCCCGGGACACGTCCCCAACGATCTTGTCCCGCCGCTCGACCGCCCGCCGGATCTCGTCTGGCAGCCCGACGAGGTCCGCGAGGCGTGGGCGGACGAACCGAACGCCGAGCCCGAAGGACTTAGTAACAGTCTGTTACTTGGAAGCCTCGATGGCGCCGCCGAGCTCGACCCGCTCCCGCACGGCCAGGCGCACGCGTTCGAGGCGCAGCGCCCGGCGATCGCGGCGCGCGGGCTCGCCGAGGCCGAGACCGAACTCGCCGCCTTCCTGCGCTCCGGCAATCGGGTCGTGGTCGCGTTCCCGCACCGCGGAGAGGCCCTGCGCACCGCGAACCTCCTTCGGCGGATCGAGCCGCGCGTCCTCGGGCCCGGCGAGCCGCTCCCGGACGAGCCGGAGCTCCTGTTCGCCGTCTCGCCCGCGCGCCGCGGCTTCGTCTGGCGCGACCTCGGGCTCGTCCTGCTCCCGGACACGCAGGTCTTCCGCAAGCGCACGACCGGCCGCGCCGCACCCGCCGGCCGCGCCCTCCAGAGCTTCGCCGACCTGCGCACCGGCGACTACGTCGTCCACGAGGACCACGGCATCGGCAAGCTCCTCGGCTTCGAGACGAAGACCGTCGCCCAGGTCACGCGCGACTACCTGTTCGTCGGCTTCCGCGGCGACGACCGGCTCTACGTCCCGCACGAGCAGATCGGCAAGGTGTCGAAGTACATCGGCGCCGACGCGAACGTCCCGGCGCTCAGCAAGCTCGGCGGCAAGGCGTGGCAGAACCTCAAGAACCGCGCACGCACAAGCGTTCGCGAGCTCGCGGGCGAGCTGATCGCCCTGTATGCGCGCCGCCAGCAGGCGGAAGGCCTCCCGTACGACCTCTCCGGCGACTGGCTCGAGCGACTGGAGGCCGAGTTTCCCTACCGCGAGACCGAAGACCAGCGAACCGCGATCGAGGCCGTGAAGGAGGACCTCGAGGCGCCGCGACCGATGGACCGACTGGTCTGCGGCGACGTCGGCTTCGGCAAGACCGAGGTCGCGGTCCGCGCCGCCTTCGCGGTCGCGCTCAACGGCAAGCAGACGCTGATGCTCGTGCCCACGACCGTGCTCGCCGAGCAGCACTGGAACACGTTCCGCGAGCGCTACCGCGACTTCCCGGTCCGCGTCGAGATGATCTCGCGCTTCCGGAGCCCGAAGGAGCAGAAGCAGGTCCTCGCCGACTTCGCCGCGGGCAAGGTCGAGGTCCTGATCGGCACCCACCGCGTCCTCAGCCGCGACGTGATCCCGAAGGAGCTCGGCCTCGTGATCGTCGACGAGGAACAGCGCTTCGGAGTCGCCCAGAAGGAGCTCCTCCGCGCGCTGCGGCTCGAGGTCGACGTGCTCTCGTTGAGCGCGACGCCGATCCCGCGGACGCTGCACATGTCGCTCTCGGGCCTGCGAGACATCTCTGTGATCGAGACCCCGCCCGAGGGCCGCCGCCCGATCCGCACCTACGTGGGCGAGTACGACGAGGAGCTGGTCAAGGCCGCGCTCGAGCGCGAGCACGCACGCGAGGGCCAGAGCTTCTACCTGCACAACCGCGTCGAGACGATCGACGAGGCGGCCGAGAAGATCAAGCAGCTCTGCCCGGACCTGCGCGTGCTCGTCGCGCACGGCCAGATGCGCGAGCGCGACCTCGAGGAGCGGATGCACTCGTTCCTGCGCGGCGATGCGGACGTGCTCGTCTCGACGACGATCATCGAGTCGGGCCTCGACATCCCGCAGGCGAACACGCTGATCGTCGAGCGGGCCGACGCTCTCGGGCTCGCCCAGCTCTACCAGATCCGCGGCCGCGTAGGCCGATCCGACGTGCTCGCGCACGCATACCTCTTCTATCCGGACTCCCGTGAGCTCACCCCCGAGGCGCGTGCACGCCTGGCGACGCTCGCCGACCACACCGAGCTGGGCGCGGGCTTCGCGATCGCGATGCGCGACCTGGAGATCCGCGGCGCGGGCGATCTGCTCGGCGCAGAGCAGTCGGGCCACGTCGCGGCGCTCGGCTTCGAGCTCTACGTCGAGCTGCTCGCGGAGGCGGTCGCCGAGCTCTCCGGCGAGCGGCGGCCGGCCGCGCGCCCGGTGCGCGTCGAGGCGAGCGTCGACGCCTATGTGCCCGCGACGTACATCGAAGGGGAGGCGTTGAAGATCGATCTCCATCGCCGCCTCGCGCTGAGCGAGTCGGACGACGAGCTGCGCGAGCTGCGGGCCGCGACCGAGGACCGCTACGGCCCGTTGCCCGACCCGGTCGAGAATCTGTTTGCGATCCAGGAGGCGAAGGTGAAGCTCGCCGCGCTGGGTGCGGACTACCTCATCTACAAGGGCGAGCGGGCGACGGTCGGGCCACTCGAGCTCGCGTCAGGCGAGCTGCGCGCGCTGCGAAGCGACCTCCCGACAGCCGTCTACACGACCGCACGCAAGGAGATCTCCTTCCGTAAGAAAGAATTTAAGGAAGCGCTCTCGTTAGTCGATGCTATACTCGAAGCGCGCCGAGCAGCATGAAGGAAATGCCTGCTCCTGGCGCTTTTTCCATGAAGAAGATACTCGTCGCTCTCTTTGGCCTACTGCTAGTCGTCGCCGTGTCGGCGTGCGGTGGCGGCGGCCCGCGCAGCGTTCCGAGCGACGCGGTCGCCGTCGTCGGCGACGGCACGATCACGAAGACCGAATGGGACGCGCTGATGAAGCAGACGAAGAACAACTACCTCGCGACCAACCACGCGTTTCCGAAGGACGGGACGGTTGCTCTCGCGAGCCTCCGGTCGAACGCGACCCAGTTTCTGATCCAGGCCGCCGAGTACGAGCAGGAGGCCAAGAAGATGGACATCACCGTCTCGGATCAGGACGTCTCCGACCGGCTCGCGCAGATCAAGCAGCAGTTCTACGGCAACCAGCCGGGTCAGCCGAAGGCCAGCAAGGAGCAGGTCGAGAAGAAGTACCAGCAGGCGCTCAAGGACCAGGGCTTCACCGACGAGGAGGTCCGGACCGGGATCAAGCTCACGCTCCTGCGCGAGCGCGTCCAGGCCAAGGTGACCGGCGACGTCAAGGTCTCGGACAGCGAGATTCAGAGCTACTACGACAAGCACAAGGCGCAGTACGCGACGCCCGCGCAGCCCGAGAGCCGTCAGGTCCGGCACATCCTGGTCAAGAGCAAGGCGAAGGCCGACCAGCTCTACGCGCAGCTCAAGAAGAATCCGAGCCAGTTCGCGAAGCTCGCCAAGAAGGACTCGCTCGACACCGGCTCGGGCGCCGCGGGCGGCGTGCTGCCGGGCGGCGCGATCAAGGGCCGGCTCGTGAAGCCCTTCGAGGACGTCGCGTTCTCGATCAAGTCGAACGTGATCTCCAAGCCGGTGCACACGCAGTACGGCTGGCACATCATCGAGGCACTCGGCCCGGTCAAGGCGGCCACGCCGGCCAAGCCGACGCCGCTCTCGCAGGTCAAGGAAGCGATCAGGCAGACGCTCCTGCAGACGCAGCGCAACACGGCGAGCCAGGACTGGCAGAAGAAGACCACCAAGGACTACTGCAAGAAGATCGCCTACCAGACCGGCTACGCGCCGCCGCCCGGCCAGGATCCCTGCAAGCCGCAGGCTGCGACGACTTCCACTAACGGCTGACCGTTGGAATGAATCCCGTCGGGTCGACCGGTCATTGCAGACGGACACACGAGCAGAGCCCGCGTGTCCTGAGGTCGGCGTCGCAAGCGACGCCTTAGCCCCGTGGCGCTCAGCGAGACGCTGCTGGAGCTACAGCAGCTGACCGAGCAGCTGCGCCGCGACTGTCCCTGGGACCGCGAGCAGACCGCGCGCACGATCGTCCCGCACACCGTGGAGGAGGCCTACGAGGTCGCGGACGCGGCGCTTGCAGACGACCCGGCGAAGCTGCTCGACGAGCTCGGCGACCTGCTCTTCCAGGTCTACTTCCTCGCGCTGCTGCTCTCCGAGGACGGAGCGGGCGACCTCGAGCAGGTCGCGCGGAACGTCCACGAGAAGCTCGTGCGGCGCCATCCGCACGTCTTCGGTGACGCCGAGGCGCGCACGGCTGGACGCGTGCGCGCGAACTGGGAGCGGATCAAGTCCGAGGAGGAAGGGCGAGAGGGGATCTTCCACGACGTGCCCGAAGCGCTTCCTTCGCTGCTCTACGCGCGTAAGGTCCAGCGCCGGGCCGCGTCGATCAACTTCGAGTACCCGGACACGGCCGGAGCGCTCGCAGACCTCGAGGACGAGCTGCGCGAGCTGAAAGACGCGCTCGCTAAGGCGGGGGAGACGGCCGCCGAGACCGAGCCCGACCCGCACGTGGTCGAGGAGGTCGGAGACGTCCTCTTCGCCGCCGTCAACGTCGCGCGCCGCCTGAACGTCGACCCGGAGCTGGCCTTGCGCCGGACGAGCGACCGCTTCGTCGCACGTGTCGAGCGGGCCGAAGCGCTCGCCGGCAACGAGGGCAAGGAGTTCGTGAGCCTCGGGCTCGAGGAACAGGACGCGTACTTCGACCGCGCCAAGGAGGCCCTGGGTTGACGGCTATCGCCTCAGTGTTCGCCCGCTGGGTCCTCGACTCGCGTGGCAACCCGACGGTCGAGGTCGACGTGCGGCTGGAGTCGGGTGCGTTCGGGCGGGCGGTCGTTCCCTCCGGCGCGTCGACCGGCGTGCACGAGGCGCTGGAGCTACGCGACGGAGGCGGCGAATGGGGCGGCAAGGGCGTCTCGCGCGCGGTCGAGAACGTGAACGGCGAGATCGCGTCGGCCGTCCAGGGGCTGGACGCGAATGACCAGCGCGCGCTCGACGAGCGGCTGATCGAGCTCGACGGCACGCCGAACAAGGGCCGCCTCGGCGCGAACGCCGTCCTCGGCGTCTCGCTCGCCGCTGCGAAGGCGGCCGCGGCGGAGGCAGGCGTCCCGCTCTACCGCCACCTTGGCGGGGAGGACGCGCGGACGCTGCCCGTGCCGCTCATGAACGTCATCAACGGCGGAGCGCATGCGCAGAACTCGATCGATCTCCAGGAGTTCATGCTCGTCCCTGGCGGCGCCGAGACGTTCGCGGAGGCGCTTCGGATCGGCTCCGAGGTCTTCCACGCGCTCGGTGCGCTTGCTCCACGAGCGCGGCTTCTCGACCGGCGTCGGCGACGAGGGCGGCTTCGCGCCAGACCTCGCGTCGAGCGAGGAGGCGATCGAGGTGCTGCTCGAGGCCGCCGAGCGCGCGAGCCACCGCGAGCGGATCGCCGTCGCGCTCGACCCTGCCGCGACCGAGCTCTACGAGGACGGCCACTACGCGTTCGAGGGCCACGACGAGGACGGCGAGGGCATGGTCACCTACCTCGCCGGCCTGACCGAGCGGTTCCCGATCGTCTCGATCGAGGACGGGCTTGCCGAGGACGACTGGGATACCTGGCGCGCGCTCACCGGGCGGCTCGGCGATCGCGTGCAGCTCGTCGGCGACGACATCTTCGTGACGAGCCTCGAGCGGCTCCAGCGCGGGATCGACGAGGGCATCGGAAACGCGATTCTCGTCAAGGTGAACCAGATCGGGACGCTGACGGAATCGCTCGACGTGATCGCCCTCGCGCAGTCGAGCGGCTTCGGGGTGGTCGTCTCCCATCGCTCGGGCGAGACCGAGGACACGACGATCGCCGACCTCGCCGTCGCCACGAACGCCGGCCAGATCAAGACCGGCTCGCTCTCGCGGACCGACCGCGTCGCCAAGTACAACCAGCTCCTCCGGATCGAGGAAGAGCTCGGCGAGCGCGCGGTCTATCCCGGCTGGGACGTGTTCGCTCGCTTTCGTCGGTAGCAGCCCGGCGAGCTACTCTCACCGGGTGGCTGCCGCAGCGCCCCGACGCACCAAGATCCTCGCGACCATCGGCCCCGCGTCCTCGACCCGAGAGGTCGTCGCCGAGCTCGTTCGCGCGGGGATGGACGGCGCGCGGCTGAACCTCTCGCACGGGACGCACGACGAGCACCGCGAGCGAGCGCAGCTCGTGCGCGAGGTCGAGGCCGAGGTCGGGCGGCCGATCGCGCTGGTCGCCGACCTCCAGGGCCCGAAGCTGCGGATCGGCGAGCTCGACGAGCCCGTCACGCTGACGCGCGGCCAGGACATCGTCGTCATCGGCGGCGAGACGGGGGTCGACGGCGAGCTGCCGGTCAGCCCGCCGGTGATCGGCGAGGTGCTCCAGGCCGGCCACGAGGTGCTGATCGACGACGGTCTCGTACGGCTGCGAGTCAACGCCGTCGAGTCCGGGCGCGCGCGCTGCGCCGTAGTGGCCGGAGGGGTGGTCGGCGCCCACAAGGGCGTGAACCTCCCTGGCGTCCCGATCCCGATCCCGGCACTGACGCGGAAGGACATGGACGACCTCGAGCTTGCGCTCGAGCTTGACGTCGACTTCGTCGCGCTCTCGTTCGTCCGCTCGGCGGCCGACGTGCGAGACCTGCGCGAGCTGATCGGCCAGACCGGCTCACACGCGCGCGTGATCGCGAAGATCGAGAAGTCGGAGGCGGTCGATGCCCTCGACGCGATCCTCGAGGTGGCCGACGCGGTCATGGTTGCCAGGGGGGACCTGGGCGTCGAGATCGGCGTGGCGATGCTGCCGCTGCTCCAGAAGCGGATCATCACTGCGGCGCTCGAGCGGGCGAAGCCCGTGATCACGGCTACCCAGATGCTCGAGTCGATGATCCATCACTCGGAGCCGACCCGCGCAGAGGCGAGCGACGTCGCCAACGCCACCCTCGACGGGAGCTCGGCGCTGATGCTCTCCGGGGAGACCGCGATCGGCGAGTACCCGGTCGAGACGGTCGCGTACATGGACCGGATCGCGCGCGCCGTCGAGCCGAGCCTCGGCTACCGGCACGAGCTTCCGGGGGCGAGCGAGGAGCCAGGCGTGAGCCAGGCCGTGTCCAATGCCGCCTGCGACCTGGCCGAGGCGCTCCAGGCCGCCGCGATCCTCGTGCCGACCTACACGGGACGAACGCCGTCGGTCGTCGCGCGGCTGCGGCCTCGCCGGCCGATCCTCGGGCTGACCCACCACGATTACGCGCTCCGCCAGATGGCGCTCGAATGGGGCGTGACGCCGCTCCTGATCCCGGAGAGCACGGACGTCGAGGACCTCTGGGCGCGGTCACTGCAGGCCGCGCGAGAGACGGGTCTCGTCAAGGAGGGCGACCGCGTGGTGATCACCGCGGGCACTGCCGTGAATCGCCCGGGGGCGACGGACCTGATCAAGGTCGCGATCGCCTAGGAGAGAGGCTCCCGGGTCGACACGATCGAAGGCGCGCGCAGGAGGTTGTAGGCCTGCGGCGAACCGGCTCGCGTGGCGCGTCGTCGACCGAGACGCTCGAGCATCCTCCTCCGCTGGCTGGCGGTCGGGGCAGTCGTGCTCGTCGCGCTGCTCTACGCGCGGCCGCTGCGCAGCTATCTCGGCACCAAGCACGACCTCGCGAAGCGGACCGCCGACGTGCAGGCGCTCAAGGCCGAGAACCGCGACCTCCAGCGCCGCCTCGCTGACGCGAACACCCCGCAGGCGCTCCAGCGAGAGGCGCGCCGGCTCGGGCTCGTGCACCCGGGCGAGAAGCTCTTCATCGTCAAGGGCATCTCGGCCTGGGTCCACACCAGGACTACGATCACCAAGGGTGGATGACCGCGAGATCGTCGAGCGCCAGCTCGGCCGCCCGCCGCGTGCGTTCCGCGAGGTGGCCGTCCGCTGCCCGTTCGGGCGCCCTGCCGTAACCGAGCAGGCGCCGCTCGACGACTCGGGCGAGCCGTTCCCGACGACCTACTGGCTGACGTGCCCGCACCTGGTGGCGGCGATCGCGCGGGTCGAGGCGGCAGGCGGGGTCGAGCGCTGGAGCCGCGCCGCGCGCGAAGATCCCGAGCTCGGCGCCAGCCTCGAAGCGGGCCACGAGGAGCAGCGGCGGCTGCGGCCGGAGCTTCCGGGCGGAATCGGGGGCCAGACGCGGACCGGCGGCCTCAAGTGCCTGCATGCCCACGCAGCGTTCGCCCTCGCGCGGCCCGGCTACGAGCTCGGCGACCGGATCCTCGCCGAGGTCGAGCCGCTCTGGCCGGCTCGTGAGTGCTGCACGCGTGAGTAGCATCAGCTTCATGCCGCTGCCGGCGCTCGAGGCGACGCGAGACGAGTGGGAGGAGGGCCACCGGCGGCTCGAAGCGGCCGCCGCCGATCGCACGCGCTACCGCCTGCTCCTGGCGGAGCTCGAGCTCGTGCTCGACGAGCTGCGCAGGCGCGTTGGCCAGACGTTCACCCTCGGCGAGCTCGCCGAGACCTACGCGGGCTCGGACCGGTGGGTCCAGCAAGCGCTCGCCGAGCACGAGCTCGAGCCCGGCTGGCCCTCGCGGGCGACAACCGTCCAGGACGCGGCGTTCCACATGTACTCGCGCGGCGCCGTCGACTACCGGCCGTGACCACGGCCGCCCGCCGCCGGCGCGAGCGTCCCCGCAGCAAGACGCGGCGCAGGGTCGTATGGGGCCTCGTGCTCCTGCTCGTCCTCGCCGTCGGGATCGCGCTCGGGCAGGCGCTGCACGACAACCCGCGCTCGGGGCAGACGACGACACAGAACGAGACGTTCACGCTGAAGCCCGAATCCGCCACGGTCACCGTTACGACTCCGTAAAGATTCATCGGAATGCGACCATCGGGAAGTAGCTTTCGGTAGATTCGAGGCGCATGCCTCGAGACGAGAGCTCACACCCCGCCGCGCCGACCGGCGATTCCGACTGGCTGACGCTCGGCCAGGCCGCCAAGTTCCTCGGCGTCGCACAGAGCACGATCAGAAGGTGGTCCGACGAGGGCCGCGTCCCGGCCTTCTACACGCCGGGCGGCCACCGTCGCTACCGGCAGGCCGATCTCGATCGTTTCCTGGAGAGCTCCGGTCCGAACGCGGCGACCGTCGCGGCGCCGCCGGTCGTCCTGATCGTCGACAACGACGAGCGCATACGCGAGTACGTGCGGGTAAACCTCGAGATGGAGGGCTACTCGGTGCGAGAGGCGGGAAACGCGGAGGAAGGCCTGCGCGTCCTCGACGAGTCGACGCCGGCTCTCGTCCTCCTCGACGTGATGATGCCCGGGGTCGACGGCTGGGAGATGCTGCGGCGCGTCCAGGAGAGGCACGGCGTCGGCGCGATCCCGGTGGTCATGTTCAGCGGGCAGGTCGACGAGCGCTCGGCCGACGAGGCAGCCGCCCACGGGGCGCAGGGCTTCATCGGGAAGCCCTTCAACCCGCAAGAGCTGATCGACCAGACGAAGCACCTGTTGCCGACCTGATCGGCGCAGACCGCGACCTCGAGCGCTGGATCGTCGAGCACCGCGTCGGGTGGCTGGACTGGCTGTTCGTCGACCTCTCGCGGATCGGCACGTTCGGGCTCGTGTTCCTCGTGGCCGGGCTCGTGCTGGCCGTCCTCTGGCGGCGGCCGTGGCTGTTCGTCCTGGTGCTCGGCGCAGCCGCGATCGCGGACGCGGTCTCGTATGGCCTGCGCCAGTGGATCGGCCGCGAGCGGCCCCCGCTCGTCTACCCCGACCCGAAGCCGCTCGTGTCGGTGCCGAGCTCCGGCTCGTTCCCGTCCGGGCACGCGACGATCGCGTTCGCGTGCGCGACCGTGATCGCGTGGGCTTCGCCGAAGCTGGCCGTGCCCGCGTTTCTGCTCGCGGCCGCGATCGCGTTCTCCCGCGTGTACGCCGGCGTCCACTGGCCGCTCGACGTGGTCGGCGGCGCCGTTCTCGGCGTGCTCCTGGCTACAGCTCTTCTGAGGCTCGGAGAAGCCCTGCGACGATCACGCCGAGCGACGCCGCCAGGCTGATCCAGATCCCGATGCCCCTGCCGGCCGGCGGCGGGATCGAGTCGGGGATCGAGATCAGGCGGATCAGGACGAAGATCGTCGCGAGCGAGCCGAGCGCGATCACCACGAGGCTCTCGGGGATCGCAGGAGGCAGCTCGAAGCCGAACTCGCGCAGGATGGCGAGCAGGAGCAGCACGAGCCCGATGAAGAAGACGAGCTTGCCGAGCGTCCCGGTGTGCCATGCGATCACCGCGATCGTCGGCCCGGCCAGGCCGCTCTCCGCATACCAGTCGGTGAACGCGGAGACCGTGAGCACGATCGCCGCAACCCAGGTCAGGCGTCCGCCGAGCGCCCAGAACCCCCCGACGGGGCGGATGAAGCCTTCCGGCTCGGGCTCGAGGTACACCTCGTCCTGCTCCGGCGGGGGAAAGGGCTCGTTCTCCACGCGCGCAGTATCTGCGATTCTCGGCTCCCACGGCCGGGAAGATGAGGGCAGTCGCGTCGACCGGTCGGTTCCAACGGAGCTGCGGGCGAGGCCCGCACCTCCTGACCACGGCATCGCAAAGCGAAGCCTTAGAGGCCGAACAGGCGGTGAATCTGGTTCCAGATCAGGATCGCGAGCGTGACGCTGGTTGCGATCACGAGCACGACGGCCACCCAGAAGCGCAGGCCGGCGAGGCGCCGCTCGCGTGCGCGCTCCGTCCGGTGCCATCGCCGCGCCCGCTCACGGCGGTACGCCCGGTGCACCGCGGTCGGGTCGAGCAGCTCGTCCTCGACCTGCTTCCGCTCGGGCAGGGCCATGCGCGAAAGTCTAAAGCGTGATCGACCTGCGTCGCGCCGAGGGAGCCCCGCTGCTGCGGGTCGGACACCGCGGCGCCGCGGCGCTCGCGCCTGAAAACACGATCGCCTCGCTGGAGCTCGCGGTCGAGCTCGGCTGCGACCTGGTCGAGTTCGACGTCCTGGAGCTCGGTGGACGGCTGGTGCTGGCGCACTCGGCGGGAGAAGTGCCTGCGGAGACCGCGTCGCTCGACGAGGCGCTTGCATTCCTGGCGCGCTCCGGGGCCGGCGCGCACGTCGACCTGAAGGCCCCGGGCACCGAGGCCGCGATTGCGGAGGCGCTCAGACGCCACGGTCTGGTCGAGCGTGCGCTCGTGAGCACGTTCCGCCCCGAGAGCCTCCGTGCGCTGCACGCCGCCGAGCCGGGTCTCCGCCTCGGGCTCACGTACCCGGGGGACCCGCACGGCCTCTCGCGCCGACGCGCCGTTGCGCCGTTCGTCGGCCTGGGTCTGGCCACGATGCGAATCACACTCGCCGCGCGCATCGCCCGCATGCTCGCGGACGCGCACGCAACCGCTGCGGTGTTGCACTGGCAGGTGGTCAGCCGCGCTGTGGTCGAGCGCTGCCACGCCCTCGACGTCCCCGTTCTCGCCTGGACTGTCGAGACACGCGACCAGGTGCGGCGCATGGACGAGCTCGGCGTGGACGGCGTGATCGCCGACGATCCGGGGCTAGACTTCGACGCGTGAAGAGGGGAGTGGGCCTTGCGCTGCTGTTTCTGCTCGGTCTCGTGGCCGCGAGCGGCGTTTCCGCGGGGATTGCGGCGTCGACCGGCACGACCACGACCGGCACGACGACCGAGCCGGCGACGATCGCCGACGGCGTCACGATCGGCGGCATCCCGGTTGGCGGCCTGACCGGCGACGAGGCCTTCGACACCGTGGACGCCGCGTTCGCGCAGCCGCTCCCGCTGCTCGTGACGGGCCACACGGTGCTCCCGACGCCCGACCAGCTCGGCGCGACCGCGCTCGTCAAGACGGCCGTCGACTATGCGCTCGCCGCCGCGCCGGGCACGGACGTCAAGCTGCGCGTGAAGCTCAACCGGCCGAAGGCGGAGTCGTACGTCGCCTCGCTCGCCAAGAAGTACGACCGCAAACCGGTGAACGCGACCCTCTCCCTGCGCCGCCTGCGCCCATGGATCCACGGCCAGAAGCAGGGCTGGGCGCTTCGCCGCACGCCGGCGCTAGCGTCGATCTTCGACGCGCTCGTGGCGAACAGCCGCGATCCCGTCAAGCTCCGGGTCCGCGCGCTGCTGCCGAAGGTGACCCCGAGGACCGTCGGCCCCGTGATCGTGATCCGCCGCGGATCGAACCGGCTCTACCTCTACGTCGGCATGCGGCTCTGGCGCGTCTTCGGCGTGGCCACCGGTCAGTCCGCCTACCCGACGCCGCTCGGGCGCTGGTCGGTCGTGGTCAAGTGGCGCAACCCGTGGTGGTACCCGCCGAAGTCGCCCTGGGCGGTCGGCGCGAAGCCGATCCCGCCCGGCCCGGGGAACCCGCTCGGCACGCGCTGGATGGGGCTCTCGGCCTCGGGTGTCGGCATCCACGGGACCCCGGACGACGCCTCGATCGGCTACTCGGCCTCGCACGGCTGCATCCGGATGCACATCTCCGACGCCGAATGGCTCTTCAACCGCGTCAAGATCGGCATGACGGTCTTCATCGTCTCGGCGTAGGGCATCGATGTCCGCGCGGCTAAAGCTCGGCGCCCAGGCACTTTCGGTGGCGCTCGTGTTCGGGCTGCTCGCGCTGCTCGTCTGGAAGGTGACGCACCAGAACACCTCGAACGTCTCTACGAAGGTCGACAAGGGCCATGTCGTAGACGCGCCGGACTTCACGCTCGGCCGCCTCGACCGTTCGGGCGACCTGAGCCTCGCCTCGTTTCGGGGCAAGCCGGTCGTCCTGAACTTCTGGGCCTCCTGGTGCTACCCGTGCAAGCAGGAGGCGCCCACGCTCCAGCGCGTGTGGAAGGAGCACGACGGGCGGGTCGTCGTTCTCGGCGTCGATGTCAACGACTTCAGCGGCACCGCGCGCGGGTTCATGCGGAAGTACGGGCTCACGTATCCGGTCGTTCACGACAACCACAACGTGACCTCGCCGAAGTACGGGCTCACCGGCCTGCCCGAGACGTTCTTCGTGGACTCGCGCGGGCGAGTGGTACGGCATATCGCCGGAGCGGTGACCGCGTCGAGCCTGCGTAACGGGATCGCACAGGCGCTTCACTCGTGAGGTTGCTCCTGCTCGTCGTTGCGGCGCTCGTGCTCGCCGCTCCGGCGGCGGCGAGCGAGCAGCATCCGACCCTGCCCGAGCTCGAGGACCAGATCATGTGCCCGGTCTGCGCGGGCGAGACGCTGGCCCAGTCGGACTCGCCGGCGGCGGCGCAGGTCAAGCGGTTCATCCAGGCGCGGATCGCCGCGGGCGACACGCGGAGCGAGATCAAGGACAAGCTCGTCGCCGAATACGGGACGCGGATCCTGGCCGCGCCGCCCAAGCACGGGTTCGACCTCCTCGCCTGGGTGCTGCCGCTCATCGGGGTCGTGGCCGCCGCGGGCATCCTGGGCCTTCTCGCCTGGCACTGGAGCCGCGCGCGCGAGGAGCCCGAGCCCGCTGCGGACGCGTGGGCGCTCGACGGCCAGCCGCTCGACTCCGAGATGGAGCGGAGGGTCGACGAAGAACTGAAGAGCTTCGATGGTTGAGCGGATCCCCGTCGCCTTCCTGGCCGGAGTGGTGTCGATCGCGTTCCCGTGCGTGCTGCCGCTCGTGCCGGGCTACATCTCGGCGATCACGGCCGTCGAGGTCGACCGCCTGGGCGAGAAGGGCGTGGCGAAGCGGGTCGTGGTCGCGAGTGTCCCGTTCGCGCTCGGGTTCACGGTCGTGTTCGTGCTGCTCGGCGCGACCGCCGCGGCGATCGGCGGCTGGGTCGACCAGGAGACGCGGACGAAGATCGCCGGTTTCGTGCTCGTCGTGCTCGGGCTCGCGTTCGCCGGGCTGCTGCCGTGGCCGGACCGGATGCTCGCTCCGGGAGCCATCTCCCGCGCCCGCGCGAGCGGCTCGCGGGCATTGCTCGGCGCGGCCTTCGCGCTCTGCGCGGCTCCCTGCGTCGGCGTCGTCCTGGGCGCCATCCTCGCGCTGGCCGCCGACTCACGCACGATCGTGCGGGGCTGCATCCTGCTCGCCGCCTACTCGCTCGGCATCACGGTCGCCTTCGTCCTGATCGGGATCGCGTTCACGCACGCCATGAGCGCGTTTCGCTGGGTGCGCGACCACTACAACGCGATCCGCCTCGCAAGCGGGCTGACGCTCGTCGTGCTCGGCCTGCTGCTCTTCTTCAACCGCGACTGGTGGCTGAGCGTGATGCTCAACCGCGCGCTCGAGGCGATCGGCCTCGACCAACTCTGAGGAGGTCTCCGTGCTGGAACGACTGCCTCGACACCTCGTACGCGCCGAGGGGATTGCCGTGGCGACCGCGTCGGTCGTCCTGTTCTTCCACGAGGGCTACCCGTGGTGGGTGCTGCTCGTTCTCGCGCTTGCGCCCGATCTCTCGGCCGTCGGCTACGTGTTCGGGCCTCGCGTCGGCGCAGCGAGCTACGACGCCGTGCACACGTACGTCGGGCCCGTCGTGCTCGGACTCGCGGGAGTGGTCTGGGAGAGCGACACCGCGACGATGATCGCGCTCGTCTGGCTCACCCACATCGGCGTCGATCGCTCGCTTGGGTACGGCCTGAAGTACCCGACGCGGTTCGACGACACGCACCTGCAGCGGATCTAGGAGGGTTTGGCGGAACGTCGCTCGTCGCCGGGGCGAGCAGCGCGGCCCGGCGGCTCAGCCGATGTTTCGTCAAGCCCTCCTAGGCCGCCTTGGCGTAGACCTCGAGCGTCTGCTCCGTGACCTTGTCCCAGGAGCAGTACTCGCGCACGCGCTCGCGGGCGGCGGCGCCGATCCGCTTGCGCAGCTCGGGGTCGGCGAGGGCGCGCTCGACGGCCGCACGGGTCGCCTGGGCGTCACCGACGGGAACGAGGAAGCCGGTCACGCCGTCCTCGATCACGGTCGGGATGCCGCCGACCGGCGTCGCCACGACGGTCTTGCCGCGTGCCATCGCTTCCAGAACGACGTTGGGCAGCCCCTCGCGCTCGGAGGTGAGCAGGACGACCGCGGCTCGGTCGTAGAGGCCGAACAGCTCCTGCTGCGGGACGAACCCGAGCGCATCGGGGAGCAGGTCGCGCAGCGGCCCGTCGCCGGCGACGATCCGCGGCAGGCCTTCGGTCGCGGCCGCGACGACGTCGATCCGCTTCTCGGGCGAGAGCCGCCCTGCGAACAGGACGGCAGCGGGGTCGTCCTCGGGGCCGGTCTCGTCCGGGATCTCGACGCCGTACGGGATCTCGTGCACGTTCGCGACGCCGATCTCGCGCATCGTGACCGCGAGCGCCTGCGAGCAGCAGATGACGGCCCGCGCGGGGCGCAGCAGCTTCCGGACGACTCCCGGCGAGCGCTCGGCGAGCCCGAGGTCCGAGAAGCGGCCGGCGGTGCCCGAGCCGTGGAGCGTGACGATGAACGGCTTACCGGAAAAGCGGGCGACCGACGCTCCCGCGAGCCAGTTCGCATGGACGAAGTCGGCGTCGCGGGCCGCGCGCCGGAGGGCATGCACCATCGACCAGCCGAGCGGCGGTGCCAGCCAGGGCTTCCGCTTCACGCTCGCGACGAGGCCCGCTCCGCTGCTGCCAGTCAGCCCGTAATCGCGGTAGGCGCCCGGCCCGACGACGTCGATCTCGACGTCGCGCTCGCGTAGCCGCCGAACGAGGTCGAAGACGAATCGTCCCGCGAGATCGCCCTCGTGCCGCGGGTAGGACGTGGTGAAGACGGCGACTTTCATCAGGGGGATTCTCGTCCGCGGACTGCCCGTCGGGCGGCGGCGTCCGCCGATCGGCCCGCGTCGTCGTACGCTGCGGCCAGCTCCTCACGGAACTGGCTGAGGTACGGCGAGTCGAGCTGCTGGTCCTCGCACCATTCGATTGCTCGTTCGAGATACGGGATCGCTTCCGCCGGACGGCCGAGGGCCCGTAGCGCTCGGGCGACGCCGAAGCACGCGTACTCGGTCAGGAACGGGTTCCGCGTCTCCTTCTCGCGAGCGACGAGCGAGGCCTGGAAGCTCTCCAGGGATTGCTGGTAGTTGCCGCGTTCCCACTGCCAGTCACCGAGGTTCATCAGCAGGGTTCCGCACCAATACGAGGCTGTGGGATAACGCTCGGCGAGGTCGAGTCCGCGCTGCGTCCACGCGACCATGTCCCCTGCGAGGGCGCACGAGTGGGCTGCATCTGCGGCCATGAAGTGCTGATCTCCGGCAAGCGCTGCGCTGTACGCCTGCTCCAGGAACGGCAGCGCCGCGGCATCGCCGTCCGAGCGTCGGACGACGCGCCCGCGCTCGAGGAGCACTCGCGCGCACGCCGCGCCGTCGTCTCCTGCCAGCCCGTCAGCCTCGTCGAGCAGCGCATTCGCCGCATCGAGCTGTCCACGCTTCATCTCCACCCGCGCCAACTGCGTGAGCACCTCCGCGCGGCCCGGGTCCGTCGTCTCTTCTGACAGGGCAGCTCGCAGGCTCTCCTCGGTTGCGTCGAGGTCCGCGTCGTTCCACAGCGGGCGGAGGCGGTCTTCGCTCAACTTCGTCGCACCTCTACCCGCGGCAGCTCGAGAGAGTCCGTCGCGACGATGCTCGCGGCAGACACGATCTGCTCGAGGATCGAATCCACGTCGACGCCGCGGTGCTCCGGCGCGTACGGCCCGAGGCGGCGGGCAGCCTTCTCGAGCTGTCGCTCGCAGCCGACGCGGTTATCGCGACCGGCCTGATACCAGGCAACCGCAACGTGGACGAGCCCCTGGAAGAAGTCGCGCTCCTCCTCCTCCGCCGCGCGCCAGGCGTCTTCGAGCTCCTCGTGGGCGGCGAAGTACTCGCCGCGGCGGATCAGGTCGAGGCCTGCCTCCAGTGCGGCCGTCAGATCGACTCGACCGGCCAGGGGCCGGCACCCTCCCACGCGTGCCACGAGCGCGGCTCGACCCAGGCGCTGACGCGACGGCTCTCGCGGTTCGAGAACCGCTGACCGGAGTAGTGCAGCGCGAGGCGGTCGATGTCCGCAAGACCGTCGTCGTCGTAGATCTCGACCACCTCGCCGAGCAGGCTGACGTGCCGGTACCAGCTCCCCTCGTCGAGGACGGTCAACGCGACCCGCGGATCGCGGCGCATGAAGCGGAGCCGCAGCCGAGCTCTCGTCCATGTTGAGCAGGACGCGCTCCCCGTCCCAGAGGTACCAGGTTGCCACGGTGTGAGGCGAGCCGTCGTCCCGGAGCGAGGCGACGACCGCGGGGTTCGCGCGCCGGAGGAACTCGTCGAGCTCGGGTGGCAATGGTAGTGAGGGCACGCGGCGAGGCCGAGGTCAGATCGAGATCTGAACCTCGCCGTCCTCGACCCGCACGTCGTAGGTCTCGAGGACGATCGCGCGGTCGAACTCGTTCTCGCCGGTGCGCACGTCGTACTGCCAGCCGTGCCACGGGACAGCTGAGGACGTGCCCTTCGAGCCGGCCCTCGCAGAGCGGGCCCTCGAGGTGGATGCAGGCTCCCTGCGTGACGAAGAACTCGTCGCCCACGCGCGCGAGCGTCAGCTCCTGCTCGCCGACACGCACGCACGCCAGCGATCCGGGCTCGATCTCGTCCACGCGTGCAACCGGCTGAAAACGCCGCTCTGTCACGCGCTCGATCCTAGCTGCCGAAGGTGTTAGCGTTGCCGCGTGGCGACGATCCTGCTGGCGGGGGTCGACGTGTTCTTCCGGGGGAAGATCGAGGCGCTGCTTCCCGAGTACCACCTCGTAACCGTCGACAGCATCGACCCGCCCGACCTCGTGATCTGCGACATCTCGCGGATCGAGCCCGACGAGGTTGCGGACGCGTATCCGGACGTGCCGATCCTCGGCTTCACCAACCACACGGACACGGCCGGGCTCCGCGGCGCGCACACGGCCGGCTTCGACCAGGTGCTCGTGAAATCCTCACTAGATGAGCGCCTGAAAGCCACCGTCGAGGAGTTGGTGCCTCAGTAGACTGACGGCCGCTGTGACGTACATCATCGCGGAGCCGTGCATCGACATCAAAGACCTCTCGTGCGTCGACGTCTGTCCCGTCGACTGCATCCACACCTTCGGGAGGATCCTGATCATCGACCCGGAGGAGTGCATCGACTGCGGCGCCTGCGAGCCGGAGTGCCCGGTCGAGGCGATCTTTCCCGAGGACGCGCTGCCCGATAAGTGGGAGGCGTTCGTGAAGATCAACTACGCGTTCCCCGATGGCGCGGACGTGATCAACAAGCTCGTCGACGAGTACGCCGAGGAGCACAACGTCCAGAATCCGCCACTCGAGTAGCGGGCTCGCGCTCGGCAGGTGTCGTCTGGCTATGCTGGCCGCGTGAGGCCGGAGACGCTCGACCACGTCGCCCTCTGGGTGGCGGACCGAGACGCCATTGCGGACGTTCTGACCGAGCGGGTCGGCATGCACGTGATCGACCGGACCGACGCGTTCACGCTCGTCGGGTCGCACGCTCGCCGCGGGAAGCTGACGCTGTTCGCGGCCGAGGGACCGCGAGAGAGAGGTGCGCTCAAGCACGTCGCGTTGCGGGTCTCGAGCAACGAGCAGGCGGAGGCCGAGCTGGACGGGATCGAGGTCGACAGGCCCCGCGATGGCGAGCTCTACTTCGACGTCCACGAGGGGCTGCGAATCGGCCTCGTCGAGGCGCCGACCGAGATCGAGTACGACATCGATCACGTCGCGCTCTGGTCCGGTGCGCCGGAAGAGACCGCCAGGGCGTACCTCGGATTGGGGTTCTCCGCCGCCGAGCCCGGGCCGTCGGGTGCTCCGCGCGTCGAGGCGGGCGGCGCGTTCGTGGAGTTCCACGAGGGCGAGCCGGGGGATCCCGAGAAGCCGCTGCTGAACCATCTCGCGGTCTTGGTCGATTCGACCGACGACCACATCGCCGAGGCGCGCGAGCTGGGGCTCGAGATCGCAGACATCGTGGACGCGGCTAACACGTACGCGGTGTTCGTCTGGGGGCCCCAGCGCGTCAAGGTCGAGTACGTCGAGCACAAGCCCTCGTTCTCACTGACTTAGCGTGATCATTGCCGGCGCGGGGATGGCCGGCCTGTGCGCGGCCGCACGCGCCCGCGAGCTCGGGGCCGAGCCGGTCGTGCTCGAAAAGGGCGACCGCCCTGGCGGGTCGATGCTCCTCTCGAGCTGCGTCGTGTGGCGGCATCAGACGTTCGAGGACTTCCGCCGCGAGTGCCCGGACGGCGACGAGCGGCTCCAGCGGGTCGTGTTCGACGGGCTCGACGAGGCGCTCGATTGGCTCGTGTCGCTCGGGGCCGAGGTCGTCTGGGAGGACACGCCGAACCCCCGCACGACCGGAAAGCGCTTCGACCCGCGGAGCCTGACGGACGTGCTCGTCCGAGCGGCCGGAGATGTCCGTTTCGGCCACGGCCTGGGGCCTGTCCCCGGGACATGGCCGAAAGAGCCGCTGGTGCTCGCGACCGGGGGCTTCTCCGTTCGCCTCGCGCGCGAGCGCGGGCTGCTCGCGCGCTGCAACCCGTGGAGCGAGGGCGGCGGGCTCGACTTCGCCCACGCGCACGGGGCCGAGGTGTCGGGCGACCTCGACGAGTACTACGGCCGCGCGATGCCTGCGCCTCCGGCGCGCGTGGGGGAGGACGACTTCGTGCGCCTCTCGCAGCTCTGGGGCGGCGAGGCACGCCTGGTCGGCGAAGACGGCGAGGAGTTCTTCCCGGGCCCGCCCGCCTGGCACGAGAGCGACCTGGCGCAGGCGATCGGCAGGCAGCCGGGCGGGACCGCCTGGTTCGCCACGTCCCCTGAGCACCGCGACGACCCGCGTGTGGTCGCGGCCCGCGAGGCCGGCGGCACCGTCGTGGAGCAGGACGGCGAGCTCCGGATCCATGTGATCGCGGGCGTGACGCACACGCTCGGCGGGATCCGCGTCGACGAGCACGCCCGCGTTCTAGGCGTCGACGGCCTGTTCGCGGCCGGCGCCGACGTCGGCGGGATCTCGAGCGGCGGCTATTCGAGCGGGCTTGCGGCCGCGCTCGTCCTCGGACGGCGCGCCGCCCAGGAAGCGCTCAGGTAAGCGGCTGGAGGTACGCGCAGCGGCGCGTGTCGCCCGGCAGCGGCGAGGGCGCGACCTTGCTCACGCGAAGGCGCGTCTCATCCTCCTCGACGTCCTCGCCCACCGCGGGCACGTCGCCGTCGCGCTCCCGCAACTCGTAGCCGGTCGCCGTCCAGACGAAGCGCAGGTGCGTGCGCTGCTGCATGTGGCCGTCCTCCACGGCCCGATCCTAGCTCGCAGACTCGGATGCGTGAGCCACGTAGGACGGGACGATCACGCGGACGGCCGTGCCGCCGTCGGGCCCGGCCTCGACCACGAGACGGCCGCTGAGCGTGCGCGCGCGCTCCTCGATCGCATCGAAGGTCGCGCGCCGCCGCTCGCCGGCCCCGTCGTCCGCGATCACCGCCTCGACGCTCCCGTCCTCGACCTCGCTCACACGGATCGAGATGCGCGTCGGCGGGCCGCGGTGAATCGCCAGGTTCACGGCCTCGCGGATGATCTGGTAGAGGCCGACCCGCGCGTTCTCGCTCAGGCTGTCGGCCGCCTCGATGTCGAGGTCGACCTGGATCTTGTTCGCGAGACCCGTCTGCTCGGAGAACGTCCGCACGGCAGGCCCGAAGCCCTGGTCGCGGAGCACGACCGGCTCGATGTGGAACGAGAGGTCGCGCAGGGAGCGGATCGTGTCGCGGTGCCGGACGAGCGCCGAGCGCAGGATGCGGTCGGCCTCGTCGAGCCGGTTCCCGCCGAACGAGTCGATCACGGCGTCGAGCATGAGGCTGATCCCCGAGAGCGACTGCACGGGGCCGTCGTGGAGGAAGAGCGCGAGTCGGCGCCGCTCGTCCTGCTCGGCGGTGATCAGCTGGTCGGAGAGCCGCGCCCGTTCCGCCTCGCGGACGCGCGCCTCCGCGAGCAGGCGGGTGTTCTCGACCGCGCGCGACGTGAAGTCGGCGAGCAATGCCGCCCGCGCAAGCTCGCCGCGGTCCAACGGCTTCGAGCGCGTCAGCTCGAGCGCCCCGATGTCCTCGCCGCGGATCTGCAGCGGGAGCACGAACGAGCCGGACGCGTGCGGCTTCTCGCCCGGCTCGAGCAGCGAGGCCTTGGCGCCGAAGAGCTCCTTCGCCTCTCGGCGGGTCCGCTCGAGAACCTCGTCCGGCTCGTGTGCGGAGGCGATCGATCCCATCGACTCGACCAGCGACTCGAGGAAGCTCGACTGGGCAGCGAGCTCTTCCTCGGCCACCTCGTGGCGGTGCCGCTCCGTGACGATCAGGTTGAACGCGAACGCGGCCGCGCCCACGATCGCGATCCCGAGCCCGGCGAATGCGACCCAGCTCGCCCCTAGCGCAAGGCCGATCAGGGAGACGACTGCCCCCACGGCGACCGCCCCTACGAGGAGCGACGCTCTGGAAACGTTGACGAGGTGACCGTCGCCGATTCGACCGGTCATTTCAGACGGACGCACGGGCAAAGCCCCTGCGTCCTGCCGGCGGCGTCGCAAGCGACGCCTCAGTCGATGATCGCGTCGCGAAGCGCAATCGCAACCGCATGCGTTCGCGTGTCGGCCTCGAGCTTGGTGAGGATGTGGCGCACGTGGCTCTTCACGGTCTCCTGGCTGATGAACAGCCGGGCGGCCACGTCCGCGTTCGACATCCCGTCGGCGAGGAGCTGCAGGATCTCGCGCTCGCGGCCGGTGAGCATGCCCTCCTGGACGCCGGAGACGAACGCCGGCAGCAGCGCCGGGTCGCGGAAGTCCTCGCCCGCCGCGACCTTCTCGATCGCGTTCAGCAGCGTCTGGTGCGGCGCCTCCTTGAGGATGTAGCCCTTCGCGCCCGACTCGAGCCCGCGTGCCAGCAGGCTCCGCTCGCTGTAGGCGGTGAAGATCAGGACGGAGGTCTCCGGCACCTTCTGCGTCAGGATCTTGGTCGCCTCGAGCCCGTCCATCCCGGGCATGCGGACATCCATGATCACGACGTTGGGCTTGCGCCGCTCGCAGAGCGCGACCGCGGTGGCCCCGTCGGAGGCTTCGCCGACGACCCGGATGTGGGGAGCCCGGGAGAGCGAGAGCCGTAGCCCTTCACGGACGACCTCGTGGTCGTCGACGATCAGACATGTGATCTCCCCGCTCGTCCTCTTCTCAGCGGCCTGCTCTGCCACGCACGCGGATTGTAGGTATCCCGTCGGAGGTGTCTAAGGCGGCGAGGGGCCGCCGGAGCGGCCCCTCGCGCGCAAGCTCAGGGACAGAGACCCGAAGGGGTGCTCGTCGAGCAGAGGTTCTTCTTGAAGACGTTCCCGGTTCCGGTGCCGTCCCAGAAGATGTCGGTGCTGTTCTTCTTGAAGACGTTGCGCTTCACCGTGTTGTTCGACGGGGCTGTCACATCACCGGATACCACGACGACGCCGCCGCTGAACGCGGTGTCACCCGAGGGCACGTTGCCGGTGATCAGGTTGCCCTTGACCTTGACGCCGGTCGAGCCGACCAGCGCGACGCCGATGCCCGACAGCGGAACGTCGTTGTCCTCGCCGGCCGGGCAGGCCTTGGTGTTGTTCTTGATGCTGTTGCCCTTGATCCGGAAGAAACCGGCGGGGCCTGGGGCATCCGCGAGGACGACCACGCCCACGCAGTTCCCGTAGAACGAGTTGTGGGCAACGGTTCCGTGCTCCGCGTCCCGGACGAGGATGCCGAACAGGTTGTCGAAGCTCACGTTCCCGAAGACCTTCGCGCCCGCGTTTGGCGAGTCCCCGATGTAGAGGCCGGCCTCGCCTCCGCCCGACACCTTGTTGAAGAGCATGTGCGTCCCGGTCGAGGAGAAGGCCGTGATGCCGTACTCGTCGTTGTCGTCGGCCACGTTCCACGCGAACGTCGCGTTGTGCGCGCCGAAGGCGACGATCCCCGAGTCGCTGAACCCTTCGATCGTGAAGCCGGTGATCGAGACGTTCTTGACCTCGCGGTTGACGACACCGGTGTCGAAGTCCACGTCTCCGAGCACGCAGATGCCGTTCACGTCCGCGGGGTTGCTCGGGTCGAGGCATGCGTTCTGCGTCGGCGTCGCGGCCGGCGTGAGAACAGCATGGACACCGATCAGCGAGATGCCGTCGGTCGTGATGGCGACGTTCTCCTGGTGCTTCCCGAAGACGTAGATCTTTGTCCCCGGCTTGGCGGCATCCACCGCCGCCTGGATGGACTGGCCTGGACCGACGATCACCTTCTTGCCGTGGCCCTGATTGCCGTGCCCGTGGCCCTTTCCGTGGTGCCCGCCGCCCGCCTGGGCTGAGCTCGCCCCCGCGATCAGCAACAACAACGCGGCGAATATGGCGAGCAGCGGTCGCTTGGACCCACTCATCCCATACCTCCTTCGGTAGAGGTCGGTTGCGGAGGGTAGCGACGCCCCTCTACAAGGGTCTCATACGGTTCGTCACAAGGCCAGCAGCAGCTGCTCGGGCTCCGGCTCGGGCACGATCGGCAGCTTCCTGCGGTCGCGCACGCCATGCCTGCGGGCGAGCGCGGAGACCTGCGCGCGGACTGGCTTCGCCTGCTCGGAGGCGAGGTAGGCGCGCCGGGCGTAGAGGCGCTCGTAGCGGTCGAGCTGGTCCGGAAAGTCGCGCGCGAGCGCCTCGAGAAAGTGCTCCCGCGTCCCGGGCCGTAGGTGAAGCAGGTTCGACCAGATGCCGCAGGCGCCCGCCTCCCGGGCGGCGCGAACGACCTCCTCGAGCAACCCCGGCCGGTCGGAGAGCCCGGGGAGGATCGGCGCCATGCCCACGCTCGCCTCGATGCCCGCGTCGACGAGCGTCTTCAGCGCGCGCAGTCGCTGGCGCGGGTGGGCGGTGCCGGGCTCGGTACGGCGCCAGACTTCGTCGTCGAGGGTCGGGATCGAGAACGTGACGGAGACGCTCGCGTGCCGGGCCGCATCGCCGAGCACGTCGACGTCGCGGACGACCAGCGGTCCGCGCGTGATCACGCCGAACGGGTTGGACGCGGCCCCGAGCGCCTCGATGCAGCCGCGGGTCAGGCGGTAGCGGCCCTCGGCCGGCTGGTACGGGTCGGTCGCAGCGCCGATCGAGACCGGCTCGCGTGCCCAGCTCGCCTTCGCCAGCTCGCGGCGCAGGACCTCGACGATGTTCGTCTTGACCCGGATCGAGCTCCCGTAGCGGTCGTCGAACGGCCGGTCGGCGCGCAGCTCGTAGGCCCGCACGTAGCAGAAGGTGCAGCGGTGGACGCAGCCCATGTACGGGTTGAGCGACCAGTCGAACGGCATCCCCTTGACGCGGTTGAGCGCCACCTTGCAGGGCTCCTCCCGGTACTCGGCTCCCACCTGGAGGAGTATAGAACATACGTTCGTGTCAGGCTCCGCTTCTATGATCTCGCCGTGGTTCCGGAGGCCCAACTGCAGGACGACGGCGTCGGGCTCGTGCCCGTGAGCGCCGGCTGGTTCGTGCTGAACGCGCACGACGCCCGCTGGTTCGACAAGCCGGGCCAGGGGCACAGCCTGCCGCTCACCGGCTACAACGAGTACGAAGCCGAGACGTTCTTCCCGATGCTCGGGATGGCGATTCGCGTCATGGATCCGGGCGAGCCCAGCGGGACATACCACTGGGAGACCGAGCAGGAGGACTTCCTTGTCCTCGCCGGGGAGGCACTCCTGATCGTCGAGGGGCAGGAGCGGCGGCTGAAGCAGTGGGACTTCGTGCACTGCCCACCCGAGACGCGACACGCCTTCGTCGGAGCGGGCAAGGGCCCATGCGTGCTGCTCTGCGTGAGCTCGCGCCAGTTTCAGAAGGACGGGCCGTGGGGCTTCTATTGCGCCGATGAGACCGCCGCCCGGTACAACGCCGGCTCGCCCGAGGACACCCAGGACGGCGAGCTCGCGGACGCGCGCTTCTCGCCGCAGCGGCCGACACGGCACCCGGGCGGCCTGCTCCCGGACTAGTCCGCGCGGGATGGACGAGCTCCCCGGCGGCATCCGGCGCGTCACCTTCCCGCTTCCGCTCGGGATCGACCACGTGCACTGCTACCTGCTGCCGGGCGACGCGGGCTGGACGCTCGTCGACACCGGGCTCGGCCTTCCGGGCGCCGAGGAGCGCTGGCGGCAGGTTCTCGAGGAGCTCGACGGGCCGGTGGCGCGGATCGTCGTCACTCATTTTCACCCCGACCACGTCGGCGGCGGCGAGATCGTCCAGGGCCTGACCGGCGCGCAGGTGCTCCAGGGTGCACGCGACTACGAGATCTGCGAACGCGTCTGGGGCCGCGCGGACTGGTCCGACCGGATGGCGGAGTACCTGCAGGCCAACGGGCTTCCCGCGGAGATCGCCGAGGAGCTGCGCCAGGAGTCCCGCACGCTCGCGCCGTTCATCCGCTTCGCGCGCGACCCGGAGCGAATCGGCGAGGGCGACGACGTGGACGGCTGGCGCGTGCTCGAGCTTCCGGGCCACGCCGACGGCCACATCTGCCTCCTGCGCGGAGACGTGCTCGTGGCCGGCGACCACCTGCTCGCCGGGATCACGCCGACGGTCGGCCTCTACCCGGAGTCCCGGCCGGACCCGCTCGGCGACTTCCTCGCGTCGCTCGAGCGCACGATCGAGCTCGCGCCCCGGTACGCGCTCCCGGGCCACAACGAGCCCCTCGAGGACCCGGTCTCGCGTGCCCGCGAGATCGTCGAGCACCACCGCGTCCGCCTCGACGAGACGGCCGCCGCGCTCGCGGCCGGCGCGCGGACCGGCTACGACGTCTCGCTTGCGCTCTTCGCCGCCGACCTCGACGCGAGCGGCCGCCGCTTCGCCCTCGCCGAGTCGCTCGCGCACCTCGAGCGGCTCGTCCGGGAAGGCCGCGCCCGGCGCGCTGGGGACGACGGCACTGTCTCCTATACTGCGGCGTAGATCCTGTTGGACGACGACAGACCGCCTAGTACCCGAGCCCCGGAGAGCGGGGCGTGACCCTTTTCTTCGAACTTCTCGCCGTCGCGGCGCTCATTCTGCTGAACGGCTACTTCGTCGCGGCCGAGTACGGGCTCGTGACCGCGCGGGGTACGCGCCTCCGGGAGCTGGAGGAGCAAGGAAACCGGCGAGCCCGCTCGGTGCTGCAGATCACCGCGGACCCGCCGCGCTTCATCGCCGCGATGCAGCTCGGCGTCACCGCGACCAGCCTGGCGATCGGCGCCGTGGGCGAGCAGGTGCTCGCGCAGATCTTCGATCCGTTCCTGGCCACGGCGATCGCCTTTGCCTTCGCATTCCTGATCATCACGTTCCTCCACGTGGTCATCGGCGAGCTCGTGCCGAAGGGCATCGCCCTGCGCTACTCGGAGAGGACTGCGCTTGCCGTCTCTGCGCCGGTGCGAGGCTTCTTCGTCGTCTTCAAGCCGCTGATCTGGTTTCTCCAGCGCTCGAGCGAGGTGACGCTGCGCGCGCTAGGGGTCGAGCCTCCGAGCGGCGAGGACCTGGTGCACTCGGAGGCCGAGCTGAAGATGCTCGTCTCCCATTCGACCGAACAGGGCGAGATCGAGCAGCAGGAGCAGGAGATGCTCTACAAGGTCTTCGACTTCGCCGACAAGGAGGCCTCGGACGTGATGGTGCCGCGGCCCGACGTGGTCGCCCTGTCGGTGGAGCTGCCGCCGGAGGAGGCTCTCGCGGCGGTGATCGAGTCGCCCTATACGCGCTACCCGGTCTACCGCGGCTCGCTCGACGACATCGTCGGCGTCCTCCACGTGCGCGACCTCTTCTCCGCGCTCGTCGACCGCGGAATCGCGGGCGTCAATCTCGAGCAGCTGCTGCGCCCGGCGCACATCGTCCCCGAGACGAAGGACCTCGCCGCACTGCTGTCGGAGTTCCGGCGCACGAACCAGCACATGGCGGTCGTCGTCGACGAGTACGGCGACCTCGAGGGGATCGTCACGCTCGAGGACCTGCTCGAGGAGATCGTCGGTGAGATCGAGGACGAGTTCGACCTCCCGGACGAGTCGATCGAGCGGCTCGAGGACGGCCGCATGCGGATCGCGGGGACGTTCCCGGTCGACGACTTCAACGAGCAGCTCAAGCGGGCGCTGCCGATCGAGGACTACCACACGATGGGCGGGCTGGTCTTCGGCCTTCTGGGTCGTGCCCCTGAGCCCGGCGACGAGGCCGAGCACGACGGGTGCCGCTTCAAGGTGCTGGAGGTCGAGGGATCGCGGATCCAGCGGCTCGAGGTCGAGCTGCTGCCGCACGAGCCCGAACGGGAGGACAAGGAGCGTCTCGAAGAGGCGTCGTAGGTAGCCTGTCCCGCGACGGGGTTCCCGATTTTGTGAGGAGATCCATGAAGCGCACGCTGTACCTGCTCGTGGCCGCAGCCGCGGTCACGGCGACCGTGATCGCGGTCGCTCCCTTCGCCGCCGCGCATCCGGCTGCGAAGCAGAAGACGACGACGATCAAGGTCGTCGCCAAGGAGTACAAGTTCATCCTCTCGAAGAAGAGCGCGCCCGCCGGGAAGGTGATCTTCAAGGTCGTGAACAAGGGCAAGGTCAACCACGACTTCCAGATCGCCGGCAAGAAGACGATCAGCCTCAAGCCCGGCAAGTCGGCCAAGCCGCTGACGGTGATGCTGAAGAAGGGGAAGAAGTACCCCTTCAAGTGCACGATCGACAGCCATGCCCTGTTCGGCATGAAGGGCACCTTCAAGGCCACGTAGCTCTAGGTCTGGAGTTCTAGCGAGGCGATCTGGCCGTCGGCGATCCGCCAGGCGGCCAGCTCGCCCGTTCCGAGCGAGAGGATCACGTAGGGCCGACCCTCCCAGAGGCCGATGTTCTGCACGTCGGTCCGCGACGGCCGTGGCGGCGACGAGAGGTGCGAGTGGAAGACGGCGAGCTCGTAGCCCTCGTCCTCCAGGAACCAGTTCTCCGGCTCGGTCTCGAGCTCGAAGCGGTACGGGCTCGCGGCCGCGTTGCGCGCGGGGATGTAGCGCTCGGCCTTGCCGTCACGGAGCACGACGAGCCCGCAGGCCTCGTTCGGCTCCTCGGCCCGCGCGTGCTCGGCGAGCTCGGCCCGGATCCCGGCTGGGATCACCACCAGACGGAGCTCTCCATCTCGGCCTCCGGGTCGGCGGCGTCCCAGAACGGGGCGGAGAGGTACTTCCAGCCCGCGTCCGCGAGGATCGCGACGACCACGCCCTCGTCGAGCTCGTCCGCGAGCCTGCGGGCCGCGTGGACGACGGCGCCCGAGGAGACGCCTGCGAAGACGCCCTCGCGGGCGAGCAGCTCTCTGAGGCCGGCCACTGCCTCCGCGTTCGAGACGAGCAGCTTCCGGTCGAGCTTCGAGACGTCGAGGATCGGCGGGACGTAGCCGTCCTCGAGCGAGCGCAGGCCCATGACCGGGTCGCCCGGGAGCGGCTCGGCCGCGGCGACCACGACGTCCGGGAACTGCTCGCGCACGCGGGCTCCCGCCCCCATCAGGGTCCCGCCGGTTCCGAGCCCGGCCACGAGGATGTCCACGCGGTCGAGCGCCTCGGCGATCTCGGCGCCCGTCCCTTCGTAGTGCGCGCCGGGGTTCGCCTCGTTCGCGTACTGAAAGAGCATGTGGAAGCGCGGCTCACGCTCGGCCAGCTCGAGCGCGGAGCGGACGGAGCCGTTGGAGCCCTCGGCGCCGGGCGACTCGACGATCTCCGCGCCGTAGAGGCGGAGCAGCTGCCGGCGCTCCTCCGTGACGTTCTCCGGCATCACGCAGGTCAGTCGGTAGCCCTTCAGGCGCGCGACGAGTGCGAGCGAGATCCCGGTGTTGCCGCTGGTGGGCTCGAGCAGCTCGCGACCAGGCTCGAGCTCGCCGCTGCGCTCGGCGGCCTCGACCATGGCCACGGCGATGCGGTCCTTGATCGAGCCGGTCGGGTTCTGGCCCTCGAGCTTCGCGTAGATCCGGACGGACGGCTTCGGGCTCAGGCGCGGCAGCTCGACGAGCGGCGTGTTGCCGACGAGCCCGAGCAGGCTGGCGGCCGGAACCGCCCGCCTCACGTCCGGTTTGGACCAGGTCCGGGGTCTGACCCCGGACCGGGCGCCGCCGGCCATGGCCGGAAGCAGGACGATCTGCGATTCCTCGCCGACGGGCGTGTCGAGGCCGTCCTTCGTGCGGACGTCCTCGCCCTCGACATAGACGTTCACGAAGGGAGCCAGCTCGTCGCTCTCGAGCAGCTGCCCGCGCAGCGCGGGGAAGCGGCTCATCAGGTCGTGCAGCAGCTCGCGCACGGTCCCGCCGCTGGCCTCGACCTCGCGCGCGCCGTCGGTCTCACTGCGAAGCGTCGGAGGGATGCGGATCGTGCTCAGTGCCCGACCCCCGCGCAGAACTCGACGTAGTCGATGTAGTCGGTGATCGACGGGCTCTCGCCGCACACGGGACAGGCCGGGTCGCGGCGGAGCTTCATCTCCTGGAACTCGCCGGAGAGTGCGTCGTAGAGCAGCAGTCGGCCGACGAGTGGGTCGCCGATCCCGAGCACGAGCTTCAGGGCCTCGGCCGCCTGGATCGAGCCGATCACGCCAGGGAGCACGCCGAGCACTCCGCCCTCGGCGCAGCTCGGCGCCAGCTCGGGCGGCGGCGGCTGCGGGAAGAGGCAGCGATAGCAGGGGCCAGAGCCCGGCTTGAAGACCGTCACCTGGCCCTCGAAGCGGAAGATCGAGCCGTGCACGACGGGGATGTCGTGCCAGACCGAGGCGTCGTTGACGAGATAGCGCGTCGGAAAGTTGTCGGCGCCGTCGACGATCACGTCCCAGCCCGGCTCGAGGATCCGCTCGATGTTCTCCGAGGTCAGCCGCTCGCGGAACGCGACCACCTCGACGTCGGGGTTGAGCCCTTCGATGCGGCGGCGCGCCGAGTCGGTCTTCGGCTCGCCGAGCGAGTCGGTCGAGTGCGCGATCTGGCGCTGCAGGTTCGTCTCGTCCACGACGTCCGCGTCGACGATCCCGAGGCGCCCCACACCGGCGGCCGCGAGGTAGAGCGAGGCGGGCGAGCCGAGGCCGCCCGCGCCGATCAGGAGGATCCGCGAGTCGAGCAGCCTGAGCTGTCCCTCCTCGCCGACCTCCGGGATCAGGAGGTGGCGGCTGTAGCGCGTCTGCCGCTCGGGGCCGAGCGTGCGCGGCATGTCCGTGGGAAGGCCGTTGCGCTGCCAGTCGACGTAGCCGCCCGCGAGCGAGACCGGGCGCGCGTAGCCGAGCTCGCTCAGTGTCTTCGCCGCGAAGGCCGAGCGGTTGCCGGCCGCGCAGTAGAGGACAACGGGCTGCGAGCGGTCGGGCGCCGCGTTCTCGATCCGCGACTCCAGGTTCCCGCGCGGGATGTGCACCGCCCCGGGAATCCGGCCCTGCGACCACTCGTCGGGCTCGCGGATGTCGACGAGCAGCGCGCCTTCCGCGAGCAGCTCCTGGGCGCCTGCGGCGTCGACCTCCTCGATCTCGGCGCGCACGGACTTGAGCAATTCGCGGTAGGACGACATCGCTTTCGATTGTATAGCGGCCGCGCAAGCTCGCCGCGGCTATCTTCGGGGGCCGTGACTCCGAGGGCGCGCATCTTTTCTCTCGTCGCGCTCGCGGCGGTCGTCGCCTCGGCGGTGGTCGTGGCGGGCGTGCTGGCGACGCGCAGCGACGTCCCGTCGGTGAAGCCGCGGCAGGGACGCCCGCCGCTCGCGCTCGACCTCGGTCTTCGCACCGACCCGGAGGCGCGCGCCCTCGAGCGGGCGGAGAGCCTCTATCGCAGCCGGCCGAAGGAGGCGGCGAAGATCTTCGCGCGCTACTCCTCGCCCGAGGCCCAGGTGGGCGCGGCTATGGCCGGCTGGCCGGCCGGAACGGTCGGGCGGCTCCAAACGCTCGCCGCTCAGTACCCACGGAGTGCCGCGGTCGCGCTCAACCTCGGCCTCGCGCTCTACTGGTCGCGGCGCGACGCGGAGGCGATCGGAGCCTGGCGGGAGGCGGCGGCGCTCGAGCCGGACTCGCCCTACGCCGTCCGCGCGGAGGACTTCCTCCACCCGCGGTACGCGCCCGGCTTGCCCGCCTTCGTGCCGTCGTTCCAGGAGTCCGTGCGGACCCGCGTCCTGACGCCTGCCCGCAGGCTCGCCGCCCTCGCGGCCGCCGCGCGCGGCGGCGACGCGCACGCGAAGCTCCTCTACGGAGTCGCGCTTCAGCACCTCGGACATCCGCGCTCCGCGGAGAAGCAATTCGCCGCTGCGGCGCGCCAGGCGCCGAGCGATCCGGAGGCCCGCGTCGCCGCGGCGGTTGGTCGCTTCGACAAGAGCAACCCGTCGGCCGCGTTCGGGCGGCTCGGGCCCCTGGTGCGCGTCTTCCCGCACGCGCCGACCGTCCGTTTCCACCTCGGGTTGCTGCTCCTGTGGCTCGGCCAGGTCGACCGCGCGCGCGACGAGCTCAGGCAGGCGCGCGCCGAAGATCCAAAATCTTCCCTGGGACGTGCGGCGGACAGCTACCTTTCAGCCTTGCGTTCGGTTGGGACCCGTTGAAGCCGAAATGAGCCGTTCGGCCTATGGCATCCGTCCGATGCGCGTGAGACAGTTCCGCAGCCGCAACGCGGTGGTGCGGACCGTCACGAAGCCCAGAGAGGAGCCGCAGTGAGCGATCCGGGGGAGCGGGTCAGGTCGATGAGCCTCGCGGAAGTGCTCGAGACCGACGAGGTCAAGGGATTGCTCGAGAGCGGGCGGGAGTCGGGCTCGCTCACCACCGAGGAGATCACGCTGGCACTGGGAGCGCTCGAGCTCGAGCCCGCGCAGATCGACGACGTCTACCACGCGCTCGAGGAGCAGCAGATCGAAGTGGTCGACGACGCCGCGGAGGAGGTCGAGCGTGCGCCCGAGCCGGAGGCGCGCGAGATCACGACGGACTCGCTGCAGCTCTTTCTCAAGGACATCGGCAAGGTCAACCTGCTCACGGCCGCGCAGGAGGTCGAGCTCGCGAAGCGGATCGAGCGCGGCGAGCACCAGGCGAAGCAGGCGATGGTCGAGGCCAACCTGCGGCTCGTCGTCTCGATCGCCAAGAAGTACCGCAACCAGGGCCTGCCCTTCCTCGACCTGATCCAGGAGGGGACGATCGGCCTCGTTCGCGCGGCCGAGAAGTTCGACCACCGCAAGGGGTTCAAGTTCTCGACGTACGCGACCTGGTGGATTCGCCAGGCGGTCGCCCGCGCGCTCGCGGACAAGGCGCGCACGATCCGGATGCCGGTGCACATCGTCGAGAAGCTGAACAAGATCGTCCGCTCGGAGCGGAAGCTGCGCGCCGAGCTCGCGCGCGAGCCGACGACCGCGGAGATCGCGAGGGACGTCGAGCTGCCGCCCGAGGAGGTCGAGCAGATTCGCCGGAGCTCGCAGGCGCCGGTCTCGCTCGAGAAGCCGGTCGGCGACGAGGAGGAGTCGGAGTTCGGCCACTTCCTCACCGACGAGAGCGAGCCGCTGCCCGAGGAGGCCGCGGAGGTAGAGCTGCGCAAGGCGACGCTGCGGCGGGTGCTCTCGACGCTGAGCGTCCGCGAGCAGCGCGTGCTCGAGCTTCGGTACGGGCTGAACGGCGAGCACCCGTGCACGCTCGACGAGGTCGGCCGGGCGTTCAACGTGACGCGCGAGCGGATCCGCCAGATCGAGAACCAGAGCCTGAAGAAGCTGCGGGCTCTCGCGGACGCGATCGTCTTCCGCGACGTCGCGTAAACGCGCTACGCGCTAACCCGCGCAGACTCCGGCCTTCGGCCTCCGCTGCATGCTGGGTGGTGCCATGCTGCGGAGTAGTACGGCAATAGACTCCGCCGTCATGGCTGACTGGTTCGAGGAGCTGGCCGAGCTCGTGAGCATCCCGAGTGTCAGCGCCGACTCGGAGCGCGCCGACGACGTGGCGCGTGCGGCCGAGTGGCTCGCGGCGTTCGTGCGCCGCGCGGGCGGCGAGGCGGAGGTTGTGCCCACCGAGACGCAGCCGCTGATCGTGGGCGAGCTGTCCGCGTCGGACGTGTCAGGGGGACAGTCCCCGGGTCGTGTCCCGACCGTACTGGTCTACGGGCACGTGGACGTGCAACCGCCCGATCCGCTCGAGCTCTGGGACTCGGACCCGTACACGCTCGAGCAGCGCGGCGAGTGGCTCTACGGCCGCGGCGTCGCCGACGACAAGGGCCAGCTCTACACGCTCGTGAAGGCCGCCGCCGACCTCGCGGCAGCCGGCGAGCTCCCGGTTGACGTGCGCGTGGTCTGCGACGCCGAGGAGGAGAGCGGCGGCCACCAGATCGTCGACTTCCTCGCAGCCGACGAGCGCGGAGCCGACGCCGCGGTCATCTTCGACGGCGGCATGACCACGCGCGGCGTCCCCGAGTTCGCGATCGCGACGCGCGGGATCGTCTACTTCCACCTCACGCTCCGCACCGGAACGCGGGACCTCCACTCGGGCCTCTTCGGAGGAGCTGCGATGAACGCGATGCACGCGCTCGTCCAGACCCTAGCCGCGGTCCAGCCGCGCGAGGGCCGCCTCCCGGAGCCCCTGCGCGAGGGGATCGCCCCCGCGACGGCCGAGGAGCGCGCCGCGTGGGACGAGCTCGTTCCCGGCACTGAGATGCTCGCCGAGGCAGGCGCGAGCCCCGTCGACCCGAAGGCCGCCGAGGACTTCTACCTCCGCACGACCGCCGAGCCCGCGCTCGACGTGAACGGGATCACCGGCGGCTCGCCGATCCTCCAGAAGACGGTGCTGCCGGTCGAGGCCGAGGCGAACCTCTCGATCCGGCTCGCGCCGGGCCAGGAGGTCGAGACCATCGCGGCGGCGGTCGAGAAGCTCCTGCGCGAGGCCCTGCCCGACGGCGCCGAGCTCGAGCTAAAGCGACTCGCGTCGGCCGATGCGGGCCTCGTGCCTCCCGACGCGCAGGCCGTGCAGCTCGGGCTCGACGCCTTCGAGAAGACCTGCGGCCGCCGCCCGCTGCTCGTGCGCTCCGGCGGGACGCTGCCGATCGTCCCGGCGCTCGTGGCGAAGGGGATTCCGACGATCGTCACCGGGTTCGCGCTCCCCGAGAGCAACATCCACTCGCCGAACGAGCGCCTGCTCGCGGAGTACGTGCCCGCTCGGGCTCGCGACCGCGCGTGAGCTCTACCGCGCGTTCGCCGCTCTAAACGCTTAGCGCCTGTTCGCAGTCGACGAGCCAGGCGTGCCCGAAGCGGCGCATCTCCTCGATGATCGGGAGGAGCGCCCGCCCCTTGTCGGTCAGCTCGTACTCGACCCGCGGCGGCGACTCGGCGTAGCTCTGCCGCACGACGATCCCCTCGTGCTCGAGCGCGCGCAGCCGCTCCGAGAGCGTCCGCGGGCTGATCCCGGCGCACGAGTGCTCGAGCTCGGTGAAGCGGCGCGCGCCCTCGGAGAGGTCGTGCACGAGCACCGCCGTCCACTTCGCGCCGAGGATCTCGGCGCACGCGGCGACCGAGCAGGTCGAGTCGTGGACCGGGTTCATCGTGCGCATCCGTACGCATCGTAACGAGGCAGGGCCGGAACGAGTAGGCTCGGCCGCGGTGTCGCAGAAGGAGCTCCAGGACCGGATCGACGAGCCCGCCTCCGACGAGGCCGTCCGCGAGACGCGCCTGACGCCCGCCGAGGCGACGGCGCAGATGCGGATCAAAGTCCCCGCACAGCGCAATCGCAAGCTGCGGACCCTCCTCGAGCGCGTCAACGCGGACGAGGGGCTGAAGGCGTGGTGGCACGTCGCGAACGTCAACGCCGTCAAGCGGCTTGGGATCAACGACCACTCCTGGGTGCACATCCAGATCGTGGCCAACATCGGCCTGCGGCTCCTCAGGCTGCTGACCAAGCGCGGCGTCGAGCCCGCGATGGTCGCCGACTACGAGCTCAAGCAGGAGGACGCGGAGGTCGTCGTCGTCCTCGGCGCGCTGCTGCACTGCGTCGGCATGGCCGTCCACCGCGACCGGCACGAGGACTGGAGCCTCTTCCTCGCCGAGCCGAAAGCGCGCGAGCTCCTGCGCGGGATCTACGACGAGCCCGAGCTGACCGTCGTCGTCTCCGAGGTCCTGCAGGCGATCACGAGCCACCGCGAGTCGGGCCGCCCGCTGACCATCGAGGCCGGGATCGTGCGCGTGGCCGACGCGCTCGACATCGAGGAGGGCCGCTCGCGCATCCCCTTCGAGCGCGGGAGCCTCTCGATCCACTCGATCTCGGCAGCGGCGATCGACGAGGTCGTGATCTCGGAAGGCAAGGAGCGCGCGGTCCTGGTCGAGATCAAGATGAACAACTCGGCCGGCCTCTACCAGGTGGACGAGCTGCTCAAGGCGAAGCTGCACGGCTCCGGTCTCGAGCCGTACGTCGAGGTCGTCGCCCGCATCGACACCGAGGCCGAGAAGAGCCTCGTGCCGCTGTACCACCTCGAATAACTCTTACTTCAGTTGCGGCTCTAGCTTGTAGCCGACCCCGTAGCGGGTCTGGATGAACGTGTGCTTCGACGCGCGGTGGTCGATCTTCTCGCGCAGGCGGCGGACGCAGACGTCCACGGTGCGGTCGCGGTGGGTCGCGCGGCGGCCCCAGATGCGCTGCAGGAGCTCGTCGCGGCTCGCGACGCGGCCCTTGTCGAGCGCGAGCGTGTAGAGCAGGCGGAACTCGGTCGGCGTCAGCTGCGCGTTCTCGTCGTCGACGAACGCCTGGACCGAGCGAGGGTCGATGCGGAGCTCCTCGATCACGAGCTCCTCGCCGCGGTCCTCCTGAACGCCCTGCTGGCCGCCGCGGCGCGCGACCGCCTGCACGCGCGCCACGAGCTCCTTCATCGAGAACGGCTTGACGAGGTAGTCGTCGGCGCCGATCTGGAGCGCGTGGACGCGGTCGTGCTCGGTGCCGCGGGCGCTGACGACGACGATCGGCGTCGCGATCCCCTCGGCGCGGGCCTGCTCGATCAGGCTCCAGCCGTCGAGGCCGGGCAGCATCAGGTCGAGCACGAGCACGTCAGGCCGCTCGTAGCGCAGCCGCGCCAGCCCGATCTCGCCGGCGCCGACTCGAATCGGGTCGAGCCCGTCGGCCGCGAGGTGCTGGGCCATGCCCTCGGCGATCAGCTCGTCGTCCTCGACGATCAGCACCTTGGTCGCCACTGTGATACTCAGCCTAATGTCCCCATCTGAGTACACCGAGCGCCGGTCGGAGTACGACGAGCTCCGCGCGGCCTTCACCGCTGCGGTCTCGCACGAGTTGCGAACTCCGCTCGCGCGGCTGTCCGCGCTGCTCGAGACGGCGGAGCTCCCGAACGCCGACCTGCCGGCCTTGCTGCGGCAGGCGCGGGACGAGGTGTGGGAGATGACCGAGCTCGTGGACGACATCCTCTTCCTGAGCGAGCTCGAGCAGGGGCGCGAGGTCGTCGCACTCGGCGAGACCGAGGCGGGGCCGGTCCTGAGCGAGGTCGTGGACGAGTCGCGCGGGCGGGCGGAGCGCGCCGGCATCACGCTCGAGCTGCGGCTCTCCGACGAGGAGCTGCTCGTCCCCCTGCGCAGGCGGATGCTCCAGACCGTCGTCGAGAACCTGGTCGAGAACGCGATCCGGTACGCGGGTGAGGGCGCGACCTGCGTGATCTCGCTCGGCCGCGAGGACGGGGCGATCGTGCTCGAGGCGAGCGACGACGGCGCGGGTATCCCCGCCGAGGACGCGGCGCGGCTGTTCGAGCGCTTCTTCCGCTCCGACCGCGCGCGCACGACGCGTGGCAGCGGCCTGGGCCTGGCGATCGTCAAGCACGTCGTCGAGACGGCCGGCGGGCACGTCGAAGCCCGCGGCGCCTCCGGCCGCGGGCTCGACGTGCGTTGTGCCTTCCCTGGCTAGGCGAAACCGTCCTGAGGCGTCGCTTGCGATGCCGACCTCAGGAGGCGCGAGCTTCGCTCGCGCCTCCGTCGGAAATGACCGGTCGAACCGATCGAACACAAAGCGAAACGCTCTAGGAATGGACTCGGGCGAGGGTCTTCTTGGCCGCTTTCTGCACGACCTTGGGCAGCGGGAGGAACAGCAGGCCCGGCTGAGCCCGTACGCCTGGCCCTTCGTCACGGCCCAGTTGATGAACGGCTTCAGGTCCGGAGCCTTGGACGTCTGCAGCGGCACGATCACCCAGGTGAACGTGCAGATCGGGTAGGCGCCGCGCTGCTTCTTGGACGGGTCGACGACCGAGATCGCGTTGTCCTTCGACGCCACCTTCTTGACCGAGGAGCTCGCGGACTTGAGCGACCTGATGCTCGGGAGGATGAACTTCCCGGCCGCGGTTCTTGAGCTTCGCGATCTTGTAGTGGTTCTTGTACGCGTAGGCGACGTCGACGTAGGTGATGCCGCCCGGAGTCGAGCCGAGCTTCGCGGCGACGCCTGAGCTTCCCTTCGCTCCGACGCCGACCTTGAAGGCGGGCTGCGTGCCCTTGCCGATCTTCTGCTTGAACTCCTTGCTCACCTTCGAGAGGTAGTCGGTGAAGTTGTAGCTCGTGCCGCTTCCGTCACTGCGCCAGATCGGCACGATGTCCTCGTTCGGCAGGCTCTTGCCCTTGTTGATCGCGCGGATGCGCTTGTCGTTCCACTTCTTGATGTGCCCGAGGTAGATGTTCGGCGAGGATCGGGCCGGTCAGCTTGAGCCCGTAGCCGACCCCGCTGACGTTGTAGGGGATCGACGTGGCCGAGTAGGCCCACGGGATCTGGACGCACCCCTTGCAGGCGTGAACTGGTCGGGCGACATCGGTGCGTCGCTCGCCCCGAAGTCGACCGTCCGGGCCGTGATCGCCGCGATTCCGGCGCCGCTGCCGACGGCGGCGTAGTTGATGTCGGCCGCGCTGTAGTTCGCCGTCCACTGCGCGACGAGCGGAGCCACGAACGTGCTGCCGGCGCCGCTGATCGACGCTTTCTTCGATGACGCACTGGCGAGTCCCGTCCAGCGCTGTGAGCGCGACCAGCCGCCGCTCCGAGCACGACGAAGACCGCCGCAAGTCTTCGATTGCGCTTCAAGGTGGTTCTCCTCTCCGTAAGGGAACGTGGTTGCAAACCTGTTCGGCGTGAGGCTGCACCGGGCGGGCTCTAGACGTGGGCTGAAAGGCGGTTGTCATCTGGTAACGGTCCGGTAACAGCCCGCTTGGCAAGCGGCTTTCGCGTTAGCGTGCGCGCTTCATGAGCACGGTCACGACCACTGCCGAGACGCGGCCGCTCCAGGGCGGCAGGCGCCTGCGCGACCGGCTCGGCGACCGCCTGCTGTATCTCGTGACGCTCGCTCGCCTCGCTCGCCGCGATCGGGCTGATCGTCCTGATCGCCTGGAAGATCTTCCGCAGCGCCCACCTCGCGCTCAGCCAGTTCGGGATCTCGTTCCTGTGGGGCATGACCTGGGACGTCAACAAGGCGATCTTCGGAGCGGCGCCCGCCCTCTACGGGACCGCGATCACCTGCACGATCGCGATGCTGATCGCCGCACCGCTGGGGATCGCGATCGCGCTCTTCCTGAGCGAGCTGGCGCCGCAGGTCGGTCCAGGTGCTCGATCGGCTCGCTGGTCGAGACGCTCGCCGCTATCCCGAGCGTCGTGCTCGGGCTCTGGGGCATCCTCGTGCTCGGGCCGTTCGTCGCCGATCACGTCGTGCCCTGGCTCGACCGGTGGTTCGGCTTCATCCCGCTGTTTTCCCGCTCCGCGGGGGAGAACGGAGCGAGCAGCCTCTTCGTCGCCGGCCTGATCCTGGCGATCATGGTCGTCCCGATCGTCGCGAGCATCTGCCGCGAGCTCTTCCTGAGCGTGCCCTCCGAGCTCGAGGAGGGTGCACTCGCGCTCGGCGCTACGCGCTGGGAGATGGTGCGGGGAGTCGTCCTCTCGTCGTCGCGTCCGGGAATCGCGGCGGCGCTCATCCTCGGGCTCGGGCGCGCGCTCGGCGAGGCGATCGCCGTCGCCCAGGTGATCGGCGCAGGGTGGTTCATCCACTGGTCGCTATTCGGAGTCGGAGACACGCTTGCGAGCCGGATCGTGACCCAGTACCAGGGCGCGACCTCCAACCTGCAGGTCGCCTCGCTCTTCTACCTCGCCGCGATCTTGCTCGTGATCGGGCTCGTCACGAACCTGATCGCGCAGGTGATCGTCCGCCGCTTCCACGTCCACGGGGCGGGGGAGCCCGCTGATGTCCACGCTCGAGCCGACCCTGACCCTGCGAGGCGACGCGAAGCATGCGACGGCGGAAGATCGCCAACCGCGTAGCCGAGGCGATCGCGACGATCGCGGCCCTGCTGGCGGTGGGCGTGCTGGCCCTCGTCGTTCTGGCGGTCGCCAAGCGCGGCGCGAGCGAGCTCTCCTGGACGTTCCTGACGAGCGACCTGCCGGTTCCCTTCAGCCCCGGTGGCGGGATCGCACCGCTCATCGTCGGGTCGGCGATCCTGGTCGGGATCGCCACGGCGATCGCGCTTCCGATCGGCGTGTGCATCGCCCTCTTCCTCGAGGAGTTCGCCCCGGCCTGGCTGCGCTCCCCGGTGCAGCTGGCAATCGACCTGATGACCGGGCTGCCGTCGGTGATCATCGGCGTGTTCATCTTCAGCCTGCTCGTCTACGGGCACGCACAGAGCGGCCTGGCAGGCGCGAATCGGACTCGCGATCGTGATGCTGCCCCTGATCACACGCTCGACGCAGGAGGTGCTGCGGCTCGTCCCCAACGCGCAGCGCGAGGCCGCGTTCGCGCTCGGAGCGAGCCGCTGGCGAACCGTGCTCGGGATCATCCTGCCGAGCGCCGCTCGGCGGCATCCTGACCGGGACCGTGCTCGCGGTCGCCCGCGCCGCCGGCGAGACGGCGCCGCTGCTGTTCGCGACGGGGATCTTCGGAAGGTTCATCGGCTTCAACCCGTTTCACGCGCTGCCCGAACATGCCCGTCCAGATCTTCATCTGGTCGGAATCGTCCGACCCCGAGGACCACAAACGAGCCTGGGCGACGGCGCTCGTGCTGCTCGTGTTCGTGCTCATCGCGAGCCTTGTCGGGCGAATCGCACTCCTGACCAGCCGCAGAAGGCTCGGACGCTGAAAGGAGGGGACGAGATGAGCGAGACGGATACGATGGCCGCGATGAGGCCGGTCGAAGTCGCTGCTCGCGAGGGATCTGGGCCGCGCACCCGGGAAACGGTCTTCGACATCAAGGGTTTGAAGGCGATCTACGGGAAGAGCGTCGCGATCAAGGACGTCGATCTCGAGATCGACCGAAATCTCGTCACCGCGGTGATCGGCCCGTCTGGCTGCGGCAAGAGCACGTTCATCCGCTGCCTCAACCGGATGAACGACGAGATTCCGAGCTTTCGTCACGAGGGCGAGATCCTCTACCACGGTGTCGACATCCACGGCAGCGGCGTGGACGTGATCGAGGTCCGGCGCCGGATCGGGATGGTCTTCCAGCGGCCGAACCCGTTCCCGAAGACGATCTACGACAACGTCGCCTGGGCGCCGCGCGTGCTCGGGCTGCGGAAGGGACTCGACGAGCGGGTCGAGACGGCACTCAAGGGTGCGGCGCTCTGGGACGAGGTCAAGGACCGGCTGAAGAAGAGCGCGCTCTCGCTCTCGGGCGGCCAGCAGCAGCGGCTGTGCATCGCGCGGGCGATCGCGATCGAGCCGGAGGTGCTGCTCCTCGACGAGCCGGCTTCGGCGCTCGACCCGATCGCGACCGCCTCGATCGAGGAGCTGATGCACGAGCTCAAGGACGAGTACACGATCGTGATCGTGACGCACAACATGCAGCAGGCGGCCCGCGTGGCCGACCGGACAGCCTTCTTCTCGCTCGACGTCGACGGCGACGAGCCCGCGGGCATCCTCGTCGAGTACGACGAGACGCAGAAGCTCTTCACCGCCCCGTCCGACAAGCGAACCGAGGACTACGTCACGGGGAGGTTCGGATGAGAACCGCGTTCCAGACCGAGCTCGAGCAGCTCGAGGCCAGCCTCCAGGAGGAGGGCGCGCTCGTCCTCCGAGTGTTGCGAGGTGCGCTGAACGCGCTCGCCCAGCGCGACCTCGAGCTCACAGACGAGGTGATCGCGTTCGACGATGACGTCGACCGTCAGTACCTCCAGATCGAGGAGGGCATCCAAGTCGTCTGCTCGCGCGGCAGACGCCGGTTGCGGGCGATCTTCGGCTCGTGCTCGCGATGCTGCACGTCAACCTCCACCTCGAGCGGATGGCCGACTACTGCGTCACGATCGCCAAGCTGACGAAGCTGGTCGCGGACATCGAGCCCGAGCCGCTTGCTGATGGAGCGGCTCCAGGAGATGGGAGAGCGCGCCGAGGAGATGCTGCGAGTCGCACTCGATTCCTTCGCGAACCGGGATCTCGCCGGTGCCGAGTCGCTGGTCGAGCTCGACGAGCTGATCGACCGCTCGAACCGGCGCTTCGTCGAGCGCCTCGTCGATCTCGCTGCCGACCCGGCCATGCGCGAGTGGGTGCTGCGGATGGTGCTCGTCTCGCGGACGCTCGAGCGGATCGGAGATCATGCGGTGGACATTGGCGAGCAGACCGCCTACCTCCTCACGGCCGAGTTCCGCGAGTTCACGGACGCGTCGCATCCCGAGCAGAACGCGTAGGCAGGCCTTCCTCGCGGCCGGCCTGCGTCGCCGCTGCTCGCCGCGAGCTGCGGCGGAAACGGGGGCGGTGGCGGCGACAAGACGCTCATCGGCGCCGGAAGCACGCTCGTGGCGCCGCTCGTCGCCCAGTGGTCGAGCGACTACCAGCAGCGCGCCGGTGTGACGGTCACGTACGGGGCGATCGGCTCCGGTGGCGGGATCGCGCAGATCACCGCTCGGACGGTCGACTTCGGCGCTAGCGACGCGCCGCTCACGCCGGATCAGGCTGACAGCTGCAAGGGTTGCCTCCAGGTGCCGTGGGCCCTGGCGGCCACGCTCGTCGTTTACAACGTCAACGACGTGATCAACGAGCTGAAGCTTTCGCGGGCCGGTGCTCGCGAAGATCTTCCTGGGCGAGATCACGCGTTGGAACGACCCGGAGATCGCGCGCCTCAACCCGACGTAGGAAGCTGTCGAACATCGAGATCACGACCGTCCATCGAAGCGATGGAAGCGGCGACACCTACGCGTTCAGCGACTACCTCGCCAAGGTCAGCCCGGAGTGGAAGAGCAAGGAAGGCGTGTCGACTCAGGTGAGCTTCCCGGCGGGCGTCGGCGTCAAGGGCAACGACGGGGTCACCTCGTTCATCGCGGAGAACGACGGCTCGATCGGCTACCTCGGCGATCTCCTACGTCTTCTCGAACGACCTCGACTTCGCGCTCGTCCGGAACGCGGCCGGCAACTTCCCCGCGCCGGGGATCGCGACCATCCTCGCGGCGGCGAAGACCGTCGAAGACGATCCCGCCGGACAACGCGATCTCGATCACCGACCCGCCCGCGTCGGCGCCCAACGCGTACCCGATCTCGACCTTCACGTACGCGATCGTCCCGAAGGACTCGCCGAAGGCCTCGACGCTGCGCCCGTTCCTGACCTACGCCGTCACGGCAGGGCAGCAGTTCGCGCCGCCGCTCCATTTCGCGGTGCTGCCGCCAGCCGTCGTGGCCGCGGCCCGAAAGACGATCGACACGATCGACTAGTCCGCCCCACGACCTAGGCGAGCAGCTCGCGGAGCGCCGCGAGCGGTTCGGGTCTCACTCGGAAGTACGCCCAGCTTCCGCGCTGCTCGCGCTCGACCAGGCCGGCCGTCAGCAGCACCTTGAGGTGGTGGCTGATCGTCGGCTGGCTCAGGCCGAGCGGCTCGGTGAGGTGGCAGACGCACGCTTCGCCGCCTGGCTGCGCCTGGATGAGGCTCAAGAGGCGAAGCCGAGCCGGATCGGCCAGGACCTTGAGCGCGCCCGCGAGGCGCTCTGCCTGGGCCGCTTCGATCGGCTCCTCGAGAAGAGGCGGACAGGAGGCCGCGATCGTGGCGATCGGTTGCACTCGCACATATTGACTGACATCGATATGTCGTGGCAAGATCGCATCGATCGTCATCGATGCCCTGGAGGGAGTCATGGAGCAGAGAGGTCTCGAGGTTCTCGATCCCGTCACGCGCCAGCACGTCGAGCGCGCCGCCGAGGCGCTGCAGCGTGAGTTCGACGGCGTCTTCTCACAGGAGACGATCGCGCGCTACATCGCCGAATCGGCCGAGTTGCTCGGGGATGCCAAGGTGAACGTCTTCGTGCCCGTGCTCGTTCATCGCTTTGCGCGCGAGCGCCTGCGTGCGCTCGCCCAGGCAGAGGGCATCGTCGCCAAGGGCGTACCCGAGGTGCTCTTCGTCTGCGTTCACAACGCGGGTCGCAGCCAGATGGCTGCGGGTCTCGTCAAGCTCAGGTCGGAGGGTCGTGTCCACGTGCGGTCCGCCGGCAGCGACCCGGGTGAGCGAGTCAACCCGGCGGTGATCGACGCGATGAACGAGGTCGGCGTGGACATGGACGAGGAGTTCCCGAAGCCGCTCACCGACGAGGTCGTCCGTGCCGCCGATGTCGTGATCACGATGGGCTGCGGCGATGCGTGCCCGATCTACCCCGGTAAGAAGTACGAGGACTGGGCGCTCGACGATCCCGACGGCCAGAGCCTGGAAACGGTCCGCCGGATTCGCGACGAGATCGATGCACGGGTCCGAGTGCTGATCGACGAGCTCTTGCCGGCGGAGCGTTGAGCCCGCCCCTCGCGCGGGCGCTCGTCGCGGAGACGATCGGCACCTTCGCGCTCGTCTTCGCCGGCTGCGGGGCGATCATGGTCGACGCCAAGACCGGAGCGCTCGGACACGTCGGCGTCGCGATCTCGTTCGGGCTCGTGATCATGGTGATGATCTACGCGCTCGGCCACGTGTCCGGTGCGCACCTGAACCCGGCAGTCACGCTGTCCTTCGCGTTCTCGAGGCACTTTCCGAGAAAGCACATCCTCCCGTACTGGGTCGCCCAGCTGGCTGGAGCGCTGATTGCTGCCGCGGTCCTGCGCGGCTCACTCGGAGACCTCGCCCGTATCGGCGCGACCTACCCGAGTGGATCCGACGCTCAGGCCTTCCTGTGGGAGGCCGTGCTCACGTTCTTCCTCATGCTCGTGATCATGGCCGTGGCCACCGACACGCGTGCCGTCGGAGAAGCCGCTGCGATCGCAATCGGCGCGACGGTTGGCCTCGACGCGATGTTCGGTGGGCCGATCACGGGAGCGTCCATGAACCCCGCGCGATCGCTCGGGCCGGGACTCGTGGCGGGCGATCTCCACGCGATCTGGATCTATCTGACGGCCCCACTGCTGGGGGCGGCGGTCGGCGCGTTGGCGTACCAGTTCGTTCGAGCTGGGCGCTCGAGCTAACCCCAGGGGGGCGGGTTGTGCGTCCAGGCGCCGCCGACCATGGTGGCGACGACGCCGACCTCGGCGAGCTCCTCCGGCTCGCAGTCGAGCGGGTCGCGGTCGAGCACGACGAGGTCGGCGTGGAAGCCGGGCAGGAGTCGCCCGCGCCGGTGCTCGTCGCCGGCGAGCCAGGCGGGTGCGAGGCAGGTGGCGTGGAGCGCCTCCTCGACCGTGAGCGCCTGCTCCGGGTGCCAGGCCGGGCGCTCGTCGAGCGTCCGCAGCACCCCGGCGCGGATGCCGGCGAGCGGGTCGAGCTCCTCGATCGGCGCGTCCGAGCCGTTGGCGACGACCGCGCCCGAGTCGAGCAGCGAGCGGTACGCGTAGGCCCCGGACGTTCGCTCGCCCCAGAAGCGGTCGGCCACGTCGCGGTCGGAGGTCGCGTGGCTGAACTGGACCGAGGCGGCGACGCCGAGCTGCGCGAACCGGGGCACGTCCTCGGGCGCCAGCAGCTGCGCGTGCTCGATCCGCGGGCGCAGGCCGAGCGGCCGCCAGTCGTCCTGCGTGGCCTCGAACGCATCGAGCGCCTCGCGGTTGGCGAGGTCGCCGATCGCGTGGACTGCGAGCGGGAACCCGGCGCGGGCGCCTGCGCGGATCAGCTCGACGAGCTGTTCCCGGCTCGTGATCTCGACTCCGGAGCCGTCCAGCATCCGCGCGGTCTGCGAGCCGAGCGTGCCGTCCATGAACGCCTTCAGGTAGCCGAGCCGCAGCAGCGGGCCGCCGAAGCCGCTGCGGAGGTCCGTGGTCGCGACCTCTTCCGTCCAGTCGGTCGGAAGCGACTGCCAGACGCGAAGGGACAGCGCACCCTCGGCCTCCAGCCGCTGCCAGAAGCGGAACGCGCCGACCCAGCCGTCCTTGTCGTGCACCGCGGTGACCCCGCGGGAGGCGGCGAGCTTGAGCCCGGCCCGCATCGCCTCGAGGTGCTCGTCATCGGTGATCTCGATGCAGTCGTCTTCGAAGTGCCAGCACGACTCCTCGCGCAAGACCCCCGTCGGCTCGCCGCGCTCGTCGAGCTCCACAACGCCGCCCGGCACCTGGAGATCGCCGTTCGCGTGCGCAAGCGCGGCCGAATTGAGCCAGACCGAGTGCGAGTCGCGGGCCATCAGCGCGACGGGCCGGTCGGAGACGACCTCGTCGAGCGCTTCCTTGGTCGGCTCGACGGCCGGCGACCAGTCCCCGCTCCGCCAGCCGCGGCCACGCAGCCAGCCGTCGCCCGGCGCCTGCTCGAGCGCGTCGCGCACGCGCGCGAGCGCCTCGTCCAGGGAGCGCGTGTCCTCGAGCCGGACCTCGTCCTGGGCGACGGCCCAGGACGGGAAGTGGACGTGCGCGTCGCTGAAGCCCGGAACGACGCAGCGCCCGCCGAGGTCGATGCGCTCGGGCCCCGGCAGCGCCGTCTCGTGCGTGCCGACGCCGCCCGCGATCCGGTCGCCGGCGATCGCGAGCGAGCGCACGACCGGGAGCGAGGGCTCGAGCGTACGGATGACGCCGTTCTCGAGGATCACGTTGACCGTGATCGTACGGTGGCGGATGATGGCGCGATGGCCCGAGAGGCGTTCGTCGACCACCTGACGCTGCGAGTGAGCGAACTCGAGGCGAGTCGCCGCTTCTACCGCGCGGCTCTGGAGCCCTGGGGCAGCCGCGAGCTGGAGGAGGCGGACTGGGGCGTCGCCTTCGGGCCTCCCGGGAGCGAGGATCTCGCGGTCGCCGAGGGCAAGCCGTCGGGGCCCCTGCACATCGCGTTCGCCGCGCCGGACCGCGAGACCGTCGACCGCTTCTACGAGGCGGCACTGGCCGCGGGCGGCCGCGACAACGGTGCGCCCGGCGAGCGGCCGCAGTACCACGCCGGCTACTACGCCGCCTACGTCCTCGATCCCGATGGCAACAACGTCGAGGCCGTCTTCCACGGCAGCGGCGAGCACGCCTGAGCCAGCGCGCCGGGCTTGGATTTCGGAAAACCGAGACGGCCGCAGGTTATTGTGGTCGGGCACTTTCGACGGCAACCCGGGTCAGAGAGGAGCAGGCGTGGCCACCTCAGAGGCTCTCGCCGCGAGCGTTGGCTCTCCCCGGAACCGCAACGGCCGGGACGCTCAACCAGCCGCGAGCTGGCTTCGACCCGCGCTCTGGCTGCTCGCGTTCGCCGCCGGCGCCACTGCGCTTTTGATGACCGTCGCGGAGAGCGGCGTCGAGGGCGTCGACGCCACGAGGGCTCTCAGCGTGCTCGTCGGCTGGGCCTTCGTGGGAAGCGGGCTCTATGCGTGGGGACGTCGGCCGGAGAACCGGCTCGGTCCGCTCATGACGCTGGTCGGCTACGTGTATCTGACCGCACAGATCCTGACCCAGGCACATGCGCCGCTCCTGTTCACGTCCGGGCTCTGGATCGGCGACGCGTGGGTCGTCTTCTTCGTGCTGTTTCTCCTCTCGTTTCCGCGCGGACGACTCACGTCCACGTTCGACCTCGTCGTCATCTCGATGTTCGCGCTCATGGCGGTTCCGCTCGAGCTCCTCTGGCTGCTCGTCTTCGATCCGGGCGACGGCAAGAACGTGCTGCTGGCGTGGCCGAGCTCAACCGTTGCGGGTCACGTCGACTCGGCCCAGCGCGCGCTGGTCGTGACGGCCTCGGTCGTCCTTGCCGTGAGGCTTTCGAGGCGCTGGATCCACGCAAGCCCTCCTCTCCGGCGCGCGCTCGTGCCCGTGCTCGTCGGCTCGGCGGCCATCCTGCTGGCATCGATCCTGGTAGGCCTCGACAAGTTCCAGGTCGAGTTCGAGACGGCGAGGTGGCTCGTGCTCGTGGCCTACATCGCGATTCCCCTGGTCGTCCTGGGCGGCATCCTCCACTCACGTCTCGCGCGCTCGACGGTCGGAGATCTGTTCATCGAGCTGCGAGACGATCCGGCGCCGGCGGATCTTCGGGATGTCCTCGCGGGCGCTTTGCGCGATCCGTCGTTGACGCTCGCCTACTGGTTGCCCGAGTTCGGGAGCTACGCCGACCACGAAGGCCGGCCTGTCGAGCTGCCCGGCCCCGACGGGCAGCAAAGGCTGACGCCGATCGACCGGGACGGGGTGCACGTCGCGGCGCTGCTCCACGATCCGGCGCTGGCGGACGAGCCCGAGCTGCTCGACGCCGTCACGGCGGCTGCGGGAATCGCGATCGAGAACGGGCGACTGCACGCCGAGCTGAAGGCGCGGCTCGAAGAGCTACGCGGGTCGCGCTTCCGGGTGATCGAGGCGGAGCAGAAGGAACGACAGCGCCTGGAGCGCAACCTGCACGACGGGGCGCAGCAGCGGCTGATCGCACTCTCGCTCGAGCTGAGCCTCCTCGAAGAGCAGCTGGAAGACGATCCGGCCCTCAGCGAGCGGCTCGGTTTCGCGCGGCGTGAGATCGCGGCCTCTCTGGGGGAGCTGCGCGAGGTCGCGCACGGGATCCATCCGGCCGTCGTGAGCGGGCACGGGCTCGATGTCGCGCTGGAGCAGCTCGTCGCCCGCGCTCCGGTCCCGATCCGCCTCACGTTGCAGGTCGGAGAACGTCTGCCGGAGCAGCTCGAGGTGGCGGCGTACTACCTGGTGTCGGAGAGCCTCGCGAATCTCGGCAAGCACGCAGAGGCGTCGTCCGCGACGGTCGAGGTCATCCGCAGCGAAGGACAGCTTCTCGTCGAGGTCGCCGACGACGGCATCGGTGGCGCCGACACGGAGCGCGGATCGGGCCTGCGCGGTCTCGCGGATCGGGTCGAGGCTCTTGGCGGGCGGCTCCGAGTGTGGAGCCCGGTGGGCGGCGGCACGCGTGTGAGAGCGGAGATCCCGTGCGTGTCGTGATCGCCGAGGACAGCGTTCTCCTGCGCGAGGGGCTCGCCCGGCTCCTGGGCGAGAACGGCTTCGATGTCGCCGGCTCCAGCGATACGGCAGACGAGCTGCTGCTGCAGGTGCGCAGCTACTCGCCCGACGTGGCCATCGTCGACGTCCGGCTTCCGCCCACTCACAACGACGAGGGGCTGCGCGCGGCGCTCGAGATCCGAGCCCACCATCCCGGGGTCGGAGTGCTCGTCCTGTCGCAGTACGTCGAGATCGGCCTGGCGATGAAGCTGCTCGCGGACTCCGCGGAAGGAGCCGGATACCTGCTCAAGGACCGCATCAGCGACGTGAAGGAGTTCATCAGCGCGGTCCGGCGCGTCGCGGAGGGCGGCTCTGCGATCGACCCGATCATCGTCTCCACTCTCCTGGCCAAGCGCCGCAGCGACGACCCACTCGAGGAGCTGACTCCCCGCGAGCGCGAGGTGCTCGAGCTGATGGCCGAGGGCTGTTCCAACCAGGGCATCGCGGACAAGCTCGTGATCACGCTGCGAGCCGTGGAGAAGTACGTCTCCAGCATCTTCGGCAAGCTCGGCCTCCCTTCCAGCGGCAGCGAGTCGCGCCGCGTGCTGGCCGTGCTGCTCTACCTGCGCTCCTAGCGGGACACCAGAAACCCGCACCCCGAAGCGGCAAGTCACCCGCCTTCCGCTCGGCCGTGCGGGCTGCGAGGTTGGGTCGATCCCCGCACGCTCGAGAGGAGAGCGATGAAGACGCGCGTGATCCAGGACGACCCGGACGACTCGAACGACACGGCGACCGAGAGAGAGCCAGCCGGCTCGGCGGCCGAACCGCAGCGGCCGGCCAACTTCCCGGCCCGCATGGGCCGCTGGAGTGCTCAGCACCGGAAGCTCGCCATCTTCGGCTGGCTCGCATTCGTCGTAGTCGCGGTCTTGGTCGGGATCAAGACCGGTACGACCGAGCTCCAGCGCAACGACGCGATCCCCGGCGAATCCGGCCGCGTGACCAGGCTCGCCGACAAGGAGTTCGGCCCGAAGGCCAGCGAGACCGTGCTCGTTCAGAGCGCGACGCTGACCGCGAGCGATCCTGCTTTTCGTGCCGCGGTTGACGATGTCGTCCGCACGATCAGGCCGTTTGCGGTCGTCCGCAAGATCGACTCGCCGTACGGGGCCGACAACGGCTCGCAGATCTCGCGGGACGGCCACTCCGCGCTCGTGAACTTCGAGTTCAATAGCTCGCCGCAGGATGCGATGAAGATCTCGAAGCCCGTCGAGGACGCGGTCATCGGCGTGCAGAAGTCACATCCGGACCTGCGGATCGCCGAGTTCGGCGACGGCAGCGCCGAGCGTGAGGTCGAGGGTCAGTTCACCAAGGATCTCGCCAAGGCAGGCCTCCTGTCGCTGCCGCTGACCATGATCATCCTGCTGATCACGTTCGGCGCGCTCGTCGCGGCCGGCATTCCGTTGCTGCTGGCGCTCACGTCGGTGATCGCAGCCATGTTCCTGATCGCCATACCGAGCCATCTCCTGGCGATGGACGCTCAGGTCAAAGAGGTGATCCTGCTGATCGGGCTCGCGGTCGGCGTCGACTACTCGCTCTTCTATCTCAAACGGGAACGCGAGGAGCGGGCCGCAGGCCGAAGCGAGTCGGCAGCGCTCGAGGCTGCCGCGGCGACCTCCGGGCGCTCGGTTCTCATCTCGGGCCTGACGGTCATGATCGCCATGGCGGGCATGTTCTTCGCCGGCGATCCTGCGTTCTCGTCGTTCGCCGTCGGCACGATCCTGGTCGTCGCGATCGCGATGCTGGGCTCGCTCACGGTTCTGCCTGCGGTGCTCTCCGGGCTGGGTGACCGCGTCGAGAAGGGACGGGTTCCGTTCCTGCATCGGGCGCAGCAAGGTGACGGGGACAGTCGCTTCTGGGGCTGGATCCTCGATCGCGTGCTTGCGCGGCCCGGTCTGTATGCGGTCCTTTCCGCAGGCCTGCTCGTCGCGATCGCGATCCCCGCGCTGAGCCTGAAGACGGTTCAGATCCCGCCCGAGGCGCTCCCGCAGAACCTCAAGGCGGTCCAGACCTACAACCGCATCAACAAGGCGTTCCCGAGCGAATTGCACACGGCGACGGTCGTCGTGAAAGCGGAGAACGTGAATGCGCCGGACGTCCAGGCGAGGGTGGGCGAGCTTCGCACACGTGCCGCGACCATCGCTCCGAAGGGAACCGTCGAGACCGAGATCAACTCGCAAGGGACCGCCGAGACGATCACGGTCCCGCTCGCCGGGAACGGCAGCAACGCGCTCTCCCGGTCCGGCGTGACGAAGCTTCGCGAGGAGATCGTTCCCGAGACTCTCGGCACGCTCTCCGACATCGAGTACGGCGTGGCCGGCGGGACCGCGGTCGACATGGACTCGCGCTCGGCGATGAACCAGTCGGCGCCGCTCGTGTTCGGCTTCGTGCTCATCTTCGCCTTCGTCCTGCTGTTGATCTCATTCCGCTCGCTCGTGATCGCGGCGAAGGCGGTCATCCTCAACCTGCTCTCCGTCGCCGCCGCGTACGGCGTCCTCGTGCTGGTCTTCCAGCACGGGTGGGCCAAGGGGCTGCTCGGCTTCGACTACACGGGCGGCATCACCTCGTTCCTGCCCATCTTCCTGTTCGTGATCCTCTTCGGCCTCTCGATGGACTACCACGTCTTCATCATCAGCCGGATCCGCGAGGCCCGCGATCGTGGGCTGTCGACTCCCGAGGCGGTCTCGCACGGGATCAAGACGACTGCAGGCGTCGTGACGAGCGCGGCGCTCGTGATGGTGCTCGTGTTCGCGGTCTTCGCGACGGGCTCGATCATCGTGCTGCAGCAGCTGGGCATCGGGCTCGCCGCTGCCGTCCTGATCGACGCGACGATCGTGAGGGCCGTGCTGCTGCCGGCCTCGATGATGCTGCTCGGCGACTGGAACTGGTACCTGCCCAGGTGGCTCGAGTGGCTGCCTCGGTTGGAGCCCGAAGGCGCCGCCGAGAAGCCGGAGCCACCGACGGTGCCGCCTGCACTCGAGCCCCGGACCTAGAACGGTCCCGAGAAGGAGATGACATGAGCGAGCTTCCTGGCCGGACCGATGTGCTGGTGGTGGGTGCAGGGCCGGCGGGGCTGGCGGTTGCCGTCTCGTTGACCGGGCATGGCCACGACGTCACGGTGGTCGATCGGCAGGCGACCGGTGCGAATACCTCGCGAGCCGCTGTCGTTCATGCGCGAACCCTCGAGATGCTCGAGCGGATCGGCGTCTCGGAGCGGCTGGCGGGGCTCGGTATCCAGGCTCAGCGATTCAGCATCCGGGACGGTGATCGGGAGCTCGTGCCTGTCCAGTTCGACCGGCTCCCGACGGAGTACCCATACACGCTGATGGTCCCGCAGAACATCACCGAACAGGTCCTGCTCGATCGCCTCGAGGAGCTCGGGGGCAGCGTCCATCGCCCGTACCTCGCCACCGGGGTGAGCCAGACAGCCGACGGCGCCGAGGTCACGCTGGAGAGCGGCGAGACGATCAAGGCCCGGTACGTCGTTGCCGCCGACGGCATGAACAGCACGATCCGCGACCAGGCTGGCCTCGGGCACGATGGCGACGACACGCTGTCGCTGTCCTTCTCGCTGGCTGACGTCCGCGTCGAAGGCGGCCTGCCGGCGGACCAGGTGTTGCTGTTCTTCTCCACGCCGGGCATGTTGGTCGTGGCGCCGCTCCCGGACGGGTCTTTCCGGCTCGTGGCGGAGGTCGACGATGCGCCCGAGCAGCCGGACGTCGCCTATGCGCAGCGACTGCTCGACACCCGCGGGCCGCGTCGTACGACGGTGAAGGTGACGGAGGTGATCTGGGGATCCAGGTTCCGGATCCACGAGCGGGTGGCGGACCGGTACCGGTCCGGGCGGGTACTGCTCGCCGGCGACGCCGCGCATACGCACAGCCCTGCAGGTGGGCAAGGCATGAACCTCAGCCTGCGCGATGCGGTGACGCTCGGGGACGCGCTGTCGGTCGCCCTGCGGGAAGGTCGCGAGGACGAGCTCGACGCGTATGCGGCCGGCAGTCGCGCCGAGGCGATTCGAGTGGTTGCGCTTGCCCACCGCCTCACCCGACTGGCCACTGCCCCGCGCGCTGTTCGCCCGCTGCGGAATGTGGCGCTGCGCACACTCGCGCTCCTGCCGTCCTTCCGCCGTCGCCTGGCCGAGCAACTGTCCGCCATCGGCCACCGCTGAGCCAGGCCGCACTTGACCGGCCGCCGCGTTGCGGTCGGATGATCGCCCGATGGAGACGCTGAAGCTCTACGACTACGTGGCCTCGGGCAACTGCTACAAGGTGCGCCTGCTGCTCGCGCAGCTCGGGCGGCCGTACGAGCGAATCCCGATCGACATCTTCGGCGGCGACACGCTCACCCCCGAGTATGCGGCGAAGAACCCGGCCAGAGCCACGCCGGTGCTGGAGCTCGAGGACGGCACGTTCGTCACCGAGTCGAACGCGATCCTCTTCTACCTCGCTCGCGGAACCGAGTTCCTCCCGGAGGAGCGGCCCAGCCTGGCCGAGGTCGTCCGCTGGCTGATCTTCGAGCAGACGGACGTGATGATGACCATGGGCGGCCTGCGCTTCCGGCTCCTGACCGGCCGCCTGAAGCCGGACGATCCTGACGCGGTCAGCAGGCGTGAAGGCGCCGAGGCGGCGCTTGTGCTCCTCGAGCAGCACCTGGCCGAGCACGACTTTCTGGCCGCCGGGCGCTACACAATTGCGGACATCGCCGTCTACGCGTACGGGCACGTCGCCACCGAGGCCGGCCTCGACCTCGACGGCTATCCGGCCTTCAGGGCCTGGCTCGCCCGCGTCGAGGCGCAGCCGGGCTTCATGGACGACCTCGAGCCCTACCCGGAGAACGCGAGGCCGGGCGCGGGAAGCTCGGTCTACGGCTGATGGGCGACTGGCATGTCGCGGGCTCGTACCTCGAGTCGTGCAACTGCGAGGCGATCTGCCCGTGCCGCCGGATCGACGGGGCGATGGGCGGCCGCTCGACCTACGGGATCTGCCTCGGCGCGCTCTCGTGGCAGATCCGGGACGGGAACGCGAAAGGGGCCGATCTCGCCGGCCTCGGCGCCGTGCTCGCGAGCCGGTACGGCGATGACGAGGAGGGCTCGCCGTGGAGCTTCGTGCTCTACGTCGACGAGCGCGCCGACGAGGCGCAGCGAGCGGCGCTCGAAGGGATCTTCACCGGCCGCTGGGCCGGCTCGCAGGTCGAGCACTTCCCGTGGGCCTGGAAGGCGAGCCACCTGCTCGCGGTGCGGCCGGCCGAGATCGAGATCCACCACGTGCCCGGGCGGGGCTGGTTCCGCGCCGGGCGTTTCGTCGAGGTCCGAGTCGCGCATCCGGTCGAGAGCGACGAGACGGTCACCTGCGTGATCCCGGGCCACGAGCGCACGGGCCGCGAGGTGATCGCCGAGAACCTCGAGGTGAGCGACGGCGAGCTCGAGTTCTCGTTCCGCGGCAACTGCGGCTACGAGAGCGATTTCGACTACCGGGGCTAGACTCAGCCCGTGCCGAGCGATCCGCTGAGCGCCGAGCAGCGCGAGATTCGCGACCTCGTCCGCGAGCTCGCGCGCGAGCGCGTGGCCCCGCGCGCGGCCGAGATCGACAGGTCGGCCGAGTTCCCCTGGGACATGGTCGAGCTGATGCGCGAGCACGACCTGCTCGGGCTTCCGTTCGAGGAGCAGTACGGCGGCACCGGCACCGGCGCGCTGATGGTGCTCGTCGCGATCGAGGAGCTCTCGAAGGTCTGCGCGACGACCGGGCTGATCCTGGCCGTCCAGGAGCTGGGCTCGCTCGGGCTCAAGCTCGCGGGCACGGACGAGCAGAAGGCGCGCTACCTCCCGCGGCTGGCGAGCGGCGAGTGGCTGATCGCCTACGCGCTCACCGAGCCGGGCTCGGGCTCGGACTCGGCCGCGATGCGGACCGAGGCGAGGCGCGACGGCGGCGAATACGTCCTGAACGGGTCGAAGCGGTTCATCACGAACGCGGGCGTGGCCGAGCTCTACACCGTCTTCGCGAAGACCGACCCCGAAGCCGGCCACGCCGGGATCTCGGCGTTCATGGTCGAGGCGAGCGCGCCCGGGTTCGAGGTCGGCCGCATCGAGCCGAAGATGGGGATCAAGGGCTCGACCACCGGCGAGATCTTCTTCAACGACTGCCGCGTCCCGGCCGAGAACCTGCTCGGCGAGGAGGGCGAGGGCTTCCGGATCGCGATGCGGATCCTCGACCGCTCGCGGCCGGGGATCGGCGCGCAGGGGCTGGGCCTCGCGCAGGGCGCGACCGACTACGCGCTCGAGTACGCGAAGACACGCGAGACGATGGGCAAGCCGATCGCCGAGCACCAGCTGATCGCGGCCACGCTCGCCGACATGGAGACGAAGTGCGAGGCCGCGCGCGGGCTGCTCTACCGCTGCGGGCAGATGATCGACGAGGGCTTCGACGGGCCGGAGCTGACGAAGATCTCGGCGATGGCGAAGCTCTTCTGCACCGACGTCGCGATGGAGGTCACGACCGACGCCGTCCAGATCCTCGGCGGCTACGGCTACATCTCCGAGTACCCGGTCGAGCGGATGATGCGGGACGCCAAGATCACGCAGATCTACGAAGGCACGAACCAGATCCAGCGGCTCGTGATCGCGCGCCAGATGCTGAAGGAGCAGAGAGCGTCTCTGCTCGCCGAGATTGCCTAAGGAAGCTCCGCCCGATGCATTTGGGCGTACCGCTCGCGAGTACGAGCTGGGCCGGCCCGAGTGGCCGGTCGAGTTCCTCGACCGCGTCGTGGCGGAGATGGGCATCGGGCCGGACGCGGCCGTGCTCGACCTCGGCGCAGGCACGGGCAAGCTCACCCGCGCGCTCGTCCCGCGCTTCGCGCGCGTGGTCGCGGTCGAGCCGGACGACGCGATGCGCGCCGTTCTGGAGGAGGTCGTGCCGGGCGCCGAGTCGCTGCCGGGCAGCGCCGAGGCGATTCCGCTCGGCGACGGCGAGGTGGACGCGATCTTCACGGGCGAGGCGTTCCACTGGTTCGCCACGACCGAGACGCTCGGGGAGCTCGCTCGCGTGCTGCGGCCACGCGGCTGGCTCGCGATCTTCTGGAACATCTTCCAGGACGAGGATCCGCCGCTGAGCCAGGAGGCCAAGGCGCTCCTGGACGAGGCGTTCGACCGCGGCGGCGTCCCGGGATTGGCGCGCGTGCTCAGCGGCCGCTGGCGCGAGGCGTTCGCCGGGTCCGCGTTCGAGGAGCTGCGGGAGGAGGAGTACGAGCACGAGCTCGCCGTCGACCGCGAGACCTTCGTCGCGCGGATGCTCTCGGTCAGCTCGATCGCGGTCCAGCCCGAGGAGGACCGCACGGCCTTCGCCGAGCGCCTGCGCGTGCTTCTGCCGGCCGAGACTCGCCAGCGGTTCCGCGTCGTCGCGTACTGGACGCGGCTTGCCTGAGCTCGCGCAGAGCTTCGGGAACGTCGCCGAGCTGTACGACCGCGTGCGGCCGCCGTACTCCCGGCTGTTGCTCGACCGGGCGCAGGAGGTGCTCGAGCTCGATCCCGGTGCGCGCGTTCTCGACCTCGCCGCCGGCACCGGCCGGTTGACGCGCGAGCTCGCGCGCCGCTTCGGCGAGGTCGTCGCCGTCGAGCCGGACGAGCGGATGCGGGCGGTGCACGGCGGGGCGCTCGACGGGGAGTGCCGAGGCGATCCCGCTCGGCGACGAGAGCGTCGACGCGGTCTTCGTCGGCGAGGCGTTCCACTGGTTCGATCCGGCGGCGGCGATCCCGGAGCTCGTCCGCGTACTGCGACCGGCCGGCGGGATCGCGATCGTCTCGACGCACTGGTGGGAGACCGAGCCCCCGCTGCCTGATGCGGCGCTCGAGCTGCTGAGCGAGCCGTACGAGCGCTTCCGGGCGCAGCGCCGTCCGCCGTGGGACGACGCTTTCGCTGCGTCGCCGTTCGAGCCGCTCCACTACGAGCGGGCCGACGAGGAGCTGACGGTGGATCCCGACGCGCTGCTCACGCTCTACTCGACGACGAGCTCGCTCGCGGCGCTCCCCGTGGACGAGCGTGCCGCACTTGTTCGCACGCGTCCGGCCGCTGCTCGCAGGGCCGTACCGGCTGCCTCTTCGTCACGAGCTCACCTGGACGCGCCTCTCCGGATGACCGACGAGCTCCACATCGGCCGCCGCCACGTCCGCCTGACGAGCGGCGATCGCGTCCTCTTCCCGGGCGACGGCGTGACGAAGGGCGACCTCGCCGAGTACTACGCCGCGATCGGGCCGGCGATCGTGCCGCACCTGCGCGACCGGCCGTTCACGCTCAAGCGCTACCCGCACGGCATCGACGACCGGCCGTACTTCGCGAAACAGGCGCCGAAGGGCAAGCCGTCGTGGGTTCCGACCCGGCAGTTCCGGACCTGGCCGCGCGAGGGCGACTCGCGGCTCGTCGACTTTGCGCTCGTCAACGAGCCCGCCGCGGTCGTGTGGATGGTCCAGATGAACTGCATCGACATGAACGCCTGGTACTCGCGCGTCGACAAGCCGGACCGGCCCGACTACGTGGTCTTCGATCTCGACCCGCCCGAGTCGCGAAACGGCTTCATCCAGGCGATCCGGGTGGCGCACCTCGTGCGCGAGGCGCTCGAGCGGCTCGAGCTTCGCTCCTACGTGAAGACGAGCGGCGCCGACGGGATCCACGTGCTCCTTCCCATCACGCGGCGCTACTCGTACGCGGACGCGTACGAGCTGGCCGAGCTGGTCTCGCGGGGGCTCGAGAAGGAGAACCCGGGCCTCGTCACGACGGAGTGGCTGAAGAAGAAGCGCCGCGGAGTGCTCGTCGATCACCGCCAGAACGGCCACGGGAAGACGATCGCGTCTGCGTACTCCGTGCGGCCGAAGCCGGGCGCGCCGGTCTCGACGCCGCTGCGCTGGGAGGAGCTCGGCGAGAAGGTGCGCCCGCGCGACTTCGGCATGAAGGAAGCGCTCGAGCGGGTCGAGAAGCACGGAGACCTCTTCGAGCCGGTCCTGCAGGGCGGCCAGGCGCTCGGGCCTGCGCTGAAAGCGCTCCGCGTTCGACCCGAGTAACTAGGGCCGTAGCTTCGAGGTGTCCACGACCTCGAAGTTGGAGCCCTTCACCTGCCCGAGCGTGTGCAGCTGGTCGTTCGACCACCCGGGACTGGGCGCGCCGCTGATGTACCAGTTCGACGCCGTTGTCGGCGACCATCATCCCGTAGCGCTTGAGCGCGAGCAGCACGATGCGCGCCTGGCGCGGGAACGGGCGGATGTCGAAGTTCGCCTTGAGCCGCACGCGCAGGCCCATCGGCGGGAGGTCGGTGGCGGTCAGGTCACTCGCGTAATGGCGCGCTGGGTAGACGAAAGCGCGGCGCGAGTCCTCGACGGTGAAGCGGAGAGCGTGGTCGATCACGCCGCGCTTCGCCTCGTCGTAGCGGGCGAGCCCCGGGAAGATCGGCAGGCCCGCGGCGTCGGCCGACGTCCACCCGGCCGGCCGGACCTTGTTCGAGCGCAGGTTCCAGGTCGCGCCTGCCCACGCGTGCCAGCGGCCGTTGCGCTTCTGGAGACCGCCGAGCTCGTAGAGGCGGCAGGCGCTCTTGTCGAGCAGCAGCGCGTGATGGTCGCTTCCGCCTTCGATGTGCACGCGCTTCGGGATCGGGTATCGGACATGATCGCTCTCGTCGCTGTACTCGAACGAGACTCGCGAACGGCGGGTCTTCTTCGTGACCACGTCGAATGGGATTCCGATCTTCGAGCCTTCCCAGAGGCCCGAGCCGAAGTCCGCGTGGAGGCCCGTCGAGGCGCCGATCGAGTCGATGATCGTTGCGGAGTTGCCCGCGACCGGGAGCTTGTCGACGCGCTGGTTCCACGGGTTCGACTTCGGGAAGATCGGACAGCGTGGGGCAGAGGGAACCCGGAGCGCGAACGCGGAGCCGCCGGCGCACGCAAGCGCCAGGACGATGACGGCAATGGCGGCGGCTCGAGCTCTCACGCGGTTGCTATCGGCAGAGGCATGTCCGTTTCGGACCCCTCGAGGCAGGTACCCAAAGACCTCCTCCCCGCTGCGAGCCTATCGAGCAAACCCGCACGCGTGGGTGACGGGACCGTGCCGAAAGTGTGACGACGCGGGCGGTCACCGTCCGGGGCGGGGGAAGCGCCGACGGGCGGGCTAGCGGGAGCCGGCGCCGGCCTTGGCGCGCAGGGACGCCTTGTACGCGCGCTTCTTCGCCTGGTAGGCCTCGAGCGCCTCGGGCGAGTCCACGTCGCCGAGAGTCGGGTGGCCCGGGTCGAGCTCGGCGGCCGCGGGGACGCCGAAGCGCTTCGACAGAACCGCGCCGAGTGCCTTGACCTTCATGTCGCCGAACCCGGGCAGCCCCGAGATCCGTCCGCGTAGATCGGCGCCGTCCGTCGCCTCGCTCCACACGCGCTCGGCGTCGCCGCCGTACTCGTCGGAGACGACCGACGCGAGGTCCTGGACGCGCGTCGCCATCGCACCCGGAAAGCGGTGGATCGCCGGCTTCTCGCGGAAGACCGCCTCGAGCCTGGCCGGATCCGTAGTCGCGATCGCTCCCGGATCGAGCGTCCCGAGCCGCTGTTGCAGCTTCAGCGGTCCGGCGAAGGCTGTCTGCACCGGCACCTGCTGGTCGAGCGCGAAACCGACCAGGAGGGCGAAGGGGTCGCGCGCGAGCAACTCGTCTGCCTCGTCGACGCCCGTGAAGTAGAGCCGGTCGGGGCGACGCACGGGCATGCCTCGATCCTACAGCCACTCCGCCGCCCGCTCGCCGAGGGCGACCGTCGTCAGATTCGTGTTTGGCCCGCGGGTGCGCCTGCGGGCGGTCCTCGTCCGGAACGAGGACGTCGGTGCGCCCGGCGGCTACCGGCCGAGCAGCTCCTCGAGCGGCTGCGCGGCAAGGCCGGCAGTCGTGATCGCGGAGACCCCGAGCAGCGCCTCGTCCTCGGCCGTCAGTGGGAGCGCGTCGAGCACGCGGTCGAGGTGGTCGCGGTGCCCGGGATCGAGCTCGGCGTGCTCGGAGAACGTCCGGAACGACTCCGGCGGATACCCGGTCCGCTCGATCAGCTGCTGAACGAGCTCCTCCGTCGGCGGAAAGCCCTCCATCACGCCGACGAAGCCGAGAAAGGCCAGCGGATGGTGGTGCAGGATCCAGTAGTACTGCGCGCCGACGAGCGTCGCGACCGAGGGCGGCGGCACCCGGGCGAGCACGTCGGCGCGCGACAGACCGAGAAGCTCGAGGTCGTCCAGGAGCGTCTCGTCGTGGCCGAGCTCCTCGTCCACATGCTCGTCGAGGTAGGCGGCGAGCGGGTCGTCGCGCACCTCGCGGGCCCTCTCGCCCGCGGCCACCGTGAGCGGGACCGTGGCGCGAATGATCTGGTGCTGGATCACCAGGTACTCGGGCCAGAGCTCTCGCAGGCGCGGGTGCTCGACGAGCTCGTCGCAGGCGACCCCGAGCGGCCCGATGGCAAGCTCGATCTTCGCGCGAAAGCGCGTGCTCGCCGTCCCCGGCTCGACGGCCGGAGTGCTCGTCAATGAACCGCGAAGAGCGTGCGGAGACAGGGGTCGGGCTCGCACCCGTCGTGACGTCTGAGCGCGTCTCCCAACCGCGTGAGCTTCTCCAGCTCCTCGGGCGTGAACTCGAGGAGCGCCTCGTACGTCTCCGAGCTGAGAGTGCTGACGACGCTCTGAGCGAGGTACTGCGCGAGCTCCGGCGGAATCTCTCTGGGCCTGTGCTTGTCGTTCATGACTGTCCTGTGACCGACGGGCTCAGTGGACCGCGCGCGCGGTTTGCGCGGGCGCCCCGTCCGCTTCGAGAGCCGCGCCGACCTTGTCGAGGGCGTCCAGCTCCGCAGCTGAGAGCGAGTTCAGCGCCTTATGGGTCTTGTCCCCCACGTCGCCCGGATTCAAGCCCTTCTTGTTCAGGAACTGCTTTACGCGGTCCTTCGTCGGCTCGCGGTCCTCGCGTCCCCCTTGGTCTGGCATCGCTCCTCCCATCTGGGGTGAACGCCGCCGAATATCGTGGCTCAGCCTGCCCCTGTCAAGGCTAGTACGGCTTCGCGGCGAGCTCTCGCGCGGCTCGACCAGCCCGATCCAGGGACATCCGGTTTCCCTTGCTCTCGTAGCGGGCGGAAGCCTGCTGGAGGGCCTCGAGCGCGTCCTCTCGCCGCTCCGCGACCGTCAGGACCTCGGCCAGGTCGGAGAACGCGTCGCCCTGGGTGTTGAGCAGGTCGGTCGTCTCGACGATTTCGACTGCCTCTCGCGCCAGCGCCTGGGCCTCCTCGATCTCGCCGCGCCGCGCCTTGATCTTCGCTCGTGCGCTCCGCCACAGCACCTGCGAGACCACGTCGTTGGCCGCGGCGGCGGCCTCGCTCGCCCGGCTGAGGCCCTCCGCCTCGTCGTACTCGCCTTGCGTGTAGAGCGCCTGGGCAAGAAAGCCCGCGATCGTCGACAGGTAGCTGCGCTCGCCCATCCGCTCGAGTGTTGCGTAGCTGTCGCGCAGGATCTCCGCGGCCCGCTCGGCGTCGCCGCCCAGCGTCTCGACGAAGAATGCCTCCTGCGCGATGACGGCCGCCAACACGGTGAGTCCGAGCTCGTCGATCACCTGCGTACCCTCGGCGAGCAGCTCGCGGGCCAGCTCGAATTCGCCGGCCATCGCTTCGAGCGCCGCACGCTCGACACAGCAGAAGGCTCGGATGGTCGGGTCGTCGCCCGCGGTTGCGAGGAACTCCTTGCAGCGTGCGATGCCCTCATCGACCGGCAAGCGGCCCGAAGACCGCTCCGACCATGAGCCAGCTGATGCTCTCCGCCTTCTCTGCGCGCGTAGTTTCCACGCTCCGCATACGAGAGCGCTTGTCTCCACGCCTCCTCGGCCGGGCCGAACGCGCCCATGACGCTGCCGTGAACGCGGCCGAGCAGGTTCCATGCCTGAGCGAGGCTGAAGTCGTCGCCGAGCTCCTCGCACGCTCGCAGCGTCTCCTCCGCGTCTTCGAGGAGTCCGTCGCTGCCTCCGCTCAGACAGCCGGAGCGTGCAGAGCCCGAGGAGCGCGCGGGCCGGCCTGCGGTCGCTCAGCTCGAAGGCGTCCTCGAGCGCGCGCAGCCCCTCGGCGACGTACCCGCGCGTGGACCAGAAGCTCCACAGTGCAGTGACGAGGCGCAGCATCAGGTCGGCGTCCCGCGTCTCCCTGGCGAACCTGATCGCCGCTCGCAGGTTCGCGTTGTCGCCGTCGAGCTGCGCGAACACGGCCGGCTGGTCGCCGGTCCGCGACTCGAGGTCGAGCCGCTCTGCCTCGTCCGCGTACCAGCGCGCATGGAGTCGGCGCGCTTCGTCGGCCTCGCCCGCGGCCTCGAGCAGCTCGAGCGCGTACTCGCGGATCGTCTCGAGCATCCAGAAGCGCGGCTCGCCGTCCGGGTCCGTCCCTGCGGCGCAGGAGGCTCTTCTCGAGGAGCGAGCCGAGCCCGTCGAGGACATCGGTTTCGAGAGAGCCGTCGGGGTCGCAGAGGGCCTCCGCAGCCTCGAGCCTGCAACCGCCGACGAACGAGCCGAGCCGGGCGAACAGGACCTTCTCGTCCTCGAGCAGTAGGTCGTGGCTCCACTCGATCGTCGCGCGCAGCGTGCGCTGGCGCTCGTCCAGGTCCTGAGCTCCGCCGGTGAGGAGCTTGAGCCGCTGGTCGAGCCGGCGCAGGAGCGCGGCCGGCGTGAGTGCGCGGACGCGCGGCGCGGCGAGCTCGATCGCGAGCGGCAAGCCGTCGAGGCGAACGCAGATCTCGGCGACCGCCTCCGCGTTGTCGTCGGTCAGCGCGAAGTCGGTGGCCGCGGCGTGGGCTCGCTCGACGAAGAGCCTGACCGCCTCGGACTCCTCGAGGTCCGCGGCATTCGCCGGCCGTTCCCTGTCCGGCAGCGCGAGCGGCGGGACCGCATAGGTGCGCTCGCCCGAGAGGTGCAGCGGCGTTCTGCTCGTCGCCAACACGCGTAGCCCCGGGGCGGCGGCGAGCAGCCCCGAGATCGCGGGCGCGGCAGCCACCACGTGCTCGAGGTTGTCGAGCAGCAGCAGCAGCTGCCTCTCGCTGACGTACCCCTCGAGCGTCTCGAGCATCGTCTCGCCGGGGTACTCGCGCAGGCCGAGCGTCTGCGCGATCGTCGGGACCACGAGCTCCCAGTCCCGGACGGGCGACAGTGAGACGAAGAAGACGCCGTTCGGAAACTGCTCGATCGCCTCCGCCGCGACCTGGAGCGCGAGCCGTGTCTTGCCCGCCCCGCCGGCACCCGTGAGCGTGAGGAGGCGCAGGTCCTCGCGCGCGAGGAGCGCTTCGACGTCGGCGAGCTCGCGGGCGCGGCCGATGAACGCGCTCGGGAGGGCCGGGAGGTTCGTCGGCCGGCTGTCGAGCGTGTTCAGCGGAGGAAACTCGGCCGGGAGGCCCTCGATCTCGAGCTGGTACAGGTGCTGGGGGCCGGTGAGGTCCTTGAGCCGGTGCTCGCCGAGATCGCGAAGGCGCACCCGGTCGTCGAGCAGCGCCCGCGTCGACTCCGAGACCAGCACCTGCCCGCCGTGCCCGGCCGCCATCACGCGAGCGCCGTGGTGGACGTCGATCCCGACGTAGCGGTCGCCGATGAGGCGAGGCTCGCCCGTGTGGAGGCCCATCCGGACACGGATCTCGTTGTCGTCCGGCCAGTCGTGCGCGGCCAGCGCCCGCTGCGCGTCCGCAGCGGCCGCGGCAGCGTCGCTTGCCGAGGCGAACGTGACGAAGAACGCGTCCCCCTGCATATCGACCTCGAAGGCGTGGTGGCGGGCGAAGGCCTCGCGAATCAGGTCGCGGTGCATCGCAAGCAGCTCGGCGTACGAGTCCCCCGAGCGCTGCAGCACCCGCGTCGAGCCCTCGATGTCGCTGAACACGAGCGTCACGGTGCCGCTAGGTGCCGCTTCGGCCATGTCCCGACAAGTATCGCTCCGAGAGCTAGCGCGAGTTGCGCTCGAGCCAGGCTTGCGCCGCGGCGGCCGAACGCAGGCGCACGAAGCGCGGATCGCCCGCGAAGCGCTCCGGCCACTCTCGCCGTTGGCGGAAGTGCGTCTTCACCATCCACCAGTAGAGCGAGTCCCGGCTCCAGAGCACGCCGCGCCAGCTCTCCTTGTTCCCGTTCCAGAGTTCCACGTCGTTGCGGATCCGCGCGGTCGTCCGCCGCCACAGCCGCCGCGCCTTGATCCTGAACGGGAGATCGAGCCAGACGATCGTGTCCGCCGCAGCGAGCACGAGGTCACCGAGCTTGCCCTCGTAGTTGCCGTCGATCACCCAACCTTCCGGCGCCGCGTCCATGGCGTCGCGCACGCGCGCGCGAAACTCCTCGTCGGTGGGCTCGCTCCAGTTCGGCCCGTGATGAAGCGCGTCGAGCTCGACGTAGTGCAGGTCGAGCCGCTGAGCGAGCGCGGCCGCGAACGTCGACTTCCCCGATCCGGACGTGCCCTTGAGGTTGACGCGCTTCACCCGAGCGCGGCGACGAGCGCCTCGAGATCCGCGCGCCACCGGTCCTCGGGGACCGGCGGGAGGACGTCGTCCCAGATCGCGGCGAAGCTCCCGATCAGCTGCGGCAGGCGCGCCGGGCGCGCCATGAACCACCAGTGCAGGTGCTCACCCCCGTCGCCCCAGCGGCAGACGTGGACGCGGCCGATCTCGCCGAGCCCGCGGATCGCGCGCTCGATTCTCGCGAGCAGGACGCCGAGCTCGGCCGCGAGCTCGTCCGGAAGGTCGCCAGGCTCGGCGTAGTGCCCGCGCGACTCGAGGAGGACGATCAGCGGGAGCCCGGTCGGCCTGTCGAACGACCAGAGCCGCCAGTTCTCGTTCGTCCAGATGTAGTCGTCGTCGGTCGCGGCGCAGCGGTGGCAGTCGATCCCACCGGCGCCGTGGCGCGGCCGCTCCTCGCCGACCGGCGGCTGGAGCGCCCGGGGCCGCATCTCGCCCTCGAACGGAAACGTCTCCCAGTCCTGCACCGGCGGCATGCGCAGCTCGTCGGCGGCGCGCTCGTAGAGCTCTTCCGGGGTCTCGGGCATCGGTTGGCCGATGGTAACGTCGGGTAGGTGGATCCGCTCGCGCCGTTTTCGCCCAGGACGCGCGCCTGGTTCGAGGCGGCCTTTGCCGAGCCCACGCCCGCGCAGGCGCTGGGTTGGCCGGCGATCGCGAGCGGCAAGCACACGCTGATCCAGGCGCCGACCGGCTCGGGGAAGACGCTCGCGGCCTTCCTCTACGGGATCGACCGGCTCGACGCGGAGCCGGGGCAGGGCCTGCGCCTGCTCTACGTCTCGCCGCTGAAGGCGCTGAACTACGACATCGAGCGGAACCTGCGCGGGCCGCTCGCCGGGCTCGGCTCGGAGCTGCGCGTGGCAGTCCGCACCGGCGACACGCCGCAGAAGGAGCGCGCCGCGATGCTGCGCGAGCCGCCGGACATCCTGATCACGACTCCCGAGTCGCTGTTCCTGCTCCTCACCTCTCGCGCGCGGGAGATCCTGCGGCCCGTCCGCACGCTGATCCTCGACGAGGTGCACGCCGTTGCCGGCACGAAGCGTGGCTCGCACCTTGCGATCAGCGTCGAGCGGCTCGATCGGCTCACGGAAGAGCCGGTCCAGCGGATCGGCCTGTCGGCCACGCAGAGGCCGCTCGAGGAGATCGGCCGCTTCGTCTCGGGCGGGCGCGAGATCGAGCTCGTCGACGCCGGCCGCGCGAAGGAGCTCGACCTGACCGTCGTCGTGCCGCTCGACGACATGCGCGAGCCCGAGGAACAGCAGTCGATCTGGCCCTCGATCTACCCGGAGATCCTCGAGCTCGTCCGCGCGCACCGCTCGACGATCGTGTTCGTCAACAACCGCCGTCTCGCCGAGCGGCTCGCTCTCAGACTCAACGACCTGGCCGAGGAGGAGATCGCCCGCGCCCACCACGGCTCCGTCGCCCGCGAGCAGCGCGTCGAGGTCGAGGAGCTGCTGAAGAAGGGCGAGATCCCGTGCCTCGTCGCAACGTCGTCGCTCGAGCTCGGGATCGACATGGGCGCGGTCGACCTCGTCGTTCAGGTCGAGTCGCCGAAGTCCGTCGCGCGCGGGCTGCAGCGCATCGGCCGCGCGGGCCACGAGCTCGGCGCGGTCTCGAAGGGGCGGATCTTCCCGAAGTTCCGCTCCGACCTGCTCGAGTCGGCCGTGGTCGCACGACGGATGCTCGACGGCGCGATCGAGGAGACGACGATCCCGCGCAACCCGCTGGACGTGCTCGCGCAGCAGATCGTCGCGATCTGCGCCGACGAGGAGATCGCCGTCGACGACCTCCATGCGCTCGTGCGCGGCGCCTACCCGTTCGCCGACCTCTCGCGCGTCCAGCTCGAGAACGTGCTCGACATGCTCGACGGCCGCTACCCCTCCGACGAGTTCGCGGAGCTGCGGGCCCGGATCGTCTGGGACCGCACCGCCGGAGTCGTGCGCGGGCGGCAGGGGGCGCGCAGGCTTGCCGTCACCAACGCGGGGACGATCCCCGACCGCGGCCTCTTCGGCGTCTATCTCGTCGAAGGCGGCGGGACGGGTCGGCGAGCTCGACGAGGAGATGGTCTACGAGGCGCGCGCGGGCCAGACGTTCCTGCTCGGCGCGTCGACCTGGCGGATCGAGGAGATCACGCGCGACCGCGTGCTCGTCTCTCCGGCTCCGGGCGTTCCCGGCGCGGTGCCGTTCTGGAAGGGCGAGGGCGTCGGCCGGCCCTACGAGCTGGGCGAGGCGATCGGCGCGACCTCGCGCGAGCTGGCCGCGCTCCCGGAGGAGAAGGCGCTGAAGCGACTGACCGAGGAGCACCGCCTCGACGAGCGCGCCGCCCAGAACCTGGTCTCGTTCCTGGCCGAGCAGCAGGCGGCGACGGGCGCGGTCCCGTCCGACCGGACGATCGTGGTCGAGCGGTTCCGCGACGAGATCGGCGACTGGCGGCTCTGCATCCTCACGCCGTTCGGCGGCCGCGTCCACGCGCCGTGGGCGCTGGCGCTCGGCGCGAGGCTGCGCGAGTCGCTCGGCCTCGAGACGCAGGCAATCTGGTCGGACGACGGGATCGCGATCCATCTCCCGGACGCCGACGCGCCTCCGCCGATCGACGACGTGGTGCTCGACCCGGAGTCGATCGAGGAGCTCGTCACCCAGGAGCTCGGCGACACCGCGCTCTTCGGCGCGCGCTTCCGCGAGAACGCGGGGCGCGTCGCTGCTGATCCCGCGCCGCCGGCCGGGCGCGAGGACGCCGCTCTGGCAGCAGCGCCTGAAGGCGCAGTCGCTGCTCCAGGTCGCGCGCCGCTACCCCGCGTTCCCGGTCGTGCTCGAGACCTACCGCGAGTGCCTCCAGGACGTCTTCGACCTGCCTGCGCTGAAGCGGCTGCTGCACGGCCTGCGCACGCGGCAGATCGACCTCGTCGACGTCGAGACGCCTTCCGCCTCGCCGTACGCGTCCTCGCTCCTCTTCGACTACGTCGCGACCTACATGTACGAGGACGACACGCCCGCGGCCGAGCGGAAGGCGCAGGCGCTCTCGCTCGACCGCGACCTCCTGCGGGAGCTGCTCGGGCAGGAGGAGCTGCGGGACCTGATCGACCCCGGCGCGCTCGCCGAGGTGGAGGAGAGGCTGCGAGGAGACGCGCGGACGCCCGACGAGCTGCACGACCAGCTCAGGCGCCGTGGCGACCTTGGCGACGGCGAGTACCCGGACGATCTCGCGGAGCCGCTGCTGGCCGAGCGCCGTGCCGTGCACGTGCGGATCGCCAACGAGCGCCGCCTGATCGCGGCCGAGGACGCCGGGCGGTACCGGGACGCGGTCGGCGCGATGCCGCCGGGCGGGCTGCCGGACGTCTTCCTGGAGGCGAGCGAGGAGCCGCTCCATTCTCTGGTCCGCCGCTTCGCCCGTACGCGAGGACCGTTCACGACCGCCGAGGCGAGCGCGCGCTTCGGGCGCGACGTCGAGCCGGTTCTCCGCGAGCTCGAGCGGCGGAACGAGCTGGTACGCGGCGAGCTCCGCCCGGGCGGGACCGAGCGCGAATGGTGCGATCCGGAGGTGCTGCGTCGCCTGCGTCGTGCATCGCTCGCCGCGCTGAGGCGCGAGGTCGAGCCCGCCGAGCAGGCTGCGTTCGGGCGCTTCCTGCCGAGCTGGCAGGGAATCGACAGGCGGGCGACGCTGCGCGAGGCGCTCGTGCCGCTGCAGGGGCTCGCGCTGCCGGTCGCGCTCTGGGAGTCGGACATCCTCCCGCGCCGCGTGCCGGGCTACCGGGCCGAGCAGCTCGATGCGCTCTGCGCCTCCGGCGAGGTCGTGTGGGTCGGCGCGGGGCTCGACCGTGTCGCCGTCTACTTCCGCGACGACGCGCCCGCCCTTGGCCCGCCGCCGGCCGCGGACCGCCCGGAGCGGGAGGTGCACGAGCGGCTGCGCGCGGCGCTCTCGCGGAGCGCCCTCTTCTGGCACGACCTGCTCGTGGACACGGGCCTCGAGGCGGAGGAGGCGCTGCCGGCGCTCTGGGACCTCGTCTGGGCGGGCGAGGTGACAAACGACGCGTGGACGCCGCTTCGCGCGGGCCGCCGCTACCGGGCCGAGGCTCGCCCTGACCGTGCCCGGCCGCGCCGCTTCTCGCGCCGCCGGGCGGGCGAGAGCACGGCCACGCAGGGCCGCTGGTCGCCGACGAGCCGTCTCTTCGGGACCAGTCCGGGGTCTGACCCCGGACGTGGCCCGGACCGGCGCGCCTTGGCGGAGCTGCTGCTGGAGCGCCACGGGATCATCACGCGCGACGGCGTCCGCACCGAGGGTATCCCCGGCGGGTACGGCGCGGTCTACGGTGAGCTGCGGTCACTGGAGACGCTCGGCCTCTGCCGCCGCGGCTACTTCGTCGAAGGGCTCGGCGGCGCGCAGTTCGCTCTCGGAGGCGCCGTCGAGCGTTTGCGCGAGCTGCGGCCAAAGGACGGGGAGGAGGCCGAGCCGCTCGTGCTCGCGGCCGCCGACCCGGCGCAGCCCTACGGCGCCGCGCTCCCCTGGCCTAAGCGGGCCGGCGCACGCGCCGCGCGGGTCGCGGGCGCATACGTCGTGCTCCTGGGCGGCGAGGCGGCGCTCTTCGTCGAGCGAGGCGGCCGCTCGCTCGTCCCGCTCCGCGAGCCGGAGGAGGCCTGGATGCGCGAGGCCCTCGCCGCGCTCGTCGCCCACGTCCGCCACGTGGGCGTCAAGCGTCTCGCGGTCGAGCGCTTCGACAGCGAGCCGGTGGCCGACACGGAGATCATGCCGCTGTTGCTCGAGGCCGGCTTCGTGCCAGGCCCTCGACGCGCGGTGCTCCGCCCCTAGCTCTTCGGAACCCTGACTGGCAGGACGTTCGACCACCGGGTCGGGCACGGCTTGTGGGGGGTGCAGTCGAGACCCAGCGCCGTCGCCGAGACCTGCACGAAGTACCGCCCGGGCCGCACCGTCTGGCGAGTTCGCGCGCGGTATGCATCGCCGCGCACTCGGACGGACGCCGGCAACGGCTCTCGCAGGCGGACGTTCTTCGCCAGAAAACCACCGCCCATGCCCGTGGCGCGCCGAGTGGCGACGACGATCCTCGAGGGAGCCTGATCGCCAAGCGTGTAAACGACCACGATGTGTCCGCTCCGCGTGCGCGCCGAGCGCAAATGGGGCTGCGACACCGCAGCAGGTGCACTTGCGAGAAGACCTGCGCCGAGCGCGAGAAGGGCGGCGACAGCCGCAACGGTTGAACGGTTGGCTATCACCATGGCCCGATTCGACTGTAGCAACGTCCGACCCTGTTTGACACGGAGTGGGAAGGGGCATAGACCATTGGTTTCGGACCGCGTGAAGGGCTAACCCAGGGGTCGCAAGGGGGAGAGACAATGAGACGACTTCTCGGCGGGTCGATCGTCCTCGTCGTCGCGGCGATTGCCCTTGGCTTCTTTACAGGGGCTGCCCGCGCAGTCACGCCGGATTGCGACGAGCCGACCGCGCTCTGCACCGAGCCGCTCGATTCGATTGGCTACGGAGGCGAGTACACCGGCCACGACGAGCCCTCGCTGCTCTTCTACTCGAACAAGCGGGGCTCCGGTAACTCAAATCTCTACAAGGTGACGCTTCCGACCGACCCGAAGGTCCTGCCGAATCAGGCCGGAACGGGAGGGACCTGGAACTTCCAGCTCCATCCCGCGTTCTGGCTCGGGATGGCGCTGTGCGACAACCAGTCGGCGCCGGAGTACACGCACGCTCCGTGCGTGCCGGACAGCGACACGAACATCTTCGACGGGACTGACCCCGCCGGCCCGGATTACATCGGCAAGCACCCGGGCACCGCCTTCCTCGAAGTGCAGTTCTACCCGCCCGGGTGGGCCCCTTGGCCGCCCGGTGTGAGCTGCGATGCGAGCAAGTGGTGCTCGGCGATGGCGATCTTCAGCCTGAACCAGGATCAGAACACGGGTGTCCTGAACAACGATGACTGCCTGGGGACGGTGGGGCTCGAGCCCGCCAACTTCGCGTTCATCACGAAAAGCGGTGCCCCGCACGCGCCACCTGGTCCGCTCAGCCAGACGTTCGACACGTTCGCTCCGAACCCGGCGACAGACCTGTTCATGAAGTCGGGGGACGAGCTCAAGGTCGACATCCACGACGGAGCCGCAGGACTCACCGTGATCATTCACGACGTCACGACCGGCAAGACGGGCTCGATGACGGCAAGCGCTGCCAATGGCTTCGCCCAGGTGCTCTACGAGCCCGCTTCCACGACCTGTCACGCCGCTCCGTACACGTTCCGCCCGATGTACGCGACCTCGAGCGAGCACACTCGGGTGCCGTGGGCGGCGCACTCGTACAACGTCGCCTTCTCGGACGAGATCGGGCACTTCGAGTACTGCGACGCGATCACCGGAGAAGGCGGCGACTGCACGAGCAACGGCGAGGACAGCCTCGACGACGACGACACGGGGTGCTTCAGCGCCGCGTTCTCGACGTTCGTGCCGATCACGGGCTGCATCGCCACGGACAACGACTTCGACGGGACCTCCTACCAGCCCGTGTGGCCCGGGACGGATCCCAACCGAGGGCAGGACAAGAAGTACCACCCGAGCCCGGTCACGTTCACGAGCCCGCTCTTCAACGGGCACCGGAACTACGACCGGGTCGCCTTCGAAGCCGATCTGCCCCGAATCGAGGCGGCCGACTTCGGCGGCAACTGCAACCGGTTCACCGGGATAGGGTGCGTCAACCCGCCGCCGGGATCGAACTTCTATCCCATCTACACGATCGGGACAGCGAAGTCCGATCATGACCACTTGAGGAGCGACGGTGGGGACTCCCACGGGAAGGGCCAGTGCATCTGGCAGCTCGGTGGGCCCTATCTCAAGGGGACAACGAACACGTTCGGCGGAAACTCGGCCGCCGAATACGGACCACTGCTGTTCAGCTTCTACCCGAACCCGAACCCGGCGGTCCGACTCCGGACGAACAACTTCCGGAACGTGCTGGACACGAATCCCTGCCCGGCCTAAGCCGAGCGACCGACGGCGACAGGAGAGCGCTCCGCAAGGGGCGCTCTCCGCTTTAGGGCGGTACGCTGGCCCGGATGCCTGAGGGCGACGCGCTTCACCGCGCCGCACGGCGGCTCCAGGTGCTCGTCGGGGAGCAGGTCGAGGTCGAGACGCCACACCCGCGTGCGTCGGCGGTCCTCGACGCAGGACGGCTCGACGGTCATCGACTGGAGAGCGTCGAGGCTGCGGGCAAGAACCTCTTCCTCGGCTTCGAGGGCGGCCTGGTGCTGCGAAGCCACCTGCGCATGAGCGGCCGCTGGCAGGTCCGGGTGCGAGGAGCTCCTGTGCGCGGGAGGCCCTGGCTCGTTCTTCGCTCGGCCGGCCACGAGGCGCTCCTCTGGAACGGGCCTGTGCTGGAGCTCTCGCGCGACGGCCGCGGCCGGCGGCCGCTCGGCCCGGACATCCTCGCCGAGCCGCCCGACCTCGAGGCGATGGTCGCGCGGCTGCGCGGCGAGCATCCGTCCCGCGAGCTCGGCGACGCGCTGCTCGATCAGCGCCTGGTCGCAGGGATCGGGAACATCTGGCGTGCCGAGGCGCTCTGGCATGCGCGGCTCTCGCCCTGGCTTCGGCTCGCGGAGACCACCGACGACGAGCTCGACCGCGTATTCGGGGAGGCGGCGCGACTCATGCGCGGCTCGCTCGAGAACGGTGGCGCCGAGCGTCATGTCTACCGCCGCGCCGGCCGCCCGTGTCCCCGGTGCGGCGAGCTCATCCGCTCGCGCGGCCAGGGAGACGCTAACCGCACGGCCTACTGGTGTCCCGGCTGCCAAAGAGGAGAGGAGCTGCCGAGCGCGTAACGGAAGACGTGGCCGTGCGCGCCCCGCACCTCTACCGCTCCCTCCGCCTGTTCTGTCTGGCCGGCTTCTCGCTGCTCGCGGCCGACGTCGAAGCCGGCGAGGAGATCCCGTTCGCGTTCGAGGAGCATCCCGGTGAAAGCGGCGGGTCCTCGCTGTACGAGTACCGGCCGCTGGTGCGTTCGTACGTCGACGCGAGGGCCGAGCGGCTCGGCGCGCTGGCCGATGCCCGGATCGCGGTCGAGGAGCTTGGCCGCGAGCCCGCTGCGGCCGTCTACGCCGCCGCTCACACGGGGCGCCGAGGCGCCGGGCCTGACGAGGCGCTCCTGCGGACGATCCTGCTCCCGCTCATGGCAGACGTGGCCGAGGCCGCGGGCGGCGTCGACTGGGCCGACGAGGCATTCGACCGGGCCTATGCCGGTTTCGAGGGCACCCTGCTCGCGGACCGTCGCGCATACGCAGCGCTCGCGCCGGTGACCGGGCTCTCCGTCGGGTCGCGGCTGGAGCTCGGGGAGGGCCTGTCTCTACGAGTCGCCGCCTCGGGAGAGCTGGCCGCGCACTGGCCCGAGGCCTCCGGCCTGCTCCCGGCCGGGTTCGGGCGCGAGCCGGACAGGCTCTGCGTGCTGGAGCTCGAGCGGACGCTGCGCCCGAACGAGCCGAGCGCACCGGACGCGCCCGGCGAGCTCGCGGACGCGGTCAGCGCGCTTCGCCTGGCGACGGCCGCGCCGGTCGCCGCCGGCCCCGTGCTCTTCGAGCGCCTCGACTGGCGGCCGCTCGGGATCCGTCCCGTTCTCCCGATCGCGGCCGCGGAACCGCCCGGCGAGCCGACGAGGCTCGACGCGTTCCGAGCCCGTCTCGCCAGCGACCTACTGGAGCGGCTCGCGTGGGCCGAGGAGGACGCAGAGCTTGCCGAGGCGCTCGACCGCTGGGAGCTGTCGCTGTTCTCCGTGGAGCCGTTTCGCTCGGAGCAGCTCCGCGAGACGCTGTCTGCGCTCCTCGGCGGAGTCGACGGGCTCTGGGCGGCGGCGGTGCGCGCGGCGGTGCTGCTCGGCGAGACCGGCCGCGAGCGTGCGGACGAGCTCGAGCGGCTCCGGTCGCTCACGCGGGGCGAGCCGGCCGGCCGCGCCGCTGCCGAGGCCGTCCGCAAGGCGGTCGTCGAGACGCTCGCCCACGGCGACCGAGCCGCGCTGATCGAGTCGCTGGACGAGGCGCTGATCGGAGTCCGGCCGCGTCCGGCCGGCTACTTCGCCGCGCTCGCCTCCTAACTCCTCACAGCCCGCGCAACGGCGCTGCTTTCGGGACGATGGCGGTTCCCGGGCACGGCGTCGCCTGGGAGAGCTTGGCCACCAGAGTCAGCGCGGGATCGGAGCCGGCTCGCTTGTAACCGGCCTGAACGCGCACCCGCAGGCACGCCTCTTTGCCGCGCCGCTTGACGCTGAAGACGTCGATGGGGTCGTCCGAGAACACGATCCTCTCGAGCCTCCGGCCAGGGCCGACGCTCTTGCCTCTCAACGTGACGCTGCAATCGGGGGAAAGGCAGTCGGCGACCACGGCTCGCTGCTTCGTGTCGTTCACCAGGCGCAGGCTCAAGGGCGAGGCCGCCTCCTGCACGTCGACGAACGCAGGCAGCGCGAAGAAGGCGACGATCGCGGCGGTCATCAGAGCCACTCCCAGGCCGATCGCGATCTTGACGCCGCGCGTGAGCGAGATGCGCGTGTGCGAGGTCGGCGCCTGGAGGTCGGGGTACGGGTCCTGCCAGGGCTGGCCGCTGAGCTGCGCGGCGCGGCGGGTTTCGGCGCGGATGTTCTGGCCGATCGCGTAGACGAGGTTCTCGCGGCTGTTTCGCGTTTGCTCGTTCGCGGCGTCGAGAACGTCGGCGAGGACGAAGAGGTGCTCGAGGCCTGCCACGTCGTGCTGCTTGACATATCCACGGCGGGCGCGGTCGAGATGCTTCAGTGCCCGGTCCTCGTCGCCTCGGTCGATGCAGGCTCGCGCTTCTGCGAGCTCGCGATCGGGGGTCGGGGTCACGGCGGGAACGACCGTAACGCTTTCGACACGGTCCGGTCACACACGCGTGCGAGCTTTGCGTCTAGCGTCGGTCTCATGGACGAGGCACGCGCGGTCATGCGCAGGTTGAGGCGCATCGAGTCGCTCGAACGGGAGCACGCTCCGCCGGAAGCGGTGCTCGCCGAGGTGCACGAACTGCTGGTCGAAGCGGAGACGTGGATCTCGGCCGAGCGGGTCGGGACAGAGCTCGCCGAGGCGGCCCTCGCTCGCTGCCGCGACGGGCTCGCGGCGGGTGCTTCGATGACCGAGGAGGTGCTATCGACAGGTTGACCTGTGACAACTGATCGCGCGGGTGTGGCGGTTGCTCGCCGCTGCGAATGCACTCTGCCCTTCTCGTCCGATCCTCGAAATCGGCTGCGGGACGAATCTCGAAAAACCGCAGCAATTTCCGAAGGGATAGCTAGCATGAGGACGAAGAAAGGGGCTCGATGGGGCTTGCACGCCTGCTTCCGCGACCGGGAATTCGGACCGAGACGCCAAAAGGGGCGCCGATGGGACACGTGATCTCTTTCGCCAACCAAAAAGGTGGGGTGGCGAAGACGACGACGACCCTGAATCTCGGCGTCGCGTTCTCCGAACAGGGCCTCAAGGTGCTGCTGATCGACCTCGATCCGCAGGGCAACCTGACCATGAGCCAGGGCCTGAACCCGGACTCGATCGAGCGCTCGATGTTCGACGTCCTCGTGCACCGTCTCCCGATGCAGGAGGTGATCCATCACACGGAGGTCGATCTCGCCGTCTCGTCGATCGATCTCGCGGGTGCCGAGCTTGCGCTCTCGAGCATGATCGGACGCGAGCGCGCGCTCGAAAAGGCGCTCGCCGAGGTGAAGGGCAAGTACGACTACGTCCTCATCGACACGCCGCCGTCGCTCGGACTGCTGACGATCAACGCGCTCGTCGCGTCGAACGGTGTGATCGTGCCCGTCCAGTGCGAGTACCTCTCGCTGCGCGGGCTCGTCCAGCTCGAGAACACGCTCTCGATGATCCGCGAGAACCTGAACCCGCACGTCGAGATCGAGGGGATCCTCCCGACGATGTACGACAGCCGCACGCTGCACTCGCGCGAGGCGGTCGAGATCCTCCAGGAGAACTTCGGCGACCTCGTCTTCGACACGAAGATTCGCAAGACCGTCCGCTATGCGGAGGCCCCGGTGAAAGGGACCTCCGTCCTCAAGTACGACCCGAGCGGGAACGCCGCCGAGGCCTACCGCGACCTCGCGAAGGAGGTGCTCAATGGCGCGCAGGCGCGCGAGCATGCGTGAAGGCCCGTTGGCCGAGCTGTTCAGGGCAACCGAAGCGGCACAGAAGCAGGCCGAGAAGGAAGGCCGCCCCGAGCCCGAGCCCGAGGCGACCGCGTCGCCGGTCGAGCCGCCTGAGCAGACCGTCGAGCACGTGCCCGAGTGGGTCGAGGAGGCCAAGCCGGCCCCACCGGAGCCGGTGCGCCTGCCCGAGCGCAAGCCCGACCCGAAGCCCGCGGCCAAGGCGAAGCCTGAGCCGAAGCGCGAGCCCCAGGCCCCGCGCATCCAGGCGCTTCCGGAGCCGCCGCCGCGCCTGCACAGAGTCCCCGAGCCCGGTGCGTACATCGCGGTCATCCGGGTCGTCGGGGTGGGCGGTGCCGGTCTGAACGCGGTCAACCGCATGATCGACGCGGACATCTCGCAGGTCGAGTTCGTCGCGCTCAACACCGACATCCAACAGCTCCAGACCAGCGACGCGCCGGTCAAGATCCACATCGGGCGCGAGCTGACGGAGGGCCTAGGCTCCGGCGCCGACCCGGATCTGGGGCGCCGCGCGGCCGAGGAGGCATACGACCAGATCAAGCGTGCGCTCCGCGGCTCCGACATGGTGTTCGTGACCGCGGGCGAGGGCGGCGGCACGGGCTCCGGCGCAGCGCCGGTCGTGGCGCGGGTCGCCCGGGAGCTCGGCGCGTTGACCGTCGGGATCGTCACCACGCCGTTCAAGTTCGAGGGCACCCGCAGGCACCGCCAGGCGACGGACGGCGTCGAGTCGTTGCGTGCGAACTGCGACACGGTGATCGTCGTCCCGAACGAGCGGCTGCTCGAGGTCCTCGACCGGGAGACGTCGATGCTCGACGCCTTTCGGATCGCCGACGACGTGCTGCGCCAGGGCGTGCAGGGGATCTGCGACCTGATCACGCTGCCCGGCCTGATCAACCTCGACTTCGCCGACGTGCGCACGGTCATGAAGGACGCGGGCACCGCGCTGATGGGGATCGGTTTCTCGGCGAGCGCCGAGGACCGCGCGAAGGAGGCCGCGGAACACGCTCTACGCTCGCCGTTGATCGAGACCGAGATCTCGGGCGCCAAAGGCATCCTGCTCTCGATCGCAGGCGGTGACGACCTCTCGCTCTTTGAGGTCAACGAGGCCGCCGAGGTCGTCCGCGAGGCCGCGTCGGGCGACGCGAACATCATCTTCGGCGCGACCGTCGACGACCGGCTGACCGGCCAGGTGTGGGTGACCGTGGTCGCCACGGGCTTCGGCGCTCGTGGTGCGCAACGGCGCATCACGAGGCGCGCCGAGAGCACCGACGACGAGGGCGCGCTCGAGCCGCCCAGCTTCCTGCAGCCGTAGCGCGCTAGACCGCGGGAGTCCGTCGTGGCCGCGAGGCGAGGATCACCGTGCCCGCCGCGACGCCAACCGCAGCGATGACGAACGCGACGGGGTCGGCCCATCCGGGTCGGTGAGCTCCCCGGGGCTGCGTCAGGCGGCTCTTGAGGCAGTTGATCTTCGGCCCCTGGCACACGCGGGTCGGCTGGTCGCGCACGCGGCTGTGGACCGACCATGCCGCGCCGAGAGCGACTCCCGCAACCAGGACGGCAAGAAGGATCCTCCATCCGCTCATCGGCGCACTAGCGATCGTCGCAGGTAGGAGAGTTGCTGCCGACGACCGCCGCGAGCGCGCCGGCGGCGTCGACCTGGAAGGAAAGCTCGAACCGACCGCCGCGCGGCGCGTCGATCGTGAGCATCCCGTCGGCGCTTCGGCCCACGCACGTCCCCTCGGCGTGCCAGTACGGCGAATACCGCACCGCCAGCCGGTAGCGCCCGGGCCGGGCGAGCTCGACGGCGACCCGCGCGCCGTAGAGCCCGAGCACCTTCGACGGGGCGGGGCCGGTGAGGATCGGCGTGGGGTGGGGCACCGAAAACACGGTGAGCTGCGACGTCCGGAAGACCTCCCGCAGCCCCGACCGCCCGCCGCGCAGCAGGGCCGCCTCGGCGCGGGAGCTGTAGTCGGGAGGCGCGCGGGTCAGCACGACGTAGCGGACGCCCAACTGGTGCAGCCAGTCGAGGTACGAGGCTCGCCCGAGCGCGTCGTAGAGAAGCTCGTTCTGCGGGAAGTCGTCCTGTCGGAAGCCTCCGCGGGCGAGCGGGATATGTGCTTCCGCCAGGTAGACGGCCGCCCAGTGATCCGCCGTGTCCACCGCCTCGACGCGGTACGAGGGCGTCAGGTGCCCGTGGAGGTAGGAGATCGCGGGCGCCCAGTAGGACCTCGCCGACGCCGGGTCCGAGCTGCCCTTGGCGAACTGCCAGAGGAGCGGCGTCAGGTTCCAGGAGGTCGCGAGGACCAGCACAGCGAGACAGACCGGGAGCGGTCGCCAGCGGCGCAGCGAAAGGATCAGGACGGCGAGTGGCACGGCCGCATATCTCATACGAGCAACGTTTTCGCCGAGCGCCGAGGGCATCACATACGCGGCAAGGCAGGCGCAGAGGTAGATGACGAACATCCAGCGAAGCGACCTCGCGCCTTCGACTCGCCACGTCAGGGCAGCGCCGACGATGCAGAAGGCCAGTGCTGCACCGAGCTCCTGGAGCGAGAACGGAAAGCGCCCGCCGGGGAAGAGGCGCCAGAGCAGGGCTTCGATCACGCCGAAGCCACCCAGTACGAGCGCAGGCGTGACCAGCGCCGAGCGGTCGCGCCATCGTGCAAGGCCAACCCCCGCGAGCAGCAGGGCGAGGAGGAGAAATGCGAGGGGACTGGCGGCGAGAGTAAGCGCCGCGAACACCGCGAACCGGCCGCGGTTCCCCGCCTGGATGGCCCAGATCGCGAGCAGCGCGAGCGCCGCCCCGAGCGCGAACGGAAACGCCGCGGACAGGATCGTCCCCGCCCACACGACGGCGAACGTACGGCTCGACCAGCGCGCGGCCGGGCCCCATTCCCGCCCGATTACGACCGCGAACGCCAGGGACGCCGTTGCAACCGCGGCGACGGCGAGCAGCCGGATCCCGAGCAGCCCGGCGAGCGGGTAGTAGAGGACGCTGTAGGTGACGAAGCTGTAGCGGCCCGCGTACCAGAAGTTGTTCCACAGCGAGAAGCCGTGACCGATGAAGAGCGTGCGCTGGTACGCGTGCGTGGCCTCGTCCGCCCCCGGAGGCCCGAGCCAGACGAGCAGCGCGGCGAACGTCGCTGCCGCCGCGGCGGAGAAGACCGCCTCGCGCGCGAGTGGACTGGCCTTCGTCACCCGTGCCGCACGATAGCGGCGGTGGTTCTTCGGCGGTGCCCGAGTACCCTTGCGCGCATGAGAGGCGCGGTGGGGGCGGGGCATCCGCTGACGGCACAGGCTGGTGCGGATGTGCTGGCCGAGGGAGGCAATGCGGTCGACGCGTGCATCGCCGCCGCGTTCGTCTCCTGGGTCGCCGAGAGCCCGCTCACCGGCCCCGGTGCGGGTGGGTTCATGCTCGTCCACCAGGCCTCGGACGACTCCACCCGGGTCCTCGACCACTTCGTCACCGTCCCGGGACTCGGCCTCCGCAACCCCGGGAGGGCGGAGATGGACCACGCGCAGGTCGACTTCACGGCCGAGTCGTCCCAGTCGTTCCGCATCGGCGCGGGCTCCTGTGCCGTCCCGGGCGCGGCCGTCGGCCTCGGCGAGGCGCATCGGCGCTTCGGGACGCTGCCCTGGCCGGTGCTGCTCGAGCCGGCGATCCGGCATGCGCGCGAAGGCGTCGTGATCACCGAGGCGCAGGACTACCTGCACGAGATCCTCGACGCGATCCTCCGCCACACCGACGAGGGCCGGAAGATCTACGGCCCGCGCGGCCGGCGGCTCAAGGCGGGCGACCGCCTCGTGATGACCGACCTCGCACGGACGCTCGAGCGGTTGGCGGAGAAGGGCGCGGACGACCTGTACAACGGTGAGCTGGCGCGCGCCGTCTCCGGCTTCGTACGCGACCAGGGCGGCGAGATCACCCTTCGCGACCTGCGCGAGTACCGCGTCGTCCAGCGGCGGCCGGTGCGCGCGCGGTTCCTCGGGCACGAGCTGGAGGCGAATCCGCCTCCCTCGACGGGCGGCCTGCTGATCGGCCTCGGCGCCCGCCTCGCGGACCGGCTCGGGCCGGGCGGTCCGGCGGGCAGCGCCGAGGCGATCGCGCGACTCGCGGAGATCATGCGCGAGCAGGACGCGACGAGGGCGGAGATCTCGGCGCGCGACCTCTCCAGGGGCGGGCTCGCGCGGCGCCTCTACGACCCACGCACGCTCGGCGCGACGGTCCGGCGCCTGCGGAGACGCCCGCCGGAGTCGGTACAGGGGACCACGCACATCTCGGCCGTCGACGACGAGGGGAACGCCGCCGCGCTCACGGCCTCCACGGGCGCCGGCTCGGGCGTGATCGTCCCCGGAACGGGAATCGCGCTGAACAACATGCTCGGCGAGTTCGACCTCGCCACCACCGGAACGGTTCCGCGACCGGGCATCCGCTTCACGAGCGGCATGGCGCCGTCGCTCGTCCTGCGCGACGGGCGTCCACGGCTCGTCGTCGGCAGCGCCGGGTCGCTGCGCCTGCGCGGGGCGATCATGCAGGTGATCGTCAACGTCGTCGCGCACGGCTTCGGGGTCGAGGACGCGATCGAGCGCCCGCGGATCCACCTGGAGGACTCGATGCTCCACTGCGAGGGTGGAAACGACCCGGCTCAGGTCGCGCGGCTCGAGGACTGGGGCTACGAGATCCGCGCCTGGCGCGGCCGGAACCTCTTCTTCGGCGGCGTCTCCGGGGTCGAGATTCGCGAGGACGGCACGCTGGCCGCGGCCGGCGACCCGCGTCGCGGCGGGCACGGCGTCGTCGTGGCGTGAGCGACGTCGTCATCAGGCGGGCTCAGCCCGGAGACGCGGCTGCGCTGGTCGCCGTGACGCGCGAGGTCGGGGCGGAGCCCGAGGGTTGGCTGCTCGCCTCCACCGAATGGCGCAGCGTCGGCGCCGAGCGCCGCTACCTCCGGTCGGTCCGACGCTCGCCGAACGCCGCGGTCTTCGTCGCCGAGGACGGGGAGGAGATCGTCGGCCGCCTCTCGATCGCCCGCGACGCGCACCCGGCCAGCTTCCACGTGGCGAGCCTCGGCCTGATGGTCGCGAAGGGCCACCGCCGCCGCGGGGTCGGGCGGGCGCTGCTCGAGCAGGCGGTCGAGTGGGCGCGCGAGGTCGGGATCTCGAAGCTCGAGCTCCACGTCTTCCCGCACAACGAGCCCGCGATCGCCCTCTACGAGAGCTTCGGGTTCGAGCGTGAGGGCTATCGCAGCAACCACTATCGCCGCGCCGGCGAGCTCGTGGACGCCGTGGAGATGGCCTACGAGATCGCACCTACACTCACGTGATGGACGGGCTCGTCGACCACTACGGGCTGGTCGCGCTCTTCGTGCTGGTGATGCTGGAGTCCGGCGGGCTGCCGGTTCCGGGCGAGACGGCGCTCATCGCGGCCGCGATCTTTGCCTCGCAGGGCAGGCTCGAGCTCTGGGAGGTGATCACCGTCGCGGCGCTCGCGGCGATCATCGGCGACAACCTCGGCTACTGGATCGGGCGCACGGGCGGACGCGGGCTGCTCGAGCGGTTCGGCCTGTTCAGGCGCTGGACGGAACGCTGGCTGCCGTGGTCCGAACGCTTCTTCCAGCGCCACGGGGCGAAGACCGTCTTCATCGGCCGCTTCTTCTCGGTGCTGCGCGTGACCGCGGCCTGGCTTGCGGGGATCGCCCACATGCCCTGGTGGCGGTTCCTGATCTGGAACGCCGCAGGCGGAATCCTCTGGGCGGTCCTGTTCGGCCTGGTCGCGTACTACGCCGGAGAGGCGGCCGTCGAGGCGATCAGCAGGTACGGGCTGATCGCGGGGATCGTGCTCGTGGTGGTCGTCGCCGCCGGCTTCGCCGGAGTGCACCTCTGGAAGAAGCGGATGCTCGAGACGGAGACCGAAGCCTGAGGCTCGCGCTTCTCCTCGCCGCGCTCGCGATCGTGGCCGCGTCTCTGGGCGGCGCCGGCGCGGCCCGCCCCCGCGTCCCCGCGTTCGACCACGTGGTCGTGATCGTGATGGAGAACAAGGCGCAGGCCGAGGTGCTCGGCAGCCCGGACGCGCCGGCGTTCAACTCGTACGCGTCGCGCTATGCGACGCTCACGCGCTACGGCGGCGTCGCGCATCCGAGCCTGCCGAACTACCTGGCGCTCGTGTCCGGCTCGACGCAGGGGATCCGGAGCGACTGCACGAGCTGCGTCGTCTCGGCGCGGAACCTCGCCGACACGCTCGCCCGCGCGCACCTGACCTGGAAGGCGTACGCAGAAGGGCTCCCGCGGCCGGGCTTCACGGGCGCCTCGAGCGGGCGCTACGTCAAGCGCCACGTCCCGTTCCTCTACTTCAGGAGCGTCGTGCGGAGCCCGTCGCGCCGGAAGCGCGTCGTCCCTCTGCGCCAGCTGTCGCGCGACCTCGCCGCCGACCGGCTGCCCTCGTTCGCCCTCGTCATCCCGGACCTCTGCCACGACATGCACGACTGCCCGGTAGCAACCGGAGACGCGTGGCTTAAGCGGTTCCTCCCGCCGCTCCTCAGGAGCCGCCGCTTGGCGAACAGCGCGATCTTCGTCGTCTTCGACGAGACGAGCGGCTCGCTCCCGGCGACCGATCCGGTCCCCGCGATCGCGCTCGGCCCGCTCGTCGTCCCGGGCTCGAAGTTCGCCGGCCGCACGTCCCACTACGGGCTGCTGCGCACGATCGAGGACGCGTGGGGCCTGCCGCGGCTGGGCCGCTCGGCGAGGGTTCCGCCGATCACCGGAATCTGGCGGTGAAGAATCCTTCACCCGTTGGAGGGATTCGTTACTCCAGGTTGAATCCAATCGTCCCGTGACGATGCTTCCGATGCTCAGCCGGGCGATCGAGGCCCGCGACCCGTACACGCAGGGCCACTCGGCCCGGGTGACGGTGCTGGCAGAGGCGATCGCGCGGCGGCTCGGCTGGGACGAGGAGCGCCTGTCCCATCTGCAGGTCGGCGGCCCGCTCCACGATCTCGGCAAGCTCGCGATCTCCGACGACGTGCTCGGCAAGCCCGGCCGCCTGGACGAGCACGAGCTCGCGCAGATCCGCGAGCACCCGAAGCTCGGTGCGCGCATCCTGTTCCGCCTCGCGTCGTATCGGAAGGCGCTGCCGTACGTGCTCTACCACCACGAGCGCTGGGACGGGGGCGGCTATCCGACCGGGCGCTCGGGGGAGCAGATCCCGCTCGAGGCGCGCGTGCTTGCGGTCGCGGATGCGTTCGACGCGATGACCAGCGACCGCCCCTATCGGCGCGCACTCAGCCACGAGGACGCCGTCTCCGAAGTCGCCCGCTGCGCGGGCACGCAGTTCGACCCTGAGATCGTCGCGGTCTTCCTCGAGGTCGTCGGCGAAGCGGCCCCGCTCACCACCGCGGCTGCCTCCTAGCTCAGAGCGTCGACCAGACCTCGAGCTTCGAGCGCGTGCGGCGGATCACCTCGTCCGTGAACTCGCTGGTCGTCGCGTGGCCGCTGAGATCGGCCGTGCGCACTCCCTCCGCGACGGCCTCCAGGCTCGCCTCGCGTATCGCCCGCGCGGGGGCCTGCGCCTCCTCGCCCGCGTAGGACAGGAGCGCGGCTCCGGCCAGGATCATCGCCATCGGGTTGGCGACGTTCTTCCCCTTGAGCGAGGGCGCGGTGCCGTGCGCGGCCTCGGCGAGGATCACCGTGGGCACGAAGTCCTCCCCGAACGCGACCAGCAGCGACTCCGATCCGGCGATCGACCCGAACAACGGCAGGACGAGGTCGGAGAGGATGTCGCCGTCCCGGTTCAGCGCGGGGATCACGAGCGGGTCGCCGCTAGAGGCCACGAGCAGCGCGAAGGTGGCATCGATCAGCTGCGGGTCGTAGGGCACCTCGGGGTACCGCTCGGCGGCCGTGTCCATCTCCTCTTTCAGAAGCCCCTCGTAGACAGGGCTGACCGTGAACTTGGGGCCGCCGAAGACCTTGGCGCCGGTCTGCTCCGCGAGCCGGAACGAGAACTCGGCGACCGCGCGGCAGATCCTCCGCTCGATCCGCTCGGTCCGGAACGCGACCTCGTCGTCGCCGGAGCCCTCGCGCCATTCCTCGCGCGCCGTACGCGTCTCCCACCGCCATGCGGACGACGGAGATCGGCGCGTGCACGCCGCCGAGCGGGACGACCCCGGGAATCCTCCGGCCGGTGCGGACGATCACCCGGCCGCCGATCTCCTCGCGCAGGATGCGGTTCGGCGAGCCGACATCGCCCGCGCCTTCGGGCGTCACGGTTGCGGCCTTCAGCCCGAGACCGGCGTCGCGAACTGCGGCTGCCGCCTCGTGGACGATTGCGTTTTCGGTCGCGCGCCTCGCCGCGAGCGAGAGATCGAACCGCGGAAAGTGGAGCTCGATCCCGGTCACGTCGTGGGAGAGCACGCGCAGTGCTTCTTCGAGCAATTCCTGGCCCGTGTCGTCGCCTTCGAGGACGACAATCGTGTTCGAGGTCATTCAGCTCCCTTCGCGTTTGCCATTCGCGGTGCGTTCTCTCTGCAACCGGTGAAACTCTACGCGTAGTATTCGCACAACCCAGTGCCGCATTGAGCGGCTATTTCTGACGGAACCGAGGAGGAGCGACTTTGGCGCGCAAAACAGTGCTCGTTTGCGATAAGTGCGGGGTGGAAATCGGCGAAGGAAAAGGTGCGTCGATGCGCCTCAACTTCGCAGATGCTCGTCGCGGCTCGAAGCAGGCCGATCTCTGCGACAACTGCGCCGGGCAAATACCCGGTCATGCGGTAGCCAGACGCGGCCGCCGCCCGAAGTCCGCAATGGCCTAAAACGGGGCGGGGGTGACCCCGCCCCTCGCGCGCTCCGGAACCGTCGTGCCCCGGGACTAGGATGGGCCGATGGCTCTGAGCGTGCTCGCAGGTCCGGCCAACGCCGGCAAGGTCGCGCGCCTGCTCGAGCGCTATCTGGGCGCGCTCGACACCGATCCGTTTCTGATCGTGCCGAACCGGCCGGACGTCGACCGCGCCGAGCGGGTGCTCCTCCGCGAAAGCGGCGCGCTGATGGGCGGCTCGATCGGCACGTTCGACGACCTCTTCCGCCGGATCGGGCGCTCCGACGGAGAGCGGCGGCGCGTCGTGACCGATGCGCAGCGCACGCTGCTGCTCCGGCGCGTCGTCGAGCGCGCCCGGCCGCAGGGGCTCGGACGCTCTGCGCGGTTCACGGGGTTCGCCGACGCGCTCGGCGCGACCGTGGCCGAGCTCGAGTCGGCGCTGCTCGAACCGTCCGAGCTGGACGGCGAGCGCGACGACCAGCTCGCCGAGCTGTACGCGGCATACCGCGAGGAGCTCGAGCGGCTCGGCCTCTCCGACCGCGAGCTCGAGCGGCGCCGCGCCGCGGAGCGGCTCGCCGGCGAGCTCGACGCCTGGGACGGGCGCGCGGTCTTCGCGTACGGATTCGAGGACCTGACCGGCGCCGAGTGGGCGCTGCTCGAGGCGCTCGCGGCCCGATCGGACGTGACCGTGTCGCTTCCGTACGAGCCCGGACGCGACGCGTTCGCCTCGCTCTCGCGCACCGCGGAGGACCTCGCTGCGCTTGCCGACGAGGTCGAGGAGCTCCCGCCGAACCCGGCCGCGCGCTCGCCAGTGCTGGCTCACCTCGAGCGCGGGCTCTTTTGCGAGTCCGCGAGCGGGAACGGGCGGCTCGCGGCGGGGCCCGAGCTGGACGGCTCGCTCCGCTTCCTCGAGGGCGCAGGCCTCCGCGGGACGCTCGAGCTGCTCGCCGACGAGGTGCTGGCACTCCTTCGCGCGGGCACGCCGGCCGAGGAGATCGGCGTCGTCTGCCCGTCGATCGATCGCTGGCGCGCGGCGCTCGACACCGCGTTCGTGACCCTCGGCGTCCCGTACGCGGTCGAGGGCCGGGTACGGCTCGGCCAGACGCCGTTCGGCCAGGCGCTGCTGGGCCTGCTGCGTTACGCGTGGCTCGACGGCGAGCGGCGTGACCTGTTCTCGTTCCTGCGCTCGCAGTACTCCGGGCTCGCACGCGCGCACGTCGACTTCCTCGAGGGCCGGCTGCGCGGACGCGGAGTCAACGCCCCCGCCAGGGTGGAGGAGGAGGTCGAGAAGCTGCGCCAGCAGCCGCTGCCGCAGCTCGGCCCGGTCCGCGCGGCGGACGATCCCCTGGTCGCGATCCGTGACCTCGCGCGGGCGATGGTGTCGTGCGCGCACGGCAAAGAGGCTCCGCCGACGACGAGGATCGCGCTGCTCGATCTCCGCGCCCAGGCGGAGGTGGCTCGCCTCGCAGACCAGCTCGGCGACTGGCGCGACCTGGGTGGCGAGCTGAGCCGCGAGGACGTCGTCGCGCTGCTCGAGCGCGCGACCGTTCGCCTCGCGGGCGCGGGAGAGGCCGGCCGCGTGGCCGTTCTCGACCTGATGCGCGCGCGGACGAGGCGCTTCGAGGCGCTCTTCGTGCTCGGCCTCGAAGAGGGCGGCCTGCCGCGCCGCACAGAAGGGTCTCCGTTCCTCGACGAGGAGCGCAAGGCCGAGCTCGAGCGCTCGTCGCGTTCTGGCCGTCTGCTGCGGACCGATCCGGTCTCGCGCGACCGTTACCTCTTCTACACGGCCTGCACGCGGCCGACGCGGAGGCTGTACCTGGTCCGCGAGGCTGCGAACGACGACGGCGCGCCGCGCGAGCCGAGCCCGTTCTGGGACGAGGTACGCGGGCTCTTCGCCGCGGAGGATGCCGAGCGCTGGACCCGCCGCCGGTCGCTGCCCGCGCTGACGTGGCCGGTCGAGACCGCCCCGAGCGAGCGCGAGCGCCTACGCGCCCTCGCCTGGCTCGCCTCGGACGACGCGCGCTCCGCGAGGCCGCTCGCCCGCGCGAACGGCTGGGACCGCCGCCTCGAGCGCGCGCTGGAGGCCTTCGACCGCCCGACGCGGCTCACGCACCCGGCCGTCCTCGAGGAGCTCCGGCAGAAGACGAGCTTCTCCGTCACCGATCTCGAGCGCTTCGCCGACTGCTCGTCGATGTGGCTCTTCGAGCGCCTCGTCTCGCCGAGGTCGATCGACGCCGAGGTCGACGCGCTGCTGCGCGGCAGCGTCGCCCATCAGGCGCTGTGCAGCTTCTACAAGGGCCTGCCGAAGCGGACCGGCGCCGAGCAGGTGCAGGCCGAGACGCTCGACGACGCGCTCGAGTTCATGCGCGAGTGCCTCGCCACGACGCTCGAGGCTCACGTCCGGGCCGACCTGCCGGAGCTCGAGCGGCGCGAGCTGGAGGAGAGCCTCTCCCGCGACCTCGAGCAGCTCGTGCGCAGCGAGGCCGAGTCGCCGTCGCCGCTCGTCCCGAACCGGTTCGAGGTCTCGTTCGGCTCCGAGCGCTCCGCCCCCGAGCTGCAGCGCGGCCTCGATCTCGGCGGCTTCACCGTCTCCGGGAAGATCGACCGCATCGACCGCGACCCGTTCGGCGCGCGCGGGATCGTGGTCGACTACAAGTCGGGCCGCACCGCGCACTCGGCGCGGAAGATCGAGACCGAGCTCCACCTCCAGATCCCGCTGTACATGCTCGTCCTGCGCGACCTCGTCGGGATCGAGCCGCTCGGCGGCGTCTACCGCTCGCTCGCCGGCGAGGGGCAGGCGCGCGGGCTGCTGCGGGCGGAGGCGCGCGACGACGGCGTGCCCGGGTTCTCGCGCAACGACTACGTCGACGAGGAGGCGTTCTGGGGGCAGATCGACCGCGCCCAGGAGCACGCGCGCGCGATGGTCGAGCGGATCAGGGCGGGCGACGTGCGCCACGACCCGAAGAACGGATTCCCGTGCCCGACCTGGTGCGACCTCTGGCCGATGTGCCGGGTGAAAAGGACATGAGCACCGTAGAGCGCGCCCCGAACCTGGAGCAACTGCGGGCGATCGAGGAGCCGGGTGTCGTCTTCGTCTCGGCGGGCGCCGGGACCGGCAAGACGACGGTGATCGTCGAGCGCTTCTGCCGCGCCGTGTGCGAGCGCGGGCTCGACGTCGACTCGATCCTCGTGATCACCTACACCGAGCGCGCGGCCGGCGAGCTGCGCGGGCGGATCCGCAAGCGCCTCGCCGAGCTCGGCCGTCACGACCTCGCGCGGCAGCTCGACGGCGCCTGGATCTCGACCATCCACGGGTTCTGCCGCCGCCTGCTGAAGGCGCACCCGTTCGCCGCCGGGATCGACCCGCGCTTCCGCATCCTCGACGACAGCCAGGGCCGCGTCCTTCGCGGCGAGGCCTTTCGCGCCGCGCTCGAGGAGTTCTGCGGCGACAGCCCGGAGCGCCTGCGCCTGCTCGCGTCGTACGGCGGCAGCCGGTTGCGGCGGATGCTGACCGGCGTGCACGAGACGCTTCGCTCGTCCGGGCTGCCACTGCAGCTCGAGGCGCCCGGCGACCCGCAGCTCGACGAACGGCTCGACGACCTGCGCGCGGCCGCAACGGCCCTCGGGCAGGCCGAGGCGCTGCGGTTCCTCGAGTCGTCGCCCTCGCCCGAGGTGCTGCTCGACCTCTCCGACCTCCGCGTGCGCGGAGGCGAGGGCGAGGCGTACGAGGAGGCGAGGCACGCCGTCGAGCGGGCCGCGCTCGAAGCGCTCGCCGCCCGAGACCGCGAGCAGCTCCAGGAGCTCCTGCTCACCTACGACCGCGCCTACCGCGAGGCGAAGGACCGTGAGTCCGCGCTCGACTTCGAGGACCTCCAGCTTCTCGCGCGCGAGGTCCTCCAGGAGCACGACGACATCCGCGAGCGCGAGAGCTGGCGCTTCCGCTCGGTCATGGTCGACGAGTTCCAGGACACGAACCGGCTGCAGTGCGAGCTGGTCGATCTCCTCGCCAGCGAAGACGGCGAGCTGTTCTTCGTCGGGGACGAGTTCCAGTCGATCTACCGCTTCCGGCACGCGGACGTCGAGGTCTTCCGCGAGCGCCGCGAGCAGGCGGGCGGCGTGCTGGCGCTCACGCAGAACTACCGCTCGCGTCCCGAGGTCCTCGACGTGATCAACCACCTGTTCGCCGCGGACTTCGGCGAGTCGTTCCGCCCGCTCGCCGCCGCGGGACGCTTCCCGGACCCCGCGTTCGGGCCGGCCGTCGAGCTGCTCGTCACCGACAAGGACAGCTACAAGGACACTGGGACGCACTGGCGCTCCGCGGAGGCGCGCCACATCGCGAAACGCGTGCGCACGCTCGTCGACTCGGGCGAGGCCGCTCCGGGCGAGATCGTGCTCCTGTTCGCGGCCGGTACCGACGCACGCCTCTACGAGGAGGAGCTGCGCGCCGAAGGCCTGCCGACCTTCCGCGCGACGGGCCGCGACTACTACCGGCAGCAGCAGGTCGTCGACCTGCTCGCCTACCTGCGCCTCCTCCACAACCGCTACGACGACGAGGCGCTCGTGTCCGTGCTCGCGTCGCCGTTCGTCGGCGTCTCCAACGACGGGCTCGTCCTGCTGCGGCGCGCGGCGACGAGGCGGCCGCTCTTCACCGGGCTCGAGAAGGAGCTGCCCGCGAGCCTGTCCACGCGCGACACCCGGCTCCTTCAGGCGTTCAAGCAGCGGTACGACCGGCTCGCCGGGCAGGCGTCCTCGCTGACGCTCGAGCGGCTCTGCGAGCAGATCGTCTGCGAGCACGACTACGACCTCGCGGTGCTCGCGCAGTGGGACGGGAGGCGCCGCTACGCGAACCTCCGCAAGCTCGGGCGGCTCGCGCGCTCGTACGAGGAGCTGCGAGGCCCGGACGTCGAGGGCTTCGTCCGCTTCGTCGCCGAGCAGGACGCGGTTGGAGCTTCCGAGCTCGAGGCCGCAGCCGAGGAGGAAGGAACGGACGTGATCCGCCTCCTGACGATCCACTCGGCCAAGGGGCTCGAGTTCAAGGTCGTCGTCGTCGCGGACGCGGGCCGCGACCGTGGACGGGCCGACGCCGACGAGATCCTCTGCCTCCCCGACGGGCGGCTCGGCTTTCGTGTCGCCGATCCGGCGAGTGGCAGACGTCTCTCGACCGCCGACTACGAGAGCGTCAAGAGCGCCGAGCGCGACGCCGAGGAGGCCGAGCGGCGGCGCCTCTACTACGTGGCGATGACCCGCGCGATCGACCGGCTGATCGTCTCCGGCGCGATCGGCGAGGGCAGGGCGGACGCGGGCACGCCGATCGGCTGGGTGCTCGAACGGCTCGAGGCGCGGGAGCTCGACGACGCGGAGAGCGGCCCGGTCGAGATCGAGCGCGACGGGGCCCGGCTGCTCCTGCGGGTCGACCGGTTCGCCGAGGAGGAGGCGCCCGCGCAGCCGGCCGCGCTCGAACAGCTCGAGCTCTTCGCGGTCTCGGCCAACGGGGACGAGGCGCTGGATGCGCCGACGCTCACGCCGCTCCCGGAGGTGCCGGAGCCGCCCCTCCATCGCGCACGGAGCCTGTCGTACTCGGCGATCTCCCTCTTCGACCGCTGCTCGTACCGGTACTTCGTCGAGCGGGTCGTCGGCCTCTGGCCGGACGAGAGAAAGCTCAGGCCGGTGGACGAGGGCGAAGGCGGGCTCGCTGCGACCGAGATCGGCGACGCCGTCCACATGCTGCTCGAGGAGATCGACCTGCGGCAGCCCGCGGCGCCCGTGGAGCTCGACGAGCTCGTGCGCGCCCGCTACCCGGACGTGACCGCCGAGGAGCTCGAGCGGATCCGCGGGTTCGTGGGCGGTTACTGCGAGTCGGAGCTCGCGGCCCGCCTCGCCGGTCTCGACGGTGCAGCCGCCGAGCGGCCGTTTACGTTCGAGCACGACGGCGTCCTCTTCCACGGCCGCCTCGACGTCCTCTACCACGACGGCCCGCGCGCGGTGGTGGTCGACTACAAGACGAACTGGCTCGCTGAGGCGTCGCTTGCGACGCCGGACGAAGAGGCCGCGCCGGCTTCGCTGGCGCGGCCGACTGGATCGGAGCCGGCCGACATCGTCGAGCGCGACTACCGGCTCCAGCGCGTGATCTACGCACTCGCGTGCTTCCGCGCGGGCGCCGAGGAGGTCGAGGTCGTCTACCAGTTCCTCGAGCGACCCAACGACTTAGTAACAGTCTGTTACAAGGTCGAAGAGGTCGAGGCGCTGGAGGCCGAGCTCTCGCGGTCGATCGCGGCGATCCAGGCGGGCGAGTTCCGGCCGACGCCGAGCGAGTTCGTCTGCGCCGACTGTCCCGCGCTCGACCTCGTCTGCGCCGGCCCGCGCCTGCGCAGCGCCTGATGGCCCGCAGCTACGTCGCCGAGGCGAGGCGGCGCGTCGGGCCCAGGCGGCAGCGCATCGTGCCGATCGTCGAGCGCCTGCTCGCGGAGCATCCGGACGCGACGATCGCGCTTCGGTTCCGGAGCGATCTCGAGCTGCTCGTCTCGGTGATGCTCTCGGCGCAGACGACCGACGTGAACGTCAACCGCGTGACCGAGCGGCTGTTCGAGAAGTACCGCCTGCCCGAGGACTACCTCGCCGTCCCGGTCGAGGAGCTGGAGAACGACATCCGGCCGACCGGGTTCTTCCGCCAGAAGACCAAGGCGCTGCGCGGGACGATGACGATGCTGATCGAGGACTACGACGGCCGCGTCCCGGACAGGCTCGAAGATCTCCTCCGCCTCCCGGGCGTCGCGCGCAAGACGGCGAACGTCGTGGTCGCCGAGCGCGGCGAGGCCGTCGGGATCGTCGTCGACACGCACGTCCGCCGTCTCTCGCAGCGGCTCGGCCTGACCAGGCAGGACGACCCGGTCAAGATCGAGCGCGACCTGATGCGGCTCGTCGCCGCGGCGCTACTGGAACGTCTTCCCGCACCTGCTCATCTGGCACGGCCGCCGCGTCTGCATCGCGCGCAGCCCGCGCTGCGAGGAGTGCGTGCTGACCGACCTGTGTCCTGCAAGTCGGCTCGAGGCACCGCTTGCGGTGCCGTCATCAGGACGCGCGGGCTGAGCCCGTGCGTCCGTCTGAACTGACCGGTCGACCCAAAGATGGTGACGAACACTTGTCGAAGCCGGCACAGTCGTGTCACGCGCCGGCGTCTAGCTTGTCAGGCGTGCGCTCGGTCGAGCTCGCGATCTATGCCGACGCGCTCGCCGGCGAGGCGGCGAGCCTGGCCGCACGCGCCGAGCGGGCGCGCTCGCGCCTGAACCAGGCCGCGATCGAGAAGCGCGCGCGAACCGAGCTAAGTGAGCTCGCGATCGAGCGCCTCGAGCTGCTCGGCCTCGTCGGGTCGATCAACGAATCCGCGGCGCGCGAGGAGCTGCGCGAGCTCGAGAACGCGCTCGACGCGCTCGAGGAGCTTCAGGCCTGGGTCGAGTCCCAGCTGGCCGAATCTTCTGCGCTGGCGCAGTAAAGGTCGCCGTCTCGTCTCACCAACCAGGTGTGTCCAACGCCCGTGCGGGCGAAGCCCACACGGGCTTCACGGTCGGCGCCGCCAAGTCGGCGCCTTAGCGCGGCGTGAGGGCGACGAGCAGGCCGCCGTCCTCGTCGTAGGCCGGGAAGAAGTCGGCCGTCACGGGCTTCATGTGCCCGACGCGCGAGCGCAGCTCGAGCTGCTCGCCCAGCTTGCGGACGCCCCATTCCAGCGCGACCTGCGCCGGGTTCTGCCCGTCGAAGCCGCTCAGGCCGAGCGCCTCGACGACGTCGCGGCCCATCAGCTCCTGCTCGCGGTACCCGGAGAGCTCGAAGACGTCGCGTCCTGCGGCGAGCACGCGCGCCTCCCGGTCGCACACGACGAAGCCCGTGGTCGGCGCCGGGTAGTAGTCCTCGAGCAGCTCGAACAGGAACCCGAACCCGCAGTGGTGGCAGGAAACCGCCTCGCGGGTCAGGCCCTCGCGCCGGTCATGGTCGATCGAGCGCTCCTTGCAGTTCGGGCAGATGAAGTACGGCACACGACCATCGTAGTGCCGAAGCTGCGTGCTAGAGCCAGCCCTTCCGCCGGTAGAAGACGATCTGGAAGACCGTCGTCGCGATGATCCAGGCCCACGACCACCAGTAGCCGAAGCCCCACATGCAGCTCGGGCATGTGGTCGGAAGTTCTGGCCGTAGAGCCCGACGATGAAGGTCGGCACGAGCAGGATCGAGGCGACGGCCGTGAGCCGCTTCATCACCTCGTTCTGGTCGTTCGCGATCTTGGCCTGGCTGTAGTCGCGCACACCGGCGACGAGGTCGCGCGAGAGCTCGAGCCCGTCGCTCGCGCGCAGGAGCTTGTCGTAGGCGTCGGCGAAGTGCAGCTGGACGTCCGGCGTGAAGAGCTTCGCGCCTTCGAGCCCGATCCGTCCGTCGACGACGCGCCGCACGGCATCGCGCGTGGGGGCGAGAGCGTGCGCCGCACGTGCAGGAGGTCGTGCCGCAGTCCGGAGATCCGCTCGCGGACGCGCGCTGCCGTCCAGTCCTCTACGTGATCCTCGAGCTCGTCGATCTCGTCGTTGATCGAGTCGATCAGGTCGAGGTACCGCTCGGCGATGTCGTCGATGAGGTGGTAGAGCACCATCCCCGGCTTCGCCGGCTCGCCGTCGGCGTCGCAGGTCGCGTGGACGTCGCTCGTGTCGTACGGCTTCTCGCCCGGCGGCGTCTTGCGGACGGTGAGCAGCATTCCGTGAGTGACGACGATGTCGATCTCCTGGTAGAAGAGCCGGTCCTCCTCCGGGACGGCGACGGCCACGAGGATGACGCCGAACACGTAGTCCTCGTGCCGCTCGATCGTCGGCCGCGGCTCGTCCTCGTGCTGGGCGGGCTGGAGCAGCCTCTCGATCGCGAGCGGATGGAGCGTGTGCCCGAATTTCCTCTGGAGCTCGGCTTCGTCCGGATCGACGAGGTCGATCCACTCGACGTCGGCCATTCGCGGAGGCTAGCGAGGGTTCCGGCTAGACCTCGGCGGTCTCGGGCTTCGGCACCGGCAGTGCCTGCCGTGCCGAGAGCCACCGCTCGGCGTCGAGCGCGGCCATCGTGCCGCTGCCCGCCGCCGTGACGGCCTGGCGATATGTGTGGTCGACGACGTCGCCGGCCGCGAAGACGCCCTCGATGTTCGTCGCGGTCGAACTCGGCTTCGTCACGAGGTAGCCGGCCTCGTCGTGGTCGAGCTGCTCGAGGAAGAGCTTCGTGTTCGGGTCGTGCCCGATCGCGACGAACACGCCCTGCGCGGGAAGCTCGCGCGTCTCGTCGGTGCCGAGGTCGCGAATGAGCACGCCGGTCGTCTGACCGCCTTCGGAGAGGACGTGGTCGACGACGGCCGGTGTGACGAACTCGATCTTCTCGTTCGCCCGGGCGCGGTCGATCATGATCGGCGACGCTCGGAACTCGTCGCGCCGGTGGACGAGCGACACCTTGGTCGCGAACTTCGTCAGGAAGATCGCCTCCTCCATCGCCGAGTCGCCGCCGCCGACGACCACGACCTCGCGGTCGCGGAAGAAGGCCGCGTCGCAGACCGCGCAGTACGAGACGCCCTTCCCCTGCAGCGACCGCTCGGACTCGAGCCCGAGCTGCCGCGCGCTCGCGCCCGTGGCCACGATCACGCTCTCGGAGGTGAACTCCCTGTCGCCGATCCACACGCGGAACGGGTGCTCGGTGAAGTCGACCTTCGTCACGTCGTCGGTGATGAACTCGGCGCCAAAGCGCTCGGCCTGGCGCCTGAAGTCCTGCATCATCTGCGGGCCGAGGATGCCGTCCGGGTAGCCGGGGTAGTTCTCGACGTCGCTCGTGATCATCAGCTGGCCGCCCCAAGCGAAGCCCTCGATCACGAGCGGCTGGAGGTTCGCCCGCGCTGCGTACAGGGCCGCCGTGTACCCGGCGGGGCCTCCGCCGATGATGATCAGCTCTCTCGTTTCCTCGCTCATATGTCTGAAGTATTAAACGACCGCGACCGGTCGAGGCTTCCGAGTGGGGGAGCGGTTTCAGGAATACTCACGGGGATGGCCTCGCTCGCGCGCACGATCCTGGAAGACCACCTCGAGCGCGGCGACCTCGTACCCGGACAGGAGATCGCGCTGCGCGTCGACCAGACGCTCGCGCAGGACGCGACGGGAACGATGGCCTGCATGCAGTTCGAGGCGTTCGAGGTCGACCGCGTCCAGGTCGAGACGGCCGTCGTCTACGTCGACCACAACATCCTCCAGATCGACTTCAAGAACCCGGACGACCACCGCTTCCTGCAGGCGATGTCCGCGCGCTACGGGCTCTGGTTCTCCCGGCCGGGTAACGGAATCTGCCACTACGTCCACTGCGAGCGGTTCGCAACGCCCGGAAAGACGCTCATCGGCGCCGACAGCCACACGACCCAGTCGGGCTCGTGCGCGATGATCGCGATCGGTGCGGGTGGGCTCGACGTCGCGGTCTGCATGGCCGGGCATCCGTTCGAGCTGCCGTGCCCGCGGATCGTCGGCGTCTTCCTCGAGAACGAGCTCAGGCGCCCGTGGATCCAGGCGAAGGACGTCATCCTCGAGCTGCTGCGGCGCCGAACCGTGCGCGGTGGCCGCGGGGCGATCTTCGAGTTCACCGGCCCCGGTGTCTCGACGCTCAGCTTCACCGAGCGCGGAACGATCGCGAACATGATCGCCGAGCTCGGCGCGACGGGAGCGGTCTTCCCCGCGGACGACGAGACCCGGCGCTGGCTCGCCGAGCAGCGGCGCGAGGAGGACTTCGTCGCGCTCGACACGGGCGACACGGGCGACTTCGACGAGGAGGAGCACATTGACCTCGCGGCGCTCGTCCCGCTCGTCGCGAAGCCGTCGAGCCCCGACAAGGTCGTTCCGGTCGACGAGCTCGTCGGGACCGAGCTGACGCAGGTCTGCATCGGCTCGTCGGTCAACTCGTCATACGAGGACCTCGCCGTCTGCGGCGCGGTGCTCCGCGGCCAGCGCCTCTCCGAGAAGATGATCTCGGCGACGGCCACGCCCGGCTCGCGCCAGATCCTCGACCAGATCACGCGCTCGGGCACCTACATCGACCTGCTGATGGCGGGCGTGCGCATGCTCGAGCCGGCCTGCGGTCCGTGCGTGGGGATGGGCCAGGCGCCTCCGTCCGGGTCGGCTTCGCTGCGCACCTTCAACCGGAACTTCCCGGGCCGGAGCGGGACCGCCGACGACCAGGTGTACCTCTGCTCTCCGGCCGTCGCTGCCGCCTCGATGCTGACCGGCGTGATCTCCGATCCGCGCGAGCTGCCGGACGTCGTCCTGCCCGAGCGGCCCGACGCCAGGCCCGAGGTCGTCCAGAACCACATCCTCGAGCCGGTGCCCGCCGAGGAGGCCGCGTCGATACAGATTCCCCGCGGGCCGAACATCAAGCCGCCGCCCGAGCAGAAGGTCCTGCCGGACGAGCTCGAGCTGCGTGTGCTGATCGTCGCCCCGGACGACATCTCGACCGGCGACCTCTCGCCCGACGGTGCGACCGTGATGGCCTACCGCTCGAATGTGCCGGCGATCGCGGAGTTCACGTTCCAGCACCGCGACAAGGAGTTCCCGCGGCGCGCGCACGAGTGGGGCGGAGGGTTCATCGTCGCGGGCGACAACTACGGCCAGGGCTCGAGCCGCGAGCACGCGGCGCTTGCGCCTGCGCAGCTCGGGGTCCGCGCGGTGATCGCGAAGAGCTTCGCGCGCATCCACCGTCGCAACCTGATCGCGCAGGGGATCGCGCCGCTCCTCTTCAAGGATCCGGCCGACTACGACAAGGCCGAGCTCGGCCAGACCTGGCGGATCTCGCGGCTGCACTCGATCGCCGAGGGCGAGGACGACCTCGAGACCGAGATCGCAGGCGTCGGGACGATCACGCTGACGCACGACCTGCTCCCGCGCGAGCGCGAGATCGTCGTCGCGGGCGGCCTGATCCGCTACCTCAAGGCCCAGCAGCCCGCAGGCGTCTAGGCAGCGTCGACCGCGCGCGGGAGCTCGTGCGCCTCGGCGGGAAGCTCGGCAGGAGACTCCGCTGCCTGCTCGAGCTTCGTCCCGAACCGCTCGAGCCGCTTCTCGGCGTCGGCGTAGCGCTCTCGCGCGTTGCCGAGGTGCTTGCCGACGAGCTGGAAGTCCTCGCGGAAGCGGCCGAAGTCCTGCTGGAGCTGGGCGCAGTACGCCATGACCTCCTGCGCGTGCTGCTCGATCTGGAGGCCCTTGAGCCCGAGCACGATCACCTGCAGGTAGGCCGTCAGCGTCGTCGGCGAGACGGGAGCACCCGCTTGGTGTTCGCGTACTCGAGCAGCGCGCCGGTCTTGCCGCAGGCGAGCTCGTAGTAGATCGCCTCCGACGGCAGGTACATGAACGCGAAGTCGTACGTGCCCTCGTCGGGCCGGATGTACTTGCCGGCGATCGCGTCGACGTGTCCCTTGACGTCGCGCGCAAAGAGCTTCTCGAACTGCTGTCGCTCGATGTCGTTGTCCGAGCCGACCATCCGCTCGAAGTTGTCGAGCGGGAACTTGGAGTCGATCGGGACGATCCGGTCGACCACGATCGCGGCGTCCACCCGCTCGCCGCCTCTGAACTCGTACTGGAGCGCGTACGCCGTGGGCGGCAGCCGGTCCGCGAGGAGGTTGGCGAGCAGGAGCTCGCCGAAGCCGCCGCGCGCCTTGGGCGGGCGCAGGATCTGCTGCAGCTGCCCGAGCCCCTTGGCCTGCTCGGCGAGCTGCTCGGTGGCCTGTCCCACCGCGCCGAGCTGCTTGTGGATCGCGTTCGTCTGCTCCGACGCGTGCTCGAGCCGCCGGTCGACCTTGGTGTCCAGCTCGCCGAGCCGCCGGTCCATCGTCTCGGTGATCGCCTCCAGGCGGCCGTCGACCTCGGAGTTCCGCGAGGAGAGCTGCCGGTCGAGGACGCGCGGAAGCCAGACGGCGAACACCGCACCGCCGGCCACGAGCAGGACTACGGTCGCAAGGACGAACATGAGCCGACGAACAGTAGGCGCAGAGTCGGACGGCACCGGCTAAAAAGGACCCCAGAAACGCCAGATCCGGACGACCTTGCGGCCCTCCGGATCTGACCCGACGAACCTAATGGGTACCCACCGCGCTGTCAAGGGCCCTCGTGAGCTACTGCTAGCATCGCGCGGGCCAATTGGCCAAGAAGTCCCGCACACCCGCCCCTCCGAGGAAGATCCAGGCGCCTCAGAAGCGCGTCGAGTCGCGTAAGCAGCCGCGCTCGCCCGAGGACAAGCGCACGCTCTACTGGGCGGTCGCGTTCGCCGCGTCCGGCGTGGCCGCGATCGCGGTCGTCGTCCTCGTCTTCACCGTTATGAGCGGGAGCGGGAGCGCGGGGATCGACCAGAGCAAGCTGGTCGGGCTCCAGACCGGGCCGGCGCCGTGGAACGCAGGTGTCGACCATCTGCCGGACCGGCTCAAGCCCGCCGGCCTGAACCCGCTCGGCGCCGAGGGCGAGGTCGTCCATATCCATCAGCACATGGACATCTACGTGAACGGGAAGCGCACCACCATCCCGACCGGGGTCGGCATCTACGGCGACCAGTTCCTGACCGAGCTCCACACGCACGACTCGACCGGCCTGCTCCACGTCGAGTCCCCGAAGAAGCGCACGTTCGACCTCGGCCAGTTCTTCGCGGCGTGGGGCGTGCGGCTGGACAAGGACTGCATCGGCGGCTACTGCAAGCCGGACACGCCGTGGCGCATCTACGTCGACGGCGCGGAGTACACCGGCGATCCGGGCGTGCTCCAGCTGAAGAAGCACCAGGAGATCGCGATCGTGATCGGGACCCCGCCGAAGACCGTGCCCTCGAGCTTCCGCTTCCCACCGGGCGTCTAGGCGCCTCAGGCCGAGGCTATCCTTGCCCGGCCGGGGTGGCGAAACTGGTCATACGCGCCTGACTTAAAATCAGGTGTCCGCTGTTGCGGGCATAAGGGTTCGAGTCCCTTCCCCGGCATGAGCGTCCCGTGAGGCCGCACTAGACTCCGTTTGTGACCGAGGTGCAGGAGGTTTCGCCCGGGCACGGGCATCTGGAGTGGGAGACGCCGCTCTACCGGACGGCGCTGGCTCAATACGAGCAGGCGCTTCCGTATGCAGACGTCGAGGAGTTCGTCGCCGAGCGGCTCCGCTACCCGGAGCGCTCGCTCGTCGTCAGCGTCCCGGTGAAGCTCGACTCGGGCCGCTGGACGGTCTTCCCGGGCTACCGCGTCCAGCACTCGACCGTGCTCGGGCCGACGAAGGGCGGCGTCCGCTACGACCACGAGGTGACCCTCGGTGAGTGCGCGGCGCTCGCGATGTGGATGACCTGGAAGTGCGCGCTGCTGCGACTCCCGTACGGCGGGGCCAAGGGCGGCGTCCGCTGCACCCCGCGTGACCTCTCGCTCGACGAGCTCCAGAAGATCACGCGCAGGTTCACCTCCGAGCTGCTACCGATCATCGGCCCGCAGGAGGACATTCCGGCCCCGGACATGGCAACGAACGAGCAGACGATGGCCTGGATGATGGACACGTATTCGATGCAGGTCGGCCACGTCGTCCCTGAGATCGTGACGGGCAAGCCGATCTCCCTCGGCGGGTCGCTCTTCCGGCACGAGGCCACCGGTGCGGGAGTCGTGATGGTGATCGCCCGCGCGTGCGAGCGGCTCGGCTGGAAGCTCGGCGGGCAGCGCTGCGTCGTCCAGGGGTTCGGGAACGTGGGCGGGATCGCGGCGGCCGAGCTCGAGGAGCACGGGGCGACGGTGATCGCGGTCTCCGACGTCTCCGGCGGCGTGCACGATGAGCGCGGCCTCGACATCGGCGTGTTGCGCGGCTACGCGGAGGAGCACGGCTCGCTCGAGGGCTACGCCGAAGCCGAGCGCGTCACCAACGAGGAGCTGCTCGAGCTCCCGTGCGACATCCTGGTGCTCGCCGCGCGCGAGGACCAGGTCACCGGCGAGAACGCGGGACGGATCCAGGCGCGCCTGATCGCCGAAGGCGCGAACGGGCCGACCTCACTCGAGGCCGACGCGATCCTCGTCGAGCGCGGCATCCCCGTTCTCCCGGACGTGCTCACGAACGCGGGCGGCGTCACGGTCTCGTACTTCGAGTGGGTGCAGGACCTCGGACGGCTGTTCTGGGGCCGCAATGAGATCCGGGCGAAGCTCTCGGACCAGCTCGGCGACGCATTCGACCGCGTCTGGACCCTCGCGGCCGACCGGGACATCACGCTGCGCGGCGCGGCGCTCGTCGCCGGGATCCGCGAGGTCGCGGGCGCACTCAGCGCGCGGGGGATCTACCCGTGAGCGACAAGGTCCGCGACGCGATGATCCCCGAGCCGTTGACGCTGGAGGCCTCGACGTCGGCGCAGGCGGCGGGCGAGCATCTGACCCAGCCCGACGTGCGGGCCGTCTACGTCTCGGAAAACGGTCGCTTCGTCGGCGTCATCACGCGGAAGACGCTCGTGCGCGAGGTGGTCGCGGCCGGGCGCGACCCGAGCGCGACCGAGGTCGGAGCGATCGCGGAGCCGGCGCTCTGGACACTCGACTCGGAGCTGCCGCTGGACGAGGCGTTCTCGTTTCTCGAGGAGCACGACGCGGAGCGTGTCCCGGTGGTGGAAGACGGTCGGTTGGTCGGCGTCCTCTCGCGCAGCGTCCTGCGCCGCCGGCTGGCCGAGGACGATCCTCCGCCGTCGCTGGAAGAGCTCTAAGGCGTTCGCTTGCGACGCCGACCATAGAGGCCGTGCCGGCTCTGCCGGTGCGGCCGTCCGAGTCTCTAGCAGCAGGTGTAGGCGCCGGGTGGGGCGTTGCCCTCTTCCGGCTCGGGCAGCTGCGCGGCCTCGAGGGCCGCGCCGTGCAGGAGGTCGCGCTCGCTGACCTCGAGCCCCTCGAGCCCGTAGCGGTCGAGGACCTCGCGGACGATGACGGCTCCGGCGACGATCACCGGCGCCCGTTCCGGCTCGAGGCCGGGCAGCTCGCGGCGCTGCGCGACCGGGAGGGCGGCGAGCCGCTCGAGCTGGGCCTCGACGGTCTCGCGCGAGAGACGGTGGCCGTGAACCTGCTCCTGGTCGTACGCGCCGAGCTCGAGCGCGGCCAGGCTCGTGACCGTTCCGGCCACTCCGACGGCGTCGGTTGGCTCGAGGTCGGGCAGCGACCCGCGAACCGTGTCAGTGGCGACTTCGAGCTCGCGCTCCGTGGGCGGGTCGGCGTGGAGGAAGCGCTCGGTCAGCCGGACGCAGCCGACGTCGATGCTCGAGCGGCTGCGTCCCGTGATCAGCTCGGTCGAGCCGCCGCCGACGTCTAGCACGAGCGTGTCGTCGTCCAGCCTGCGCCCGTCGGCGACCCCGCGGCGCGTCAGCTCGGCCTCGGCCTCGCCCGAGAGCAGGCGGGTCGAGAAGCCGTAGCTCCACTCGATCTCGCCGAGGAATGCCTCGCCGTTGTCGGCGTCGCGGATCGCGCTCGTCCCGATCGCGAGCACTCGCTCGGCTCCGAGCTCGTCGAGCTCGCGCCGGTAGTCCGAAAGGACGTTTCGCACACGTGCAATCGGGAGCGGGAGCAGCTTGCGCCGCTCGTCCACGCCCTCTCCCAGACGCGTGATCTGAAGGCCTCGCGCGACTTCGTCGACCTGGTCGTCGTGGACGTCCGCCACGAGGAACCGGGTCGAGTTGGTGCCGAGGTCGACAACGCCTACGCGCATCTCGATCCAAGCGTAGCCGCGCTATAATCGCCCGAGCGACGCGGGGTGGAGCAGTCAGGTAGCTCGCCGGGCTCATAACCCGGAGGTCGCAGGTTCAAATCCTGCCCCCGCTACTGGAAAGGCCCGCAATTGCGGGCCTTTTTCGTGGCAGCCTCACGCTGACGCTCTTTCGAGTCGGTTGATGCCTCGCCCGGAGAACCGACCCCATCGTGTCATTGTGGCTCCGCCGGGGTGGGGCTACCGTCTTTTCTGTCGAGAGCAGCTTCAAGATCCCAGGCCGAACGCTGCTCCCGCCGTCCATTGTGAGGGCTTGGGATAAAGAGAGGAACGATCCATGAAGAAGGGAATCACCCTGATCGCCGGGCTCGTCGCAGCGCTCGCGGTCACCTCCGGCGCATTCGCCGCCAAGCACTACCTGATCACGTCGTCCAGCCAGATCAAGAGCGGCGCCATCTCGCTTTCCGATCTTTCGTCCAACGCCCGCATGGTGCTGCAGGGCCAGCACGGGAGGACCGGCGACACGGGCGCGAAGGGCGACAAGGGCGACACTGGTTCGAAGGGCGACTCGGGCGTGAAAGGCGACTCGGGCGTGAAGGGCGACACGGGCGCAACAGGCGCGAAGGGCGACAAGGGCGACATGGGTGCGAAGGGCGACTCCGGGCTGACCGGCGCGTTCTACGCGACCGCGTTCTACAACGCGGGCGACACCAACGCCGGGGCCATCGCGACCGTGGCGTGCGACGCCGCGAAGACCGACTACGTCGCCATCACCGGTGGCGTGCAGGTGCTCGGCCTCGATGCGGACGCGAACAGCCGCAACACCCCGGTGTCGTCCTCGTTCCCCGGCCGCATGGACTGGGCAACAAATGCCCCTAAGCCGAATCGCCTCGACGGCTGGATCGTCCAGTTCGGCGGCAACGCCGGAGCGACCTCGGACAAGGCTCCCGAGAAGATCAAGGTCTGGGCGCTCTGCGTGCCCGGTGCCAACATCCCAGTGAACCAGACCTTCCTGCAGGTCAGCTGATCCACCGACTCGCGCAACACTGGCTCCACCCGAACCCGAAGGGCGCCCCCGAACGGCGCCCTTCGGCGTTCCGCGATACGTGACAAACCCTTGTCGATCGACCACACTCCCGGGATGGCTCCAACGGCTGGCGGGCTGGCGGTCGGCGGCGACGTCGAGGAGGCGCTGGCCGGCATACCCGTCCCGAGCTACGTCCTCGACACGGACGGGGTCGTCCGGTGGATCAACCCGGCGGCCAAGCGCCTCCTCGGCGACGTCCGAGGCCGGCACTTCACCTCGATTGTCGGCCCGGAGGACCGGGCGCGGGCGCAGGAGCTCTTCGCCCGCAAGGTGCTCGGCACGACCGCGGCGACCGAGACAAGCGGGGTCTTCGTCTCGACCGACGGAACCCGCGTCGCGCTGGAGGTCAGCGCCGTGCCGCTGATGGGTGGCGAGCGTGTTGTCGGCGTCTTCGGGCTGCTGACCGGCCCGCTCGACGACGAGGCGAGCACGCCGCCCGCACACCTGACGCCCCGCCAGGCCGAGGTGCTGCGTCTCCTCGAGCAGGGACGCTCGACAAAGCAGATCGCGCAGGAGCTCCATCTGAGCACTGAGACGGTCCGGAACCACGTCCGCCATCTGCTGCGAGCCCTCGGAGTGAACTCGCGTCTCGAAGCCGTCGCCGCCGCCCGACACGGCCGGGCCGCCGAAGCACGCGCAAGTTGCTGACGAGGCGAAGGCGCTGAGTGCTTCGACTGCAAGCGTTCTGCAAGCATCGGGCTTCCGCGGCGATGTCAGTCTGTTCCGCCTCAATGCAACGGTCGCGGGCGAATCTCGCTTGGAGCCTGCGTTTAGGCGGAATACGGCGGAACGCGTGTACGCCATCGAGGCGGCTCATAACCGGGGGGTCGCAGGTTCAAATCCTGCCCCGCTACTGTGAAAGGCGCCGGAACTGGCGCCTTTTGCTTTCTCCCGGCAGCCTCTGCGGACCGAACCTCTTGCCGAACCGTTTCCTTCGTGCGGTCAAGTGTGAGCACGCTCGCGCAACCGAGCGTCGCATCGATTGGAAACCTAGAGCGGGTTCGACTTACGGGCGTGCGTACGCGCCTGATCTTCCAGCGAGTCCTCAGCGACCCGCACGTGTCCGAACGCCGCCCAAGCGTGAGCCGCTGCCCGTGGGATCTGGCGATCCCGGAAGTGATGCGCCGCTGTCCGGCAATGACGTGCTGCCTGCTCAAGCTCTTCTGCGGCCGCCTCGTAGCTGAGGGCGGCCTTTTCGAGGGCCTCTTCGCTCATCGTTGCGGGACTATAAGCCGCCGTTTCGCTGGCGTCTGGCAAGCAAGTGTCGGGAACTACGGTTGCTCAAAAACGCCCAAGACGTTCCCGGCGGGATCGCGGAAGGTCGCGAACGCTTCACCTTCGCCCTGCGGGGTAAGCGGCGTCACCACCTCACCGCCCACCGCGGAGATCTTCTTCAGCGTCTCCTCCACGCTCTCAGTCAGCACATAGACGAGAAGGCCCGGCTCCGACGAGGGTGGCCGCTCGGTGACCCAGGTGCCGCTGACCTCGCCTACAGCGTCGTCGAATGCGACCTCACCGTCGCTGCGCCGCCGAATATTCCAGCCGAAGACCGTCTCGTAGAAGGCGGCGGAGCGATCGACGTCGAGGGCCGGGATCTGCATGTAGCAGACCTTGCCAGGGGCGATCGTCGAGGGCATTGGATCTCCTCCTTGCCTGGGTACTTGCGGGAGCGACCCTAGCTGCTCGGGGGACATTCCCGAACGCTGGCCCAGGCGAGACAGCCGCCGCTTGGACTGCGAGACTCTGCTTCGTGAACGAAGCGAGGCTTGAGGACGCTGGCTCCGGGCTTGCCCCCGTCACGGAGGGGTGGTTTGTCGTCAACGTGCGCGATGCCGAGTGGTTCTCTTCGGAGACGAGGGGCGCTGCGTGTTGGTTCGCCAACGAGTACGGCGAGTCTCCGATCGAGTTCGCGCAGTTCGGGATCAGTGTGACCGTCCTCGAGCCCGGCCAGAGCGGTATCTACCACGCCGAGGCTAATCAGGAGGCGTTCCTCATCCTGGCCGGTGAGTGCAGGCTGCTCGTCGAGGGCGAGGAGCGATCCCTCCGAGCCTGGGACTTCTTCCATTCCCCTCCGTGGACGGCGCACGCCTTCGTGGGAGCTGGCGACAGTCCGTGCGTGATCCTGATGGTTGGCGCCCACATAAGCCCGAAAGTGCGGTATCCCGTGTCTGACCTTGCGGCCCGCTACGGCGCGAGTGTGGAGAAGGAGACATCCGATCCGGAAGAGGTATATGCGACGGCCGAGAGGTTCCGGCGACAGCGGCCGTCGTACTGGTCACGGCTGCCCTGGGGCTAGAGCCTTTCGCGGTAGCCGTCAGGCGTCATTCACGAACACTGGCCCAGGGCGGCTCTGCCGCCACTAGTGTCGTTAGCTGAGGTCGCCCGCCAGTTCCTCATAGGCGGGGATGAGTTCGTCCCACCGCGCTTCCCGGTCGTCGCGCTCACGCCCAGCGAGGTGGTTAGCGAGATCTTCGACATGGATCTGCACCCCGGCCCCGTAGGCGGCGAGCACGTCCAGTGGCATCCCGCGTACCTCGGCAACCAGGATGGTCTGGTCGCCGTCGGCGGTCAGCGTCGCCTCGATGGCGAGCTCGTCCGCGTTGTTCACGACCAGCAGCCGCTGCGGGGGCTCGCACGCTTCCACGCGCCTCGTGCCTTCCGCTCCGCTCGCAAAGACGCGTATGTGGAACTCGCCGCCGGGGCGGAGGTCGCCCTTTACCTCGCCGTACCAGCGGGCGAGACGGCGGGGATCGGCGAGTGCCGACCACACGTCGTCGATATCGGTCTCGAAGCGGTCCTCCATGCGCACGACGCCCTTACCACCTGCTGAGCGCAAGCTGCCCAGGATGCGGCCGCCTTCACGTGCGTTGCTCGTCATCTGGTGCTCCTTCGTTCGCGGGCTGGGGGTAGTGCTTTCCTCAGAGACTCAGCAGGGGCGCATAAATCATCGGTCGGAGTAGTTGTCAAGGGACATTCCCGCACGCTGGCGCAGCCGAGTGCCCTGTTCCTAGACCGCTTCGAGCTACTCCTCGCCTTCCCAGTAGTCGAGCTCAGGCCCCGGACGGCCGAACATGATTAGTTCACCCGCCACGCTGCGTGCGCCCACCTTCCCCGTGCTGAGGGCTGGCGGCCGACCGAAGAAGGGCGCGCGGCGAACGTGAACGGAGCAGTGCCGAGCTTAGGTGAATCCGTTGTTTGCGCCCCGGCCGGTGCTAGAACCGGTAGACCTACCGGTGGAGGCGTCTCAGCGACACGCTCGCGCTTCTGTCCGCTTGAAGAGGCGGACCCCGATATTGGTCAATCAGAAGGGAGACGGATCATGTGTCGTTGGCTTGCGTATTCCGGAAAGCCGGTCCTGATGGACAAGGTTCTCTATGGGCCGCAGCACTCTCTCATCGAGCAGAGCCTCGAGTCGCGCATGGGCGCGGAGCCGACGAACGGGGACGGCTTCGGGATCGGCTGGTACAGCCGGTACGGGCCGGGCACCTTCAAGAGCATGGAACCGGCCTGGAACGACCGCAACCTGCGCCAGCTCGCAGGCCACGTCGAGTCGCACCTCTTCATCGCCCACGTCCGTGCGACGACCGGAACGCCGGTGCAGCAGACGAACTGCCATCCGTACGGCCACGGCAAGTGGCTGTGGGCGCACAACGGCGTGGTGTCGGATTGGCTGCAGGTGAAGCGCGACCTCGTGCTCGCGGTCGATCCTGAGCTCTATCCGTTCATCGAGGGCACGACCGACTCGGAGGTGCTCTTCTTCCTCGCGCTGACGCTTGGCCTCGACGATGATCCGCCCTCCGCGGTCGCCCGCACGCTCGGGCTGGTCGAGGAAGTTGGTCACCAGCACGACGTCGAGTTCCCGTTCCAGGGAACGATCGTGACGACGAACGGCGAGCGGCTCTGGGCCTTTCGCTATTCGAGCGAGGGAAGGTCGCGCTCGCTCTTCTACTCGAGCACGTACGAGACGCTCAAGGAGCTCTACCCCGACGACCCGCGCCTCGCCCTCTTCGACGAGGAGACGCGGCTGGTCGTCTCCGAGCCACTGGGCGATCTGGCTGGCGTCTGGAACGAGGTGCCCGAGGCGAGCTACGGGATCGTCCAACCCGGCCAGGACGAGCTCCACCCGTTCCAACCGGTGATACCTGCGCACGTCGCATAGTCGGAGCGGAACCGAGGACGACACGCTGCTCTCGCTGGAGAAGCAGATCCACCCACCGATCACGAGCGCTGGCTTCGCGGCGGGCGGGAGCGTGCTCGACCACCGGTTCGGAAAGGGGGGACGCATCCCGCAAGGCGGTCAGGTCCCTGAGGCAAGACGGTTCGGTCGCGCTGAGTACCCGTCCACTGAGCAACTCGGCTTCGGTTTCGAGTCGTGCGGAGAGCCGCCGCATCCGCCGCAAGCACGAGGAGCTCGCCCAGGCCGGCCGCCTCTCCGGCGGTGGCTCTCGACCCTTCGCACATGGCGCCTGAGGTCGATCCGGCGCAAGAGTCGATAGTCCTCGCCAGCTTCGAGACCCGCCACGCCGCCGAGCACATGCTGGCATCGCTCGGGCGGGGGTTCCGCAAGAAGGCCCCTCAAGGGTCAGGTGAGCGCCTTCGTGGTCAGAGCCAACAAGGACGGCTCGTTGAAGCTCACCCAGGCTCGCGTCCTCACCGCCAGGGGCATCGAAGCGGCGCTCATCCACCTCTCCCTCTCGTGGATGGTCGGCTTTCTGGGCCTATTCTCGATGCTGAAAGGGGGTAAGCGTTTCGGCCACGCCGTCCACGTCCACGAGGGTCACGTCGGATCGGATGAGCAAGCTGCCCACGCGATTCTCGCCCGCGCTGGAGCGCACGGAGCGGTCGCGCTGATTTCTTGCGAGGGCGCAGACACGCGGCGCACGGTCGCGGCGCGAGCGGCCGAGCGTGGAAGCGAAAGCTGGGAAGGCTCGCGCACGGAGTTCCTCGCCGCGCTTGATCCCGGCAGCAAGCACGACTGGGTTCGCGCGGCTCTCGGCGAACCGTCGAAGCCAGACTGAGCCTCGGGTGACATTCGCGCACACTCGCGCAGGCGAGCATCTGCGGTGTCGCCGCGGCGAGGTGGTCGATCCGTGCCGGGGCGCTCGTTAGACTGCGCCGCCAAGTGTCCCCACACGACCTGCAGGAGGACGGCCGAATGAGCGGTTACGCGGTGGCGCAGATCGACGAGATCGACGAGATCGATGACGGCCGCGTCCTTTCGCGCCCCGTCCGGTTCCACTTCGGCATCACGTCGTTCGGCGTCAACGCATTTACAGCTCATCAGGTGGGCGATCGGCTCATCAACGAGCACGACGAGTCACAGGAGCATGACCTGCAGGAGGAGCTTTACCTCGTCCAACGCGGGCGCGCGACGTTCGAGCTCGACGGCGAGCGGGTGGACGCACCCGCGGGCACACTCGTCTTCGCTCGCCCCGCCGTTAAGCGGACAGCGTTCGCCGAGGAGCCGGGGACGACGATCGTTGCGCTCGGCGGAACTCCGGGGAAGGCGTACGAGGCCCAGGGCGGCGAGATCTGGATGCCGCTCCACCGTCTCTACGAGTCAGGCCAGTACGCCGAGGCCGCCGATCAGGGACGCGAGTTGATCGAAGCTCATCCCGAGTACGCCGGGCCGCTCTACAACCTCGCGTGCTGCGAGAGCCTCGCCGGTCGGACAGACGACGCGATCAGGCACCTCCGGCTCGCGATCGACCGCAAGGAATCTTTCCGTTCGCTTGCTGCCGAGGACAGCGACTTCGACCCGATCCGCGCCGAGACCGCTTTCAAGGAGTTGGTTCAGGGCGAGGTAGGCGAGCCGACTACCGGGTAACAGACTCGCATCGACCGCTTCGGGTGACATTCCCGAACACTGGCGCATGCGAGGTTTCGCGACTTCCGAGCGCTAGATCGCGCCGCTCAGTCAGAGCCTGCCGATCGGTCTTCGAAGGTGACGATATGGTCATTGCGTTGAGATCGATCGAAGTCCGGACAGCGGCTGCAGATGAGGTGCCGAAGGTTGCGGCGGCGCTGGCGGATGCGTTCATCACCGACCCCGTGTTCACGTTCCTTCGGCCGGGCCGTCTGCGGCACGAGGCGCGGCTCCGAAAGATGCTTGCGGTTGAGATGGAGCTGTACGTGCTGGCAAACGGGGGGACCGTGTGGACGACGTCCGGGTACGACGGCGCGGTGGCCGAGCTGCCACCCGGTGCCTGGGAGATGCCGAAGTCGGCGACGGGGAAGGAGACACTTAAGTGGATGTGGGCGTTCAGGACGCGATTGCCGCGCGCGATCAGAGTGCAGCGCGCGATGGAGAAGCGACACCTACGTGAGCCTCACTTCTACGTCCGAACGGTCGGAGTGCGCACCGCTCTGCAGGGACAGGCCGTCGGATCGATGCTCATGCAGCCGACGCTCGAGAGAGCCGATTCGGCTGCGCTACCGACGTACATCGAGGCCAGCAGCGAGCGTAGCGCGGCGCTGTACGAGCGGCTCGGCTTCCTGCACATGGGTTTGTTTGAACTGCCAGAAGGCGGCCCGCCGGTTTGGCCGATGCGTAGGCCTCCGGCAGGGGCTCATGTCGATCATCACGGTTGAGGAGATCGGCGCTCAGGGGTCATTCCCGAACGCTGGCCCAGGCGATCGTCAGCGCGCGAGGGTTTCCCCGAAGACCTTCCTGGATCGTCCGAGTCGCTGCCAGGCTGGCAAGCAAGTGTCGGGAACTACGGTTGCTCAAAAACGCCCAAGACGTTCCCGGCGGGATCGCGGAAGGTCGCGAACGCTTCACCTTCGCCCTGCGGGGTAAGCGGCGTCACCACCTCACCGCCCAACGCGGTGATCTTCTTCAGCGTCTCCTCCACGCTCTTAGCAAGCACATAGACGAGGAGGCCCGGCTCCGACGAGGGCGGCCGCCCGGTGACCCAGGTGCCGCTGACCTCGCCTACAGCGTCGTCGAATGCGACCTCACCGTCGCTGCGCCGCCGAATATTCCAGCCGAAGACCGTCTCGTAGAAGGCCGCGGAGCGATCGACGTCGAGGGCCGGTATCTGCATGTAGCAGACCTTGCCAGGGGCGATCGTCGAGGGCATTGGATCTCCTCCTTGCCTGGGTGCTTGCGGGAGCGACCCTAGCCGCTCGGGTGCCATTCCCGAACGCTGGCCCAGGCGGTGCTTCGTTCCCCGCGTCGCGTGACATGCTCGGGCCGTGAACGACGGAACCGAGAGTCCAACGCCAGACGGGTCCAGACTGCCACTGAACCGACACAGGAGAGACTGGGAGGATCTCGCGGCCCTTGATCCTCTCTGGGCCGTCTCGGGTAAGCGGGCAACGAGCGCGAGTCCTTGGACGGTCTCCGACTTTCTGGCGACCGGCGAGGTTGAAGTCGACGCAGTACTCGATCAAGCGGCCCAGCTCGGACGGCCACGACTACGAGAGCGAGCCCTTGACTTCGGCTGTGGCCTCGGCCGCGTCACCCAGGCGCTGGCCCGGCGCTTTCGCTGGTGCGATGCCATCGACATCTCGGTAGCCATGATCGATCGCGCCCGACAGCTGAACGAGGCAACCAACTGTTCTTTCTTCGTAGGCGAGGAAACCGACCTTCGCAGCTTCCAGTCACACACCTATGACCTCGTGTATTCCAGCTTCGTGCTGCAGCACTTACCGGGCAACAGCATCGCCGCCGACTACATCCGTGAGTTCCTCCGCGTCACGAGAGCAGATGGGCTTGTCGTATTCCAGATGCCCGAGAGTCTCGGCCTGCGAGCGCGTCTACAGCCGCGCCGCCGCGCATACACAGCCCTGCGCAGTCTCGGGCTGTCGAAGGCCTACCTGCGCCGCCTGCGTTTGCACCCCGTCCGGATGATCGCCCTCTCTCGGCCTGAGGTCGACCGAATTGTCCGAGGCGTGGGCGGCTCGATCATCCTCACCGCACCTGTAGATCCGTCCAACCCAATCGCCGGAAACCGATACTTCGTCGCGCCGCGTTGAGCACGGTCATCCGATGATGCCAGCAGACCCTGACCGGCATCGCTCTGGTGACATTCCGGGACACTGGCCCAGCCGAGCCGCGTGTCTCATGAGCCTGATTCGCTTGCTACCGGACTGGGGGTGAACAGCTTCCAGTGCCCCTCGGAGACGACCTCGACGGTGCCGTCGACGACTTTGATGGCGGTCTCGTCGTCAATCGCGTACGCCGGACCCGGGATCTCGGCCGCCCATCTCTCTGCCTCGGCCATGGAGTTGCCGGGCATGCCGTCCTGAGCCAGGTGTGGACAGATCGAGAAGTCGACGATGCCCAAGGTGGTGTCGTCACCGGTCGGCGGTCTCCACTGGACGAAGTCCTCCCCGATCCTGGGGGTCATCACCATGCTCCCGGCGCTCAATCCGACCCAGACCGTCTTTTGCAGCGACGGCATGAGGTCTGCCAGGCCCGATTGCCGCATCCAGTGGCACAGATACAAGGCGTCGCCGCCGTTGACCAGCAGGACCGCGGTTTCCTTGACCAGTGGGACCCAGAGGTCTTCGTCGAGGCTGGGCAGCGCGGTCAGCTCCAGGACGCCGATCGACTTCCACCCCAGCTCGGTCATGGGGCAGCGGGGCTCCTGCCCGCTGATGAAATTCCATGCTCTGCCAGGACCGGCCATTGGGTGCGCGTACGACGCGGTCGGGATGCAGAGGGCGTCGGAGTCGGCAATCGGCTTCCCCAAGAGGTCGACGAGTGCGTCGTGGATGCTCCTGTTCTTGATGCCGGCAGACGTGAGAAGAAGCTTCATGCGCCTCCTGGAGTCGTCATTACAGGCGAGTTCTTACGGATCCGTACGCGGTAGAGACCGGCAGATCACCGAAAACTCATCGGCTCCGCCCAGGTCCTTGGTCTTGACCGTGCGTCGGGGCACGTTTGAAGCGCTGGAGGACCGGACCTGCGCTTCCCGCGCTCGGCGTGTTCAGCGCTCGCAGAGCGCCTTCAGCGAGGCGTACTGCTTCGGCACGTCACGGCGGATCACCGGCGCAAGCAGCGCGAACACCACCTTGAGGACTCCTCTCGGACGGAAGTCGAAGTTGCTTTCGAGGTCCGTACCCTCACCGGTCGGCGTGAACGTATACGCGATCGTAAGGTCGGGCTTGCCGCTCGCGTCGATCGCAAGCCGGGACGGCCGGTCGTAGGTGGTGATCGTCACGTCGTACGGCGTGCCGCCGTTGACGATCGCGAAACGCGAACCCGGCCCGATCGGCTCGCCGCTCAGCAGCTCAGCGCTGCTGACTCGGCTGTTCCATTGCGTCTCGTTGCGCAGATCGGCAAGGGTGTCGAAGACCTGTTCCGGTGGGCAGGCGATCCGGGTCCTCGTGGCGACCTGCACCTGCGCGATCCTATACCGGCGTCCTGCGAACCCATCGTGATGGACTTCATAGGAGCACTGGGCGGGTCGTTCCTCGGGGAGTAGCACCCTTCCTCAGGGGACATTCCCGAAGGCTGGCCCATGAGAGAGTCCTCTCACGCAGTAGTGGCTCCTGAGCTACTTCAAGAAATACGACAACAGGATGACGCTGACGAGGATCAGAAGAACCGGGCCGACGATCGAGGCCCGAGAAAACCGCCAGAAGAACGTGCCGAGTCGCCGGGACGGCCCTGTTCTGGGCGGTAGGGGGCTGTGGTGAGGATCCGCGATCTCAACTGGATGCAGCTCGAGACGTACCTGAGGAAGGACGACAGGATCGTCCTCCCGGTGGGCTCGACCGAGCAGCACGCCTACCTCTCCCTCGAGACCGACAATATCCTCGCCGAGCGTGCGTCTGTCGAAGCGGCTGAGCCGCTCGGCGTGCCGGTGCTGCCGGTGGCGCCGTACGGCGTGACCGGCTTCACTGCGTATCCCGGAAGCCCGACGCTCCGCGCGTCCACGCTTCTCGCAGTTCTCTCAGATGTCGTCGATTCGCTGCTGGGCCAGGGGTTCGCGCGCGTGCTCGTCGTGAACGGTCACGGCGGAAACACCGAACCCGGCAGGAACTGGGCGCGGGGTCGCGTTCGCGGATCGGTCGTGTGGCATGAGCTTTGGGAGGGCCGGCCGGACGAGATCGCCGCCGCGATCGATCCCGACTACGACCATGCCTCGTGGTCGGAGAACTTCCCCTGGACGCGGCTTCCGGGTGTGGTCATCCCCGAGCAGCGCAAGCCTCCGGTCGAATGGCCCGAAAACGGGAATCCGGAGACGTGGAGAGAAGCTCTCGGCGACGGCTCCTTCGGCGGCCTCTATCAGCGATCCCCAGAGGACGAAGGCCAAATCTGGGAGGCCGCGGTGCAGGCGATCGGAGAGCGGCTTGAACGGTGGGACGAATAGAGGCGCTGCCGGTCAGCGCAGCAACGCGGAGCGACTTGGTCGACCCGGTTAGCCGTCGAAGAGCCCGGTCTGATGGGCGAGCACGACCGCCTGGACGCGGTCGCGGAGGTCGAGCTTCTGCAGGACGTGCGTGACGTGCGTCTTGACCGTCGTCTCGCTGATGAAGAGCTCCTTCGCGATCTCGGCGTTCGAGAAGCCTTCGGCCATCAGCCGCAGGACCTCCCGCTCGCGGTCCGTCAGCTTGTCGATCCCCTCCGGCGGCGCGGGGCGCGCAGCGCTTGCGAACTGCTTGATCACGCGCTTGGTCACGGCGGGGGAGAGGAGCGCGTCTCCGGCCGCGACCGTCCGGATCGCCGCGATGAGCTGCTCGGGAGAGTCGTCCTTGAGGACGAAGCCGCTCGCTCCCGCTCGCAGGGCCTCGTAGACGTACTCGTCGAGATCGAACGTGGTGAGGATCAGGATCCGGGCGTCGCGGTCCTTCTCGAGGATGCGCCGCGTCGCCTCGAGGCCGTCTAGCTCGGGCATGCGGATGTCCATCAGGATGACTGCGGGATCGAAGCGCGCAGCCTTGTCCACCGCCTCGAGCCCGTTGCTGGCCTCGGCGACGACCTCGATGTCCTCTTCACCGCCGAGCAGGATGCGGAACCCGGCTCGAACCATCGACTGATCGTCGGCGACGAGGACGCGGATCGTCATGCGTTCCCGCTCGACGATCGGGAGGCGCGTGCTGAGAACAAAGCCGCTTCCGTTCGTCGTCCCCACGCTCATCTCGCCGCCGTAGATCTTGACGCGCTCGCGGACGCCGACGAGACCGTGGCCGAGCCCGTCGGTCGTCGCAGTCCCCAGGCCGTCGTCGCGTACCTCGATTCCCAGCTCGTCCTGTCGATAGCGGAGCGTGACGTCTGCGGTGCTCGCGCGCGCATGCTTGAGGGCGTTCGTCAGACCTTCCTGGACGATGCGATACGCGGAGAGGTCGACGCCTCTGGGGAGCGGGAAGGGCTCGCCTTCGACGTGGAGCTCCACGGGCAGTCCTGCCCGGCCGACCTCGTCGAGCAACGAGTCGAGCCGATCGAGGCCCGGCTGGGGGACGAGCTCGGCCTCGTCGCCTTCGCGGCGCATGGCCGCGAGAAGACGCCGCATCTCGGCAAGCGCGGTCCGGCCGGCCTGTTCGACTCCTCTGAGCGCCTCGCGGTCCTCCGCCTGCGCATCGGGGAGCTGGTGCCTGACGGCGCCCACCTGGAGCACCATCACGCTGACGGCGTGGGCGACGATGTCGTGGAGCTCACGGGCGATCCGCGCACGCTCTTCGGCCACGGCGATGCGTGCCGCCGCCTCGCGCTCGCGCTCGGCCTGGGCCGCGCGGAGCTCGGCCGCCTCGGCCTCGCGCTCCCGTTCGCGGAGAAAGTAGCCGGCGAGCCAGGCGACGCCGAACAGCAGTGGCACGAAGACGAACTCGCCGTTCGCTGCCTCGGGGTCGTGGTAGACGATGAGCGCCGCGCTGCCGAGAACGACCGCCAGGCCCAGACGGGCCTTCACGGCGTCGCTCAGGTTCCCGAGCAGGTACGCGGCGGTGATTCCAAGGAAGAAGACGCCCCTCGGGACCGTGACCAGCCGCCCATCGACGAGTGACAGCCCGGCAGCCAGCAGCCAGAAGGCAGCCGGAGCTCCGAGGGGGAATCGGCGGCGGAAGAAGAGCAGGACCGCCAGAACCGCGATTGCCGGAATCGCAAACCAGAGGGTCACATGCACAGCAGTGCGCGAGCCACGTTCGGCCGAGACCTCGACCATGGCCGCGAGTGCCAGCACCACGATCAGTACGTCGAGCGTGTGCCTACGTACCAGGTGCTCGATCCGGCTCACGCCGTGAACGTACTGCAGGCGTTCGCTCGCCGCCTCCTACCAGAGTAGGAGTCGGAATCGTCGGCTGGTACGAGCACGAATCCGACCTTGTGCCGACGACCCGCGGGCGGCCCGGTCGTAGCGTCGAGTCATCGAACGAAGGAGGAACGAGATGACCCGTCCGAGGCACCACTCCAACATCGCGGCCCGCATGGGTCGCTGGAGCGCCGCCCACTGGAAGACCGCAACGTTCGGCTGGCTGGCGTTCGTGATCGTCGCCTTCGGCATCGGAGGCATGGTCGGCGTGAAGAACATCGACCCGACCACGTCCGGGCCCGGCGAGTCGGGCCGCATGAACCGGGTCCTCGACGCCGGGTTCAAGCAGCCCGCCGGCGAGAGCGTCCTGATCCAGAGCCGTTCTGCGCGGGCGGGCACGCCCGCGTTCGACGCCGCGGTCGCGGACGTCGTCGCGCGTGTCTCGAAGATCGCGGTCGTCCAGGACGTCCGCTCGCCGCTCGAGCCGGCCAATGCCGGCCAGATCGCGAAGGACGGGCGCTCGGCGCTCGTGGAGTTCGACATCCGCGGCAAGAGGATCGACGCGGGCAGCAAGATCGGCCCGGTCCTGAAGGCCGTCGACGAGGCGCAGGCCGCGCATCCGGGGCTCTTCATCGGCGAGTTCGGCGATGCGAGCTCGGCCAAGGCCGTCGACGGGCTCTTCGCGAAGGACCTCGAGCGCGCGGGCGTGTTCTCCGTTCCGCTGACGCTGATCATCCTCGTGATCGCGTTCGGAGCGCTCGTGGCTGCGGGGATCCCGTTGCTGCTGGCCCTCACGGCCGTGTTCGCGACGTTCGGGCTCGTCGCGCTGCCCAGCCACCTGATTCCGCTCGACCAGGCGGCTCCGGCTGTCGTGCTCCTGATCGGGCTCGCGGTGGGCGTCGACTATTCGATGTTCTACCTCCGGCGCGAACGTGAAGAGCGTGCCGCGGGGCGGAGCGAGCAGGCGGCGCTCGAAGCCGCCGCGGCGACCTCGGGGCGCTCGGTGCTCATCTCGGGCCTGACGGTCATGGTCGCCATGGCCGGGATGTTCCTGACGGGCGACGCGGCCTTCGCCTCGTTCGGCTACGCGACGATCATCGTCGTTGCCGTGGCGATGCTCGGGTCGCTGACGGTGCTTCCCGCGCTGCTCTCGAAGCTCGGCGACCGCGTCGACCGGCTGAAGGTCCCGCTCGTCGGCCGGCGGCGCGGCCGCGGGCGGCGAGGGCCGGTTCTGGGGAACGATCGTCGACGCCGTCCTGCGCCGGCCGGTGCTGTCCGCGGTGCTTTCCGGCGGCCTGTTGGTAGCGCTCGCGCTGCCGGCGATTCACCTGCGAATTGCAACGCCGGGGGCCGACACGTTCCCGAAGTCGCTCCCCGTCGTGAAGACCTACGACCGCATGCAGCAGGCGTTCCCGGGGAGCGCGCTCCCCGCGCGTGTCGTGGTCAAGGCGCCCGACGTGAACACGCCCGCCGTCCGCGACGCGATCGGCGAGTTGAAGGCCAGGGCGCTCGCGAGCGGCCGGGTCGACGAGCCGATCACCGTCGAGACCAACCGTGACGCGACCGTGGCCAAGATCACGCTGCCGACCGAGGGGAACGGAACCGACGCTGCGTCGAAGGCGTCCCTCGCGGTGCTCCGCGACGACATCATCCCGCAGACGGTCGGCGCAATCCCCGAAACCTCGGCCGGCGTGACCGGAGTCGCCGCCGAGTGGCAGGACCAGCAGGACCAGATGAAGTCGAAGCTCCCGTACGTGTTCGGTTTCGTCCTCCTGTTCGCGTTCATCCTGATGCTGGTCGCGTTCCGCTCGATCGTGGTCGCGGCCAAGGCGATCGTGCTCAACGTCCTCTCGGTCGCCGCCGCGTACGGCGTGCTGGTGCTCGTCTTCCAGCACGGGGTCGGGAAGAGCCTGCTCGGCTTCAGCTCGACCGCAGGCATCGCGCCCGTCGTGCCGATGCTGCTGTTCGTGATCCTCTTCGGGCTCTCGATGGACTATCACGTCTTCATCGTCAGCCGGATCCGCGAGCTGTTCGACCGCGGCGAGAGCATGGACGACGCGATCGCCAACGGGATCAGGTCGACGGCCGGTGTGGTCACGAGCGCGGCCGTCGTGATGGTCGCCGTGTTCTCGATCTTCGCCACACTCTCGCTGCTGCTGTTCAAGCAGTTCGGCGTCGGGCTCGCGGTCGCGGTCCTGATCGACGCGACGATCGTCCGCGCGGTGCTCTTGCCCGCGTCGATGAAGCTGCTCGGCGAGTGGAACTGGTACCTGCCGAGCTGGCTCGAGTGGCTTCCGCGGCTCGAGAGCGGCGAGCCCGAGCCGCAGAGCGAAGAGTCGGCGCTCGCCTCCGTCTAGGGCGTCAGGTCGTACGGAAACCGGGTGAGCACCTCGCACCCGGTTTCCGTCACGAGCACGAGATCCTCGAAGATGACCATGCCGAGGCGGCTGTCCGAGAGCCCGGGCTCGATCGCGATCACGTCGCCGACGACCAGCGGATCGCGGCCCGCGAGCCCGAGCGGCGGAGCCTCGTGCACCTCGAGCCCGACTCCGTGGCCGAGCGAGTGCTGGAAGCCGTCCTCCTCGTCGGGTCCGGCGGTGCGCTGGGTGGGGTATCCGGCGGCCTCGAACAGGTCGCAGGTGGCGTCGAAGAGCTCGCGCCCGGTGATCCCCGGCCGGACAGCCTCCTTTGCCTGCTCGAGCGCGGTTAGAGCCAGTTCGGCCCGCTCGGCGATCAGACCCGCATGCTCGGAAGCAGGGTCGCCGACGACGAACGTTCTCGCCATGTCTGCCGAGCAGCCGCTCGACTCGTGCTGCGGCCAGACGTCGATGGTGATCGGAAGGCCCGCGGGGAGCGGGCCGCTGCCCGGCTCGTGCCCGCCGCCCTGCCACACCGACGCGACGATCACGTCTGGCGGGCAGGGTGCGCCGTGCTCCTCGCAGGCTGCGCGCAGGGTCGCGCGCACGTCCTCCGCGAGAAGCGGCACTCCGTCGAGCTCGAGCCGGCCGTCCTCTCCCGGCTCGCAACGCGCGAGGAGTCCTGCCGCCGCGGCCATCCCTGCCTCGGCCGCACGTTGCGCGACACGGATGCCCTCGATCTCGACCGGGCTCTTCGCCCGCCGTCGCAGCCCCACGGCAGCGTCGTCGACGGTCAGGACGACTCCGTCCTCGCGCAGGCGGTCGCCGAGCGCAAGCGGAAAGTCCCCCGGGACGATCGCCTCTTTGATCCCGATCTCCTGCACCGCCCGGGCCTCGACCTCCCGTCCGGCCTCGAGCATCGACATGCCCTGCTGGACGAACTTCCGGTAGCCGAGCTCCACGTAGTCGAGCAGCTCGGCGTCGGGGAGCGTGCGCTTGATGCGGTCGCGCTCCAGGTAGCTCGTCAGCACATGGCGCCGCCCGTCCACCTCGGCAAACAGCACCGGGTCGATGATCGCGATCGGGATCTCGTGGCGGAGCGCTGGCGCACGCACCGTGTCGCCGTAGAGAAGCAGCCCGCGCATGCGCGTGAGCCTATGAAGAAGCCTGTGCCTATCGGCTAGCCGGCGAGGATCTTTGCCTTCTGCGCCTCGAACTCGGCCTCGGTGAGCACGCCCGAGTCCTTCAGCTCGCCGAGCTGCTTGAGCTGCTCGAACTTGTCGTCCTCGGCCGGAGCCGCGGGCGCGGCCTCGGGCGGCGGGGGCGCAGCCGCGGCGTCCTGCTCGGCCCAGCGCTCGCCCTGGCGGCGTGAGACGCGGTTCGACACCGCGGTCGCGGTGCCGGCGACGACGGCGACCCGGGCGGCTCCTCTGATCAGTCCTGGCATCGTGATGCTCCTTTCGGTTCCTAGGCCTCTACGGCTTCGAGCTCGTCGAGCTTCTGGATCAGATCGTTGATCGGGATCCGTCCGGCTGCGACGAGCTGCGCGCCGCTCTTGCGGAGCGCCGTTGCGAACGGCGCAGCCCACGTGTTCTCGTAGACGAGGATCGCCGCCGAGCTTCCCGGCTCGAGGGCGGCTCCCGCCTCGTCGTAGTCCTCCTGGTCGAGCACGCCCGAGGACGCGCCCTCGAACTCGATGAGATCGAGCTCGCCGTCACCGTCGATGTCGGTGAGCGCGAGGCCGACCACGGACCCGTCGTCCTCCTTCTTGACGAACGCGAGGTCGATCACCCGCACCAGACCTCGGTCGCTCAGGTCGACGAGGTGCTTCAGGCCCTCTCCGTTCGGCTCCTTGCCGGGCGGCCACTCGACGATGATGTAGTCGATCGGGCCCAGCTCGATGTCGTCGCTCATTCGGTTCCCTCCTCTGTGCGGTCGCTTCTCGCAGTGTCGTCCAGGACACTAACGCGCGAGCTAGTGTCGGGGCCTGGTTGTCTCGTCAGCGAGGAGGGAAGCATGGGTGAAGGTGGCTGCGCCTGTGGGGCGGTTCGCTACCGGCTCGCGTCCAAGCCGCTCTTCGTGCACTGCTGCCACTGCCTGAGCTGCCAGCGTCAGACGGGGAGCGCGTTCGTCATCAACCTGCTGATCGAGGCCGATCGCGTGGAGTTGCTCGCCGGAGACGCTCAGCCGGTCGACGTGCCGCGCGACGACGGCAGCACGCAGCGGATCTTCCGGTGCCCGACGTGCCAGGTCGCGGTGTTCAGCGAGTACGGACGGCCCGAGATCCGCTTTGTCCGCGGCGGCACGCTCGACGAGCCGAGGGAGGTCGAGCCAGACGTCCACATCTTCACGAGGTCGAAGGTGGGGTGGGTCACGCTCCCGGAGGGCGTGCCCGCGTTCGAGGTCTACTACGACACGAAGTCGCTCTGGCCGGCGGCGAGCCTCGAGCGGCTCGCGGCTGTTCGCTAGGCGGACGCGCGCGTGCGAGGCCTCGCGCGGCGTCGTCGAGCTCGCCGGGCATCGGCCAGGATGGCGCGCGCCGCGTTCCTTCCGGGGCCGCCGGTGATCCCGCCACCGGGATGGGCGCCGGCCCCGCACAGATAGAGACCGCGGATGTCGCCAAGCCGGTAGCGCGCCTGGCCGAGGAGTGGCCGCCAGGCGAAGACCTGGTCGAGGGCGAGCTCGCCGTGCATCGGGTGGCCGCCGCTCAGGCCGTAGTCACGCTCGAGGTCCGCAGGCGTGACGACGTGGCGGGCGACGATCCGGTCCGAAAGCCCCGGCGCGTGGGCCTCGAGCGTTCGCACGGCCGCGTCGCCAACGCGGTCTCGTGCCGCCTCGTCCCAGTCCGCGTCGCGGAGGTGCCGTGGCGCGTACTGGAAGAGCGCGGCGATGACGTGCGTGCCCTCGGGCGCGAGCGCGGGATCCGAGAGCGTCGGGATCGTCGCCTCGAGATACGGGCTCTCCGAGATCCGGCCGTACTTCGAGTCGTCGAATGCCCGCTCGAGGTCGTCGAGGCTCGGGGCGACGACGATGCGTCCGCGCAGGCGCTCGCCGTCGACGCCGCCGATCGACCGGCAGGCCCTCCAGGACGAGCGTCACCTTCGCCACCACGCCGGGCGTGCGGATGTGCTCGACCCGCCAGCCCAGGGTCGGGCCGACCTCGGCGGGGTCGACGAGGCGCAGGAGGGTCTGCTTGGGGTCGGCGCTCGACGCGACGATCCGCGCGTCGATCTCCTCGCCGCTCGCGAGAGCGACCCCCTCGACCGAGCCTCGCCCGGTTCGGATGGCCGCGACGTCGGCGTCGCAGCGAATCGTCGCGCCGCTGCTTCGAGCCGCGGCGACGAGCGCCTCCGCGAGGGCGTCCGGCCCGCCGCGTGCGAAGACCGTGCGGCCCGCGGCTCCTCCTCCCGAGGCCGAGTCCCACAGGAAGTTGAGCGCCGTTCCGGCCGACCGCGGGCCCATGGCCGTGTAACGAACGCCTCGCGCGCCGAGGACACCGCGCAGCGCCTCGTCGTCGACCGCTTCGCCGACGAGGTCCGCTACGGACATCGGCAGCACCCGCAGCGCCTCGCGCACCTGCTGCCTCCCGAGGTGCCGCAGGCCGTTCAGCAGCGTCAGGCCGCCGGTGGCGTCCGCGAGGGACGGAGACGCGAGGTCCGGCGGCTCGGTCGCCTGGACGCGGGCCAGGAAGGCGCCGAGCGAGCGGATCCTGCGGTCGAAGGCGACGAACGCCTCGGCATCGCGCGGCTGGGCCCCCGTCCGGAGCTCCGTCGCCGTCCGGACCGGGTCGCGCCACAACGTGAGGCCGGGCCCGTCGGCGGACGGGGCGAAGGCAGCCACCTCCGGCTCGATCGCGCGGAAGCCGTGCGAGCCGAGCCCGAGGTCGCGGGCGACGTCGTCGCGGAGACCTCCGACGCAGTCGGCCGCAACCGGCGCGCGCACACCGGGCGCGACCTCCTCGGTAGCCAGGAGGCCGCCCGCCCGGCTTCGCCGCTCGAGAACCAGGGTCCGGAGCCCCGCCTTCGCCAGGTACGAGGCCGTGACCAGGCCGTTGTGGCCGGCCCCGACGATGACCGCGTCGTATCGCTCCCGGGCCACGCTCAGGCGGCCTTCCTGGCACGGAGCGAGCGCAGGACCTGCAGCGCCGCCAGGCGCCCCGATGCGCCCATGATCCCGCCCCCGGGGTGCGTGGCCGAGCCGCACATCCAGAGGTTCCGCAACGGCGTCCGGTAGCGCGCCCAGCCGGGCACGGGCCGGTTGAAGAAGAGCTGCTCGAGCGAGAGCTCGCCCTGGAAGATGTTTCCCTCGGAGAGCCCGAACCGCTCCTCGATGTCCTTGGGGGTGAGCACCTGCGCGTGCAGGATCAGATCGCGGATGTTCGGCGCCCGCTCGGCGATCGTGTCGACGACGGTCTTGCCGAACGCATCGCGCCGGCCGTCGTCCCATTCGTCGCCGTCGGCCAGGTGGTAGGGCGCGTACTGGACGAAGCAGCTCATGACGTGCTTGCCCGGAGGCGCCATCGACGGGTCGACCAGGGTCGGGATGACCATGTCGATGTACGGGCGCCGGCTGAAGCGCCCGGACTTCGCGTCGTCGTAGGCCTGCTCCATGTAGTCGATGCTCGGGCTGAAGCTGATCGCGCCGCGCAGGTGGTCGCCCTCGCCGGGCAGGCACGTGAACTCGGGGAGCCCGTCCAGGGCCAGGTTCACCTTCCCGCTCGAGCCCCGGTACCGGTAGCGCGCGACCTCGTCGAGGAACGACCCGTCGAGGAGGCCGGACGGCAGGAGCCGGACGAACGTCTGCTGCGGGTCCAGGCTCGACAGCGTCACCCGCCCCGTCACCTCGTCGCCCGCCGACGTGACGGCGCCGATCGACCTCGTCGCCTCGGGTCAGGAAGTGCTCGACCGCGGTCTCGGTCCGGATCTCGGCGCCGAACGACCGGGCGGCGCTCGCGATCGCCTCGCTGACGGCGCCCGTGCCTCCTCGCGGAATGCCCCACGCGCGCAGGACGCCGTCGATCTCGCCCATGTAGTGGTGCAGCAGGACGTACGCGGTCCCGGGAGAGCGGATCCCCTGGAACGTGCCGATGATCCCGGAGGCGCTCATCGTCGCCTTGAGCGGATCGGTCTCGAACCACTGGTCGAGGAAGTCGGCGGCGCTCATCGTCATGAGCTGGATGAACACCGCCCGCTGCTCCAGGGAGAGGTCGTTGAAGTCGCGGGCGAGGCGCGCGACCGGCAGCCACTCGCGCGGGTCGAGCCGGCCCGGGTCCGGCGGCGTGATGGACAGGATCGGCTTGATGAACCTCGCCATCTCGACCATCAGGCGGCTGTACTCCTCGTACGCCTCCGCGTCGCTCGCCGACCAGCGCCGAAGCTCGCGCACGGTGCGGCCGTGGTCGTTCACCCGCCACAGGTAGTCGTCGTCGAGCGGCGTGAACGTCCCGTCGAGCGGCAGGATCTCGAGGCCGTGCTCGCGGCAGCGCGAGCTCCCGGACGATCTCGGGGCGGAGCAGCGAGACGACGTACGAGGCCACGCTGAACCGGAAGCCGGGAAATACCTCCTCGGTCACCGCCGCCCCGCCGAGAACGTGGCGCCGCTCGAGCACGACGACCTTGAGGCCGGCCCGCGCGAGGTACGCCGCGGCCACGAGCCCGTTGTGGCCGCCGCCGACGATGACGGCGTCATAGGAACCGCGATCGGACAAAGCCGCCCGACTATATTTGCCGACCATGCCCAGGCCATTCGACATGACGACGGTGCAGCGCGGAGCGCGCCTGCGGCGGAGCCCCTTCTACGAGGCGACGCAGCGGCACGACCCGAAGGGCTTCACCGTCTACAACCACACGCTCTTCCCGATCAACTTCGACGATTTCGAGGCCGAGTACTGGCACCTGCTGAACCACGTGACGCTCTGGGACGTCGCCGTCGAGCGCAACGTGGAGGTGACGGGCCCGGACGGCTTCCAGCTTCGCGCAGCTGCTCACCTGCCGCGACCTCAGCGCGTGCGCGGTCGGCCAGGGCAAGTACGTGCTGATCACGGCGCCGGACGGCGGGATCCTCAACGACCCGGTCATGCTGCGGCTGGACGAGAACACGTTCTGGTTCGCGCTCGCCGACAGCGACGTGCTGCCGTACGCGAAGGGGCTGGCGGCGCACGCGGGGATGGACGTGCAGCTCTCCGAGGCCGAGGCGTACCCGCTGCAGATCCAGGGCCCGAAGTCGAAGGACGTCGTGCAGGCCCTGTTCGGCGACGAGATCCTCGACCTGCGCTACTACCACTTCCGCCGCCTCGAGCTGGACGGCATCCCGCTGATCCTCACCCGCACCGGCTGGACGTCGGAGGTCGGATACGAGATCTACCTCCTCGACGCCTCGCGCGGAACGGACCTGTGGGACCGGATCATGGAGGCGGGCGAGCCGTACGAGATCCGGCCGACGGGGCCGGTGGACATCCGCCGGATCGAGGGAGGCATCTTCAACTGGGGCGCCGACATGACGTACGAGAACAACCCGTTCGAGCTGGGCCTCGACCGGCTCGTCGACCTGGACACCGAGCGCGGACTTCATCGCCCGCGACGCGCTCACGAGGATTCGCGACGAGGGCGTGAAGCAGAAGATCGTCGGCGTCGAGATCGAGGGCGACCGGCTGGAGATGAACGCGACGGACTGGCCGGTCTCGGCCGACGGCGCGAGCGGACGGGTGACCTCCGCCGTCTACTCGCCCCGCCTCGAGAAGAACATCGGGTACGCGTGGCTCCCCGTCGAGCACACCGAGCTCGGGACGCGGGTCGCGGTGGAGACGCCCGAGGGCACGAGGGACGCGACGATCGCGCCGCTGCCCTTCTTCGACCCCGAGAAGCAGATCCCGAAGTCCTAGATCCGCCGTGTCGGTCGGAACCGCGTTCTATCCCCGGACAGCGCCGCTCAACTCCAAGCTGCAGTGGCGGGAGTGGTCGGGCTACTCTCGCGGCGAGCGCGTACTCCGACTCCCACGAGATCGAGTACAACGCCATCCGGGAGGCGGCCGCGCTCATCGACGTCTCTCCGCTCTACAAGTACCTCGTCTCCGGGCCTGACGCCACGCGGCTCGTCGACCGCGTGATCACGCGGGACGCGAGCAAGCTCGGCGTCGGCCGCGTCTACTACACGTCCTGGTGCAACGAGGACGGCCGCGTGGTCGACGACGGGACCGTCGCCCGCCTGGAGGAGCAGGCCTACCGCTGGACGGCCGCCGACTCGTCGCTGCGCTGGCTCCGGATGAACGCTCGCGGCCTGGACGTCGAGATCGAGGACGTGAGCGAGCGGATCTCGGCGCTGGCCGTGCAGGGGCCGCTGAGCCGCGACGTGCTCGAGGCGGCGACCGAGACGTCCTGGGGCGACCTCAGGTACTTCGGCCGGCGGGCCGCGCAGGTCGGCAGACATCCCCGTCGACGTCTCGCGGACGGGCTACACCGGCGACCTCGGCTACGAGGTGTGGGTCGAGAGCGCTCAGGCAGTCGAGCTCTGGGACGCCCTCGTGCGGGCCGGGAGCGCCTACGGCATCCGGCCGGCCGGGATGCTCGCCCTCGACATCGCGCGGGTCGAGGCAGGGCTGATCCTGATCGAGGTCGACTTCGACTCCGTGCGGCGCGCGCTGATCCCCGAGCAGTCGTACTCGCCGTTCGAGCTCGGCATCCTCGGCCACTTCGTCGACTTCGAGAAGCCGGTGGAGTTCGTCGGCCGCCGCGCGCTCGAGCGGGAACAGGAGCGCGGCGGGCCTCCGCGCAGGCTCGTCGGGCTGGAGCTCGACTGGGAGCCGCTCGAGGAGCTGTACCGCGAGAAGGGGCTGACGCCGACCCTGGAGCCCGCGGCCTCGCGCGTCCCCGTTCCTCTCTACGCGCGGGCGCGGCAGATCGGCAAGGCCACCAGCACGACGTGGAGCCCGACCCTGAAGAAGGTGGTTGCGCTGGCGTCGGTCGCCGCGGACCAGAGCAAGCTCGGCACGAGGATCGAGGTCGAGTGGACGGTGGAGGCGCGGCGCAGCCGGGTGCCGGCGACGGTCGTCGAGCTCCCGTTCTTCAACCCGGCGCGCAAGACCTCCTAGCTACTCGGGAGCAAGGCGCGCGAAGAGCATCGCGTCGACGCGCTCGCTGTGGTGGCGCAGGAAGCGCCGCCTGACGCCTTCGCGCTCGAACCCCGCGCGCTCGAGCACGCGTTCGGAGGCGGCGTTGCCCACGCGAACGTGGGCCTCGACGCGGTAGACGCCGTTCTCGAACGCGTGCTCCACGACGGCCCGGACGGCACGCGTCGCGACGCCGCGGCCACGCGCGTCTGCGAATAGCCAGTAGCCGACCTCGACGCTGTCGCGCATCGCGTCGAAGTGGTGGAGAGTGAGACCGCCGAGGAGCTCGCCCGACGCCGCGTCCTCGATCAGGTATGGCGCGAGCATCCCGCTCGCGCGCATCCCCGGAAGCATCTCCCGCATCATCGCGCGGAGCTCGTCGGCGCCGACCTCCGGAAGCCCGGCCTCGCCGCCGATGTCCGGGTCGACGAACGCCGGCGCGATGCGGTCGACATCGTCCTCGCGCGGCGCTCGCAGCCAGAGCTCGTCGGCGCGCAGCTCGTCCGGGAACCCGTACGTGGAGAACGCGAGCCGGTTCGGGTCCGAGCGCATCAGGCCTCCCCGTGCTCGGCGAGCCACGCCTTGGCGACGCGCTTCTGCGCGCGGGTGAGCCAGGCCTCGACGACCAGCTCTTCCAGCTCGTCCCGGTCGATGCGCTCGAGGTCCGGGATCCGCACCAGCACCGCCGCGTACCCGTTGAAGTGCGGAGTCGTGAAGTACACGCTCCGCGCGTCGGACAGCAGGAGCTCCTTCACGTCGAGGTCGGCGACGCGGAACATGAGCACGTCGTCCAGGCGCTCTCCGGCTTCGTCGACCGCGTCCGGTCTTTGCCCGCGATGGAAGCAGAAGAGCTTCCCGTGCACGTGGTACGAGGGCCGGCCGTCCTCCGAGAGCTCCCGCGTTGCCTGCGGAAGGGACAGCGCGAGCTCGTCGAGGTCGGCCATGGTGCTCACGACGCCAGCCTAAAGCGCGTCCGTCGGCAGGTGCACGCCTCGTGCAAAGATTGGAGGCAACTCTCTGGAGGAGGTAGGAGATGGCTCTGCGGATCGGAGACACGGCGCCGGACTTTCAGGCGCAGACGACCGAAGGCGAGATCGACTTCCACGACTGGATCGGCGACTCGTGGGCCGTGCTCTTCTCGCACCCGAAGGACTTCACGCCCGTCTGCACCACCGAGCTCGGCTACATGGCGAAGATCAAGCCCGAGTTTGACAAGCGCAACGTCAAGGTGATCGGCCTCTCGGTCGACCCGACGGGTGACCACGAGCAGTGGGCGCAGGACATCGCCGACACGCAGGGGGAAGCACCGAACTACCCGATCATCGGCGACTCGGACTACGAGGTCTCGAAGCTCTACGAGATGCTGCCCGGAGACGTCTCGGGCGATCCGAAGGAGCGCACGCCAGCCGACAACCAGACGGTTCGCAACGTCTTCGTGATCGGCCCGGACAAGAAGATCAAGCTGATCCTCGTCTACCCGATGACCACGGGCAGGAACTTCGACGAGGTGCTCCGCGTGATCGACTCGCTCCAGCTGACGGCGAACCACAAGGTCTCGACGCCGGTGAACTGGAACCAGGGCGAGGACGTGATCATCGCCGGCTCGGTCTCGGACGATGAGGCCAAGGAGCTCTTCGGCGAGTGGGAGTCGCCCAAGCCGTACATCCGGATCGTTCCCCAGCCGCGCTGAGGAAACCGACTCGCGCCCAGGGGCCGTAGTCCCTCTCGTCTAGGGACGGGAGGAGTGATGAAGCGCGGAACCGTGATCGTGGCGGCCATCGGCCTCTTCCTGGCGCTGGGCGCTGCAGGCTGTGGCGGAGGGACGTCCTCGAGCGAGAGCACGAGTGGCGCCGCCGAGGGCGGGAAGGGGAAGATCGCCGGGCAGACCGTGAACGACCATGGGACCAAGACCGTGAGCGGCGACGAGACCGAGATGGAGCTCGACGACTACTACTTCGAGCCGACCCTGCTCAGGGGCAAGCCCGGCGCGAACGTCAAGCTCGAGCTCAAGAACGAAGGCTCTGCCGAGCACAACCTGACGATCGCCTCTCAGGGAATCGACAAGGACGTCGAGGCCGGCGAGGACGCGACCGTCACCGTCACGATCCCGAAGTCGGGGATCGTCGCCTTCTACTGCAAGTACCACCGGAGCATGGGCATGGCCGGCGCGCTCACGACGAACAACGCCTCCGGCATGCGCGAGATCACTCCGGGCAGCGGCACGGAGACGAACGACACGACGACGAAGCCCTACGGCTACTAGCGCCTCGCGCTCGTAGACTTCCCGCATGGGGGAGGTGCTGCCGCCGGCTCTGCGGGATGCTCCGGCGACGCCGATCGAGGGAGTCGAGCTCGTGCGCGTGACGCCGTACGTCGACCACCGCGGCGCACTCACCGAGGTCGTCAACTTCGACCACTCGTTCTGGCGCGAGGACGTCGTCTACGCGTACTGCTTCACGATCAGGCCCGGCCGGATCAAGGGCTGGGGCATGCACCGGCTGCAGGCGGACCGCTACTTCCTCGTCCGTGGCTCGGTCCGGACGGTGCTCTACGACGGCCGCGCCGACTCGTCGAGCTTCGGTGCCTTCGAGGTGCACAGCCTGACGGGCGCGGCGTCCGGCCTTCTCAGGATCCCGCCCGGGGTCTGGCACGCCAGCCAGAACTGGGGCGAGGACGAGGCGGCGATCCTGAACTTCCCGACCCGGGCGTACGACCCTCAGGAGCCCGACAAGTACCGGATCGACCCGCACTCCGGTGAGATTCCCTTCGACTGGTCGCTGCCCGACGGCTGACGAAAGAGTCGGACCAAAAGTTCACCGAGCCGGGTGCGCTTTCGTCCCCCGCCTCCGCTGACCTTCGGCTTCCGCCTACTGCCCTCAGAGACGGCTTCGACCTACTCGCGTCCCGTGCTCGGTGCAAAGGGGAACCTAGGGCGTCGGGGGTTCGAGCGCAAGGGGTTCGGAAGGGCGAAGTTCGGAAAGTGCGGACGAATTGTCTTTCGCGGCCCTCGAGTCAGGTCTCGAGCTCCCGGAGGAACGAGCCGCCCCCGACGATCCGGATCGCGTCGGGTCCTGCCCGGGCGCGGAGCTCGCGGTCCGAGGTGACAAGCCAGGCGCCCGGGTAGCTCGGCGCCTCGCGCGCGAGCCAGTCGTCGGCGCTCTCGCCGCCCGACCCGACGAGCGTCGCCCGGTCGTCGAGCTGCTCGACTCCTACGACGCTGCCGGGCGCGCTCCCGTCGAAGACGAGCACGAGGTCGTGGTCGTGGCGCTCGGCCCATGCGCGGCAGCGCTCGACGAGCTCGTCCTCGGGCACGTTGGGCCACTGCGAGCGGAGGACGTTGCGGGCGTCGATCAGGACGGTCGTCATTTTCGGCTTGTCTATGCGGTTTCGTCGAGGGCCGCGCGCAGCGTTCGCACGTACTTGCCCAGCTCTCGCGGGCCGCCTTCTGCAGCCTCGAGGGCGCTCGTGCCGACGACGATCCCGTCGGCAAGCCCCGCGGCTGTCCGGGCGTGGGCGGGCGTCGAGATCCCGAAGCCGGCGTAGAGCGGCAGGCCGGTCGCGCGGCGGGCTCGCTCGACGAGGCCGGCGAGCGCGGGGGAGAGCTCGTCGCGGGCGCCGGTCGTGCCAGTGACGGTGACGAGGTAGAGCCAGCCGTCGGTCTGCTCTGCCGCGAGGCGGATGCGCTCGTCCGTCGAGGTCGGGGCGACGAGCTGGACGCGGTGCAGCTCCGGCCGCTCGCCCGCGGGGAGGTCGGCGACGATCATGCTGGTCGCGCCCGCGGCCTGCGCGTCGGCTGCGAAGCGGTCCCAGCCGTAGGCCTCGAGCAGCGACGAGTACGTCATCGGGACGAGCGGCGTCTCGGGAAGGCGGGCGCGCGCCTCCGCGAGCCCTTCGAGGCAGGGGCCGGTGCGCATCCCCTGCGCGAGCGCCCGCTCGGCCGCGCGCCGGATGACCGGCCCGTCCGCGAGCGGGTCCGAGAACGGAAAGCCGAGCTCGACGATGTCGGCTCCTCCTTCGACCGCCGCCTCGGCGAGTGCGGGCGTCTCCGGGCCGCTCATCAGGTAGATGACGAGCCTCTTCCTCACTCCGGTCTCCGGGCCGGTCATTGCCGGCCGATCGCGCGGAGCACCTCGTCGAGATCCTTGTCGCCGCGGCCGGAGAGGCACACGAGCACCAGCTCCTCCTCGAGCTCGGCCACCCGCGCCAGGGCGTGCGCCGGCTCGAGCGCCGGGAGGATCCCCTCGGTGCGGGCAAGCCGCTGAAAAGCGGCCAGCGCCTCCTCGTCCGTGGCGCTGACGTAGGTCGCGCGCCCGCTGTCGCGCAGGAAGGCGTGCTCCGGGCCGACGCCCGGGTAGTCGAGACCGGCCGAGATCGACTCGGCGTCGAGCACCTGGCCGTCCTCGTCGGCGAGCACGGCCGAGCGCGAGCCGTGGAGAATGGAGGTCCGGCCGGCGCCGAGGCTCGCCGCGCCGCCCGCCTCGACGCCGAGCAGCTTCACGACGGCGTCGTCGAGGAACCCGGCGAACAGGCCGATCGCGTTCGAGCCCCCGCCGACGCAGGCGACCGCGATCTCGGGGAGGCGGCCCTCGGTCTCGAGCACCTGCTCCCGCGCCTCTCGCCCGACCACGGACTGAAGCTCGCGCACGAGCTCGGGATACGGATGCGGGCCGACACACGACCCGATCAGGTAGTGCGTCGTCTCGACGGTCGCGATCCAGTCGCGGATCGCCTCGCTCGTGGCCTCCTTCAGCGTCCGCTTGCCGAACTCGACGGGCCGCACCTCCGCGCCGAGCAGGCCCATCCGCTCGACGTTCGGATGCTGGCGGCGCATGTCCTCGTCGCCCATGTAGACGACGCACTCGAGCCCGAAGCGGGCGCAGACCGTTGCTGCGGCCACGCCGTGCTGCCCGGCGCCGGTCTCGGCGACGATCCTGCGCTTGCCGAGCCTCATCGCGAGGAGCGCCTGTCCGAGCGCGTTGTTCAGCTTGTGCGCCCCGGTGTGCAGCAGGTCCTCGCGCTTGAGGTAGACGCGCTTGCCCGGCGCGAAACGCTCCGCGAGCGTGAGCGGAGTCGGCCGGCCGGCGTAGGTGCGGCCCAGCTCGTCCAGTTCGGCGCGGAAGGCCGGGTCGGCCCAGGCCTCGCGCCAGCCGGCCTCGAGCTCGTCCAGCGCCGGGATCAGCGTCTCCGGGACGAAGCGTCCGCCGTACTCGCCGTAGGTCAGCTGCTGCACCGCGCGGCCTCCACGTACGCGCGCACTCGCGCGTGATCCTTCACTCCGGGTGCGACCTCGAGGCTGGAGCTCGCGTCGACGGCCCAGGGTCGCACCGCGGCGATCGCCTCGCCCACGTTCTCGGGAGAGAGACCGCCGGCGAGGACGACCCGGCCCTCTTCGGCCCGGGCGCGGTCGTAGTGGCGCGAATCCTCCTGTTGCCACGGGCGGTCGATGACCTTCGCGACCTCGCGGCCGTCTCTGAGGAGGACGCCGTCCTGCGCCCGGTGGCCGTTCTCGCGCGCGTAGAGCTGGACGAGATCGGCGTCGCCCTCGGAAACCTCGCCGACGTGGACGGCGACCGAGAGCATCGTCTCGGGAACCGGGAGCACCCGGGCCGCCTGGCGCGGGCTCTCCTTTGCGAGCACGAAGCCGGCGAGGTCGGCGCCGGCCTCCGCCGCGGCGGCGACGTCCTCCTCGCGCGTCAGCCCGCACACCTTGACGAGCGGGCGTGAGATCAGCTCCTCGAGCTTCGCGGCCGGGTCGGCCGCGCGCATGAGCGCCGAGCCGACGAGGATCGCATCGGCGCCCGCGAGCTCGGCCTCGGCGCCCTGGGCCCGGGATGCGATCGCGCTCTCGGCGACGATCACGCGGTCGCGCGGAGCGGTCTCGACGAGGGCGAGCTGCGCCCGCCGGTCGATCTCGAACGTTCCGAGGTCGCGCGCGTTGATGCCGATCACCTCGGCGCCGAGCGCGGTCGCCCGCTGAAGCTCGTCGGCGTCGTGCGCCTCCACGAGCGTGTCGAGTCCGAGCCTCCTCGCGTCGGACATGAGGTCGTGCATCGCGCGCATCGTCGAGGTCCCTCAGTAGGAGGAGCACGGCGTCCGCGCCCGCGCGGCGGAGTGTCTCCAGCTCCTCGCCCGTCGAGAAGAAGCCCTTGGCGAGCAGCGGTACGGCGCTCGACGCGCGGGCCGCCTCGAGGTCGGCGATCGACCCGCCGAAGCGCCCATCGACGAGCACCGAGACGGCTCCGGCGCCGGTCCGCTCGAACGCGGCCGCGAGCTCGGCCGGATTGGCGTCGGGACGGAGCTCGCCGGCCGACGGCGAGCGGCGCTTCACCTCTGCGATGGCTCCGAGCCCGGGAGCAGACAGTGCGTCGCGGAAGACGCCCACTACGCGCTCACCTCCGAGGCCTGCGAGAACTCGATCAGCTCCTGGAGCCTCGACGCGGCGGCTCCGGAGTCGACCGCCTCCTGCGCGAGGCCGAGCCCCTCCTCGAGGTCGCGGGCGTGACCGGCCGCCGCGATGGCGCCGGCTGCGTTCAGGAGGATTGCCGAGCGGCGGCCGCCCTCTTCGCCCGCGAAGACCGAGCGGATCGCGTTCGCGTTGTCGCCCGGGGAACCGCCGCGGAGCTCGCCCGGATCGCAGCGAGGGATGCCGAGGTCGAGCGGGTCGACCTCGCGCTCGTGGACGTCGCCGTCGACGACCTCGCAGACGAGGTTCGGTCCGGTCGGAGAGAGCTCGTCGATCCCGCCTGCTCCGTGCACGACGAAGGCCCGGCGCGCCCCGAGCTGGGCCAGCACGTCCGCGATCGTCGGCACGAGAGACGCCGCGTAGACGCCGACGACCTGAGCGCGCGCGCCGGCCGGGTTCGTCAGAGGCCCGAGGACGTTGAAGACGGTCCGCGTCGCCAGCTCGCGCCGGACAGGGGCCGCGTGTCGCATCGCCGGGTGATGGGTCGTGGCGAAGAGGAAGCCGAAGCCGAGCTCGTCGATCGAGCGCTCGATCCGCGCGGGCGGCAGCTCGAGCTGGAAGCCGAGCGCCTCGAGCACGTCGGCCGAGCCCGACGCCGAGGAGACGGCGCGGTTGCCGTGCTTGGCCACGCCTGCGCCGGCGGCGGCCGCGACCAGGGCCGCGGCGGTCGAGATGTTGATCGTGCTCGCGCCGTCGCCACCGGTGCCTGCGGTGTCGACGAGGTCGTCGCGCTCGGGGCGGACCTCGAGCACGTGCGCGCGCATCGCCTCGGCGCATCCGGCGATCTCCTCGGAGGTCTCGCCCTTCATCCGCAGCGCCACGAGCAGCGCGCCGATCTGGGCGGGTGTCGCCTCACCCTCCATCACCTCGTTCATGACCGAGCGCGCCTCGTCGCGGGAGAGGCTGTGACCGTCGAGCAGCCGCGCGAGCGCCTGTTGAATGGTCATTGCGAGCCCTCCAGGAAGTTCCTCGCGAGCTGTGAGCCGACGGGTGTGAGCACGGACTCCGGGTGGAACTGGACGCCGTCGACCGGCAGCTCCCGGTGGCGGACCGCCATCACCTCGTCGTCCGCGCAGGTCGCCGAGATCTCGAGGCAGTCCGGAACCGAGGTCACGGCGAGCGAGTGGTAGCGGCCGGCCTCGAAAGGCTCGGGGAGGCCGACGAAGAGCCCGCGCCCGTCGTGCTTGATCTCGCTCGGCTTGCCGTGCACGAGTCGCTTCGCCTGGCCGACCTCGCCGCCGAACGCCTCGACGATCGCCTGGTGACCGAGGCAGACGCCGAGCGTCGGAACGGAGCTGCTCAACCGCCGGACGATCTCGACGCTCGCGCCGGCGTCGGACGGGCGACCCGGACCGGGGGAGACCACGAGTTGGGAGGGCGCGAGACGCTCGGCCTCGTCCGCGTCGATCGCATCGTTGCGGCGAACGATCACCTCGGCGCCGAGCTCTCCGAACAGGTGCGCCAGGTTGTAGGTGAACGAGTCGTAGTTGTCGATCAGGAGGATCATCCACGAGCCTCCGCGAGGTCGATCGCCGTCTCCAAGGCTGCCAGCTTGCGCAGGCACTCGTCGTGCTCGGCGCCGGGGTCGGAGTCCGCGACGATTCCGGCGCCGGCCTGCAGGAGCGCGACGCCCTCGGTGAGCACGATCGTCCGGATTGCGATGCACGCGTCGAGCGCCTCGCCGGGGAGCGCGTAGAGCACCCCGCCCCCGTACGGCCCGCGCCGGTAGCCCTCGAGCTCGGAGATCAGCTGCATCGCGCGCACCTTCGGGGCCCCCGAGACGGTCCCGGCCGGGAAGCACGCGCGCAGCAGCTCGAAATGGGAGACGCCCTCCTCGAGCTCGCCGACGACCTCCGACACCAGATGGGTGACGTGCGAGAAGCGCTCCGGCTCGAGAAAGCGCTCGACGTGAACGCTTCCCGGCCGGCAGACGCGGGAGAGGTCGTTCCGGCCGAGGTCGACGAGCATGATGTGCTCCGCGCGGTCCTTCTCGGAGTCCAGCAGCCGCTCGGCGTCGCCCTCGCCGGGCCGTGTCGTGCCGGCGATCGGGTTCAGCGCGGCCGCACGGCCCTCGGCCTTGACCAGGGTCTCGGGCGAGGAGCCGACCAGCGCGAGCTCGCCGAGCTCGAGCAGGAACAGGTACGGCGAAGGGTTCACGCGCCGAAGCGAGCGGTAGAGCTCGATCGCGCTCGCCGACGTCGGCCGCTCCGCGCGCTGCGAGAGCACGATCTGGAACGCGTCTCCGGCGCGGATGTGCTCCTTGGCCGCGACCACCGCGCGCTCGTAGTCGTGCCTGCCGGGCAGCCGCCTGGTCGAGCCGCGGCGGCCCGCGCCGGCCTCGATCGGAGGCTGCGGTCCTCGGAGCAGGTCGGACACCTCGCCGGGGTCGCCGGCCAGCACCTCGGCCATCCCGAGGACGTGGTCGAAGCGGACGAGCTTCTCCGCCACGACGAAGCGGCTCTCGGGAAGGTCGCGACCCGCTTCGGGCAGCGGAACGGTCGGCTCGAGCGCGGCCGCGTGGTCGTAGGCGAGGTACCCGACCACAGGGAGGCCCGACTGCCTCCGCCTCGCGGAAGTCGACCAGCCGCGAGCCGCAGCCGACGAACGAGTGGCGCCCGAGCCGGCCGTGCTCGACGGACTCCAGCAGGAACGAGGCCCGCGCTCCATCACGCAGCCGGAGGTAGGCCCCGAGCGGAGTGAGGAGGTCGGTGGAGATGACGGTGAGCGCATTCATGTCTGCAAATACGAAAAGACCCTCCGGCTGGAAGGTCTGTGTGAGCGGAACGAGGTTACGTCAGATCAGGTCAGGCGACGCTCCCGCCCCGCTCGTGGCGCCAGGCCCAGCCCCAGGTGTGCGAGACGGTGGTCACTGGCCTCAGGGTAGGTCGCGCCGCCTTGCGACGTCAAGTGGTTACGCTGGTCGCGATGGCTCGTTCCGTGATCGTCTCGGCCGTCCGCACGCCGTTCGGCAAGCTCGGCGGCTCGCTCGTCGACTACCAGGCGACCGAGCTCGGCGCGATCGCGATCCGGGCCGCGCTCGACCGCGCGGGCGTCGAGAACGGCGAGGTCGAGTACGCGATCATGGGCCAGGTGCTCCAGGGCGGGGTCGGCCAGGCGCCCGCGCGCCAGGCGACGGTCGGCGCGGGGCTGCCGGTCGAGCTTCCGTCGGACACGATCAACAAGGTCTGCGCCTCGTCGATCCGGGCCGTCGAGATCGCCGACCAGATGATTCGCGCGGGCGACGTCGACGTCGTCGTCGCCGGCGGGATGGAGTCGATGTCGAACGCTCCGTATGTCCTCAAGAAGGCCCGGTTCGGCTACCGGCTCGGCGACGGGACGCTGATCGACCTGATGACCCACGACGGGCTCACCTCGACGTTCGACAACCGGCACATGGTCGAGCAGGCGTCGTTCGTCTCGCGGGAGCTCGGGATCTCGCGGGAGGAGCAGGACCGCTGGGCGCTGCGCTCGCAGGAGCGCGCGGTGAAGGCGATCGACGAGGGGCTGTTCGAGCCCGAGATCGCGCCCGTCGGCGACTTCGCGGTGGACGAGGCGCCGCGGCGCGACACGACGCTCGAGAAGCTCGCGAGCCTCAAGCCCGTGTTCGACCCGGACGGGACGACGACCGCGGGGAACGCGCCCGGCGTGAACGACGGCGCCGGCGCGCTCGTCGTGACGAGCGACGAGTTCGCGCGAGAAGCGCGGCCTCGAGGTGCTCGCGACGATCCTCGCGCAGGGCTACGTCGCCGACGACTACGCCTACCTCGCGCGCACTCCCGCGAAGGCCGGAGCGATCGCGCTCGAGAAGGCCGGCAAGTCGATCGACGACGTCGAGCGGGTCGAGGTGAACGAGGCGTTCTCCTCGGTCGCCCTCAACTCGACGAAGATGCTCGGCGTCGACCCGGAGCGCGTGAACGTGAACGGCGGGGCGGTCGCGCTCGGCCACCCGATCGGCGCCTCGGGCGCGCGGATCCTGGGCACGATGATCCACGAGCTGCGCCGGAACGGCGGCGGCCTCGGCCTCGCCGCGATCTGCTCGGGCGGCGGCCAGGGCGACGCGATTCTGCTCGAGGTCTAGCGCACAGGCTCGACCGGTCCGACCGCCAGCCGCGCGGGCTGCCCTGGAACGTCGCAACGAAGGGTGATCCGGACGGGCGCGGGGATCGCCTCGCCGACACCAGGCAGGTAGGTACGGAAGAAGAGCGGCTTCACCCCCGTGATGCACCAGCTCCGTAGCTGAACGAACACCTGAGCCGCGCCGTGCGCAGGCAACTGCACAGTCGGCCAGCCGCTCGGCCGCGCGGCCCCGAGCTGTTTCCAGAGCGGCTTTGCAGCCGCCTGGTGCACGTTCAGCAGAACACCGTTCGCGTCGCGCAGCTCCACGGTCGGCACTCCGCGCAAGGCACACGCCCTCTTGCCGACGTTCGTCACCCGGATGCTGCCGAGCAGGCTTCCGGTCGCGCCCTGCCACCGAACGCTCGACCGCAGCGCGGAAGCTCGACAGGCCCGCGGGCTCGGTCTGAGCGCGGGTCGTGTCTCGAGCACGCCGGGCGCCCCTTGCGGCACGACGAGGCGGTCTAGCTCCTCCTGCGCCGCGGCCCGGGCGGCGCGCGTCGGCCGTGCTCCGTAGAAGACGAAGAGCTCGAGGTTCCAGCCATTGACCCGCGCGAGAAGACGTTCTGCAGAGACGTTCGGCGGTTGACCCTCGAACGAGCCCTCCGATTTCGCGTCGCCGAGCGAAAGCGGCAGCGAGCGTGGCCGATACTGAGCATCGATGCCGGCGCTCTCTCCGCGCGGTGAGAAGAGCGCCTCGAGGAGGACATGTCCGGAGCGGAGCGTCGCGATCGTCTGCCACGGGAAGGTCTCGACGAAAACGTCAGGCCCCAGCTTCACGTTCGCCGCGGTGGCCGTGGGCGCTTGCGGAGGTGTGGTGGCGCCGGTCTGAAAGGTGTCCCAGCCCTGTGCCGGGAGAAACCCTGGACCGTCCGCTCGCGCGGCCTTCGTCGCGCCGCCCGGAGCCAGTGCGAGGCCCGCCGCGAACGCGCCGGCCAATGCGGCTACAAGGACGGCGGCGACAAGAGCGAGCCTACCGAGGCGGCGAGGTGGGGTCTTCGGAGCTGCGGCGAGCACGGCCGCCCGCGCCCGCTCCGTGGCCTCCTCCTCGGGCCCGGGCAGCGATTCGCGGGCATCGCGGATTGAGCGTTCCAGATCAGACATGTTCGGCCTCCAGGTCGGTGCGGAGCTCCTCGAGCGCCCGGCTCAGCCGGGAGGCAACTGTGCCGACCGGCAACTCGAGGAGCCGGGCAATCTCGGGCGTCGAGTAGTCGAGCCAGTAATGGAGCGCGACGATCAGGCGCTTGTCGGTTGCCAGGCGCGCGACCGCCCGGACGATCTCGTCGTCCACCTCCGCGGGCTCCATCGGCCGCAACGCTCTCCTCGGCCGGAGCGAGCCGCCGCTCGCGGCGGAGCTCGTCGATCCCGAGGTTGACGGCGATTCGGTCGAGCCAGGGTGCGAGCGGCCGCGAGGTGTCGAAGCGTTCGAGCGACGAGACGCCGCGGACGAACGCCTCCTGAGCCACGTCGTTCGCGAGCTCCCGACTCGTGGTTACGGCGTACGCCGTCCTCCACAACCGGCGCCAGTGCCGCCGGAACAGCTCTTCGACAGCCTCCGGCTCTCCCCGCTGGGCGCGGCGGATCAGCGTCGCCTCGTCGGCCTGCATCTGCTCGTACTACGTTGAGCGGCCGCCCGGCTATCCCTGCACTAAGCTCGCCGCGTGAGGTTCGAGCACGTACTCGTCGTCGGCGCGGGGCAGATGGGCGGCGGGATCGCCCAGGTCGTGGCGACGTCCGGACGCCGCGTGTCGCTCTACGACGCGGCGCCGGGCGCGGTCGAGCGCGGCGTCGAGACGATGCGCAAGAGCCTCGCCCGGCTCGCCGAGAAGGGCGGGGCCGACCCCGACGAGGTGCTCGCGAGGGTGGAGCCGGTCGACGACCTCGTGCCGGCCGACCTGATGATCGAGGCGGTGGTCGAGGACGCGATGGTCAAGGAGGACGTGTTCCGCCGCGCGGACGCGCTGTTCCCGGACGAGGCGATCCTCGCCTCGAACACGTCGTCGATCCCGATCGGCTCGCTGGCCGCGGCGACGTCGCGGCCCGACCGCGTGATCGGCATGCATTTCTTCAACCCGGTTCCGGTGCTTCAGCTCGTCGAGATCGTCCGGGGACGGGAGACCTCCGACGAGACGGCCGAGGCGATCACCGAGCTGGCGCGAGAGCTCGGCAAGACGCCGGCCGTCGCCAACGACTTCCCCGGGTTTGTCTCGAACCGGATCCTGATGCCGTTTCTCAACGAGGCCGTCCAGGCGCTCGAGGAGGGGGTGGCCGAGGCGGAGGCGATCGACACGATCGCGAAACTCGGCTTCAACCACCCGCTCGGCCCGCTGGCCCTGGCCGACCTCATCGGGCTCGACACCTGCGTCGCGATCATGGAGGTGCTCCACGAGGGCCTCGGCGACGAGCGCTATGCGCCGAGGCCGCTCCTGCGCGAGCTCGTCGCCGCAGGCAAGCTCGGCCGGAAGTCGGGCGAGGGCTTCTACACCTACTAGACGGAGGGGCCCGCCCGGTCCGCGCGTGCGGTCTGGTGCCAGAGCACGATCTTCCCGTCGACCACCTTGAAGATCGCGGTGACGCGCTGCCCCGGCCCGTCGCACTGGCTGTTGCGCGCGGTCGCCGAGCTTGAACGTGGCGGTCACGATCGCCCCACGGCTGTGGATCGATGTGATCAGGCCGGAGCATGGGAGCGCGGAGTTCCACGCGACCGCGTCCTCGTGCGTCTTCAGCCTCAGGACGGTGTTGCCCTGGACGACCTTCGCGTTGGGGGCGAACAGGTTCGCCGCGGTGTTGTTGTCGTCCTGGTTGAGCGCCTGGCTCCACGCGCGGACGACGCCCTCGTTCGAGGGGGGTCCGGAGCCGCAGCCGGCCAGGAATGCCATCGCGACAAGTACCGGGAGTACGCGCGCCGCGTTCACGAAACCGCCTTCCGAGAGGGCAAACCGGCCACGACTATACTCGCCGCCCGATGCAGTTCAGCCTGACGGCCGACCAGCGCGAGATCCAGACGCTCGCACGGGAGTTTGCCGACGCCGAGATCGCTCCGAACGCGGCCGCCTGGGATCGAGAGCACGCGTTTCCGCGGGAGCTGCTCGGCAAGCTCGGCGAGCTGGGGCTGCTCGGCGTGTGCGTTCCCGAGGAGCTCGGCGGGGCCGGCGCGGACTTCCTCTCGTACGTGCTCGTCCTCGAGGAGCTCTCGCGCGCGGACGCGGGCGTGGGGGTGACGGTGGCCGTCCACACGAGCGCCGTGGCTCTCCCGATCCTCGCGTTCGGCACCGAGGAGCAGCGCAGCCGGTTCGTCCCTCCTCTCGCGAGAGGCGAGGCGATTGGGGCGTTCGCGCTGACCGAGCCCGAGGCGGGCTCCGACGCGGGCTCGCTGCGGACAGCTGCCGTCCGGAGCGGGGAGGGCTGGGCGATCTCCGGCTCGAAGCAGTGGATCACGAACGGCGGCTTCGGCGGCACCGTGCTGCTCTTCGCGCGCACCGACCCGGACACGCCCGGCTCGAAAGGAATCTCCGCGTTCATCCTCGACGGATCCCAGGTGCGGGTCACCCGCGAGGAGGAGAAGCTCGGGCTGAACTCGTCGTCGACCGTCGATCTCGTTCTCGAGGACGTCGAGGCCGGTCCCGACCGACTGCTGCACGAGGAGGGAAAGGGGTTCAACGTCGCGATGGCGACTCTCGACGGCGGGCGGATCGGGATCGCGGCCCAGGCGCTCGGCATCGCGCAGGCGGCGTACGAGACTGCGCTCGAGTACGCGCTCGAGCGGCGCCAGTTCGGCAAGCGGATCGCCGACTTCCAGGCGATCCAGTGGAAGCTGGCGGACATGGCGACGGAGATCGACGCCGCGCGCCTGCTCGTCTACCGGGCCGCGTGGCTGAAGCAGGAGGGCCTGCCGCACGCGGAGGAGGGAGCGAAGGCGAAGCTGTTCGCGTCGGAGATGGCGCGGCGGCAGACGGCCGAGGCGATTCAGGTGCTGGGCGGTTACGGGTACACGAAGGAGTTCCCGGTCGAGCGCTACTACCGCGACGCGAAGATCACGGAGATCTACGAGGGCACGAGCGAGATCCAGCGCCTCGTGATCGCGCGCTCGATCCTCGGCCTGCGACGAGAGGAGCTGGCCCAGGGATGACGCCTGCAGCCGCTCTTGATGTTCACGCCCGTCACCAGGGATCCCACCACCCCTCCCACCGGCAGCGTACGGGTGAGGGTGTGACGTGTCTGTGACGAGAGCGTGCCGGGTGTGTGCCAGTTCGTTACCAGAGGCTGGGCGAAAGAGCGTATGAGCCGCAAGCGCGACGAGCCCGTCCGCCTGACGAAGATCTACACGCGCGGCGGCGACCGGGGCGAGACGAGCCTCGGCGACGGCTCGCGCGTCTCGAAGCTCGACCCCCGCGTCGGCGCCTACGGGGCGGTCGACGAGCTGAACGCCCAGATCGGCGTCGCGCTCTCGGGCGAGCTTCCAGACGAGTTTCGCGAGCCGCTGCAACGCATCCAGAACGAGCTCTTCGACCTCGGAGCCGACCTGTCGGTGCCGTACTCCGACTCCGGCGACCGGCTCCGGATCGAGCAGAGCCAGATCGACGGGCTCGAGGCCCTCTGCGACCGCTTCAACGCCGACCTTCCGGAGCTGAAGAGCTTCGTCCTTCCGGGCGGAACGAAAGCGGCCGCGTGTCTCCACGTCGCCCGCACGGTCTGCCGCCGCGCGGAGCGCGACGTCCTCGCGGCCGCGGGCGAGATGAGCATCGACCCGCTCGCCCCCGCGTACCTGAACCGGCTCTCGGACCTGCTGTTCATCCTGGCCCGCGCGGCGAACGCGGGCGGCGACGAGCCGCTCTGGGCTCCGGGCGCCTCGCGGCCTACCTGACCGGCGTGATCTTCCCGGCGAGGACGAGGCTGCGGGCGGTCTGGCCCGACGGCGAGTAGACCTCGACCTGGTAGCCCTTGCCCGGGTACCCGAAGTAGACGCTTGTCGGCTTCGCCGGGCTGAAGACTGCCAACCCGTCGCCGGGGATCCCCAACGAGACCGAGCCCTTCTCCTTCGACGCGCGCTTGAGGTCGGCGAACGACCCCGGATGGGCGTACGTCCCGACGACGAGGTAGCTCGCCCGCGGGTCGCCGGCCCGAACGCCTGCCGGCAGATACCGGATGTACGTTCGGTCGCCGGTGAGACGGGTCAGCTCGTAGGAGTAGCCCTTCTTCGGCCCCGCCCAGTAGAGCGGGTGGTCGAGCGAGCCTGCGAGGCGCTCGAGCTGCGCCTGCGAGACGAGTGCCGGCCCGCCGTTCGGCGCGGGCACCGGGGTCGCGTCCGAGGTTCCTCCGACCGCGAGCCACGCAACGACGCTCGCTGCGGCCGCGACTGCGACGCCCAGCACTACGAGCTGGACATACGCGCGCCGGGGCCGGGCCGGGACTTTCGGTGGCGCAACGGTCTCCATCGGGGCCGGGTTTCCCGCTTCCGGCCGGCGTTCCTGCCAAACCTGATCGAGCTGGCTCATTCCCTCTCCTTCGTCGTGCCGGCCTAGGCCAGCTTTCGCGCGCGAAGCAGCGCTCCGGCCCTCGTCGTCGAGGTCCGGCCTGCTCCGGCGATGTTGTTTGCAAACTGGAACTGGACGGTTCCGGCCGCGGTCGGCCGGATCATCATCGTGACCTTCAGGGAGCGCGGCTCGTTCGCCGCGCTCGTGCCAACGCCGATGTCAGCGGGGAGCGTCGCGACCGCGGCCAGTCTCGTCCCCGTGTTGACCTGGATGCCGTTGCTGGGGAGGTTCCAGCCGATGAAGCTGTACCAGCCCGAGCTCGACGGGAACGTGAAGTTGCACTTGTAGTCGCCGGCGTTGTCGTTTCCGGAGTAGACGAGCAGCAGCTGGACGTACCAGACCTCGCCGGCCGCGACGTTGAACTTGAGCTCGGTGTCGTTCTGGAGGGTCGCGTTGTTCGTGACGATCTGGTCGGCCGACTTCGAGATGTTGATGTCCCAGTTGGTCGGGCCGGCGGGGCCGATCGCGCCGACGGCGCCGGTTGTGCCCTTCGCGCCGGTCGTGCCCTTCGCGCCGGTCGTGCCCTTGGCGCCGGTCGTGCCCTTGGCGCCGGTCGTGCCCTTCGCGCCGGTGACGCCCTTGATTCCGCTGGTTCCCTTCGAGCCTGTCGTGCCCTTGCCGCCGGTCGTGCCCTTCGCGCCGGTCACGCCCTTCGCGCCGGTCACGCCCTTCGCGCCCGTCGGGCCCTTGGCGCCGGCCGGGCCGGTCGCGCCTTTCGCCCCGGTCGTGCCCTTCGCGCCGGTGACGCCCTTGAGCCCCGTAACGCCCTTCGCGCCGGTCGGGCCCTTCGCGCCCGTGACACCTTTCGCGCCCGTTACACCTTTCGCGCCGGTCGTGCCCTTGGCGCCGGTAGTTCCCTTGGCGCCCTGCGCGCCGGTTGTGCCCTTGGCGCCCTGCAAGCCGGTCGTGCCCTTGGCCCCGGTCGTGCCCTTGGCTCCGGTCGTTCCCTTCGCGCCGGTCGTGCCCTTGGCGCCCGTGGTGCCCTTGGCCCCGGTCGTGCCCTTGGCACCCTGAGCTCCGGTCGGGCCCTTCGCGCCCGCGGGACCCTGCGCGCCGGTTGCGCCCTTCGAGCCGGTGACACCCTTCGCGCCGGTCGTGCCCTTGGCTCCGGTCGTGCCCTTGGCTCCGGTCGTGCCGTTCGCGCCGGTCGCTCCCTTGGCGCCGGTGACGCCCTTCGCGCCCGTGGTGCCCTTGGCCCCGGTCGTGCCCTTGGCTCCGGTCGTGCCGTTCGCGCCGGTCGTGCCCTTGGCGCCGGTCGTTCCCTTGGCCCCGGTCGTTCCCTTGGCGCCGATCGTCCCGTTGGCGCCCTGAGCTCCGGTTGGTCCCTTCGCGCCCGCAGGTCCCTGCGCGCCGGTCGCGCCCTTCGAGCCGGTGACACCCTTGGCCCCGGTCGCGCCCTTGGCTCCGGTCGCGCCCTTCGCGCCCGTAACACCCTTGGCCCCGGTCGTGCCCTTGGCGCCGGTCGTTCCCTTGGCTCCAGTGACGCCCTTGGCGCCCGTGGCGCCCTTGGCCCCGGTCGCGCCCTTGGCGCCCGTTGTGCCCTTGGCGCCCTGCGCTCCGGTCGGGCCCTGGGCACCGGCCGGGCCCTGCGCGCCGGTTGTGCCCTTGGCGCCGGTTGTGCCCTTGGCGCCCTGCGCGCCGGTTGTTCCCTTGGCGCCGGTAACGCCCTTTGCACCTTGCGAGCCGGTCGTGCCCTTGGCGCCCTGCGCGCCCGTAGTTCCCTTAGCGCCAGTCGTGCCCTTGGCGCCCTGGGCACCGGTTACGCCCTTCTGGCCCTGCGCGCCGGTTGCGCCCTTGGCCCCGGTTACACCCTTCGGTCCCTGCGCGCCGGTCGGGCCCTGGGCACCGGCAGGTCCGGCCAGGCCCTGGATCCCCTGGGCGCCGGTCGATGCCCTTGGCCCCGGTTGCGCCCTTGGCGCCCTGGGCGCCGGTTACGCCCTTGCTGCCCTGCGAGCCGGTTACGCCCTTGGCGCCGGTCGTTCCCTTCACGCCCTGGGAACCGGTCGAGCCCTGCTGTCCGGCCGCGCCCTGCGAGCCGGTTACACCCTTGGCGCCCTGGGCGCCGGTTGCACCCTTGGCGCCGGTCGTTCCCTTCGGTCCCTGAGCTCCGGTTGGGCCCTGGGCTCCGGCAGGTCCTGCCAGGCCCTGGATCCCCTGGGCGCCGGTCGATCCCTTGGCGCCGGTTGCGCCCTTGCTGCCCTGCGATCCGGTCACGCCCTTTCCACCCTGGGCGCCGGTTACTCCCTTGGCGCCCTGGGCACCGGTTGCGCCCTTCTGCCCGGCCAGGCCCTGCGAGCCGGTTACACCCTTGGCGCCCTGGGCGCCGGTTGTGCCCTTGTTGCCCTTTGCCCCGGTCGGGCCCTTCGGGCCGGCCGGGCCCTGCGAGCCGGTCGTTCCCTTCAGGCCCTGCGGGCCTGCCAGTCCCTGCAGGCCGATCGGGCCCTGCGGCCCGGTTGCCCCGCTCGGGCCGGGGTCGCCCTTGGCAGCTGCGCTTCCTGGAATCCCTTGCGAGCCCTGCGCTCCCTTCAGCCCGGGTCGCCCGTCGAGGCCGTTTGCCCCGGCTGCTGCCCTGCCTGCCCGGGGCGCCGCCTGTGCCACGGTGGCCCGGCGGCCCGATCGGGCCGCGCCTGCCCGGCGCACCGGGCTTGCCCCGCTGCTTCGTGCCTCCCTGGCCGCCGCTTCCGTTCAGGACGACGTTCGAGAGCGGCTGTCCTCCGAGCGAGTGCCCCGAGGAGGCATTGCCGTGGAAGACGGCCGCGCCTGCGGCCAGGGAGAGCGCGAGCAGGAGCAGGAACAGCACGGGGCCGTTGACTAGGCGCCGCACCTTCATGGCCTAGGCGAGCTTCTTGGCTCTCAGGATCGAGCCGGTCTTCGTGATCGAGTTCACGCCGGCTCCCGCGGTGTTGTTCGCGAAACGGAACTGGACCGTGCCCGCCGCGGTCGCCCGGATCATCATCTCGAGGCTGAACATCCGCGGAGTGCTCGCAGCGTCGGTGCCGAGGCCGACCGCCGCCGCGAAGTTCGTGAGCGTGGCGAACTGGATCCCGGTCGAGACGTTGATCGCGTCTGCGGTGTTGTTGTCGCCGACGTAGTCGTACCAACCGGAGGCGGACGGGAAGCTGAAGTCGCACTTGTAGTCGCCGGTCGTGCTGTTGCCCGCGTACGAGAGCAGCAGCTGCACGTACCACATCTCGCCGGCGGCGACGTTGAACTTCAGAGTGGTGTCGTTCTGGAGGGTCGCGTTGTTCGTGACCGTCTGGTCGGCCGCCTTGCTGATCTGGACGTCCCAGTAGCCGGGGCCCTGCGCGCCCGTGGCGCCCTTGGCACCGGTCGTGCCCTTGGCACCGGTAGTGCCCTTCGCGCCGGTCGTTCCCTTGGCGCCGGTGGTGCCCTTGGCGCCGGTCGGGCCCTTCGCGCCCGTCGGACCCTTGGAGCCGGTCGTGCCCTTGTTGCCCGTGACGCCCTTCGCGCCGGTCGTTCCCTTGTTGCCGGTCGGGCCCTTGGCGCCAGCCGGGCCGGTGACGCCCTTGGCTCCGGTTACGCCCTTCGCGCCGGTGGCGCCCTTGGCCCCGGTGACGCCCTTGGCGCCGGTCACGCCCTTGGCCCCGGTGACGCCCTTGGCGCCGGTCACGCCCTTGGCGCCGGTGACGCCCTTCGCGCCGGTGGTGCCCTTTGCGCCCGTAACACCCTTGGCTCCGGTGACGCCCTTCGCGCCGGTGGTGCCCTTGGCCCCGGTCGTGCCCTTCGCGCCCGTGGTCCCCTTCGCGCCGGTGACGCCCTTGGCCCCGGTCGCGCCCTTCGCGCCGGTCACGCCCTTCGCGCCCGTGGTCCCCTTCGCGCCGGTGACGCCCTTGGCGCCGGTCGTTCCCTTCGCGCCGGTCACACCCTTGGCGCCGGTCGTGCCCTTGGCCCCGGTCGTGCCCTTGGCACCCTGAGCTCCGGTCGGGCCCTTCGCGCCTGCGGGACCCTGCGCGCCGGTCGCGCCCTTGGCGCCCGTTGTTCCCTTCGCGCCGGTGACGCCTTTGGCGCCCGTCGTTCCCTTGGCGCCGGTGACGCCCTTCGCCCCGGTGACGCCCTTCGCGCCGGTCGTGCCCTTCGCGCCCGTAACGCCCTTGGCGCCGGTCGTGCCCTTGGCACCGGTCGTTCCCTTAGCTCCAGTGACGCCCTTGGCGCCCGTGGTGCCCTTGGCCCCGGTTGTTCCCTTGGCGCCCTGCGCGCCGGTCGGTCCCTGCGCACCAGCCGGGCCTTGTGCTCCGGTCGCGCCCTTCGCGCCCGTAACACCCTTGGCCCCGGTCGTGCCCTTGGCGCCGGTCGTTCCCTTGGCTCCAGTGACGCCCTTGGCGCCCGTGGTGCCCTTGGCCCCGGTCGCGCCCTTGGCGCCCGTTGTGCCCTTGGCGCCCTGCGCTCCGGTCGGGCCCTGGGCACCGGCCGGGCCCTGCGCGCCGGTCGTGCCCTTGGCGCCGGTTGTGCCCTTGGCGCCCTGCGCGCCGGTTGTTCCCTTGGCGCCGGTAACGCCCTTTGCACCTTGCGAGCCGGTCGTGCCCTTGGCGCCCTGCGCGCCCGTAGTTCCCTTAGCGCCAGTCGTGCCCTTGGCGCCCTGGGCACCGGTTGCGCCCTTCTGGCCCTGCGCGCCGGTTGCGCCCTTGGCCCCGGTTACACCCTTCGGTCCCTGCGCGCCGGTCGGGCCCTGGGCACCGGCAGGTCCTGCCCAGGTCCTGGATCCCCTGGGCGCCGGTCGATGCCCTTGGCCCCGGTTACGCCCTTGGCGCCCTGGGCGCCGGTTACGCCCTTGCTGCCCTGCGAGCCGGTTACGCCCTTGGCGCCGGTCGTTCCCTTCACGCCCTGGGAACCGGTCGAGCCCTGCTGTCCGGCCGCGCCCTGCGAGCCGGTTACACCCTTGGCGCCCTGGGCGCCGGTTGCACCCTTGGCGCCGGTCGTTCCCTTCGGTCCCTGAGCTCCGGTTGGGCCCTGGGCTCCGGCAGGTCCTGCCAGGCCCTGGATCCCCTGGGCGCCGGTCGATCCCTTGGCGCCGGTTGCGCCCTTGCTGCCCTGCGATCCGGTCACGCCCTTTCCACCCTGGGCGCCGGTTACTCCCTTGGCGCCCTGGGCACCGGTTGCGCCCTTCTGCCCGGCCAGGCCCTGCGAGCCGGTTACACCCTTGGCGCCCTGGGCGCCGGTTGTGCCCTTGTTGCCCTTTGCCCCGGTCGGGCCCTTCGGGCCGGCCGGGCCCTGCGAGCCGGTCGTTCCCTTCAGGCCCTGCGGGCCTGCCAGTCCCTGCAGGCCGATCGGGCCCTGCGGCCCGGTTGCCCCGCTCGGGCCGGGGTCGCCCTTGGCAGCTGCGCTTCCTGGAATCCCTTGCGAGCCCTGCGCTCCCTTCAGCCCGGGTCGCCCGTCGAGGCCGTTTGCCCCGGCTGCTGCCCTGCCTGCCCGGGGCGCCGCCTGTGCCACGGTGGCCCGGCGGCCCGATCGGGCCGCGCCTGCCCGGCGCACCGGGCTTGCCCCGCTGCTTCGTGCCTCCCTGGCCGCCGCTTCCGTTCAGGACGACGTTCGAGAGCGGCTGTCCTCCGAGCGAGTGCCCCGAGGAGGCATTGCCGTGGAAGACGGCCGCGCCTGCGGCCAGGGAGAGCGCGAGCAGGAGCAGGAAAAGGAGACGTCCGTCGAGCAGCCTCTTCGGCTTGAGCATGGCTGCCACACGGCGCCGCAGATCGTTCAGACTCGCCACGACCGCCGCATCGACAGCCCGCGGGGGAATCCGGGAGGGTTCCGGTATGAAACGCGTATGACCGGCCTGAAGTTCACTCGTACGAGGGAAGAACCGGTGGGGCGGGCGTGAGCAGCGTCCTCGTCGTCGACGACGATGCGGACATCCGCGGCCTCGTGCGCGAGCTGCTCGAGCGGGCCGGCCACGGCGTGATCGAGGCGCCCGACGGCAACGAGGGGCTGCGGGTCTTCTATGCCGAGCAGCCCGACCTCGTGCTTCTCGACGTGTCGATGCCAGGCCTGGACGGCTGGGAGACACTCGAGCGGATCCGGGAGCTGAGCGACGTCCCGGTGCTGATGCTCACGGCCCGTGCGGAGGAGCTCGACAAGGTGCGCGGCCTGCGCGCCGGCGCCGACGACTACGTCACGAAGCCGTTCGGCCGCCAGGAGCTGCTCGCGCGCGTGGACGCGCAGCTGCGCCGAACCCGCGCCGACCAGGCGCCGCCCGAGACCTACGCCGACGCGTTCGTCACGATCGACTTCCTCCAGCGCGCGGTCCGGGCCGGCGACGAGAACGTGTCTCTGACGCCGCTCGAGTTCCGCCTCCTCACCGCGTTCGTGCGCAACCCGAACCAGGTGCTCTCGCACGACCAGCTGCTCGAGCTCGCGTGGGGCGCGGCCGCGGGCGAGCGCGACCAGGTGAAGCTCTACGTCGGCTACCTGCGCCGCAAGCTCGGCTCGCCTCCCGGTGGCGACTCCCCGATCGAGACGATGCGCGGCTTCGGCTACCGCTACCGGCCGGTGGCGCCTTAGATCAGGCAGCGAGCTCGGGCGCCTTCGCGCTCAGGCTCTGACGCGACTCGCGCGGGAGCCGGACCCGGACCGTCGTCCCCAGGTCCTCGGCGCTTTCGACCTCGATCAGGCCGCCGTGCCGATCGACGATCGCCTTCGTGATCGTGAGCCCGAGGCCCGTCCCCGGGATCGCCTGCGCGGTTGCGGTCGAGCTGCGGAAGAAGCGCTCGAACAGCTGCGCCTGCTCGGCCTCCGGGATCCCGAGCCCGCTGTCCTTGACCTCGAGCACGGCCGCGTCGCCGTCAGCCCGGAGCCGCACGTCCACCCGGCCGCCGCTAGGCGTGAACTTGACCGCGTTCGAGACGAGGTTGTCGAGCACCTGGGCGAGGCGTGCGCGGTCGCCCTGGATCTCCGGCACCGGGTCGAGGTGTGCGCCCAGGCGGATCCCGCGCACGTCGGCTGCGGGGGACGACGTCTCGACGCACTCCTCGACGACCTGGTTGAGGTCGACCGTCGCCACCTCGATCGCGAGCTTGCCGGCGTCGATCTGCGCGAGGAAGAGCAGGTCGGCGACGAGCTCGAGCAGGCGCGCGGAGTTCCGGTCGACGATCTCGAGGAAGCGCCGCTGGTCGGCGCTGAGCGCCTCAGTGGTCGTCGAGCAGCAGCTCGACGTACCCGCGAATCGAGGTCAGCGGCGTGCGCAGCTCGTGCGAGACCAGCGAGACGAACTCGTCCTTGAGCCGGTCGAGCTCGCGCAGCCGGTCGTTCTGCTCGGACAGGAGCCGCTGGACCGACTCCGCCTCGGTCCGCGCTGCACGCTCGGCCTCGAACAGCTTCCGCCGTTCCTCGGCGAGCTCGTGCAGGCGCTCGTTGTGCGCGTTCAGCTGGCGCGTTACGCGCCGCAGGATCGGGAAGAGCGACATGTACAGCAGGAGGAGGGCAAGCGCCAGGATCAGCGCGAGGCTGAGCCGGGCGTCGCCGACGCTGACGTCGACCGAGCGGTAGTCCTGGTCGAGCTCGAGCACGCCGATCGGGCGTGACGACGGCATCGGGCGAACGGGAACGAGGATCCGGAGCACCTTCAGGTTCTTCTGGCCGCGCCATGTGTCCATGTGCGCGACGTGCCGGCTCGCGCCGCCGGCGAGGGCGCCTGCCGTCTCTCCCGGGTAGGTCACCTGCGTGCCGATCAGTTCGTGTCGCGCGGCGTACGTAATCGTGCCCCTCGGGTTGACGAGGCGGCCGCCGACCCCGCCCGGGATGACGACGCTGTTGCGGAAGAGGCCGTCGAGCGTCGCACGCCGCTTCGGCGAGACGGGCGCCGCGAAGTCGGATGCGCGCAGGTGGCCGCGCAGGTTCTGCTCCGCGATCGAGAGGGCCTGGGCCTGCAGCGTCCGCTCGGCGCGGTTGGCGACCTCCCGGTCGACGAGCCACGCGATCGCGAGGCCAGCGCAGAGGAGAACGGCGCCGGTGTACAGCGCGAATCGCAGCACGAGCCGGGGTCGTGACTGGTGCCGATCGTTCTCGTGCGAGTGCCTGGAGGTGTCCGCCATCACCGATGGCTAGATCGGCAGTCATGGCCTCAGAAATGAGGTCGCTGGGGAAAACAGGCAAAATCAGGGCATGGCGACCACGGAAGACCGCCGCGAGCTCGGCGACAGCGGCGACTGGAAGCGGACGCTCTACGACGCGGTCCCCGAGCGCCAGGGCGAGCTGTTCAGCACGATCTCGGGCCTCGAGAACGAGCCGCTCTACACCTCCGAGTCCGTCGACACCGACCACGACCGCGACCTCGGCTACCCGGGCGTCTACCCGTTCACGCGCGGGGTGTACCCGTCGATGTACCGCGGGAGGCTCTGGACGATGCGGCAGTTCGCCGGCTTCGGGACCGCCGAGGAGACGAACGAGCGCTTCCGCTACCTGCTGGAGCACGGACAGACCGGCCTCTCGACGGCCTTCGACATGCCGACGCTGATGGGCTACGACTCCGACCACGCCCGCTCGCTCGGCGAGGTCGGGCGCGAGGGCGTCGCGGTCGACTCGCTCGCGGACGTCGAGACCCTCTTCAAGGGCATCCCGCTCGGCGAGGTCTCGACCTCGATGACGATCAACGGCCCGGCGGCGATGCTGCTCGCGTTCTACGTCTGCCTCGGGGAGCAGCAGGGCGTCGCGCGCGAGGAGCTCCGAGGGACGATCCAGACCGACATCCTCAAGGAGTACATCGCCCAGAAGGAGTGGATCTTCCCGCCGGAGCCGTCGATGCGGCTCGTCACGGACATGGTCGAGTTCTGCGCAGGCGAGCTTCCTCGCTGGCACGCGATCTCGATCTCCGGGTACCACATCCGCGAGGCGGGCTCGAACGCCGATCCAGGAGCTCGCATTCACGCTCGCGAACGGCTTCGCCTACGTCGACGCCGCGATCGCGCGAGGCCTCGCCGTGGACGACTTCGCGCCGCGCCTCTCGTTCTTCTTCAACGCGCACATCGACTTCTTCGAGGAGATCGCCAAGTACCGCGCCGCCCGGCGGATCTGGGCGCGCGAGCTCCGCGGGCGCTACGGCGCCAAGAACCCGCGCTCGTGGCTGATGCGCTTCCACACGCAGACCGCCGGTGTCTCGCTCACGGCGCAGCAGCCCGAGGTGAACATCGTCCGAACCGCGCTCGAGGCGCTGGCAGCGGTGCTCGGCGGGACGCAGTCGCTGCACACGAACTCCTTCGACGAGGCGCTTGCGCTTCCGACCGAGGATGCGGTGCGGATCGCACTGCGCACGCAGCAGGTGATCGCGCACGAGACGGGAGTCGTCAACACGATCGACCCGCTCGGCGGCTCGTACTACCTCGAGGACCTGACCAACCGGCTCGAGGCCGAGGCCTACGACTACTTCGACCGGATCGAGAAGCTCGGCGGCGTCGTCGCCGCGATCAAGGAGAACTTCTTCCAGCGCGAGATCGCCGAGGCGTCGTTCCGCTACCAGAACGAGCTCGAGGCGAAGCAACGGGTCATCGTCGGCGTCAACCGCTACGAGCTCGAGGACGAGCCCGAGATCGAGATCCTCCGGATCGACCCGGCGCTCGAGCAGCAGCAGGTCGAGCGGGTCCAGGCGCTCCGGGCTCGGCGCGACTCGGCCGCGGTCGAGCGCTCTCTCGCCGCGCTGAAGGAGGCCTCGCTGCGCGAGGACGTGAACCTGATGCCGCTGATCATCGACGCGGCGCGCGAGTACGTGACGCTCGGCGAGATGTGCGACACGCTCCGCGAGGCGTGGGGCACGTGGCGCGAGACCCCGGTCTTCTAGGCCGAGCGACGGCAGCTAACAATCGAGCTACTCTGTGCGTCTACTCTTCCGGGCCCCATGAACGCAATCCAGACCGCGCTATCCTCACAACGTTTCAACCGGCTGCTGCTGATAGGCGGCGTCGTCGTCCTCGTGGTCGGCGCAGCGGCGCTGGTGATCGCGCTCGCGGGCGGTAGCGACAAGACCTCCAGCAACCCGTCGCCCGGCTTCAAGGCCCAGCTCCCGACGAAGAGCACGCCGCTGAAGAACACGAGCGGCGCCGAGGTCAAGACCTACGGACAGCTCGACTCGAACATCCGCTCGACCGTTCGCACGTTCCTCTCGACGGCCGTGGCGCGGAAGCACCTCGACCAGTCCTGGCCCGTGGTCGCGCCCTCGTTCAAGGAGGGCTACACCAAGAAGCAGTGGGTCACCGACGATCAGCTGCCGATCATCCCGTACCCGTTCGACAGCATCGACAAGGTGCAGTACTACCTCGACTACGCCTCCAACAGGGAGATCCTGATGGAGGTCGGCCTCGCCGCCCCGAAGCGCTACAAGATGCGGGCGACCACGTTCCAGCTCGGGCTGATCCCGGTCGGGACGGGCTCCGGCAGGCACTGGGTGGTCGACTACTGGATGCCGCGGTGGACGCCGCCGGTGCCGACGAACTAGGCGCTCGCCAACTCCGGAGTCTACGTCTTCGACGGACGTACGCTGACCCACTCCGGGTCGCATCGCACGACGCCTCGCCGGTCAGACGTCGATCTGCAGGCCGTCGTGCGCGAGCTCGAACGTCCCGTCGAGTGGTCGTTCGAACGGCCGGTGGGTCAGCAGAAGCCGCTTCGCGCCCGAGGCTTCGAATGCGGCGACCGCCTCCTCGGCGCTCAAGTGCCCGCGCAGCCCGCCCTCGGGGTTGGGAGCGAGCAGCGTCGCCTCGCAGACGAAGAGATCCGCGTCACGGGCTAGCTCGGCCAGGCCGTCGCTCGGCCCGGAGTCGCCCGAGTAGCCGATCACGGTCCCGTTCGCCGAGGTCCGGAAGCCGAACGCCAGGAGGTCGTAGTGGAGCACGCGGTGCGGCGTGACCTCGAAGCCCGCGGCCTCGAACGGTTCGCCGTCCACGTACTCGTGCATGTCGAAGGCGTCCTCGAACATCCCCGGCTGGCCGATCCGCGACCCGATCGTCGCGAGCATCTCCCGGCCCTGGGGCGGAACCCAGAGCTCCGGCTTGTCGATGCCCTCGCCGGGACCGAGCGTCGCGCCCCAGACCCAGGGCACAAGATCGCCCCAGTGGTCGAGGTGCCAGTGCGTGACTGCGATCGCGTCCACCACCGGCCAGGGCTCCCGCTGGCGAAGCTTCGCGAGGACGCCCGGACCGCAGTCGAGGAGCAGCCGGCCGGGGCCGTCGAGGAGGTATCCGGATTGGGCTCCCCCGGGATTCGGCCAGGCCGGGGAGCAGCCCACTACGGTCAATGTGACGCTCATATACTCATTCTCGTGGCCAGCAAAATCCGTGTCGTCATTGCAAAGCCCGGCCTTGACGGTCACGACCGGGGGGCAAAGATAATCGCACGAGCCTTGCGTGACGCGGGGATGGAGGTCATCTACACCGGCCTCCACCAGACGCCGGAGCAGATCGTCGAGACCGCGATCCAGGAGGACGCGGACGCCGTCGGCATCTCGATCCTCTCCGGCGCGCACATGACGCTGATCCCCAAGATCCTGGAAGGACTGCGCGAGAACGGCGCGGAGGACGTGCTCGTCGTCGTCGGCGGAACGATCCCGAACGAGGACGCGGAGGAGCTTCGCTCGCAGGGCGTGGCCGCGGTCTTCACGCCGGGCGCGCCGACGTCCGAGATCGTCGACTTCCTGAAAGAGAAGGTCCCGGCATAGGGGTACTCGTCGAGCGCGAGGACGGAATCGCGACCGTCACGGTCGACCGGCCGGACGCGATGAACGCGCTCGACCGCCCGACGCTCGAGGAGCTGCGGGACCGCCTCGCCGAGCTCGCGGAAGACGCGGAGGCGCGCGTCGTCGTGCTGACCGGCTCCGGCGAGAAGGCGTTCGTCGCAGGAGCCGACATCAAGTACATGAGCGGGCTGGGAGTCGACGAGGCGAAGGAGTGGGGAGCGCTCGGGCACCAGGCCGGGCAGCTGCTCGAGACGATGCCGAAGCCGACGATCGCGGCGATCAACGGGTTCGCGCTCGGCGGCGGCTGCGAGCTCGCGCTCGCGTGCGACCTCCGCTACGCGGCGCCGACCGCGAGGCTCGGCCAGCCCGAGATCAACCTCGGGATCATCCCCGGCTGGGGCGGCACCCAGCGGCTCGCGCGGGTCTGCGGGCTCGGCGTCGCCAAGGAGCTGATCCTGACCGGGCGGCTCGTGCACGCCGAGGAGGCGCTCGACCTCGGCCTCGTCAACGCGGTCCACGACCCAGTGCTCGACAAGGCGCTCGAGGTGGCGCGGCTGCTTGCTTCGAAGTCGCCGCTGGCGCTCGCGGCCGCGAAGCGCGCGGCGAACCACGCCCTGCAGGGCGACCACGTCGAGAACCTCCAGCGCGAGGCGGACGAGTTCGGAGCCCTCTTCGGCACCGAGGACGCGAAGGAGGGCCTGACCGCCTTCGCCGAGAAGCGCGAGCCGGTCTTCCGCGGCAGATAAACGGCCCCACCGGCAAAGCCGGCACGGCCTCTCATGGTCGGCGTCGCAAGCGAGCGCCTTTGGTGCCGTTACGGGCCGACGAGCGAAACGAGAGACGCGCTGAGCGCGAGATCGTCGCCGCGCTCGGCCTTCAGCGTGGTCGGAGCGGCGGACGTCCAGAGCTCGACGGACTGGCCCGGCCTTGCGCTGGTCAGGTCGACGGCCGCCCCGGGCGCGCCGAACTTCTTCACGGTCTGCACGATCGCCGCGTCGGGCACGAGCACGAGCAGCGACTTCGAGATCTTCGACTGGTGCTGGGCCATCGGCCACGCGCTGACGCTGGTCGCCTTGAGCCGGATCGCATCCGCCGAGACCACGGTCACCTTGCCGCGCAGCTTGAGCATGAACGGCATCCCGCGCGGCGCCGCGAACAGGAGGTGCTGAGCGCGCTGCAGCCACGGGTACGGGTCGACCGCGCGAGCCGCGGTTCGGGTGGAGCTCGAAGTGCAGGTGCGGGTGCAGCCCGTTCGCGTCGCCCGAGTCGCCGACGTAGCCGACGACCTGGCCGGCCGTCACCTTCGCGCCGTTCTTCAGGCCCTTCGCGTACGCGGTGCCCGCGACGCACTTGCCGCGGTTGTCGTTCCGCTTCGTGAGGTCGTTGTTGAGGTGGATGTAGTCGTAGGTCGTGCCGCTCGTGCCGTAGAGGTAGAGCATGCAGCCGGCCGCTCGCCGAGGTCTTCCAGAACTTGATCTTCCCGCCCTCGGCTGCGAGCGCGAGCGCGCGCTTCGGGGCGAGCATGTCGATCCCCTGGTGTCGACCGCCCGGCCGCGGCGCGCCGAAGTCGTCGGTGTAGACGGTCGGCGCGAGCACGGGGAAGACGATCGTCTGCGGCGTCGCCTTCGGGCCCGCGTCGGCTGTGCGCACCACGAGGGTCACGAAGATGGCGAGCGCGAGAGCGAGGATCGTTCGGGCTGTCGTCCGGGAGGCAATCACGGGCGGCCGAAGCGCGGGACCCTAGCAGAGGCCTCGCTTGTAGCATCCCGCCCGCATGAAGATCGCCGTCTGCGCCAAGTACGTCCCCGATGCGGCCGCTCACCTGCGCCTCGATCCGGAGACCAAGCGGCTCGACCGCTCGGGCGAAGGCGCGCTCAACCAGTTCGACGTGAACGCGGTCGAGGAGGCGCTGCGCCTGAAGGAGGCCGAGGGTGACGGCGAGGTCGTGATCGTCTCGCTCGGCCCGGAGCGCGCGCTCGAGGCGATGCGCAAGGCGCTTGCGATGGGCGCCGACCGGGTCGTCCTCGTCAGCGACGAAGGCGCTGCCGGGTCGGATCTCGTCGCGACGAGCCGCATCCTGGCGGCCGCGCTCGAGCGCGAGCAGGCTGACCTCGTGCTCTTCGGCCAGCAGGCGAGCGACTCCGACGGCGCCGTGCTCTGGGCCGCGGTCGCCGACCGGCTGCGCCGGCCGCTGATCTCGCAGGTGGCGGAGCTCTCGCGGGAGGACGGAAAGGTCCGCGGCAAGCGGCAGACGGAGTACGGCTACGACCTGATCGAGGCTCCGCTCCCGGCCGTGGTCGCCGTCTCGGACGCGATCAACGAGCCGCGCTACCCGTCGCTCAAGGGGATCATGGGCGCGAAGAAGAAGCCGCAGGAGACCGTCTCGCTCGCCGACCTCGGGCTCTCCGGCGACGCTGTCGGCGAGGCAGGATCGGCGACAGAGGTCTACGCGCTCGGCGACCCGCCGCCGCGCGGCGAGACGCGCAAGCTCGAGGACGACGGCACCGCCGCGGACACGATTCTCGAGTTCCTGCTGGAGAAGAAAGCTCTGTGAAGACGCTGGTGTTCCTCGAGGACCACGCGGGCGCGCTGCAGAGGGACTCGCTCGGCGTTCTCACGAAGGCGGCCTCGCTCGGCTGCGAGGTCGAGGCGGTGCTGACCGGCTCGGGCGTGGAGGGGCTGCGCGGCCGACGCGGGGCGTTACGGCGCGACCCGCGTCCACGTTGCGGATGACGCGCGGCTCGAGGCGCCGTTGCCCCAGCCTCGCGTCGACGTGCTCGCGGCGCTCGTCCGGGACGGCGGCTTCGACACCGTCGTCTTCGCGTCGACCGTGCTGTCGGCCGACGTGGCCGCGGGTCTGGCCGCCCGGCTCGACGCGGGCCTCAACTGGGACCTCACCGACCTCGTCGAGCAGGACGGGAAGCTCGTCGGCAAGCGGCCCGCCCTCGGCGACTCGGTCTACGTCGACGTCGGGTGGAGCTCGGAGCCGCGCCTCGCGCTGATCCGGTCGGGCACCTTCGAGCCGGCCGAGAGCGGCGGCAGCGCCGAGGTCGTGAAGGTCGAGCCCCGGCTCGAGGACTTCTCGCTCGCGGCGACGATGCTCGAGCAGGCGCACGAGGACAGCGAGGGCCCGTCGATCGAGGACGCGGACATCATCGTCGCGGGCGGGCGCGGCCTCGGCGGCCCGGAGAACTTCGCGCTCGTCGAGGAGCTGGCCAAGGCGCTCGGCGGGGCCGTCGCGGCCACGCGCGCGGTCGTCGACGCCGGCTGGTACCCGTACGCGGCACAGGTCGGCCAGACGGGCAAGACGGTCGCGCCGAAGCTCTACATCGCCTGCGGGATCTCGGGCGCGATCCAGCACAAGGTCGGCATGCAGGGCTCGGGCCTGATCGTCGCGATCAACAAGGACCCGAACGCGCCGATCTTCGAGTACGCCGACCTCGGCGTCGTCGGCGACCTGCACGAGATCCTCCCGAAGCTGACCAAGCTCGTCCGGGCGCGGAAAGCCGCGTGAGACCGTCCGACTACAGCCCGCCGTTCGACTCCTCGGAGTTCGTGGCCGCTCCCGGCGAGCCGGAGATCGAGGTCGGGATCCTGATCGTCGGCGCAGGACCGGCGGGGCTCGCGTGCGCGATCCGCCTCGGGCAGCTGCTCGAGGACGCGCCGGAGATGGCCGAGCGGCTCGGCGACGTGCCGGTCGCGGTGCTCGAGAAGGGCAAGCAGCCCGGGTCGCACCTGCTCTCGGGCGCGGTCGTGAACCCGGTCTCGCTGCGGACGCTCTTCGACGGACGGGTGCGGACGGAGGCGATGCCGTTCTTCGGGCGGGTCGAGCACGAGTCGGTGTACTTCCTCACGCCCAAGCGCGCGATGCGGATCCCGCCGCCGCCGACGATGCGCAACCGCGGCAACTACGTCGCCTCGCTCTCGCAGCTCGGACGCTGGCTCGCCGAGCAGGCCGAGGAGGCCGGCGCGACGATCCTGCCCGAGACGGCGGCGTCGAAGCTGCTCGTCGCCGACGGGCGCGTTCGCGGGGTGCAGACCGGCGACCGCGGCCGTGGCCGGGGCGGGGAGGAGCTGTCGAACTTCGAGCCGGGCTCGGACGTGCTCGCCCGGGTCACCGTCCTCGCCGAAGGGACACAGGGCCACCTGACCGGGGTCGCGCTCGACCGCTTCGGGCTCGAGGGCGAGAACCCGCAGGTCTGGGCGCTCGGCGTGAAGGAGGTCTGGCGCGTCCCGAAGCCGCTCGACCACGTGATCCACACCATGGGCTGGCCGCTGCGCGGCGGCAAGCGCTACCGGGAGTTCGGCGGCTCGTTCATCTACCCGATGGGCGACGACATGGTCACGCTCGGGATGGTGGTCGGCCTCGACTACCGCGACGTCGAGCTCTCGGTGCACGACCTGCTCCAGGAGCTGAAGACGCACCCGCTCGTGCGGAAGATCCTCGAGGGCGGCGAGCGGATCGCGTGGGGCGCGAAGACGATCCCCGAGGGCGGCTTCCTCTCGCTGCCGAAGCGGCTGCACGCGCCCGGGCTGCTGATCTGCGGCGACGGCGCGGGGCTCGTGAACGTGCCCGCGCTCAAGGGGATCCACTACGCCGTCGAGTCGGGACGGCTCGCGGCCGAGGCGGCGTTCGCATCGCTGCAGCGCGGGGAGACCCCGGCGCGCTCGGGCGCCCTCGCTCGCTACGACGAGTCGCTGCAGCGAGAGCTTCGTCTGGGAGGACCTCAAGCGTGTCCGGAACATGCGGCCGGCGTTCGGGCGCGGCTTCTGGCTCGGGGGCGCGATGGCGAGCGCGGCGACGGCGACCCGCGGTGTGTTCCCGCCGGGCGACGCGGAGACCGAGCGCGACGCCGACCAGGAGCTGTTCAGCACCGACCGCGCGAAGGCGTACCCCGCGGCCGACGGCGAGCTCACGTTCGACAAGCTCTCGTCGGTCTTCCTGAGCGGCAACAAGACGCGCGACGACGCGCCGAACCACATCCGCGTCCGGACCGACGTCCCGCCCGAGGTCGCGAAGCTCTGGGAGAACATGTGCCCCGCGCACGTGTACGAGGCCGTCGAGGGCGGGGTGGAGGTGACGGCGTCGAACTGCGTCCAGTGCGGCGCGATCACCGCCAAGGGCGGCCGGCTCACGCCGCCCGAAGGGGGCTCCGGCCCCGAGTACACGGTGACGTGACCGTCGAGGACGTCCTCGCCGCGCGCGAGGCGATCGGCGGGCGGCTGCACCGGACGCCGATGCTCACCTCGGCGACGCTCTCCGAGCTGACCGGCGCGCGCGTCCACCTCAAGGCCGAGCTCTTCCAGAAGACGGGCTCGTTCAAGACGCGCGGCGTGCTCACCAACCTCGCGGCGCTCTCGCCCGAGCAGCGGGCGCGCGGCGTGATCTCGATCTCCGCGGGCAACCACGCGCAGGCGCTGGCGTGGGGCGCGCGCACGGAAGGCATCGACGCGCTCCTCGTCATGTGGCGCGGCGCGAGCGAGGCGAAGATCGAGGCCACGCGCGCCTACGGCGCCGAGGTCGACCTCGAGACGGATGGCCCGGCCGAGGCGTTCGAGCGGCTGGCCGAGCTGCAGGAGGAGACCGGCCGCACGCTCGTCCACGCCTTCGACCACCCGTTGACGATCGCCGGCCAGGGCACGGTCGGGCTCGAGATCGTCGAGGACGTCCCGGAGGCCGACGTGCTCGTCGTTCCGGTCGGCGGCGGCGGCCTCATCTCCGGGATCGCGATCGCGGCGCAGGGCCGGCGCGTGGTCGGCGTCGAGCCCGAGCTCTCGCGGGCGATGTACGAGGCCCTCTCCGCCGGAAAGCCGGTCATGGTGAAGCCGGACTCGATCGCGGACGGTCTCTCGCCGCCGTTTGCGGGCGAGCACTGCCTCGCGATCTGCCGCGAGCTCGTCGAGGAGGTCGTGCTCGTGACCGAGGACGAGCTGAAGGAGGGAATGCGCTTCTGCTACCGCGCCGCGAAGCTCGCCGCCGAGCCGGCAGGTGCGGCCGCGATCGCCGCGCTGCTGGCCGGAAAAGTCCCGCTCAGCCCCGGCGAGACCGTGGTCGCGGTCGTCTCGGGGGGCAACGTCGCGGCCGAAACGGCGGTTGCTATCCTGGCTGGAGAATGAAGGACTGGCATCCACCCCGATTACGTCCTGGCAACCGTTCGCTGCGCCTGCGGCAACGAGTTCCAGACCCGCTCGACGAAGCCCGAGCTGCACGTCGAGATCTGCTCGGCCTGCCATCCGTTCTACACGGGCAAGCAGAAGCTCGTCGACTCCGGCGGCCGCGTCGAGCGCTTCCAGCGCCGCCTCGAGAAGGCCGCCGCTCCCCGAGAGACCTAGCACTCGTGTCCGCCCCCATCGGAGGACAGGCCGTCCTCGAGGGCGTGATGATGCGCGGGCCCTCGAACTGGGCTGTCGCGGTCCGGAAGCCGAACGGCCAGATCGCCGAGGTCTGCCGCCCGATCGAGTCCGTCATGAAGCGGCACTGGGCCTTCCGGCTCCCGGTCGTGCGCGGCGTGATCGCTCTCGGCGAGTCGCTCGCGATCGGGTTCCGCGCGCTCTCGATCTCCGCGAACTACGCGGCGGCCGACGAGAACGAGGAGGCGGAGACCGAGCTCTCGCGGGGAGCGCTCGTGTTCGCGTTCCTGATCGCGATCGGCTTCGCGATCTCGATCTTCAAGGTCGGTCCTGCGCTGCTCGCCGACCTGCTCCCGATCTCGAGCGGGACCTGGTTCGTGATCGTGGAGGGCTGCATCCGGGTCACGGTGTTCGTGGCCTACCTTTTCCTGATCTCGCTCCTGCCCGACCTGCGCCGCGTCTTCCAGTACCACGCCGCCGAGCACAAGGCGATCAACGCGTACGAGGCGGGCGAGGAGCTCGAGCCCGAGAAGGTGCAGCGCTTCAGCCTCATCCACCCGCGTTGCGGAACCGCGTTCCTGCTCTGGGTGATGGTGATCGCGATCTTCGTGTTCGCGTTCTTCGGCCGGCTGCCGTGGTACTGGCTGATCGTGACGCGGATCGCCTTCCTCCCTGTGATCGCCGGAATCGCCTATGAGCTGATCCGCTTCGCCGGGAAGCACACCGACAACCGCGTCCTGATGGCGTTCCTCGCGCCGGGCCTCTGGCTCCAGCGCCTGACGACCCGCGAGCCGACGCTCGACCAGCTCGAGGTCTCGATTCGCGCGCTGCGCGAGGTGCTGGCCCTCGAGGCGCACGACAGCCCGGAGGCTGCCGCGCGCGTCGAGGTCATGGCCTAAGAGTCGCGCCGCCCCTCGGTACGCTTGGCCGGTGGCGATCGAGGAGCTGATCGAGGAGGTCGAGCGCTCGTACGCGGAGACGCAGGAGCGCGCGAGCGACCCTGCCGTCTACAACGACCACCGCGAGGCGGCGGAGGTCGGGCGGCGCCTGAAGGAGCTCGAAGGCGCCGCACAGGCTGGCGCAGGAGTGGCGCGAGGTCGCACGACGACCTCGAGGCGGCCCGCGACGACGGCGATCTTCGGGAGATGGTGCCCGAGCTCGAGGAGCAGCTCGCGGGGGTCGAGGAGGAGCTCAAGCTCGCGCTCGTCGAGTCCGACCCCGCCGATCGCAAGGACGTGATCGTCGAGATTCGCCAGGGCGTGGGCGGCGACGAGGCCGCGCTCTGGGCTGCCGACCTCTTCCGGATGCTGACGCGGTACGCGGAGCGGCGCGGCTTCGCCGTCGAGCAGCTCGAGGTGAGCCCGAACGAGGCGGGCGGCTTCAAGGAGATCGTGTTCGCGGTCAAGGGCGACGGCGCGTTTTCGGTCTTCAAGTGGGAGGGCGGCACTCATCGCGTGCAGCGCGTCCCGGAGACCGAGTCGCAGGGACGGATCCACACGTCGACGTCGACGGTCGCGGCCATGCCCGAGGCCGAGGAGGTCGAGGTCGAGATCGACCCGAACGAGCTCAAGATCGACGTCTACCGCTCGACGGGGCCGGGTGGGCAGAGCGTCAACACCACGGACTCGGCCGTGCGGGTGACGCACCTGCCGACCGGGAATCGTCGTCTCGATGCAGGACGAGAAGTCGCAGCTCCAGAACAAGACGAAGGCGCTCCGTGTTCTCCGCGCCCGCCTCTACGAGCTCGAGCGGGAGCGCCAGCAGGCCGAGCAGGCTGAGACTCGGCGCTCGCAGATCGGCTCCGGCCAGCGCGCGGAGAAGATCCGGACGTACAACTTCCCGGAGAACCGGGTCACCGACCACCGCGTACATCTCACGGTGCACAGGCTCGACAAGATCCTCGAGGGCGAGCTGGACGAGTTCACTGATGCGCTCGCCGAGGACGACCGGCGGCAGGCTTTCGAGACTGCGTCCGCATGACGATCGGCGGCGCGCTCGCCGCCGCGAGCGCAAGGCTCGCGGAAGCCGGGATCGAGTCGGCGCGGCTCGAGGCCGAGCTTCTGCTCGCCCGGGCCTGCGACGACTGCGCGCGGGCTCTCCTCTACGCGGAGCTCGACCGCGAGATGACGCAGGAGCAGGTAGACGCGTTCGAGGCGAACCTCGTCAGGCGCGTGCGGCGCGAGCCGCTCGCCTACGTGCTCGGGGAGTGGGGCTTCCGCCGGCTGACCCTCAGGACCGACCGGCGCGCGCTGATCCCGCGACCGGAGACCGAGATCGTGGTCGAGCGCGCGCTCGAGCACATCCGGGACCGGAGCGAGCCGGACGTCCTCGACGTCGGCACCGGGACGGGCGCGATCGCGCTCGCGATCGCCGACGAGCACGAGGGCGCGCGCGTGACCGCGATCGACGTCTCGTCCGACGCGCTCGCGCTCGCGCGCGAGAACCTCGACCTGACCGGCATCAACGGCCGTGTCCGGCTGGTGGAGCACGACCTGACGAGCGGCCTCGGCGAGGCGCAGTTCGACCTGGTCGTCTCGAACCCGCCGTACGTCGAGCCGGAGGAGCTGGAGACGCTGCAGCCCGAGGTGCGCGACTGGGAGCCGCACCTCGCGCTGGTCGCGCACGGCGCCACCGAGGCGGTCGCGCGGGCGGCCGCCGAGGCTCTCCGGCCGGGCGGCTGGCTCGTGCTCGAGAGCGCCGCGGGCGCGGCCGAGCGGATCCGCGACGCGCTCGAGAGGCTCGGCTACGACGCGGTTGCGATCACGCCCGACCTCGCGGGTAGGGACCGAGTGGTGGAGGGCCGATGGACGGGCTGACGACAGCCGACGGCCGGCGGCTCGCGTACCGCCGCACCGGGGAAGGCCCGACGCTCGTCTGCCACGGCGGCGGCCCCGGCTTCTCCGGGCTCTACCTCGCCGATCTCGGTGGCCTCGACCAGGAGCTCGAGCTCGTGCTGCTCGACCCGCGCGGGACCGGCGCGTCCGAGCGGCCCGCCGATCCGCGCGCCTACGCCGTCTCCGACTACACGGCCGACCTCGAGGACCTCCGCGAGCACCTGGGCCTGGAGCGCATGAGCCTGCTGGGCCACTCGCACGGCGGCGTCGTCGCGATGGACTACGCGGCCACGCACCCCGACCGGGTCGAGCGCCTGATCCTCGCGAGCACGCTGCCGCGCTGGGCCACCGAGCAGGAGGCTGCGATGGAGGCGGCTATCGAGGCATGCGCGGACGAGCCGTGGTACGCGGACGCGAAGGCGGCGCTCGAGGACGAGCAGGCCGGGCGGTTCGAGAGCGACGAGGAGCTGGGCGAGCTCGGGCTCCGCGAGTTCCCGTTCTACTTCGCGCGCTTCGGGGACGACGAGCGCGCCTACCTCGAGCTGCTGAGTCGAGGAGCTCCCGAACGCGGATGCGCTGCTCCTCTTCAACCGGGAGATCTTCCAGACGTTCGACATGCGCCCGGAGCTGGCGAAGATCACCGCGCCCACGCTCGTCATCACCGGCGAGGAGGACTTCATCACCGGGCCGCCGTGCGCCCGCGAGATCGCCGACGGGATTGCTCACGCCGAGACAGTTGTCCTGCCAGGCGTCGGCCACTTCATCTTCGTCGAAGGGCCCGAGGCCTTTCGCGACGCCGTGCTCTCGTTCCTGGCGCGCGTGATCGATCGAGCCGTCGCGGCGATCGAGGCCGGGCAGCCGGTCGTGCTCCCGACCGACACCGTCTACGGCCTGTGCGCGGATCCGGAGAACGAGGCGGCCGCGCAGGAGGTCTACCGGCTCAAGGGCCGGGAGGCCCGCCAGCCGACCGCGCTCCTCGCGCGTGACGTCGAGGCGCTGCTCGAGCGCCTGCCGGAGCTGCGCGGACCCGTCGAGAGCCAGCTGCGAGCGCTGCTGCCCGGGCCGTTCACGCTGGTCGTGCCGAACCCGGCCACCCGCTTCCCGTGGCTCGCCGGCGAGCGGCCGGACACGATCGGCGTCCGCGTGCCCGTCCTCGACGGGCCGGCCGCCGAAGTGCTCGACCGGGTCGAAGCCGTGCTGGCGACGAGCGCCAACCTCGCGGGCGGACGCGATCCCCGCCGCCTCGACGAGGTCCCCGAGGAGATCCGGTCCCGATGCGGCGCGCTCGTCGACGGCGGCGAGCTCCCGGGCACGCCGTCGACCGTGCTCGACCTGACCGGCCGCGAGCCGCGCGTCCTCCGCGAAGGCGCCGTTCCCGCAGCCGAGGCGATCGAGCGCGCCCTCGCCGCGACCAGCAGGACGCGCGAGTAGCATCCAGATCCGTGGCGATCGCGCAGGAGACTGTCCACCACCTCCGCACCGCGGGGCTCGCCGACGTCGACCCGGCGATCGCCGAGCTGCTCGGCCGCGAGCTCGAGCGCCAGCGCGGCCAGGTCGAGCTGATCGCCTCCGAGAACTTCACCTGGCCGTCGATCCTCGAGGCCGTCGGCTCGGTCCCCACGAACAAGTACGCGGAGGGCTATCCGGGCAAGCGCTACTACGGCGGCTGCGAGGTCGTGGACGAGATCGAGCAGACGGCGATCGACCGCGCGAAGGAGCTGTTCGGCGCCGAGCACGCCAACGTCCAGCCCCATGCGGGCGCGCAGACGAACATGGCCGTCTACATGGCGGTTCTCGAGCCGGGGGACACGATCCTCTCGCTCGAGCTCGAGCACGGCGGCCACCTGACGCACGGGCTCAAGGTCAACTTCTCGGGACGGCTCTACACGATCGCGCACTACGGCGTCAGCCGGGAGACGAACGTCGTCGACTACGACGAGGTGCTCGCGCTTGCACGGCAGCACCGGCCGAGGCTGATCGTGTGCGGCGGGTCCGCTTACCCGCGCACGGTCGAGGCGGACCGCTTCCGCGAGATCGCCGACGACGTCGACGCGCTGCTCCTCTGCGACATGGCCCACTTCGCCGGGCTCGTCGCGGCCGGGCTGCACCCGAACCCGGTCCCGCACTGCGACTTCGTGACCTCGACGACGCACAAGACCCTCGCAGGCCCGCGGTCGGGCTTCATCCTCTGTCGCGAGGAGCACGCGCGCGACGTCGACCGCGCCGTCTTCCCGGGAATGCAGGGCGGACCGCTTCTGCACACGATCGCGGCCAAGGCGACCTGCTTCCGGATCGCAGGCACCGAGGCCTTCCGCGACTACCAGGGTCACGTCCGCGCGAACGCGGACACGCTCGCCGAGACGCTCCAGGAGGGCGGGCTCGACGTCCTCACCGGCGGCACCGACACGCACCTCCTCCAGGTCGACCTCCGCGCCACCGAGTGGACGGGCAAGGACGCCGAGGAACGTCTCGCGAGGGTGAAGCTCACCGTAAACCGGAACACGGTTCCCTTCGACGAGCGTCCGCCGACGATCGCGTCCGGGATCCGGATCGGAACCCCCGCGGCGACGATGCGCGGCTTCGACGAGGAAGACTTCCGCGAGATCGGCCGGATCATCGTGGAAGCGCTCCGCGAGGGCGCCGACGTCTCCGCGCTCGCGGCGCGGACCGAGGCGCTCTGCGAGCAGCGGCCGCTCTACCCGGGCTTCCGCGGCTTCACGACCTACGTGACGTGAGATGAACACGGAGGCCCTCGGCGGCGGCGTCACCGTGGTCACGCACCCGCTCGTCCAGCACAAGCTCTCGTACCTGCGCGACAGGGACACGCCCACGGTCCACTTCCGCAAGCTCGCGAACGAGGTGACGCTGCTGCTCACCTACGAGGCGACGAAGGGTCTCCCGACCGAGACCGACGAAGTCGACACGCCGCTCGAGCGCACGAGCGTCGAGCGGATCGCCGGCAAGAAGGTCGCCGTCTGCCCGGTCCTGCGCGCGGGGCTCGGGATGCTCGACGGCGTGCTCTCGCTCGTCTCGAGCGCCCGGGTCGGGTTCATCGGCCTCTACCGCGACGAGGAGACGCTCCAGCCGGTCGAGTACTACGTCAAGCTGCCCGAGTTCGGCGACGGCGAGCGCGACACGATCGTGCTCGACCCGATGCTCGCGACCGGCCGCTCGAGCGCAGCGGCCGTCACCGCGGTGAAGGAGGCGGGCGCGAGGTCGGTCACCCTCGTCTGCCTCGTGGCCGCGCCCGAAGGGATCGAGCACCTCCGGAGCGAACACCCCGACGTGCACATCGTGACCGCCGCCGTCGACCGCGGCCTGAACGAGCGGGGCTACATCGTCCCCGGCCTCGGCGACGCGGGCGACCGGCTCTACGGGACCAAGTAGTCCATGTGGGCGACGCTCGAAGACCACCCCGAGGTCATCTACGGCGCGGTCCTCGCGCTCGTGATCGTGATCCTGCTGACGCCCGCGGTGGGCGGGATGGCGCGGCTTCTCGGCGTCGTCGACCGGCCGGGCGCGAGGCGGCTGAACCGGCGCACGGTGCCGCGGCTCGGCGGGCTCGCGCTCTTCTTCGGGGTCTTCGTGCCGGCGCTCGCGTTCCTGCCGCTGAGCCAGGAGACGAAGGGGCTCCTGCTCGGGATGGCGGTCGCGACGACGGTCGGGGCGATCGACGACTTCCGCGGCCTGGTCTGGTGGGAGAAGCTCGGCGGGCAGATCGTCGCCGCCGCGATCCCGACCGCCTTCGGCATCTGGGTCCACCGCTTCACGTTCCCGATCCTCGGCGTGCACGCGCTCCCCGAGTGGGTGGGGATCCCGCTGACCGTGATCTGGATCGTCGCGATCATGAACATGGTCAACTTCCTCGACGGCCTCGACGGGCTGGCCGCGGGCGTCTGCGGGATCTCGGGCTTCACGTTCTGCGTGATCGCGCTCTCGCTCGGGAAGCCCGAGACGGCGATCCTCGCGGCGATCGTGTTCGGCGCCTGCCTCGGCTTCCTGCGCCACAACTTCTATCCGGCCCGGATCTTCATGGGCGACTCGGGAGCGCTGCTGCTGGGCTTCACGCTCGGGGCGCTTGCCGTCCAGGGCCTCTTGAAGACGGCGGCCGTGGCGACTCTGCTCCTGCCGCTGCTCGTGCTCGCGGTGCCGATCATCGACACCTCGTTCGTCGTCGCGAAGCGCCTCAAGTACGGAGAGCCGGTCTACGCGCCCGACCGTCAGCACCTGCACCATCGCTTCCTCCGGATCGGCTTCTCGCAGCGGCGCGCGGCGCTGACGATGTGGGCCTGGTGCGCGATCCTCGCGGGCGCCGCGCTCGCGACGCGGTTCATCCACCCGCACGCGCACGGGGACTGGCAGGTCGGGCCGACGATCGCGGTCGGCCTGATCGGAGCGATCGCCGTTGCGGCTTCGATCTACATGGTGTACTTGCTCGAGATCGTGAAGCTCGCGAACCCGCGCATCCGCCGACGCGACCAGGAGTCTCGCGCGGCCGCCGAGCGCCGCACTGCCTAGCGTCCGACGTGAACAAAGTCGGGTTAAAACGCTGCAACTGAGCCGCTTTGCGCTGTTACAAACTCGCCCTCCCGTTTGGTATGCTCGCCCCGATGGAGCCCAGCCCACGCGCGTCGTTCGAGCCGGCCGGCGCCGGCGCGCTCCTCGGGGGCGTGACCGTCGACTTGCATCGCGGTCGGCGCGCTCATCGGCTGGGCGGCAGGCTCGGTCGGGCTCGGGATCCTCGCGCGGCGCGTTCGTCGGCATTCCGCTCGGCGTCTTCGCCGTCTACCGGCGCTACCGGGACGCGATGTGACGCGCATCGGCATCCTCGGCGAACCGCGTCCCGAGCCGCGGGGCTGGACCGCGACGCTCGGCGGCGGGCTCGTGATCGCGCTCGCCTTGCCGGTCTTCCTCATCGCAGGCTGGTCGCTGAAGGGCTGGGCGATCGCCGCGGTCCTGTGGGTCGGCGTCCAGGCGTTCGGTCTGCTCCTCGGACGCCTGAAGCCGTCGCCGGATAACGTCGCAGGGTCAGGCGTGTTCGCCTTCGGGATGATGATCAAGTTGCTGGCGGTGCTGGCCGTGCTCCTGGCCGTCGCGTCCTCCGACCGCGAGGCCGGGCTGGCCGCCGCGCTCGTTTACGGCCTCGCCTACACGACGGAGTTCGGGCTCTCGCTGCTCGGCTACTACAACCAGGAGCCGACCGCGTGAAGAGGCTGCTGTTCTCCGCCTGCCTTCTCGCGCTGGCGCTCCCCGCACCCGCGTTCGCGCGCGGAGAGTTCGACCCGACGACCGAGTTCGAGCAGCACGAGTGGGTCCCGATCCACCTCGGCCCGCTGAACCTCTCGATCACGAAGGCCGTCGTCTACCTGATGATCGGGACGGCGCTCACGATCCTGCTCGGCCTCGTCCTCATGCGCGGCCGCGTCATCAACCGGCGCCACACGGTCGGCGAGCAGATCTACGAGGTCGCGCAGGTGCAGATCGCCGAGCAGGGGCTGCCGTCGAAGGCGATCGGCCGCTGGTTCCCGTACTGCGCCACGCTGCTCCTCTTCATCTGGGTCGTGAACGTCCTCGGCTTCATCCCGCTGCCGCTGACCGGCGAGACCTGGCACGGGATCCCGGTCTGGGGGATCTACGCGGCCACGTCGTCGCTCTCGGTGACGCTCGCGCTCGCGCTGCTGACCTTCGTCTTCACGCACGTCGAGGGCATCCGCTGGAACGGGCCGAAGCGCTACTTCAAGAGCTGGATCCCGGAAGCGCCGAAGGGGCTGCTGTTCCTGATCGTGCCGCTCGAGATCATCAGCCAGTTCATGCGGCTCATCTCGCTGAGCGTCCGCCTCTTCGCGAACATGCTCGCGGGCCACATCCTGATCCTGACCTTCATCGGCCTGCTGTTCATCCTGCAGTCCGTGATCCTGGCCGTGTTCGTGATCCCGATCGCGGCCGTGTTCTACGTCTTCGAGGTCGTGATCGTGGTCTCGATCCAGGCCTTCATCTTCGCCGCCCTGTCCGCCATCTACATCGGCTCGGCGATCGAGCCGGAGCACTAAGGAGGGATGCCGACCGTGAAAGGCTGCAGCTTCGCAGCCGATCAGTTCTCGTCGCACGTTCTCGCCGCATCCGGCGACGTCACCAAGGCCGGCAAGGCGATCGGCCTCGCGCTCGGCGTCGGTCTCGGCGCCCTCGGCGCCGGCGTCGGCATCGGAAACATCTTCGGCTCGATGATCCAGTCCGTGGCCCGCCAGCCCGAGCTCCGCGGCGAGCTCCAGGGCATCCAGTGGCTCGGCTTCGCCCTCACCGAGGCGGTCGTGTTCTACGGCCTGCTCGGCTCGATCCTCGCCTACGTCCTCGTCTGATGCCGCTCGCCGCGAACCCGCTCATCCAGGTCACGCCGGGGCTGATGATCTGGACGATCGTCTGCTTCCTGATCATGCCTGTTCGTGCTGAAGCGGTACGCGTTCGCGCCGATCCAGCAGGCGATCGACGAGCGGCGCGAGCGGATCCGGCAGTCGCTCGAGGAAGCCGACCGCGCACGAGACGAGGCGCACGAGCTCCTCGAGCAGCACCGGCAGCTGATCGGCCAGGCGAAGGGCGAGGCCGAGGAGATCCTCGCCGAGGCCCGCAGGGTCGGAGAGGCGACCGAGCGGCGCATGCGCGACGAGACCGAGACCGAGCGGCAGCGCCGCCTGGACGACACCAAGAAGCAGATCGAGGCCGAGACGCGCCGCGCGCTCGACCTGATCCGCACGGAGGTCGCCGACCTGAGCCTGATCGCCGCGTCGAAGGTCACCGGCAAGTCGCTCGACGACGCCGACCATCGCCGCCTGATCGAGGAGGCCGTCGGCGAGCTCGACTTCTCCGCCCTGGAGTCGTCGCGCAACTGATGAGGCTCGCTTGCGATGCCGACTCAGGACGCGCGTGCTATGCGCGGCGCCGTCTAATGACTGGTCGATGCGACGGTCGCGAGAAGGACGCTAGGGCGTCGTCGACTGCGTCTACGCGAGGCGCTCTTCGCGCGCACGGACGCGGCCGGCTCGAGCGCAGCTCGCCGAGCGCCAGGCCGCGGCCGACGTGCCCGAGCTGCGCGAGCTGTTGCGCAACCCGCAGCTCGACCCGCGCGCGAAGACCGCCGCGCTGGAGGACCTGCTCGCAGGGCGGCGACGAGCTCGTGCGCAATTTCGTGCTGCCTGCTCGCCGACAAGGGCCGCAGCGGCCTGCTCGAGGAGATCGCCCGCGAGTTCGAGCGGCTGGTCGCCGAGCACGAGGGAACGTCCACGTCGAGCTCACGACCGCCGTCGAGCTCTCGGATGCCGAGGCGCGGAAGCTGCTCGAGCAGATCGAGGAGGCCTCGGGCCGCAAGGTCGAGGCGACGCGCAGCGTCGACCCGGACCTGATCGGCGGGATCGTGATGCAGGTCGGCTCGCTACCGGCTCGACGCGAGCGTGCGCGGGCGCCTCGAGCGGCTCCGGCGCGAGCTGGCCGCCGCCTAGCAGATTCGATGGAACCGTCAGACCGCGAACCGAAGGAGACTCAGTGAAGCTTCGCCCCGAAGAGATCACCGCGATCCTGAAGCAGCGGATCGAGGAGTACGACGTCGAGACCGACCTCGCCGAGGTCGGCACCGTCCTGCAGGTCGGCGACGGGATCGCCCGCGTCTACGGGCTCGAGAACGCCGTCGCCCTCGAGATGCTCGAGCTCGAGCACGGGGTCGTCGGGCTGGCGTTCAACCTCGAGGAGGACAACGTCGGCGCGGCGCTGTTCGGCGAGTGGGAGCACGTGAAGGAGGGCGAGCCGGTCAAGCGGCACGGGCCGCGTCGCCAGCGTCCCCGTCGGCGACGCGCTGCTCGGCCGGGTCGTCGACCCGCTCGGACGGCCGCTCGACGGCGCCGGGCCGATCAAGACCGAGGAGACGCGCCCGCTCGAGTTCAAGGCGCCGGGAGTCGTCGACCGCCAGCCGGTGAAGGAGCCGCTGCAGACGGGCATCAAGGCGATCGACTCGATGACGAACGTCGGGCGCGGCCAGCGCGAGCTGATCATCGGCGACCGCTCGACCGGCAAGACCGCGATCCTCGTCGACACGATCCTCAACCAGCACGACCAGGACGTGGTCTGCATCTACGTCGCGATCGGCCAGAAGGCCTCGACGGTCGCCCAGGTCTACGAGCGGCTCAAGGACGCCGGCGCGATGGACTACACGATCATCGTCAGCGCCGGCGCCTCCGAGGCGGCGCCGATCAAGTGGATGGCGCCGTTCGCGGGCTGCGCGATGGGCGAGCACATCATGTTCAACGGCGGGCACGCGCTCGTGCATGTACGACGACCTCTCGAAGCACGCGGACGCCTACCGCCAGATGTCGCTCCTGCTGCGCCGCCCGCCCGGCCGCGAGGCGTTCCCGGGCGACGTCTTCTACCTGCACTCGCGGCTGCTCGAGCGCGCCTGCAAGCTCTCGGACGAGCTCGGCGGCGGCTCGCTGACGGCGCTGCCGCTGATCGAGACCCAGGCCGGCGACATCGCGGCCTACATCCCGACGAACGTGATCTCGATCACGGACGGGCAGATCTTCCTCGAGTCCGACCTCTTCTTCTCCGGCGTGCGGCCCGCGGTCGACGTCGGCCGCTCGGTCTCGCGCGTGGGCTCGAGCGCGCAGACGAAGGCGATGAAGAAGGTCGCCGGCCGCCTGCGCCTCGACCTCTCCCAGTACCGCGAGCTCGAGGCGTTCGCGCAGTTCGGCTCCGAGCTCGACCAGGCGACGCAGCGGACGCTCGCGCGCGGCGAGCGGATGGTCGCGACGCTGAACCAGCCGCAGTACGACCCGTGGCCGATGGAGGAGCAGGTCGTCGCGCTCTACGCGGGGATCAACGGCGACCTCGACGAGATCCCGACGGCGCAGGTCTCGCGCTTCCAGGAGGAGCTGCGCGAGTTCCTGCGCGCCGAGGAGTCGGTCTACAAGGAGATCCGCGAGACCGGCGACCTGAGCGACGAGGTGACCGCAGCGCCTGGACGCGCAGATCGAGAAGTTCAGGCAGGGCTTCGCGGTCAAGGAAGAGGCGGCGCTGGTCGGCGTAGATGGCCACTCTCCAGGACATCAAGCGGCGGATCCGCTCGGTCCGCAACACGCGCAAGATCACCAAGGCGATGGAGCTCGTCGCCGGCGCGCGCCTGCGCCGCGCCGAGGAGCGGATCGTCGCAGCTGCGCGACTACGCCGACCGGATGCAGGAGCTGACGGCCGGCACGGCGCGGGCGGCTGCGTCGCTGCGCGGCCTCACGCTCCTGCAGCAGCGCGAGCCGCGCCGCGTCGCGATCGTCGCCGCTCACCGGCGACCGCGGGCTGGCCGGCGCGTTCAACGGCCAGATCCTGCGGCGCGCGTTCGCGCTCGAGCGCAGCCTCCGCGCCGAGGGCCAGGAGGTGCGCTGGCTCGTCGTCGGCCGCAAGGGCCGCTCGACGCTGCAGTTCCGCCGCTACGAGCTCGACCAGGCCTGGACCGGCTTCACCGACCGGCCCGCCTACGCGGACGCGCAGGCGGTCGCGCACCGGCTCGCCGAGCTCTACGCCGAGCGAGGAGATCGACCGCGCGGTCGCTCGTCTACAACCACTACGTCTCGCCGCTCGTCCAGCGGGTGACCGAGCAGCAGGTCCTGCCGATCTCCACGAGGTCCTCGCGCGCGAGGAGGAAGAGGAGGAGCGACTCCAGGCGCTGCTCGGCGACTTCATCTACGAGCCCGAGCCGGAGCAGATCCTCGAGCGGCTCCTGCCGGTCTACCTCGAGACCGAGGTCTACCGGGCGCTGCTCGAGTCGGCCGCCTCCGAGCACGGCGCGCGCATGACCGCGATGCGGAACGCCTCGAAGAACGCCGCCGAGCTGATCGACAGCCTGACGCTCGACCTGAACCGGGCCCGCCAGGCCGAGATCACGCAGGAGATCCTCGAGGTAGTCGCCGGCGCCGACGCCCTCACCGGCGTAGACGCGGCGCACAAACTCATTGCTACGAAGCGCTCGTCTATAGTCTGCAGACCGAGCCTCGGACAGGCTTCGATGGCAAAACCATCTCGCCGGGCCAACAGGAAAAGGAGATCATCGCCGGCGCCGGGATCGCCGGCCTTGGCGCTGCTGATCGCGGCCGAGACCGGCGGCCAGCTCGGCGAGCGAGTCGAGGCGGTGCGCGCCCGCGGCTACTGGGAGCTCGTCTGGATCCGCTTCAGGCGAGACAGGGTCGCGGTCGCGAGCGGGGTCTTCGTCATCCTGCTGGTCGCGGTCGCGTTCGGCGGCTCGCCGATCGCGGCGCAGTTCCTCGGCCACGGGCCGAACGACCAGCTTCGCTCGACGGCTGCGGGCAGAAGCAGCGGCTGCTCCCGTCGGGCCCGTGGCGCACGTCTCGACGACGGTCCGCACCCGACACGGGCAAGGACGACCTCTTCCCCTCGGGGCCGCCAACAGGCTCGGGCAGGACGAGTTCCTGCGCCTGCTGTACGGCGCGCAGGTCTCGCTCGAGGTGGCGATCTTCTCGACGATCGGGGTGATGATCATCGGGGTCCTCCTCGGCTCGATCGCCGGCTACTACCGTGGCTGGGCGGACACGACCATCTCCCGGGTCACCGAGATCACGATGGCGTTCCCGGTGCTGCTGTTCGTGATCGCGCTCGCGGCGACGGTCGGCGACCGGCTCGACAAGATCACGTTCCGCGGTACCTTCGCCGAGGGCGTGATCACGCTCGCCATGATCTTCGTCGTGTTCGGCTGGTTCTATCCGGCGCGCATCATGCGTGCCCAGGTTCTGTCGATCCGCGAGAAGGAGTACGTCGAGGCGGCGCGGATGATCGGCGCGAGCGACGCGCGCATCATCCGTTCGCACGTACTGCCCCACCTGGTCGCGCCGATCCTCGTCTACTCGACGCTGATCGTGGCCGGCTACGTGCTCTTCGAGGCCGGGCTTTCCTTCCTCGGCCTCGGGATCAAGTTGCGACGCGAGCTGGGGCAAGCTGCTCTCCGACGCGCCCGATTTCTACTCGCGCGGCCCTTGCTGATGCTTTGGCCCGGCCTGGCGGTGCTGCTGACGACGCTCGCCTTCAACCTGCTCGGCGACGGCCTCCGCGACGCGTTCGACCCCCGCTCGAGCCAGCATTAGGCCCCGCCGCGGCGTCACTAACCAAACCGGTACTTCCACGTCTCAAGCGTGTGGACGGGGCAGGCGCCCGTCCCGAGCCGGGCAGCCCTCGGCTCGAAGAATTCACGGAAAGGAGAGACATGCACAGACGGCTCTGGCTCTCGGTCGCGATGCTCGCGGCTGGGGCAAGCCTTCTGGTCGCGGCCGGTCTTGCGAGTGCAGGCAACAACGGTCAAGGCACTCAAGCAGGGCGGGATCTGGTCATACGGGACGGTCGGGAACTCCACCCAGGTCGACCCGCAAGTCGCTTACGTCACGACGGCGTGGTGGCTCGAATACGCGACCGCAGCGAAGCTCTACAACTACCCGGACAAGCCGGGCCCGGCGGGCGCAAAGCTCGTCCCTGAAGTGGCGTCGAAGTTCACGGTCAACAAGAAGGGCAACGTCTATACCTTCTACCTCCGGAAGGGCTTCAAGTTCAGCAACGGCAAGCCCGTCACGGCGGCGAACTTCAAGTACGCGATCAACCGCGTAGCGAATCACGACCTCGCTTCGCCCGGCGCGCCGTTCATCACCGACCCGAACGGCACCAACATCGTCGGCGCGCTGGCCACCCAGGCAGGCACCAACAACAGCGTCAGCGGCGTTACGGTCAAGGGCAACAAGCTGACCATTCGCCTGACCAAGGCGGACGGCACCTTCATGTCGAAGATCACGATGCCGTTCTTCCAGGCGACCTCGACGTCGATTCCGCTGACCAAGACGGTAGACACCGTCAACAGCGCGAAGGACCTGCCCTCGGCAGGCCCGTACACGTTCACGCGCAACATCGTCAACCAGCTGACCTCGGTCAGGAAGAACCCCTACTACAAGAAGGGCCCGGGCCGCACACGGCCGCACAACCTCAAGGGCCTCGACGTGCAGTGGAACCTGAACGAGCAGACGGCGTTCAACCAGGCGAAGGCGAACCAGCTCGACGAGGTCGCCGTTCCGGCTGCGAACGTCTCGGAAGTCGCCCAGCAGTACGGCGTCAACAAGACGCGGTTCTGGGCGAAGCCGATCAACTGCACCGGCTACCTGCCGATGAACATGTCTCGATCGCTGTTCAGCGGCAACACGAACCTCCGCAGGGCGATCAACTACGCAGTCTCCCGCGCCGCCTACGTAGGCGTGGCAGGCCCGTACGCCGGAGGCACGTGGACGCACATCATGCAGCCGGGCGTGCCCGGCTGGAGAGCGGTCAAGCTGTACAAGAAGAACCTGACCACGGCGAAGAAACTTGCCAAGGGTCACTTCAAGTCCGGCGACATCAACGTCGGCTACCGCTCGTCCGGAACGATCAACCCGGCCCAGGCTCAGATCGTCAAGCAGGACCTGATCAACCTGGGCTTCCAGTCGAGCAAGATCAACATGCTGCCCTTCTCGGGTGCCAGTCTCTACACAGCGATGGGCACCAGGGGCACCAACCTCGACATGGGCGTCTCGATGGGCTGGTGCTCGGACTACCCGGACCCGTACGACTGGCTCAACATCCTCCTGTACGGCGGGGCCATCGCAGCTGACAACAACAACAACTACTCGTACATGAACGTCCCGAAGTGGAACAAGAAGCTGGAGGCAGCGGCCAGGCTCGTCGGGCCGAAGCGCCTCAAGGTCTACGGCCAGCTCGACCTGGATATCATGAACCAGGTTGCGCCGGTTGCGGCTGAGCGGACATACAACAACCGCTACTTCTTCTCGAACCGCATCAATCCGAAGGGCCTGGTCTACCAGGGCATCTATCAGGACTGGAGCATTCCTGCTCTGGCACTGAAGTAGGAGGCTCGAATCGAGCCAAGCACCAACGTGAGGCGCCGGCTCCGGCCGGCGCCTCACTTGCTTTTTCAAGCGAAGCGACTGAGATAGGATCCCCGAAGGCGCGCTAGCCCCGAACCGAGGAGCCGAGGCAAATGTTCCGATATCTAGTCAGGCGCATTCTGTGGGCGCTGCTGCTCTTCCTCATCATCACGTTCGTCACGTTCGTGATCTTCTACATCGCGCCGAACGATCCGGCGCGTGCCGTCTGCGGCGGCGAGACAGCGAAGCGGGCATGCCTGGTAGAGGTGCAGGCGAAGCTCGGGCTCAACAAGCCGGTCGTCGTCCAGTACTACCGCTTCCTCAACCGCCTGGTCGTGCATCAGTCGCTCGGCTATTCGTACGCGACGAGCCAGGACCTCAACAAGACGATCGCCGACGCGGCCAAGGTGACAGCGTCGCTCGTCTTCGGCGGCGCCGTCCTCTGGATGATCATCGGCCTCTCGGTCGGCATCCTCTCCGCCCTGAGGCCACGCTCGCTCTTAGATCGAACCGCAATGGTGTTCGTCCTGATCGGCGTGTCCGCGCACCCGGTCTGGATCGGGCTGATCTTCGAGTACGTCTTCGGCGTCAAGCTCGGCTGGACGCCGATCGCCAACTACGCGAACTTCTTCGGCGCGCCGTCTGACTCCGGGCTTCCGGGCGGGCCCTGGCAGTGGTTCTACCACATGATTTTGCCGTGGTTTACGTTCGCGATCCTGTTCGCGGCGCTCTACGTCCGGATGATCAGGGCCAACGTGATGGAGACGATGAACGAGGACTACGTGCGCACCGCTCGGGCCAAGGGCGCGCCGGAACAGCGGGTCCTCGTCTCGCACGTGCTCCGGAACGCGCTCCTGCCGGTCGTGACGATGCTCGGGATGGACATCGGGGTCGCCCTCGGCGGCGCGATCTTCACCGAGACCGTCTACCAGCTTCCCGGGCTTGGGCAGGACGCGCTGATCGGGATCCAGAACGCAGGACCTCGCCACGGTCGAGGCGGTCGTCGTGTTCGCGACGATGGCGATCCTCTTCTTCAACCTGATCGTCGACATCCTCTACGCCTGGATCGACCCCCGGATCCGGCTAACCTAGAGACACCTGTGGCTCTGCTCGAAGTCAAGGACCTTCGGACGTCCTTCCAGACAGAAGACGGCATCGTCGGGGCGGTCGACGGCGTCTCGTTCTCGGTCGAAAAAGGGCAGACCCTCGGGATCGTGGGCGAGTCGGGCTGCGGCAAGAGCGTCACGTGCATGACGATCATGGGGCTGAACCCGAAGAAGGTCACGGTCTCGAGCGGCGAGGCTCTCTGGAAGGGCAAGGACCTGCTGAAGGCGAAGCCAAGCGAGCTCCGCGCCATCCGAGGCGACGAGATCGTCGATGATCTTCCAGGACCCGATGACCTCGCTCAACCCGGTGCACTCGATCGGGAAGCAGCTCATCGAGGCGGTCCAGCTCCACCGGGACGTCTCGACGCGCATCGCCCGAGCACGGTCGCTCGAGCTGCTGAAAGCGGTCGGGATTCCGAAGGCCGAGAACCGGATCGACGACTATCCGCACCAGTTCTCAGGCGGCATGCGCCAGCGCGTGATGATCGCGATGGCCCTGATCAACGATCCCGATCTCCTGATCGCAGACGAGCCGACGACGGCTCTGGACGTGACGACGCAGGCTCAGATCCTCCAGCTGATGAAGCGCCTGCAGGAGGAGTTCGGCAGCGCGATCATCATGATCACGCACGACCTGGGCGTGGTCGCGGAGACCGCCGACGACGTCGTCGTCATGTACGCCGCAAAGGTCGTCGAGCAGGCGAACGTGGACACGCTGTTCAACCGCCCTCAGCATCCGTATACGTGGGGGTTGATGGGCTCGCTTCCCCGACTCGGCGCGGACGTCGAGCGGCTGACGCAGATTCCGGGGCAACCGCCCTCGCTTCTCCGCCCGCCGGAGGGCTGCCGTTTCCACCCGCGGTGTCCGCACGTCATGGAGGTCTGCAAGACGAAGTCCCCCGACCTCGTTGCGACGCCGCAAGACGCGGAACATCTCCAGGCCTGTCATCTCGACCCCGAGACCAAGGAGCGCGAGGCGTCGAAGCTGCTCAAGCTGATGATGGCGGAGACCGGCTAGATGGAGACGGCCGAGACCGTCGTCGACAGCAACGATCTGCTCGTCGTCGAGGGCGTCAAGAAGTACTTCCCGATCACGCGCGGGATCATCTTCCAGAAAGAGGTCGCCTCCGTTCAGGCGGTGGACGGCGTCTCCTTCAGCGTGAAGCCCGGTGAGACGCTCGGCATCGTCGGAGAGTCGGGCTGCGGCAAGTCAACGCTCGCACGCTGCATCGTGAAGCTGCTCGAGACGACCGAGGGCCAAATCACCTTCGACGGACGGGACATCACGAAGCTCACTCGCGGCGCCATGCGCCCGATCAGGCGCGAGATGACCATGATCTTCCAGGACCCGTACGCCTCGCTGAACCCGCGCAAGCGTGTGGGCTTCATCATCGGCGAGCCGCTCGAGGTGCACGGCCTCGGTTCGTCGGGCGAGATCAAGACGCGCGTGCAGGAGCTGCTCGAGGTAGTGGGGCTCAACCCCGAGCACTACAACCGCTTCCCGCACGAGTTCTCCGGGGGCCAGCGGCAGCGCATCGGCGTCGCCCGGGCGCTCGCCGTCAACCCGAAGCTGATCGTCTGCGACGAGCCGGTGTCGGCGCTCGACGTCTCGGTCCAGGCGCAGATCCTCAACCTGCTCAAGGACCTGCAGGACGACTTCGGGCTCACGTACATCTTCATCGCGCACGATCTCAACGTCGTCCGGCACATCTCCGACCGCGTGATGGTCATGTACCTGGGCAAGGTGGCCGAGGTGGCCGACCGGGAAGTCCTCTACAAGGAGCCGAAGCATCCCTACACGGGGGCCCTGCTCTCGGCCGTTCCGATCGCGAATCCCGAGCTCGGCCGCAAGCGCCAGGCGATCGTGCTCGAGGGCGACGTGCCAAGCCCGGTGAACCCGCCGAGCGGGTGCCACTTCCACCCGCGCTGCCCGCGTTTCGTCGAGGGGCATTGCGACGTCGAGGATCCGCCGTACAGGTCGTTCGGCGAAGACCATGTGGCAGCGTGCCACTACCCGCTCGAGCGGTGGCCGATGAACGCCGACGAGATGCGGCGGGGGGCGGCGAAGTCGGTCGCTGCCGAGCCGGAGCAGCCTCTCCCGGCGTAGCAACCCCGGATGGCACTGACAGCGTTTCGTCGGCTCGCCGTTCTCGTTCTGATCGTGGTCGGCGGGACGGCCGGGGTCTCTCTGCTGATCGGCGCGCTGGCCGGGGCATCGGCCGACCGCTCGCCTGACTCTCGGGTTCTACCTGATGGGCTGCTTCCTGATGATCATGGGGTTCTTCGTCGGAAACCGCGGGCCTGCCCGTGTGAAGTCGGAGTCGGCCGCCTCGGGGACGAGTGCGGTCGGCGGTCTGCTCGGGGTCTTCGGCGACCGGCGGATTCGCTGGGCAACGCTGGTCGAGCAGAACGAGGCGATCAACAACTCGGCCTTCTTCGTCCTGCTCGGGCCTCGTGCTCGTCGTGATCGGGCTCCTGATCGACACCCGCCATTCGCTGCTCTGATCCCGTGACTAACTTCTCGATACCTCCGCCGTCAGAGGTACTGTGAGGAACATGCACGGAGAATGTGAGCGCGCGCGCCAATGGGCATCCGCTGATCTCGACGACGAGATCTCGACGTTCGAGCGCGCGCTGCTCGACGACCACCTCGCCGGCTGCGCCTCGTGCAGTGAGTTCCGGGGCGCGATCGGCGGCCTGACCGGCACGCTGCGGGCTGCCCCGCGCGAGCCGTTCGAGGGCGTCGTGATCGGGCGCGTCCGCCGTCAGGTCCGCCTGCGCCTCGCGCCGGCTGTCGCGGCTATGGCCGTCGCCGCGGTCGGGCTCGGCAGCGTCCTCGCCGCTTCTGCCATCCACCCGGGCTCTATCGGCCGCGTGTCGCCGCAGGAGATCCACGCTACGCCTGCCGTCCTGACGGCTCCGGACACGATGAACCTGAGCACTTCTCGAGGCGCTCCAGAGGCTTCGCACCGTCGCACCGGCGGCCGACCTCCGGAACACGTCGAGTCGGTCGCTGCGCGGCGGCCCGGTTGTGCGGGAACGGTAACGCCGGCGCTCTCGGCGATACTGTTCCCATAGTGTTTCCTTCACTCGTCACCTCCTACGTCTGAAGCCTCGACCATGCCGCCCGGGTGGCGGCGATGGAGGCGGACCGGCGCGGGTCGCCGCGGGACGATCGGTCCCGCTTGCGCTTCGATAGACTCAGCGCGCTGAGCGGACGGCTCTCGTGCCGGGTCCGCGGCGCACCAGACCAACCTCTCCAGGAGACGAATGGCTGATCAATCGAACGGCTCGAATGTCGGCAAGGTGATCGAGATCAAGGGCGTCGTGATCGACGCTGTCTTCACCGGAGGAAACCTGCCCGAGATCAACTCCGCGCTCAGGGTCAGCGTCCCCGAGCGAGACGGCCGCCCGGCGATCGACCTGATCGCAGAGGTGCAGCAGCACCTCGGCGACGACCGCGTCAGGGCGGTGGCGATGGACTCCACGGACGGCATCCCGCGCGGCGTCGACGTGGTCGACACCGGCGCTCCGATCACGCGTCCCCGTCGGCGAGCGGCACACTGGGCCGGATCTTCAACGTGCTCGGCGAGCCGATCGACCGCGTCGACAAGGCGGTCGAGGCCGACGAGCGGTGGTCGATCCACCGCGACCCGCCCGATTTCGAGGATCTGAGCCCGACGATCGAGATCTTCGAGACCGGGCATGAAGGTCATCGACCTGATCGCCCCGTTCGTCAAGGGCGGCAAGGTCGGCCTCTTCGGCGGCGCCGGGGTCGGCAAGACCGTTCTGATCCAGGAGCTGATCCACAACATCGCGCGCGAGCACGGCGGCGTCTCGGTCTTCTGCGGGCGTCGGCGAGCGCACGCGCGAGGGCAACGACCTCTGGCTCGAGATGCAGGAGTCCGGCGTGCTCGACAAGCGTCGCGCTCGTGCTACGGCCAGATGAACGAGCCGCCGGGAGCGCGCCTGCGCGTCGGCCTCTCCGGGCTGACGATGGCGGAGTACTTCCGCGACCAGGGCCAGGACGTGCTGCTCTTCATCGACAACATCTTCCGCTTCGTCCAGGCAGGCTCGGAGGTCTCGGCGCTGCTCGGCCGCATGCCGAGCGCGGTCGGCTACCAGCCGACGCTCGGCGACCGAGATGGGCCAGCTCCAGGAGCGGATCACCTCGACGCAGACGGGCTCGGTCACGTCGATCCAGGCGATCTACGTGCCGGCCGACGACCTGACCGATCCGGCGCCGGCCAACGACGTTCGCCCACCTCGACGCGTCGGTCGATGCTCTCGCGGCCGATCGTCGAGAAGGGGATCTACCCGGCCATCGACCCGCTCGACGTCGGTCTCGCGCGCTCTTCAGCCGGGGATCGTGTCCGACGAGCACTACGAGACCGCCGACCGCGTGCAGGAGATCCTGCAGCGCTACAAGGACCTGCAGGACATCATCGCGATCCTCGGGATCGACGAGCTCTCCGACGAGGACAAGGTCACGGTCGGCCGCGCGCGCGCGGATCCAGCGCTTCCTCTCGCAGCCGAACTTCGTGGCCGAGCAGTTCACCGGCCAGCCGGGCCGCTACGTGAAGCTCGAGGACACGATCGCGGGCTTCCGGGAGATCATCGAGGGCAAGCACGACGACCTTCCCGAGCAGGCCTTCTACATGGTCGGCACGATCGACGAGGCCGTCGAGAAGGCGCGGCAGCTGGCCGCGAGCGACGAGCCCGAGGCCGCTGCAAGGCCGAGGAAGAGCCCGAGGAGCCCGAGGACGCGCGCGAGCCCGAAGCGGCTGCCGTCTGACGCACGTTGGCCGAGAAGCACCTGTTCAGCGTCTCCCTCGTCACGCCCGAGGGCGCTGCCTTCGAGGGCGAGGCCGAGATGCTGATCGTCCCCGGCGCGGACGGCGAGATCGGCGTGCTCGCGCGCCACGCGCCGCTCGTCGCGCTGCTGAACGCCGGCAGCACCCGCGTCTACCGCGACCGCGACAGCGAGGACGTGCTCGAGTTCGCGACCGGCCCGGGGTTCTTCAAGGTCGAGCAGGACCGCGCGCTCGCGCTCGTCGACGACGCCGTCGAGGCGCGCGAGATCGACGAGACCCGGGCGCAGGAGCAGCTCGAGGAGGCGCGCGCCGAGCTGGAGCGTGTGGAGCGCGGCGAGTCGGACGCCGACCGCTGGCAGCTCGAGCAGCGCATCAGGCACGCGGAGAACCAGCTGACGGTCTTCGGTCGCGGCTGAGCGATGCAGTCGAAGCCTTCGCACCCGGGCATGTACCCGCGCTCGGAGGCGCTCGTCCAGGCGACGCGCGACCTCGACCGCGGGCGGACGACCGAGGCAGACGTCGACGGGCAGGTCGAGAGCGACCTCGCAGGAGCTGATCGCGCGCCCAGCAGGCCGCGGGGCTCGACCTGCTCGCGGACGGGATGCTGCGCTGGCAGGACCACTTCCGCCCGCTGCTCGAGGCCGCCGACGGGCTCGAGACCGGGGCGCTGACGCGCTTCCTCGACACGAACACCTTCTACCGCGCGCCCAAGGCGACACGGAGGCGCCGACGCTCGCCGGGCCGCTCGACGCGCGCTACGCGGCGCCGCTCCCGGGCCCGCGCCTCGCGACCCTGCCCTCGCCGTATCGCGCTCGCGCGCGGGACCGGCGTGTCGCCGAAGGCGATGGCGGAGGGCGTGCTCGCAGCCTGCGCTTGCGGGGCTCGAGGCGGAGCTCGTCGTCCTGGTCGAGCCGTTCCTCGCGCACGACGAGGAGGCGGACGCCGGCCGATCTCGCGGAGGCGCTCGAGGCGCTCTCGGGCGGGCCGAAGCTCGCGCTCTGGTTCCCGTTCTCGGACGCAGGCCGCGCTGCTCGAGCAGGGCGCGGCCGACCTGCCCGTTGACGGGATCGGGATCGACTTCTACGCGACGCACCTCGACGACGTCCCGGCGGGCTTCGACAAGCTCCTGCTCGCCGGCGTGGTCGACGTTCGCAGCTCGCTGCCGGAAGAGCCGGCGGAGATCGCCGCGTTCGCCGCGCGGCTGGCCGAGCGCGGGGTGGAGCGCATCGCGCTCGTCCCGAACGGCGACCTGCAGTACGTCTCCGAGCCGATCGCGCGCGAGAAGCTCGCGCGCCTCGGCCAGGCGAAGACCGCGACCACGGAGGCCGCGCATGAGCGACGAAGGCAAGTTCCTGACCCACGAGATCGGCTCGCTCGCGAAGCCGCCGTGGCTCGTCAAGACGCGCGCAGGGCCGCGAGCTCGACGAGAGCGACATCGAGCACGCCCGCAGCTGGGGCGAGAAGGTCGGCGTCGAGGGCCACGAGGAGCTGGTCGAGTCGCTCGCAGCGAGGAGGCGCCGACCCGGACGAGGTCGCGCGCTGGTCGAGCCGCTACTGCGTCCGCATGCAGGAGGCCGCCGGCCTCGACGTGATCTGGGACGGCGAGCAGCATCCGCAGCGAGATGTATGCCTGGGCGATCGCGCACGCGAACGGCTTCGAGCCGCGCGGCATCGTGCGGAGCTTCGACAACAAGTACTACTCGAAGTCGGCCGCGGTCGGCCCGGTCTCGCTGCGCGAGCCGTACCACAACGACGAGTTCTCGTTCCTGCAGTCGGTCGCGAAGGCGAGGCTGAAGATCCCGATCACCGGCGCCTACACGCTCGCGGTCTGGTCGTACGACGAGCACCACACGCCCGAGGGAGGGCCGCCTCGGCGCCGGCTACGGGCGCACGCAGGAGGTCGAGGCCCGCCGCGAGCTGACGCTCGACATCGCGCGCAACCTGATCCGCCCGAACCTCGAGGCGCTGATCGACCTCGGCGCGACCTGGATCCAGATCGACGAGCCCGGCGCCTCGACCGAGGCCGACGAGCTCGACCTGTTCGTCGAGAGCTTCAACGTCAGCGTCGAGGGGCTCGACTGCCTCTTCTCGACGCACCTCTGCTTCTCCGACTACGACCTCTTCTTCCCGGCGATCGAGGGCATGAGCGGCTGCCGCCAGTACTGCGTCGGCTTCGCCAACTACGACACGCCGCGAGCTGGGCACGATCGGCGGCGGACCGGCCCGGCTACGAGGTGATCTCGAAGTTCCGCGACCTGCCGTACGACCCGGTCTCTCGGCCTCGGCGTGCTCGACATCCACACCGATTTCATCGAGTCGCCCGAGCTCGTGCGCGACCGGATCCTGTACGCGGTCGAGGTCTTCGGCGACCCGGCGCGGATCGACGTCTGCCCCGACTGCGGCCTGCGAACGCGCAGCTGGGAGGTCGCCTACGAGAAGCTGCGCGCGATGGTCGAAGGAACCCGCCTCGCCGAGGAGGCGCTGACGGCCTAGTCGGCGGCTAGCGCCTCCGGGGCGTCGGCTATCCTGAGGTCGCGGCGAGCGCCTTTCCGGGCGTTCTCGCTTTCTTGCGATGAAGACGACGCTCAAGAGAGGAATCGGCCGCGGGGCCGAGGTGAACGGGAACGGCCGGGCGGTCATTCCGCCGGGGACGCTCTCGCCGGTCACGCTCTACCGCCAGCCGCCCCCGTCGAAGCCGGGGTTCGCGAAGGTCGTCGGCAAGTTCTTCCTCTGGCTCGTCGTCCTCGCTCGTGATCCTCGTCTCCGGGCTCGTCGGCGGCTTCTACCTCTGGGCGCACGAGAGCGCGAAGGCGCTCGGCTGCAGCTCGCGTCAGCTGCAAGCGCGCGCAGCCGCGGCTCGACCCGATCCCGGACGCGCACCACGCCCGCGGTCGCGCTCGTGATCGGCTACGACCACCGCGCCGGCGACGGCAACTCGCCCTCGCGCTCGGACACGATGATGCTGATCCGCGCCGACCCGGTCACGAAGACGATCTCGCTGCTCTCGTTCCCGCGCGACCTGATCGTCCCGATCTACTGCCCGTCCCGAACGCCAGCGGTGCGCGCACCGGGCCGGCGGAGGCGTCCGGCACCGGGCGGATCAACTCGCGCGTACGCGTACTGCGGCGCGAGCGGCGCGCTCGAGACCGTGCAAGCACCTGACGGGCGTCCCGATCAACTACCTGATCAGCGTCAACTTCCTCGGGTTCATCGCGGTCGTCGAACAAGCTCGGCGGCGTCTGGATGGACGTCGACCGGCGCTACTACAACAAGAACGTCGGCACGAGCGCGACCGACTTCGCGAACATCGACCTCCAGCCCGGCTACCAGCTGCTGAACGGCAGGCACGCGCTCGCAGTTCGTCCGCTTCCGCCACACCGACACCGACCTCTTCCGGCTCGCGCGCCAGCAGGAGTTCGTGAGCGCGATGCGCCAGCGGGTCGCCGACTCGCTCGGGCCGCACGAGCCTGGTCGAGATCGTGAACACGATCGCCGACCACCACTACATCGAGATCGGCGTCGGCGGCGGCGGGCAGCTCGACCTGAGCACGATCCTGCAGCTACGCGCACGTTCGCCTACGGCCTCCCGCCCGGCCACGTCTTCCAGACGAAGATCGACGGACGTCACCGGCTACAACGAGCTGTCCGCGCTCGCAGTCGAGCATCGACGCGGCCGTGCAGAGCTTCCTCAACCCGGACGTGGAGGCGCCGCGCAGCGCAGACCGCCGTCGCGCTCGGCCGCAAGCTCCAGCCAAGCGCTTCACGCTGCCGCCGTCGAAGGTGTCGCTCACCGTGCTGAACGGCAACGGCGTCGCCGGCTCGGCCGCGAACGCGCAGCTACCTGCTCGCGCAGAAGGGCTACCGGATCCTGCTCCCGCCGAGCAACCAGCCGGCGAACGCGCCGAACTGGGACTACTTCCACTCGAAGGTCTACTTCGACCCGGCGCGGGCGGCGAACGGCAGGAGCTCGGCCGCAGCAGGTCGCGAAGCTCGTCGGCAGCGCCGACGTCGGCGCCGATGCCGCGCGAAGCATCAGGCTGCTCTCGAACGGCGCGCTGCTGGTGCGTCGTCGTCGGCTCGACCTTCCACGACCAGCTCGACGCCGGTCGTGGTCCCGCAGACGCCGATGCGCCAGCCGCCGGACATCCGCGTCGACCCGGGCGAGACGCGCTCGCCGCTGCTTCAGGCTCAAGAAGCGCGTGCCGTTCCGGCTCGCAGCTGCCGACCGTGCTCGAGCGCAGCTCCTACCTCGACTCCGGCTCCGGCGAGACTCCCGTCGCGCGTCTACCAGCTCGGCGGGCAGCCGACCGTGCGGCTGACGTACCGGACCGGCTCGACCGAGTACTGGGGCATCCAGGAGACGCCTGGACCGACGCGCCGGTGCTCGCGGACAAGAGCCTCACGCAGTGGGTCGGCGGCCGCGCGCTACGACCTCTACTACACGGGCTCGCACCTGCACATGGTCGTGCTGCGCGACCGGCGGCGCGAGCTACTGGGTCGTGAACACGCTGCTCGACTCGCTCTCGAACGAGACGATGCTGGCGATCGCGCGCGGCCTGCGGCCGATGACTCGGTAGTCTGCCGGCGCGTGAGCGCGGAGAAATGCCTGCAATCGGGATCTTCGGCGCCGGCTGGGTCGGCCTCGTCACGGGCGCCTGCTTCGCCGAGCTCGGCCACGAGGTCGTCGTCCGCGACGTCGTCCCGGAGCGGATCGAGGCGCTGCGCGCGGGGCAGCGTGCCGTTCCACGAGCCCGAGCTCGCGGAGCTGCTCGAGCGCAACCGCGAGCGGCTGACCTTCACGCTCGACGTCGCGCGACCTCGCCGAGCGCGCGAGCTGCTGTTCGTCTGCGTCGGCACGCCGCCGACCTACTCCGGCGACGCCGACCTCTCGGCCGTCTGGACCGTCGTCGACGAGCTGCCGCGCGCTCGACCGAGCGCGCGATCCTCGTCATGAAGAGCACCGTTCCGGTCGGGACCGGCGAGAAGGTGCGCGCCGCGCTCGACGCGCGCGGGCTCGCGCACGTCGGCTACGTCTCGAACCCCGAGTTCCTCGCCGAGGGCACCGCCGTCCGCGACTTCATGAAGCCCGACCGCGTCGTCGTCGGCGCCTTCGCCGAGGCCGACGGCGGCCGCCGTCGTCGGCGCTCTACGAGCCGCTCGAGGCGCCGATCGTGCGCGCCGACGTCGCCTCCGCGGAGATGATCAAGCTCGCCGCGAACGCGTTCCTGATGACGCGGATCAGCTTCATCAACGAGATCGCGAACGTCTGCGAGGCGACCGGCGCCGACGTCGTCGAGGTCGCCGAGGGCGTCGGCCTCGACCACCGGCTCGGGCCGCACTTCCTGCGCGCCGGGATCGGCTGGGGCGGCAGCTGCTTCCCGAAGGACGGCGTCGCGCTCAAGCAGCTCGCGTCGAACTCGGGCTACCACTTCCAGCTCCTGTACGCGGTGATCGAGGTCAACGAGCTGCAGAAGCGGCGCGTCGTCGGGAAGCTCGAGAAGCACCTCGGCAAGCTGCGCGGCAAGACGGTCGCGCTGCTCGGGCTCGCGTTCAAGCCGAACACCGACGACATGCGCGAGGCGCCGTCGCTCGTGCTCGCCTCGCGGCTGCTCGCCGAGGGCGCCGAGGTGCGCGCCTGGGATCCGGTCGCCGAAGCCGCGGCGACCTGCTGCGGGCGTCGACGTTCTGCGACACCGTGCTCGAGGCGGTCGAGCGGCGCGGACGCGGCGGTGATCGTGACCGAGTGGGACGAGCTGCGCGCGCTCGCCTCGGCCGAGGTGCGCGGCGCGATGCGGAGGCCGCTCATCATCGACGGCCGCAACCTGCTCGACCCGGAGACGGTGCGCGCGGCCGGGTTCACGTACGAGGGCATCGGCCGCGCCGCCTCGCCGCTCGCCGCGCTGCCCGAGACCGACGAGCGCGAGCCCGAGCTCGCAGCTGTAGTGGAAGCGATCATCCTCGCCGGCGGCAAGGCCGAGCGGCTCGGCGACGCGGCGCGGGGACGGCCGAAGGCGCTCGTCCCGGTCGCCGGGCGGCCGCTCGCCGCGTACCAGGTCGCGCAGCTCGCGGCGGCCGGCGTCGACCGCGTGATCGTCAGCTGCGCGGCCGGCCAGGGGGCGCTCGTTCGAGGAGGCGCTCGGCGGGCCTCGGCGCCGAGATCGTCACCGCCGAGGAGCCCGAGCGGCTCGGCCGCGGCGGCGGGATCCGCTTCGCGGCCGCGCGCGCGGCGCGAGCAGGGCGACGTCTACGCGCTGAACGGCGACGAGCTGCTCGACGTCGACTTCGCCGCGCTGCTCGCGCGGCACCGCGAGCCGGCGCGGCCGCCACGATCGCCGTCGCGCCGCTCCGCTCGCCGTTCGGCGTCGTCGAGCTCGACGGACGACCTCGTGACCGGCTTCCGCGAGGCGCCGCGGCTCGCCGCACTGGGTCAACTGCGGCGTCTACGTGCTCGGCGAGGAGGCGCTCGCGCGGCTGCCCGAGCGCGGCGACCACGAGTCGTCGACGTTCCCGGAGCTCGCCGCCGAGGGCCGCCTGCGCGCGCTACCGCCACGAGGGCTCTGGCTGACGGTGAACACGCCGAAGGATCTGCGCCGCGCCGAGGAGCACGTCGCCGCCAACCCCGGCTGGCCGGCGCGGGCCGCAAGCTGGTAGGTTCGGCCGGCCCGTGTCAGACGACCACGTGACCTCCCCAACTTCGACGGCCTCGAGCGCTTCGCCTTCGAGCCGCAGCGGGTGGAGAAGCCGTGGGGCCACGAGCTGATCTGGGCCGTCGACCGAGCGGTACGTCGGCAAGCTGCTGTTCGTCGGCGCGGCGAGTCGCTCACGCTCCAGTTCCACCGCGAGAAGGACGAGGCGTGGTACGTGCTCGAGGGCCGCGCGGAGCTCGAGATCGGCGCGCCCGGCGACGCGATGCTGGACAGCGAGGTCGTCGGCCCGGGCGCCGCGTTCCGCTTCCGCCCGGGCACCGTCCACCGGCTGCCGCGCGCTCGAGGACACGACGATCCTCGAGGTCTCGACGCCGGAGCTCGACGACGTCGTCCGGCTCGAAGACCGGTACGGCCGGGCCGGAGACCAGAGATTGACACAGCATGTGTTAGGGTTCCCTGCATGGCCGGAATGACCGTCAGCGAGGCCGCGACGCAGACCGGCTGGTCGCCGCGGATGCTGCGCTACCTCGAGCGCGCCGGCCTCGTCGTCCCGCGCGCGGACGGCGGCGGCTACCGCCTCTACGGCGCTGCTCGAGCTGAACCAGCTGCGGTCGCTCGCCGAGCTGCGGCGCCGGCTTCGGCGTCGAGCTCGACGAGCTCGCGTTCGCCGCGCGCCTGCGCCGCGACCCGACCTCCGCGGCGGCCGTCGAGACCTGGCTCGCCGGCAGCCGAGCTCGCCGGCGCTCGACTGGGAGCAGCGCAAGCACGAGCGGCTGCTCGCCGCCTGAACCGACTACCGAGAGAAGGATTCGATGGCAACGACACGACGCCACGACGTCAAGGACCTGGCGCTCGCCGCCGAGGGCGTGCGCCGGATCGAGTGGGCCGACCGGCAGATGCCGGTGCTGCGCCGCGATCCGCGAGCGCTTCGAGCGCGAGCAGCCGCTCGCCGGGCTACCGCATCGCCGCCTGCCTGCACGTGACGACCGAGACCGCGAACCTGATGCGCACGCTCAAGGCCGGCGGCGCCGACGTCGTGCTCTGCGCCTCGAACCCGCTCTCGACGCAGGACGACGTCGCCGCCGCGCTCGTCGACGAGTACGGCATCTCCGTCTTCGCGATCAAGGGCGAGGACAACGACACCTACTACCAGCACATCGAGGCCGCGGTCGACCACAAGCCGCAGCTCACGATGGACGACGGCGCCGACGTGATCGGCGTCCTGCACGCGCACCGGCGCGAGCAGCTCGGCGACGTCATCGGCGGCACCGAGGAGACGACCACCGGCGTCATCCGCCTGCGGGCGCTCGAGCGCGACGGCGCGCTCGGCTTCCCGATCATCGCCGTCAACGAGGCGAAGACGAAGCACCTCTTCGACAACCGCTACGGCACGGGCCAGTCGACGATCGACGGGATCATCCGCGCGACCAACGTCCTGCTCGCCGGGCAGCACGTTCGTCGTCGCCGGCTACGGCTGGTGCGGCCGCGGCGTCGCGATGCGGGCCAGGGGCATGGGCGCGCACGTCGTCGTCACCGAGGTCGACCCGCTGCGCGCGCTCGAGGCGGCGATGGACGGCTTCGAGGTGCATGCCGATGGAGCGAGGCGGCCGAGATCGGCGACATCTTCGTCACCGCGACCGGCGACAAGCGCGTCATCGCGCGCGAGCACATCGAGCGAGATGAAGGACGGCGCGATCCTCGCCAACACCGGCCACTTCAACGTCGAGATCGACATCCCGGCGCTGCGCGCGCTCGCCGCCGAGACGCGCACGGCGCGCGCAGTTCGTCGAGGAGTTCCAGCTCGCCGACGGCCGCCGCATCTACCTGCTCGCCGACGGCCGGCTCGTCAACCTCGCCGCCGCCGAGGGCCATCCGGCCGCAGGTGATGGACATGTCCTTCGCGAACCAGGCGCTCTCGGCCGAGTACGTGGTCGCAGAACGCGGCGACGCTCGAGCGGAAGGTCTACGCCGTGCCCGAGGAGATCGACCACGAGATCGCGCGGCTCAAGCTCGCGACGATGGGCGTCGAGATCGACGAGCTGACGGAGGAGCAGGCCAAGTACCTCGCCTCCTGGGACGAGGGCACCTAGTCCAGCAAGAACGCTGGTGGGAAGACGACTCGCCCTCGGATGGCCGGGTCGTACGCGCGGAGCGGGATCGCCATGAAGGCCTCGGCTTGGGCGTCGGGCTCGGGCGGGGCGAGTCCGAGCTCCGCTGCGGGGCGGAAGCCGAAGCGCGGGTAGTAGGTCGGGTGGCCGAGGACGAGCACGAGGGGCTCGCGGCGCTCGTCGGCGAGTCGTAGCCCCTCGCGGGTCAGCGCTTCGCCGATGCCATGGCCCTGGTGGTCGGGTGCGACGCTGAGCGGCCCGAGCTCGAGCAGGCGCCTAGAGTGGCCGGCGAGGCCGACGTAGCTCAACATCGCGTGTCCGACGATCTCGGTTTCCAGCTCGGCCACCAGCGAGAGCTCGGCCACGAAGCCCTCGGACGCGCGAATCGCGTCGACCATGCGCGCCTCGAGCTCGCGTTCGAAGGCGGCGGAAGTCACGCGGGCGATCGCGGCGCGGTCGGCCGCCGTCTCGGCGCGAATGCTCAGGTCCGGCACGCGCGGCAGGCTACAGTCATGCGCGTGCTGGACCCTGAGCGAGTTCTGCGCCTCGAGAGTGACCGCGTCGTCCTGCTCGACCAGCGCCGGCTGCCGGACGAGGAGGTCGAGCTCGTCTGCCGTTCGGCGGCACGACGTCGCGGAGGCGATTCGCGACGCTGGCGGTCCGCGGCGCGCCGGCGATCGGGGTCGCGGCGGCCTACGGGCTCGCGCTCGCCGCGCTGCGCGGGGAGGACCTCGAGCTAGCGGCGACCGGTGCTCGAGGCGTCGCGGCCGACGGCGGTGAACCTCGCCTGGGCGCTGCGGGAGGTGCGCGCTGCCGCCGATCCGGCCGAGCGCGCCCGGGAGCTGCACGCCGAGGAGGTCGAGCGCTGCCGGCGCATGAGCGAGCACGCCGCCGCGCTGCTCGCGCCGGGGACGCGCGCGCTGACGCACTGCAACACGGGCGGCCTGGCGACCGGCGGCTAGGGCACGCGCGCTGGGCGCGCTGCAGCGAGGCCTGGCGCGCGGCCTGTCGCGCCACGTCTGCGTGGACGAGACGCGCCCGCTGCTCCAGGGCGCCGCCTGACCGCCTGGGAGCTCGAGCCGCGCCGGGATCCCGCACACGGTGATCGTCGACTCCGCGGCCGGCCTCGCTGCTGGCCGCGGGCGAGGTCGACGCGTGCTCGTCGGCGCCGACCGGATCGCCGCCAACGGCGACACCGCGAACAAGATCGGCACGTACTCGCTCGCCGTGCTCGCCGCACCACCACGGGATCCCGTTCTACGTCGTCGCGCCGACCTCGACGGTCGACCTGCAGACGCCGACCGGCGCCGCGATCCCGATCGAGGAGCGCGATCCCGCGCGAGGTCACCGCTCGCGTTTCCGGCGCGCAACCCCGCCTTCGACGTCACCCCGGCGAGCTGATCTCGGCGATCGTGACCGAGGCCGGCGTGCACCGCGCGCCGTACGCCGAGAGCCTCGCCGCGGCCGGTGGCGCGTGAAGGCGATCGTCCTCGCCGCGGGCTACGCGACCCGGCTCTGCCCGCTCACGCTCGACCGGCCGAAGGAGCTGCTCCAGGTCGGCGGGCGGCCGATCATCGACTCGATCTGCTCGAGCAGCTTGCCGCGTCGCCGAGCTCGACGCGGTCCACGTCGTCACGAACGCGAAGTTCGCGCCGGACTTCCGCGCGTGGGCGCGAGCGGCCGCGGCGCCGATCGAGGTGGTCGACGACGGGACGACCTCGAACGAGGACGACCGGCTCGGCGCGATCGGCGACATCGAGCTCGCGATCGAGCGACGCGGGCATCGACGACGACCTGCTCGTGATCGCCGGCGACAACCTCTTCACCGAGCTCGCTCGCCGACCTCGTCGCGCTTCTGGCGCGGCGAGCGGCGACGCCAGCGCGCTCGCCGTCCACGACGTCGGCGACTCGAGGCGCTCGCGCGCTGCAGCATCATCGAGCTCGACGCCGACGACCGCGTCGTCGTCGTTCGTGGAGAAGCCCGAGCGAGCCGCCGTCGACGCTCGCCGCGATCGCGCTCTACTTCTACCACCGCGAGCACCTGCCGCTCGTCGCCGAGTACCTCGCCGAGGGCAACAAGCCCGACCAGCCGGGCCGCCTCGTCGAGTGGCTCTACCGCCGCGAGCCCGTGTACGGCTGGCGCGTGCCCGGCGACGCTGGCATCGACGATCGGGCACGCCGGACGGACAGCCTCGCCGAGGCCGATGCCGGAGCGGCTTCGACACGCTCCAGCCGTGACGCCGACACACATTCGGTCACAGCCTGCGTCACACCACGCGTGACGGGTTCTTCGCCTACCTTCGGCCGGAGGAGGTGACGGACGGTGTGACGTGAGACTTCTCGATCTGCTGCTGCCGCGCCGCTGCCTCGTCTGCGCCGCGCGGGCGGCGAGCAGCTCTGCGCGGGCTGCCGCGAGGGCCTGCCGCGTGCTGCGACCGCCGCTCTGCGAGCGCTGCGGCGCGCCGACCGCGTGGCCCGTCGCGCCGCTGCCGGGAGTGCACCGGGCGCCGGCTCGCGTTCGCCTCCGCGCGCGCGGCGGTCGCCTACGACGACGCGCGTCCGGCCGCTCGTCGGCGGCTGGAAGGAGCGCGGGCTGCGCCGGCTGGCCGCCGACGCTGCGGAGCTCGATCGCCGGCGACGCTCGCCGCCGCCGCGACGGCGCCGTGCTGGCGTTCGTCCCGCCCGACGGCGACCGCGGGCTCGCAGCGCGGCCACCACCCGGCGCAGCGGCTCGCCGACGAGCTCGGCGAGCGCTGGGAGCTGCCCGTGTCGCGCCGCTCGCTCGCACGCGACACGCTCCGTCCGGCACCAGCGCGGGCTGCCGCTCGCCGAGCGGCGGCGCAACGTCGCCGGCGCGTTCGCGCCCTGCCGCCGCGGCGCCGCCGCGGGTCGCCTCGTGGACGACGTCTACACGAGCGGCTCGACGGTCTCGGCCGCCGCGTCGGCGCTGCGCAAGGGCGGGCGCGCGGTGGGTCGAGGTCGTGACGTTCGCGCGGGCCGTCCGCTGAGATTCCGTGGCAGCAGGCACAGCGCGTCGAAGGAGAGCCGATGCAGTCTTCAGGTCAAGGGCAGGAACCTCGAGGTCAGCGACTCGATCCGCGAGCTACGCGGAGGAGAAGCTGGGGAAGCTCGAGCGGCAGCTGGCCGACCCGACGCAGGTCGAGCTCGAGCTCGCGGTCGAGCGCAACCCGTCGATCGCCGACAACCACGTGGCCGAGGCCACGATCTGGACGAAGGGCCCGTCGCTGCGCGCCCGCGAGACGCGCGCCCGACATGCGCGCCTCGATCGACCAGCTCGTCGACAAGCTCGAGCGCCAGGTCACGCGCTACCGCGACAAGCGCCGCGCCGCCGCCGCACGGCCGCGCGCGCAACGGGCCCGCAGCCCGAGGCGATCCCGGTCGTCGCGGACGAGGAGGAGCCCGATGATCGTCAAGACGAAGCAGTTCGCGGTCAAGCCGATGACGCCCGAGGAGGCCGTGCTCCAGCTCGAGCTGATCGGCCACGACTTCTTCGTCTTCCGCAACGCCGACGTCGAGCGAGGTCAACGTCGTCTACCGGCGCCGCGACGGCGACTACGGGCTGATCGAGCCGCAGTGACTTCCGGCGCGGGCCGCTCCACGGAAGCGCGCGCGGCCGCGCACGAGCGGCTCGGACGCTGAGCGCGACGACGGCTCGAGCCGCGCCCGTCGCCGGCGGAGCCGCAGCCTGACCGGAGCCGCCGCGGCCCGACTGGAGCGTGACCGGCATCCACGGCGTTCCGCGGCCGCGCGCGCTGGGACGCGGTCGTCACGGCGGAGGCGCCGGGCGCTCGACGGGCGACGAGGTGCACTTCGTCGCGCTTGCCGAACGGCGACCTGCGTCGTCGACGAGGACGAGCCGGACGACCCTCGCGCCGCTCGCCGACGCCGTCGAGACGACGCTCGAGCCGCCCGTACCGCGCCGAGGCCGTGCGCCGCGACGGCGACGTCTGGGCCGTCGCGGCCCGCCGCGATCGAGATCGTCGAGCTGCCGACGCCGACGGCGACGCGCTCGAGCTGACCGTGCAACGACGGAGCGCGCGAGCTCGACGTCGACGGCGAGCGCGATCTTCGGCGGCATGCCGGCGCTCGAGCGGCTCGGCGAGCGAGCAGGGCGACACTACGTCGTCCGGGCCGAGCGGCTCGACGGCGCGCTCTTGGAGGTCGCGGCTCGACCCGCTCTAGCGCCCGCGACCGCGCAGCCGACCGCTACCCTAGACGATGTCTCGCAGCTCGGATCGCTTCGAGAAGGTCCTTCGCTTCGGCGAGGGCAGGCGCATGAAGCGGCTCGCCGCAGCAGGCCGCCTACATCGGCACGCTCGAGCCCGAGTTCGAGAAGCTCTCGCGACGACGAGCTCGCGCGGCAAGACCGCCGAGTTCCGGCAGCGGATCGAGAACGGCGAGTCGCTCGAGGAGCTCGCTCTTCGAGGCGTTCGCCGCCGTCCGCGAGGCGTTCAAGCGCACGATGCGGCGATCCGCGCTCTTCGACGTCCAGCTGATGGGCGGGATCGTCCTCCACGAGGGCGACATCGCCGAGATGAAGACCGGCGAGGGCAAGACGTTCGTCGCGGTCTCAGCCGCTCTACCTGAACGCGCTCGCCGGCAAGAGCGTCCACCTCGTCACGGTCAACGACTACCTCGCCAAGCGCGACGCCGAGTGGACGGCCCGTCTACGAGGCGCTCGGGATGACGCGTCGCGTCCATCGAGAACATGATGCCGTTCGACGAGCGCAAGGAGGCGTACGACGGCCGACATCACGTACGGCACGAACTCCGAGTTCGGCTTCGACTACCTGCGCGACAACATGGCCGTCGCGCTCGAGGGCACCGTCCAGCGCGGCCACGCGTACGCGATCGTGGACGAGGTCGACTCGATCCTCATCGACGAGGCGCGCACGCCGCTGATCATCTCCGGCGAGCCCGAGGTCGCGGCGCAGATGTACTACGACTTCGCGCGCGTCGTCGAAGCGCTCGACGGGCACGCGTCGAAGCCCGGCGAGGAAGGGCGCGGCCGAGGCCGGCGCCGACTACGCCTTCGACGAGAAGTTCAAGACCGTCTCGCCGAGCGAGCGGGCGATCGAGAAGGTCGAGCGCGCGCTCGGCATCGACAACCTCTACGACCCGCGCAACGTGCAGCTCGTCAACCACCTCGAACCAGGCGCTGAAGGCGCAGTCGCTCTACCACCGCGACATGGACTACGTCATCCAGGACGGCGAGGTGAAGATCGTCGACGAGTTCACCGGCCGGATCATGGAAGGCCGCCGCTGGTCGGAGGGCCTGCACCAGGCGGTCGAGGCGAAGGAGGGCGTGAAGATCCAGGAGGAGCACGTCACGCTCGCGACGATCACGCTCCAGAACTACTTCCGCCTCTACGAGAAGCTCGCCGGCATGACCGGTACCGCGAAGACCGAGGAGAAGGAGTTCGTCGAGATCTACGACCTCGACGTCGTCGAGATCCCGACCAACGTCGACGGTCGCGCGCGACGACCAGAACGACTACATCTTCAAGACGAAGGAGGCGAAGTTGGACGCCGTCGATCGACGACATCAAGGAGCGGCACGAGAAGGGCCAGCCGGTGCTCGTCGGCACGATCGCCGTCGAGACCTCGGAGTACCTCTCGGAGCTGCTCGAGCGCCAGGGCATCCCGCACACCGTCCTGAACGCGAAGGAGCACGCGCGCGAGGCCGAGATCATCAAGGACGCGGGCCAGATCGGCGCGGTCACGATCGCGACGAACATGGCCGGCCGCGGCGTCGACATCAAGCTCGGCGAGGGCGTCCGCGAGCTCGGCGGCCTCTACGTGCTCGGCACCGAGCGCCACGAGGCGCGCCGCATCGACAACCAGCTGCGCGGCCGCTCCGGCCGCCAGGGCGACCCCGGCGAGACGCGCTTCTACCTCTCCGGCGAGGACGACCTCGTGCGCCTGTTCGCCGGCGACCGGATCTACAACATCATGGACCGCTTCAAGCTCCCGGACGACCAGCCGATGGAGGCGAGCATCCTCTCGCGCCAGATCGAGAACGCGCAGAAGAAGGTCGAGGAGCAGAACTTCGTCTCGCGCAAGAACGTCCTCAAGTACGACGACGTCATGAACACGCAGCGCATGGTCATCTACGAGCAGCGCCGCGCGCGTGCTCGAGGGCGAGGACCTCTCCGAGCGAGGTCGAGCGCCTGGATCGACGAGGTGATCGAGCGCGTCGTCGCCGAGTACACCGAGGGCGAGTACTCGGAGGAGTGGGACCTCGACGAGCTCGTGCCAGGCGATGCACGACCTGTACGCGCCGACGAGCCGATCACGGCCGACGAGCTGCGCGAGGAGGTCGAGCTCGACCGCGAGGCGCTCGTCGAGGAGTTCGCGGAGGACGCGCGCGAGGCGTACGCCGAGAAGGAGGAGGAGCTCGGGCCGACCCGGAGACCGGGCAGCCGCTGATGCGCGAGCTCGAGCGCTTCGTCATCCTCCAGGTCGTCGACCAGCGCTGGCGCGAGCACCTCGAGAACATGGACTACCTGCGCGAGGGCGTGCACCTGCGCGCGATGGCGCAGAAGGACCCGCTCGTCGAGTACCGCGGCGAGGGCCACGTCGATGTTCGAGGAGCTCGAGCGACGCGATCCGCGACGAGGTCGTCGCTACGCTCTTCCACGCCGAGCTCGAGCGCCGAGGAGGCCGAGGAGCTCGCAGCCAGGCCGCAGCAGCGCGCACGACGACGGCGAGCCTCGCGTACCAGCACGAGTCGCTCGCGGGCGCGGACGCGATCGCGGCCGCCGGCGCGCGGCGGCTCGGCCGGCGGCGACGGCGGCTCGTCGGCAGCGCGGCGGCTCGGCGTCGGCGGCGGCGCGGTCGCGACCCAGCAGCGCGTGGTCGCCGAGCACGAGAAGTCGGCCGCAACGACCCGTGCTGGTGCGGCTCGCGGCAAGAAGTACAAGAAGTGCCACGGCGCCGGCTGCCAGCGCCGGCTCGCCGACCTGCATCGCGCCGAGCGTCCGCGGACGCCTGCCGGGCGACCCAGGCCGTGCGGCGTCGGCCGCAGCCGTGGCCGATAGCATCGAGCCGCATGACCGAGAAGACGCAGAGCGCCGCTCGACGAGCAGCTGAAGGAGATCGGGGCCCAGCTCGCCTGGGTCCGTGATTACCTTTGACCCCGAGCGCTGAGCAGCGCGCTCGCCGAGCTCGAGGACGAGATGGCGCAGCCGGGCTTCTGGGACGACCAGCGGCACGCGGCGCAGGTCTCCGCCGAGCACGCGCGGCTGACGCAGGCGCCTCGACCGCTACGAGCGCCTGCAGCGCGAGTACGAGGACGCCGTCGAGCTGCTCGCGATGGACGGCGAGATGGCGGCCGAGATCGAGAGTCGATCGTCCCGCTGCGCAGCGAGCTCGAGCGGCTCCAGGAGGACGCGCTCTTCTCCGGCGAGTACGACGCCGGCGACGCCGTCGTCACGATCCAGGCCGGCGCGGGCGGCACCGACGCGCAGGACTGGGCCGAGATCCTGCTCCGCATGTACCTGCGCTGGGCCGAGCGACCGCGGCTTCAAGACCGAGCTGCTCGAGGCGAGCCCGGGGGAGGAGGACGGCCTCAAGTCCGCGACGTTCACGGTCGCGCGGCGAGAACGCCTACGGGATCCTCAAGGCCGAGCGCGGCGAAGCACCGGCTCGTGCGCCTCTCGCCCGTTCGACCAGGCGCACCGCCGCCACACGTCGTTCGCGCAGGTGATCGTCGCGCCGCTGCTCCCCGACGAGGGCGACGCTCGAGATCGACGAGTCCGACCTCCGCATCGACACCTACCGCGCCAGCGGCGCCGGCGGCCAGCACGTGAACAAGACCGACTCGGCCGTCCGGATCACGCACATCCCGACCGGGATCGTCGTCCAGTGCCAGAACGAGCGCTCGCAGACGTCGAACAAGGAGACGGCGCTGCGGGTCCTCCGCTCGCGCCTCGCCGAGCGGCGCGAGGAGGAGCGCGAGGAGGAGCTCGCGAAGGAGCGCGGCGAGGCGCAGGACATGGGCTTCGGCGGCCAGATCCGCAGCTACGTCCTGCACCCGTACCAGCTCGTGAAGGACCACCGCACCGACTACGAGGCCGGCAACGCGCAGGGCGTGCTCGACGGCGACCTCGACGGCTTCATCCGCGCGTACCTGCTCGCGAAGGCCGGCCGGGAAGGTCGCTCTAGACGGCGAGCCGCCGAGCGTCTCCAGCTAGAACTTCCGATCCGCTCGGAAGCGCCCGACCGGCGCGACGCCTCGAACGAGCGCGGTCGCGACCCTTTTCCCGGTGCAGGAACCGAGCCTCCAGACCCAGACAGCCACCGACGGCGCTCGCCACGAGCCGCGTCCCGCCGCCGCCTGCGCCGTCGAGCTCGGCGATGATCGTGTTCGAGAACGTGTCGAAGGTCTACGACCCGGACGTCGAGGCGCTGCGAGACGTCACGTTCGTGATCGACAAGGGCGAGTTCGTCTTCGTCGTCGGCGCCTCCGGCTCGGGCAAGTCGACGGTGATCCGGCTGCTGCTGAAGGAGATCGAGCCGACCGAGGGCCGGATCATCGTCGGCGGCCGCGACCTCGGCCGGCTCAAGCGCTCGAAGGTGCCGATGCTGCGCCGCAACCTCGGCTGCGTCTTCCAGGACTTCAAGCTGCTGCCGAACCGCACCGCGGCCGAGAACGTCGCCTACGCGCTCAAGGTGCAGGGCGAGAGCCGCGCGTCGATCCGGCGCAAGGTGCCCGAGGTGCTCGGCCTCGTCGGGCTCTCCGCACAAGATGAACTCGCTACCCGACGAGCTCTCCGGCGGCGAGCAGCAGCGCGTCTCGATCGCGCGCGCCGTCGTCAACCACCCGCCGCTGCTGATCTGCGACGAGCCGACCGGGAACCTCGACCCCGACACGTCGGTCGGGATCATGCAGCTGCTCTACCGCATCAACCGCGCCGGCACGACGATCCTGATGGTCACCCACGACCGCGAGATGGTCGACAAGATGCGCAAGCGCGTGATCGCGCTCGAGGACGGGCGGCTCGCGCGCGACGAGCGCCGCGGCGGGTACAGCTCCGAGTGAGGTCCGCGCTCGCTGCTCGTCGCCGAGGCGGTGCGGTCGCTGAGCGCGAACCTCTCGACGTCGATCGCGGCGACGATGACCGTGCTGATCGGCATGTTCCTGCTCGGCCTCGTCATCGCGCTCGGCACGTGGGCGTCTCGTGGTCGGACCACGTGAAGAGCGAGCTCGTCGTCAACGTCTACTTCTGCACGCCGCTCACGCTGCGAGCGAGCGACGCGACCGGCGCGCAGATCACGGCGGTCGCGCGACAAGCTGCATCGCGATGCCCGCAGGTCAAGAGCGTCCGCTTCGTCTCGAAGGACGAGGCGCTGCAAGACGATGCGCAAGAAGTACCCCGAGCTCACGCAAGTCGCTGCCCGGCAACCCGCTGCCCGGACGCGTACGAGGTGATCCCGAAGAAGCGGCGAGCACGTCGACGCGATCGCGACGCAGCTCGCGCGCGAGCCGCCCGGGCGTCGCAGAAGGTGAACTACGGCAAGAAGACGCGCCGACCGGATCCTGCAGGTCGCGCAGAGCGTCGATCGAGATCGTTCTTCCTCGTCGCCGTGCTCGTGCTGCTCGCGGCGTCGACGCTGCTGATCGCGAACACGATCCGGCTCTCGATCTTCTCGCGGCGACGCGAGATCGAGGTGATGAAGCTCGTCGGCGCGACGAACTGGTTCGTGCGCGGGCCGTTCATGCTCGAGGGGCTGATCTGCGGGCTGCCGGCTCGGTCGGCGCGGTGGTCCTGCTCGCTGCTCGGCAAGGAGATCGTCGCTGCCGGCGATCCTCGGCCACATCGACACGACGACGCGACGTGCAGGCGCTCGCCGTTCGGCTTCAACGCGCTGATCCTGCTCGGCGCCGGGCTCCTGCTCGGCGCCGCCGGCTCCGGGATCACGCTGCGCCGCTTCCTCAAGGTCTGACGACCTGCGGCCCGCGTGTCTCGACGGGCCGCAGGCCTCATGACCGAGACGGATCGCACTCGTCGTCGTCGAGATCGCGCGGCGCGGCAAGCTCGTCGTCGGCGAGCCGTACTTCACGCCCGGGCGTGCCGCTCGTGCTCGACCGCAAGGGGCTCGGCGACGCGAGCCCGGGCGACCTCGCCGTCGTCCGCACGGGCCGCGGCCGCGCGCGGCTCGAGCGCGTGCTCGGGCCGGCCGACCGCGATCGAGACCGTGCTCGAGGGCCTGCTCGTCGAGGAGGGCGCGCGCGCGCGGCGTTCGAGCCGTACGACCCGCCGCCGAGCCGACGCTCGAGGGCCGCGTCGACCTGCGCGACCTGGTCGACGTTCACGATCGACCCCGAGACGGCGAAGGACTTCGACGACGCGCTCTCGTTCCGCGCGAGGGCGACGCGCGCGCTGGGTGCACATCGCCGACGTCTCGCACTTCGTCCCGGCCGGCTCGCCGCTCGACCACGGCGCCGCCGGGCGCGCGTTCTCCGTCTACGTCCCGGCCGCGTGGCGCCGATGCTGCCGCCCGAGCTCGCCGACGACCTTGCAGCCTGCGCCCGCACGAGGACCGGCTCAGCGTCACCGTCGAGGTGCCTTCGACGGCTCTGCGCCGGGCGAGCCGCTCTTCTACCGCTCGGTGATCCGCAGCGACGCGCGGCTCGACGTACGGCCAGGCGCGAGGCGATCCTCGCCGGCGCGCGAGCGGGCCGACCCGAGCTGGACGAGGCGCTGCGCCTCGCCGAGCGGCTCGCCGCCGAGCTGCGCGCCGCCGCTTCGCCCGCGGCGCGCTGCGCATCGAGTCGCCCGAGGTCGAGTTCGCGTTCGACGGCCGCGGCGGGGTCGAGCGGGCGTGGCGGGAGTCGGAGCCGCACGCGCACGCGCTCGTCGAGGAGCTGATGATCCTCGCCAACGAGGCCGTCGCCGGCCTGCTCGCCGGCCGCCGCCGCGAGGCGCTGTACCGCGTCCACGAGCGGCCCGACCCGCAGGCGATCGAGCACCTGCTCGCGAAGCTCGCCGACCTCGACGTGCCGACGCCGCCCGCGCCCGAGCACCTGAGCCCGCCGACGCGGCCGCGCTCGCCGCCGAGGCGAGCGAGCGCGTCGACCGACGTACGTCGCGCAGCCGGCCGCGGCCGCGAGGCGTTCCCGGCGCTCGTCCTGCGCGCGCTGAAGCAGGCGCGCTACGACCCGCGCAACCTCGGCCACTCGGGCCTCGCGAGCACCGCGTACTGCCACTTCACGTCGCCGATCCGCCGCTACCCCGACCTCGTCGTCCACCGCGCGCTGCTGCGCGAGCTCGGCGCCTGGCGACGAGCCGCCGCCCGAGCGACCTCGCCGAGCTCGCCGAGCACACGTCGGCGCGCGAGCGCGAGGCCGCGAGGCTCGAGCACCGCGCCGACGACATCTGCCTCGCCTGGCTGCTCGAGCGGCGCCTCTTCGAGCTCGGCTGGGAGGCCGTGTTCGAGGGCGAGATCGTCGGCCTGATCGGCTCCGGCCTCTTCGTCCGCTTCGGCGAGGTCTTCGAGGGCTACGTGCCCGTGCGCCGGCTCGGCGACGACTGGTACGAGCTGAACGAGCTCGGCACCGCGCTCGCCGGCCGCCGCGGCGGGCGGCCGCTACCGGCTCGGCGACCCGATCGCGGTGCGGGTCGAGGAGATCCGCCGCGCCGAGGGGAAGATCGAGCTCTCGCCCGCGGACGCGTCGCGGCGTCTGACCGCGTCGTGCTGCGCCGTGCAGGGCGAAACGGTGAACTGCCCGCTCATCTGGGGGACTCGACGTCGCAGTGGAAGTTGGAAATGCGCCGGAGGCAGCGCGACCGTCCACGTCTCTGACTGACCGCCGAAGCAGGATCGTGCACTTTCTTGATCCCCACGAGGTCGAAGCTGCAGCCAAAATTGGCGCGCGAGCTCGACTGATCACGAAGGTGACAATGGCCCGACGGCATCGTCAGCTGGGAGAGAACGAACTTGGCCTCGGGCTCCTCGAACATTCCGACGTCGACTGTCGTCTTGGCGGTACCGACCGTCCCGGTCGTAACGGGCGGCGGCGCGGCCGCGGCCATGACCAGGAAGACGCCCTTCAGCCGGCCGCCGCCTGCCCGCGAACGGAGGAGCGGTAGGGGTAGCGGCCCTTCTTCGAGAACATGACCCGCAACGTCGCGGAGTGCCCGGGCGAGAGACGGCGAGTCTCCTTCCCCGCGATCTTGAAATCGTGCGAGACCTTGCCCTTGTTGCAGGACCGTGAAGATCACCATCCCCGTGGGAGACGCGGCGCGTCGACAGCTTGAACCTGGAATCTAGTGGCGGTGACGGTCACACGGGTCACCTTCGAAGAGCGATGCCGCGCGCAGGGCGCCGAGCACTGGCCTCGTGGCGCAGACGACGAAGGTTCCTGCGGCAAGTCCCGCAGCCGCCAGACCAACAAAGACGACGACGCTCGCTCCCCGGTGCAAGGTACCGCCTCCGCGGAAAACGTAACTAACGACACTACCCTAACGGCCGAGTTGAGCTGTGCTTTAGGTCCGTACACTCAAGCGCATGGCCAGCACGGAGAGAAGCTGATCGCCGACAACCGCCGCGCGCGGCACGAGTACCACCTGCTCGACCGCGTCGAGGCGGGGCTCGCGCTCCAGGGCAGCGAGGTCAAGTCGCTGCGCCAGGGCCACGCGATCCTGCAGCGCGCCTACGCCGACCCGCGCGACGGCGAGCTCTGGCTCGTCGGGCTCCACATCCCGCCGTACGAGCAGGCGTCGGTCGAGCCGCACGACCCCGACCGCGCCCGCAAGCTGCTGCTGCACCGCCGCGAGATCGACCAGCTCTCCTCGCAGGTCGCCGAGAAGGGCCTGACGATCGTGCCGACGCGCCTCTACTTCAAGGACGGGCGGGCCAAGGTCGAGCTCGCGCTCGGACGCGGAAGGAGCTGCGCGACAAGCGCCGCGACATCGCCGACCGCGAGAGCAAGCGCCGCATCGAGCGCGAGCTCAAGAGCCGCCGCTGACCCTGTAGGCGCCACTCGCCGGGGACGCGCCGAGCGGCTTAAGCCGGGGACAGGCCGGCCGCCCTGGAACCAAGCTTCCAGGAGCACCGAACCGGTGGGCAACGATCCGAGCGGCGCTGGTAGCCCCCCAGCCGGGGTCGGGTCCCGCGGCCACCGGGCCGCGCCGAGGTTGACGAGCACCCCGCGAGACTCGGTGTCGGCCCGACGAAGACCACTCGGGCCACTCCCCGTCGATGCCGGGGCGACGCGAGCCTCGAACGTCAGCCTGAAAGCTGCACCCGGGGTCGACCGAGAAGATCGCCGAGTTGATCGCCGCGCCTGAGTCGCTGCTGCTGCCGTGGAGGGCTTGGCCGCCGGAGCCGACCGCCTCGAGTTGCGTCGACCGCACCTCAGTAACCCCATCCGCCCAAGCCTCGATCGAACCGCGGATGGGACGCTGATCGGTCGACCGACTGCAGGTAGAGGGTCTCGGAAGCGTGACAGTCGGCCGCACCGGAGGCAGTCCGCACTCCGTGTTCTCGCGAAAGCCGACGACGGCGCTCCCGGCGCCTGCGGCACCCTGCCAGTCAGGGTGTACTGCTCGCGAGCACCAGGGCCGCGAGCGGTGCGGTGAGCCGGACACTTCGCCCGTTCAGGGAGCTCCCCGTGCGCTCGGTGAGCCTGCCGGACACAACACCGCCGGAGCGTCTCAAGCGTGAGCTTCGTCGCGGCCGGAAGAGCGGTCGATCAGCCAGGAGAACGTGACTGCCCTCGGCCGAGGGAATGTCGGCGTCCGCACGACGGGAAGCTCGACATATCGGGGCCGGATCCCTCTTTCGATCAGGCGAGGAAGCGCGTCTTCGGCGCCGGCACATCGGGTCGGTCGCTCGGTGGACCGCCGAAGAGATGACCCGAACGGATCCACGGGCCGGGCGGCGCCTCCAGGGAATGGGCGTCCTGCGGCCAGTCGCGGACGTCGAAGTCGAGGTCCATGGATGAACGCGAGAAGGCCGTCACGCGGCGTTAGGCGTCCATCCAGTCGACGAACCAGTTCCGGGTCGACGCCGGGATCGGTTCGATGTCTCGTCGGCGAAGTAAGCGCGGCGGCAAGGCCCTTGCCCCAGAGCTCCACCCGATCGATCGGCTAGCGTCGAACTCCTCAGGCGCGTCGACTCGCCCCAGGGCCAGTCGACGGTGGTCTCCTCCTTCACCTCCGCACCGACGAGGAGGAGAGCTTGGGTCCGCTCTGGGTACGTTGCGGCGAAGAGCATGGACATCGGCCCACCCTCCGAGACGCCGATCAGCGCCGCTCGCTCGGAGCCGACCGCGTCCAGCACGGCCCGCACATCGTCCATGCGCTCCTCGAGCGTCCCGATCCTGGTGCGCTCGGAGAGGCCCATCCCGCGCTTGTCGAAGACGATCAGGCGTGAGAAGGACTCCAGCTGCTCGCAGAAGCGGCGGTAGGCCGGCTGCTCCCATAGGACGTCCAGGTGCGTGATCGCGCCGGCGACGCCAGACGAGGTCTGGCGGGCCGTCGTCCGAGCGATACCTGGTACGCGATCTCGACGTCGCCGCTCATCGCGTACTGGACGGGCGGCGAGCTCATGCGACAGGCCCCCTGAGGTGGATCCGCCCGATCCCGGGCCGGTAGCCGAACTGCTCGTTCAGGCGGCGGATCGGCGCGTTCCGCTCGTCGTTGCGCGTGCGCAGCTCCTCGTAGCCGTTGGCCTTGGCCCAGCCGATCTGCGTCGCCTTCAGCGCCCGGGCGACTCCGCGGCCGCGCCAGGCTCGCTTGACTCCGGTCAGGTCGTGGTGGGCGGTGGTCGGCTGCGCCTCCGTGAGCGAGAACTTCGCGTAGCCGATCACCTCGTCGTCTGCCAGCGCCACGAACGTCGCCTCGGGTTTGTCGCCTGAGCCCTGCATGTCGTGGGCGAGCCAGTCCTCGAACGGCTCGATCTTGTCGTCCTCGAAGCCGGGGATGTCGGGGTAGGCCTCGAGCGCGACCTGGTACATGCCGCGCGCGAGCTCGGGCCGCTCCGCCCAGGTGACGATCTCGACGCTCTCGGGCGGCTCGACCGGCGGCGGCTCGATCTCCGCGAGCTCGAGGACGACCCCCTTCTCGCGCCGCTCCTCCACGAACCCGCGCCGCTGCGCGAAGGCCAGGCTCTCGGGATCGTTGTCGAGGACCGGCACCTCGATCGAGTCGAGGTCGCGCTCGCGGGCCCAGTCGGAGACGGCCTCGTAGATCGCCGTGGCAACGCCGTGCCGGCGGCGTTCGGCCAGGACCGTCACGAGAGCGAACACGCGGTCGGGCTGCTGCGGCTGGATCGCGGCGACCGCCGACCCGGCCGGCAGGCCGTCGAGCCGTGCCAGCAGGTCGAGGTGGTCGGTCAAGCTCGCTTTGTAGGAGTGGACGTTGGCGAGCGTGACCTTTTCATGTGACCAGACCTCGTTGTAGACGTCGAGCGAGACCTGCTCGTCAGGCTCGTCTTTGCAGGGGAATACCTCGATCACACGGCTACACTACGTTCACACATACGGGGGCGACCAGGCTTCGACGTGGTCGGATCTCCGGCAGAGCTGCAAGCCGAGGTTCCCGGTCGGCCTCGTAAAACAACCGGGAAACAACGTAAGTGCGAAGAACAACAACGCACTCGCTCTCGCTGCCTAACCCGTAGCGAAGCGCGTCGCTCCGAGCTCGGCCCGTGGCCCGGGTAGCGGCGTCAGAAAACGGGCTCGGCGCCTAGGGAGAGCCAATCGCCCGAAGCGCGACACCAAAGGATGGCTAGCCCGGCGGTTGGTCGGCTGCCAACCGGCCGGCGGGCGAAACCAAACGGCAGCCTAAGCTTGTAGACGCTCTGTTCGGAGCGATTGCGGACGCGGGTTCGATTCCCGCCGCCTCCACTCCCGATCGAAGTCCGCTGCGGCTGGCGCCGCAGCATGACGACTTCGATCGGATCGCCGTATCCACAAGCGCCGAGAGCCGACGACAGCGAAGCCGTCATCGGCGGCGTGTACGAATGCAAGACCTGACACCCAACCTCCCTGCTATTCCCAACCGACGGATATGTGCCCAGCCCCCATTGAGAGCGTGAGCGTCAAGCACGACGACGGGACGATCGACTCGTTCCAGCGTGCCCACGTCGGAAGTGAGCTCGATTCAACACAGCTCGAACGTCTCTATTGGGACGAGATTCGCCGCGGCACTCTGGGCGCGGCGAAGTTCTCGGGAGGCGCGATCCGCATCGGAGGTTTCTGGCCGATTCTCCGCTTCGGCTCGCTCGTCGACGGGCGGCGCCCGATCGCGGGCGGACTGTTTGCGCGACGAGCGGGTGGGACGATCGGCTGGCAGGCAGACGGCGAGCATACGGCGGTCATCGTCGAAGGATTCGCACCGCTTCTGGGCGGCCCTCTCTGGCGCGTCGAAGCATGGTTCCATGATCTGATCGGGAGACGGTTTCTCGCCCGCGTGGCGCGCGAGACGGGCTAATGCGCGTTGCGGTCATCGGGGCCACCGGTACGATCGGACGCCCGCTCGTCGAGGCGCTCTCGCGAACGCATGACGTCGTCGGGGTAGCGAGGCGACCACCGCGGCCCGACGACCGCGTGAACTGGATCGCGGCGGATGCGACCGATGCGGTCGCGATCTGTTCGGCACTCGAGGGGGTCGACGTCGTCTACCACCTCGTGCACTCCCTCGGGAGCGCTGACTTCGAGGAGCGCGACCGCGCGGCGGCGATGGCGGTCGCCGAAAGCGCGGCGACGGTCGGTGCCACACAGCTCGTGTATCTCGGCGGCCTTGGCGAGGAGGCGTCTGAACTCTCATCCCACCTTCGCAGCCGGGCCGAGACTGCGGAGATTCTGACGGGTGGAATGATTCCGGTCACCACGCTGCGTGCAGCGATGATCGTCGGTCCCGGCAGCGTCGCGTTCGAAACGATCCTCGCGCTCGTCGAACGGCTGCCCGTGATGGTGTGCCCACGCTGGGTCTCCGTCGAGACCCAGCCAGTCGCACTCGCAGATGTCCTGGCAGCACTTGTCGGCGTGTGCGGTGAACCGGCTGCGTACGGCGAGACCTTCGATCTGGGCGGCCCCGAGGTGATGACGTACCGAGCGATGATGGAGCGGACTGCTCGATTGCGTGGAAAGCACCCGATTCTGATCGAGGTTCCGTTCCTCACCCCGAGGCTTTCCTCTTTGTGGCTGCACCTCGTTACGCCCGTGAACGTCTCCGTCGCGCGTCCGCTGGTGGAGGGGCTGCGGATCCCGACCGTCGCGCATGATGACCGCATCTGGGAGCTGGTCAAGACTCGCCGGACCACGTTCGACGAGTCCGTAGAGGCGGCGCTGCGCGAGCGCGGCGCCTAACCGTCGCCGCTATGAAGGTCAGGCGCAGCGCCGCCGCGAGATCGGGCTTTCGCGCTCGCGATTGAATCTTGCGCGGTTCGATTCCCACCGCCTCCATCTTGGGGCCGGCCACACGCCCGCCGGCCGACACGGGGTCCCGACTCGCGCAGAGGCCCCTAAGTAGACTCGCTGTCTTGTCTGTACACGCCGGAGAGGGTCCCGGAAGAGCTGAGGGTGAGGGCAGGCGCCGGACGTGGACGCTCGTCGCGGTCTGCGCGACGACGTTCATGCTGCTGCTCGACATCTCGATCGTCGTCGTCGCTCTGCCGAGTATCCAGAACCGGTTCGACGCCGGCCTGAGCAGCCTGCAGTGGGTGATGGACGCGTACGCGCTCGCGCTTGCGGTGCTGATCCTCACCTGCGGCGCGCTCGCCGACCGCTACGGCCGCCGCCTGGTCTTCATGGTCGGCGTCGTCCTGTTCACCGTCGCTTCTGCCCTGTGTGGCGCGGCGTGGAGCATCACCGTGCTCGACGTTGCGCGGGCGTTCCAGGGAGTGGGGGGCGCCGCGCTGTTTGCGACCGCCCTCGCGCTGATCGGCCACGAGTACCGCGGCCCCGAGCGGTTCGGGGCGCTCGCGATCTGGGGTGCCACCGTCGGTGCGGCTGTCGCGTCCGGGCCGCTGGTCGGGGGCATCCTCACGGACACCGCCGGCTGGCGCTGGGTGTTCTTCGTGAACATCCCGATCGGGATCTTCGCGCTGTTCGTGGCGCTCACGAGGATGTCGGAGTCGCGTGATGCCGACGCTCGCCGGACGGACGTCCTGGGCCTCGTCAGCTTCTCGGCCGCGCTCTTCCTGATCGTCTTCGGGATCCTGCGCGGGAACGCACTCGGCTGGTCGAGCTCGGTCATCGTCGGGACGCTGATCGGCGGGGCGGCGCTGCTCGTCGCGTTCGTCGTGATCGAGCAGCGGCAGGTGCGGCCCATGTTCGACATCGGCCTGTTCGGTCAACCGGCGTTCACCGGTGTCTCGATCGCAACCTTCTGCATCGCCGCCGGAATGTTCGCGCTCTTCCCGTATCTCTCGATCTACTTCCAGGACATCCTCGGCTACTCGCCGCTCGCGGCCGGCCTTCTGTTTCTCCCGATGACGGCATTCATCTTCGTCGTGCCGCTCGTGGTGCGGCGCTTCGCGGCCGGCGTGCCCGTGCGGGTGCTGATCGGCGTCGGTCTGGGCTTCGTGGCCGTCGGGCTCGCCCTCATGTGGGCGCTGCTCTCGTCGACGTCGCCCTGGACGGCGCTGCTTCCCGGGCTGGTCGTGTGCGGGATCGGGGTCGGGATCGCCAACCCGGCGCTCGCCGCCGCGGCGCTCCGTGTGGTCGATCCGGAGCGGATGGGGATGGCATCCGGGATCAACAACACGTTCCGGATCGGCGGCGTCGCGCTCGGCATCGCGGCGCTCGGCGCCATCCTGGAGAACCGGATCGCGTCCTCGCTTGCCGGGACGCTCGGGAGCTCCGGCCGCGGCCTGGCGAACACGGTCAGCTCGGCCGGCACCCGCACATTCCAGGGGCAGCCCGCTCTCGCTCATGCAGCCAAAGATGCGTTCGTAGTCGGTCTTGGCGACCTCATGCTGATCGGCTGTGTGGTGCTCGCGGCGGGCGCGATCTGCGGCGTCACGCTGCTGCGGAGGCCGCGCCCGGCCGCGGAAGCTGCGACCGAGCCCGCGGCGTAAACAGGCCGCGGGCTAAAGAAACTGCCGCTCCTTGCCGATTTCTCGGGCGATGAAGCGCGGCTCGTCACGATCCGCTCCTGCCGCCACGCGGTGGATAGACCGCTGGCTCGATGCCTGCAGCGATCTCGCGGACCTCTCACGCTCGAACCCGATGACCGACGCGGTCATCGACGAGATCGACGGGCGCATGATTCGCATCGGCGACGCCTGGCTCGCGGACTTCGCCTCGTGCAACTACCTCGGCTTCGATCTCGAGCGCGAGATCATCGACGCGGTTCCCGGGTACCTCGAGCGCTGGGGGACGCACCCGAGCTGGTCGCGCCTCCTCGGCAGCCCGGTGCTCTACGAGCAGATCGAAGAGCAGCTCACCGAGCTGCTCGGCGCCGAGGACACCCTCGTGCTGCCGACGATCACGCTGATCCACATGTCCGTGATCCCCGTGCTCGCGGGCAGCGGGACGATCTTCCTCGAGAACCGCTCCCACAAGACGATCTACGACGGCTGCGAGCTGGCCCGTGTGCACGGCGCGACCGTCAAGCGGTTCGCATTCGAAGACGTGGACGACCTCGAGCGCCTGCTGCGCGAGGGCAGCAAGGCGCCGCGCCTGATCTGCATCGACGGCGTCAACAGCATGACCGGGAACGCCGCGGACGTGCCGGCGTTCGCTCGCCTCGCGCGCGAGTACGACGCGCTGCTGTACGTCGACGACGCGCACGGTTTCGGCGTGATCGGCGAGCGGGCCGACGACGAGCTCAGTCCCTACGGCAAGCGGGGCAACGGGATCATGCGCTACTTCGACGAGGGCTACGACCACGTCGTGCTCGTCGCGGGTCTCTCCAAGTCGTACTCGTCGCTGGCCGCGTTCCTCGCGTGCCCGCCCGAGCTGAAGAGTCTGCTGAAGACGGCGGCGCCTCCGTACCTCTACTCGGGCCCGTCGCCGGTCGCCTCTCTCGCGACCACGCTCGCGGGTTTCGAGGTCAACGACCGGCGCGGCGACGCGATCCGGGCCGACCTCTGGAAGAAGACGACCGACGTGCTCGACTGCCTCGACCGGATGGGCGCCCACACGCCCAATCGCTCCGGGTTCCCGATCATCGAGGTGCCGCTCGCACGGCACGAGGACATCGACGCTGCCGGGCGCTTCCTGTTCGAGAACGGCATCTACGTGACCCTCGCCGCGTACCCGCTCGTCCCGCGCGACGAGGTCGGCTTCCGCATCCAGCTCACCGCTGCGAACACGACCGCCCAGGTCGAGCAGCTCACCGACGTTCTCGGCCGTCTCGCCAGCCGGTTCGACCTCCAGCCGGTGCGGGCGAAGGTGAGGGCCGCGTGAATGTCGCTGCGCGCCTGGCGCGGGAACGTGTGGTGGTGGTACGTCGCCACCGCGTCCGTCCTCGCCGGCCTCTACATGTTCGTGCCGCCGTTCAAGGGCCAGGGGCCGCTCTTGAACCTCGTCGGCTTCTCGGGTGTGGTCGCGATCGTCGCCGGAATCCGGGCCCACAAGCCGCGGGCCCGAGCGGCGTGGTGGCTCTTCGCCGCCGGGCAGTTCCTCTTCTTCAGCGGCGACGTCTACACCTACAGCAACCCGAACGCATCGTTCCCCTCGCCAGGCGACGCGCTCTACCTCGCCGTGTACCCGGTGCTGATGGCCGGCCTGTTCGTGCTCGTCAAGCGGAGGAACCCGCGCCGCGACCCGGCGGCCCTGATCGACGCGCTGATCCTGACGATCGGCATCGGCCTGCTTGCGTGGGTGTTCCTGATCGCGCCGAACATCCACCTCACCGACATCTCCTGGCTGGGGAAGGCGGTCTCGATCGCCTACCCGCTCGGCGACGTCCTCCTGCTCGCCGCGGCGATCCGCCTCGCGGTCGACGCGGGCAAGCGCGCGCCGGCCTTCTACCTCCTCGCCGGGAGCATCGTCTGCCTGCTCGCGACCGACTCCGCGTACAACCTGGCGCTCCTCAAGGGCACGTACAACCACAGCCAGCTGATCTACGACCTCGGCTGGATGATGTACTACATCCTCTGGGGGGCCGCGGCGCTCCACCCGTCGATGCGGGTGCTCGAGGAGCCCGCGACCGACTCGCGCGCTCGCCTGACCTCGATGCGGCTCGCGCTGCTCGGCGCCGCGTGCCTGATCGCGCCCTCGATCCGCTTCGCCCAGTCGCTCGGCAACCCCGACATCCTGGTGCTGATCGTCGCCTCCGCCGTCCTCTTCCTCCTCGTCGTGATCCGGATGGCCGGCCTCGTCCGGCAGGAGGAGCGGATCGTCTCGCGTGAGCGCACGCTCCGCGTGGCCGGCGCCGAGCTCGTGGGCGCCGCTGGGTCCGAGCAGATCAACAACGCCGCGATCGCGGGAGTTCGGCGGCTGCTCGGCGAGTCGACCTGCGTTCACCTGGCGCTGCTGCGGGACGGCACGCCGGTCGTCGCAGCGTCCTCCGAGGACGCCGAGTGGGGGCTCACCGAGTCGACGTTCGACTGGCTGCGGGAACATGCTCGCGACGCGCGGTTCTCGTACATGGAGCTCCCCCGAGAGGTCCGGAACGAGCTTCGCTTCGAGGGCGGCACCACCGTCCTCCTGGCGCCGCTCGCGATCCGCTCGGAGGTCCGCGGCCTGCTCGTCGCCAATTCCATCCGCGAGGTCTCGGAGGAGGTCGCGAACTCCTTCCAGGCTCTCGGCCTGCAGGTCTCGCTGGCCGTCGAGGGCGCGTCCCTCGCGGCCGACCTGCACCGGCGGCAGAGCGAGGCGCGGTTCCGCTCGCTCGTCGCCCACTCGAGCGACCTGATCACCGTGCTCGACGCCAACGGCGTCGTCACGTACCAGAGCCCGTCGATCGAGCGGGTGCTCGGCTACCGCGCCGACGAGGTCGAGGGCACGCAGTTCGACTGGCTCCTGAGCGAGGCCGACCGGCCGCGGCTGCGGGGCCTGATCGCCGGCGACGGCTCGGGGAGCACGGATGCCCACACGCTCGAGTGCTCGCTCGCGCACAAGGACGGCACGAGCCTGCGCTTCGAGGTTCAGCACACCGACCTGCTGCACGACGAGCACGTCCACGGCATCGTCCTGAACAGCCGCGACGTCAGCGAGCGGAAGGAGTTCGAGGACCAGCTCCAGCACCAGGCCTTCCACGACCCGGTCACGAACCTCGCCAACCGCGCGCTCTTCGCCGACCGCGTCGAGCACGCGCTGATGCGCTCGCAGCGCGGCTTCCCGGACATCGCCGTCGTCTTCATCGACCTCGACGACTTCAAGACCGTCAACGACAGCCTCGGCCACGCGGCGGGAGACGAGGTGCTGAAGGAGGTCGCGCGCCGGCTGCGGATCGCGGTCCGCCCGACCGATACCGTCGCCCGCTTCGGCGGCGACGAGTTCGCCGTCCTGCTCGAGAGCGTGAACGACTCCGCGCAGGCCGCGGACGCCGCGGCCAGGATCCTGCACGCGCTGGAGCTCCCCTACGAGATCGACGGCAAACAGGTCTTCCCGCGCGCGAGCATCGGGATCTGCCTCATCGACCGCGAGGCAAACGTCCCGGAGGCGGCCGAGCTGCTGCGGAACGCCGACGTCGCGATGTACATGGCGAAGCGCGACAGCAAGGGAAGCTACCGGGTCTTCGAGCCGGCGATGCACGAGCGTGTCGTCGAGCGGCTGGAGCTCCGCGCAGAGCTCCAGCAGGCGATCGAGTTCGACCAGCTCGAGCTCTACTACCAGCCGGTCGTGCGCCTCGCGGGCCACGAGATCCTCGGCGTCGAGGCGCTCCTGCGCTGGCAGCACCCGACGCGCGGCACGATCCCGCCGGACCAGTTCATCCCGCTCGCCGAGGAGACCGGGCTGATCATCTCCATGGGCCGCTGGGTGCTGAACGAGGCCTGCCGCGAGGGCGTCGAGCTGCACAAGCGCTTCGCGCGCAAGGAGCCGCTCGCGATCAGCGTCAACCTCTCCGTTCGCCAGCTGCAGTCGGACTCGATCGTCAGCGACGTGCGCGTCGCGCTCGAGACGAGCGGCCTGCCGCCGGAGTCGCTCGTGCTCGAGATCACCGAGTCGGTGATGATGGCCGACACCGACTTTGCGGTCCAGCGGCTGAGCGACCTCAAGGCGCTCGGCGTCCGGCTCGCGATGGACGACTTCGGCACCGGCTACTCGTCGCTCAGCTACCTGAGCCGCTTCCCGGTCGACATCCTCAAGATGGACCGCTCGTTCGTGGCCTCGGGCGAGAACGTCGCGCTCCAGTCCGCGATCATCGCGCTCGGCGCGAGCCTCGACCTCGACGTCGTCGCCGAGGGGATCGAGCTCGAGGAGCAGGAGCGCTCACTGCACGACCTCGGCTGCGAGATCGGCCAGGGATTCCTCTTCGCGCGCCCGATGCCCAGCTCTGATCTCGCCACGTTCCTCGCGGGCCGGCCCGAGTGGTCGGACCTCGACGCGGCGACGAATGCAGCATAGTCACGAGGCGCTGGACCGACCCGGCGGGTTCGAGCGGGCGCGGCTCCTCGCGCCGCTTCGCCACCGCGACTTCCGCGTGCTCTGGATGGGCATGGCGATCTCGCTCGTCGGCGACGGCATCTTCCTGATCGCGATCGCCTGGGAGGCCTACGCCCTCTGGAACGCGCCCGCGGCGCTCTCGATCGTCGGGATCGGCATGACGGTGCCGACGGTCGTCTTCCTGCTGATCGGCGGCGTCCTCAGCGACCGGCACGACCGCCGGCTGCTGATGCTGTGGAGCGATCTCGTGCGCGCGGGGGCGGTCGGCTGCCTCGCGGTGCTCGTGTTCACGGGCTCGCTGCAGCTCTGGCACCTCGTCGCGCTCGTGGCGGTCTACGGCTGCGGAACGGCGTTCTTCACGCCCGCGTTCGAGGCGATCATTCCCGACCTGCTGCCGGCGAAAGACCTTCCCGCCGCGAACTCGCTCGACCAGCTCGTGCGCCCGATCGCGCTTCGGCTGCTCGGGCCGCTGCTCGGCGGCTTGCTGGTGGCGGCGGGCGCCGGGCTCGCGTTCGCCGTGGACGCGGCTTCGTTCGGCGCCTCGGCGGTGGCGGTGCTCATGCTGCGCCCGCGGGCAATCGCGAGTGCCAAGCACGTGTCGCACGGCGCGGCGATGCGCGAGGGGTTCGACTTCATCCGCCGCCGCGTCTGGCTGTGGGGCACGCTCGTCGCCGCAGCCGCCGCGTACCTCGTCTTCCTCGGCCCGAGCGAGGTCCTGCTCCCGTACATGGTCAAGAACGAGCTGCACGCCTCGGCCCGGGACCTCGGCCTCGTCTTCGCGGCGGGTGGAGCCGGCGCGATCGGCGCCGCCGTGCTGATGGGCCAGCGCGGGCACCCGCGCCGCGACGTGACCGTCATGTACGCGACGTGGACGCTCGCAACGCTGGCGATCGCGATCTACGGGTTCGCGACGGCGGCGTGGCAGCTGATGCTCGCGTGCCTGGTCTTCAACGCCCTCGAGACCGCGGGAACGATCGTGTGGGCGACGATCAAGCAGCGCCACGTCCCGAGCAGGATGCTCGGCCGCGTCTCCAGCCTCGACTGGCTGATCTCGATCGGGCTGCTGCCGATCTCGTTCGCCCTCACCGCACCCGTCGCGGGCGTGATCGGCGTGCGCGCGACGCTTGTCGGGGCCGGCCTCGTCGGCGCCGCGATCACGCTGGCGGCGCTGTTCCTGCCCGGGATGCGCGACATCGAGGAGACCGGCAGCCGCCCAGGAGGCGCTGTTCGCGCGCTCGCCGAGTCCACCGCGCGCTAGGTCGCGGCAGGCGCTGCGCGGTGGCCGGATCTAGCGTCGGGCTGTGGACGTGTTCAGGGTCACGGCGGCGCGAACGAGAGTCTTCAACGCCTCCTCGTCTATCTTCTCGCCCTCGTGGAAGTCGATGGCACGCCTTGTGTTCCCGTCAAGACTGGAGTTGAAGAGGCCCGAAGGATCCTTCAGAGCCGCCCCTTTGGCGAAGGTCATCTTCACGACGCTCTTGTACGTCTCGCCTGTGCAGATCAGTCCGTCGTGCGACCACACCGGAACTCCTCTCCACTTCCACTCCTCGACGACTTCGGGATCGGCTTCCTTGACCAAGGTGCGGAGCCGGCTGAGCATCTTGCCCCGCCAGTCGCCTAGCTCCTTGATTCTCGCGTCTATCAGCTGAGAAGGAGACTTGCTTTTCTGCGACCCGCTCTTCTTCATGACCGTTTCTCTTCCTTGGTCGTGGGTTCAGTTCTCGGCGACGGTGAGGAAGCTCATCGCTGCGCCGGTCATCGTCTCGATCAAGACCGGCAGCGCTGCTTCGTCGATCGCGAAGCGCGGATGATGGTGCGGATAGGCCCCCTCGCGTCCGGCACCGACGAAGAAGAAGCAACCGGGCGCAGCGCGGAGATACGCCGAAAAATCCTCGCCCGCCATGAGCGGCTCGAAATCGACCAACCGGTCGGGGTCGGCGGCCCCTCTCACGATCGCCGCGACATCGGGATCGTTGACGACGGGGTCGTAGCCCATCGTGTATTCGAATGAGTACGTTGCGCCGTGGGCCGCGGTGATGCCGGCCAGGACACGCTCGATTCCCGTCCGCGTCGCCTCGCGTAGCTCTTGTCGGTACGTGCGAACAGTGCCGCCGATCTCGACCGCCTCGGGGATGATGTTGTCGGCCGTGCCACCGCTGATTCGCGTCACTGAGACGACGGCGTTGTCGAGCGGCGACGTATTTCTGGACACAATGTGCTGCAGGTTCACGATTGCCTGGGCGGTGATCGCGATTGGATCCACGGTCTCGTGAGGGAAGGCCCCGTGCCCGCCCCGGCCTCCGATTGTGGCGGCGAAGGTGTCAGCAGCGGCCGTGCACGGGCCGTCGATCACGCCGATCTTGCCCACCTCCAGCGTGGAGATGAGGTGAGCGCCGATTACGGTATCGACCCCCTCGAGTGCGCCCTCGGCTACGAGCTCCGCGGCGCCGCCCGGCGGGAGCTCCTCCGCGTGCTGGAAGAGAAAGCGGGCTTCCCCGGCTAGCTCGGACCGTCGATCGACGAGAACGCGTGCGACGGCGAGCAACGCGGCCGTATGTCCGTCGTGGCCGCAAGCGTGCATCACGCCGTCGGTCAGCGACGAGTACTCGACGCCGCTCTCCTCGTGGATCGGCAGGGCGTCAATGTCAGCCCGGAGCGCGAGCGTGCGTCCGGGGCGTTCGCCCTGCAATCGCGCGACGACGCTCGTCGGCGTCGGCTGCTCGAGCTCGAGGCCGCCGAACGACTCGAGGGTCTCGCGCACGAACCGCGCGGTGTTGTGCTCGTGAAAAGACAGCTCGGGGTTCGCGTGGAGGTGACGTCTCCAGGCGACGGCCTCCGCCGCAAGCGCCGTCACGTTCATCCGGGCAGCCTATGCGGCGACGCGGTTCAGCCTCAACTCGTCCCGGAGGCAGCCTTGGTCGAGAGTCCGCGCCGTTTAGGGTGGCCGCATGGCCACGACGTCGTCTGCGGCGCCGCGCGTCAGCGCCGGCGTCGTCCTCCGTGACGCGTTCGCGACCTACCGGCGCAGGTTCCGGCGCGTCGCGGGCTGTGCGCTCGCGCTGCTCGTTCCGCTCGCCGTTCTCGACACCGCGGCGGTCTTCGCGGCCGACCGCTCGCTCGACGAGGTCGGCAACGTTCCCGAGTGGCTCCTGTTCTTCGGGTCCCTCGCCGGGATCCTCTCCGCCCTCGGGAACGTCTTCTACGCGGGCCTGATCGACCGCGTCGTCGCCTCCGACCAGCGCGGGCACCCTGAGTACACGATCGAGGAGGTACTGCGGACGCTCCCCTACCGGAGACTGATCGTGGCCGACCTTGTGCTCGTGGCGGTGACCTCCGTCGGGCTCGCTCTCTTCGTCATTCCCGGCGTGCTCGGCGTTCACGTTCTTCTGCCTCGTGGGGCCGTTGATCGTGTCGGAGGAGCTGGGCGTACGCGCCGCCTTCCGGCGCTCGGCAGCGCTCGTGCGCAGGCACTTCTGGATCGCGCTCACGCTCGTCTCCATCCCGCTCGCCGTCGAGCACGAGCTGATCGAGGTGATCGAGCACGTGGACTTCGAGCACGACTTCCTGGTCGTCCTCTGCATGCACGCCGTGCTCGCGGTCGGCCTGATCGCGTTCGTCGCGCTGGTCGAGGTGACGCTCACCTACGAGCTGGCCGGGCGCTACCCGCCTCAGCCCGGCCGCTAACTGGACTTTCGGCGGGGTGAGTCTGGCCTTGTCGAGATCCGGGATGACATCGAGAGTTCGATCTGACTCGTCCCAACGGAGGTTGGTTTTCATGAGCAGGCTCAAGCGGCTGGCCGCGCTCGCGGCGGCATTCGGTGCGTTGGTCTTCGCGGCTCCTGCGATCGCGGCGCCGCCCTCGAACGACAATTTCGCCGGCGCGGCCGCGCTCGCGGGATCGTCCGGCTCGGTGAGCGGCACGACCGTCGACGCGACCAACGAGACCGGCGAGCCTGGCAGGCGGGTCACTCGGGGTCTGGTACTCGTGGCGGCCCTCCGTCTCGGGCGCGACGGTCTTCGACACGTGCGCGGCCGCGAACTTCGACACCTGGGTCGACATCTTCACCGGTCCGTCCCTCGGCTCGCTTGCGCTCGTGGCCTCGGGGGACGACGGCTGCGGCTTCAAGCAGAGCATCGCGCCGTTCCGTGCCACCGCCGGGACGAAGTACTGGGTCAGGGTCGGCGGCTACAACGGCTACCAGGGCACGTTCACGCTCTCCTGGAACGTGCAGACGAACGACGACCTCGCGACGGCCCAGGTGCTCGGCGGCCGTTCGGGCAGCGTCTCCGGATCGACGCTCGGCGCCACCGACGAGGCCGGAGAGCCGAGCACGAACGGCGGCGGGCTCTGGTACTCGTGGACGGCGCTCGGAGCCGGCACGGTCACGTTCGACACGTGCTCGGGAGCGCAGTTCGACACTGTCATCGACGCCTTTGCCGGGACGTCGATCGCGACCCTGGGCCAGGTCGCGCACAACGACGACGCCTGCGGCCCGGCCGCGCCCGGCGACCACGGCCGCCAGAGCAGCGTCACGTTCGCGACGACCGCCGGGACCACGTACTCGATCCGCGTCAGCGGCTCGCCCGGGACGTCTCCGCACGCCGGGCTCGTTCACGCTCGCCTGGAGCTATCCGGGCCGGAGACGGCCCCCGTCACGGCGACGAGCCTGTGTCTCTTGACAGCGCAGTACGTCCGGGGCTCGGCTCGCTACCAGGGACTCGGACTGACCCCGATGCAACAGCTGCAGGTGAACTCGGTCGTCAACTCGGCCTGCCAGGGGTTCGACAGCTTCCTCGGGCGCCTGGCACCGACGCAGAAGCGAGTGGCCGTCGCCCTCTACAAGCTGACTGTCAGCTCGCTGTACGCCGGCAACTGGCTCACGTTCGACCAGCGCACGACGCTGGTCACGCTCGCAGACCAGCTCTGACGCGGCTCACGGCGGGCAGTCGACGTTGACGTAGCCGGAGCGGAAGGGCTCTCGCCGACCCGACTCGGGTCGTACGAATGGCGCCACACGCAGCCCGTGTCGTTCGTGAGCAGGTGGATCGAGACCGACGTCTCGGCGGAGGTCGTGCGCACGCGATGGATGTCGTCCTGCGGCGGGATCAGCGCGTAGAAGTCGCCCGGCCGGAGTGGCCGGCGACTCGATCAGCTTCAGGCTGCCGTTCTGCTCGGCGTAGATCTCCTCGTCCTGCGTGCCCTGGTAGAGGCCGACGAGGCCCCAGGCGAGGTGATCGTGCACCGGCGTCTCCGACCCCGGGGGGACGACCAGCGAGAAGAGCGAGAGCGAGCGGTCGGCCGCGCGGAAGAGGAGCCACTGGCCGATGCCTCCGCCCATGCCGCTCTCGGGCGCGCTCCGGCGGAACTCGTCCGGCAGCCACTCCGGATCGGCCAGGAGCTCGGCGAAGTCCGGCCGGATCGCCGCGCAGGCGTCTTCGGGAGACCCGGCTGCGCCGATCGACGCGCGGACGCGGCGAGAAGGACCGCACGACGGGCGTGTCGAGCACGTACTCGTCACTGGCTGCAGACGGCGCCATCCTCGCCGAGACTACGCGGTTAGGCTCTCGAGGTGCGGTCGCAAGTCCTCGTCCTCGGTGCGGGCTTCGGCGGGCTCGAGCTCGCGACCGTGCTGTCGGAGGCGCTCGGCGACGACGCCGACGTCACGCTGATCGACAAGGGCGACGCGTTCGTCTTCGGCTACTCGAAGCTCGACGTGATGTTCGGGCGGACGACGCTCGACGCGGTGCGCCTCCCGTACTCGCGACATCGTCAAGCCGGGCGTGCGCTTCCTGCGGGAGACGATCACCGCGATCGATCCCGAGGCGCGTCGGGTCACGACCGACGCCGGCGTGCACGAGGCCGACGTGCTCGTCGTCGCGCTCGGCGCCGACTACGACTTCGACGCGACGCCCGGGCTCGCCGAGGCGGGCAACGAGTTCTACTCGGTCGCCGGCGCCGAGCGGCTGCGCGAGGTGCTGCCCGACGTTCACGCAGCGGGCGCGGCGATCGTCGGCGTCTGCGGCGCGCCGTTCAAGTGCCCGCCGGCGCCGAGCGAGGCGCGCTGCTGCTGCACGACTACCTGATCGAGCGCGGGCGTGCGCGACGACTGCGAGATCACGCTCGTGATCCCGTTCGGCGACGCCGGTGCCGCCGTCGCCGGACACCTCGGCGGCGCTGCTCGCCGCGTTCGCCGAGCGCGGCATCGAGTTCGTCCCCGGCCGCCGCGTCGCGCTCGCTCGACCCGGCGCGCGGCGTCGCCGTGCTCGACGACGGCACCGAGCTGCCGTACGACCTCTTCCTCGGCGTGCCGAAGCACCGCGCGCCGGACGTCGTGCTCGCCAGCGGGATGGCCGAGGACGGCTACGTGCCCGGTCGACTCGCGGACGCTCGAGACGCGGTTCCCGGGCGTGTACGCGGTCGGCGACGTCGCGACGGTCGGCGTGCCGAAGGCCGGCGTGTTCGCGGAGGGCGCGGCGCGCGTCGTCGCCGCGTCGCTGATCGCGCGCCTCGCGCGGCGGCGAGCGGCCGGCCGGCTACGACGGGCGCGGCTCCTGCTACATCGAGTTCGGCGCCGGCCGCGTCGGGCGCGTCGACGTCGACTTCCTCTCCGGGCCGAAGCCGACCGGCACGTTCCAGCGAGCCGTCGCGCGGCGCTCGTCGCCGAGAAGGAGCACTTCGGCTCGAGCCGCCGCGCCCGCTGGTTCGACCGCTGAGGGAAGCTGAGCAGTTCCGAGCCCGTCCTGATGCTGGAGACGCGGCGAAAGGAGAGACGCCATGGCGTTCGAGGAGCTGAAGCAGCGGCAGAGCGTGATGTGGGGCAACGGGCTCTACCAGCGGATCACCGAGACGATCGCGACATCCACGAGCTGCGTTGTCGAGCGGCTCTCGCCGCAGCCGGACGACCGCTGGCTCGACATCGCTTGCGGCACCGGCGCGATGGCCGAGCGTGCGGCCGCGGACGGCTCCCGGGTGACCGGGATCGACCTCGCGCCCGTCCTGATCGAGACCGCGAGGGAGCGCGCCGCGGAGCTCGGCCTGGAGATCGACTACATGGTCGGCGACGCCGAGCGGCTGGAGCTCGCCGAGCGAGCTTCGACAAGGTCTCCTCGGCCTGCGGGATCATGTTCGCCCCGGACCACGAAGCGGTGGCGGGCGAGCTGGCGCGCGTCACGGCGCCCGGCGGGAGGATCGCGCTCGTCAACTGGACGCCGACGGGCGGCCTGGGCAGATGTTCAAGGTGATGGCGCCGTACCGCCGGCGCCGCCGCCGGCAGCCCGTTCGACTGGGGCGACGAGGCCGCGTACACGAGCTGCTCAGCGACTCGTTCGACCTCGGGCTCGAGGAGCACGTCTCGACGCTGCGGATCGAGTCGGGCGAGGCGTACTGGGACCTCTTCTCGACGAGCTACGGCCCGACGAAGACGCTCGCGGAGTCTCTCGGCGACCGGCGCGACGACCTGCGCCGGGACTGGATCGAGTTCTTCGAGACGAACTAGAGGACGAACGGCGAGATCGTGCACACGCGCGAGTACCTGCTCGTGCTCGGCACGCGCCGCTGAGCGCCGCGGCTCGAGTCCGCGCTGACCTGGCGACCGGGGTCAGAGGTGCGCGAGCACGCCCTCGGCGGGCCGGGGCACCCGGGAGAGATCCAGCGCCTCGACGAGCAGGCGCGCGTAGCGGATCTTGCGGCTGCCGCCGCTGCCCATGAAGCGGCGGAGCTGCTCCTCGGGCGGCCGTCCCTGCCACGCCGGCTGCTTCTGGAGCGTGCGGGAGAGCGGAGATCGCCCTGCGCGTCGACGACGTGTCGACGGCGGCCGCGCCGAGGGCACGGATCAGCTCGGCCTCAAGGTCCGCGTCGCACACGTGAAGCCGAGCGCCTCCATCTCCGCGCGTGAGCGATCGGAGCCGAGGCCGGCACGCTCGATCGCCGCGCCGGAACTCGCCTTCCTCGGCGGCGTCGCAGAGGCCCGCCAGCCCGACGTCGAGCCCCTGCGGCCGAACCGCTGCAGGAAGCGCCCGATCGGGCTGCGCGCCTCCCATCGCCACGACGGACACGCCCTCGGCGTCGAGATCCCGGCCCCGGCGCCCGGCGAGCGTCTCGAGCGCCAGCCGGTCGCTGACGCCCTCGACGAGCACGGCCGCGCGCGGATCTGCTCCGGCGGCGCTCAATCGAGGGTATGGATCACGTACGCGACCGCGAACCCGAGGGTCGTCATGACCCCGACGAGCTTGCCTCCGTCCTCGTAGGCCTCGGGCATCATCGTGTCCGCGAGCATGGTCAGGATCGCACCGGCGGCGAAGGTGAGGACGAAGGCGACCCGTCCGGGGACGCATCCTGGAACAGCCCGTAGCCGGCCAGCGAAGCGAGCCCGGAGAGCAGCGCGATCGCGGCCCACATCCAGAGGATGCGCGCCTTCTTCCAGCCGCTGGTGGCGAGGCCGGCTGTCGAGGAGATCGCTCGGGCAGGTTGGAGATGAACACCGCCGCCAGGAGGCGGAACCCACTGCTCCCCCTCGAAGATCGTCAGGCCGATCACCATCGACTCGGGGATCCCGTCGAGCACGGTTCCGAGCACGATCGCGAGCGCGGAGCCGCTCTTCTGGTCGCCGTTGGCGTCCATGCGGTCGCCCCCGCCGTAGCGGTCGATCAGCCGGTCGCCGCCGAAGAAGACCCCGCAGCCGGCGAAGACGCCCACCATGACCGCTCCGTGACCCGATGTCATGCCGACCGCCTCCTCGACGAGGTCGAAAGCGACCGCGCTGATCAGCACGCCTGCGCCGAAGCCCATGATCTTCCCGATCGGGCGGAGACTGATGGGAAGAGCGAGCGCGATCAGGGCGCCGATCAGGAGCGAGGACGCTGCCAGTGTCCCCCAACCGAGTGCCGCGGCAATAGCCAATCATCGCCGGTCCGAGGGAGAAGTTCCGCTCCATCAAGCCGGCCGTGAATGCCGATGAAGGCCGAAGGCCCATGAAGCGGATGCATGTCATCGCCGCCTGGCAGTCGGAGCACGTCGTCGAGGTCGACGACGGGGCCGAGCCTGCCGACGTCGGCCGGTATCTCGGCGAGCAGTGGAACGTGACGCTGGTCGACTGCGCGATGCGCCCACTCGAAGAGATGGTCGACGCGGCGGTAGAAGAGCTCCTGGCCTCCGAAGGCTCCACCGACTCCTAAGACCCAGCCGCGCCCACTCCCCCAGCCCCCCCCCCGATCACCCACCCTCAGACCACCCACCCGCCCTCACCCCCCACGCCTGCCTGCGCCCCTCACCCCGCCCCCCCACGCTCCACCCCAGGTAGACCGGGCCGGCTGCGAGCCGATCGAGGGGAGGCAGGCACATATCGGTCGCGTTTCGACTTCCCCTCGCGGCCCTTCAGGACATTGCTCGTCGGCGAAGGTCTACCCTGTCAGCGGCCATTCTGGAGGGCGCCGCTCTCCGAGCAGCGCCCGGACCCCATGCTGCTCGGTCGGATCCTCGTGACCCGCGGCAGCGTCGAGCAGCCTCGACTGTCGCCCGGCGCCTCGCCCGCCAGCACGGCGTCGAGATCCGCCCGTCGGCCGACGTCGAGCCCGGCGCCGACGCAGACCCCCGAGCCCGCGGGAGGAGGGCCTCGAGCCGGTCGACCCACGGCAGGGATTCAGACCAGGAGCTCAGCGGGTCCTCGGCAAGCTGCTCGTCGACGACGGCTTCGTGACCACCATCGCCTCTCGACAGGCGCTACCGCCGCGGCTAGGCGGCCTCGACCACCATCGGCGGGCGAGATCCTCGTCGACCGCGGCCGTCTGGGCAGGCGCTTCAGCGTTTCGCGCTTGCCGAGCAGCACGGCGTCGACCTCGACGCGGAGGAGGCGTCGCTTGTCGCGGACGTCGAGACGGTGGTCGCGCCTCCCGCGCCGGGCCAGCCCACATACCAGGTGTGCGACGTCGTCTACGAGCCGGAGACCGGCGGGTATCCGTCCTCTACGAGACGACCAACTTCCTCGAGGCAGCCGACTTCGCCTGCGACTACGTCGATCGCAAGCAGCCGGACGGGCTCGAGATCGAGAAGCACGACGGCGGGGCGTCCGAGACGGTCTGGACGCACAGCCAGAAGCGCGCGGACGCCGAGGCCTCCTCGAGCAAGAGCCTGGTGGAGACGTTCGGCTTCGATCCCATGCGCTGGGACGCGAAGATCTAAGGCGCTCGCTTGCGACGCCGACCATGAGAGGCCGTGCCGGCTTTGCCGGGCGGCCGTTTTAGCCGGCGGCGCCGGCTCCCGTTCGTCAGGAGCTCTTCTTCAGGTCCTTGCAGGCGCTCGCGTCCTGGAAGCCCGACTTCAGTTCGCTCGAGGTCTGCTGGACCGAGTTGAGCGCGGTCTGCGTCTGCGAGGCGAGGCCCGAGAGCTGGCTCGCCGAGCTCGACAGCGCCGTGGCCGCCTGCGACACGCTCGTGCTCGTGGACAGGCCGTCGACCGCGCTCTTGAGCGCAGAGAGGTCTTGCTCATTGTGGAGGCGAACGAGTTGAGCGTCTGCTCCGCCGTCTGGCCGTTGTCCCCCGGCGCGGGACCGACGTTCTGAGGTTGGTCTGAGGTCCTTCGTCGCGCTCTCGGCCTGCTTCGCGTCGCTCTGCAAGCTGGAGACCGTCGATGCGCTCGGCGACTGGACGGCGCTCTTCGCGTCGTTCACGAGCTGCTTCATCTGGTCTTGCCAGTTCCCGATTGGCGTGCAGACGTCGTTGGCCCACTTCTCCTGAGCCGATTCGCTGTTGCCGCAGCCCGCGGCGGCGACGGCAAGCGCGACCGTCAGCAGCGCGACCGGTACCAGCTTCATGAGCGATCGCCCGGCGGTCATTCCGCGGCAAGCATACTCGACCGCTATCCGAGAATTGCGACGCATGCGCCGCAGGCGACTCTGGGTCGGCCTGGCCTTCGCGACGGCATTTGTCGCGTTGCTGGTCGTCTCCAACTTCGTGTGGGATCTCTGGCAGATCAACGGCGAGAGCGGCACGTTCAGCATGGCGTGGGCCCTGCTGCCGATGTTCCACGCACGCGGGCGATCGGCGGCGACATCCTCCCGACGCGCACTCGCGCGACCTTCAGATCAACAAGCGCGTGATCGGCGTGCCCGGTGACACCGTCGTCGGCCGGAGCGACCGCGTATACGTGAACGGGAAGAAGGCGGACGACATCCCGACGAGGCCCTTCCCGGCCGTCCATCTCGGTTCGAAGGAGTACTTCGTGATGGGCGACAACCGCAGCGTCTCCTACGACAGCCGCGGTTTCGGCCCCGTCCCGAGGGGCGCGATCTACGCCCGCGTCGTCCTCATCTCTGGCCGTCGGCCGCGTCGGGGTGCCGCGCTACGACAAGACCCAGAAGCCGCCCGGGACGCTCTGCGGCGGCTGATCGCTACAGCGGCAGCGTCCCACCGACCGGCAGGATCCGGATCTCGACCTCGGGGGCGAGCTCGGCGGCGGCCTGGGCGAAGGCCTTCGCGGGCGCCTCGAGGAACGGCCGCTCCTTCCGCGCGCCCAGGCGCGGGTGGTACGTGCCCCGTGGATCGGGACCGCGATTCGCGGCCGGATCACGCGAAGCGCCTCGGCCGCGGTGCGCGGGTCGAGGTGGCCGGGGCCTAGCGTCGGGCCCCAGCCCCAGATCGGCACGAGCGCGACGTCGACCGGGGCGAGGTCGGCCATGCCGGGGAACAGGTCGGTGTCGCCCGGGAAGTAGACCCGCTTGGAGCCGGCGATGACGTAGCCGAGCGGCTCGGTCTTCGTCCCGAGCGCGCGCCTGGAGGTGTGGACGGCGTGCACGGCGTGCACGACGATGTTCCCGAGCGGGATCTCGTCACCGACTGCGGCCTCGACGAGGACGTCACGCCCGCCGCCGAGCAGCCCCGGCCCCTCGGGGCACCACGATCGTCGTGTCGCGGGCAGGCGGCGAAGCGACGGAAGGTCGAGATGGTCGTAGTGGACGTGCGAGACGAGCACGCCGTCGAGAGCGCCCAGATCCTGCGGCGTGACCTTCGAAACGCGCCGCAGGTGGAAGACGCGGCGCCGGAGCAGCGGGTCGGTGAGGACCCGCGTGCCGTCCAGCTCGACGAAGACCGTCGAATGCCCGAGCCAGCTCAGGCGGTCGGCCACGTCAACAGTGGGCAGTCCCGGAGCGGGACTGCCCACGAAGCCCTCGGTCAGGCGTCTTCCGCCGCGATGGCCGCGACGAGGCCCGTCGCGATCAGGTCGGACGGATGGACCCAGATGTCGGCGAGGGCGACGCCCCCGGCTTCGACGATCTTGTCCCTGAGCGGGATCGCCCAAAGGTGCTCGATCAGCGCCACCGCGGCGGTTCCCCCGGGCGGGATGGCGTCCTCGAGGTAGAGCGCCTGGTCCTCGTCGAAGACATGCTGTCCGCGAGCGCCTCTGCGCCCGCGACCGCTCCCGCCTCGGCTCCTTCCTCGCCGGCCGCACCGAGCCCGATCAGCGCGCCGGCGATGGCGCGACTCATCGCCTCCTCCTGGCTGAGGTCGGTGTCCTGGATGGTGATGATGTCCCCGTCCTCCTGCTTCTGCACCACGAGGAGATCGATCAGGCGGACGATGCCGGCCTCCTTGAGGCGGCGCATCTCCGGGAGAATCTCACCCTTCAGGTTCTCGCTGTCGAACTCGAGCACGAGCATCTGCACCGGGCCGAACGGCAATCCCTGCTCGGCGGTGCCCTCGGAAGGGCTCATGATCCCCCCAGAATCTTCGCCTTCTGGGGCCGCGAACTTTTCCTCGGTGAGGACGCCCTGATCCTTCAGCTCGGAAAGCTGCTTGAGCTGCTCGATCTTCTCGTCGGTCATGCCCCCCGCGGGCGGCGGCGGGGGAGCCTGGGGCGCCGCCTGCTGGCCCTCGAGATCGTCGAGCCGTTCTCCGTGTACGCGTCTTGCTCGCGTCCTTCCCTGGACCTTCTTGCCGGCGTAGTACGCGGTCCCGCCGACAATCGCGGCCCGCGCGAGCGGTCGCCGTCGTCTGAACATGCTTCGCGTCCTCCTTTCGCTCGCGCCCGCTCTCTGGGCGCAACTGTCAACTAGGAGAATCGCACAATCGAACGGCCTAGGGAGTGTTCGCCTTTCCGAGCTCGCCGACGGTGACGCGGCGGAACGCCTCGAAGCCGATCGAGATGACACGGCCAGGATGAGGACGCCGAGCCAGGTGTGGAAGGTGGGCGTCGGGCCCCAGAGGACGAGGAGCAGGAAGACGCCCGCGAGGATCGCCCAGGCCGTCCCCGCGTGGTCGCGCAGCATCGGGGCGAGCCAGAGGCGGAAGCGGCGCGCCCAGTTGTACGGCCCCGCGAGCGCGACGCCGATCAGCGCGACCACGCCGTAGAGGATCAGCGACCAGGCCACCTGCGCGAGAAGGCTCGTTGCGATCAGCCACGTCGCATCCGCTGCGTTCCGAAGCGACCCGCCACTCGTGAGGGCGTTGACGATGTACAACTCGGCAACCCGGCGGATGACGAGCAGGAGTATCCCGACCAGGATGAACGCGCAGGCGACGACCCGCAGCGCCTCGCGCCGGCTGCCGCTCGGGGCGAGCCAGATCGCACCGGCGAACGCGGCGAGCGCAGCGAAGATCAGGACCCAGCTCAGCGCCTTGAGCACCTTCAACGACTTTTGCGCGGCGTCGAGCTGGTCGGACTTCATGATCGTGATCTGGCCGGCGTCGGCGGGCAGGCGCGAGCTGAGCGCGGAGCCATCCCGAGCTGCGTGCCCACGTTGACGATGAAGTCGTGCAGGTCGAGCGTGACCTCCCCGTTCGCCGTGGAGATGCCGGCCTTCGACTTGCCCTCGAGGATGGCGACCAGCTGCTTTTGCGCCGCGCTGTTCACAGCCTTCCAGGCGGCCTGGACCCGCGGGCGCTCGAGGAACCGGTCGACCGCGGTCTGGGCCGGCTCGCGCAGCGCGCCCGCGATGGGGCCGGAGAGGCCCTTGAGGTTGGGCGGCAGCCGCTGTTCGAGCCGCGCCTGGACCTGCCCGTCCTTGTAGAGCTGATCGACGATGTAGACCGACAGCGCCCCCCTGACGTCGTCGTTCTGGAGGAGCCGCACGCTCGGTTGGTCCAGGCCTTGTTGTCGAGCGCCTGCCGTTTCACCCACACGGTCAGGGAGCTGATGATCAGGATCAGGGTCCCCCGACAATGAGAACCACTTGAGGATGCTGCGCGTCCTCAGGCTCATGAGGTCTCGCTGCTTGCCCCGGGCGCCCATCTGGAGGGCGATCATCGCCGGTCAGGCTCGCCCTCGCTCCTCGCTGCCGCACGGGCGCTGCAGTCCCGTCCTGGAGGGAACACAGTGCTTCAAGATCGACCGCATGTGAGCGGTGGCCCGTTGTGAGTGGGGCGACGCAGGTGCTGCTCTACGCCCTCGTCGCAGGGTTCAGCCCGCTCGCGCTCCTTTCGATCCTTGCCGTGCTCAGCAGCGGTCACGGGCGGGCGAACGGAAGTGCGTTCGGGACGGGCTTCCTGCTCGGCCAGTCGTTGATGCTGATCGCCGCGTTCGCGCTGGGGTCGGCCGCCGTTCCGAACCCCGGATGGCAGGGCATCCGACGCTGGCCGGGCGCTCTCGAGCTCCTCCTGGGGGCCGCGATGCTGGTCTTCGCCTGGCAGGGGCGGCACCCGCGCGATCCGGTCGAGCTGTCGGGCGAGTCGAGAACATCCGCGCTCATGGTGCGGCTGCGCGCGATCAGGCCGCGGACGGCGTTCTCGGTCGGTCTCCTCCTTGGGATCGGAGGTATCAAGCGCTTGACTCTCACTCTTCTGGCCGGAACGACGATCGCCGTCAGCGGACTCACGCCGGGGGGAGGAACTCGGGCTCGGTACGTTTTTACGTCCTGATCGCGACCTTGCTCGTGTGGGCGCCGGCCTGGATCTACCTCGTCACCGGGTCGCGGGCCGATGCGTGGATGGAGAAGACGCAGGCATGGCTCACCACCAACCAGCAGCGAGCACCCGTGATCTCGACGCTCGTCTTCGGCTTGCTCCTCTTCGGCCACGGGCTCCTCGCCTATGCAGCAGAGCTGAGCCGGGCTTAACCCGGTTAGGATCCCGGGGAGGAGTCGGCCCGCGTGTGGGCCGGCGAATGGCTTCTGGCCGTGGAACCCGAAAGAAAGGAGATTCAATGTCGGAGCAAACTACGAGAGATCCCGGTCCTCGACCTGCTCGCGAAGATGACCGCCGACTCGATCGAGGCGTCCGACCTCGACGCGGAGACGCTGATGCTCGTTCGCATCGCCGCGCTCGTCGCGGTCGACGCGCCGCCCGTCTCGTACATGCTCAACCTCGGCGCCGCCGGCGAGATCGGCGTCGACGAGGACAAGGTTCGCGGCGTCTTCGCCGCGATCGCGCCGATCGTCGGCACGGCCAGGATCGCCTCGGCGACGGGCAATGTCGTGCGAGCGCTCGCGATCGCGATCGAGACGGCGGAGCTCGAGGAGGAAACGGCGTAGCGCTCTACGCGTGAGCTAGCGGGACCGACAGCGCGGCGGCGCGCGGCCGCAGGGAGCCTCGACCACGCCGAAGCGCGCCGGGGTCGTTCTCGCCTCGCTGATCGCGGTCGCGGCGGTCGCGAACCTGGGTCTCGCGGTCGCGAACGTCGCGCTGCCGTCGATCGGCGAGGAGTTCGACGCCTCGCAGACGGCGCTCGACCTGGTCGCGGTCGGCTACTCGCTCGGCCTGGCGGCGTCGGTGCTCTACTTCGGCGCGTCGGCGACCGCTACGGGCGCAAGCTGCTGCTCGTCATCGGCATGGTCGCTCACCGTGCCCGGCGGACTGCCTGGCGGCCTGGGCGCCCATCGATCGAGGTCCTGTTCGGCGCGCGCGTCCTCGGCGGGCTCGCGGCCGGCATGGCGTACCCGACGACGCTCGCGCTGATCACGGCGCTCTGGTCGGGCGCCGGCGCGCACGAAGGCGATCGCGCTGTGGGCGGCCACTCGGCGGCGCGATCAGCGCGCTCGGCCCGCTCTGCTCGGGGATCCTGCTCGAGCACTTCTGGTGGGGCTCGGTCTTCCTGCTGACGCTGCCGCTCGCGGTCGGTCGCGCTCGTGATGGCGGTCAAGTTCGTGCCCGCGCACGTCAACGAGACGACCGAGCCGGTCGACAACCTGGGCGGCATCCTGTCGGTCGTGCTGGTCGGCGCGCTCATCCTGGCGATCAACTTCGCGCCGGTGCCGAACGAGAGCGACGCTGGCGCTGGCCTGCTCGTCGATCGCCGTCGCGGCGCTGGTCGCCTTCTTCATCCGCCAGCGCCGGGCGGCGAACCCGCTGTACGACCTCACGTCGCCGGCCCGGCCGACCTTCTGGGTGGCGGCCTGCGCCGGGCCTGATCGTGTTCGGCTCGCTGATGGGCGCGATGTTCATCGGCCAGCAGTTCCTGCAGAACGTGCTCGGCTACTCGACGTCGAGGCCGGCGCGGCGATCCTGCCCGCGGCCGTCTTCATGGTCGTGGTGGCGCCGCGCTCGGCCAAGCTGGTCGAGGCGCGCGGCGCCCGGTTCACGCTGCTGTTCGGCTACGTCTTCGTGCTGCTCGGCTTCCTCACGATGCTGCTGCTCTGGAAGGAGGGCATCTCGTACTGGAAGGTCGCGCTCGGCTACTCGTTCGTCGGCATCGGCGTGGGGCTCGCCGGCACGCCGGCCTCGCATTCGCTCACCGGCTCGGTGCCCGTGCAGCGGGTCGGGATGGCCTCGGGCACCGCCGACCTGCAGCGCGACCTCGGCGGGGCGATCATGCAGTCGATCTTCGGCGCGCTGCTGACCGCCGGCTATGCGGCCGCCGCCGGCGCGCCGATCGCCGCGTCGGGCAAGGACGTCACGAGCAGCACGTCAGGCCGAGCTGACGAAGTCGTTCGCCAGCGCGGCCGACACCGCCGCAGCGCTACCCGCCGTACGTCCAGGACAAATCATCGCCGGCGCCAAGACCGCGTTCCTGCAGGGCGACCAGTGGGCCTACCTGGCCGGGATCATCGCCGTCCTGCTCGGCGCCGCGCTCGTCTTCTTCATGTTCCCGAGGCGCGACGACGAGAAGCGGCTGCTCGCCTCGTACGCGGCGGAGGACGCGGCCGAGCTCGATAGACCGCGCAGAGGCACCGCCCTCGCAGCTCCGGCCTTGACCGGATCGGAGTAGGCTCGTTCGGCTGAGGTAAGACCAGATGAGTGATCAGACGATCGACCGGACGAAGCTTCCGATCCGCCGGCCGCCGTTCGGCGGTGTCGCGAACCGGACGCTCGAGGGATCGGAGCCGGACTGGGGCCAGATGGGCCACATCGAGCCCCCGGAGGGAGCGCCGAACGTTCTCCTCGTGCTGATCGACGACGCGGGCTTCGGCCAGCCGAGCTCGTTCGGGGGCGCGATCTCGACACCGAACTTCGACCGCATGGGCGAGAACGGTCTCAAGTACAACCGCTTCCACGTAACGGCGCTGTGCTCGCCGACGCGGGCTGCGCTGCTCACCGGGCGCAACCACCACACGGTCGGCTTCGGCTCCGTGGGAGAGTTCTCGAGCGGCTTCCCCGGCTACACGGGGTTCCTGCCCAAGGATTGCGCTCCGTTCCCGAAGATCCTGCAGGAGAACGGCTATTCGACCGGCGTCTTCGGCAAGTGGCACCTGACGCCGGACAACCAGCAGGGGCCGGGCGGCCCGTTCGACCGCTGGCCGAACGCCTGGGGGTTCGACCACTTCTGGGGCTTCCTCGGCGGCGAGACCGGCCAGTGGGACCCGGTGATCTCGGTCGACAACACGACCGTCGGCGTCCCGGAAAGCAAGGGCGACGAGCCGTACTACCTGCCGGACGACATGGCCGACAAGACGATCGAGTGGCTCCACGGGGTTCACGCACAGGATCCCGAGAAGCCGTGGTTCGCCTACTTCTCGACCGGCTGCAGCCACGCGCCGCACCACGTGCCGAAGGAATGGGCCGACAAGTACGCCGGCAAGTTCGACAAGGGGTACGACGCCTACCGCGACGAGACATTCGAGCGGCAGAAGGAGCTCGGCGTGATCCCGGAGGACGCTGAGCTGACGCCGCGGCCCGACGCGATGCCCGCCTGGGACACGCTCGACGAGAACCACAGGCGCCTGTACGCCCGCCAGATGGAGGTGTACGCCGGGCTACTGCGAGAACGCCGACTGGAACGTCGGCCGCGTCCTGGCCGCGATCGAGGAGATGGGCGATCTCGACAACACGCTCGTCATCTGGATCTGGGGCGACAACGGAGCCAGCATGGAGGGGACGCTGAGCGGCACGTTCAACGAGCTCACGACGCTGAACGGCATCCCGCTCACCGCCGAGCAGCAGCTCCAGCTCGTGCTGAAGTGGGGCGGGCTCTCGGCGTGGGGCGGCGAGATGCTGGCGCCGCACTACTCCGCCGCCTGGGCGTGGGCCGGCAACTGCCCGTTCCAGTGGGGCAAGCAGGTCGCCTCGCACCTCGGCGGCACGCGCAACCCGATGGTCGTCCACTGGCCGGAGAAGGTGAGGGACGCGGGCGCGGTCCGCGTCGCACTTCACGCACGCGATCGACGTCGGCCCGACGATCCTCGAGATCGCCGGGCATCCCCGAGCCGACACACGTGGACGGCATCGAGCAGGAGCCGATGCACGGCGTCACGTTTGCCGACTCGATCTCGGACGCCGACGCGCCCGAGCGGCACACGCAGCAGTACTTCGAGATCCTCGGCAACCGCGCGATGTACAAGGACGGCTGGTGGCTCTCGATGCGGATGCCGCGAATCCCGTGGCAGATGCGACCCGGAGGCGATGAAGAAGTTCGCGCCCGGGGTGTGGAAGCCGGACGAGGATCCGGTCGAGCTCTACTACCTGCCGGACGACTTCACGCAGTCGAAGGACCTGTCGGCCAAGCACCCCGACAAGGTCAAGGAGCTACAGGAGCTCTTCTGGGAGGAGGCCGAGCGGTACAAGGTTCTTCCGTTGCTCGGAGGCATGGCGTTCTTCTTCGGCATCGTGCCGCCGATGCCGACGCAGTCGACGTTCACCTACTACGGCGATGTCCAGAACGTGGCCTCCGGGATGATCCCGCGGATCTACAACCACTCCTACACGATCAGTGCCGATCTCGAGATCCCGGAGGGCGGCGCCGAGGGCGTGATCGTCGCCGAGGCCGACCACCTGGGAGGCTTCGCGTTGTTCGTCGAGGACGGCAAGCTCAAGCACACGTACAGCATCATTGGCGTGATGGAGTTCCGGCAGGAGTCGGAGGAGCCGCTGCCGACGGGTGACGTCAGCGTCCAGCTCGTCTTCGCCGCCGACGAGGCGAAGCCCGCAACGGGAGGAGAGGTGACGTTGCTCGTCAACGACAAGCCAGTCGGCTCGGGCCGGATGGAGCACACCGTGCCCTTCCGCTTCTCCGGGTACGCGGGGATGGACATCGGTCGCGACAACGGCGGCGTCGTCGACCGGAGCTATGCCGACAAGGCGCCGTTCGCGTTCACCGGCGCGGTCAAGAAGGTCGTCTTCGACGTCGCTCCGCACCTGAGCGAGGAGGACACGAAGGCCCTCCATGAGCATGCCGCCAGAGGGATGGCGGCGCACGCCGCGGGCCAGTAGCGGCACGAAAAAGGAGCGACGATGAGCGACGACAAGCAGATGGACGTGCTGATCGCGGCGTACCTGTTCGACGACCTGGGCAAGAAGGACTACGACGCGGTCATGGACCTGGTCGAGGCGAAGACGATCTCGGTGCAGGGTGTCGTCCTCGCCAGCAAGGACGAGAACGGCGAGATGCAGGTGATCGAGGCGGGCGACCACGCCGTCCGCAAGGGCGCGACGATGCTCGGCGGCGCGGGCCTCGTAGTCGGCCTCTTCGCCCCGCCGTTGCTGGCGGCCACGGCCGTCGGCGCGGGCGTCGGGGCAGTGGCGGGCAAGTTCGCCAAGCACCGGGTCACGAGCGGCATCGGCGAGAAGCTCGACGACACGCTCGGCGAGGGGTCGGCGGCGTTGATCGCGATCTACGAGTCGGAGGGCGCCGAGGCGGTCGAGAATGCGATCCCGAATGCGATCAAGACATCCGTGGCCCACATCGACGGCTCGAGCGCGAAGGAGCTCAAGGCCGGCCTCGAGGAGGCGTCGGCAGGGATGGGAGGCGGCTGATGGCCGCGAGGAGCCGCGGCACCGTCGTCGTCAGCGGCGCTTCCACCGGCATCGGCGAGGCGACAGCAACCCACCTCGCCGAGCAGGGGTTCCGGGTGTTCGCGGGCGTTCGGCGCAGGGCCGACGGCGAGGCGCTCCAGAAGAAGGCCGACCTGACACCCCTGATCGTCGACATCACGGACGAGCTGTCGATCCTGGCGGCAGGGGAGATCGTCGCGAGAGCCGTTGGCAATCGAGGGCTCGCGGGCCTCGTCAACAACGCCGGTGTCGCGATCCCGGCGCCGATCGAGTTCCAGCCGCTCGCCGACTTCCGGAGGCAGCTCGAGGTCAACCTGATCGGGCACGTGGCGATGACCCAGGCGTTCCTGCCGCTGATCAGGCGGGGCAAGGGCCGCATCGTCAACATCGGGTCCGTCGGCGGGCTCCTCGTGCTGCCTCTGAACGGCGCCTACAGCGCGTCGAAGTTCGGGATGGAGGCGCTCAGCGATGCCCTGCGCCTCGAGCTGCGACAGTGGGGAATCCACGTCTCGCACGTGGACGTCGGGCCTGTTCATTCGGCGATCTTCGGGAAGACGTATGCCCAGCTGGACGGGCTCAAGACGACGCTTGGCGATCGCGGCCACCGCCTGTACAAGGGTCAGATCGCGGCCGTGCGCTCCGCAACCGAGAAGGCCGAGGCTTCGGCCGACCCGCCGAAGGTGATCGCAAAGGCGGTCTTCCAGGCGCTGACGGCGGACAGTCCCAAGACCCGGTATCTGGCCGGTCACGGCGTGAAGGGGATCGCCACCGCCGCGAAGCTCCCTGACCGCGCGAAGGACCGCGCGCTGGCCAAGGAGCTGGGGTTGCCGGCACCGGGCTAGTCGACCCTCTCAGCGTACACGAGGCCCCGGCTCTGGATTGGGAGGTTCTTATGAGAGGTGGTGGCTGAGTCGAGGCGTTGTTTCTAGGTCTGGAGCCAGTTGGCACAGACGGGGGAGAAGACGGCGCAGAAAAGAGACATAGTGATCAGGATGAAGAAGTAGCCGATGATCGTGACGCAAGAAGCCGAAAGAGCGGAAGGCCTTACCGTTCGAGTTCAACGGAGCAGAGAAGAAGAACGGCGCGGTAGCGGTAGGCGACGCCGAGGACGATGGTGGCGAGCAGCGCGCCGGGTAGCAGGGCGCGCAAGACAGATCTTACGGTGCAGGAGAAAGCGCGGCACCAGAGACAGAAGACGTAGAGGCGACGAGCCAGACGGGCAAGAGAACGACCAGCCCGCAGCGCGGAGCTCCGCGGCGGAGAGGACGCGAGAGCGATCGCGCCGCTGAGGACGAAGAAGAAGATCGCGAACAGCCACTGTCGGCGGCGGATCCGACCTTGATCCCGCCAGGCGCGGGCGTAGACGTCCTGGTAGATCTGGCCGATTCCGATCTCCCAGATGAGGAAGCTGATGACGACGGTGATGGTCGCCGCGAGAGGTTCGAGGAAGCGCTGCCGAACGTGTCGTGGACGAGGGTGGCGGTGGAACAGTTCAGCTTCAGGTGGGTGATCAGACGCTAGGCGAACGAGTTCGTGTCGCTTCCCGACGAGTGGAAGTACGGAGATGGACACGAGCGCGGCCGGCAAGACAGAAAGCGACGAGTAGACGGTAGACGCACAACCAGAGTTGCGACTCGCCTCGAAGTAGGCGCGGAACCACTGCAGCGCGAGTAGACCCAACGAGTGTATCAACCGGTGGCAGAGCTAGTACTGCACCGCCTTGATACGACTGCCGCCCGGCGCCGTTGCTAGGAGTTGGCTAATGCGCTATACCTAAAATTTGGAACGCAGAGAAAATATAGGTGATAGAGAGGTGCGGCGAATTAGTAAATAGAAAAATAGATGAAAGAAAAATATGAGAAGAGGTATACAGACTAGATGTGGCTCGGCTAAGGGTGATAGAACGTCGGATGACGAGGTTACTCCGCGAGCCCATGTAAGTACGCAACGCAGCCAACGTGATCGTCACGGAGACTGCAACCGTCGTTGTCGCGAGCGGGATACTGATGAGGGTGCTCGACCACAAGAGAGTACCCGAACACTGGAGAGAGGATGTGGTGGGCGCTACAGACGGTGACGACTGTCGGCTACGGAGAAGTCGACGCCAATGCGCGCCTCAAGGCGGATCGTTGCAGCGTTCGTGATGCTCGAGGGCATAGCCTTCCTCGCGATACTCGTCGCCGCGATCACGTCGGCCTTCGTCGCGTGTACCAGAGCGTCGAGCTCGAAGCAAGGCAGAAGCCGAGAGAGATCAGAGAGATGCCGAGGCACCTCGACGTTCGCTTCGACGATCTCGCGGTGCGGCTGGATCGGCTCGAGCGCATGCTCACGCGCCTAACCGGTCCCTGAGGGCTTCGGGCTCACTTCCACAGCTTCTCAGCAACGGCGGTAACCGGAGCGCCTTACCCGGACGTGGTCCGGGCCGTCCTGGTCCGGGCCGTCCTGGTCCCGACCGGTCCGGGCCCCACAGGTCCCCGGTCCGACAGGTCCCCGGTCGATGGTCGTGGTCGCACTGGCATGTTCTCATCTCCTCGTCTGAGGCTTGTTGGGTAGTACACCCGTCACCCGGAGTGGCCCCGAGTCGGCGGGACCACTCAGTTGACTGTTCTTCCTAGGCGTGCGCGGCCGTCGTCGTCTCCGGCGGCTTCATGAAGGCGCCGAAGATCCAGAGGATCGGGAAGAAGATCCCGATAAAGAACATCCACCCGTGTCCGTTTCGCAGAGTCATAACGCCGAGCGTGACCGCCACGATCAGGTACAGGATGATTCCGGCGATTCCAACTGCCCACCACATGATTACCCCCTCTCCGAGTAGTGGGTCGAGACGCGCCTGGTCTCGCTTTCTAGGGCAGCCTCGTACCTGGGATCCAGCGTTCCATCAGGCTGCTCCCCGTTGCGGTGCTGTGGAGAACTACCGACCGGCAAGAGGCGTTTTTGCTCCTGGCGGCCCTGTTAGCCACCGGATTCGCGGGACCAGATGAGCCCGCCTTGCGGCTCGCCGCCTGGGCTCTACCTCAATTGGTTGTGCGCGAGTCGACGCTCGGTGCCGGCTGGCCGAGCGTCTTGTTCGTCACATCTGCAATGAACTTCCGCGCGTGCTCCTCGTAGTCCGGCTTGAGGTTCGGCGGTGGCATCTTCATCCCGAGCGCGCGGTCTTGTGCCTCGCCGTGCTTCATGTACCCCAGCCACGAGAGCATCGACTTGACCTGGCCGCCGGCCACGACGAAGTGCGTCTTGCCGACCCAGTGCCCGCCGTTCTTCTCGCCGAGCTTCTTCTGCTGCCCGAGGTTGATGCTGTAGTAGCGGCGGGAGATCGATGCGCACGCGAAGGGCTTGCCGTTCAGGATCGTCCGCGCGGCCGGTGACTCGAGGTAGGACCGGATCGGCATGCTCGTCTGGAACCACCACGTGGGCGAGGCGAGGAACACGAAGTCGTAGTCACCCGTCTGCGCCTCTGGCGGAATTCGGATCTCCCCGGTCTTGTGGCGAAGCTGCGCAGGGAGAATCGAGGCGAGTTGCCGGACCGGACGCTTCATCGGGAACTGCGAGAGGTGCGGCACCCATCGTTCGTCGGTGAACTCGATGAGCGCCTTCGTCACGTCGTATCCCCGTGCATCGAGTGCGTTCGACATCGCGTCAATCGCTCTCCCGGTCTGCTTGGTGAGCGTGAAGTAGAGGATCAGGACCTTCGGCTTGCTCTCCTCGTTCACTCCGCTTCTCCCTTCGTCACGGCTTTCCCAACCCTATCGCCCGACGCTTTTGTGACTCGGCTGTAGGCTCGACGGGATGGTCTCGCCGGACCGCCGCGACGAGCGTGAGCCGCTCGACCTGCCGCCGCCGAAGCGGACCTTCCTCCAGCGGTTCGCGAACTGGCTCGAACGTGGGCGTGCGCTGAGAGGTCGAGTCGAAGCGACACGCGAGCGCTCGGGACTGCTCGACGCCACGCTCGAGACGATCGAGCGGGATTCCGACATCGGCGGCGGGATTCTCGCCGGCGCCCTGGCCTACAGGCTCTTTCTGTTCGCCCTCCCGCTCTCGTTCTTCCTCGTCTCGGTCCTCGGGCTGGCCTCGGATGCGGCCAACGAGAGCCCGAAGCAGCTCGCGAAATCGGTCGGCATGCTCGGGCTCGTCACAAGCCAGGTCGCGAGCGCCTCGAACGGCTCGTCGGGGGCCTGGGTGGCGCTGACCTCGTTCGTCGTGGTCGTCTACGTGACGAGAGTCCTGCTCCGAGCCGTGTCGATCGTCCACGCGCTCGCGTGGGAGCGCTCGGGCAGGGCGGTCAAGGTGCCGCCCCGCTCGCTCGGCGTCTTTGCCGTTGGGGTCGCCGGCATATTCCTCGTCGTCGTCGGTGCGGGCGCCGTTCGCCACGAGGGGTCTGTCGAAGGGCTCGTCGTGACGGCCGCCTCGGGTCTCGCGTTCGGCGCGATCTGGCTCTGGGTCTCCTTTTCCCTGCCCCATGGAGACGCGCGCTGGTTCGACCTGATCCCGGGCTCGCTGCTCTTCGGGGTCGGCATCCTCTGCGTGCAGGTCTTCAACGTCTACTTCCTTACCAGGCTGCTGCAGGACAAGGCACACACCTACGGGACACTCGGCGCTGCCGCGGCTGTCCTGCTCGGGTTGTTCATCATCGGGCGCGTGATCGTTCTCTCGGCGTCGCTCAACGCGACCCTTTTCAGACGGCGCACGCGCAACCGAGCGGCAGCGTAAGGTCTGCCACCGTGAGTGGCGCCGACGCCGAGTTCCTCCTCGCGTGCCTGGCCGCGATGCTCTTGCCCACCACGGTGACGTTCTGCGTGCTCGTTCTCGTCGTGAGCGACCGGCCGCTCGTGACCGGAGTCTGGTTCTACCTCGGGGCGCTCAGCGCAATGCTCGTGATCGGCGTCGCCGCCGCCTTTGTGCTGGGCAACACCGCGGCCTCCTCCACGTCGACTCCGAAGACATGGGTCTCCTGGTTCGACGTCGTCGCCGGAGCGTTCCTGGTCGTCTTCGCCATTCGCATCTTTCGGCGACCGCCGGACCCCGAACGCGCTGCCAGCACGATCGCGCAGATAGACAAGGTCGTCGGCAGCCGAAACCTTGCGGTGTTCGCGGGCGGTGCTCTGCTCGCGAACGCGGGCGCGGTCATCCCGATTGCGCTGAAGGCGATCTCCCAGACCGACCCCTCGACGACGCAGTACATCGTGGATTGGGTTTTCTTCTCGCTCGTGTCGCTGCTGCCTCTCGCGACGGCCCTGGTGTTGCTGGTCGTGGCGCCCGACTTCGCCGAGCGGATGCTGGGGGCGGCCAGGAGCTGGCTCGAGCGGAACGCCAAGAACGTCGGCGCCGTGATCATCCTCGCGCTCGCGGTCTCGCTGCTCTACAACGGGATCACCGCGCTCACGTGAGCGCGGGCGGAGACCCGACGCCCGTCGAGACTGCGGCGGTGGAACCCGAGTTCAGCGAGCCCCGCTGGCCGATCGCGCTGGCGCTTCTCTTCTTCGTCGGCTTCACGATCACCTTGCGCGTCGCCGAGCCTCACCGGGAGTCCGTCGGCTCGCCCTGGGTCGTGCCGAGCCTCGAGATCGCCCTGCTCGTCGTCCTTCTCTTCGCCGACCCGGCACGCGTGACCGGCCGTGGCCGATGGCTGCGCCGCCTCTCGATCGCGCTAGTTCTCACCCTCCTGGCTGCGGCCCTGTTCTCGGCCGTCGTCCTGATCACTGAGCTGATCAAAGGGGGGAAGATCACCGAGTCCGCGAGCTCGCTCCTTGCCTCGGGCGCGCTGATCTGGCTGGGCAACGTCCTCGTCTTCAGCCTCCTTTACTGGTTGCTGGACAGCGGCGGGCCACTTGCGCGCTTCCGGGGCGAGCAGGAGTTCCCCGACTTCGCGTTCACGCAGCAGATGAGCCCGGAGCTCGCGCCGCCGGGCTGGCGGCCGGTGTTCGTGGACTATCTGATCCTCGGCCTCACGACGAGCACTGCCTTCAGTCCCACCGACGTCATGCCTATGGCCCGTTGGGCGAAGCTGACGATGGCTGTCCAGTCGCTGCTCTCCTTGGTCGTCGTCGGGCTCGTGATCGCCAGGGCCGTCAACGTCTTCAGCTGATGGACGCCGCGGCGAGGAGGGAGCATCGGGTCGAGCTTCTCGCCACGGTCCTGCTCGCGATCGCGGCCGTTGCGACCGCCTGGAGCACGTACCAGTCGCAGCGGTGGAGGGCAGAGCAGACGTTGAACACCGGCGCGGCGATCAGGGCGCAGGTCGAGTCGTCCCAGGCGTCCACCCGCGCGGGGCAGCTGACGCAGGTCGACATCGCCACCTTCATCCAGTGGGTCAACGCGTCCGTCGCGGGGAATCAGCGGCTGGCGCAGTTCTATCGACGGCGCTTCCGCCCCGAGTTCAGGCCCGCGTTCGCCGCCTGGCTCGCGACGCGTCCGCGCACGAACCCAAAGGCACCGCTGACCCCGTTCGCGATGGCGCAGTACCGGGTGGCGGAGACGGTGAAGAGCGAGCGCCTGAACGAGGCTGCCCGGGTGAGGCACGCGGCGGCACTGACGGCGAACCAGCGTGCCGACAACTACGTGCTGGCCCTCGTCCTCTTCGCGGCCTCGCTGTTCTTCGCGGGCATCTCTACCAAGGTCCGTTCGCTGCGCCAGCGGGAGGTGCTCCTCGGGCTCGGCTGGGTGTTCTTCCTCGCCACGGCCGTCTGGATAGCGACCTTCCCGGTGAAGTTCTCGATCTAGGACGTGGCTGTGGGTCAGGCGATAGGGGACATCCTGCCGTTCGCCGTGGTGGTCGCGATCAGCCCGATCCCGATCATCGCGATGGTGCTCGTGCTCGCGACGCCTCGAGCCGGCGCAAACGGGCCGGCCTTCGCGCTCGGGTGGATGGCGGGGCTGTCGGTCCTCGGCGCGATCGTGCTCGTGCTCACCACCGGGAACGCCACACAGGACTCGGGTGCGCCGGCGACCTGGGCCAGCGTCCTCACGCTCGTCTTCGGAGTGGTCTTCCTCGCGCTCGCCGTGCGAACATGGTTGGGGCGCCCGAAGGCAGGCCAGGAGGCGGAGATGCCCAAGTGGATGGGAACGGTCGACGCATTCACCGCGGGTCGTTCGCTCGGCGCAGGCGTCGTGCTCTCGGCGGCCAACCCGAAGAACCTCGTCCTGACCATCACGGCCGGGTTGACGATCGCGGAGGCCGGGATCTCGGACGGGCAGGAGGTGGCGGCGCTCGCCGTCTTCGTCCTGATCGCCTCGCTCGGCGTCCTCGCGCTGGTCGGCATCTACCTCGTGCTGGGCGAGCGGGCGGCGCCGATGCTCGACGGGCTGAAGGTCTGGCTCGCGGCTCACAACGCGGCGATCATGACCGTGCTCCTGCTCGTCCTCGGAGCGAAGCTGATCGGCGACGCGATTCGCGGGTTCGCGGCATGACCGCCACCGCCGTACCCGCCGCAGACCTGAGCTCGATCGTCCTCGTCCTGCTGGCGGGGACGCTCGCGGCGCTGCTGTCCAGGTTCCACCGCCGGGTCGTGCTGCCCACCGTCGTGATCGAGATCCTGCTCGGAATCCTGATCGGTCCGCAGGTGCTCGACATCGCGAAGGTCGATCCGTACCTCAACTTCCTCTCCAACCTCGGCCTCGGCTTCCTGTTCTTCATCGCGGGCATGGAGGTGATCGACAAGAAGGTGCCGCAGCGCGCGCTTCGCATCGGCAGCATCGGCTGGGCGATCTCGCTCGTGCTCGGGCTCGGCATCGGGCTCGGGCTGCAGGAGGCAGGGGTCGACGCGCGGTGGTGGCTGCTCGGCGTCGCGCTCGCGACGACGGCGCTCGGGACGCTCGTTCCGATCGTGGTGGACGCCGGCCTGCTCACCACGCGGCTCGGGACGGCCGTGCTCGGAACCGGGGTCGCCGGCGAGTTCTGGCCGATCGTCTTCATCTCGATCTTCCTCACGGGCGTCTACGGCGCGCTCGGCGAGGTCCTGCTCCTGATCGCCTTCTGCGGGGTCGTCGCCCTCGCCGCCGTCGTGATGATGCGCGCCCGGCCTCCACGCGTCGTGCAGGGCGATCCAGGAGACCGTCCACACCACCGGACAGGCCGCGGTGCGCGGCGCGATCCTCATCCTGGCCGCGCTCGTCTGGCTCGCCGTCGAGTCCGGCTTCGACTTCGTGCTCGGGGCCTTCGCCGCGGGGCTCGTCGTCGGGCTCGCGCTCGACTCCCCCGAGGCAGAAGGCGTGCGGCTCCGGCTCGAAGGCATCGCGTTCGGCGTCTTCATCCCCGTCTACTTCGTCACCACGGGGATGACGTTCGACCTCGACAGCCTCCTGACGCGCGGCGGGCTTGCGCTCGCGGCGCTGTTCCTCGGGCTCTTCATGCTGACGCGCGGCTCCTCGGCGCTCTTCTGGCGGAAGGAGCTCGGCGACCAGCGGACTGCGGGCCTCGCCTTCTTCGCCGCGACCGGGCTCCCGCTGATCGTCGCGATCGTCAGCATCGGCGAGGAGCGCGGCGCAATCGATCCGAGCGTCGGCGCCTCGCTGGTCGGAGCCGGCATGCTCTCCGTCCTCATCTACCCGCTGGTGGCGATCCGGATCGTCGGCCGGCGCGAGCCCGCGAGCACGGAGGGGGAGGAGTTCGGCGACTTCGCCAAGGAGTTCCTAGGCTGAGGTCTCGGCCCGGGCGGCCGCGGCCGACTCCGGGAGCATCAGCACCGAGGCGACGAGGAAGCAGAGCCCGCCGAGCGCGGTGAATGCGTTGTCGGCGGCGAGGTCGACGACGCTGCCGTGCGACGGCACCCAGTACGAGGCGATCGCCGCGATCCCGAACGCCACGCACCCGGTGAAGTTCCAGGCCGCGATCTTCCAGTCGAGCCCGCGCCGCCTCGTCCAGAAGGCGCCGCCGCAGACCTCGGCGTAGGCGAGGTATCCGGATACGAGGAAGCAGATGCAGCCGAACGCATCGGGCCTCCAGACGAGCTTGTCGTACGACTGGGCGTCGAGCCCGGACTGCAAGCGCCCGGAACGTGGTTGCGTTGAAGAAGAGCGTCCCGACGAGCAGCACGCCGCAGACCCACCAGTCGATCCGGCGAGGCTCGAACGAGACGAGGCGGAAGCGGCGCTTTGCCCTCGGTCTCGACGTTGATCGTCTCGAGCCACTGGAGGAAGGCGGCCGACGTGAAGAAGATCGACCCGACGAAGAAGACCGCCGCGTCCGCGGCCGAGCCGACCCATTCGACGAAGCCCGGGAACGGGGCGACCAGGAAGCAGGTCGAGCCGATCGCGAACAGGACGCCGATCCACCACGACGCTCGCCGCGGCGCCCACCAGACGCCTCTCCGGGCGGCGTGAGAGCCTGGAGCGGCCCTTGCGCTGGCGCCGCGACGACCACTCCGCCAGCCGTCCGTCAGCCCGCCGCCAGGTGAGATGGGTCGTGAACGGCCCGACCGACCGGCGGTCGGTCACCTCCCAGCCCGGCGGCGTCGACGGATACGAGGGAGCGCCTAGGACGGCGGCTTCGGCGTGAAGGGGTGCATCTCGTCCTGGCCCTCCTGCACCACGCCGTAGCTCGACTCGGGCACCTCGTTCCACGCCCCCGCGAGGTCGCCGAGCGGCTCCGAGACGACGAGGCGCGTTTCGTCCGAGACCAGCTGGAGGATCGGATTGTCGGGGTGCTGCGCGCGCAGGGTGTCCACGCTCGTCGAGTAGAAGAGCGAGCGCGACTTGCGCTCGGTCGAGTAGCGGAACCCCCACACCTTGTCGCCGTCGGTCGTCGCGACGGTCATCTGGATCGGGTGGTCGATGCCGTTGTTCTTCCCTACGTGCTCGATGAAGCCGACCGCTTTCTCGACCGCCGCCGGCGGGTCGTCCTGGAGCCCGAACGTGAGCGCGAGGAAGAAGAACGCCTCCGAGTCGGTCGAGCCTTCGACGTCCGCATAGAGCGACGGGTCGACCGCGAGCATCAGCTCGCGCTTCACCTTGTGGAAGTCCGTGATCGAGCCGTTGTGCATCCAGAGCCAGTTGCGGTAGCGGAACGGGTGGCAGTTGGTCTGCTGGATCGGGGTGCCGGTCGACGCGCGGATGTGCGCGAACACCAGCCCGGAGCGGACGCTGTGGCCGAGCTCCCGGAGGTTGCGGTCGTTCCAGGCCGGCTCGATGCTCTTGAAGAGCGCCGGGGTGTCCTCCTCGGTGTACCAGCCGAGGCCGAAGCCGTCGCCGTTCGTCGTCTCGACGCCGAGCCGCGAATGGAGGCTCTGGTCGATCAGCGAGTGCTGTGGCTTGACGAGCAGCTCTTCGATCAGAACCGGCGTTCCCGAATATGCGAGCCAGCGGCACATGTCATACCTCTCTTTCCGTCCGAATCAGTGGGCGAATGCGGTTGCGGTCTCGGCGTTGTGCACGGGCTCGGGCTGCTGCTGTAGACGTGGGAGCTGCCGCTCCAGGTCTGCGACGAGCATGTCGGCCAGGTCGTGCGTGAAGCCCCGCCTGACGACGACTCGCAGCGCAGCGAGATCCGTGCGGTTCTCCGGGAACGTGTACGCGGGCAACTGCCAGCCGCGTTCCCGCATCGCCGTGGAGACGTCGAACACGGTGTAGTTCTTGATCTCGTCCTTCAGCTTGAAGGCGAACACCGGCAGCTCGTCGCCCTGGGTCAGGAGCTCGAACGGCCCGATGTCGGCGATCAGCCCGGACAGCCGCGTGGCGACGTCGCGCGCGTAGCCCTGCACCCGGCGGTAGCCCTCGAACCCGAGGCGGAGGAAGTTGTAGTACTGCGCGACGACCTGCGAGCCGGGGCGCGAGAAGTTGAGCGCGAAGGTCGGCATGTTGTCGCCGAGGTAGTTGACCCAGAAGATCAGCTCCTCGGGGAGCGCGTCGGCGTCGCGCCACACGACCCAGCCGACGCCCGGGTACACGAGCCCGTACTTGTGGCCCGACATGTTGATCGAGGCGACGCGCGGGAGCTGGAAGTCCCAGACGAGGTCGGGATCGAGGAACGGGGCGATCATCGCCCCGGAGGCGCCGTCGACGTGAACCTTGATGTCGAGCCCGGTCTCGCGCTCGAACGCGTCGAGCGCGTCGCAGATCTCCTCGACCGGCTCGAAGCAGCCGTCGAACGTCGAGCCGAGGATCGCGACGACTCCGATCGTGTTCTCGTCGCACAGCTTCACGGCCTCCTCGGCCGAGAGGCTGAAGCGATCCCCCTCCATCGGGACGAGGCGCATCTCGACGTCCCAGTAGTTGGCGAACTTCTCCCAGCAGACCTGGACGTTGATGCCCATGACGAGGTTCGGCTTGTCGGCCGGCTTGCCCTCGGCGGCGCGCTTCTTCTGCCAGCGGCGCTTGAGCGCGAGGCCGCCGAGCATCGCCGCCTCGCTCGAGCCGGTGGTCGAGCAGCCGGTCGCCTGGTCAGCGTCGGGCGCGTGCCAGAGGTTGCTGAGGATGTTGACGCAGCGCGACTCGATCTCGGCCGTCTGCGGGTACTCGTCCTTGTCGATCATGTTCTTGTCGAAGCACTCGGCCATCAGCTTCTCGGCCTGCGGCTCCATCCACGTGGAGACGAAGGTCGCCACGTTGAGGCGCGCGTTCCCGTCGAGCATCAGCTCGTCGTGGATGATCTGGTACGCGATGTCGGGCGGGATCTCCCCTTCCGGCAGCTCGTGCCGGGGAATCTCCCCGGTCTCGAGGCTGAAGATCGCGCCCATGGCGTGATCCACGTGCCGTTCCCTGAGCCTTTGGATGCTTCAGCGTCACGCTCTCCCCTTCCGTCCGATGGGCGCCGCGAGTATCTCAGGCTGGTCGTCGCGCGGCGGGATCGCGGCTGCCTCGAGGTACTGGCGCACGAGGACGAAGACGCAGACGCCGAGCGTCAGCGCCTGCTCGGCGAGCATCAGGAGCGCCGCGGCTCTGCCGGTCGGCGTCGGGGCTCAGCCCGAGCAGCCGGTCGGCCTGGTCGGCGTAGAGCGGATACGTGAACGCGCCGTTCAGGATCGCGGCCATCACGAGGTCGCCGAGCATGAAGACCGCGAACGCGAGCGCGATCCGCCCGGGCACGCTCACCCGCCTCGTCTTCGCGGGGTCGATCAGGAGGTTCCAGATCAGGACGCCGCCGACGAAGAAGGACAGGTGCTCGAGCTCGTGCACGACCGGATGCGCCGCCGCGTAGTCGTAGAAGCGCGGGATGTGCCAGATCCACATCGACGCCGTCCAGATCGCGAGCGCCACCCAGGGGCCGGTCAGCCAGCGGAGGAACCGGCGCAGGCGCGGGGAGTGGGCGAGCGGCGTGAGGATCGGCGGAGGGAGGAAGAAGAAGACGAGCGGGCCCCTCACCGCCAGCATCGCGAGCGCGATCGCGAGGTCGCCGAACAGGAGGTGCTCGAGCATGTGGGCCGAGAGCAGCTCGTCCTCGCCGGCGACCGCGATCGGCGAGGCGAGAGCCAGGTAGACGAGCGCCACGGCGGCGACGAACAGCGCCGCGCGGTCCCAGCCTGCGTGATCCGTTCGCCCGCGCCGCCTGAGCCGGAAGAATCCCTGGAAGAACAGGACGAGCGCGAGCAGGCTCGCCGCGAGCACGAGCGGCTCGAACGGCCACTCGGCTGCAAGCGATCGCCTCCACGGCGCGAGGGTACCCCGGGCGCGTCCGGTTGCGCGGCGAGAATCCCCACGGTGAAGTTCCGCGTCCGCGACTGGTTCTCGAAGCGCCCGGAGCAGCCCGACGTCGAGTCGCCGACGGTCGTCCAGATCGACGCCACGTCGCTCTCGCGTGTGTTCTCCGCGCCGATGTGGCTGCGCGACCTCGGCCTGCTCGCGTGGTTCCTCGTCGGCGTCTCGATCCTGCTCGTGGGGGTGACGTGGCTCGCCGGCCTGACGGCGACGATCACGATGCCCGTCATCGTCGGCCTGATCCTGGCGACCGTCGCGAGCCCGCTCGTGCGACGGATGGAGGCCCACGGCTTCCCGCGCGCTGCTGGTGCCGCGGTGGTCCTCCTCGGCCTGATCGCGCTCGGCGTCCTGATCTTCCTGCTCGTCGTGGGCGGGATCGTCGAGCAGGGGGACAGCATCAAGTCCGCTGCCAACGAGGCTGCCGACAAGCTTCAGGGCTGGGCGAAGGACCTCGGCGTGAACGGCAGCTCGGGCGTCAAGGAGAACGCCAAGAGCGGCGCGGCGACGAGCGGCAAGACACTGGTGCAGGGCGTGATCGACGGGATCCAGGGGCTGACCTCGCTGGTCTTCTTCCTGACCTTCACCATGTTCGCGACGTTCTTCCTGCTCAAGGACGGGCCGGCGGTGCGCCGCTTCATCGACCGGAACCTCGGCGTCCCGACCGAGGTCGCGCGGACGATCACCGGCAACGTGATCCTCTCGCTCCGCCGGTACTTCCTCGGCGTCACGATCGTGGCCGCGTTCAACGCGATCGTGGTCGGGCTCGGCGCCGTGATCCTCGGGGTCCCGCTCGCGGGGACGATCGCGGTCGTCGTGTTCGTCACGGCGTACGTCCCGTTCATCGGCGCGTTCGTCTCGGGCGCGTTCGCCGTGATCCTGACGCTGTCCTCTCAGGGCACGACGGACGCCGTGATCATGCTCGTGATCGTGATCCTCGCCAACGGGCTGCTGCAGAACATCGTCCAGCCGCTCGCATTCGGCGCAACGCTCGACCTGAACCCGCTCGTCGTCCTGATCGTGACGATCGGCTTCGGGTGCATCTTCGGGATGGTCGGGATGATCCTCGCTGCGCCGCTGACCTCGGCGGCGCTCCACATCAGCAGCGAGCTCGCGCGCGCGAGAGCCGAGGGGCCGGAACCGGAGCGCCCTCCGCCGCCGCCGGAGGCCGAGGCGGCCGGGCTGGTCTAGCTCCTAGACTCGCCGCGTGTCCTCGATCCTCGCGCTCGTCGCCGCATTCCTCTTCGCGGTCGCCGCAACCTTCCAGCAGCGCGGGACGCTCGATCTCGGGCTCTCCGCGGAGAGCCTCCGCTCGTTCTGGAAGCTCACGCGAAGCGCGTGGTGGCTCGGGCGGCACGGCGGTCCTTCTGGCCGGGTACGCGGCGCAGGCGATCGCCCTCGACCACGGGCGCGTCTCGATCGTCCAGCCGCTGCTCGTGACGACCGTCGTCTTCGCCCTGCCGCTCGGCGTCGTCGTCACCGCCCAGCAGGTCGGCAGGCGGGAGATCGTCGGCGCGATCGTCGTCGTCATCGGGCTCGCTCTGTACGCGATCTTCGGCGATCCGGCGAGCGGCAAGGACAACGCGCCGAACGGCGAGTGGGCGGTCGCGCTCGTCCTCGTCGGGCTGGCGTGCTTCGCGCTGCTGCTGCTCGGCCGGAACAGCGAGGGCTCGCGCAAGGCCACGCTCTTCGGCGTCGTCGCCGGGATTCTCTTCGGCACCTCCGCGTGCCTCGCCAAGCCGACCCTGGAGATGCTGGACACGAGCGTCGCCGCGGTGCTCTCGCACTGGGAGTTCTACGCGATGGCGGTCGCCGGGATCGCCGCCTTCGTCCTGCAGCAGGTCTCGCTCAGCGAGGGCTTCCTCGCCACCTCGGTCGCGACGGTTTCGACGTTCAACCCGATCGTCTCGGTGCTGATCGGCGTCGTGCTCTTCGACGAGCGCCTCAGCGACCCGAGGTGGCACAAGGTCGTCGCCGTCGCGGGGATGCTCCTGGCCATGGGCGGCGCGATCGCGATCTCGAAGGCGCGCGAGGGTACGGCCACCGAGCCGCGTGCGGCGGAGCGCGCGGAACCGGACTGGCGACTGGCCTAGACTCATCGCGCCGGTGACCGAAGTCCACGCAGAGAAGCCGCCGGGAGTCCTTCCGTTCGGGGACCCCTCCCGCCGGCGCAGGCTGATCAAGGTCGCAGCCTGGCTCGCCGCGCTGGTCGTCGTCCTGATCATCCTGCGCGTGCTCGGCGTGGACGTCTGGGGCTGGGTCCAGCAGCGTCTGGGACACGCTCACCGAGATCTCCGCCAAGTACCTCGTCGCCGGCTACGCGTTCCAGACGGTGCAGACGACGCTGACCGCGCTCGCCTGGTTCTTCATCCTGCGCGCGGGCTTCCCCAGGGCGCCGTTCACGTACCTCGAGATTCTCGCGGCCTACGCGGCGGGCGTTGCGCTGAACGGCTTCCTGCCGGCGAACCTCGGCACGCTCGTCATGCTGCTGATGTTCGTCGCGATCATCCGGGGCGCGACGTTCGCGGGAGTCCTGGGCGGGATGGTCGTCCAGAAGATCTTCTTCACCGTCATCGGGATCAGCGGTCTACCTCTACCTGTTCCTGTCCGTGCCCGGGACGTACAACCTCCAGCTGAACATCCCGCACGACTATCCCTGGCTGACCGCGTTCGCGATCGTCGGCAGCGTGCTCCTCGTCGTGATCCTGGTCAGGGTCTTCTGGCCGAAGCTGAAGGGGTACTGGGAGAAGGCGAAGCACGGCGGCGCGATCCTCGCGCGCCCTCGCGACTACTGCCTGAAGGTGCTGCTGCCGTCGATCGGCGCCTGGCTCGCGAAGCTCGGCGTGATCGCGGTCTTCCTCGCCGCGTACGCGATCCCGGTCACGTTCCACACGGTGATGTCGATCGTCGGCGGCAACTCGCTCGCGAACACCGTCTCGGCGACGCCGGGCGGCATCGGCGTGAACCAGGCCGTCAACACCGCCTCGCTCGCGCACGTCACCAGCCCTGCCAACGCGACCGCGTACTCGCTCGGCCAGCAGCTCGCCGTGACCGCGTGGAACATCGCCTTCGCGCTCGTGGTCGTCGTCTGGGCGTTCGGCTGGTCGGGCGGCAGGAAGCTCGTGACGGAGTCCTACACGGGCGCCAAGGAGCAGGTCGCGGAGCAGAAGGCGCAGCGCGAGGTGAAGAAGGAAGAGAAGCGCGAGAGGCGCGAGCAGGAGAAGGAGGAAGGGGTGGGCTTCCTGGACCGGATGCGCGACAGGGACAAGGACGGCGACGAAGGAGGAGCGCAATGACGGGCGCGGCAGCGTATGCCGAGGCTGTCTCGTGGAAGCCCGAGCGGCCTCGCTTCAACCCCTTCCGGCTGCTGATCTCCTGGGCGACGGCGGCTCTGGCGCTGCTGGTCGCGGCGACGATCGTCCCGGGTGTCGGGATCGACGAGTACGGAGGGGCGATCATCGTCTCGCTCTTCATCGCGATCGTGAACGCGGTCCTGCCGCCGATCGTGGCGGCCCTGCGGCTCCCGTTCATGCTCGTGCTGGGCTTCCTGGTCGTCCTCTTCCTCGACGCGGCGATGCTCGTGCTCGCGTCGGATGTCCTCTCGAGCGCGATCACCGTCGACTCGTTCTGGTGGGCGCTGCTCACCGCGCTCGTCGCGGCCGCCGTCACGGTCGTCGTCGACGTCGTCACCGGCGCGAACGACGACGACACCTACACCCTGCGGGTGGTCCAGCGGATCGCCCGGCGGACCGGGGACCGCATCCGGACCGACGCGCCCGGAATCATCTTCCTCGAGATCGACGGGCTCGCCCTGCCGGTCGTGAAGCGGGCGATGCGCGACGGGAACGTGCCGACCATGGCCCGCTGGCTGGCCGAGGACACGCATCGGCTCGCGGAGTGGGAGCCCGATCTCTCGTCGCAGACGGGCGCGAGCCAGGCGGGCATCCTGCTCGGCTCCAACGAGGACATCCCCGCCTTCCGCTGGGTGGACAAGGAGACGAAGATCGTCTGGGCATGCTCGGCCCCGGGGGACTGCGCCGAGATCGAACGGCGGCACTCGAGCGGCCGCGGGCTGCTTCGAGACGGAGGGGCGAGCCGCGGCAACCTGCTCTCGGGCGAGGCGGACCACGTGATCCTGACCGTGAGCCGGATGGAGGAGGAGAAGAAGGCGAACCCCGGCTACCGGGCGTTCTTCGCCAACGGGTTCAACGTCACGCGTGTCCTCGTGCTCTTCGGGTGGGAGGTGATCCTCGAATGGCTCGCCGCCCTGCGCGCGATCCGCCGCGACGTGCAGCCGCGGGGGCACCGCGGCGGCCTCTACCCGTTCATGCGGGCTGCGATGTGCGTCGTCGTCCGCGACCTGATCGTCTACGGCGTGCTCACGGACATGATGCGCGGCCGGCCCGCCGTCTACGCCACGTTCTCCAGCTACGACGAGGTTGCGCACCACTCGGGCCTCGAGCGCGCCGACACGCTCGAGGCGCTGCGCAAGCTCGACCAGCAGTTCGCTCGCATCGACCGCGCGCGCCGCTACGCGCCCCGCCCGTACGAGATCGTCGTCCTCTCGGACCACGGGCAGACCCAGGGGGCGACCTTCAAGCAGCGCAACGGCTACAGCCTGGAGGAGCTCGTGCACCGCTCGGGGGAGTTCGGCGAGCTCGGGAGCTGGTCGGGCGGCGACGAGCAGAACGCAATGGTCGGCCTGGCCGTCGGCGAGGCGACCGGCCGGGACGCGGCGAAGAAGCGCCCGAAGAACGACGTCAGCGACAAGCACCTCGTCGTGCTCGGCTCGGGCAACCTCGGGCTCGTGTACCTGATGGAGGAGCCGCGGCGGCTGACGATGGAGGAGATCGAGGAGCGGCACCCCGGCCTCCTGACCGCGCTGCGCGAGCATCCTCACATCGGCTGGCTGCTCGTCCGCTCGTCCGAGCACGGCGCCCTCGTGCTGGGCGCGAACGGCATGCGTCACCTCGCGGATGACCGCGTCGAGGGCGAGGACCCGCTCGCGGCCTTCTCGCCGAACGCCGGGCAGCACCTGCTCCGCACGGACGGCTTCCCGCACGTCGCGGACATCATGATCGGGAGCTTCTACAACCCCGAGCTCGACGAGGGGTGCGCGTTCGAGGAGCTGATCTCGTTCCACGGCGGCCTCGGCGGGCCCCAGACGCGGCCGTTCATCCTCTACCCGGACCAGCTCTCGCTGCCCGATGAGCCGCTCGTCGGCGCGGCCAGCGTGCACGACCTGCTCGAGCGCTGGCGCGAGGAGCTCAACGGCGCGCCAGCACCGGCCTAGGCGCGTCTACACGAACGTCCACTGGTCGACGTCCGTGACGGGCCGGTAGCCGATGCGCTGGTAGATCGAGTTCGAGGTCGGGTTCGCCAGGTCGGTGAACAGGAAGCAGAACCGCCGCCCGCCATCGAGGAGCATGCGCGTGATCTCTGCGGTGAGCGCGCTCGCGTAGCCGCGCCGCCGCAGCTCGGGCGGCGTGTAGATCGGCCCGACGCGGATGCCGTTCGGCGTCGGAGCCGCCGAAGCTGCCCAGCGACACCGCCTCGCCGCCGTCCTCCCAGAGCGTGACCCCGCCGGCCGGTTCGTCGAGCCGCCGGTCGAGCCAGCCCGCCGAGTCCTCGGGCGTTCCCCCCGGAAGCGCCTCGGCGACGAACGCATCCATCCAGCCGAGGACGAGCTCGCGGTCGCCGTCGCGGTACGGCCGCAGCTCGCCGGGAACGCCGTCGGGCAGGAGGGCTTCCTCGGCCTGGTAGCTGCGCTGCCGGATCCCGATCCGCGCGCCGACCCCGGTTCGCGCCTGCCAGACACCGACGAAGCGCTCGACGGCCGCGGACGGGCCGAGCGCACCGGGCAGGCTCCCGAAGACGGACGCGACGTCCTCGGCCAGCGGCTCGAGGTCGAGGTCGCCGGGCATCTCCGAGAGGACCAGGTTGTGGGGCGGCGTGCGGAGCGAGGCCGCCACGACGTCGTCGCCCTCGAACAGAGCGGCCATGTACGGGTCCTCGCCGTACAGGCGCGGGTTGGTCTGCAGACGGCTCGCGAGGCCGATCATCAGGTTGTGCTCCGCCTCGCGCTCGAGCAGGAAGTCGCCCGCGCGCGCGAGGAAGGAGCCCGCGTCGTCGTGCCGCTCGACCCGCACGCTACGAGGTGGCCGTGATCGTGATCCCGCCGCGCGCCTTCTGCTCGAGCGTGACGCGCACCTTGTCGGCGGGAAGCTCGAGCGCCGCCGCGACGTCGTCGCGAATCTTCACCGTGAGCGCCTCGCAGAAGGCGCCCTCGTTGCGGAACGACGCGAGGTAGAGCTTGAGCGACTTCGATTCGAGGCACAGCGCCTCGGGCCAGAACTCGATCGTGGCGACGTAGAGGTCCGGCTGGCCCGTGACCGGGCAGATCGCGGCGAGCTCGTCGCTCTGCATCTCGACCTGCGAGACGCCCGGGTTGGGGAACGTCTCGAGCCCCGCGTAGTGTTCGGAGCCGGCGTGGCCGAGCGCGACGAACTCGGTCGAGGGCGGTTCCATGGCGCGTACTGTACGCGCGTGCCGCGCGTCTACCTCGCCGGGCCTCCCTTCGCCGACGACTACCGCCGCCGGGCCGAGGAGCTGCTGCGAGGATGCGGGCTACGAGCCCGTCGATCCGATGCGCCGCGACTTCCGCGGCCGCACCGAGGGGAACGAGGAGGAGATCGTGGAGGGCGACCTCGTCGACATCCAGTCGTGCGACGCCGTCCTCGCAGATTTCAGCGAGCCCGACGAGGGGACGTCGATGGAGGCCTGGTACGCCCACGGCCTCGGCAAGCGCGTCGTCGTGTACACGGCCGGCAGAACTCCGCATCCGTGGACCGTGTACGTGGCTGACTTCGTGCACGCCGAGCTCGAGGATGCGGTCCGCGCGCTCGGCTGAGACACGATTCAATACGACTCCGTGAGCGCTCCCGCAACGACGCTGCCCGCCGGGACCTCGCTGTTGCCGCTCGACGCGCACGAGGACGACCGCGGCACGTTCGTGGAGCTGTACCGCCTGGAGTGGGAGGCGGGCGTCGTGCCCGTGCAGTGGAATGCGGTGCGGTCCGAGGCCGGCGTTCTCCGCGGCGTTCACGTCCACATCCGCCACGACGACTACCTGACGGTGCCCTACGGAAGCGCCGCCGTCGGTCTGCGCGACCTGCGCCGGGGCTCACCCACGGAGGGCCTGGCCACGGTCGTGGAGCTCGACGGCGAGCACCCGGCCGCCCTCGTGATCCCACACGGCGTCGCTCACGGCTTCTACTTCCCGGAGCCGTCCTTGCACGTGTACGCGGTCAGCGAGTACTGGGATCCCGCGGACGAGCTCGGCTGTCACTGGGCCGATCCGGAGCTGGAGATCCCGTGGCCCTGTGCTACGGCTCGGGTGTCGGACCGGGACGCTCAGAGCCCGTTGCTCCAGGCGCTCCTGGACCGGCTAGCGCCCTCGCAGCCCCTCTGACCGGTCTCCGCAGACCCGGGATCGCGAGCAGCCGGGCCCGCAGGCGCCAGGTGACCGACGCCGAGAGCTGGCGAAGGTCGTCCTCGAGCCCGGTCGCCCAGGCGGCCAGACGGTGGTATTCGGTCTCCGTCTCGACCAGCCGGCCGGCAAGGTTGGACGCCTCGGCCTGTGCGCGTCCGGTCTCGACTTCGAGGGCAGCGCCATCGACGCTCGTGGCGGCCAGCACACGCTCGGTCAGCTCGGCCCGAAAGCCCGGCTGCTCCAGTCGCGCGGCCCAGCGGTCGAGCTCTTCGAGGCGCTCGTCCGAGCTCCAGCCGATCCGCTCCGGGCTCGGGAAGTGGAGCACGGTCGGCGCAAAGTCGCCCACGACGCGACAGCCGGAGACCGAAAGGATCTGCTGCCACATGTAGAGGTCGGTGAACGTGCCCTCGGGCGTCGTGCGCCAGCCGGCCGGCAGCCGCCGGTAGAAGTCAAGCGTGTGCGCCCCGCACGAGAGCGGGATCCTGTTCTCGCCGCCGAGGAAGAGCTCGCGGAAGTAGGGCAGGCGCAGGTCGATTCTGTAGCAGTGGATCTCGCCCTCGGGGTCGATCCAGAACGGACACGTGTAGGCGAAGTCGTGCTCGGCGAGGAGCGCCCGCATCCGCTCGACGTGGTCCGGGAGCCAGAGGTCGTCGTCGCAGAGGTAGCAGATGATCTCGCCGCTGGCCCCCTGGAGCGCCGCGTGGCGGTGCAGCTCGCCGTGGCGCGGGCCTTTCGGGTTGTCGAACCAGCGCACGCGGGGGTCGGCCGCGGTGAGCTCGGCCATAAGCTCGCGAGTGACGTCGGGCGTGCCGTCGCCGACGACGAACACCTCGAGCTCCTCGACCGTCTGCGCCAGCGCGCTCTCGACCGAGCGCGTCAGCGTCGGGCCGTGGTCGTGCGTCGGGATGAGGATGGTTGCGGCGAGCGTCACGACGGCAACCCTGCGAGCAGGCGCAGTTCGGAGATCGTTCGCACGATCGCGGCTCCCTCGGCGGCGCTGCTGCGCGGCGGCGGGCCGTCGTCCAGGTGATTGAGGAACGCGCGCAGCTCGCGCAGGAGCGGCAGCTCGGGTGACACGGGGCGCAGCTCGAAGTCGGAACCGTCGGCCCGGACGATCCGAACCGCGTCGGCGTAGCTCTCCGGCAGGACGGCGAGGCCCTCCTCGCAGGCCAGGACGACCTCTCGTCGCCGCTCGTCCGCGCGGGCGGAGACCTCGAGCACGTGCCAGGGGCTTTCGCCGAGCAGGCCGAAGAGCCCGAAGGCCCGGCCGCCGACCGAGTCGGCCGCCGCGCTGCGGGGCGTCGGCAGCTCGCCGAGGACCTCGATCGCGATCGAGAGGTCGTGCGGCGCGAGCACCCAGACCCCGTCGACGTCGCGGGGCTGCTCGCGCCCGATGCGCGTGGTGCGCAGCCCGACCACGCGGCCGAGCTCGCCCGACCGCGCGATCGCGCCGAGCTCCTCGACGCCGGGGTGGTAGCGCCACTTGTCCATCACGAACAGGCGCCCGTCGCCCGCGGCCGCGAGCCGGTCCGCGGCCTCGGGGTCGTTGGTCAGCGGCTTCTCGACGAAGACCGGGAGCCCGCGAACGAGCGCCTCCTCGACGACCGCCGAGTGGGTCGCGACCGGCGTCGCGACCACGATCCCGTCCACCTCCGGCAGGTCGGCCGTCCCGGCGACGATTGCTGTCGCGCCGCCCTCCGAGGCCGCGGCGCGACTCGCGTCGTTTCGCGCGACGACGACGACCTCGCAGCCGAGGGCGCGAAGGTCGCGCAGGATCAGCGAGCCCCAGCGCCCGCAGCCCACCAGCCCGATCCGACTCGCCGCGGTCACGGGCGGATGATCGCAGGCGAGGCCCGGCGGCAGCTGCGGCGAAAGCGGTTAACTACGAGGGATGAAGCCCGTCATCGGGATCACGACCTACGTCACGGACGCGCGGTTCGGCGACTGGCACGTCGAGTCGGCCCTCGTGCCGTCGGTGTACGTGAGCGCCGTCAGGCGCGCCGGTGGCTGCCCGCTGCTCGTTCCGCCCAGCGCGGACGGCGTGGAGGAGACCCTCGGTGCCGTCCACGGGCTGATCTTCTCGGGGGGCCCGGACCTCGATCCGGAGCTGTACGGCCAGGAGCCGCATCCCGAGACCTCGGCAAACACGCCCGAGCGCGACCGCTGCGAGGTGACGCTGCTCGGCGCCGCCCTCGAGCGCGACCTCCCGGTGCTCGCCGTCTGCCGCGGGAGCCAGATCATGAACGTGGCTCTCGGAGGCGACCTCCTCCAGCACCTGCCGGAGGTCGTCGGCGACGAGAAGCACAAGCATTCGCCCGGAGAGTTCTCCGACCACGACGTCTCGCTGGCCCCGGGGACCCGCCTCGCGGGGCTCCTCGGGGAGCACGCGCCGGTGAAGTCCCACCATCACCAGGGGTTCGGCAGGCTCGGCGAGGGCCTTCGCGAGGCCGGCTGGGCCGAGGACGGGACGCTCGAGGCCGTCGAGGATCCGACCAGGCCGTTCGCGCTCGGGGTGCTCTGGCATCCCGAGGAGGGCGAAGACCAGCGGCTGTTCGAGGCGCTGGTCGAGGCCGCCGGCGACTACCGACGCCGCTAGGCTTCGGCGCCGTTGGCAGCGCCCTCGGGAAATCTGCGTCTCTACGGCGGTGCCGTCGCACGCGTGCTGGCGCGCGCCCGCAGGCGCAGCGGCGAGGACCTCGAAGCCGTCGCCGAGCGGCCGGTGTTCGTGCTCGGCTCGCCGCGCTCGGGCACGAGCTTCGTCGCGCGGTCGATCGGCCGCGTCCCCGGGTTCGCGGACCTCGGCGAGCTCGCGCCCTGGAAGGCGGCGATCCCCGGGCTCGCAGGCCGCCCCGAGGAGGAGGCGTCCGCCGAGCTCCGCGAGATGCTCGAGACGATCAGGCGCTACGGGCTCATCCGGCACCTGCGTGCGGTCGAGCAGTCGCCCGAGACCGCCTTCGTGCTGACGGCCGCGATCCGCGCGTACCCGCAGGCCGCTGTCGTGCACATGATCCGCGACCCACGCGACGTGGCCGCGTCGCTGCTCCAGAAGGGCTGGCTCAAGACCGACCGCTCCGGCCGCGACGACGTGGGCGAGCCCTACGGCGGCCACGCCCGCTTCTGGGTCGAGCCTGACAGCGTCTCCGAGTTCGACGCCGCGAGCGAGGCGCGCCGCGCGGGCTGGGCGTGGCGCAGCTACATGACGGCCGCCCGGCGCGTGCCGGGGAACACGGTCGAGATCAGGTACGAGGAGCTCGCGCGTGATCCCGCCGCGGCCGCCGAGCCGCTCGCGGCGCACATCGGCGCCGACCCGGTCCTGCTCGCAGGCACACTCGCGGACATGCACGCCGAGTCGGTAGGCCGCTGGGAGCGGAACCTCACGCCCGAGCAGGTCGCCGACGTCGAGTCCGAGGCGGGCGAGCTGATGAAAGTGCTCCGGCTACACGTAGTGCGGCTGCCGGCGGAGAAGATCCCGACGATCCCCGAGCCCGTGCGCGCGGTGCTGCGCAATGCGGTCTGGACCTACGGCAAGGCCACGGCTGCGATCCGGCCGCTGCCGGACTTCCTCATCATCGGCGCGCAGAAGGCGGGTACGACCGCGCTCTACGCCTACCTGCGCCAGCACCCGGGAATCACCGGCCCGTCGTGGAAGGAGGTCAGCTACTTCGACCGCCACTACGCGCGTGGCGAGGCCTGGTACCGCGGGAACTTCCCCAACACGCTCCGGGCGCGCGGCCTCGTCGGCGAGGCGAGCCCGAGCTACATGTTCCATCCGCTCGGCCCGGAGCGCGTGGCTGCGCTCGTCCCGGACGTGAAGCTGATCGCCCTCGTGCGGGATCCGGTCGACCGCGCGTTCTCCCACTACCAGCACGAGGTCGCGCTCGGTCGCGAGGAGCTCTCGTTCGAGGACGCCCTTGCGGCGGAGGACGAGCGCCTGCGCGGCGAGGAGGCGCGGATGCTCGCCGACCCGACGTACTTCAGCCACGCCTGGTGGAACTACACGTACGCGGCTCGCGGGCGCTACGCCGAGCAGCTCGAGCGCTGGCTCGCCGTGTTCCCGCCGGAGCAGCTGCTGATCGTGCCGAGCGAGGAGATGCTCGCCGAGCCCGAGCAGGCGCACGCCCGCGTGCTCGAGTTCCTCGGCGCGGCGCCGCAGCCGCTCGACGCGTACCCGCGCGTCTTCGAGCGCCAGTACGAGCCGATGCGTCCCGAGACGCGGACGCGGCTGGCGGAGGAGTTCGCCGAGCCGAATCGCCGTCTCTACGCGCTGCTCGGGCGAGAGCTCGACTGGGCGTAGACCGGGCCGGCCACCACGAGAGTCGCGAGACAGATCCCCGCGAGGAGAACGTAGGGCAGGGCGTCGCCGCCGGCCTCGGCGAGCGCGCCGCCCGCGGCTGGAGCGACCAGGGCGCCCGCGGCCCAGGCGCCGTTCATCGCGCCGAAGGCGAGCCCTTGCGCGATCCCGAGCCGCTCGGCGCTCTCGGAGAAGAGCGCCATCCCCGGCGTGTAGAAGGAGCCGTAGGCCATCGCGGACGCGAAGACGAGGAGCGCGACGACCGCGGCAGTCTCGGACCAGGCGAGCGCGAGCGAGACCACGATCGAGCCGAGCAGCGCGAGCCGCACCGGCAAGAGCCTCCCGTGCCGGTCGGTCAGTCGCCCGAGGACCGGGTTGAGCACGGTCTCCGCGGCCGCCGTCACGAAGAAGAGCGCGCCGATCGCGACGCCGCCCCAGCCGCTCGCGTGCAGCGTCAGCGGCGCCAGGACGTCGAGCACGCCGAAGAGCATCGACGGCAGGACGATCAGCCAGAGCGCGAAGACGAAGCGACGGTCCGCGCGGCGCAGGACGCCCGAGGGTCTGCGGCTGCGCCGCCACGCCGGGTGTTCCCGCGACCCAGACGCAGATGACGATTCCGAGCGAGGCTGACGCCCGATGAAGGTCGGCCGCACGCCGACGACTGTCGCGAGCGCGCCTACCGCCGGGCCGAGCAGCGCGCCGAAGACGGCCGCGCCCATCGCGCGTGCCGATCAGCGCTCCGCGCCTGCCGGGCGGCGCGACCCCGACGAGCCAGGCGAGCGCCCCCGCCCAGGAGAACGCGCTGCCGAACCCCTGGACGAGCCGCGCCACGGAGAGCATCAAGTCGCTGCTCGCGAACGCGAAGCCGAGGGTCGCGACGACGGTGACCGTCATCCCCGAGAGCACGGCCAGCTTCGGCCCGAAGCGCGACGCCGCGAGCCCGCCCGGGATCGCCGCGGCGAGCACGCCGGCGCCGTAGACCGCGAAGAGCACGCCCGCCCCGGTCTTCGAGAGGTCGTAGCGCTCGGTGAAGTGGGGGAGGAGCGGCGCGAGCGCCGTGTAGAACATCGTGTCGACGGCGACGACGGCGCTCAGGAGGATCAGGAGCCTGCGCATGTTTCGACGCTAGCAAGCGGGTTTGCGCCGCACTTCGTGCATGACCGCACGAAGTCTGCTAACTCCGCAGCCGGGCTCCGCGTCTTACCACCCTTAGAAGGACAGTCCGAACCGGGTTCCGGAGCACGTGATTCGCGCCGTCTCGCGACGTGCTCCGCGAGAGCCCTCAGGAGGTAGCACCAACCGTGGACAACAACCGTGTCAAACGAATACTCGCGCTCGTAACCGCCGCCGCGGCAGTGGTCGCTCTGGGCGCGACGGCCTCGAGCCTCTGGGCGGCGACGGCCAAGTTGAGGGCAACGCCGCAGGCGACGCCGCCGATCAAGGCAGTCCCCACGAAGCGCGTCGACCCGAAGCTCGTGGCGAATCTGCGCTCGACGACGCGGCACTGGGAGGCGCTCGTGGGCCTCCGGCTCTCGCGTTCGGTCGCACCGCTGAGCTCGGAGCGCGCGCTGCGCTTCTGGCAGGCCCGCTGGACGCGGGTCCGCAGGATCGCAGGCAGGCCTCCGCACCGGAACGCCTGGCTCTGCATCCACCGCTTCGAGGGGAGCTGGGGGGATTCGGGCGACCCGTACTGGGGCGGCCTCCAGATGGACCGCGGCTTCATGCGGTCGTACGCGACGCGTGACCTGCTGCGCCGCGGCTGGGCCAACCGCTGGACACCGCTCGAGCAGATGTGGGTGGCGGAGCGTGCGCACCGCAGCGGCAGGGGTTTCTTCCCCTGGCCGAACACTGCGCACTACTGCAACCTGATCTAACCTTCGCTCATGTACGAGCGCCGTCCGGAGACGAGGGCGTGACCGACCTCCAGGAGCACGTCGCGGCGCTGATCGCGAAGGAGGAGAAGGACGGCTGCCTCTGCCTGTCGTGCGTGACGGAGTTCGTCGCCGAGCACGACGAGCTCGACGACGACGACGTCAGCCGGATCTACGAGCTGCTCGACGAGCTCGGGATCGAGGTCACGGACGACTGCGCCCGCGCGAGCGACGAGAACACCTACGTCAACGGCAAGCTCGCGGTCGCGACCACCGACGCGCTGCAGCTCTTCCTCAACGAGGCCGGGCGCTGGCCGCTGCTGACCAAGGAGGAGGAGGTCGAGCTCGCGAAGCTGATCGAGCGCGGCGACAAGGAGGCGAAGGACCGGATGATCAACTCCAACCTTCGCCTCGTCGTCTCGATCGCGAAGCGCTATCAGGGCCTGGGGCTCTCGCTGCTCGACCTGATCCAGGAAGGGATCATCGGGCTGATTCGCGCGGTCGAGAAGTTCGACTGGCGGCGCGGGTTCAAGTTCTCGACGTACGCGACCTGGTGGATCCGCCAGGCGGTGCAGCGGGGGATCGCAAACAAGTCGCACACGATCCGGATCCCCGTGCACATCGCCGATCGCGAGCGCCGGATCGGGCGCGCGGAGCGCGAGCTCGCAGCGAAGCTCGGGCGCGAGCCGACCGACGCGGAGATCGCCGAGAGCGCGAGGCTGTCGGCGAAGGAGCTGCGCGAGGTCAGGGAGGTCGCCCGCTCGGTCACGAGCCTCGACCGGCCGATCGGCGCGGGGAGCGAGGGCGCGCTCCGCGATCTGATCGCCTCCGACGAGACGCCGCCCGAGGAAGAGATCACGGTCAGCCTCGAGCAGGATGTGCTGCGTCGAGCCGTTGCACAACTGCCCGAGCGGGAGCAGGAGGTTTTGAAGCTCCGCTACGGCCTGAACGGCGACCGGGAGCCAGTCTCGCTGGAGGCGATCGGCAGGCAGCTCGGCATCACGCGGGAGCGAGTCCGCCAGATCGAGGCGGCCGCCCTCGAGCAGCTCGCGGTGAACCGCGAGGTCGAAGCGCTCAACGTCGCGTAGTCGAGCTCGCGCGCTCCCTTATGTTCACGCGCGCCCGCGCCCCAGGGGTGGGTGGGGGTTTGGGACGGTACCGGGGTTCGCGCACGACGATGTGCCGAATCTGTGCCAATCGGGGCACAACGCACATCGGGGAGCCATCGGATCGAGCCGTCGCCTAGCCCGTCCGCCACAATCAGGCCATGGCGTCGACAGTCGCACCCGCAGAGGTCGAGGTCGAGCAGCCGCGAGGCGTGGAGGACTTCGAGCTCGACCGCCCCTGGATCGTGATCGTCTGGAACGACCCGATCAACCTGATGTCGTACGTCACGCTCGTCTTCCAGAAGCTGTTCGGCTACAGCAAGGACGAAGGCGACGCAGCTCATGCTCCAGGTGCACAACGAGGGGAAGGCGGTCGTCTCGAGCGGCACCCGCGAGAAGGCCGAGCACGACGTCTCGCGCCTGCACGCACACGGCCTCTGGGCGACGATGCGGCAGGACTAGTGGAGCCGCGGCGAATCGAGCCGGCAGGCAACGGCGCGGTCAGGTTGAGGCTGCCGCGCGAGGAGCAGGCGCTCCTGCTCGGCCTGGCCGCCGAGCTCCGCTCCGGTCTCGACGCGGCCCCGGACGACCCGTCGCTGCGACGCCTCTTTCCGTCGGCGTACGACGACGAGCAGGACGAGCGGGCCTACCGCGAGCTCATGGCCGGCTCGCTTCTCGACGGACGCCGTGAGGCGCTGGACGTGCTGACCGAGACCGTCGGGAGCGACCTCCTCAGCGCGAGCGAGGCCGACTCCTGGCTCCGCGCGCTGAACGATCTCCGGCTCGCGCTCGGCACGCGCCTCGACGTCCAGGAGGACTCGCTGCTCGACCAGCTCGACCCGAACGACCCCGCGTCGTCCGGCCTCGCCGTGTACGCATACCTCTCCTGGCTGCAGGAGCAGCTGGTCGAGGCGCTATCTCCGGCCGAACTAGGTCCGCGACGGCCTCGCGCGGCCGGCTGATCGCCGCCGCTCCTCTCCGATTAGGTACCGACGACCTGGACGATCCAGCGACGATCGCGCTCGCGGTCGAGCTCGAGGAAGAGGACGCGCTGCCAGGTGCCGAGGCACAGCTCGCCGTCGCGCACCGGAACCGACTCGCCGGCTGTCCCGAGCAGCATCGCCATGCAGTGCGAGTGGCCGTTGCCGAAGTCCATGTCCTCCTCGCAGATGTTCTCGGTGCGGCGGTCCCAGTCGTCGTGCGCGTAGTACGTCTCGCTCGGCACGAGCCGCTTGAGCAGGTTGGCGAAGTCCTCCAGGAACCCGTTCTCGAACTCGTTCACCCGCACGCAGCACGTGGTGTGCGGGGAGTAGACGCATGCGATGCCGTCGACGACGCCGCTTTCCCGTACCGCCTCGTTCACCTCGTCGGTGATGTCGCGGACGGAGAGGCCGCCTGTGGTCCTGAGCTCTCGTTCGTGCTGGAAGACCTTCACCGTTCGCCACCCTCCTTTGTGGACGGCCGCGGGAGCGCGGGCAGCGCCTATTTTGCGGGTTTCGCGCGCCCGCGTCGAGGCCAACCGTCATACGCGGGGCGCTACGCTTGCCCGGCGGGGCCCGTAGCTCAGCTGGTTAGAGCAGCGGACTCATAATCCGTTGGTCCCTGGTTCGAATCCAGGCGGGCCCATTCGGAAAGCCGGGGAGAAGCCCACGTATGAGCCGACCACGACAAATCGACGGCGTCGGGACGAGCACTACGGGACTGGTTGGCCGCGCGACCCAAGGGCCGGTCGACCAGGCCGAGCTGGTCACGAGCCTCGTCGACTACGAGACGCGGTTCGGCGGTCCGGCGGCGGGACACGAGCTGTGGCTCGGCGTGAAGCAGTTCTTCGACAACGGTGGGCGCCGTGCCTGGGCGGTCAGGGTCGGCGGGCAGGCTCCGGCCGCGATCAGACGGGCCCTCTCGGCCCTCGACGGGGTCGATGACCTCGGGCTCCTGTGCCTCCCCGGGCTGTCGGCTCCGGGCGCGCTCGCTGCCGCCGCCGCGTACGCGCGCGCACGGCGCGCGTTCTACGTCGCCGAGGCCGCAGTCTCGAGATCGGCGACGCTCAGCGCGGTCGGGGCGATCGCTGCCGCCGACCAGGGACACGTCGCCGCCTACCTCCCTCGGCTGGTGATCCGCGATCCGCTCCGCCCGGCCGGGACGATGCGCTTCGGCCCGTCCGCGGCGGTGGCGGGACTGCTCGCGCGCACGGACATCGAACGTGGCGTCTGGGCCTTCGCCACCGGCGCTGCATTTCCAGGGCGCCGTCGGGCTGGGCTCGGCGATCGACGCCAACGGCGCTGCGCTGCTACGGCGCTCCGGCGTGAACGCGCTGCGGGCGCTGCCCGGGCACGGCATCGTGCCGTGGGGTGCGCGTACCGTCGGCAGCGGGCGGGATCACGACGAGGACTGGAAGTACGTGCCCGTCCGGCGTCTGGCCCTCTACCTCGAGGAGAGCATCGACCGCGGCCTCGGCTGGGCGGCCTTCGAGCCCAACGACGAGCCGACGTGGCGAACGATCCGCGGGCTCGTGGAGACGTTCCTCGACGTGACGTTCCGCTCGGGCGGCTTCGCCGGCGGAAGCCCGGCCGAGGCCTACTTCGTGCGCTGCGGCTCGGACACGACGACGCAGCGCGACATCGAGCGCGGGATCGTGGTAATCGAAGTCGGTTTCGCGCCGCTGCGACCCGCGGAGTTCGTGATCATCCGGCTCCGTCACACCTGGGACTAGCCGCCGGGTGTCCGCTGCGTCCGTAACGATCACGACGTGAGCCCCAGCGAGCGTCCGCGCTACTTCCTCGGCCAGCTCATCGGTGTCGACGATCTCGAGCAGGAGCAGCTCTACCACCGTGAGAAGGCGCGGCGCCACAACCGCTTTGTCCACGGTTGGGGAATCGTCCGCGGCCTCGAGGTGCATGCGAGCCCGCAAGGAACCCGGGAAGTGACGATCTCGCCCGGATACGCACTCGACGCGCGCGGGGAAGAGATCGTGGTCTCGCGAACCGTCGCCGTAGATCTGTCCGGACACGCGGCAGGCACCACGGTGTACGTGACGGTGCGCTTTGACGAGCGGCCGGAGCGCCCGGTCCCGGCGCTCGAGGGGGAGGAGTACACGCGCATCCGCGAGACGTTTGCGGTGGAGGTCTTGACCGCGTTGCCGCGACAGAAGCTGGTCCTGGCCGAGGTCGAGCTCGGGCGAGGCGCCAAGATCGCGAAGATCTGCACCACGCGCCGGCGATACGTCGGCGGCAGCTAGGAGGAGAGGAGCCCGGCGACCTCGCGCCGGTACGGCTCGCTCTCGTAGCCGTGCATCGGGTGGGGCTCGAGCTGGCGCTCGGTGATCTCGCCGCCGCGGCGCAGGTAGAGCGTGGGGAGGATGCGGCCGGTCTCGTCGACCTCGACGCTGGCTGCGACCGCGTCGTGGTCGAGCGCGTCGAGGAAGTGCGCGAGCGGGAGGATGCCGTCGTCCACGAAGCCGCCCTCCTCGTCGGCGAGCACGCGGCAGAGGTAGCCCTTCTGCACCCATAGCTCCGGAGCGGCCGTGAGCTCCCGGAGGAGGTAGGTGACCGGGTCCTCGACGCTCTCGCGCGGGCGCTCCCAGCCGGCCAGCCGCGCGGCAGATGTGCTCGGCGAGCACGCGCGCGTTGTAGCGGAAGCCGTTGACCGAGGTCGAGCTCGCGCCGGCCCCGCGCTTGCCGATCCCCTTCGCGCCCGACGACGCGTTCCCCGCGAAGTACACACCCGGCAGCGAGACGCTCTCCCAGAACGGGGTCAGCGCGGGGATGCGGCCGTCGTTGACGGTCACCAGCCCGAGCTCGGGGAGGTCGAGCAGCGGCGTCTCGAAGCCGGTGGCCGCGATCACGTCGTCGGCGCGGAACTCGAGCGTCCCGTCCCAGGTCGTCCCGTGAGTGACGATCCGGAAGCCGTCCGCGTCGCGCTCGATCCGCTCGATCGTCACGTCGAGGACGTACGTGCCCGGCCCGCCGCGCGCGTACTCGTCGTAGGGGTGCAGGTAGCGGACGCGCAGGGCAGAGAGGGCAAGAGCGTCCATCTGCACCGGCCGCGGGGAGCCGAGGACGACGCTGCGCGCCCACGGAAGCAGGCCCTGAGCGACCTCGAAGCCCGAGTTCCGCTTGCCGACGACGAAGACCTCGCGGTCGGCGTACGCCTCCGGGCTCGCCGTGTCGACGTAGTGCGCGGCGTGCTCGAGCCCCGGAACCGCCGGCCCGCCACGGCTTCGTCACGCCGATCGCGAACACGACTGCCTTCGCCGCGGTACTCGCCGTCGCTCGTCACGAGCGTGATCCCGTGCTCCTCGTAGCGGGTCGACTCCCAGGAGCAGCCGTAGCGAACCTGCAGCGCCGCCTTGTCCGCGAACGCGGCGATCCCGGCCTCCATCTCGGCGCGCGACGGCAGGTCGTAGGCGCGGTCCATCAGCTCCGGCACGAGCGCCTTCAGCTCCGCCTCGTCGGCGATGAGGCTGTTGTGGTCGTACCACTCGTACTCGCGCGAGGTGCGCTCGACCGGCGCGTCGGGCTTCGTCCACGTGATCAGCCGCTGGAAGATCGGAAAGCGCTGGAACATCCCCGCTGGCCGGTCGTCGCGCGAGATGAGCGCGTGCTCGATTCCGAGGTGCCGCAGCCAGTAGCTCGTCTGGAGCCCTCCCGGGCCGCTCCCGACGACCACGACGTCGTACTCGCCGGGTGGGAACGGCCGCTCTACGGCCGCCAATTCACCGTGCCCTGGAGGCGGCGGGCCTCCATGCGCAGCAGCCTGAGCATGAACTGCGGCCGCTCGAGGAGCAGTTGCTCCAGCTGCGCAGCGGGGATGACCAGGCAGCGCAGGGTCGTCGCGGCGACGACGTCTGCGGCCGGCGGCTCGCCGGTCAGCGCAGAGATCTCGCCGAAGAACTCGCCGCGGCCGAGCCGGTTGCGCTCCTCGCCCTCGAACTCCACCTTCGCCTCTCCCTCGAGGATGACGTAGAAGCTCCCGCCGCTCAGCCCGCGGCGCAACACCCGCTCACCTTCAGCGAAGACGTCCTCGTCATGGGTGTGCGCGATCGCCTCGAGCTGCGACGGCGTCAGGTCGGCGAACAGGGCCAGCTGGGCCAGGCTCTCGGCGATGTCCACGCGGAAGACTCTAGAACGCCGTGAGCCAGACCGCAGTGCCGTGCCCGTTGCGGCGCTGGTACGCGTCCTCCGCGGAAAAGCGGAGACGCTTCGGCCCCGATTCGTCGCCGTGCGAGACGAGCACCGGGTCGGCGCCGGGCGTGACGACGAGGCACACGTGCTGGCCCGTGTTCGGCGGCGTCCACACGACGAGGTCGCCGGGCTGGGCCGCGCTCTTCGGGATCCGGCGGCAGTGGCCGAGCATCGAGCCGGTGTACGCAGGCCCGCGCGTGTCGTAGGCGCCCTTCGCGTTCGGGTTCGGCGCTCCCGCCCAGCCGTAACAGAGCGTGGCGAAGGCCGAGCAGTCGGTCGCGAGCGGGACCGTGCCGGGCTTGGCGAGGCCGTCGAGGCGGACAGCGCCGTCCTGCGAATAGCCGATCCGCCCCGAGTTCTTGCAGCCCCAGAGCGCCCAGCCGACGATGCGCTTCCGGATCGCCTTCTCGGAGGTGGCTGCGCGAAGCCGCTTCGCGCGCCGCTGCTTGAACGCCGCGGTGAGAGGCTTCTTCCCCGCGAGAATCGCCGTCAGCTGCGGCCCGAAGGTGTCGTTGATCGCGTTCTGTGGATAGCCGAGCTCCCACTTCGCCCGCTTCACCGCTCCCGAGGTCAGGTCGCCGAACTCGCTGTCGGCGGTTCCGGCGTCGAACTTGCCGTACGGGTTCTTCCGGAGCAGGAGCTGCGCGTCCTTGACGTCCGATCCGGTCATGTGCGGGTTCGTGAGCTGGAGCACGCGCGGACCGGTCGGGACCGCGGCCCCGCCCTGTTGCAGGCGTCTGAGCAGGACCGCGGCGCCGACCTGCTGTGACACCGCAGTCGGCGAGAACCGGCCGTCAGCGACGTACTTCCCGCTGGTGTAGTGGTTGGAGAAGCTCCACAGGTACGGCGAGAGCACGCCGGGGTGATGGTCGCGGTAACCGAAGCCGTTGTAGCTCTCGAGCTTGTACAGCGTTCCCGGGATGCTCCAGTCCTTCCACCTGGCGAGACCCTGGTACGTGAGCGCGTCGATCGCGCTCTGCTCCCAGGTGAACGGCGGGTTTCCGGTCGGCGGGCGCCCGGCGGGAACGTGCGTCGTCCGCGCCGTGAGCGGGTCGCCGTTGTGGAGGTGCCGTGTGAAGTCGCCGCCCGCCTCCATCCAGTGGATCACGGCAACGACCGACCACGGGATCTTGAGCGCCGCGGCGACCTTCTCGTAGCGAGCCTGGTTCGCGGTCAGCCGTCGAGCGGCCTGGTCGACGGCTGCCTTCCGGGCCGGGCGGATCAGGCACGACCGGTAGAGGAGCGTGTACTCGCGGCTGAGCGCCTTCGTGAGGGTGGCCACGGGACTACTGGCCGGTCACGGGCGGCAGGGCATCCGAGACCTCGTCGGCGAGCCCGCTGTCGTCCGGCGGCTCCTCCTGCTTCGGCTTGCCCCTGCCGGTCGCGGCCTCTGGCGCATGGAGGAGCATGTCGCGCGCGAAGCGCTCGCTGAAGCCGGCCGCGAACGCGAAGAGGAGATAGAAGTACGTGCTCTTGCTTCCGTCGATCACGTCGAGCGCGACCACTCCGCTCTTGAGCGCGAAGAACGTCATCAGTCCGAACACCGCGCCGACGAACGGACGGAGCGCTCCGAGCGTCCGCAGCGTGTCCTTGCCGAACTCCCAGTCCACGCGCACTCGGCCGCTGCTCAGTCGCGACATGACGCTGATCAGCGCGCCGACCGCTCCCGTGCAGAAGCAGAGGGTGCCGATCGCGCCCACGTCGTTGAAGTCTTTCGCGTTCGCGAGCACGATCCAGCCGATGATCGCGAGGACGATCATCGGGATCATCCCCAGCAGCATCCCGCCCACGTAGACGATCTGACCCGACCGCACCGCGGCCTCGCGGTAGTACTTCTCGATCTTCCTCAGCTGGTCGCGAGTCGTGCGGTCGATCTCGCGGACGGCGTGGTCGTTGTTGGCCCGCTCGGTCTCACTGAAGGCGAGCAGGAAGCTGACCAGCGTGAAGAGCGACTGCATCGCGAGGCGCTGACTGGTGTCGCGAAGCACCTCGTGCACCCGCACCGAGAGGCTCTCGCACAGGTACAGCAGCTGCATCAGCTTCGGCTTGTCCTTCGTCGACCAGTCCGTCGCCCAGTGCAGCTCGACGACGTCCGGCAGGAACAGCGGGCGCGGCTTGATCGTCAGCGCGACCCCGGAGGCCTCGTCCCTGCACCAGTACGCGTTGAGGATCTCGCCGTGCTCGGCCTCGAAACGGTCCTTGAACTGCCGGTAGCGCTCCTCGGCCGGTCCCTCGTAGGGCTTGTGATGGTTGTTCTTCAGCTCCTTCTGGCGCAGCGAGTGCACCCAGACGAGCTCCGGAAACGACGCTCCTTCCATCTCCAGGCGCCGACGGACGAGCTTCCGGAGGCCCCGGCTCGGGGCCTCGACAGTTGCGCCTACCGAGTTCATATAAGCCCTCCTCTCCCCAGAGGCTGGGCCGCAGTCCCGAGCGTAGGCGGTTGTCGTCCCATTTACAAGTCTGGCGACTAGGGCGTGATCGTCGTACGGACCCGCTCGACGAGCTCCGATGCCATCGGCACAGCCTGCTCGTCTTCCTCGAGGATCGCGCCGAACGCCTCGTTGCACCAGCGCTTCACGTCGGCCTCGTCTGCGCCGTCGAGCAGGATCCCGATGAACCGCTCCGCGCCGTCGAGGCGGCCCCACAGATAGTCCTGCTCGCGACCCTCGCGGCTGAGGAATGCGCCGAAGTGGCCCTTCTCGGCACCGACGAGCTTCTTGTGCTTCGCGTCGCCCTCGACCGGGATCCGGTGCGCGTCGCGCGGGCTGATGCGCATGACCTCGACCTGGTCGCGCTCGCCGACGTCGCTCAAAGCCTGGATCGGGTAGAGGAGCACGTCCCAGAACGGGAAGCCGAGGTAGCGGACGAGCAGGTCCCAGCGGCATGCGTCGCTCCAGCCCTCGGTCACTTCGAGGAGGCCGCCGTAGAGCTTGGCCGTGAAGCCGGAGAGGCGCTGCTTGAGGTACTCCTTCAGCGCTCCTTCGAGGTCGTCGAGCTCGCCGTGATGCTTCTCGACGTACGCGTGGATGTCGAAGCCGGAGCGCTCCATGAACTCACGCATCGGCTTGGCGGGGAAGCAGCTCTCGAACTTGCCCGTGAGCGTCGCATCGAAGCCGACGCCCGACAGGGCGTCGCGCAACGTCACGACCGCGTCCCAAAGGCGACCTTTGGCTTCGTCGATCTCCTCCCGCATCGGATACCCGGGCTTTCCGGCGGACTGGTAGAGGTGGCTGAGCCCGTCGATCACGAAGCGCAGGCGCCGCTCCCCGTACCCGAGGTCGAAGTCGAGCAGGAAGTCGAGCTGCCCCTTCGACGGTTCCATCAGCTGCTCGAAGAGCTTGCGCTGCTCGGCCCAGCCGCGCAGCGCGCTGCGGGTGAGGAGGGCGTGCGTCGAGTCGTCCGGGAAGTTGCAGACTCCGCATGCGGTCTGCGCGTAGCGGTCGACGACGCCGCTGATCTTGAGCCGCACGTATGTCGCGTAGCTGAATCCTGCGCTGCGGCGCGCCTCCTCGGCGGTCTTCGTCCTGATCTCGGCGAGCTTCGGGTCGGCGGCGTTCTTCGGGATCGTGGGAAGGGGGCCGGCGAGCTCACGGACGCGCTCCTCGACGGTGTCCCAGCTCGTCTCGATGATGTCCCGGATCCGGCGCACGCGCTCGTTCAGCGCGCCGACCTCGACCAGGTCGTCGAGGATCGGCTCGGCTCTCGGCAGCCCGGTGAGCCCGCCGAGCGCCGCGGTCAGGGTCGACGGCGGATTCCGGTGCGAAGGGCTCAGTCCCACACCGGGATCGGGCTCGAGGTAGAGCAGGCGCCGGTCGACCTGGACGTCGGCGGGCCGCTCTCGGATCGCCTGGATCGCCGGCCCGAACGGCTTGTTGTCGAGCACGCCGCCGTCGACGAACCACGTCCACGAGGGCGGGAACCTGGCCAGCTCGTACTGCGGGAAGAACCGGTGCGCGAGCTCGTCGAAGTCGACAGGCCTGTCCTCGCCGAGCCAGCCCTGGAGGGCGTCGAAGCTCACCGGCGGGAACGCGCCCGGGATGCACGAGGTCGTTCGGGCCGCGAACGTAAGGGCGCCGTTCGACCTCGAGTCGAAGTCGTCGCTCCGGTCCTCGCCGCCGAAGCGGAACGTGAGCACGTGCCGGTGACGCGTGTCGTGGATCGGGTTCGGGTCGGCGTACGGCACCTGGCGCCCGTAGCCGAAGAAGTCGGTCGCGGTCACGAACAGCTCGAGCTTGTGGTCGCCGGGCATCAGCGTCGTCAGCGTCTTTGGGGTCGAGCCGTTCTGGTCCATCTGCTTGAAGGCGTCGTAGATCCAGCGGGCCATCAGGTCGCCCCTGAGCGGCGCATGCTTCAGCGACCGCGCTGCGACCCAGACGAGCTTGAGCGACCGCCCGGGGACCCAGCGCGGTGCCGAGAGCAGGCCGTTGATGTCGCCGTGCTCGAACCAGACGTCCCGGAAGCCGTCCTGCGAGAGGTTGTGCGCGAGCGCCTTGGCGAGGCAGACGCCGTTGATCCCGCCCGCGGAGGTGCCGGCGATGATGTCGACGACCACGCGCGTCCGGAGGTGCTCGGGGCTGCGTTGCGCGAGCTCCTCGAGCAGGCGTGCATAGGTCCGCTCGCTCGGCGAGCCGTTGTCCCCGTTCTTCGCCTCGAGGGACGCCGAGGCCTTGACGAGCCGGTTTAGCTCCTTGGTGATCCCGTGCATGTAGACCGCGAGCGAGGAGCCTCCGTAGCAGACGAGCGCAAGGCGAAGCTCCTTCGTGGGGACGGCGGCCACGGCTCACTAGCCTCTCACCGCGGAGGCAGATGTCAAGAGCGCCGGCGCGGCTAGAATCAACGCGATGGCCGAGACGGGAACGATGCGGGTCAAGTCGGGCCTCGCCGAGATGCTGAAGGGCGGGGTGATCATGGACGTGACGACGGCCGAGCAGGCCGTGATCGCCGAGGAGGCAGGCGCCGTCGCGGTCATGGCGCTGGAGCGCGTTCCGGCCGACATCCGCGTCGAAGGCGGCGTCGCCCGCATGGCCGACCCGGACAAGATCCGCGAGATCCAGGAGGCCGTGACGATCCCGGTGATGGCCAAATGCCGCATCGGGCACTTCGTCGAGGCGCAGATCCTGGAGGCGCTCGAGGTCGACTACGTCGACGAGAGCGAGGTGCTGACGCCGGCCGACCTGCAGCACCACGTCGACAAGTGGGCGTTCACCGTTCCCTTCGTCTGCGGCTGCACGAACCTCGGCGAAGCGCTGCGCCGCATCTCCGAAGGCGCGGCGATGATCCGCACGAAGGGCGAGGCCGGCACCGGCGACATCGTCAACGCCGTCACTCACATGCGCTCGGTGTTCGGGCACATCCGCAAGCTCGGCGCAATGCGCGAGGAGGAGCTCTACTCCGAGGCGAAGGAGCTGCGCGCGCCGCTCGAGCTCGTCAAGTGGGTCGCCGCGAACGGGAAGCTTCCGGTGGTCACGTTCACCGCCGGCGGCATTGCGACTCCCGCCGACGCGGCGCTCTGCATGCAGCTCGGCGCGGACGGCGTCTTCGTCGGCTCGGGGATCTTCAAGTCGGAGGATCCGTCGACCCGCGCCAAGGCGATCGTCGAGGCGACCACGCACTTCGAGGACGCGGAGATCCTCGGCCGGGTGAGCAGCGGGCTCGGCGACGCGATGTCCGGCCTCTCCACCGCCACGCTCTCGCCCGACGAGCTGCTCGAGACGCGCGGCTGGTAGCCGCGAGAACAGCCCGTTCGGCTAGGGCTTTTGTCCCCGTTCTTGGCTAGATAGAACTGTATGAGACGCGTTCTCACAATCGCCGTGCTCGTGGGGCTGGTCGTGGTTGCCTCCGCGAACGCGGCTCCGCTGACGAAGCAGAACGGCCGGAGCCCTGCGTCGACGAGCTTCACGTCGATCTGCGCGGTCTCCGGGTTCGTGAGCTACGGGCTCTGCAACGGCGACCCGACGACCTTCGCCGGCGTCAAGGGCCGCATCAACGCGGTGCAGCCGAAGGCAGGCGTCTACAACCTCGACTTCACGTTCACGAATCTCGTGCCCGGTCTGAGCTACCGCCTCTATGGCAACCGGAGCGGCGTGACGCCGACTCCGGGTGTCCTGATCGGTTTCTTCCCGATCGCGAAGACGATCGCTGGCCTGGACGGAACCGCGGAGTTCAGCTACCAGACCACGAGCCCGATTGATCTCGGCTTCGACTTGAACGTCGCGTCGTCGCCGTTGGATCCCGGGGACGTCACCGTGGTGACGTCCTGGTGGTCGAGGCAGTGGCTCGAGCGGAACGCCGACACCACGCTGTACGCGCTGCCCGGCTGATCCTGCCCCGGAACTAGAATCGGGCGCATGAGCGACGCGCCGCGAATCGGCATCCTGGCGGTGCAGGGGAATGTGCGCGAGCACGCGGCGGTGCTGCGCGGGCTCGGCGCCGAGACCGTCGAGGTGCGCAAGCCCGAGCAGCTCGCCGACCTCGACGGGCTCGTGATCCCGGGCGGCGAGTCGACCGCGATCATGCGTCTCGTCCGCCTCTACGGTCTCGAGGACGCGATCCGCGGCTTCGACCGCCCGATGCTCGGCACCTGCGCCGGGATGATCCTGCTCGACCGCAAGCACCTGGACGTGCTCGACCTCGAGGTCGACCGCAACGCCTACGGCCGCCAGGTCGCGAGCTTCGAGGCCGATCTCGAGCTGGCCGGCGACAAGCGGCCCCTTCGCGGCGTGTTCATCCGCGCTCCGCGCGTCGCCGATGCGGGCCCCGCCGTGGAGGTGCTCGCCGAGCTCGACGGCGAGCCGGTTCTCCTCCGGGAGGGCCATACGATCGTCGCGGCCTTCCACCCGGAGCTGACCGACGACACGCGCGTGCACGAGCGGTTCCTCGACCTCGTCCGAGAGGAGGCGAATGTCCGGGCATAGCAAGTGGAGCTCGATCAAGCACAAGAAGGGCGCCGCCGACAAGAAGCGCGGCCAGCTCTTTTCGAAGCTCTCGCGCGCCCTTATCGTCGCCGCGCGGGACGGTGGGCCCGACCCGGCCTCGAATCTCGCGCTCGCGAACGCAATCGAGAAGGCGCGCTCCTACTCGATGCCCAAGGACAACATCGAGCGTGCAATCGCGCGAGGCTCCGGCGCGGACGCCGACGCAGACAGTTTCGAGCAGATCGTGTACGAGGGCTACGGGCCGAGCGGCGTGGCCGTGCTCGTGGAGGCTCTCACGGACAACCGCAACCGCACGGCCGCAGAGGTCCGCGCCGCGTTCAGCAAGCACGACGGGAACCTGGGCGGCTCAGGCTCGGTCGCGTGGCTCTTCGAGCGGCGCGGGCTGATCTTCGTCGAGGCCGAGGGCGTGGACGAGGACGAGCTCACGCTCGCGGCCGCGGACGGCGGAGCCGAGGATGTCGAGCTCGACGGCTCGAGCTTCCGGGTCACCGCCGCGCCCGAGGACCTCGCCTCGGTTCGCGACGCGATCCAGCGAGCGGGCATCGCGGTCGAGTCCTCCGAGCTGACGATGGTCCCCAAGACGACGGTCAACCTCGACGAAGAGAGTGCGGCGAAGAAGACGCTTCACCTGATCGACGCGCTCGAGGAGAGCGACGACGTCCAGGACGTCTATGCCAACTTCGACATCTCCGAGCAGGTGATGGAGGCGGTCGTCTAGCGGATGCGGTACGGGGCGCAGTTCCGGGCGTGGTTCCCGGCGCGATCCCAGGCCTTCACGCAGAACAGGTAGCGACCCGGGCGGAGCTGGATCGGAAGGGGCCTGGCGCTCGAGAAGCGTGAGCGGCTTGGCCCAGGCCGTGCGGACGAACGGGAACGATCGGGCAAGCACCGTGTAGCCGCCCCGCCACAGGAGTGTCGCGCGGTAGCGGACCTCTCCGCGGTCGTCGGCTGCCCGCACTGCGAAGCGCGCGCGCTTACCGCGGCGCCCGTTACCGCTGATGGCGCGGACCCTCGGCTTGGCGTGATCGGGGATCTTGACGGTGAACGACCCGACGTCGCTGTAGACGTCGCCGAGCTTCACCCGCCAGTAGTACGTCTGTGCGCCGTAGGCTCGTGCCGGGGTTGCCGCCGTCCAGCAGTTGTAGTTCCGCGCCGGGCAGGTGTGGATCTCGGTGCCCGCGATCTGCCCGGTGCCGAAGGCCGGATCCGTGGAGAGCTGCCAGGAGACCGCGACCGTCCCCTTCCTCGGTGCGTCCGGCCAGACGGGCAGCCAGCGGTACGTGATGTACGCGCCGGGCTTGAGCGTGATCGTGGCGCCGCTCGTGGGCGTGAGGAGCGCCACAGTCGGCGCGGCCGTTGCCGACCCGGCGACGCAGAGAGTCAGCGCCACAGCCGAAACGGCTGAGACGGCAAGACGGGCAAGGCGGCTGGGCGGCATCCGTGGCTCCTCTGGGCGGACGAGCGGGTATCCGTTCATCGGCCGAAGGGCGGCGGAGGTCAACACTCGGCTGAGGGCGGTGACGAAGGAACGTCCGGTCCGGTGCTTAAGGTGGCGCCGTGAAGGTCCTGGGCATCGATCCGGGTACGGCAGCGTGCGGTTACGGCATCGTCAACGAGCAAGGCGGGCGCCTCAAAGCCGTCTATCACGGCTGGTGGCAGACGCCTGCCGGGCGCCGTCCAGAGTTGCGCCTGAAGACGATCTTCGACGGCGTCGTCGAGCTGCTGGAGGAGTACGAGCCGGAGGCCGTCGTGCTCGAGGAGTCGTTCGTCGGCGTCGACGCCCGTACCGCGCTCTCCGTCGGGCAGGCGCGGGGCGCCGTGCTCGTCGCTGCCGCGTCGTTCGGCGTCGAGTGCGCTGAGTACGCGCCTGCGCGCGTGAAGCAGGCGGTCTGCGGCTACGGCCGCGCCGAGAAGGCGCAGGTGCAGCGGATGGTGATGGCGATCCTCGGCATGCGAACGCCCCCGAAGACGCACCATGCATCGGACGCGCTCGCGGTCGCGATCTGCCACGCGCTGGCCCCGCCGCTGCTCGAGATCGCCGGCTAGCGCAAGCTCCTGGCGACGCTCTCGTAGCGGTCGTCTTTCGCAGCGGCGAGCCGGGCAGGAACATCCGCCTTGCTGCGTAACCTCTCGGTGTGATCGCGCGTCTGCGTGGAAAGCCGGTCGCGCGCGTGGGCGAGCGGCTCGTGCTCGAGGTCGGGGGTGTTGGCTACGCGCTGTCCGTGACGCCGACGGCGTCGCGGCTCGCCGAGCGTGGGGAGGAGGTGACGCTCGAGACCTATCTCCACGTGCGCGAGGACGCGCTGCAGCTCTACGGGTTCGCCGAGCCGGCCGAGCGGGAGCTGTTCGAGCACCTGCTCGCGGTCTCGGGGGTTGGGCCGAAGGTCGCGCTCGCGATCGTCTCGGGCTCGCCACCGGCCGACCTGCGCCGCGCGATCGCGCTCGACGACACCGCACGGTTCGAGGCGATCCCTGGAATCGGCAAGAAGACCGCGCAGCGCGTCGTGCTCGAGCTGAAGGAGAAGCTCGGCTCGGCCGTCTCCGCGCCCGAGTCCGGCCACGTTGGCGCGCGCGACGCGCTCGTCGAGCTCGGGTTCTCGCCGGTCGAGGCCGAGCGGGCGCTGGCGCGAGTCGACCCGGAGCTGCCGGTCGAGGAGCAGGTGCGGCAGGCCCTGAGGGAGGCCGCGTGACCGAGACGGAGACGGAGACCCAGTTTCTCGCGCCCTCGGCTGTCGCCGAGGAGGACGAGCTCGACCGCTCGCTGCGCCCGCGCCGGCTCGACGAGTTCGTCGGCCAGGAGCGCACCAAGGAGCAGCTCGCGATCGCGCTCGAGGCGACCCGCACGCGCGGCGAGGCGCTCGACCACGTGCTCCTGATCGGCCCGCCCGGCCTCGGCAAGACCAGCCTCGCCTACATCGTCCGGGAGGAGCTCGGCGTCGGGCTACGCTCGGCGGCTGGCCCCGCGCTCGAGCGCAAGGGTGACGTCGCCGCGATCCTGACCGCGCTCGGCGAGCGTGACGTCCTCTTCATCGACGAGATCCACCGGCTGAGCCGCGCGGTCGAGGAGATCCTGTATCCGGCGCTCGAGGACTTCCGGCTCGACATCGTCGTCGGCCAGGGCCCCGCGGCGCGCACGCTGACGCTCGACCTGCCGCCCTTCACGCTCATCGGCGCGACGACGCGGACGGGGTTGCTGACGAGCCCGCTGCGCGACCGCTTCGGGATGACGTTTCGGCTCGAGCACTACGAGCCCGAGGAGCTCGCCCGGATCGTGCGCCGGTCGGCGCGGATTCTCGAGGTCGAGATCCAGGACGAGGCCGCAGACGAGATCGCGCGCCGCTCGCGCGGGACGCCCCGGATCGCCAACCGCATCCTGCGCCGGGTTCGCGACGTTGCCGAGGTTCGGCACGAGGGCGCGATCACGACCGCGATCGCGCGCGAGGCGCTCGAGCTGCTCGAGGTCGACGAGCGCGGCCTCGAGCGGATGGACCGCGCGCTGCTGCGAGCGGTTGTCGAGAAGTTCGAGGGCGGCCCGGTCGGCCTGTCGACGCTGGCGGTCTCGCTGGGCGAGGAGCCGGACACGATCGAGGACGTCTATGAGCCCTACCTTCTCCAGCTCGGGTTCATCCAGCGCACCCCGAGGGGCCGCATCGTCACGCGTCTCGGCCGCGAGCACATCGGCGCGCCGGGAGTCGACGTCGACGCGAGCCTCTTCTAGGTGTCCGAGCTCTGGCTTCCAGGCGTCTCGGGACCGCTCGACGCGCTCGTGTCGCGGATCCTGCAGCGGATCGAGGCCTTCGTCGCCGAGCACGGGAAGCAGCCCCGCGTGGACATCGACCTCCGCGACGGCGCGACGGTGACGGTCCGCTCGATCTCACCGGAGCCGGGCTTCGGCTTCGTCACGCTCTCGCCGTACTTCGAAGACGACGACGGAATCCAGGAGTGGATCGTCCCGGTCGGCGCCGTCGGACGCATCACCCTCAGCGTGGCCGAGGAGCACGAGCCGTTCGGCTTCTCGCTGCCCGACTCCGGCTAGGAGGCCGGCACGGCTCGCGCCGGCACGACCTCCCCTCGAAGCGGCACTCAGTTGGAAGCCGACTCGGCGTAGTCGGCGAGCACTGCCTGCCAGCCCTGGTTGTAGCCGTCCCTGGCCTCCGTGGCCTTGTCGCCCAGCTGATCCCAGCCGCGGTGCTCGAGGTCGACGCGTGTCTTGCCGTCCTCCTCGGCAAACGTGACCTCGATCTCGGTGCGCGGCCGGTCCTGCTCGCGGCTGGGGCTCCACGCGAGCACGAGTCGGTGTGGCGGCTCGAAGGCGGTCACGCGCGCCCACTCGAGCTCCTCGCCCTTCGTCGTGCGCTCGTAGACACGGCCGCCCGGGCCGTCGAAGATCACGCTCTCCGGCGCGGAGCCCGTCTCGCCGACCTCGATCGAGTGGGTCGCAAGGGGCCACCACTCGTGGATCCGGTCGGTGAACGTCTCGAAGGCGTGCTCGACCGAGCAGTTCACCGACACCGTTCGGTGGATCGCCTCCGTGCCTGCTGCCTGCGTGCTCATCCGTTCCTCCTCTCGCTCTCGGCCTCCGCCTTGAAGCTCGCGAGGGCCTGTGACCAGAAGTCGTCGAAGTAGTCGCGCAGCTCGCCGAGCCCGTCCGGGTCGACGCGGTACAGCCGTCGCGTGCCGTCTCGCCGCTCCCGCACGAGGCCGGCCTCCTTCAACACGCGCAGGTGTTGCGACACCGCAGGACGGCTCACGGGAAGCTCGTCCGCGATCTCCCCGACCGCGAGGGCGCCTTGGCGGAGTCGCTCGAAGATCGCCCGGCGTGTCGGGTCACCCAGCGCATCCATGGCGTTTCGGTAAGCCATGACTTACGTAAGTCTATGCTTACGTAAGTGGAGAGTCAAGCTCTTCGGAACTGGAGCTCGTGCCAGGAGGGCGTGGGGGCGACCTCCAGCAGCGCCCGGTCGCCGCCGGGCTCGAGGTACGTGAAGTCGGAGGAGCCGTCGTCCCAGGTGACGTCCAGCCGGCCGTCCTTGACGCGGTGGTCGAGCCACGCGCCACGAAAGACGAGCTTGCGTAGCCAGTAGACGAGCGATTCTCCGTCCACGAGCGAGAGCCGGTCCCAGTGGCGCACGAGATAGCGACCGAGGTCGCTGCGGGGCTCGTCGATCCGGCCGTCGGCCGTCAGCTCGACGAGGTCCTCCGTCTCCTCGGCCTCCAGGTCGTTGTCGTCGACGAGGCCCAGCTTGTACGCGGCCGCGGAGACACGCTGCGCGAAGTCCGCGGCGTTGAAGCTGAATTGGAGACGGAGGAACTCGACAACGATGTCGTCGCCGGACGAGTAGTTCTCCACGTCCACGGAAAGAGGATAGCCCTGGAACCTGAGGCGTTCGCTTGCGACGCCGACCATGAAAGGCGTGCCGGCTTTGCCGGTGGGCCCGTCTAGACTGACTCCGTGAGCCCGCGGGCGGCCTTGCTCTCCGGTCTGGCCACGGCGGCGCTCGTGCTGCTGGCCGTCTGGGTCTTCGAGCTGCCGCTCGACCGGGCGGCGGTTCTCGCGCCCGTGCTCGTGCTGGTAGCCGGCGCGACGGCCGGGCTCTTCGTTCTCTGGGCGCGGGTCGGCTGGGAGTCGATCCGGAAGCGGGACCACCCGTGGCGGATCGTAGGGCTCGGGGTCGGCGTGTTCGTCGTGCTGGTCGTCCTCTCCGCGCTCGGCGTCAGGCTCCCGCGCGAATAGGCGCGTGCCCGATCCGTCCGGCGGCGACCGTACGGTGGACTGCCCATGTCGGACCGTCAGTGGAGACTGCGCGCCCAGGCCGTGCACGAGGAGGTCGATGCCCTCGCCGGAGAGCTCGGCCTTGCCTCGACTACGGCCGCCGTGCTCATTCGGCGCGGGTACGGAGACGCGGAGAGCGCACGCGCGTTTCTGGACGCAAAGCTTCCTCGACACGATCCGTTCCTGCTCGGCGACATGGCCGCCGCTTGCGACGCGATCCGGGCGGCGATCGCGGCGGGAAAGCGGATCTGCGTCCACGGCGACTACGACGCGGACGGAGTGTGCGCGACGGCGCTCGCAGTCCTGGTCCTGCGCGAGCTCGGCGCGGATGTGACGTGGCACCTGCCGAGCCGCTTCGACGAGGGCTACGGGATCCACGCGGACACGCTCACACGGCTGGCCGAGGAGGGCTGCGGGCTCGTCCTGACCGTCGACTGCGGCGTGACTGCCGTGGACGAGGTCGCGCATGCGCGCGAGCTCGGGCTGGACGTCGTCGTCACCGACCACCACCGGGCCGGGGAGGAGCTGCCCGACTGCCCGGTCGTCGGGCCCTACCGCGGCGACTACCCGTTCCGCGAGCTCTGCGGCACGGGCGTCGCGTGGAAGCTCGGCGAGGCGCTGCTCGGGCCCGAGTCGGAGGCTCTGGCGCGGCACCTCGACCTCGTCGCGGTGGCGACCGTCGCCGACGTCGTGCCGCTGGTCGACGAGAACCGCGGGCTTGCCGTGGCGGGGCTGCGCGTGCTCGCGCGGACGCAGAAGCCGGGACTGCGCGAGCTGATGCGCGTGGCCCGAATCGACCCTGCGGCCGTCGACGCGGGCGCGATCGGCTTCCGCCTCGCCCCGCGCCTGAACGCGGCGGGGCGGCTCGGCCGGCCGGAGGCCGCGCTCGACCTGCTCCTGACCGAGGACAAGGATGAGGGGCGCATGCTCGCCGCGCAGCTCGAGGAGCTCAACCGCGACCGGCAGGCGGTCGAGGAACGGATTCTCCGCGAGGCGCTGGAGGCGATCGAGGAGTGGCCGGAGCCCCGGAGGCGCCGCCGAGCGTACGTGGTCGCCGGCGAGGGCTGGCACGAGGGCGTGATCGGGATCGTCGCCTCGCGCCTGGTCGAGCGCTACAACCGCCCTGTCGTCCTGATCGCCGGCAAGGAGGGCGACTGGAAGGGCTCCGGGCGCTCGATCCCTAGCTTCGACCTCCACGACGGGCTTGCGGCATGCGCGGGCCACCTCGAGCGCTGGGGTGGGCACGCGGCCGCAGCGGGGCTCTCGATCCGCCCAGAGGAGATCGAGGCGTTCGCGGAGGCCCTCGCGGCCGTCGCCGACGGCGAGCTCGTCGAGGACGACCTCAGGCCCGTGACGACCGTGGACGCCCTCGTCCACGGCGGCGACCTCACGCTCGACCTCAGCACCGAGCTCGCGCAGCTCGCGCCGTTCGGGCTCGGCAACCCGGGCGTGACGCTGCTGCTGGCCGGCTGCGAGATCGCCGATCTCGGCGCGGTCGGAGAGGGCAAGCACCTCAAGTTCCGCGTGCGCGAGAACGGCCGCGACTCGGGCAGCGCGATCGCGTTCCGGTTCGGCCCGCAGCTCGACCGGCTGCGTCGGGTCGGGCACTACGACGTCGCGTTCCGCCTCGAGGAGAACCGCTGGAACGGAACCGTCGCCCCGCAGCTGAACGTGCGGCAGGTCTTCGACTCGGACGAGCACTATCTCGAGCGGCGCGAATGGCTCAAGGCCGAGTGGCTCAAGGCGCCCGAGAAGCGCGAGCCCGAGGCGGCGGCGATCTTCTCCGAGCTCGCGCTGGGCGAGGGACGCACGAAACGGCACCTGCTCGAATCGGCGCGCTTCCTTGCGATCCTCGACGAGCCCGCGCTCGCCAGGGCCGCCTGACGGGCGTACCATTCGGCTCATGCGAATCCTCGACAGTCTGAAGCGGTTCAAGCTGCGGGCGTTCGATCGGAGCGACTACCGCGCAGAAGGCGGTCGCACGGTCGAGAACACGGACGCCCTCGCGGCGACCGGGGGCCATGGCAACTCGGACCACGGCAGCAGCGCCGGCCATCCAACGTTCCCGCCCGATTACGTCAAGTCGGACGACGAAGGCCGGCCCCGGCACTGAGCGCGACCGGGTGCGCGCGCCTGGGTCGCCAGGGGCGTTCCCGCCGCGCCGAGTCGTCGAGCGTTAGGAGCACGCGCGCGAGTCGCGCGGCCTTGCGTTCCTGACGGCGTTTGCGCATGGATCGGCGGGTTTCGCCGTCCGCGCGCCGCCTCCTCTTTCGCGCGAGTCTGGCCCCGGAGGCCCGGGAGTACACTCTTTGTATGACGGTTCTCGAGGCTGGTGAACGACATCAGGAGCTGATCGACGAGCTCATTTCGGACGTCGCCGCCTACAACGAGGAGGTCGACAGAGACCTGCTTCAGCGCGCGTTCCGCTTCGCCGCGACGAAGCACGAAGGGCAGCAGCGTCGCTCGGGCGAGGACTTCATCCACCACCCCTGGGGCGCGGCCAAGATCTGCGCCGAGCTGCGCCTCGACGAGCAGACGATCGCGGCCGCCCTGCTCCACGACGTCGTCGAGGACACAGACACGGACATTCAGGAGGTGCGCGCGGAGTTCGGCGACGAGGTCGGACAGCTCGTCGAAGGCGTCACGAAGCTGACGCGGATCCAGTTCCAGAGCCGCGAGCAGGCGGAGGCCGAGAACTACCGCAAGATGATCGTCGCGATGGCGCAGGACGTGCGCGTGATCCTGATCAAGCTCGCCGACCGCCTCCACAACATGCGCACGATCGAGTACCTCGGGAAGCAGAAGCAGATCCAGAAGGCGAAGGAGACGCTCGAGGTCTACGCGCCGCTCGCGCACCGCCTCGGGATCAACAAGCTCAAGTGGGAGCTCGAGGACCTCGCGTTCACGACGCTCCACCCGCGCAAGTACGAGGAGATCAAGGCGATGGTCAGCGAGCGCCGCGCCGACCGCGAGGAGCACGTCCGCGAGGCGGCGATGGTGCTCCAGTCCGAGCTCGAGAAGGTCGACATCCCGGCCGAGATCTCGGGACGCGCGAAGCACTTCTACTCGATCTACGACAAGATGACCAAGAAGGGCCGCGAGTTCAACGAGATCTACGACCTCACGGCCATGCGCGTGATCGTCGAGCGCGCCGGAGACGAGGGCACGCGCGACTGCTACGGGGCGCTAGGCCTGATCCACTCGCTCTGGAGGCCGATGCCCGGCCGCTTCAAGGACTACGTCGCGATGCCGAAGCTGAACGGCTATCGCGCGCTGCACACGACGGTGATCGGGCCGGAGGGCAGGCCGCTCGAGATCCAGGTGCGGACGCGTGAGATGCACGAGATGGCCGAGCTTGGCGTCGCCGCCCACTGGCGCTTCGACAAGGGCGGGCGCAAGGTCGCCGACGACGAGTGGCTCGCCTGGGTGAAGCAGCTGATGGACTGGCAGGAGGAGGAGTCAGACCCGCGCGAGTTCTACAAGAGCTTCCGGGGCGACCTCTTCGACGAGGAGGTCTACGTCTTCACGCCCAAGGGCGAGATGAAGGTGCTTCCGGCGGGCTCGACGCCGATCGACTTCGCCTACGCGGTGCACACCGACGTGGGCCACAGGACGGTCGGGGCCAAGATCAACGGCCGCATCGTCCCGCTCCACTACCGGCTCAAGAACAGCGACTTCGTCGAGATCCTGACCACGAAGACGAGCCGCGGCCCCTCGCGGGACTGGGTCTCGCTGGCCGCCTCGTCGCGGGCGCGGAACAAGATCCGCCAGTGGTTCTCGCGCGAGACGCGCGAGGAGACCGAGCAGAAGGGTCGCGACGCGCTCGAGGCCGCGCTGAAGAAGCAGAACCTGCCGTACAAGAAGCTGCAGGGCTCGGCCGTGCTCGCACAGGTGATCCGCGAGACCGGTTTCAAGAAGGCCGAGGACTTCTACCTCGCGCTCGGCTCCGGGAAGCTCCAGGCCGGCCAGATCGTCAACAAGGTCATCCAGCGCCTGAAGACGGACGAGGTCGCCGAGGAGGAGACCGTCCCGCTCAAGGCGCCGAAGGCTCGCCACGCGGTCTCGAGCGACAACGTCGGGATCAACGTCCGGGGCGTCGAGGACGTCCTCGTCCGGCTCGCGAAGTGCTGCACGCCCGTGCCGGGCGACAAGATCGTCGGCTATGTCTCGCTCGGCAAGGGGATCACGATCCACCGCGAGGATTGCTCCAACGTGAAGGCGCTCAAGCGCAACCCGGAGCGGTTCACGCCCGTCTCCTGGGACGGCGGCGCGACGCGGAGCTTCCGCGTGCAGATCGCGGTCGACTCGTGGGACCGCCCGCGGCTGCTCGAGGACGTGGCCCGGACCTTCGCCGAGCACGGGGCGAACATCGTCGAGTACGGCGGCCATGTCGAGGACCAGCTCGCCAAGAACTGGTACGTCGCGGAGGTCGGCGACGTGAAGGCGCTGCGCACGCTCCTGACCGCTCTGCGGAACCTCGACGCGGTCTTCGACGCGTATCGCGTCACGCCGAACTGACGCTTCTCGGCCAATCCCTCGATCGAGGGATGATCCCTCGATCGAGCGGGGTACCTCGTACGAGGGATGGCGCGCTTCGGCGGACCTAACTACAACGTGAAGTAAGGGGAGGGGGCTTCACCAGAGAGCTGTGGCGTCCGTTCGTTCCGAGGACGGCGGGCGGGCGCCCAGCCCTTTCTTTTGCCAACTAGGTAACTGGACGGCCACGCCGGCGGAGCCGGCATGGCCTCTCAACGGCATCGCAAGCGATGCCTCGGCGAGGACGGCGGGCGGGCGCCCAGCCCTTTCTACCCTGAAAGTCGCGCGAGCGCTCGCGGCGTCTCGATCGAGTAGAGCTGCGGCGTAACTCGTCCGAGGCCGGGCACGAGCACCCAGAAGCGCCCCTGGGCGGCAGGCGCGACGGCGACGATTCGGCCGCCCGAGGCGACGGCGACATCGTGGACGCGCGCGGGTACGCGTCCGCTCACCTGGACCGGGCCGGCCGACGTGTCGATCCCGTCGAGCCTGGCCGTCGCGCCCGGCCGGATGCGGAAGTGCGCAAGCCGCCTGCCGAGGAGCGAGCGGTACGGGCCGATCGCGTAGAGCGTGGCCGCGGGCTCGTCCGAGCCGAAGAGCGCCGTCTGCCGCCGCAGCGCCTGCTCGCGCTTCGCCTCGAGCTCGCTCGTCGGGATCACGAAGCGCCTGCCGTGGTCCTTGATCAGGACGACGTCGCGCTCCCTCGGCGGGCTCGGGAGGAGAGGGCGGCCGTCGAGGCTCCACGGCACGCTGACGCGGAGCTCTCGCGCGATCGTGGGGAGGATGTCGATCGTCCGGGCGGGAGCGCGGACGACCCGGCCGTGCTTCTGACCCGGGAGCTTCACGAACAGCGGCACGTACGCGATGTCCTGGAGGTTCGCGCTCGAGAGCGGCCGGCGCTTCTGGCCGGCGCGGAAGCTCACGCCGTGGTCGGCCGTCACGACGACCAGCGCGCGGTCGTAGAGCCCGGTCGCGCGCAGCCGCGAGATGAGCCCGCCCAGCACGCGGTCGGCATAGCCGAGCTGCATGAGATGCCGCTGCCACGACTGGTCGACCGCGGCCTGGTTGTCTAGTCCACACCTCGTCACTTCCCCAGGCGGGGGCCGGGCGCACGGAGTAGCGGCGACCCGACGGCAGGTACTGCCACGGGCTGTGGGGCAGCATCAGGTGCGCGTACCAGAGCTCGGCGCTGGGGCCTGGCCGCAGCGACTCGACGAACGAGGACGGAAGGCGGCCCGGGTCGTGGTGGGCGCTCTCGTCGCGCAGGAAGTTCCCCCAGCCGTTCGCGATCGACGGGATCCCGGACGCGAGGTCGTCGGGCAGGAGCTCCCGCAGGTAGACGATCCCGGAGTCCTCGGCGAGCGACTCCATCCTGGAGCCGAACGACCCCTCGAGCCCGGGGCACAGCTTGGGCGGGCAGAGGTGGGTCTCCTCGTCCGCGACGTGGAGACGCGTGGCGCCGCCGAGCAGCGTGAAGAGGTTCTGGCGGTGGTCGGCGTAGACGGGGAGCTCGTCGGCGCGGGGGAACTTCCCCGTGAGGATCGCGGGCACCGCGTGCGTCGTCCCCTCGGCGACGGTGCTCGTGTTCGCGAACCAGGTCGAGCCGCGTGAGAGGCGCGCGAAGTTCGGGAACCGCACCGGGTCGATCCGGCCCTTGGCGTCGAGGAGCGAGTTCAGCGGCAGCTCGTCGAATGTGACGAGGACGACCGGCGTGTGGGGCCGCTCACCCGCGGCGAGCGCCGAGCCGGTCGCGCCGAGCGTGAGCCGCGAGACGTCCGAGTGGAACAGGAACACGGCGAGGAAGAGGAGCGGCGCGGGCGCGAGGACCGTGAGCGCCAGGCGTGCGGCGCCCGCCGAGACGTAGAGCGTGGCCGCGCCGGCGCCGACGGCTCCGGCGAGCAGCACGAGCAGCCAGCCGGACACGCCGAAGCCGTGGATCGCCTGCAGCACGAAGAGCCCCGCCAGGCCCCCGACGAAGCATGCGTGGACGACGCCGCGAGCCCGTCTCGGCGTCAGCGCCTCGAGCCCGAGCAGCAGCGCCGGCGGAAGCAGCAGGACGGCGAGCCCGAAGACGACGACGTCCCAGCGTGTCGAGCCGCGGGCCGCGAAGAACTCGCCGTTCTTGCCCAGCAGGTCGAAGAGCGGCTGTGCAACAGCGAACGACGAGAGAACGAGCAGGTGCAGCCCCGCGATCCGAAGGGGTGGGGCGGCAGGCGTCGTCAGCTCCTCACGAGCAGTGCGGGGCGATCAGCGCGGCAACCCGCTCCAGGAAGGCGCGGTCGTCCTCGCCGAAAGCCGCCGGCTGGTCCGAGTCGATGTCGATCTCGCCGACCACACGCCCCTCGTGGGCGATCGGGACGACGATCTCGGAGCGCGTCGACGGAAAGCACGAGAGGTAGCGCGAGTCGGCGTTCACGTCGTCGACGATCTCCGTCTCGCCGGTTGCGGCCGCGGCCCCGCAGATCCCCTGGCCGACGGGGATCCGGACGTGCTCCGTGGCCTCGGGGCCTTTCCACGGCCCGAGCACGAGGTCGTCGCCCTCGACGAGGTAGATGCCGAGCCACGAGTAGTGCTCGAAGCCGTCGTGCAGCGACTCGACCACCTCGCCGAGGACGTCGTCTCCGTCGCGGTCGAGGATCGCCTCGATCTCGGCTAGGGCGGCCGCGTGCTCAGGCATCGAGGTTGTCCCCCTCGAAGGCGCGGATCTTCTCGCGGTACCAGTCGGGCACGGGGCAGGCCTTCCGCTCGTCGAGGTCGACGAGCACCATGGTCTGCTCAGCGGTCACCATCAGGATGTCGTCCTCGACGCGGTAGGCGGCGCACTCGCAGGTAACGCTCGTCCGGCCGATTTTCGAGACGCGGAAGAAGACCTCGATCAGGTCGTCGAACCGGGCTGGCGCGAAGTACTCGATCGTGTTCGCGCGCATCACGAACTCCTGCTCGCGCGCGTCGCGGTCGAGCATCCCCAGGTGGCGGTGGTACTCGACCCGCGCGCCGTCGAAGTAGGGGAAGTAGCGGCCGTAGTAGACGATTCCCTGCGCGTCGGTGTCCGAGAAGGCGACCCGTGTCAGGGCCGCGTACTTGAAGGGGGGCTTCCGGTCGGTGATCCGGCCGAGCTCGAGCTCGGTCATTCCGGGCGGCGCGACGTCGGCAGCGGCGGAAGGCCGCGTCCGGCGCCGCTCGCCATTCGCCGGTCGCGTATGACGGACGTGACGATCCACGCCGCGACGGCGACCAGCACGAGCCCGATGAAGACGAACGGGATGAAGATGTAGTCGACGCTGAGCCGCTTTGGCTCTGCCGCCGCGCCGCCTCGCCCTGGCCGGCCGGCATGAAGTCCTGCTGCGCCGTGACCCTCGGCGCCGCGCCCTCGGGCGCGAAAGTGGCAGCGGGCTGGAAGTCATCGACGAGCCAGCGGCCGCCGATTCGTTTGACCGTCATCGTGAACAGCACCTGCCCCAGCGTGCTCTTGCGCGGGGGCACCAGGATGATCTCGAGCCCGAGCTCGTTTCCGCTCCGGTACTGGACCGTCCACGGGTGGTGCTGGCCGCGGGCCGGGTACGGGTTGACGGGCAGCGAGCCGCGCGACCACTGCTTCAGGGTCATCCCACCGCGCATGTTCGGCGTGACGACCGCGTACGAGGCTCCGACGTTGCTCCTCCGAACGGCGTGGTTGACGAACGTGTCGACGGCCGCGTTGATCTGCTGGCGGTCGGTCGCGCTGAGCGGCGCGGCGGCGATCGCCGGGGCGGCGAGCACGAGCGCAGCGGCAGAGGAGATCAGCGCAGCGAGAAGCGTCGGCCGGGCGATGGACATGTCCTAGAGCGTAGCCGTACGAATGACTTCCAGCACCTCTTCGCGCTTCTCCTCCATCAGCTCGCGCGAGCGCGCCTCGAGGTTCAGGCGCAGGAGGGGCTCCGTGTTCGAGGGCCGGACGTTCATGTGCCAGTTCTCCGCCTCGATCGAGACCCCGTCGAGATGGCCGACTGTGCCCTCCGTTCCGAAGCGCTTCTCGAGCGCCTCGAGGGTGAGCTCGACGTCTGCGACGGGTGTGTTCAGCTCGCCGGTCAGGAAGTAGCGCTCGCGGAACGGCGCGAGGATCTCGGAGAGCTTCATGCCCTTGCGCGAGACGAGCTCGAGCATGAGCAGGAACGGGATCACGCCCGAGTCCGCCTGTGTGAAGTCGCGGAAGTAGTAGTGGCCGGAGACCTCGCCGGCGAACGCCGCGTCCACCTCGCGCATGCGGTGCTTGATGAACGCGTGGCCGACGCGGTTGACGAGCGGGACTCCTCCGGCGCGCTTGATCGTGTCCGGGACGGCCCAGCTCGCGCGGACGTCGTAGATGATCTTCGCGCCCGGCTCCTTCTCCAGGACGGCTTCCGCGAGGAGGGCGGTGGCGAAGTCGCCCGGGACGAACTCTCCGCTGTCGTCGACGAAGAAGCAGCGGTCGGCGTCGCCGTCGAACGCAACGCCGAGCGCGGCCTTCGACTCGAGAGTCTTCCGGACGATGAACTCGCGGTTCTCGGGCAGGAGCGGGTTCGGCTCGTGGTTCGGGAAGGTTCCGTCGGGCTCGAAGAAGAACCGCTCCGCCTCGACCTGCGGCAGCCGCTCGAGCACGGGCGGGAGCATCACGCCGCCCATGCCGTTGGCCGCGTCGATGACGATGTGGAGCGGCGAGATCAGGCCCGCGTCGACGAACGACAGGACGCGCTCGATGTACGCGGGCCAGACGTCGTAGCTTCGGACAGGGCCCGGGGACTGTCCCCCTGACACGGCCGGAAGGGACAGGGCGCGGTCGCGGATGTCGAGCAGTCCGGAGTCGCCGCCCACCGGGAGCGCGCCGCCTCGGACGATCTTCAGGCCGGTGTACTCCTTCGGGTTGTGCGACGCGGTGACGGCGATCCCGCCGTCGAGGCCGAGCTCGCCGACGGCGAGGTAGACCATCTCCGTCCCGACGAGGCCGAGCTCGAGCACCTCGGCGCCCGCCTCGCTCGCCCCGCGGATCAACGCGTCTGCCATCGCGGGCGAGGAGACGCGCATGTCGTGCCCGACCGCGATCCTGCCGGGATCGAACAGCTCCACATAGGCTCTCCCGACCGCGTAGGCGCCCTCCTCGTCGAGCTCTGACGGATAGAGGCCGCGAACGTCGTAGGCCTTGAAAACAGCGGGATTCAGCACCTCCTGGATGCTACTGGCGGGGGAAGCCAGAAGGGCCTGCGGTCGTTCTACACTGGTGTACGTGGAACGCAAGCTTGCGACGGTCTTGTTCGTCGATCTCGTGGACTCCACCGCCCTCGTGACGGGCACGGATCCGGAGGTCGTGCGCCGCCGTGTCCAGACATTCTTCGACCGCGTCTCGCATTGCGTGATCACCCACGGCGGCATCGTCGAGAAGTTCGCCGGTGACGCGGTCATGGCCGCCTTCGGGATCCCGCAGGCGCACGAGGACGACGCCGAGCGCGCGGTTCGTGCGGGACTGGCGATCCTGGAGGCGGTCGACGAGCTGGCGCTCGAGGCCCGCGTGGGCATCGAGTCGGGTGAGGTCGTCGCCGAGGACGGAGAGGCCACGTTCGCGACCGGCGAGGCGGTCACCCTGGCCGCCCGTCTCGAGCAGTCGGCCGAGCCCGGGCAGCTCCTGCTCGGCCCCGCGGCGCATCGGCTGACGCTTGGTCGCGTCGAGGTCGAGGACGTCGGGCCGGTGATCCTCAAGGGCCTGCCCGAGCCGATCTGGGCCTGGCGTGCGGTCGGGACGAACGGACGCCGGGCGCGGTCGCCACCACCTGCAGGCGCCGCTCATCGGCCGCGAGGCCGAGCTGGATCTTCTGAGGAACACCTACGAGCGCGCCGTCCGCGACCGCCGCGCGCACCTGTTCACGATCTACGGCGAGCCGGGAGTCGGCAAGAGCCGTCTCGCGCGCGAGTTCTCGGGCTCTCTCGAGGGCGCGACCGTGCTCTCGGGCCGCAGCCTTCCGTACGGCGAGGGCGTCACGTACTGGCCGCTCGCCGAGATGGTCAAGTGCGCGGCCGGAATCGCGGACGACGATCCGCTCGACGTCGCGATCGAGAAGCTCCGCGCCTTCTGCGAGGACGAGGTCGTGGCCGACCTGCTCGGGCTCGCGTCGGGCGTGCTCGAGGCGGTTCAGGCCGAGCGCAGCCAGCAGGAGATCGCGTGGGCCGCCCGCGAGTGGGCGCAGCGGCTCGCGGAAGAGCAGCCGCTCGTGCTCGTCTTCGAGGACATCCACTGGGCCGAGGAACCGCTCCTCGAGCTGATCGAGCACCTCGCGACCTGGGTGCGAGAGGCGCCGCTGCTGCTCGTCTCGCTCGCGCGGCCGGAGCTGCTCGACATCCGCCCCGGCTGGGGCGGCGGACGCGTCCGCGCGACCGCGATCGAGCTCGAATCCCTGCAGCGCGAGGAGAGCGAGGAGCTGGTCGAGGCATTGCTCGACGGCGCCGAGCTGACCGAGCGCTCACGCCAGGATCTGCTCGACAAGACCGACGGCAACCCGCTCTACGTTGAGGAGACGATGCGGATGATCGCCGAGGAGGGCGTCGAGTCGGTCGACCGGATCCCCGACACGCTGCAGGCGCTGATCGCTGCACGTATCGACAGGCTCCCGGCCGAGGCGAAGTCGATCCTCCAGCGGGCAGCCGTGATCGGCCGCGTCTTCTGGAGGGCCGCGCTCGAGCGGCTCTCGCCCGACCTCGAATCCGTCGAGGAGCCGCTGGACGACCTGCTGCTGCGCGACTTCGTCCTCGACGAGCCGCGCTCGTCGATCCGCGGCGAGCCCGCCTACCGCTTCAAGCACGTGCTGATCCGCGAGGTCGCCTACGCGGGGCTCTCGAAGTCCGCCCGCGCCGAGCTGCATGCCGCGTTCGCCGGCTGGCTGAAGGAGCGCACCGGCGACGAGCTGCTCGAGATCCGCGCGTTCCACCTCGACCGCGCCGCCGCCCTGAGCGCCGAGCTGAACGGCTCGGCGCCCGTCGAGCTCGAGCGGGAGGCGGCCGAGGCGCTTGCCGAGGCGGGGCTCCGGGCCTTCGCGCGCGAGGCGAACAGAACCGCACGCCATCTCTTCGTCCGCGCGGTCGAGCTCGAGCCGACCACTCGCCGGCGATATCTGGCGGCCAGCGCCGCACACCGTCTCAGCGACCTGCCCGCCGTCTCGCGCGAGATGGAGGCCGTCCTCGAGGCGGCCGTCGAGGAAGGCGACCGCTGGACGCAGGGGCGCGCGCTCGCGATGCTCGCCGAGACCGCCGTTCTTCGCGCCGCCGACGTCCAGCACGCCGAGGAGCTGATCGAGCAGGCGCTCGCCGTGCTCGAGCCCGACGATCTCGACGGCCGCTTCCGCGCGCTCGAGGTGCAGGCGACGATCGCCTGGGTCCGCGGCGACCTGACCAACGAGGAGAAGATCGTCCGCGAGGCGCTCGAGGTCGCGCGGCAGGCCGGTCGCAAGGACTTCGAGAGCCATGCGGTGGACACGCTGGCGAGCGTCTACATCGCCCGCCTCGAGCTCGACAAGGCCGCACCGCTGATCGAACAGGGGCTGCTCCTGGCCGATCAGAGCGGAAGCGCCGAGGCCAAGGGCCATGCGCTGCGCCACGCGGGCCAGCTCTACCTGCAGCGCCGCGACCTCGACGCCGCCGAGTCGGCGCTCGAGTCCGCGGGCGAGTACCTCGCGGAGGCGGGCGCCGCCTGGTCGGTCGGCCGCACGCTCATATTCGCCGCGTGGGTCGCGAAGTTCAAAGGCGACCCCGGGCGCTCGGAGAGCCTGCTCCGCGAGTCGATCCGCGTGCTTGCGCCGCTCGAGGATCGTGCCGCGCTGTGCGAGAGCCAGCGCACGCTCGCCCAGGTTCTCCTGGACGAGGGCCGGGTCGACGAGGCGGAGCGGTACGCGCTCGAGGCCCGCGAGACCGTCGGCCCGCACGACGTGACGTCGCTCGCCACGACCACGATGGCGCTCGGCCTCGTGCGCGCGGCCCAGGGACGGGACGAGGAGGCGGAGGAGCTCCTCCGCGAGAGCTACTCGACGGCCTCGGCCACGGAGTTCCGCCGCCACCACGCGGAGGCGATCGAGGCGCTGGCCGACTTCCTCCGCCAGCGCGGCCGCGACGACGAGGCGGCCGAGTTGGAGGACGGCTTCGAAGAGCTGCTCTCCCGTCGCGTGGTCCCGGCCGTCTGACTTCGTCGGATGACGCTGCTGAAGTAGCGTCCCGGGATGACCGACCCGCGGTTCGCCGAGCTCCAGGAGCGTCTACGAACGTTGTGGCCGACCATCACGCTGCGCTCGATCGGCGACGTCGAGCGCACGGTCGTGGTCGTCCACTCGGTCAGCCTCGACGTCCCTGATCAGCTCGTTCCCGTCTTCCCCGCGTACGAGGAGCGGTTCCTCTGCCTCGTCCTGAGCCTGCTCCGCGCGCCCCGGTCGAGAGTGGTCTACGTCACATCGCAGCCGATCCATCCGCGCCTGCTCGACTACTACTTCGGGCTCGTGCCCGAGCTGGACACGCCCGACGCGCGCGAGCGCTTCATCCCGGTCACGCTCGTCGACGGCCGAAACGAGCCGCTCACCAGCAAGCTCCTGGCCCGGCCCGGCGCTGTGGCCCGCGTCCGCGGACCAGATCGGCAACCCGGAGCTGGCGTTCATCCTGCCGTTCTGCATGACCGACGACGAGGCGCAGCTCGCCGTCGAGCTCGAGCTGCCGATCTTCGGCTCCGACCCGGAGCTGAACCGCTTCGGGACGAAGAAGGGCAGCCGCGCGATCTTCGAGGACGAGGGCGTGCCGCATCCCGCCGGCTTCGAGCTCGACGGGCCACAGGACGTGGTCCGCGCACTCCGCGAGCTGCGCCAGCGCAGGCCGCGCGCCAGACGCGCCGTCCTGAAGCTCGACGACGGCGTGAGCGGTCTGGGGAACGCGATCGTCGACCTGGCCGCCGCGGACGGCGACCCGCTCGCCGCGCTCGAGCTCGAGGACGAGGAGTCGAACGTCGACGAGTATGTCTCCGCGCTCGCCGCCGAGGGCGGGATCGTCGAGGAGCGGATCGAGGGCGAGAGCTATCGCAGCCCGAGCGTCCAGCTGCGGGTAAGCCCGGCCGGCCAGGTCGACGTCATGTCGACCCACGATCAGATCCTCGGCGGCCCACACGGCCAGACCTACTTCGGCTGCCACTTCCCGGCCGATCCCGAGTACGCGCAGCGGATCGCCGCCGAGGCGGTGAAGGTCGGCCGTCGGCTGGCGCGCGAGGGGGCGATCGGCCGCGCATCGGTCGACTTCGTCGCGGTGAAGGAGGAAGGCGAATGGCAGCCGTATGCGCTCGAGATCAACCTCCGCTGCGGCGGCACGACGCATCCACTCTTTGCGCTGACGGCTCTCACCGACGGCGCGTACGAGCCCTTCCCGGGCGAATACCGGACCGGCCTCGGCGACGTCAAGCACTACGCGGCGACCGACCACCTCGACTCGCCGGCGTACCGGTCGTTCACGCCCGACGACCTCCTCGACCTCGTCGCCGAGCGCGGGCTCGGCTGGGACGCGGAACGCGAGACGGGCGTCGTCCTGCACATGGTGAGCGCGCTTGCCGTGGCCGGGCGCATCGGGCTGACTGCGATCGGCGACACCCTCGAGGAGGGCCGGGCGCACTACTACGACGTGAAGGCCGCCCTGGACGAGGCTACGGCCGGCGCGCGCTAGAGAGCGCCGCGAGCACCGCCTGGTCCGACTTGTGGTCGGGCGACTCGGAGATCACCGTCGCGGGCCGCTTGAAGCGCCTCAGCGCCTTGCGCAGCGGGTCGGCCCGCAGCGTGCCCTCGCCGTAGGGGAGGTGCTTCGTCTCGTTCCTGTTCGCGAACTGGATGTCGCTGAAGTGGATGTGGAACGGCGCCTTCGGCTCGAGCACGCCGTCCGCGGCCTCGAGCGCCGCTGCGAACGGCTCGACCTCCGTGTAGGCGCCGTCGCTCGTCGCGTGCATGTGCGCGAAGTCGAGCACGGGGCGGACCCAGCCGAGCCGGCCCGAGATCTCGATCACGTCGTCGAGGCTGCCGAGGTCGCGCACGCGGCCCATCACCTCGACGCCGAACGGCACCGCGCGGTCCTTCCCCTCGAGTCGCTCCCGCAGCTCGGCGAGCTGCTCGCAGACGGAGTCGATCGCCGCCGCGCGCTCGCGGCCGAGCAGGAACCCGGGGTGGAACACGACGAGCTCGGCTCCGGCCGTCCTCGCGATCCCGGCCGAGTGGTCGAGCATGCCCACGGCCATCCGCTGCTTCTTGTCGCGCTCGACGTGGCCCATGAAGCCCGCGATCGGCGCGTGCACGGAGAGGACGATTTTCGCATCGCGCGCGAGCTCGCCGAAGCGCTCCGCCCACGGGTAGTCCATCCAGAACCCGCCCTCGAAGTCGATCTCACAGGCGTTGAACCCGCGTCTCTGCAGGAGCGAGATCGCTTTCTTCGGGCTGTCGTGCGACGGGACGCGCGCAGGGCCAAAACGGAGTTTTGCCACGATGTGCAGCCTATTCCGTCCGGTGGCGTGGCTACCTTCAGCGCATGGCCAAGCGTCCATCACGAATCGACCTGCTCGAGCTCGACATCGACCTTCGGCTGGCCGACCTCTGGCGGGAAGCGGCCGACATCGGCGAGTGGAACCTCGAGGTCGTTGCCGCCTTCATGCGCGCGGCCTACGGCAAGGGCTACTGCGACGCGCTGACCGAGGACAACCCGGGCAGCCTGTGCGAGGAGCACGGCTACCGGATTCCGACGCGCCGCACGGAACCCGCTCGCGAGCTCTAGTCGCCGTCATGTTCCTCCTAGAGCGCTCCTGGTTAGCGGCGCGGACGGACGCACGGGCAAAGCCCATGCGTCCTGATGGTCGGCGCCGACAAGCGGCGCCTCAGGGGTCCTTCTAGAATCCCTGCGTGGCCCGTAACTCCCGGAGCGTTCGGCTCGTTCTGGCGCTGTCGGTCGCGGGCGTGCTCGCGGTCTTCCTCGTGTACGTCTCGATCGCCGGCGGCCGCACGCCGCAGCTGAATCCGAGCCAGCTCGCGGGGCACACGGGCAAGGTCTCGCTCGTCGGCAGGGTCGTCGGCCCGGTGCACGGGAGCGGCTACTCCGGCCGCGGGCTGCGGTTCGCCGTCTCCGACATCGGGCGAGCCCGTGGCACCGCCGTTCCGGTCGTCTACCACGGAAGCGTGCCCGACCTCTTCAAGGTCGGCCGCCACGTGGTCGTGGACGGCCGCTATCGCAGCGGCGTCTTCCTCGCGAAACGGGACTCGCTCGTGACGAAGTGCCCGTCGAAGTACTCGCCGAAGAAGTCGTGACCCGTGACGCTCTGGCTCGCTCTCGGGGTCGTCCTCGCCGTTGCGTGTGTGCTGTTCGTGGCGCGGCCGTTTCTGCGTGAGCCCGCGCCCGCCGACGACCGGCTGGACGCGCCGGGCCCCGAGGAGGAGGAGCGCGTGGCGCTCGCCGAGGAGCGCGACCGGGCGCTGGCGGCGCTGAAGGAGCTCGAGTTCGACCATCGCACCGGGAAGGTCTCGGACGAGGACTACCGCGCCTCCGTCGGCCCGCTCAGACGGCGAGCCGCCGAGGCGCTGCAAGCGCTCGGGGCCAAGCGGCTAGCCGAGGAACTGCCAGAGCAGGAAGACGTTCAGCGCGGAGATGATCGTGGCGACGACGGTCGCGGCGATCGTGGTGATCCGCCGGTTCACGAGCGCCCCCATCAGGTCGCGCCTGCTCGTGAACCAGACGAGCGGGATCAGCGCGAACGGGATCCCGAACGAGAGGATCACCTGGCTGATCACCAGCGTGCGTGACGGGTTCAGCCCGATCGCGGCGACGACGAGGGCAGGAAGCAGGGTCACCAGGCGCCGGACGAAGATCGGGATCTTCCGCTGGATGAAGCCCTGCATCACGACCTGACCCGAGAGCGTGCCGACGATCGAGCTCGACAGCCCGGAGGCCAGGAGCGCGAGGGCGAACAGCGTGCTCGAAGCCCCGCCGAGGATCGGCTGCAGCGTCCTGTGCGCGGTCTCGAGCGAGTCCACGTGGAGCAGGCCCGACTTGTAGAAGACGCTCGCCGCCATCACGAGCATCGAGAGGTTGATCACGCCGGCGATCGACATCGCGATGACGACGTCGACGCGCGTGAAGCGGTACAGGCGCCGGGCCTCGTCGTCGTTCTGCGGGACGACCCGGTTCTGCGTCAGCGCCGAGTGGAGGTAGATGACGTGCGGCATGACGGTCGCGCCGAGGATCCCGACCGCGAGCAGCAGCTGCTCGCTCCCGCCGAACTGCGGGGTGAACGAGTGCCGCGCGACCGACCCGAGCGGCGGGTTGGCCATGAAGAGCTCGGACAGGTAGCAGACGCCGATCGTCGCCACGAATCCGGTGATGACCGCCTCGAACGGCCGCAGGCCGAAGCGCTGCAGCCCGAGGATCGCGAACGTGACGATCCCCGTGAGGATCGTGGCGGGGAAGAGCGGGATTCCGAGCAGGATCTGGAACCCGAGCGCGGCGCCGAGCACCTCGGCGAGATCCGTCGCCATCGCGATCAGCTCGGCCTGGATCCAGAGGGCCCGCGACGTGCGGCGCGAGAAGCGCTCGCGGCAGACCTCGGGCAGGTTGCGGCCGGTGGCGATCCCGAGCTTGGCCGAGAGCGTCTGGATCAGCATCGCCATCAGGTTCGACGCGACGATCACCCAGCAGAGCGCGAGGCCGAACTTCGACCCGGCGGCGATGTTCGTCGCGAAGTTCCCCGGGTCGACGTACGCGACACACGCGATGAACGCCGGTCCGAGGAACGGCCAGACGCGGAGTGAGCGCTTCCGGGGGAACCTGCGAAGCGCCTCCTCGGCCCGGACATGCGTGCTGACGCCGGCGACCGCCTCTGACCGTGTCGCCATCACACGCTCAGTGTAGCCAGAAAGTTAGGCTTGCCTAAACTTTGGCGAGACGAAGCTCGGGCAGGTGGCGCCAGCGCTCGTCGATGTCGAACCCGTAGCCGACGAAGAACTCGTCGGGGACGGTGAAGCCGACGTAGTCGACCGGGAGGTTCTCGACCAGGCGCCGGTACGGGCGATCGAGGAGCGTGGCCACCCGCAGGCTCGCGGGCTTGCGCAGCTCGAAGAGCTTGCAGAGGTAGTTGAGCGTGAGGCCCGTGTCGACGACGTCCTCGACCAGCAGCACGTCGAGGCCCTCGAGCGGGATCTCGGCGTCCTGCAGGAGCCGCACGCGCGAGTGGCCGCCCATCGCGGCGCCGCCGTAGCCGGCCAGCTCGACGAAGTCGACCTGGTGCGGGATCGAGATCGCGCGCGAGAGGTCGGCCAGGAAGACGAAGCTCGCCTTCAGGAGGCCGATCAGCAGCAGCCTGCGCTCGGCGTAGTCGTCGGAGATCTGGGCGCCGAGCTCGGAGACGCGGCTGCGCAGAGCCTCCGAGTCGAGGAAGATCTCGCCGACGCGGGGGTCAGACTTCTATGAGGCCAGGTCGAGTCGGTATCGCTGGGCCAGCCGCTCGATGTCGCGCTTGTAGAAGAGCTTGATCTGGATGCCCGGGTAGCGCTCGCGGAGCTTGCGCAGCTTGCGGTTCTTGCGCGTGACCAGCCGCTGCTTCATGACCGTGATCTCGAGGAAGAGATCCTGCTCGGGCAGGTAGAAGTCGGGCGTGAAGGCCTCGAGCACGCGCCCCTCCTCGTCCTGCTCGAGCACGAACGTCCGCGGCTCGTAGGCCCACGGGACCCCGTAGAACTCGAGGATCTTGGCGCACACGCGCTCGGCGTCGTTCTGCGAAACGCGGCTCGTCTTCTCCGCAATACGCCTGGAAATCGGCGATTTCTGCCACCCCTCGCGCAAGAGTAGCAGCGCCTGCGGACGCGTCAGAACGCCGAGTCCGCTATTTCCGGCCGCGCTCTACACTTTGAGCGATGCCGGAAGGGCGAGACGGTCGTGCGATCACCATCGCGCACATCTCGGACATCCATTGTGGAGGTCCGGATTTCGTGCCGGACCTGCTCGAGCGCGCGATCAGCGAGATCAACGGGCTCGAACCGGACATCGTCATCTGCTCCGGCGACCTGACCACGTTCGGCTTCAAGCACGAGTACGTGACCGCGCGGGGCTACCTCGACCAGATCGCGTGCGACTCGGTGGTCGTCATTCCCGGGAACCACGACTCGCGCAACGTCGGCTACGTCCACTTCGAGGACCTGTTCGGCGACCGCAGCTCGGTGCTGCGCCGCGACGGCGTGACCGTGGTGGCCGTGGACTCGACCGAGCCCGACCTCGACCACGGCCAGATCGGCCGCGGGCGCTACCGCTGGATCGAGGAGCAGTTCGCGTCGTCCGGGCCGGACGACCTGCGGATCTTCGTGCTGCACCACCACCTGCTCCCCGTTCCCGGGACCGGGCGGGAGCGGAACGTGGTGTACGACGCGGGCGACTGCATCGAGTGCCTGCAGCGGGCGGGCGTCGACCTCGTGCTCTCGGGGCACAAGCACGTCCCCTACGCCTGGCGGCTGGAGAACCTGTTCGTCGTGAACGCGGGCACCGTCTCGTCGCGGCGCCTCCGTGGCAAGACGCGGCCCTGTTACAACGTGATCGAGGTCGTCGACCGGCACGTGGACGTCTGGCGGCGGTACCCGTTCCACGGCGGCGAGCGGATCATCCAGTTCTCGACGGAGACGCTCGCGTTCGAGAAGTACACGACGCGGATCGAGGACGAGGTGACGGCGCGGACGTGAGGGCTCTCGCGGTCATCGACGGGGAGCACTACGCGCCGGTGGTGCGGGATGCGCTGGCGGCGCTTCCGTACGACGTCGCCGCGGTCTGGCTGGCGGGCGGGACCGAGAAGCTGCTGGGCGGGGAGGACTACGGGGTGCCGCTCGTGACCGAGCTCGAGGCCGGGATCGCCGAGCACGAGCCGGAGGTCGTGATCGACCTCTCTGACGAGCCGGTGCTCGGGCCGCGCGAGCGCTTCCGGGTCGCGAGCCGCGTGCTCGCCCTGGGCCTCCCGTACGTGGGCGCCGACTTCCGCTTCGACCCGCCCGAGCTCGCGCCGTACGCGATCCCCTCGCTGGCCGTGATCGGCACCGGCAAGCGAGTCGGGAAGACCGCGGTCACGGGCCACGTCGCACGGCTGCTCGCGCGCGACCGCGACGTGGTCGTGGTCGCGATGGGCCGCGGCGGGCCGCCCGAGCCCGAGATCGCAGACGTGCGACCGAGTCCGGAGTTCCTCCTCGGCCTGTCGCGCGGAGGGCGTCATGCCGCCTCCGACTACCTCGAGACGGCAGCGCTCGCCGGGGTGGTCACGATCGGCTGCCGCCGCTGCGGGGGCGGGCTGGCCGGCTCGCCGGGCGAGTCGAACGTGCTCGCGGGTGCGGCGCTCGCCGCGGAGCGCGAGCCCGACCTCGTCGTCTTCGACGGCAGCGGCGCGGCGGTTCCGCCGGTCGACGTCGGCGCGCGCGTGCTCGTGACGAGCGCAGCGCAGCCGGTCGAGGTCGCGACCGGCTACCTGAACGCCTACCGGATCCTGATCTCCGATCTCGTGGTGGTCACGGGCGGCGCCTCCGGGCCGCTGCTCGAGGCGATCGCGCAGGTCAAGGACGTGCCGGTCGTCTCGGTCGAGCTCCGACCGCGCCCGGTCGAGCCGCTAGCCGGACGCCGTGTGGCCTTCTTCTCCACGGCGCCGACCTCGGTGCACGCGACGCTCAGGCGCCACCTCGAGGAGCAGCACGGGGCCGACGTGACGTACGTGTCCGGGAACCTCGCCCGGCGCGAGGCGCTCCAGGCGGAGCTCGAGCAGGTCGACGCCGACGTCTACCTCGTCGAGATCAAGGCCGCAGCGATCGACGTGGTCGCCGAGGCCGCGCTCTCGCAGGGACGCGAGCTCGTGTTCGCGGACAACGAGCTCGTCACGGACGCCGACCTCGACGGACAGCTGCTCGCGTTGGCCGAGAAGGCGGCTGCGAGGGAGGCTGTCACGCCGTGACCGACCGCCGCTACCGCCAGCCGCTACCGCTCGGCGGCGAGGACGGCCTGCCGTTCTCCAAGGGTCTCATGGCCCGCGCGCTGATCGCGTCCGGGCTCTCGGCCGACCGCGCCTACGAGCTCGCGCTAGCCGTCGAGGCCGACCTCGTGGCGCACGACCGGCCGGCGATCACGATGGAGCGGTTGGAGGAGGTCGCGCTCGAGACGCTGGGGCCCGAGGACGGCGCGGCGTCGATGCGCCAGCTGCGCCGCTACCGCGATCTGTACGAGCTCGACCGGCCGATCATCCTGCTCGTCGGCGGCGCGACCGGGACCGGAAAGTCGTCCGTCGCCACGGACGTTGCCTATCGCCTCGGGATCACGCGCGTGACGTCGACCGACTTCGTCCGCCAGACGATGCGGGCCTTCTTCTCGCAGGAGTTCATGCCGGCCATCCACTACTCGAGCTTCGACGCAGGACGCGCGCTCGCGGGCGACGAGGACGAGGTCGTCGACTCGGTCCGCGACGGCTTTCTCGAGCAGACGCGCGAGGTGCTCGTCGGCGTGCGAGCGGCGATCGACCGCGCGCTCGAGGAGGGCTGGTCGATGGTGCTCGAGGGCGTCCACCTCGTTCCCGGGATGCTGCCGAAGCAGATCGAGGGCGCGCTCGTGGTCGAGTGCGTGCTCGCGATCTCCGACCCGGAGGCGCACGCGAGCCACTTCTGGATCCGCGACACCGACTCCTCGGGGGCGCGGTCGTACGAGAAGTACCTGGACTCCTTCGGCGACATCAGGCTGATCCAGGAGCACATCCTCAGCAGGGCGCGCAAGTACGGTGTGCCGGTGGTCGAGAACGGGGACATGGAGCTCGCGATCGGCGAGGTGATGGAGCTCGTGCTGACCGCGGCGCAGCCGATCTCGGTGGTTCCGTGACCGAGACCGCGCCGGCCGAGCGGACCGATCCGGTGGGTCAGGAGGACCGCTTCTGCCTCTGCGAGAGCTACGCACGCGTGACCGAGCGGGCCGCCCTCGCGGGGGCGCGCTGGCTCGGGCGGGACGACCAGCAGGCCGCCGAGGACGACGCTGCGACCGCGATGCGTCTCGCCCTCGAGCTGCTTCCGATCAACGGCCAGGTCGTCATCGGAGCGGGCGGCGAGAGCGACCAGCTCACGGCCGGGGAGAAGCTCGGCTCCGGAGGCGTCGAGGTCGACCTCGCGCTCGATCCGCTGGAAGGCCGGGGCGTCGTCGCGCGCGGCGGCCCGGGCGCCATGTCGATGGTCGCGGTGGGCGACCCCGGGTCGTTCCAGACCTTTCCGGACATGTACATGCGCAAGATCGCCGTCGGCCCGAAGGCGCGGGGCGCGATCGACCTCGGCAAGCCGGTCGGCGACAACGTTCGCGCGATCGCCGACGCGTTCGAGCGGATGGTCAACGACATCACGACGATCGTCCTCGACCGGCCGCGGCACCACGACCTGATCGAGGAGATCCGCGCCTCCGGCGCGCGCATCAAGCTGATCCAGGACGGCGACGTGACCGCGTCGATCTCGGCCGCTGTGCGCGGGACGAACGACCACCTCGCGATCGGGATCGGCGGCACGCGCCAGGCGGTGCTCTCCGCGGCGGCCCTGCGCTGCCTGGGCGGGGAGCTCCAGGCGCAGCTGTGGCCGACCTCGAGGCGGGAGGTCGCGGCCGCCAAGGAGGCCGGGGTGGAGGACATGGAGCGCGTGTTCGGGATCGAGGACCTCGCCTCCGGCGAGGTGATCGTCGTCGCAACGGGCGTCTCCAACGGCGACCTGCTGCGCGGCGTCCGCTTCCTGGCCGACAGCGCGCGGACGCACTCGCTCGTCATGTGCACGCGCTGCAACTGGGTCCGCTTCGTGGACGGCATCCACTTCTTCGCCCGCGCGCGCCGGGAGGAAGTCCGGCTGCTCGGCTACTGATGGTCGCGACGATCGATGGGAGCTGCCTCTGCGGAGGCGTGCGGTTCGAGGTCGACCTGCCGTTTCGCCGGGCGAGCCACTGCCACTGCTCGGTGTGCCGCAAGCACTCCGGCGCGTTCGGGCTCACGCAGGGTCGGATTGCGCGCGAGCAGTTCCGCCTCCTGGCCGGCGAAGAGCTGCTGCGCGTCTTCGAGCCCGCGGACGGGACCGCGAGGAAGGTCTTCTGCGCGACCTGCGGGTCGAGCCTCTTCGGCGGGCTCTGGCCGGACGGCGACGAGGTCTCGATCCGGCTCGGTGCGCTGGACGGCGACCCGGAGATCCGGCCGCAGTACCACTCGTTCGTCGACTCGCGCGCGCCGTGGGACGTGCTCCCGGACGATGGCGTACCGCGGTACCCTGGGCCCTATGCCGACGCGTGACGACGTCTTCGAGGCGCTGCGGAGCGTCGAGGACCCCGAGCTCGGGATGGACATCGTCGAGCTCGGGCTCGTCTACGACGTCGAGGTCCAGGGGCCTCGCGTCCACGTCCGCTACAGCTTGACCTCGATGGGGTGCCCCGCCGGGCCGCTGATCCAGCAGTCGGTCGAGGAGACCGTGCAGTCGATGTCCGGTGTCGAGGAGGTCGAGACCGAGCTGACCTGGGATCCGCCGTGGACGCCCGAGAAGATGTCCGACGACGCGAAGTTCATACTGGGTTTCGGATGAGCGGAACCGCCCTTTGAGCAGGGCGTTTCCCGGTCGCTGCCCGTGCGCAGCAGCCTCTTAACAGGCCCCCGCTTCGGTCCAGGCGTCGTCCATCGACCAGGTGTGCTCGTGGAAGCAGTGCGGACACCTGAAAGTGTGCTCGCCGCGGTTGTTGGTCTTGAAGGACGCAGGATCGATCCTCATGCCGGTCGGCACGCCCTCACCTGATTCCTCGCACCTGACCATCACGCGACGCAACTCCGGTGGTTCCTTCTTGCCGTTGTCGAACATGCCACACCCCCTGGTTTCGTCCATGTACGACTCGCCACGAGGCTAGCGGCGCTGAGCGCGCAACGAAATCGGAGGTATCCCTACGGTTTCGGGCCACGAGCCAAACGCCCAGGACGCTTGCCGCGATAACTTCGCTAGGCTCACGCGCGCATGGTTGGGACGATTCCGGCAAGCGCGTCGTCATCGAGGATGTCCGACGACGCGAAGTTCATCCTCGGCTTCGCCTAGCGCCTGGCCTGTCTGCCGTGGACGGCCTCGAAGCCGAGCTCGACCACCTCTACGCCGTCGAGCCCGGCGAGTTCGTCGCCGAGCGCGATCGCATAGCCCGCGAGCTGCGCGAGGCCGGCGATCGGGAACAGGCGGATCAGGTCAAGGCGCTGCGAAAGCCGTCCGTCTCGGTGTGGACCGTCAACCAGCTCGCGCGCCGGGAGCGGCGGCAGGTCGACCTGCTGCTCGACGCCGGCTACCGCCTTCGCGAGGCCCAGTCCGAGCCCAAGAGCATGGAGGCAGCGAGAAGCAAGCAGCGCCAGGCGATGGACGCGCTGGGGGCAGCGGCGCGAGGCATTCTCGCGGAGCAAGGGCGCCCGAGCGAGGCCACGGTGAAGCGGGTGATGGAGACGCTCCAGGCGGCGGCCGTCTCCGCGGAAGGCAGGGAGCTGCTCGCCCGCGGCCGCCTGACCGGCGACCTCGAGCCGGCGGGCTTCGAGCTCCTCACGCCCGTGAAGCCGGCAACGCGCAAGGCAGCGAAGGGACGATCTGCTCGGAGCACGAAGCGGGTCGAGGAGGCACGGCGCCGACTCCGGGAAGCCCGCTTGCTCGCGAAGGGCGCGGAGAAGGGCGTCCGCGACGCCGAGCAGGACGCGGCCAAGGCGCGCGGAGCGCTGGCTCGGTCCGAGGAGAGCCTGCGGCGGGCCGAGGCCGAGGCGGCGAAGGCACACGCGGCCGTCGAGCGGGCCGAGAAGCAGCTTCGCCAGGCTCAGGGGACGACGCGGTCCTAATGGGTTTGCTCCGGGAGGTCGTCGAGTCCGACCTCGACGCGTTCTACGAGCAGCAGGCCGACCCGGAGGCGACGCGCATGGCCCTGTTTCCCGCGCGCGACCGGCCGGCCTTCGACGCGCACTGGCGCAGAGTCCTCACCAGAGAAGACTCGACGGTGAGGACGATCGACTACCAGGGCCAGGTCGCCGGCAACGCCCTCTCGTGGGAGCAGGACGGGCGGCGCCTCGTCGGCTACTGGCTCGGGCGCGAGTACTGGGGCAAGGGGCTGGCGAGCCGGGCGCTGGCCGAGCTGGTCGACCTGCTCGCCGCGCGCCCGCTCCATGCCTGGGTGGCGCCGAGCAACGTCGCGTCGGTCCGGGTGCTCGAGAAGTCCGGCTTCGTGTGCGTCGAGACGAAGGTCGAGCACGACGAGCGGCTCGGCGAAGAGATCGAGGTGCACCTGTACGAGCTCGTGTGACGGGGTTCAAACCGGAAGCCGAACGTGGTAGGACCTCAGGGGATGTCGTTCTTCGCGTGGCTGCTCGGATTGTTCAGGCGCAAGCCTCAACAGCCGGTGCTGGGCGAGCACGACGCCTACGAGCGCTGCCACGGCACGAGGCCTGGCGACGTGCGCGTCGTCCCGGTCCCGGTGCCGAAGCCGCGCCTGCTGCCGCACCTGAGCGGCGACCACCTGCGGCGCTGCTTCCAGGAACGGCTCGAGCGCCGGCGCGCAGCGCACCTCTAGCTGGCAACCGCCTGCAGCGAGCGTGCGGGGGCCTCGTCGTTCTCCAGCGCGGGGTCCGGGCGCAAGATGAGCGTCTCGTAGGGCGCGCGCATCAGGATCCACTGGAGCTCCTTCGGCGTAAAGCCGTGGCCACGCGCGGTTGGGGCCGGCACCACGATGCGGTCGAAGCGCTCGGCGTCCCAGAGTCGCTGCAGCGCGTGCGTCGCGCTGCGGCCGGTCTCGACCCGCGCGTCGACCGCCAGACCTGCGCGCAGCGCAGCGTGCTCGACAGCCTCGAGCAGCGGGACGGCCTGGGCGACCTGGGCCTGCAGCGGCGCGTCGAGATCGAAGTCGAGCGGGGTCACCATCAGGTAAGCGGGGACCAGCGTCGCCTCCCAGATGCCGGCGATCCGGATCGCAGCCTTGAGCACGACCGGATCGAGCTCGCCGTTCGTGAACGGGACGAGCAGGCGCCGGCCACCCGGCTCGACCGAGAGACGCCGTCGCCGCCAGAACGCGAGGCCGCTCACCGAGGCTGCTCCTCCCGCAACGCCCGGTCGGCGATGACGCGGATGTCGAGGCCGGGCAGCTCGCGCACCATCCTCGAGAGCAGCGAGCCGCGAAGGATCTCCACGCGCCGGCGCTCGTCGGGCGTTCCGACGAAGATGTAGGTCGAGCCGCGCTCGGCGGCCACCTCCCGCACCGTCTCTACGAGGTCGTCGCCCTCCTGCTCGAGGAAGTGGATCCCGAGGACGCTCGCAAGCCTGCGAAGCGCGGCCAGCTGCGTCGCCTCCTCCTCGGTGGCCTCGTACCCGGGAGGCGGCATCCAGAGAGCGTCAATCTCGGCGCCGAGCCGCTGTGCCGAGCGCCAGGCGCGGCGCAGGATCCGCTGCGACTTCGGTTGGGGCTCGATCAGCGCGAGAATCCGCTCTGCGACCGCCTGCCGGCTGAGCGGCTCGAGCGCGGCCGGCCGGCGCCGCGCTTCGACGTCCTCGGCCACCTCGCGCAGGACAAGCTCGCGCAGCGCGGCCAGGTTCTCGTGCCGGAAGAAGTTCTCGAGCGCGACCTCCGCGCGTTCCTTCGGGTAGACCTTTCCTGCGCGCAGGCGTTCCTGGAGCTCCTCGGGCGAGAGGTCGACCAGCACCACCTCGTCCGCCTCGTCGAGGATCCGGTCCGGGAACGTCTCCCGCACGCGGACGCTCTGTGAGCTCGAAGATCGCGTCGTTGAGGCTCTCGAGGTGCTGGATGTTCACGGTCGAGATGACGTCGATGCCGGCACGGAGGATCTCGTCGATGTCCTGGAACCGCTTCTCGTTGCGCATCGAGGCCGTGTTGGTGTGCGCCAGCTCGTCCACGAGAGCGAGCTCGGGCCGGCGGGCGACGACTGCGTCGACGTCCATCTCGTCGAGCTCGAGCTCCGCATGTGCTGCGCGCAGCCGCGGTACCGTCTCGAGCCCTTCGGCGAGCACGGCCGTGTCAGGGCGGTCGTGGGGCTCGAGGTAGCCGATCACGACGTCACGCCCCTGCGTCTGCGCCTGTCGGCCCTCCTCGAGCATCCGGTAGGTCTTGCCGACCCCCGCTGCCATTCCCACCAGGATGCGGTAGTGGCCACGGGCCACAGGCTCATGCGCCGAACAGGTTGTGAACAACCAGGTCGATCAGCTTGATCCCGATAAAGGGCAGGATCATGCCGCCGAGCCCGTAGATCAGCAGGTTGCGGCGCAGCAGCGCGGTCGCGCCGATTGCGCGGTACTTGACGCCTCTGAGCGCCAGGGGGATGAGCGCCGGAATGATCAATGCGTTGAAGATGATCGCCGAAACGATCGCGCTCTTGGGCGTCCCCAGGTGCATGACGTTGAGCGAGTCCAGCGGGCCGCGGTCTCCGGGCTTGCGTCGCGTAGGTGAACGCGAACATCGCCGGAAGGATCGCGAAGTACTTGGCGACGTCGTTCGCGATCGAGAACGTGGTCAGCGCGCCGCGCGTGATCAGCTGCTGCTTCGCGACCTCGACCACCTCGATCAGCTTCGTCGGGTTGTTGTCGAGGTCGACCATGTTGCCGGCCTCCTTGGCGGCCGAGGTGCCGGCGTTCATCGCGACGCCGACGTCCGACTGAGCAAGCGCCGGCGCGTCGTTGGTCCCGTCGCCGGTCATCGCGACCATCCGGCCCTTCGCCTGCTCCTCCTTGATCAGAGCCATCTTCGCCTCGGGAGTCGCCTCGGCGAGGAAGTCGTCGACGCCGGCCTCCTCGGCGATCACGGCTGCAGTGACACGGTTGTCGCCGGTGATCATCACCGTGCGGATGCCCATCTTCCGCAGCTCGTCGAAGCGTTCGTTCATGCCGCCCTTGACGATGTCCTTGAGATGGATGACGCCGAGCACGAAGTTGTCCTGGGCGACGACGAGCGGCGTCCCGCCTGCGCGGGCGATCTTGTCGACCTCCTCGTCGAGGCGGGCAGGCGCGTGACCGCCCTGCTCCTCGACGAAGCGCTTGACGGCGTCTGCGGCGCCCTTCCGAAGCTTCTTGCCGTCCATGTCGACGCCGCTCATCCGCGTCGTCGCGGAGAACGGAATGAAGGTCGCCTCGGTCTCGCCGAGCTCGCGGCCACGCAGGCCGTACCGTTCCTTCGCGAGGACGACGATCGAGCGGCCCTCCGGGGTCTCGTCCGCCAGTGAGGAGAGCTGCGCCGCCTCGGCGAGCTCGGTCTCCGAGACGCCGTCGACGGTCACGAACTCCGCCGCCTGGCGGTTGCCGAGCGTGATCGTGCCGGTCTTGTCGAGCAGAAGGACGTCGACGTCACCCGCCGCCTCGACCGCGCGACCGGACATCGCGAGCACGTTGCGCTGCACCATGCGGTCCATCCCGGCGATGCCGATCGCCGAGAGCAAGGCCCCGATCGTGGTCGGAATCAGCGCGACGAGCAGGGCGATCAGGACGGTCTGCGAGGTCGGCGTGCCCGCGTAGATCGCAAACGGGCGCAGGGTCACGACGGCGGCCAGGAACGTGATCGTCAAGCCGGCGAGCAGGATGTTGAGCGCGATCTCGTTCGGCGTTTTGCGACGCTCCGCGCCCTCGACGAGCGCGATCATCCGATCGAGGAACGACTGACCCGGTTCCTGCGTGACGCGGATGACGAGCTGGTCCGAGAGCAGCTTCGTGCCGCCCGTGACGGCAGAGCGGTCGCCGCCCGACTCGCGGATGACGGGAGCCGACTCACCGGTGATCGCCGACTCGTCGACCGAGCCGACGCCCTCGATGATCTCCCCGTCTGCCGGAATGATCTCTCCGGCCGAGACGACGACGACGTCACCGCGTTGCAGATCGGGAGCCGGCACATCCTCCAGCTGCCCGCTCTCGAGCCTGCGACGAGCCACCGTGGTCGTCCTGGTGGCCCGCAGGGCATCCGCCTGAGCCTTGCCGCGGCCCTCCGCAATCGCCTCGGCGAAGTTCGCGAAGAGCACCGTCAGCCAGAGCCAGAACGCGATCACGCCGACAAACCAGAGCTGACCGTACTGCCCGCGCGCGAGCTCGATGAAGAAGATCACGGTCGTGATCACGCTGCCGAGCTCGACGATGAACATGACCGGGTTCCTGAACTGCAGCCGTGGGTCGAGCTTCGGGAACGAGCCGCCGATCGCCGTCAGGACGATCTCCCGCGAGAAGACGCTCGACCGGCGAGCCATTACGAGCTCTCCCGATCGAGGGCGAGGTTGAGCTCGAGGACGTTGACGCCCGGCTCGCCGAAGAAGCCTAGGGAGCGGCCGTCGGTGTTCTTGTCGATCAGCTGCTGAACGGTCGAGATCGGCAGTCCGCGCACCGATGCCACTCGCCGGGCCTGGAGCTGTGCGTAGGCCGGCGAGATGTCGGGGTCGATGCCCGACCCGGAGGTCGTCACGGCGTCGACCGGAATGTCGTGGATCGTCAGCCCGGAGTTGTAGGGCCGTTCCAGCTTCAGGATCGCTCGGGCCTGCAGCCGAACGTTCTTGGCGAGGTCGGGGTTCGTCGGCCCGAGGTTGGCGAAGGTCGTTCCCCCGGCGTTGTACGGAGGCGCGGTCGCCGAGGGTCGCGGATGGAAGTACCGGGGCTTCGTGAACGACTGCGCGGCGAGCCTTGAGCCGACGACCTTGCCGTTCACCTTGAGGAGGCTGCCGTCCGCCTTGTCGGCGAAGGCGACCTGGGCGAAGCCGGTCACGATCGCCGGAATCGCGAGCCCGAAGACCAGCGTCAGCACGATGACGGCGATCGCCGCGGACTTGAGATCGCGGGCCATCAGTGAGTGAGCCCTTCCACGATCGGCCCCAGCGTCAGCGCCGGGAAGACCATCAGCCCCGCCGTGAGCAGGATGACGCCGACGAGCAGCACGACGAACGTCCCTCCGTCGGTCCGGAACGTCCCGGCCGAGGCGGGGGCGGTCTTCTTGCCGGCCAGCGCTCCGCCGAGCGCGAGCGCGGCGAGCAGCGGCCCGAAGCGGCCGATCAACATCGCGATCGCGCCGAAGTCGGCGGAGAAGTTCGTCGCCCCGTAGCCGGCGAAGGCGCTCCCGTTGTTGTTCGACTGCGAGGTGTAGGCGTAGAGCGCCTCCGTGAACCCGTGCGCGCCTGGGTTGAACACCGACGCGAGCCCCGATGCGGTCGCAACCGAGAGAGCGGTGAGCACCAGCACCATCGTCGGCACGAGCAGCGCTCCGATCGCGGCGTACTTGATCTCGCGGGCCTCGATCTTCTTGCCCAGGTATTCGGGCGTTCGCCCGACCATGAGGCCTGCGATGAACACCGCGATCACGATGTAGAAGAACATCCCGTACAGGCCGGAGCCGACCCCGCCGAAGATCACCTCGCCGAAGAAGATGTTGACGAGTGGAACGGCACCGCCGAAGGCCGTGAACGCATCATGGCCGCCGTCGACCGAGCCGTTGGAGGCGTCTGTCGTGACCGTCGCCCAGAGCGCCGTGTTGGCGATCCCGAAGCGAACCTCCTTGTCCGACATGTTGCCGCCGCTCTGGCCATCACCCTGCGTGATGTTCACGCCCGAGGACCGGAGCACCTGAGAGCCGTGCTGCTCGTTCGGGGTGGCGATCGCAACGCCGATCGCGAATACGGTGAACATCGCCGCGAACACCATCCAGGCATGGCGGCGCGCGAGCACCATCTTCCCGAACATGAAGACCTGGGCTGCCGGGATCAGCAGGATCGAGAGCATCTCGACGAAGTTCGTCAGCCCGTTCGGGTTCTCGAACGGGACGGCGGAGTTCGAGTTGTAGAAGCCGCCGCCGTTCGTCCCGAGCTGCTTGATCGCGATCATGAGGGCGACGGGGCCGCGCGCGATCGTCTGCGCCGCGCCCTCGAGCGTCGACGCCGTCGCGTGTCCCTGGAACGTCTGCGGCACGCCTTGTGAGATCAGCACCACCGCGACGAGCAGCGCCAGCGGCAGCAGGATGTAGACGAGCGAGCGGTAGAGATCGACCCAGAAGTTCCCGAGCTCCTTGGAGCTCCGGCGCGAGAGCCCTCGGATGACCGCCGCCAGGACCGCCATCCCGACCGCGGCCGAGACGAACTGCTGCACCGCGAGGCCGGCCATCTGGGTCAGGTACGACATCGTGTACTCGCCGCCGTAGTACTGCCAGTTCGTGTTGGTGGTGAAGCTCGCGGTCGTGTTCAGGGCGATGTGCGAGGGCACGCCCGGCAGGTTGTCCGGGTTCAGGAAGAGGTGCGCCTGCAGGCGCTGAATGGCGTAGAGGAGCCCGAAGAACAGGATGGTGAAGACGAGCACGGTCTTCGCGTAGCCCTTCCAATCCTGCTCCTTGCGACGGTCCGTGCCGAGCAGCCGGTAGAAGCCGCGCTCGGTGGCGCCGAGCCAGCGGAGCCAGCCGCGCGTGGCAAACCCCTCGGTCGTGTACACGCGCGCCATGTACATGCCGAGTGGATACCCGAGCAGGATGAGGACGCCCGCATAGACGAGGATCTGGCGCGATGCCCTGACCGCTCATCTAGAGGCGCTCCCCTCGGAAGAGGGCGTAGACGAGGTACGCGAACACGAGCAGCGCGACCACGAGGCCGAAGATGTCGGCAACCGACATCAGACTCGCTCCAGTACGTACCTGAGCAGGAAGATGAAGGCGAAGCAGGCGGCGGCGATTCCGAGCGCGGCAAGGTCGTACATCAGTGCCGCCCGTTCCGCGTCACGTGCAGCTTGGCGTGTGCCCGGGACATCCGGCCGTTCGGTGAGGCTGGCGAGACTGCGCGAACGGCCACGTGACCGTGCCCGTCGTCCAGCGTGGTCAGGCAGCGCCTCAGGGATGCGCCGATCTCACCGACTCGGTCGCGGGCATACAGCGGACCCCAGCCGTCGGTGAGGAGGTCCTCGACGAGGAGAAGGCCTGGGGCCGAGGCCGGGCGCTCGAGGTCGCCGACCCTGTCGGCAAGCGCCTGGATCAGGCCTGCGTGGGGCCGGGCCCCGGATCTGTTCAGGGGCGACGCGCCAGGGAGCCGGCGCGCGTCGAGCTCGGAGACGACACCGCGCAGCGCCTTTGCGAGCTCGCGTCGGTTCCTCTCGGAGCTCAGCTCTCCGGTGCGCCAGACGACGAGCTCGGGTGACCGCGGCGCCGCGCTGCCGAGCAGCTGCCTGTCGGCCAAGCGACGGAGGCTCGAGAGCCGCCCGTAGTCGATGACGGCGCGCAGCGCACCCGCGCCGGCAAACAGCGCGCCGAGGACGAATCCGTCGACTTGTGGAATCAGGCCCGCGACTCCCGCGACGAGCGGGACCAGGCTCAGCACGAGGAACGGCCGAGCCGCCTTCAGCGGGCTCGGCACACGGTACTCCTCCGGCCCTGGATCGCCTGCCGCACGGATGAAGCTCATGTCACCGAGGCTAGTGCGGCCCTGCTGAGGGCCGCCTGAAGGTTGCGACGCTCCCCCTGAAGAAACTCTGAGGAGCCGCTACTCCCGCGTCGTGGGGTCGACGAGCCGGTATCCGGCGCCGGGCTCGGTCAGCAGGTAGCGCGGCCGGGTCGGATCCGGCTCGATCTTGCGCCGCAGCTGCGAGACGTGGACGTGGAGCAGGTTCGACTCGGTTCCGTAGCCCGGTCCCCAGACCTCTTGCAGGATCGCGCGATGCGTCATCAGCTTGCCCTCGTTGACTGCGAGGACCCGAAGCAGGTCGAACTGGTGCGGCGTCAGGTGAACCGGCGTTCCGGCCACGCGAACCTCGCGCTGCTCGAGGTCGACCTCGAGCTCCCCGATCGCGATCAGCGGCTCGCCCGACGGAGCGACCCGGCGCAGGACGGCGCGCAGACGGGCGATCAGCTCGTCGATCCCGACCGGCTTCGTCACGTAGTCGTCGGCTCCCGCGTCGAGAGCGGCGACCTTCTCGCGCTCGTCGCCGACCGCCGAGAGCACGATCACGGGCGCCGAGCTCCACGTGCGGAGCTCGCGCACGACGTCGGTCCCGGTTCCGTCCGGGAGGACGAGATCGAGGATGACGGCCTCGGGCGGCCGCATCGCCGCCGCCGCCAGCGCAGTCTCGGCAGTCTCGGCCGTCTCCACGTCGAACCCGGCCCCTCGCAGGCTCGTGCGCAGCGCCCGGAGGATCTGCTGCTCGTCGTCCACCACGAGGATGCGGGCCGCGCTCACGCTTCCACCGCGGTCTCCGGCGCCGGCAGCGCGAGCACGAAGGTCGCGCCCTGGCCCGGGCGGGACTCGGCCCAGACCTGCGCGCCGTTGGCTTCGGCGAACCCACGGGCGATCGCGAGCCCGAGCCCGGCGCCGCGCCCGTCACCGGCGCCTCGCTGGAAGGGCTGGAAGATGCGCTCGCGGTCGATCGGAGCGATCCCCGGGCCCCGGTCGACGATCCGGATCAGGGCGCGAGTCGCGGTGTGCGTCACCTGCACGCGCACGGGCTCGGCCTCCGGCGAGTACTTGAGCGCGTTCTCGAGCAGGTTCACGAGCACGCGCTCGATCTGCACGGCGTCGACCCGGACGGCGATCGACTCGTCCGGTAGCTCGACGTCGATGCGTCGACCCGCCTCGCCGAGTCTCGGCGAGCGCCTGCACGATCAGGTCGTCCACCGCCCAGACATCCGGTTCCGGCCGGAGCGCCCCGGCCTCCAGGCGGGACAGATCGAGCAGGTTGTCGATCAGCCGGGCGAGGCGCTGTCCTTCACCGAGGATCGTCGCGGCGAGCTCCCGCTCGTCCTTCGGGTCGATCTCGAGATCGTCGCGGGCGAGCGCGCCCGCCGAAGTCAGGATGGCCATCAACGGCGAGCGCAGGTCGTGGCTCACCGCTCGAAGCACGGCTGTCTTCATGGCGTCGCTGCGGCGCAGAGCCTCGGCCTCGAGCGCCTCGCGCGCAAGGCGCTCGCGGTCGATCGCGACGCCGAGCAGCGAGGAGAGCGCCGGCAGGAGCCGCCGCCGGGCCGAGGCGCTTCCCTGGCGCGGGCCTTCGAGGTAGATCGTCCCGACGCGGCGGCCGCCGGCCAGCAGGGCATGGGAGTCGGCTCCGGCGGGAGGCGCGTCCTCGCCGGCGACGATTCGCACGTGGTCGACTCGCAAGGCCCGGGCCGATTCGGCCGCGATCCGCTCGAGCTCGCCGCTCACCTCGCCGTGCTCGAGCAACAGGCCGGCGATCTCGGCGAGCAGCGTCGACTCGATCGCGCGCCGGCGCGAACGCGCGGCGAGATCGCTGACGACGACCGACGTGATCAGGAAGACCCCGAGCGCGAACCAGTTGCTCGAGTCCTGGAGCGTGAGCGTGTGCCGCGGCTCGAGGAAGAAGAAGTTGAACGAGAGCATGCTCGCGACGGAGACGAGGATCGCGAGGCCGAGGCCCCACAGGATCGCAACCGGGAGGACGGCGAACAGGTAGAGCACGCTCAGCCCGAGCACGGGCACCTGCGTCTCCAGCAGCGCGATCGCGACCGTGACCGCGGCCACGAGCGCCGCGCACGCGAGCAGCCGGAGCAGCAGCTCCCTCAGATCGATCTCGACGCTCTGCAGGCGAAGCGCCCGCGCGTCGAAACGGTGAGCGCTCACCCTCGAATCATCGCCGCTACGAGGGGATCCGCAGCACGATCTTGCCGAACTGCTCGCCGGCCTCGAGGCGCTCGTGGGCCGATCGCGCCTCCGCGAGCGGGAAGACCGAGTCCACGACTGGCCTGGCGCGGCCGCCGGCAACGAGCTCGTAGGCGCCCTCGAAGTCCTCCTTCGTGCCCATCGTCGAGCCGTAGATCGTCAGCTGCTTCCACCAGATCCGGTGCAGCGCCGCCGGCGGGTTCGGCCCGCTCGTCGCGCCGCAGACCACGATCCGGCCCGCGGTCCGCGCCGCCTGCAGCGACCTCTGCCAGGTCGCCTCGCCGACGTGCTCGAGGACGACGTCGACGCCCGCGCCGCCCGTCGCCTCCTTCACCGCTGCGATGACGTCGCCCGTCGCGTGGTTGACCGTCGCGTCCGCTCCGAGCTCTCGCGCGCGCTCGAGCTTCTCGTCGCTCGAGGACGTGACGAGCGTCTTCGCGCCGAGCGCGTGCGCGATCGCGAGCCCGGCCGACCCGACGCCGCTGCCGACTCCCCACAGGAGCACCCACTCGCCCTCCTGCAGGCCGGCCTTCGTCACGAGCAGCCGGTAGGCGGTCTCGTAGACGAGCGGGAACGCCGCGGCCTCCTCGAACGAGACCCCGTCGGGAAGCGGGTAGACGTTCGTCTCCGGGACGGCGACGAGCTCGGCGTGCGTGCCGTCCATGTGCTCGCCGATGACGGAGATCTTGTCGCCGTGCTCGATCCCCGGGTTGATGACGACCTGCTCGCCCGTGTCCTCCCGGATCCCGGCCCCGTCGGCTCCGAGGATCCTCGGCTTCGGCACCGAAGGAAGGCCCTTGCGAATCCAGAGGTCGAGATGGTTGAGCGACGCCGCACGCAGACGGACGAGCACCTCGCCGGGCGCCGGCTCGGGGTCGGGCGCGTCCTCGTAGCGCAGAACCTCCGGTCCACCGTCTTCATGGATACGAACCGCCTTCATCAAGGCACAATCTCCCATATGCAGGCGGCAGAGGTCCGCAGGCACGCCCAGGAGCTCGGGATCGACGTCATCGGCGCAGCACCTGCATCGGCGTACGATGAGACCGAGAGCCACATCCGCGCGCGCCAGGCTCGCGGGCTCTTCGCCGACATGCGGTTCACGATGGCCCAGCCCGAGATCTCCTGCCACCCCGAGACGCTCCTCGAGGGAGCGCGAACGGTCGTCTCCGCGGCGCTCTGCTACTGGAGCGAGGGGGAGGACCCTGCCGCCCGGCCACGGCCGGCTGCCGCGCTACACGTGGTGGGACGCCTACGAGGCGCTGCGCGAGAAGCTCGACGCGCTCGGCCGGCGGATCGGCGGCGAGTACCGGGTCCTCGTGGACGCCAACCAGCATGTCGACCGCGAGGCCGCTGTCGCGTGCGGGGGTCGGCTTCTACGGCAAGAACACGATGCTGATCACGCGCCGCTTCGGCTCGTGGGTCGTCCTCGGAACGCTCGTCACCGACCGCGAGCTGGAGAGCACGCCGCCGCTCTCGCTCGACTGCGGCTCGTGCACGCTCTGCATCGAGGCCTGCCCGACCGACGCGCTGGACGAGCCCGGCGTGCTCGACGCCACGCGCTGCCTCTCGTACTGGACGCAGTCGTCCTCGCCGTTCCCGGAGCAGTACCGCGAGGCGCTCGGCGACCAGGTGTACGGTTGCGACATCTGCCAGGACGTCTGTCCCTGGAACCGCGGGATCGAGAAGCGCCGCGCGGGCGCCCCGCCGCCGGAGGGCGCCGAGCCGCACGTCTCGCTCGTGGACTGGCTGGAGGCGAGCGACGAGGAGCTGGCGCGCCGCTACGACCGGCTCTTCGTCCCGCGAAACGACCCGCGCTACCTCCGCCGCAACGCGCTGGTCGCGCTCGGCAACGTCGGCGGCCCCTCGGCGCGCAGGCTCGCGAAGCGCTACGCGGAAGGCGACGACCCGCTCCTCCGCGAGCACGCGGAGTGGGCGCTCGAACGGATCGGTGAGCCCGCGTGAACGCGGAACGCCGCTGGCAGCTGGAGAAGTGGATCGCGTGGGTCCGCCTCGGCGCGGTCCCGTTCGCGGTCATCCAGGTCGAGCTGAGCCGCGACTACCCGCCCGGCCGGCTGACTGGAGGCACGGCTCGTGACCCTCGCCCTCGCGGTCGGCGGCCTCGTCCTCTTCTGGGTCGTCCGGCGCGAGTGGAGCGAGCGCGCGCAGGCGCGGATCGGCCTGGCCGCGCTGGCGTTCGACTTCGCGGTCGTCGCCGCGTACATCCTCGTCTTCAGCTACGAGCGCGGGACACCCGTGCGGGAGATCATGCTCCTGCCGCTCGTCGAGGGCGCCCTCCGCTACGGCATCCGCGGCGCGCTGGCGGTCGTCGCCGCGAGCGTGCCGGTGCTGGCGTTCTTCGAGCGGCTGCGCTCGCACCGCTATCCGCCGGTCGACTTCCACACCGACTTCGTCACGCTCCAGATCGGGATCGAGCTGCTGCTGGGCCTGATCGTCGGCTGGCTCGTCCTGCTCCTGATACGCCAGACGACGATCGCCGAGACGCGGGCGGCCGAGGCCGAACGGCTGCGCGACGAGCTCGGCCGGCGGGCGGACGTGCTCGAGGCCGCGAACCGCTGCGCGCGGGCGCTCGGATCGTCGCTCGAGCTCGACCGGGCATTCGAGGCGTTCATCAACGAGGTGCGCGTGCTCCTGCCGTTCGACCGGATCTCGATCGTGCTCGCCGAGGACGGTCTCGCGCACGTGATGGCCGTCAGCGGCGAGGGCGCCGCGAACGTGCTCCCGCCGGACTCGGCCCAGTCGATCCAGGGCTCGGTGCTCGAGGAGGTGCTGCGCACGAACGAGTCGGTCTACCGCCGCGACATGAGCGGCGCCGAGTACGACGGCGAGGACAAGCTCCTCGCGCTCGGGCTCCACAGCCGACTGGGCACGCCGCTTCTCATCGGCCCGCAGTCGATCGGGATGATCGCGCTGTCACGGCGCGAGCGGGACGCCTTCAGCCCCGAGGAGATCGAGCTCGCGGGCCTGCTCGGGCGCCTCGTGGCGAGCGCCGTGCAGAACATCCGGGCCTACGACGCCGAGCGCAGGACGGTCGAGGAGCTGCGGCGCCTCTCGGCCCTGCGCGCGGACTTCGTCTCGCTCGTCTCACACGAGCTGCGCACGCCGATGGCAGCGGTGATCGGCTCGGCGCGGACGTTGCAGCAGCGCTGGCGCGAGCTGACGCCTGACCAGCGCGAGTCGTTCCTCGGCCTGATCGCCGACGAGACCGAGCGGCTCGCGTCCCTGGTCAGCGACGTCCTCGACACCTCGCGGATCGACGCGGGCACGTTCAACATCCGCTTCGGCGACGTCGACCTCGCGGAGCTCGTCCGCGACACCGTCGCCCTCGCCGGGCTGGGCTCGGACGAGGTCGGCCTGCGCACCGAGGTGCACGAGCCGCTCCCGCAGGTGCGGGGCGACGCAGAGCGCCTTCGCCAGGTGCTCGTGAACCTGATCGACAACGCGATCAAGTACTCGCCGGCGGGCGACGAGGTCGAGGTTCGCGCCTACAGCGAGGCCGATCGCGTCCTCGTCGACATCCGCGACCACGGGCCGGGGATCGCACCCGAGGACCAGCGCCTGATCTTCGAGAAGTTCGGCCGAGTCACGAGCGGGAACATGCGGCCGGGCACCGGCCTCGGCCTCTTCATCGCGCGCTCGATCGCCGAGGCCCACGGCGGAACGCTCGCGGTCTCGTCGACCCCCCGCCACGGGGCGACGTTCACGCTCGACCTTCCGCGCCAGAGCTAGGTCAGCTGGAGGCGGTCGTCCCGAGGCTCGCGCTGACGGCTGCGATCGCGGCCTCCTCGGCCGGGCTGACGCGCTCGCCGCCCTCCTTGTGCGCGGCGGCGACGTTCTTCGCCACGTCGAGCGCAAAGGAGCGGTAGGAGTCCAGCTCTTCCGGAGTCGCCTTGCTCTCGACGAGCTCCGTCGCCTGCTGGATCTGCTGCAGGCCCTTGTCGTGGAGCTCCTCGGGCGAGTGGTACTTCTTGCGGTCGAAGTCGGGCTTCCCGGAGACGATCTCGTCGAGCAGCTGGCTCTCGCCGTGCCGCTGGCGCGCCTCGGCGTAGGTCTTGGCCAGCGCGTAGCTCTCCCTGAAGCTCCCGCCGCGCTGGGCGGTCGCGGCGATCACACCCGCCAGCGCCGGGCCTTCGGCGACGAGATCCCACTCCTCCTCGGTGAAGTCGCTCTTCGCGGTCATCTGATTACCCCCTCGTCGTGTCGTGGACGCTGCTCGCCGGAGCATTGCGGACCCGGGTTCGCAATGCGTCGTTAGACCCGGACGCGCGAAAGGCCGAGCTCGCGCTGCAGCTCGCGCGCCCGCTGCGCGATCGCCCGGCGCAGCTCCGGGGGGTCGAGCACGACCGCCTCGCCGCGGTACGAGAGGATCTCGCCGACGAGCCACTCGGGGCTTCCGACGGGCCGCTCGGCGACTGCCGACCCGTCGCGGAGGAGCTGCGCGCCCTTCTCGAGCTCCCAGCGCGCGATCTCCTTCGAGTACCAGATGCGGGCCGTGCGGGCGTCGCGGAACTCGTGCGGGTCGAAGCCCTCGCGCGGCTCGAAGCGGCCGCGCTGGATCCGCGCGCTGCGCATCCGGTCGAGTCGGAACGAGCGCTCGCCCTCGCGGGTCCGGTCCCACGTGTGGACGTACCAGTAGGGCAGGCGCCGCTCGAGCGAGTACGGCTCGACGAGGTGCGTCGAGACCTCGCCCTCCTTGAGGTAGTCGACCTGGACGAGCCGCCGCTCGCGCAGGCCGCGGCTGAGCGTGCCGACGAGGTCCTCCTCGGCGCGCTGCACCTGCGGCTCGGGCGTCTGGGCGAGCTCGAACTCGCCGAACGTCTCCTCGAGCTTGGCCCGCACACGCTCGAGCGGCGTGCGCGCGTCGGCCGCGATCATCGGCCCGACGAACTCGAGTGCGAGCCGGATCGCCCGCGCCTCGAGCGGCGTCAGGCGCGGCGGGGCCCGGAACGTGTCGCCGAACAGCTCCTTGTCGACGCGGACGGTGTCGCCGTCGAGCTCGGCGTAGATCGCGTAGCAGCCGCCGCCGAAGTTCACCAGGTTGAGCAGCGAGAGGTGCTCCTCGAGCTCCTCGGGCGGGATGCCGAAGCGCTCGACGAGGTCGGCGGCCGGGATCTCCGCCTCCGGGCTCTCGCCGCAGCGGTCGAGGAGGTAGGCGAGCAGGGCCTGGAGGACGGCGAAGCGCTCCGGATGGACCGGGGCGGCAGGCCGCTCGACGATCTCCTCGTCCTCGCCGTCGGACTCGGCCGCGAGCCGGCCGGGCTGCTTCTCGTGCCGGTCGCGCACGAGCCGGAGCGCGCGTGCGACCTCGCGGCGGAGCTCGTCCGGGGCCTGTGGCGCGGCGCGTCCGTCCTGGCGCAGCAGCCACGAGGCGAGCAGCGGCAGGCTCGAGTACTCGGTGACGAAGACGCCGTCCTCGATGCGGCCGCTGTCGCCGTACGTCCGCTGCACCCACCAGGCGGTGTCGCCTCCGACCTCGATCCGCGCCTCGCCGACGAGATCGCCGATCTGCCAGGGCGGGCGGCCGCGGTAGCGGTCGACGTCGAACTCGGCCGGGAGCCGGAAGTCGCGTTCGCGGCGTGTCGCGAAGCGGATCTCGCCGCGGATCCTCGAGACGCGGAACGTGCGCTCGTCCTCGGCCTCGAGATCCTGGCCGACGACGTACCACGCGCCTGCGTCCTGGAAGAGCGCGTACGGGTTGATCGTCCGCTCACGCTCGTCGTCGCGCGAGATCGACCAGTAGGGGAACTTGACCGTGCGCTGCTTCGAGATCGCCGCCTCGAGCTTGCTCAGCCGCCCCTGCATCTCCGTCGAGTACTCGGGGTCGAGCACCTCGACCCGCATCGCCGTGTCGGTCGGCGCCTCGGAGAAGCCCGGCCGGCCGAGCGCGAGGTTCTGCAGCGCGAGCCGAAGCGGCTCGGCGTAGGCGAACTTGCCCTCGAGCAGGTAGAGACAGGTCTGCAGCGCCGCGAGCTCGTCGTCGGTCAGCTCGAGCGGCGGCAGGAAGTAGCGCTCGGAGCGCATCGTGTAGAGCTCCTCGCCCGTGTACTCGTCGCGCTGCGAGTGCAGCGGGACGCCGAGGGCCTGCAGCTCCGCGCGATCCGAGTAGAACCGGCGCGCGAACGCCTCGTCCGACATCTCCTGGTAGCCCTCGACGCTGCTCTTGATCTCGCGCGCGGTGACCGGTCGCCGCTCCGCCATCAGGAACGCGACCAGCGAGAGCTGGCGGATCAGCTTGTCGGTGTCGTGGCTCAAACCCGAGCGAGCCTACCCGCTCGGAGGCACGTCGGCTACGCGACCGCGGTCCGCAGCGCCCGGTCCCAAGGTGCGTAGACGGCCGCGCGGGCGGAGCCCGCACGGCCTCCATGGTCGGCGCCGCCGAGTCGGCGCCTTAGCCGCGACCTTGCTGCGCTCTAGATGCTGGTGCGACGGGCAGTAGTCGCGGTCGGGCAGCGGTGTGCGCTGGCACGGCTTGCCCTTGCGGGTGGTCGCGCGACAGCGGGCGACGCCGCCGTCGAAGGCGCCCGCCTCGATCTGGCTCTCGATGAACGCGACCGCCGCCGCGACGCCCTCGCGCACGGCCCAGGCGACCTGCGCCTGGCACGTGATCGGGAAGTAGCGGCGGAGATCCTGGAAGAGGGCCCGGTCGGGCTTCGCGAAGTAGAGCGGATCCTTGGCCAGCCGCTCCATCGTCTGCTCGCATGCCTCGAGCACCTCGCGCCGGTACTGAGCGCGGGTCTCGGAGTCGACGTAAGGATCCACGAGATCCTTGATCGACCTGTAAATGGCACGTGAGTACTGATACATGCAGGCCTGGATCTGGCGGGCTCTCTCGTCCACCGTCAGTATCCTGGGCTCCTATTAATCTGGCGCAAAGCTTTGTTAACCAGCGGTTAAACCTGGTCTGCGCTGCTTGGCCTGCAGGGCGAATATAACCGACTCGGGCCGTGTTACAAAGTCCGGGCCCCAGGTTTGCAGATTGGAAAACGTGACAGCTACGGAGTGATTCGCCGCGGATAGGCGCCGCCGAAGCCGTGGCGGTGGGCGTCGATGATCGCGCTCTGGGCCTCCGCCTGGGACCCGTAGATCCCGGCGAACACCACGAGGTAGCCGGGGTGGAGGCTCGAGAACTGCGACGAGTCGAGGACGCCGACCTTCTTCATGCCGCTCCGGCGCGCGCGCTGGGCCTCCGCGGTCGCCGAGGCGCGACCGCTCGGGCTCGGGAGTGAGTCGAGGACGATCGTCCAGCCGCTGCGCCCCGCCGGCCAGACGGCCGGAGCGTTGACCGGGGGAGGAGGAGGCGGCGGCGCGGCGGTCGTCGTCGGAGTCGTCGGCTGCGTGATCGTCGGCTCGGGCGCGGACTGGGTCTGCTGGACGCTCGATGCGCCGGGAGACGTCGCCACGAGGGTCTTGTCGCTCGCGCTCGACTGGTCGGCGAGCCAGATCGCCGAGGCGGCGCCTGCCACCGCTGCGATCACGAGGGCGAGCAGCGCCGGCCAGATCCAGTCGCCGGGATACCAGTCGAACCGGCGGCGCCAGGCCGAGCCGAGCCGCCCGACGATGCCGCTCTGCGACGGCAGCCGCGCTCCGCACTCGAGGCAGTACTCCTGTCCCTCGCCGTACGGCGTGTCGCAGCGCGGGCAGCGCCCGTCCTGCTCGCCGGCCACCTAGCGCTCCCAGGGATCGGCGCCGTTGCCCGCGGCGCCGTGGTCGTCCGAGTCGCCGACCGGGCCCGCATCGCGCCCGCAGCTGGCGCAGAACTTGGCGTCGGCCGGAAGCGGGTGGCCGCAGTTCGCGCACGCGACGACCGGCTCGGCCCCGACCGGGCGGCCGCAGTTCGCGCAGAAGTGCGAGCCCCAGGGAACGGGAGCGCCGCACTCGCACGTCGTCGGCGCGCGGCGCGCGCTCGCGACGGAGGCGAGCATCGAGTCGAGCTCGTGGAGCCGCTCCTCGAGCGCCACGATCTCCTTGCAGCGCTCGATCAGGAGGTCGTCGCGAAAGGACGAGCGGCGGTACATCTCGAGCGTCAGGCCCGCCCAGGTCGCGGATCTGCTCCTCGCGGGCCTTCAGGATCGCGCGCCGCTCTCGACGCAGCGCCCCCGGCGAGGGCGCCCGCCGGAGCGGCCGCGCGGGGCTTCCTCCGGAATCGTCCTCGGGATGCCGGCGAATGCGGTTTAGCAGGGAAAAACGCGCCACGCGAGGCGCGAGTCTAGCAACGGCAAGTGGCCGGTTCAGCGCTCCGGTTTGGGCGCTCTGCGGCCGGTTCCGGCGAGCAGCGCGACGAGGAGCAGGACCCCCGCGAGGCCGATGACGATCCCGACCCAGGGCCACACGATCCCGAAGGCGACCCCGATCACGATCACCGCGATCGCGACGCCGATCACGCCGGGCCGCTCCTCAAAGCTGGAGGACGACCAGGCGCTCTTCGGTCAGCTCGCGCACGGCGTACGCAGGGCCCTCGCGCGTGTTGCCCGAGTCCTTGACGCCGCCGTAGGGCATCTGGTCGGTGCGGAACGTCGGCGCCTCGTTCACGGTCACGCCGCCGAACTCGAGCTCGCGGGCCGCGCGCAGCGCCGTCCCGATCGCGCTCGTGAAGATCCCGGCCTGGAGCCCGAAGCGCGTCGAGTTCGCGAGCTCGATCGCCTCGTCGATGCGAGTCGACTGCGTTCAGCGTCACGACCGGGCCGAAGACCTCGTCGCAGCTCACCTTCAGGTCGGGGGCGGCATTCGCGATCACCGTCGGCTGGATCAGGCCGTCCTGCTCCTCGCCGCCGGCGAGCACGTCGGCTCCGCCCGCGCGGGCCTCCTCGATCCACTCGAGGATCCGCGTCTTCGCGTCCTCGTCGATCACGGGGCCGACGTCGGTCTCCTCGTCGGCCGGGTCGCCGACGACGAGCGCCTCGACCTTCGGGATGAACCGCTCGACGAACGCGTCGTAGGCCGGGCGCTCGACGTAGAGACGCTGCACGGAGATGCAGCTCTGGCCCGCGAAGGAGAAGCTGTTCGCGGCCATCGCCGTCGCGGCCGCGTCGAGGTCGGCGTCCGCGGCGACGATCACCGGGGTCGCGTTGCCGAGCTCGAGGGCGACGCGCTTCTTCGGCGCGCGCTCCTTCAGGCCCCAGCCGACCGGGCCGGAGCCGGTGAACGAGATCGCCTTCACGCGCTCGTCCTCGACCAGGACGTCGCCGATCTCCGCCGACGGGCCGACGACGACGTTCAGCCAGCCGGGCGGCAGGCCCGCTTCCTCCTCCAGCTCCGCCAGCAGCAGCGCCGAGAGCGGCGTGTGGCCCGCGGGCTTGAGCACCACCGCGCAGCCGGCTGCGAACGCGGGCGCGAGCTTGTGCGCGACGAGGTTGAGCGGGAAGTTGAACGGCGAGATCGCGGCGACGATCCCGATCGGCTCGCGCAGGGTGAACGCGAGCTTTCCCTCGCCGGCCTGCGCCGCGTCCATCGGGACCATCTCGCCCGCGAGCTTGCGCGCCTCGACGGCGGCAAAGGTGTACGTCGACATCGCGCGCTTGGCCTCGACGCGCGCCGCCTTCATCGGCTTGCCGGCCTCGTCGGAGATCAGCCGCGCGACCTCGTCGTGGCGCCGGCCGAGCGCCAGCGACCACGCGCACGAGGATCTCCGCGCGCTTGTGGGCGGGCAGCGGCTCGCTCATCGCCTGCTCGGCGGCGTCGATCGCGCGCTTCGTCTCGGCGGCGCCGGCCTTGGCAACCCGTCCCACGACCTCGCCCGAGTACGGCGAGCGCACGTCCGTCCAGTCGCCGGTCTCGACCCACTCGCCGCCGACGAAGACCTTGCGCTCGATGAGCGTCGTGGCCACGCGGTGAGTCTAGTGGGAGGATTCGCCCGTGGAGATCCCGGACGTCCAGTACGCGCGCAGCGGCGACGTCGCGATCGCGTACCAGATCGTCGGCGAGGGCCCGACCGACATCGTCTTCGCTCGCGGGTTCTCCGGTGAGCTGCTCTCGATGTGGGAGCACCCGCTGCTCAGGCGCCACGTCATGGGCCTCGCCGAGGCCGGCCGCGTCCTCATGCTCGACAAGCGCGGCACGGGGCTCTCGGACCGGATGCGCGAGGCTGCGACGCTCGAGGCGCGGATGGACGACCTCGGCGCGGTCATGGACGCGGCCGGGTCGCAGCGCGCGGTCTTCTGGGCCAGCCTCGAGAGCGCGCGCCTCGCGATTCTCTTCGCCGCGACATACCCGGAGCGCACGAGCGGGCTCGTCCTCCTCGAGCCGTCGATCAGGGGCCGGCAGGCGCCGGACTACCCGTGGGCGCCGAGCGACGAGGAGTGGCGCGGCGGATCGCCGACGTCGGCGAGCGCTGGGGCCGAAGGGACTTCTTCGAGGAGCTCGTGGAGCAGTGGGCGCCGGACGGGGCCGAGGACCCGGAGTTCGTCGACTGGTTCGTGACGCACATGCGGCGAGGGCTGAGCCCCGGCGCGGCCGTCGCGCTCTTCCGCGCGATCGCGGGACTCGGACGTCGAGCGACGTCCTCGGCGCCGTCCGCGTGCCGACCATGGTGCTGTTCAAGCCGGAGGAGCGCGGCCCGGCGCGAGTACGTCGCGGACCGCGTGGCGAAGTCGCGAGCTCGTCGAGCTGCCGAGGATGCGCGGCATCTACACCTGGATCGACGACGAGACGCACGCGGCCTCGATTGCCGCGATCAAGCGGTTCGTCGAGCGCGTCGGGCGAGCGTCGGAGCCGGACCGCGTGCTCGCGACGATCCTCTTCACGGACATCGTCGGCTCGAGCGAGCGCGCGGCCGAGCTCGGCGACCGTGCCTGGCGCGACCTGCTGCGCACGCACCACACGCACGTGCGCCGCCGGCTCGCCGAGTTCCGCGGCGAGGAGCTCGACGTCGCCGGCGACGGGTTCCTCGCCGCGTTCGACGGTCCCGGCCGGGCGATCCGCTGCGCGTGCGCGATCCGGCGGATCTCGCCGAGATCGAGCTCGAGCTCCGTGCCGGCGTCCACACCGGCGAGTGCGAGCGGCTCGACGGGCAAGCTGAGCGGAATCGCGGTGCACACCGGGGCGCGCATCGCTGCGGCTGCGCAGCCCGGCGAGGTGCTCGTCTCGTCGACGGTCAAGGACCTCGTCGCCGGCTCGGGTATCGAGTTCGAGGAGCGCGGCGAGCGCGAGCTGAAGGGCGTTCCGGGCGAATGGCGGCTATACGCTGTGGTCGATGGTTGATGCGCTGATCGTCGACGCGGTGCGGTCGCCGATCGGCAGGCGCAACGGGACGCTTGCGAGCCTGCGCGCGGACGAGCTCGCGGGGCAGGTGCTGAACGGGCTCGTGGCGCGGAACCGGCGTCGATCCGGCCGAGGTCGAGGACGTGCAGATGGGCTGCGTCTCGCAGGTCGGGGAGCAGGGCTGGAACATCGGCCGGATGGCGCCGCTCGTCGCCGGCTGGCCGGACACCGTTCCGGGGACGACCGTCGACCGGCAGTGCGGCTCGTCGATGCAGTGCTACTTCAACGCTGCCGCGGCCGTGTGGTCGGGCCAGCTCGACTTGGTCGTCGCCGCAGGCGTCGAGTCGATGTCCCGGGTGCCGATGGGGTCGAGCGGTGGAGACCTCTCCGACCGGCTGCTCGAGCGCTGGGAGATCGTCCCGCAGGGGATCTCGGCCGAGCTGATCGCGGAGGAGTGGGGCCTGTCGCGCGAGGAGCTCGACGGCTATTCGTACGAGTCGCACCGGCGCGCGCTCGCCGCGATCGAGGAAGGGCGCTTCGAGAACGAGGTCGTTCCCGTCGAGGTGACGAACCCGCACGTGGGCATCGTCTTCGCCGTGGACGAGACGCCGCGTGCCGACACGTCTCCGGAAGCGCTGGCTGCGCTGAAGCCCGCGTTCCTGCCCGAGGGACGCGTGACGGCCGGAAACTCGAGCCAGATCTGCGATGGGGCGGCCGCCGTGCTCGTCGCCAGCGAGGCCGCGTGCTCGCGGCTCGAGCTGGAGCCGCGTGCGCGGTTCGTGTCCTTCGGGTTGGCCGGCGTCGATCCGCGGTTGATGCTGCACGGGAATCCGCAGGCGTCGGAGCGCGCGCTGGCCCGCGCCGGGCTCGGGTGGGACGACGTCGCCGTGATCGAGGTGAACGAGGCGTTCGCGGCGGTTGCGCTCCAGTTCATGCGGGACACGGGCCTCGAGGAGCGGGCTGCGGACGTCAACCCGAACGGTGGCGGGATCTCGCTCGGCCATCCGCTCGGCGCGACCGGCGCTCGCATCACCGCGACGCTGCTGAACGAGCTCGAGCGGCGCGACGCGCGCTATGGGCTCGCGACGATGTGCATCGGCTTCGGCCAGGCGATTGCCGCGGTCATCGAGCGGGTCTGAGCGGCTTCACGCATCGCAGGCACGCCGAAGTCACACATCCGGCACACCCGAGTCACACATCCGTGACGATTTCGCCGCTACGCTCGAAACCGGGGGCAAGGGGCCGAAGGCCCCCGGGGGAATGAAGGTTCACGCGTGCGCGTGAACCAGAAGCCGTAGGATCGCGCGCCGTGGAGATCGCTCGCGTCGGCGTCGTCGGGCTGGGCACGATGGGCTCGGGGATCGCGCAGGTCTGCCTTCAGGCGGGGCTCGAGGTCATCGGCCGCGAGGTCGAGCCGGAGCTCGGCGAGGCGGCGCGCGCGCGGATCGACCACTACCTGTCGCGCGGGGTCGAGAAGGGGCGGCTCACGGCCGAGGAGAAGGACGCGGCCCTCGGACGGCTCTGCCTCGTCACGGATCTCGAGGAGCTCGCCTCCTGCGGGCTCGTGATCGAGGCCGCGTTCGAGGATCTCGACGTCAAGCGAACGCTGTTTGCCGAGCTCGACCGGATCGTCGCGCCCGACGCGATCCTCGCCACGAACACCTCCGCGCTCTCGGTCACGCAGATCGCGGACGCGGCGCAGCACCAGCAGCGCGTCGTCGGGATGCACTTCTTCAATCCCGCGCCCGTGCTGCCGCTCGTCGAGGTCGTCCGCACGGCGCGCACGAGCGACGAGGTCTTCGACGCCGCCTACGCGTTCGCGCAGCGGATCGGCAAGGAGCCGGTCGCCTGCAACGACACGCCGGGATTCATCGTCAACCGGATCCTGATCCCGCTCCTGAACGACTGCGTGCGCGTTCTCGACGAGGCGCGGGTCGCGCCCGAGGACGTCGACCGCGCGATGCGCTTCGGCGCCAACTGGCCGATCGGGCCGTGCGCACTGATCGACCTGATCGGGGTCGACGTCCACGTCCACGCCTCCGAGGCTCTGCACGCTGCACTCGGCGAGGAGCGCATGGGACCGCCGCAGCGGCTGATCGAGATGCGTGACGCCGGCGACCTCGGCCGCAAGACCGGCCGCGGCTTCTACGAGTACGAGAAGCCCGCCTAGGGGCCGTTTCTGAGCCCACGCCAGTCGGCTCGACTGGTCATTTCAGACGGACGCACGGGCAGAGCCCGAGCGTCCTGAGGTCGGCATCGCAAGCGACGCCTTAGGACGCCAGGCGAGCCCAGACGTTGTCCACGAGCCGGGCGACCGCCGGGAGGCCGATCGAGCCCGAGAAGTCGAGCGCACCCGCCGCGAAGACCATCGCTCCGCCCTTCGTCCGGTAGACGGCCATCTCCGCGTCGTGGTCGCCGATCGCGTGCGGCGCGACCGCCAGGACGACGACACCGGACGACGGCGAGCTCGGAGTCCGCGCGTCGACCTCGATCCCGTAGCGCCCGAACTCCGACCCGTTCGCGAGCCCGGTCCCGGCGAACACCCACGGCTCCGTGTCCGCGCCGGCCACGACGTACGAGCGCTCGCTCTCGCCGTGGTTGCTCGCGACGTACTGGATCCCGATCAGCTTGGCCTCGGGCCGGCCGAGACGGCGCCACTGGTCGATCCGGCGCAGGTAGGCGCCCTGGCGCTCCACCTTCCAGAAGAAGTTGTTCGCGGAGAGGAAGATCAGGTTTCCGCCGAGGTCCTGGAAGCGCTCGACCACGTCGTAGACGTGCTCGGTGACGTACTCCTCATGGCCGGGGAAGACGACGAGGTCGTAGGCGTTGCGGAGCTCGTCCCCGCTTGCCACGCTGTCGAGGTCGTCGTCCGAGAGCCAGTCGACCTCCTTGCCCGTCTGCCGGAGCCACGAGAGGAAGCCGGAGTTCCACTCGCGGAAGCGGTACGGCAGGCCACCGTCGAGATACGGCCTGCGCAGGTCGACCGCGGGCGCCGCGCCGCCGATGTACCACGAGTCGCCCCAGCCGTCGCCCGTCGCGTCGCGGAAGTTGTAGGCCTGCCACGTGTTCGTCGACAGAACGACCGCGACTCTGTGCTCGCCGATCGTCTTCGGCCGGAGGATCACCGGCGCGTAACCGGTCTGGCCGTCCGAGGTCGTCACCCGCAGGAAGTAGAGGCCGCCCGCCCAGTCGCCCGACCGTGTCACCTGGAGGACGTACGGCGCGTTGCGGTGCACGCGCCAGTCGAGGCGGATCGACGGCGTCACCGGGATCGCATTCGTGTTCGGGTCGCGGGTACCGGCGGACCCGCCGCTCGGGTACGAGAAGAAGCGGAGCCGCACGCTCGGGGAATCGGTCGAGATCGAGACCGCCGCCTGCGCGCCCTGGACGTAGCTCCGCTTCACGAACGCAACCTCGACGCCGAGGATGCGGACGACGAGGCCGCTGGTCGGCCGTGACGCGCGTGGGCGCTCGAAGCCGTAGACGCGCCTCCCGCCGTGGACGCCCGTGACGGTGAACCGCAGCAGGTACGTGCGGCTCGCGATCCCCTTCCGGGGTTTCCACGAGATCGAGTGTGCGGCCCGGCAGCGAGCTTCCGCCGCGTCTGCCAGATCACCTTGACCGGCCGCCGAACCTCGTCGGTTGCGACCGCCTGGACGAGGACTCGTGCCGCGCGGTCGAGCCGGAAGCGGACGATCGCGCGGTCGCGGTAGCCGTCTCCGTTCGGGCTCACGCTCGCGAGCTGGCGCGTGTCGCCGAGGAACGGATGCCCGCCGTTCGAGATGCTCAGCCCGAGCAGCCGCGGAGGCCCGACGGCGGCCGGAGCCGAGCCCGTCGCGACGACGACGGCGACGAGGAGCGGGAGGCCGGCCAGGGCTACGCGCATCCCCGCATTGTTCCTGGCTTTACGCTTTCCTAACAGGTCGCTCATTGCGCACTCACCCACGCGGCCGATACTGCAATCCATGGGGTGGCGACTACTGGCTGTGGTGATCGGCGCGGCGCTCGCGCTTCCTGCCGCTGCGCCCGCGGGCAAGGGCGCCGACGGGACGCTCTCGATCCAGCGCGGCAAGGGCCAGGTCACGCTCAAGTTCAAGGGCTCGGCGGTCGGCCGCACGGCGAACGGCAAGATCCGGATCAGGGACAACACGCCGCTCGATGCCTCGGTGCCCACGTTCGTGCACTGCAAGAGGCTGCGGCCGGTCAACCGCACGACCCTGCTCTGCACGGGGAAGAAGATCTCGTTCCGGGCGCTCGACGGCCGCTACACGATCATGGTCCAGGGCAGCGGCATCTTCGTGTCCGCGGTCGGACGAGGCACGGTGACGGTGGACGGCAGCGGGCGAGAACGGCCTCCCGGACGGCGTGCTCTCGTTCGACAACGGTCCCTACGAATCGCTTCCGGACCTGTCGACGGTTTTCCAGCTCGGAACCACCAAGACCAAGCGCTGACGGCCGTCTCTGGCATCCTGACGCCATGGCAAACCAGGATCAGACGGTGCTGGTTGTCGAGGACGAGACCTCGATCGCCTCGTTCGTCGCGCTCTACCTGAAGAACGCGGGCTACAAGATCCGCACGGTCGGCTCCGGGACGGAGGCCCTCGAGGGCGTCGCGGCGGAGCGTCCCGACCTGATCGTGCTCGACCTGATGTTGCCCGACATCGACGGGATCGAGGTCTGCCGCCGCATCCGCCGCAGCTCGGACGTCCCGATCCTGATGTTGACGGCGCGCGACGAGGACGTGGACAAGATCATCGGCCTCGAGGTCGGGGCCGACGACTACCTGACGAAGCCGTTCAACCCGCGCGAGCTCGTGGCTCGGGTGAAGTCGATCCTGCGCCGCTCGGTTCCGGAGCGCCGCGAGATGGAGACGAAGCAGATCACCCACGGCGATCTCGAGATCGACGCCGGCCGCCGGGAGGTACGGGTCGGCGAGGACGAGGTGCAGCTCGCGCCGAAGGAGTTCGACCTCCTCTGGGAGCTGCTCGACCACCGCGGAATCGTGCTGACGCGTGACCAGCTGCTCGAGCGCGTCTGGGGCTACACCTTCGCGGGCGACACCCGAACAGTCGACGTGCACGTCCGGCAGATCCGGCGCAAGCTCGGTGACGCCTCGCCGATCGTCACCGTCTGGGGCGTCGGCTACAAGGTCGGTCCCGCGAGGGATACGGCCGTGAGCGCCTAACACCACCGCAGCGATGATCCGGTCGCTGCGCTTCCAGCTCCCGGCGTTCTTCCTGCTCGGCGTGGTGGTGGCAGGTCTCGTCTCCGCCGCGATCGCGCTGCGCCTCGTCCGCGGCTACGCGGAGAACCAGGCGCGCGCGCAGGCGTACGGCGAGCTCGCGCGCGAGGCGAAGGGCATCACGGACATCTACGAGCGGCGGGCCGGGCTCAAGCCCGTTTCCGCGAAGCAGCTCGCGCTCGCCACCGGCGACAAGATCTACTACAGCGGAGTCGACCTCTTTCCAGGGCAGAGGCCCGCCTTCAGTCAGCTGCCGCGCGGCGTGGTCGACCTCGACAAGGTGCGCACGCAGGACCTGACGCGGTTCCGGTTCACGCCGCCGGGCGGGAGCCAGGAGCTCCTCGCGGTCGCGAGGCCGCTCAAGCTCGGCCGCCAGACCTTCGGCGTGATCGTCCTGGCGAAGCCGAAGACCGTCCTCGAGCAGCACTGGCTCGCGTTGGTCGACCGCCTGCTGCTGGCCTTCGCGGCCGGCGTCGCCGTCGCGGCGGGCCTCGGCGTCTACCTCTCGCGGCGGATCACGGAGCCGGTACTCGACCTCTCGCGGGCCGCCGACGAGATCGCGCGCGGGAGCTACGACGTGGACGTGCCGGAGGTGCGCGGCGGCGGCGAGATCGGCGACCTCGCCGAGAGCTTCCGCCAGATGGCCGCACGTCTTGCGGAGACCGAGGAGCTCGAGCGCGGCTTCCTGATGAGCGTCTCGCACGAGCTGCGCACGCCGTTGACCGCGATCCGCGGCCACGTCGAGGCGCTGCGCGAAGGCGTCGTCACGGACGAGGAGATGCGGATGGCGTCGCTGACCGTGATCGCCGCGGAGGCCCAGCGGCTCGAGCGGCTCGTCGGCGACGTGCTCGACCTCGCGAAGCTCGACGCGCACCGCTTCACCGTGCTCCACGAGGAGGTCGACATGGAGCGGCTGGTCGACCGCGCGTACACCGCGTTCGGCGAGGAAGCGCGACGTCGCAAGATCGACTACCGGAGGATGGTCGACGCGAAGCCGGTGATCATCTCCGACGGCGACCGCGTGCTCCAGATCATCTCGAACCTGCTCTCGAACGCCTTCCGGTGGACGCCGGACGGCGGGCGCATCGAGCTCGAGCTGACCGCGACGAACGGCCGCGTCTACGTGGCGGTCGGCGACAGCGGGCCGGGGATCCCACCGGTCGAGCGGGAACGGATCTTCCGCCCGTTCTGGTCGCGAGGCGGCGGCGGCACCGGCCTCGGCCTCGCGATCGCGAGCGAGCTCGCCGAGGCGCTCGGCGGCCAGATCCGCCTCGAGAGCACGAGTGACGAGGGCAGCCGCTTCGAGCTCGTGCTCCCCACGGATCCCCAGTAGTCAGAATCCGGTGCGATGAGCCTTCCCGCCCACGAGCTCGTCGAGCTTCCGCGCCGGCGCTCGCCCGCCCGCGCGGCCCTCGCGGCGATGCGGCCGCGGCAGTGGCCGAAGAACCTGCTCGTCTTCGCCGGGATCGTGTTCGCGGCTCAGCTCGGCGACCCGGTTCGCTGGGCGGAGGCGCTCGCCGCGTTCGTCGCGTACTGCGCGGTCTCGAGCGCCGCGTACCTGCTGAACGACGTCCGCGACGCCGAGCAGGACCGGCCAGCACCCCGTCAAGCGCCAGCGGCCCATCGCGCGCGGGGAGCTCTCCGCGAAGGCGGCGCTGATCCTCTCGGCGGGCGCTCGCGGCCGGCGCGCTGGCGGTCGCCGGCTGGCTCGGCCTCGCCTCGGTCGCGCTGCTGCTCGGTTTCGCGGCCCTCCAGGTTGCGTACTCGTTCGGTCTCAAGCACATCGTGCTGGTCGACGTGTTCGTCATCGCCGGGCTGTTCGTGATCCGCGCGGCCGCCGGTGCCGAGGCCGTGGACGTGCGCATCTCGCCCTGGCTGCTCCTGTGCACCGTGCTGCTCGCGCTCTTCCTCGCGCTCGCCAAGCGGCGCGGAGAGCTCGTCCTGGTCGGCGCGCGCGAGACCCCGGGCCGGCCGGTGCTCGCGGGCTACTCGCTCGAGCTCGTCGACCAGCTCGTCTCGGTCGTCGCCGCCTCGACGGTGATCGCGTACTCGCTCTACACGTTCACCGCGCGCGACTCGAAGGCGCTGATGGTGACGATCCCGTTCGTGATCTTCGGGATCTTCCGCTACCTGCTCCTCGTCCACCGCGATGACCTCGGCGAGGAGCCCGAGCAGGTGCTCCTGACCGACGTCCCGATCCTGGTCGACATCGCCCTCTGGATCGTGACCGCGGGCCTCATCTTGGCGCTGACCTGAGCTGAAACGAGCCGTCTTCCTGACGCTGGCGCTCGCGGTCGCCGTGACCGTCGGGCTCGCGCTGTACTCGGACTTCGGCCTGCTCGACGAGCTCGGCGGCTTCCGCTGGGAGCTGTTCCCGCTCGCGCTCGCGCTGACGGCGCTCAACTACCTGATCCGCTTCGCTCGCTGGGAGATCTACCTCGCGCGCGTGGGGATCGACGTGCCGCGCGGCCGGAGCCTCGCGGTCTTCGTCGCGGGCCTGACGATGACGATCACGCCGGGCAAGGCGGGCGAGGTGCTCAAGTGCGGGCTCCTGCGCCGGTCGTTCGACGTGCCGGTCCGCCGCTCGGCGCCGGTCGTGCTCGCCGAGCGGGTCACGGATGCGACGGGCGTCGTCGTCCTCGCGGTGATCGCGGGAGCGAGCACCGACCGCTGGCCGCTGCTCGTCATCGCGCTCGTCGGCGTCGCGGGGATCGTCTTCGTCGTGCACAGCCCGCTGCTCGGCCGCTTCGCGGCGCTCGGCGAGGCGCCGGAGGCGGCGAGACGGCTGCTCGGCTGGTGGCTCCTGATCGGGATGACCGCGCTCTCGGCGGTGTCGTGGTTCTGCGAGTGCCTGGCCGCCTACGTCTGCGTGCGGGGGCTCGACCTCGACCTCTCGCTGGCGGACACGGTGGTCGTCTTCTCGGTGGGCAGCCTCGCGGGAGCGCTCTCGTTCCTCCCGGGCGGGCTCGGCGTCGCAGAGGCGAGCATGACCGGGCTGATCCGCCACCTCGGCGACACGACGAAGGTCGCTGCCGCAGCTGCCACGGTGCTCATCCGCCTCGCGACGCTCTGGTTCGCCGTCGCGCTCGGCCTGATCGGCCTGCTCGTGGAGGAGCGCCTCGCCCGCGGTCAGGCCGAGCGGCGTTCTTGCATGCGGTAGACGATCGCATCCTGGCTCGACTTGAGGCTCTTCTCCAGCGAGCCGAGCCGGACGTCCACCGACTTCCAGCCGGAGCTGACGAGGTCGACGAGGAGCGCGAGGTCGTCCACGCGCGCGTGCCGCTCGGCGAGCAGGTCGCCTTCGATCCGCTCGAGGCGGCGGATGACGTTGTTCGTCAGGCCGCGGATCTCTGCGAGGTTGCGGCCGACAGGCCTCACCTGCTCGCGGATCCCGTCCTGGAGAGCGCCGTCGATCTTCGCGGGGAGCGTCGACTGGAGCTCCGCGGCGGCCTGGGCCAGATCCTCGACCTGAGCCCGCGTCCGCTCGAGAACCGCGTCCACCGTCGCCGCGTCGGGGCGCCCTTCGGCGGCTTGCTCTGAGCCGCTCGCGCGCGCGCTCGATTGCGTCGTCGGTCATCGGCGGCAACGGTAGCGTTCGCATCGGATGAAGTCGGCCGAGCTCGACTACGAGCTTCCTCCCGAGCTGATCGCGCAGCGGCCGCTCGAGCGGCGCGACTCGTCGCGGCTGCTCGTGTTCGACCGGGCGACCGGGCGCCGTGCGCCATCGGCAGTTCGACGAGCTGCCGGAGGAGCTCGCGGAGGGGATGCTCGTCGTCGTCAACGACACGCGCGTGGTTCCTGCGCGGCTGCGGCTGAAGCGGCCGGGCGGGGGAGAGGCGGAGGTGCTGCTCCTGGAGCGGCTCGGGCGCGAACGGCCTCTGGGAGGGGCTCGCCCGGCCGTCGCGGCGGCTCAAGGCCGGGCAGCGGCTCGGGCCGGTCGAGCTCGTGGAGCCGCTCGGCGAGGGCCGCTGGCGGCTGCGGCTCGAGGGCGAGCCGGCCGGGGAGGCGCCGCTGCCGCCTTACATCAAGGAGCAGCTCGCCGATCCCGAGCGCTACCAGACTGTGTACGCGGATAAGGAAGGCTCGGCGGCGGCGCCGACCGCGGGCCTGCACTTCACGCCGGAGCTGCTCGGCCGGCTGGACGTCGAGCGGGTCACGCTCCACGTGGGCCTGGACACGTTCAGGCCGATCTCGGCCGACGACCTGGCCGCGCACGAGCTGCACAGCGAGCGGTACGAGGTCTCGCCGGAAGCGTGGGCACGGATCGAGGCCGCGCCACGTGTGCTCGCAGTCGGCACGACGACCGTGCGCGTGCTCGAGTCGATCGCGCGCGGTGCTCCGCTGGCCGGGCGGACCGATCTGTTCGTCACGCCGGGCTTCGAGTTTCGCCGGGTGAACGCGCTCCTGACGAACTTCCACCTCCCGCGCTCGACCCTTCTCGCCCTCGTGATGGCCTTCGCCGGTGTCGAGGAGACGCGCCGCCTGTACCGGCTCGCGATCGAGGAGCGCTACCGCTTCTACTCGTTCGGCGACGCGATGCTGATCCTGTGAGCGCGAGCCGGGGACACATCGTCACGCTCTCCGGCACGCGCCGCGTCACGGACACGCGCGCGTTCCGGGCGGTACGCTCACGGCGGGAGCGAGGGTGGCCCGCAATCCCCACCCAGGGTGGGGGTTTCGTCGGGACATGACCGGGTTTCGCGCTGGTTGCATCGGACGGCGCTGCTCGGGCAGGGGTGCTCTCGACCGCGCGCGGCGAGTTGCGGACGCCCGCGTTCATGCCGGTCGGCACGAAGGCCACCGTCAAGAGCGTCGACCCCGACGAGCTGAGAGCGGTCGGCGCGGAGATCCTGCTCTGCAACACGTACCACCTCCACTTCCGGCCCGGCGCCGACCTGATCCGGGAGCTCGGCGGGCTCCACGCGTTCATGGGCTGGGACGGGCCGATCCTGACCGACTCGGGCGGGTTCCAGGTCTTCTCGCTCCGCGACACGATCCTCGACCGCGACGACGACGGCGTCACGTTCCGCTCGGTCTACGACGGTCAGCCGGAGCGGTTCACGCCCGAGCTAGCCGCGCGTGTCCAGGCGCGAGCTCGGCTCCGACATCGCGATGTGCCTCGACGTCTGCCCGCCCGCGGGCTCGTCCAGACCCGACCTCGCCGAGGCCGTCCGCCTCACGACGCTCTGGGCCACGCGACAGCGCGAGGCAGACCGCGCTCCCGGCCAGCTCCTCTTCGGCATCACCCAGGGCGCGGCCGACCCCGAGCTCAGGCGCCGCTCGATCGAGGAGATCGCGGCGCTCGACTTCGACGGCAACGCTCTCGGCGGGCTCGCCATCGGCGAGTCGCGGGAGGTCATGCTCGACGCGACCGCCTGGGCGGCCGAGCTGCTCCCGGCCGACAGGCCGCGCTACTTCATGGGCATCGGCGACCCCGAGGGCGTCCTGGAGGTGATCGAGCGCGGGATCGACATGTTCGACTGCGTCCTCCCGACCCGCACCGCGCGCACGGGCTCGGCGCTCACCTGGGAGGGGCGCCTGAACCTCAAGAACGCGCGCTTCGCCCGCGACCGGGCTCCGCTCGACGAGGGCTGCGAGTGCCCCGCCTGCACGCGTTTCTCGCGCGCGTACATCCGCCACCTCGTCAACCAGCAGGAGCTTCTGGGCCATCGGCTCCTGACCCTGCATAATTTGCGCTTCGTGCTCGATCTCGTGGCAGGCGCGCGTACGGCGATCGAGCAGGGCGACTTCACCTCGTACAAGGAGGCCGCGCTGGCCAGGCTGCACACCGATCGGGAGATGGCGACGTGAGCATCGGCTTCCTGCTTCCCCTCGTCCTGCTCTTCATCGTCCTCTGGATGTTCATGATCCGTCCGCAGCGCCAGCGGAAAGAGGCGCAGGCCCAGATGCAGGACAACCTCCGCGTCGGGGACGAGATCATCACCGCCGGCGGTCTCCACGCCAATGTCGTCTCGATCGAGGGCGAGGTGGTCGAGATCGAGCTCGCGCCCGAGACCGTGGCCCGGCTCGACAGGCGCGCGATCTCGGCCATCGTCCCGCGCGACGAGCCCGACGAGGAGGCCGAGCCGGAGGCCGAGGAAGAGCCGAAACAGAAGCCCGAGCCGGAGGAGGTAGCCGAGAAGCCGGTTTCCTCCGACGACGGCTAATCTTTCTCGGCTTTTCGCATGTCGAATCGGCGTTCACACCTGATCCTGGTCGGCCTGATCCTGCTGGCGCTCGCCGGCGTGGCCGCGCTCGCGCGTGCCCGGCTCGCCGGTGCACAAGAAGCTGACGCTCGGCCTCGACCTCCAGGGCGGCCTCGAGGTCGTCCTCAAGGCGGTTCCGCCAAAGAAGCCACCAGCTGACCTCCAGCGACATGGACCGCTCGGTCTCGATCATGCGGAGCCGAATCGACAAGCTCGGAGTCGCCGAGCCCGAGATCCGCAAGCAGGGCAAGGACCAGATCGTGATCGAGCTTGCGGGCGTGCACGATCCGGCCAAGGCCGCCGGGATCATCGGCAAGACCGCGGAGCTGCAGTTCTACGACCTGGAGACCGAGCGTCACCGGGCCGTCGACCGACGGCAACGGCGCCGTGATCGCGAACCCGAGCCTCTACAACCTCCTCAACCAGGTCCAGGACGACGCGAAGGTCGGCACGCCGAGCGCCTACTACCTCTTCAACCCGAAGAAGCAGGTCAAGGCCGGCCCGGAGGACACGCGCGAGAAGCTGCTCGACACCCCGAGGCTCCAGGGCAAGGTGCCCAAGGGCTGGACCGTGCTCGCGGTGCCGGAGCACATGACCGTGATCAACTGCCAGACAGCCACCGGTTGCCCCGGAGTACCCCAGACGGCTGCAGGCAAGTCGACGGTCTACTACCTGTTCAAGTACTACCCGGACCGGCCGATCAACCCGATCCCGGCCGCGACCGGGCGCGACCTGAAGCTCTCGGCGATCAAGGCCGACATCAGCACGCAGGGCCAGGGAAACGTCGTGCAGCTCGGCTTCAACAGCGCCGGCAACAAGGCGTTCAAGAAGATCACGGGCGACGAGGCTAGCCGTGGCCAGTTGGCCGCGGACGCGGCCGGCCAGGGCGGCTCGAAGCGACCTCAGCGTCGATCACCAGCTTCGCGCAGCACTTCGCGATCGTGCTCGACGGCGAGCTGAAGTCGACGCCGTACATCGACTACAAGCAGAACCCGGGCGGGATCGACCCGACGAACGGCGGCGCCGAGGTGTCGAACATCGCGAGCTTCGGCGAGGCGAAGGACCTCGCGCTCGTGCTCCAGACCGGCGCGTTGCCCGTCAAGTTCGAGCAGATCGAGCGGACCGACGTCTCGGCGACGCTCGGCAAGGACTCGCTCAAGGAGGCGAAGATCGCGGCGCTGATCGGCCTGCTGCTGGTCGCGGTCTTCCTGCTCGTCCTCTACCGCTTCCTGGGCGTGGTCGCGGTGATCGGCCTCGCGATCTACGCGGCGCTGCTCTACGCGGCGATCCTGCTCTTCAACGTCACGCTGACCCTCCCGGGCTTCGCCGGGATCATCCTCACGATCGGCGTCGCGGCCGACGCGAACGTCGTCATCTTCGAGCGCATCAAGGAAGAGGTGCGGTCCGGGAAGTCCGTGCGCGCCGCGATCTCGGCCGGCTACGCGAAGGGCTTCCACACGATCATCGACGCGAACGTCGTGACCGTGATCACCGCGCTCGTCCTGTTCGCGGTCGCGACGGCGGGCGTCAAGGGCTTCGCGCTGATGCTGATGATCGGGACGGTGATCTCGCTGCTCACCGCGGTCGCGGCCACCCGCGCGATGCTCGGGCTGCTGGCCGGGTTCAGCTGGTTCGAGAACCCGCGCTTCATGGGCGCCCAGGGACAGCAGATCGGGCAGGTGGCTGCAGATCGACTTCATGGGGCGGCGCCGGACGTGGTTCGCGATCTCGGGCGCGGTCGTCCTGATCTCGATCGGCTCGCTCGCCGTGAAGGGCCTCAACTTCGGGATCGACTTCAAGGGCGGCACGCAGGTCACGTTCAAGACGCCCGCGCCGGTGTCGCTCGCGAAGGTGCGCAGCGACGCGAGCAAGTTCACGACCCAGCCGCCGGTCGTGCAGGGCCGCGGCAGGCTGTTCGGCGCCGACGGCTACCGGAACTTCCAGCTGCGGATGCGCTCGCTCACGGCGGAGGCAGACGAGCAACCTCTCGGACGACATCAACGCGCGGTTCGGCCAGGGCAAGCCGATCTCGTTCACGATCCAGACGGTCTCGTCGAGCTTCGGGCGTCAGATCGCGCGTGCGGCGATCACGGCGATCCTCTTCTCGCTCCTCCTGATCTTCCTCTACATCGCGATCCGGTTCGACTTCAAGTTCGCGTTGCCGGTGATGATCGCGCTCCTGCACGACATCCTGATCACGGTCGGGGTGTACTCGCTGACCGGGCGGGAGGTGACGAACGCGACGGTTGCGGCGGTGCTGACCGTGCTCGGCTACTCGATCTACGACACGATCATCATCTTCGACCGCATCCGCGAGAACGTGCCGCTGATGCGGCGCGCGCCGTTTGCGGCGATCGCGAACATCTCGCTCTGGGAGACGATCCGCCGCTCGCTGGCGACGACGTTCATCACCCTGCTGCCGATCGTCTCGCTGTACATCTTCGGCGGGGCGACGCTGAAGGACTTCGCCTTCGCGCTGATCGTCGGCATCGTCTCCGGCGCCTACTCGTCGATCTTCATCGCCGCGCCGCTCCTGACCACCTGGAAGGAGCGCGAGCCCGACTGGGCGCGCCGCAAGGCCCAGGCGGCGGAGCACGGGTTCGCGGAAGGGCCGGAGCCGGACGGCGGAACGCCCGCGCCTCTCGGCCCGCAGCTTCCGGGCGGTGGGCCTGCCGCGGTCGAGCCCGGCCCGGTCGCGCTCGAGACGGCGGACGGCGGGTCGACCCCGGAACAGGCGCCCGCCGCCCGGCGAGGCCATGCCCCAGCCTTCGGGCTCCGCCCAGGCGAAGCGTGAGCGGCGGCGCCAGCGCCGAAGCTCGAGACCTCATGGCCGAGCGCGCTGACACCTTCCGGGAGCTCGCCGAGAAGCTCATCCTCGCCGGGGTCGGCGCCGTCGCGCTGACGGCCGAGCGGGCGGACGCCCTCACCGAGGAGCTGTCCGCGCGCGGCACGCTCGGGCGAGAGGAAGCGCGCTCCCTCGTCGACGAGCTGATCGGCCGCTGGCGCAACGAGAGCATCCGGCTGAGCGAGCGGACGGGCAGCGGGCTGGCCGGGCTCTTCCACGAGGTCGGCCTCGTGACGCGGAACGAGTTCGAGGAGCTCGAGCTCCGGATCGCCCAGCTCGAGCACCGGCTGCGGCTCGTCGAGCAGACGGCTGACGAGAACATCACCACCCGCGCGTAGCGTGGGACCGCTCACGAGGCTCGGTCCCGAAGCTGTGGGGCGAGGACGCGGAGGCGGCATACGCGTTCTGCCGGCGCCTCGATCGTCCCGCCGACGCTCTTGCTGGCACCTGCGGCGGGCTACGGGGTCGAGCACCTCCCGCCGACGGCGGCGCGGTGATCGCAGCCAACCATTTCTCCGGGATCGACCACCCGCTGATCGGCTGCGTTCTGCCCGCGACAGGTCAGGTTCCTGGCGAAGGCGGAGCTGCTCGAGATCCCGGTTCTGGGCGAAGTCCTGCAGCTGGCTTGGCGTGTTCCCCGTGCGGCGCGGCGAGGGCGACCGAGACGCGCTTCGCCGCGCGCGCCAGCTCGTGCGCGACGGGCACCTCGTGTGCGTCCACGTCGAAGGGCACGAGACAGCGCTTCGGCTACCCGGGGCCGGTGCACCCGGGCGGCCTGATGATCGCGCTGCAGGAGGGCGCGCCGATCGTCCCGTGCGCGCTCGACACGTTCCGCTGGTCGCCGGCGAACCGCCGCCCCTGCGCGGTCGTCTGGGGCGAGCCGATCGACCTCTCCGGGCTTGCCGCGGAACCGAAAGGGCTATGCCGAGGCCGCCGAGATCGTCCGCGCGGAGCTGGTCCGCCTCTGGCGCCAGGCGGCCGAAGCCTGCGCGGCCGGGTTACCGCCCGAGCTCCCGGACGGCACTAGGCGGCACGGCGCCTTCACCGGCTGGAGCCGCAGCGGCTCGGGCCCCAGGCCGCCTCCCTAGACGGTCGTGAGCGCGATCTCGCTGCATCCGCGCGACCGTACTCTCGTGGAGCGCGATGGGCAACGGCGGCTCCAGACCGCTCGCGTGTCAGACTGATCGGGTGGCGAAGACGGCCACCCGCAACCTCGGGCGGGTCTCGGAGATCGCGCAGGTCGCGGTCAAGCATGGGTTCGGGTACTTCTTCGAGACCCACCGCCTGACCGACCTGATCCCGGGCCGCATGAAGCGCTCCGACACGGAGGGCACTCCGTCCGAGCGCGGCCAGCACCTGCGCGAGATGCTCGACGAGCTCGGCCCGACGTTCGTCAAGTTCGGGCAGCTGCTCTCGACCCGCCCCGACGTCGTCCCGCCGGACATCGTCGCCGAGCTCCAGGGCCTCCAGGACGACGTCCGCCCGTTCCCGTTCGAGGAGGTGGAGCGGACGATCAAGGAGGAGCTCGAGCTCTCGATCGAGCAGCTCTTCACCGAATTCGACGAGGTCCCGATCGCAGCCGCCTCGATCGGCCAGGTGCACCGGGCGACGCTGCCGAACGGTGACCGCGTCGCCGTGAAGGTTCAGCGGCCCGAACGCGCCGCGCCAGATCGAGGCCGACCTCGCGCTCCTCTACCAGGCCGCGCGGATCGCCCAGGAGCGCGTGCGGTCACTCGACTTCATCGACGCCCACCAGCTCGTCGACGAGTTCGCTCGCTCGATCCGCCAGGAGCTCGACTACCGGCTCGAGGCGAGGAACGCCGAAGCCTTCCACCACCGCTTCGCGGGGCATCCGCACGTGCGCATCCCGCGCGTCTACTGGAGCTACACGCGCTCGCGGGTGCTGACGCTGGAGCTGCTCGAGGGGTTCCAGCTGCGCGACCTGCCGCTCGACGTGTGGTCGCTCGAGGAGCGGCGCCGGCTCGCGTACCTGATGACGGACACGTGGATGACGATGATCTTCCGGCACGGGTTCTTCCACGCCGACCCGCATCCCGCGAACATCTTCGTGCTCGAGGACGGCGCGGTGATCGGGCTCGTCGACTTCGGCCAGACCGGCGAGCTCTCGGACGACGACATGTCCAAGCTGACGCGGCTGTTCATCGACGCCGCGAACGAGCAGATCGAGCAGCTCCCGCGCCGCCTCGGCGAGCTCGGCGTCCGCTACCCGAAGGAGCGCGAGGAGGAGTTCGTCGCGGAGCTGCGCGAGCTCTACTACCGCTACTACGGCGCCAGCCTCGCCGAGATCGACCCGCTTCAGGTCATCCGCGAGGCGTTCCAGCTCATCTACCGGATGAACCTCCGCCTGCCCACGCGCTTCGTGATGCTCGACAAGGCGATCGCGACGCTCGGCTCCGTCGGGATCGACCTCTACCCGGACTTCAACGTGTTCGAGGTGGCGAAGCCGTACGCGCGGGACCTGATGGTCGAGCGCTACACGCCGGGCCGCGTCTTGAAGCGCGCGCGGACGGAGGGCATCGAGCTCGCGCGGATAGCGCGCGCGATGCCGCACCAACTCCATGACGTCCTCGAGGAGCTCCGCGACGGCCAGATCGAGGTTGGCTTCGTGCACAAGGGGCTCGACGACTTCGGTCGCAAACTCGACGTCGCGATCAACCGGCTCGTGGTCGCGCTGATCGTGGTCGGCGGGTTGATCGGGTCGAGCCTGATCGGGATCTTCTCGAAGGCGGGCCCGCAGATCGCCGGGGTGAACTTCCTCTCGTTCTTCGGCTTCGTGCTCTCGGGGTTCCTCGCGCTCTGGCTCCTGTGGGCCGTGTTCCGCTCCGGACGGCTGTAGAAACCTCGGCGCAGATTCGTGCGAAAGGACATCTGGCGGCGGCGCTGACCCGTGGGTAGCGTCGGCTGCATGTCGCGGGCACTGCTCCTCGCCGAGTGTGAGCCGGGAACGAGAGAGTTTCTGGAGCGGCATCTGGCGAGCGAGGGCTTCGAGGTGCTCGGCGCGGAGGCGCAGCGGCAGGCTCTCGAGCTGGCCGAGCGGGTGCGGCCGGACCTCGTGCTGGCAGGCGGCCTGGAGGATGCGTCCGGGCCTGACGTCTGCCGGTGCCTGCGCGAGGGCCTGCCGGGCCGGTCGTGGGACCGGAACGTGCCGGTGATCGTCCTCGGCGAGGCCCGTGCGGACGCGGTCGACCGCGTGCACGCCTTCGAGCGCGGCTGCGACGACTTCGTGCCGCGGCCGTTCCACTACGAGGAGCTCGTCGCCAGGATCCACGCCGTCCTGCGGCGAGCGCATCCTGCCGAGCTCGAGCGGCTGGCTGCGGGACCGCTTGCGATCGACCGGGGCACGCGGCGCGTGACGGTTCACGGCCTTCCCGTGGCGCTGGCCGCGAAGGAGTTCGAGCTGCTCGTGAAGCTCGCGACCGAGCCGATGCGCGTGTTCACGAAGGAGGAGCTGCTGCGAGAGGTCTGGGGATTCGTGGCGCTCGGGCGTACGAGGACTCTCGATTCGCACGCGTCGCGGCTGCGGCGGAAGCTCGCGCTCGCCGGAGCGGAGGGATGCGTCGTGAACGTCTGGGGCGTCGGCTACCGGCTGCTCGCCGGCGAGGAGGTGGTTCCGCACAGCGCCTGAGTTCCAGCCTGTACGCTCGCGCGCGTGGACGACGTTGTTCGCGTCACGACGGTTCCGGGAGAGCCCGAGGCAGAGGCGCTCTGCGGGCTGCTCCGCAGCGAAGGCATCGAGTGCGCTCATCGCCCGACGTTGGAAGCGGACTCGGCGTTCGAGGGGATCGGCGGCGACGGCGGCCAGCGCGAGATCCTCGTCCACCGCGACGACCTCGAGCGGGCGCGCGAGCTGCTCGCGCCCGCCGAGTCCTGAGCCGCGCTGGTCGAGGCCGCAGGCCTCGACCGAGTAGACGACGCCGGTCGTCCAGTCGCCGACGAGGATCGCGCCGCCCGGAGCTGCGGGCGACCGGAAGCGGGTTGCTCATTCCGGCTCAGGAAGGTCGTGGGCGTCCCCGCGTAGCCGCTGCCGACGCGCTTCAGGCGGACGCGGACGACCTTGCCGGTCTGCCACTCGGCGACGAACGCCGAGCCGCGCTGCGAGCGCGACGCCGCCCGCTGCCGCGTGCCGTCGAGCACTGCGACCGGTTCGGGGACTCCGGCGCAGGCAGAGCCGCCCTGCCCGTAGCACGCGGGGAAGCCCCAGTCCTGGCCGCGCCTCGACGAGCGCGAGCCAGTCGCCGGGGGTGCGCGCGCCGAGGTCGTCGCGCTGGTTCATCGTGGCGAGCACCGCGCTCGTGCCGGGAACGAGTGCCAGGCCGTACGCGGCCCGGATGTGCCTCGCGAAGATCCGAAGGTCCGAGCCGTCCGGACGGAAGGAGACGATCGCCGCCGCCCACTTCGAGTGGCGCACGCAGTGGTCGCAGGTCGTCGAGACGCTCATCAGGAGCCGGCCGCCCGACGTTGCCACGATGGCGTTGTTCGACGCACCTGCGACCGGCCCGCGCAGGATCGTCCGCCGCGTCGTGAAGCGCGTGCCGTGCAGCCCGCCGAACGCGGTCACGCGGCCGATCGAGGCGACGTAGAGGCGGCCGCGGTACCACGTCAGGCCCAGCGGTCCGTCCACGCGCGCGACCCTGACGGGACGCGCGCCGCGCGTGCCACCACGTAGACGCCGTCGGACCGGTGGTCGGCTGCCGCGGAAGTCGTGACCCACAGGCGCCCCTCGCCGTCGAACGCGAACGCCGAGGCGTGCTTCAGGCCAGTCGCGAAGACGCTCGCCCTCCAGCCATCGGGGCCGCGCAGGCCGGCGCCGATCGGTATGAGCCCGCTGCTCCGCGTGCCGCCACATCCGGTCAGGAGCCCGGCGACGAGGAACGGCACGAGAAAGCGCGGCCGCAGCGCCCGGGCGCCACGCCGCGCTCTCCGCCTGGCTGGAACCGTCACATGTTCGGACAGTTGCCTGACTGGTTCTGCTTGTTCTGGGACTGGCTCTGCGACTGGCTCTTGCTCGACGAGTTGCCCGAGGACGACTTGCCGCTCGCAGCGTTCGCGATCGCGGCGCCGCCTCCGACCATGACGCCGAGTGCCATCACCGTCGCAAGGCCCATCCGGAGATGCTTGCTCCTCATAGATCACCTCCTTTCGCTCTGGTTGCTCATCGCTGCACCGAGTCAACCCGGCGCGACTAAGAGCAGCCTGGGAGGGGCCTAAGAATCGATTAGTAGCCGCGGATCTGCGCGCCGGTGCCGATCACGATCAGCGGCAAGCCGGCGGGTCGCAGCCAGCGCAGCGTCCGCACGAGCTGCGAGAGCGACAGGCTCACGCAGCCGAGGGTGGGCCGGCCGGTGCTCGCGTGGAGGAAGATCCCCGACCCGCGACCGGGGACGATCGGGTTGCTGTTGTAGGCGATCACGGCGAAGTGGCGGTACGCGGTGGGCGAGCGGGAGAGATCCTCGCTCGTCGTCCTGAACGGCGGCTGCGCGCCGCAGCGAACGTGGCGGAAGCGGTTGTACGAGGGCGACCTCGGGTCCTCGACCCACCAGTCGCCGCAGACCACGCGGTGGTACGGGTAGTGGACTCCCGGGTTCGGAGCGACCCCGTACATCACGCGCCCGAAGCCGAACGCGCCGGCCGGGGTCGTCCGGTCACCCTCGCGCTTGCCCTCGGAGACCCCGCGCTGTCCGACCCACGCCCACCAGGGCCCGGCCACTGCGCGCCAGCACTCACCGGACTTGCGCCAGAGCCGGAGCGTCCCGTGCGTCGCGCGGCGGCTGCGTGTGACCACGGTGACCAGCTGTGTCGCGGAGCCCGTCGAGGCGAGCTGGTTGGCGAGCGTCGCAGGGCACGCGGCTGCGCCGGCTCGACCTCCGGATGCCGAGGCGCCCACGGCGGCGAGGGCGAGCACGACGAGAAGGGCGGCGCATCTCATCGGTCCTGCACACTACGTGGCCGTGATCGCGCTCCTGGCCGTCACCCTCGCGCTGCAGCCGCCCTTCGCACACAGCGTCTCGCGCGTCACCGCGGAGCAGCTTCCCTACTCGTGGCACACGGGCTGCCCGGTCGCGCCAAGCCAGCTGAGGCGCGTCCGCCTGACGTACTGGGGCTTCGACCGCCGCGCCCACACCGGCGCGCTGGTGGTCAACGCGAGCGCCGTCACGCCGATCGTCCGCGTCTTCTCGCGCCTCTACGCCGCGCGCTTCCCGATCCGCCGCATGCGGCCGATCGACGCCTACCGCGGCGTGGACGAGCGCTCGCTCGCCGCGGACAACACTGCCGCGTTCAACTGCCGTTACGCGGTCGCGTCGGGGCCGAAGCGCTGGTCGGCTCACGCCTTCGGCGCCGCGATCGACGTCAATCCGGTCGAGAACCCGTACGTGCTGAACGGCGCGGTGCACCCGCACGCCGGCAAGGCCTATCTCAACCGGAAGCGGGTGCGGCGCGGGATGGCGGTTCGCGGCGGCACTCTCGTCCGAGCCTTCGCCGCCGTCGGCTGGAAGTGGGGCGGCCGCTGGACGGGCTCGCCCGACTACCAGCACTTCTCGTCGACCGGAGGCTGATCGTCCGCAGGGCGGCCTAGCCTGCCAGTCGGTGGCGCGGGCCCACGAGCATCACGGGACGTTCGGTCAAGACACCTTCGGGCGCTGGGCCGAGCAAGCGGCGCGATTCTTCGGAACGCCCCAGTACATCGTCGGCCAGACGGTCGTCGTCATCGCGTGGATCATCCTCAACGCAGCTGCGGTGAGCCTGCGCTGGGATCCCTACCCGTTCATCCTGCTCAACCTCGCCTTCTCGCTCCAGGCGGCGTATGCGGCGCCGCTGATCCTGCTCGCCGAGACGCGTCAGGCCGAGCGCGACAAGCGGGCCGACGACCTGGCCGAGAAGCGGCACGACGAGTCCGAGGAGCGGGGAACGAAACGGGTCGCGGCGATCAAGTCCGAGACAGACCGGCTCGTCGAGCTCCTCGACTCGAACACGGAGCTCACGCGGCAGGACAAGGAGCTAACGGAGCAGGTCGCCGAGCTCACGCGCGAGATTCACGCCGCGCTCACAAAGAAGGACTGAGCGCTCCTTCGAGCTCGAGCAGCGCACGCTTGCGGTCGAGGCCGCCGCCGTAGCCGACGAGCGCGCCCGTCGAGCCGACCACGCGGTGGCACGGGAGCACGATCGGCACAGGGTTGCGGTTCATCACCGTCCCGACGGCCCGCGCCGCACGCGGGCGGCCGGCCTTCGTGGCGAGCGCGCCGTAGGTCGTCACCTCGCCGTACGGGACGCGCGCGAGCTGGTCGAGCACCGCGTGCGCGAACTCCCGGGTCGGGCGAAGGTCGATCGGGAGGTCGAACTCGTGCCGCTCGCCCGCGAAGTACTCGTCGAGCTGGCGCCGGGCGTCGTCGGTCGGCCGCGGCGAGCGCAGCACGCGCACGCCGAACAGCCGAGCGAGCCGCTCCTGCTCGGCCTCGGGGTCGGCGTCGTACTGGATCTCGCAGAGCCCGTGGTCGGTGACGGCCACGAGCAGGCTGCCGACGGGCGTGTCGATCATGTCGTAGGCGACATCGAGCAACCCCTGGGCGGCGGCGGCGTCGCGGAAACGGCTGTCGAGCTCGCGTGGGACGGTCATGTCGACTCCTTTCTGCGCAGGCGGCGGACACCGGACGACGCGGCCTGCCGCGCCGCCTCGGAGGACGAGCCGATCGCGGCGCCGATGTCCTCGTAGCTCAGGTCGTAGCCGTAGCGAAGGAAGACCGCCGCACGCTCCTTCTGCGGCAGGTCAGAGGTCAGGTCTTTCAGCTCCTCGTACTTGAGCGGCTCGTCGACGGACTCCAGATCAGGCACGTCGGCCGACGTGCGAACCGTTCTCCGCAGCGCGTCGAGCGCGACGTTCCGGGCGATCGTCAGCGCCCACGCGCGCAGATGCCGGCCGTGCTTCAGCGTCGGGTACGCGCGCAGCGCGCGCAGGAACGTCTCCTGGAACGCGTCGTCCGCGGCGTCGCGCCCGAGCATGCGCCGCAGTTGCCCCAGCACCGGCTCTCGCTGCTCCTCGTAGAAGCGTTCGAAGGGTGGGACGCGCACGACTTCCATCATCCCTTCAAACGCGGCCCGGCGCGCGTGTGTGAGATGTGGGATCGAGGGGTTGCGAAGTGGGGGATCGTGGTTTAAAGTGGGCCGCAGTGGACCAATGCTTCTAGGTGAGTTCGAGCACACGATCGATGACAAGAACCGCCTCACGCTACCGGCCAAGTTTCGCCAAGCGCTTTCCGGCGGCCTCGTCATCACGCGCGGTATGGACGGGTGTCTCTACTGCTATCCCCAGGCGGAGTGGGAGCGGCTGGTCGAAGGACGGCTGGCCGGGCTCGACCCGCTCAGCAAGGAGACCCGCCTGATGCAGCGCTTCTTCTTCTCCGGCGCGTCCGAGGCCAAGCCCGACAAACAGGGCCGCGTGCTCGTGCCTACGACCCTTGCGAAGAAGGCGAGCATCGGCCGCGAGGTCGTGATCGCCGGCGTGGGCGACCACCTGGAGATCTGGGATCGAGCCGTCTGGAGCGACCACGTCACCGAGCTCGAAGGGAGGGCGGAGGATGTTGCCGAACGTCTTGCGGCCCAACGCGACTGATCACGTTCCCGTTCTGGCCGAGGAGGTGCGGCGAGCGCTTGCCGTCAGTCCGGGGGACACGGTGGTCGACGCGACCTTCGGGTCGGGCGGCCACTCCGAGCTGCTGGCCGCGGACCTGCGCGGGGAGGGCAAGCTCATCGCGATCGACCGCGATCCCTCCGCGCGCGCGTACTTCGATCGCTTTCGCAAGCAGACCGCCGTCAAGGGGCGCTTCCTGCGCGGCGAGTTCTCGCTCGTGCTCGAGCAGCTCGCCTCGAACGGCGTCCGCGCCGACGCGGTGCTCTTCGACCTCGGCGTCTCGAGCATGCAGATCGACCGGCCCGAGCGCGGCTTCTCGTACGCGGCCGACGCGCCGCTCGACATGCGAATGGACCCGGCCTCCGAGCCTTCGGCGCGGGAGCTCGTGAACGAGGCGAGCGAGCGCGAGCTGACGGGCATCTTCCGCGAGTACGGCGAGGAGCGCTACGCGCGCCAGATCGCTCGCGCGATCGGCAGGCGGCGGCGCGAGCAGCCGTTCGAGCGCACGGGCGAGCTGGTCGACACGATCAAGAGCGCGATCCCGGCGCCGGCCCGCTTCGGCGAGGGACATCCGGCGAAGCGCGTCTTCCAGGCGCTGCGCATCGCCGTCAACGACGAGCTCGGCTCGCTCGAGACCGCGCTCCCCGAGGCGCTCGAGCTGCTTCGGCCAGGCGGTCGGCTCGCCGTGATCAGCTTCCACTCGCTCGAGGACCGGATCGTCAAGCGGTTCCTCCGCTCGCAGGAGCACGGCTGCACCTGCCCGCCCGACTTCCCCGTCTGCGTCTGCGGGCACGAGCCGACGCTGCGCGCACTGTCGCGCCGCGCGATCCGCCCGACGCCGCAGGAGATCGCCGCCAACCCACGAGCCGCCTCGGCGCGCCTCCGCGCCGCCGCCAAGACCGACGACTAGACCGATGGCTTCCTGGAGCGACGCCGCCACTGCTCTCCCCCCGCCGCAACCCCGCCGGCGACCGAAACCGACGCCTGCGCCGAGGCGCCGCGCCCCCGCGCGCCGCCACGGTGTCGCCGGCGGGGTGGTCTGGATCGCGATCACCGCGATGCTGCTCGCGGGCGTGGTCGCGCTGAACGTGGCCGTGCTCCGCCTGAACGTCCGAATGGACCACCTCAACGCCGAGCGGGTGAAGCTCCGCGCGGAGAAGCAGGCGCTCGCCTCACAGCTGTCCCTTGCGGCGGCCTCGCCTCGCATCCAGGCGCTTGCTCACCACGACGGCCTCGTGCTCGCCGACTCGACGCAGACCACCTACGTCCAGTTCGGGCGCCGGGCGCGGTGAGCGCGAGGAGCGCCAACCGCAGAATCCGGCTCCTGCTTGCCGTTCTCGGCCTCGCGTTCGCGATCGCGTTCGCCAGGGCCGCCTGGCTCCAGGGCGTCCGCGCGAGCTCGTTCGGCCGGCTCGCGACGAACCAGCAGAGCCAGGTCGTGACGATTCCGGCCGCGCGCGGGACGATCTTCGACCGCGGCGGCGTCCAGCTCGCGATCGGCGAGCAGGCGACGACCGTCTACGCGGATCCGCGGCTCGTTCGCGACCCGCAGAAGGAGGCGGCGACCGCCGCTCGCGTGCTGCGTCTCGACCCGAACGAGCTCTACGCGGAGCTCGCCGACCGCACCCACGGCTTCGTCTACGTGAAGCGGAAGGCCGATCCGGCTCAGGCGGCGCGGCTCCAGCGGATGAGCCTGCCGGGCCTGGGCTTCTACCCGGAGGAGCGGCGCTTCTACCCGCAGAGCGCTCTCGCCTCGCAGGTGCTCGGCTACGCAGGGGTCGACAACCAGGGCCTCGCCGGGCTCGAGCTCTCGCTGAACAAGGTGCTCGCCGGCCGCCCCGGCCGCGAACGCGTGGTCAAGGACGCGTCCGGCGAGGTGATCGACACGATCCAGTCGCAGTCGGAGCGCGACGGGAGCGACGTGTACCTCACGCTCGACCACACGATCCAGGCGAACGCGCAGGTCGTGCTCAAGCAGACGGTCGCGCGCTGGCGCGCGAAGAGCGCGACGGCGATCGTGCTCGACCCGCGCACGGGCGCGGTGCTCGCGATGGCTGTCGCACCGGGCTTCGACGCCAATGCGTTCCCGCGGACGTGGCGAGAGTTCCAGCGCAACCGCGCGGTGACGGACACATACGAGCCCGGCTCGACCTTCAAGGTGGTCACGGTGGCCGGCGTGCTCTCGGATCACCTCGTCACGCCGATGACCCGCTTCGTGCTGCCGTACTCGATCCACGTCGCCGACCGGGTCATCCACGACGCCGAGCCGCGCGGGACCGAGACGATGAGCGTCGCCCAGATCCTGTCGCGCTCGTCGAACGTGGGCGCGATCACGCTCGCCGAGAAGCTCCAGAAGCATCGGCTGGCTCAGTGGATCGATCGCTTCGGCTTCGGCAGGCTGACCGGGATCGACTACCCGGGCGAGAGCCCCGGGATCGCTCTCCCCGAGGATCGTTGGTCGGGCTCGACGATCGGCAACGTGCCGATCGGGCAGGGGATCTCGGTCACGCCGATCCAGATGGTGTCCGCGTACGGCGCCATTGCGAACCGCGGCAGATGGGTGCGGCCGCATCTCGTCGACCACATCGGCGACCGGCCCTCGGTCGTGCCCGCGCGGCGGCGGATCATCTCGCGGCCCGTCGCGGCGCAGCTGCTCGCGATGCTGAAGAACGTCGTGCTCGACGGGACCGGCACGCTCGCGGCCGTCCCGGGCTACCAGGTCGCGGGCAAGACCGGCACCGCGGCAAAGGTCGACCCGGACGGCACCTACTCGACGTCCCGCTACGTGGCGTCATTCATCGGCATCGTGCCCGCCTCGCGGCCCCGGCTCGTGATCCTGGTCTCCGTCGACGAGCCCCGCGGCGCGATCTGGGGTGGCGTCGTGGCGGCGCCCGCCTTCTCGGAGATCGCGCGCTTCGACCTGCAGTACCTCGACGGCGGCATCACTCCGGACGCGCCCCAGACTCTCGGCTCGACGCCGACGCCCTACGCTCCGACGCCCTAAGACGGCACGGCCTCTCTGGTCGGCGTGGCAAGCGAGCGCCTTAGAACGGTTCGCCCGGCCTCCTCCCCGAGGCGATCGTACCGAGAATCGGCGCACGTGTCTGTCACCGAAGTGTGACGAAAGTGCTGCAAACGGGCAGGTTCCGACCGCGACGGCTCCCCTGTCACGGCAGAGGGGCTTGGTAGACTCGCGCGGCGATGCACCTCGAGCGCGTCATCGCAGCGCTCGCTCCCGCAGACGTCCTGCGACGCGCCCCGGTGGAGATCCGCGAACTCTCCTACGACGCGCGCACGGCCGGCCCGGGGGCCATGTTCTTCTGCGTGCCGGGCAGCCGCGCTGACGGGCACGATTTCGCTCCCGAGGCCGTCGAAAACGGCGCCGTCGCGCTCGTGGTCGAGCGTCCGCTCGAGCTCGACGTCCCGCAGCTCGTCGTCGCAGATGCCCGCCGCGCGATGGGCGTCGCCGCGGACGAGTTCTTCGGACGGCCGAGCGACGAGCTGCAGATCGCCGGAGTCACTGGCACGAACGGCAAGACCACCACGGCGTTCCTCCTGTACGCGATCCTCGCTGCCGCCGGCCGCCGGCCGGGCCTGCTCGGGACGATCGAGAGCCGCGTCGGCGGCGAGCGCCGTCCCGCGATCCGGACGACGCCCGAGGCGATCGACCTCCAGCGCGCGTTCCGCGAGATGCTCGATGCGGGCGACCGCAGCTGCGCGATGGAGGCGACCTCGCACGGCTCCGAGCTCGGCCGGCTCGATCGCGTCCGCTTCTCGGTGCTCGTCTTCACGAACCTGAGCCAGGACCACCTCGACTTCCACGGGACGATGGAGCGCTACTTCGAGGCGAAGCGGCGGCTGTTCATCGAGGAGCGACCACCGGCCGCGATCAACGTCGGCGACGAGTGGGGCCGGAAGCTCGCCGCGGACCGGCCCGACGCGCTCACATTCGGGTTCGCCGCCGACGCAGAGGTCGGCCCGCAAGCTCTGGAAGGGATCGACGTCAAGCTGCGCGGCGCCTTCAACGCCGAGAACGCGCTCGGCGCGCTGGCCGCTAGCCGCCTGCTCGGGATCGACGACGACGCGATCGCGCGCGGGCTCGAGTCGGTGCGCGGGGTCCCGGGGCGCTTCGAGTCCGTCTCGGCAGGCCAGCCGTTCGAGGTGATCGTCGACTACTCGCACAAGCCCGAGGCGCTCGAGAGCGTCCTCCGCACGGCGCGCGAGCTCACGAGCGGCCGGCTGATCTGCGTCTTCGGCTGCGGCGGCGACCGCGACCGCGGCAAGCGCCCGATCATGGGGGGGATCGCCTCGGAGCTCGCGGACGTCGCGATCGTCACTTCCGACAACCCGCGCAGCGAGGATCCGCAGGCGATCATCGAAGAGATCCTGACCGGGGTCACCCGCGAGGTTGAGGTCGAGCCAGACCGCGCGGCCGCGATCGAGCGAGCGCTCTCCGAGGCGAACGAGGGCGACGTGGTCGTGATCGCCGGCAAGGGCCACGAGCAGGGCCAGGAGTTCGCCGACCGGACGATCCCGTTCGACGACCGCGAGGTCGCCCGCGACGTCCTTCGCCGCCTCGGGGCCAAGACGTGATCCCGCTGACGCTGGCAGAGGTTGCCGAGCTGACGGACGGGGAGCTCCGCACGGCTCCCGGCGCCGACGTGATCACGGGCGTCCAGGTGGACTCGCGCCGCATCGGCCCGGGAGACCTCTTCGTCGCGGTAGCCGCGGGCGCGGAGTTCTGCGACGAGGCCCTCGACAGGGGCGCCGCCGCGACCCTCGTCCCGGTTGAGCCGTTCGCCGCCATGGCCGCCCTCGGCGCCGCGGTGCGCGACCGCTCGAGCGCCGGGGTCGTCGGCATCACCGGCTCGACGGGCAAGACGTCGACCAAGGACATCCTCGCCGCGCTCTGCGCGACCTCCGCGAGCACCGTCGCAGCAGAGGCGAGCTACAACAACGAGATCGGCGTCCCGCTCACGCTCTGCCGCCTCGAGCCGGAGACCGAGGTGTGCATCCTCGAGCTCGCCATGCGCGGCCTCGGCCAGATCGCGGAGCTCTGTCGGATCGCGAGGCCTGGGGTCGGGCTCATCACGAATGTCGGTCCGGCCCATCTCGAGCTGGTCGGCTCCCTGGAGGGCGTGATCGAGGCGAAGGGCGAGCTGGTCGACGCCCTGCCGCCGGGCGGTACCGCGATCGTCCCGGAAGGCTTCCCGGTTGCGCGTGAGGACATCGACGTGGTGCGCCTGCGCGAGCCGAAGGCCACGTTCCAGGGAGGACGCGCCCTCGTCGGTGGCGTCAGCTTCAACCTCTCGTCGCGCCACCAGGCGGCGAACGCCGCCGCGGCGCTCGCCGTGCTCGGCGCACTCGGCCTCCCGAAACCCGACCGCGTGGACGTCGAGCTCTCGCGCTGGCGCGGAGAGGAGGTCCCGATCCCGGGCGGCGGCCTGCTGATCAACGACGCGTACAACGCGAACCCGGTCTCGATGCGCGCGGCCCTCGCGCACCTGGTCGAGCGAGCGGACGGCAGGCGCACCGTGGCCGTGCTCGGAGAGATGGCCGAGCTCGGTCCCGACTCGCAGCGCTTCCACCGCGAGATCGGCGAGGTGCTCGTCGAGCTCGGGGTCGACATCCTGTTCGCGGTCGGCCCGCTCGCGAAGAACTACGAGGCGGGCGGCCTCAAGGCGACCGCCTGGGAGGAGGAGCTCGACGCTCCGACCTTCACTCGCGAGGTCGAGGAAGAGCTCAGGCCGGGCGACTGCGTGCTCGTGAAGGCCTCGCGTGCCGTCGGGCTCGAGGCGGTCGCGGAGGCGCTGGCGGCGGTGAACGCTTGAGCCGAGTCCTGATCGCAGGCGTCGTCGCACTTCTGATCGCGATCCTGCTCGGCCCGACGTTCATCCGCTTCCTGCGGCGCCACGAGTTCGGCCAGCAGATCCGGGAGGAGGGCCCGCAGCACCACCTCGCCAAGCAGGGGACGCCGACGATGGGCGGCCTCCTGATCCTTCTCGGAGCGGCGATCGGCTTCCTCGCGCTCACCACCTACACCGTGCCCGGGCTGGCGGTGCTCTTCGTCACGCTCGGCTGTGGCGCGATCGGGTTCACCGACGACTTCATCAAGCTGACGCACAAGCGCTCGCTCGGGCTCAACGGCCGCTGGAAGCTCCTCCTGCTCGGCCTGATCACGATCGGCGTCGGCATCGCGGCGCGCCACCAGCACCTGCCGACCGAGGTCTACGTCCCCGCGGTCGGCGCCGTGCAGCTGTCCTGGGCCTGGTACGGCCTGCTCTTCCTGGTGATCGCGGGCGCCGCGAACGGCGTCAACCTGACGGACGGCCTCGACGGGCTCGCGGCCGGGACGAGCATCATCGCGCTCTTCACGTTCGCGGCGATGGCGGTGATCGCCTGGATCCGTTCGGGCAGGCCCGGCCACCGCTTCGACACGAAGCTCGACCTGGCGATCGTCGCCGCGGCGCTGATCGGGGCCGCGATCGGGTTCCTCTGGTACAACGCCTGGCCCGCCGAGGTGATCATGGGCGACACCGGCTCGATGGCGATCGGCGGCGCGCTCGCAGCCTTCGCGATCTTCACGCAGACGATCTTCCTGCTGCTCCTGGTCGGCGGCATCTTCGTGATCGAGGCGCTCTCGGTGATCATCCAGGTCTTCAGCTTCAAGTACTTCGGGAGACGTGTCTTCCTGATGGCCCCGATCCACCACCACTTCGAGATGAAGGCCTGGTCCGAGACGAAGATCATGGTCCGCTTCTGGATCGTGACCGGGATCCTGTGCGCGGTCGCGTTCGCGCTGTACTACCGCTACTTCACCGGGTTCCGCTGAGCGATCTCCCGCAGCGGGTGCTCGTCCTCGGGCTGGCACGGTCAGGGCGGGCGGCGGTTACGGCGCTCGAACGGCGTGGGGTCGAGGTGCTTGACGGCCGACCGTGAGCGCGGGAACGACGGGGAGCTCGAGCTCCTCGACGGCGCGGAGGTGCTCGTCAAGAGCCCCGGTGTCCCTCGCCAGGCACCGCTCGTCGAGGAGGCGGAGCGGCGGGGCGTGCCGATCTGGAGCGAGGTCGAGCTCGGCTACCGGCTCCTCGACAACCCGATCCTGGGCGTCACCGGGACGAACGGGAAGACGACGACGTGCGAGCTCCTCGGCGCGATGATCGGCGCACCCGTGGCCGGGAACGTCGGCCGTGCGCTCACCGAGCTCGACGGCCAGGTCGAGCCGGGCGCATGGATCGTCTGCGAGCTGTCGAGCTTCCAGCTCGAGGACGTGCACGAGCTTGCGTGCGAGATCGCGGTGCTGCTGAACCTCGAGCCGGACCACCTCGACCGGCACGGCTCGTTCGAGGCCTACCGCGACGCGAAGCTCCGCATCTTCGAGCGCGCCAAGACGAAGATCGTCCCGCGCGGCTTGGGCCTCGACGGGATCGAGTTCTCGGCGGATGACCTGTTGCCGGCCGAGCCGCTCATCCGCGGTGCCCACAACCGCGAGAACGCCGCCGCCGCGACCGCCGCGGCCCGAGCAGCGGGCGTCTCCGACGAGCAGATCGCCGAGGCGCTGCGCACCTTCCCCGGGGTCCCGCACCGGCTCGAGCCCGTGCGCGAGCTGAACGGCGTCACCTACGTCAACGACTCGAAGGCGACCAACGTCGCCGCCGCGCTCCGCGCGCTCGCCGCCTACGAGAACGAGCCCGTGCACCTGATCGTCGGCGGCTCGCGCAAGGGCGAGGACTTCGCGCCGCTCGCCGCCGCGCTCGGCCCGAACGTGAAGAGCGTGCACGCGATCGGCGAGACCGCGGACGAGCTCGCCGCCGTCATCCCGCAGGCCCGGCGCGACGGCGACCTCGCAACCGCGCTCGACGCGATCGAGGCCGAGCGGGGCGACGTGGTCCTGCTCTCGCCCGCCTGCGCGAGCTACGACCAGTTCCGCGACTTCGAGGAGCGGGGCGAGGAGTTCAGGAGGCTGGTGCAGAACCTGTCCGGGTGAAGCGCGGACAGCTCGAAGCGAGCGTTCTGACCCTGATCACCTGCGGCCTGGTCGCCTTCGGCCTGGTGATGGTCTACAGCGCTACGTCGGCCTCGGCGGCGCTGGCGAACGGCGACCCCGCCTACTACCTCAAGCGCCAGGCCGGCTACGCGCTGCTCGGGCTCGTGCTGATGCTCGCAGCTTCGCGGACGGACTACCGGATCCTGCGCAAGCTCGCGCCGGTCCTGATCGTGTCGAGCATCGCGCTGCTGCTGGCGGTGCTCGTTGTCGGCCAGGCGGTGAACGGCGCCCGCCGCTGGATCACCTTCGGCCCGGCCGTCTTCCAGCCGTCCGAGCTGGCGAAGCTGGCGCTCGCGGTCTGGGCGGCCGCGTACCTGACGCGCCGAAGGCCGCCGCAGAACCTGCGCGAGCTCTGGCGCCCGGTGGGCCTGCTCGCGGGAATCGTCTCGGTGCTCCTGCTCGCCGAGCCCGACCTCGGCACCGCGATCACGATTCTCGTGATGCTCGCGGCGATGCTGCTCGTCGCCGGGACGCCGGTGCGGACGGTCGGCGCGGGGGTCGCCATCGCAGCCACCCTGAGCATGGTCGTGATCTGGTTCGAGCCGTATCGCCGCGCGCGCCTGTTCAGCTTCCTCAACCCGTGGAACGACGCGCAGGGCGCCGGCTACCAGACCGTGCAGGCGATGATCGGCCTCGGCTCGGGCGGGATCTTCGGGCGAGGCCTCGGCCAGAGCATCGAGAAGGCGAACTTCCTCCCCGAGGCGCACACGGACATGATCTTCGCGATCATCGGCGAGGAGCTCGGGCTCGTCGGCGCGACCGCGGTGATCGTCGCCTACGGGGCGTTCGCCTACTTCGGCCTTCGCATCGCGCTCGGATGCCGCGACCCGTTCGGGAAGCGCCTCGCGGCCGGGCTGACGGTGCTCGTCTGCGGCCAGGCGGCGATCAATCTCGCGGCCGTGCTCGGGCTCGCGCCGCTGACCGGAATTCCGCTCCCGTTCGTCTCCTACGGCGGGTCGAGCCTCGTGGTGGCGCTCGTCTCCGTGGGCATCCTCCTTAACATCGCAGGCGAATGTCGGAGTCGCCAGCGTGTCTGATCGCAGCCGGGGGGACAGCCGGCCACGTGCTGCCCGCCCTCGCAGTCGCCGAAGCGCTCCGCGCGCGCGGAGCACGGGTGACGTTCGCCGGGTCGCCGGGGCGCGCCGAGGCTCGGCTCGTTCCTGAGGCCGGCTACGAGCTCGACACGTTCCGCGTGAGCGGACTCCCGCGTCAGCCGGGGCTTGCCCAGGCGCGCGCTGCCCTACAGGCCGTCGGCTCGCCTGCCGCGTGCGATCGGATCCTCGCGCGGCGGAAGCCGGACGTCGTGCTCGGAGGCGGCGGGTATGTCGGCGGCCCGATGGTGCTCGCGGCCGCGCGGCGCCGGATCCCGTGCGCGCTGATGGAGGCGGACGCGCACCTCGGGCTCGCGAACCGGCTCGCGGCGCCGTTCGCCAAGCGCGTGTTCCTCGCGTTCCCGATCTCGGGACGGACCGGGTCGAAGTACCGCGTGACCGGCCGCCCGATCCCTTCGCGCTCGCGACCGGTACCGCGCGACTGGGCGCGGGCGGAGCTCGAGCTTCCGGCCGACGGGCCGCTGCTGCTCGTCGCGGGCGGAAGCCAGGGCGCCCGCGCGCTGAACGAGCTCGTCGTCGAGAGCTTCGGCGCGTCAGGGCCTGCTGTCCTCCACCTTTGCGGCGAGACGCAGCTCGAGGGGCTGCAGGGCCGCGTGTCGCGACCCGACTACAAGCTGCTGCCGTTTCTCGACGACTACGGGCTCGCGCTGGGCGCCGCCGACCTCGTCCTCGCGCGCTCGGGCGGAGGGGTCTGGGAGCTCGCCGCGGCCGGGAAGCCCGCGATCCTCGTCCCGTACCCGTTTGCGACCGCCGACCACCAGACCAGGAACGCGCGCTACTTCCAGGACGCGGGCGGGGCGATCCTCGTCCCCGAGACCGACCTCGGCCGCGTGCCCGAGATCGTGCGCTCGCTGCTCGACGACCCGCGCCGTCTGACGGAGATGGGCGAGGCGATGCTGCGGGTCGCGCACCCGGACGCGGCCGACGAGATCGCGGAGGAGCTGATCGCGCTTGCTCGAGGGTAGGCGCTTCTGGTTCGTCGGGATCGGCGGCGCAGGGATGAGCGCGCTCGCGCTCGTCGCGCGCGAGTGGGGGGCGGAGGTCGGCGGCTCGGACCGCGCGCGCTCCTCGTACGTCGAGCGGCTCGAGGCGGCCGGCGTTCCCGTAGTGATCGGCCACGACGCCGCCAACGTCCCCGACGGGCGCCGAGGTGATCGTCTCGAGCGCGATCGCACCGGACAACCCGGAGATCGCGGGCCGCGACGTCGAGGAGGCGAGGCGAGCTGCTCGCCGAGTTCGTCGCGCTCCGGCCGTCGATCGTCGTCGCCGGCGCACACGGCAAGACGACGACCGCGGCGATGATCGCGTTCTGTCTCGACCGCCTCGGGCTCGACCCGTCGTTCCTGATCGGGGGCGAGGTGCCGCAGCTCGGCGGCAACGCACGTGCGGGCGGCGGCTGGCTCGTCGCCGAGGGGGACGAGTCGGATCGCTCCCTCGAGCTCCTGCGCCCGCAGATCGCCGTGGTCACGAACGTCGAGCTCGACCACCACGCGACGTTCACCTCCGAGGAGGAGGTCCGCGAGCTCTTCGACCGGTGGCTCGCCGAGGCTCCTTCTCAGGTTCGCGGCGAGGAGATCGAGCCGGTTTCCTTCGAGCTCGGCATCCCCGGAGAGCACAACCGGCGCAACGCGGCGACGGCCCTCGCCACGCTCGAGCTGGCAGGCGTGCCGCGCGCCGACGCCGAGCGTGTGCTCCCCGAGTTCCGGGGCGTCGGCCGGAGGCTCGAGCGGCGCGGGGAGGCGGCCGGGGTCGAGGTGTTCGACGACTACGGCCATCACCCGAGCGAGATCGCCGCCACGCTCGCGGCCGCGCGGTCGGCGGTCAACGGCGGCCGGGTGCTCGTCGTCTTCCAGCCCCACCTCTACTCGCGCACGCGCCACCTGGCAGGTGAGCTCGCAGGAGCTCTGGCCGCGGCAGACGCAGTCGCCGTCACGGACATCTACGCCGCGCGCGAGGACCCGGTCGCCGGCGTGAGCGGCAAGCTCGTCGTCGATGCGCTCGCCGCGCAGCGGCCCGGGATGCCCGTCGCGTGGACGCCGTCGCTGGAGGATGCCGTGCGCTTCCTCTCGCGCCGCGCGCGCCCGGGCGACCTCGTCCTCACGATCGGCGCCGGCGACGTCGAGCGCGCGGGGCCGCTGATCCTCGAAGAGCTCTCGTGAAGATCGAGGAGGGAGTCGAGCTCTCTCGTCACACCACCGTCGGTACCGGCGGGCCGGCGGCTGCGTTCGCAAGGCCCGAGACGCTGGACGAGCTCGGGCAGGCGCTGGCGTGGGCCCGGGAGCGGGAGCTGCCGGTCGCGACGGTCGGGCTCGGCTCGAACCTGCTCGTCGCCGACGAGGGCTTCGACGGTCTCGTGCTGCGGCTTGCCGGCGAGCTGGCCAGCGCCGAGATCCGAGGCGAGCTCCTCGTCGCAGGCGGCGGCGCGGCCAACGCGGTCTGCCTCCACCGGGCGCGGGACGCAGAGCTCGGTGGGTTCGAGTTCGCGTGCGCGATCCCGGGCACCGTCGGCGGAGGCGTCTGGATGAACGCGGGCGCGTACGGGAGCGACTGGGCCGCGATCCTCGAGCGGGCGCTCGTGGTGAACGGCGACGGGCCGCGCTGGCTGGCGCCATCCGAGCTCGGGCTCACGTACCGGCACTCGGAGCTCCACCACGACCAGGTCGTCGCGCGCGCCGAGTTCCGGCTCGCGCCGAAGCCGCTGGACGACATCAAGGCCACCGTGGCCGAGCTTCAGGCCCTGCGCAAGGCCGCGCAGCCGACCAACAAGCGCACGTTCGGCAGCGTCTTCAAGAACCCCGACCACGAGCTGAGCGCCGGTCGGATGCTCGAGGCGTGCGGCCTCAAGGGCCACCGGATCGGCGGTGCGCAGATCTCCCCGCAGCACGCGAACTTCATCGAGAACGCCGACGGCGCCCGCACGGCGGATGCGATCGCGCTGATGGCCGAGGCGCGCCGCCGCGCGCGCGAGCAGTTCGGCGTCGACCTCGAGCACGAGGTCGAGTTCCTCGGCCCGATTGAGCTCCCGCCGATCTAGGTCGGCGTCGCAAGCGATCGCCTCATGGAAGGACGAGCGCGCGGTCGGCAGGAGCAGGGCGGGGTGTGGCGAACTGCGGGCCGTGGCCGAGCAGCGGTCCCAGCAGCGTGCGCGAACGAGCGCCGCGGTCATTCCGCTCGCCGGGCGGAGCGACCGCGCGGCGATTCTTCGCCTGCTGCCGTCGGGCCGGTCGCTCCTGATCGGCTTCGCGATCGTGGCCGGCGCGGCGGGCCTCTACGCGCTCGCGCGGGGGACGCCGATGTTCTCCGTGCAACGGGTCGAGGTCGAGGGCGCTCCGCCTTCCGTGGCCGCTCACGTGCGAAAGGCCCTCGCCCCTCTCGAAGGAACCAGCCTGCTCGCGCTGCACGGAAGTTCGATCGAGCAGAGGCTCCTGCCGCTGACCGACGTCGCCTCCGTGAGCTACGACCGCGACTTCCCGCACACGCTCCGCGTGCTGGTGCGACCGGAGGAACCCGCTGCGATCGTGCGGCGCGGAGCCGACGCGTGGCTCGTCTCGACGAGCGCCGAGGTCATCTCCACGGTGCCGGCCGGGAAGCGGCGCGCGTTCCCCGCGGTCTGGCTGACGCGGTCGGGCGACCCGGAGGTCGGAACCACGATCACCGACCACTACGGCCTCCGCGCGGTGCGGGCGCTCGCGCTGGCCCGCCGCGTGCACTTCGACCGGCGCATCAACATCGTCCGCGCCCACGACCACGACCTGACGTTCCTGCTCGCATCCGGAATCGAGCTTCGCCTCGGCGATCTGCGGGCCATCCGCCTCAAGCTCGCGGTCGCCGAGCAGATCCTCCCGAAGCTGCGCGGAACGGGCGGTTACGCCTATCTGGACGTGAGCGTTCCCGGTCGCCCGGTGGCTGGATCAAACTCTCAACCCGTAGGCTGAGCTTTAGGGTTTACGCGTTCACACGGCGTTGACAGGCGCTTCGGCGAGGCGTACCCTCCCGGACTTGTAAGACGCACGTTCGAGTAGAGCTTCAGGTCGAGGTGAGTTGAGGGATATGAGGGACGAGAGAGGGAACTACCTGGCGTTGATCAAGGTCGTCGGAGTCGGCGGGGCTGGATCGAACGCCGTCAACCGCATGGTCGACGCCGGGCTGTCCGGGGTCGAGTTCATCGCGATCAACACCGACGCGCAGGCGTTGCTGATGTGCGACGCCGACGTGAAGATGCCGATCGGGTCAGATGTGACGCGGGGTCTCGGCGCAGGCGCCGATCCTTCCATCGGGCAGGCCGCGGGCGAGGAGAGCCGCGACGAGCTGAAGGAGGCGCTCAAGGGCGCGGACATGATCTTCGTGACCGCGGGCGAGGGCGGCGGCACGGGCACAGGCGCAGCGCCGATTGTGGCGCGGCTTGCCAAGGAGCTCGGGGCGCTCTGCGTCGGCGTCGTCACACGGCCGTTCTCGTTCGAGGGGCGCCGTCGCGGAGATGTCGCGGCAGCGGGCCTCGAGGAGCTGCGGGACCACGTCGACACGCTGATCGTGATCGAGAACGACCGCCTGCTTCAGGTCGTCGAGAAGCGGACGTCGATCGTCGACGCCTTCAAGATGGCGGACGACGTCCTTCGCCAGGGAGTCCAGGGGATCACCGACCTGATCACGATCCCCGGCCTCGTCAACCTCGACTTCGCCGACGTCCGCACGATCATGACCGAGGCCGGATCCGCGCTCATGGGAATCGGGTCGGCCTCGGGTGAGGGCCGCGCCACGGTTGCCGCGCGGCAGGCCGTTTCTTCCCCGTTGCTCGAATCGTCCATCGAAGGCGCGACCGGGATCCTGCTCAACGTCACGGGAGGCCCGGACATCGGGCTGTTCGAGGTCAACGAGGCGGCGGAGGTCGTCACGTCGGCCGCCGACCAGAACGCGAACGTCATTTTCGGCGCGGTCATCGACGAGGCCATCGGCGACGAGGTGCGGGTCACCGTGATCGCGACCGGCTTCGGGGCCGTCAGGCACCGGCGCAAGCGCCGCGCCGAGGAGCCCGCCGAGGCGCTGAACGGCGCCGAGAGCCCGCGCGAGGTGCCGGCCGAGCGTTTCGAGGTTCCGGACGACGTTCTCGAAGTGCCTTCGTTCCTGCGCGACAACTGACGGCTGACCAGAGCCGGCGGCGAGCGCGGCTCCTTTAGCATCAGCGGCGATGCAGACGCTGCTCCGGACGCCGCTCTACGACCGGCACGTCGCGCTCGGCGCTCGGCTCGTGCCGTTCGCCGGCTGGGAGATGCCGGTGCAGTACGAGGGCGTCATCCCGGAGCACCTCGCGGTACGGAACGACTGCGGCGTCTTCGACGTCTCGCACATGGGCGAGCTCGAGGTCGATGGCTCGCATGCGCGGGAGTTCCTGCAAGCGGCGCTCTCGAACGACGTCGAGCGGATCGGTCCCGGGAGGGCGCAGTACACGCTGTTGACGAACGAGCACGGCGGGATCGTCGACGACCTGATCGTCTACGAGCGCGGGCCCAATCGCTTCCTCCTGATCGTGAACGCGGCGAACCGCGAGGCCGATCTCGCGTGGCTCCAGGAGCGCGAGCTCGCCGGGGCGGACGTGCGCGACGTCTCCGACGACTACGCGCTGCTCGCCGTGCAAGGGCCGCGATCCCTGGAGCGGCTCGGGCTCGCGGAGGCGCCGGCGTTCACCTTCGAGGATGGAGAGATCGACGGCGTGGCGTGCGTCGTCAATCGGACCGGGTACACGGGCGAGCTCGGTGTCGAGCTGCTCGTCCCGGCCGAGCACGGCGCTGAGCTCTGGGACCGGGTCATCGCCCGCGGCGCCGTTCCCTGCGGCCTCGGCGCCCGTGACACGCTGCGGCTCGAAGTCTGCTACCCGCTGCACGGGAACGACATCGGTCCGGACACCGACGCGATCTCGGCCGGCCTCGGCTGGGTCTGCGCGCTCGACAAGGAGTTCACCGGCTCGGACGAGCTGAGCCGGGTCAAGGAGGAGGGGCCGGAGCGGCGCCTCGCGGCGTTCGTGATGACCGATCCGGGGATCCCGCGCCAGGGGATGCCGATCCTCGACGGCGAGGAGCCCATCGGGACGGTCACCTCGGGCTCGCACTCGCCGATGCTCGAGCGCGGAATCGGGATGGGATACGTTCCCGCCTCGCGCGCGCAGCCCGGCACCGAGCTGACGGTGGACGTGCGAGGGCGGCCCCGGCGGGCCGGGGTCGTGAAGAAGCCGATCTACTCACGGGAGGAGCGGAATGGCTGAGACGTATCCCGACGATCTGCGCTACCACCCCGAGCACGACTGGGCGCGCATCGACGGCGACGAGGCGACCTTCGGCGTGACCTGGTTCGCGCAGGATGCGCTCGGCGAGCTCGTGCACTTCGAGCCGCCCGAGGTCGGCGCGACGGTGACGAAGGACGAGTCCTACGCCGAGGTCGAGTCGGTCAAGGCGGTCTCGGACGTGATCGCGCCGCTCTCGGGCGAGATCCTCGCGGTCAACGCCGCTCTCGTGAGCGCGCCCGAGACGGTGAACTCCGACCCGTACGGCGAGGGCTGGATCGTCCGCGTCCGCATGTCGGACTCCGGCGAGGTCGACGCACTGATGGACGTCGAGGCGTACCGGCGCCACCTCGCCGAGCAGGCGTGACGGGCTACCTGGCGCTCACCGACGTCGACCGGGAGGCGATGCTCGAGACGATCGGCGTCTCGTCGGTCGAGGAGCTGTTCGCCGATCTCCCGGCGGGCGTTCGCTTCGGGCGCGAGCTCGACCTGCCGCCGGCGCTGACCGAGCAGGAGCTGACCGCGTACTTCGAGCAACTCGCGTCGGAGAACCACCACGCCGAGATCTCGTTCCTCGGCGCGGGCCTCTACGACCACTACGTCCCGGCCGTCGTCGACGCCGTCCTCCAGCGCGGCGAGTTCCTCACGGCATACACGCCGTACCAGCCCGAGCTGAGCCAGGGCGTCCTGCAGGCGATCTTCGAGTACCAGACGGCGATCTGCGAGCTCACCGGGATGGACGTCTCGAACGCCTCCGGGTACGACGGCACCACGGTCGCCGCGGACGCGTGCTACATGGCCAAGCACGTGACGGGTCGCTCGAAGGTCGTCGTCACCGAAGCGACGAGCCCGCAGGTCCGCCAGGTCGTGAAGACCTACGCGCCCGGTTTCGGGCTCGAGGTCGTCGACGTCCCGCACCGGGACGGCGCGACCGATCCGGAGGAGCTCCGCGCTGCCGCCGAGGACGCGGCCTGCGTCATCTTCCAGCACCCCAACTTCTTCGGAGTGCTGGAGCCCGCACCCGAGCTCGCCGCCGCGGCCGCCGATGCCGACGCGCTTCCGGTCGCGCACGTCGACCCTCTTTCGCTAGGAGTGCTCGAGGCCCCGGGCCGGTACGGCTGCGCGATCGCGATCGGCGAGGGGCAGCCCGCCGGCAACCACGTCTCCTACGGCGGTCCGCACTACGGCTTCCTCGCGGCCCGCTCCGACCTCATCCGCAGGATGCCGGGCCGGATCGTCGGCGAGACCACTGACGCCGCGGGGAACCGCGGCTATGTGCTGACCCTGCAGACGCGCGAGCAGCACATCCGGCGCGAGAAGGCGACGTCGAACATCACGACCAACCAGACGCTCCTGTCCCTGGCGGGTCTCGTCTACCTCTCGTGGCTCGGGCCGCAGGGGCTGCGCGAGGTGGGGGAGACCTGCATGGCCCTCGGCGCGTACGCGAAAGAGCGCCTGGGCCTTCCACTCGTGTTTGCGGATCGGACAACGTTCAAGGAGTTTGCCGTACGCGTCGGACGGCCCGCCCGCGATGTCGTGCGGGACGCGCTCGCGCAGGGCGTCCACCCCGGCTATGCGCTCGGCCGCGACTACCCGGGCATGGACGACGTGCTCCTCGTCGCGACCACCGAGCGTCGGACGCCGGCCGAGATCGACCGGCTCGCGGAGGTGCTGGCGTCGTGAAGCTGATCTTCGAGAAGTCGCGCCCGGGCCGCCGCGCGGGGAGACTCCCGGCGCATGACCTGCCGGCTCCGGAGGTTCCCGACGAGCTTCGCCGAGCCGAGCCGCCGCGACTGCCCGAGATAGCCGAGCCCGATCTCCTGCGCCACTTCACCGAGCTGTCGACTCGCAACTTCGGCGTCGACACGGGCTTCTACCCGCTCGGCTCGTGCACGATGAAGCACAACCCGCGCGTGAACGAGCGATTCGCGTCGCTACCAGGGTTCCGCGACCTGCACCCGCTCGAGGACGAAGATCACGTGCAGGGAGCGCTCCGACTCTGCGTCGAGCTCCAGGAGGCGCTGGCGGAAGTCACCGGTCTTCCGGCGGTGTCCCTCCAGCCCGCGGCCGGCTCGCAGGGCGAGCTCACAGGCCTGATGCTGATGCACGCCTACTTCGCGGATCGCGGAGAGGACGAGCAGCGGCGCAAGATCGTGATCCCCGACACCGCCCATGGCACGAACCCGGCCAGCGTGACGATGACCGGGTACGAGCTGACGCATGTCCAGACCGACGCGCGCGGGAACATCGACGTCGAGGACCTGCGCACCAAGGTCGACGAGCACACGGCGGGGCTGATGCTCACGAACCCGTCGACGCTCGGCCTCTTCGACGAGAACATCGAGGAGATCGAGCGAGATCTTCCACGGCGCAGGCGCCCTCATGTACTACGACGGCGCGAACCTGAACGCTGTCTGCGGGATCTCGCGGCCGGGCGACATGGGCTTCGACATCGTCCATATCAACCTGCACAAGACGTTCTCGCAGCCGCACGGAGGTGGCGGGCCCGGCGGCGGCCCGGTAGCCGTTGCCGAGAGGCTCGAGCCGTTCCTCCCGGTTCCGGCGATCGTCCGCGACGGCGAACGCTTCCGCTTCGACTACGACCGTCCGCGCTCGATCGGGAAGGTTCGCGGCCACTACGGGCCGTTCGGCGTCTTCGTCCGCTCGTACGCGTTCATTCGTGCGTACGGGCCGGCGCTGCGCGAGATGTCGGAGGTCGCGGTGCTGAACGCGAACTACCTCCTCGCCCGGCTGCGCGACGCGTACGAGCTTCCGTTCGACCGGCTGTGCATGCACGAGTTCGTGCTCTCCGCGCGTGGGCTCAAGCGCGAGCACGGCGCGACCGCCCTCGACGTCGCGAAGCGGCTGATGGACTACGGCTTCCACCCGCCCACCGTCTACTTCCCGCTGGTCGTTTCGGAGGCGCTCATGATCGAGCCGACCGAGACGGAGGCGAAGGAGACGCTCGATGCCTTCGCCGACGCGATGCTCGCCATCGCCGCCGATGCGGCCGAGCGGCCGGAGGAGCTGAAGGAGGCGCCGCATGGCACCCCGGTCGGGCGGCTGGACGAGGTCAAGGCGGTGAAGCGCTCCGTCGTCCGCTACCAGTTCGAGGACCACCCGGACCTTGCGGCGGAGTCCGAGCCCGCGGTCGAGGCGTCGAAAGGCGCGTGATGATCGACCTCCGCTCGGACACCAAGACGCAGCCGAGCGCGGAGATGCGCGCCGCGATCGCCGCGGCCGAGGTCGGCGACGAGCAGCGGCGCGAGGACCCGACCGTGAACGAGCTCGAGCGCCGTGCGGCGGAACTGCTCGGGCAGGAGGAAGCGGTCTTCGTTCCGACGGCGACGATGGCGAACGAGATCGCGCTGCGCACGCTCTCGGAGCCGGGCGAGGAGGTCATCGCCGAGGTGAACTCGCACATCTTCATCTCGGAGCTCGGCGGGCCTGCGGTGTTCGCCGGCCTGATGACACGGCCGCTCCGCTGCGAGGCGGGACGCTTCACGCCCGAGCAGATCCGGGAGACGGTCCGCGCCGGCGACGCGACGCACACGCCCCGCACGGGGATCGTCTCGGTCGAGGACACCCACAACGCGTCGGGCGGCCGGTTCTGGCGGCGCGCGGAGATCGACGCGGTCGTCGCCACGGCGCGCGAGCTCGAGCTCAACCTGCACCTCGACGGCGCGCGGATCATGAACGCCTCGGTCGCATCCGGTGTGCCGTCGGCGGAGATCGGCCGCCCGTTCGACACGGTCACGCTCTGCCTCTCGAAGGGGCTCGGCTGCCCGCTCGGCGCGATCGTCGCCGGCTCGTCCGAGCGGATGGCGAAGGCGCGGCGGCTCAAGCACCAGTTCGGCGGCGCGATGCGGCAGGCCGGGATCGTCGCGGCCGCGGGCGTCTACGCGCTCGAGCACAACATCGAGCGGCTGGCCGAGGACCACGAGCGCGCGCGGCGGCTCGCCGAAGGGCTCGACGCGGCGGGCGTCCCGGTCGACCTCGAGCAGGTGGAGACGAACTTCGTGCAGGTCGACCTGGCTCCGCTCGGGCTCGCTCCCGAGGAGGCGCTTTCCCGGCTGATGGAGGCCGGCGTCGGGCTTTCGATGACGGCCCACGCCACGCGGCTCCGCGCGGTCACCCACCTGGACATCGACGACGAGGACATCGAGCGGGCGGTCGAGCTGATCCCCCGCGCGCTCGGGGCGCTTGCTCGGGCCTGAGGAGCGGTTCGACCGCCTCGTCCGGGCCGCGCAGCGCGAGGCCCGGCTGCCGAGCCTCCTGGCCGGGGTGTTTCGCGCTGGCGAGCTCGCGTGGTCGGCCGCTATCGGGCTCGCGGACGTGGAGGAGGGACGGGCGACGACGATCGACACCCAGCATCCGGTCGCGTCGATCACGAAGACGTTCACCGCGACGTCGGTCATGCAGCTGCGCGCAGAAGGAAAGCTCGCCCTCGACGACCGGCTCGAGCAGCACCTGCCCGAGGTCGAGCACGGCTCTCTGACGCTGCGTCGGATGCTGGCTCACGCGTCGGGCCTCCAGCGCGAGCCGCCGGGCGAGGTCTGGGAGTCGCTCGTCTTCCCCGGTGAGGAAGAGCTGCTCGCGGGGCTCGGCGAGGCGGAACAGGTGCTCCCCGGCGACACTGCGTGGCACTACTCGAATCTCGCCTACGCGCTGCTCGGGCTCGTGGTGGCGCGGGTGTCGGGCACGCCGTTTCGCGAGTACGTCGAGGAGCGGTTGCTGGGACCGCTCGGCCTGGGGCGTACGACGTGGGGGCCGACGCTGCCCGCGGCGAAGCCGTACTTCGTCGAGCCGTACTCCGACTCGGTGCTACGGGAGCCCGAGCTGGAGCTCGGTGGCAAGGGCGGCGAGTCGGGGCTCTGCAGCACGATTGCCGACCTCGCGCGTTGGGGCTCGTTCATGTGCGCGCCGGACGAGGCCGTGCTGCCGGCGCCCGCGGTCGGCGAGATGCACGACGTCCAGATCATGGCCGAGCCGGACTGGACGCTGGGCTGGGGCCTCGGCATCGAGCTGTGGCGCCGTGGCGAGCGGGTCTACGGCGGGCACACCGGCGGTTTCCCCGGTTTCGTCTCGATGCTCGTGTACTTGAGGCGAGACAACGTGGGCGCAGTGCTGCTGACGAACGCGAGCCGCTGGCCGAAGATGGTCGAGACCGGGCTCCTGCTCGCCGAGGCGGCGGTCGAGGAGCTCGCGCCTGCCCCCGAGCCATGGACGCCGGAGGAGGCGCCGCCGGAGGCGATCGTGCCGTTGCTCGGGCGTTGGTGGGCGGAGGGCGCCGAGACGATCTTCAGCTGGCGCGGCGGTCGGCTCGAGGCGCGTCTCGCCGCGGCTCCGCCGGAGCGGGCGCCTTCGGTGTTCGAGCCCGAGGGCGAGGATCTCTACCGCGCGGTCTCAGGCACCGAGCGCGGCGAGCTGCTCCGGATCGTGCGCGGTGAGGACGGCGAGGTCGTGAAGCTGTACTGGGCGACGTATCCGTTCACTCGAGCGCCGGAGACCTTCGGGCCCCCGTCGCCCGCCGATTCCCGCTAGCGCCCCGTAGTTCGGTTCGCCCGGCCTCCTCCCCGAGGCGATCGTAACCGTGAGATTCGCGCGTGTCTGTGACGAGGCGCAACGAAAGTGCGCCAACGTCGCCGTGCGTGAACCGCGGTGGTTCAGCGGTCCCCGGCGGCGAGGAACAGGGCGACCGTGAGCCCGTACAGCGCGATCAGCACGAGCCCCTCGGAGCGCTTCGCCTGGCGGTCTCGCAGCACGAGCGCGACGCCGATCGCCGAGAGGGCCATCGCCACGAGCTCGACCGGCCTGAACGTGAGCGGCAGCGCCGGCTTGACGACCCATGAGAGGAGCGCGATTGCAGGTGTGACGAACAGCGCCACCTGCGTGCTCGACGAGACCGCGATCTCGCTCGAGAGGTACAGGTTCCCGCGCCGCGCGATCACGATCGCGCCGCCGTGCTCGGCCGCGTTGCCGACGAGGGCCACGATCACCGCGGCCGTGAAGAACTCCGACAGGCCGACCGCGTTCGCGAACCCGTGCAGCGAGTGCACGAGGATCTCGCTGACGAAGGCGGTCACCAGGGTCGCAAGGCCGAGAACGACCAGCGCAGACGTCAAGCTCCAGCCGCCCGCCGGCTCGGCGCCGCTCTCGGCGTGCAACCGCCGGTGACGGCGGAGCCCGCGGATCGTCTGCGCCACGTACACGCACAGCAGCACCGCGGCCACCGGCACGGTCACGATCGCGAGCGAATGCCGCTCGGCGTTCCCGCTCCAGCCGGGTATCGAGGGCACGAGAAAGAGCGCGATCGCGAGGAAGACGAGCGCGAGCTGCCCCATCAGCGAGCGCCGGTCGATCAAACGGTCGCGACCGGGGCCGAGGGCGACCGCGAGGCCGAGCACGAGGAGCAGGTTCGAGACGACGCTCCCCGCGAGCGAGCCGCGCACGACATTCGGCAGGCCTTGACCCACCGCGAACACCGCGATGATCAGCTCGGGCGCGTTGCCGAAGCTCGCGTTCAGGAAGCCGCCGATGCCCGGCCCGGTGTGCTCTCCGGCGTGCTCGGTCGCCTCGCCGATCAACCACGCCAGCGGAACCAGCGCCGCCGCCGCCACCAGGAAGAGCGTCGTGTCGCCCGCGTCGAAGACGTACCGCAACAGGAACGTGATGGGGGCCAGAACCAGCGACGCCCAGAGGAGCTTCCGGCCCACGCCGCTACCCTAGCGACCCGTGCTGGAGGCCGTTCTCTTCGACTGGGGCGACACGCTGATGGAGTTCGCCTGGGACATGGAGCTGATCGCGGCAGGCCAGCGTGCGGGCCTCAAGGCGATCGGGGCCGAGCGGCTGGCCGAGGACGACGCCTTCGTCGACCCGGAAGCACGGTTCGCCGCGATTACGGCTCTCTTCGAGGGAACGCTCGACGAGATCGATTACCCGGGGTTCGTCCGGGAGGCGCTCGAGGACGCCGGGGTCTTCGTCGACGAGGAGCAGTTGGGCCGCTTTCTCGAGGCCGAGCACGCGGCCTGGGATCCGGCGCGCGTGCTCGCGCGCGACACGCACGCCTTGCTCGAAGCGCTCAGGGACCGCGGCCTCAAGCTCGGGCTCGTCTCGAACGCGTTCGATCCTGGCTGGCTTCTCCATCGCGACCTGGAGCAGCTGGGACTGGCCGAGCGGCTCGACTTCGCCGTCTTCTCGTCCGAGGTCGGCAAGCGAAAGCCGCACCCGGAGATCTTCGAGCGCGCACTCGACGCCCTCGATGTCGAGCCCAGCCGAACCATGTTCGTCGGCGACCGCCTCTACGAGGACGTGCGCGGCTCCGGGGAGCTCGGGATGACGACGGTTCAGGCGGTCTGGTTCCGCGCCGACGAGCACCCCGAAGGCCGGGAGCCGGACCACCAAGCGTTCACGATGATGGACGTCCTGAACGTCGCCGATCGCCTCGTCCGGGCCTGAATCCGCTTCGGCCTTACCCGGGAATTCGCAACTTGTCAAGTCTTGCGCAGCGCGGGTTTCTGCGCCCACAATCCATCTATGCGGACACGCGAGCAGGCGGCCACGCGGAGCCAGCTGCCCCTGCGCCCGCATGACGAAGTCGAGTGCCGCCGCTGCGAAGTTCACTGCGACAAGGTCGTCTATCCGGCGGCATGCGCGGGGCGCGGCTGCCCGTTCCTCTACTCCTACGAGGAGTTCGGCCACACCTACATCGGGTGCATGCAGAACGTCTTCGAGGTCGAGATCGACTTCGACCTCCTCAGTGAAGCCGAGGCGCGGCGCGGCGGTTTCGGGGCGGTCAAGGTGATGAACCCGCCACTCCCGCTGTGCCAGGTCGAGGTGGAGGCCTGTTACGAGAGTCGGATCGACGAGCTCGGGTGCGTCAACCCCGAGTTCCACGAGCTGCCGGTCGGCGAGCCCTCGTTCCGGGTTTTCGCGCGGATCGCTTCGTAGCTCCCGCGTGTAGCTCCCTCAGCTTCCGTACCTGCTCCGCGTCCGGGCCTTTGCCCTCGCGCCCGGGAACCTCCATCACCGCGGGGAGCCCTTGAAGCTTGGGATGGCCGACGAAGACGCCGAGCTTCTCGCCCATGAGGCCGTCGCCGATGTTGTCGTGCCGGTCGCGATTCGAGCCGAGCGGTGCTTTCGAATCGTTGACGTGCAGGCAGCGGAGCCGGTCGAGGCCGATCTCGCCGTCGAGATCCTTCAGCAGCTTGTCGAGCTCGCTTGCGGTCCGTGATGTCGTAGCCGGATGCGTAGAGGTGGCACGAGTCGAGGCAGATGCCGAGCCGCGGGTGGGCGTCGAGAGCCTCGTAGAGCGCGGCCAGCTCCTCGAGCGAGCGGCCGATCGTCCCGCCCGCGCCTGCCGTGTCCTCCATGCAGAGCCAGGTCGTCTCGTTGCAGTGTTCGAGCGCCTGTGCCAGGGCCGGCGCGACCCGCTCGACCGCGGCCTCGAACCCGGCGCCGAGGTGCGAGCCCACGTGGAAGACGACGGCCTCGGCCTCGATCGCACACGCGGCGTCGACGGTCGAGCACAGGGTCGTGACGCTCTTCTCGTAGAAGTCGGCCTTCGGGCTCGCGAGGTTGACGAGGTAGAGCGCGTGGACGAGGACGCCGCCGATCCCGAGCTCGGCGCGGCGCTCGCGGAAGGCCGCGAGGTCGGCCGGGTCGTGCTCGGGAAAGCGCCAGGCGCGGGGGCTCTGGACGAAGAGCTGGACCGAGTCGATCTCGAGCTCGGCCGCGCGGTCGAGCGCCTTCGTGATCCCGCCGGAGCAGTGAGCGCCGAGCAGCATGTCCCGGACGCTAGCTCAGCAGCCAGGCTTCGAGTCGCGCCGCTTCGTCGTCGAGCTCGTGGCGGACCGTTCGCGGCAGCGGTGCGAACGGCTCCGTCACGACGCGCTTGCGCTCGACCCGCCAGACGCCGGCTACCAGCCCGTCGACGATGAACGTCGGCTGCACGTCCGCGTTTTTCCGCACCACGACTTTTCGGTACTCCTCGGGAAGCACGCGCTCGCGATCGATCAGGACGTTGTCGAACTTGGGCAGGAAGCGCACCGGTGCGGGCGTGTCGGCAGCAGGCAGCGGCGCTCGGGGAAGGTCGAGCAGCTCGCGGCCGCGGTCGTCGCGCAGGCGGCGGAGTCCGTCGAGGTCGTCCGCGAAGTCGCCGACCTTCATGCCGGACCAGCCCGAGATCTCGGCGCGGGTCGCAGGCCCGAACGCGGCGAGGTAACGGCGGATGAACTCCGCTCGAACGGTGTCCCCATCCGGGTGCTCGCAGTCGACGGTCGCGAACGTCACTCCCTGAGGCGGGACCCCCCAGAGACTCGCCTCGGGCGCGTGACCGATCCGCGCCTCGAGCCGCATCGCGTACCAGATCCCGTTCGACCCGTCCGTGACGATGCCGTGCTCGCGCTCGAGCCACTCGAATACATCGGCTCGAGTTCGCGGCTGGGAAGCGTACTCCCGGAGCGAGGGAGCCACCAGCGTCGCGACGTCTTCGATTTCGCGCGTCACCCAACCCGGCGACGTGATGTCGAGCGCCGAGCTGAACATGCCGTAGTCCGGCGTCGAGACGACGTGGACGGTGCCGCGCATCAGCACGCCACGCGAGACCGCTCTGCGCATCAGCGCTCGCTCGAGAGTCGAGCGCTTGAAGCCGTCGAGTCGCGTCCAGAGCCCGACGTAGGGCGTTGACCCGAGCTGCGCCTGCAGGCCCGCGACCCGCTCGACCGCCTGCACGACCGGATGCCGTGCACGTTTCAGCAGCAGCTGCCGCGCGAGCGTCGCGCGATTCAGCTCCCGCTGGCTGAGGATCCGCTCGGCCACGCCAGTACGCTAACGGCGTGAGCGTTCGTGTCCGATTCGCGCCCAGTCCAACCGGATACCTCCACGTCGGCGGCGCCCACACGGCGCTGTTCAACTGGCTCTTCGCGCGGCACGAGGGCGGTGAGTTCCGGCTGCGGATCGAGAACACCGACACGAGCCGCGAGGTGGCCGCCTCGGTCGAGCAGATCCGGGAGACGATCTCGTGGCTCGGGCTCGACCTCGACGGCGAGGTCACGTTCCAGATGGATCGGATGGAGCAGGCGCAGGAGGTAGCGCGCCGCCTGGTCGACGAGGGCAAGGCCTACAAGGACGAGGGCGCGATCCGCTTCCGGATGCCCGACGAGGGGATCACGGCTTGGGAGGACGTCGTGCTCGGCCGGATCGAGTACCCGAGCGAGAAGCTCGAGGACCTCGTGCTCGTCCGCTCGGACGGGCGGCCGACCTACAACTTCGTCTCGCCGCTCGAGGACATGCTCGACGGAATCACGCACGTGATCCGCGGCCAGGACCACGTCTCGAACACGCCCAAGCAGCTGCAGATCCTCGGCGCGCTGGAGGCCGACGTGCCCGTCTACGCACACGTACCGCTCATGAACGGCCCTGACGGGCGCAAGCTCTCGAAGCGCCACGGGGCGATCACCGTCGAGGACTTCCGCGCGCAGGGCTGCATCCCCGAGGCGTTCGTCAACTTCATGGCGCTGCTCGGCTGGAGCTACGACGACCGGACGGAGATCATGAGCCGGGACGAGCTCGTCGAGCGGTTCACGCTCGAGCGGGTCGGCAAGAGCGCGGCCGTCTTTGACTACGACAAGCTCACGTACATGAACGGCGTCTACCTGCGGGCGCTCCCGCCCGAGGAGTACGCCGACCGGCTCGTCGCGTACCTGCGCGAGCAGGGATATGACTGGGACGAGGAGCTGATCCGCCGCTCGGCGCCGCTCGTCCAGGAGAAGATCGCGACGCTCGGCGAGTTCCCGCAGTTCGCGGGGTTCCTCTTCGGGCCGGTCGAGCTCGACGCAACGCTGGCCGGCGACGGCGCCGTTCTCCCGGCCGCGGCGGAGGCGCTCGCGGACGTGGAGCCGTTCGAGTCGGACGGGATCGAGGTCGCCCTGCGCGGGCTTGCCGAGCGGCTGGAGCTGAAGCCGAGGGAGGCCTTCCAGCCGATCCGTCTGGCGGTGACGGGCTCGACGGTGTCGCCGGGCCTCTTCGAGAGCATCGAGCTCCTCGGCAAGGACGAAACGCTCGCCCGCATCGGCGCCGGCTTTCGGTAGATTGGCGCGCCTGTGAGCGTCACCGAAGTCCTGCGCCCAGCCGAGTACGAGTCGCGCCTCCAGCGCTACCTGTTCGAGCGGTCCGAGGAGGGCCGCGCCGTGCGCGTGGGCGAGAAAGAGGTGTCCGAGCGGGCCGAGATCGTGGCGCGCTACACCGACCTCTTCACGCGGCAGCAGCTTCAGACGCTGCGCGACGCCGAGGGCGAGGCGACCGACGCGGGCGAGCGCGAGCGGCTCTACCGCCTGCGCAAGACCTGCGAGGCGGGCCTGATCACCGCGGAGCTGGCCGAGCGGGAGGACGCTCTCGAGAACGCTGTCCTCGCCGCGCGGGTCGAGTTCCAGGGCGAGGAGCTGCCGCTGCGAAGCGCCCAGGCCCAGCTGGCTGTGCTCACCTCCTACGCCGACCGCGACGAGCTCGGCAAGCTCGCCGGCGACGCCTCGGCAACCTTCAACGACGAGCGGCTCGAGGTCCTCCGGGCCGGAGAAGCGCTCGAGGCCGAGATCAGCGGGGTCGACGATCCGATCGCCCGCACCGAGGAGGAGAAGGGCATCTCGATCCGCGACCTCGAGGCCGCGCTGGCCAGGGCGAGCGCGGCGGCCGAGGACGTCTACTCGAGGCTTCGCGAGGAGTGGTTCGACCGACTGCTCGGCCCGGAGCGCGAGACGCTGCCGAACTCGTACCACGTCGCCTACGTGCGCAGGCTGTCGCCGCTCGAGAGCATCTACTCGAAGGACAAGGCCGTCCCGGTCTGCATGGACACGCTCGCGCGCCTGGGCTTCGACCTCGAGTCGGAGCCGAACATCAAGCTCGACCTCGACGACCGGCCGCAGAAGTCGCCGCGGGCGTGCGTGATCCCGTCCGACCCACCGCGCGTCGTGCATCTGATCACGCGCGCGCAGGGAGGGCTTCACGACTACCAGGCGTTCCTGCACGAGGCCGGTCACGCCCTGCACTACGCCGGCTGCGACCCGAACTTGCCGTACACGTTTCGCAACATCTCGCGCGACCACGCGCTGACGGAGATCTACTCGTACATCGTCGAGGGGATCTCGCGGCAGCCCGAGTGGCACGCGCGCTACTTCGGTCTCTCGGACGAGGACGCCGCCCAGAACGCGAGCGCGACGGTCTTTATGGAGGCGCTGCTGTTCCGCCGCTACGCGGCCAAGCTCCAGTTCGAGCTCGACTTCTGGGGCCGCTTCGCCGACGACGGCGGCACGAACGACGGGTACGCGAGCCGGCTGACCGAGGCGACCGGCGTCCGCTACCGCTCTGACGGCTTCCTCGCGGACATGGACGCAGGCTTCTACTCGGCCGACTACCTCCGGGCCTGGATTCGCGCCGCGCAGCTGCGCTCGTACCTCGAGCGCGAGGTCGGCGGCGACTGGTGGTCGAGCAAGGAGACCGGCGACCGCCTGCGCGCGCTCTTCGCCGAGGGCACGAGGCCGTCCAGCGAGGAGATCGCCGGCCGGATCGGCTACGACCCGCTCGACACGGGCCCGCTCCTCAGCGAGCTAGGCGCGTAGTCTGCGTCGCTGGTCGAGTCGCCGCAGGGCGACGCCGGCCGCGATCGCGCAGGCGAGCAGGACAGACAGCACCGACGCGACCCAGAGGGTCACGTGGCCGTCGATCTCGCTGGTCGCCATGATCCACGCCCAGAGCGGGACGACCGCGACCAGGCTCCACCAGCGGCCGAGGACCACGCCGAAGACGAAGCCGGCGACCGGAATCAGCGCGTACACGCCGAGTCCATCGGCAGCTGCCTCGGCGAACTGGAGCTAGGCGCGCCCGTCGAGCCGGATCGTCCAGGGCTCGATCTCGTCGACCACGAGGTGCGTCTCGCTCCACGGGTCGCGCGCGAACGTGGCCCGGACAGCCTCCTCCGACTCCGCCTCGACTGCGTGGGCGACGCGGCGCGGGGTGGCGAGCGGCCCGCCGAGGATGATGAAGCCGTCGTCCACGAGGCCGTCCATGAACGCCGCGTGCTCCTCCCAGCCGGACTGTTCTTCGAGCGGCCGGGTGGCGTCGAACTCCGGGCCGGTCTGGAGAACCGTCACCAGGAACATCGCCATGCCCGAGTTCTACCGGTCTAGGCGAACGTGACGCGATCCGCCGCGGCGTGAACGCGCGCTCCCACCCGGTACGATCCTGGCGTGGGTCTGGTTGGTGATGCAGATCGAGACCGTGCCGTCGTGTCGCTCCGCGACCACTTTGCGGCCGGTCGGCTGACGCTGGACGAGCTCGACGAACGCGTCGAGCTCGCGCTCCGGGCGCGTTCCCGCGTGGCGCTTCGCCGCTCCTTGACCGAATTGCCCGATTCGAGGGGCCGCTCGATGGTGCGTGCGACCGTTCGCGGTGTGGCTCTGCTTCTGCTTACCTGGACGTGGTTCGCATTCAGCTTTGCGCTGTTCGTCGTCTTCGGTCTGACGCTCCTGATCCACGAAGTGACCGCCGTCGAGGTTGTCGCATTCCTCCTGGTCTGGCTGGTGCCTACGTACCTTCTCGCGCGACTGTGGCGACGATCGCTCCCGCGCTGGACATCGACCTAGGCGGAAAGCCAGAGAGGCGCATACGGGATTCGAACGCCCCTGCAAATCGGCGTGTTTACAGCGCTGGGGTAGCACCGGGGGTAGCACCGTGCGGGCGTCTCCGAGCGGTTTGCGGCGCAGTTCCACGGCTCTCTAGGCCACTTCCATTCAAACGACGCCGCGACCGCCGCATCCAGTCAATTGATGAAATAGAGGAAGGCCCGGCCGTCGCCAGCCTGCTGCTGGACCGAGCAGCGATTGCTCGCGCAGTAGTAGTCGCCCGTCTGGTCGTAATCCAAGACCTCGCTGGCGAGGAAACGCTTCCGTGTGCGCCAGGTGATCACCGCTGTCACCCGGTATCGCTTGAGCGCCTCGACCTGCGCGCTGTGGGCACGAGGGCGCATCCGTCGCCCGCGCTTTGCCCACGCGCAGTCTGATCGCCAGGTCGAGACGACGCTCCAGGTCGTGGCCGTGGGGTCTGACGACCATATCCGGAAGCGGATGCAGATTCTCTGGGCAGCACGGGAGGCCGGCGACCGGTAGATGCCTCCTGTCTTGAAGAGTGGATTGACGATCTGCGGAGCCACATCGTTGGTAGCCACTCCTTGTATGGCAGCCATCACTACTCTGCCGGGCCGTCCGTTGCTTTGACGGATGGTGAGGGCCGAAGTCGCAGGTGCAATCGTCAGAGCGATCGCTACTCCGGCCATGAGAACCGCGGTGAACGTACGAAACCGCATCAGCCGCTCGAAGAATCATCGCATGATGCGCGATCGTGTTCAAGGGCGGCTAAGTTACGTGCGTGGCAAGCAGAAGCGTCTCTTTTGGTTGAGACGTTTCGAAGCCAATTTTCCGGGGGTCATCACATTAGCTCGGCGTAATCGAGCTCGCCCTCGGCGACGACGTGCGTACCGAAGCCGCAGCACAAGTAGAACGGCTCGTTAGGCGACCAGCGGCACGATCGGCTCGGTGTCCTCGGCGTGGTGGTTTTTCTCCCGAATGACTGGCGGGAGATGTGACGGCAGGCAGGCCTCGGCGACCCCAATCCCCCCGCCGGGCTAGTTCGCAGTGACCTCTAACTCGAGCTCGACCGCTCTGAGTCGGCCGGTCCACTCTGGCTCATCCGCGAGCACGACCTCGAGCGCATCCCGCCGCTCGCCCCGCATGATGTCGAGAGAGGAGGGAATGCGTCGCTATCCGCGAAGTTGAAACGATGCGCTGGTGGCCGGCGACAACGGTATTCGCTTGCATCGTCGCCCTTCTAACCACGTCGTCCGCACCGCACGCTGCGAAGCCGCCGAATCCGAACGATCCGTGTGCGCGTTCGGGGCGCGACACGTGCGGGACGGCCGGCGTCGGTTTCTATCGCCTTACCCGGTACGGCATACGCTGGTTCGGTGACTTCCGCGGCGCCGTGGAAGGTCACCGACACGCCTTCTGCATCGATCTGCGCTTCTGGTACGCCTCGCCGGCGTTTCGGTATCGCGAGGTCTCCTCGACCGTCCTACGTAACCGCAACGGGGCGATCATCAGTCGCGAGAGGCAGCGGAGGATCGCCTACGCACTGTGGGCGTTTGGACGAAGCATGAACCCGAACCAGCAAGCCGCGACGATGCTCTACGTCCATTCGCTGATGGGCACGGCGCGTCCAGGAGAACTCGATCTCGGCGCGATGCCCGCGAACGTCGCCGTGCGCTTCCGCTCGATTGCTCTCGCCGCGGCCCGCTATCACGGGCCCTACAGAGTCGAGACCCGGCTTCCGAAGAGGTTGGTCGTGAACCACCCGACGAGGGCTGCGGTCTTGATCCGCTCCGCAAGCGGTCATGCGCTACCCGATGCGACGCTCTCGGTCTCAGCACGCGGCGCAAAGGTGCCGTCACGCGCGCGTACGGACGGGCGGGGCAGGGCGGTGATCATCCTCAGGCCGACGGCCGTGCACGTGCAGCTCCGGATCACCAGCCGGGCGCTCGCTTCGAGCCGACCGACGATCTTCGCCCCCTCGACCGCCAGGGCTGCGCCGAACGGACAGCGGCTGGTTGTACCGACCAACGAGCAGGTTTCCGCCCATGTGTCCCGACTCGCGCATCCGGTCGCGACCAGCCTCGTCTCGAGCCGCATCGTGAGGGCAGGGGGCACGATCTTCGACCGCGTGCACGTCGCGGGCCTCGCCGGGAGCACCGCTTCGATCGAGGTCGAGCTCTTCGGGCCGTTCCCATCGAGGAGCGCGATGACCTGCACGGGTTCTCCGTACTGGCGGCGCCGGATGAATACAACTGCGGCCGAGTTCACTACACCGCCGGTGCAGGTAGTGAGGGCAGGCTTCTACACGTACCGGCAGCGCCTTGTCGGCCCGGCGGTCGTCGCGGGCACACAGACGCCGTGTGGCGACCCGTCCGAGACGACCCTCAGCACGCCTTTCATCTCGACCGGGAGAGGCGACTCGACAGCGGATGCTCGCTCGACGGCTCGGGGCGGTCGGGTCCCTGTCTTGCTCAGAGCCCCGGCGCTAGGCATCAAGGCAGCGATCGTGCCCGAGGTCATCGACACCCAGCAGGGCGCCCTTGGCATGCCCGCGAACATCCGGCGGCTGGGCTGGTGGCGAGACGGAATGGCGCCGACGGCAGACTCGGGCGCGATCCTCATCGCAGGGCACTACGACTTCGCCACCGCGGGACCAGGCGCCTTCTTCCGGCTCCCGAGCGCGCGGCGCGGCGAGCGGATCCACGTCAGCACCGCCGACGGCTCCGACCACGTGTATCGGGTCGTCACGGTGGAGAGTTATCCGAAGACGGCCTTGCCGCTGACCGTCTTCGATCGACGCGGACCGCCGAGGCTCGTGCTTGTCACCTGCGGCGGCCGATTCGACTCGACGACCAAGCACTACCTCGACAACATCGTGGTCACCGCCGTCCCGGTCTGATCTGACGAAGACCTCCGCCGTGAGCTCAGCAGTGGATGCGTATCGCGAGCACCGTGTCGGCGAACCACCGGCCGCGCGGCCCGATCCCGTGGCGTTCCACTCGCCTGACCCCGGTGTACCACGCCGCGAGCGCCTTTCGCGTGTCGCCGAAGGTGCGCAGCACGTAGCGGAGGAAGACGAGGCCGACGCGGACGTTCCCGACGACGTCGTGCGGGTAGCTGCGGCCGGCGAGGACCTGCTCAACGAACTGCCAGGTGGGTGGGGTGATCTGGAAGACGCCCCACGCGCCGGCCGGAGACGTCAGGTTCGCCTGGTGGCCCGATTCCATCCAGGCGAGCGCGCAGGCGAGGTCGGCGTCGACTCCGTAATGGCGCGACCAATGGCCGATCTGCGCCCGGATGCTCGCGTGCGTGGCCGGGCGCGTGAGCCGACCGTGTCTGGCGCGGATCACCGCGAGCGTCTGCGCGCCGACGACCCCGTCGACCGCCAGGCCGGCGCCACGCTGGGAACCGATCACCGCCGCTTCGGTCGCGGGGCCGAAAATCCCGTCGAGCGAGACGACGATTCCGTTGCGGCGAAGCAGGAACTGGAGCTCGGCGACGTCCCAGCCGCGGTCGCCGCGCTGCAGCGGCCGCCCGCCGAGCTCGTGCCGTGCCCAGCGCCCGAGCGTCCGCCGCGTGTGCGGTCCCGCGATTCCGTCTGGTGTCAGGTGGTGCCGGCGCTGGAAGTGCATCGTCGACCGGCGGGTGACCGGTCCTGCGATCCCGTCGAAGGCGCCGTGATAGTAGCCGCTCTGGAAGAGTGCGACCTGCAGCGCTGCGACTCTCGGGGAGGAAGCCGCGCGCGCTTCTGCGGCGAGGAGCGCGAACGCGAGGAGCGCGGCCACAAGTGCGAAGCGGCGCATGGACGGGACCCATTTCCCGTCCGGTTCGCGACTCCTTTGTAGTTGGTCCGACCAGGTAGCGAGCGAGCGCTTGTCGGAGAAGCTATGGCTCGATCACGCTGCAGCCCGACGCCCGGAGCGAAAGGGTTGCGATCGCATTGGTTGGTGCAACCACAACGGCTCGCAGCACGTGTTCGCCGTCGCCGGCACACCAACTTCGACTCGCTCGAGATCGCGTCGCCCAAACCCGCTCGCCCGCACATTCGGCACCGGCCGCGCATACGTTTCGTGTGTGCTCGGCCGCTGGCTACTCATGGATTCGTGCTCAGTCGGGCTTGCTGAGCTGCACGGCATGCGGTGGAAGCGGCAAGGGACATTCCCGAACACCGGCCCGGGCAGGTCCCTAGCTAGGCAACCAACGGCTCGAGGTTTCCTTCGCTGGCAACTGGTCTCTCTCCCGAATGACTGGCTGGTGGTTCTCCTGGCCGCGCTCGCTCTTGCGATGAGTCCGCTGCTCATGATCGCCTCGGGAAGTGCTTCAGCCACAGCCACGGGCACCGTCACCACAGCTCTGCCTTGAATCGCGCTCGTTGTCACGGGGCGCTCCCGGGGGACCGACATGTTCGAAACATGTTCGGCATACTCCGACCGTGGTCGAGGGCGAGTCATCCGAGCCGGTCGCCAGCGAGGCCAAGCTCTCGTCCACCGAACCCACGGAGCGCGGCTTCGAAGATCTCCGCGACTACGTACCCGCAGACGTCCTCGACGTCTCCTTCCCGCATGCGGTCCGCGGCTACGAGCGCCGGGCCGTTGATGCCTACGTCAAACGCGTCTCTCGGGTGATCGCTGAGCTCAAGATGAGTGCCTCTCCGCGGGCGGCGGTCACGCACGCCCTCAAGCAGACCGAGCAGCAGGTCAGCGGTCTTCTGCAACAAGCGCGCGAGACCGGGGAGCAGATCACGGAGAGCGCGCGCCAAGAAGCGGAAGAGATCTTTTCCGGCGCCAAAGCCAAAGCCGCGGAGCTCCTGGTGAACGTGAGCGCCGAGGCGGACGGCCTCAAGGCGGATGCGGAGAAGCTGATGGCCGACGCGAGAACCGAAGCGGAAGACATCCTGACCCGCTCGCGCCTCGAGGCGGAGAACACCGCCGCCCAGTCAGATGCGAAGGCGAAGGAGCACCGTCAACAGCTAGAGGAAGAGTTGACGGAGCGCCGGAAACAGGCGGAGGTACGGATGCGCGAGCTGCAGGCCGACACCGAGGGGGTCTGGAAGGAACGGGGTGAGCTCCTCGACGACATCAGGGTGACCGCCAGTGGACTCGTCGAACTGGCAAAAGGGGCCGCCGCCCGGGAGGGCGGCGAGGCGAAGATGGAGACCCTCGAGCCCGAATCGGTTGAAGACAGCACGGGGGCGAGCGTGGATACGGGTGAAACCGCCTCGGACGAGGTCGGTGGTCGGAGCGGGGGGAAGCAAGGACGACCCGTCGCGTAGCGAGCTGCTTTTGCGATTCCGAGTCAATTAGGGGACGCAACGGATCCGGCTTGCGGACGAGTGCGCAGACATGAGGAACCGGTGTTCGAGCGCGTGCCATGAGTGCCGCGGCTGGATGGACGTGGCCCTGGGTTCCGCCGCTGCGGAACTCGGGGTCGTGAGCGCGGCAAAACGTCGCTCGGCCCGAGGCTTGGTGGCTCATTCGGCCACGTCCTCGACCACTAGCACCGGCGGCTGATCGGCGTCGTCGTCTCGAACGCCGACTACGCGCAGCGCCTTGTGCCCAGGTGGATCGTGTCGCCCGCGCTCCAGTTCGGGACTGCGGCCTCGAGCCTCGGCGGCTCGGCGCGATCGCCCGTCGACCGTCTCGAGCCTGAAAAGAAACCCTGCCATCCGATCCTCCGTTTCCGCCTGGGGCCGGACGGCAAGGCCAGCGTATCGAAGGCCGTCTGATAGAGACGCCTGCGGAGTGGCGTGCCGTCAGACTTCCGGTACCCTCGGAGAGAATCGAATGGCCGGTTTGCTCATCGTCTTCGGCCTGATCGGCGTCGTCGCCCTCATGATCCTCGTGGGTTGGGGGATTCTTGCGCTCTACAGAATCTGGACGGCTAAGACCTCTGACGACATGCCGCCGCTTAAGCCGCCCGCTTGGTGGCCCCGCCGCGAGCCGCGGGACACGAGCAACGTTGACCATTCCTGACGCCCGGATTGACGAGGAAGCGAGGAGCGGCAACTCGCGTTCTTCTGCCCGCGCTCGCCGGTCGCCTAGTTCGGCCTTGAGATGTCGAGGCGGTCAGCGCCGCAGCTCCAACCGCCCCAACGGGTTATGCGCGTTCAGCGCGCCGTTTGCGCCCGCCAAACGTCCAGAGAGACCGCAACGACGCATGGGCCGGTGCGGGGAAGGCCGCGCTACGCTGCCAGAGTGACACGCAGTCTCGTCCAGCGAATCCACAATCCACGCAACCGGCGCTGCGGCTGCCCAACCGAGTGCATCTGCCGACGCAGCGCCTTGGGTAGCGCCTTCCGCTGGTACATCCCCGGACGGTGTCACACCCCGGTTCCGCCCGACCAAAAGGCTCGGCTGGAAGCTGAGGGAATGTCCTTCCGCGAGGCGTAAACAAACCGGCCGCCTGTCGTAGTCGCGCCGATTGCGGCCGGGGCATGGGCGCGACTGGGCGACGTGTTCGACGCCAACACCCCCGGTTATCCCCGGCGACCAGTCTTAGGCGTCGACCGTCCGGATTAGTTAGGGCGTAAGGGCCGAGGGGCTCGGCACCGCCCAAAGAGCCGAACGCCTTACCGGCTCGACCACCCCGACAAGCGGCTCAGATTGTCTCTCGGAGAGCGTTCGCCGCAGCTTGAAGACGGTCACTCACTTCGGTTAGTTCGCGCGCCGCCAGGTCAATGCGCTCTTGCTGGGTGTCCGCGCGCTCTTTCGCGTCGTCAGCACGGTCGCTAAACCCCTTCAGCTGTTCCGCCAACTTTTCGACCGTCGCGGTGAGGTCTGCCAGCTGGCTAGCGATCAGTGCTGTGTCCCTTTCGGCCGACATCTCCGCTCTGCCAAAACTCTACTCCTCCGGCACATGGCTACAAATAGCGATGAGGCGCGGTTACCTCGCCTGCCTAGAGTGAAAACTTGCGCCTCGGCCGGGCGGATAAGAGGATCTGCTTCCCGTCAGGGCCTCCCCGGCCCGCCCCGGCCTTCCGCGGGCACATCCGGGCAGGCTGAATCACTCATGCGACCCGGCACCCATGCCGCGCTCTCTGGCGCCAGGTCACGGCGGAACCCGATCAGTCGCCGCTGTTCGCTCAGGAAGCGGGCGCAGTCGGCCCGTAGGTCCTCGGACACGAATTCGCCTGGAAGCTCAGGCTCAGGCGACGACGGCGATGCCGCCGCATGGCTCGGTGCAGAATTCACTCCCCACCTCGGTGTGGAAACTGTGGAAAACCGTTGGCTTGTGGAGCCGCACGCGCATCGCTTGGACTGGCAAGCGGCGCGTCCCGGCGACTTTACGACGCGTGGCCCCGGTGTGGGATCACTCAAATGGGGTACGTTCGGGGAAATCCTCGGAAAGAGCGCGAACTTCTGAGGCGGGCTCGTCGCCTCGTCGCCTCCTGGTCATGGCGCGAAGAGTCTGCGCCACCCCCCCTCGTTGGCATCCCCGGGCCTAGCGACTTCGGTCCGCCAGTCGGCGAGCTGCACGAATCCGCAGTACGTGCAGCCCGCCGACCGACCTTCCCCCCGACGGTGAGGACGGCCAACCGCCCACACCGTCGTCTTGAAGCGAGGCGCTACGGGCTCGAGTGCTTGACCTTGCCCGAGACGCACTTGCCGAAGGCGTTTCGCTTGTTCTTGTTCGTCCCGTACTTGGTCTTGAAGGCTGCTGGATCAGCTTTCCGCTCGGTCATACAGTCCTTGGCCGCGTTCACCCTCGCCTGCTGCTGGGCGGCCGCGGCGGCCTTGGCGGTCTGGGAGACGCAATTGCCGAAAGCGTTGGCGTGCTTCTTGCCCTTACCGTACTTGGTGGCGAATGCCGCCGGATCGGCCTGCTGCTCTGTGCGGCATGTCGACGCGGCGTTCGAGCGGTTCTGCGCGTTCTGCTTGGCGAGCTTTGAGACGCACTTGCCGAAAGCGTTCGAGCGGTTGGCGTTCGTGCCGTAGAGCAGCTTGAAGGCAGCCGCTCCCATGCCATTGCGATCCGTCGAGCACTGCTTCACGCCAGCGGCGTGGTCGGATGGGCTCGGCGGCGTGCTTGCGACGGCCCAGGCGGGGATCACGAGAACCGCCGTCAGGCAGATAAAGACGAGTTTCCTCATCACTGGGCTCCTTTTGGTTGCCTTGTCTCTGAAAAAGTCCACTGACTCTCTGGTTAGAGCGATCGCGTGGGGCAACCATGAAGTCGTTGTGGGCAAGTGTGCGGGAATGTCACCCGAGCGGTGTGGCCGCCGTTGTCTTTCTCGACGATACCCCTCCCCCCACCCTCTACCCGCGAATGGCAGGAGCCGCAAAGCGTGAGCAAGTTCTCGAGCGCATAGCGTTCGCCGCCGCGAGAGAGCGGGGTGATGTGGTGAACCTCGAGCCGCTCGCTCGAGCCGCAGCGCCGGCAGCGCTCGCCGTCTCGCTTCCGTGCCGAGGCCCGGGCCTTCTGCCACTTGGCGCTGTTCCGGACGCGGCGCGCCTGGCGCTGGGCCGAGTGTCGCTCCTCTGCTAGCGGGCAGACATGAGGCCGGGGGACGTGGGCCTTACAGTGCAGGCAGAGGATCAGGGGCAAGGCTGCGGCACTTCCGGAGCCATCGTCCGCCGCGGCCGATCGGTCGCGCTGGCGGCGGTCTCCCATCTCATCGCGTCTCGCTTCCTTCGGCTTCGATGTGCTCACGGAGTGCGCGACGAATCTCGCCGCTGATGCTCCTGTCGCCGGCAGCGGCCAGTCGCGCGAGCCGCTCGGCAACCTCGACCGGAACGCGAGCCGCGACGACGCGCTCCTCTGTCTGGTTTACGTGCGTTGCGTTCTGCATGCTCTGTTACTCGGCTACAGCGAAACTGTTTTCAGCGTCGGCAACCGCTCGCGCTATCCTCGATGGCGCTTGTGCAAGACCGACTCGAGCTGCACGACGTCCGCGACGCCCACGCGCTCGCCGCTTGGGTCATCGCGCGCTCCGGGCTCGTCCTCAGCTACCACGACCGCGAAGACCTCGAGGCCTACCTCGTCGAGACGGCCTGGGAGCTCAGCCGAGACTTCGACCCGATCAACCCGAGCTTCTCGACCTATGCCACGAGAATCCTTCGGCGTCGGGTCGTCGACTGGCAGCGTGCTCGCGGTGGCCGGCGGGTCTGGAAGTTCAAGAACCGGACCTACGAACGGCCACGGGTCGAGCTTGTCAGTCTCGACGAGCGAGATTCCCTGGCAGAGACTCTCGCCGAGAACAGCGGCGACGCTTCGGCAGATCGGGACGCGGATCGCCGATGGCTACTCGCAGAAAGAGACCGCTGCCGAGGTCGGGATCTCGCTGAGTTCGCTGCGACCACACGTACGGCACGCGCGGGCTGAGCTCGAGCGGCTCACGTTGCCACGCTAGGCGATTTCCCGAGGTAGCACCGGGGGTAGCACCAGGTGCGCATTTCCGACACCGCTGTCACAAATGACTCGCATGGTTGAGCCAAAACCGGCTCAGCTTGTAACAGTGAAAGGCGCATACGGGATTCGAACCCGTGCCGCCGCCGTGAGAGGGCGGTGTCCTAGGCCACTAGACGAATGCGCCCGGCGAGGTCGTAGTGTAGCCGCCAGGTCGCGGCCCGATTGACTCCGGATCGCGGCTCGCATCCGACGTTCTTTTGTGATCGTGGATACAAATTCGCAGGTACAATGGTCGAGCGCGTAGACCTAGCGCGGAAGCCGTCGAGGCTCCGAACTTCCTCTCCGACTCCCACACCGGGCCTGAGTGCCGAGAGAGCCCATCCGGGCCCGCTCGCCTCGATTGCGAGAGGAGCAAGCATGAGTCCGACCGAAGGATCCCACGAGGTCCCGAAATCCGCTGAGCGCACCCAAGACGAGTTGACCGACAAGGTCGGCGTTCGGCTGACTAAGCCAGAGAAGTCGAGCAACCTGAGCTGGACTACCTGGAAGCGGCGGTTCGGCCTCGGCGGGAGCGCGCGCTCGGACGCGTGAGCGACGCGTCGGCCCGAGCGAGCCACGGGTAGACGGCCCCTCTAACTACTTTCCGGCACGGTTGATGCGTGAGGGTGGTCGAGCCGGGGAACGGGGGCGTTGGCAACGACGCATCGCCTAAGGGCGCGCCCATGCCCCGGCTCGACGACTCTGAGCGCGTACTCTTGAGCCAGGCACGAGGTGCCGGAGCGCCGGCACTAAACAATCGATGCAAGGGGGGACTGCGGTGAACCAGGTTGCCGTCGGGCGGTTTCCGCTCGGTCATTTTCTTCGGATGGGTTTGCCGGATCTGCGCGACCTCTCGGCGGACCTCGCAAACATTCGTGTCGCGCAGCGATCGCTTATCGACGTCGTCGCGCTCAGAAGCCTGATCCGAGTCATGGATCGTCAGGGCTACACGACGATCTCTCAGCTCGGACGAGATGCTGCCACCGTCTGGGCAACTCACATCGGCATCGGCTGACCGACGCGAGCGATCAGCGCTTGTCTATCGCCTATTCCGAAAACAACAAACCCGCCGTTTCCAGCGGGTTCGTGAGGCTGCGGGGCTAGGATTCGAACCTAGACTACTCGGTCCAGAGCCGAGCGTCCTACCATTAGACGACCCCGCAACGCGCCGTTGCGGCCGAGGGATTGTAGCCCAGGCCCGGCCCGATCAGGTCGCGCGGGCGCTGAAGCTCGAGGGCGAGTAGCGCCGCACGCGCGAGCCTCTGTCCTGCAGCTTGTGCCCTCCGCGGAGGCGACTCCACGCGCCGCCAGCGCGGGCGAGCTGAACGCCGCCGAAGCGGTAGGAGTAGCGGTTGCACCGCGAGGCGCCGGGGCTCCAGCTCTCCGCGGTGGCGATCGGGGCCCAGGCGCCGTGGCTCCGCGGGAGGTAGAACGGGCCCGCGAGCCCCGCGGGCGACACGACGATCCATGTATTCGGCGCGAACGGGAGCTCGAGCAAGCCCACGCGCATCTCCTGGCCGGGCTGGATCCCGGAGGCGAGCTCGACGTAGCGCGGCTGCTGGCCGGGGAGCGCGAGCTCGTAGTAGAGGCTCGTCGCCGACGCGCCCCCGAACGAAGCGAGGCCGACCTGGAGCCACTCGTCGGTGCCGTTCGGCCCGAGGCCGGGGCCGCCGACGCCGACCCAGGCCGCGACATGGCCGCCTGCCACTTCCGGCGGCCGGAGCATGCTCAGCGACGCGGCCACGCCGAGGGACGGGCTCGACGCGTACAGGCCCGCGTACGAGTAGCCGCGCGCGCACGCGAGGGCTGCGGGCGAGGCGGAGGCGGTGACGACAAGGGTTGCGACGAGCGCCCCCGCGAGCTGGGCGATCCGGGCGCGGGACATCGGCCCAACGATCGGGACGCGCCGGGGCCGCGGCGATCCCTCGTCTCAGTGAATTGACGCTTTTGTTACGAAGCCGACGCGATCAGGCCACGTCGGCGGCCCAGTCGCCGTACAGCGACGTGTAGAGGCCGCGCTTGGCCAGGAGCTCGTCGTGTGTCCCCTGCTCGACGATCTGGCCGTGCTCGAGCACCACGATCAGGTCCGCGTCGCGGATCGTCGAAAGGCGGTGCGCGATGACGAAGGCGGTCCGGCCGGAGAGGAGCGTCCTGAGCGCTGTCTCGATCCGCCGCTCGGTTCCGATGTCGACGGAGGAGGTCGGCTCGTCGAGGATCAGGACGCGCGGGTCGGCGAGCAGCGCGCGCGACAGCGCGACGAGCTGGCGCTGACCGAGCGAAAGCCGCGCGCCGCGCTCCTGCAGCTGGGTCTGGTAGCCGTCCTCGAGCCGGAGGATGAAGTCGTTCGCGCCGACCGTCGCAGCGGCGGCGACGACCTCCTCCGGGGTCGCTTCGGGCTTCCCGAACGCGATGTTCTCCTGGACCGTCCCGGCAAAGAGGAACCCCTCCTGCGGCACGATCCCGAGCTGGCGGCGGAGCGACTCCTGGGTGACGTCACGGAGGTCGTGCCCGTCGATCCTGATCCGGCCCTCGCGCGGGTCGTAGAAGCGGGCGAGCAGCTTCGCGATCGTCGACTTGCCGGCTCCGGTGTGGCCGACGAGGGCGACGGTCGTCCCCGCCGGCACGGTCGAGCTCGATGCCATGAAGGACCTCGGGGCCGTTGCCGTAGCCGAAGCGGACGCTCTCGAAGTGAACGTGTCCGTCGATCCGGGGGAGCTCGTACGCGCCTTCCTTGTCGAGGAGCTCCGGCTCCTCCTCGAGGACGTCCATGATCTTGTCGAGCGCCGCGGTCGCAGACAGGAACGTGTTGTAGAGCTGCGAGAGCTGTTGCACCGGGTCGAAGAAGTTCGCGAGGTAGCCGACGAAGGCGAACAGCGTTCCCGCCGTCATCGAGCCGCCGAAGACGAGGTAGCCGCCGTAGCCGAGCACGACCGCGGTCGCGATCGCCGAGAGGAAGTCAACGGCCGGGAAGTAGAGCCCGTTGAGCGTGACGGTCCGCTGGTTGGCGTCGCGGTAGTGCTCGCTCACCTGGCGGAAGTTCCGCTCGGCCTCGCGCTCGCGCGTGAACGCCTGCACGATCCGCATCCCGGCGATGTCCTCGGCGAGCGTCGCCGTGAGGAGGCCGAGCCGCTCGCGCACGTCGCGGTACGCGCGCGCCGAGTACTTCCGGAAGAGCGCGGTCGCGATGCTCACGAACGGCAGCACGATGAGCGTGGCAAGCGCGAGGCGCCAGTCGAGGAAGAACAGGATCACGATCGACCCGAGCAGCGTCAGCGTGTTCTGGATCAGGCTCGTGAAGCCGTCGGTGACGAGCTGGTCGAGCGCCTCGACGTCGTTCGTCAGCCGGCTGATGATCACGCCTGCGCGGTTTCGCTCGTAGAAGCCGAGCGAGAGCCGCTGCAGGTGTCGGAAGAGCGTGTTCCGCAGGTCGGCCAGGATCCGCTCGCCCGTCCAGCCCGTGAAGTACGTCTGCGCCGAGGTCGCCAGGATCGTCAGGAGGCCCGCCAGGACGAAGAGCGCGCCGATCCACCACAGCGTCTGGACGTCCTGCTTGTCGACGCCGTCGTCGATCGCGAGCTTCCAGAGATACGGCGGCACGAGGCTGACTGCCGTCGCCGCGAGCAGCGAGCCGATCGCGAGCGCCGTTCGCTTCTTGTAGGGGGCCGTGAACCGCGCGAGGGTGGACACGCGCCGGACCGTCGCCTTCCACGACCAGTCGTCGACCTGCGCGCCCCGCTGCTGGGTCAGATGGCTGCCCGCCTGCCAGACCCTCACGCCGTGGCCTCCACGCGGTCGGCGAACTCGCGCTCGAGGAGGCCGTGCTCGTAGACCTCGCGGTAGACGGGGCTCGACGCGAGGAGATCGTCGTGGGTTCCGCGCGCCGCGATCGTGCCGCCGTCGAGGACGATGATCTCGTCCGCGAGCGAGATGGTGGATAGGCGGTGCGCGATGATGATCGTCGTCCGGCCCTTCATCGCCTCACGGAGGCCGAGCTTGATCTTCGCCTCGGTGGTTGCGTCGACCGAGGCGGTGGCGTCGTCGAAGATCAATATGCGCGGATCGACGACGAGCGCGCGGGCGATCGCGATCCGCTGGCGCTGGCCGCCCGAGAGCGTGATCCCGCGCTCCCCGATGACCGTGTCGTACCCGTCCGGGAGCTCGGCGACGAATTCGTGCGCCTGCGCGAGCCGGGCCGCATGCTCGATCTGCTCGTCGGTCGCGTCGAGTCGGCCGAAGCCGATGTTCTCGCGCACCGAGGCGGAGAACAGGAACGGGTCCTGGGGGACGAGCCCGATCTCGCCGCGCAGCGAGCGAACCGCGATGTCGCGCACGTCGACGCCGTCGATCTCGACCGCCCCCTCGGTGACGTCGTAGAAGCGCGGGACGAGCGAGGCGAGCGTGGTCTTGCCGGAGCCCGTGTGCCCGATCAGCGCGACCGTCGTCCCCGGGTCGATGTCCAGGTCGATGCCGTCGAGCACGGTTCGGCCGGTCGCGTACTCGAACGTCACGTTGCGGTAGGCGACGCGGCCCGGCCCGTCGGGGAGGTCGCCCGCGCCCGGCCGGTCGGCGACCTCCTCGGGCTCGTCCATGATCTCGAAGATCCGCTCGCCCGAGGCCGTGGCGCGCTGGGCCTGGCCGATCCACATGCCGAGCGAGCGCAGCGGCACGACGAGCATCAGCACGAGGACGTTGAACGTGACGAACTCGCCGAGAAAGTCCGGGTTGTCGATCGCCATGCGGCCGCCGACGATCAGCACGGTCGCCTGCGCCAGGAGCGGCAGGAACGAGAGCGCGGGCACGTAGATCGCGCGCTGCCTGTTCGCGGCGACGCTCTGGCGGAAGACCGCCTCCGAGCGCTGCTCGAACTTGCGCTGCTCGGCCTCCTCCTGCGCGAACGACTTGACGACGTGGACGCCGACGATGTTCTCCTCGGCGACGGTCGCGACGTCGGCCATCTTCTGCTGCACGTCGCGCAGCAGCGGATGCGCCACGTGCGAGTAGCGGTAGGCGAGCACGATCAGGAGCGGAGCGATCCAGAGGCTCACGAGCGCGAGCTCCCAGTCGAGCGCGAACATGATGACGGCCGCGCCCAGGATCGTGATCACGTACTGGAAGAAGAAGATGAGGCCGTAGCCGAGGAAGAACCGGACGGTCTGCAGGTCGACGGTGGCGCGCGACATCAGCTGTCCGGTCTGGTGCTGGTCGTAGAAGCGGAACGAGAGGCGCAGGAGGTGCGCGTAGAGCGAGCTGCGGACGTCGAGCTCGACCCCGAGCGCCTGCTTCCCCGCGATCAGGCGGCGGCCCATCATGGCGAGGGCCCGCACGAGCCCGACCAGGACGACCGCGACGACGATCAGGTGGAACGTGTGACGGTCGTTTCCGTGGACGGCGTTCGCGACCGCGCCTCCCGTCAGGAACGCGATCGCGAACTGGGCGGCCTGCGAGATCAGCGCCAGCACGACCGAGATCCACAGCGTCCAGGTGTACGGGCGCAGGAATCCGAGCAGGCGGACAAATGTGCGCCGGTACAGAGGCCGTTCCGTCACCCTCGAAATCTAGCCGCCGTTCACGTCGTCGTCGCCAGTGCTGTCAACTCGGCTCGGATAAGAGCCGCGGCTTCGTCCACCCGACGACGGTTCGAGGGGTCATTGAGCCACGCGCTCGCACCGGACGGGTGCGGGAGGGGGATGGCGGCTGTGCCGTCGAGGTCGAAGCGTCGGCCGACGCACTCGTCGAGTCGGCGCCGTCCGAGTAGGCGCGCGATGGCGAGCCCGCCGACCGGCACGAGCAGGCGCGGCTCGAGCAGGCGCAGCTCCCATTCGCGCCAGAACGCGCAGAGCTCCTGCTCCCTGGGCGTCGGCGTGCGGTCGCCGCGGCCGCTCGGAGCGCGACCGGGGTAGCAACGCGTGACCGACGCGCAGTAGAACGTCGCGTAGAACTCGTCCTCGTCGAGCTCGAGCCAGCGCCTGAGCGTGCGGCCGGCGCGGCCGCGCCAGGGTCGCCGTTCCTCGCCCTCGACGATCCCCGGCGCCTGGCCGAAAAGGTACGCGCGCTGGCCTTCGTGTCCGTGTACGACCGGGAGCGACTCGAGCGGGAAGCCCGCCTCGGTGCAGGCGCGGCAGGCTCGGACGTCGCGCTGGAGCGAGGCGAGCGAGCGGTAGCGCGAGCGCCTGCGCGTCACGCCTGGACGGCGACGAACCAGCGGCTCTCGTAGAGCGGACGGCCCCTGCCGAGCTCCTGGGCCAGCTCCCCGGCGGTGAAGAAGCGCTTGTAGACCTGCCAGGTGGAGCCGTCCTTCAGCACGCGCTCCTGCCACTCGACTGGCTCGTGGTCGTCGTTCAACGCCGAATCGACGACGACGAGCTCCTCGGCCACGCGCCTGGCCTCGCCCAGGAACGCGAGGCGGTCGTCCTCCTCGAGGTGGCCGTAGAAGAAGCTCGTGAAGACGCGCTCGAAGGCCCCGTCGGGGAACGGGAGCGGAATCGCGTCGCCCCGGACGAACGACGCGTCGGGGACGCGTGCGCTGGAGAGCTCGAGCATCGAGGCGCTCTGGTCGAGGCCCGTGATCGTGCCCGGGAGGTGCTGGGTGAGGAAGCCGGTTCCGCAGGCGACGTCGAGGGTCTTCGCGGGCGGGAGCGCGGCGAGGGTCGCCGTCAGCTCGGCGACCGATTCGTCCCAGCCCGGCCGGTGGCGGCTCGCGTGCAGGCCCGTCCCGAGCCACCAGTCGTCGTACTCTGGAGCGCGCCGCTCGTAGTAGGTCTTCACTCCCTTCCTAGACTACGGGTGTGCCGCGGCCGCTCGAGTCGGTGCCGAACTTCTCCGAAGGGCGTGACCGAGGGACGATCGGGGCGCTCGCGGAGGCGCTCGGCGGGAAGGCGCGGCTGCTCGACGTCCACTCGGATCCCGACCACAACCGCTCGGTCTTCACGCTGGTCGGCTCGGGCGAGGAGCTGGTGTCCGCGCTGCTGGCCGGGATCGAGTGCGCGCGCGACCGGATCGACCTGCGCAGCCACGAGGGAGCGCATCCGCGGATCGGCGCGGCGGACGTCGTCCCGCTCGTCGCTCTCGAGCCCGAGGACATGGAGCGGGCGCGCGCCGCGGTGCTCACGCTGGCTGAGCGGGTGGGCGACAAGCTCGGCATCCCCGTGTTCCTGTACGGCGAGCTCGCGGAGGGGCGCGGGCCTGCGTTCTTCCGGCGCGGCGGGCCTGATGAGCTGGAGCGGCGCGTCGAGTCTGGTGAGCTCCGGCCCGACTTCGGGCCCGTGCATCTCGACGAGCGGACCGGCGGCGTGCTCGTCGGTGCGCGGCGCCCGCTGATCGCGTTCAACGTCAACCTCCGTGGATCGCTCGAGGCAGCACGCGAGATCGCGGGCGTCGTGCGGGAGCGGGGAGGTGGCTTCACGGGCGTTCGCGCGCTCGGCTTCGACCTCCCGACGGCCGGGCTCGTGCAGGTGAGCATGAACGTCGAGGACCCGGACTCCTCGCCGCTGCCAGCGATCGTGGAGCGGATCGAGCGAGAGGCTTCGGCGCGGGGGGCGGAGGTCGTCGGGTCCGAGCTCGTCGGCCTGATGCCCGCGAGCGCGGCCGCGGCGGTTGCCGCCTCCGACCTGCGGATCGACGGTTTCGACGAGTCGCGCATCATCGAGCTGCGCCTGCAGGACGACTGACCGGCTTCGGCGGCAGCGCAGGAGTCACAGTTACGGCGCAAAGCCGTCACTCACCCGTGCGTCTTTCCGATTTACGATCGCCTCGGGGAGGAGGCCGGGCGAACCGTACTAAGGGGCGCTCCCGCCGCCTCGGGCGCACGAAACGCAGCGGGATACACTCGGAAACGTGATCGAGAGCAAGGCGCTCACGGGCGAGGACCTCGCCGTTTCCGACGTCTGGGCGGTCGCCGTCGACAACGCTCCCGTCGCGATCGCAGACTCAGCCCGCGAGCGCATGCGCGCCGCGCGTGAGGTCGTCGAGCGCGCGGTCCACGGCGCGAGCGAGCACACCTACGGCGTCAACACCGGCTTCGGCCGCTTCGTCTCGCGCACGATCCCCGAGGAACTGACCGAGGAGCTCCAGCTGCGGCTCCTCCGTAGCCATGCCTGCGGGGTCGGCGACCCGTATCCACCCGAGATCGTGCGCGCCGCGATGCTCCTGCGCGCGAATGCGCTCGCCAAGGGGTTCTCGGGCGCGCGGGTGAGCACGGTCGAGCTGATCGTCGATTGCCTGAACCGTGGCGTCGTCCCGCACGTTCCGAGTCGCGGCTCGGTTGGCGCGAGCGGCGACCTCGCGCCGCTCGCCCATCTCGCGCTCCCGCTGATCGGGGAGGGCGAAGCGTGGTTCGAAGGGCAGCGCCTCCCCGGCGACGAGGCGCTCGCTGCGGCCGGCCTCGAGCCCACGCGCCTGCAGGCGAAGGAAGGCCTCTCGCTCGTCAACGGCACGCAGTTCATGGCCGCCTTCGGAGCGCTCGGCCTGACCCGCGCGCGGAGGTTGATGAAGACGGCCGACATCGCGTGCACGATCTCGCTGGAGGCGCTCCAGGGCTCCCGGACGAGCTTCCTCCCGCAGATTCACGCGGCGCGGCCGCTCCGGGGCCAGATCGACTCGGCCGCGAACGTCCTCGCCCTGCTCGAGGACTCCGCGATCAACGAGGCCCATCGCTGGTGCGACAAGGTGCAGGACGCCTACTCGCTCCGCTGCGCGCCGCAGGTGCACGGAGCGAGCCGCGATCTCATCGACTACGTCTCGCGCACGGTCACGACGGAGCTGAACTCGGCGACCGACAACCCGCTCGTGCTCGTCGAGGAGCAGATGCTCGTCTCGAACGGCAACTTCCACGGTCAGCCGCTCGCATTCGCCCTCGACGCTCTCGCGATGGCGGTCGCCGAGTTGGCCGACATCTCCGAGCGCCGCATCGAGCGGCTCGTCAACCCGGCGCTCTCGGGCGGGCTTCCGGCATTCCTCACGGGCGACGGCGGGCTGAACTCGGGATTCATGATCCCTCAGTACGTCGCCGCCTCCCTCGTGAGCGAGAACAAGGTCCTCTCGCATCCGGCCTCGGTCGACTCGATCCCGACGAGCGCCGGCCAGGAGGACCACGTGTCGATGGGCAACGCCGCAGGCCTCAAGGCCTGGCAGGTCCTCGCGAACGCCGAGCGGGTGCTCGCGATCGAGCTCCTCGCCGGCGTGCAAGGCGTCGAGTTCCTCGCGCCGTTGCAGCCGGGAGCGGGGGCTCGCGCCGGACGCGAGGTTGTCCGCTCTCTCTCCCCGCGCCTCCGCGACGATCGCCAGCTCTCGGGAGACATCGAAGCCGTCGCCGACGCGGTTCGTACCGGAGCGGTGGTCGCCGCGGTCGAGGCCGAGCTCGGAGAGCTGCGGTGAGCTCGACGAACGGACGTAAGCCGAAGCGGCGATCTCGGCCGCCACGGCCGTACCGGGACAGCGCCCTCATCTACGGCGCCTTCGCGATCATCGTCGTCGTGGTCGCGGCGGCGACCGGAGGCGAGGTGCTGTGGGCGTTGGTCCTCGCTTCGTGTGCGTTCGTGCTCGCGACCGCGTGGACGTGGCGCTCGATCCGCTTGCGGGAGGCCAGGAAGCGGCGGTGAGCACGACGCGTTCACTCGACGCGGCGGTCGAGGCGCTCTGCGGCGACCTCTCGGCGATTCGCGCCCCACGCGGCACCGAGCTCAACGCGCGCTCGTGGTCGACCGAGGCACCGCTGCGGATGCTGCTCAACAACCTCGACCCCGAGGTCGCCGAGCGGCCGGAGGAGCTGATCGTCTACGGCGGCTCGGGGAAGGCGGCGCGCAATCCCGAGGCGTTGCGGGCGATCGTGCGCTCGCTGCTGACGCTTGGCGACGACGAGACGCTCCTCGTGCAGAGCGGCAAGCCCGTGGGTGTGTTCCGTACGCAGCCCACCGCGCCGCGCGTGCTGATAGCCAACTCGCTGCTCGTTCCGCGCTGGGCGACCTGGGAGGAGTTCCGCCGCCTCGAGGCCCTCGGCCTGACCATGTTCGGACAGATGACGGCGGGGAGCTGGATCTACATCGGCACCCAGGGGATCCTGCAGGGCACGTACCAGACCTTCGTTGCGGCCGGAGAGAAGCATTTCGGCTCGCCGGATCTCGCCGGGCGCACGATCCTCACGGCCGGGCTCGGGGGGATGGGTGGCGCGCAGCCGCTCGCCGCGACGCTTGCAGGCGCCGCGATCCTGTGCATCGAGGTCGACCCGTCCCGGATCGAGCGGCGGCTCGAGACGCGCTACCTCGATGAGGCGACCGAGTCAGTGGACGATGCGCTGGAGCGGGTGCGGGTCGCGGCGGGCGAGGGCCGCGCGCTGTCGGTTGGTCTCCTGGCGAATGCGGCCGACGTCGTCCCGGAGCTCGCACGGCGCGGGGAGCACTTCGACCTCGTCACCGACCAGACTGCCGCGCACGACCCGTTGAACGGGTACGTCCCGAGCGGGCTCGACGTCGACGAGGCTGCCGCGCTGCGGGAATCCGACCCCGACGAGTACATCCGTCGCGCCCGAGAGTCGATCGCTGCCCACGTCCGCGGCCTGCTCGAGTACGTCCGGGCGGGCAGCTATGTTTTCGATTATGGCAACAACCTGAGAGGTGAGGCCGAAGAGGCGGGCGTCGAGGACGCGTTCACATATCCGGGCTTCGTCCCGGCCTATATCAGGCCCCTGTTCTGCGAGGGCGTCGGGCCGTTCCGATGGGCCGTGCTTTCCGGCGAGCCGGCCGACATCGCGGCAATCGACGAGGTCTTGCTCGAGCTCTTCCCCGAGGATCACGCGCTCCAGCGTTGGCTGTCCGTGGCACCCACGCGGATCGCGTTCCAGGGTCTGCCTTCGCGGATCTGCTGGCTCGGCTACGGCGCGCGCGCTCGTGCGGGGCTGGCGATCAACGAGCTCGTCCGCAGCGGACGGGTGAAGGCGCCGGTGGTCATCGGGCGCGATCACCTCGACTCCGGCTCGGTCGCCTCTCCGTACCGGGAGACCGAGGCGATGCGGGACGGCTCCGACGCGATCGCGGACTGGCCGATTCTCAACGCGCTTCTGAATGTGGCGGCGGGAGCGACGTGGGTCAGCGTCCATCACGGCGGCGGCGTCGGAATCGGCAACTCGATCCACGCGGGCATGGTCGTCGTGGCCGACGGCAGCGCCGAGAGCGCGGAGCGGCTCGAACGCGTGCTCACGACCGACCCGGGCACCGGAGTCCTGCGTCACGCGGACGCGGGGTACGACGAGGCGCTCGAGGCGGCTGAGCGCGGCGGCCTGGAGCTGCCGATGCCGCCTCCGGCCGGCGCGTGACGGCTCGCCCCGAGACGCGGAGCGAGCCCACCCGCCTGCTCGTCCGAGACCTGGCACAGCTCGCGACGCCCGCGGGCCGGCAGGCACCGTTGCGCGGCAAGGACCTCGGCGAAGTCCAGGTCGTCGAGGGTGCGTTCCTGCTCTGTGAGGAGGGCGCGGTTGTCGCAAGCGGGAGGATGGCCGACCTCGAAGCCGTGCCGGACGACGTATTCGAGGTGGACGGCCGCGGCCTGTCTGCGATCCCTGGGCTCGTCGACTGCCACACGCACCCCTGCTTCGCGGGCGACCGCGTCGAGGAGTTCTCGCTGCGCGCGGCTGGAGCGAGCTACGAGGAGCTCCACGCCGCCGGAGGCGGGATTCTCTCGACGGTTCAGGCGACGCGCGCTGCCGGCGCCGACGGGCTCCGTCGCGCGGTGGACCGCCACCGCGAATGGATGCTCCGCGCCGGGACGACCACGTTCGAGGGGAAGTCCGGCTATGGCCTCGACCGCGAGACGGAGCTCGATTCTCTGCGGGCGATCGGGGATGCGGGCGGAGTCCCGACCTGGCTCGGAGCCCACGCGGTCCCGCCCGAGTTCGACGACGCCGACGCCTACCTCGACTTCGCGATCACGGAAGTCCTGCCCGAGGCCGCCGGCCTCGCCGAGGCGGCCGACGTCTTCCTCGAGCGGGGCGCGTTCGACGTCGACCAGGCGCGCCGGTACCTGGAGGCGTGCCGCGCTGCGGGGCTCGAGCTCCGGATCCACGGAGACCAGTTCACGGAGCAGGGCGCGGTGCCGCTCGCGATCGAGCTCGGAGCCCGTTCGGTCGACCACCTCGAGGCCACCGGCGACGAGGGCGTGCGCGCGCTTGCCGCGACTGAAGTGGTTGGCGTGCTCCTGCCTGCGAGCGCGCTCGTCCTCGGCCGGCCGATGCCGCCCGCGCGGAAGCTCGTCGACGCCGGCGCTGCGATCGCGCTCGCCACCGACTTCAACCCCGGCAGCGCGTTCTGCGAGAGCCTTCCGCTCGTCTGCTCCCTCGCCTGCACGCAACTCGCCCTGTCGCCCGCCGAGGCTCTGGCCGCTTGCACCGTGAACGCCGCCCACGTGCTCGGGCGAGCCGAGACGCTGGGACGACTCACGCCCGGCAATAGGGCCGACGTCGTGCTTCTCGATGCCCCCGACTGGCGGCATCTCGCGTACCACGTCGGGGGTGAAGTGATCGCCGGGGTCGTGGTCGGCGGCGAGATCGTCTGGCGGCGCTGAGCCTCGCTACGCTTGCCCCGAATGCCCACTCGCAAGCAACGCCGTAAGCGTCAGAAAGATCGCCGCCACGAGTACGAGTTCGTCTACGTCGACTCCGAGGGCGAGGAGGTGGAGGCCGATCCAGCGGAGGTCGAGACGAAATCCCGCCGGGCGGAGCGCCGCAACGGCAAGAAGGACGCGCAGAAGCGAGGAAGTGGCCGTCCGCCTCGTAAGGTCGATCCTCCCTCGTGGGGAAAGACTGCTCGCCGTGCCGCGATCTTCGGGCCGCTGATCTTCGTGGCCTTCTCGTTTCTGAACGCGAACCAGAACATCCAGACGCGGCTGCTCCTGACGTTGCTCTACACGGCGTTCTTCGTGCCGTTCATGTACCTGATGGACCGCACGATGTACCGCACGTATCTCCGGCGAACGGGGCAGTCGCCCCCGCCGAGCAGCGGCCGCCGCCGGTAGCCGTCGGTCCGGCGGCTGCGGTCAACCAGGACTCGTCATCTCGGCACGCTCTTGTCACGGTCGCGTCACCCATGTGTGCGACCTTCGCCGATAGGCTCGCAGTGGGGAGGAGGCCGGGCGCGCCTTTCTGTAGGGACGCCAGGAGCGCGGGAGGGGCGGTCGCGGCAGGCGTCGACGCACCGCAGCCGCAGCAAAAAGCGCAAAGCGGCGCGGTTAGACTCAGCGTCCGGTGAGCCTCCGGTGAACATCGTCGTCGACCGCCACGAGCTCGGCCCGATCGGGACGAACTGTTACGTCGTGCGCGCCTCGAGAGACGCCGACGAGGCGGTCGTCGTCGACCCGAGTGGCGATGCCCCGCAGCTCCGGCTCGAGCTTGCACGACTCGGCGTGGCGTGCACGGCCATCCTCATCACACACGGCCACTGGGACCACCTCCTCGGCGTCGCCGACCTCGCTGAGGGCACGCAGGCACCCGTCTACATGGCCGAGGACGAGCGAGCGCTCCTCGAGAACCTCCCGGACCTCGTCCCGGTGGGAGAGGCCGCGCGCTCGTACGCCCCGGATGTGCTCCTCGCGGGCGACGAGAAGCTGGAGCTCGCCGGCATCAGCTTCGAGACGCTCCGCGTCCCCGGCCACTCGCCCGGCCACCTCGCGTACCACGCGGACGGCACCCTCTTCTCCGGTGACGTGCTCTTCGCCGGATCGGTCGGCCGGACCGACCTCCCGGGCGCGGACTGGGACACTCTCGTCGAGACGCTGCGCGCGCTCACCGAGCGGTTCCCGCCAGACACGGTCGTCTACCCGGGCCACGGGCCGCCGACGACCCTCGGCACCGAGCTCGCCCGCAACCCGTTCCTCGCGCCGCTGCGGGTCTCGTGACGACCTTCGAGGCGCCGCGCGGCACCCACGACATCCTCCCCGCCGAGCAGCCGCTGTGGCGGCTCGTGATCGGAGAGGCGGAGAAGCTCTGCTCGCTCTACGGCTACCGGCCGATCCAGACGCCGGTTTTCGAAGACACCGCGCTCTTCGCGCGTACATCCGGCCAGGGCTCGGACGTCGTGCAGAAGGAGATGTACACGTTCGAGGACCGCGGCGGCCGCTCGTTGACGCTTCGCCCCGAGGGCACGGCGCCGATCGCGCGCGCGTACCTCGAGCACGGCCTGCACCGCGAGGGCCAGCCGGCCAAGCTCTACACGGTCGCCACGATGTACCGCTACGCGACCCCGCAGCGCGGGCGTCATCGCGAGCACTGGCAGCTCTCGGTCGAGGCGATCGGGTCGGCCGACCCCGCGATCGACGCGGAGCTGATCCAGCTCTACGATGAGCTGCTCGCGCGCCTCGGCGTGACGAACTACGAGCTGCTGCTCAACTCGATCGGCGACGAGAACTGCCGCCCGCAATACCTCGAGCAGCTGACGGCGTGGCTCGACGAGCACGACGCCGTCCTGGACGACGAGGCGCGCCAGAAGCGTGCGACGAGCCCGCTCCGGGTGTTCGACGTCAAGAGCGAGAAGGTCCAGGAAGCGCTGGCGGACGCGCCGAAGATCGGTGACGCGCTCTGCGCCGAGTGCCGCGCGCACTTCGACCAGGTCTGCGCGCTCCTCGACGACTACGCGGTCCGGTACACGCTCACGCCGACGCTCGTCCGTGGGCTCGACTACTACACGCGCACGGCCTTCGAGTTCGTGGACGAGGCGATCGGCGCGAAGAGCTCGATCTGCGGCGGCGGCCGCTACGACGGCCTCATCCAGCAGATCGGTGGGCCGCCGACTCCAGGGATCGGGTTCGGCGCGGGGATCGAGCGCCTTCTGCTCTCGCTCGAGGCGGCGGGAGTCACCGCCGACGAGCCCGGGATCGACGTCTTCGTCGCGCTGCACGAGGACGGGCTCAAGCCGCGGGTGATGCCACTCGTCGCGGAGCTTCGGCGCGCAGGCCTCCGAGCGGACGTCGACTACGCCGGCCGCTCGCTCAAGGGCCAGCTCACTCACGCGCGCCGGCTCGGCGCGCGTGCGGTCGTCCACTGGGGTCCGGAGCGCTCGACGATCCGTCGTGCGGGCAAGCCGGACGAGGAGGTCCCGACGGCCGAGCTCGGAGAGAGGCTCGAAGATGAGACGACGCTTGCGGCGTCTCCTTCAGGCTGTGCGGGCTTTGCCCGCACAGCCGTCTGAAATGACCAGTCGACACAGTGGGTGTGGGAGGGGACACTGTGAGGTGGCGTGACCTTGGAGCGGGGAGCTGCGCCGAGAGCACGTCGGGCAGCGCCTCGCGCTCGCGGGCTGGGCCGCCCGGCGGCGTGACCACGGCGGCCTGGTCTTCATCGACCTCCGCGACGAGACGGGTCTGGCACAGCTGGTGATCAACCCGGACCGAGCGCCCGGGGCCGCCGAGGTCGCGCACGAGATCCGGAACGAGTTCGTGATCCGGGCCGAGGGCGAGGTCGCCGCGCGTGCGCCCGACGCGGTCAACCCGAACCTGCCGACCGGCGAGGTCGAGCTGCAGGTCGACGAGCTCGAGATCGTCTCGCGCTCCGAGCCGCTCCCGTTCCAGGTCGACGAGGAGAACGTCGACGAGGGCGTCCGCCTCCGCTACCGCTACCTCGACCTGCGAAGCGAGCGGATGCAGCGCAACCTGCGGCTCTCGGCAACTGTCGTATCGGCGATGCGGCGCTTCATGGACGAGCAAGGCTTCGTCGACATCTGGACGCCGAACTTCACGAAGGCCACCCCCGAGGGCGCCCGAGACTTCCTCGTCCCCGTGCGGCTCCAGCCCGGGACGTTCTTCGCGCTGCCCCAGTCGCCGCAGATCTTCAAGCAGATCCTGATGGTCTCTGGCTTCGGCCGGTACTACCAGATGGCGATCTGCTTCCGCGACGAGGACCTGCGGGCCGACCGGCAGTTCGAGTTCCGCCAGCTGGACATCGAGATGTCGTTTCCGACGCGTGACGAGATCTTCGACACGCTCGAGGGCGCGGTGGTGGCGTCGTTCGAGGCGCTCGGGCGCGAGCCGCCTCGGCGGCCGTTCCGGCGGCTGACCTGGCAGGAGTCGATGTCGCGGTTCGGCTCGGACAAGCCCGACCTCCGTTTCGGCCTCGAGCTTCGCGAACGTCACCGAGCTCACGCGCGGTTCCGAGTTCAAGGTCTTCGCCGACGCGCCGAGCGTGCAGTGCCTGACGGTGCCGCGGGAGCTCTCGCGCGCGGACCTCGCGGGCCTCGAGGAGCTCGCGAAGGAGTGGGGCGCGAAGGGGCTCGCGTACCTCGTCTTCGACGAGCAGGGCGAGGTGCGCTCGCCGATCGCGAAGTTCCTCGCCGCCGAGACGATCGACGCGCTCCGCCCCGACGAGCTGCCCGGGACGGTGCTCTTCGGCGCAGATGAGCCGGGCGTGGTCGCGCGTGTCCTGTCCGCGGTCCGCAACCACCTCGGCCGGGAGCTCGGCCTGATCGACACGAGCCGCAACGAGTTCCTCTGGGTCACCGACTTCCCGCTCTTCGAATGGGACGAGGACGGAAAGCGCTGGACCTTCAGCCACCACCCGTTCACCGGCGTGCGGCCGGGCGACGAGGATCTGATCGAGGCGGATCCGGCCCGCGCGATCAGCCAGGCCTACGACCTGGTGTGGAACGGCTGGGAGCTCGGCTCGGGCTCGATCAGGATCCACGACCCGTCGCTCCAGCGGCGCATATTCCGCGCGATGGGGATCAGCGAAGAGGACGCGGAGGAGCGGTTCGGGTTCCTGCTCGAGGTGCTGAGGATGGGCGCGCCGCCGCACGGCGGGTTCGCGCTCGGTCTCGAGCGCTTCGTCGCGCTGCTTGCCGGAGAGCAGAACATCCGCGAGGTCGTCGCCTTCCCGAAGACCTCGAGCGGCTCGGAGCCGATGACGGGTGCGCCGACCCCGATCGCGCAGGAGATCCTGTCGGAGCTCGGAATCCAGACAGTGGTTCCAAAGGGCTAGCGCGATGGTGTCCGCGCGCCGATAGAGCAGTCATACTTCTGCGCGAGCCGCAGGTCGATCAGGAGGACGCAGAGAGGTGCCACCCGAAGGGCAAGAGAGAGCACAGCCGCCGGCGCTGACGTCGCTGCCGCGCGTCGAGGATCTGCCGTCCGAGCGCGACGGGTACGACCGCGAGAAGGTGCGCGACGCGTTCGAGGCGTTCCGCCGACACGCGACGCAGCTCCAGGTGCAGCTCCGGGTTCTCCAGGCCGCCGGCGAGAGCGGGATCGAGCCGACCGGTCACGCGGTCCGCATGGACGCCCTGCACATGATCCGCGCCGCGGCCGAGATGGCCGACACGATCGAGCGCGACGCGCAGACCGCCTCCGCCGCGCAGCTGCGGCGCACCGAGGAAGAGGTTTCCCGTCGGCAGTCCGATATCCAGGAGGACGAGGGCCAGGTCGATCGCTACCGCAACGAGAGCGAGCGCCAGCGGGCCGAGATGCTGAACGCGGCGAAGGCGGAGTCGCGTCAGACCGTCCAGGAGGCCCAGCAACGAGCCGCGCAGGAGATCAAGGAGGCCGAGTCGCGCGCCGCCCGACTGCTGGAGCAGTCGCGACATCAGGCGACCGAGCTGACGAACTCGGCTCGTGCCGAGGTCGAGCAGACGCTCGAATGGGCGCGCTCGCAGGCCGCGGCGATCATCAGGCGTGCACAGGACGGCGCCGAGCAGCTCCTCGGCGCGGCCGGTCTCGGCGAAGCCGAAATCGGCCGCGTGGCGCAGACGATCGTGGACTCTGCCGAAGCGTCGGCACAGGCCTCGCGCGGCGGAGAGGCACCCTCGCAGCTTCGCTCGCCGACCGCCGAGCCGGCGGAAGCCGAGCCCGAAGAGGATTCAGAGTCGCCGTCGACGCCGCCCGTCTCGCCGGGCCCGCCGCCTCCGTCTCCACCCGAGGCCGGGACTCCCGAGGCCGGGGCGGAAGGCGACGGCGACAGCACCGGCTAGGCTCTCGGCGTGCTTCCGCGCCGGCTCGGAGTCCGGTTCGCGCTCGAGGCTCTGTTCCTCGTCGCGCTCGCCGTGGCCGCAGGGCTCGCCCACCTGAGGCCGCTCTACATCGTCGCCGTCATGGCCGTGGCGTGGCTGCTCGTCGCCGCGGCCGAGCTGACTGCCTCGCGCATCGAGCGCTCGCCCGTGTCGTATCTGCTGCCCGAGCCCGCGCGGGAAGAGGAGGAAGAGGAGGACGCCGAGCGGATCTTCCATCCGCGCCCGGAGGAGCGGACCGTGGTTGCGCCGCCGATCGAGCAGGCGCCCGCCGAAGAGCCCGAGCCGGAGGACGAGGAGGCCGAGGTCGTCGCGGCGGCCGTCGAGACACAGAAGGCGCCGGAGGAGATCGAGCCGGACGAGCCCGAGCCGGCGCACGAGGCTCCCGCCGAGGAGCCGAAGCCGCGCAAGAGGCGCTTTCGCCTGCGGCGGCGATCCCAGGAGGCCGAGGCAGAGGCGCCCGCGCCGCCGCGGCACGTCAAGCTGCTCCCGCGCCGCTCGAGCGCCGAGCCGAGCCGCGCCTCCAAGGAGGTCGCCGAGCTCTTCGGCTCCGGCGGCAATGACGACGGGGAGGAGACCGGGACGTGAGGATTCGGATCCCGCTGATCCGCTTCCTGCTCGAGGCGGGGTTCCTTGTCCTCGTCGCCGCCGCGGTCGGGCTTGCCGGGTTGGGCTGGGTCTGGATCGCGGTGATCATGTTCTGCGCCTGGCTGCTCGTGGCGATCGTCGAGCGCAGCGAGGCCCGCGCGAGCGCCCCCTCGGAGGAGGTCGAGCCAGAGCCAGCCGAGGAGGCCGCGGTCGCGGAAGCGACCGTCGTCGAGCCGGAACCCGAGCCTCAGCCAGAACCAGAACCGGAGCCGCAGCCAGAGCCAGAACCTGAGCCAGAACCTGAGCCCGAACCGGAGCCAGAGCCAGAGCCGGAACCCGTGCCGCTGGCAGCCGTCCCTCCGCCGCCCCCAGAGCCTGAGCCGGAGCCCGAGCCCGAACCGGAGCCCGAGGTGGTCGTCCCGTTCGTCCAGCGCGACGTGACTCCGCGGGAGTGGAACGTCTGGGAGCTCGAGAAGATCGCGAACGAGCTCGAGGGCGTCGACGCGGCTCGCGACGAGGAGCGGTCGCTCCTGCTCATGAACCTGCGCCAGTTCGCGAACACCTCCGGCGATCTGCCCGTCGACTTCGATCCGCTCGTCCGGGACGCGTTCGGCCCGGCCCTCACGACCTCGATGGCCGAGCGGCCCGCGTGAACCCGGCGGTCGCGCAGCGGGAGATCGCCCTCGCCGCGATCGCGCTGCTCGCCGCGATCGTCGCGCTCGCGCTTACGTCGCACGGGACCAGCGCGAAGACGAAGCGCCTCCTCCAGCCCGTCACGCTGGACGGAGGCCGCTGGCGCACGAGCCTCGGCGGCGCAACCGCTGCCCGCTACGGCCACCGCACGAACTGCGGGATCCTCCTGCGGCCGGCGACGATCGGCGTGACCGACTCGGTGCTCCCGTGCGGGATCAAGCTCTACATCGCCTACAGGGGCAGCCAGCGGATCCTGACCCAGGTGATCGAACGCCGGCCGGTTCCACCCGGGCGCAAGTTCGAGCTGACGCCGCGGCTCGCCGAGAAGCTCGGCGTCGACGGCGTCCAGCCGATCCACTGGGTCTTCGCCGGGGCCACGCCTAGTTAGATAGAGGCCGTGGCGCCTTCGCCAACGCGGCCGTCCAGCGCACCTACTTGGAAAGACGCAGTCGTGACCGGCTGTCGAGGTTAGAGTGAGTCCACTCGACCCTGTACGAGCCTGGGTCTCAAAGTAGAACCAACACCAACGCAGAGGGAGTCGTCGTTCGTCCCGAGGCGCCGAGCGCCGGAGGCGACGCGACACCCACCTGGCTAGGCCAGGTTCGCGAGGGGCTCAGGACAACGGCAGGGTGGAGAGAGAAGCGGGGGAACCTCGGTTCCCCCGCTTCGCCGTTCATAACCCGTGCCGAGCGGCCTACGGAATCCGGTTCGGGCCCCTCTGCACGATCTTGACCGTGCCGAGGCTGGGTGGGCTCGGACCCGGCGCCACGTCGGACACGATGCCTTTCCTGAAGTTCATGACGAAGACATCGTTGAGCGCGCCGTTGTCCGCGTACCAGGTGACCATCAGCATCTTGTGTGCCACCGGCATCGCGACGTAGTTGGACGTGAACACCTGGCCCGTCGGCGGCAGCGCGTGTGCGCTGACCTTCCCGCCGGGCAGGTACGTCTGCTCGAACGTGAAGCCGGTGTTGGCTCCCAACGGATAGCTCGTGACGAGCTTGTAGCCCTTCAGATCGACCGTCCTGATCGTGTTGGGAAAGCCCGTGATCGAGGGCGCGTGAGCGTTCGCGGCGGCGACACCGGTGAGGGCGAATACCGCAAGCGAGACGACGACAATCCGCTTGACCATTGCGTGCCTCCTCCCCCAAAGGCCCGCCCGGCACCGCTTGACACGCGAGACACCGGCCGCGGCGCGAACGAGGCTTTGGCTCGGTGATTGCCGCGATGATACGACCGCGGGATCCACAGCGTGATCGGGTAGAGGTCGCTAGCCTGGGCAAATGATCGAGGTTGTCGGAGACTCATCTCGAGACGGTTGCTGGGCGATGGTTCGGCTCGCCGTCGACGGCGAGCGGATCGTCAGCTCGGAGGCCGAGGGGCTCGAGCGTCCGCTCGAGGGCCTGACGCTGCTCGAGGCGGCCGCGGTCGGGGGCGACGAGCTCGCCGTCGACGCGCTCGCGAACGCGCTCGGGCCGATCTTCCGCGCCCCGCCGAAGCCCGGCCGCGTCGCGGTTGCGATGAGCGGAGGCGTCGACAGCGCCGTCGCGCTCCTGCGCGCCGGGCCGGACGCGATCGGCGTCACGCTTCGGCTCTGGCTCGATCCGCAGGGGCCCGACGCCGAGCGCGCCTGCTGCTCGCCGGAGGCCGTCATCGCCGCACGCGCGACCTGCCACTCGCTCGGCATCCCGCACGTCACGCTCGACCTGCGCGAGGAGTTTCGCCGCGCGGTCGTCGCGCCGTTCGTCCGCGGCTACGCGCAGGGGCAGACGCCGAACCCGTGCATCCGCTGCAACGGCAGCTTCCGGTTCGCCGAGCTGCTCGCGTTCGCGCAGCGGGCAGGCGCCGAGCGGCTCGCGACCGGCCACTACGCGCGGATCGCCGAGCACAGGGGGCGGTTGCTGCTCGCGCGCGCGGCCGATCCAGCGCAAGGACCAGTCGTACATGCTCGCCCGACTCGATCCGCGTCTCCTCGAGCGGATCTGGTTCCCGCTCGGCGAGCAGACCAAGGACGAGACGCGGGCCGAGGCGGCGCAGGCCGGGCTGGCGGCGGCCGGTCGCGCCGAGAGCCAGGAGGCGTGCTTCCTCGCCGGGGACGACTACCGCGCCTTCCTCGGGCGCCACGGTCTCTCTTCGAGCGACGGGCCGATCGTCGACGAGGAGGGTCGCGAGCTCGGGCGGCACGGAGGCTTCTGGCGGTTCACGCCGGGCCAGCGCAAGGGCCTCGGCGTCGCGGGCGGCGAGCCGCTGTACGCGCTCCGGAGCGAGCCCACCACGAACACGGTCGTCGTCGGGCCGCGCCAGGCGCTTGCCACCCACGAGGTCGAGGCGCGCGGCAGGCTGCACGTTCCCGTCGATCGCGTCGACGCGAAGCTGCGCTACCGCTCGCCTGCCGTCGCCGCGGACGTGGTCGCGCGTGACAACGGTTTCCGCCTCCGCCTGGACGAGCCCGCGTACGGCGTCGCGCCCGGCCAGGCCGCGGTGCTCTACGAGGGCGACGCCGTGGTGGGCGCCGGCACGATCCGCTAGCCGCTGATCGGCAGAAGCCGCCCCTAGAATCACCGTCATGCGCACGACCGCCGAGCTGCGCGCGGGCTATCGCGCGTTCTTCGAGTCGAAGGGCCACGAGTTCCGGCCCTCGGCGCCGCTGATCCCGCGCGCCGACGACCGCTCGACGCTGCTCGTCTCGGCGGGGATGCAGCCGCTGATGCCGTTCTTCCTCGGGCTCGAGGAGCCGCCTGCGCCGCTGCTAACGACGGTGCAGAAGGTCTTCCGCACGCCGGACATCGACGAGGTCGGCCTCGACGGCCACCACCTCACGTTCTTCGAGATGCTCGGCAACTTCTCGTTCGGCCAGTACTTCAAGGAAGGCGCGATCGACCTGGCCTGGGAGTTCGTCTTCGAGCACATGAAGGTCGAGTTCGATCGGTTCTGGGTGACCGTCTTCGCCGGCGATCCCGAGCTCGGGCTCGGGGAGGACGAGGTCGCGGTCGCGAACTGGGAGCGGAAGGGCGTCCCGCCGGAGCGGATCGTCCGACTGCCGCGCGCCGACAACTTCTGGTCGGTCGGCGGCCCGGGGCCGTGCGGGCCGGACTCGGAGATGTTCTACGACTGGGGCGAGGACGTGGGTTGCGGTCGGCCCGAGTGCGCGCCGGGCTGCGAGTGCGAGCGCTTCCTCGAGTTCTGGAACCTCGTCTTCATGGAGTTCGAGCTGCACGCGGACGGCTCGCTGACCCCGCTGCCCGAGCAGAACATCGACACGGGCCTCGGGCTGGAGCGCGGCGCCCGCATCCTGCAGCAGGTCGAGTCGGTCTACGACACCGACGGCTACCAGGAGATCATGGGCTGGCTCGCGGCGCAGTCGGGGGTCGCCTACGGCGAGAGCGAGCAGGCGACGAAGGCGCACCGGATCCTCGCCGACCACGGGCGCGGGATGACGTTCCTCGCCGCGGACGGCGTCGTGCCGTCGAACGAGGGGCGCGGCTACGTCATGCGCCGGGTCGTCAGGAGGGCGATCCTGCAGGCGGGGAGGATCGGCCTCGAGCCCCCGTTCCTGAGCGGGCTCGGGGACGTGGTCGTCGAGCAGATGGGCCACGCCTACCCGGAGCTGCGGGAGAACGAGGGCGTCATCGGCGACGTGCTGCGGGAGGAGGAGGAGCGCTTCTCGGAGACCCTCGCGCGCGGGCTGAAGCTCTTCGAGGAGGTCGCCGGCGGCGAAGGGATCTCAGGTGACGACGCGTTCCGGCTGCACGACACGTACGGCTTCCCGCTCGAGCTGACGGAGGAGCTGGCGCGGGAGCGCGGGCTTCCGGTCGACGTGGACGGTTTCCAGGGGCTGATGGCCGAGCAGCGTGAGCGCTCGCGCCGAACGGTCGCGACGGTCGACGTGCGCGTAAGCGGCGAGAGCCGGAGCGAGTTCGCCGGCTACGAGAAGACCGAGACGCTGACGGCGATCCTCGCCTACGAGGATCTCGGCGACGGGCAGTTCCAGGCGAAGCTCGAGCAGTCGCCGTTCTACCCGGAGGGCGGCGGGCAGGTCTCGGACTCCGGCTACATCGAGAACGAGGAAACCGGCGCGCGGGCGGAGCTCGTCGCCGCGACGAGGCTTCCGGACGACGACCAGGTGCTCACGTTCGCGGGCGAGGGCTTCTCCGCAGGAATGCGCGTGCGTGCGGTCGTGCCCTGGTCGGTGCGCTTCCCGACGATGGCGAACCACACTGCGACGCATCTGCTCCACAAAGCGCTGCAGGACGTTCTCGGCGAGCACGCGAAGCAGGCGGGGTCGGCGGTGCGGCCAGACAAGCTGCGATTCGACTTCACCCACCCGCAGGCCGTCACCGCGGAAGAGCGCGCGCGGATCGAGCAGGAGGTGAACGAGCGGATCTTCGAGAACCTGCCGGTGCGCGCGTTCATCGTCCCGATCGACGAGGCGCGGCGGCTCGGCGCGATGATGCTCTTCGGCGAGAAGTACGGCGACGAGGTTCGCCTGGTCGAGATCCCGGGGTTCTCGCGCGAGCTGTGCGGGGGGACGCACGTGCGGTCGACGGCCGAGATCGGCCCGTTCGTGATCCTCTCGGAGAGCTCGATCGGTTCCGGCACGCGGCGGATCGAGGCGGTCACGTCCGGTGAGGCATACGCGCTGCTGCACGCGCGGTCGCGCGAGGTGGACGAGCTGCGCGGCGAGCTCCAGCGGGCGCGCAAGGAAGGTCCTGCGAAGGCGGTCGCGGGCGAGGTTCGGCTGGAGCCGAGCAGCGAGGAGGAGATCGGTGGCGTCAACGTGTACGTGGCCCGCGCGAGCGATGTGGATGTCGACACGCTGCTGGCCGAGTCCGACCGGATCAAGCAGGAGCGGGCTCCGGCCGCGGTCGTGCTCGGCTCGAGCGAGGACGGGCGCGTCCACCTCGTCGCGAACTTCGACCGTTCGCTCGAGGGCCGGCTCGACGCGGTCGCGGTGATCAAGGAGGCGGCGGCCGAGGTCGGCGGCGGCGGAGGAGGCCGTGCGACGATGGCGCGCGCGGGCGGGAAGAACCCGGAGAAGCTCGGCGAGGCGCTCGCGAAGGCCGAGGAGGCGCTGCGCCGGGCGCTGACGTGAAGATCGTGGCCGTCGACTACGGCTCGGCCCGCACCGGGGTCGCCGTCTCGGATCCGTCGGCGACGATCGCGCGCCCGCTCGGCGTGGTCGAGCGCGTGGGCAGCGAAGCCGGCCTCGCGAGGCTCGTCGAGCTGATCCGCTCCGAAGAGGCGGAGCGCGTGGTCGTCGGCCTGCCGCTGACGCTGCGCGGCGAGCGCGGCGAGCAGGCGCGCGAGACGGAGACGTTCGTCGAGGCGCTGCGTGCGGCGATCGACGTCCCCGTCGAGAGCTTCGACGAACGGTTCACCACGCGGCTTGCGCAGACACGTCCCGGGGACAGTCCCCGGGACGTGTCCGAACCGGACGATGCAAGGGCTGCCGCGCACCTGCTATCGAGCTACCTCGAGTGGACGAGCGCCGGCAGGGAGTAATGCCCCCGCGCGAGCGGCCGCCCCGGCGGACGCCTCGCTCGGTCGTCTACCGCAGGCGCCTCCTCGCGATCGCCGTGCTCGTGGCGGGCTTCGCGGCCGCCTGGTTCGCGGTGGGGAGCATCGGCGGCGGCAACGACAACAAGCAGGTGACGACGACTGCGGCGCTGCCGCCGAAGCCGTTCCGGGTGGTCTTCCCCGAGGGCTTCACGCGCGAGCAGATGGCCGCACGCGTCGCGGCCGTCACCAAGATCGCCGAGCGCGAGCGGGGGAGGGTGCCAAGGCTGACCGAGCGCGCCTATCTCGCCGCGACGCGGCGCAGGCGCCTGCAGCCGGGCTTCGGGAACCGCCGCTACCCGCTCGAGGGCTTCCTGTTCCCGGCCACGTACGACTTCACCGGCAAGACGAACGGAGCGCAGCTCGAGACCGCGCAGCTCAAGGCCTTCCGGCGGAACTGGGCAAAGGTGAACCTCGGCTACGCGCGCTCAAAGAACCTGACCTCGTACGACGTGCTGACGATCGCCTCGATGATCGAGCGAGAGGCCGCCGCGCCCGAGGAGCGGGCACTCGTCGCCGCGGTGATCTACAACCGCCTCCACCAGCGGATGCCGCTGGGGATCGACGCGACGCTTCGCTACGGGCTGAACATCCCGCCGACGGAGGCGATCCGGCAATCGCAGCTCGACAGCACGAGCCCGTACAACACGGGCAAGCAACCCGGCCTGCCGCCGACGCCGATCGCGAACCCGGGGCTCGCCTCGATCCAGGCGGCGGCTCATCCGGCGCGCGTCGACTACCTGTACTACGTCCGCAAGCCGGACAAGAAACACCACTTCTTCACGTCGAGCTTCGCCGCGTTCGAGCACTACAAGGCCACGCACGGGTACCGATGATCGGCGGAGCGACGCGTATCGTCGGCCTGCTCGGCCAGCCCGTCGCCGGGTCGCTCTCGCCTCGGATGCAGAACGCGGCCTTCGCGGCGCGCGGCCTCGACTGGGCCTACGTGCCGCTCGAGGTCGAGCCCGCCGTGCTCGACGAGGCGGTTCGTGGGCTCGTGGCGCTCGGCTTCGCGGGCGCGAACGTGACGATCCCGCACAAGCAGGCGGTGGCGGGGCTCTGCGACGAAGCCGAGGGCGATTCGGTGAACACGCTCGTCCTCCGCGACGGCCGGCTGCTCGGGTTCAACACGGACAAGGAGATCGTTGCCGGGATCGAGGCCGAGCGCGTCTGCCTGATCGGGGCGGGCGGGGCCGCGAAGGCGCTGCTGCCGGCGCTGTCCGGCGAGGTTCGCGCGTTCTCGCGCAGCGGCGAATGGCCCCCCGACGCAACCGGCTGCGACCTCGTGGTGAACGCGACACCGGTGCGTGACGAGCTGCTGGTCGAGCCCCGTCCCGAGCAGGCGGTGGTCGACATCGCCTACCGTGCGGACGGCACGCCGACCGCTCTCGTCGCCGCCGCGCGCGAGGCCGGGTGCCGTCTCGTCGTCGACGGTCTGGAGGCGCTTGTCCGGCAGGGCGCCGCCTCGTTCGAGCTCTGGACCGGCGCCGAGCCTCCGGTCGACGCGATGCGCGCGGCCCTAGGGTTAGCGTCGTGAGCCTCACCCTGACGACCGCAGGCGAGTCGCACGGCCCGGCGCTGGTGGCGATCCTGACCGGCCTGCCCGCGGGTCTGCAGCTCGAGCGCGACGCGATCGACGCCGATCTCGCGCGCCGCCAGGAGGGGTACGGGCGCAGCCCAAGGCAGAAGCTCGAGCAGGACCGGGTCGAGGTCCTCGCCGGCCTCCGTCACGGCCGCACGCTGGGCACGCCGCTCGCGCTCCTCGTCCACAACCTCGACCACAAGAACTGGACATGGGGGATGAGCCCGTGGCCGCCGGAGGGAGAGGCCGAGGGGAAGGGCACGAAGCCGGTAACGCTTCCCAGGCCGGGCCACGCCGACCTCGCGGGTACCCAGAAGTTCGGGCTCGAGGACGCGCGGGACGCGCTCGAGCGCGCGAGCGCGCGCCAGACCGCGGTCGCCGTGGCCGCAGGCGCCGTAACGAAGGCACTGCTCGCCGAGATCGGGATCGACGTCCTCGGCCGCGTCGTGACCGAGGCGCTCGAGCAGCGGATCGACGAGGCGCGGGCCGAGCGCGACACCGTCGGCGGGGTCGTCGAGGTGCGAGCGCACGGAGTCACACCGGGGCTCGGCTCGTACGCGACGAAGGACGAACGGCTTGATGCCAGGCTCGCGGCTGCGCTGATGGGGATTCAGGCGGTCAAGGGCGTTGAGATCGGCGCGGGCTTCGAGCTGGCCGAGCGACGCGGCTCGGAGGCGCACGACGAGATCTTCGCCGACGAGTCGGGCGCTCTCTACAGGGAGACCAACTTCGCGGGTGGGGTGGAAGGCGGCGTCTCGAACGGCGAGCCGATCGTCGTCCGCGCGGCGATGAAGCCGCTGCCGACGCTGATGCGCCCGTTGCGCTCCGTCGACCTCCAGACGGGCGTGGCCGGTGAGGCGCTCGTCGAGCGCAGCGACGTCGCCGCAGTGGAAGCGCTGGCGGTCGTCGCGGAGGCGGCCGTCGCCTTCGAGCTCGCGAGGGCCGCGCGCGAGAAGTTCGGCGGCGACTCGCTGGCCGACTTCGTCACCGCCCACCGCGCGTATGTGGAGCGGATCCCGTGGCGCACGCGCTAGACCGGCACGTCGCGCTGATCGGGTTCATGGGTGCGGGGAAGACCACCCTCGGCCTCATGGCCGCCGAGCGGCTCGGCCGGCGGTTCGTCGACCTCGACCGCGAGCTGGAGCGGTCGATGCAGCGTTCAATCCCGGAGCTCTTCGAGGAGCGGGGCGAAGTCGAGTTCCGCCTCGAGGAGGCGGCGGCCACCATCGCGGCGCTGACGAGCGGGCGACCCGCGGTGCTCGCGCTCGGCGGCGGCGCCGTCGAGACGCCGAAGATCAGGAAGGCGCTCCGCGAGCACGCGCTGACCGTCTACCTCGAGGTCGATGCCGACACCGCCTGGGTGCGCACCCGCGGCGGCGGGCGGCCGCTGGCCCGCGACGAGGAGAGCTTCCGCGCGCTCCACGAGCGTCGGCTGTCCGTCTACGAGGAGTGCGCGGACGTGAAGGCGTCGGAGGTGGACGAGATCGTGCTGGCCGCGGCCGGGATCGTCGTCGAGGAGGGCGGGCTCGCGCGGCTGCCGGAGCTGCTGCCGCCCGGCGAGCACGAGGTCGTCGCCGACAGCAACGTCCTCGAGCTCCACCCGCCGCCCCTCGACGGCCCCGTGCACGCGCTCGCCCCGGGCGAGGAGGCGAAGAGCCTCGGCGCGGTCGAGCGGGTCTGGCGCGAGCTGCGGCTCGACCGGGACGGGACCATCGTCGCGCTCGGCGGCGGCTGCACGACCGACGCGGCCGGCTTCGTCGCCGCCGGCTATCTCCGCGGTGTCCGCTGGGTCGCGGTGCCGACGACGCTCGTCGGTCAGGTCGACGCGGCCATCGGCGGCAAGACGGCCGTCAATCTCCCGGAGGGCAAGAACCTCGTCGGCGCGTTCCACTGGCCCGAGCTGACGGTGATCGATCCGACCCTGCTCGGGACGCTGCCGCCCGGGGAGCGGAGAGCGGGAATGGCCGAGGTCGTCAAGACGGGCCTGCTCGCGGGCGAGGCGCTCTGGGAGCTCACCGATGCCGAGCTCGTGCGCCGCTGCGCCGCTTACAAGGCAGCCGTCTGCCTGCGCGACCCGCACGAGCGAGGCGAGCGAGCCGTGCTCAACCTCGGGCACACGTTCGCGCACGCGCTCGAGGCGGCGGGCGGCTACGGCGCAGGTCAGCCACGGGGAGGCCGTCGCGCTCGGCCTGCTCGCGGCGCTGAGGCTCTCGGATCTCGACACGTCGGTCGTCGAGGAGGTCCTCTCGCCGCAGCCGGTGCGAGTCGACCGCGACGCGGCCTGGGCAGCGCTCGCCCGGGACAAGAAGGGCCGGGCCGGGAAGCCGCGGCTCGTGCTGCTCGAGGCGCCGGGCAAGCCGCTGACCGGTGTCGAGCTCCCCGATGACCAAGTCCGCGCGGCGCTGGACGCGCTGATCGCCGAGTAGAGTCACGCGCGTGCGGGTGGCCGTCCTCAACGGAGTCAATCTCGACGTCCTCGGCCGCCGGGATCCCGCGCTCTACGGCGGGCTCAGCCTGAACCAGCTCGAGAGCAAGATCTACGAATGGGCGCGCGAGCTCGACCTGCTTGCCGACTGTCGCCAGACAAACAGCGAGGGCGAGTACGTCGACTGGTGCCACGACGCGCTCGACTGGGCCGGTGGCGTGATCGCGAACCCGGGCGCGTGGTCGCACTACAGCTACGCGATCCGCGACGCGCTCGAGCTGTTCGAGGCGCCCGTCGTCGAGGTGCATCTCTCGAACATCGAGGAGCGCGAGGAGTGGCGGCGCCAGTCGGTGATCGCCGACGTCGCCTCGGCGCGGGTGATCGGCAAGGGGCCCGAGGGCTACCGCGAAGCCCTCCACTACCTGAAGGAGCGTGTCTCGTGAGCGAACGGATCGAACGGCTGCGGCCGTCGCTGGAAGAGCCGCTGCTCGTCGCGAGCGGGGCCAACATCCGCTACCTCGTGGGGTTCTCGAGCTCGAACGCCGCGCTCGTGATCGAGCCCGAGCGCACGCTCTTGTTCAGCGACTTCCGCTATGCGGAGGCCGGCCGCGCCGTCGAGGGAGTCGAGTTCGTCGAGACCAGGCGCCTGGTCTGGGCCGACATCGGCGAGCACGTCTCGGGCCGGGTCGGCTTCGAGGCGGACGTGATCACCTACTCGCAGTACGAGACCCTTGCCGGCGGCGGCCTGGAGCTCGTGCCCAGGCGCGGGCTCGTCGAGGCCCTGCGCGCGGTCAAGGACGAGCACGAGCTCGATGCGATCCGTGCGGCCGGCGCGATCACGAGCCAGGCGTACGAGCGGTTCGCGGAGGAGCGGTTCACGGGCCGGACGGAGCGCGAGCTCGCGTGGTGGCTCGACTCGCTCTTCGTCGAGCTCGGCGCGGAGGGCCCCGCGTTCGAGACGATCGTCGCGGCGGGCCCGAACGGCGCGCGCCCGCACGCGCGGCCCAGCGACGCCGTCGTCGAGCCCGGGCAGGCGGTCGTGATCGACGCGGGCGCGCTCGTCGACGGCTACTGCTCGGACTGCACGCGCACGTTCCTCACCGGCCCGATCCCCGAGCGCCTGCAGGAGGCGTACGAGGTCTGCCACCAGGCGCAGCTCGCCGGGGTCGAGGCGATCCGCGCCGGCACGACCGGGGTCGACGCCGACGCGGCCGCGCGCGCGGTCATCGACGACGCAGGCTTCGGCGAGCACTTCGGCCACGGCCTCGGCCACGGCGTCGGGATCGAGATCCACGAGGGCCCGCGGCTGAGCCGCGAGTCGACGGACACGCTCGCCGCCGGGAACGTCGTCACGGTCGAGCCGGGGATCTACCTCGAGGGCATCGGCGGGATCCGGATCGAGGACCTCGTGATCGTGCGAGACGGCGAGCCGGAGATCCTGACGACCTCCACGAAGGAGCCGGTCACCGTTACCTAGACTTCCGCGGATGGCCGAGGTCGTCAGCACGAATCAGTTCAAGAACGGGATGCACATCGAGCTCGAGGGCTCGGTCTGGCGCATCCTCGAGTTCCAGCACGTCAAGCCCGGCAAGGGCGGCGCCTTCGTACGCACCAAGCTGCGCAACCTCGACTCGGGCGCCGTCGTCGAGAAGACCTTCCGCGCGGGCGAGAAGTTCCCGCGGGTGCACACCGAGGTCAAGGGGGTGCAGTACCTCTACGACTCCGGCGACGAGGTCGTGTTCATGGACACCGACACGTACGAGCAGTTCTCGCTCTCGCACGCGAGCGTGGAGGACGCGCTTCCGTATCTCGAGCCGTCGAGCTCGGTACAGGTGCTCTGGGTCGACGGGCGTCCTGCGGGCCTGCAGCTGCCGGCATCGGTCGAGCTCGACGTGTCCGCGACCGAGCCCGGGGTCAAGGGCGACACGGTCTCGAACGTGACCAAGCCGGCGACGCTCGAGACGGGCGCGGTCGTCCAGGTGCCGCTGTTCGTGAACGTGGGCGACCGCATCAAGGTCGACCCGCGCGAAGGCCGCTATATCTCGCGCGCGTAGCGCACCGAAGCGGCGCTAGGCTCCTGCCGTGCCCAAGTTGGTCGACACGACGATCCGGCTGCTCGGTCAGGAGCCGCTCGCCGGACGCATGCCCACGGCTGACCTGCTCCGCCTCGCCGAGATCCTCGACGGCGCCGGGTTCGCCTATCTCGAGGTCTCGGGCGGAGGCGTCTTCGACACGGCCGTGCGTCGCGGAGTCGAGAGCCCCTGGGAACGGATCCGCGCGCTTAACGAGCGCACGAAGACGCCGCTCGCGATGGCGCTCCGCGGCCGGTTCCTCGTCGGCTCGCGGCCTGTGGGCGCGGACTTCGTGCGCCGGTTCGTGGCGTGCGCGGCCGAGAGCGGGATCGAGGTCTTCCGCCTCCACGACCCGCTGAACGACGTGGAGAACCTCCGCGAGGCGGGTGAGGCGATCACCGCGGCCGGCAAGGAGTTCGACGCGGGGCTCGTGTACGGCTCCGGCTACACGGGCGAGACCGAGGCGCTCGTCGAGCAGGCGAAGAAGCTTCCGGGTCTCGGCGCTGCAAGGGTGCTCCTCCACGACCCGTCGGGCTCGCTCGGGCCCCGGCAGGCACACGAGCTGACCGTGATGCTCGGCGAGACGAGCGGTCTCCCGGTTGGCCTCTACTGCCAGGGCGCAGGGGGCAACGCGATGGCGGCCGGGTTGGAGGCCGCCCGCGCGGGCGCCGACCTCATCTCCTGCGCGGTCTATCCGATCGCGCTCACGATCTACCGCGTGTCAGGCGAGGCGATCGCCACCGCGCTCGAGGGGCTCGGCCTCGACACCGGCGTTGACGTCGACGCGCTCTGGCGGGCGTCCGACCTCGTGGACGAGCACATCGGCGACGAGCCGGTCACGCCGCTCGCGCCGAGGATCGCGGTGCGCGCCGCCGAGTACCGGCTCCCGCCCGGGCTCGTGGCTGCGCTTGACAACCACCTGCGCGCGCACGCGGCCGGCGACAGGCAGGACGAGGTGCTCGAGGAGCTCGTCCGCATTCGCGAGGAGGTCGGCTGGCCGCCGCTCGCCTCGCCGATCGGGCAGATCCTCGGCTCGCAGGCGCTCATCAACGTGCTCTCGGCGACCCGATACCAGACCGTGGTGGACGAGCTGCGCGGGTTGGTCGAAGGCCACTTCGGCACGCCACCCGGGCCAATCGACCCCGCGATCAGGCGGGCGATCGGGCTCGTTGCGGGCTCCGCGCCGCCCGACGAGGACCCGGTCGAGCTCGACGAGGTTCGGGAGCAGGCGGAAGGCTTCGCCTCCAGCGAGGAGGAGCTGCTGCTGCTCGGGCTCTTCGGCCCCGAGGCCGAGCCGCTCTTGAAGACGATCCGCGGACGGGCGCAGCGGGACGAGAGCCTCGCCGCGGGCGGCGTCGACCAGGCGCGCGCGGAGCGCATCCGCGAGATCGTGCGGATCGTCCAGGAATCGGGTGTCGGCGAGGTCACGATCGAGGATTCCGGGATGCGCGTCTCCGTCCGCCGCACTCCCGAGCCGCTCGAGGCCCAGCTCGCGGAGGTGGCCGAGCAGAATGCCGACGCAAACGCTGCCGCGCCGCCCGACCACGCTCCGGAGACGGACGGCGTCGTCCGTGTCGAGGCGCCGATGGTCGGCGTGTTCTACCGCGCCCCGCAGCCGGGCGCGCCGCCGTTCGTCGCCGAGGGCGACACCGTGGCGCCTGGCCAGACGCTCTGCATCCTCGAGGCGATGAAGCTGATGAACGAGATCAAGACCGACGTCGCGGGCATCGTCAGGGCCGTTCACGTCGGCAACGCGGAGCCCGTCGAGTTCGGCCAGCTCCTGTTCGAGCTCGATTCGCTGATCGCACCACCGCTCGACGCCGTCTGATGTTCAACCGTGTACTCGTCGCCAACCGCGGAGAGATCGCCGTCCGCATCATCCGCGCGCTGCACGAATCCGACATCGAGGCCGTGGCCGTCTACTCGACCGCCGACGAGGATGCGCTCCACGTCCGCCTGGCCGACCGCGCGATCTGCATCGGCCCGCCACAAGCGGCGGAGAGCTACCTGCGCATCCCGTCCCTCGTGGCCGCGGCGACCACCACGGGCTGCGAGGCAGTTCATCCGGGCTACGGGTTCCTGGCCGAGAACCCGGCCTTCGTCGAGGCCTGCGCCGACAACGATCTCGTCTTCGTCGGCCCGAGCGCGGAAACGATGGCCCGCATGGGCGACAAGGTGCAGGCCAAGTCCGAGATGCGCGCTGCGAACGTCCCGGTCGTCCCGGGCACCGAGGGAGCGACGACCGTCGACGAGGCGAAGGCCGCGGCCGAGGAGGTCGGTTACCCGGTCCTGCTGAAGGCGGCTGCCGGAGGCGGGGGCAAGGGGATGCGCCTCGTCGGCGTGCCCGAGGAGCTCGAGGCCGCGTACGGCATGGCCGCCCTCGAAGCCGAGTCCGCGTTCGGGGACGGAAGCCTCTATCTCGAGAGGGCGATCTCGCCCGCGCGCCACGTCGAGATCCAGGTGCTCGCCGACGGCCAGGGCGGCGTGCTGACCCTCGGCGAGCGCGAGTGCTCGATCCAGCGGCGCCACCAGAAGCTGATCGAGGAGTCGCCCTCGCCGGCGCTGACGCCCGAGACACGCGAGGAGATGGAGGCCGCGGCCGAGCGCGCCTGTCACACGATCGACTATCGCAACGCGGGAACGTTCGAGTTCCTGCTCGGTCCTGAGGGCTCGTTCTACTTCATCGAGCTGAACGCGCGGCTCCAGGTCGAGCACCCCGTGACCGAGCTCGTGACCGGCATCGACATCGTGCGCGAGCAGCTGCGGATCGCGGCGGGCGAGCCGCTGACCCGGACCGGCCGGGCCGAGCGCCGCGGCCACGCGATCGAGGTGCGGCTGAACGCGGAGGATCCGGCGCGCGACTTCGCGCCCACGCCGGGCCAGATCACGCGCTTCACGCCCCCGCTCGGCGCGGGCGTGCGGCTCGACACCTACATCGAGGACGGGACAGTTGTGCCGCCGCACTACGACTCCCTGCTTGCGAAGCTGATCGTGTGGGACGAATCACGCGACGAGGCGATCGCGCGGGCGCTGCGGGCACTCGGCGAGCTCCGGCTCGAGGGCGTCACCACGACGCGCGAGCTGGCGATGGACATCCTGCGGAGCGAGGGCTTCGCCGGCGGCCGGTACTCGACCGGCTACCTGGCCGAGGCCGGCGGCGCGCTACCGGCGCTCGCGGGCACGTGACCGAGCCGCTCGTGCTCGAGGGGGCGGACGGATCGATCACGGTCACGGCGAGCGCGCTCAACAGGCTCGTCGTCCGTGCGGCCGAGAGCGTCGACGGAGCCTCGGTGCGGAGGCCCAAGCGGTCGGTCGAGCTCACGCACGGCGACGGCCGCGCGTCGGTCTCGCTGGAGCTCGCCGTCCGGTACGGCGAGGTCGCGGCCGAGCTCGCGCGGGCCGTGCAGGAGCGCGTGGCCGAGGCCGTCTCGGCGACGTGCGGGCTCGAGGTCGAGCGCGTGGACGTCAGCGTGGAGGAGATCGCGTGATGAGCGGCGGCCGGCGCGCAGCACGGCGGACGGCGCTCGTGCTCCTCTATCAGTGGGACGTGACCGGCCAGGAGCTCGCCTCGCTCTTCGAGGGCGAGGTGAACGAGTACTCGCGCGAGCTCGCGGAGGCAGTCGTCGAGCAGCACGAGGAGCTCGACCTCCGCATCACCGAGGCCTCCGACGACTGGCCGGCCGACCGGCTCGGGGCGCTCGAGCGGAACATCCTCCGGCTCGCGATCCTGGAGCTCGACCGCGGCGAGGTGCCGCTCGAGGTCGCGATCGACGAGGCGGTGACGCTCGCGAAGCGCTACTCCTCCGAGGACGCGGGTCGCCTCGTCAACGGCATACTCGGCCGTATCGTCAAGGAGAGAACAGCGTGAGATCCACCCTGCGACCGGCGTTTGAGCGGCGAGAGGCTTCCGCACCATGACCGCCGAGGACCGGCTCCAGGACGCCGAGCGGCTGCTCGAACGGCTCGAGGAGGCGCGTTCGCGGCTCGAGCGGACGAGCGACCCGGACCAGGCGATCGAGATCCTCGCGGAGCTGTCGGAGATCGCGAAGGAAGTCGAGGCCCAGCTCCAGGCGGCGAAGCGGGAAGTCGGATGAGCACGCCCGAAGAGCTCCTCGCCCTGGTAGATCAGTACCTCGACGACCTGGCGCTGACGCCGGAGCTCGGCGGGCTGGAAGAGTCGGTGCGCTACTCGCTCGCCGGCGGCGGCAAGCGCGTGCGGCCGGTGCTGTGCCTGGCGACGGCGGAGGCGGCGGGCACGGAGCCCGAGGCGGCGCTGCCGGCGGCGGCCGCGCTCGAGCTCGTCCACAACTTCTCGCTCGTCCACGACGACCTTCCCGCGCTCGACGACGACCGCCTTCGCCGCGGACGCGCGAGCACGTGGGCGGAGCACGGCGAGGCGGTCGGGATCCTGGCGGGCGATGCGCTCCTGGCCGAGGCGCTCAGGCTCGCGCTGACATATCCGACTCCCTCGGTCGCGCGCGAGCTGGTGCAGGCGACGCTCGGGATGATCGGCGGCCAGTACCTCGACATCACGGACGGCGCCGGCGACCTGGCGGCTCTCCACCGGCTCAAGACCGGCTGCCTGTTCTCGGCCTCGATCGCGTGCGCGCTCTGGGTGGCCGAGGTGCCGGAGCGTGAGCAGGCGCCGTGGCGAACATTCGCGGGCGAGGTCGGGCTGCTCTTCCAGATCGTGGACGACATTCTCGACGAGGACGGGTACGTCAGGGAACGCGGCGTCGACGGGGCTCGGGCGCTCGCGGACGAGACCGCGGAGCGCGCGCAGGCCAGGCTCGCGGAGGTGCCGGCGGACACCTCGGTTCTCAGCGGCATCGTCGCGGGCCTCGCGGCGCGAACCTCCTGAGCTCGGTGGCGCTCCTCACAAACGACAACGCGGAGCTCGTTCCGCGGACGTCCTTCGGCGGCCCGGAGCTGCGGTTCGACTTCCCCGGCCTCGAGATCGGCGTTGCCGAGTACGACGAGGGCCCGACGGGCTGCACGGTCTTCTACTTCCCGAACAGCGCCGACGCCTCGATCGACGTGCGCGGCGGGTCGCCCGGAGTCAGCGGCGCCGGCCATGACTTCGTCGACGCGATCTGCCTCGCCGGTGGCTCGCTCTACGGGCTCGAGGCTGCTGCGGGAGTCGCAGCGGAGCACCTGGCCCGGCACGAGTACCGCACGGGCTGGATGGAGATCCCGATCGTGGCCGGCGCGATCATCTACGACTGGGGTCCGCGCGAGAACGCCGTCTACCCCGACAAGGAACTCGGACGGGCGGCGCTGAGGTCGGCGCGGCCCGGCGTCTTCCCGCTCGGCGCGCGCGGAGCCGGGCGTTCCGCAACCGTCGGAAAGCTGTTCGCCTACGAGGAGCGCGAGCCGGCCGGTCAGGGCGGGGCGTTCCGCCAGCTGGGCGAGACGAAGGTCGCCGTCTTCACCGTCGTGAACGCGATCGGCGCGATCGTCAACCGCGAGGGCGAGGTCGTCCGGGGCCACTACGACGAGGCGAGCGGACTGCGGCGCGAGCTCGTGCCCGGGCTCGAGGAGCGGCTGGCCGACGGACGGCCGGTCCGCACGCCGCCCGGGAACACCACGCTGACCGTGGTTGCGACGAACCTTCGCCTCGATGCCCGCCAGCTCCGCACGCTCGGACGTCAGGTGCACGCCTCGATGGCGCGCGCGATCCAGCCGTTCCACGCGCTCGAGGACGGCGACGTGCTGTTCGCCGTGTCGACCGGAGCCCTGGAAAGCGACCCGTTGCTCGACACGACCGCGCTCGGCGTCGTCGCCTCGGAAATCGCGTGGGACGCCGTCCTCTCGGCGGCGCAGTAGAGGCGTTGACGAAGAAGCGCCTGGACGTGCTGCTGGTCGAGCGTGGGCTCGCCGAGAGCCGTGCGCAGGCGCAGGCGCTCGTGCTTGCGGGCCTCGTTCCCGGGTACGAGAAGGCGGGCCAGCAGGTGGACGAGTCTGCTGACCTCTCAGTCACTTCGCTGCCGCCGTACGTCTCGCGAGGAGGGGAGAAGCTCGCGCACGCGATCGACGCGTTCGGCGTCGACCCCCGTGGTCGAGACTGCCTGGACGTCGGCGCGTCGACGGGTGGCTTCACGGACGTGCTCCTGCAGCGCGGGGCCGGACGGGTGATCGCGCTCGACGTGGGCCGCGGCCAGCTGCACCCACGCCTGCGCGCCGATCCGCGCGTGACCGTCCTCGAGCGCACGAACGCCCGCGATGTGCGCGAGCTTCCGTACGCGCCGGGTCTCGTCACGTGCGACGTCTCGTTCATCGGCGTGGGGAAGGTGCTGCCGCCGGTGCTCGCGCTAGCGGCGCCGGGCTGGGAGGCTGCGATCCTCGTCAAGCCGCAGTTCGAGGCGGGGCGAGGGCAGGCGCCACGCGGGGTCGTCCGCGACCCGGATGTCTGGCGCGCTGTCCTGCGCGCGACGGTAGAGGCGGCGGTCGCGTGGGAGGCGCAGACCGTCGGCGTCGTAGACTCCGGCTTGCCCGGCCCGAAGGGGAACCGCGAGTTCTTCCTTCACCTCGTCCACCAAGGGAGACCGGGGATTCCCGATGAGCTCGAGACCTGGATCGACGATGCAATCGGCTGAGGTCGCGCGAGCGGCGGTCATCACGCACGGCAAGCCCGAGACGATCGGGGCGGCTCTCGAGCGCCTCCAGGGAGTCGCGGACGGTGCCGGCGTGGAGCTGCTCTACCCCGACGAGGAGGTCGAGAAGCACCGGCTCGGGAGCGACCAGGGGGACGTCGGCGTCGCCGATCTCGCCGTCGTGCTCGGCGGGGACGGCACGATGCTGCGCGCGCTCAAGCGGTTCCTCGGGACAGGCGTGCCGGTGATCGGCGTCAACTTCGGGCGGGTGGGCTTCCTCGCCGCGTGCGAGGGGGATGCCCTCGAGGACGGGCTCGGACGCGCCTTCGCGGGCGACTACCACGTGGTCGAGTTGCCGGTGCTCGAGCTCGAGCTCGGGACAGGCGGCGAGCGCTGGACGGCCGTGAACGACATGGTGGTGACGAGCTCGATGCTCGGGCGGATGATCGAGCTCGGGTGGGCGGTCGGCGGGGAGGACCTCGGATCGCTCCCGTGCGACGGCCTGATCTGCTCGACCCCGTCGGGGTCGACGGCCTACAACCTCTCGAACGGCGGCCCCGTGCTCGTGTGGGGGCTGGACGCGATGGCGGTCACGTTCGTGGCGCCGCACTCGCTGCACGGCCGCCCGCTCGTCGTGCCGCGCGGCCGGGAGCTCGCCGTGACGAATCGGAGCGAGGACGTCTCCGCCACCGTTCTTGCCGACGGTCACCGCGTGGGTGAGCTGGGGCCTGGAGACGGCGTCGTGGCCCGGCTCGCCGAGGAGCGCAGCCTGCTCGCGACGCTCCCCGAGAGCACGTTCTTCAGCCGCTACCGCCGGATCTTCGCGTCGTAACCGGCGCGGGCGCCGGCGGCGGCCGAAGTCGGCACACAATCGGCACACGAGCCCGCTGTCGAGCCGGTACCGTCCCTAACCCCCTCCCACCCTGGGGCGCGCGTGAACATATAGACGCGAACCGGCTGTTTGAGCGGGTCGCCCCGTACGGGCTCTCGGCGTAGCATCCAGACCGTGCTGCGCCGCCTTCGGATCGAGAATCTCGTCCTCATCCGCGAGGCCGAGTTGACATTCGCGCCCGGCTTGAACGCGATCACCGGCGAGACCGGCGCGGGCAAGACGATCCTCGCGCAGGCCATCGGTCTCCTCCTCGGAGGCCGGGGCGACGACGCTTTCGTCGGCCAGGACGGCCAGGAGGCCTACGTCGAGGCCGAGCTTGAGCCGCCGCCAGGGTTCTTCGACGACGAAGAAATGGCTGCGCTGTCCGAGCTCCGGCCGGAGGACGAGGACGGCCTCGTGCTCGCGCGCCGTGTCTTCGCGGACGGGCGCACCCGCGCCTACGCCTGGGGTCGCAGCGCCCCCCGCGACGACCTTGCCTTTGCGGGCGAGAGGCTGATCGCGATGTCGGGCCAGTTCGAGCAGCGCCGCCTGTCCCGCCCCGGCTACCAGCTCGATGTGCTCGACGCGTTCGTCGGCGAGGAGCAGACCGTGCGCCGAGCGCAGCTTCGCGCCGCGTGGCGCGAGCTTGCAGCCGCCAGGCGTCGCCACGAAGAGCTCGCCAAAGGCACGGCGGCGGCCGAGGCAAGGCTGGCGGAGCTGCGCGCGCTCGCCGCGGACACCGAGGGTCTCGAGCCGGACGGCGAGGAGTCGCTCCGCGCCGAGCGCGAACGCCTGCGACACGTCACCGAGCTCGCGGCCGGGGTTGCCGCCGCCGGCGAGGCTCTCGCGCCGGAGGACGGCGACGGCGCGGCCGGGCTCGCCGCTCACGCGGAGCGGGCGCTCGCTCCGATCGAGAATCTTGCGCCGGAGCTCGAGCGATCGGCCAACGAGCTCCGCGACATCGAGATGCGCCTCCGCGAGGCAGCGTCCGACCTCCGCGGCTTTCTCGCCTCGCTCGAGGCCGAGCCGGACCGTGTCGAGCAGATCGAAGTCGAGCTCGATCGCATCGCGGAGACAAAGCGGCGCTTCCGCTGCACGACATACGAGGAGCTGCTCGAACGAGCCGCCGACGCAAGGCGTGAGCTGGCCGCGGTCGAGGGCGGGGCTGACCCGCTCGCTGCGGCGGCCGCGGCGCTGGCGGAGGCCGATGAGGGGGTCGAAAAGGTGTCCGGCGGGCTGCGAAAGGCGAGGGGAGAGGCCGTCGAGCCCTTCGCAGCCGCGGTTTCCGCGGAGCTCCAAGGGATCGGTCTCGGCGAAGGCGAATTTCGGGTAGAGCTCGAGCCGGCAGCGCAAGGCCCCACCGGGAGCGACGCCGTCAGCTTCCTCATCCGACCGAACGCCGGCCTTCCGTTCGCGCCGGTTGCGGAGACCGCCTCGGGCGGCGAGCTCTCGCGGATCGCACTCGCGATCGCCGCGGTTGGCGGCGGCGAAACCATGGTCTTCGACGAGATCGATGCCGGCATCGGCGGCCAGACCGCTCACGCCGTGGGGCAGACCCTGCGCCGCCTCGCCGAGCGTGCGCAGGTTGTGACCATCACCCACCTACCGCAGATCGCCAGCCTGGCCGACCGGCACTTCCGCGTGGAGAAGGTTCCCGGCGATCCGACGCACACGAGAATCGAGCCCCTCGACGAAGCCGAGCGGGCGGAGGAGATCCGGCGAATGCTCGGCGGCGAGGAGTTCATCGCCGCCGTCCAGACGGAGCAGGGCGCGTGAGCTTCGTCGAGTTCACGGGGACGGCCCGCCTGGGGCGCCGAACGAAAGCTCTCGTCCGCCGACTCGGTCCGGGCGACGTCGCGATCATCGACCACCTCGACCTCGATCGGGTCTCGGCTGAGGAGCTGCTGGACTCGGGCGTCCGCGTGGTCGTCAACGTCGCAAACTCGCAGAGCGGCCGCTTCCCGAATCCGGGGCCCCTGCTGCTCGTCCGTGGAGGCGTGCGGTTGATCGATGCCCCCGGCGCGCCGCTCTTCGACGAGGTCGGCGACGGCGAGAACGTCACCGTGCGCGGCGCGAGCGTCTTCCGCAACGGCACCTGCCTCGCGTCGGGCCGGTCGCTCGAGGCGCGTGAGCTCGAGACGGCGCTCGCCGACCAGCGGGCGCGGGTGACCGGCGCGCTGGAGGTCTTCGCCGAGAACACGCTCCGCTACCTGCGCGACGAGGGGCGCCTGCTGGCGGAGGGGATCGACTTTCCAGCGCTCAAGACGCGTTTCCGCGAGCGGCACGTTCTGGTTGTCGCCCGCGGGCCCGGGCACAGGCGCGACCTCGCCACGGTCCGCTCGTACGTCAGGGCGTTCAAGCCCGTGATCGTCGGCGTCGACGGTGGCGCGGACGCGCTCCTCGAGGCTGGCATCCGGCCGCACGTGATCGTCGGGGACATGGACTCCGTGACCGACGACGCGCTTCGCTCAGGCGCCGAGCTGGTGGTTCACGCATACGCCGACGGCGCCGCCCCCGGCGCGGCGCGCCTCGAGCGACTCGGGCTCGAGTTCAGCTCGGTCGCAGCCCCCGGGATCAGCGAGGACGTCGCGCTGTTGCTCGCCTACGAGCGCGGGGCCGAGCTGATCGTCGCCGTCGGGACGCATTTCAACCTGGTCGAGTTCCTGGAGCGCGATCGGGCCGGAATGTCCTCCACGTTCGTGACGCGGCTGAAGGTGGGGGAGATCCTGGTCGACGCGAAGGGCGTCTCCCGCCTTGTCAGTCGCCAGGTCGGCCTCTGGCCGCTGATCGCCTTTACGCTGGCGGGCCTCGCCGCGGTCGTCGTCGCGATCCTTGCATCGCCGGGCCTGCGTCACTTCATCGGCCTGCTGAGCGACCGGATCCGCAGCCTGCTCGGCCTCAGCTGACCGGCCGCGCCTCTACTCGACGTGTCCCTCGGGCCGGTAACCCCAACCTCCTCCCCGAGGCGATCGTAACGGGGATATTCGCGCTTGTGGGACACGGAAGTGCGCCGAAATCGCAACACTTCAGCCATGTCCAAGGTCGCCGCAACCCGGGAGCTTTTGGCACCCCCCGAGGACGTCTGGAAGTTCCTGGCGGAGCCGTATCATCTCGCCGATTGGTGGCCGGGGGTCCACGGTGTCCGCCCGGACCGGCGTGGGCTCGCACCGGGTGCGCGCTGGGAGGTGACCCTCCGGCCGCAGGGTCGCGGGTTCCTCGGAAGCTTTCTCGGCGGCCCGAACACGACTCGCATGCTGATGATTCTCGAGGTGCGGACGAACGAGCTCGTCCGCTTCATGTTCACTGAAGATCACATGGAGGCCGAGCTCGTCCTCGAGCCGAGGGGTGACGACCAGACGCAGGCGACGCTGACGGTCGACGGCGCTTGGCTCCGGCTCAACGCATCGCTGCCGCGCTCGGCGCTCAACCGGCTCCACGCGCTGTGCCAGACTGCGGCTGAGCTCTGAGATGTTCGATTTTCGCTATCACGTCGCCTCGCTCACGGCCGTCTTCCTTGCGCTCGTGATCGGGATCCTGGTCGGGGTCGGCATTGCCGATCGCGGCCTTCTCGACCAGGCCAAGAAGACGCTGCTCGAGTCGCGCGTCGCGCAGCTGCGAACGCAGCTCGACCAGGCGTCGAAGCGCTCCGCGCTCTCGGATCGGGAGCAGCGCGCAGCCCAGCTCTTCGTGACAGAGACGTACCCGCTGCTTGTGCACAACCGGCTGAAGAACAAGCGGATCGCGGTCGTCTTCATCGGCTCGAAGGACGACGCCAAAGTGCGCAAGCACATTGACGATGCGCTCCTCGACTCGGGCGCCCAGCAGGTTCGTTTCAAGGCTCTGAGGATGCCGATCGATGCGTCGACGGTCGATGCGAGACTCGCGAGCCAGACCGACGGCCAGAGCTACGTCGGCAAGGGAAAGCTGGAGAGCCTCGGCAAGGCGCTTGGCGAGGAGCTGGTCGCCGGGGGTGACATGCCGCTGTGGGACACGCTCACCGACACGCTCGTCGACCACTGGGTCGGCGGCGGCAAGCAGCCCGTCGACGGGGTGATCGTCGCCCGCACGGTCCCGCCGCAGAAGGGCGGCACGAGCAAGTTCCTCCTCGGCCTCTACAAGGGGTTCAACTCGAAAGGCGTCCCGGCCGTCGGGGTCGAGGCAACCGATGCGGACCATTCGGCCGTCGGCGCCTACCGCCGCGCGGGGCTGTCGAGCGTGGACGACGTCGACACGCTGTCAGGCCAGCTCGGAGTCGTGCTCCTCCTCGCCGGCTCCAAAGCCGGCCAGTACGGGCTCAAGGCGACTGCCGAGCAGGCGTTCCCGCCGTTCCCGATCATCACGCGTCCGGGTGGCTGAACGTCTCACCGTCCTCGTCGCCGCGCGCGACGAGGAACGGTCGATCGAGCCCGCCGTACGCGCCCTTCGGATCAGGTTTCCGCACGCCGACATGGTGGTCGCCGACGACGGTTCGCGCGACGGCACCGCAGCTGCCGCGGAACGTGCCGGAGCTCGCGTCGTCCGCCTGCCGCGTCTCGGCAAGGGCCAGGCGCTTGCACTCGCAGAGCGCGAAGCGGCGTCAGGACCGCTCCTCCTCTGCGACGCTGACCTCGAGGGCGACCCGTCGCCGCTGCTCGACGTGAACGCCGATCTCGCGATCGCGGCCTTCGCGGAGCGCCAGGGCGGAGGCTTCGGGCTCGCCAAGCGCGCAGCGCGCGCCCTCGTTCGCGCGTGCTCGGGCTTCGATGCCCGGGAGCCGCTCTCGGGCCAACGCGCACTCTCGCCCGCCGCGCGCGCGGCCTGCTTCCCGACTGCGCCGGGCTTCGGCTGCGAGGTGCGGATGACGGTCGACGCGGTCCGGAAGGGACTCACCGTTCAGGAGCTCGAGCTCCCGCTCGACCACCGGCCCACCGCGCGCGACGCCGCGGGCTTCCTCCATCGCGGCCGCCAGCTCCTGGAGGCGACGCTCGCATGCGGTCCGCTCGCCCGGAACCACCGCGGCCTGCGCCTGCCACTAGTCGGCGCGCTGGTCGCGCTCGGCGGTGCCCGCGCACCACGGAGCGTCAGGCTCAGCGTCGCCGGGATCGCGCTGATCGGCCTGGCCGACGACCTGTACAGCGGCCCGGAGCGAGGCTTCCGCCAGCACCTCCGGTCAGGCCGCACCACAGGCGCGCTCAAGGCTGTCGGCATCCCGGTGCTCGCGCTCGCCGCCACCCGCTCGTTCTCAGGAGCGGCGCTCGTCTCGCTCTCGGCGAACGGGCTCAACCTGCTCGACACCCGGCCGGGCCGGGCGCTGAAGGCGTTCCTCGCCGGGGCCGCGCTCGTCGGCGGACCGACCCGCGCCTACCTCCCGGTTGCCGTCATGCTCGCTCCGTACGATCTTCGCGAGATGACGATGCTCGGTGACGCCGGGTCGAATGCCCTTGGAGCCGTGCTAGGTTACGGGTCCGTGGCAGGGCTCACGGCTCGAGGAAGACGATTTGCGCTTGCGGCGCTCGTCGGGCTCACCATCCTCGGCGAGACCCGCTCACTCGGAGACCTGATCGACCGAACGCCCGTGCTCTCGTCGCTCGACCGCCTGGGACGGCCGACCTGATGGCACGACGGCCGCCGAAGTACGTCTTCGTCACCGGCGGCGTCGTCTCGTCCCTCGGCAAGGGCATCACCGCGTCCTCGCTCGGCCGCCTGCTCAAGGCGCGCGGGCTGAAGGTGCAGATGCAGAAGTTCGACCCGTACATCAACGTCGACCCCGGGACGATGAGCCCGTTCCAGCACGGCGAGGTGTTCGTCACCGAGGACGGCGCCGAGACCGATCTCGACATCGGCCATTACGAGCGCTTCATCGACGAGAACCTCTCGCGCACGGCGAACCACACGGCGGGGTCGATCTGGGATCGCGTGATCCGCAAGGAGCGCAAGGGCGAGTACCTCGGCTCCACCGTGCAGGTGATCCCGCACATCACGAACGAGATCAAGGAGCGGATCCGGAGCGCGACCGAGGCGAGCGACTGCGACGTGGTCGTGACCGAGATCGGCGGGACGGTTGGCGACATCGAGTCGCTGCCGTTCCTCGAGGCCATCCGCCAGTTCCGCCGCGAAGCGGGCCCGGAGAACGTCTGCTACGTCCACGTCACGCTCGTCCCGTTCATCGACACCGCCGGCGAGCTGAAGACGAAGCCGACGCAGCACTCGGTCAACGAGTTGCGCCGCATCGGCGTCCACCCGGACGTGATCGTGGCGCGCTCCCGCGACGCGATCTCGTCGGAGATCCGCGACAAGATCGCGCTCTTCGCCGATCTCGACCCCGCGGCCGTCGTCGCGAACCGCGACGTCTCCGACCTGTACCTCGTCCCGTCAGCGCTCCAGGAGGAGGGCTTCGACACCCTCGTCTGCGAGAAGCTCGGCCTGCCTGCGGGCGAGGTGGACCTCGGCGAGTGGCTCGACCTGACCGAGCGCATCCGCGCCCGGCGCGACGGCGAGGTCGAGATCGCGCTCGTCGGCAAGTACGTGAAGCTGCGCGACGCCTACCTCTCGGTGCACGAGGCGCTGCGCCACGCGGGCGTCCACCACGGCTGCACGGTCAACGTGCGCTGGTTCGACGCCGAAGGGATGTCGCTCGAGGAGGCGCAGGCCGAGCTCGAGCAAGTGGACGGCGTCCTCGTCCCCGGCGGGTTCGGCTCGCGCGGCTGGGAAGGGAAGATCCTCGCGTGCCGCGTCGCCCGCGAGCACGAAATCCCGTATCTGGGAATCTGCCTCGGGATGCACGTCGCCGTCTCCGAGTACGCGCGGCACGTCGTCGGGCTCGACGGCGCCAACTCGACGGAGATGGACCCCGAGACGCCGTATCCGGTGATCGACCTCCTGCCCGAGCAGAAGGAGATCGAGGACCTCGGCGGCACGATGCGGCTCGGCGCACAGGCGGTCGAGCTGGCCGAGGACACGCGCGCGCTCGCCGCCTACGGGGAGCTCGTCATCCACGAGCGGCACCGACACCGCTACGAGGTCAACAACCACTTCCGGCAGATGCTGGTCGACGCGGGGCTGATCGTGTCCGGGACGTTTCAGGAGGGCCGTCTCGTCGAGATCGTCGAGCTCGCGGATCACCCGTGGTTCGTCGCGAGCCAGTTCCACCCCGAGTTCAAGTCGCGGCCCACGCGACCCGCCCCGCTGTTCCGCGAGTTCGTCGGCGCGGCCTTCGCGCGCTCCCGCGAGCGCACGGGCGCCGCGATCAGCGCCGCGAGTTAGCCCTAGAATCGCGGCGGTGAGACCGGGCTGGGCACCAAGGCATCGCTTGCGATGCCGACCGGGAGGGCCGTGCCGGCTTTGCCGGTGTGGCCGTCTTTAGAATCGCCCGGTGAGACCTGGCTGGGCATCGGATGTGCTCTCGCTGTTCCTCGACCTGGCGGCGCTGCCGAGCCCGCCGGGCGAGGAGCGGGCGGTGGCCGACCGCGTGCTCGACTACCTGGGCGCGATCGGGCTCGAGGCCGACGAGGACGACGCGGGCGCGCGCATCGGGTCGACGATCGGCAACCTCTTCGCGCGGATCCCTCCGAACGGCGCGTCCGGCACGCCGATCTTCCTCTGCGCGCATCTCGACACGGTCCCGCTGGAAGGGCCGGTCGAGCCCGTTGTCGGCGACGACGCCTTCGTCCGAAACGCGGGCGGGACGATCCTCGGCGCCGACAACAAGTCGGCGGTCGCGGCGATGCTCGAGGCGACGGCGCGGCTGCTGGAGGACGGCCGCCCGCACGCGGGCGTCGAGCTGCTCTTCACGCCGATGGAGGAGGTCGGGCTCTGCGGCGCCGAGGCCTTCGACGAGCAGCGGCTGGAGTCGCGTGCCGGCTACGTCTACGACCATGCTGGGCCGATCGGCGAGGTGATCCTCGGCGCCCCGTACCAGACCAAGATGGAGGTCGCGTTCCACGGCCGGGCCGCGCACGCGGGGATGTTCCCAGAGGAGGGCCGCTCGGCGATCGCCGCAGCTTCCCGCGCGATCGCAGACCTCCGGCTCGGCCGGCTCGACGACGAGACGACCGCGAACGTCGGCCTGATCCAGGGCGGGACAGCGCGCAACGTCGTCCCCGAGCACTGCACGTTCTCCGCGGAGGCCCGGAGCCACGACGAGGGCAAGCTGGCGGAGCTCGTCCAGGAGATGCTCGAGACGATCACATTTGCCGCGAGCCTCGGCGAGTGTGAGGTCGAGACGACGGTCGAGGGCGCCTCGCCCGGCTACCGCTTCCGCCGCGACGACCTGCCCGTTCGGCTCGCGGCGACCGCTCTCGAGCGGACGGGCCTGGAGCCGAGCTTCATCCTCTCGGGCGGCGGCGCGGACGCGAACGTCTTCAACCAGCGCGGCCTCGAATGCCTGAACCTCGCGAACGGGATGACGGACATCCACACGCCGGACGAGCGGATCGCGGTGGACGACCTCGAGACGATGGTCGACGTCACGCTCGCCCTCGTCGACGCCGCGGCCGCGGAACCGGCGGAGTGAGCGCGGCGTGCCGCTGAGCCTGCGGCGCGGGAAGGTGACCGCGATCGTCGAGGAGCACGAAGGGCTCGTCCGGCTGGAGGTGGACGGGGCTCCCTGTGTCGCGTATCCGGGGCTGACAGGGCCGGTCGAGGTCGGCGACGAGGTGCTCGTCAACGTCCAGGCCCGCGAGCTCGACCTCGGCTCGGGCGGCTTCGACGTGCTGCACGCGAACCTGACGCGCGGGCTCGACCTCGCCGCGGCCGAGGGCGCTCACGTCATGAAGCTGCCCTACACGTCCCTTCAGGCGGCGGTCTTACACGCCGAGGAGAGCGGCCCGCTCGCCGACGACCTCGGCGGGATGCCCGTCGTCTGCTGCTCCCTGCACAGCCAGCTCGCGCCCGCGTGCGCCGGCCTGGGGAGCGACCTGCGTGTGGCGTACGTCCAGACGCCGGGCGGGGCGCTGCCGCTTCCGCTGTCAGATGCCGTGCGCGCGCTCCGGGAGCGGGGACTGATCGTGACGACGATCTCGGCCGGGGCATGCTTCGGCGGCGAGGTGGAGAGCGTCGGCGTCGCGTCGGCCCTGGCGTGGGCGGCGGAGGGCCACGACGCGGTCGTGTGCGCGATCGGCCCGGGGATCGTCGGAACTGGGTCGCGTCTCGGGCACGGCGGGCTTGCAGCGGCCGAAGCGGTGAACGCGGCGGCGGCGCTCGGCGGCTCGCCCGTCGTGGCCGCGCGGGTCTCGAGCGCCGACGAGCGCGAGCGTCACCGCGGCGTCTCCCACCACACGCAGAGCGTGCTCGCGCTCTGCGCCGGTGGCTTCACCGTCGCGTGGCCGGCCGGACTGGGGGCGCCGGACTGGGTCGAGCCGCGTGAGGAAGTGGATGTCGACGGCTGGGAGGACGCCTGCGCCGGCCTGCCGCTCTCTCATATGGGACGCGGGCCTGACCAGGAGCCGTGGTTCTTCGCCGCCGCGTTCGCGGCCGGCCGCCTTGCGCGCCGGAAGGTGGCCGCGTGATGGAAGAGCGCCGCCTCGGGCCCGTGGTCGGCCTCGGCACCTGGAACACCTTCGGCGGCGACGCCAAGCTCGCGGGCGACGTCGTCGGCGCGGCGCTCGAATCCGGGACCCGGGTTGTCGACACGTCGCCGATGTACCGGGAGGCCGAGCCGTCGCTCGCGGCCGCTCTGGAGGGCCGCCGCGAGGAGGCGGAGGTGGCCACGAAGATCTGGTCGCCGGGAGTCGAGGACGGGCTGCGCCACTTCCGGCGGCAAATCGAGTGGTTCGGCCACATCGAGGTCGAGCAGGTGCACAACCTCGTCTCGTGGCGCGAGCACCTGCCGTGGCTCGAGCGCGAGCGCGGGGAGGGGAGGATCGGCCGGATCGGCGTCACGCACTGGGATGCATCTGCCTTCGGCGAGCTGGAGGCCGCGTTGCGGACGGGGCGCTTCCAGACGCTGCAGGTGCCGCTCAACCCGCGCGAGCGCGAGGGCGAGGCGCGGCTGCTGCCCGTCGCGGAGGAGCTCGGAATCGCCGTGATCGTCATGCGCCCGCTCGGCCAGGGAGCGCTGCTCCACGACACGCCGACGGCGGCGGAGCTCGAGCCGCTGCGCGGTGCCGGGATCACGACCTGGCCGCAGGCGCTGCTGAAGTGGGCGCTCTCGGATCCACGCGTGGACCTGGTCATCCCTGCGACGCGAGATCCGGAGCACGCTCGCATGAATGCAATTGCGGGGACGCCGCCCTGGCTCGACCCGGACGAGCGCGCGCTCGTGGAGCGCCTGGCCGGCGCCTAGGTCGATGCCGAGACTTTCGTGGCTGGCGGTTGGCGGTCTGCTACTGGGGCGGGGCGAGCGCGGCGAATGATCGACGCCCACCGGTCATCGCCGTCAACACGCAAACGGGCGTGTTCGTGACCCGCGATGCCCGGTCTTGGCGCGACGTAACCCCGAAGCGGGTTCTCCTGTGTGGCCCACCCATGTTTCCGGTCGAGGAAGTCCAGGCCGATCTTCGCGCCCGCGGCGCACGATCCGTCTACACGACGCCCGGTACAGGGATCTGCCTCCAAGCCAGCTCCTCAGCGCGCCGGCGATGGGCGTAGCGTGGGTGAGCGCGCCGAGCCCGTGGCCGATCCTGTACGTGACGCGCGACGGAGGTCGCCATTGGGCGCATCACGCGCTTCGCGTCCGTGGCGCTGCAAGGCTCTGGAACGTCGCCGCGCTGGACGGGGAGACGGCGATTGTCCAGACGGACGTCCTGGGCCACTCGCTCACGTTCGTCACGCATGACGCTGGACGGACGTGGGACCAAGTGCCGGCCTAGCTCTCCTCAGGCGCGCAGGACGGCGAGCTCGATGATCGGCCCGCCGCCCTCGGGGCCTCGACCTCCCATTCGAGCTCCGGTTCGAGCCCGAACGAGCGGGCCTTTGCCCGAACCGGGTCGGTCGGCACCGAGCTTCGCGGGCTCCCGTAGCCGCAGAGGATCAGGCGGCCGCGCGGCGCGACGGCGTCTTGAAGAAGCCGCTCGACGAGGACGCGCTGTCGCTCGTCCGGGACTTAGACCAGCTCGGTGCGAACGAAGTCGAACCGCGCGGCGGCGCCCAGGTGAGCGCGTTGCCGACGAAGATCCGGTCGGCCCGGTCAGGCAGCCGCGCGCGGGCGAGCTCCGCCAGGGCCGGCACGAGCTCGAGCCCGTACGGTTTGATTCGGTGCGGGGTCCAGCCGGCGAGGCACTCGAGCAAGATGACTGCTGGCGCAGCCGATGTCGAACGCTCCAGTGCCGCCTCTCCGTGTTGCTCGCCGCCGGAGCTCCTTGTGTCTCTGTAGTTCGGTTCGCCCGGCCTCCTCCCCAAGGCGATCGTATCCAGGAAGTCCGCACGAATGTGTGACGGGACCGTGACGAATGTGCAACTCCGCGACTCCTGACCGAACGGTGCGAAACCTCCGCGCAAGCTAGGGTTTCTCGCCCATGAAGGTCGGCGTCGTCAAGGAGATCAAGGCGGACGAATATCGGGTCGCGCTCACCCCGGCGGGGGCACGCGAGCTGGTTCAGCGTGGCCACGAGGTGCTCGTCGAGACCAGCGCGGGCGAGGGCAGTTCCTTCGCCGACGACACCTACGAGGCCGTGGGCGCGAGGACAGCGCCCGTCGACGAGGTCTGGGCCGAGGCCGACCTGCTTCTGAAGGTCAAGGAGCCGCTTCCCTCCGAGTACGCGCTGCTGCGGCCGGAGCTCGTCCTCTTCACCTATCTCCACCTCGCCGCGAGCGAGGAGCTGACCCGCGCGCTCGCCGACAGTGGCGCCGCGTGCGTCGCCTATGAGACGGTCGAAACGGACGACCGCGCGCTGCCCCTGCTCGCGCCGATGAGCGAGATCGCGGGCCGGCTCGCCGCCCAGGCGGGCGCGTACTTCCTCGAGAAGCCTCTCGGCGGCCGCGGCCTGCTGCTCGGCGGGGTCCCCGGCGTCGCGCCGGGCCGCGTGCTCGTCGTCGGCGGCGGCATCGTCGGCTACAACGCGGCCGTGATCGCGCTCGGTCTTGGTGCGAGCGTGACCATCCTCGAGCGCTCGATCGACCGCATGCGGCACCTGGACGACATCCTGTCGGGCCGCGTCAGCCTCATCATGTCGTCGACCCTCCAGATCGAGGAGTCGATCGTCGAGGCGGACGTCGTGATCGGTGCCGTGCTGATCCCCGGCGCGGTCGCTCCCAGGCTGGTGACGCGCGAGATGGTCACCGCGATGAAGGACGGCGCCGTCCTGTGTGATGTCGCAATCGACCAGGGCGGCTGCGCCGAGACCTCACGTCCGACCACGCACAGCGAGCCCGTCTACGTCGTGGACGGGGTGACGCACTACTGCGTCGCGAACATGCCCGGCGCCGTTCCGATCACGTCGACCAAGGCGCTCACCAATGTCACGCTTCCGTACGTCGAGGCGATCGCCGCGCACGGGCTCGCCGAGGCGGTGGCGCGTGACCCGGCGCTGGCCCGGGGCGTGAACGTGCTCGACGGGAAGATCACGTACGAAGCCGTCGCCGAGGCGCACGGCCTCGACTATCACCCGCTCGAGGACGTCCTGCCGCTCGCGCCGGTCTGAAAGCGCTAGGTCGGGCTCTGGGTCTTGGCGCGCTTCGTCGGGCTGATCTTCACGACCGCCCAGGTGATGCAGGCCGCGAGCACGACCACGCAGATGCAGAAGACTGCGAGGAGGAAGAGTCCGAGGGTGCCGTCGACCACCGACCTAGAATAGCGCCGTGCCACGCGCTTGCGTGATCGTGCTGGACGCCGTTGGCGCGGGAGCGCTACCGGATGCTGCCGCGTACGGAGACGAGGGGTCGGACACGCTCGGCAACGTCGCGAAGGCAGTCGGCGGGCTTGACCTCCCGAATCTCGAAGCGCTCGGCCTCGGCAATGTCGAGCCGCTCGAAGGATGTCCGCCCCAACCCGGCGCGCCGGCGGTCGCGGGGCGGCTGATCGAGCGCTCGAAGGGCAAGGACACGACCGCGGGGCACTGGGAGCTGATGGGGATCGTCACTCCGACGGCCGTTCCCGACCTACCCGCAGGGGTTCCCGCACGACGTGATCGACCCGTTCATGCACCGCACCGGCCGCGGCGTGCTCGGCAACAGGCCGGCCTCGGGCACCGAGATCATCCAGGAGCTCGGCGAGGAGCACCAGCGCACGGGGAAGTGGATCGTCTACACCTCGGCCGACTCCGTCTTCCAGATCGCCGCCCACGAGGAGACGATCCCGCTCGAGGAGCTCTACGAGGCCTGCCGGGCCGCCCGCGAGATCCTGACCGGCAAGCATGCGGTCGGGCGAGTGATCGCGCGGCCGTTCACCGGCGAGCCCGGGGCGTACGAGCGGACTCCGAATCGCCACGACTTCTCGCTCGAGCCGCGCCGGCCGAACTACCTGACACGCGTGCGCGAGGCCGGCAAGGAGGTGCACGGCGTCGGGAAGATCGGCGACATCTTCGCCGGCTGCGACATCGACGAGTCGCATCCGACGAAATCCAACGTCGAGGGCATCCAGCAGACGGAGACGCTCCTGCGCGAGCTCGACGACGGCTTGGTGTTCACCAATCTCGTCGAGACCGACATGCTCTGGGGCCACCGCAACGACCCGGTCAACTTCCACCGCTGCCTGCAGGACTTCGACCGCCGGTTGCCGGACCTGCTCGACGCGCTTCAGCCACAGGACCTCCTGGTCCTCACCTCGGACCACGGTTGCGATCCCACGACGCCGTCGACCGACCACTCGCGCGAGCATGCGCTCCTGCTCGTCTACGTCCAGGGGCGCAACGCGGCCGGCCGGATCCACGAGGGCGAGTTCGCCGATGTCGGCGCGAGCGTCAACGTGTGGCTCGGCGGGAAGTCGCCGGGCCGGTCGCTGCCGGGCCAGCCGATCGTCGAGCCGTGAGGCTGAACGACCCCGAGCTCGTTCGGCGGCAGTACGAGACCGAGGCCGGGCTGGAGGCGCGCCGCGAGGCGCAGACGAGGTACCGCCAGGGGCCGGACGGCTTCGACACGGCCTTCGCGGCTGTGGCTGAGGCGCATCCGCGCCGCGTGCTCGAGGTCGGCTGCGGGATGGGCCAGTTCTCCGAGCGGATGGCTCGTGAGACGTCGGCCGAGGTGGTTGCGACCGACCTCTCGCCGCGGATGGTCGAGATCGCGGCGTCTCGCGGGTTGGACGCGCGGCTCGCGGACGTTCAGGCGCTTCCCTTCGAGGACGGCGCGTTCGACTGCGCAGTGGCCAACGCGATGCTGTACCACGTGGCCGACCTCGAGCGGTCGCTGGCCGAGCTTCACCGGGTCCTCGAGCCGGGTGGGCGTCTCGTCGCAACGACGATCGGCGCCGATCACATGCTCGAGCTGTGGCAGCTGGTCGGCTACCGCGTCCCGGAGCGGCAGTTCTCCCGCGAGACAGGAGAGGAGGCCCTGTCCCGCCACTTCGCGCGCGTCGAGCGACGAGACGTGGACGCGGTGCTCGTGTTCCCGGATGCGGCAGCGGTTCACCGGTACGTCGACTCGACGCTCTTCGCGGACGCGGTTCCGCGCCCGCTGCCGGTCTTCGAGGGTTCATTCGCCTCTCGGGCGCTCGCGACGGTCTTCGTGGCGGAACGATGATCCACCCCGTCGAGCTGATCGAGCGCAAGCGGAACGGCGGCGAGCTGACTCCGCAGGAGCTGGAGGAGTTGATGCTCGGGTACGCGCGGGACGAGATTCCCGACTACCAGCTCGCTGCGTTCTGCATGGCGGTCTTCTTCCGCGGCCTGACCAGCGCCGAGACGGAGGCGATGACCCAGGCGATGATCAAGACCGGCGAGACGATCGACCTACACGCAGCGCTCGGCCGGAAGGCGGTCGACAAGCACTCGACCGGCGGCGTGGGGGACAAGACATCGATCGCGGTCGGTCCGATCGTCGCCGCGTGCGGAGTTCCGTTCGCGAAGATGAGCGGCCGCGGGCTGGGGCATACCGGAGGCACTCTCGACAAGCTCGAGTCGATCCCCGGCTTCCGGGTCGAGCTGTCCACCGACGAGTTCATCGCGCAGGTGAAGGAAGCCGGGATGGCGATCATCGGGGCGACTCTCGATCTCGTTCCCGCCGACAAGCGCCTCTATGCGCTCCGCGACGTCACCGCGACCGTCGACAACTACTCGCTCATCGCGGCGAGCATCATGTCCAAGAAGATCGCAGGCGGGGCGGAGGCGATCGTGCTCGACGTCAAGGTCGGCGACGGCGCGTTCATGAAGTCCGTCGACGACGCTCGCATCCTCGCGGAGATGATGCTCGACCTCGGCACCCGGTTCGGGCGAGAGGTCGTGTGCCTCCTGACCGATATGGACCAGCCGCTCGGGCGCGCGGTCGGAAACGCGCTCGAGATTCGCGAGGCCATTGCCACGCTGCGCGGCCAAGGCCCTCCCGACTTCGCGGAGCTCGTGCTTGCGGCAAGCGCCCGTTTGCTCTCGGTCTCGGATCTCGAGCTCGATGAGGCTGATGCGCGCGAACGCGTGCAAGCGGCGATGGCGGACGGCAGCGCCGCCGAGGCGTACGAGCGCTGGATCCGCGCGCAGGGCGGCAATCCCGACGAGTCGGTGCTCCCTTCGGCGCCGGTCGTGGAGCAACTCGAGTCTCCGCGGGACGGATACATCGCGCGACTCGGCGCCGTGCGCGTCGGCCAGGCCGCACTACATCTCGGCGCCGGGCGGCAGACGAAGGACGATGTCGTCGACCACGCGGTCGGCGTCGTGTGCCTTCGCAAGCGCGGCGACCACGTCGCAGAGGGCGAGCCGCTGGCCGAGATCCATGCGCAGACGGAAGCCGCCGCGGCCGAAGCTGCACGCGAGCTCGAGGACGCGTACGAGATCGCAGACGAGCCTCCGCAGGAGCACTCGGTGGTGCTCGAAGTGCTCGCCTGAGCGGCGGAGACGTCGCCGAGAGTCGGCTCGGACGTCCGCGTCCGTCACTCAAACGCGACACGCGCCTCCGCAGGACTAGGCTGACCTCGTGCCCGAGCTGCCCGAGGTCGAGACCGTTCGCACGCACCTCTCGCCCAGGCTCGTCGGGCGGCGCTTCGAGCACGTCGAGATTCTCGACTCGCGCCTCACGCGCCCGTTCGATCCCGCCGAAGTGGCCGCCGAGCTTGTCCAGGAGCGGATCGATGCGGTCGATCGCCGTGGCAAGTATCTGATTGTTCGGTTCGAAAGCGGTCGGGCTCTCCTGGTCCACCTCCGGATGACGGGACAGCTGCTGCACACGAATGGCGATCGCCTGCCGGAGAGCGATAGCCATCGGCGTGCTGTTGTCAGGTTAGACGACGGATCGGACGTCGTGTACCGCGACGTGCGCCGTTTCGGCACCTGGCTACTTCTCGAACCGGGCGAGCTCGACGGCTATCTCGAGGAGCGCGTCGGCCCCGAGCCGCTGGCGCGCGAGTTCACCACGCGGCAGCTCGGCGAGGCGCTCGCGGCCCGCCGAGCCCCGGTCAAGGCGGTCCTGCTCGACCAGCGCCGTATCGCCGGCGTCGGGAACATCTATGCCGACGAGGCGCTGTGGCGGGCCGCGATCCACCCGCTCCGCCCGGCGGGTGAGCTGGGGCCGCAAGAGCTCTCCGCGCTCCACCGCGGAATCCGCACATCGCTCAAGGCGGGCATCGCGCGGCAGGGCGCAACGCTCAGCGACTACCGGACTCCGGACGGCGGGCGCGGGCGGATGCAGGACGAGTTCAAGGTCTACGGCCGCGAAGGCGAGCCGTGCGAACGCTGCGGGACGCCGATCGAGAAGATCCGCGTTGCCGGTCGCGGAACGTGGTACTGCCCGTCCTGCCAGCGCCGGGCGCACGGCCGGAGCGGCCTGGCCTGAATCTAGACTTGGCCGGGTGGGTCGCACGTACAAGACCGACGCGATTGTCCTGCGGTCGTTCCGGCTCGGCGAGGCGGATCGCGTGCTGCACCTCTACACGCTCGACCGCGGGCGCGTGGGCGCCGTCGCGAAGGGAGTGCGCAAGACGAAGTCGCGGTTCGGCGCCCGCCTCGAGCCGCTCAGCCATGTGGAGCTCATGCTTCACCAGGGCAGCGGCGAGCTCCAGACCGTTACCGGCGTCGAGCTCGTACGGTCTCACCACGAAGCGCGCGAGCAGCCGTACCGGCTCGGCGTCGGGCTCGTCGGGGCCGAGGCGATGCTCCGCCTGTTCCCCGAGCAGGAGGCGAACGAGCGCGCCTTCCGCGCACTGGCCAGGTTCCTCGATCTCCTGGACGAGCTCGAGCCGGGAGAGCCCGGGCAGTGCAGCGTCGACCCGCTCGTGCTCTCGTTCCAGCTGAAGCTGCTTTGGCTCTCCGGCTATCTGCCGCACGTGACGAGCTGCGCGGAGTGCGGAGCCGGGGCCGGCCTCGCCGGCTACTCGCCCCAGGCCGGCGGCGCCGTCTGCGACGGCTGCTCGAACGGTGGCGCCCTGCCGCTGTCCCGGGACGGGATCGTCGGGATCGAAGGACTTCTGAGGCGGCCGCTGGCCGAGGCGACCGAGGCCGGCCTGACCCCCCGCGGCGCCCGCGAGGCGCTGAGGGTCATCACGGCGTCGTACGAGTACCACGGCGGCTTTCGGCTGCGAACGCTCTCGGCGTAGGCGCGCGAGTGGCGAGCAAGCGCGGCCGTTAGGCTCACCTCGGTGAACTTCCAGGAGATGATCCGTGCGCTCGAGGGGTACTGGGCCGACCAGGGCTGCGTGCTCATGCAGCCGTACCACACCGAGCTCGCGGCGGGAACGATGAACCCGGCGACGTTCCTACGCTGCCTCGGCCCCGAGCCGTGGAAGACCGCCTACGTCGAGCCGGTGATCCGCCCGCTCGACGGCCGCTACGGCGAAAACCCGTACCGGTTCCAGCACTACTACCAGTACCAGGTGATCCTGAAACCGGCCCCCGAGGACGTTCTCGACCGCTACTTCGAGTCGCTCGAGGCGCTCGGGATCGACGTCACCAAGCACGACGTCCGCCTCGTGGAGGACGACTGGGAGCAGCCGACGCTCGGGGCGTGGGGTCTCGGCTGGGAGGTCTGGTGCGACGGCGTCGAGATTACGCAGTGGACGTACTTCCAGCAGCTCGGAGGATTCGAGGTCGAGCTCGTTCCGGCCGAGATGACGTACGGGCTCGAGCGGATGGCGATGTTCCTGCAAGGGAAGCGAACGGCGTTCGACCTCGAGTGGGCGCCAGGGGTCACGTGGGGCGACGTCTATCGGGAGAGCGAGCGGCAGTGGTCGACCTACAACTTCGAGGTCGCGCCCGTCGACCTGCTCTCGAAGCGGTTCACGGAGCACGAGGAGGAGTGCCGGCGGCTGCTCGAACGCGGCCTACCGCTGCCGGCGTATGACCAGGTGCTGAAGTGCTCGCACACGTTCAACCTGCTCGACGCGCGCGGGGCGCTCTCCGTCACGGAGCGCGCCGCGTACATCGGGCGGGTGCGCGCTCTCGCGCGCGAGGTGGCTCAGCTCTACCTGGAGGGCGATGGCAACGCTGCTGCTTGAGATCGGCTGCGAGGAGCTTCCCGCCGGAGCGTGCCGGGAGGCCGGAGAGCAGCTGCCCGCGCTCGTCGAGCGGGAGCTCGGCCTGCGGCCGGATCGGCTGCTGATCGGCCCTCGACGCATTGCTGCTCTGATCGACGACGTTGCGGAGCAAACGCCGGACGAGTGGGTGAAAGGCCCGCCCGAGGAGCTCGCGGAGAAGGCTGCCGCCGGCTTCGCGAAGAAGCACGGCGTCGCGATCGATCAGCTCGTCACGCGCGACGGCTTCCTCGGAGTGGAGCGTCCCGGTCAGCCGCTCGTCGAGGTGCTACCCGAGCGGCTGGACCGGATCGTCCAGGGGCTCTCGTTCACGAAGTCGATGCGCTGGGATGAGAGCGGCGTCCGCTTCGCGCGCCCCGTGCGGTGGCTGCTTGCCAAGCTCGACGCCGAGACCCCGGTCGGCGAGGCGTCCTTTGGGCATCGCTTCACGCACGGCGCGGTCGACGTGCCGCACGCGGGCGAGTACCTCGACCGGCTTCGCGGCGCAGGCGTCGAGCCGGATGCCGACGAGCGGCGCCGCCAGATCGTGGCGGGGCTCGACGCGGCGGCGGGTACCTGGAGCGATCCGGGCGGTGTGCTCGAGGAGGTCGTGTACCTGGTCGAGAGCGTGACCGTTCTCGAGGGAGCGTTCGACGAGCGCTTCCTGCGGCTTCCAGAGCGTGTCGTGGTGACCGCGATGCAGTCGCACCAACGTTACTTCCCGCTGGGCGGGAACCGGTTCGCGTTCGTCGCCAACGGCGGCGAGCCCGACACCGTTCGAGCCGGAAACGAGGTCGTGCTCGAGGGGCGGCTCGAAGATGCGAGCTTCACGTTCGAGCGCGACGTCAAGCTCGGCATCGATGGGCTCGTCGAGCGGCTCGCCTCCATCACGTACTTCACGGGCGCAGGGAGCCTGGCGGAGAAGACGGAGCGTCTACAGGGACTCGTCGAGAAGCTCGGTGGCGGCGAGGCGAGTCTCGAGGCGGCGCGGCTGGCGAAGGCCGACCAGGCGTCCGAGCTCGTGCGCGAGTTCGCGGCCCTCCAGGGGCATATCGGCGCCGAGTACGCGCGGCTGGCCGGCTATCCGGAGGCCGTGTGCGCGGCGATCGACGAGCAATATCTTCCGGACTCGGCCGGCGGGCCGCTGCCCCAGACGGAGGCGGGCAAGGTGCTCTCGGCTGCTGACAAGCTCGACACCCTCACCGTCTCGTTCTCTCTCGGCCACAAGCCGACCGGCTCGCGTGATCCGTTCGGCCTGCGGCGGGCGGCGATCGGGCTCTGCCGGCTCGCGGTCGAGGGCGGCCTTGTGATTCCTCGGGAGCTGGTGCCCGACGAGGTGAGTGACTTCGTCGAGGAGCGGCTCGAGGGGCTGGTCGAGGTTCCGGTCGAGTACGTGCGAGCCGCGCGAGCAGCGGCCGTAGGCGATCTCGCAGGGGTGGCGCGGCTGGCGGAGACGCTGTACGCGGAGCGCGACACGCCGGCCTTCGAAGGCGTCTTCACGGCGTATGACCGTGCGAATCGGCTGGCCGGCCGCGAGGCCGAGAAGGCGGCGACCGAGGTGGACCGCTCGCTGCTGCGGGAGGATGCGGAGCGCGCTCTGGCCGACGGTCTGGCCGCGGTTTCGGTGGACGGCGACGTCCGCGCGGCGCTCGAGTCGGGCGCGACGATGGCGCCCCTGATGGAACGCTTTTTCGACGAGGTGCTCGTGATGGACGAGGATCCGGCGGTTCGCGCGAATCGCCTGCGGTTGCTCCTCGACGTCCGCGACACACTCGGCCGACTCGGCGACTTTTCGCAGATCCCGCGCTAGGTCACTGCTCTTAGGTTCACGCGCGGGTTACTTCGGGTCCCGACCCGCCCCCCTGCCATGGCGGTCAGCCTACCCGTGAGGAGCGCACACGTCTGTCACGGAACTGTGACGAAAGCGTGACTTCGTGGGTCGCAACGGCGCGCGAGGCAGGTCGCACGGCGCGGTGCGGGCCGCACGCCCCGACTGGCGTTACGCTGCCGCTCGTGGCGACGCAGCAGGTCGAGCTCCACATCATCTCCGACTCCACGGGCGAAACGGCGGTCCGGCTCGTCCACGCGCTCGAGGCCCAGTTCCCGGACCAGGACTTCGACGAGATCCGCCACCCCCGAGTCGAGACGGTCGACGACCTCCAGCTGGCGCTGAACCGCGCGAAGGGCCGGTCGGCCGTGATCATCTACACGCTCGTCCACCCCGAGCTCCGCGAAGCCGCGCGCGCGCTCTGCCGCCGCTACCGCCTGCATTACTGCGACCTGCTCGGCCACCCCATCGACGCCGTCGCGCGCGTCGCGGGCGTCACGGCCCAGATGACGCCGGGCGCGAGGGCGCCGCTCGACTCGACCTACTTCAAGCGCATGGCTGCGATCGAGTTCGCGGTCAAGTACGACGACGGCGTCGGTGCCGGGCTCCACGAGGCGGACATCGTCCTCGTCGGCGTGTCCCGCACCTCGAAGACACCGCTCTCGATGTATCTCGGCTACCTCGGCTACAAGACCGCGAACGTCCCGATCGTGAAGGCGATCGAACCGCCGAGCGCGCTCTTCCACGTCGACCCGGCGAAGGTCGTCGGCCTGACGATCGACGCGACACGGCTCCAGGAGATCCGGCGCCAGCGGGCAGCCAGGCTCGGCGGGAACCAGCGTGGCTACGCGCAGCTGGTCGAGATCTACTCCGAGCTCGAGCAGGCCGAGGCGATCCACCGGCGCCTGGGTTGCCCCGTGATCGAGATCTCCGAGCTGTCGATCGAGGAGATGGCAGCGCGGGTCATCAGGCTCGTCGAGCGGCGGCACGCAGAGGCGGGCTCGAAGGAGGAAGCTCCCGTCTCGTGACGGCAAGGAAGGTGCACGTCCCGTTGTGGCGGTGGGCGCTCTGGTGGACGATCCTCGGGGCGGCGGTCGTCGTCTTCTACGTGCTGCTGACGCCGATCTGGATCGGCCTCCGCGCGCTCGCGTGGCTGGCCGACTTTCGCGCGCGCCGCAGGCCGGGCTACCGGCCGCCCGTCGCCCCGTCGTAGAGCGCCGACGCGATCCACGGGGCGAGCTCCTGCAGGAACCGCGGATCGACCGCGTGCGGGAGCGGGTACTCGCGGTAGAGCAGCGCCGCATCTGCCTCTTCGAGCGCCTGCCGTGCCAGCCGGCTCCACTCGACGCTGATGACGACGTCCTCGGTTCCGTGCCCGATCGCGATTCGGGGCGGAGGCGGGCCCAGCTCGATCGCGAGGCCTTCGACCGTGGGGATGAAACCGCTCAGCGCCACGAGCGCGGCCGGCCGCGGCCGGCCGCGGCCCAGGCCGAGCGAGTACGTCATCACCGCGCCCTGCGAGAAACCTCCCAGGACGGTTCGCTCCGCGGGAATCCCGGTCTCGGCCGCCAGCCCGTCGAGCCAGTCCGAGACCGCTGCGTACGTCGCCAGGAACGTGTCCGGGTCGGGAAAGCCGATCTCGCGCACCGCGTACCAGTGGGCGCCTCCGGGCGGGAGCGAGAGCGGCCCGCGCGGGGTGATGCCGAGCAGCCGGCGCTCCGGGTCGAGCACGTCGAGCAGCGGAAACAGGTCGTGCTCGTCGGCGCCGCGCCCGTGGAAGAGCACGAGCAGGCCCTCGGGATCGCCCGCTGGCGGCCGAGCCCGATGCTCGATCGTCACCGGCCGACGCGGGTCGCGCGTGGGTCGGGCAGGGGAGTCAGCACCTGCTCGAGCCGGTCGCGGAGCTGCTCGTACGCGGGCGGGAGCGACAGGCGCTCGCCGAGGTGCTCCAGCGGCTCGTCGGTGTCGAAGCCGGGGCCGATCGTCGCGATCTCGAACAGGACGCCGCTCGGCTCGCGGAAGTAGATCGACTTGAAGTAGAAGCGGTCGATCACCGGGGTCGGCGACGCACCGCCTTCGGCGACGCGCTTCTGCCAGGCCTCGTGGTCTTCCATCGTCGACGACCAGGCGACGTGATGGACCGTGCCCGCTCCGCCGACGCCGCGCTCGTCCGAGGCGTCGAACTCGTACAGCGAGCCGCGCTCGTCTCCGCGGATCTCCCAGGTGGCATCGCCGTCCGGCTCGAAGGCGAGCGTCTGCTCGAGGAACGCGCGGCTCTTCTCGGGATCGGCCGTGTAGGCGCGGACTGCGTGGAAGCCTTGAAGCGCGACCTCCTTCGGGATCTCCGGGTGGTCAGCGGTGAGCGGCGGGTCGCCGACCGAGACCACCACGAGCTCGTGTGCGAGCCCCTCGGGATCCTCGAAGAGCAGCGAGCCGCCCGCGCGCTCGGTCGCAACGCCCTCGGCCGCGAGACGCTCCTCCCAGAAGGCGATCGCGTCCTCGGAGGCCACTCGCCACACGACGCGGTGCACCATCCCGGCGCCCGCCTTGCCCCGGCGCGCGTTCGGGTATTCGAAGAACGTGATGTCGCAGCCCGGGCTCCCTTCGTCGTCTCCGTAGAACAGGTGATAGACGGTCGGGTCGTCCTGGTTGACGCTCTTCTTGACGAGCCGCAGGCCCAGGACCCGCGCGTAGAAGTCGACGTTTCCGGGGGCATCGGCGGTGATCGCCGTGATGTGGTGGATCCCCTCCAGCTTCACGATCTCAGCCTACCCTTCAGGCTGGGGTCAGGCGCCGCGTCGTGTGTTTCCGTATGGCTATGGGAGTATTCGCGCCGATGGCCCAGCGCTTTGTCTACGACTTCGACGAGCCGTCCGAGGGTGGACGCGAGCTCCTGGGGGGCAAGGGCGTCGGGCTCGCGGAGATGACGCAGCTCGGAGTGCCGGTCCCGGCGGGCTTCACGGTCACCACCGACGCCTCGCGTGCGTACATGGAGAACGGCAAGACGGTGCCCGACGGCCTCGAGCCCGAGATCGAGGAGCATCTGCGTACGCTGGAGGAGAAGACGGGCAAGCGCTTCGGCGACGCGGACGATCCGCTGCTCGTGTCGGTCCGCTCCGGGGCCGCGGTCTCGATGCCCGGGATGATGGACACGATCCTCAACCTCGGCCTGAACGACGAGTCGGTCGAAGGCCTCGCGGCCACCACGCAGAACCCGCGCTTCGCGCACGACTCCTACCGGCGGCTGATCCAGATGTACGGCGAGGTGGTCGAGGGCGTGGACGGGCAGCGCTTCGAGCATGCGCTCGCCGAGCTCAAACGCGAGCGCAACGTGCACCAGGACATCGAGCTCGACGCCGACGATCTCAGGGAGCTGGTCGGCACGTTCAAGCGGATCTACGCCGACGTGGTCGGCCAGCCGTTCCCACAGGAGGCGCGTGGCCAGCTCGGCCGCGCGGTCCGGGCGGTCTTCGACTCGTGGGACACGCCGAGGGCGCAGGTCTACCGGCGCGCTCACCGGATCCCGGATGACCTCGGCACCGCGGTCAACGTCGTCCAGATGGTCTTCGGCAACAAGGGCGCGCAGTCGGGGACCGGAGTCGCTTTCACGCGCGACCCGTCCACCGGCGAGCAGAGCCTCTACGGGGAGTTCCTCGCGGACGCCCAGGGCGAGGACGTCGTCGCGGGAATCAGGACGCCCGAGCCGCTCGCGGCGATGAAGAAGCGGCTGCCGAACTCGTTCGAGGAGCTGGTCGACACCATGCGCCGCCTCGAGGAGCACTACCGCGACGTCCAGGACATCGAGTTCACCGTCGAGGACGGCAGGCTCTACCTCCTGCAGACGCGCTCGGCCAAACGCACCGCCACCGCGGCGCTGAAGGCCGCGGTCTCGATGGTCGAGGAGGGCCTGATCACGCGCGAGGAGGCCGTCGTGCGGATCGACCCTGGCCAGCTCGACCAGCTGCTGCACCCGATGATCGACCCGAACGTGCAGCTCGAGGTCGCCGCGCAGGGCCTGAACGCCTCGCCGGGAGCCGCCTGCGGCGCGATCGTGCTCGACGCGGACACCGCCGAGCAGCGGGGCCTCAAGGGCGAAGACGTGATCCTCGTCCGCTGGGAGACGACCCCGGACGACATCCACGGACTGATCCAGGCGAAGGGGATCCTGACCGCGCACGGCGGCATGACCTCGCACGCTGCGGTCGTCGCACGCGGCATGGGCAAACCGTGCGTCGCCGGCTGCGAGGGGCTCACGATCGACCTCTCGGCGCGCACGTTGACGATCGGCGGCGAGGAGCTTGCCGAGGGCGACGTGATCACCATCGACGGCGGCACCGGGCGGGTGATCCTCGGCGAGGTCGAGCTCGTGCCGCCGCAGATCAACGAGGACTTCCAGACGATCCTCCGCTGGGCGGACGACTTGCGCCGCCTCAGGGTCCGCGCCAACGCCGACACGCCCGAAGACGCGGCCAAGGCGCGCGAGTTCGGCGCGGAGGGCATCGGCCTCTGCCGGACCGAGCACATGTTCATGGCCGAGGACCGGCTGCCGCTCGTCCGGGAGATGATCCTGGCGTCGGGCGAGGACGAGCGCCGCTCGGTGCTCGAGAAGCTCCTCCCATTCCAGGAGCGCGACTTCGAGGGCATCTTCGAGGCGATGGCGGGCTTGCCGGTGACGATCCGCCTGCTCGACCCGCCGCTGCACGAGTTCCTCCCGCCGCTCGAGGAGGCGAGGGACGAGCGGATGCGCGAGCGGATCCGCGCGCTGCAGGAGACGAACCCGATGCTCGGCACGCGCGGCTGCCGCCTCGGCCTGCTCTGGCCCGAGATCTACGAGATGCAGGTGCGGGCGATCGTGCGCGCGGCCGCGTCGGTCGAGAAGCGCACGGGAGAGCCGCCGCTCGTCGAGATCATGCACCCGCTGGTCGGCTTCGCCGAGGAGCTCCACCGGCTTCGCTTGATGACGGTCGCGACGGCGAACGAGGAGGACGACTCGGTCGAGTACCTCGTCGGGACGATGATCGAGCTCCCGCGCGCGTGCATCCGTGCGGACGAGATCGCCGGGTACGCAGACTTCTTCTCGTTCGGCACGAACGATCTGACCCAGACCGCGCTCGGCCTCTCGCGCGACGACGCCGAGGGGAAGTTCCTCAGCCGCTACCTCGAGGACGGCGTGCTCGAGCGGAACCCGTTCGAGACGCTCGACCAGGGCGGCGTCGGCGACCTGATGCGGATCGCGGTCGAGCGTGGTCGCAGTGCAAAGCCCGACCTCAAGCTCGGGATCTGCGGCGAGCACGGGGGCGAGCCGGAGTCGGTCGCGTTCTGCCACGGCCTCGGCCTCGACTACGTCAGCTGCTCGCCCTACCGCGTGCCTCTCGCGCGCCTCGCGGCGGCCCAGGCGGCCCTGAAGGACGTGGGCGTAGAGGCCGTTGTCGTGGGCGGGTAGACCCTTCTATACTCGCCCCGCTGGGTGGCTCCGAACAGGGAGGCGATGATGAGGTATGCGGTCTGGTGCGCGGTGGTCTGCGCGGGAATGCTGGTGCTCGCAGGGTGCGGAAGCAAGAAGGAAAGCGAGCCGGAGAGCGAGCTGAACAAGGACGCGGCTGCCGCGTGCGACGGCTCGGCTCTCACAGAAGCGCCAAAGCTTCCTGCGAGCTGGCCTCAGATCGAGGCTGCCAGGTACACCACGCAATCGACGCAAGGCCCGACGGACGTCGTGGAGGGCTACTTCGAGGGCAGCGTGAAAGACGCTCACGACGAGTACAAGAAGGAGCTCGAAGCTGCCGGTTTCGACGTGCTCTTCGACGAGCTCGAGGACCACGACTCGGAGGTCTCGTGGAAAGGCGAGGGCCGAAGTGGCCAGGTCGCCCTCCGCGAGGAGTGCGGGAGCGACGAGAAGATCTTCGTCCACATCACGAATCGCCCCGCCAGCTAGCGCGGGAGCGAAAAACCCAGGCGCGTAGCGGCGAAATCACCGCTGCGGGGGATTGGCCTCCGGCCCCGTCCGGCCGATCTCTGACGTGTACCGGTGTCAGCCTGACCGGAGGTGCCACGTGACTCCCGAGCAGCAAGCACGCGCGAAGACCATGGCGGTGCTCTTCGGCGTGGCCGCGCTGTTCCTCGTGCGCGGCGGGCACGCGGCGACGCACGTCGGGCCAGCCTGCACGATGACGGGGACGCCCGGCGCCGACAACCTGATCGGCACACCGAGGCGCGACGTGATCTGTGGGCTCGGCGGGAACGACGTCGTCGACGGCAACGGCGGCAACGACCTGATCAAGGGCGGCCCGGGAGCAGACACGCTCGGCGGCGGCAACGGGAACGACGTCATCTACGGCGGCCCCGGCAATGACAAGCTCCAGGGCGACCGCGGCAAGGACACGGTCTACGGCGGCGCGGGGGCCGACAAGATCTTCGCGTGGGACGGCTTCGCGGACCGCATCGACGGCGGGGCGGGCGTCGACCGCGGCTGGACGGACATGCTCGACCACGTCGTGCGGGTCGAGCGGCTCAGCTGACGCCTCAGGCGTAGCCGCGCACGCTCAGGTACGCGACCGCGATGCTGAGCAGCCCGACTGCGAGAACGCCCGCGATTCCCCAGAGCCCCATCCGGCTGTAGGCCGCGTGGCCGCGGCCGAACTTCGAGAGCACGAGCGTGCAGAGGACGCCGCCGATCAGGCCTCCGATATGCCCGCCCCACGAGATGCCGCTGAAGACGAAGCTGAAGACGAGGCTGATCCCGATCAGCATCAGCGCCTGGCCGCCCAGCACGTAGATCTTCTGGCGCTCGAGGACGAGCGCCGCGCCGAGGATCCCGAAGATCGCGCCCGACGCGCCGACGGTGAAGGTCGTCGGGTCGACGACGAGCGCGCCCGCCGAGCCCGCCAGCCCCGAGACGAGGTAGACCGCGAGGAACCGGCCGCGGCCGAGGAACGACTCCACCGCCGAGCCGACGAACCAGAGGAAATACATGTTGAACGCGATGTGGGTGATGTTCGCGTGGAGAAACGTGCTCGTGACCAGGCGCCACCAGTCTCCGTTGGCGACGTAGGGGCCGTATAGCGCCCACTTGAAGAAGAGCGACCCGCCGGGATCGTTGATCCCCCGGCCCTGAGCGGCGGTGATCACGTAGACGACGATGTTGAGCGCGATCAGCGCCTTCGTCACGAGCGCTCCCGTTCCCTCGAAGGCCGTGCGGCGCGCTCCTGCGCTGACCCTTCCCAGCCCCTGTGCCTTGCCCGAGTGCTCGGGGCAGCGCTGGCCGACGGGGGCAGGCGTCATGCACTCGGTGCAGATCGGGCGGCCGCAGTCCGAGCAGGAGACGTAGGTCTCCCGGTCCGGGTGCCGGTAGCAGTGCATGGGCGTCGACATCCGCCGTTAGCCTAGCCCCGCCTTCGGCCCCGGTAGCTTTTCGCCCGTGCGCCTCCACGTCGCCTTCACGCCGGCGGAAGCAGCAACGGCACAGCTGGGCATCGTCGTCGACCTGATGCGTGCGACGTCGACGATCGTCCAGGCGCTCGCGTCCGGCTACCAGCGCGTCCTCTGCTGCGCGGAGATCGACGATGCACGGGCGCTGCGGGCCGAGCTCGGCGACTCCGCCATCACCGGCGGCGAGCGTGACGCCCAGCGGATCGACGGGTTCGATGCCGGCGCGTCGCCGCGCGAGTTCCTCGAGCCGCGCGCGGAGACCCTGATCCTCTCCACGACGAACGGCACGCGCGCGATCGTGGCTGCGGCCGCGTCGTGCGGCGAGGTCGTGCTCGGCTCGCTGCTCAACCTCGACGCAGTGGGCCGCCTGGCGCGCGAGCGGACGGAAGACACGGTGGTCATCTGCGCGGGCTTCAAGGACGACTTCGCCATCGACGACGCGTACTGCGCGGGACGCATCGTCGGCCTGCTCACTGCCGACCGTACGGACGCGGCCATCGCCGCCGACCTGATCGCGGCGCGCTACCCGGAGGCGATCGACGGGATCAACGCGCGCACGTACGGCCCGCCCGGGCTCGAGGAGGACATCGCCTGGTGCTCGCAGGTGAGCGTGCTCGACGTCGTCCCGCGGCTCTCCCGCATGTACGGCGCGGCCGCAGAAGTCACGCTCTGAGGCCGCGCTCGACGACTGAGCGGAAGGCCGCCGGCTGCTCGAGCCAGGGGAAGTGACCGCAGTCGGGGATCGTCTCGACCTGCGCGCCGGGAATCAGCGCGGCCGTCTCGGTCGAGGAGCGAAGCGGCAGCGGGTCGTTCTCGCCGTGCACGAAGAGCGCGGGAGCGGTCACGCCGCCGAGCCCGTTCACGAGCGTCCTCCGGTCAGAGTGCTCCGAGATCGAGCGGTTGGTCTCGATCGACGCCTCGACGCCGACGTGCGCGGGTGGGTCGCTCGCGTCTGCGGGGTCCACGAAGAACGGCATCCAGATCAACCCGAAGCGCTCGACGAGGTCGGCCTCGGTCACGTCACGGGCCCGCCGGCGCTTGTCGATCTCGTGGATCCGCTCCATCTGCGCAGGCGTGAGCGTCCGGCTCAGGGTCTCCTCGAAGTCGTCGAACACGCTCAGGTCGGCGCCGAGCGGGTTGATGCAGAGAAGGCCCGCGACCCGCTCCGGGTGGGCCACGGCCAGGTGCAGGGCGAGGTGGCCGCCCCACGAGTGCCCGATCACCCAGGCGCGCTCGAGCCCGAACCGGTCGAGCACCGCGAGCGCGTCGGCCATGTGCGACTCGATCGTGTACGGCCCCGGGGCCTCCGAGGGCGGGGTGCCGCGCTGCGTGTAGCGGATCGTTGAGAAGAGCCCGTCGAGTTCCTCGGCGAGGTCGCCGAGGTAGTCGGGAATGGCGGCCCCTCCGTGGAGCAGGAGAGCAGGCCGCCCCTCACCGCCGCGGTGGCCGCGAAGGGCGCCGCCGTCGACAGGTAGCTCGAACGCCTCCTCGCGCACGCGCCGACTCTACGTATCGGGGAAGGCTTCGCGACTCGGCGGCGTTTGCGCTGCCATGAGCACAGTCACGGAACTGCGTGTCGCGCTCACGGTGGCCGACTTCGACGGGGCGCTTGCGTTCTACCGCGACGGGCTCGGGCTCGGGCAGGTGGCCGACTGGAGCTCCGAGAACGGCAGGGTCGTCGTCCTGGAAGCGGGGCGGGCGACGCTCGAGCTGATGGACGAGCCCCAGGCGGCGCTGGTCGACTCGATCGAGGCCGGCCGCCGGGTGTCCGGGACGGTCAGGCTCGCGCTCGAGGTGGCCGACTCCGAGGAGACCGCGCGGCGGCTCGTGGGCGCTGGTGGCGAGCAGGTCGCAGCGCCGGTGATGACCCCGTGGGGCGACCGCAACGCACGCGTCCAGGCGCCGGACGGCATGCAGCTGACCCTGTTTTCCGGCGAGAGCTAGAGCTCGCCGGGCGGCGCGAAGCGGTAGAAGACCCGCCCGACCTTGCCGAGCAGGTTCGGGACGAAGTCCTCCAGCGCGCGAGCGTTCTCGAGCCCGCCGGCGCTCACCGGCTCGTAGCCGGCGTCCCGGATCAGCTGCTCGGTCACCTCGCGCGCGTCGTCGTCGGCCGCGTAGAGGCAGCTCGGCCGCACGCGCTGTTCGTCGATCTGGTCGTAGAGGGCGGCGAAGTTCGCGTTGAACGCCTTCGCGACGGGTCCGCCAATGTGCGCCTTCACCTCGTGGGCGAACGACTCGTACTCCTCGTTGCGGCCCGCGAAGGCATTCGCCGTGTCGATCGCCACCTTGCCTTCGAGCCCGGTGACCTTGGAGAGCGCGTCCGAGATCGCGCCGGAGGGGACCGCGACGAGCACGACGTCGGCGCCGGAGGCGTCGCCGCCCTCGCTCCCGAGCGTGGTCACGTCGTGCCCCGCCTTCTCCCAGAGCTTGGCGAGCCCGCCGCCGATGTTCCCCTTGCCGATGGTCGTGACGTTCATGCGTCGCACACCCCCTCTGTCGTGAACACGTTCCTCCCGCAGGAACGACGTCGAGCGCGAAACGCTTCCAGCCCTTGACAGGAGAACGTATGTTCGTGTAGAACATATGTTCCCGTGATCGCCTGCGTCGTCATCCCAGGGTTCGAGCTGCGCGCGGCGCTGCGGGAGCGGCCGCGGCTTCAGCTCGAGGCTGCTGCGCTCGCTCCGGAGCCCGGGGCCGAGGCGTTGCTCGGGCCGGTGACGGCGGCGGCCGAGGCGGCCGGCGTGCAGCCGGGGATGCGGCTGGGGGAGGCGCTGGCCACGTGCCCGTCGCTCCAGCTCGTCGATCGCGACCCGGCCGCGGCCGAGGAGGCCTGGGAGCAGATCGTCCGGCGGCTCGAGGACGCAGGGTTCTCGGTCGATCCCGCCGCGCCGGGCTGCGCGTACTTCGAGACGCGCGGGGTGGAACGGCTCTACGGCGGGCTCGAGCCGGCGCTCAGGCGGGCGCTCAAGGCGGTCGGGCCCGGTTGGGACGCACGTGTGGGCGCGGCGAAGCGCCGCTTCGCGGCTCTCGCGGCGGCGAACGTCGCCCGCTCGGGGCAGGTGCTGGTCGTGTCCGACGAGCAGGCGCGCGATTTCCTCGCGCCGCTGCCGCTGACGCTGCTTCCGCTGGAGGCCGGGCGCAGGCAGGAGCTCGCGGACCTCGGACTGACGAAGATCGGAGAGCTTGCCGGGCTGCCGGGTGGCGCCGTGGCCGAACGTCTGGGGCCGGACGGCCGGCGCGCCTGGAGCCTGGCGAGAGGGGGCTCGAAGAGGCGGATCCGCGGACGGAAGCCCCCCGCGGAGCTGCTCGAGACGCTCGAGTTCCCGGAAGCGGTCGGAAACGAACTGGCGCTGAGACGCTCACTCGGCGTTCTCCTCGACCGGCTGCTCGCTCGACCGGAGCGAGGCGGGCGGGCCTTGCGCAAGCTGGCGCTCGCGGCGCGGCTTGTCGGCGGCGGATCGTGGCGGCGCACCGTGACGCTGCGCGACGCGACCGCCGAGCCCGCCCGCCTGCGCACCGCGCTCGGGCCCAAGCTGCTCGACCTGCCCGCGCCCGCGGTCGCGCTGTCGCTCGAGGCGCTGATCCTTGCGGAGTCGGTCGGGAGCCAGCTCGAGCTCGTCCAGCCCGAGGGCGCCGAGCTGCGGGATCACCTGCGAGAAGGGCTCCGCCAGGTCCGCGCAGGAACCGGCTCGGGCTCCGTCTGCACCGTCGTCGAGGTCGCGCCGTGGTCGCGTTTGCCGGAGCAGCGGGCACTGCTGGTTCCGCGCGACGACTGAACCAGCCTCAGGCGGCTCTCGTGGAGGCGCATGTCGATGGCTCGCCTCGCCGCGTGAACCGCTCTCCGGTGGCGGTCGTCCGCGAGGAGTGGCGCGTGGTCGACCGCTGGTGGACGGAGGATCCGGTCAGCCGACGCTACTTCGACGTGGTGCTGGCCGGCGGCGAGCACGAGGTGGTTTTTCGCGACGAGGAGGTGGGCCGCTGGTTCAGCCAGCGCGGCGGGTGAGCTCAGTCGCGGCGCACGAGGTCAAGGAAGTTCCCCGGCGGCGCATGGAGGTTGAGGAACCGGATCGGCTCGGTGCCCGCGTTGCGAAATCCGTGCTCGCTGCCGCGCGGGGCGGCGAAGAAGGTGCCTGGCCCGCCGCGCCTCGACCCTGCAGCCTCGAGGAACTCGAACTCGCCTTCCAGGACGTAGAACGCGTCGACGTGGTCGTCGTGGGCGTGAAGGCCGACGCCTTCGAATATCGGCTGGAAGGTGAGGTCGATCGCGGCGAAGTGCGGCAGGTCGGCCTTGATCAGGCGGGCACCCCGTTCGTTCTCGATCAGCTCGCCCTCGCCCGGGCCGTTGAAGACCGCGTCGCTGAGCGGGCGTCCGCCGTCGGCGGGCGGGTCGAACTGGTCGAAGCCCTCGTGGCCGTGGCCGCGCAGGACGTTCCCGAAGCCCAGGCTCGGCGAGTGGATGTTGAGGAAGACCGCGGTCGCGTCGCTCGAGTTGCAGTAGGTGTGGACGACGTTCGGCGGTGCGGCGACGAACGTTCCCGGCCCGCCCGTCATGCGTTGCCTGTCGGGGCCGAGCGCGAACTCGACCTCTCCGTCGAGCACGTAGAAGGCGTCGGAGTGCTCGTGGTGCACGTGGGGCTCCGGCCCTTTCTCGCCGGGCTCGTAGCGGAACCAGCTCACGATCAGGTCGTCGAGCTCGACGAGGATTCGAAGCGTCCGCTCCGGCCGGTCGGTGGTCGTCTCACCCTCGCCGGGCGCTAGGAGGACGGGGTGGCCGTCGAGCTGCACGCGCACTCAGCCTATTCGTTCCTCGACGGCGCTTCGCTGCCGGAGGAGCTCGCGGCGCGCGCGGCCGAACTGGGCTACGAGGCGCTCGCGCTGACCGACCACGACGGGGTGTACGGCTCGCTCGAGTTCGCGCACGCGGCAAGGGCACTCGGCGTGCGGCCGATCACCGGCGCCGAGGTGACGCTCACGGACGGCTCGCACGTGACGCTACTCGTCGAGTCGGCGCAGGGCTACGCGAACCTCTGCCGCCTGCTGACCGCTGCGCACGCGGGAACGAGGCCGAAGGAAGGCGCGGAGCCGCTGCCGCCGTCGCTCGACGCCCGCCTGCTCGCCGAGCTGAACGAGGGCCTCGTCTGCCTCTCCGGGTGCGCGCGGCACGGTCTCGCGGTCCGCAACCCGAACGGCGCGAGGAGCCTTGGCGCGCGCGTTCGGGCCCGAGCGCTTCTTCGTCGAGCTGCAACGCCCGTACGAGCGAGGCGACGCGAGCCGGCTCGCCGCGCTGCGAGACCTCGCCGAGGCGCTGGGCGTGCGCACGGTCGCGACCGGGGACGTCCACTCGCACCATCCGCGCCGCACGTCGCTCCAGGACGTCCTCGTCGCGATCCGCCACCGCACCTCGCTCGAAGGCTGCGAGGCGGAGCGGCGCGGGAACCGGGAGAGCGTCCTGCTCCCGCCGGGCGAGCTGGCAGACAGGTTCCCGCTCGACCACGACGCCGTCGAGCGAACCGGCGAGCTGGCCGAGCGGCTGGAGTTCGACCTGACCGAGGACCTCGGCTATCGCTATCCGGACTTCTCGGACACGGGCGAGCCGGCGATCGCGCAGCTCAGGCGCGTCTGCGACCGCGCGTTCGCAGGGCGCTACGAGGGCGCGAACGGCCACAAGCGCAAGGCGCGCAGCCGGCTCGAGGAGGAGCTGAAGCTGATCGAGGAGCTCGGGCTCGCGGGGTTCTTCCTCCTCCACTGGGAGGTGCTGGAGCTGGCGCGGGAGTGCGCGCGTGAGGTGCGCGGCGAGTCGGTGGCGCGCAACGTCCTCCCGCCCGGCCGCGGCCGCGGCAGCTCGGTCGGCTCGATCGTCTGCTACCTGACCGGGCTCTCGCACGTCGACCCGGTGCACGCCGGCCTTCCGCTCGGGCGCTTCCTCAACCGCGAGCTCGTGTCGGTTCCGGACATCGACCTCGACTTTCCGCGAGACATCCGGGAGAAGCTGATCGTCGGCGTTTGCGAGCGCTACGGCCGCGAGCACTCGGCACTCGTCGCGAGCTTCGCGACCTACCGCGCGCGCGGCGCGATCCGCGACGTCGGCAAGGCGCTCGGCCTCCCGTTCGCCGAGCTCGAGCGGCTGGCGCGGCTCACGGACGGCAGCCCAGGGAGGGTCGGAGAAGAGCTGGAGAAGCTGCCCGACGCCGAGTCGAAGCTGGTCTCTCCACGCTGGCGCGCGTTCGCCGAGCTGTGCGCCGAGCTCGGCGGCCTGCCGCGGCACGTCTCGCAGCACCCGGGCGGGATGGTGATCTCGACCCGGCCGCTGGTCGAGCTCGTCCCGGTGCAACCCGCGGCGATGGCCGGCCGCCAGCTCTGCCAGTGGGACAAGGACTCGTGCGCGGATGCTGGTTTCCTCAAGATCGACCTACTCGGGCTCGGAATGCTCTCGGCGGTCGAGGACTGCGTCGAGCGGATCGCCCGCGCGGGCGGCGGGACGGTGGACCTCTCGCGGATTCCGCTCGACGACCGGGCCGTCTACGGCGAGATCCAGCGCGCCGACACGGTCGGCGTCTTCCAGATCGAGAGCCGCGCGCAGATGCAGTCGCTCCTGCGCACGCTCCCCGAGGACCTCGAGGACCTGACCGTCCAGGTCGCGCTCGTGCGGCCCGGGCCGATCCAGGGCGGTGCCGTCCATCCGTACATCGAGCATCGGCGGCGCCTGCGCGAGGACCCGTCGTTCGCGGTGCCGTACGACCATCCGCTGCTCGAGGAGCCACTGCGCGAGACGCTCGGGGTGGTCGTCTTCCAGGAGCAGGTGCTCGCGGTCGCGATCGCGCTCGCGGGGTTCTCGGTCGGCGAGGCCGAGGGGCTGCGGCGGGCGATGAGCCGCAAGCGCAGCCGCGAGGCGGTCGAGGCGTTCCACGAGCGCTTCGTCGAGGGCGCACTCGGGCGAGGGGTCGATCAGGAGACGGCCGAGATGGTCTTCCAGAAGCTGAACGGGTTCGCGTCGTTCGGCTTCCCGAAGTCGCACGCGGCCGCGTTCGGCCTGCTCGCGTACCAGTCGGCCTGGCTGCGCCACCACTACCCGCGCGAGTTCCTTTGCGCGCTCCTGAACGAGCAGCCGATGGGCTTCTACCCGCCCGCGTCGCTCGTGCGCGACGCGCAGCGGCGCGGGGTGGAGGTGCGCTCGCCGGACGTGAACCGGAGCGAGGCCGAGTGCGCGCTGGAGGACGAGGCGGTGCGCGTGGGGCTCGAGTACGTCCGCTTGCTCGGAAAGGACGAGGCGCAGGCGGTCGTGACCGAGCGGGAGCGGGCCGGACCGTTCTCCGGGGTGCGCGAGCTGGCGCAGCGGACGTCGCTCGACCGGCCGCGGCTGGAGGCGCTCGTCGCCTCGGGCGCGTGCGACTCGTTCGGAGGCAGCCGCCGAGTGCTCCTCTGGGAGCTCGGGCTCGTGCCGCGCACCCAGAGCGTGCCCGGGAGCGGGGGAGAGGAGCGCCAGCTCGCCCTCCCGCTCGACCCGACCGCGGCGGCGCCCGCGCTGCGCGAGCAGACGCCGTGGGAGCGGATGCTCGCCGACTACCGGACCACGAGCCTGTCGGTCGGAGTGCATCCGCTGTCGCTGCTGCGCCCACACCTGCCGGAGGGGACGCTCTCGAGCCACGAGCTCGCGGAGCGGCCGTCGGGCGGAACCGTCACCGTGGCCGGGATGGCGGTGGCGCGGCAGCGGCCGGCGACCGCGAACGGAGTCGTCTTCATGCTGCTCGAGGACGAGATCGGCCAGATCAACCTGATCGTCCCCCCAGCGGTGTACGAACGCTTCCGTCCGGTCGTGAGGTCGGAGCCGCTGCTGCTCGCGCGCGGGAAGTTCGAGCGCCTCGGCCGCAACCAAAACGTCGTCGTGCGCGAGCTCGAGTCGCTCGGGCCGCTCGCCCGGCGCTGCGCCGAGAACGCCGACGTCTTCGGCTCACTCCCGGCCGCGCACCATTTCGGCCATCGCTAACTGGCCCCAACGCTAGAACTCGCGATCCGACCAGACACGCTGGCCGAAGCGCCCGGCGAGCGGATTGAAGACGGCGAGGAACGCGCGCTTGGCTTTGGTCGCTTTCGCATCCGCACGCCAGGCTGCGTGCAGGTCGGGGTCGGGCACGGCGGGCCCGCAACGCCTTCTTCCGAGGAGCCAGTCTCGATAGTGCCAGTCAGCAGCGATCGAGGCTTGCGCTGCCTTCTGGAGCAGATCGGAGGACCGCAGCGCTTGTTCGGTGTCCGGAACGGAAAGCGCGGCCACCTGTTGGAGAAGGCTCTGGCGATTCCGCTGCACCCGGTCAAGCCGTTGAGCGGCGGCGCGCGGCGTTAGCTCGCATGCGCCCGCAGCCTTCAACGCTGCGAAAACCGCAAGGCGGCCCTCACGCGACTGGGTCAAGAAGTTCTCGATCTTCGTGACGAAGGCGCGCTGGCCGGCTCTCTCGTCCCCGGACGAGCCGCGGGTCAATGCAAGCGTCGCGACGGCGCCGGCGAGCGCGAGGCCGAGCAAGACGCCAACGATAGGCAACAGTCGGCGCGGGCGCCGCAGCACGGCCTCCTCACCGAGCTTCCGAGGCCGCGGCTCGACCGTCAGAGCAGGATCGTGCTGCAGGATCTGCCTTTCGAGTTCCTGCAGCGCAGGGCTAGGCTCGATCCCGAGCTCCTCGATCAGCGTCTCGCGCGTGCGGCGGTACACCTCGAGCGCCTCGGCCTGACGATCCAGCCGATAGAGAGCGAGCATGAGCTGGCCGCGGAGCCGCTCCCTGAACGGCTCGGCCGCGATCAGCTGTTCGAGCTCCGGCACCAACCGCGTATAGCGTTCGAGCGCTAGGTCGCCGTCGATCCGATCCTCGATCGCGGCGAGACGGGCGTCGTCCAGCCGGGCGCCAGCGTCGCGGGCGAAAGGTTCTTCGAACTCCGTGAGCGCAGGCCCGCGCCACAGTTCAAGCGCTTCTGCCAGTCGCTGCGTCGCTCCTTCGGCGTCGCCCGCAGCGAGCCGATCTCGACCATCGCCGACGAGCTTTTCGAATCGGTCAAGATCGAGCTCGCCGTCCTCGACCCGCAGCGCATAGCCGGGCGGTCTAGTCGTGAGACGGTCGGCGCCGAGCGTCTTGCGCAGCTGCGAGACGTACCCCTGCAGCGCCTTACGCGCGGTTTCCGTCGGCTCGTCACCCCAGAGTGCGTCAATCAGCTTGCTGACCGAAACCACGCGGTTCCGGTTCAACAGGAGAACAGCGAGCAGCGCGCGCGGCTTCGCGGCCGACAGTGGAACAAGACGTCCATCGGCCACGACTTCGACCGGTCCGAGGACGCGAAATTCGATCAACAGAGCGATGATCGCACGTTTTTCACGCGCCTTTACTCGCCGATTGACGCCGCATTACCGGGAAAGCCGATCATCGGTCGACCCGACGAAAGGAGATCGCCATGAAGTCGCTCGTGATTCTCACAGGAGTAGCGGCAAGCCTTGCTGCACTGACCACCGTCGCGGCGCTTGCGACGGCCTCTGCGTCGTCAGCTCCGGCGGCCAAGGATGCCTGCACGTTTGCGTCGCTTCCAAGAGCCTCGGCAGTGCGCGAGCAGAACCTGTACGGCCGCATCAAGTCCCTGGTGCGAAAGGGCCACCACTTCGAGTTGCGGCTCGATCCTGCCTGGCTCCTCACCGGATCCACCGCGAGTCGCGCTGCCAAGGAAGACACCGGCTCCAGCGACGTCCCGAACGACAACTACACGCGTGACGAGACCCACCGGCTGCTGACGTACCAAGTTCCCGCGACTGCGCACGTCACCGTTCTGACCCACGGGACCTGCTCGACCCGCATCACCGTGGCTCGGCTGGCAAGACTGGCCCCCTCGGCCGGATTCTGGGTCCGCGCGCGCAGCGACACGGTCAACTCCATCGACCAGCAGTACCACCCGTAGGTGAGGCCGCTGAGGGCCGGGTGTACCCGGCCCTCAGCCCTCTAGAGGTTCTCGATCTCCAGGCCGAACCGCGGGAGCCGCTGGTGCACCGCGCGGTTGAACTCCGCCTCGTACTCGTCGGCCGCCGCCTCGTCCAGCGTCCGCGCGAAATTGTCGCGCAGTTCGGCGAGGATCTCGGTGCCCGTCTCGACGAGATCCTGGTAGTCGCCGAATCGCTCCTCGGCCTCGTCGCGCTCGGCCCGGTCGTACGCGGCCTCGGCCTCGTCGCACTCGCGGATCAGCTCCGCGTAGTCCCGCTCGAAGAGCTCGAGCTGCCGTGAGATCGCATCCGTGAACCGTTGCCGCCGAAGCACGCACCTAGACTAGTGCGCCGTTGGCGCTCCTCGTCCGCACCTGGAACGTGTTCCACGGGAACGCCGTCCCGCCCGAGCGCCGCGCGTTCCTGAAGGAGATGGTGCAGCTCGCGACCGCCGACCATCCGGACGCGCTGTGCCTGCAGGAGCTGCCGGTCTGGGCGCTGCCGAGGCTCGAGGGCTGGAGCGGGATGCAGGCATTCGGCGTGGTCGCGTCCCGGCCGAAGCTGCTGAGCGCGGAGCTCGGCAAGTGGATAACCGATCTCAACCACGGCTTCTTCCGCTCGGCGTTCACCGGCCAGGCGAACGCGATCCTCCTCGCGCCCGAGCTTGCGCCCGGTCGGAGAGGATTCGATCGTGCTCAACCCCCGCAGCTTCCGGAAGGCCCATGCGAAGGAGCTCGGCCTCGACCTCCGCACCCGCCTCAAGTGGGCGCTCGAGCGTCGCGTGTGCCAGGCGGTCCGGGCCGAGACGGACGGCCGCTACGTGTCGATCGCAAACCTCCATGCGTCCCGGGCCGACCGCAGGTGCGCGGACGTCGAGCTGCAGCGGGCGGCCGACTTCGCCGAGTCGTTCGCGCAGGACGGTGACACGCTCGTGCTCGCGGGCGACTTCAACATCGGAACGGGCACCTCGCAGACGCTCAAGCACCTGGAGGGGTACTCCGAGCCGATCGCCGGCATCGACCAGGTGCTCGTCAAGGGGGCGGAGACGCTCGGCACCGAGAAGTGGCCGCCGGAGCGGCGCACGGTCGACGGGCGGCTCCTCTCCGACCACGCTCCCGTGGAGACGAGGTTCGAGTGACTTTCGACGAGGCTCGTGCGCAGTTCCCCGTCTTCGAGCGGCTCGCCTACCTGAACGCGGGCACGAACGGGCCGCTCGCCCGTCCGACCGTCGACGCGATGACCGCCCAGGCGCAGGCCGATCTCGAGAACGGCCGCGGCGGGCCGGCCTACTTCGAGAAGGCGCTCGAGCTGCGGGAGCAGGTTCGCGCGAAGCTGGCAGCTCTGGTGGGCGTGCCCACGGAGGGGCTGGCGCTTGCGACCTCGACCACGAACGGCTGCAACATCGTGCTCACCGGGCTCGACCTCGGCCCCGACGACGAGGTCGTGACCACCGATGGGGAGCACTTCGGGCTGCTCGGCGCGCTCGCCACCTCGCCAGCGAGCGTGCGAGTGGCGGCCGTGCGGGAGCTTCCGCCCGACGAGGCGCTCGAGGTGCTGCTCCGCGAAGTGACTCCGCGGACCCGGCTGCTGGCCCTCTCACACGTCTGCTGGGTGAGCGGCAACGGCTTCCCGCTGGCCGCGCTCAAGGAGGCCACCGGTCTGCCGCTGCTGGTGGACGGCGCCCAGTCTGTCGGAGCGATCCCGGTCGACGCCTCGCAGTTCGACTACTACGCCTTCTCGTGCCAGAAGTGGCTCTGCGGACCAGACGCGATGGGCGGGCTGGCGGTCGCCGAGCCCGAGCGACTGCGGATCGCGGCGCCGAGCTACCTCTCCCAGGCGGGCTACGAGCCCGGAGGTGAGTTCACGCCCCGGCCAGGAGCGGTGCGCTTCGACCCGGGCTGGACGCCGCCGCCCTCCCTCGCCGGCCTGAGCGCGGCCCTCGACCTGGCGCCGGAGTGGCGCTTCGAGCGCGCTGCCGCGGCCGCCGCCCGCTGCCGCGAGCTGCTCGCCGAGCGCTTCGACGTCGTTACCGCTCCCGACCAGGCGACGCTCGTCTCGTTCCGGGTCGAGGGCGACTCGGCCGCGCTCGTCAAGCGCCTCTACGAGCAAGGCGTCGTCGTGCGGGATGTCCCCGGCCTGGGCTGGATCCGCGCCTCGTGCGGCTGGTGGACGAGCGACGAGGACGTCGATCGCCTCCTCGCGGCGTTGGCCTAGCCGGTTCGCAGCCCGAGCTCGGACGCGATCGGCCGCATGGCGGCGACCACGAACGCGATGTGCTCGTCGAGGTCGACGCCGAGCTCCTCGGCGCCTTCGTAGACGTCCTCCCGGTTGACGCCCGCAGCGAACGACGGCTGCTTCAGCTTCTTGCGCACCGACTTCGGCTCGAGCGTCGCGATCCCGTCGGGCCGGACGAGCCCGCACGCGTGGATGAACCCGCTCAGCTCGTCGCAGGCGAAGAGCGTCTTGCGGAGCGGCGTGTCGCGGGGTACGTCGACGTGGTTGGCGTGCGAGAGGACGCCGTCGACCACCTCGTCGGGCCAGCCTTCCTCGCGCAGGATCGGCGCGCCGTCCTGCGGGTGCTGGTCGAGAGTCGGATGGATCTCGTAGTCGAAGTCGTGGAGCAGCGCGGTCGCGCGCCAGAGCTGCTCGTCCTCGCCGAACCGGACCGCGTAGGCGCCGACGGCGGCCTCCACGGCGAGCGCGTGGCGCAGGAGCGCCTCGCTCTTCGTGTACCGCGTCAGTGTCTCCCAGGCGGCGTCGCGGGTCGGCTCCACAACGCCGCTAGGATAGCCCGCGGGCATGGCGCAGACCGTCGTCACTCAGTCACTCGCGGAGTCCTTCGTGATCGAGGGGGCCCAGCCGCTCTCGGGACGGATCGCGGCGGCGGGAAACAAGAACGGCGCGCTGCCGATCCTTGCCGCCTGCCTGCTGACGGCCGAGCCGGTGACGCTCACGAACGTGCCCCGGATCCGCGACGTCGAGACGATGCTCGAGCTGCTCGCGGACATCGGCGCCGACGTCGAGTGGCTCGGGCGGAACGAGGTTCGCCTCCATGCCGCGGAGATCCGCAAGGTCGAGCTCGACGAGGATCTCTGCCGGCGCATCCGGGCCTCGATCCTGCTGGCCGGCCCGCTGCTGGCGCGTCACGGGCGAGCGGTGATCCCGCCTCCGGGCGGAGACGTGATCGGCCGCCGGCGCGTGGACGTCCACATCGACGCGCTGCGCGGCCTCGGCGCCGAGATCGAGGTCGAGCGCCGGTACACGATGCACACCGACGGGCTCGTCGGCGCGGCTCTGTTCCTCGACGAGGCGAGCGTCACCGGGACGGAGAACACGATCATGGCCGCCGTGCTCGCGCGCGGGGAGACGGTGATCGGTAACGCGGCCTGCGAGCCGCACATCCAGGACCTGTGCCGTTTCCTGGTGGGCCTCGGCGCGCACATCCAGGGCATCGGGTCGAACGTGCTCCAGATCGAGGGGGTCGAGCATCTGTCCGGCGGCGAGTTCCGGATCGGGCCGGACCACATCGACGTCGCGAGCTTCATCGGCCTCGGCGCGATCACCCCGGGCGAGATCATCATCGACGACACGCGGCCCGAGGACCTCGTCGCGGTCGGGCCGATGCTCGACCGGCTCGGGATCGAGATCCACATCGAGGGAACCAGCGTGCGCGTTCCCGGAGCGCAGGAGCTCGTCGTCCAGGACGACCTCGGCGGTGCGATCCCGAAGATCGACGACGGGCCCTGGCCGCAGTTCCCGGCCGATCTCACGTCGATTGCGGTGACCGTCGCGACCCAGGCCCGGGGGACGATCCTCGTCTTCGAGAAGATGTTCGAGAGCAGGCTGTTCTTCGTCGACAAGCTCGTCGGCATGGGCGCGCGGATCATCCTCTGCGACCCGCACCGAGCCGTCGTCACCGGGCCCGCGAGGCTGTACGGCGAGCGGATGGCGAGCCCCGACATCCGGGCCGGGATGGCGATGCTGATCGCCAGCCTGTGCGCCGAGGGGATCTCGACGATCGGGAACATCGGCGAGATCGACCGCGGCTACGAGCGGATCGACGAGCGCCTGCGCTCGCTCGGCGCCCGGATCGACCGAACCGAGGGCTAGGGGTGGCACGGACCGGGCAAGCCGACGAGGCCGGCCGGCTCCACGCGCGGCTGAACGTCGCAGGGGAGGGGAAGGCGAACGTCGTCACGGGCGTCGCGGTGCTCGACCACCTGCTCGGCCTGCTCGCCGAGTACGGGTCGTTCGACCTGACGCTCGAGGTCGCCCCGGGCGAGGCCGAGGCCGAGATCGCGGCCGCGGGCCGCGCGCTCGGGAGTGCGCTCGAGGACGCGCTGCGTTCGACGGGGAGCCGGGGGCACGGCTCGGCAGTTGTCCCTGCCGACGAGGCGCTGGCGCACGTCGTCGTGGAGGCATCGGGGCGCCCGCTGGTGGTCTCGAACGTCGACCTGAGCGACGCGCGGGTCGCGGGGCTGGCGAGCGACGTGGTTGCGACCTTTCTCCAGGAGCTCGCAGAGGGCGCGGGGTTGACCCTCCACGTCCGGCTGATGGAGGGCTCCGATCCGGATCATGTGCTCGAGGCGATCTTCAAGGCGCTCGGGGTGGCACTCGCGCAGAGCTGCCGGCCGAGGCGACGAAAGGAAGGCTGATGGGCGACAAGACGGTCATTCGGACGGAAGCGGCGCCGGCGCCGTTCCAGGGAGCGCCGTACTCGCAGGCGATCGGGGCCGGGGGCTTCGTGTTCGTCGCGGGCCAGGTCGGGCTGCGGCCGGACCACGGCGAGCTTGTGGGCGAGACGATCCAGGAGCAGACCGAGCAGGTGTTCGCGAACCTGAAGGCGATCCTCGAGGCGGCCGGCAGCGGCCTCGACCGGCTCGTGAAGACGACCGTCTACCTGGACGACTTCGGCGACTTCGCCGGGATGAACGAGGTCTACGCGAAGCACGTCGGCGACAAGCCGCCCGCGCGCGCGACCATCGAGGTGGCCGCGCTCCCTTCTGGCGCAAAGGTCGAGATCGAAGCGATCGCGACCGTCTAGCCGGGCGAGAGCCTCTAGCTGGTCTTAGTACGGTTCGCCCGGCCTCCTCCCCGAGGCGATCGTACGTCGGAAAGGCGCACGTGTCTGTCACGAGAATGTGACGAATCGCGCCGCCTGCCTGCCGGCCCGGGCGGATTCCCGCGTGGGTCGGAGGCACAATGGGCCTGTGCGCGCAGAGACCGTCATCGCGACTCACGGCAACACCGACTTCGACGCCTTCGCGGCGTTGCTGGCCGCCCGACGCCTCTACCCGGAGGCGGTGGCATGCCTGTCGGGCTCGCTGAACCGCAACGTGCGCGAGTTCTACCGCCTGCACGCCGACGAGCTCGAGCTCGCGGAGGCCTCCCGGCTCGAGGTCGGCGCGATCCGCCGTCTGATCGTCGTCGAGACGACGCACGCCGGGCGCCTCGGCGAGCTCGAGGCGGTCGCGCTCGATCCGGAGGTCGAGAAGGTCGTCTTCGACCACCACGCGGGCGAGCCGCCCGACTGGGCATCGGAGCACACGGTCCTCTCCGAAGACGGCGCGCTCACGACCACGCTGGTGGGCATCCTCGCCGAGCGGGAGATCGCCGTGACACCGCTCGAGGCGACCGCCTTCGCACTCGGCATCCACGAGGACACGGGCTCGCTGACCTACCCGACGGCGACGCAGCGCGACGCGGAGGCCCTCGGGTGGTGCCTGCGCCACGGCGCGCGTCAGGAGCTCCTCGCCGAGTTCCTGCACACGCCGCTGACGGAGGAGGAGCGGGAGCTGCTCGCCGCGCTGCTCGAGGCCGTCGAGCCGCACGAGCTCGCGGGCGTCGAGGTGCTGGTTGCGGCGGTCGCGTGGCCCCACTACGTCGACGGCGTCTCCAACCTCGCGCACAAGGTCGTCGAGCTGACCGACTGCAAGGCGCTCGTCCTGCTCGTCGAGATGGACGAGCGGGTGTTCTGCGTCTCGCGCAGCCGGACGCCGGAGATCGACGCCGCCGCGATCGCGCACCTCCTCGGCGGAGGGGGCCATCCCCAGGCGGCCTCGGCGATCTACCGCGGCGCGCTCGCAGAGGCGGAGGCACGCCTGACCGATGGCCTGGCGAGCGCCGTCCGTGCGCCGCTCACGGCCGCGGCGCTGATGTCGAGCCCCGCGCGAACCGTCGAGCCGGACGAGACCGTCGCCAAGGCGCTCGTCGCCTGTCAGCGCTACGGCCAGAGCGGGATCCTCGTGGCCGAGGGCGACCGGCTGGCCGGAGTCGTCGGCCGGGAGGACCTCGACCGCGCCGTCGCGCACGGGCTCTCGCACGCACCGGTCAAGGGGATCATGAGCACGAGGGTCGCGACCTGCGGCGAGGACACTCCGCTGGCCGAGCTGCAGCGGCTGCTCTCGAGCGGCGACGACCGCGTAGCCGTTCTGCGCGACGAGCGCATCCTCGGTGTCGTCACGCGCTCCGACCTTCTCCGGGCGCTCGGCGCGCAGGCCGCTCCCGCCGAGCGGGCAGGGCCGATGCTCATGGACGAGCTCTCTCGTCTCGGGCGCCTCCAGCGGGTCTTCGAGGCCGTCGCGGCGGTCTCCGAGCCCTACGAGGGTGTCTATCTCGTCGGCGGCACCGTCCGCGACATCCTGCTCGGCGAGCGCAGCTTCGACGTCGACGTCGCGGTCGAAGGGGACGCCATCTCGCTCGCGCGGGCGCTCGCCGACGCGCTCGGCGGCCGGGTCCGCGCACACCGCAAGTTCGGCACCGCGGTCGTGATCTACGGCGAGGACGAGCGCGTGGACGTCGTCACGGCGCGCACCGAGTTCTACGACGCGCCGGCCGCGCTTCCGACCGTCGAGCACGCGTCGATCCGGGAGGACCTCTTCCGCCGCGACTTCACGATCAACGCGATGGCCGTGTCGCTGAAGGGCGCCGATCTCGGCCGGTTGGTCGACCCGTTCGGTGGGCGGCGTGACCTCGACGCGCGGACGATCCGCGTCCTCCACAACCTGTCGTTCATCGACGACCCGACGCGTATCTTCCGGGCGATCCGGTACGAGAACCGCTACGGCTTCCGGATGGACGAGCACACGGTTCGGCTCGCGCGTGGGACGATCGAGATGGGGCTTGTCGGCGATCTCTCCTCCGCGCGGCTGCGCGACGAGCTCGAGGCGCTCCTCGAGGAGGGCGAGATCGAGCACTCGATCCTGCGCCTGGCGGAGCTCGGCGCCGACCAGGCGATCCACCCGCACCTTGCAGCGGACGAGGAGGCGGTCGCGCTCGTCCGGCGCCTGGCCGAGCTCTCGGCGCAGTACAGGCTCGAAGTTCCGTCTTGGCGGCGCGGCCTCGCGGTTCTCGCGCGCAGGCTGCCGCCCGACGAGGTGTACGGCTGGCTCCAGCGGCTCAAGGTCCGCCGCCGCGACGCCGAGCAGATCGCGGCCGCCGTCACCGTGGGCCCGCGGCTCGTCGAGCGGCTGCAAAACGGCGCCGAGCCGGCCGAGGTGGTCGCGCTCGCCGAGCCCTACGCGCCCGATGCGCCGCTCTTCGCGCTCGGCCTCGCCGATCTCGAGCCGCTGCGCGTGTACTTCGAGCGGCTGAAGGACATCCAGCTGGACGTCACGGGCGCCGACCTCGCCGAGCTCGGGCTCGAGGAGTCGCCGCGGGTGGGGGAGATCCTCGCCGAGCTGCGCCGGCGCAAGCTGAACGGCGAGCTGGACGGCCGGGACTCCGAGCTCGCGGCCGCCCGGGAGCTGATTTCCCAGTGATCCGGTGGGCCGAGGCGCCTAGCCCGTACGAGGTGGTGTTCTCGACGCGCGAGGGCGGCGTCAGCGAGGGGCCGTTCTCGTCGCTCAACCTCGGGCGCGCGACTGCCGACGAGCCGGACCGCGTCGAGGAGAATCGGCGTCGCCTCTGCGCGGAGATCGGCGCGGAGCCCGATGCGCTCGCCATGAACTACCAGCACCACTCGGCGGACGTGCTCCGTGCCAGCCCCGGCTCGCGCGGCGAGCGCGGCGACGGCCTCTGGACCGACGAGCGCGGGCTCCCGATGCTCGCGCTCACCGCGGACTGCCTGCCGATCGCCGTCGCACGTGCCAATGGCGGCACACCTGCGCTCGCGGTTCTCCATGCGGGCTGGCGAGGGCTGCTCGCGGGCATCGCGCAGGCGGGTGTGGAGGCGCTCGGCGGCGGGCGCGTGTCCGCGGTCGTCGGGCCCGGGATCGGCCCCTGCTGCTACGAGGTCGGCGACGAGGTGGCCGACCCGTTCAGGCGCGCGTTCGGCCCCGGCGTCGTGCGCGACGGGAAGCTCGACCTCTGGTCGGCCGCGGAGACGGCTCTCCGGGCGGCCGGCTGCGCGCGGGTCGACCGGATCGACCTCTGCACGGCGTGCTCGCCGGAGCGCTTCTTCTCCCACCGCCGCGACGACGGGATCACGGGGAGGCAGGGCGTCCTTGGCGTTATCGGCTGAGCGGGTCGAGCAGAACTACGAGCGGATCCGGGCGGAGCTCGGCCCGGAGGTGACCATCGTCGCGGCCACGAAGTACGTGGAGGTCGCCGATCTGGTCGCGCTCGCCGTGGCCGGGATCGAGGTCGTCGGCGAGAACCGCGCGCAGGATCTCGAGGCCAAGCATGCGGCGCACGGCGACGCCTTCCGTTGGCACTTCATCGGGCACCTCCAGAGCCGCAAGGCGACGACGGTCAACGCGATCTGTGAGCTCTGCCACTCGCTTTCCAGCGAATCGGCCGCGCGACGCCTCGAGATCCCCGCCCTCGTCGAGGTCAACCTCTCGGGCGAGGAGAGCAAGTCGGGAGTCCCGGAGAGCGGGCTCGAGGACTTCCTGGCTCTCTACGACGACGTCCGCGGTCTCATGACCATGCCGCCGGAGACGGGCGATCCCGAGGCGTCGAGGCCGTACTTCCGCCGACTGCGCGAGCTCGCGGAGCGGTACGGACTGCCGGAGCTCTCGATGGGAACGAGCCAGGACTACCGCATCGCAGCGGACGAAGGCGCGACGATGGTCAGGCTGGGTTCGGTGCTGTACGCGGGCTAAGGCGTCGCTTGCGATGCCGACTAGGAGGCCGTGCCGGCTCCGCCGGCGCGGCCGTTCAACACACGGTCTAGCGCTCGGAGCGGCTTTCCCTCCCCCCGCGGTAGCGTCTAACATCCGCTCGTCGTGGGATTTGGAGACGTCTGGAACCGCACGCTCGTCTACTTCGGGATCGCCGAGGAGGAGGACGAGTGGGACGAGGACGGCTATCTGACCGAGGAGAACCTCGAGCGCGGATACAGCGAGCGCCCGAACGTCCGCCGTCTGGCTCCCCCGCCGGGGCAGCAGCAGGATTTCGACGACTGGACCGACCCCGAGCCTGAGGAGTCGGCGCCGCAAGCGACCGCGCTGCGATCCCGCCGTCGGCGCGGGTCGAGCGCAGGCGCAGCCGTCGTGCAGGCCGTCCCGTCGGTGCAGGTACACCTTGTCGTGCCGCGCAGCTTCAACGACGCGCAGCAGATCGCGGACAAGTTCAAGGACTCGGTGCCGGTCATCCTCAACCTGCAGAGCTCTGACCAGGAGCTCTCGAAGCGCCTGATCGACTTCACGAGCGGCCTCACCTACGCGCTCGACGGCGGGATGCAGCGCGTCGCCGACAAGGTCTTCCTGCTCACGCCTCGCAACGTCGAGGTCTCGGCAGAAGAGCGAGCCCGGCTCGTCGAGCGGGGCTTCTTCAACCAGGCCTAGCCGCCCCGTGTCCGAGGAGCTCGGCGCTGAGGCGCCGCTTGCGGCGCCGACCTCAGGGCGTCCGGCTTCGCCGGACCGCGGTCTGAAATGACCAGTCGATGCGCTGAAGTCAAGGATTTGTGCCGTTGGAGCCGAACTCGCGTCTGATGGCCACGCTAGCCGTCCTAGCCGACGCTGCCTCCCGGGCGACCCAGTTCGTCGACGTCTTCATCTGGGTCTACATCCTCCTGATCTTCGCCTACGTGCTGACCTCGTGGGTCAGGCTTCCGTACTCGCCCTGGGTGCGCCGCATCTCGGAGTTCCTGCGCGACGTCTGCGAGCCCTACCTGCGTCTCTTCCGCCGGGTCATCCCGCCGGTCGGCCCGCTCGACCTCTCGCCGGTCGTGGCGATCATCTTCCTTTACATCCTGATGGCCGTCGTCAACAGCATCCTGAGACAGTTCTGAGCGATGGAATTTCAAACGAGTCCGATAGGTGTCGACCGGTCGATTCAGAAGGACGCACGAGCACAGCTCGCGCGTCCTGAGGTCGGCATCGCAAGCGACGCCTGAGAGGAGCAACACCATGACAATCACACCCGTTGAGCTCCACCACGTCACGTTCAAACGCGGGCTGTTCGGCTACCGGCGCCGGCCCGTTCACGAGCTGATCGAGGAGATCGAGCAGTCGTTCGAGAGCGTCTGGCGCGAGCGGGCCGAGTACGCCGACCGGATCGAGCATCTGGAGTCGGAGCTCGCCCGGCACCGCGACCTCGAGACGCTGCTGCGCACCACGCTTGTTTCGGCGGAGAAGTCCGCGCACGAGATGAAGGCGCAGGCGAAGAAGGAGTCGGATCTGATCGTCGAGGAGGCGCACGCCGAGGCCCGTGCCGTCACCCGTGCCGCGGTCAACGAGCGCGAGCGCCTGCTCACCGAGGCGAGGCGGGTCAAGGCGTTGCTCGAGGCCGCTCTCGACGCCGTGCAGGACGCGACCGACGCCCGGGCTGCCTGAGCGTCGAACCTATACTTCGGCGGATGGAACCCTCGACACGCTTGCGGCTGCGTGTCTCGCCCGGGTCGCGCCGAAGCGAGATCGTCGGGAGGCACGGAGACGGCTGGAAGGTTCGCGTCGCGGCGCCGCCGGAGGGCGGTCGCGCCAACGAGGCCGTCGTCGACCTCCTCTCGAAGCAGCTCGAGATCCCGCGCCGGTCGATCTCGATCGTGTCCGGGCACACGGCCCGCGAGAAGGTCGTGCAGATGGCCGGGATCGACCTCGCGGAGAGCGAGCGCAGGCTGGAGCGCCGATGAGCGCCGCGATCGACATCGAGCACTTCCGGAAGCGCCTGCTCGACGACCGCGCACGCGCCCAGGGCGCCCTCGACTACCTGCACGAAGACAACCCGGGGTCGATGGAGGACGAGACCCAGGAGATCCCGAGCGACAACCACCCCGGGGACGTCGCCACGATCACCCTCGACCGCGAGATCGAGTACACGCTCGAGGAGAACGAGGAGCGCCTGATCGCCGAGATCGACGCGGCCCTGCAGCGAATCGAGGACGGGACGTTCGGCATCTGCTCGAACTGCGCGAAGCCGATCGGCGAGGAGCGGCTCGAGGCCGTCCCGTACACGACCCAGTGCATCGACTGCAAGCGCAAGGAGGAGCGCGGGTGAACGAGCCCGCGTCGCGGACGCTCGACGTCCGCGTCGGCTCGAGCACGGACGCGCTCACGCCCGTCTCGAGCGCGCGCCGGTCGTTCGCGGCCGGCCCTGTGCAGTGGGGCGAGCTCGGCGCCGTCGTCCTGGCCGCGATCGCCGCCGACCAGGTGACGAAGCTGATCGTCGCGACCCAGTTGGAGCTCGACGAGTCGCTCAAGGTGATCGGCCCGTTCTCGATCCACCACGTGCAGAACTCCGGGATCGCGTTCGGCCTGTTCGCGAGCGCCACGGCGATCGTGACCGCGTTGACCGCGCTCGCGGTCGGCTGGATGCTCGTCTTCTTCGCCCGCTCCGGGGCACGGCATCCCGTCCTGCCGGTCGCGCTCGGGCTGCTGATCGGGGGCTCGACCTCGAACCTGATCGACCGGATCCGCCTCGGGCACGTGACCGACTTCCTGGATCTCCGCTACTGGCCCGCCTTCAACCTCGCCGACTCGTTCATCGTGATCGGCGTCGGCATCCTCTTCGTCGCGCTCCTCCTCGCTGAGTCGCGAGGCAAGTCCGGCTGAAGGTCGTAGTCCCCGCGGAGGCAGCCGGGGAGCGGCTCGACCGGTTCCTCGCCTCGCTTCGCGAGGTCGGCACGCGCGCCGCTGCCGCGCGGGTGCTCGAAGGTGGCGCGCTCGTCGACGGCGAGGCGCGGCCAAAGAGCCACAAGCTGTCGGGCGGGGAGGAAGTCGTGTTCGAGCCTCCCGAGGAAGAAGGCAGCAAGCTCGAGCCCGAGGAGGTGCCGCTCCGCATCGCCTACGAGGACGAGGCGCTCCTCGTCGTGGACAAGCCGGCCGGGATCGTCGTCCATCCTGGTCCCGGGCACGCGACCGGGACGCTCGTCCACGGCCTCCTCGGCCGCGTGGCGGGAGGAGACGTGCCGGAGCGGCCCGGGATCGTCCACCGCCTCGACCGCGACACGTCGGGCTTGCTCGTCGTCTCCCGGACCGAAGAGGCCTACCGCGGTCTGCGGAACCTCGTGCGACGACGCGTCGCTCGAGCGGCGCTACAAGGCGCTCGTACGCGGCCGCCCGCGCTCGTGGCGGGGGCGCGTCGAGGCGCCGATCGGCCGCGACAGGCATGAGCCGACCCGGGTGTCGCTCGACACGGACACCCCGCGCGATGCGATCACGCACTTCGAGGTGGAGGAGCTGCTGGACGGCTACGCACTGCTCGACGTCCGTCTCGAGACGGGGCGGACCCATCAGATCCGCGTGCATCTGGCCGAGATCGGGCTCCCGGTCGTCGGCGACCGCGCCTACGGCGTTCCCGATCCGGAGCTCCCCCGCCAGTTCCTGCACGCGTGGAGGCTCGCCTTCCCGCACCCGGTGAGCGGCGAGCAGGTCGAGGTCGAGTCGCCGCTGCCCGCCGATCTCCAGGCGGCCCGGGCCCGTTTCCAGGCCTCAGCTAGAATTTCGCGGCCCTGAAACCCGACCCGGCGGAACAGGACGGGTGGCGGTGCCGGCGAGATGGTCGCCGGTTCCACCCGACTCCCGCCGGAGAAGCGCTCAAACCAGAGAAAGGATCGGCCGTGTCCGTCGTAAGCATGCGAGAGCTCCTGGAGTCCGGAGTCCACTTCGGTCACCAGACACGCCGCTGGAACCCGAAGATGAAACGCTTCATCTTCGCGGAGCGCGGCGGCATCTACATCATCGACCTCCAGCAGACGCTGAAGCTGCTCGAGGATGCGCACGAGTTCGCCCGCAACGTCGCCGAACGCGGCGGGACGATCCTGTTCGTCGGCACCAAGAAGCAGTCGCAGGACGCGGTCAAGGAGCAGGCGGAGCGCGTGGGAATGCCCTACGTCAACCACCGCTGGCTCGGCGGCCTGCTCACCAACTGGCGCACGATCTCGGAGCGGATCGAGCGCCTGCACGAGCTACGACGCCTGCGCGACGAGGGCCAGCTCGAGCTGCTTCCGCCGAAGGAGCGGATGGCCATGCTGAGCGAGCTGGAGAAGCTCGACATGAACCTCGGCGGCGTCGCGGACATGCGCACGCAGCCCGAGGCGGTCTTCGTGGTCGACCTGCGCAAGGAGCAGCTCGCGGTGCGCGAGGCGCGCCGCCTGGGCCTGCCGATCATCGCGCTCGTCGACACCAACTGCGACCCCGACGAGGCCAACTACGTGATCCCCGGCAACGACGACGCGATTCGCTCGTGCGCGCTCGTCGTCCGGGTGGTTGCCGACGGGATCGCCGCAGGGAAGGCGAAGGTCGCTCCCGCGGACTTCGAGCCCAAGGCCGAGGAGGAAGCGGCGCCCGCGGAGGACGAGCCGGCAGCCGAGGAAGAGCCGCAGCCCGAGGGCGAGGCTGAGGCTGAGCCCGAGGCCGAACCCGAGGCCGAACCCGAGGCCGAGGCTGATGCCGAGCCCGCGCCACTGGCCGAGGCGGCCGTGCAGGAGGCGGAATGAGCGTCACGGACATCTCCGCCGAGCTCGTCAAGCAGCTCCGGGACGAAACCGGGGCGGCCATGATGGAGTGCAAGCGGGCCCTTCAGGAGACGGGCGGCGACATCGAGGCGGCGAAGCGGCTCCTGCGCGAGCGCGGGATGGCGGCCGCGGGCAAGAAGGCCGGGCGCGAGACGACCGAGGGGGAGATCCTCGCGACGGTCTCCGGGAACACCGGCGCGCTCGCCGCGATCGGCTGCGAGACCGAGCCCGTGTCGAAGAACGAGGAGTTCCTCGGTTTCGCCGAGAAGGTGCTGGAGGCCGTCGAGGCGGACGGCCCCGAGGCCGTCGTGAACCTCGAGGACGAGCGGCTGGAGCTGATCGGGCGACTCGGCGAGAACATCGAGCTGCGCGGCGCGGCCCGTCTCGAGGCGGGCGACAGCGAGCTGATCGCCGAGTACGTGCACCCGCCGGCGAACAAGATCGGCGTCCTCGTGAGGGTGAAGGGCGGCGACGCGGCGACCGCACGGCGCCTGGCGATGCACATCTCGTTCTCGGCCCCTCGTTACCGGACCGCGGACGAGATCTCCGAGGAGGAGCTGGCCTCGGAGCGCGCGATCTACGAGCAGCAGGACGACGTGAAGGACAAGCCCGAGGAGGTGCGCACCAAGATCGTGGAGGGCCGGCTGCGCAAGGAGTTCCTCGCGACGGCGGTCCTCGCCGAGCAGCCGTGGATCCACGACACGTCGAAGACCGTGGGCCAGGCGCTGTCGGAAGAGGGCGCCGAAGCGCTCGAGTTCGTCCGCTACGCGCTCGCCGAGTGAGCAAGGCCGTCGAAGAGCAGCCCGTCGCCGCGCGCACGAGCGAGGCGAAGCCGGTCTTCCATCGCGTCCTGCTCAAGCTCTCGGGCGAGGCGCTGATGGGCGAGAAGGAGTTCGGGCTCGACCCCGAGCGGATCGCCGCGGTCTCCGAGGAGATCGTCGGCGTCCAGGAGCAGGGGGTCGAGCTGGCGATCGTGGTCGGGGCGGGGAACATCTACCGCGGGATCGAGGCGGCCGCCGACGGGATGGACCGGGCGACAGCCGACTACGCGGGGATGCTCGCGACGCTGCTGAACGCGCTCGCCCTCCAGGACGCCCTCGAGCGGCGCGGAGTCCACACGCGGGTCATGTCCGCGCTCGCCGCGGCCGAGGTCGCCGAGCCGTACATCCGCCGCCGCGCGATCCGCCACCTGGAGAAGGGCCGCATCGTCATCTTCGCGGCCGGCACGGGCAACCCGTTCTTCACGACGGACACGGCGGCCGCCCTGCGGGCGCTCGAGATCGGCGGCGAGGCGATCCTGATGGCCAAGCACGCGGTCGAGGGCGTTCTCGACGGCGACCCGCGCGAGGATCCCGACGCAAAGCTGATCCCCGAGATCACCCACCTCGAGGCGATCGAACGCGGCCTGAAGGTCATGGACACGACCGCGCTGTCGCTCTGCATGGACAACCGCCTGCCGATCTACGTCTTCGCACTCGCGGGCGGAAACATCCGTAAGGTGGTAGAGGGCGAGCGCGTCGGGACAATCGTCTCGACTTGACCGGAGGCGCCATGGCGATCGATGACCTGATTCAAGACGCGGTTCGGCGAATGGACAAGTCGGTCGAGGCGGCGCAGGCGGAGTTCTCGACACTTCGCACCGGCCGCGCGTCGCCGGCGCTGCTCGACCGGGTGCAGATCGACTACTACGGCCAGCAGACGCCGTTGAAGCAGCTGGCCACGATCTCCGCGCCGGAGCCGCGGCTGCTCACGATCCAGCCCTTCGACCCGGGCTCGCTCGGGTCGATCGAGCGCGCGATCCAGGAGTCCGACCTCGGCGTCGTGCCCTCGAACGACGGCAAGATCATCCGCCTGCCGATCCCGCAGCTGACCGAGGAGCGGCGCAAGGAGCTCGTCAAGATCGTCCGCCACATGGCCGAGGAGGGCCGCATCGCCGTGCGGAACGTTCGCCGCGACGTCATGCACCACCTGAAGGAGCTCGTTGACAAAGGCGAGGTCGGAAGCGACGAGGAGCACCGGGCGGAAGATCGCGTCCAGAAGCTCACCGACGAGCACACCGAGAAGATCGACGAGCTGCTGAAGAAGAAAGAGGCGGAGATCCTCGAAGTCTGAGGCGGCGTGAAGCTGCTGACCCGTATCCGGAGCCTGCGCGGCGTTCGGGCCGGCGTCGAGCCGGAGCTGCCCGAGCTCGCGAAGACCGTCGCGATCATCATGGACGGCAACGGCCGGTGGGCCCGCCGTCGCGCGCTGCCGGTCGCCGCGGGCCATCGCGCCGGGACCCGGGCCCTGCGGCGGACGGTCGAGGCCGCGATCGACCTCGGCGTCGAGACGCTCGTCGTCTACGCGTTCTCGACGGAGAACTGGTCACGCCCGGCAGGCGAGGTCGACTCGCTGATGGACATCTTCGGCGAGACGATCGAGCGCGAGCTGCCCGACCTGGCTGCACAGGGAGTGCGCACGCGCTTCATCGGCCGCCGCGACCGCGCGCCCGACGCGCTTCGGGCGCAGATGAGCGGCCTCGAGGAGAACACCGCAGAGAACGACACCCTCAACCTCTGGATCGCGTTCGACTACGGCGGCCGCGCCGAGCTCGTCGCGGCGGCGCGGCGCCTCGTCGAGGACGGGATCGATCCCGCGGAGATCGACGAGAACGTCTTCCGTGCCAGCCTGTATGCCCCGGAGCTGGCCGATCCGGACCTCCTGATCCGCACCTCGGGGGAGCTGCGGATCTCCAACTTCCTGCTGTGGCAGCTGGCGTACTCCGAGCTCGTGTTCGTGGACACGCTCTGGCCCGACTTCGGCCGGCGCGAGCTCGAGCACGCGCTCGCGGCGTATGCGCGCCGCCGCCGCCGCTTCGGCGGCCGGTGAGCCTCGCGTGAGCTCGTTCTGGTCGCGAATCCTCGTGGCGGTGGTCGGCCTCCCGGTCGTCCTCTACCTCGTGTGGCTCGGCGGCTGGTGGATCGTGGCCCTCGCCGTCCTCGTGGCGGTCGTCGCCCTGCACGAGTTCTTCTGGATCGCGCGGCCGCTGCGGCCGCTCGTCCTCGCCGGCTACACGGGCGCGGTGCTGTCGCTCGTCGGCGCCTGGCTCGGCGGCCCGGTCTGGATGACGGCCGGCTTCCTGTCGACCCTCGCGCTCGCGTTTCTGTTCAAGGGCGTCTCGCAGACCAGCCAGTCGGTCACGGTGGCGGTCGGAACGACCGTGCTCGGAGCCGCGTGGGTGGGGCTCGGCCTGGCGCACCTCGTCCTGCTGCGCGCGATCGACCCGACGAAGGACGGCCGGCTCGCCGTCTTCACCGTGCTGCTCGCCGTGTTCGCGGCGGACACGTTCGCCTACATCGTCGGTCGCCTGATCGGCCGTCACCGGCTGGCGCCCGTGATCTCGCCCGGGAAGACGTGGGAGGGCCTGATCGCGGGGATGATCGTCGCGGTGCTCGTGCCGTTCTTCGCGATGTACAGCTCGGACTACCTCGACGTTGGCCAGTCGCTCGTGCTCGGCGCGGTGATCGCGGTCGTGGCCCCGATCGGGGACCTCTTCGAGTCCGCGCTCAAGCGCGATCTCGGCGTGAAGGACTCCGGTCGCCTCCTGCTCGGCCACGGCGGGATGCTCGACCGGATCGACGCCGTGCTCTTCGCGGGAGTCGCCTCGTACTACACGATTCTGGCGCTCACGTAATTTTCGATCCAAGCGGCTAGCCCAGTCGTACACTTCGACTAGATGAAACGGGTCGCCCTTCTCGGCGCCACAGGGTCGATCGGCCGTCAGGCTGTCGAGATCGTGGCGGACCACCCCGAGCTGGAGCTCGTGGCCGCCGCCTCGGGGTCGCAGCCGGTCGACGGCCTCGCGCCGCTGACTCAGGTCGGAGGTGACCTGACGGAGCTCCTGGAGCGCGCCGATCCGGACGTCGTCCTGAACGCCGTCGTTGGGTTCGCGGGGCTTCCGGCGACGCTCTGGGCCCTCGAGCACGGCGTCACGCTCGCGCTCGCGAACAAGGAGAGCCTGGTCGCGGCCGGCGACCTCGCACTCGCAGCGCGGGAGCGGGGAGGAGGGCTGCTGCTTCCGGTGGACAGCGAGCACTCGGCCGCCTTCCAGTGCCTCGAGGGGCGCCGCGAGGAAGAGGTGGACTCGCTCGTCCTCACGGCCTCCGGAGGCCCGTTCCGCGGGCGCAGGCGCGAGGAGCTCGAGGACGTCACGGCCGAGGAGGCGCTCTCGCACCCCACCTGGCAGATGGGCCCGAAGATCACGATCGACTCTGCGACGCTCGCGAACAAGGGGCTCGAGCTGCTCGAGGCGCACTTCCTCTTCGGGCTGCCGTACGAGCGCATCGAGGTGACGCTGCAGCCGACGTCCATCGTCCACGCGCTCGTGCGCTTCCGCGACGGCGCGTCGCTCGCACACATCGGCTACCCGGACATGCGCGTTCCGATTTCGTTCGCGCTCACGTACCCGGAGCGCGCGGCGACGCCGATCGCGCCGCTCGACCTCTCGCAGGGCCTCGTGCTCGAGTTCGAGCCTCCGGACGTCGAGACGTTCCCGCTGCTCGCGCTCGCGCGAACGGCCGGCGAGGAGGGCGGCACCTACCCGTGCGCGTTCAACGCGGCGAACGAGGTGGCCGTCGCGGCCTTCCTCGACGGGAAGCTTCCGTTCCTCGGAATCGCGTCGACCGTGGAGGAGACGATGGCCGAAGTCGACGGCGCGGCCGCGAGGGATCTGGGCGACCTGGTCGAAGCGGACGCCGTGGCGCGCAAGCTCGCCGAGAGAGGGCTCCCCGTCGCATGACACGCTACGCGTCCAGTTTCGCCCTCGAAGTGAGTTCACGTCCCGCGCCGCAGCGAGCCTGCACAAAGCTGGGGCGCTCTTCGTGACCATCCTCCTCGCGATCGTCGGCCTCGCTTTCCTCATCCTTATCCACGAGGCGGGCCACTTCTTCACGGCGCTCGCCGTGGGGATGCGGCCGCGGCGCTTCTACATCGGCTTCCCGCCGGCGCTCGTGAAGAAGCAGCACAAGGGCGTGGAGTACGGGGTCGGCGTCGTGCCGCTCGGCGGCTACGTGAAGATCCCCGGGATGCACCGTCCGGCTCCGTCGGACCTCGACACGTTCTTCGGGGCCGCGGTGCACGAGGAGCCGCGCCTGCTTCCGGCGGTCGAGCGGGTGAAGCGGCCGCTTGTGAAGAACGACTTCGAGGCGGCTCGCACGGCATTGCCCGGGCTGGAGGAGGCGGTCGACAACGCCAATCTCACCCAGGGCGCTCAGCGCTCGGCTCGCCGCGGGCTGAACGAGCTCACGGATGCGCTCGGCCCCGACTCGTACTGGCGCCAGCGGACGTGGAAGCGGCTGGTGGTGATCGGAGCCGGCCCTGCCGCGAATCTGCTCTTCGCGATCCTGCTGCTCTCGATCGTGTACATGATCGGGATCCCCTCGGCCGCGTCGCGCCGCGTCGACAGCGTCGACCCGAACACCCCGGCCGCGCGCGCAGGCCTGCAGTCCGGGGACATCATCGTGGGCGTCAACCGGGTCGGTACCCCGACGTTCTCGGATGTGAGGAAGGAGATCCAGGGGAGCAACGGCCACCCGCTCGTCATCTCCGTGCTCAGGAACGGCGAGATCCCGTACCGCGAGCTGAAGCCGGTCACGCCGGTGAAGCGCCAGGGCACCTACATCCTCGGCTTCCGGCCGTCGGTGATCGAGTACAAGAAGTACGGGCCGATCGCCGCGCTCGGCTTGGCCGGCAAGGACACGTGGCTGGTGACCAAGGCCATGGGCAACTGGCTGATCCACGTCAACTCCCGCGAGAACCGCAAGCAGATCTCGACGCCCGTCGGGATCGTGCGGACCTCGAGCGAGGCCGCGCGCAGCGGCTACCGGGACTACCTCGCCATCCTCGCCCTGATCAGCCTCTCGCTGGCGCTCCTCAACCTGCTGCCGCTGCTGCCGCTGGACGGCGGCCACATCGCGTTCTCGATCGTCGAGGGCATGCGCGGGAAGGCGGTCAGCCGCGTCGTCTACGAGCGCGTCTCGATGGTCGGGATCGCGCTGATCCTGTTCATCTACGTGATCGGGATCTCGAACGACATCAGCAACTTCGGGGGCGGCTAGCTAGCCGCGCGAAATCCGGCCGCTTCGCGGCCATGACGATTTCGCGCGGATCTCGACCCTCAGCGTCAGTGAGCCGCGCCCGCCATGTCGGTCGCGGCGGCGGATGCCCAGTTCGCGTGCTCAAGCGACAAGGACACTGGCCCAGTCCGGCGTCCAGTCGCTCGATGCCTTACTCCGTGCCTTGCCGGAAAGCGCGCTTCGCGACCGATGCGCTGGCCAAGAACGCGAAGAACGCCACGAAGATTGCCGAGGGAATCGTCGTGGAGTTGCCGTCATTCGAGTTGCTGACGAAATTCGGGCCGTACACCGCATCGAACAACACCGCGAGCCACATCATGCTGATCGCCAATGAGGCCCACATCTCGCGGATCTTGAGGAACTCCGCCCACTGCGGCCGCTGAGGCGCATAGGTGGAAGGCTCATGTGGAACGGTCGCCATCCTGACACCTCCTCTCGAACGAAAGCGTCGCACCGCAAGGGCTTCCCCACATCCGTGAGAACCCGCTGTCCGGTTGCCGGGAGCTACCGAGAGAGGCCGGGCCCGGTCGGAGTCGTCGGCTTCCCGCACACCGGCCCACGCGAGCTACCTGTCTGGAAAGAGCGACTCCACCTCGTCGTTGACATCGCTCGTATGGGCTCGGGCGGCAGCGAACGCGACGTCTCGCGATTCGACCTACCCGGAGTACCACCCACAGACGCAACGCTGGCCCCGGGGGAGTGCCACGTCTTCACTAGACTCATCGCGTGGCCAGTGAGCGGCAGATTCGCGTAGGAAACGTCGCGATCGGCGGCGGTGCTCCGGTCGTCGTGCAGTCGATGACGCTCACGAAGACGCACGACGTCGAGGCGACGACCGCGCAGATCGCCGAGCTCGCGTCCGCGGGTTGCGAGGTCGTCCGCGTGGCGGTTCCGAAGGGCGAGGACGCCGATGCGCTGCCGAGGATCGTCCGGCTCTCGCCGCTCCCGGTGATCGCGGACATCCACTTCAACGCCAGCCTCGCGCTGCGCGCGATCGAGGGCGGGGTGGCGGCCGTGCGGATCAACCCCGGCAACATCGGCGGCCCGGACAAGGTCGCCGAGGTCGTGCTCTCGGCGAAACGGGCCGGCATCCCGATGCGGATCGGCGCCAACTCGGGCTCGCTCCCCAAGCACCTCGCCGACGTGGCGCAGCGCGACCAGGCGGAGGCGCTCGTCGAGGCGGCGCTCGAGGAGGTGCGGCTGCTCGAGAGCCTCGACTTCTACGAGTTCAAGATCTCGGTCAAGTCGAGCCACGTGCCGACGATGATCCGCGCCTACCGCATGCTCTCCGAGAAGGTCCCGTACCCGCTCCATCTCGGCGTGACCGAGGCGGGAACGCCGTACTCCGGGTCGATCAAGAGCGCGGTCGGGATGGGAGCGCTGCTCGTCGACGGGATCGGGGACACGATCCGCGTGTCGCTCACCGCCGACCCGGTGGAGGAGGTCAAGACGGCCTACGAGATCCTGAAGGCTCTGGGCCTGCGCGAGCGCGGCCCGATCATGATCGCCTGCCCCTCGTGCGGCCGCGACAACGTGGGCGTGCAGACGCTCGCGGAGGCGGTCGAGGAGCGGCTGCATGCCTACTCGCAGCACTTCGAGGTGGCCGTCCTCGGCTGCGCGGTCAACGGGCCGGGCGAGGCGGGCGACGCCGACTTCGGGATCGCCGGCGGGCGTGACGTCGGCTTCGTGTACGCGCACGGGCGCGTGCTGAAGAAGGTCTCGTCCGACATCCTGATCGACGAGCTCTTCCACGAGATCGACGCCTGGATCGCGGACGGCATGCACCGCCCCAAGCGCCTCAAGATGGCGAAGCCCGCCGCGCTGGCCATGGCGGAGGCCTCGCTGATCCCCGTCGAGTAACCCGCGCCGCACCGGCGGCGAGCGTTCTTTATTCTGAAAACGTGATCGCTCGGGCCTCGCAGCTGTTTCTGCCGACTGTGCGCGACGACCCGGCCGAGGCCGAGGCCGCCTCGCACAAGCTCCTCGTCCGCGGAGGCTTCATTCGCCAGGTGAGCGCGGGGCTCTGGACGTATCTGCCGCTCGGCTGGCGCGTGCACCAGAAGGTCGTGCAGGTCATCCGCGAGGAGATGAACGCGATCGGCGGCCAGGAGATGCTCGCCCCGGTCCTCACGCCGGCCGAGCTCTGGGAGCAGTCGGGCCGCTACGGGATCGGAGTGCTCTTCAAGCTCGAGGACGGGAGCGGCCGCCGCTTCCTGCTTCCGATGAGCCACGAGGAGACGATGAGCTTCCACTCGCTCGAGCTCCAGTCGTACAAGCAGCTTCCGCAGATCTGGTACCACTTCCAGACGAAGGACCGGGACGAGCCGCGGCCCCGGGGCGGGCTGCTTCGCGTCCGCGAGTTCATCATGAAGGACGCCTACTCGTTCGACCGCGACAACGCCGGTCTGGACGAGAGCTTCCGCAAGCACTCGGAGGCGTATCACCGCACCTTCGAGCGCTGCGGCCTCGAGTTCTTCGAGGTCCAGGCCGAGAGCGGCGAGATGGGCGGGAACGAGTCGAACGACTTCCTCGCGCCCGCCGGCTCGGGCGAGAACACGCTCGTGCGCTGCGTGAACGGCGACTACGCGGCCGACCTCGAGATCGCGGGCGGGATCCCGCCTGCGCCCGACTTTCCCGAGGCGTTGCCGGAGCCACAGGAGGTCGAGACGCCCGGCCAGCGGACGATCGAGGACCTCGCCAGGTTCCTGGGCGTCGACGAGAGGGCGACCGCGAAGGCGATGCCCGTCGTGGCGGACGGCAAGGTCGTGCTCGCGCTCGTCAGGGGCGACGACCGGCTCAACGAGATGAAGCTGCTCGCTGCGCTCGGGCAGGGGTTCCGGCCCGCCGATCCGGAGGAGATCCGCGAAGCCTTCGGCGCGGACGGCGGCTCGATCGGGCCGGTGGGCGCCACGACCGAGGTCGTCGCCGACGACGCGCTGAGAGAGGGCCAGTTCGTCGTCGGGGCGAACCGCGACGACTGGCATCTGCGCGGCGTGCAGGCCGGCCGCGACTTCGAGCCGCGCTTCGCCGACCTGCGCGAGGTGCGCGAGGGGGACACCTGCCCGAACTGCGGCGGCGAGCTGCGCCTCGAGACAGCGATCGAGATCGGCCACATCTTCAAGCTCGAGACCTTCTACTCGGAGTCGTTCCACGCGATGTACCTCGACGAGGACGGCAAGGAGCAGCCGCTCGTCATGGGCAGCTACGGCATCGGGCCGGGCCGCGTGATGGCTGCGGTCGTCGAGCAGCACCACGACGAGCTTGGTATCGCGTGGCCGAAGTCGATTGCCCCGTACGATGCGCATGTGGTCGCTCTCCCAGGCGTCGAGGAGGAGGCCGCCGAGGCGGCACGGTCCCTGGAGGCGGGGGGCGCAGACGTGCTGCTCGACGATCGCGACCAGCGCGCGGGCGAGAAGTTCGCCGACGCGGACCTGATCGGCTGTCCGGTGCGCGTGACCGTCGGGAGGAAGACGGCCGAGGACGGCGCGGCAGACGTGCGCGACCGCGCGACCGGGGAGGAGCGCCGGGTCCCGATCGGCGACCTCGGGAGCGTCGTCTGATGGGCCGGCGCCGCAAGTTCAGCGACGACGCGTTCGGGCCGACCATCGAGCGGCTGATGGCCGAGACCGAGGTCACGTACCGCGCGCTCGCCGACAAGACCAAGCTCTCGGCCGGCTACCTGAACCACCTGGTGCACGGGAACCGCCCCGTGCCGTCGGACAAGGTCGTACGGCAGTTGGCGAAGGCGCTCGGGGTCGAGCCGGAGCACTTCCTCGAGTACCGCCTGCGTGTGATCACGCGCAAGCTCGAGGCGATGCCGGCCCTGATCGACCGGCTCTACCGACGCCTGGGCTGAGCGCTAGGCGACGAGCCGGACGTTCGTGCCCGGGTGGAGCGATTCCCAGACGCGCAGGTACGACTCCACTTCCATCCGCGTCCACGACTCACGGGCCGGGTCGTCATCGCCGCCGGAGCTCTCACGGCAGTCGTGGCAGCGCGGCGACCCGAGCCGGAAGAGCACGCGCTCGATCTGTTCGCCGCAGCGGTAGCACCGGCCGTCCTGGAGCCGCTGCACGGCCGCATCGGGATCGACCGGGTGCCCGAGGCCGACGCCCACGCTCGTCGGCCCGAGGTGCAGGACCTCACACTGGCAGCGGCGTAGAAACGCGACCAGTTCCGGCGTCAGCGTGGGATCGTCGAGTTGCAGCCGCACCATGCCCCAGTTCCTCCCGGGCAGAGTGTGACGCGGGCATCGGGCGTTGGAAACCACCGAGAAGGTCAGGATGTCGTCAACATCTCCACAGGCTGTGGATCAAGCGGTTCACAGGGCGTTTCCACCCCGTTACCCAGAGGCGCGGTGGAAGTGCTAGCGAGGGCGGCGCGAGGCGGCCGTGCCCATCGTGTCGAGCAGCCGGACCGCGAGCTGGATCGTGTCCAGGAGCTCGCTCGCAGACGACGGCGAGCCGAGCTCGGCCGATGCGCCGGCCACGTGCGCCTCGACGGTGTCGAGCTCCTGCATGTCCGAGCCGCGGAGCATCAGCACCTGTGGCGCGGGCTCGGCCTCGGTGATCCGCTGGACGGCCTCCGTGCCGCTCTCCTCGGGCAGCGCCGCGTCCATGAGGACGACATCCGGCGAGCGCCGGGCGGCGAGCTCGACGGCCTCCTCGCCGTCGGCGGCTTCGCCGACGATCTCGAAGCGGCTGTCGGGAGCGAGGAGCGTCTCGAGGGCCTCGATGAAGGGTCGACGGTCACCCGCGAGCAAGATGCGGATGGGTGTCTCGGGGGCGGCACCCGGCACGCGAGAAGTATCGCGCAACGGGCTCGGCGGTGTGAGGCCAGGATTCGCCTAGACGTCGGAACAGTCACAATCCAACCCGTTCGCGGGGATTCCGGGGTCCTTCGTCCCTCGGGCCTATCGCCAGGCCGTTGGGTACAGTGACAAGCCGCCGGGGCGTGGCGCAGCCTGGTTAGCGCGCTAGTCTGGGGGACTAGAGGTCCCGAGTTCAAATCTCGGCGCCCCGATCAACTGAAAGCCCCGCTCATGCGGGGTTTTCGCTTTGCGAGGTGGTCGCTCGTCGGGAGGCGCCGCTGCCCGATAGCTGCCTAAACGCCTTTCGTCTGCCCGCCAGCCGGTCGGGCGAGAGGACGCTCGCGCAAGCGAGGGTGAGGAGGATGTTCGCTCGCATCGCCGAGCAGATCGGCGGTTATGAGCGCCTGGACACGAGCCGTCGAAGGTCTCGAAACGGCACGACGATGTACAGCGCAAGGGCGAAGTACAGCGCCACTGCGACTGTCGGGGAGGCGAGCTGCTCGATGTTCCGGGTCGAGTTCGAGGAGCTGAGGGCTACGTGGGCTCGGCTGTCTCGGGCGGCGTTGCCTGGTCGCCATGCACTCGCAGCACGGCGACGATCGCGATCACCAGGTAGCCGAACGCGGCCACCTTCGGCGCGAAGATCGCGAGCACGATCACACCGACGTAGAAGCCGAGGCTCGGGGTTGTCGCGACCAGGAACTTGTTGATCTCCTGCTCGCTCACCTCCGGCTTGAGCAGCTCACGGTTGCGCGCGATTGCTCCCCACAGGGCGCTGACGAGGAGCGAGATCACCAGCAACGTTCCACCGTAGAAGATGACGGCGGCACGCTCGGCGTCCGTTTCGCGGATCGCCTCGGCCATGAGCTTGGTCGGGAAGGGCAGAAACGAGACGGCCATCAGCAGCGCCAGGTTGAGTCGCATGACCGAGACGTCCGCGTACTGCAAGCGCCGGAAGATCCCGTGGTGGACCATCCAGATCCCTCCGATCGTGATGAAGCTTGTCGCATAGGCCAGGTAGGAGGGCCACTGATGGCCGATGCCGCGCCAAAGATTGCCGAACTCGGACTCGGGCACAGCGATCTCGAGGATGAGCAGCGTGATCGCGATCGCGAACACGCCGTCGCTGAACGCCTCCGTTCGGCTCGTGTCCCAGCGATCGCTCACGACGGGTCACTTCCACGGCTCCACAGCCGATCCTGCGCAGGCGGTCCTCCGCAAGGAGTACAGCGCCCTCGGCCTTGGTGGAGGCACGGCGTTCAATCACCGCGACCCCGAGAACGCTCGCGCAGCAGAGGACCTACGGCGTGTGACGCCCAGCCCCGCGGCCACCGGGCTCGCGCGCCACACCGAGCGATCGCCGCGAGCCCGGGACGATCACGAGCCGCTGCTCGTCAAGGAGTTGCAGGCGCTCGAGCTGGCGAACGCGCTCTTCAGCTCGCCGTTCGCGCCGAGTCCCTGGAGGCTGGTGAACGTCGTTTTGATCTGCTTCTCCATCGTCGCGAGTGTGCCCGTCACCGCCGGGACGGCGGTAAGCGCGCCCTTCAGGCCGGAGATCCCTTTGACCGTGTTCTCGATCGTGGTCATGCCCTGCTGCAAGGTCGTGGAGAGCTGGTCGAGCGAGTCCTTCGCCTGCTGGCCGCCCTGGGTGTCGGGCTTGCCCTGCCCCTTCAGGTCGGTGGCGAGCGTCTCGGTCGCGGCCTTCGCATCGCCGGCCGCGGTCTGCAGCCCGTTCTTGGTCGGATCGCTCTTCACCGAGCCGGCGGCCGACTTGATCGCGGCCTGCCAGGTCGTGATTGACGAGCAGACGCCGCTTGCCCAGGTGTCAGTGGCAGAGGCACTCGTGGACGACGACGTCGTTGTCGAGCCGCCCCCGCTCGAGCCACAGCCTGCCGCGAGGAACGCGAACGACGCTGCAAGAGCGATAAGGGTGTGTGTGCAAGTGGGTTTCATCGTCGTGTCCTTTCGGCGGATCGGGAGGGCCGGCATCTGTGCCGGCCCTCCTCCCGCGATCTATGAGGTGATTGCGCCCGACACCTCGTCCTGGGACTTCGCGATCGCCTTCTGCAGCTCCTGGTAGTCGCCCGAGTCGATCGCCTGGTTGATCCGCTTGTCCGAGTTGACGAGGGCAGCCTCGACCTTGTCGGCGTACTGGTCGTCGACGACCGCCACCACCGCCGAGGATCCGGGCGGCAGGTACTCCTCGACATCGACGCCCATCTTCTTCTCCTCATGCCGCTTGCGCAGTGCGCCGAGCCCCGCACCGATCGCCGCTCCGATCGCGGTCGCGGCAAGCAGCGGCGGCGCAAACAGGCCGACCACAAGCCCGGCAGTGGCGCCGAGAACCGCGCCGCCGCCGACGTGCGCGTCACCGTGCTCCTGCACATCGACCTTGCCGCTCGCGTCGCGATTCATCACGACGGCCCCGACCACTTTGTACTCGCCGGCGTCCTGTCCGGCCTTCAGTGCCTTGAAGTCCCCGGCCGCTGCGCTCGCATCGGGGTACGTACCGACCACCAGCATCAGATTGTCACTTTCCATCGCTCCTCCTTCGTCTCGGTTCGACGTTTGCTTGTTGGCGGACGGAAAGGCGCAGGCCTGGCCCGTCCGGCTTCCTCTTGCTCATGCTCCTTCCCCGACCTCCGCCGCGATCTCTGCGGCCTCGAGCTCGAGATCGAGCGCTTCGACGATCTTGCCGAGCGCCGAGACAATGCGTGCCGTCCCCACGATCGGAGCGACCGCGGCAAGCACGCCGCGAACCTGCTCCGAGTCGATGAGGTCACTGGCAGCCTCGAGGTTGACGACGTAGGACGTCGGCGCCGCATCGACCGCCACGAGCGCGGCGATGCGGACGAGCGCCAACGTCTCCGGATCGAGGCTCGACGCCTCGATCGAATCGGCGGTCATGCTCGCGAGCAGATCGAGCACCGGTGTGTTTGCCATGGGATCTCCTTTCGGGAGGTTCGGGACACGGCGGACGCCACGCCCGGTCATGTTGGTGTCTAGATCCCGCGCCGATCCCGTCGTCGCTCGCGTCTACGCACACCGCACACGGAGACGGGCGATAGCGGCCGCCCGAACGGGTCGATGAACAGCGTGACGGGTCCTGTGTGCGCCGGGACCGCTCCCTCGAGCACGTCGATGGAGTAGGAGAGATTGCCCTCGCCGGAGAGCTTCGGCGCCGTGAGCACGACCACCGCGTCGACGGGGACATCGGCGCCGGGCTCGAGGAAGGAGAGCACCGCGTTCGGCGGGTCGGTCTCGAAGCTGTTGTCGCCGATGGCCCACAGGTCGACGAAATCGGTCGTGGCCATGTGCCCGACGACCCGCTGGGGCCGGTCGGAGAAGTAGAGCGTCGAGGGTGCGATCCCTTGCAGCGTCAGCCTGCCGCCATCGCTCTCGATGCCCTGCGCAGTCTGCACGAACATCGACTCCTCGTTCTCGAGCTGTTCGGCCAATATCTCGGTCATCGTTGTACCTCCTTGTCAGGCTTGGGGCGGGCGGCGGGAAGGTCCAGTGACGGCTCTGTTCCCCGCCCTGGAACAGCGATCCTGAACCCGGTGCCGTACCGAGACGTCCGTGGATTCGCTCACTCCACCGGACCTTCCCGGCGGGTGGGAAGGAGGCCAGCACTCTCAGCCAACTCCACGGCCTCGGCTCGGTTTGTGGCCTCGAGTTTCTTGTAGATGTGTTGGACGTGGGTCTTCACGGTTGGACGACTGATGCCTAAGCGCTCGCCGATCGCGGCGAGCGTCCGATGGGTCGGGAGGAAGGTGAGGACGGCCGTCTCGGTCGGCGTCAGATGAGCCGCCGTGCGCGATGTTCTCTTGCTGGACGCTCTCGGCTGGCCGGCCATGCGCCGAACGCTACGCCGGCGGCGGCTGATCTCTCATCGGCCAAAGAGGCTGATATTCTCGCCCGGAACCGTTTCGAGCGCGGACGTCGGCGAGGAGGGCGCTACGCATGTCTCAGGAGCGCGCTGGCTCGCGATGCTATCGGGGCTTGGGTCAAAGCTATCGCTAGTTCTTCCCCTCCTCTCGAGCGTCGGCGCCTGCTGAAGGCGCCAGCGGTACTGGTTCCGCCTGTTCGAGCCGATGCGGTGCCGCGAGCCCGCCTCGCTCCGTTGCAGGAGGTCGTGCAGCGCAGCCGGGTAGTGCTGGTTTCTGCGCCGGCCGGTTACGGGAAATCGACCCTTATCGCGCAGTGGAGCAACGTGGATCCGAGGGTCAGCTGCTGGGTGCAGGTCGCACACGGCGACAACGACCCCGTGGCGCTGCTCGCACGCGTTGCGGCAGCGCTCGAGCGCATTGGCCCGGTGCGCGGTGACCTGCTGGAGGAGTTGTCACGAAGAACGCCGAGGATCGTCGAAGTCGCCCTTCCTCTCCTGGCTGCCGACCTCGGCGAGCGTGATCCGTTCGTGTTGGTGCTGGACGACGTTCACCTCATCACCGCCAAGAGGAGCCGCTCGATTATCGGGTTCCTCGCCGAACAGGTGCCGTCCGGCTCTCAGCTGGTGTTGGTCACGCGTGGCGATCCGGGACTGCGGCTCGGCCGCCTCCGTGCAAGTGGCGATCTGGTCGAGGTGGGTGACGCGCTCCTCGCTCTGGACACGGAGGAGACGAGAGCCGTTGCCGCCCGCGGCGGTCTGGAGCTGTCGGAGGAGGCGGCCGAGGCTCTGCGCGAGCGGACGGAGGGGTGGGCTGCCGCGGTCGCGCTGGCAACGCTCTCGTTGCGAGACCGCGACGATGCCGCCGCCAGGGCTGCCGGTCTGACCGGCACTCAGCAGCAGGTCGCCGACTACCTCCTGGAAGAGGTGCTGGGTCGCCAGCCGGACAATCTCAAGACGTTCCTGCTCGGTACGTCGATCCTCGACCGGATGACGCCACCCCTGTGCGATGCGGTGCTCGGCACGGACGACGCTGCCGATTCGCTCGAGGCCCTCGCGCGCTCGAATGCGTTCGTCGTCCCGCTCGACGATCGCGGCGGGTGGTTCCGCTACCACCACCTGTTCAGTGACTTCCTCCGAGCGGAGCTCAGCCGTCGCCATCCGGAGTTGCTCCGCGTGTATCTGCGGCGGGCGGCAGATTGGTGCGAGCTGCACGGAAGCCCTGACGAGGGGTTCGCCTACGCGCACGAGAGCGGCGATCTCGCGCAGGCCGGCAGGATCGCGCACGGGCACTGGGACGAGCTCGCAGGACGCGGGCGGATCGAGACGTTGCGGCTCTGGCTCGACCGCTGCACCGACGAGGAGATCGAATCGGACGCCCAGTTGTCGATCGCGGCAGCCTGGGTGGGTGTGCTGCTCGGCGATCCGGTTGGAGCGAGGCGGTTCGTCGCCGCGGCCGAACGGAGGCCGCTCGATGTGGCATCCGACGACGGGGCAACCTCCCTTCGTTCGGCACTCGCGAATGTCCGAACTGCCGTCGCTCCCGACGGAATCCACGGGATGCTGCGCGACGCCGAGTTCGTCTACACCGCGGAGAAGCACGAGGGCACCCGCCGACTTCTCAGCGCCTGTCGGGCTCTGGGAACGGCGAACGTTCTCCTGGGGCGACCGCAAGAAGCAATCGAGGTGTTCGGGGAGGCACTTGCTCTGGCGAGCCACCGGCCAGAGCTCGCGCACGTGCGACTCTACTGTCTCAGCTATATGGCCTTCGCGGCCACGGAAATCGGCGATCGGCGAAACGCGCAGAGATGGGCGGTCGAAGCGCTACTGCTGGTCGAAGAAGCGCATCTCGACGAGATCGCCCAGAGCGCCATCGCCTACGCGGCAGGGGCGCTGGCGCAGCAGCAGCGCGGTGACCACACGGAGGCTGCGCGCCAGCTCGAGAACGTCCGGCGGCTCCGCCCATTGCTCAACGGGGTTCCGTGGCTCGAAGCCGATTGCGCGCTGCGCTGCGCCGACATCAGCCTGAACCTCGGCGACCTCGCCGGCTCCCTCGAGTTCGCGCAGGTTGCGAGCGACGCACTCCAGGGCTACCCCGACGCCGGAACGCTTCCCGCCCGGCTGCAGCGTCTCGAAGAGCGGATCAGACGAGGGAAGGACTACGAGCTCACTCCGGCCGAGCTCCGGCTCATCGGTTTCCTGCCGACGCATCTCTCGCTCCAGGAGATCGCCGACCGTCTTCACCTCTCACGCCCAACCGTCAAGACTCACGTCGCTTCGATCTACCACAAACTCGGTGTCAAGAGCAGGTCCGAAGCCGTCGAGATCGTCGAGCAGTGCGGCCTCGGGGCGATCGACGGCCGGCTCACGATCCCCGAGTAAGGGTCGGCAAATATCGGCCGTTGTGGCCGATGACAGGCCGATCGTCTCCGTCGTAGCGTCGCGCAGTCGGCTGATCGGGTCGACGAAACTGCATGACCGGCCCAACCGCCGGCATCAAACGGAGGGAGCGCAAATGCTCGCGTATGCGAACAACCCCAGCTTCTGGGACGTGGTCTGGTGGATGATCATCTTCTTCGTGTGGGTGATGTGGATCTTCGTCGTGATCAACGTGTTCATCGACAACTTCCGCCGCCGGGATCACAGCGGATTCGCGAAGGCGATGTGGACGATCCTGATCGTCTTCTTGCCGATTCTCGGCGTGGTCTTCTACCTGATCGCACGCCCGTCCGAGACCGCAGTCGAGGTCATGTAGCCGATGTTCTGCCGCGTTCGGCGGGCCTCGCGGCCCGCCGACGAAGCGGAAGAGCAACGACGTGCCAGAGGGTCTGTCTCCAATCGAGGTCGGCAAGGAGATCGGCGACCACGCGGAGCACGCGCACGCCCATGGCGGGGATGGACGCGGCAACCGGCTGATCTCGGTCATGGCGGCCCTGCTGCTCTCGATCGTCACGATCGTCGCAGCCTGGTCCGGCTACTCGGCAGCGAAGTGGGGCACCGAGTCGTCACTCAAGCTCGCGAAGGCCTCGGCGACTCGGACGAAAGCGAACCGCTCCTTCCAGGAGTCGCTGACTTTCCGCACCGCTGATGGGATCCTGTTCAACAGCTGGTTCGCGGCCTACCTGACGCACAACCCGAACGGGATGCGCGTCGCCGAGAAGCGCTTTCGACCCGAGTACCGGGTCGCGTTCGTCGCCTGGCTCGCCACCCACCCGTTCACGAACCCGAATGCGCCGGCGGGGCCGCAGGAGATGCCGCAGTACATCCCGACCGGCGAGGCGCGGTCACGTGTGCTGGACACGAGCGCGGACGCCTACTATGCGGAGGGTCAGAAGGCCGCCGAGACGGGTGACGAGTACGTGCGGGTGACCGTCATTCTTGCGAGCGTCTTGTTCCTGGTCGGGCTGAGCACCCAGTTCCCGCTGCTCGGCGTGCGCTTTGCCATGATCGCCGTCGGCGCCGGGCTGCTCATCTTCGCCGGCGCCCTGATCCTCACCCTACCAGGCCCTCCGTGAACCCGAATCAGCAGCCCACAAT
>CAVVAB010000010.1:0-424023 GCA_963746155.1 uncultured Actinomycetes bacterium
GCCGATCGGACTCTGGATCGAGGGCCGCCGGGTTGCCTGGGCGGTCAATCTCAAAGGCCGCGGCAGGATCGTCGCGCTTACCCTGCCCGAAGTAGCCGGATCGGCTACCTGCGCTTGACCGCGCGCTTCCAGCGGGCAGCGGCTGAAGCCCCTGGGAGGCGGCCGTAGCGGCCGCTTGATCCCGAGGGCGCGCTTCCAGCTGCCCGGGACTTCCGGAGGCGTACCCGCCGCAGTCGGCCTCGACCTCGTCGAAGGGCCGGCTCCACAGCACGCTGTAGACGTCGCTCTGCTGGGCATGGGTCAGCTCGTGGCCGAGCACGAAAACCCAGATGCTGAGGCGGGCCGGCCGGCGCGTGCTTCCACCCTTCGAGCACGGCGGCAGCCGCGAACGGGAAGCGCAACCTGCCGGATCTCGTAGCGCCATAGGCCGTAGACCTCGGCCTCGTGGCCCTTCAGGTCGGGGTAGCCCGAAGAATCGACTCGCGAGGCCCAGTCGGCCCGCTCGTAGCAGAATCGACGGTCGCCCGATACGGCGCGGTCGCCCGCTCGGCGAAGCGCGACTCACGCACGGCGGCCGAGAGGGACGGCGCCCGCGAGCACGCAGGCGACCGCTGCGATCACCACGCTCGCTGTCAGGAGGAGACGCCATCGCATGATCTCGCTCCGTTTGCCGGGACGAGAGGAGTGGCTCCGGCGCACGCCGGAGCCACTCCCTCGAGCGGTTTCAGGGCCTGTTCACTCCCCCGTTGTCCCTGGCCCCCCCGCCCGGGGAGCGCGGCGCATGACGCTGCCGGGGAGCAGGATCAGGGCGAGGGCTGTCAGGAGCGCCCCACGGAGCGACGCACCGGCGAACGGAAGCGTCGCGGAGGTCTTGACGCCGGTCAGCTGGGCCGTGCGCTCTGCCGGCAACGCCGGGGGGAGGCGGGTTGCCCGTCGAACCGGTCTTGCTTCCGCGTGGGCCCGCCACCGGGGGGGTCGACATCGGAGACGGCGACGTGCTCTTCGCCGGGCTCCGTGTCAGCCCGCTTCGGTGCGGAGTAGGAGGAGCGGGTGATCTTGCTGGTTCAGCCACTGGCCCTGCCTGGTCTCCGCGTTGTTGCTGACGCCGGTGCTGGCGCTGTCGGGGTGGGGCGTCTGCGAGGCGTAGCTGGAGCCCCCGTAGATGTTCCCGCCCGCCACCGAGTGCGGCGTGTTCGAGTTGACCGCGTTCTGGTTGCTGAACGCGAGGCCGAGTGCTCCCTGGTTCGTCTCGGCGTTCTGAAGGCCGAGCTGGAAGCCGCCGGCGCCGCCGCAGACCCGCGAGGGCAGCTGGAGCCGCCCACGTTCTGCGTCAGCCACTGGTTCTGGTGCGTCTGTGGCGTCGTTCGAGACGTTCGTCTGTTGCGTTAGACGTCGCGTTCTGGGTCGCCGAGCTCGGGCCGGAGATGTTCCCTCCGGCGATCGAGACCGGGGCGTTCCCGTTCACGGCGTTCTGATCGCTCTTCGAGAGACCGATCGCGAGCTGGTTGGTCTCGGCGTTCGAAAAGACCCGCTCTGGAAGCCGCCCGGGAACACCGCCGCAGCATCGGCGAGGCAGCATTGCCCCCGCTACGATGTTCTGCTTCTGTCCCTGGTGCTGGGTGGGTCATACCGCCGAGTTCGAGACGTTGGTGGTGAAGGCCGACGAGTTCGCCGTCTCGATCGGCGGAGCTCGGGGACCGCGCTCGTTCACGTCGTGCCCGGCCACGTTGACCGGGGCGTTCGAGTTCACGGCGTTCTGGTTGCTGTACGCGAGGCCGAGAGCTGCCCTGGTTCGTCTTCGTTGTTGGACCGCCCAGCTGGAAGCCACCGGGGCCGCCACAACCGGCATAACAGCCGTCCTTGCCGTCGCGGCCGTCCTTGCCGTCAGCGAGAGGGGGGGGGATAGAAGATGATCACGCGACGCTCACCGCACCCGTTGCTGTCGCTGCCGACGTTCTGGCAGAGACCCTGGCGCTGGTTGGTGGTCGCGTCGTTCGAGACGGTGGTGTTCGCGGTCAGAAGACGCGTTCTGGGTCGCCGAGCTCGGGCCGGAGTAGATGTTCCCTCCGGCGATCGAGACCGGGGTGTTCGCGTTGACGGCGTTCTGCTTGCTGGACTGCGCCGCCGAGCGCGAGCTGGTTGGTCTCGGCGTTCTGGACGCCGGCCTGGAAGCCGCCTGCCGCGCCGCAACCGGCGTAGCAGCCGTCCTTGCCATCACGGCCGTCCTTGCGCTCGAGGATGTCGCCTTCCCGGCCTTTCTTGTCGCAGCCGCCACCCTTTGCTGCTGCCGCCGACGTTCTGGCAGAGCAGCTGGTTCTGGTTGGTGTTGGCCGTGTTCGAGACGTTCGTGGTGGCCGACGAGTTCGCCGTCTGATCGGCGGAGCTCGGGCCGGACTTCACGTCGCCACCGGCCACGTTGACCGGCACGTTCGCGTTCACCGCGTTCTGGTCGCTCTTCGCGGCACCGATCGCCAGCTGGTTGGTCTGGGCGTTCTGGATCCCGGCCTGGAATCCGCCCGCGCCGCCACAGCCGAGCTTGCAGGACCCGCCGCCGACGTTCTGGTTCAGATGCTGGCCCTGGTGGGTGGGTCGCGTCGTTCGAGACGTTCGTCGTTGCGTTCGACGTCGCGTTCTGGGTCGCCGAGCTCGGGCCGGAGGTAGACGTTGCCGCCGGCGATCGAGACGGGGACGTTGGCGTTGACAGCGTTCTGCTTGCTGTCCGCCTTGCCAGAGCCGCCTGGTTGGTCTCGGCGTTCTGGGCACCAACCTGGAAACCACCCGCGCCGCCGCAGCCGGCGGAGGCAGCTGCCTCGCCGACGTTCTGGTTCTGCGACTGGTGCTGGTGGTCTCAGCGTTGTTCGAGACGTCGGTGTTGGCCGACGAGTTCGCCGTCTGCGAGGCGGAGCTCGGGCCGGACTTCACGTTTCCGCCGGCGATTGAGACCGGCACCGTCGCGTTCACTGCGTTCTGGTCGCTCTTCGGCGGCACCGGCCGCCAGCTGGTTGGTCTGGGCATCTGGATCCCGGCCTGGAATCCGCCCGCGCCACCACAGCCGGCGATACAGCTGGAGCCGCCGACGGGGTTCTGACCGAGCCGCTGGTTCTGGTCGGTCTTGGCGTAGTTCGAGACGTCGGTCGTTGCCGTCGACGTCGCGTTCTGGGTCGCCGAGCTCGGACCGTTGGAGTAGATGTTCCCTCCAGCGATCGAGACCGGCACGTTGGCGTTGACCGCGTTCTGGTTGCTCGCCGCCACCCCGAAGGCACCCTGGTTCGTCGCCGCGTTCTGGGCCCCGACTTGCGCACCACCAGGGGACCAGCCGTCCAGCGAGCGCCGAGGGCACCACCCAGAGGGCGATGAGCGCCACGGCAACGCTCAGTAGCTTCAATTTCACTGCGTTTCTCCTTCTCTTCTCGTCGTTACGGGATTGCGCGCCGTTCGCAGACCGCGGCGCGCGGCTTAAGGCCGGAGAAGGAAGGTCAGCCCGGGTTCCAGGCAGTAGTGACGGTAAGCCTCGGTTTCCGGAAGGCCGGGACCGGAAAGGCCCGAGGCAGGAATCGCAAGACGAAAAAGCTCAGCAGGCCGGCGAGCGCGGCGAGCGGCGGCGTCACAGGCGGGCCCTGGCCGCCCGCCTGTGCCGGAGGAGCTCATGTCCGGCTGCGGCGGAAGAGGCCGCGGCGGGAGCCGCTGCGGCACAGCTCCCGCCGGCGGTCCTGCGGGCTTCGCCGCGCGCCCGGGCGGCGCGCGCCTGGCCAAGCCCGTGGGTGCCATGCACCCGTCGCAGCGCCGCGACGCTGCTCTGCGGCACAACTGTCGTCCCCCCGTTCGGTCGACCTCTGAGCGCGACGCAGCCCGGGCGAGCGAGCCCTGCGCGCGCTCGGATCGCCCGGACTTTGCTGCGCCGCGCTCCTGTCCCGAGACGTCCGGTCCCGGGAAAGCCGACGGTGGGCTTCCGGTTCCCGCAAACACTGAAGCCGCAGGACCGGAGTTCGTCGTGCTCGGCTGGATCGCGGCAGCGACGCTCGTCGGAATCGCGCCCTCGACCGCAGCCGGCATTGCTCCCCAGGGGATCGTGCTCGGGATATTCAGGCTCACTCCGCCGCTCGCGCTGGAAAACCCTCGGCTTCCGTGAACAGCTTCGCCGAGCTGGGACAAGGCGAGCTGGACCTGTTCGGCCAGCCCGCTGCCGCCCGCGGGGCTAGCAGCACGAGCGACCCCGGGCGAGCCCAGCCCGGCGACGACGAGCACGCCCGCAAGCGCGCATAGGCGCGCGCGCCAAGACACCGCGCAGACAACCCCGCTGGCTGATCCAGATGCGGATGTGCGGGCCACAGTGTTCGCGGTGTTCGTCTCCTTGCTCCGATCGGTAGCGGAAGAGGCGAGCTCTACGCGTGATGATGGAAGCCGGCCGCTTCGCCCGGTAGCCCCGCGTGGCGGGTCTTGATCCCCCCGCCTGGGGGTCGTCACGAGGCCTTTGACAGCGGAACCGGGCCGAGCAGGCCGAGGCGTCCCGCCTCGACCACGGCCGCAACCCGGCTTGCCACGCCGAGCTTGCGCATCGCGTTGCTGAGGTATTCCTTGACCGTGTGCCGGCTGAGGTACAGGCGCGCGCCGATTTCCCTGTTCGTGAGCCCTTGCGCAGCGAGTCGGACGACGCTCAGCTCCTGCTCGGTCAGACGGGGTCGAGCCGCCGCGCCCTGCGCCCGGAAGAGCAGCTCTGCGACGGCAGGATCGACGAAGCGCTCGCCGGCCGCGACGCGGCGCAAAACGTTGGAGAGATCAGGCTTTGGCGCGTCCTTGAGCAGGTATGCGCGGGCACCTGCCGAGGCGGTCGCGAGCACGGATTCCTCGTCCAGCTCGGCCGCGTACACGACGGTTGCCGTCCGGGGAAGGCACTGCGAGATCGCATCGCAGACGGCCGGGCCTCCGCCTTCCGGCAGAAGCGCGTCCAGCACGACGATGTCGGGCCGCAGCCGCAGCGCGGCGTCGATCGCCTCCTTTGCGGTTCCGACGTCGCCGACGACGTCGAAGTCCGAAGCCGCCAGCCACGAGCGAAGACCTTCGCGGACGACCGGGTGGCGGTCGACGACGAGCACCGACAGCGTCATCGCTGCCCCCGGAGCGCGTTGCACCGCGCGTGCAAATACGGCTTGAACAGACCGATCGCGCCCCGCTTCGTCCAATCTATTCGTCCAACCACGGCCGCAGGGAGCGCGCTCATCTCAGGCGCCAGTTCCAGCGGTTGACAACCTGAGGCGCGCGGCCCATGAGGGTCGAGGCGATCAGCACCGCGAATGCCCCGAGCACCGCGACGAGCGTGAGCATCACGGCGCTCGAGACGTTCTGCCCATCGTCGCTCGCCTGAACCGGCGGGCGCGGGGCGAGATTCCTGAGGACATCCGCCGCGTTGTGCGGAACGGCGGCGAGATGTCGCGCCGCACCGGCCATCTGCCGGGGGACTAGCCGGTGTGTCGTGGCGACGAGCGTGTGGCTGACTGCCTTCGTTGCGGAGACGACCTGATGAGCGGCCGGCATCGACGTCGAGGTCGCTGCGTGCCAGGCGCCGGTTGGCTTGAGCCGGCGTTCGAAGGCTCTGCCACCGCCGTCGAGGTCTTCGGCGCCGACGGAGGGGCAGCCTTGGCGCTCGAGGTGCCGCCGCTGGCCTTGATCTGCCTCGTGCCGTGATTCCTGGGCGATGCCGTGAGCAGCGCCTTCGGGCCGCTGTCGTCCGCCGAGACCTCCGGCGGCCCCTGCTGCTGGCCGGTGATGCTCACGTTGCCGGACGACGAGATGCTGACCGTGAGGTTCTGCTGCACGATCGCGCCGCTGTCGCCCGGGCTGTTGATCCGGATCGAGATGACCGTGTTCTGGGGCTGGTTCTGCACCGAAGAGGCGTTCGAGTCGGCCGTCTGGCTCGTGGATGCGTCCTGGTTCCCGCCCTGCTGGCCGGTTCCCGCGCCAGATCCTGCGCTCTGGCCGGTGGCGGAGCCGTTGGAGCTCCCGGCGGCACCGACCGACGCGTTGATCTGCGTGATCGGGCCGTCGTTTCCAGGGCTGTTGATCCGGATCGAGATGACGATGTTCTGGGGCTGCTGCTGAACGGCCGCTGCCGCGGAGCTCGCGGACTGCTGGGTCGAAGCGGTTTGGTCGGTGGGCGCCGGCTCGCCTGAAGGCGCGAGGGAGGTAAGCGCCGGCTCGTCGGCGCCCGCCGCGCCGGCAGTGGCATCGGAAACGCCCGGAATTGCAGGCACGGGAGCGGAAACCGGCCCGGCGGCTCGGGCGTGTCCGGGAGCCGCGACGGCGTAGATGAACACGGAAAGGAAGGCGACCAGGGCCCCAGCCATGAGCCTTGCACGGCGTCCCCCGAGGCCCTGAGTTGACTCTGTCGCCACCGCAGTAATGGTCATTACGGAAATGACCGTAGCAATGTATCTCGCCCATTTCAAGCGTCTTTTTCACAGTTCTGGACGAATTTTTGGTGAAATTCTAGAGCGCGTCATTAGCGTTCAGATTTTAACCGTGAAATCCAGTTGGACGAATGCATTCGAGCCGTTGGACGAAAGACCCGAGCGGCTCCGGTACGAGGGAAACGCGCTCTTCCGAGGTGCAACCCGCGCGTTTCACCCGGGGGACCGTGCCGGCGACGGCCCGTGCGGCTGTATAAGCACGGCTTATGTGAATTTCCGTTTAAGCGCGAGACCTGCGAACGGCGGTGCGCTAAGGTTCGATCGGAAGCCTCCTGGGGAGGAGGATGCAAGTGCCGCAACGAGTCTCTGCCGCCAGATCCGAGCTCAAGGCCACGCAGCAGCGCGTGCTGGACGCGGTCGAGCACGACGGCGCCATGAAGCTCACGCGCGGGCTCTATGAAGAGATCGCGGGAGTCAGCCGCTCGCAGGCTGCCTACGACCTTGCCGAGCTCGTCTCCGCCGGGATACTCGACCGCGTCGGAGGCGGTCGCAGCACCTGGTACCGGGTCGTGCGCACGGAGCGCAACGGCCAGCGGCACTGGACCAACGATCGGATCCGTTCCGCGCTCGAGCAGTTCTGCGATGGCCGCGACACGTGGCCTTCGGCGAGTGAGTTCAAGGCGGCGGGCCACTCCGACCTCTACGTCGCGGCCAGCCGTTACGGAGGGATCAGCTTCTGGACGAACGAGCTCGGCTTCTCGCGGCCGGCGCGCGCGACCGCGCCGCAAGCGACGCCCGCGCCATCACGCGAGCCGCGCCGACGGTGGCGGCCGAAGCTCGGCTGGGCAGCCGGGGCCGTCGCCTTCGCAGCGGCGCTGTTCGCTGCCGGAGGCGCGTCGTTGCATGCCTTGCACGGCACCTCGGCGCACGGCACCGCGTCGCGCGGCACGATCCGCGCACTCCACACCCCGGATCCGTTCAGCGCCGCGAGGGTCGCATGCTCCGGCGAGGACGCATCGCGTCAACCGCTCTCCTCAGCGCTCGACGCACACGGCGAAGGCAGAGCTCGCCGTCCGGACCGTGTCGGCGCCCGCGAGCCAGCCGGTCTCGTCCTCGTCCACCCGAGCCGTGGTGAGGACGCAGCCGTCCCACACGCCGTCAGGCCCGGTGCCGCTTCCGTCGCCGATCGGAACGGGCGGTGGACCGGCGCCGCTCCCGCCGCCCGGCGGCTAGGACTGGAATCCCTGCTAGCAGGGAGTTAGGCTTTGTAAGTAGGGATATCTCGTGGGGGAGAAGGCCCATGCGTCGCCGTCCGATGCAGGTATGGCCGAGGGGTCAACGGAATGCCGGGGGATCACGCGCGCTGCTCGCGCTCGTTGTCTTCGCGCTGCTCGCGATGCTCGTCCCGAGCTCGGCCGCGGCGGCCACGCCCACGATCTCGTACAGCATCGACGGAATCGCCGGCGACCAACGGCTGGTGGAGGGGCAGCACGCACGGGAACTACATCGTCCTCCACTGGACCGTCGCTGCCAACCCACCGCTGACGAACACCGTCGGTTGCGATCACCATCCCGGGCCGATCGCGATGCACCTGCCTGCCCGCGACAACGCGACGGCACTTCACACGGCGTGACGATAAACGCGACTGCACGGCTCAGCGACCCGAGCTCCGATGCAACGGCTGGTCAAACGCGTCGGCTGAGCGGAAGACGATCAAGGTCGCAGCTGCACCCGGGCTACTCGGGCCCAGACGGCGCAACGGCCACGGCAACTGGCACCTGCCGCGACAAGGCCGGCAACGTCGGGTCGGCCCTTCCCGCTCAAGTACGACGCCACCCACCCGTGCTCTCCAAGGTCGGAGTGACGAGCAGGGCAGCCTCCGACCTGGTTCGCTGGACATCCACCAGCCCGGCCGATACCGCGGTCGTCCAACGCTGGCCGCGCGGCGGCACCGACCAGCCGGTCGTCTTCCGCGGCGCGCGGCTCAGTACATCGACACGAAGATCCAGGCCGGGCTCGAGTACGTCTACGCGATCCAGACCACCGATCAGGCAGGCAACCCCTCGAAGCGGATCACCGTCACGGGCCTGCCCAAGGTGCTGACGCTCCGCAAGATGCCCTACGTCCCGCGGGCGGCGCCGAACCCGATCCTGCGCTGGCACGCGGTGCGCGGGCGCGAGCTACTACCACGTGCAGCTCTTCCGCGGCTCGAAGCGGATCCTCGCCGCCTGGCCGAGCACGCGCCAGATGGCGCTCCCAACGACCTGGAAGTGGGCGGGTCACCGCTACCGACTCAAGCCCGGGAAGTACCGCTGGTACGCCTGGGCAGGCATCGGCCGCCGGTCATTCGCGAAGTACGACCGGATCGGCAGCGCCCGCTTCATCGTTCCGCCGGGATAGGACGATGCGAGACGCGCTGAGACCGGTCGTCGCGCTCTGCGTCGTCTCGCTCGTCGCTGCCGCGGTGCCCGGCGCCGCGGCCGCCGACACGCCGACCATCTCGTCGTCGATCGACGGCATCGCCGGCAACAACAGCTGGTGGAGAGGCAGCACGCACGGGAACAACGTGATCCTCCACTGGACGGTGACCGGCCAACCCGCCGCTGACCAACACCACGGGCTGCGACCCGGCGATCACGATCCCGGGCCCGACGACCGGCGTCAGCAAGACGTGCACCGCCACCAACGACGACGGGACGTCCTCTTCGGCGAGAAGCGTCAAGATCGACGCCGATCCGCCGACGGGCGTGAGCGCTACGCCGGCCCGAGCTCCGGACGCGAACGGCTGGTACGACCACCTCGTCCGCCTCGTCTGGAGCGGAACCGATGCCACCTCGGGGATGGCGGGCTGCACGACGTCGAGCTACTCCGGCCCGGACAGCGCGAACGCGTCGGCTCCTGGCAGCTGCACCGACAACGCGGGCAACGTCGCAAACGTGCCGTTTGGGCTGAAGTACGACGCCACGGATCCGTCGATCTCGGTGAGCCCCGGCCGATCTCCCGACTTCAACGGCTGGTACACGAGCTCGGTCGCGCTCAACTGGACGAAGTCGGACGCGACCTCGGGGATCAACGCCGGCTCCTGCAGCCTTCCTGCGAGCTACTCCGGGCCTGACGACGGATCGGCCACCGTCACGGGCAGCTGCAGCGACAACGCGGGCAACTCCGCCTCGAAGTCGTTCAACCTCAAGTACGACGCGACGGCTCCGCACATCAACGCGGGAACCCCCGGTCGGGCGCCGGACTCGAACGGCTGGTACTCGCATCCCGTGACCGTCACCTGGGGCGGGACCGACGCGACCTCCGGGATCGCCGGCTGCACCTCCTCGACCTACTCGGGCCCGGACAACGCCGCGGCTTCGATGCCGGGCGGCACGTGCCACGACCAGGCGGGGAACGCCGCGGCGGGAGCGGCCTTCCACCTCAAGTACGACGCGACGCCTCCGCACATCACCGGCGCGACGCTGAGCCGGCCGCCGGACTTCGACGGCTGGTACACGCACCCGGTGACGATCACCTGGGCGGGCACCGACGCCCTCTCGGGGATCGCGAGCTGCACGTCGGCGCCGTTTTCCGGGAACGCGAGCGCAGCCGCGACGGCGACCGGGAGCTGCCACGACAAGGCCGGCAACGTCACGTCCGCGTCGATCCAGCTCAAGTACGACGCCACCGCGCCGGCGCTCTCCAAGGTCGGCGTCGCAAGCCGGGCCGGCTCCAACCTCGTCCGCTGGACGTCGTCGAGCCCGAACGACCGGATCGTCCTCAAGCGCTGGGCTCGCGGCAGCAAGGACGAGCAGGTCGTCTTCGAGGGCACCGGCTCGCGCTTCGTCGACACGAAGATCAAGAGCGGGCTCGAGTACCGGTACGCGATCCAGAGCACCGACCAGGCGGGCAACGTGTCGAAGACCGCCGACGTCACGGGCTTCCCCAAGGTGCTGACGCTCCAGAAGACGCCGTACGTCCCGCGGGCTGCGCCCAAGCCGATCCTGCGCTGGGGCCCCATGGCGGGCGCTGACTACTTCCACGTGCAGCTCTTCCGCGGCTCGACCCGAATCCTCGCCGCGTGGCCGAGCAAGCGCCAGCTGGGCCTCGCGAGCAGCTGGAAGTGGGCGGGCCATCGCTACACGCTCAGCCCGGGCCGCTACCGCTGGTTCGTCTGGGGTGGCCTCGGCAAGCGCTCCTTCGCGCGCTACCGGGCGATGGGCAGCGCTCGCTTCATCGTCCCGAGCCGTTAGGATCGGCGGACGGGGTCGTGCGACTGGGAGGAGCCACATGAACGTGATCGCAGCGATTGACGCCGCCCGGGAGCGGTGGAACGTGCTCGAGCATCCTTTCTACGTCCGCTGGGAGCAAGGCGAGCTCACCCACGACGAGCTTGCGCGCTACGCGGGCGAGTACCGGCACGCGGTCGTCGCGCTCGCGCGCGCGGCGCGAACGGCGCACCTGCACGCGGAGGAAGAGGCCGCGCACATCTCGCTCTGGGACGATTTCGCCGCCGCGCTCGGCACGGAGACGCAAGAGCCGCTCCCCGAGACGCGCTGCTGCTCATCCGCCTGGGCCGCGGCCGACGACGAGCTCGGCGCCGCTGCGATCCTCTACGCGATCGAGTCGGGACAGCCCGAGATCTCGGCGACGAAGCTCCGCGGTCTCGTCCAGCACTACGGCTTCGAGCCCGGCACAGCCGCGACCGAGTACTTCGAGCTCCACTCCGAGCGCGACCACGAGCATGCGGCCGAGGCACGCGCGCAGCTCGACGGCCACGACGAGCAGCGGCTCGTCTCGCTCGCCGAGTCGGCGCTCGCCGGCAACTGGGCGCTGCTCGACGGCGTCTCGTAGCCCGCTCGTGACCGAGGCGCAGCTTCGCGCCTGGATGGACGCCTACGGCGAGGCCTTCGCGCGCCAGGACGCGGACGCTGCCGCGGCGCTCTTCACGCCTGACGGGACCTACGAGTGGGGTCCGTTCGGCGAGCTGCTGCGCGGGCGCGACGAGATCAGGGCGAAGTGGATCGAGGCCGCCGACGCGAGCACGGCGACCTTCGACTACGAGGTGATCGCGGTCACCGAGGAGGTCGGCGTCACGCGCTGGCTCGCGACGCACACGTACCCGGACAAGCTCCTCCGCTTCGACGGGATCTTCGTGGTTCGTCTCGCCGACGAGCTCTGCAGCGAGTTCCGCGAGTGGTGGAACGTGCGAGAGGAGCCGGCGCCGGGCTAGGAGGCGTTGTCGCCCGGAAGCGGGCCTGCCTGCTCCTGCTCCGCGAGGACCTCGCGCGCGCGATCCAGCTGGTCCGCCGGAACGAGGATCTCCCGGGAGCCGATCACCGGCATCCCGACGCCGATCGCGCCGCCCACGTTCGTCAGCCGCTGCGTGCACGGGATGCCGGCCTCTTCGAGCAGCGAGCAGATCAGGTCGGCGAGGACCTCGTTCGGCACGACGTCGAGGACGGCGAGGTCTTCCATGGCCGCAGTATCGCCTACAGGCGTCCGGCTTCGACGATCCGCTCGAGGAACTGGCGCGTCCGCGGCTCTCGTGGCTCGACGAAGATCTGCTCCGGCGGGCCCTGTTCGAGGATCCGGCCCGCGTCGAGGAAGCAGACCTGGGTCGCGATGTCGCGCGCGAAGCTCATCTCGTGGGTGGCGATCAGCATCGTCATGCCCCCCTCGGCCAGCTCGCGGATCACGCTCAGCACCTCGGCCACGAGCTCCGGGTCGAGCGCGCTCGTGACCTCGTCGAGGAGCATCAGCTCAGGGTTCATCGCGAGGGCGCGAACGATCGCGACGCGCTGCTGCTGGCCTCCCGAGAGGCGGTCCGGATACTCGTCGCGCTTGTCGGCCAGCCCGAACCGCTCGAGCAGCGCGACGGCTTCGGCCTCCGCTTCGGCCCTCGGCTTGTGCAGCACCTTCCGCGGCGCGAGCGTCACGTTCCCGAGGACGCTCATGTGCGGGAAGAGGTTGTACGCCTGGAAGACGATCCCGATCCCGCGCCTTACGCGGTTGACGTCGACGTCGCGGCGGGTGATCTCCTCGCCGTGGAGCAGGATCCGGCCGGCGTCGACCTTCTCGAGCAGGTTCACGCAGCGCAGGAGGGTCGACTTCCCGGAGCCGGAGGCGCCGATCAGGCAGAAGACCTCGTGCTCGCCGACGTCGAGGTCGACGCCCTTGAGCACCTCGTTCTCGCCGAACGACTTCCGGATCTCTTCGAGCTGAAGGGCCCTGCCGTTCTCGCTCACCGCGCGCCCCCCGCGAGCTGGCGCTTGCGCTCGCGCGCGATCAGCCAGTCGGTCAGGCGCGCGAGCGGAATCGTCAGGAGGATGAAGAGGATCGCCGTGCAGACGTACGGCGTGTAGTTGAACGTCGCCGCCACGTCGATCTGCGACTGGCGGAACGCCTCGACCGGGCCGATCAGCGCGACCAGCGCCGTGTCCTTCGTCAGGCCGATGAAGTCGTTCAGGAGCGGCGGGATCACCCGGCGGACGGCCTGCGGGACGATCACGAACCGCAGCGTCTTCAGCCGTGAGAGCCCGAGCGAGCGGGCGGCCGCCTCCTGGCTCGCGTGCACCGACTCGATCCCGGCGCGGTAGACCTCGGCGACGTACGCGGAGTAGACGAGCACGAGCGCGACGATCCCCCAGAAGAGCGGCGAGACGGGTACCCCGGTCAGCTGGAGAGCCGGCGCGCCGAACCCGAGGATGTAGATCACGAGGATCGTCGGGACCCCGCGGAAGAGGTCCGTGTAGATGATGGCCAGCATCCGGATCGGGAAGAACACCGGGCCGGGAAGCCCTCGCAGAATCGCGATGAGGAGCGCGAAGACGAGGATGAAGACCTCCGCGATCAGGAAGATCCTGATGTTCAGCAGGAAGGCATGTGCGATCCCCTTCCAGTTGTCGGCGAAGACCTGGCGGTTGAAGAACGCCTCCTTGACCGCCGACCAGCCGGGCGAGGTGACGACAAGGGCGACGAGGATTCCCGCGAACACGAGCGTGCTCGCGAGCGCGATCCAGACGCTGCTCTGCCCTCCTCCGGAGCCCTTCAGGTCGGCCAGGATCCTCGAGCCGCGGCCGGGATCCGCGCCGGTGCTCACCCGCTGAGCGCTACCTCAGGACGGGGGCGCCCGAGTTCGAGATCCACTTGTTCTGCAGCTGCTTCAGCGTGCCGTTCGCTCTGAGCGTCGCGAGCGCCTTGTTCACGCAGCTCACGAGGCTGTTGCCCTTCGCGAAGACCGCTCCGAAGTGATCGCCTCCGCCCTTGGTCGGGAAGCTGCCGACGACGACGCTGTTCGGCACCTCTTCGGCGCCGGTGATGATGAACGCGGTCGGCAGGTCGACCACGATCCCGTCGATCCCGCCGGTCTTCAGGCCCGAGTTGACGTCGTTCGAGTTGTTGTAGACGGCGGGCTGCTGGTCCGGCTTGATGTTCTTGACGATGTAGTTGTAGCTCGTCGTCCCGACCTGGGCGCCGAGCTTGTACTTCTTCAGGTCGGCCAGGGTCTTCGCCTTCGTGATCGGCGTGCCCTTGATCGCCACGAGCGCCTGGTTGGTGTCGTAGTACGAGTCGCTGAAGTCGACGCTCTTCTTGCGCGCGTTCGTGACCGAGACCTCGTTCACGTCGAAGTCGTAGTTCTTCGGGCCGGGCTTGAAGAGCTGTTCGAACGGGACGACGACCCACTTGACCTGGTTCGGCGTGAACCCGAGCTGTTTGGCGATCGCGTAGGAGACGGCGCTCTCGTAGCCCTTCTGCGTCGTCGGGTCGTTGAACTTCCAGGTCGAGCCCTTCGGCGTGCCGCCGGCGAACCAGGGGTTGAAGGCCGGGTTGTCGGTGGCGACCGTCAGCTGGCCCTTCTTGATCAGGTTCAGCTGATCGGGCTCGCACGAGCTGGCGCTCGTCGACGAGGAGGAGCTCTTCTTGCTCGAGCCGCAGCCGGCGGCGACCACGGCAAGCAGCGCGACCAGCGTCGCCGCAAAGAGCCATCGAATCGGTCGCAGCCCGCTCACCTCTGGTGAGGCTAACACGCCAGTAGATGCCCACACGCGGGGTCAGGGTCGACACCGATGCGGGAGACACACGCGCGCGCGAGCATTACGTGTAGAGGTGAGAGAAGTGAAGTGGCGTTCGGTGATTCTCGGGACTCTTCGGCGTCATGCTGGTGGTCTTCCCGGCGAGCTCGGCCGTGGGTGGATCGCCGCAGCCACTTGCGAAGACCACGCCCACCCGCATCGAGGCGCTCGCGATGGACGGGTCGCGCGTGGCGTACGACGTCTCGGCCAGCTGGCCAAAGCGGCCCTGCAACCGCGTCTACGTGTGGAACCTCTCCACTGGAAAGACGACGGTCGTGAGCGGGAAGGGCACCTGCGACGCCGACAATTCGAGCACGGGCGCAGGCGTGCGCGAGCTTGCAATCGCCGGAACGAGAGCGGCGTGGATCGTGAACGTGGGCGGCAACTCCGAAAGCGACGACTACCTCTACACGTCGTCGCTGCCGAACCCCAAGGAGCGAAAGCTCGCCTCGGCGATGCGCACGGGCGAGGTCACCGGGTGGCTGACCTGCGGGGGTATTCATGCCGCCGGTCTACACGGCGCGTGGATCGGCTGCCTCGTCGGCTCGGGGAACTTCCTGGCGGTCAACCGCTGGTCGACAGATGAGGACGACCGCGTGACCTCGGCACGCCTGCAGACGATCGGAACCGGGCTGCGGACGATCGCTTCCGGAGCGGATGCGATGGATGCAGTCTCGACCGACGGCAAGCAGGTCGCGGTGTTGCGGGCAGACGGTAGCGTCGGCCTCTACTCGGCGGCAGGAAAGCTCCTGCGGACGGTCACCCCTAGCACGGCCAAGGAAGTCGCCCTCCGCGGCGACTACCTCGTGGTGCTGACGAAGAGCAGCAGGCTCGAGGTCTACAACTCGCATTCGGGCAAGCGCCTGCACACGTGGCGCGTAGCAAACGGCGCGCGCTACCTCGACGTCAGCTCGAAGCTGGCGGCGTACGCGGCGCCACGCACCGGTGGCTCGTACGTGCGCGTCGTGCACGTCGTTAGCTTCTCGAGCGGGAAGGACCGGGTGCTTGCGACCACGTTGACGAGGTGGCGGCAGGTCGTGGGAGTCGAACTCGAGCCAACCGGGCTCGTCTACGCGGTCAACAGGACACAGCCGAGCGAGGCGGGCTACCTCTGGTTCACGCCGCTTAGCCGCCTGCTGCGCTAGGCGGCGACGCCCGAGAAACCGGGGATCACATCGCTCCCGTAGGCGGCGAGTGTCTCGTCGGCCTTCTCGGTCATCAGGTAGATGTCGAACTGGTCGACGCCGACCGACTCGAGCTCCTGCAGCTTCTCGGTGATCTGCTCGCTGTTACCGAGGACGCAGAACCGGTCGCAGATCTCGTCGGTGACGAACTCGCCGTGCGCGGCGCCGACGCGGCTGTGGTCCTTGTAGTCGTAGAACTTCCGCGCCTTGACGTAGTCGGTCAGCGCGCTCGGGATCTCGTCGGAGTTCTCGCCGTAGCGCTCGATCAGGTCCATGACGTGGTTCGAGACCATCGCCGGGAACCAGCGCACCTGGTCGCGGGCCTCGGCGAGGTCGTCGGACACGTGGCTCGGCGCGCAGACGACGCACTGCAGCGCGGCCGGGTCGCGGCCGGCCTCCTCGGCGGCCTTGCGGGCCGTGGCCATGATCCACTGGATGATCTGCGGGTCGGCGAGCTGGATGATCACGCCGTCCCCGACGCGGCCGGCGACGCCGAGCGCGCGCGGCCCGTAGCCGGCGACGAACATCGGGATCTCGGGCAGGTCCTTCCGCACCCACTTCAGCTCGAGCTCCTTGCCGTTCCACTCGACCGGGCGACCGTTCATCAGGTCCTTGATCATCAGCAGCCGCCGCTCGAACTCGTTCACCGTGACCGGCTTGAGGCCGACGACGCGGCGCGACGAGTCGCCCCGGCCGATGCCCATCACCATGCGGCCGTTCGTGACGTCCTGCATGGTCGCGTACCAGCTCGCGGTGATCGTCGGGTCGCGGATGCCGGGATTCGTCACGCAGTGGCCGAGGTGTAGCGACTCCGTCTGCACGCCCGCGATCGCGAGCAGTCGCGTAGGTCTCCTGCCAGAGGATGTGCGAGTCGTAGGTCCAGCCGTACTCGAAGCCAAGGCTCTCGCCGCGCTGGAACAGCTCGACGAGCCGCGTGTACGGCGGGTCCGGCAGGGCCGTCAATCCAAAGCTCAGCATGTGCGCCTCCCGGTCGTGGGCGGGATTGAGCATAACGCCCGGTCTTTATGGACTCGTCACGCTCTCTCGCCACGTTGGCCGTGGCCGTTCCGGCCACGGCCGGGGTCTGACCCCGGACATGGCCAACCGAGACCGCTGCGGCCTGCCGCTCGCTAGGCGGCGGCGACGCGGGCGATCGTCTTGTCGGCCAGGCGGTCGAGGGCCTGGACCGACAGCTCGAGGTGCTCTTCGGTCGTGTCCTCGAGCTTCGTGTGCGAGAGGCCGCGCAGGCTCTGGACGAAGAGCATCACCGTCGGGACTCCGGCGCGCGAGACCTCGGCCGCGTCGTGCAGCGGGCCGCTCGGGAGATGGTGCGAGCGGCCGGCGACCTCGGTGACCGCCTCGTCGGCGAGCGCGATCAGCGCCTCGTCGAACAGGATCGGCTCGATGTTCCAGATCCGCTCCCAGGCGACCTCGATGCTCTCCTCCTCGGCGAAGCGCTCGGAGGCGGCCTTCGCCTCGGCGAGCATCGCCGCGAGCGTTCCCGCGTCGAGGTGGCGCTGGTCGAGCAGGCACTCGGCGGTCTCGACGACGGAGGTCACGATCCCCGGCTTCGTCACGACCCCGCCCATCGTGCAGACCGCGCCCTCGCCCGTTCGCTTCGCGATCTCGCGGATCTCGAGCTCGAGCTTCGCGGCGCCGGCGAGCGCGTCGCGGCGCCTGTCCATCGGCGTCGAGCCCGCGTGCGCAGCCTGGCCGGTGAACGTGACGAGGTTTCGTTCGACGCCGAACGTCCCGAGCACGACTCCGAGCGGCAGCTCGAGCGACTCGAGCACCGGTCCCTGCTCGATGTGCAGCTCGAGGTAGGCGGCCGCGCTCTCGAGCTGGCTGCGCGCTTCGAGTGCCCGGTCGAGCTCGACCTCGTAGGCGCCGATCGCGTCGGGGAGCGAGACCCCGTCCGCGTCGCGGCGTTCCCGCAGCTCGTCCTGGTCGGCCATCGAGCCGGCCGCCGCAGACGAGCCGAAGAGCGAGCGGCCGAAGCGCGCACCTTCCTCGTCGGCCCAGTTGACCAGACGCACGGTCGCCGGCGGCTCGCCGTCCTCGACCAGGCGACGAACGACCTCGACCCCGGCCACGACGTTCAGGGCCCCGTCGAGCCAGCCGCCGTTCGGGACCGAGTCGATGTGCCCGCCGATCAGCACCGCACGGTCGCTCGCGCCGCGCAGCGTCCACCACTGGTTGCCCGCCTCGTCGACCTCGTACTCGAGCGGCAGCCCGCCGAGCTTGTCGCCGAGCCACGTGCGCGCCCGCTCCCAGGTCTCGGTCCAGGCGACCCGCTGCGCGCCGTTCGCGTCACCGGTCAGCTCCCGCAGCTCCTTGAGCTCTTCGACAGTTCGGCCCGGTGACAGAGGCACGAGCGCGAGCATAAACTCGCCCGGGAGCGAAGGAGGTCGTCATGTCCGTACTGATCAAGAACGGCCGGATCGTCACGGCCGCCGACGACTACGTCGGCCGACATCTACGTCGAGGACGAGACCGTGACGCTGATCGGCGAGTCGCTCGACCACGCGGCCGACAAGGTGATCGACGCCTCGGGCAAGTACGTGCTGCCGGGCTGCGTCGACCCGCACACGCACCTGGACATGCCGTTCGGCGGCACGGTCACGATCGACGACGTCGAGTCGGGCCAGACCGCCGCGGCCTTCGGCGGGACCACGTGCCACGTCGACTTCATCATCCAGCCGCAGGGCTCGACGTTCGCGGCCGCGCTCGACGAGTGGCGCTCGAAGGCCAACGGCAAGCAGGTGATCGACATGGGCTACCACATGGCCGTCACCGACCTCGACGAGGGCGGCACGCTCGAGGAGCTCGCGTCGCTCCCGGACGAGGGCGTCACCTCCTACAAGCTCTTCATGGCCTACAAGGGCGCGCTGATGGTCAGCGACGAGACGCTGTTCAAGACCATGGAGGTCGCCGCCGAGACCGGCGCGCTCGTGATGGTCCACGCCGAGAACGGCGACGCGATCGACGTCCTGGTGAAGAAGGCACTCGCCGAGGGCAAGACCGAGCCCAAGTACCACGCGCTCACGCGCCCGCCCGAGACCGAGGGCGAGGCGACCAACCGTGCGATCCAGCTGGCACGCGTCGCCGGCTGCCCGCTCTACGTCGTCCACGTCTCCTGCAAGGAGTCCGTCGAGCCGATCGCGCTCGCGCGCGAGAAGGGCTGGGACGTCTGGGGCGAGACGTGCACGCAGTACTTCTTCGTCGACTACACGTTCCTCGAACGACCGGACTTCGAGGGCGCGAAGTACGTCTACACGCCGCCGCCGCGCGACAAGGCGAACCAGGAGGTCCTCTGGAACGCGGTCCGCAGAGACATCCTCTCCGCGATCTCGACCGACCACTGCGCCTTCCTCTGGGACGGACAGAAGTCGATGGGCAAGGACGACTTCTCGAAGATCCCGAACGGCGGCCCCGGCCTCGAGAACCGGCTGCAGATGATCCACGAGTTCGGCGTCCGCGCCGGCCGGATCTCGCTGAACCGGATGGTCGAGCTGCTCGCGACGAGCCCGGCCAAGCTGTTCGGCCTGTACCCGCGCAAGGGCACGATCGCCGTCGGCTCCGACGCGGACATCGTCGTCTTCGACCCGGAGAAGAAGGTGACGATCACTGCCGCCGACCAGCACTCCAAGACCGACTACAACCTCTACGAGGGCACGACCGTGACCGGCTCGCCCGAGGTCGTGCTGCTGCGAGGGAACGTGCTGGTCGAGGGAGACGAGCTCGTCGCGTCACCGGGCATCGGCGAGTTCGTCGCACGGGCGAAGTTCGGTCAGGAGCTGAAGCCGAAGGCCGCGGCGGGCACGCGATGACCACGGCGACGACCTCCGAGAAGGCTCCGTTCGCCCCGTCGGCGCTGCTCGCCGGCGTCGCGCTCCTGGTCGGGTTGATCGCGATCCTCTGGTACGCGCCGACCTCGTACGAGATCTACAAGGCGCTCCATGTCCTCTGCGTCGTCATCTGGGTCGGCGGGGACATCACGCTCACGACGCTCGGGATCGTCTTCGAGCGCCGGAAAGACTCGGAGACGCTGGCCTCGATCGGCAAGGCGGGCGCCTGGATCGGGACCCGCGTCTACACGCCGGCGCTGTTCGCGGTGCTCGCGTTCGGCATCGCGCTGGTCGAGAAGGGCAACATCGGCTGGGGCCAGTTCTGGATCGACTTCGCGCTGGTCGGCTGGGCGATCGCCGCTGCCGTCGGCGTCCTGTTCGTGGGACCGGAGCTGGGGCGAATCGACGAGGCGGCGCAGAAGCACGGCCCCGACTCGGAAGAGGTCCGGCGCCGCGTCAACCGGCTCTTCATGATCTTCCGGTTCGATACCGTGCTGCTGATCCTGATCGTGGCCGACATGGCCGCAAAGCCCGGCCTCTGAGGCTCGGGCGGGGAGGGGCCTGATATGCCCGACAAGCCGCGCCGCACGACCGTCGATCTCTCGGCCTACCCCGACCTCGTCGTGATCTACCTCGGCATGCGCGTCGAGGAGCCGCGCGGCCACGAGACGGTCCAGAACCTCGGTCCGCTGATCGAAGCCACGGTCGAGGAGGAGCCCGACGGGCTGCTCCTGCACGAGCGCCTGATCTACTCGGAAGAGCCGCTGCACGTCGGGATGCGCCAGTACTGGCGCGACTTCGACTCGCTCGAGGCCTGGGCGCGCTCGCTCCCCCACAAGGAGTGGTGGTCCGACTACCTGCGCGATCGCGGCGGCACGTCGTTCTGGCACGAGACGTACTTCCGACGCGGCGGCTTCGAGGCCGTGTACGTGGACGTCGACGATGACGTGGGCCTGAGCCGGTTCGCCCCGACCGTGCGTGCAGAGGGGCCCATGCTCGGGGCGCGCCAGCGCGCCGAGGCCGACCAGGCGGCAACGAGCTAGACCGGCGGGTCGGGGTCGTACTGGATGTAGCGCCGAACCTCTTTCGCGCGCTCGGTCGAGTGGAGCCGCTCGACGAGGTGGAGCGCCATGTCGATCCCGGCCGAGACTCCGGCGGCCGTGATCACGTCCCCGGTGTCGACGTAGCGGTCGTCGGGGCGAACCTCGATGTCGGTGCCGAGCGTCGGCAGGGTCTCGAGGGAGCCCCAGTGCGTGGTCGCCGGCCGCCCGTCGAGCAGGCCTGCCGCCGCGAACACGAGCGAGCCGGTGCAGACGCTCGTCATCAGCGTGTCGGCGCCAGCGAGGCCACGGATCCAGTCGAGCACGGCCGGGTCGGCGAGCTCGGTGCGCGTCCCGCGGCCGCCCGGATAGACGAGCACGTCGAGCGGCGGCGCGCTCTCCCACGTCTCGTCCGGGAGCACGCGCAGCCCCTTCGCGCAGGTGATAGGCCCTTCAGAGCGCGCGACCGTGAACACGCGCACGCCGTCGTCGGGCCACTGGCCGGCCCACGCGGCGAGCACCTCCCACGGCCCGGCCCAGTCCAGCTCCTCCGCGCCGTCGAACAGCGCGACTCCAACCACCATCAACGCGTTTGCGGGAAGCCGAGGTCGACCCTGCTCGTCGCCGGGTCGGGCCAGCGCGAGGTGACGACCTTCCCGCGCGTGTAGAACTGGATCCCCTCAGGCCCGTAGATGTGCAGGTCGCCGAAGAGGGAGCTCTTCCAGCCGCCGAACGAGTAGTAGGCGACCGGCACGGGGATCGGGACGTTCACGCCAACCATCCCGGCCTTGACGTCGAACTGGAACTGCCTCGCCACGCCTCCGTCGCGCGTGAAGAGCGCAACGCCGTTGCCGTACGGGTTCTCGTTGACGAGGCGCACTGCCTCGTCGTAGCTGTCCACGCGCGTGATCCCCAGCACCGGGCCGAAGATCTCGTCCTTGTAGACGTCCATCCCCGGCTTTACGTGATCGAGGAGCGAGACGCCGAGGAAGAAGCCGCCGTTGTCCGGTGCGGTCTCGCGGCCGTCGATGACGACCGTCGCGCCCTCCTCGCGGCCGCGGTCGATGTACGACGCGACCTTGTCGCGATGCTCGCGCGTGACGAGGGGGCCCATCTCCGAGTCGGGGTCGAGGCCGTCGCCGACCTTCACCTTCGGCAGCCGCTCCACGATCGCCTCGACGAGGTCGTCCGCAGCGTGGCCGACGGCCACGAGCATCGAGACCGCCATGCACCGCTCGCCGGCCGACCCGTAGCCGGCGCTGACGGCAGCGTCCGCGGCCATGTCGATGTCGGCGTCGGGCAGCACGATCATGTGGTTCTTCGCCCCGCCGAGCGCCTGCATGCGCTTGCCGTTCGCCGTGCCCGTCTCGTAGACGTAGCGCGCGATCGGCGTCGAGCCGACGAACGACACCGCCGCGATGCCCGGGTGCTCGAGGATCGCGTCGACCGCGACCTTGTCGCCGTGCACGACGTTGAAGACGCCGTCCGGGAGCCCGGCCTCCTTCAGCAGCTCGGCGGTGAACATCGACGCGGACGGATCCTTCTCCGAAGGCTTGAGGACAAACGCGTTGCCGCACGCGATCGCGGGCGCCCACATCCACATGGGCACCATCGCGGGGAAGTTGAACGGCGTGATCCCGGCGACGACTCCGAGCGGCTGGCGGATCGAGTAGACGTCGATCCCGGTCGAGGCCTGCTCCGAGTAGCCGCCCTTGAGCAGCTCGGGGATCCCGCAGCAGAACTCGATCACCTCGAGCCCGCGCGCGACCTCGCCCTTCGCGTCGGAGAGCACCTTCCCGTGCTCGAGCGTGAGGATGCGCGCGATGTCCTCGGAGTGGTCGTGGACGAGCTCGCGGATGCGGAAGAAGAGCTCGGTCCGGCGCGAGAGCGAGATCGTGCGCCAGCTCTCGAAGGCCCGCGTGGCCGCCTGGACCGCCGCGTCGACCTCCTCGGCGCTCGCGAAGTCGACCTCTCCGGTCTGGACGCCCTTGGCCGGGTTGTAGACGGGCCCGCTGCGACCGGAGGATCCCTCGACGCGCCCTCCGTCGATCCAGTGGCTGATGCGGGCGATCTCGCCGCCCGCCCGCGACTCGCGCTGTTCCGCTACCTCGGTCATGGCCGGCCTCCTCGCTCTTGCTGGTGCCAGCCTAGCGCGGAATGAGACGCCATCCGGGCCGGCCGCTGAGAGCCGGCCCGGATGGCGCCGAGGTCAGTGAGTCGTGATCCTCAGGACCCGGCCCTCGCCTGCACCGAAGCCGAAGCCCTGCTCGGAGACGTAGAACGCGCCGTCCCGCCCGACCGTCATCCCCGTGGGGAAGATCAGGCCGGAGACGATCGTCTTCTTCGGCCCGTTCGGGCCGACCTGGACGATCGCGCCGGTCCCGGGAGTCGGACCGCCGGGAGTCGTGCTCATCTCGAGCGCGTAGAGCTTGCCGCCGCGGAAGGCCAGCCCGAGAACCTGCTCGAGCCCGGTGGCCCGCACCTTGAGCTTGGCGTCGTTCCCGAGCTTCCAGACGCTCGCGTTCGGCACCGTGCCGTCCGCGAGGCCGAAGACGCCGAGGTTGCTGATGTAGAAGTTCGGCGTGCGGCTGTGGTGCTTCCAGCCGTGGCTGATCCGTGCCCTTGCCGCGCTGAGACGTGATCGCCGTGGGCACGACATGGCCGACCTGGGCCGAGATGTCGACCACGCGGCTGATCTTCCCGGACGGCGTGACCTTGTCGAGCTCACCGTGGTTCGAGTCCATCGGGTAGAGCGCGTTGCCGCTGACGCCCATGCTGTACCAGGTCCCGTCCGGCTCGAAGTCCTCGTCGTCCGGCTGGGCGACCGGGTTGGCGGCCTGGAACGCGCTGAGGTCGGCGATGATCTTCCAGCTCCCGTTCTTGCCGACCTTGAAGACGCCGTTCGGGACGTCGGCACGCCGTGCGAGCAGCCGGCGCCGGCCAGGAGCCCGTAGAGCTTGTGGCCGAGGAACTGGACGCTCGACACGCCGCTGACGAGGCTTCCGAGCGCGGCGCTCGTCTGGCTCGACGGCAGCGCGTTGACGACGGTCGACACGTTCCCCTTGCGGTCGATCTTGGAGATGCGGCCGCCGAGCACCGGGTCGTTCGTGCTCCCGAGAGTACGGAGCCGCGGCACCCGATGCGCCTGCGCGCACTGGCCGACGGTCGATGTGCGTCCCGCCGAGGCCGCCCTCCGCGACGTAGAGGCCGCCGGGGCCGAAGGTCAGGCCGCGCGGGTTGTTGAAGCCGGACGCGATGATCTTGACGCTCGGCGTCCCGCCGCCCTTTCCTTTGTGCTTCTTCCCGTGGCCATTGCCGTGTCCGTGACCGTGGCCGTGGCCTTCCCGTGGCCGCCGCCTCCGGTCTTGGCGGCCGCGACTCCACTTCCTGCGAGCGCTGCCAAGCACGAGGACCAGCGCCGCCGCGAGTGTCGATCCGTCTCATTCGAAATCTCCCCTTTCCTAGCTGTTGAACCGCTTCGCAGACATCCCGTCCGCTGATACTGCGTTTCCAGCTCCAAGGACAGTCAAACCTAACCGCCCACTGTTAACAGACTGTTACCGCGCCGGGGAGCTACGATCGCACCATGGCCGTTGAGGCAGGGCTCGACGCAAAGAGGATCCAGGAGCTCGACAGGCAGCACGTCCTGCACTCCTGGTCGGTGCAGAGCCAGATCTCGCCGCTGCCGGTCGCGGGCGCCGAGGGCCGCTACTTCTGGGACTACGACGGCAACCGCTACCTCGACTTCGCCTCGCAGCTCGTCAACGTCTCGATCGGGCACCAGCACCCGAAGGTCGTCGCGGCCATCGAGGAGCAGGCCGAGAAGCTGACGACGATCGGCCCGCCGATGGCGCACGAGACGCGCTCCGAGCTCGCGCGGCTGATCGCAGAGGTGACGCCCGGCGACCTGACGATGTCGTTCTTCACGAACGGCGGCGCCGAGGCGAACGAGAACGCGATCAAGCTCGCCCGCTGGTACACGGGGCGCCACAAGATCGTGGCCCGCTACCGCTCGTACCACGGCGCAACGGCAGGCGCGGTCTCGCTCACCGGCGACCCGCGGCGCTGGCCGGCCGAGCCGGGCATCCCGGGTGTCGTGCGGATGCTGGACCCGTACACCTACCGCTGCCCGGCCGGGCATCCGGACCCCTGCCCCGTCTGCTCGGGCGCGCCGCATTTCGAGGAGATCCTCCAGTACGAGGGACCGCAGAACGTCGCGGCCGTGATCATGGAGACGATCGTCGGGACGAACGGCATCATCGTCCCGCCCGACGGCTACCTGCAGTCGATCCGCGAGACCTGCGACCGGCACGGGATCCTGCTCATCCTCGACGAGGTGATGGCCGGCTTCGGGCGCACCGGCAAGTGGTTCGGCTGCGAGAACTGGGACGTCGTCCCGGACATCATGACCGTGGCAAAGGGGATCAACTCCGGCTACGTGCCGCTCGGCGCGATGGTGATCAACCAGAAGCTCGCCGACTGGGTGCAGGACAAGTTCTTCGCGGGCGGCCTCACGTACTCGGGTCACGTGCTGGCCTGCGCGGCGGCGATCGCCGCGATCGAGGCCTTCCAGGAGGAGGGCATCGTCGAGAACTCGGCCGCGATGGGCGAGGTGCTCGCCGCAGAGCTGCCGCGGCTGGCCGAGCGCCATCCGTCGATCGGCGAGGTCCGGGGCAAGGGCCTGTTCTGGGGGATCGAGCTCGTGCGCGACCGCGAGACCCGCGAGCCGCTCGTTCCGTTCAACGCTTCGGGCGAGGCGATGGCGCCGGTGGCAGGGCTCATGAAGGCCGCGATGGAGCGTGGCCTCTACCTCATGACCCACTGGAACGTGGTCATCGTCGCCCCGCCGCTGACGATCACCCGCGAGGAGCTCGACGAGGGCCTGGGCGTCCTCGACGAGGTCCTCGCCCTCGTCGACTGACGGGGCGGCCGCCGCTCGGGACGAGGTACCCTTAAGGCTCCCGCCGCCCGAGGGAGCAGCCAAATCCGCACCGTCCGAATCGAGGCCCCGTCGTCATCTGCGGCTACGCAGCTGGTCCGAGACCTCGTGCCCTTCGCGCAGACCGACATCGTCCCGCTCGGCGGCGAGCGCTGGGAGGTCCGGGTCGAGGAGAGCTCGGAGGAGGAGCTCGACGCGGTGCTGCATGCGATTGCGCGCTGGGCCGCCGACTGTCACCTCGGCGAGGCCCACGTGCTCGTCGACGACGAGCCCGTGGACGTCCCTGGAGACTAGTCCGCGCGCTCTAAGGGCAGCCCGGTCGCGACGACGCGCTGACCGTTGACGTCGTAGACGACATCGACGCTGTCGTTCTGCCGGTAGGTGCCGGCGACGCCAAGGAAGAGCGAGAGCCAGCGCCAGAAGCCGAGCTTGCCCTCACGGGCCAGCGGTCGGTCGAAGAGGAGCTCGTTCCCAGTGCGCCGATAGTCGCGGCCGGCCTGCTGTGGAACGCCGTTGATGAACACCTCGACGTGGTCTCCCACTCCCACCGGCAACTCCACGCGCGTGTGCTCGGGCATGCCTCGTAGAATGCCACCCGCCTGTGCGTCGCCTGCTTCCGCTCTCATGCGTCGCGTTGCTCTCGCTCGCCTGCGCGGGGGCGGCGCTGGCCGGCAACGGCGGGATCGCGCCTCCCTCGCCCGCGTCGCCGCAGGCGCACGACATCCGCCAGATCTACTGGCTCATCCTCGGGATCACCGCGGGGATCTTTCTCCTCGTCGAGGTGACGCTCGCGATCTTCATCGTCCGCTACCGCAGCCGCGGCCGGGCGCGCGAGGTCGAGGGCCCGCAGATCCGCGGCCACACGAACCTCGAGCTCGCGTGGACGGCAGGACCGGTCGTGATCCTGGCGGTGATCGCCGCGTTCGTCCTCTTCAAGGCTTCCGGGGCTCGCACCGCGCCCGCGGGCACGAATCCGCAGGCGATCGCGATCGAGGCCCACCAGTTCTACTGGCTCTTCACCTATCCCAACGGAGCGCGTTCCGTGAACAGCCTGCGCATCCCGGTCGGCCGAACCGTCGAGCTCGACATCAGCTCGGCCGACGTCGCCCACAGCTGGTGGGTGCCGTCGCTGGCCGGGAAGATGGACGCGATCCCGGGCCGGGTGAACCGCATGTCGTTCCGGGCGGACAGGCTCGGCGCGTTCCCGGGTCGCTGCGCAGAGTTCTGCGGCATCCAGCACACGCAGATGCTGGCGACCGTCGAGGTGCTGCCGCCCGACGAGTACGACGCGTGGGTACGGCAGCGCCGCGTCGAGCCCCAGGCACTCGGACGCGAGACGTTCGAAGGCGTCTGCGCCCCCTGCCACGGTCTCGCCGGCCAGGGCGACATCGGCCCGCCGATCGCGGGCAATCCACTCCTTTCCGACCCCGCGGCGCTCACGCTCCTGCTCCGGCAGGGACGCGGGAAGATGCCTGCCGTCGGCAAGACCTGGGACGACGTGCAGCTGAACGCGACGCTCGCGTACCTGAAGAAGCGCTTCCACCCGGGAGGCAGCAGTGGCGGCTAGGGCGGAGTCCGTGTCTGCGTCGGCCGTCATCTCCCGCGGCCGCGGCTCGAGCTGGCTGACGACCACCGACCACAAGCGGATCGGAATCCTCTACATCGGGACGACCCTCGCGTTCTTCGTGGCCGGCGGGATCCTCGCGCTGCTGATGCGCGCGCAGCTCGCGACGCCGAACGAGCACTTCATCCGCCGCGACTCCTACGACGAGCTCTTCACGATCCACGGGACGACGATGATCTTCCTCGTCGTCGTGCCGATCCTGGCCGGGTTCGGCAACTACCTCGTCCCGCTGATGATCGGCGCGCGGGACATGGCCTTCCCGCGGCTCAACGCGCTCTCGTACTGGCTCTTCCTGCTCGGCGGGATCGTGCTCTACGCGAGCTTCTTCGCCAACGGCGGCGCGGCCAAGTGCGGCTGGACGTGCTACACGCCGCTCTCGACCGACCAGTACACGCCCGGGAACGGCGTCGACCTCTGGATCCTCTCGCTCCACATCCTCACGCTCTCGTCGCTGGCGGGGGCGATCAACTTCCTGGTCACGATCCAGAACATGCGCACGCCCGGGATGACGTGGATGCGGATACCGCTCTTCGTCTGGACGATGGAGATCTACGCGCTGCTGCTCGTGTTCGTGCTGCCGACGCTCTCCGCCGGCCTGACGCTGCTGCTGCTCGACCGCCAGGTCGGCACGCACTTCTTCATCCCCGACCAGGGCGGGAGCGCGCTCCTCTGGCAGCACGCGTTCTGGTTCTTCGGCCACCCCGAGGTCTACATCATGATCCTGCCCGCGATGGGGATCGTCTCGGAGGTGATCCCGGTCTTCTCGCGCAAGCCCATCTTCGGCTACAAGGCGATCGCGCTCTCGACGGTCGCGATCGCGTTCCTCTCGATGCTCGTCTGGGCGCACCACATGTTCGCGGTCGGGTACCCGAACTACGTGCAGGGGTTCTTCATGATCACGTCGATGCTCATCGCCGTCCCGACGGGCATCAAGATCTTCAACTGGCTCGCGACCACCTGGCGCGGAAACCTGATCCTCGACACGCCGATGCTGTTCGCGCTCGGGTTCATCGCCGTCTTCACGATCGGCGGGCTCTCGGGGATCTTCGTCGCCGCGTACCCGTTCGACTGGCAGGTGACGGACACGTACTACATCGTCGCCCACCTGCACTACGTGCTCTTCGGCGGCTCGATCTTCGGGATCTTCGCGGGGCTCTACTACTGGTGGCCGAAGATGTTCGGCCGGCTGCTCGACGAGCGGCTCGGGAAGCTGAACTTCTGGTTCATGTTCGTCGGGATGAACCTCACGTTCATGCCGATGCACTTCCTCGGCCTGCTCGGGATGCCGAGGCGCGTCTACACGTACTCGTACGGCGGAATCTGGGAGTGGTACAACCTCGTCTCGACGATCGGCTCGGGGGTGATGGCGCTCGGCATCCTGTTCTTCTTCGTGAACGTCGTGAAGACGGCGCGCTCCGGCGTGCGCGCCGGGAACGACCCGTGGATGGCCGACACGCTGGAGTGGTACACGACCTCGCCTCCGCCGCCGCACAACTTCGACAGCGTTCCCTACGTCTCGAGCCCGCGGCCGCTGCGTGACCTGCGGCGCCGCATCGCGGAGGCCCGTGCCTAGCCCGGCCCCGGGGCCCTGGCTGCGGCTCGTCGCGTTCACGGCGGCCTGCGCATGCGCGGCCGCGGTCGTGAGCGGGGCGCTCGAGCTGGGAGCCGCGCACCGCGCGCTCGCCGCGCTCGCCCTGCCGCCGCTCTGCGCGCTGGTCGCCGCCGCGTGGATCGCGCACCGGCGATTGCTCGCGCCGACGGTGATCGCGCTCGTGGCGTTCCTGCTGGCTGCTCTGGTCACGCCGCGGCCGCTCCACCTCGCGTTCGCCGGGCTCGCGCTTGCCGCCGCGTTGGTCGCCGTCGCCGCGTGCTTCCGGGGCGAGCCGGCTCCGAGGGCGGCCCTGCGCGACTACGTGACGCTGACCAAGCCGCGGATCATGTCGCTGCTCCTGCTGACCGGCGCGGCGGGGATGTTCGTCGGCGCCCAGGGAGTCCCGCCGCTCGGGACGTTCGTCGTGACGATGGTCGGCCTCGCGCTGGCCTGCGGTGGCGCAAGCGCGCTCAACCACGTGCTCGACCGGGACATCGACCGCTGATGCCTCGGACCGGCGACCGCCCCGTTGCTGGTGAGCGGATCCCGCCGTCGCGCGCCCTCGAGTTCGGGCTCGCGCTGTCCGCGTTCTCGTTCGTGCTGCTCGCGGCGAGGGTGAACGTGCTGACGGCCGTGCTCGCGCTGGTCGGGAACCTCTTCTACGTGCTCGTCTACACGGGGTGGCTGAAGCGCTCGACGCCGCAGAACATCGTCATCGGCGGCGCGGCCGGGGCCATCCCGCCGCTCGTCGGCTGGGCGGCCGTAACCGGAAACCTGGCGCTGCCCGCGCTCTTCCTGTTCCTGATCGTGTTCTTCTGGACGCCGCCGCACTTCTGGGCGCTCGCGCTGCTGATCAAGCGCGACTACGAGGCGGCGCGGATCCCGATGCTCCCGGTGGTGCGCGGCGACCGCGAGACGGCGCGGCAGATCCTGCTCTACTCGGCCGTGCTCTTCGCCGTGACGCTGCTCCCGTTCGCGTACCGCACTGCGGGCGTGCTCTACCTGGCGGCGGCGGTGCTGCTCGGAGCCGCGTTCCTGCGGCTCGCGTGGCGGCTTCGCCAGGACACGACGCCGGCTCGTGCGCGTGTGCTCTTCCACTTCTCGCTCGTCTACCTGGCCGTCCTGTTCGTGGCGATGGCGATCGACCCGCTGCTGTGACGGAGGCTTCGCAACAGGAGCTGGAGCGGAAGAACCTGATCTTCGGCCTGGCGCTGTTCGGGGTGTTCCTGTTCCTGCTGGCCGCGACGGTCATCGTCGCGTTCGTCTACCTCGCCCTGGACTGACGGCCGCAGCGCCGGCCGCTCCGATCACCTGGCGTCCCCTTAGTACGGTTCGCCCGGCCTCCTCCCCGAGGCGATCGTATTCCGGAAAGTCGTACGTGTGTGTGACGCGAGCGTGACGAGACCGTGACTTCAGCAGACGCCCTCTCCGAGGGGATCTTCCTCGCGCGCCCCGAGGGGGCGGAGGCCGTGCCGCCAGGGGATGCGGCTCGCGGTCAAGGACCTGTTCGACACGGAGGGGCTCGTCACGACGTACGGCTCGATCCTGTTCGCCGAGCACGTTCCGGCCGAGACCGCGGAGGCCGTGCGCCGGCTCGAGGCCGCCGGCTACGTCGACGTCGGGAAGACCAACCTGCACGAGTTCGCATACGGGACGACCTCCGAGAACCCGCATTTCGGCACGGTTCCGAACCCGCTCGCGCCGGGGCGAATCGCGGGTGGCTCGAGCGGCGGCTCCGCCGCCGCGCTTGCGGCAGGGCTGGCCGAGCTCGCCCTCGGCATCGGACACGGGTGGCTCGATCCGGATACCAGCCGCCTGCTGCGGCGTCACGGGCTTCAAGCCGACCTACGGGCTCGTGCCGCTCGACGGGTGCTTTCCGCTTGCGTCGAGCTTCGATCACGCCGGGCCGATGGCCAGAGACGTCGAGGGCTGCTCGCGCGCGCTCGAGGCGCTCGCGCCGGGTTTCGCTCCGACGGAGGTCGAGCTGGACGACGTCCGCATCGGCGTCCTCTGGCTCGAGCTCGCCGACCCCCTCGTCCAGGCGAGAGTCGATGCTGCGGCCGTACGCTTCCAGCACCGGCAGCGCCTCGACGTCCCGCTGCCCCAGGGGATCTGGCCGGCGTTCATGCGCGAGGTGGCCGACGTCCACCGGGAGCTCTACGAGGAGCACCGCGACTCGTACAGCGAGAACGTCGGCGCGAAGATCGAGCGCTGCCTGGCCGTGACCGACGCCGACTACGAGCGCGCGGTCGAGACGCGCGAGCTCTACCGGGAGCGCCTCCTGGAGGCGGCGGCGGAGGTCGACGTCCTGCTCACTCCCACGCTCACGTGCGTCGCTCCCCGCACCGGCCAGGACGAGCTCGTCCTCCGGGACACCCTCACGAAGCTGACGTTCCCGTTCAACGCGTCAGGCTGGCCGGCGCTCGCGCTCCCCTGCGGGCCCGCAGAGGACGGGCTGCCCGCGTCGGCACAGCTCGCCGCCCCGCCCGGCTCCGATGCGCTCGTGCTCGCCGCCGGGGCGGCGCTCCAACGGGGTCTGTCCCTCGACTGAGTCACTCGAACGAGTGACGCCGAGGCGCTCCGGAGTGCCGAAATCTCTCGAACGATGGCTCGCGTCCGTTGTGGTGTCGTGCTGCTGGTCGCGCTCGTCGTCTGCGGATCTGCGCAGGCGCGCGCGGGCGCAGCCCCGAAAGGGCTGCACGGCTTCACGCTGCGCGCCGACGAGCCGGTCGTCCATACGTTCGCGCGAACGCCCTCGTTCGGCTGGAGCCCGGTCAGGGGCGCGCGCATGTACCAGTTCGAGCTCGCGACCAGCCGGAGCTTCAACGACAACGCGATCATCTGGTCTGCAAACGGCCTGAAGATCCCGGCCGTCTCGGTCCCGATCTCGCTCCCCTGGATGACCGGCCAGCCCTACTCGCTCTACGCGCACGTGCGCGCGGTGACCTCGAGAGGCGCCGGCAAGTGGAGCACCGCGTTCGGCTTCAACATGCGCTGGACGACGGTTCCCGCGCCGCTCACTCCGAGCTATCCGGGCCTCCTCCGCTGGAGCGCGGTCCCCGGCGCCAGCGGCTACACCGTCTGGCTCGTGGACGCCGACAAACGGTTCACGACGCGCACGAACATGGCCGACGAGCGCGAGTACTACACGTTCCACCAGGACCCGTCGTGGACGGGCACGGTGTCGTGGCGCGTGCGGGCGATGAGGCAGCTGAGCGGCAACCCCGACAACGGGATCCCGACCGTCTCGTACGGCCCCTGGAGCCCCATCTACACGAGCACGAATCCCGCGTTCACGACCGGGCCGCTAGCGGTTCAACAGACCGTCTCGAAAGTCATCTCGGATGCAGCGCACGTGCGCGCGCACGAGGTCATGCCGGCCTTCGTCTACAGCGGCGACACCTCGATCTGGGGCAACCCGTACACCCTCTACCGCGTCGAGGTCTTCACCGACGAGGACTGCCTGAACCCGGTCTTCCGCGGCGCGATCGTGGGCAGCCCCGCCTACGTCCCCCGCGAGAGCGGCCCGCTGGCGATGCCGAGCGACGTCAACGGCGTCACCGCCGCGGGCACGTCGTTCCTTCCGGGCGGCGGCGAGCCCGACTCGAAGACGGCTGACGACATCACCGTCAAGACGAACGAGATGGACATCTCGTCGAGCTCGCAGTCGGCCAAGGTCGACCTCTGGGACAGCGACTGGCCGAGCGGGCGCTACTACTGGACGGTCATGCCGGTCGACATCGTCCCCGACCAGGTTCTCTCCACGGTGCTCGCGCTGCCGGTCCTCGCCGGCGCGACGACGATCACCGTCGCCAACGCGACCGGCATCCTGGCCGGCGACCCGCTGCAGATCGGCTCGCCGTTCTCCGAGCACGCGATCGTCCAGAACGTCGTGGGCAACGACATCACGCTCACCGCGCCCGTATCCAACTTCCACTCCGCCGGCGAGACCGTCATCCGGCCGAGCGGCGGAGTGAAGTACCGCGATGCCGAGCTCACGCAGGACTCCTGCGCTGCCGGCCGCAAGCTGACATTCGGCAAGTCGAGCGAGCCCGCCGTCACCGGTCAGTCGGCGCCGTTCGCCTCCGGCCTCTCACCGAGCGGCAAGCTGATCAGCGCGCCCAAGCGCAACCCGAAGTTCTACGGCCAGCCGCTCGTCGCGTGGCAGCCGACGCTCGCCGCGGACAAGTACGAGGTGCAGTGGAGCCACAAGGCCTACCCGTGGAAGACGGCCGGCAGCCAGACGACGTTCGCGACGTCGCTCACGCTCCCGCTCACCCCGGGAACCTGGTTCTACCGCGTGCGCGGGATCGACAGCCTGATGATCGGCTCGAAGCCGCAGCTCTCCTGGTCGAAGCCCGTACGGCTCGCCGTGACGAAGCCGCGCTTCAAGATCGTCCACTAGCTCCGTTCTAGAAGCCTCTGGTTCGACCGGCGGCGAGCCGTCCGGCCGACGAGAATCGCGCGCGAGGCCGAGGAGAAGCAGCGGGCCGGCGACGACCAGCGCGTAGAGCAGCACCTCGAGCTCCCGCACCAGCACGGATCCGGCCTCGTGCAGCGTCCGGTGGAGTCGGCCCGGTGCGGCGGCCGGCTTCGGCTGGGCGTCGATCGTCAGCGCGATGCGAGCGAGGCTCGCCCGGCGGACGCTGGCGGCCTTCGAGTGCGTGAGCGCCGCGACGCGCGCCTGGTCACGCCGGAGCCGCTGCTCGAGAGCCGCTCGCTTCTCGGGCGTGAGCTGACCCGCGAGTTGCCCCTTGATGGTGGCGATCTCGGCGTTGAGGCGGCCGATGCGAGCGGTCAGGTCGTCGACCCGCTGCTGGAGGTCCTTCAGCACGATCTGCTGGCTGACGAGCTCGCCGTAGGCGGAGAAGTGCGCGATCGCAGCCTGGACGCGGTCGACCGGGACCCGCAGCGCGAGCTCGGAGTCGCCGCCGTCACCCGGCGCCGCGTAGCGGGCCCAGACGACGAACCCGCCGAGCCGCCGCGTGAAGCGGAGCGCGTCCTGCGTCGTCTTCGAGAGGTCGTCCCGGTTGTCGACGCGCACGGTCAGGTTCGCGTCGTACTGCTGCAGGCGACCCGCGACTGGCGCCAGCGCGCGCTCCAGCAAGGCCGTGCCGGCCTGGAGTGCAGGCCGTGCTGGCCTGCGGCACGGGCCGGGTCCTGGAGCGGACGTCGCCGCCTTCGGCAGCTGGCTCTGGAGCGCCTGCTCGGTGCCCACTCGCACCGCGCAGCGCTCCGAGCCCACCGGCCACGGCGAGGCTCACGGCGAGCGCTGCCAGGCCCGACCGCCGGAACGAGCATGCGGAAGTTGACCTCGAAGCGCCTCCGCGGCTGCGGCGCCAGCGCGTGCACGCGCTCGCGCAGCTCCGGCGATACGACCGGCCGCGGGGCGCGCAGCTCGCGCGCGAGATCTCCGAAGCGGTCGTCCACGAGCTCAAGCGGCGACATCTGCGCCCACCTCCTTCTCCAGCTTCTGCAGCGCGCGGCTCAGGCGCGTCGAGCACGCCGTCGCGCTGATCCCGAGCACGCGGCCCGCGCTCTCGCCGTCCAGCTCGAGCACGATCCGCAGAGCCACGACCTCGCGCTCGGCGGCGGACAGCCGCGACAGCGCCCGCTCGAGCTCGGGCGACAGGCCTTCGCCGAACACGGCCTCGCCGGCCTCCTCGACGTCCGCCGCCCAGCGACCCTCGCGACGCCGCCGGCGGTCCTCCGCGCGGAAGTGGTCGAGCGCCGTCGAGCGCGCGAGCTGGCAGAGCCAGGTGCGCGCGCTCCCGCGGCGCGGGTCGAACCGGCGCCAGCGCTCCAGCGCCCGGGCGAACGTCTCTGCTGTCAGGTCTTCGGCCACGTTTCGGTCTCCCGTCAGGTACACGAGGAATGCGTGCACGTCGTCGAGGTGGCGTTCCGCCGCCTCCGCGAAGTCCTGCGCGCTCGGCTTCACGGGGTACATACGTCGCCGCCACCGCACGGCGTCACATCAGTTCGTCGCGCGGACGGCGTCCTCGTAGACGCGGTCGCGGGTGAAGCGCTCGAGCTCATCGCTCAAGAGATCGGCCGGATCGGGCGGAACCCCAGGGGGAAACGGCGTCGGCTCGCCGTCCACGTCGACCCCGACCAGCCGGTCGGAGGGCCGGTGCTCGAGCTCGACGTCGCGCTTCAGGCGAGAGCGAAGCCACCCGGCGAGCAGGTTCGCCTGCGCCTCGGTCCCGGTCACCGCGATCCGCCTGACGTCCGCGATCCCCGGCCACAGCGAGGCCAGCTGCGCGCGCCAGCGGCTCGTCCGCGCCCAGGCGATGTCCGAGACCGCGACACGGTCGAAGACCTTTGCCAGCTGCGCGTACGGCGCAGGCAGGCCCGGCCACTCGGTGCTGTCGACGATCACCCGGTCGACGGTGCCGACCAGCTGCTCGAACGGCCGCTCGCCGAACGGCGGCAAGTCGCGCCACCGGAGGAAGACCGGCAGGTCCGGGAGCAGCAGCGGAGCCACCACGCTCGCCGGCGCCTGCGACCGCTTCCCGCAGAGCCGCACACGGATCGTCTCGGTGCAGATCTTGCGCTCGCTGCCGACCGGAAAGCTGTCGACCTCGACGCTCGCCTCGAGCCCTTCCGTGACGTCGGGCCTCGGGAAGAGCACGATCGTCCGCGAGGGGTGCCGCTCCGCAAGCCCGGAGAGCACGTCCTCGGCCATCTCGACCCAGGCCTCCGGCACCCACGCGATGTGCGTCATGACGCTCGTGCGCTGGAACGGTTCGCCTGTCTCGGGATCGATCCGCCGCGCGCCGAGCTCGCGCTCGATCTCGCCAATGGACGCTAGTGCCGTCGCCACGCGCGCCCGTCCCTTTCCATCAGCTCCTCGGCGGCGTCCGGCCCCCAGGTTCCCGCCTCGTAGTTGGGGAACACGGGCCGGTCGCGCTTCCAGCCTTCGACGATCGCGTCCACGAGCGACCACTGCTCCTCGACCTCGTCCGCGCGGGTGAAGAGCGTCGCGTCGCCGAGCAGGCAGTCGAGGATCAGCCGCTCGTACGCCTCCGGGATGCCGGTCCGGAAGGCGCCGCCGTAGAGGAAGTCCATGTGCACGGTGCGGAGCTTCAGCCCCTGCCCGGGCACCTTGGCCGCGAACTCGAGCGAGACGCCCTCGTCCGGCTGGATGTGGATCACGAGGACGTTGGGGCGCAGCTCCTCGTCGGCGTCGTCCTCGAACGGCGGGTGGGGCGCGCGCTTGAACTCGATCGCGATCGTCGTCTCCTGGCGCGCGAGCCGCTTGCCCGCCCGGACGTAGAACGGCGTGCCGGCCCAGCGCCAGTTGTCGACCCGGAGCCTGGCCGCGACGAACGTCTCCGTCATGGAGTCGCCCGCCACGCCCGACTCTTCGCGGTAGCCGGGCACCTCCTCGTCCCTCGATGAACCCGGCTCCGTACTGGCCGCGGACGACGTGCTCGGGCCTCGGCGCGTGCATCGCCTTCAGCACCTTCACCTTCTCGTTGCGGACCGACTCGGCGCCGAAGTCGATCGGCGGCTCCATCGCGGTCAGCGCGACGAGCTGGAGGAGGTGGTTCTGGAAGACGTCGCGGATCGCACCCGCCTGCTCGTAGAACTCGGCGCGACCCCCGATCCCCAACGACTCCGCGACCGAGATCTGAACGTGGTCGACGAACTGGCGGTTCCAGATCGGCTCGAAGATCCCGTTCGCGAACCGCAGCGCGAGCAGGTTCTGGACCGTCTCCTTGCCGAGGTAGTGGTCGATCCGGAAGACCTCGCTCTCCTCGAAGTACTCCTGCAGCTCCGAGTTCAGCTCGCACGCGGACGCGAGATCGCGGCCGAACGGCTTCTCCGCGATCAGCCGGACCCAGCCCTTCCTCGAGCGGTGCGTGCCGATCCGCCGCACGAGAGTCAGGACGACGTCGGGTGGGACCGCGAGGTAGTAGACGCGGTTTCCTGCCGTTCCGCGCTGCTCGTCGAGCTCGCCCAGCACCGCGGTGACTCGCGTCCCCCTCGTCCTCGTCCTCGAAGTCCGTCGCGAGGTAGCGCATCCCCTGCGCGAGCGCGTCCCAGATGTCGTCCCGGAACTTGTCGCGGCCGAACTCCTGAACCGCCTCTTTCATCCGCGCGCGGAACTCGTCGTCGCTCAGCTCGGTGCGCGCGACCCCGACGATCCCGAACTGCTCGGGCAGCAGGCCCCGGAACGCGAGCGAGTAGAGCGCGGGGAAGAGCTTCCGGCGCGTGAGATCGCCCGAGGCGCCGAAGATCACGAGCGCGCACGGGTCCGGCGTCCGCCGCAGCCGGAGCCCCTCGAGGAGCGGGTTCTCCTCCTGCTCGGCGACGGCCATCAGCTTCCGGCCGGCTTCACCGCGTGGCCGCCGAACTGGTTCCGCAGCGCGGCGGCGACCTTCGCCGAGAACGACTCGTCCTGCCGCGAGGCGAAGCGCGCGTAGAGCGCGGCGCTGATCGCCGGCGCCGGGAACGCTCTCGTTGATCGCCTCGAAGACCGTCCAGCGGCCCTCGCCCGAGTCGTCCACGTAGCCCTCGATCTTCTCGAGGTGCGAGCCTTCCTCCTCGAACGCGGAGTAGAGCAGCTCGAGCAGCCAGCTGCGCACGACCGAGCCGTAGCGCCAGATGCCCGCGATCTCGTGGAGGTCGAGGTCGAACTCGGACGCGTGCATCACCTCGAAGCCCTCGCCGTAGGCCTGCATCAGGCCGTACTCGATCCCGTTGTGCACCATCTTCACGAAGTGCCCGGCGCCGGACGGGCCGACGTGCGCGTACCCGTCCTCGGGCGCGAGCGAGCGGAAGATCGGCTCGAGCCGCTTCACCGGCTCGTCCTCGCCGCCGACCATCAGGCAGAAGCCGACGCGCAGGCCCCAGATCCCGCCGGAGACGCCCGCGTCGACGAAGTGGAGGTCGCGCTCCGCCGCGTCGCGGTGGCGACGCTGCGAGTCGCGGAAGTTCGAGTTGCCCCCGTCGACGATCGTGTCGCCGGGCTCGAGCGCGCTGAGCAACTCCTTGAACGCGTTCTCGGTGACCTCGCCGGCGGGGATCATCAGCCAGACCGCCCGCGGCGGCTCGAGCTGCGAGGCGAGCTCCTGCAGAGAGCCCGCGGTGGAGGGAACCTTCGGGTCGTACGTCTTGATCTCGTGCCCGTCCCGCTCCAGCCGTTCGGTCATGCCTGCGCCCATCCGTCCCAGTCCGACCATTCCGAGTTGCACTAGAGGTCCTCCAATCTGACTCGCACGATTCTGCGGCCCCGCTCCTCGAGTGAGGCGAGGTCGCCGGCGGCCTGTGCGCGGATCAGCCGCCGGAAGCCGAATTTGCGCCCGGGGATCGCGACCTCGTCGCCGGGCTCGTCGACGACCTGCACGAAGAGGCCGGTGTTCGGGCCTCCCTTGTGGAGCTGGCCCGTCGAGTGCAGGTACCGCGGGCCGAGGCCGTGGGTCACGACGCAGCCGGTCTGCCGCGCCCGCTCGATCAGCGGCTCGAGCTCGGCCTCGCGCATCGGGTCGACGAAGGCCTGGATCGCCACGTAGTCGCCCGGCTGCGCCTCGCCGAGCAGTTCGTCGAGGTCGCCCTGCGGCTCGACGTCCGGGTCGCGGCCCTCGGCCAGCACCTCGTTCGTCTTGTCCTTCGCCGCCTGCACGTTCGGCTGGTCGAACGCGTTGATCCCGAGGATCGAGCCGGCGACCGCCGTCGCGAACTCCCAGCGGAAGAACTCCTGCCCGAGCTCGTACGGGCTCGGGAGCCGTACCTCCGCCGCCTGGCGGTCAGGCCCGTCGCGCGACTCGCCGGGCGCAGGAACGAGGCCCTTTCCGTCCTTCCCGGTCGACTCCGCGAGCAGCTGCTCGGCCCAGAGGCCGAAGTCGCCGGTGCTCGGGTTGATCGTGACCTTGTCGCGGCCCTCCTGCCAGCCGGCTCCGAGGTCGAGGCCCAGCTCGAGGCCGGGGTTCCCGTCGGCGCCGCGGCAAGCCTCGGCCATCTCGTCCACACGGTCGAGCAGCCGTTCGAGGTCGATCCCGAGCAGCGCGGCCGGGACCATCCCGAACACCGAAAGTGCGGAGTAGCGTCCGCCGATCGTCGGCTCGCCGTCGAAGACGCGCAGAAAACCGCGCTCCTTCGCGAGCGCCTCGAGCTCGGAGCCCGGGTCGGTGATCGCGACGAAGAACTCGCCCCGCTTGCGGGTCTTCTCCCAGAAGTAGTCGAGCTGCGCACGCGTCTCGAGGGTCGTGCCGGACTTGGACGAGACGATGAACAGCGTCGCGTCGAGGTCGAGCAGCTCCGTCGCGTGCCGGATCATCGCCGGGTGCGTCGTGTCGAGGACGTGGAAGGAGCCGCCCTCGAACGTCTTGCTCAGGACGTGCGGCGCCAGGCTCGAGCCGCCCATCCCGAGCAGGACGAACGTGTCGATCACGCCGGGTGCGGCGACGTCCTCGACGAACCGCTGCAGCTCGCCGATGCGGCCGCGCATCCGCATCGGCTCGTCCAGCCAGCCGAGCCACTTCGCCTCGTCTGCCCCTGTCCAAAGCGTCGCGTCGCGCGCCCAGATCCGCTCGACCATCTCTGCCGGCGCGACGACGGTCACTGCACTCCCTCGAGGAAGCCGAGCACGAGCTCGTCGAACTCGGCCGGCCGCTCCATGCTCGGCACGTGCGCGGTGCCCGCAATCGTCGCGCGCCGCGCGCCGGGGATCTCGGCAGCCAGGCGATCGGCGATGACGTGCATGTCCGAGACATCCTCGTCCCCCACGACAAGCAGCGTCGGGGCTGTGATCTCGCCGACCCGGTCGGCCAGGTCCGTCACCAGGAGCTCCTCCTCGGCCGTCTCCTCGAACGGAAGCTGCAGCTCGAACGCGCGGCGCTGCATCTCCGCGACCTTCGCCCGAACGCCGGGGTCGACCTGCTCGGGGCTTCGGCGAGGGCCGTCCACCCAGGTGCGCAGGTTGATCTCCACCGCGGTGTCGAGGTCACCCGCCGCGAGCGCAGCCTCCTCGTCGTCCCAGCCGGCCGTCACCTCTTTCGACCAGTCGTGCCCGGGAAAGCCGGGAGCGACGAGCACGAGCGCGGTCACGAGCTCCGGCCGGGCGAGCGCCGCCTCGAGCACGACTCGCCCGCCCAGCGACCCCCCAACGAGAGCGGCTCGCTCGATCCCGTTCAGGTCGAGGACATCGAGCAGGTCCTGCGCGTGCGAGAAGCGCCCAGCCTCGAGCGGCGAGCGCCCGAAGCCGCGCATGTCATGCCGTAGGACCCGGTGTCCGCGCGTGAACGTCTCCCACTGGGGGTCCCAGACGCGGCTGTCGCAGATGCCCTCGTGGACGAGGGCGACCGCCGGGCCCTCGCCGGCGACCTCGGAGTAGATCCTCATCGCGATAGCGGCTCAGGCCGAGACAAGCTCGCCGCGCTTGGCGCGGACGCCCTCGAGCAGCTCCGAGAACGAGTCGGAGAACTTCTGCACGCCCTCGCGCTCGAGCACGGCAACCACGTCGTCGTAGTCGACCCCCGCCTCGCCAACCCGCTCGAAGACCCTGCGCGCCTCGTCGAGATCGCTCTCGAGCGTGAGCGCCACCTCGCCGTGGTCCTGGTAGGCCTCGATCGTCTCCTCGGGCATGGTGTTCACGGTCTCCGGGCCGATCAGCTCCTCGACGTAGAGGACGTCGCGATAGGCCGGGTTCTTCGTCGACGTCGAGGCCCACAGGCAGCGCTGCGTGCGCGCGCCCTTTGCGCTCAGGGCTTCCCAGCGCTCGCCGGAGAAGAGCTCCTGGTAGCGCCGGTAGGCGAGCTTCGCGTTCGCGACGGCGAGCTTGCCCTTGAGCTCGTCCGGAGCGCCGCTGTCGTCGAGCCTGCGGTCGGCCTCGGTGTCGACGCGCGAGACGAAGAAACTCGCCACGGACGCGACGGCAGACGGATCGCCACCGGCCTCGACGAGCCGCTCCAGCCCGCGCAGGTAGGCCTCGACGACCTCGGCGTAGCGCTCCAGGGAGAAGATCAGCGTGACGTTGATGTTGCGTCCGCGCGAGATCATCTCCTCGATCGCCGCGAGGCCCGGCTCTGTGCCGGGGATCTTCACGAAGCAGTTCGGCCGGTCGACGAGCTCGTGCAGCCGCTGCGCCTCGGAGGTCGTCGCCACGGTGTCGTAGGCGAAGTTCGGGTCGACCTCGATCGACACGTAGCCGTCCTGGCCTTTGTCCCAGACCGGCCGCAGCAGGTCGCAGGCGTCCTGGACGTCCTTGACGGCCAGGCGAAGGAAGACCTCCTTCGCGTCGTCCTCCTCCGCGAGCACCTCGCGTAGCTGCTCGTCGTAGGCGTCGCCCTCGGCGATCGCCTTCTGGAAGATGGTCGGGTTCGAGGTGATGCCGACGACCGCGTCCTCCGCGATCAGCCGCCCGAGCTCGCCGCCGTGAACCAGCCGGCGCGAGAGGTAGTCGATCCAGACGCTCTGCCCGAGCGCCGAGAGCTGCTGCAGGCGCGACTCAGCCATAGGTCTTCTCCCCTTCCATCTCCTCGATCTTCTCAAGCCTGCGCACGTAGCGCTCGGCGCCGTCGAACCGCGCGGACAGGAATGCGCGTACGAGCTCGGCCGCCAGCTCGGCCCCGATCACCTCCGAGCCAAGGCAGAGCACGTTCATGTCGTCGTGCTCGACGCCCTGGTGCGCGGAGTACGTGTCGTGACAGACGGCTGCGCGAATGCCGGCGATCTTGTTCGCCGCCACCGATGCCCCGACACCAGAGCCGCAGACGAATGACGGCGCGCTCGGCGTCTCCGCCGCGGATCGCGTCGCCGACCTCCCGCGCCTTGTCGGGATAGTCGATCCGCGGCTCCGGAGCATCCGTGCCGAGATCGAGGGCCTCGTGGCCCAGCGCGGCCAGCTCGGCGAGGATTCGCTCGCGCAGCTTGACGCCGCGGTGATCGAAGGCAACCGCGACCTTCATCAGGACCGTTACGTTACCCGGATGACCGACGCCGAGCGCTGGCGCGAGCTGGGCCAACAGCTCCGCGTCGACTCGATTCGCAGCACCGCGGTGACCAAGTCCGGCCACCCGACCTCGTCGATGTCGGCCGCCGACCTCATGGCCGTGCTGATGTCGAAGTACCTCCACTACGACTTCGACGCGCCCGACGACCCGCACAACGACCACCTCGTCTTCTCGAAGGGCCACGCGTCGCCGCTGCTCTATTCGATGTACCACGCGGCCGGAGCGGTCTCCGAGGAGGAGCTGCTGACGTTCCGCGTGTTCGGCAGCCGCCTGCAGGGGCATCCGACTCCAGCGATCCCGTGGGTCGACGTCGCGACCGGCTCGCTCGGTCAGGGGCTCCCGTACGGAGTCGGGATCGCGCTCGCGGGGAAGAAGCTCGACCGGCTGCCGTACCGCGTCTGGGTGCTCTGCGGCGACAGCGAGATCGCCGAGGGCTCGATGTGGGAAGCCTTCGAGCACGCCGCCTTCTACGAGCTCGACAACCTGACGGCGATCATCGACGTGAACCGGCTCGGACAGCGCGGGCCGACGATGCACGGCTGGGATCTCGGCTCGTACGCCGACCGGGCGCGCGCCTTCGGCTGGCACGTGATCGAGCTCGACGGCCACGACGTCGAGGCGATCGATCGCGCATACGCGGAGGCGCTCGCGACCGGCGGGCAGCCGACGGTCTGATCGCGAAGACGATCAAGGGCAAGGGCGTCGCGGCGGTCGCGGACAAGCTCGGCTGGCACGGCAAGGCGCTCGACGACCCGGACGGCGCGATCGAGGAGCTCGGCGGCGTTCGCAACATCGTGGTCGACGTGCCCAAGCCCGACCGCAGCGCCGAGCCACACCACTTCGACACGAACAGCGACGTGCAGATGCCAACCTGGGGCGAAGGCGAGGAGGTCGCGACCCGCCGCGCCTACGGCGACGCTCTGGCCGCGCTCGGCTCGCTCCGCGGAGACGTCGTCGCGCTCGACGGCGAGGTGAACAACTCGACCTTCGCCGAGATCTTCGCCGCGGCCCACCCCGACCGCTATTTCGAGATGTACATCGCCGAGCAGCAGATGGTCGCCACCGCGGTCGGGCTCCAGGTGCGCGGCTGGGTGCCGTTCGCCTCGTCGTTCGCGGCGTTCTTCTCGCGGGCGTACGACTTCATCCGCATGGCGGCGATCAGCCAGGCGAACATCCGGCTCTGCGGGTCGCACGCGGGTGTCTCGATCGGAGAGGACGGGCCTTCGCAGATGGCGCTCGAGGACCTCGCGATGATCCGCGCGGTTCACGGCTCGACTGTCCTCTACCCGTCCGACCCGAACCAGACGGCGAAGCTGGTCGCGGCGATGGCCGACCGCGAGGGAGTCGTCTTCATGCGGACGACGCGCGCGGCGACTCCCGTGATCTACGGGGCCGACGAGGAGTTTCCGATCGGCGGCTCGCGCGTGCTGCGTGACGGCGACGACGTCGCGATCGTGGCCGCAGGAATCACGCTGCACGAGTCCTTGAAGGCAGCCGATGCCCTCGCCGGCGAGGGCATCGCGGCACGCGTGATCGACCTCTACTCGGTCAAGCCCGTGGACGGGGAAACGTTGCGCGCAGCCGCCGAGGCGACCGGCGGGCGCATGCTCACGGTCGAGGACCACTGGCCCGAGGGTGGGATCGGCGACGCGGTGCTCGAGGCGCTCTCGGAAGGGGAGGCGCCGGTCCGGCTCGTGCGCCTGGCCGTGCGCGAGATGCCGGGCTCCGGGAAGCCGGCCGAGCTGCTGAGCGCGGCGGGGATCGACGCCGAGCACATCACCGAGGCCGCCCGCTCGCTCGTCGGCGCCGCGGTCGGCGCGCGCTAGAAGAGCCGCTCGTACAGGTCGCGTTGGCGCTGCCGCGCGACGGTGTAGATCTCAGTGCGCTCCGGGTCGGGCTCGTAGGTCTCGCCGAGCGGCGCGGACCCCGGGTCGATTCCGAGGCGCTCGAGCACGTGGACCGCGGCGCCCCTGGCCGATCCCTCATCGACCATCGACGCGGTCACCGGACGTCCCAGGACGTCGGCGAAGACCTGAATCCACTCCGGGCTCGAGAGCAGCGCGTGCCCGGTTGCGACGACCTCGCGGACCTCGGGTAGGCCGTCTGCAACGTCGGCCAGGCGGTACGCGATTCCTTCGAGCGCGGCCTGCGCGATGTCCTCGGCCACGGTGTCGAGGGCGAGCCCGATGAGCGCGCCGGTGGCCCGCGGGTTCCAGCCGGTGCTGCGCTCGCCGCCCAGCAGCGGCAGGAACGTCAGCCCGTGCGCGGCGGGCCCCTTCCAGGCGAGCGACGCGAGGTCGAGGTCGAGGATTCGCTCGAGCCAGGCGTGCAGGTTCCCGCCGTCGGACACCGCCCCGCCTTCGACAACCCGCCGCTCGTCGAGGAAGTACGAGAAGAGCCCCGGGCGCGGCCCCGGCTCGCCTTCGCGAAGCACCCGGTACGCACCGGAGGTGCCGATCATCAGCGCGGCTCGCTCCTGAGTCGTGCAGCCGGCGCCGAGGTTCGAGCAGGCGCCGTCGCCGATCGGCGGGTAGACCGTGCCGACCGGCTCGTCGCCGAGCGGCGGCGGCAGTGCGGGATCGAGGTCGAGCGCGTCGAGCAGCTCGGAGTCCCACGCGCGGCCACGCAGGTCGAGCAGCCCCGTGCCTGACGCGGTCGAGAGGGTGCTCCTCAGCTCACCCGTCAGCTGCAGGAACAGGTAGTCGCCGAACGAGACGGCGTGCTTCGCCCGTGCCAGCGTGCCTGGCTGCTCGGCTCGAAGCCACGCGAGCTTGGCCGGCCAGTAGCTCGGGTGCAGGAAGCACCCAGTGCGCTGGTGCACACGTTGCGGGTCGAGCCGCCGCGCAAGCTCCTCGGCCTGCGCGGCCGCGCGGCGGTCCTGCCAGAGAAGCACGGGAGTGAGCGGCCGGCGGTCACCGTCGAGAAGGAGCAGGCTGTGCCAGAAGCACGAGATCGCCAGGACGTCGCGGGTCTCTCCGAGCACCGCGACCGCCGCATCCACGAGCTCGTCGGCATCGAGCTCGGCCGAGCCGTCGCGTCCGAGCCGAGGCTCATACGCCCGCCTGGCCGCTCTGCCAATCTCACGCGCGTGCTCGTCGCAGAGCTGAGCCCGGACCGAGGAAGTGCCGACGTCGAGCGCGAGCACTCGCACGAGGCCGGACTCTACGCTTAGACGCAATGTCGGTCGTGATCGGATCCAGTCTCCGCAAGGACATCGCGGGCTCGCTGCTCTTCGAGGGCGTCTCGTTCTCGGTCGAGCGCGGCGACCGCCTGTCGCTCTCCGGCCCGAACGGGGCCGGCAAGACGACGTTGCTCCGGATCCTCGCCGGCGAGACCGACCTCCATGGCGGGGAGCTCGTCTTCGCGAAGGACACGCGCGTGGCGCTGCACGACCAGCGGCCGCCGATCCAGAGCGGCCTCAGCCTGCGGGACTACGCGCTCGAAGGGGCGGCCGATCTCGCCGCGACCGAGGACGAGCTCCGAACGCTCGAGCAGGCGATGGCCGACGGCGACCACGGCGCCGCGACGCTCGCGCGCTACGCCGAGGCGCAGGCGCGGCTCGAACATGCAGGCGGCTACGACTGGCGCGAGCGCGCGGCCCGCACGCTCCGCGGCCTCGGCTTCCTGGACAAGGACCTGGACCGGCCGCTCGCCACCTTCTCGGGCGGCGAGCTGACCCGCGCCTCGCTTGCTCGCGCGCTGTCTGGAGACCCCGACCTGCTGCTGCTCGACGAGCCCACGAACCACCTGGACGTCGCCAACCTCGAATGGCTCGAGCAGGAGCTGCAATCGCTTGACGCCGCCGTGATCCTCGTCGCCCACGACCGTTGGTTCCTCGAGGCGGTCACGACGGGAGTCCTGGAGCTCGACGCCGGCCGGTCGCTGTTCTTTCCGGGCCCCTGGCATGTCTGGCGCCTCGAGAAGGCGGCCCGCGCGGCGGCGGCGGCGAAGACGGCCGAGCGCGTGGGCGTCGACATCGCGCGGCTCGAGCGCTTCGTCGAGCGGTTCCGGTACAAGAAGAGCAAGGCGAAGCAGGCCCAGGCGAAGCTGACCCACATCGCGCGGCTGGAGGAGGAGCGCGCGGACGCGGCGGGTGAGTTCGAGCTCCTCACACGGAAGAGCAAGTCGCTCGGCTTCGACTTCCTCAAGCCGAGCCGCAGCGGCCGTACCGTCCTCGAGGCGAAGGGTCTTGCGATAGCGGCAGGCGAGAAGGATCTGCTGGCGGGCGCGACGTTCGCTATCGAGCGCGGAGAGCACGTCGGCCTCGTCGGGCCGAACGGCTCGGGGAAGACCACGCTTCTAGAGACGATCCTCGGTAGCCGCGAGTCGGTCGCGGGCTCGGTGAGGCTCGGCTACGGCGTCGAGGCCGCGTACTTCTCGCAGCACGAGGTCGAGCTGGACGAGCGCGGCAGCGTGCTCGACTGCGCGCAGCGCGCGACCGGGCTGCCGCGGCCGCAGGCCCAGTCGCTCCTCGGACGCTTCCTCTTCTCGGGCTGGGAGGCACACGAGAAGCCGGTTGTGGCGCTTTCGGGTGGCGAGCGGCGCCGGCTCGCGCTCGCGCTGGTGGTTGCTTCAGGCGCGAACTTCCTCGTCCTCGACGAGCCGACGAACCACCTCGACCTCGAGAGCCGCGAGGCGCTCGAGGGGGCGCTCGACGCGTTTCCCGGAACGGTTCTTCTCGTCTCTCACGACCGTGCGCTGCTGGACGCAGTGGCCGAGCGGCTGCTCGCGATCGAAGACCACGACGTCAACTCGTACGAGGGCGGCTGGGCCGAGTACGCACGCCTTCGCGCCGAGCGGGAGGCGCCGCCGAAGGAGCCTGCGGCGCCGAAGAAGCGCGCGAGGCCCAAGCCGGCGCCGGTCAAGCGCGCCAAGTCGGCCGAGCTCGAGCAGATCGAGGTCGAGATCGCCTCGCGCGAGGAGACGGTCGCGCAGCTCGAGCGGGAGCTTTCGGAGGACTGGTCGAACGTCGAGACGCTCGCCGAGCACCGCCGGGCGCGCGACGAGCTGCAGTCGTTGCTCGCCCGCTGGGAAGAGCTGTTCGAGCGCCGCTAGGCAGAGCTCTCGTCGAACGTCGCGATCAGGGCCTCGGCCACGACGCGCATCGGACGGCCGGAGACCTGGCTCGCCTTCCGCAGCCGCGCGAACGCCTCCTGCTCCGTCAAGCCTTCCCGCTCCATCAGCAGTCCCTTCGCGCGCTCGATCGCCTTGCGCGCGACGAGGGCCTCCGCGAGCGAGTCGGCCTGCTCGCGCAACGCGGCCAGCTCCTCGTGTCTCGCGCAGGCGGTCCGGATCGCCGGGAGCAGATCCTGCTCACGGAACGGCTTCACCAGGTAGCCGAAGACGCCGGCCTCGACCGCCCGCGAGACGAGCTCTTCCTGGCCGTATGCGGTCACCATCACGATCGGGATCGGCCGCTCGTCCAGGATCCGCCGCGCGGCCTCGATCCCGTCCAGCCGCGGCATCTTCACGTCGAGCACCGCCAGGTCGGGCTGCTCGCTCTGGGCGAGCTCGACCGCCTCGACGCCGTCCTTGGCCTCGGCGCAGACCTCGAAGCCCGAGCGCTCGAGCAGCTCCTTCAGGTCGAGGCGGATGATGGTCTCGTCCTCGGCGACCAGGATCCTCATCGACTGATCGTAGACTCCCCGGGCGTGAGCAACTGCTGCGCGCGCGGCTACGAGCGGGCCTTCGGGGCGCGCACCGCGCGGCGCGATGCCCGCCGCTACCGGCGGAAAGGCCTCGACTCGACCGCGCAGCGGATGGTGAACGAGGTGGCCGCGCGGGGCGTCGAAGGCTGCGGAGGTGCTGGAGATCGGCGGCGGGGTTGGCGCGATCGAGGTCGAGCTGCTAAAGCGCGGCGCCTCGCGAGCCACGAACGTCGAGCTCTCGCACGGCTACGACGAGGAAGGTGGGAAGCTCGTGGCCGAGGCCGGGCTCGCGGGGCGGATCGATCGCCGCTACGGCGACTTCGTGGAGGACGAGGCGGTCACCGTGCCGGCCGACGTCGTCGTCATGCACCGCGTCGTCTGCTGCTACCCGGACCCCGAGGCGCTCGTCGGAGCCGCCGCCGGGCACGCGCAGCGCGTTCTCGCGCTCACCTTCCCGCGCAGCACGTGGTGGACACGGCTGGGAACGCGAGTTGCGAATGTCTTCTTCCGGCTGATCCTCCAGTTCGAGTCGTACGTGCATCCGCCGGAGACGATCATCGGCGCCGCGCGCTCGCACGGGCTGACGCCGGTGTACGAGCACTCGGGCCGCATCTGGCGGCTGGCCGTCCTCGAGCGGACGCCCTAGCTCACGACTGCGCCGACGACGACGTACGACAGCCCGTCCTCGCCGGCGACGACCTGGCGCGTCGCCTCGGGCTCCACGAGCACGAACCGGCCGGGCTCGAGCTTTATCTCCTCGTCGCCGATGCGAAGCACGCCGGCTGCCGCGGACCGGCACGTAGATCTCCTCCTGGCCGGACTCGACCTCGTCGTGCTCCTTTCCGGCCTGGCCCGGCTGGGAGTCGAACTGGTTCACCTTGATCGCGCGCGCGCCGAGCTCTGCGGCGACCGGCTTGCGCCGTTCCTGGATCTCGGATGCATCGAAGATGCGGTAGCTCATAGCGGGGGAGGCTAGTGAATGTTCTCGCGCGCGCGTCTGACTGCGGGTCCCGACCCTCCCCCTGCTCAGGCGTCAGCCTAGCCCCGAACGCGCGCGCTTGTCTGTGCCGCACCTGTGACGAAAGCGTGACTCCTCGCGGCCGGCGCGGCTCAGGTGACCGGGAAGACCACCTCGGCCCGCAGGCCGCCGTTCGAGTCGAGCTCGAGCGTCCCGCCGAGCTCGTCGCGGACGAGCGCGCGCACGATGGAGAGCCCGGTCCCCGAGACCGGCTCGCCCTCCACCCCGACCCCGTCGTCCGCGATCGTGAGCGCCACTTCGCCGTCGCGCCGCGCAAGCTCCACGCGCACCGACTGGCCCGCCGTGCTCGAGTGCGTTCTGGAGCAGCTCGGAGAAGACGAGCGCGAGCGCAGTGGCCCGATCGCCGGCCAGCGACACCGGCTCGAGCGCGGCCTCGATCGTCTTCGAAGCGCCAAGGCCCTGGACGAGCATCGCGCGCAACCGATCGAGCAGCTCGCCGAGCTCGACGTCCTCCTCGCGCCGCTCGGTGAGCACCTCGTGCACGGCCGCGATCGCGAGGATTCGGTTGACCGAGTCGTTCAGCGCCTTGTGCGCGTCCACGCCGTCGGTCCGCGCCTGTAGGCGCAACAGAGACGCAACCGTCTGCAGGTTGTTCTTGACCCGGTGGTGGATCTCCTGGGCGAGCACGCCGCGCAGCACCGCCCGCCCGTGCTCGAGCGCGACCGCCGCGTGGCTCGCGATCGAGCCGAGCAGCGCGCGGTCCTCGCCGGTGAACGGCGTGTCGCGATCGCAGACGAGCTCGCCGATCTGCCGCCCCTTCCAGCGCAGCGGAACCCGCACCGCGTGCCTGCCCGCCTGGCCCTCCGGCCACACGACCTCGCCGTCCTCGAGCACCAGCGCCGCTCCCGTGGCGTCGAGCGCGTCGACCGTCGCCTCGACGATTCGCTCCAGCGACTCCTCCAGGTAGAGCGACTCCGAGACCGCCTCGGAGATGCGCGCGAGGGCCTCCAGCTCGCCGACCCTCCGCTGCGCCTGGGCGTAGAGCTTCGCGTGCTCGATCGACTGCGCGACCTGCGCCGGCGATCGCGACCAGAAGGTCGATCTCGGCCGGCGAGAACTCGCGCGGCTCTCGCGTGCGGACGTTCAGCGCGCCCTCGAGCTTGTCCCTGGCGAGGATCGGCACCGCGAGGATCGACTCGTACTCGTCCTCCGGCAGGTTCGGGAACGCCTTGAACCGCTCGTCGAGGTGCGCCTCGGCCGGGATCATCACCGGCTCGCGAGCGGCTGCGGCCGCGCCCGTGATCCCCTCGCCCGGACGCATCCGCGGACGGCCGGTCATCTCCTCGACCCGCGTGCCGTGCGTCGCCCGCAGAACGAGCTCGGACGGCCTGCTCGTCGTAGAGATAGACGAAGCACGCGTCGGCGCCGAGGGCGTCCGCGACCTCGCGCGCGACCAGCGCGAGCACCTCTTCCAGGTCGAGGCTCGAGTTGACGACGGCAATGGTCTGCGTCAGGAGGCGCAGATGACGGGCAGTCTCGTCCACCTTTCCGATTGTAGGAGCGGCCGAGACCTTAAGGTTGCGCCGTGGATCTGTACGACTGGCTGCTCGTCTTCCATGTCACGGGAGCGTTCCTGATGATCGGTGGGGGCGTCGTGGCGGCAACGCTGAACTTCGTTGCGGCCCGGCGCGACCGGAGGCCGAGCGAGGTCGTCCTCCTCTTCGGCCTGATCCGGATCGCGGTCGTCGCGCTCACGATCGGCGCGCTGCTCGCGTTCATCTTCGGCCTCTGGCTGGTCCACAAAGCGCCCTTCGACTACAGCTACGGCGAGGGCTGGGTGATCGCGGCGATCGTGCTTCTGATCGCCTCATCGGCCATGGGCGCGATGGGCGGCCGGCGAGACGCGGAGACCGCGAAGTTCGCCCAGGAGCTCGTCGCATCGGGAGACGAGCCGAGCGCCGAGCTCCTAGGCCGCGTGCGCGATCCGGCCGCGCTCGTGCTGAGCTACGGAAGCGGCCTCCTCCTGATCGCCGTCCTCGCGCTCATGATCTGGAAGCCGGGCGCCTGATGCTCGCGGCTCTCCGACCCGACAGCTTCGACCTGCCGCTCTTCCTGCACGTCTTCGGGGCGACCGTGCTGTTCGGAGCGACCGCGACCGTCGCGATCGCCGGCTACGCGAGCCGCCGCAGCCCCGGCAACTCGGCGCTGCTCGCACGGGTCGTGGTGGGCACCTGGCTCCTGGGGATCCTGCCGGCCTTCATCCTGATGCGGGCCGGCGCCGCCTTGATCGTCGACAAGGAGTTCCCCGACGGCGCAGACACGCCAGGTTGGGTCGGCGTCGGCTTCATCGTCTCCGAGCCCGGCGCCCTGCTCCTGATCATCGTCGGGATCCTGGCGTGGATCTCCATCCGCAAGGGCCGCGTCCTCCTCGCGGTGCCGATCCTGGCGAGCATCTACCTGCTCGCGCTCGCCGTCGCCTGGTTCTTCATGACCGGCAAGCCCTAGGCCGCTTACAGAAGCCTTACGCGGGACCCGATTTCCCCTTGCAGCGGCCGGATAGCGTGGCTCCAGGATGTCGGTACCGACCTCAAGGCTCCTCGACACGCCCGGGTACGTCGTGGCCGATTCGCGCGGCCGGGTCGTCGGGCTGGTCGAGTGCCCGATGTACGGGACCGAGCCGGACCTTCCCGATGCGCTCTCCGTCCGCCGCAAGGGGCTCTTCTTCGCGCACAGGCGCCACCTAGTGCCAGCCGAGACGATCGAGGAGATCGACGAGACGACCGGCGTCGTCGAGCTGAGCGTCGAGCGCGACGCTCTCGGCAGCTTCCTCTAGCTCGACGTGAAAGAATGACTTTCGGTCTCGCTGCTCTGCGGCAGTCGAGATCAAACTGACGGCCGACTGCGAGCTGCTGGATTTTTCCGCAGCTCGCGGTCGTTCTGCACCGTGTCTTCTGCGCCCCGAGCTACGCCCGAAGGCGCTCGCTTGCGACGCCGACCATGAGAGGCCGTGCCGGCTTTGCCGGTGCGGCCGTTGAGCGCTCGCTTGCGACGCCGACCATGCCGGCTCTGCCGGGTCGGCCGTTAAGGCGCTCGCTTGCGACGCCGACCATGAGAGGCCGTGCCGGCTTTGCCGGGTCGGCCGTTAAGGCGCTCGCTTGCGACGCCGACCATGAGAGGCCGTGCCGGCTTTGCCGGTGCGGCCGTTAGAGCACCGAGAGGTAGCGGTCTTTCTCCCAGTCGGTGAGCTGCACGCGGTAGTCGTCCCACTCCTTCCGCTTGAGCTCGACGTAGCGCTCGAAGATGTGCGGCCCGAGCGCGGTTCGCACCAGCTCCGACTGCGCCAGCTCGTCGATCGCCTCGCCGAGCGTCTCGGGCAGCGAGACGATGCCGCGCTCGCGACGCTGCTCCGGCGTCAGGTGGTAGAGGTTCGTCTCCATCGGCGCAGGGAGCTCGTAGCCGCGCTCGATCCCCTCGAGACCCGCATGAAGCAGCGTCGCGAAGGTCAGGTACGGGTTGCAGGCCGGGTCGGGGCAGCGGATCTCCGCGCGGGTCGCCTGCTCCGAGCCCGGCTTGTAGAGCGGGATCCGGATCAGCGCCGAGCGGTTGCGCTGCGACCAGGCCACGTAGACCGGAGCCTCGTAGCCGGGCACCAGACGCTTGTAGGAATTGACCCACTGCGCGAAGACCGCGGAGATCTCGCGCGCGTGGCGCAACTGGCCCGCGATGAACGCCTTGCCCACCGCGGAGAGATGCCACTCGTCGTCCCCGTCGAAGAACGCGTTGCGGCCCTCGGTGAAGAGCGACTGGTGCGTGTGCATCCCGGAGCCGTTCTCGCCGAAGATCGGCTTCGGCATGAACGTCGCGTGGTAGCCGGCCTTCTTGGCGATCTCCTTGACGATCAGCCGGTACGTGACCGTGTGGTCGGCCATCGTCAGCGCCGGCGCGAAGCGCATGTCGATCTCGTGCTGGGAGGGGCCGACCTCGTGGTGCACGTACTCGATCGGGATCCCGACGGTCTCGAGCGCGCGCACGGTCTCCTGGCGCAGCTCGCTCGCGGCGTCCATCGTCGTCATCGCGAAGTAGCCGCCCTCGTCGAGCGTCTCGGTGCCGCGGTCGTCCTTGAAGAGGAAGTACTCGAGCTCCGGCCCGACGTTGAACGTGTCGAAGCCCATCGAGGCCATGCGGTCGAGCGCACGGCGGAGGACGTAGCGCGGGTCGCCCTCGTACGGCTGCCCGTCCGGCGTGACGACGTCGCAGATCATCCGCGCGACCCTCGTCTCGCCCTCTTTCCACGGCATCGGCGTGAATGTCTCGGGGTCGGGGATCGCGACCATGTCCGACTCCTCGATCGCGTTGAAGCCCGTGATCGACGAGCCGTCGAAGCCCATCCCGTCGTCGAGCGCGGCCTCGATCTCGCTCGGCGTGACCGCGAAGCTCTTCAGATGCCCCTCGATGTCCGTGAACCAGAGGAGCAGGAACTCGATCTTTTCCTCCTGAATCCTCGTCAGGACGTCCTTCCGAGCCTTCGGATCGCTCGTCGCCCTCGGCTTGCTCTCGACCTGCGCCACGCTCGTTCCTCCCTTCAAACACAGAAGCCCCGGACGCCCAGGCGTCCGAGGCCTCGTCGCCTACGAACCGGTCACAGACTAACTAATGGGTCCGACGTTGGCGTCAGCTCCCCGAGCTCGGGCTCACGCCCTTCGTGGCGCATCGCGCGCCCGTACAGCGCAAGCGCCGGGCTGATGACAAGCGCACCCGCGCCGAGCGCCGCCGGGATTCCCCAGACGTTTCCGATCCCGCCGAGCACCGGCCCGCCGGCCGCCTGGCCGACGGCGTTCGCCTGACCGCTGAGCGAGATCACGGTCGCCCGCACGCTCGAGTCGGTGATCTGTTCGTTGAGCCACGTCATGTAGAGCGGGCCGCTCAGGCCGCGGGCGAGCGAGACCGTGAGCGTCGCGGCGATCGCGACCCACGTCGAGCCCGTGAGCGCGAACGTGAGCTGCGCGACGAACAGGATCAGCGTGAGCGAGAAAAGCGTCCGCGCGACGCCCTGCGTGCCCGTGCGCTCGTACCGCTTCAGCAGGCGGCCGACGGCGAAGAAGCCGAGCACCATCGTCACGAGCGCGAAGATGCCGAACCAGACCACCGGCTCGAGATCGCCGAGAGCCGGTAGCCCGATGTTCCGAAGAAAGTGCGCCTCCTTGAGCCTGTCGAACGACTCGCTCGACGCGCCCAGGAACAGCTCGACGGCGATCAGCGTCATCACGATCGGCCGAGCCCAGGCGAACCGGCCGCCGCTCACGGCGGTCGTCCGCAGCTGCGCCAGCGCAGAGGCGCGGTGCTCGCCCGGGTGGCGTACGAAGCCGGTCTCGGGCATGAGGACGATGCAGGCGAGCCCGGAGAGCAGCGTGATCGCGCCGCCCGCGATGACGGCGGCGCGCAGCGAGGCCGTCCCCAGCCCGACGAGCAGAACGAGACCGGCGAACGAGCCCGCGTAGGCGACCCGGGCGCCGCGCAGGAAGATCGGGCCGACGTTCTCGGCGCCGACCTCGTCCGTGATCCAGGCCTCGTACGAGCCGCTCGTGAACGTGTAGGAGAGGCCCCAGAGCGCCCAGAGCGCGATCACGAGCCAGGGCGCGGATGCGACGCCAACCAGCAGCCAGGTCGTACCCATTCCGAGGTAGCCGATCACGAGCGAAAGCCGGCGGCCGTACGTGTCCGCGACGACGCCGGTCGGGATCTCGAAGAGGAACACGGCCGCCTCCATCGCCGTCCCCATGAGGACGAGCTGAAGCGGCGAGAGGCGCAGGTCCTGGACCAGGTAGACGGCGACCACGACCCACGTGGGCATCGAGAGAAGGAACTCGAGGCCGTAGAAGACCGTGGTGGCCGGGAGCCGCCTCATCCCGACCGCTTCAGCTTCCCGTGCTTCTTCGCGTAGTGCTCACCCCTGCGGAAGGTCCAGAGCCCGAGCGGCACCGAGACGATGCCGATCACGATCAGCGGCCAGATGTCGCCCCAGAGGTCGCTCAGGCCGGCGCCGTCGAGGATCGCCGCGCGGCAGCCCTCGAGCGCGTAGGTCGCCGGCGAGATCTTCGCCAGCGCCTGCATCCAGCCCGGCAGCACCGAGACCGGGTAGTAGACGCCCGAGACGACGAGCAGAAGCCCCTGCGCGACGAACCCGAGCTGTGTCCCCTTCTCCGGGGAGATCAGCGGGAGGACGGCCGTCATCATCCCGATCCCGATGAACGAGATCGAGGCGATCATCAGCAGCACGAGCGCCGCCGCGTAGTTCGCGTCGGGAAGGTTCAGGCTGAAGAACGCGGCGACGGCGCCGAACAGCAGGACGGCGCGAACGACGCCGTAGCCGATCGCGAAGATCCCCATTCCGAGCAGGTGCGTCGGGCGCGAGAGCGGGGCCATGAACGTGTACTCGATCGTCCCCTCCCAGCGCTCCCAGGCGACCGTCTCGGTGAGGATCTCGAAGATGATCCCGAGGTAGGCCCAGATGACGGCGCCGACCAGCAGGATCGTCGTCAGCTCGTTGACGTCCACCTTGCCGCCCATCGCCGGGATGCCCTCGGCGATGAAGACGATCGTGAGCGTGTTCGCGACCGTCCAGATGAAGAAGGCGACGTCCCACCAGATATAGCGCTTGACGAGGTAGATGTTGCGCTCGACGACGCCGCCGAGCCCGATCAGCTCGTGGCGCAGGGCGAGGCTCATGGTTCTCATCTGTTGCCCTCCTCTCCGTTCTCGAACGCGTGGCCGCTCGCCGCGAAGAACGCCTCCTCGAGCGTCTCGGCGTTGTAGCGCGCCTTCAGCTGATCGGCGGGCTCGAGGCAGAGCAGCTCGCCGTTGTCCAGGATCCCGACCCGGTCCGCGAGGGCCTCGGCCTCGGCGAGGTCATGCGTGCAGAGCAGAACCGACGCGTCGTGCTCGGCGCGCATCTCGCGGATGAACGTCTGCACCTCCTGCTTGGAGCGCGGGTCGAGACCCGTGGTCGGCTCGTCGAGCAGGAGCAGGATCGGCGCGGTCAGCAGCGCACGCGCGAGCGCGACCTTCTGCTGCATCCCCCGCGACAGGCCCTCCATCGGATCGCCGCTGCGGTCTTCGGGGAAGCCGACCCGCCTCAGGATCTCCGGAATCGAGTCGCGCGTCTCCGAGGCGCGCATGCCGTAGAAGCGCGCCGCGTAGCTCAGGTTCTCGACCGCGGACATCTTCTTGAAGAAGGAGGCCTCGACCGAGACCCGGTTGACCATCTGGCGGACGGCCCGCGTCTCGCGAAATGCGTCGTGCCCGAAGACGCGGGCGCTGCCGCCGTCAGGGATGAGCAGCGTCGAGAGCAGCCGGACGAGCGTCGACTTGCCCGAGCCGTTCTGCCCGAGCACCGCGACGCACTCGCCGCGCTCGACCTCGAAGCTCACGCCGCCGAGCGCGGTCACACGCTTCTTGCCGCGGCGGCCGTCACGGCGGACGAACTCCTTGCGCAAGTTGTCGACTTCCAGGGCTTTCATCAGTTGCTCCAACTCGACGGGACACGGACAGTGCGCGCTCGCCTGAGAGGCGGCGCGCGCAGAAACCGGAGTCAGCCGAGGAGCAACATCGCCGCCCGAGGGTAGCGGCGCATTACGAAGTCCGCAACGGCCCTGGACAGCATCCGCGCTCTCCACTACTCTGGGCTGCAGCGTCGGCCGCGGAAGGCAGGCGCGGAGGCATTGGGGCCTCAGGACTGCAGAGTCCTGGGCCCTTTTTGTTTGGTCCGAAAGGAGTGAGCATGGCGGCGGAAGAGACGAAGCACTACCTGGCGAACGGCTCCGCGGAGAAGCCGGCGCCGAAGGAAGCGCTCGAATGGGCAGGCGAAACCCAGGCCCAGATGGTCGACCTGAAGTTCTGCGACCTGCTCGGCACCTGGCAGCACGTGACGCTGCCGATCACGGCCTTCGACGAGTCCGCGTTCGACGAGGGGCTCGGCTTCGACGGCTCCTCCATCCGCGGCTGGCAGAGCATCGCCGAGTCGGACATGTTGCTGATGCCCGACCCCGCCAGCGCCGTGCTCGACCCGTTCACCGAGGCGCCGACGCTCTCGCTCGTCTGCGAGATCGCCGACCCGCTCACGAAGGAGGGCTACGCCAAGGATCCGCGGCTGATCGCCCGCCGGGCCGAGCAGTACCTGACCGAGACCGGCATCGCCGACACGGCCTACTTCGGCCCGGAGTGCGAGTTCTTCGTGCTCGACTCGGTCTCGTACGAGCTGGCCGACCACCGCTCGCACTACGCGATCGACTCCGCCGAGGGCCACTGGAACTCCGGCGAGCCGGGGCTCGGCTACACGGTCCGGCCGAAGGAGGGCTACTTCCCGCCGGCTCCGCACGACACGCTGCACGACCTGCGGACGGCGATGGTGCTGACGCTCGAGCGGCTCGGCATCCCGTGCGAGTTCCACCACCACGAGGTCGCCTCCGGTGGGCAGTGCGAGATCGACCTCCGCTACCAGTCGCTGACGCGGATGGCCGACCAGGTCATGACCTACAAGTACGTCGTCAAGAACGTCGCGCGCGCCGCCGGCAAGACGGTGACGTTCATGCCGAAGCCGCTCTACGGCGACAACGGCTCGGGCATGCACACGCACCAGTCCCTCTGGAAGGAGGGCACGCCGCTGATGGCGGACCGCTCGGGCTACGCGGGGCTCTCGCAGCTCGCACGCGCCTACGTTGGCGGCCTGCTGGCACACGCGCCCGCGCTGCTCGCGTTCTGCGCGCCGACGACGAACTCGTACCGGCGGCTCGTGCCCGGCTTCGAGGCTCCGGTCAACCTCGTCTACTCGCAGCGGAACCGCTCGGCGTGCATCCGCATCCCGATGTACTCGGAGTCGCCGAAGGCGAAGCGGATCGAGTTCCGCTGCCCCGACGCTGCCGCGAATCCCTATCTCGCGTTCTCGGCGATGCTGATGGCCGGCATCGACGGGATCCAGAAGGGGCTCGACGCAGGCGAGCCCGCGGACTGGGATCTCTTCGAGGAGGACCGCGGCGTGGCCCAGGTGCCGGGCTCTCTGGCCGAGGCGCTCGACGCGCTCGAGAGAGACCACGAGTTCCTGCTCGAGGGCGGCGTCTTCTCGGAGGAGCTGATCCGCACCTGGATCGACTACAAGCGGGCCAACGAGGTCGACGTCGTGCGGTTGCGGCCGCACCCGGCCGAGTTCGCCCTCTACTACGACTGCTAGTGATCGGAACCGCCGCCGAGCTCAGAGACCTCGGGCCGGGCGACTGGCCCGAGGTCTCGCGGATCTACGCCGAGGGGATCGCGACCGGGAACGCGACCTTCGAGACCGAGGTGCCCTCGTGGGAGGCCTGGGATGAGGCGCACCTTCCGGTGCACCGGTTCGCCGCGGTCACAGACGGACAGGTTGTCGGCTGGGCCGCACTCACGCCGGTCTCGCAGCGGCCGTGCTACGCGGGCGTTGCCGAGGGAACCGTCTACGTGGCCGAGGGCTCTCGGGGCGAAGGCGTTGGCGCCGCGCTGCTGGCCGCGAGCATCGAGAGCTCCGAGCGCGGCGGCATCTGGACGCTGCAGGCAGGCGTGTTCCCGGAGAACGAGCCGAGCCTCGCCCTGTTGAGGCGCTTCGGCTTCCGCGTCGTCGGCCTGCGCGAGCGGATCGGGCGGCTCCACGGCGCATGGAGAGACGTTGTCCTGCTGGAACGACGAAGCGAGGTGGTGACATGACCAAGGTCGAGGCGGTCGTCCTGCGCGAGCGCATCGAGCTCGTGATCGACGCGGTGGAGGAGCGGACCGGGCACGTGGGCGTGACCGTCGTCGAGGCCGTCGGGCACGGCCGCGAGCGCGGGATCACGCACGAGTACCGGGGACGCGTGTTCGAGTCGCGCTTCCTGCCGAAGGCGCTGCTCACATTCGTGGTGGCGGACGAGCTCGCGGGCGAGACCGCATTGACGATCGCCGACGCGGCCCGCAGCGGCAACGACTCCGGCGACGGCCTCGTCTGGACGACACCCGTCTACAACGTCACCCACAACCGCACCGGCCTTCCACTCGAGCGCTCGGAGGCAGCATGAAGAACAGCGACCTCCTCATCGCGGCGAACACGCTCTGGGTCGTCGTCGCCGCAGTGCTCGTGATGTTCATGCAGGCAGGCTTCGCCTTCCTCGAGGCAGGTCTGACGCGGATGAAGAACGCCGCGCACATCGCGGGCAAGAACGTCCTCATCTTCGCCGTCTGCTCGCTCGTCTACTGGGCGGTCGGGTTCGGGATCGCCTTCGGCGACGGCGGCTCGCTGATCGGAACCCACGGCTTCGTGCCCTCGGTCGACTCGATGCTGGCGATCGGCAAGGCGCCGTACTCGTTCTTCACGACCATCCCGGCCGCGGGCGGCTACATGTTCGAGGTCGTCTTCGCGGGCGTGTCCCTGGCGATCGTCTGGGGAGCCATGGCCGAGCGGGCGAAGCTCTGGGTCTACTTCGTCTTCGGCGCGATCTTCACGATCATCTACTCGATCACGTCGCACTGGATCTGGGGCGGCGGTTGGCTGTTCGGCCTCGGGATGCAGGACTTCGCCGGGTCGACCGTCGTCCACTACCAGGGCGCACTCGCGGCGCTGGCCGGCGCGCTGCTGCTCGGCTCGCGCATCGGGAAGTTCGAGGGCGGCCGCGCGAACCCGATCCCCGGACACAACATCCCGTACGCCGTCCTCGGGACGTTCATCCTCTGGTTCGGCTGGTTCGGCTTCAACCCGGGCTCGACGCTCGCGGTGGTCACCGGTAACAAGGTCGGCTTCTTCGCGTATGTCGCGCTGACGACGAACCTCGCCGCCGCGGCCGGCGGGGTCAGCGGCGCGATCACCGCGTGGATCGTGCTCCGCAAGCCGGACATCTCGATGATCCTGAACGGCGTGCTTGCCGCCCTCGTGGCGGTCACCGCCGCCTCGGGCTTCGTCGCCCCGTGGGCCGCCGTCGTGATCGGGCTCGTCTCCGGCGTGATCGCGGTCGTCGGCGTGCTCGCGGTCGAGCGGATCGGGATCGACGACCCGATCGGAGCCGTCTCCGTGCACGGCATCTCGGGGATCTGGGGAACCGTGGCCACGGGGCTGTTCGCCGTGCCGGCGCTCGCGTCGACGCTGAACACGGGACAGGGAGGGTTCGTCTACACGGGCTCGCTGCACCAGGTCTGGGTGCAGCTAATCGGGCTCGCAGCAGTCGGCGCGTTCACGTTCTCCGCCTCGTTCGGATGCCTCTGGGTCATGAAGCGCCTGTGGGGAATCCGCGTCGAGGAGGAGACGGAGACCGCCGGCCTGGACGTGTCCGAGCACGGCATGTGGGGCTACCCCGAGTTCTACATCCCCGTCCCCGGCGGCTACGGCACCGAAGCGCACAGCCACCTGCTCGGCCACACGCACGACCGCCGTCCGGTCCGGGCACCAAAGTCGATCGAGGAGGCCGCATGAAGAGCAACGAGCAATGCACCTGTGAGAAGCCGCTGCTTCGGGAGCGCTCGGAGCAGAAAGGCTCGAGCAAGAGCTGGTGCGCGCGCTGCAAGCGTCCGATCGGGTTACGGCCGGCCGTCTTCCGCAGCGCGTTCAACTGAGCAAGTAACAGTCTGTTACTTGCGAACGGTCACCGAGAGCGACTTGGTCCGGACCATGCAACCGCCGCTCGGATCCTTGCCGCGCGGGAACGCCTTCGCGAGGGCGTTGGCGATCAGGTAGGCGCGTGATGCGTAGCCCTGCGAGTAGTAGTGGATCCCGTCCGGGATGAACCAGCTGTTCCTGACCGCCGAGGCCCAGTCGTAGATGCGCATGTTCGGATAGTCCGAGCACGCGCGCTTCAGCGCCTGGTTCCAGAGCCGCATGTTCGTCCCCGAGTACGGCCCGTCGGGCCGTAGCGACTTCACGTTCACCCAGAGCACGCGGAAGTCGCTGAGCACGTACATCATCCGCCGGATCCGCGTGTCGCGGCTCACGCCCGAGCCGACGGAGACGTCCGCGGTGTCGTTTGTCCCGAGCGCGAGCACCCAGCAGCCGCGATAGCCCTTGCGCACACGCTTCTGGGCCACCTCGAACGCGTTCGCCCCGCCCGGAAGCGTCTCCACGATCGACGTCGCGCCGGCGATCTCGAAGTGGCGTCTGGCAACCCCGACGCGGCCGTACTGGGCGTTCATCCGCTGATGCGGGTCGGGCAGGTACCGCGGCGAGTTCAGGCCCTCCGACGTCGAGTCGCCGATGTGCACGACGCCCCGGCACGACGTGTGCAGCTTTCCGCCGGTCGGGCTGACCGTCTGGACCGCGGGGCCGTCTGCCGCTAGCGGCGCCGACTGAACCGAGCCGACCGCAGCGAGCATCTGCCCCGAGGCCGAGCTCGAGACGCCCGGCGGCCTGACGCCGGCCAGGGCGACCGAGGCGAGGACCAGCGCGACGGTCGCCGCCACGAGCGCCACGCGGGTCTCGCGCGAGAGAGCCCACGGGCGCCAGCCTTCCGACCTGAACTTCTTCCACACCCGTCCGAGAGCGCCGCGGCGCACGGGCTCCTCGACGTAGCGCCACGAGAGCGCGGCCACGACGAACGTCGCCGCCACCTGAGCCGTGACACGGATCGGATCGTGGCCGTGGGCGAGCGCCGGGGTCGTGAGGACGATGATCGGCTGGTGCCAGAGGTAGATGCCGTACGAGCGCACGCCGACCCAGCGCAGAGGGTTCAGCCCGAGGACGTGGCCCACCCTGGTCGCCGGATGGGCGCAGACGGCCACCACCAGCACCGTCGCGAGCGACAGGAGCACGATCCCACCCTGGTAGACGAACGCGGAGTACTGGGTCGTGCGCCAGACGAGAACGGCGATCGTGATCAGGCCGACCACTCCGAGCACGTCGAGGATCGCGACCGCGGTCGGCGTCACGCGCCGCGTGAGCGCGCGACTTGGCCAGACCATCGCGAGGGCGGCGCCGAACAGCAGCCCGAAAGCCCTCGTGTCGGTGCCGTCGTAGATACGCGACGCGTCGAACGAGGGCTGGTACAGCAGCGCCATCTCGATTGCGGACGCGGTCGCCACCAGGAAGGTGACGATCGCCAGGTGCGGGCGGATGTTGAAGCGGCGGGCGCGCTCGGGGATAAAGCGAACTCCGAGCAGCAGCAGGAAGGGCCAGATGAAGTAGAACTGCTCCTCGACCGCGAGCGACCACAGGTGGCCCAGCGGCGACGGCGGCCCGAACCTCGCGAAGTAGGACTGGTGATGGAAGATCTGCCACCAGTTGTTGACGTACCCGACGGCCGAGGCGACCTCGAACCGCAGGTCGTGCAGGCGCGACCGGTCGGCGATCGCCACCCACAGGCTGACGACGACCAGCATCACGAACAGGGCGGGGAGCAGCCGCCGCGCGCGGCGCAGCCAGAAGTCACCGAGGCGCAGCCGCCCCTCGGACCACTGCGACAGGAGCACGTCGGTGATCAGGTAGCCGCTGAGCGTGAAGAAGACGCCGACGCCGAGCATCCCGCCGGAGGCCCAGCCGAAGCCGAGGTGGTACACGATCACGGCCAGGACGGCGATCGCGCGCAGGCCGTCGAGACCGGGCATGTAACGGCCCGCTCGGAGAGACGGCTTAGGCATCTCGCACCATCAGATCGGCTGCCAGACCCGCAACGATTGCCTCGGCGCAACCGCACGGGCGGATTGCGTGCCAGCCAGGAGCCTACATCCGGGTAGGAAAAACCACGACTGGTAGCTTCGTCGCGTGCCGGTTCGCATCCAGTTCGTCGACTGCCGCTGGGAACTCGGCAACCCGGAGCGCGGGCGAGAGGTCTACCTTGCCGGACACCTTCCCGGGGCGTCGTTTCTCGACGTCGACGAGGATCTGGCCGCGCCGCCCGGGCCTGCCGGGCGTCATCCACTGCCGGGCGCGGAGGCTTTCGCCGCGGCAGCATCGCGCGCAGGGATCGGCGAGGGCGTCTTCGTCGTCGCGTACGGGAACATGGGCGGGGCCGAGCGGCTCTGGTGGCTGCTGCGCCACTTCGGCCACGACGACTGCGCGGTGCTCGAGCTCGAGGGCTGGCTCGGTCCGCTTAGCGCCGGAGAGGAGGAGGTCGAGCCGGCCGTGTTCGAGCCGAGGCCACGCGGCGGCGACATGATCGGCGCGGACGAGCTGGCCTCGCGCCTCGAAGAGCTCGTGGTCGTCGACGCGCGGCTCTCGGAGCGGTACCGCGGCGAGGCGAACCCGGTCGACAAGGTACCCGGCCGGATTCCGGGAGCCGTGAACGCGCCCTGGAACGAGCCGCTCCCCGAGCTGCCGCCGGGCGAGCTCGTGGCCTACTGCGGCTCGGGCGTCACCGCCTGCGTCACGCTCCACCGCCTCGCGCTCGAGGGACGCGAGGGCAAGCTCTATCCCGGCTCGTGGAGCGAGTGGGAGCAGCTCGGCCTGCCGGTCGAGCGCGGCTAGGGATCCTTTCCGCCGCTTCTTAGGCGAGCGCGAACGTCACCGTGACCGCAGCCTGCACCTCCTGAGTGCCAGGCTCGACCGGCGTCGACGCCTCGGCCCGCATCGCCATCGGGTACACGGGCTCGGCGGCCGAGCTGTCCTCGTGGATCCGCTGGACCTGGCCGAGCTCGGCGCCGGCTTCCTCGGCAAGCGACTGCGCCTTCGCCTTTGCGTCGGCGAACGCGGAGCGCAGCGCCTGCCGGTAGAGCCCGGAGCGGTCGGAGCGCTCGAGCTGCGGCCCGGAGACCTGGTTTCCTCCCGCCGCGACGGCCGCATCGACCGCCTTCCCGGCACGTGTGATGTCCCGGACCGTGGCCGAGACCGAGCCGCTCGCCGTGAACCCTGAGCTCGCCCCCGAGTCGTCGCGCCTCGGGTACACGGAGACGTCCTGCGTCTGCAGATCGGCACGCTGGACGCCGGCGGCGACGAGCGCTGCGATCACTCGGCGCATGGCCTCGGCGTTCGCCGCGGATGCCGATCGTGCCGTCGCGCCCTCGGTCTCGACGCCGAACGAGAAGACGGCGGTGTCGGGGACGCCGCGCGCAGTTCCGCTGCCCGTGACGGTGATCGTGCGCGCGTCGCCGGAAGCAGCGCCGTGCGCGGCGGTCGGCCGGCCGATGCCCGCAAGCGCAACGGCCGTTGCAAGAAGCGCCGCCAGCGCGGCGATCGAAGCGATCTTCATCGTGTCCTCCCGGTTTGGCTACGGCTGAAGTACGCCGCCGGGAGGCGCTTGCGTCACGCAGTCGCGGTCGAGCGCGCGCCGAAGCCGTTCAGGTACGGCTCCCAGCCGTTCGGGATCCTCGGCGTCGCGAGGTGGATGAAGAGCACGGGCGCGGGCGGGCGCGGCTTGTTGCGCAGCGACATCGAGACCTCCTCGGGCAGCCGGTTTCCCTTGCGCATGTTGCAGGGCGCGCACGAGGTGACGACGTTCTCCCAGACCGACCCGCCGCCGCGGCTGCGGGGCACCACGTGGTCGAGCGTCAGCCGACCGCCCGTCGTCCCGCAGTACATGCAGCGCCACCCGTCACGGGCGAACAGCGCGCGGCGCGAGATCTTCCGCTGCAGCGTGCGCGGCACCCGCACGTAGGTGACGAGCCTGATCACGTGCGGCCTGGGATACGTGTCGGTCGCGGATCTGAGGGGGTCGTCGAGCTTCTCGACCACCTCGGCCTTGCCCTTGAACACGAGCACGTGGGCACGCCGAACGGTGGTGACGTTCAGTGGCTCGTAGCTCGCATTCAGCACAAGAACCTGCTGCATCCGCACGAATTTAGCAGCCAGGGTGTTTCGTGCCGTCAGCGCGACATGGCGCGCTCTACCGCCTCCGCTTCCTCGGGCGAGAGCGCAACGGACGGCGTGCCGCGGTCGAGCTCCTTCATGTAGATGCGCGCGTAGTCGCGGCCCTGGATCGCGCTGACGACGATTCCCGTGCGCTGCGAGTCGAGCACGGCCAGCGAGGCCGACTGCGACCCGCCGCTGGAACCGAACGCGTCGTAGCGGATGATCGACGTGTTGCGCACCGACTCGTCGATACGCCTGTCGACCCGCACGAGGCCCGCGGCGACCTCGTCGAGCGCGCGGTGCAGGTCGTCGATCCGTCCCTGGAGCGAGACCGCGAAGTCGACGAGGTCTCCCTTGCCGCCGCCGAGCAGGACGGACTGGCTCATGCGGAGCCTGCGGATCCGCAGCCAGAGCCAGATGCAGACGACCAGCGCGACCACGGCCACCGCGGCAGCGCCGATCGCAATCCACGCCGCGGTGTCCGACGACACGGTCATTCCAACTACGCGATCGAGAAGATGACCGGGTAGTCGGCCGAGTTGTTGCTGGTGTTCGACTCGCCCGCGACCGGCGCCACCTCGACCTTGAGCGTCGCCGGCGTGGAAACGTCAGTGATCGTTATGCCGCGGAAGGTGATGACCTTGGTCTCGCCGGGGTTCAGGAAGTCGATCGTCGCCTTCTTCGTGATGGTGCTCTTCGACAGCTCGATCCTGAGCGTGACCGGCACCGCGAGCACCTGCGCCGTGCCCGAGTTCTCGACCGTGACCTGGAAGGCCAGGTCGGTCGAGACGATGATGTCGTTGGTTGTAGAGGTGCTCAGCTCCTTGCCGGAGGGCAGCACCTTCGTCGAGACGAGTGACGTCCCGCGCAGGCCGCCGGTGGTGCTCGTGGCCGCGCCGCGGAGCTTCTCGAGGACGGGCGTCATCGCGCTCGTCGTCGCCAGCTCCGGGTTCTGCAGGAAGTTCGAGTCGGGTACCAGCGGCCCGCCCTGGTCGTTCGTCCCGGTGATCCCCTGCAGCTTGAGCTCGGCCTGTGCAGGCGCACGGAAGGAGTCGTCCCAGATGACGTCGCTGGCGAGCGGGCGCTGCATCTGCGCCGCGAGCAGCGAGGCCGCGCGGCTGACGTTCTTCGTCGCGGCGGTCGCCGCAAGCGCGTTCGCGAGGCCGGTCAGCCCGCTCACGCGGTACTGCAGCGCCTGGATCACGGCGGAATGCTCGTCACGGAGCGGGCCGGGCGGCGTGATGTCCTGCGCGCGCTGGACGTCGAGCTGCTCGCGACGGGCGAGCCCGGAGATCTGCTGCTGGAGCTGCGCCCGCTTGACCCCCGGCGCGAGCAGGGCCTCGCTCAGCTGTTTGCCGATCTGCTCCGAGGAGTCCGCGACCTCGGAGACCTTCGACATGTAGCTCTTGTAGGTCTTCTCCTTGCCCGCCGCCTGGCAGCTCTTGATCCAGAAGACGAGCAGCACGATGATCAGGATCGCGAAGGCGACGAGGCCGACGAGACGCAGCAGCGGGGTGAGGTTCTGCGGGGCGCTCGGCGGGCGGCGCCCACCGCGACCTCCGCGACGGGTCTCGGGCTCGGGCCGCGACGACTCCTGGGTCGGCGGCTCCTCTTCGAAGAAGTCGAACTCGATGTCGGGTTCGCGCTCGCTCATAGCCTGAAATTGCAGGAAAAAGCCGGCTCACTCTATCTCGTTCCCCGGCCGACTCGTCCATTCCCGCCGATCGGAAGCGGAGGATTCGCGCCGGCTGCGCGAAATGTCATGGGTCGTGGCCGAGGCGGCACTTGCCCTTTCCCCAAGCGAGCTCGTGGCCGAGCACTATCGGCCCCTGCGCCCGCTCGGCAGCGGCGGTTCCGGGTCGGTCTGGCTCGCGCGCGACGAGCGGACCGGCCTCGACGTCGCGCTGAAGATCATCCCGCGCGAGGGCAAGGCTGCAACGCGCGCCGAGCGGGAGGCGCTCGCGGCGGCACGATTGCGGCACGAGCGCTGCCTGCGCGCCTACGCGCTGGAGCGCGACTCCCGCAACGTCTACATCGCCTACGAGTACGTTCCGGGCCAGACGATGCGGCAGGCCCTCCGCGCCGGCGAGCTCGACGATCGCGCGACGGTCGAGGCGGCGGCGCAGGTGCTCGAGGCGCTCGCGCACGCGCACGGGCGTGGAATCGTCCACCGCGACGTCAAGCCGTCGAACGTCCTCGTCGCCGAGGGCGAGGAGCTCTCCGTGCGCCTGCTCGACTTCGGGCTCGCCCAGCTCGCGGAGGAGGAGGCGTTGACGGCCACGGGCGACGTCCCCGGAACGCTCGCCTACGTCCCGCCCGAGCGGCTCAAGGGCGATTCGGGCGATCCCTCGGCGGACGTGTGGGCGGTCGGCGTCATGCTCTGGGAGGGCCTCGCGGGCTGGCATCCGTTCTGGAACGGCTCGGTGCTCGAGACCGCGCGCCGGATCGAGACGGGCGCGGCGCCGCTCGAGCAGGTTCGTCCGGACCTGCCGCGGCCCCTCTGCGCTCTCGTCAACCGGATGCTCGATCTCGACGCGACCGCACGACCCGCGGCGAGCCGGCTCGCACACGAGCTGCGCGACGCGTTCGCGGAGCGCATCCAGCGCCGCTCGGGCGGACGGGACGTCTCCGCCGCCCGTGTCGCTCGCCAGCTTGCGGCTCCGGCCGCGGCGGGCGTCTTCGCAGGCTGGACCGCCGCGACCGTCCCGTTCTTCGCGACCTCGTCCGCCCCGCTGATCGGCCTGCTCGCGTTCGCGCTGACGCTCTACCGGCCGAGGCTCGGCCTCGCGTTCACGCTCGCCGTGCCGATCCTCCCGCTCGGGAACATCTCCTCGGGGCTCGCGCTCGCCTACGCGGGGCTTGCGTGCGTCTGGCTCGCGCTCTCGTGGAACGCTCCCCGTGACGGCCTGGTCCTCGCGCTCGGTCCCTTGCTCGCGCCGATCGCGGCGCTCGGCCTGCTCCCGCTGGCCGCGCAGGGAGTGCGGAGCCCGTACCGCCGCGCGCTCCAGGTCGGCGCCGCGGTGCTGCTGGCCGCGATCGTCGCGGGCCTCCGACATGCGTCGCTCCCGCTCACCGGCGCCGCGCCGCCGAAAGGCCTCGGGATCGCAGGTAGCGAGGATCCGCTCGCCGTCGCGGTCGCGTTCTGGCGGACGCTCCTCGACCACCCGGCGCTCCTCCTCGAGGCCGTGGCGCTGGCGGCCGTCGCCGTCGCGCTTCCCTTCGCGCGCGACCGCGGGCTCTGGTGGATCGCGGGCTTCGGCGCGGCGTTCATCGTGCTGACGGTGACGCCCGCACCGACAGTGGCGGCGATTCCGCTTATCCTCGGGGCCTGGACGACCTGCATCGTCATGGCCGTGAAGGCCCGGAGCTAGAGTTCAACCCGGGTAGAACCCGGCCGGATGAGCGTTCTCAGGAACATCGAGCAAAGGATCGAAGGCCTCTTCGAGGGCGTCTTCGGACGTGCGTTCCGCACGCACGTGCAGCCGGTCGAGCTCGCGCGCAAGCTCGTCAAGGAGATGGAGGACCACCGCGTCGTCTCGGTCTCGCGCATCTACGCGCCCAACGAGTACACGGTCTACCTCGCACCTTCCGACCACGAGCAGTTCACGAGCTACGAGGACTCGCTCCGCGGCGAGCTGCAGGAGTACATCACCGAGAACGCCAAGCGCGAGCGCTACGAGCTGCTGTCTCCTCCGGAGGTCGTGTTCGAGACCGACGAGGACCTCGACATGGGCGAGTTCGGGATCGCGACGCGGATGGTCCAGGGCCCGACGCCTCAGCCCGGCGAGCCCGAGTCGCAGCCCGTGCCCGGCGCGACGATGGTCTACCGGCCGCCGGTCGAGACCGAGGCCGTCTCGGTCGAGGAGCTGGGCCTCGGCCGCGAGCTGGTCACGCTGACGGTGAACGGGACGAAGTACGAGCTGGAGAACGGCCGGGCGGTGATCGGCCGCTCGAAGGACTGCGACATCCAGCTCGCGGACGCGAATGTCTCTCGGCGCCACGCCGAGGTGCGCCTCGAAGGCGCTGCCTACTGGGCCGTCGACCTGAACTCGACCAACGGGATGGAGGTAAACGGGCGCCGTCTGAAGCGGGCCAAGCTCCGCCAGGGCGATCGCATCACGCTCGGCTCGAGCGAGCTCGTCTTCCGGCGCGACACGGAGTGACGTCGTGACGCTCGCGTCGATCGCGGTCACGGAGGCGCTGCTCGTCCTCAAGATCCTCTTCCTCGTCCTCCTCTACCTGTTCATCTGGCGGATCGTGCGGACGGCCGCGAAGGACGTGAGCCTCCCGCAGGAGAGCTTCGTGCTCGCGCCGTCGGATGCCGCCGCGCTCCGAGAGGCCGCGGCGCTTAACGTTGGCCGCGTGATCGTGGTGAAGAGCCCGGCGCTGGCCGAGGGCGAGGAGTGGGAGCTCGACTCCGCGCCGCTCACGTTCGGGCGCAGCGCGCAGAACGACATCCTGCTCGAGCGCGACGAGTACGCGTCCTCGCGGCACGCGAAGATCGAGCCCAGGCGGGACGGCGTCTTCGTCTCGGACGTCGGCTCGACGAACGGCACGTACCTGAACGGCGTGCGCGTGACCGAGCCGACCGCGCTCGTCGCCCGGCGACGTCGTCCGGATCGGCGAGACCGAATTGCGGTATGAAGCATGAAAGTCGGTAGAAGCGCAGCGACGACCGACCCGGGCCGCAGGCGGCGGCACAACGAGGACGCGTACGTCTGCGAGCCGCCGCTGTTCGCGGTCGCGGACGGGATCGGCGGCGCGCAGGCGGGCGAGGTCGCGTCCGGCCTCGCCGCGGCGGCTCTCCGTGACAACGCGGGAGCCGGCAGCGGCCGCGAGCGCGTCGAGGCGCTCGTCCAGGAGGCCAACCGCCGCGTCTATCTGCGCCAGACGCACGACGCGACGGTCTCGGGGATGGGCACGACGATGACCGCGGCCCTCGTCGAGGACGGCAAGGTCTGGATCGGGCACGTCGGCGACTCGCGCGCCTACCTCGTCCGCGACGGAGCGCTCGAGCAGCTCACCGACGACCACTCGCTGGTCGCCGAGCTCGTGCGCACCGGCAAGCTCTCGCCGGAAGAGGCCGACTCGCACCCGCAGCGCTCGGTGGTCACGCGCGCGCTCGGCACCGACCCGACCGTCGACGTGGACACGTTCTCGGTCGAGGCGAAAGCGAGCGACCTCTTCCTGCTCTGCTCGGACGGGCTGACGACGATGGTCACCGACGACAAGATCCTCGGCGAGATCGAGCGCAAGCGCGGCGATCTTCGCGCGGCGGCGAAGGGGCTCGTGCGCGCGGCCAACCGCGGCGGCGGCGAGGACAACATCACGGTGGTCTTCTTCGAGATCGAGGGCGGAGACGGCGACGAGGCCGGGCACACGCTCACCCTTCCGGCCCCACAGGAGCCGCTCGACGACGAGGAGGACACGCTCGACGAGCTCGGCGGCATCCCGGTCGTAGGAGACCAGCTCGAGGCCCGGAACGGCAGGCCGCCCGAGCCGGAGCCCGCTCCGCGCGCGGGCCGGGTGCTGCTCGCGACGCTCGCGGTCATCGCGGTCCTGCTCGCCTTCACGTTCGCCGTCTGGGGCCTCTGGCGCTCGCACTTCGTCGGCGCCGAGTCGAACGGCCACATCGCCGTCTACCAGGGCGTCCCCTGGAACGTGGCCGGCAACCTTCGCCTCTATCGGACGATCTACGTGAGCCCCGTGCTGACCGCGCAGCTGAGCCAGCCCGAGCGCCAGAAGCTGTTCGACCACAGCCTGCGCAGCAAGTCCTCGGCGCTGGCCGACGTGCACCACTACGAAGTGGAGATCGGCAGATGAGTCTCCGCAACCGCGAGCTCGTGAACCTCGTCGTCGTCGGCGTGATGACCGCGATCGGGTTCGCGAGCGTCTACATCGCGCGACAGGCGGTCGTCTCGACGGCGTCGCTCTCGTACGCGGGGTTCTTCTTCGCGCTCTATCTCGCCGCACATCTGGTCTGCCGCCTGACGGTGCCGTACGCCGACCCGTACCTGCTGCCGATGGCCGCGCTCCTGACCGCGATCGGCGTGACCGAGATCTACCGGCTGAACCCGACCGACGCGTTCCGCCAGAGCCTGTGGATCGTGGTCGCGCTCGGCGCCCTCGTCGTGACGCTGTTCCTCCTGCGACACGACTACCGGCGGCTGGAGAGCTACAAGTACCTCTTCGGCGTCGGCGCGATCGCGCTGCTCGTGCTCCCCGCATTCCCGGTGATCGGACAGTCGGTCAACGGCGCGCGCCTCTGGGTCCACTTCGGCTCGCTGCAGTTCCAGCCGGGCGAGCTGGCGAAGGTGTTCCTGATCGTCTTCCTGGCCGGCTACCTGCGCGAGAAGCGCGAAGTGCTCGCCCAGGGGAGGCCGAAGGACTTCGGGCCGCTGCTCGTGATCTGGGGCTGCGCGATGCTCGTCCTCGTCGAGACGAACGACCTCGGCTCGGCGCTCCTCTACTTCGGGATCTTCCTGGCGATGCTCTACGTCGCGACCGGGCGAGCGCTGTTCGTCGCGATCGGCGGCGCGCTGTTCGTCGCCGGAGCCTACGGCGTGTATCACCTCGTCCCGCACGTCCGCGACCGCGTCACGATCTGGCTCCACCCCTGGACCGACCATCCCGTCTTCTGCGCGCTCAACGGGAAGGAGCTCCCGCGGCAGGACTGCGCCAGCTACCAGCTCGTGAAGTCGCTCTACTCGCTCGCGCACGGGAACTGGTTCGGCACCGGGCTCGGCCAGGGGACGTTCAAGACGACCGGCGGCCACGACCTGATCCCTTCGCTGAACACCGACTTCATCTACTCGGCGCTCGCCCAGGAGCTCGGGCTCGTCGGCGCAGCCGCGCTGCTGCTCGTCTACATGGTGTTCGTCGCGAAGGGCATGCGGATCGCGATGCTGGCCCAGGACGGCTTCTCGAAGCTCCTCGCCGCCGGCCTGACGTTCGCGTTCGCGCTGCAGACGTTCCTGATCGTGGGCGGGATCCTGCGCCTGATCCCGCTGACCGGGATCACGCTCCCGTTCGTCAGCTACGGGGGCTCGAGCGTCGTCGCGAACTTCGTCCTGCTGGCAGGGCTGCTCCTCGTCTCCAACCGCGCGAACGCAGCCCGCCTGTGAACCGCCAGATCGCACGCCTCGCGATCATCGGCCTCGGGCTGATCGCCTCGCTGATCGTCGCGACCACGTACTGGCAGACATGGGCGACAGCCGGGCTCGCCGACCGTCAGGACAACGAGATCCAGCGGGTCGCGCAGTTCTCGATCAAGCGCGGGCTGATTCGCGCCGCCGACGGGACGATCCTCGCCACGAACCGCCGCAGGCGGGTCGGCGGGCAGACGCTCTACTTCCGCCGCTACCCCCAGGGCGCCCTGTTCGCGAACGTCGTCGGCTACTCGACGCAGTCGCGGGCGCGGGCCGGGCTCGAAGCCTCGGAGAACGACTACCTGACGGGCTCGAACACGAACCTCAAGACCGTCATCGACCGGACGCTCGACAAGCTCCGCGGCGCGACGATCAAGGGCAACACGCTGTGGCTCACGCTGCGGCCCTCGGCGCAGCGCACGGCGATGGCGGCGCTCAACGGGCAAGTGCGGGGCAGCCGTAGCCGTCGACATCCGCACGGGGGCGGTGCTCGTCATGGCGACGCGGCCGACCTACGATCCGAACCTGGTCGAGTCGAACTTCGGTCGCATCACCACGAGAGCGAGATCGTCGCCGTGCACGCCGACCTCGCCGCTCGTCAACCGCGCGACCGACGGGCTCTTCGTCCCGGGCTCGAGCTTCAAGGTCGTGACCGCGACGGCCGCGCTCGACTCGGGCCGCTACACGCCCGACTCGCGCTTCGTCGACCGCGGCTACTGCATCGAGTACAGCAAGCAGGTCAAGAACTTCGGCGACCAGAACGGCCCCGAGGTCTTCGGGCCGGTCGACTTTCTCCAGGCGCTGGAGCACTCGATCAACGCCGTCTTCTGCGACGTGGGCAAGGCGATCGGCGCGCGGTCGATCCTGAACGCGGCCAAGCGCTACGGCTTCTACAAGGACCCACCGCTCGAGACCCCCGGCAACGAGCGCGCACCGAGCGGCCTCTACAAGAACGGCCGCCTCTTCGACCCGACGCAGCCGCAGTTCCAGGTCGATCCGGGCCGCCTCGCGTTCGGCCAGGAGCGGATGCTCGTGACGCCGCTGCAGATGGCGATGGTCGCCTCGGGGGTCGCCAACCACGGAGTCGTCATGCGGCCGTTCGTCGTCGGCCGGGTGACCGCGCCCGACGGCACCGTGATCAGCCGCACGAAACCGCGCAAGTACCACCGCGCGATGAAGACCACGACGGCGACTGCGCTGAACGAGATGATGCAGGCGGTCGTCACCGGCGGCACCGGCACCGCCGCGCAGATCCCGGGCGTCCGCGTCGCGGGCAAGACAGGCACCGCCGAGACCGGGGGGCCTGGTACGCCGAACACGACCTGGTTCATCGAGTTCGCGCCCGCCGACAACCCGCGCTACGCAGTCGCGGTCGTCCTCCAGAACCAGACCGGAACCGGCGGGACGACCGCCGCCCCGATCGCGAAGGAGATCATGCAGGCGCTGCTGGCCGGAAGGTCGAACCCCTAACCTCAATGAGATGGCCGTCACGGACACGCTGATCGGGACCGTCTTCGACGGGCGCTACATGATCGTCCGCAAGCTCGGCGCGGGCGGGATGGCGGACGTCTACCTGGCCGAGGACCAGGAGCTCGGCCGCCGCGTCGCGATCAAGATCCTCAACGACCGCCACGCCGCCGACGAGCAGTTCGTCGAGCGCTTCCGCCGCGAGGCGAAGAACGCGGCCGGGCTCTCGCACCCGAACATCGTCCAGATCTACGACCGCGGGACCGCGGAAGGCACCTACTACATCGCGATGGAGTACCTCGACGGGCGCTCGCTCAAGGAGCTGATCGTCGGCCGCGGGCCCGCGCCGATCAAGCTCGCGATCGAGTACACCCGCGAGATCCTCGCCGCGGTCGGCTTCGCGCACCGGAACGGGATCGTCCACCGCGACATCAAGCCGCACAACGTGCTCTGCGGGCCCGAGGGCCGCTTGAAGGTGACGGACTTCGGGATCGCCCGCTCGGGCGCGAGCCAGATGACCGAGGTCGGCTCGATCATCGGCACGGCGCAGTACCTCTCGCCCGAGCAGGCGCGCGGCGCTCCGGTCGACCAGTCGTCCGACCTCTACTCGGTCGGCGTCGTGCTCTACGAGCTGCTCACCGGGCAGGTTCCGTTCACCGGAGACACGCCGCTCGAGATCGCGATGAAGCACCTCTCCACGATCCCGAGGCCGCCGTCCGAGCTTCGCGAGGATGTGCCGCACGACCTCGACCTGGTCGTCCTGCGCGCGCTCGCGAAGGAGCCGACCGACCGCTACCAGAGCGCCGAGGAGATGGACGCCGACCTCAACCGAGTGCTCGAGGGCCTGCCGGTCGGCGATGAGACGGCGAACGCGGCGACCGCGGTGCTTGCCGGAGCGGGCGTGATGGCAGCGGCGCCGACCTCCGTGATCGCGCGACCCGGCCGACACGGGAGCGACGACGCCTCCGGGAGCGACGCCTCCGGCCGGCTACTACGGCTACGAGGGCCCGCCCAGGCGGCGACGGCCGATCTGGCCCTGGATCCTGGCCGTGCTGCTGCTCGCGGCGGCCGGGCTCGCGGCCTGGTTCGCCTACACGAAGATCCAGGACCAGCTGAACGCGAACGCAACGGTCGCCGTCCCGAACGTCCGCGACCTCCACCAGTCGAATCGCCGTCGCGAAGATCGAGGCGGCCAACCTCGTCGCGCACGTGATCCACAGGCCGAGCGACACCGTCATGGCAGACATCGTCATGGACCAGAGCCCGGTCGCAGGCTTCCGCGCAGCCAAGAACAGCACCGTCGACATCACGGTCTCGTCCGGCAAGCCCAAGGTCGCAGGTGCCCGACGTGATGGGCAAGGACGCCACCGACGCCGAGGGCGCGCTGAGAGAGGCGGGGCTGGTGCCGAAGATCTTCTCGGTCCACTCCGGCAAGCCGCCCAACACCGTCACCGGCCAGGATCCGCCGGCAGGCACGATGGTCGTCCAGGGCTCCCGCGTGCGGATCAACGTCTCGAGCGGGCCGACGCCGGTCTCGGTGCCGTACGTCGTCGGCCTGACGTTCTCGAGCGCGAGCGCGCAGCTGCAGAGCGCAGGCTTCGGCGTCAGGCGAGCGAACGTCGACAGCAACGCGCCCAAGGACCAGGTCGTCGCGCAGGATCCGACCGGCTCGGCCGCGCCGAACTCCACGATCATTCTCAGCGTCTCGAACGGCCCGCCCAGCTCGACCGTTCCGGACGTGACGAGCCAGGACCAGGACTCGGCGACCTCGACCCTCCAGAGCGCAGGCTTCAAGGTGCGCGTCCAGACGCAGGACGTGACCGACCCGGGCCTGGAGGGAATCGTCCTCTCGCAGACGCCGACCGGAGGGAGCAAGGCGCCGAAGGGCTCGACGATCACGATCGTCGTCGGCAGCTTCACCGTGCCCGGCCCGCCTCCGCCAACTCCGTGAGCCGGCGCATCCGTGTCGCCGTCCTCCTGGGAGGGCGCTCGAGCGAGCACGACATCTCGCTCGCCTCGGCGCGCTCGGTGCTGGAGGCGCTCGACCCCGAGCGCTACGAGACGGTGCCGGTCGAGATCGGCCGCGACGGGCGCTGGGAGCTCGGCACGGGGGAGGCGCGTAGCGCTGCCGAGACGCTTCCGGTCCCGACCTCGAAGGTCCCCGCGGCGCTCGGCGAGGTGGACGTCGTCTTCCCGGTTCTCCATGGGCCGTTCGGCGAGGACGGGACCGTCCAGGGCCTGCTCGAGCTCGCAGGCGTGCCGTATGTGGGCGCGGGCGTGCTCGGCTCGGCGCTCGCGATGGACAAGGACGTCTTCAAGGCGGTCATGCGCGACCGCGGAGTTCCGGTCACGCGAAACATCACGCTTCGGCACGGGCAGACCGCCGAGAACCCGTTCGGCTACCCGGTCTTCGTCAAGCCTGCGCGGCTCGGCTCCTCGGTTGGCATCTCCAAGGTGCTCTCCGAGGAGGAGCTTGCGCCCGCTGTCGAGCTCGCGTTCCAGCACGACGAGAAGGTGCTCGTCGAGGAGTTCGTCCCCGGCATCGAGGTCGAGTGCAGCGTGCTCGGCAACGAGGAGCCGATCGCGTCGCTTCCCGGCGAGATCGTCTCGCACGGCTTCGGCGGCAGCGACTGGTACGACTTCTCGGCCAAGTACGACGACGGCGGGATGGATCTCGTGATCCCGCCGCGCCTGCCACAGGAGACGATCGAACGAGTGCAGGAGCTCGCCGTGCGCGCGTTCGTCGGCGGCGAGTGCGAGGGCATGGCGCGCGTGGACTTCTTCGTCCGAGACGACGGCGAGGTGCTCCTGAACGAGCTGAACACGATCCCGGGCTTCACCGCGACGAGCGTCTACGCGAAGCTGTTCGAGGCCTCGGGGATCCCCTACCCGGAGCTCGTCGACCGCCTCGTCCAGCTCGCCCTCGAGCGGCACGAACGCCGCTCACGCCTCCGCTACTAGCTTCCTCGTCTGCTCCGCGTGCCAGTCGAGGCCGAAGCGTTTGAAGAGCACGGTCGCCTGCTCGAGCAGCCGTGGGTCGCCCTTCGCTCGGCCGAGGGCCCGAACCGCGAACGGCTCCAGCAGGGTGTTCGGCCGCGAGTACTCCGCGATCAGCGCCTCGAGCTGCTCGAGGCGCCCGAGCGCTCCGAGTCCGTCGAAGACCGTGGTCACCGACGAGGCGAACCAGGTCATCCGCCTGGGCTGAGCCTCCGCGTCGAGCTGGCGCGCGACCTCGTCGAGGTCGCCCCGCGCGAGCGCCAGCTGCAGGATCGGCCCGCCCAGGACGAGCCCGTGCCCCTCCATCCATAGCTCTCTCGCCCGCTCCTCGAGGCGACGGGCTCCATCGTCGTCGCCCGCGTAGGCGTGTGCGAGGGCGCAGAGGAGGAGCGACCGTGCACTGCGGACGCACGGGGTCTCGACGTTGGCATCGACCCGCTCCCGGACCGTGGGCTCCAGCTCGAGGACGCGGTCCCAACCTCCGCGGAACTCCTCGAGCTCGCACGCGACGGCGATTCCGTGCACGCGGTGGTGCGGCGTCAGCTGGTCGCTGATCCTGCTGAAGTCGACGGTGAGCACCTCGGCCTCGTTAAACCGGCCGAGCAGGGACATCGCGGGGACCGCGGCAAGGTAGGCGTCGCCGGCGATGTCCGGGTCCTTCACCCTCTCCACGAGCTCCAGAGAGTGACTGGCGTGAGTCATCGCCTGGTCGTACTCGCCGTCGCGTGACGCCTCGAACGCGAGCGCGATGAGCGCTACCGCGTGCAGGTCGTCGTCGCCCTGCCGCTCTGCGATGGCGGCCGCCTCCACGGCCTCGGCCTTCGACCCGCCGCCCGGCCAGAGGGAGCTAGCAAGGAGCGCCTTCGCCCTCCCTGTGCTCCCGGGCGAGGTGAGTTGCATGCCTTGCTCGATCCACGACTCGACCCGGCCCTCTTTCGGGTACGTCCGCCACATCCCGACGCGTCCGGTCGAGTGCAGCGCGAGGCCCGCGTACATCTCGCCCTTCAGGAGCGGATCGTCGGCGAGGTCGATCGCGGTCTCCATCGCCTCCACGAGGCGCTCGCCGTCGAAGCGCAGACCGTGGGCGTCGGCGAGCTCCCACCAGAGCTTCGCCAGCTCGGTGCGGTCGCCCTCGAGCTCGATCGCTCGGCGGTAGAAGCCGATCGCATCCTCGAGCTCGTACCGGCCCACGGCCAGCGCGGCCGCCCGGCGTAGCCACAAGCCCGCCTGCACCCGAAGGGCAGCTGCCTCGGCCTCGTCGTCGGCCCAGGCCAGGTCTGCGTCCTCTGGCCGCACCGCCTCCGCGTAGTGGTGGGCGAGCAGCGGTGCAAGCTCGTCGCGCTCGGCCGTTGAGCCTTCGAGCCAGCGCGCGAAGTTCGCGTGCAGTCGCGCCCGCCGAGCTCGGGGCAGGCTCTCGTAGGCAACCTCGCGGGTGAGCGCGTGCTTGATCGCGTACTCGCGCTCGCCCGGCATCGACGAGCCTGCCCGGCGGCGGACGAAGTCGCGCTCCTCGAGCACCCGCAGGTCGGGCTTTCCCTGCACGAGCTCGTAGACGGGACCCGGCCAGAAGACGCGGCCGATCACCGAGGCGGCCTGCAGCGCCTCCTTCTCGGCCGGCTCCAGCAGATCGATCCGCGCGGCGAGCACCGCCTGCACGGAGTCGGGCACCTCGAAGTCGCCCGGCAGCTGCTCGATGGTCCACGCGCCGTTGTCCAGGCGCAGGAGGCCCCGGTCGATCAGCGTCGCGAGCAGCTCCTCGACGAAGAACGGATTCCCCTCCGCCCGCTCGACGACGACCCTGCGCAGGTCTCCGGGGAGCTCGGCGGCCATAAGCTCGTCGAGCAGCCGCACCGCGTCCTCCGCGGAGAGCGCCTCGAGCTCGATCAGCTCCGCCGACCCGCGTGAGCTCCAGCCCGGACGGGTGTCGAGCAGCTCGGGTCGAGCCGTCGCGATCAGGAGCAGCGGCCCCTGAACGTCCTCTATCAGGCGCTCCAGGAGCTCTAGCAGCTGGTCGTCCGCCCAGTGGACGTCCTCCACGAGGACGACGAGCGGGCGCTCCGAGCTCACGTCGCCGAGAAACTCGGACCAGGCGTCCTGGAACCGGTCGCGCACGAGCAGCGGGTGCAGCCCTTCGGCAACGTCGAGGCCGAGCGTGAGCGCGAGAAACCGCCTATCGCCGAGGACCTCGAGCGTCCTTCCCGCGGACTCTCCCTCGAGGATCCCGAAGTGCTCGCGCAGCAGCTCGGCGAGCGGCCAGTACGTGATGCCCTGGCCGTACGGAAGGCACCGGCCCGTGCGGCGCAGCGGCTCGGGCTCTTCGTCCGAGAGCCGGTCCCAGAGCTCCCGTACGAGACGGCTCTTGCCGACACCCGCGTCGCCGAGGATCGTCACCACCCTCGGCCGTCGCTCATCCACCACCGCGCGATAGGCGCCGAGCAGGCGCTCGAGCTCCGCGTCACGGCCGACGAACGCGGGGCGCAGCCCGCTCACCCCGCGCGGCCGCATCAGCGACAGCCCGCGCAGAAGCCGGCGGCAACGAACTCCGCCTGGCTTGCCCTTCGCCTCGATCGTCTGGCTCTCCCCGAACTCGAACGCGCCGCGGGCCGCGGCGACGGTCCGCTCTCCGACGAGGATCTCGCCCGGCTCGGCGCCCTGCTCGAGCCGCGCGGCAACGTTGACGGGATCGCCGGTCACGAACGAGCTGCCCTCGCGCGGCTGGCCGACGACGACCTCGCCGGTGTTGATCCCGACGCGAAGCTGCAGTCGCTCGTCCAGCTCACGCACCCGCCGCAGCATCGCCAGCGCCGCGTGCAGCGCCCGCTCGGCGTGGTCCTCGAGCGCCGCCGGCGCGCCGAACGCGGCCATCACCGCATCGCCCGCGAACTTCTCGAGCGTGCCGCCTGCGTGCTCGACCTCCTCGGCCATCGCGTCGTAGAAGCGGTTCAGGAGCGCGCGGGTCCGCTCCGGGTCCTGCGAGTCGCCGAGCTCCGTCGAGCCGACGAGGTCCGCGAACAGCACCGTTGCGAGCTTTCGCTCCTCGACCGCCTCCGCCATGTGTTGATTGTCTCTCAGCTGCCGCGCGCCGTGACCTCGTTCACGTGAACGCTCTCGTTCTGGCCGAGCGACGTGATCCAGACGACGTAGTAGCGCGCCTTGCCGTCGACCGTGAAGGTGGTCTGCCTCCCAACGAGCTTCGAACCCGAGACGGAGGTAAACGTGCCCGTCGGCGACGGGCCGGCCTGAATCACGGCCGTGAAGCCCGGAGTGTCCGTCGTCACGACAACCGTCGAGAGCTTCCGTACCCGACCCGCGTCGAGAACGAGCCCAACGCCGGGTTTGTTGAAGGCCTGGTAGTGCTCGGTCCGCCAGTAGGTGGCGGGATTCCCGTCGGTCGCCTCGGCGGCGGTCTCGTCGTGCTCCTGCCCGTCGCCCGGCGGCGGGTCGTAGGCCGAGAAGGCCTTCAGCGGGACCGCGATGACCTTCGCCGCATGCTTCGTCGGCAGGCCGGGAATGTTCGGCGTGGTGCCGGTCAGCGCGAACAGGACCGCGAAGGCGCCTGCCAGCAGCGCGAGGCCCGCGAGCACCAGCAGGAGCGGCCCGACGAACTGGCGCTGCGGGGTGTACCCGTCAGGCGGCGGCGGGACGAGCAGCGTCGCGTCGCTCGGCCCGGTTCCGTTCCCGCCGAGCTCGTCACGGCAGGCCTGGAGCTCGCGCGCGAACTCGTCCATCGAGGCGAAGCGGTCGCGTGGGCTCTTGGCGGTCGCGCGCCGGATCGCGGAGTCCAGGCGCGGCGAGACGTCGCGCCGCCGCTCCCGCACGCCGGGCGCCGGGTCGTTGATGTGACGAAGCGCAACCGCGACGAAGTTGTCGCCGTGGAACGGAACGTCGGCGATCAGCAGCTCGTAGAGGACGATCCCCAATGAGTAGACGTCCGTCTGCGCGGTTGCCTTGTCGCCGCGCGCCTGCTCGGGCGCGATGTAGTCGCTCGTGCCCATCACCGTCCCCGTCTGGGTAAATCCGTCGACGTCGAGCGCCCGCGCGATCCCGAAGTCGGTCACCTTCACCTCGCCCCCCTCGGCGAGGAGCACGTTCTGCGGCTTGACGTCGCGGTGCACGAGGCCGTGGTGGTGCGCAAACGCCAGCGCGTGGGCAACCGGCAGCACGAGGTCGAGCGCCTCTCGCTCGGGCAGCTGGCCCTTCCGCTCGACAAGCGCCTTCAGGTTCTCGCCGTCGATGTACTCGAAGACGATGAACTGGCGGCCGTCCTGCTCGCCGCGGTCGATCACCGTGACGATGTTCGGGTGCGAGAGCTGCGCGACCGCACGCGCCTCGCTGCGGAAGCGCTCGACGTGCTCGCCATCCGCGGACAGCTGCTCGTGCAGGATCTTCAGCGCGACCTGGCGCTCGAGCAGCCGGTCGTCCGCGCGGTAGACGCTCGACATCCCGCCGGAGCCGACGAGCTCCTCGAGCTCGTACCGCTCCGCGATGATCTGGCCGACCACGGCGAGATTGTGCCCGTAGCGGCGAGGCTAGGTCAGCGTGGCTTCGAGCGCGTCTTCCCAGACGCCCAGCGCCTCGTCCAGCTCGGCGTCGGTGATGACGAGCGGCGTGAGGACGCGGATGCAGTTCGAGTAGATGCCGCACTTGATCATCAGCAGGCCCCGCTCGGCCGCCGCGTCGACGACCGCGCTCGCGAGATCGGCCGCGGGCTCCTTCGTCTCGGCGTCCTTCACGAGCTCGATCGCGAGCATCGCGCCGAGGCCGCGCACGTCTCCGATCGCGCTCCAGCGCTCCTGCCAGGCAAGCATCCGCGGGCGGATCGTCTCGCCGACCGCGGCCGCGCGCTCGACCAGGCCCTCCTCCTCGATCACGTCGAGTACGGCCAGAGCAGCCGCCTGGGCGACCGGGTTGCCGACGTACGTGCCGCCGATCGCCGAGTCACCAGGCGCGTCCATGATCTCGGCCTTTCCGATCACGCCCGAGAGCGGCAGGCCCGCGGCGATCGACTTCGCGACCGTGACCAGGTCGGGCTCGATCCCCGAGTGGTCGATCCCCCACATGCTCCCGGTGCGCCCGAAGCCGGTCTGCACCTCGTCGGCGACGAGCACGATCCCGTTCTCGTCGCAGATCCTGCGCACGCCCTGCACGAACTCGGGCGGCGCCGGGATGAACCCGCCCTCGCCCTGCACCGGCTCGAGCACGATCGCCGCGACCGTCTCGGCCGCGACCTGCGTGACGAGGGCGCGCTCGAGGGCCGCGAGGGCGTCGGCCGCGCTCGGCCCGCGGTAGGCATTCGGGAACGGCACCCGGTAGACCTCGGGCGCGAACGGCCCCAGCCCCGCCTTGTACGGGTGCGTCTTGGAGGTGAGGCTGACCGCCAGGAGCGTCCGCCCGTGGAAGCCGCCCTCGAAGCCGATGACCGCCGGGCGGCCCGTGTACGAGCGCGCGAACTTGATCGCGTTCTCGACTGCCTCCGCTCCGGAGTTGAAGAACGCCGCCTTGGCCGCGCCGCGGATCGGCGAGAGCGCGCAGAGACGCTCGGCGAGCGTGATGTAGACCTCGTAGGGGACGATCGTGAAGTCGGTGTGCGAGAAGTGCTCGAGCTGCTCCTGCGCGGCCGCCACGACCTGCGGATGCGAGTGGCCGACGTTGAGGCAGCCGATGCCGCCCGTGAAGTCGATGAACGTGTTCCCGTCGACGTCGGTCAGCGTCGCGCCGCGCGCGTCCGCGATCACGATCGGCAGGAAGATCGACAGCGGGTCGGCGACGACGCGCTCCTTGCGCTCGAGAATCTCCTTCGAACGCGGGCCGGGGATACCGGTCCGAAGCTCGATCGCCTTCGTCACCGCCACGGCTCTGACATTAGCGGAGCCGGCGGCCGGTTGCATACGTGAATAACGGCAATACAGGCGGAAGGTCTAGGGCCGTTCCAGCGCCGCGGTCTCGTAGATCCCTTCGGGGTTCCAGAGCAGGAACCCGCGGCCGTGGTGACCGCGCACGGCGGCGACCTCCTTCTGCACGTCCGCGAGGGTGTACGTGCGGCCCAGCGAGAAGTCCTGCAGCCACGGCGTCAACCTCGTCTTGCGGCCCTCGACCGCGCGCTGGAAGTCCAAGAGCGAGCGCGAGACGACGAGGCCCGGCCGGCCATCCGGATACGAGATGTCGTACTCGCCCGGGTTGTAGTGGGACGGGTAGAGCATCGGGTAGAGCGCGTCGACGTGGGCCGAGAGGCGGCGCGGCAGCTGTCCGATCCCGAGGTCGCGGGTCGCCGCGAGGCCGAAGACGTCCAGCGACACGCGGGCACCGAGCGGGTGGAGGCGCTTCGACGCGTACTGCGCAAAGGCGGGGATCGTCCAGCGCATCGGCTGTGGGCCCGAGCGCGGGTACCGGATCAAGCGAGAGGTCGCCGTCGCTCGGGAAGCGGACGTAGTCGAACTGGATCTCGTCGAAGCCGGCCTTGGCTGCGGCAGCGGCGATGTCGACGTTGTAGCGCCACACGCGCCGGTCGTACGGGTTCGTCCAGCCGAGGCCCGCGTTGTTGCGCCAGAGCGAGCCGTCGCTGCTGTGGATCGCGAGCTCGGGCCGCTTCGCCGAGAGCACCGGGTCCTCGAACGTGACGACGCGCCCGATCAGGTAGGCGCCGTGCTCGTGCACGGCCCTGGCCACCTGCCTGGCCTTGTAGTAAGGAGCGGCCGCACCGGTACGCCGCGCCAGCGGGACGCTCGAGGGGACGAAGCCGATGCGGCCGTTCTCGTCCTTGACGTCGAGCTCGATCGCGTTCAGCCCCGGGATCGCGAGGTAGTGCTGCAGCTTGCCCGGAAGCGACGCGAGCCCCATCGTCACGTGGACGCCGCGGATCTCCTTCGGGGCAGCGCGCGTGACCGGCTCGCGGGCCGGCGAGGCGTGGCGCGAAGAGGCGGCGGTCTGGTGACCGCTGCCGACAGCGCGCGCTCCGAGCGTGATCCCGGCCGCCAGGGCGAGCAGGATCCCTCCGGCGACCGCCCGCCTGACACGCACCTGCCGCCGGCGCCTGGCCCGGCGCTCGCGCGCGCGGGCGTTTACGTCCGGTTCGTGCGTCAAGAGAGGCACAAGGATAGGCCTTTCCCGGCAGGCCGGGCCGTAGAATCGCCCGCGTGGTTCTCTCCGACCGGACGATCCGCCGCCTGCTCGAGGAGGGCCGCATCCGCATCGACCCCTACGACGAGACGCTCCTCCAGCCGTCGAGCGTCGACGTCCGCGTCGACCGCCTGTTCCGCGTCTTCCACAACGCGCGCTATCCGTTCATCGACGTCAAGCAGCCCCAGGAAGACCTGACCGAGCTAGTCGAGATCGAGGACGACCAGCCGTTCATCCTCCATCCCGGCGAGTTCGTCCTCGGCTCGACGCTGGAGCGCTTGCAGCTCCCGGACGACCTCGTCGCGCGGCTGGAGGGCAAGTCGAGCCTGGGCCGGCTCGGCCTCCTGATCCACTCGACCGCCGGCTTCGTCGACCCCGGCTGGGACGGCCATGTGACCCTGGAGCTCTCGAACGTGGCCAACCTCCCGATCACGATCTACTACGGGATGAAGATCGGGCAGCTGTCGTTCGTCCAGCTGACAGAGCCGGCCGAGCACCCGTACGGCGCGGACACGCTCGGCTCGAAGTACCAGGGCCAGCAGGGCCCGACGCCCAGCCGCTACTGGCAGAACTTCACCTAGCGGCTCGAGGCGGAGAGAGCCCCGGAAGCAGGGCTCTCTCCGCCAGTGCAAGTGCCGGTCGAGGCTAAGAGTGGCAGGTGCCCGGATCCGGCTTGTCGATCTTCCGGTCGGCTCCGGTCGGGAGGAACTGCACGGCGATCGTCTCCGCAGGAACCGAGCCCTCGTTGCGGAGCATGTGCACGTCTTTCCCACCCGGGTCGGTGAACCCACTCCCGGCGTTGTAGGACTGACCGGTACAGGTTGGGTCGTCGGCCTGGTAGTTCGTGATCGTCCCCGAGACGACGAAGATCAGACTGGGACCCGGGTGCGAGTGCCAGCCGGATGTCCCGCCCGGCGCGAACTTGTTGTCGACGACGTAGATGTCCGAGGCTCCGTGCGTCCTGATCCGAGCGCTCCAGAACTTCTGCCAGTGGAACTTGCCTTTCTCGCTGTCCGGCAGGAGCGAGAAGCCCCTCAGCTTGACGGGGTCGAACAGCGACTTGGCGTAGGTCGTGGTTGATTGCCCCGAGCTCGGCGTCGCCAGGACGTGCCCGCCGTAGAGGCCGGCACCAAGTGCGACTACGAGCACGGCCAGCAGCCATTTCTTCTTCATCGGTTCCTCCTTCTAACGTCGCGGGATTGGTTGCCACGACACGTCGCCGTAGCTGGGCCAGGATCGAGCGTTGTTCACGCGGACATAGGCCGCCACTGTCGTGGCGGTGTACGGGGCATTGACAGAGACGGCGCGCATCGCGAAGCCACCGCCGATGTCTCTCATCACGAGGAGCTTGTGGCCATCGGGCGACCAGCCCCCGATCGCGTAACTGCACGGCTGATCGGAGATGACGCGCCTGTTGGAGCCGTCTGGACGCGAGACGACAAGTCCGCAGAGGAGCGCATTGACGTTCAGGGCCTCGCGACGCGCGACGAGATGGCCACCAGGTCCCACGGCAGGGCCATCGCTTCGGTTGAAGTCGCGGAGTCGAGGATCTCCCGCTCTCCGCGGCTGCCTAGAGCCGTCGAGCCCGCGAACGACGACCTTGTGCCTGGTGTCGAGATACGCGAGCCGCGAGCCGTCGGCTGACCACTTGGGGCAGGGGGCGCGCAGGCTGATGTGAGGCACAGCCAGGGCGAGTGTGGGCGGACCGATCCTGCCATGCGAAGCGAGGCCGACCACTCGTATCGTGCGACGGTGCGGCGCTCGTCTGCCGAACGCCAGCATCCTCCCGTTCGGCGAGAAGGTCGGACAGACGTTCCAGATTTCGCCGCGGCTCCCTCTGCCGGCGACGAGCTTCGGCTGGCCACCCGCCCTGGTGATGAAAACGTCACTGCCGGACCGGCCGTAGTAACTTTCGTGGTCGCCCGGGCCAGCAGTCGCGTAGGCGATCCACTCGCCGTTGCGGACCGCTTGTCGTCGGTCCGAGACCGTCACTCCCGCGGCAGAAAGGTCGGAGGGGGTAACCGCCGCACCGAACGGCCGCGGCAACGCTCCTGCCGCCGCAGTCGTCGTGAGAACGACTAGCGATGCGGCTGTGATCGCCGTAAGACCGATGCGGAATGTGTCTTTCATGCCGCCGACGCTAGAAACCCGAGGCAAGATCGAGGCAAAATCCCGGCAAGAGGAGCTAGGAGGCTCGACTGAAGGTCTTCCTTGTGGGTCGCGTGGCCGTCGAGACGGGTGGAGTCGTGCTCGACGAGCGGCGCTTTCCAGGGCGACAGGGCCGCCTCCTCTTCGCCTACCTCGCAACAGCCCCAGGCCGACCCGTTCCGCGCGAAGAGCTCGCTGAAACGCTTTGGGGAGACGCGCTTCCCGCGACGTGGGACAAAGCACTCAGCGTTCTCGTGAGCAAGCTCCGAGGGCTGCTCGCCGAAGGGGGAATCGACGGCGGGAGCGCACTTACCGCGGCCTTCGGTTGCTACCAGCTCGACCTCCCCGAAGGGACGTGGGTGGACGTTCTGCAGGCCGAGGCGTCTGTGCGGGAAGCCCAGTCGTCGCTCGCGGCGGACGATCTCGCGAAGGCAAAGGAGGCAGCCGGGCTCGCCGAGTCCATCCTGCGACTGCCGTTCCTTCCGGGAGACGATGGTCCGTGGGTGGAGGCGAAGCGCCGGGAGCTCGCCGACGTTCATGTGCGTGCGCTGAGCGCCTTGGCGGACGCGTCTCTCCGCTCCGGCGATGCGGCCGAGGCGGCCCGCTGGGCCGAGCAGGAGGTAGCGGTCGAACCGTTTCGCGAGAGCGGTTACCGCAGGCTCATGTCAGCGCACATCGCGAGCGGAGATCGCGCGGAGGCGCTCCGGGTGTACGAACGCTGCCGAGCCCTCCTCGCCGAGGAGCTCGGTGCCTACCCATCTCCTGAGACGGAGTCGCTCTATCGCAGCCTTCTCGAGAAACCGCCCGGCGGAGGAGCAGCGGAGAAAGCGCCCCCGACGTCACCGCCGGAAGCTGCGCCTCCTCGAGCAGACCGCCGCAGGCGCCTGGTTCTCATCGCCGTCACGCTCGTCGTCCTCGTGGCGGTGGTGGCGGCGGGTGCCGCGATCGCGGTCGTCGCGACCCGCAGTAGTGGACAACAAGCCGCCTCCCGCAATCGGACGGCTCGGGTCGCACTAGTCGTGCCGCGCTTGCCGCCCGTGAGCGAGGATCCCTCCGCCCAGTACCTGGCCGCCCTCGTTCGCGCGCGGAGGCAGTACGGCATCGAGACACAAACGTTCGCGATCGATCTCTCGAAGCCTGGGCTCTCCAAACGCGTGCAGAGAAGCATGGGCAACTTCGACCTCGTGCTCCTCGGCGGGCAATTCGTCGACACCCGCTTCGTCGACGAGATCGCCCGGCACCCCCACACACGGTTCGTCGTCCTGGATCCGGACCCCAACCAGGCCGATCCAATCTACTCGGCGGTCAGCAGGCTCTCGAACGCGACCGACGTGTTCTTCATCGAGGGGCCGGGCGCCTACCTCGCGGGATATCTCAGCGCACTTATGGCGAAGCGACAAGGCTGCAGGGAGAGGCCCGATCGTGGTGTCCCTGATCGCGGGCGACCCGCTGGTGAACGAGAACCAAGTAGCGGGCTTCGTCAATGGCGCGACCCACGCCGTTCCCGGGGCAACGGTTCTCCAGGCCTATTCGCACGACTTCACGCATCCGTCTGTGTGCAGAGCGAAGGCGAATCGCCAGATCGACAACGGGTCGACCGCCGTCTTCGCAGTCGCGGGAGCGTGCAGCGTCGGCGCATTGACGGCTGCCGGACTTCGTGGTGTCTGGGGAGTCGGAGCCGACGAGGACACGTCCGACCTCGGGCCGCAGATACTCGTGTCCACCGTGAAGCGCCTTGACCGAGCGGTCGACTATGCCATCCGCTCATATTTCAGCGGAACGCTGCCGCAGGGCCACCTCGACATCGGGATCGAACGCGGCGCCGTCGACATCGTCAGCATCAATCGGATGGTCCCAGCTTCGATCCGCGCAAAGCTCGTGAAGGTCGAGCAACGGCGCATGAAGCTCTGGACATCCTGGGCGACGCCTCTGAAGTAATCGCGCAGCCGCTTCTGAGAGAGCTTCGAGCGCTAGCCGGGCGCGAGCCGGCCGCAGACGAGCTGGAGGTCGGCGAGCGTCTGGGCGGCCGCGGCGCTCGTGACCGTCCACCGGCCGCCTGCGGCTGTCGCGGCCGAGCCACCGACTCTGAGCCCCGCCGGCAGCACGTAGCCGGTCGAGAGCGAGAACCAGCCCTTCGGACAGCGCTGCATCAGCACCTGCGCTCCCGGGCGAATCGGGGTCGTCGACGTCAGCACCGACACCTGGAGCTGCTGCTTCACAGCGCCGGGCGGGCGAATCAGCGTCAGGCAGCCGCCGTACAGGCCGGTCGACCCGCTGGTCGTGCCGAGATTGCGGACGGTCATCGAGAACGCGCGCAGCGTCTGCGTCTGCCGCCGGACGCTGAGGCGTCCCGAGTCGAGGTCGAAACCGGAGCCGCCGGGGAGTGTGCCCGCCGGACACGCGAGCGACACAGTCCTCTGACCGCCGGGTGGGATGTTCACCGGCTTCGACTTGACGAGCGTCAGCCGGAGGAACGGGCTCTTCGCCGTCAGGCCCGGGATCTTGCGACAAGCGACGGCGGCGATCACGCGCGCGTCAGAGCCTGTCGGGTTGCCGAAGCGGAACGCGTAGGCGCGCAACCCAATCGCATGAACTCCCAGCGTCGCCACCCCCGGAGCAGGGGAGTGGACCCCTCCGCTCACCGCGAGGTAGCCCGGCGCGCACGTGACACGCACGGCCGCCGTCTGCCCCGAAGGCACCGCGAGGGTCCGGAAGACGGTCGACCCGATCACCAGCTGGGCCGTCGCGACAGGCACGGCCACGAGCGCCGCCAGTCCTACGAATCCAAGAACCCTCTTCGCTCTCATTGCCGCAGTCCTCCCCCGACCCGAACCGTATACCAGCGCGGTCGTACAATCGAGTCCGTGATCCTGGTCACCGGGGCGACGGGCTTCGTAGGCCCGAAGGTCGTACACGCGCTGCGAGAGCGGGACCTGCCCGGTTCGCTGCCTCGTCCGCACGTCGTCCGGAAGCGCTGCGGACACGCTCCTCGCCTGGGGCTGTGAGCTCGTCGAGGGTGACGTCACCGACGCGGGGAGCCTGATGCGCGCCGTGGAAGGAGCGGAGGTCGTCGTCCACCTCGTCGCGATCCGCCAGGGAAGCGACGACCAGTTCCGCCAGGTGATGGAGCAGGCGACGCGGGACCTGGTCGCCGTTGCGACGCCAGTGGGTGTTCGCCGCATCGTGCTGATGAGCGCGCTCGGCACGAGCGAGGAGACGCGAGACCTCGTGCCCTACTACCGAGCCAAGTGGGAGATGGAGCAGACGGTCGCGGCCTCCGGGCTCGAGTACGTCGTCTTCCGGCCGAGCTTCATCTTCGGGCGCGACGGCGGGATCCTTCCGACGTTCACGAAGCTCGCGCGGCTGGCGCCGGTGACGCCGATCATCGGTTCCGGGTCGCAGCGGATCCAGCCGATCTGGGTCGACGACGTCGCGTCCTACTTCGCGGCCGCGGTCGACCACCCCGCGGCGAACGGGCGGATCTTCGAGCTCGGCGGGCCCGACGCCGTGAGCTGGAACGAATTCTGGGCGCAGCTGAAGCAGCTGCTCGGCCAGCGCCGCCCGAGCATCCACGTCCCGGTCGGCCTGATGCGCATGAACGCCGCCGTCACCGAGCGCTTGCCGGGCGACATCCCGCTCACGCGCGACCTCCTGAAGATGCTCGAGCACGGCGACAACACCGTCACGAACGACGACGCGGTCGAGACGTTCGGCCTCTCGCTCGTGCCGCTCGACGAGCAGCTGCGCCGAGCGCTCCAGAAATGACAGAGGGCCGCGCGAGGCGGCCCTCTGAACCGGCTACCAGCGTTGAATTGGTAGAGGCGCTTCCTGCCGGTCTAATCGGAACGGCCGCCCCGGCCAAGCCGGGTCAGCCTCTCCAGTCGACATCGCAAGCGACGTCTCGGACCGGCGGCGCGGACTGCGCGAGCCCCCTACGCTGGCTAGGCGATTCCCCGTAGGTCCCGGGGACGCACCTCTACCCGCTGGTACCTCCACTGCCCGTACTTGAAGATTTCACTCTCGGACCACCTCCTTTCCGCGGTGATCTCACTTTACAGGCTGCGGCGTACGCCTAGGCCTGCCGGAGGATCACCGAGAGCTCGAGGCCCCGATCGAGCGGGACGGTGACGCTCTCGAGGGTCGGGTCTGCCTGGCGCGCCGGCGGAGTAGGCGCCGAGGTGCTCGACGTGGGAGAGGACGTTGTCGGCGACGACCGAGCGCGGCCGGCTCGAGCTTTGCGCGGGCGAGCTGGAAGAGCTCCTCGTACTGCTCCTTCTCCGCGTCGAGAAACACCACGTCGAAGACGTCGTCGAGCGCTGGGAGCGTCTCGAGGGCATCCCCGGGGATGAGGTGCGCCCAGTCCTCGAGGCCCGCCTCGGCGATGTTCGCCTGCCAGGCCTCGATCCTCGGCGGGTCGTGCTCGAGCGAGACGACGCTGCCGCCGAGGTAGCGGACGCCTGCGGCGAGCCAGATCGTCGAGTAGCCGCGCGAGCCGCCGATCTCGAGCACCGAGCAGTCGGCCTGCGGCGAGACCAGCGAGAAGAGGAACTGCCCGGTCGTCCGGGCGACCTGGCGCGAGCGCTGCTCGGAGGGCAACCCCTGTGCACGCTCCCCGGCGTCGACCTCCTCGAGGCGCGCGAGCACGGCACGGACACGATCGTCGAGCACGGCCGGAGCCTACTCCGCGACTACAGGGTCACGCGCGCGCCTAGCTTCGGGTCCCGACCCGCCCCCCTGCCATGGCGTTCAGCCTAGTCTCGGACTGCGCACGTGTCTGTGACGCGTCCGTCACGAATCCGTGCCAAACGCACCGGTTGTGCGCCAGGCTCAGACCGGGAGGCGCGCAGAGGCGAGGGCGCGCTCTGCAGCCTTCCGGGAGGGGCACGTCGCCAGGTGGTCGTTGACAACCCCGCACGCCTGCATCGCCGCGTAGGCGGTCGTCGGCCCGACGAACCGAAAGCCGGCCTTTCGCAGGGCCTTCGACAGCGCGACCGACTCAGGCGTCTCGGTGGGCCAGTCGGCGTGCGACCGCGGAGGCCGGTGCTTCCCCGGCCGGTGCGACCAGACGAACGCCGGCAGCGGCGTCCCCGTGTCACGCAGCGCGAGCGTCGCCCGCGCGTTGGCGATCGTCGCCTCGATCTTGCCCCGGTGACGCACGATCGACGCGTCCCCGAGAAGTCGCTTCACGTCGCGCTCGCCGAACCGCGCCACCTGCTCCGGGTCGAACCCCGCGAACGCCGCGCGGAACCCCTCGCGCTTGCGCAGGATCGTGAGCCACGACAGTCCCGACTGAAACCCCTCGAGGCAGAACCGTTCGTAGAGCCCGCGCTCGTCGACGACCGGCCGGCCCCACTCATCGTCGTGGTAGACGTCGTACAGCGGGTCCGAGCTCTGCCAGCAGCGCTCGCCCACGGACTAGCTGACGTCGACCTTGACCATCCCGTCCTCGACGAGGACCGGGAAGGTCTCGACAGGAAGCACCGCAGGCAGCGTCAGCGGCCGGCCGCTGCGGATGTCGACGTGGGCGCCGTGGCGGGGGCAGACCGCGTACCCCTCCTCGAGGTCGAACTCCCCCTCGCAGAGCGGCCCGTTGTCGTGCGAGCAGCGGTCCTCGATCGCGTAGTAGCTGCCCCCGAGGTTGTAGATCCCGACCGAGATCTCGCCCGCGTGGACGATCTTCACCGTCCCCGGCGGCAGATCGTCCGCCGGGCCAACGTCGATGAGGGCCACCTACGGCACCGCTTGCTACGTGAGTTCCAGCTCGTCGAGGCCCGCCCACTCCTCCGGGAGCGGCGTCCCCTTGGCTCGGTGCAGCGCCACCTTGAGCACGCCGAGCCCGAGCAGCGCGCACTTGAGCCGGATCGGCGTCAGTGGGATGCCGACCTCCTCGAGCAGCTCCTCCTTCGGCAGGCGCGCGATCTCCTCGGCCGTCCGGCCCTTGACCATCTCCATCAGCATCGAGGTCGAGGCCTGGCTGATCGCGCAGCCGCGGCCGGAGAACTTGACCTCCTCGACGGTGTCCCCGTCCTCGGCGAACTGGACGTAGATCGAGATCTCGTCGCCGCAGAGCGGGTTCAGCCCCTCCGCCGACGCGTCCGCGTCCTCGATCACCCCGTGGCCGCGCGGGTTCTTGTAGTGGTCGAGGATGACCTCGCGATACAGGTCTTCGGCCACGGCTACCCGAGCAGCTTTCGCGTCTTCTGGATGCCGTCGACGAGCCGGTCGATCTCCTCCGGCACCGAGTAGAGGTAGAAGCTCGCGCGGTTCGTCGCCGCGACGCCCAGGCGGGTCATCAGCGGCTGGCAGCAGTGGTGCCCTGCCCTGATGGCGACCCCCTCCGAGTCGAGCACCTGCGCGACGTCGTGCGGATGGATGTCGCCGAGATTGAAGGAGACGATCCCCGCTCGGCGGTCGGGCGGCGGCCCGTAGAGGACGATCCCCGGCACCTCCGAGAGCCGCTCGATCGCATGCGCGGCCAGCTCCTGCTCGTACTCCTCGATCGCCTCGATCCCGACCGCGTTCAGGTAGTCGATCGCGGCGCGCAGGCCGATGGCCTCGGCAATCGGCGCGGTGCCCGCCTCGAACTTGTGCGGGATCTCGCCCCAGGTGGTGTCCTCGAACCGGACGCGGCTGATCATGTGGCCACCGAGGTTGAACGGCTCCATCGCCTCGAGCAGCTCGCGGCGGCCCCAGAGCGCGCCGACCCCGGTGGGGCCGCACATCTTGTGGGCCGAGAAGGCGAGGAAGTCGCAGTCGAGCGCCTGGACGTCGACCGGATGATGCGGCGCGGCCTGCGCCGCGTCGACGACCATGATCGCGCCCTGCTCGTGCGCCCAGGCGGCGAGCTTCTCGACCGGGTTGATCGTGCCGAGCGCGTTCGAGACGAGGTTCGTCGCAACCACCTTCACGTTCCCGTTGCTCGGAATCGCCTCGAGATCGCCGAGGTCCAGCTCGCCGGTGTCGGTCAGGTGGATCATTTGGAAGCCGGCGCCCGTGCGCTTCGCCATGTACTGCCAGGGCACGAAGTTCGAGTGGTGCTCGAGCTCGGTGACGACGACGAGGTCGCCCGGGCCGAGGTTGTTCAGCCCCCACGCGTAGGCGACGAGGTTGAGCCCTTCGGTCGCGGAGCGCGTGAAGATGACCTCGCGCGCCGACGGCGCGTTGATGAATGCCGCCACCGACTCGCGCGACCCTTCGAACTCCGCGGTCGCGCGCTCGGAGAGCGTGTAGACGCCCCGGTGCACGTTCGCGTATGACGTCTCGTAGAACGTGCGCATCGCGTCCAGCACCTGGCGCGGCTTCTGCGCGGTCACGGCCGAGTCGAGATAGGCGAGCGGCTTCCCGTGGATCTTCTGCTCGAAAATCGGGAAGTCGGAGCGCAGCTTCTGCGCGTCCAGGCTGGATCGTGCTGTCAGCACCATGTGGCTATCGTACCCACGCGCCGTGGCTAGAAAGCTTCGCCTTCTCAGCGGTGGGGTCATCCTCGCGATCGGGCTCATCTCGGGCGGTTGCTCGGGCTCCAAGCCCGCTGCCGACTCGCCCGGAGCCAAGGTCTTCGCGAGCGCCGGCTGCGGGAGCTGCCACACGCTCAAGGCCGCGGGCGCCAAGGGTCAGGTCGGGCCGAACCTCGACGAGCTGAAGCCCGACGAGGCGACAGTCGCGCACCAGGTCCGGGTCGGCGGCAACGGGATGCCCTCGTTCAGCAAGCGCCTCGCAAACGGGCAGATCGAAGAGGTCGCCTCGTTCGTCGCCGAGGCCTCACGCAGCTCAGGAACCGGGGCCGCGTTCGAGCCCGACGACACGACAGTCGAGAGCTGCGAGCGCAGCGGCAAGCCGTACTGCTACCGGCAGGCGTTCGGGAACATCGCCTACAAGGAGGGGCCGGAGAAGGCGCTCGCCCTCCTCGCCACCGACGACCGGGCGATGGAGCAGGTGCACGCCGACTGCCACCAGATCGCGCACTGGGTCGGCCACGCGGGCCTCGCGCACTACAAGGGCAACGCCGCCGACGCGCTCGCGCACGGCGGGATGACCTGCAACTCCGGCTATTACCACGGGGTCCTCCAGGTCTCGCTTGCGGGCCTTCCGAAGGACGAGGTCGTTCGAAAGGCCCGCCGGCTCTGCACGGCGCCGGCGGTGAACACGGACGCCTTCCTCTTGTACCAGTGCGTCCACGGCCTCGGACACGGGCTGATGATCTACAGCGGGAACGAGCTGCCCTGGTCGCTGCAGACCTGCCACAAGCTCCAGACGAGCTTCGACCGGATCTCCTGTACGGGCGGCGTCTTCATGCAGAACCTCGACACCACGATGGGGACCTCGAGCTACCTCCGCGCCAAGAACCCGCTCTACCCGTGCACGATCGTGTCCGAGCAGGACAAGCTGTACTGCTACCTGATGGTCACGTCGAGGATCCTGTCCCTCGACGGCTTCGACTGGCGCAAGACCGCGGTCTGGTGCCGAAAGAGCGAGCCTGGCTGGGTCGCGACCTGCTTCCAGTCGTACGGCCGCGACGCGTCGGGGACCACGCAGTACCACTCGAAAGAGACGATCAAGCTCTGCAAGCTCGCGGGCAAGGACGCCAGCGAGTGCATGTACGGCGCGGCGCGCGACTACGCGAACAACTATGCGGGCGGGAAAGAGGCCGCGCAGCTCTGCAATGCAGCTCCCGCGCGCTACCGAGCCCGCTGCTACGAGGGGATCGGGACAATCCTCGGCGCGCTCCACACGCTCGGCGCGGAACGAAAGGCCGCCTGCGACGCGGTCACTCCTCGCCGCTACCGGCGGGACTGCCTCAAGGGCGCGGCGGTCCTCTAGGCCTGCGGGATGCGCGCCTCGAGCGCGCTCGTGACGGCCTCGCGCACCGGCTCCAGCTCGATCCGGTCGAGCACGTCCTGGAAGAAGCCGCGCACGATCAGGCGCTCGGCCTCGGGGCGCGGGAGCCCGCGCGCCATCAGGTAGAAGAGCTGCTCGCGGTCGACCCGACCGACGGTCGCGCCGTGGGTGCAGCGGACGTCGTTCGCGAGGATCTCGAGCCCGGGGATCGGGACCGCGTGCGTCGTCGGCGACAGCATCAGGTTGCGGCACTCCTGGTAGGCGTTCGTCTTCTGCGCGCCCTCCTCGACGCGGATCATCCCGCGCCAGACGGCCGTCGCGTGGTCGCGCAGCGCGCCCTTGAACGCGAAGTCCGACTCCGTGTTCGGCGCGATGTGCTCCTGGAAGGTGTCGTAGTCCAGGTGCTGCTCGCCGTCCGCGAAGTAGGCGCCGGTCACGCGCGAGGTTGCGCCCGGGCCCGCGAGGTCGTTCTGGATCCGCACCTTGCCCTTCTTCGAGCCGAAGCCGCCGCTGACCCAGTCGAGCTCGGCGTCGCGCTCGACCCGTGCGTGGTGCGACGCGAAGTGCCACGTCTCGCGGGAGAAGTTCTGCAGCGACACGTACTCGAGCTTCGCGGCCTGCTCGACATGGAGCTCGACGACCGCGTTGGAGTAGCCCGAGAGCGACGGCGTGGCGGACGTGTACTCCTCGACCAGCGAGAAGCGCGAGCCCTCGCCGGCGATCACGAGCAGGCGCCAGAAGAGCGACCCGCCCTCAACCGCGTTCGCTACGCGCACGTAGAGCGGGCGCTCGAGCTCGAGCCCGGCCGGAACGTGGACGAGCAGCCCGTGCTGCCAGACGGCCGCGTTGTGCGCGGCGAACTTGTCGTCCTGCGCGGAGACGAGCGAGCCCAGCCGCTCGTGGGCCTCCTCGAGCGGCTCGAAGCGGATCTCGGCGGGGGCGCGCGAGATCTCGATCCCGGTCTCGGTGACCGTGGCCATAGCGGCCACGTCGAGCTCGACCATCGTCTTCGCGGGCGCGTCCGGGGTCTGACCCCGGCCCTGGCCGAACGAGTCGGGGTCGAAGCCACGCAGGTCCGTGAAGCGCCAGTGCTCCTCGGTCGTCCCCGGGACCGGAAGCTCGCGGTAGCGCTCGAGAGCCTCGGCTCTAGTCATAGGGCTTGTACCTCCGATGCAGGATGACCGCGTTCCCGTCCGGGTCGAGGCAGACCGCCATGTTGCAGACGCCGGTGTCGCCGGCGCCGACGAACTCGACGCCACGCGCCTCGAGCTCGGCCTTCGCCGCCTCGACGTCTGCCACGCGGACGGCGAACCCGCCGACATCGGGCTTGAACTCGAGGCCCTCGCTCTCCGGCTCCCAGAACGTGACCGTCACCTGGCCAGCGGTCAGCTCCTCGGGGTTGTTCGGATCCCCGGGCAGGCCGAGAACATCGCGGTACCAGGCCAAAGCCCGCGCCGTGTCCTGAGTCGGGACGTTGATGAAGTCGACGCGCTCGACCTGCATCAGGGCATGCTCCCGTCCGAGTACGGCGCGTAGCGGTGGTGCAGCATCAACCTGTTGCCGTCGGGGTCCGCGAAGAACGCCATGTGGCAGACGCCCGAGTCGTAGGCCTCGGCGAACTCGAACTCGATGCCGCGGTCCTGCAGGCGCTTCATCGACTCGGCCACGTCGGCCACGCGCAGCGCGATCCCGTACTCCGGGCGGAACTCTCCGCCGCCCTTCTGCTCGGGCGTGCTCAACACGAAGCCGACGTTATCGGCCCCGAACTCGGGCCACTCGTCGCTGGAGAGTGAATTGCGCTTGAGGCCCAGCGTCCCGCCGTAGAACTCCCCCGCTCGCCCGCGGTCGGTGACGTTCACGCCGACGAAGTCGGTCCGCTCGATCTCGCCCTCGGGTACGTCGAGGCTCTCGATCGGCTCGTAGCGCCGGTGGAACAACAGCCGGTTGCCATCAGGGTCGCTGAACGGTGCCCCGTTGCAGACGCCGGAGTCGAACGTGTCCATCTGGAACTCGACGCCGGCCTCCTCGAGGTCACCCCGCGCCTCCTCGACATCGGGGACGCGCAGGCCAACCGCGCCGCCGAACTGAGACAGCCCGATCGTCAGGTTGCCAGTTTCGTACTCGACCCAGCGCTCACCGGAGCTGTGTGGGTTCCGCGCGAGGCCGAGCAGCTGCCCATAGAACTTGTCGGCGCGTGCAAGATCGGAGACGGGAACAGCGATGAAGTCGACGTGGCCGACTGCGGTCACGGCAGCCGCTCGTCCTCATGCGGCGCGTAGCGGCGGTGCAGCATGAGCGAGTTGCCGTCCGGGTCGTGGAAGAACGCCATGTGGCAGACGCCGCTGTCGTGGGTCTCGCCCTCGAACTCGACGCCCTTCGCCTCGAGCTCGGAGCGTGCTTCCTCGACGTCGGGCACGCGCAGCGCGACGTACGCGGTGTGCGGGCCTGTGAACGTGCGCCCGACCTTGGTCAGGTCGATCAGGTACAGGCTCAGATTCTCGCCGAGCTGGAACTCGGGAAACCCGCCCGGAACCATCTCCAGGCCAAGCGTGCCCTCGTAGAAGCCGGTCGCACGCTCCATGTCCGTGACCGGCACCGACACAAAGTCGGTGCGTTCGACGATCAACCGACCGAGCCCTCCATCTGGAGCTGGATCAGGCGGTTCAGCTCGACCGCGTACTCGAGCGGGAGCTCCTTCGTGATCGGCTCGACGAAGCCGGAGACGATCATCGCGGAGGCCTCCGCCTCGGAGAGCCCGCGCGACATCAGGTAGAAGAGCTGCTCCTCGCCGATCTTCGAGACCGTCGCCTCGTGGCCGATGTCGACCTCGTCCTCGTCGATCCGGATGTACGGGTAGGTGTCGGAGCGCGAGTCCTCGTCGAGGATCAGCGCGTCGCAGACCACCTTCGACTTCGCGCCCTTGGCACCCTTGGCGACCTCGAGCAGGCCGCGGTAGCCGGCCCGGCCGCCGTTCTTGGAGATCGACTTGGACGTGATCACCGAGGTGGTGTTCGGCGCGATGTGGACGGCCTTGCCACCGGCGTCCTGGTGCTGTCCGTCGCCCGCGAAGGCGATCGAGAGCACTTCGCCGTGCGCGCCCTCGCCGAGCAGCCAGATCGCCGGGTACTTCATCGTCAGCTTCGAGCCGAGGTTGCCGTCGACCCACTCCATGGTCGCGTTCTCGTAGGCGACGGCGCGCTTCGTGACCAGGTTGAAGACGTTGGTCGACCAGTTCTGGATCGTCGTGTAGCGGCAGCGCGCGTTCGGCTTGACGATGATCTCGACGACCGCCGAGTGGAGCGAGTCGCTCGAGTAGATCGGCGCGGTGCAGCCCTCGACGTAGTGCACGTAGGCGCCCTCGTCGACGATGATCAGCGTCCGCTCGAACTGGCCCATGTTCTCGGCGTTGATCCGGAAGTAGGCCTGGAGCGGCATCTCGATCTTCACGCCCGGCGGCACGTAGATGAACGAGCCGCCCGACCAGACGGCCGAGTTCAGCGCCGCGAACTTGTTGTCGTTCTGCGGGATGATCGTGCCGAAGTACTCCTTGACGATGTCCTCGTGCTCGCGGAGGCCGCTGTCCATGTCGAGGAAGAGCACGCCCTGCGCCTCGAGCTCCTCCTGGAGCTTGTGGTAGACGACCTCGGACTCGTACTGCGCCCCGACGCCTGCGAGGTACTTCTTCTCCGCCTCAGGGATCCCGAGCTTGTCCCAGGTGTCCTTGATGTCGGCCGGCAGGTCTTCCCAGGACGAGGCCTGCTTCTCGGTCGGCCTGATGTAGTAGTAGATGTTGTCGAAGTCGATCTGGGCGACGTCGCCGCCCCAGTTCGGCAGCGGGCGCGCGAAGAAGTATTCGAGCGAGCGGTGGCGGAACTTCCGCATCCAGTCGGGCTCGTCCTTGTGCGAGGAGATCGCGTCGACCAGCTCGTGCGAGAGCCCGCGGCCGGACTTGAAGAAGTAGTCCTCGGGAACGTGGAAGCCGTACTTGATCTCGTAGTCCGAGCCGATTCCGCTGACGACTTCTGTTTCTGTGATCGCCATCAGGCGACCGCCTCCTCATACGCCTTGTAGCCTTTGGCCTCGAGCTTGTGCGCCAGCTCGGGACCGCCTTCCTCCACGATACGTCCGTCGACGAAGACGTGCACGAAATCGGGCGTGATGTGGTCGAGGATCCGCTGGTAGTGGGTGATCACGAGCGCGCCCATCTCGGGCCCCACGAGGTCCTGGACGCCGTTCGCGACCACCTGCAGCGCGTCGATGTCGAGGCCGGAGTCGGTCTCGTCGAGCACCGCGATGCGCGGCTTCAGCATCGCCATCTGCAGGATCTCGACGCGCTTCTTCTCGCCGCCCGAGAAGCCGTCGTTCAGGTACCGCTGCGCGAGCTCGCGCGAGATCTTCAGCTCGTCCATCGCCTCGAGCAGCTCCTTGCGGAACTCCGGGATCGGCATCGGGTCGTCGACGCCGCCCGCCTTCGCCTTCCGGATCGCGTTGATCGCGGAGCGGAGGAAGCTCGTGACGGTCACGCCGGGGACCGAGTGCGGGTACTGGAACGCGAGGAAGAGGCCGCGCTGCGCGCGCTCGTCCGCCTCGAGCTCCGTGACGTCCTCGCCGTCGAACAGGATCTGTCCCGAGGTGATCTCGTAGGCGGGATGGCCCATCAGCGCGTAGGCGAGCGTCGACTTGCCGGAGCCGTTCGGCCCCATCACCGCGTGGACCTGATTCGTGTCCACGGAGAGGTCGACACCCTTGACGATCTCGGTGCCGTCCTCGAGCGCGACGTGGAGGTTCTTCAATTCGAGCAGAGCCATGTGCGGCCCATGCTAGCGACACGCATCCGGCCGTCGAGGGCAACCGGGCGGAGCTTGCCCATGGGCGGTGCTACGCTTCGCCCATGGTGCCGGAGATCGGAATCCCGGGTCTTATCCTCATCCTCGTCGTCGCGCTGCTCGTGTTCGGCCCGAAGCGGCTGCCCGAGATGGGGCGCTCGCTTGGTCGCGGCATGCGTGAGTTCAAGGACTCGATCAGCGGCGCGGACAAGGACGAGCCGACCGAGCTGCCGCCTCCGCCCGCGGACGACGTTCCGCCGACCAAGCCGTAGCGCATGAGAGTCCTTCCGCGGCGTCTTCGCCACGGCGAGGAGGCCACGCTCGTCGAGCACCTCGAAGAGCTCCGGACGCGTCTGTTCATCTGCCTGATCGCGATCGCGGCCGCGTTCATCGTCACCTACACCTTCCACGGCCGGCTGCTGCACTGGCTGAACCAGCCGCTGCCCCCTGACCACAGGCGGCCGTACACCTTCAGCCCGATCGAGCCGTTCACGACGTCGATCTGGGTCGCCATCTGGGCCGCGTTCCTGATCGCGCTCCCGATCGTCTTCTGGCAGGTGTGGGCGTTCTTCGCGCCCGCGATCGAGGAGGGCCACCAGCGGTCGATCGCGGTGCTCGTCGCGTTCTCCGCAATCCTCGGGATCGGCGGCATCACCTTCGCCTACTGGGTCGTGCTGCCGCCCGCGATCCACTTCCTGACGAACTACGACAAGGAGAACTACACGATCATCATCCAGGCGCGGCCCTACTACCGGTTCGTAGCGGTCGTCCTGCTCGGGGTCGCACTCGCGTTCGAGGTGCCGATCTTCGTGCTCGGCCTCGTTCGGCTCCGCATCCTCTCGGCCGCGCGCCTGCGGAGGACCTGGCGCATCGGCGTCTTCGTCATGGTCGTCATCGGGGTGGCGTTGCCCGGCGTCGACCCGATCTCGACGGTCCTGACGGTGCTGCCGCTCGTCGCGCTCTACCTGCTCTCGATCGGCCTCGCCACGATCCTCGAGCCGCGCTGGCGAGGCGCGAAGACCGCTCCGACCGCCGGCTGACCCGGCCGGCGACACCGGCCACGTGACGTACCCCAAGATCGAGCTCCACGTCCACCTCGAGGGAACCGTCCGGCCGAGGACGCTGCTCGAGATCGCCCGCCGCAACGACTACCCGCTCCCGGCCGAGACCGAGGAAGGGCTCGAGACGCTCTACGACTTCCGCGACTTCGCGCACTTCATCGACGTCTGGATCCTGACCACGAACGCACTCCAGACCGCGCGAGGACTTCGAGCAGGTCGTGCGTCGACTACGCGGAGGAGGCGCACTCGCACGGCGCGGTCTACCTCGAGGCGATCTTCTCGCCGGCCGAGCGGGTCGCCGCGCGGCGTCGGCTGGGACGAGATCTTCTCCGGCTACTGCGACGGCGCCGACGCGGCTCGCGAGCGCTCCGGCGATCGAGATCCGGCTCACGCCGGACATCTATCGCGGCTGCCCGCTGGACCAGGCGGAGGAGCTCGTGCGCTACTCGGCCAAGTACCGGGACCGCGGCGTCCTCGGGGTCGGGCTCGGCGGGCTCGAGGCGGAGTACCCGCCCGAGCCGTACGCACCGGTCTTCGACCTCGCGCGGGAGCTCGGGCTCGCCTCGGTGCCGCACGCGGGGGAGGTCGTCGGCCCACCCTCGGTTCGCGGCGCGCTCGACGCCCTCGGCGCCGACCGGCTCAGGCACGGGATCCGCGCGGCGGAGGACCCGGGCCTCCTGCGGGAGATCGCCGACCGCCGGGTCGTGCTCGACGTCTGCCCGATCTCGAACCTGCGCACGCGGGCCGTCGAGACCCTGGCCGACCACCCGCTGCCGCAGCTCGTCGCCGCCGGAGCGCTCTGCTCGATCTCCACCGACGACCCCGCGATGTTCTCCACGGACCTCTCGCTCGACTGCGAGGCGGCCGTCTCGCTCGGGCTCGACCCGGAGGACTTCTACGCGGCCGGAGTCGAGGGCGCACTCTGCAACGAGGAGACGAAGGCGCGTCTCCGTCGAGATCGGGACCGCTTTCGACTGGTCGAGCGTTCGCCCGCTACGCTAAGGCACCTATGGCCAGAGGAGCTGCACAGGCGCGCAACAAGCAGCGCGCGGACACGGTGCCCAAGAAGAAACAGGCGCCGCCCAGCTTGGGAGGACCAGCTCTTCTTCTCGCGGCTACGCCGCCATGCGAAATGGGTCTACGTGTTCCTGGCGGTCGCCTTCGCGGGCGGCTTCATCTTCCTCGGCATCGGCTCGGGCTCGACCGGAATCAGCGACATCCTGCGAGGCAACTTCTTCGGTGGCGGCAGCAGCAGCTCGACGAGCTCGCAGATCAAGGACGCGCAGAAGGCCGTCGCCGCGCATCCGAACGACATGGAGGCGTATCTCAACCTCTCGTCGCTCTACCAGCAGAACCAGCAGATCGGCAAGGCGATCGCAACGCTCGAAGCCGCGAACCGGCGCGACCCGAAGGACGTCGACGCCCTCAACCGGCTGGCCGGGATCTACCGGACGAAGGCCGAGGACGCGCTGAACACAGCCGCGGCGGCCCAGACCGCGCTCGCGGCGAACAACGCGACCCCGCCGGGGCTCAACCCGAGCTCGCAGCTGGGGCAGGCGCTGGCCTCCGATCCCGTGAGCAAGGAGCTGAGCCAGAAGGCGAGCGAGACCTTCGTCACCATGACGACGGCGTTCTCGAAGGCGCAGGACGCGTACAAGCGCGCGGCCACGGCCGCCCGCGGGACCCCGCAAGAGGCGAGTGCGCAGCTCCAGCTCGGCAGCGTGGCAATCGAGTCGCTCCGGCTCTCGGGTCAGCCGACCGACGCGCAGACAGCGGCCACGGCCTTCCAGCGCTACCTGAAGCTCGAGCCGACCGGCACGAATGCGGCGCAGGCCAGGCAGACGCTCGCTCAGCTGAAGCCCTACCTGGCCGCCAACCAGGGTTAGACTCGCCGCGGTGCCGGCGGGACTGAACTTCGACTGGGTGCGGGGCTGCATCGCCGTCGTGGCGCTCGCGGCCGCGCTGCTCGCGGCCGGTTGCGGGACCGGCGGCATCGCGAAGGGCGGCGACCAGACCAAGGGCGAGCAGCTCTTCACGCAGAAGTGCGGTGGATGCCACACGCTCGCGGCAGCCGGGACCAACGGGACGATCGGCCCGAACCTCGACGACGCCTTCTCGTCGGGCCGGAAGCAGGGCTTCAAGAGCGAGACGATCGAGCAGGTCGTCCGCCAGCAGGTCGCGCTCGCCGGCGGGAAGATGCCCGCGAACCTCGTCAGAGGCGCGGACGCCGACGCGGTCGCGGCCTACGTCGCAGCGGTCGCCGGAGTTCCCGGCCAGGGCGGCGGCCCGCCGACGAGCGGCAAGGACATCTTCGCCGCCAACTGCGGGAGCTGCCACACCCTCAAGGACGCGGGCACGAGCGGCACCGTCGGGCCGAACCTCGACGACCTGATGCCGAGCCTCGCGACCGTGCAGCGCCAGGTCACGAACGGCGGCACGATCATGCCGGCCTTCAAGGGCAAGCTCACGCCCGCGCAGATCACCGCGGTCGCGAAGTACGTCTCGTCGGTCGCCGGCAAGTAGCGCCGCGTCAGCGGACTTCTTCGTGCTCGGCTTCGAGGTCGACGACCACGTGGGTGATGGGCACCGCGAAGCGCTCGCGCGCGCCCGCGACGACGCCTCGCTCGAGCCAGTGCGAGCGGCCTTCGGGGTGCGTCGAGATGATGATCTCGTCCGCGCCGAAGGTGCGGAGCGCGTCCTCGATCGCCTGAAGCGGGTTGCCGTCGCCGACCTCCCCGCGAGCGTCGATGCCCGCCTCCCGGAGCCGCGCGAGGCTGGCGTCCAGCCGCTCCTGCGCCTGCTCGCGCGCCCGGTCCTCGTCCGAGGTGAGCGTCTTCAGCTTCGTGTTGAGCGCGGGGGTCACGACGAGCACGTCGGTGCGGTAGCCCTCGCTGCGCTGCCGGACCTGGTCGCGCAGCGCGCCGCCGCGGAGGGTCTCGTTCGCGACCACGAGGATGCGCCGCTGGTCCGGGTCGCCGCGGTGCACGGGAGCCGTCTTCGGCCTCGCCTCGTCCCGCCGCGCGCGCCACCACCAGCCGATCACGCCCAGCGTGAGCACGACGAAAACCACGAGCCCTGCCCACTCGTTGATCACCCCCGCGATCGCGATCAGGCCGAAGTAGACGGCGGCGCCCAGGAGAAAGCGGAACGCTTCCGCTTCGCTCCTGAGCGGGTTGATCAATGTCCTGTCCTAGAGGATGTAGACCGTCGTGTAGACGACGATCCACATGATGTCGACGAAGTGCCAGTAGATCCCGGGGATCTCGACGCCGAGGTGCTCCTCCTGCGAGTAGTGGCCGCGGAAGGAGCGCACGGTCGCCATCAGGAGAAGCGTCAGCCCGACGAGGACGTGCGCCCCGTGCAGGCCGGTGAGGCAGTAGAAGACCGTGCCAAACGCGTTCGTGTACGGCGCGAAGCCGACGCGCGAGTACTCGAGCAGCTGCGTGAGCAGGAACGTGAAGCCGAGCAGGAACGTGAGCGTCAGACCCGCCTTCAGCCCCGCGCGGTTGCCCCGCTTGATCGCCTGCAGCGCCCAGTGCATCGTGAAGCTCGACGTCACGAGGATGAGCGTGTTCACCCCGGCGACGAAGACCGGGAGCTCGTAGCCCGGGGTCGGCCAGGGCGTCCCGTTCGCGACGCGGACGAAGAAGTAGGCGGCGAAGAACGAGCCGAAGAGCATGACCTCCGACGCGATGAAGAGGAACATCCCGAGCGTGCGCGCGTCGACGCGCGAGCTCTGGTGCGCCGCGGGCGGGTGCGACGCGTGGGCCTCGGCGTGCGCGCTCATCCGGCGACCGCCTCCTGCTCGGGCTCGACCTCGATGTGCTCCACGGGAAGGCCGGTGTGCTTTCGCAGCCGGTTGACGAGGTCGCCCCGCAGCCAGCTCGACCGCGTCTGGCCCGGGAACGTCGAGACGATGATCTCGTCGACACGCTCGTCCTGGACCGCCTGCGACGCGGCGGTGAACGGGTCCGGGTGCGCGATCTGGCCGTGGGCGTCGATTCCCTCGCTGCGCAGCACGGCCAGCGCACGCCGCAGGCGCCGCTCCGCGTCCGGGTGCTCCGACATCGTCGGGTCGCTCTGCGGGCAGACGATCAGGAAGGACGTCGGCCCCTCGGCGGCGCGCTGCCGGATCCGCTCGAGCAGCTGCCGGCCCACGATCGTCTCGTTCGCGACGACGAGGACGTTCGCCTCGCCGGGCGACTCCTCGTCGAGATCCACGACGACGTGCTCGACCGGCCGGTCGCCGGCCACCTTCTGGATCTGCTCGACGACGTTCCGCCTGAGCCAGCCGGACTTCTGCTGCGGGTGGGTCGAGACGATGATCTCGTCCGGAGTCGGCTCGAGCTGGGCGAGTGCGTCGCGCACCGCCGACACCGGATCTGCCTCCACGACGAGCCCTGAGGCCGGGATCCCGTCCTCGCGCAGCGCCTCCAGCGTCCGCTCGAGGCGGCGGCCCGCCGAGGCGCGGCGCGTGTCCTCGTAGACGACGTAGCCCTCGCGCGGCTGGTTGACCGGGCAGACCACGGTCACGAGCAGCGGCCCCTCGGCGCTGCGGCGCTTGAGCGCGTCGATGAGGCTCTGGCCGGCCACGGTCTCGTTCGCGATCACGAGGACGTGCTTCATCGGGTCGGAACCTCCTCGAGCCCGGGCGCGCGGTCGCCGTTGAAGACAGCGTGGCGGGCGCCCGGGACGCCGTACTCGTACGGATGGCCGACCACCTGCGGCAGCTCGTCGAAGTTGAAGATCGGCGGCGGCGAGCTGACCTGCCACTCGAGCGTGAGCGAGTGCCACGGGTTCGCCTCGGCGACCGGCCCGAAGCGCCAGCTCTTGATCATGTTGTAGAGGAACACGAGCGTCGAGGCGCCGAGCCCGAAGGACGCGATCGAGATGAACAGGTTCAGGTCGGCGAAGCGCGGAACGTAGTCGGCAACGCGCCGGGGCATCCCCTGGATTCCGAGCCAGTGCATCGGGAAGAACGTCAGGTTGAAGCCGACGAACGTCAGCCAGAAGTGCAGCTTCCCGAGCCGCTCGTCGTACATCCGGCCGGTCATCTTCGGGAACCAGAAGTAGATCCCCGCGAAGATCGTGAACAGCGACCCGCCGAAGAGCACGTAGTGGATGTGCGCGACCACGAAGTAGGTGTCCGAGGTGTGGATGTCGATCGGGACCGCGGCCAGGTAGATCCCCGAGAGGCCGCCGATCACGAACATCGAGACGAAGCCGAGCGCGAACAGCATCGGCGTCTCGAGGTGGAGCCTTCCCTCCCATAAGGTCGCGAGCCAGGAGAAGACCTTGATCCCCGTCGGCACGGCGATGATCAGGGACGTCACCATCATCGGCACGCGCAGCCAGGGCGCCATCCCGGCCACGAACATGTGGTGCGCCCAGACCGAGAAGCCGAGCACCAGGATGGCCATCAGCGAGAGCGCCATCAGCCGGTAGCCGAAGATCGGCTTCCGCGACATCACGGAGATCACCTCCGAGGCGATCCCGAAGCCGGGCAGCATCATGATGTAGACGGCCGGGTGCGAGTAGAACCAGAAGATGTGCTGGTAGCCGAGCGGGTAGCCGCCCGCCGTGAAGTCGAAGAAGTGCGTGTGCATGATGTGGTCGAACATCACGAAGAACTGCGAGCCGGCGATGAACGGCGTCGCGATCACGACCAGCAGTGAGGTCGTGAAGTTCGCCCAGACCAGGAGCGGCATGCGCCAGAAGGTCATCCCCGGCGCGCGCATGGTGATGATCGTGACCAGGAAGTTGAGCGCGGTCATGATCGAGCTCGCGCCTGCCCACTGGACGGCCATGTTGAAGAAGACCGCGCCGATCGGCTCGTGGTTCGAGCAGAGCGGCGCATAGCCCGTCCAGCCGCAGGCAAACGCGCCGCCGGGCGCGAGGAAGCTGCTGAGCATCATGAAGCCGGCGATCGGGAGCAGCCAGAACGAGAGGGCGTTCAGCCTCGGGAACGCCATATCTGGTGCCCCGATCATGAGCGGGATCACGTAGTTGCCGATCCCGGCGAACGCAGGGATGACGAACAGGAAGATCATCAGCGCCGCGTGCACGGAGAAGAACCCGTTGAACGCCTGGTTGTCGACGTACTGCATCCCGGGCTGGGCGAGCTCGGCGCGCATGAACATGGCCAGCAAGCCCGCAATGACGAAGAAGAAGATCGTCGTCACGAGGTACTGGATTCCGATCACCTTGTGGTCGGTGTTGATCCGGAAGTAGTCGCGCCAGCTCCGCGCGCCGTGGCCCGAGTGGTCCTCGGGCCGCGTCGGCGAGCCGATCGCGTATCGAACCCAGTAGTCGAAGCCACCGATCCCGGCCAGGAAGCCGAGCGGCACGGTGGTCAGCGCGACGGTGGTGATCACCGAGCCGTCCCAGATCGGGTACCAGCCCTCGAGCCAGCGGACGAGACACGTGATCCCGGCGCCGATCCCGAAGAAGAGGACCATCATCCACGGCACCCGCAGCCAGCCCGGCGCGAGGAGCCGGTGCCAGCCGCCCGGCGCCGACGGGGACGGTGCGTGCCCGGTCGGTTCGTCCACGTAGACGGCTCCGGTCACTGCTTGCCTCCGGACGCGAGGTAGGCGACGAGGGCGTCCAGCTGCGGCTTGGGAAGCGTCGCGAACGTGGTCGGCATGATCCCGTTCGGGAAGCCAGGCTCGACGTAGGCGCTCGGGTTCACGATCGACTCCCGGATGAACGACTCCAGAGGCTGGCCCGCTCGCTTCGCCTCGGCCGAGAGCTTATCGAGGTCGGGGCCGATCTTTGCCGTCGCGCCAACGGGCGTGAACGTGTGGCAGCTGCTGCAGGCGTTCGCGGTGAAGACCGCCTTGCCCGAGACCGACGGCGGGCCGGCGAGCTTCTTCTTCTGGCCGTTCGCCCACGAGAGGAACGCGTCCTTCGAGGTCACGATCGCGGCAGAGCGCATCAGCGCATGCCCGAGGCCGCAGAGCTCGGTGCAGATGACCGGGAAGGTCCCGGTCCGGGTCGGCGTGATCACGAGCGGGTTGATCGACCCGGGGACGGCGTCCTGCTTCTGGCTGAACTCGGGCACCCAGAACGAGTGGATCACGTCGAGCGACGTGATCTCGAGCTTGACCGGCACGTCGACCGGGAGCCTGAGCGTCGCCGAGACGGCGTTGCCGAAGCCGGGGTACTTGAAGCTCCACGCGAACTGCTGGGAGATGACGTCGACGGTCAGCGGTTCAAGCGGATGGGCCGGCGAGGCCGAGGCGCTGGAGAAGCGGCCGTTCTGGCCGAGCACGATGGCGCTCACGATCGCGATCGCGGTGACGAGCACGGCCGGGACGGCGGTCCACGCGATCTCGAGGCCCGTGTGCCCGTGGATCGGCGGGCCGTCCTCGTCCTCGTCGGGCCGGGCCCGGAAGTTGATCAGCGCGTAGATGATCACCGCCGCGACGAGGGCGAAGATCGCGATCGAGATCGCGGTCACGAACCAGAAGACGAAGTCGATCCGGTCGGCCTGCTTGCTCGCCGGCTCCGGGAGCCAGGGGATGAGGAGCGCGACCGCTGCGGCGCCCGCGCCGCACAGCACTCCGATCGCAACGAGCTGGACGATCGATCCCCTACGCACCGAGCGCGAGACTACTCGACCGCGCGGGCGGCTCGCCGGGGAACGCGTGGCCGCTCGAAACGCCTGTAACGAAGGCGGCTAGCTCGGGAGCCAGCCGTCGCGGAAGCGCTCCGGGTGGCGTGCGGGATAGCGCGCGTACGCCTCCGCGGGATCGCTCGTCTCCTGCTCGACGCCGGCGCCGTGCTTGGTCGCCGTCTCGTCGACGCTGTACCCGCCCCAGTCCGGGCCGGCCGTCTTGTCGCGAGCGCCGACGGCGAGCACGAGCGAGGTCGAGTCGCCCGCGCCGATGATCGTGTGCTTCGCCTTCGGCGGGCAGTGCACGAAGTCCCACCGGCGAAGAGGCCGCTCCTCGCCCTCGATGATCAGCAGCGCCTCGCCCATGAGGACGAGGAAGTCCTCCTGGTCCTCTTCCCAGTGGTACATCGACATCGGCTCACCGGGCTCCATCGCGACGAGGTGGATCCCGAGCTGCGAGAACTCAGGCTCGCCCTCGAACCAGGAGTACGTCCCGCGCCCTTCGGAGACGCCCCAGACCGCGTCGCGGGCGTTGAGCACGAACCAGCCCTCGCCTTTCGCAACGAGCCCGTGTTCAGTCGACTCGAGCTGCGCTTCCGGAGCCACCACGAAAGCCTGCCATATCCCGGCGCCCGGTCAGGTGCCTGGCGCTGCCGCGCGGATCTCGACGATCGTCGCCCGCCATGAGCCGCTCGGTGCCTGGACGTCGACCGCGTCGCCGACCCGCTTGCCGAGGACGGCCGAGCCGAGTGGCGACGACGGCGAGACGGTGCCCGCGCCGCCGAGAGCGGACACCTCGACGTCGATCCGCGCGCCAGACTCGTCGGCGACGGCCACGTGCGACCCTTCGGAAACGACGTCCGCCGCGCCGCCCTCGACGATCTCCGCGTGGTCGAGCCGGTCGCGGAGGATCGTGATCCGCCGCTCGAGCAGGCCCTGCTCGTTCTTCGCGGCGTGGTACTCGAAGTTCTCCGAGAGGTCGCCGTGCGCGCGAGCGGTACTGATCGCCTCGACGACCTCCCGGCGCTTCGGGCCTTCGAGCTCCGCGAGCTCGGCGGCGAGGCGAGCGTGCTGCTCTCGTGTGAGCCTGTCGCCCATCAGATGACCGCCAGCCCGCGCGCCTTGCGGCTCGCGGCCGTCTGTCGGCGTTGCGCGGACAGCTCGACCTTGCGCAGGCGCACGTTCTGCGGCGTGACCTCGACGCACTCGTCCTCCCGGATCAGCTCGAGCGCCTGGTCGAGCGAGAGAACGCGCGCCGGGATCAGCCGGACGAGCTCGTCGGACGAGGCCGAGCGCATGTTCGAGAGCTTCTTCTCCTTCGTCGCGTTGACGTCGAGGTCATCGGCGCGGGCGTTCTCGCCGACGATCATCCCCTCGTAGACGTCGGCGCCCGGCCCGACCAGCATCGAGCCGCGTTCCTGGAGGTTGATGAGGGCGAAGGCGGTCGTCTTCCCCGCGCGGTCGGCGACGAGGCTGCCGGTCGGTCTCGTTCGGAGCTCGCCGTGCCACGGCTCGAACCGCTCGAAGACGTGATGGAGGATGCCGGTCCCGCGCGTCTCGGTGAGGAACTCGGTGCGGAACCCGATCAGGCCGCGAGCGGGGACGACGACGTCCATGCGCACCCAGCCCGTGCCGTGGTTGACGAGCGCCTCGGTGCGTCCTTTGCGAAGCGCGAAGAGCTGGGTGACGACGCCGAGGTACTCCTCGGGCACGTCGACGGAGACGCGCTCCATCGGCTCGTGCACTTCACCGTCGACGATGCGGGTCACGACCTGCGGCTTGCCGACCGTCATCTCGAATCCCTCGCGTCGCATCTGCTCGATCAGCACCGCCAGCTGCAGCTCGCCGCGACCCTGCACCTCCCACACGTCGGGCCGCTCGGTCGGGAGGACGCGCACCGAGACGTTTCCGACGAGCTCGGCCTGGAGGCGGCTCTCGACCTGACGCGCGGTCACCTTGTCGCCGTCTCTCCCCGCGAGTGGGGCGGTGTTGATGCCGACGGTCATCGAGAGCGACGGCTCGTCGACCGAGATCACGGGCAGTGGCCGCGGGTCGAGCGGGTCTGCCAGGGTCTCGCCGATCATCACCTCAGGGATGCCGGCGACGGCGATGAGGTCGCCGGGCCCCGCCTCCTCGGCCTCGACGCGGTCGAGGGCCTCGCTGACGAACAGCTCGGTCACCTTCGCGCGCGTGATCGTCCCGTCGGTGCGACACCACGCAACCTCCTGGGCGCGCCGAATCGTCCCCTGTTGCACGCGACAGAGCGCAAGCCGGCCGACGTAGGGCGAGGCGTCGAGGTTGGTGACGAGCGCCTGCAGCGGGTGACCCTCCTCGTAGACCGGAGGCGGGATGTGCTCGAGGATGAGCTCGAGCAGCGGCGCGAGGTCGGGCCCGAGACCGTCCGGGTCCGGCTCCAGCGAGGCGCGACCTGCCCTGGCATTGCAGTAGACGATCGGAAACTCGATCTGGCTCTCGTCCGCGTCGAGATCGAGGAAGAGCGCGTAGACCTCGTTCACGACGTCGGCGATTCGCGCGTCGGGGCGGTCGACCTTGTTGACGACGAGGACGACAGGGAGTCGCGCCTCCAGCGCCTTGCGGAGCACGAAGCGCGTTTGCGGCAGCGGGCCCTCGCTCGCGTCGACGAGGAGCAGGACGCCGTCGACCATCGTCAGTCCGCGCTCCACCTCGCCGCCGAAGTCGGCGTGGCCCGGAGTGTCGACGATGTTGATCTTCACGGCGCCGTGCCGGACGGCGGTGTTCTTCGCGAGGATCGTGATCCCCTTCTCGCGTTCCAGCTCGCCGGTATCGAGGATCCGCTCGGCGACATCCTGGTTCGCGCGGAACGCCCCGGACTGCCAGAGCAGCGCATCGACGAGGGTCGTCTTGCCGTGATCGACGTGGGCGACGATGGCGACGTTGCGGATGTCGGAGCGCTGCGGCACCCGCCGAGGGTACCCGCGCGGCTCCCGATGGGCCGTGAAGGATTCGAACCTTCGACCTTGGGATTAAGAGTCCCCTGCTCTACCAACTGAGCTAACGGCCCGAAGCGCCGCTTAGTGTAGCCCCGGATGAAAGTCGTCTCCGTCGTCGGCAACCGCCCGCAATTCGTCAAGTCCGCGCCCACTTCCGTCGCGCTTCGGGAGCGAGGGATCGAGGAGGTCGTGATCCACACCGGGCAGCACTACGACCCCGGGCTCTCGCAGGTGTTCTTCGAGGAGCTCGGCCTCGCCGAGCCGCGCTACGGGCTCGATCTGCGCACGCCCGACCCGGAGTCGATGGAGGCCGTGATCCAGGAGTGCCTCGGCGCCGAGCGGCCCGACTGGGTGCTCGTCTACGGCGACACCAACTCGACCCTGGCCGGCGCTCAGGCAGCCCGCGCCCTCGAGCTGCCGCTCGCGCACGTCGAGGCCGGGCTGCGCAGCGGCGACCTCTCGATGCCCGAGGAGCGGAACCGGATCGAGGTCGACCGGCTGGCGCAGCTGCTCTTCTGCCCGGACGAGCGCTCCCGGGAGATCCTCGCGGGCGAGGGCGTTCACGGCCGCGCGGAGGTCGTCGGCGACGTCATGGCCGACGCGACACGGATCTTCACTCCGATCGCGACGGAGCGGACCGACGCGCAGCACGAGAGCCCGTACGCCGTGCTGACCATCCACCGCGAGGCCAACACCGAGCCCGAGCGGCTGCGACGACTCGTCGCCGCGCTCAACGAGAGCGGCTGGACGTTCGTCTTCCCGGTCCACCCGCGCACGCGCAAGGTCATGGACGAGCACGACATCCAGCCGGCTCCGCAGCTCCACGCGATCGAGCCGGTCGGCTACCTGGAGATGCTCGCGCTCGTCGCCGGCTCCACGCGCGTGGTCACCGACTCGGGCGGACTACAGAAGGAGGCGTACTGGCTCCGGGTGCCGTGCGTCACGCTCCGGCCATCGACGGAGTGGGTCGACACCGTTCTCGTCGGGGCGAACACGCTTGTCGACCCGGACTCGATCGACGAGCTCGGCCCAGCGCTCGAGAACGCGCAATTCCCCGAAGACGCGCCCGCACTTTATGGCGACGGCCACGCTGCCGAAAGAGTCGCTGATGCGCTCTATACGCTAAGAAGCCATCCCGACAGGAGAGGCTGATGTCACTGATCCGAGATAGCGCGTCGCACGGCTGCACCGGCCAAGCCAGTACAGCCTCGTTGGCCAGCGCCGCCGAGTCGGCGCTTCAGCGCGCATGAGTGAGATTGCGATCATCGGCGCGGGCTACGTCGGCGTGCCGCTGGCCCACACCTTCGCGCTCGCGGGCCGCTCGGTGCTGCTCGTGGAGGTCCAGCCCGACCGGGTCGAGCAGCTCAACCGGGGCGAGAGCTACGTCGAGGACGTCCCCTCCGAGGTGCTGCGCAAGCTCGTCGACAAGGGGCTCATCCGCGCGACGACCGACTACGACGAGCTGCGAGAGGTCGACGCGATCCTGATCGCGCTGCCGACGCCGCTCTCCGCGCAGCGCGAGCCTGACCTCACGATCGTGCTCGACGCGACGAGGAACGTCGCCGCGCGCTTGCAGAAGGGTCAGCTCGTCATCCTCGAGTCGACGACCTACCCGGGAACCACCCGCGAGCGCCTGAAGCCGGTCCTGGAGGAGAGCGGGCTGACCGCAGGCGAAGACTTCCACCTCGCGTTCTCGCCAGAGCGGGTCGATCCCGGACGCGAGGACTGGACGACCAAGACCACGCCGAAGGTCGTCGGCGGCCTCACCGACGCCTGCACGAAGCGAGCGGTCGAGCTCTACGAGAGCGCGCTCGACACGGTCATGCCGCTCTCGTCGCCGGAGGCGGCGGAGCTGACGAAGCTGCTCGAGAACATCTTCCGGTCGGTCAACATCGCGCTCGTCAACGAGCTCGCCCAGCTCTGCGACCGGATGGGACTCGACATCTGGGAGGTCGTCGACGCGGCGGCGACGAAGCCGTTCGGATTCATGCGCTTCGAGCCGGGGCCGGGCCTGGGCGGGCACTGCCTCCCGGTCGACCCGTTCTACCTCTCGTGGAAGGCGCGCCAGTACGACTTCTACACCGAGTTCATCGAGCTCGCGGGCAAGGTCAACGCGAACATGCCGTACTTCTGCCGTTCGCTGATCTCGCAGGCGCTGAACCACGGCCGTGAGCTCTCGCTCAAGGGCTCGAAGGTGCTGATCCTCGGCGTCAGCTACAAGGCCGACGTCCAGGACACCCGCGAGTCGCCCGCGCTCAAGCTCATCGAGCTGCTGCGGACCGCGGGCGCAGACGTCGCCTACCACGATCCGCACGTTCCCGAGCTCCCGAAGCACGGGCTCAGCTCGGTGCCGCTCGCGCCGGCCGACCATGACTGCGTCGCGATCGTGACCGCGCACGGGTCGATCGACTACGAGCGCGTGGTCGAGGAGGCGCACCTCGTGATCGACTTCCGCAACGCCACGAAGACGAACGGCCGCGTAGACGGCAAGGTCTGGAAACTGTGACCCGGATCGGCCTGGTCGGCCTCGGCTACTGGGGCCCGAACCTGGCCCGCAACTTCGCCGACCTCGCCGAGCTGCGCTGGGTCTGCGACTCGTCTCCCGACGCGCTCGAGCGCTATGGGGCGCGGTATCCGAGCACACGGACGACCGCGGACTACGACGAGATGCTCTCCGACCCGGAGCTGGACGCCGTCGTCGTCGCCACTCCCGCCTCGACGCACTACGAGCTCTCGAAGCGCGCGCTCGAGGCCGGGAAGCACGTCTTCGTCGAGAAGCCGCCGGCGACGAGCGCGGACGACGCCGAGGATCTCGTCGCCACCGCCGAGGCCAACGACCTCGTGCTGATGCCCGGCCATCTGCTGCTCTACCACCCCGGCGTGGCGGCGCTGAAGCGGCTCGTCGACACCGGCGAGCTCGGCGAGGTGCTCTACCTCTACTCGAACCGCCAGAACCTCGGGAAGATCCGCGCCGACGAGAACGCGCTCTCGTCGCTCGGCGTCCACGACCTCTCGGTGATCCTCTACCTGCTCGACGAGGAGCCCTCCGAGGGCTGGGCGCACGGCAACTCGTACCTCACGCCCGGGATCGAGGACGTCGTCTTCTGCTACCTCCGCTTCCCCTCGGGTGTGGTCGCGCACATGCACCTCTCCTGGCTCGACCCGCAGAAGATGCGGCGAATCACCGTCGTCGGGAAGGAGAAGATGGTCGTCTTCGACGACATGGAGCTGGAGCGCAAGGTGACGATCTTCGAGAAGGGCCCGTGGCAGCCGACCGAGCAGTACGGCGAGTGGCAGACGCGGACCGGCGACATCTACAGCCCGAAGATCCCGACCGACGAGCCGCTGCGGCTCGAGTGCCGCCACTTCCTCTCGCTGATCGCCGGCGACGGCGACCCGCTGAAGGCCGCGCGCGACGGGCTCGCCGTCGTGCGGGTGCTCGAACAGCTGCAGGCGTCGCTCGTCGCCACCCCGCGCGTGACCGAGATCGCCGAGACCGCGGTCGTCTACCCGGGCACGGTGGTCGGCGAGGGGTGCCGCATCCTCGACTACGCGGTCGTCGGGAAGCAGCCGACGCTCTCGCCCCGCTCGACCGCGACGCAGGAGGAGCTGCCTCCGCTCGAGCTCGGCGCCGGGACGGTCGTGTCGACGGGCGCGATCGTGTTCGCGGGCACCACGATCGGCGAGCGCGTGATCGTCGGCGACCAGGCCTGCGTGCGCGAGCGTTGCGCGATCGGCGACGACGTCGTGATCGGCCGCGGCTCGCTGGTCGAGAACGACACGACCGTCGGCGCCCGCACGAAGATCCAGGCCGACGCCTACGTCACCGCGTACTCCACGCTCGAGGAGGACGTCTTCATCGCCCCGTGCGTCGTGACCACGAACGACAACTTCATGGGCCGGACCGAGCAGCGCCACGCGCTGCGGAAGGGTCCGACCATCCGCCGAGGGGCCCGGATCGGAGGAGCCGCGGTGCTGCTGCCCGGGATCGAGATCGGCGAGGAGGCGTTCGTCGGCGCGGCCGCAGTCGTGCTGCGCGACGTCCCCGCGCGGGCGGTCATGGTCGGCAACCCGGCACGGCAGATCCGGGACGTGCCGGCCGAAGAGCTCCTCTAGAAGCGTTTGATCCGCAGCCAGTACGACCCGGAGTCGGGCCTGACCGCCGAGACCTGGAGCGAGAACCAACCGGTCTGCGTCGCGCGATAGCTCAGCCGCTCCGGATCGCCGACCGAATGGACAGAGCGCGCGGCCCGGAACCAGTTGCTCGAGCCAGCGAGCGAGTCGAGGCCCGGCCGCCAGAGATTGAGCGAGATGTCGACGTTCGGCGTCGGGCCCGTCACGACGGAGACGCGCTGGCCACGCTTGAGCTTGATTCGGTAGACGTCGTTCGGATCGTCCCAGTAGTCGATCGTGGCGCGGAAGCGCGACTTCTTGCCGCGGACCTTGTGGCCGGTCACGATGTCGTCGTTGGGCTCGAAGTGGTCTCGGACGGGCACGCGCTTCGTCCGCAGCGCCCGCACGGCCGCGCTGATGTCCAGCTTCCCCCAGCCCGACAGCGCGTCCCGGCTGCCCGAGCAGCCCCCGCACCCGTTGCCGGGAGTGGCGAGGGTGGCGGTCCGCTCGATCAGCGTCGAGACCTGGTCCGGGCTCAGCGAGGGCCGCATCGCGAACAGGGTCGCCGCGGCCGCGCTCACCTGGGGAGCCGAGAACGACGTCCCGGACGCGTGGCGGTACTCCTTCGGGCCGCAGCTCGAGTAGCCCTGCTCGTCGCAGCTCGAGTACTTGGCGGTCATCGGCCGCGGGAACAGCGAGAGCATGTCCTCGCCCGGCGCGATCACGTCGACGTAGACCTCGTCGCGGTTCGAGAACGAGGAGACGTCGCCGCTGCGGTTGTACGAGCCGACGCCGAGGACATGCGGCAGCGCAGCCGGGAAGCTCGCGTAGCGCCACGGCTTCGTCGGCGCGTAGGTGTTGTTGCCGACCGCGGCCACGACGAGCGCACCGGCGGCGGTCGCGTAGTTGACCGCGCGCTGCTCGATCCGGGAGAAGCCGGTGTTACCCGAGTCCTCCGGGTCGCGGACGCTGCCGAGGCTGACGTTGATCACCCTCGCGCCACGCTTGACCGCCCACCTGATCGCGCGGGCCTCGGCCTTCGGGGAGACGGTCCCGTCGTCGTCCCGGACGACCTTCGCGACGAGCAGCCGCGCTGAGGGTGCGAGACCCGCGATCCCGCGGCCGTTGTCGACCGCAGCCGCGATCTCGCCCGCCACGAACGTGCCGTGGCCCTGGACGTCCGCAAGCGGCCCGCCGACGAAGCTGCGAGCGGCCAGGACGCGACCCTGCAGCTCGGGGTGAGAGAGGTCGATTCCGGAGTCGATCACCGCGACGCGCACCGGGCGCAGCGCCGAGAGCACGTTGAATGCCTCGAAGGCGCGGTCCTGGTCGACATACCACTGCTTGGGAAGCAGCGGGTCGTTCGGGCTGAAGGACGCCTGCGCCGCAACCGGGGCTCCGAGCGCGAGCGCCGCCGCGCCCGCGGCGAGGATCCACCGCTTCACGGCGTCACCGTCAGCGTGGCGGAGAGGCCGATCGCGAACCCGTGGCCGAGGGTGACCCGGGCGCGGTAGCTGCCGGGAGTCAGGTTGACGGACGCTGCGAACGCGCCCTGCGCGTCGGTCGTCGTGCTCGAGACGGTCTCCCAGCCGGACGCGCCGAGCCGCTGGACCTGAACGGACGCGCCCGTCATCGCCGGGCGGGCCGTGCCGGTGACCGTCACCGCGTCAGCGGCTGCGGCGAGCTGCACGAGCGGCGCGACGGCCACCCGGACGACGCCGCTCCGGAAGCCGCCGCCCTCGAGCCGGTAGTCGGTCGTAGCTTTGGGCGCCACGCGCGGGCCGAGCACACCGCTCTTCGCGGCGAGCGGGCCGACGCGCTTCCACTTCCCGCCGTAGACGCGCGACTCGAGCATGATCTTGCGCACGCCGCGCGCCGTCCCGACGAGCTTCAGCTTCGAGCCGAAGACGATCGCCCCGGTCGGGTTGGTGAGGTTCAGGAGCCCGAGGCGGAACCACGTCGAGCGCAGTCCCAGCACCGAGCGCACCGACGAGCCCTTGACGGTCTTCGTGCCCTTCGTCCCCGTGAACGTCAGTGTCCGAACGCGGCCGGACGAGCTGACATTGGCGCGGTAGTCGGTGATGCTCCCGGGAACGCCCAGGCGCCTCGCCAGCTTCGACGCGCCGAACCGCAACGGACCCCAGTTGTGGTACGGCGAAAGCGTGTCGTAGGGGTCCTTGACCGAGACCAGGTACGGAATCGGGTCGGAGGTCGGCCACACGTCCTGCACGTTGGCCGTCTTGCCGCCCGAGCTCGACGAGAAGTAGGTCACAGCAGGCTGGTCGTCATAGAGAACCACCTGACCCGCAGTCTCGGTGACGGCGGCCACGGCGCTCGGCGATTCGGCCGCGATTCCGCCATAGACCTGGCTGCGCGTGTCGTTGTAGAGGTCGAAGGTGCCCGATGTCTTCCTCTGGGCAAGCGCGAAGGTGCGAGCGGCGACGGCTTGCGCGGCGAGCGCCTCGGCCGGCCAGCGGTCGGGCATCTCCGATCCGACGACGCCGCGGAGGTACGACTCGAGCCCGACGACGTTCACGATCTGGAGAGCGGAGCCGACGACCTGGAGGCGCAGCGATCCGCGATAGCCGCGGCCACCGAGCGAGAGCGGTTGACTCCCGGGCGCGAAGACGAGCGGGCCCGGAAGTGCCGTCAGTGCGTTGGCCGGGGACAGCCGCACTTTCAAGCCCGGCCCGATTCGCTGCACACCGGCAGTGAGCTTGTGGCTCTTGCCCGCTCCGTCCACGACGGTGTAAGCCGAGTGCGACGAGATCACGGCGCGCTTCGCCCCAGCGGCAAGCAGCACGCGCACCTTCTTGACGGGCGCATCGCCGAGGGTCGTCCCCGGGTAGTAGTGGGCGACGATCTTGTCCCAGCTCCAGCCGTGCAGCGCGTAGCCGTACGCGCCGTACTGCGCGAGGCCGACGCCGTGGCCCCAGCCGTGGCCCGTGACGAAGATGACCGGCAGCGGTTGTGCGCGGGCCACCTTGACCGCGCGCGGACCGGTCCCTCCGGGCCGTGTCGAGACGTGCTGGACCGGGGCACTCACGGAAGTGAGCCCCAGTGCGGCGAGAAAGGCTGCTGCGACTTTGCTGACCATCGGCCTTGACCTGAGCCTGGAGGACGCGTACCGGCCCGGTTGGCCGGCCGCAGCCAGGGTCTGAGGGTAGCGCACTCATGTGCGGAATTCCTCGTTTCTTTACAGATCGCCCATCACTCCGCATGATCCGGCGGGTGAGGGTTCTCGTAACCGGGGCTGCGGGCTTCATCGGCTCGAACTTCGTCCGCTACTGGCTGGAACGGCGGCCGGACGACCACGTCGTCGCGTACGACCTGCTCACGTACGCGGGAAACCGCGAGAGCCTGGCCGACGTCGACGACCGGATCGTCTTCGTCCAGGGCGACATCGCCGACTTCGAGCTCGCGGAGAAGACGCTCCGCGACGAGGAGATCGGCGTGATCGTCAACTTCGCCGCCGAGTCCCACAACTCGCTGGCCGTCGTCGACCCTGGCCGCTTCTTCCAGACGAACGTGATCGGGACGCAGACGCTGCTGGAGGCCGCGCGGCGCTGCGAGGTCGAGCGCTTCCACCACGTCTCGACCTGCGAGGTCTACGGCGACCTCCCGCTCGACTCGGGCGAGGCGTTCACCGAGGACTCGCCGTACCAGCCGCGCACGCCCTACAACGCGTCCAAGGCCGGCGCCGACCACGCGGTCCGCGCCTACTTCGAGACCTACGGCCTGCCGGTCACGATCACCAACTGCGCGAACAACTACGGGCCGTACCAGTTCCCGGAGAAGGTGATCCCGCTCTTCGTCTCCAACGCGGTCGACGACAAGCCGCTGCCGCTCTACGCCTCGACGCAGAACCGGCGCGAGTGGCTCCACGTCCTCGACCACTGCCGCGCGATCGAGCTCGTCCTCGACCGCGGCGAGCCCGGCGAGACCTACAACGTCGGCTCAGGGGTCGAGCGGTCGATCGAGCAGATCGCCAACGCCGTGCTCGAGCTGACCGGCAAGCCCGCGACGCTGAAGACGATCGTCCCCGACCGGCCTGGCCACGACCGGCGCTACCTGCTCGATTCGACGCGGATCCGCGAGCGGCTGGGCTGGCGCGACGAGATCGCCTGGGAGGACGGCATCGCACAGACGGTCCAGTGGTACGTCGACAACCGCGACTGGTGGGAGCCGCTCCGCGAGCGGGCTCCGGTCGACGAAGCGGCCTGGCGCTAGAGCCGAGAAAGACAGGCGCGCAGACCTTCGCGCCAGTGGGGTAGTCGGGGGGCTCCCTCGCGCTCGCTGCGAAGGACCGAGTACGCCGGCCTCGGTGCCGGGCGGCCCAACTCCTCGGTCGTGATCTCGCGCACGCGGCAGTCGAGGCCGGCCTCCTCGAAGATCGCGCGGGCGAACTCCGCCCATGAGCACTCGCCCTCGGCCGCGACGTGCCAGACGCCGCCCGGCAGCTCGAGCAGCTCACGCGTCGCCTCGGCGAGATGGCCGACGTACGTGGGACAGCCGACCTGGTCGGCGACGACGCTCACCTCGTCCCGCTCTTCTCCGAGCGCCAGCATCGTGCGGACGAAGTTCTTGCCGGTCCAGCCGAAGAGCCACGAGCTGCGGACGATCCAGCCGTCACGCACCTCGCGCTCGCCGGCGAGCTTCGTCCTCGCATAGACGCCGAGCGGGCTCGGCTCGTCCGACTCGACGTACGGCTCGCCCTTGCGCCCGTCGAAGACGTAGTCCGTCGAGTAGTAGAGGACGGGGACGCCGAGCGCGACGACGTTGCGCGTGCCGACGACGTTCACCGCCTCGGCCCCGACGGGGTCAGCCTCGGCACCGTCCACGTCCGTCCAGGCGGCCGTGTGGAGCACCAAGTAACAGTCTGTTACTAAGTCGATGGGCCACGTCACGTCGAGCTCGTCGCGGGTCCGTGCGTCGGCGTCCGGGAAGACCTCGCGCAGCGCGACGCCGAGCTGCCCGCCCGCGCCCGTTATGAGCACGCGGCGAGGTCGCGCTCGGAGAGGATCGGCGACTCGGTGCTCCAGAGGTGCTTCACGCGCGGATCGGCCCAGCAGAGCCCGTGCTCGTCCGGGTCGGCCGGGTCGTACTCCTCGGTGACGTGGTAGAGGAAGAGGCAGTCGGTGAGCGCCTCGTAGCCGTGCGCGTGGTGGCCGGGGACGTAGACGGCGACCGGGTTCTCGTCCCCGATGTCCTCGCTGAAGGCCTCGCCCGACTCGCGGTCGAGGACGACCACGCGAACCATCCCGCGCAGGCACGCGAAGAGGTCGTCCTGCCCGCGCTCGTGGTAGTGGAGGCCGCGGATCACGCCCTGGCGCGAGAAGACGAGGTTCGACTGGCGCACCTCCTTCGGCAGGCCCGACGCGCGCATCAGCTCCGAGAACCAGCCGCGCTCGTCCTCGAACCGCGTCAGCGGGATCACCTGGATGCCGTCGATCATGCGTCGCCCTTGTTGGCGCCGTTCGCGCGGACGAAGTCGTTGACCTCGTAGTAGGCGTCGATCGACTCGCCCGCGTCGCCCCAGAAGCCGTCGAGCACGTCGTACTCCATCTGGCCCTCGCCGACGTACCAGTTGTTCACGTCCGTGATCTCGAGCTCGCCGCGGCCGGACGGCTCGAGCGTCGGGCAGCACGTCCCAGACCTGCTCGTCGTAGAAGTAGATCCCCGTGACCGCGTACTCGCTCGGCGGCTCGTCCGGCTTCTCGACGATCCGGACGACGCGCTCGCCGTCGAGCTCCGCGACGCCGAGGTGGCGCAGGTGCTCGGGCTCGTCCAGGTGCGCGAGCAGGATCCGCCCGCCGCGCTCCTGGGCGCCGGAAGTTCTCGACCGCGGGCGCGAGCGAGCGCTCGACGACGTTGTCGGCGAGCATGACCACGATCCGATCGCCTCGGCCGAAGCGCTCCGCGAGGCCGAGCGCCTCCGCGATCCCGCCCGGCCGATCCTGGTAGGCGTAGAAGAGCCGGTCGATCCCGTACTCGTGCCCGTTGCCGAGCAGTCGGAAGAACTCGCCCGCATGCGTCCCGCCGGTCACGAGCATCAGCTCGGTGACGCCCGCCTTGACGAGCGCCTCGATCGCGTAGTTCACCATCGGCCGGTCGTAGATCGGCAGCAGGTGCTTGTTGGTGATCCGCGTCAGCGGGTGCAGCCGGGTGCCGCTCCCGCCAGCCAGGATCACGCCCTTGAGCGACCGTTCCATCGGGCGGGGATGCTACGAGGTCTAGCGCCCTGCCGGGCGGAGCGCGGGCTTGTGCGCCGGCTCGAGCGGCGACGGCCGGACGCGCATGACTCGGGCCATGCGCTCGGGGAGCCACCAGTTCCAGCGGCCGAAGAGCGCCATCAGCGACGGGACGAGCAGCGCGCGCACGATCGTCGCGTCCAGGAAGATCGCGACCGCCAGGCCGAAGCCGAACTCCTGCAGGCCGAGCACGCGTCCCGCGATGAACCCGGAGAACGCGGCCACCATCACGATCGCGGCCGCGGTCACGATCCGGCCGGTGCGCTCGAGCCCGAGCGCGACCGCGCGGGTGTTGTCCTTCGTCTCGTCCCAGGCCTCGCGCATGCGCGTGACCAGGAAGACCTCGTAGTCCATCGAGAGGCCGAACAGCATCGCGAACAGGAAGATCGGGATCCACGCCTCGATCTGCGGGTACTGGTAGAGGCCCCACGCATCGCTGCCGGCGCCCCACTTGAAGACCGCGACGAGCGCCCCGTAGGCGGCGGCCACCGAGAGCAGGTTCAGCAGCACCGCCTTCAGCGGCAGCAGGAGCGAGCGGAAGGCACGCATCAGCAGCAGGTAGGTCAGCCCGAGCACCCCGAGCACGAGCCACGGGAAGACGGCGTACGAGCGGTCGATGAAGTCCACGCCCTGCGGCGGACCGCCCCCGGCGAGCACGCGGACGTTCTCGGGCCAGCCCACCTCCGGGATGATCGTCGCCGCGCAGCGTGCGGACGAACTTCTGCGCCGGCTCGTCGCCGTACTCGTGCACGCCCGCGATCACGATCTGCGCGTACTGGCCGCTCGGGTCGATGAACGGCGGCGCCGGCCGGTAGCGGACGAAGCGCACCTCCGGGTCGCTTGCTCACGTCCGTCACGAACGTCTGGATCGACTGCTGCACCGCCGGATCGGCCGCGCCGCCCGGCTTGCCGGTGTCGACGATCACCTGCGTCGGCGAGAGCGCACCCGCTCCGACCGCGCCCTTGAGGATGTCGAAGCCGTGCACGGCCTGCGGGTGGCGCGGGATCCCCTCGGCCGAGCCCGGCGTCAGCTGGAGCCAGAAGGCCGGGACCGCGAGCAGGAGCATGAACGTCGTCCCGCCGACCAGGAAGAGGATCGGCCGCTGCATGATCGAGCTCGCCAGGCGCTCCCAGTACCCGCGGCTCTCGGCCTGCTTCTTCGTTCGGCCGAAGACGGGGATCCGCCGCACGCCCCCGCGCCCGTAGATCGAGAGCAGCGCGGGCTGCAGCGTCACGGCCGCGGCGATCGAGACGAGCGGGATGAGGAAGCCGCCGATGCCCATCGAGCGCATGAACGGCGAGGGCATGAAGAGCAGCAGCGCGAGCCCGATCGCGACCGTCGCCCCCGAGAAGACGACCGCGCGGCCGGCGGTCTCCATCGTGCGGACGATCGCGTCGTCCTTCGAGCCGTTGCGCTCGACCTCCTCGCGGAAGCGGTAGACGATCAGCAGCGAGTAGTCGATCGCGATCCCCAGCCCGATCAGCTGGACGAGGTTCGTCACGTACGTCGCCATCGTGATCTGGTGGGCGAAGCCGTAGACGATCCCGAGCGTGCCCATGATCGTGCACGCGGCGAAGAGCAGCGGGATCGTGACCGCCCCCGAGAGCCCGAAGACGAACAGCAGGATCACGCAGCGCGATCGGGATCGCGATCAGGAACTCGCCCTTCTTCAGGTCCTCGTTGAAGATCGGGTCGAGGTCGTGCTGGATCGCGGCCTGGCCGGTCACGTACGGCGTGAACGCCGTGGCCATGCGGCAGCGTCGTCCAGGATCTTGTTCGTGTAGCCCTTCGCCTTGGCGAGGTCGAGCGTCGAGACGATGTCGCCGTAGAGGACGTGGTCGCTGCCCTGGACAAGCGGCCGCGCCTCGCCGCTCGGGACCTGCTCGGCAGCTCGCGCCATCCCGGCCTGCAGCCGGGCGCGCTGGGCAGGATCGGACGCGTCCGGGACCGTGAAGACGACCGTGAACGCGCCGTCGCTGCGGTCGCCGTAGTGCTTCTCGAGGATCGCGCGAGCCCGCTCGGAGTCGGTGCCGGGCATCGTGAACGTGTTCGAGAGGAGGTCCGGGAGCTTGCTGCTCGCGTAACCGCCCGCGACCAGGATCACGGCCCAGATCGCGACCACCAGCCAGCGATTGCGTAGCATCAGCCGGGTCCAGCGTTCCACTGCGGCGGCACCCTCCTTCGCAGTGCGATAGTTAGTCGGCGCTAACCTAGCGTCTGCTAACTTAACACCACGCACAGGCCTGTCAAGGGGGAACCGCCGGCGGCCTCGGTGCGGCTTCCAGATATGCGCAAGCGAAACGACATCGACCGCCTGCACGACGAGATCCGTGAGCTCGTGGACGACCTCTGGCACGTCCCGCGGTTCCTGATCGCCAAGCGCGGCTTCCGCCCCAACGTCGACTGCATCCGCAGCCGACGACCCGCCCGCGCTGCACGTGCTCGTCGAGCTTCCCGGGGTCGATCCCTCCCAGATCAAGGTCGTCGCCGCGGAGCGCGTGCTCGTCGTCGCCGGCGAGCGCTGCCGCCCGCCCGGCGAGGGCCGCTACCAGCAGATGGAGCTGGAGTACGGGCCGTTCGAGCGGCGCATCTCGCTCGACGAGCCCGTGGACACCTCCGCCGCGACCGCGCGCTACGAGCAGGGGCATGCTCACGATCGAGCTTCCGATCGTGGCCAAGCCCGCCGCAGCAGACACGCGTCGCGATCGTCGTGGGGACGCTGGAGTGAGCGAGCTGAGCTTCGAGGAGCAGCTCGAGCAGGGCGACGTCGAGATCCCGCCGGTCCTGCCGGTCCTGCCGCTCAAGGAGACCGTGATCTTCCCGCAGTCGGTCTCGCCGCTCGCGATCGGCCAGGAGCGCTCGGTCAAGCTCGTCGACGACGTGACCGCCGGTGAGCGGCTGCTCGCGCTCGTCACGGTCAAGAACGAGGACGCCGACCCACCCGGCTGGGACGACCTCAACGAGATCGGGACCGCCGCGATCGTGCACAAGATGATCAAGATCCCCGACGGGTCGCTCCGGATCCTCGTCCAGGGAATCGGGCGGATCCGCCTCGAGCGCCCGGTCCAGGACGAGCCGTACCTCGTCGCGGAGTTCAGCGAGGTCCCGGACGTGGTCGAGGAGAGCCCCGAGCTCGAGGCGCTCACCCGCAGCGTCCAGAACGAGTTCGGCCGGCTGATCTCGCTCGTCCCCTACCTCCCGGCGGAGCTCGAGCTCGCCGCCGCGAACGTGGACGACCCGAGCGCCCTCTCGCACCTCGTCGCCTCGACGCTGCGCCTCAAGACCGAGGAGAAGCAGCGCCTGCTCGAGGAGGCCGACGTCGCCGTGCGCCTGCGCGAGATCCTCGTGATCCTGAACCGCGAGCTCGAGGTCGTCGAGCTCGGCTCGAAGATCCAGTCGCAGGTCCAGTCCGAGATGGACAAGGGCCAGCGCGAGTTCTTCCTGCGCCAGCAGCTGAAGGCGATCCAGGACGAGCTCGGCGAGGGCGACGAGCAGCAGGCCGAGCTGACCGAGCTGCGCGAGCAGATCGAGGCGAAGAACCTCCCGGAGGAGGCGCGCAAGGCCGTCGACCGCGAGGTCGCGCGGCTCGAGAAGCTGCCGCCCGCCGCAGCCGAGTACGGCGTCATCCGCACCTACCTCGACTGGATCCTGTCGCTGCCCTGGACCGAGACGACCGAGGACAACCTCGACCTCGACCGCGCCCGGACGATCCTCGACGAGGACCACTACGACCTCGAGAAGGTCAAGGACCGCATCCTGGAGTACCTCGCCGTCTCGAAGCTGAAGAACGACCTGTCCGGTCCGATCCTCTGCTTCGTCGGCCCGCCCGGGGTCGGCAAGACCTCGCTGGGGCAGTCGATCGCCCGCACCGTCGGCCGCAAGTTCCAGCGGCTCTCGGTGGGCGGCGTGCGCGACGAGGCCGAGATCCGCGGCCACCGGCGCACATACATCGGCGCGATGCCCGGCACGATCATCCGCGCGCTGCGCGACGCCGAGTCGAAGAACCCGGTGCTGCTGATCGACGAGATCGACAAGATGGGCGCCGACTTCCGCGGCGACCCGGCGAGCGCGATGCTCGAGGTACTCGACCCCGAGCAGAACAGCCACTTCCGCGACCACTACCTCGATCTGCCGTTCGACCTCTCGAAGGTCCTGTTCATCTGCACGGCGAACCAGCTCGAGACGATCCCGGGCCCGCTGCTCGACCGGATGGACGTGATCCAGCTCTCGGGCTACACGGAGGACGAGAAGCTCGGAATCGCGCGCAAGTACCTCGTGCCGAAGCAGCTCGAGGCGCACGGCCTGACCGAGGAGCAGCTGGCGATCCCCGACGACGTTCTACGCGTCGTCATCCGCGAGTACACGCGCGAGGCGGGCGTCCGCAACCTCGAGCGGCGAATCGCCGACCTCTGCCGCAAGACGGCGCGCGAGATCGCCCAGAACGGCGCGACCAGCGTCGCGGTCGACGAGCCCAGGGCCCGCGAGTGGCTCGGGCCGCGCCGCTTCCCGGCCGACCCGCGCAAGCGCACCGCCGAGCCCGGAGTCGCCACGGGCCTCGCCTACACGCCCGTCGGCGGCGACGTTCTCTTCATCGAGGCGACCGCGTACCCGGGCAAGGGCACGCTCACGATCACCGGACAGCTCGGCGACGTGATGCGGGAGTCCGCGCAGGCCGCGCTCTCGTGGGTGCGCGCGCACTCGGAGCAGCTCGGCCTCACCGAGGACTGGTTCTCCGAGCACGACGTCCACATCCACGTCCCGGCCGGCGCGGTGCCGAAGGACGGGCCGTCCGCCGGGATCACGATGGCGACCGCGATCGCGTCGCTCGTCCGCGGCATCCCCGTTGCCGAGGACGTGGGCATGACCGGCGAGATCACGCTCACCGGCCAGGTGCTTCCGATCGGCGGCCTCAAGGAGAAGGTGCTGGCCGCCCAGCGCGCGGGGCTGAAGCGGATCGTCTTCCCGCGCGACAACGAGCCTGATCTCGAGGAGATCCCCGCCGAGACGCGGGAGGCCCTCGAGTTCATCCCGGTCGACTCGATCGAGCAGGTGCTCGACGTCGTGTTCGACCGGGCCAGAGGCTCGCGCCCGCAGGCGGCTCCGTCGACCGAGCGCCAGGCCGCGCTCCCTGCCTGAGCCACGGCGCGCGCCCATACGGTAGAACATGACCGTGCCAACCAATGAAAGGACGGCCTATCTGATGGCCAGTGCAAAAGATCGAGTTTCCGACGTGACCCCGTACGTCAAGCGGGCGATCCAGGACGAAGAGCTCCGCGAGAGCCTCAAGAGCGCCTACGCGACCGCGCGCAGCGTCTACGACGAGCTGCTGGGCGGGCGCACCGTGACCGCCGCGGCGACGCGGGTTGCAAGCGACCAGGACATCCAGGAGCAGCTCCGGTCCACGATCGAGGACCTGCGCAGCGCCGCCGACCGGATCACGGCCCCGCAAGAGGAGGCGAAGAAGGGCTTCAACGCGTCCCTCCTCCTGGTCGGGATCACGCTCGGGATCCTGTTCAACCCGGTGACGGGCCCCGACACGCGCCGCTGGCTGAAGGACAAGATCTTCGGCTCGGACGAAGAGTTCGGCTACGGCGGCGGCTCGAACGGCGACGCGGCCTAGCGCGCTACGGCCGTCTAGCCGCGGTCTGCAGTCCCGGCGTTCACGGGCGGGCTGAAGCCCAGTGACCTGAGCAGCGCCTCGTCGCCCTCTCCGGGCGCCTTGGGTGAGATCGCGCGCTCCAGCGAGCCCGGATCGAGACCGCTCGCCGCGGAGATGTCCGAGACCTGCAGCAGGATCGCCGCCGGCTTCGGCGCCGGGATCCGAGATCGCTCCCGCGGGAACCCAGCCCGCGACGTTCTGGAAGCGCACGTCCTGGAGGTGCTTCCACGCGGTCAGGTACTGCGTCGGGTTCACCGCCCCGTCGTAGCCCATGAAGATCAGCGAGGCCGGATGCACCTCGAAGTGCAGGTGCGTCGGCGTCCCGGCCGCGTCGCCCGTGTTGCCGACGAAGCCGAGCACCTCGCCCGCCTTGACGTGCCGGCCGTTCTTCGCCAGCGGCGAGAAGGCCGAGAGGTGCGCGTAGTAGAACTCGTTGCCCTGCGAGTCGCGGAGCCACAGGCGGTTGCCGCCGATCTCGTTCCAGCCGACCGAGAAGACGATCCCGTCCGAGCAGGCGAGGATCGGCGCGCCGAGCGGAGCGAAGATGTCGTCGCCGTGGTGCCAGTTCCCGGGCACGTCGCCGCGGAACGCCCCGTAGGTGTCCACGAACGACGAAGGCCCGTAGACCGGGAAGACGTAGCCGCCGGCGGTCAGCCTCGGCTGCAGGTTCGAAGGGGCAGGGAGCAGCGGGCCGACCTTGCCGGGCTTGGACCTGGACGCGCGGCTCTTCTTCTTGGCGGCTCCGGGCGCGACCGGCTTGGCCTGCGCCGGGCCGGCGGCCTGCACGTTGCTCTCCGCATAGCCGACCTGGATCTCCGATCCGGCCGGAAGGCCGCCGTGCGCGGCCGTCAGATGGACGTCGAGCGCCGTGATGAAGCCGGCGAACGTCTGCGCACCGGAGGGCCGCGAGCTCGTGTCGGTGCCCCGCTCGAGCGTGATCATGTAGCCCCAATCCCCGAGCGGGATCCGGGCATTCGGCGACGCGGCCGCCGGCTGTCCGAAGACCATCAGCCCCGCGATCACCGACGGCGTGAGGCGGCCGCGCGCGGTCCGGCCGAGGGTCGAGCCGGAGGCCTTCGCGCTCACCGAGTCGGCGGTGATCTCGCCGTTGAAGAGGGACACGGACGCGGCCTCGCCGCTCGCACGCGCGATCGCGCGTGAGCCGACGTCGCTCGTGGCCGAGCTCGTGATCGCCCCGGTCTTCGCGACCGACCCGTCCTCGGGGTACGCGAAGTCCGCGCCGAACGAGACCTTGTAGGGCGGCGCCGAGACGAGCCCGGCCTGCGCGCCCGGCTGTCCTGGCACGACGACGCGGATCGAGAACGCCCGCGCGGTCCCGCCCGCGCCCGTGCCGGAGCCGCCCGCCCCGGCCGAGCCGGCTGGTGAGCAAGAGAACCCCGAAGAGCACGAAGAAGACGAGCCGCCTGGCCATCCTCATCGCCATTATGGTCGAATCTCCCTCCGGACTCGACCAGCGCCCCGGTCAGGCGCGCGCGCGAGCAGTCTCGAGCACGACCGCCACCAGGAACAGCCCGGTCGCCGTCAGGACGATCGTGCCGCCGGGAGGAAGGTTCGCGTAGTACGAGATCGTGAGGCCCGCAAGCACGGAGCCGAGCCCCATCCCGACGGCAAGGCCCATCGTCGAGCGCAGGCTCCAGGCGACCCGCTGCGCCGCGATGACCGGTAACACCATCAGCGCCGCGATCAGCAGGATCCCGACAACGCGCATCGAGATCCCGATCGTCAGCGCCGCGAGCATGGCGACCGCGCCGTTCAGCCATGTCACGGGCAGTCCCGAGACCCGCGCGCCCTCCTCGTCGATCGCGACGGCGAGCAAGCGAGCGCAGCAGGATCGCGATCAGGACGAGCGCCGCGAAGCCGAGCACGGCGATCGTGACGAGGTCGTGCCGGGTGACGGTGAGGATCGACCCGAACAGGTACGTGAACAGGTTCGCGTTGAGCGCTCCCGCTGCCGAGATCAGCACGACTCCAGCCGCGATCCCCGTGTAGAAGACGAGCGCGAGCGCCTGGTCGCCGGCCGCCTTCCGTTGCGCGCGAAGCCACTCGATCGCCGCCGCGCCGATGATCGCCGCGGCGAGCGCGGTCCAGACCGGCGAGATGCCGAGCAGGTAGCCGGCCGCGACCCCGGCGAAGGCGACGTGGCCGATCCCGTCGCCGATCAGGCTCATCTGCCGCTGGACGAGGAAGAAGCCGACGACCGGCGCGAGGAGGCCGATGACCACGCCCGCGGCCAGCGCGAGCCGCATGAACTCGAACTCAAACATGCGTGTGCGAGGGGTCGTGCCACAGGCCCGGGAGCTTCGCGGGGGAGCCGTCGAAGACGATCGTCTCGCGCACGAGCACGAGCCTCTGGACGACGTGCTCGATCGCGCCGAACTCGTGCGAGACGAACAGGACCGTGACGCCGAGCTCGCCGTGGAGGCGCGCCAGCAGGTCGGCGAGCGCCTCCTGCGCCTCGACGTCGACCCCGGCCGTCGGCTCGTCGAGCGCAAGCAGCTTCGGGCCTGCGACGAGCGCCTTGGCGATGAACGCGCGCTGCTGCTGGCCGCCGGAGAGGCTCCTGACCGGGCGCCTGGCAAGGGCCGAGAGGCCGACCCGTTCGATCGCCTCGTCGATCGCTTCCCGGTCGACGGCGCTCAGGCGGCCGAAGCGGTTGAGCGGCGCGCGGCCGGCGGCCACGACCTCGCGGACGGTGGCGGGCGCCTGCACGGCGAGCTGCGCGCGCTGGGCGAGGTAGCCGAGCTTCGGGCGGTCGGAGAAACGGTCCGCCGGCTCGCCAAAGAGGAGCGCCCGCCCGCTCGTCGGGCGCTCGAGGCCGAGCGCGATCCGGAGCAGCGTCGTCTTGCCTCCGCCGTTCGGCCCCGCGATCGCGAGGAACTCGCCGGTCGCAACCTCGAGGTCGACGTCTCGCAGCACGGTCGGCCCGCGGTCGTAGGCGAAGTCGACCTTGTCGAACTCGACCGCTAGCGACATCCGAGCGCACCTCGCAGCGCCCGCAGGTTCTTGCGCATCAGCGTCAGATAGTTGGCGCCGCTCGACTGCTCGGACGGGGTCAGCCCTTCGATCGGGTCGAGCACCGCCGCCTTCGCTCCCGCGTCGCGCGCGACGGTCTGAGCCAGTCGCGGCGAGACGAGGCGTTCGAAGAAGACCGTCGTCACGTGCTCGCGACGGACGAGGTCGATCAGGGAGGCCAGACGCTTCGGGCTCGGCTCCGACTCCGGGTCGATCCCGGTGATCGCGATCTGGTGGAGGTGATAGCGGGCCGCGAGATACCCGAACGCGGCGTGGCTCGTGACGAAGTCGCGGCGGGCGCAGTGGGCAAGGCCGGTCCGGTAGTCGCGGTCGAGGGAGAGGGCCCGCGCTGCGAGCTCGTTCGCGCGCTTGCGATTGCCGAGCGCGGCCCCGACCCGCCTCACGATCCGCGCGAAGAGCACGGGATCGAGCCAGACATGCGGATCGGTCTTGCCCGACTCCTCGTGGAGCCCGAGGCCCGCAAGCGCGTCGATCCGCTTGCCCTTCGCGCCGTCGAGCGCCTCTTCGACCGCTGGCTGGAAGCCGTGCGAGAGGTAGAGGACATCGTCAGCCGTCTGGATGCGGGCCACGTCGCCCGGCGTGAGCTCGATGTCGTGCGGTTCGGCTCCCGGAGGCGTCAGGTTGGTGACGTCGACCTTCGACCCGCCGATCTGCTCGGCGGCGAACGCGAGCGGGTAGAGGGAGGCGACGACCGTCGTCTTTCCCTCGGCTCCGGTGGCCGGACCGCACCCGGCCGCGGCGACCGCGAGCAACGAGACAAGAACGATTCTCATTGGAGCTGAAGACGATAATCGTTCTCGTCAACGTTGTCGAGAACCGTTACCATCTTCGGGATGGCCGGAACGGAGTGGTCGGAGCGGGCGATGGCGGAGCTGCGCACGGCGGGGTACCGGCGCGGGGCCGCCCGCAGGCGCGTCATCGACTACCTCGACCGCCAGGAGTGCTGCGTCGGCGCGCAGGAGATCCACCGGGCGCTCGGCTCACGCGGCGAGCAGGTCGGCCTGGCGAGCGTCTACCGCGTGCTCGAGGTGCTCGCCGACAAGCGGCTGGTGCAGCGGGTCGACCTCGGCGACGGCGTCGCGCGGTTCGAGGCGGTCCGCGAGTCGGTCGAGCATCACCATCACCTCGTCTGCGACGACTGCGGGAAGATCGAGGCCTTCGCCGACCAGCGGCTCGAGCGGGTGCTGCGGGACGTCGAGGCGAACAGCGGCTACGCCGTCGCCGGCCACGACATCGTCCTGCGCGGCGCCTGCAACGCCTGCCGCTAGCCAGGGGCGGGGCGGCGAAGCGCGTGGCGGGCGATCTGCGCCGCGACGACGAGCATCAGCACGCCGAACAGGCGGCGTAACGCGTCCTCCGGGAGCGCCTCTGCGATCTGCACTCCGACCTCTACGCCGACGATCGACGCCACGCCGACGATCAGCGCCTGGCGCCAGCGGACGTTGCCGTAGCTCTGCTGACGCCAGACGCCGACGGCGGCGGCCGGGAGGATCGCGAGCAGGCTCGTCGCCTCGGCGTGGAGCTGCGTGAGCCCGAGGACGAGCGTCAGCGTCGGCACGAACAGGATCCCGCCGCCGACGCCGAAGAGCCCGGCGAGCACGCCGGCGAGAGCACCGAGAACGCCGGCGAGGAGGAGCGCCCACATCAGATCAGCATCCGCGCCCCTACCACCGCGAGCAAGGCCGCGAAGGCAAGGGACAGCGTCCGGTTGGCAAGGCGTTGCTGGAACGCGGTTCCCGCAACGGCTCCGAGCACGGCCGGGATGCCAACGACCGCCGCCGCGGCCGGCTTCACCTCGCCGTGAATGCTGTACGTAACCGCCCCGACGAGCGCGATGAGGCAGACCGCTGCGAGCGAGGTCGCCATCGCCGGGCGCTCGCCGAAGCGGACGGCCAGGATCAGCAGCGGCACGATCACGATCCCGCCTCCCACGCCGAACAGCGCGCTGAAGAGACCCGCGACGAGACCGATGACGACGAGCCGCACCGCCGTATTCTGGGTCCTATGAAGGATGTGACCACTCTCCTCGCGCCGCTCGCGGCGGATCCGGGGCAGGCGGCGATCCTGCTCGACGTCGACGGGACACTCGCTCCGATCGTCGCGCGGCCCGAGCTCGCAGAGGTGCCCGACGAGACGCGGGCCGAGGTGGCCCGGCTGGCGGGCAGGTACGCGCTCGTCGCCTGCATCAGCGGCCGGCCTGGCGAGGAGGCGCGTCGGCTCGTCGGCGTGGACGGCGTGGTCTACGTCGGGACGCACGGGCTCGAGCTGGCGCCGGAGGCCGAGCGCTGGCGGGAGGCGCTGCGCCCGTTCGCCGACCTCGACTGGCCGTGGCTCGAGGACAAGGGCCTGACGGTCGCCGTCCACTGGCGCGAGGCGCCGGACGAGGCGGCCGCCCGCACGGAGCTCGAGAGCGTGGCCGAGCGGGCGCGCGAAGCGGGGCTCGTGGCTCACTGGGGACGGAAGGTGCTGGAGCTGCGACCGCCGGTCGACGCGGACAAGGGAACTGCTGTGCGTGCGCTGCTCGAGCCTCGCGGCCTGCGGCGCGCGCTCTACGCAGGCGACGACGCGACCGACCTCGACGCCTTCGGCGGGCTCAACGGTTGCGAGGTGGCGATTCGCGTGGCGATCGTGTCTGCCGAGTCGCCCGTGGGGCTTCGCGAGGCTGCTGATCTGGTCGTCGGCTCGCCGGCGGAGCTGATCGAGCTCCTGCGTTTGCTCTAGGAGAGCGCGAGCAGCGCCACGCCCGCCGCGACCAGCACGGACCCAGCAAGGCGCACCGGGCCGACGCGTTCCTTCAAGACCACGGCAGCGAGCACGGTCGCGATCACGACGCTCGTCTCGCGGACGGCGGCGACCGCAGGCGCGCTGGCCAGCCGCAATGCGAGCAGCACGAGCAGATACGCGCACGCCGAGGCGACGCCGATCACGACCGTCGCAGGCGCGAACGCCTTCGCATACCGCGTCCGCCCGACGAACAGCGGATAGGCGACCGCCGGAGGCAGCAGCACGAGCATCAGGTATGGCGCCGCGTTCGCGTGGTGGATCCCGTAACGGTCGGCGACCGTGTACCCGGCGATGACCGCGGCGATCAACGCGCCTGCCAGGAGACCGTCGAGGCTGCCCCTGAAGCCGCGGACGAGCAGCACGCCGGCGGCAACGGCCAGAACCCCGACGACCTCGCCGGCCGAAGGCCACGACAGCGCCACGATCACGCTGAGGACCAGCACGAGCACCGGCGCGAGCCCGCGCGCGACCGGGTAGACGACGCTCAGCTCGTATCGGCGGTAGGCGGCGACCAGGAGGACGATGTACACCAGCTCCAGCGTCCCCGAGATCAGGATGAACGGGATCGCCGCGCTCTCGACGCGCCAGGTCAGAGCCGCGGGCACGGCCATCACCACCACGATCATCGAGACTCCGACCGCCGCGGCCGCCTCCGTATCGTGCTCGCGGGCAAGGAGGAGGTTCCAGAGCGCGTGGAGCAGGGCCGCCGTGAGCGCGAGCGCCAGCGCGTCGAGCGGCATCTACTGGCGCGACCGGCGGGCTCGGGGCACGGCGCGACCGTACCATCGGCGGAGTGCACGTCACAGGGGCCGTACTCGACTCGCTCGCGGAGCGCTACGGCGCACCGGAAAGCCTGCGCTGGGAGGGAATGGTCAGCCGACAGGAGTTCGCCCTGGCCGGCAGCGCGCCCGAGCGCCGCCACGACGTGACGTTCTTCGTCTTCGACCCCGAGGAGCGGCTCGCGCTGATCCAGAAGCCGTCCTATCCGCCGACCGTCTGGCGCCCTCCCGGCGGCGGCGTGCGGGAGGACGAGCAGTTCGAGGCCGGCGTCCAGCGGGAGGCGTTCGAGGAGCTCGGCATCGAGATCGCACTCGACCGGTTCCTCGTCAGCTCGGAAGCGGTCTTCCGCTCCGAGGGCGACGTGATCGAGTGGCGGACGCTGGTCTTCGGCGCGCGGACGGACGCGAGCGCGCTCGACCCGGTCGACACCCGCGAGATCGCGGCTGCCCGCTGGGGCACGGCCGCCGAGCTCGCAGGCCCGCTGCGCGCCGCGATGCTCGCGACGGGCAGGGCCCTCTGGCGCTACCGCGTGGCCCTGCACGACGCCACCCTGGCCGTTCTGGACAGGTCCTAGGGACTGTCCCCGGGACATGGCCCAAAGGGCCACCTAGGTCGTCGCGGCCTCCCGCTTCAGGACGTTCCACGCCAGGGCGACGTCGTCCTCCGTCGTCCGGTGGTTGCCCACGGCCAGGCGCAGGACGGAGCGGTCGTGCAGGCGCGTGCCGGAGAGGAAGACCTCGCCGCTCGCGTTGACGCGCTCGAGCAGCGCCTCGTTCTCCTCGTCCGACCCCTCCCGCCGGAAGCAGACGACCGAGAACGGGCGCGGAGCGCACGACTCCCAGCCGGGCTCGGCCGCGACCCACTCTTCGAAGAGCTCCGCGAGCCGCACGCCGCGGCGGATCACCTCCTGCAAGCCCTCGCGCCCGTAGCAGCGCAGCACCGCCCACAGACTCAGCGCCCGGAAGCCTCGGCCGAGCGAGGGCCCGTACTGGCTGAAACTCACCACCTCGTCGCTCGTGCGCAGGTACGCGGGCGTAACGCTGAACGCGGCGCGCAGGTCGTCGGGCCGTCGCGTCCAGAACGCCGAGCAGCCCTGCGGCGTGAGCAGCCACTTGTGCGGGTTGACGACGAGCGAGTCGGCGCCCTCGATGCCCTCGAACGCCCAGCGAAACTCGGGGCAGAGCATCGCGCACCCGGCGTAGGCAGCGTCGACATGCAGCCACACGCCGGCCGCGGCGCACGCCTCCGAGATCGGCGCCACGGGATCGACCGAGGTCGTCGACGTCGTTCCGACCGTCGCCACGACCGCGCAGGCGCCGTCGAGGTCGAGCGCTTCCGGGCGCATCCGGAACTCCTCGTCCACCGGAACCTTGCGCAGCTCCAGCCCGAGCAGCTTGCACGCGCGATCGACCGACGAGTGCGCCTGCTCGGACGCGAGCACGAACCCGGCCCGCGCCTCACGCGCCGCGGCGAGCGCGGAGAGCGTCGAGAGCGACGCGCCGTCCTCGAGCTGCCCGTGCCAGCCGCCCGGGAGCCCGAGCATCTCCGCAAGCCAGCCCGTCGTCACCTCCTCGAGCTCCTGCAGCGCCGGCGACGTGCGCCAGAGGATGCCGACCTGGTTCAGCCCCGCCGCGAGCAGCTCGGCCAGCGCCGCCGGCTCGGAGCCGGTCGTCGAGAAGTAGGCGAAGAACCGCGGGCTCTGCCAGTTCGTCAGCCCGGGAACGAGCTTGTCATCGAGCTCGCGCAGGACCTCGGAGAAGGAGACGCCGCGCTCGGGCGGCGCCGCGTCGAACGAGCCGCGCACATCCCCGGGCGAGACCTGCGCCAGCACCCGGCGCTCCGCGATCCCCTCCAGGTACGAGGCCAGCCAGTCGAGCGCCTCGGGCCCGTCGGCGCGGAGGCTCACTTCTTCATCAGCTTCTTCAGCTGCGCCCAGGTTCGCGTGTTCGCGATCTGATCCGCACCAAGCCACGCCCGCCGGGCCTGCGCGATGCCGAACTGGACGTAGTCCTGCGCCGCGATCTGGTGCGCGTCGCTCGAGACGACAACCTTCACGCCGGCCTCGCCCGCCACTCGCGCGTTGACATCCGAGAGGTCGAGACGGTCGGGCTGCGAGTTGATCTCGAGGAACGTCCCCGTCTCGACCGCCTTCTCGACCACGCGCTCGATGTCGATGTCCATCGGGTCGCGCCTGCTCAGCTTGCGGCCGGTCAGGTGCCCGATGCAGTCGACGTTCGGGTTCTCCATCGTCGCGAGCACGCGCTCGGTCGGGTCGCGCTGAAAGGCCGTGTGGATCGAGGCGACGACCCAGTCGCGCTGGGCCAGCTGCTCGTCGGGGACGTCGAGCGTCCCGTCCGCCTTGATGTTGACCTCGACGCCTTTCAGCAGCTTGAGCGGCGCGACCTTCTTGGCCAGGGCGTCGATCTCCTTCGCCTGCTGCTCCATGCGCCCCTCCCGCAGATAGTGCGAGTGGTCGGTGATCGCGTAGTAGGCGTAGCCGCGCCCCTTGGCGGCCATGACCATCTCCACGACCGTGTTCTTCCCGTCCGCGGACCAGTGCGAATGCGTGTGCAGGTCGCCGCGCAGCTGCTCCAGCTCGACGAGCTTCGGGAGCTCGCCCGTCCGCGCCGCCTCGAGCTCGCCCCCATTTTCGCGCAGCTCGGGCGGGATGTACGCGTAGCCGAGGTGCTCGTAGAGCTCCTCCTCGGTCGTCGCGGTGAAGACCTCGCCGCTCTCGACCTCGGTGACGCCGTACTCCGAGATCGAGAGCCCGCGGCGTACGGCCTCCTCGCGCATCGCCACGTTGTGGTCCTTCGAGCCGGTGAAGTGCTGGAGCAGGTTCCCGTAGCACTCGGGCGGCACGACGCGCAGGTCGAAGCGGAGGCCCTCGTGCGAGACGACGGTCGCCTTCGTCGGGCCCTTCGCAGCCACCTCGGAGACCCAGGGCAGGCCCGTGAAGTGGTCGATCAGCGCGGCCGGGTCGCTCGCCGTCGCGATGATGTCGAGGTCGCGGACGGTCTCCCTGCGGCGACGCGCGCTCCCCGCCTCGGAGACTCGGTCCGAGGCAGGGTGCTCCCGGAGCTCCTCGACCGCCTCGAGCAGCGCGGGCAGGGCGCGGCCCAGGAGCGCTCGCGGCGGGCCCGAGGCCTTCTTCTTGCGCCCGACCGACTTGAGGATGTTCTCCTCGACCTTCGCGCCGAGCCCCGGAAGCGTTCGCAGGCGCTGCTCCCGGGCGGCCGTCTTCAGCTCGGCAAGGGTGGTTACGCCGAGCTCGAGCCAGATCTTGCGCACCGTCTTCGGCCCGAGCCCTGGGATCTGGAGGAACTCGACCACCTCGGGCGGGATCGTCTTGCGCCGCTTGGTGAGCGCTTCGATCTCGCCCTTGTCGACGATCTGGACGATCTTGTCCTGGATCGTCGCGCCGATCCCGGGGAGCTCCTTTGCCTTTCCGTCGAGGGCGAGCTGGGCGACGGGCCCACCCGTGTCCCGCACGCGCGTGGCCGCCCTGCGGTAGGCGAGCACCCGGAAGGCCGCCTCGCCTTCGATCTCCAGCAGGTCGGCCAGCAGCTCGAGCTGCTCAGCCACCTCCGCGTTGCGCGGGAGCGTCGTCGCCACCACGGCGATGATACGGGCGTGCGACCCGTGGTCTGCCTGCCCACGTACAACGAGCGCGAGAACCTCGAGCGCATGGTGCGCGCCCTCGGCGAGCACGGTGTCTCGGTGCTCGTGATCGACGACAGCTCGCCGGACGGGACCGGCGAGCTGGCCGACCGGCTGGCGCAGGAGCTCGACCACGTCGAGGTGCTCCACCGCCCGCGCAAGGAGGGCCTCGGCCCCGCGTACCTCGCCGGGTTCCGACACGCGCTCGCGGCGGGCGCGGAGCTGATCCTCGAGATGGACTGCGACTTCTCCCACGACCCGGCCGACGTTCCGCGCCTCCTGGCGGCCGTCGAGAAGGCCGACGTCGCGGTGGGCTCGCGCTACGTCGCGGGCGGCTCGGTGCTCGACTGGGGCCTTGTCCGGCGCTTCGTCTCCGCGGGAGGCTCGTTCTACGCACGCGTGCTGCTGGGCGTCGGCGTGCGTGACCTCACGGCAGGCTTCAAGTGCTACCGGCGGGCCGTCCTCGAGACGATCGACCTCGACGCGATCTCGTCGCTCGGCTACGCGTTCCAGATCGAGACCACGTACCGGGCGCTGCGCGCGGGCTTCCGGGTCGTCGAGGTGCCGATCGTCTTCGCCGACCGCGAGCACGGAGGCTCGAAGATGAGCAAGGGGATCGTGCTCGAGGCGATGTGGAAGGTCCCGGCCCTGCGCCTCCGGGCGCTGACAGGCCGCCTGTAGCATCAACTCCGTGGACGAGCTGACCGACTCGACGTTCGAGGAGAAGGTCCTGCAGAGCGACCGGCCGGTCGTGGTCGATTTCTGGGCGCCGTGGTGCGGCCCCTGCCACGCCGTAGAGCCGATCCTCCGCCAGCTCGAGGAGGAGCACGGCTCGCGGATCGCCTTCTACAAGCTCGACATCGACCAGAACGCCGTCACAGCCTCGCGCTACAGCGTCCTCTCGATCCCCACCGCGATTCTCTTCGAGAAGGGCGAGGCGCAGGAGACAGTGATCGGCGCCCGGCCCCGCTCGCACTTCGAGCAGGCCTGGGCGCCGTGGTTCACATCGCCGACTCCGTGACCTGCGACTGCTGAGCGCGCGGGGTACGGCGCAGCGACCTCGAGACGCCGCGTTCCTCCGAGTGCGTACGGAGGCGGACGCGCGGGTCGAGGATGCAGAACGCGATGTCGGCCAGCAGGTTCGCGAACGCGACGGTCATGGCGACGACGACCACGACGCCCAGGATCACCGGCTCGTCGTTCGTCCCGAGCGCCTGGTACAGCACGTGGCCGAGCCCGGGCAGCTGGTAGATCGTCTCGATGAAGATCGCCCCCGTGAGCGCGAGTCCGAAGTCCATCCCGAGCATCGCGACGACGGGCAGCAGCGCGTTCCGCAGCACGTGCTTGCGGAGCACCCGCGACCGGCTCGCCCCCTTTGCATAGGCGGTCCGGACGTAGTCCTCGTGCATCGCTTCGAGCAGGCTCGCCCTGATCATCCGCGCGTAGAGCGCGGCGAAGATGAGGGCGAACGTGAACCAGGGCAGGATCATGTGGTACGCCCAGTACCTCGGGCCGCCGCACTGGTAGGAGCTGTTCGGGTCGTAGGCAAAGCTGCAGTAGCCCTCGACCGGGAAGAGATGGGCCTTGACCCCGAGTACGTAGGAGAAGACGAGGCTCAGCCAGACCGGATGCGCCGAGATGCCGATCAGCAGCGCGACCATCAGGCCGCGGTCGGCCAACGAGCGCGGGTATAAGGCCGACAGGATCCCGACCGGGAACGCGATCAGCAGCCAGAGGATCGTCCCCCCGATCACGAGCGAGGCTGTCACCGGGAGCGCCTGGCCGATGATCTGCCTGACGGTCAGCGACTGACGGAGCGAGTGGCCGAAGTCGCCGTGCGCGAGCCGGCCGACGAAGTGGACGTACTGGTCGGGCAGCGAGCGGTGCTGCAGGTTCCACTGGGCGGCGAGGTTCGGCGTGACGAGGCCCTGCCGCGCCCCGACTGTCCCGTCGGGCAGCATCAGGAAGATGATGAAGGTGATCAGGGTGATCACCCCCACGAGCAGGAACGCCCATAGCAGCCGCCTGACTATGAAGACCAGCACGCGCTCATAGCCTCACGACTCCCGCAGATCAGCGCAAGTCGCCGGCTCCCGCTTCCCGCCCGCCGAAGTGGTCCCAACCCGAGAGGGCTACGGCCTTGCCTCCCAGGCGGATTTCCAGCCCCTCTCCCTCCTCGCAGCGGCCGATGACCGCGTATCCGAGCGCATCCGGGGTCGCGGCCAGGAGCTCGTAGTCCTCGCCGAAGCCGACGTCCTCGAGCTCGGCGCCCTCGGCGAGCGGAACGCGCTCGAGGTCGATGACCAGCCGACAGCCCGAGCGCTCCGCGATGTGGCCCGCGTCCACGGCGAGGCCGTCGGAGACGTCCATCAGCGCGTGGGCGACCGCGGCGAGGCGGCGGCCGTCCTCGAGCCGCAGCGGAGGCCGCGCGTAGGCGTGGTTGCGGAAGGCCGCGCCGGCGGCGCCGAGCGGGCCTGTCACGACGAGGAGGTCGCCCGGCTGCGCCCCGGCGCGGCCCGGTACCCGCTCCGAGTGCCCGAGCGCGGTGACGGACAGGTAGAGCAGCTCCGCGCGGGTCGTGTCGCCGCCGACGACCGGCACGCCTGGCTCGTTGAGCCCCTCGTAGAGCTCGACCACGTCCTTCAGCTCCGTCTCTCCCGGCGCGCCGAGGGTGACGAGCAGCGCCTCGGGCTCGGCGCCGGCCGCGGCGAGATCGCTCAGGTTCACCGCCGCCGCCTTGAAGCCGAGCTCGCGGTGGGTCGTCCAGTCGAGCCGGAAGTGGACGCCCTCGACGAGCGCGTCCTGGGTGACGACGAGGCCGCCGCCGAGCTGCGCGGTGTCGTGCTCGATCCCGCGCGCGAGGCCGCGGCGCTCGAGCTCCGCGAGTAGGCCGGCTTCGCCGAGCTCAGAGAGCCGCATCGATCGCGGCCCGGAGAGCTGCGGACGTCGGTTGCCGCGCGGATGACGGCCACGCCTGCGGCCCCCGCGCGGATGCAGTCGGCCGCGTTCGCGGCGTCGATCCCGCCGATCGCGACCACGGGCACGCTCACCGCCGCACAGATCTCGGCCAACCCGTCGAGCCCGATCGGCGGGTCAGCGTCGAGCTTCGACGGCGTCGCCCAGACAGGCCCGGCCCCGATGTAGGCGGCGCCCAGCCCGCTCACCCGCCTGCGCCTCGGCGACCGACGCCGCGGAGGTGCCGAGCAGGAGCCCCGCCCGGACGGCCCGCTCGGCCCCGGGGTCGTCCCGGCCGAGGTGGACGCCGTCGGCTTCGAGCCTGACTGCCGCCTCGACGTCGTCGTTGACGACGAACGTCGCCGGGAGGTCGCGGAGCGGGCGGCCGATCTCGACCAGCTCCTCCGTGCCCGCGCCCTTGACCCGGAGCTGGACCACCGTCGCACCGCCCTCGACCGCGGCCCGCGCGGTTTCGAGGTCCTCGACGATCGCGTGCAGCCTCACGCCTCGCGGTATCTCGCGTCGACCGTCTCGGGGTCGAGAGCGGCGAGCGCGTCGTAGAGCGCGGCGTGGAACGTGCCGGGCCCCTTCGCGTGCTCCGCGGCATCCTCGGCGGCGACCCCGAACGCGACGAGCGCCTCCGCGGCTGCATCGAGCGGGTCCTCCGGCCGAACGGCGAGGAAGCAGCCCGTCATCGCGGTCGACATGCAGCCGGTTCCCGTGACCGTGCCGAGCAGCGGGTGTCCGTTCGCGACCGCATACGAGCGCTCGCCGTCGGAGACGTGGTCGACCGGGCCCGGTCACGGACGCGACGCAGCCGAGTGCCTTCGCGGCGGCCTGCGCCAGCTCGGGGCTCGCTGCGGCACCGATCGACTCGACGCCGCGGATCTCGGCCTCCTGCCCGGCAAGGGTCGCGATCTCGGCCGCGTTCCCGCGGACGACCGCGATCTTCAGGTCGTCCGAGCAGACGCTGCGCCGTCTGCGTGCGATAGCTCGTCGCCCCTGCCCCGACCGGGTCGAGCACGATCGGAGCGCCTGCCCGGTTGGCCGCGCGCCCGGCCGCGAGCATCGCCTCGATCCAGTGGTCGGACAGCGTCCCGATGTTGAGCACGAGCGCGCCCGCGACCGAGGCCATCTCCTCGACCTCCTGCGGCGCATGAGCCATCACCGGCAGCGCGCCGATCGCGAGCGTCGCGTTCGCGGTCTCGTTCATGACCACGTAGTTCGTGATCTGGTGCACGAGCGGCTTGCGCTCCCGCATCGCGCGCAGGTCTGCGCCCGTCTGGAGGCTCACGCGGCACCTCGGAGGCCGATGACGTCGACCGGACCGTCTCCGGCGCCGAGGTCGGTCAGCCCCTGCGCGACGGCGCGAGACGCCGCCTTCGCCGCGCCGCGGGCGGCAGCCTCGAGGCTCTCGCCGCGGGCCAGCAGCGCCGCCAGCGTGGCCGAATGCGTACAGCCGGCCCCGTGCGTCGCGCGCACCGCGTGCCGCTTGACCGGGATCTCGACGTGCTCCTCGCCGTCGAAGAGGTGGTCGACCGGCTGCGCGGCGTGGCCGCCGGTCACGATCACCGCCGGGCGCGCCGAGGTCGACGATCCGCTCCGCGAGCGTGTACGGCAGCCCGTCCCCGACGAGCGCCTCGGCCTCGGGCAGGTTCGGCGTCACCACCGTGGCGAGCGGGAAGAGCCGCGCGACCAGCGTCGCGACCGCGTCGTCCTGCAGCAGGCGCGCGCCCGAGCTCGCGACCATCACCGGGTCGACCACGAGCGGCACCGGGTGCTCGCCCAGAAAGTCGGCGACCGCGTCGATCGTCGCCGACGAGGAGAGCATCCCCGTCTTGGCCGCGTCGACGCCCAGGTCGTCGAACACGACCTCGAGCTGAGCCGTGACGAACTCCGGCGGCACCTCGTGGACGGCGGCGACGCCGGTCGTGTTCTGGGCGGTCAACGCGACGATCGCGCTCATGCCGTGGCAGCCCGCCGCCGCGAACGCCTTCAGGTCGGCCTGGATCCCGGCGCCGCCGCCGGAGTCAGACCCGGCAATCGTCAAAACGCGTGGAACCATCTCCTCCCTCCGCCGGCATGACCCGGATCAGGTTCGTCGGGTGTGATCTCAGCCCCGCAGGGCACCCCGGTGCGGCAAGGCTACCATCGTCCAGTGGCCACGAGCGTTGCCCTCTGGGACGACTTGCTCCAGGGCGAGGAGCTCGCGCACCTCGGCGTTGGAGCCCGCGCGCGCGGCCAAAACGGTGCCGCTTCCGGAGGGGCTGCACCCGCGGGTTCGCGAGTCGCTCGGCGTCGACTCGCTCTACACGCATCAGGCCGAGGCCTGGGACGCGGCCGCGCGCGGCGAGCACCTGATCGTCACGACGGGCACCGCGAGCGGGAAGACCCTCGCGTTCAACCTGCCCGTCCTCGACGCGCTCGCGCGCGAGCCGAAGCAGCGGGCCATCTACCTCTACCCGACGAAGGCGCTCGCGCAGGACCAGCTGCGGGCGCTCGGCTCCGTTCGCTTGCCGCGGCTCCGCGCCGCGATCTACGACGGCGACACCGAGACGAAGCGGCGCTGGCAGGTGCGCAAGTGGTCGAACCTGATCCTGTCCAACCCGGACATGCTCCACATCGGCGTCCTCCCGCACCACGACCGCTGGGGCGACGTGCTCTCGAACCTCGCGTACGTGGTCGTGGACGAGGCGCACGTCTACCGCGGGGTCTTCGGCTCGCACGTCGCGAACGTCCTGCGCCGGCTGCGGCGGCTGGCGCGCGTCTACGGCGCCGAGCCGCAGTTCCTGCTCGCGTCGGCCACGATCGCCAACCCTGGAGAGCTGGCGCGCTCGCTGATCGGCGCGGAGGCGACGGTGATCGCCGACGACGGAGCGCCGCGCGCCGACCGGACGGTGGCGCTCTGGAACCCGCCGCTGACCGACGAGGAGCTGGGTCTGCGAGCGAGCCCGCTCGGCGAGGCGTCGCGTCTGCTTGCGGACCTCGTCTCGCGTGGGCTGCGCACGCTCTGCTTCGCCAAGAGCAGGCGCGCGGCGGAGCTGATCCACCGCTTCACGGCCGACCGGCTCGGGGACGACTCTGCGCTCTCGCCCTATCGCGCCGGCTACACGCCCGCGCAGCGGCGCGAGATCGAGCGGCGACTGCTCGAGGGCGAGCTGCTCGGCGTGTCCGCGACCAACGCGCTCGAGCTGGGCATCGACGTCGGCCTGCTCGACTGCGTCCTCTCAGTCGGGTTCCCCGGAACGGTCGCGTCGCTGCGCCAGCAGTGGGGTCGCGCGGGGCGCCGGGGTCACGGGCTGGCCGTGCTCGTCGCGAGCGAGGACGCGCTCGACCAGTACTTCATGCGCGAGCCCGAGATGCTGCTCGGAAGGCGCGTCGAGGCCGCGATCCTCGACCACGAGAACCCGCGGGTACTCGACGGCCACGTGCGCGCGGCCGCGTTCGAGGCGCCGCTGGACGACGCCGACCGCGAGCTGCTCGGCGACGCCGCGCTCGAGCGGGCGGCCGTCGCTGCCCGAGCTGCAGAAGACGAAGGCCGGCTACGTCTGGGCCGGCCGCGACTACCCGGCTGCGCGGCTCTCCCTGCGCTCGACCGGACCCGAGTCGTTCACGATCGTCGACGCGTCCGACGGCGCGATCCTCGGCATCGTCGAGCAGGAGCGCGCCTACTCGACCGTCCACGAAGGCGCGATCTACCTCCACCTCGGCGAGAGCTACCGGGTCCGGGAGCTCGACCTCGGCTCGCGCACGGCCGTGGTCGAGCCGTTCCGCGGCGACTACTACACGCAGGCGAAGACCGAGACCACGACCGCGATCGTCGAGCCCCGGCGGGTCGAGACCCGGCTCGGCCTCGAGCTCGCGTTCGGAAGCGTCGTCGTCACCGACCAGGTCGTCGGCTTCCAGAAGCGCTCGATCCAGACGCAGGAGAAGCTGGAGCTCGTCCCGCTCGTCCTGCCGCAGACCGAGTTCGAGACCGAGGCCGTCTGGTTCCTCCCCGAGCCGTGGATGCTCGAGGGCATCGAGCGCGAGCCGCGCCTGCTCGGGTCGCTCCACGCGGCCGAGCACTCGCTGATCGCGCTGCTGCCGCTCTGGGCGATGTGCGACCGCTGGGACATCGGCGGCCTCTCGACGAACCTCCACTTCCAGACCGGGCGGCCGACGATCTTCGTCTACGACGGCCACGCGGGCGGCGTCGGGATCGCCGAGCGCGGGTTCGAGGCCTTCGAGGGCTGGGTCGAGGACACGGCGAAGCTGCTGGACGGCTGCCCGTGCGACCACGGCTGCCCGTCCTGCGTCCAGAGCCCGAAGTGCGGGAACCTGAACGAGCCGCTCGACAAGGCGGGCGCGCTGGGCCTGCTGGGGCGGATGGTGGCCGTCCTAGCGGGCGAGCTGCGGCCCGTAGAAGCCGGTCGGTGGCGGCCCGGGCTCGGCCTCGGTGGGAAAGGCGTCCGTCTCCGGGTGCAGGTCGAGCTGCCCGCCGGCCCGGCACTCGCCCGACTGGTAGTCCTCGGGCAGCCCGCCCTCCATCGCGAGCATGAAGGAGGCGACGCCCTTGCCCTCGGCGAGCGTCCCGCCGAGCTGTTCGACCGTGTACGCGACCTCCTGGATCCCGTAGCACTGCGCGGCAGCCTCGTCGGCCCAGCCGCGCAGGTGCATCGACTCGTGGGCGAGCGTCATCAGCGCCTCGCTGGTGGGCGCTGCGCCGCGGATGCACGTCGAGTTAGCCGCGTCCAGGCTGGAGAAGTGACTCCAGTCGATCGTGCTCAGGCAGTCGAGCTCGAGGTGGCTCGAGGAGGTGCGGAAGCGAATCAGCTTGCCGCACACCGCGCGGGTCAGATGCGTGCGGTCGGCCGCGTAGCCGTTCGGGAACGGGACGTCGCCGAGCCGGCTGTCGACGTCGACGAGCGCCTTCCAGAAGCTCTGGCACGAGACGTGCACGGAGCGACCTGCCATGTCGCTCGCGACCGCGCCTAGCGCCGCCTCGTTGCGGGTCCGGACGTGGTGCTCCCAGCCCCAGCCGCCGGCCACGAGCACGACGAGCAGAAACGGCACCGCCAGCTTCATCCATGCTGTATCGGCACCGAGATGTCGATTCGCGACGATCCCGTTCGTCGTACTCTCGTAAGCGACCGAAGGAGGACAACGTGCAGTACATGCTGTTGATCTACGGCGAGGAGAACGGCTGGGAGTCGCTCAGCGAGGAGGAGCAGGGCGAGATCTACCAGGCGTACATGACGTTCACGAAGGACCTCGAGGACAGCGGCGCGATGGTCGCCGGCGACGCGCTGCAGCCGACGCAGACGGCGACCACCGTCCGCGTGAAGAACGACGAGACACTCACCACCGACGGCCCGTTCGCCGAGACGAAGGAGCAGCTCGGCGGCTACTACCTGATCAACGCCGACTCCCTCGACGCGGCGATCGAGTGGGCCGCCAGGATCCCGGCGTCGCGCCACGGCTCCGTCGAGGTCAGGCCCGTGATGGTCTTCGAGGAGGACGGCGCATAACGGCCAACGCGAAATGAGACCACGTTCGCTCTGCGCCCGAGACAGTGGGTTAGACGGCCGCCGCGGCAAAGCCGCCGCGGCCTCCCGGTCGGCATCGCAAGCGACGCCTTGGTAGAGGAGCTCTTCCGGGAGGAGTGGGGGCGCACCCTCGCGATCCTGGCCCGCGCGCTCGGCGACGTCGAGCTCGCCGAGGACGCGGTGCAGGAGGCATTCGCCGCCGCGGTCGAGCGGTGGCCGCGCGAAGGCGCCCCCGCCAACCCCGGTGCCTGGCTGCTGACGACCGCGCGCAACCGGGCGATCGACCGGATTCGCCGCGAGCAGACGCTCCGGCGCAAGACCGAGCTGCTGGCCGCACTCGAGCCTGTCCAGGCCGGCGAGGAGGACGAGACGATTCCCGACGAACGGCTGAGCCTGATCTTCGCGTGCTGCCATCCCGCGCTCGCGACCGAGGCGCAGGTCGCGCTCACCCTGCGCACCCTCGGCGGGCTGACGACCGACGAGATCGCGCGCGCGTTCCTCGTCCCCGAGCCGACGATGGCCCAGCGGCTCGTGCGGGCGAAGCGGAAGATCCGCGCGGCCGGGATCCCGTTCCGCGTCCCGCCCGACCACCTGCTGCCCGAGCGGCTCCGGGCGGCGCTGGCCGTCGTCTACCTGATCTTCAACGAGGGCTACGGCCCGCCTCCGCGTGCCGAGCTGTGCGACGAGGCGATCCGGCTCGGCAAGGTGCTCGCGGTGCTGATGCCCGACGAGCCCGAGGTGCTCGGCCTGCTCGCGCTGATGCTGCTGCACGACGCGCGCCGGGCTGCGCGGCTCGACTCCGCGGGCGAGCTCGTGCTGCTCGACGACCAGGATCGCTCGTTGTGGGACTCCGAGCGGATCGAGGACGGTCGCACCATGCTCGACCGGGCGCTGCCTCTGCGCAGTCCCGGGCCGTACCAGCTCCAGGCCGCGATCGCGTCGCTCCACCTGGAGCCGGAGACCGACTGGCCGCAGATTGCGGCGCTCTACGAGCGGCTCGGCCAGCTGGCGCCGTCGCCCGTGGTCGAGCTGAACCGGGCCGTGGCCGTCGCGATGGCGGCCGGGCCCGAGGCGGGCCTCGTGCTGATCGACCGGATCGACGGGCTCGACGAGTACCGACATCTCCACTCCGCGCGCGCCGACCTCCTGCGGCGGCTCGAGCGCGAAGAAGAGGCCGCCGCCGCGTACTCGCGCGCTCTGGAGCTCACGCCCCAGCCGGCCGAGCGCGCGTTCCTGGAGCGGAGGCTGGCCGAAGTACGATCCTCGGCGTGACCGTCGAGACGGGTTACGGCTGCCGGTCGATGACCGGGGAGCTCCGGCGCGTGCTCGTACGCGCGCCGCGAGCGGACGAGCTGGACGGCTGGGAGGCGTGCGGCTGGCGCGGTGCGCCCGACCCGGCCGGGATCGCACGCGAGCACGAGGCGCTCTGCACCCGTCTCGAACAGGCGGGAGCGGAGGTCGTGCTCGCCGAGACGCGGGGCGACCCGGACGCGATCTTCGTCTACGACCCGGTGCTCGTCGCAGACGACGGCGCGCTGCTGCTGAACCCGGGCAAGGAGTGCCGGAGGGGCGAGCCAGCTGCGCTCGCGCCGGAGCTCGAGCGAGCCGGGGTGCCGATCACCGGACGCCTCGAAGGCAGCCAGCTGGCCGAGGGCGGCGACCTCTGCCGCCTAGACGAGCAGACGCTCCTCGCCGGCCGCGGCTACCGGACGAGCGACGAGGGCATCGACGCCCTCCGGAGCCTCCTGCCCGGCGTGGAAGTGCACGCGTTCGACCTCCCCCACTGGCACGGCCGGGGCGAGGTCATGCACCTGCTCTCGCTGCTCAGCCCGCTCGCGCCGGACCTCGTCGTCGCCTATCCGCCCTTGCTGCCTGCGCGACTGGCCCAGCTCCTCGAGGAGCGCGAGATCGAGATCGTGCCGGTGCCCGACGAGGAGTTCGAGACGATGGGCCCGAACATCCTGGCGCTCGCACCGCGGGTCGCGCTTGCCGTCGACGGCAACCCTGAGACGCGCAGGCGCCTCGAGAGGGCCGGCGTCGAGGTCGAGCTCTACGAGGGCACGGAGCTCTCGAAGGGCGACGGCGGCCCGACCTGCCTCACCAATCCGCTCCTACGGGTCTGAGCCCAAGTCTCCAAGTAACAGACTGTTACAAGGGTGGGACGAAAGCCGCAGACCTGAGGGAGGGGGAGGCTCGGGCGAGCAAGTAACAGTCTGTTACTAAGGACTTTGAAACCGCGAACCGCCTGCCGGGTCTCAGAGCCGGCTGAGCGCCAGCTCGACTGCCTCGGCGGGCGACCACGCCCGCGGCACGCCGTCCACGGCCAGGCCGGGCTCGAGGATCACGACCGACCGGCCCAGCCGCGAGGCGAAACCGATCTCGGTCAGCGTCCCCCAGCTCCCGCCGACCGCGATCACCGCGTCGCCCGAAGCGACCACCGCGACGTTTCGCGCGTGGCCCATTCCGGTCACGACGACATGGTCGATCCACTCGTTCGCGTCGGCCCGGCTCTCGCCCGGAAGGATCCCGATCGTCGCGCCGCCGGCCGCCTTCGCCCCGCGCGCGGCGGCTGCCATCACCTCGCCGAGGCCGCCCGTCACGACCGTGCAACCGCGCTCCGCGAGCAGGCGCCCGACCTCCTCGGCGCGCTCCTCGTGCTCGGCACCGCTGCCGATCACCGCTACCTGAACCGACGGCACGGAGCGATAGTAGAGGCGTGAGTGAAGACCCAGTAGCGTGAGCGTCGTGGCCCACCCTGTCGACCGGTCATTTCAGACGGATGCGAGGCAAAGCCTCGCCTCCTGAGGACAGGCATCGCAAGCGATGCCTGGCGCGCGCCTACGCGTTCCTCGACCGCGGCGACACGTACGTCACGCGGACCGAGCCTTCGACCGTGGGGACGGCCGGTTACCTCGACGAGCTGCCACGACGGCTGGACGCGAACTTCCTGCGGATCGAGCGCGACGCCGACCCCGAGGAGGTGCTCGCCGAGGCGAGGCGGCTCGAGCGGCGCATGGTCTTCGTCCCGGACGCCGAGCGCGGCGAAAGACTCGTGCCGCACTTCGAGCAGCAGGGATGGCGCGTGAACCGCGTGGTGGTCATGGCCCAGCGCCGCGAGCCCGACCGCAATGCCGATCTCGGCCTCGTCCAGGAGGTGGCAGAAGAGGACCTGCGCCCTGCGCGGTTACGAATCAACGAAGGCCACCCGTGGGGACGGCCCGAGGTCATGGCCGAGCTGTTCGCCGGCAAGCACGTCATCGGCGGCCAGGTCGAGGCCCGCTTCTTCGCCGTGGTCGTCGACGGCGAGGTCGTCAGCTACGCCGACCTCTACCAGGACGGCCCGGACGCGCAGGTCGAGGACATCGGAACGCTTCCCGAGCACCGCGGGCACGGCTATGCGAGGGCCGTCACCCTTGGCGCGATCGCGGCCGCGAGAGAGCGAGGCGCCGAGTTCGTCTTCCTGGTCGCCGACTACGAGGACTGGCCAAAGGAGCTCTACTCGAAGCTCGGGTTCGACGAGCTCGGCTACTACGTCAAGTTCGTCAACGTGCCCAACGCGGACCGATGACCGATCGCGTCGTCGTTGTCGGAGGTGGCTTCGGCGGGCTCAAGGCGGTACGCGGGCTGCGCCGGGCACCGGTCGAGGTGACGCTCCTCGACCGCCAGAACTTCCACCTCTTCCAGCCGCTGGCGTACCAGGTGGCGACCGGGGCCCTCTCGCCGGCCGAGATCGCCTCGCCGCTGCGCACCGTGTTCAAGCGGCAGAGGAACGTCCGCGTGCTGCTCGCCGAGGTGACCGGGTTCGACCTCGAGCACCGTTCGGTGATCGCCGATCTCGCAAACGGCGACACGGGGGTGCCGATCGGCTACGACACGCTCGTCGTCGCCGGCGGTTCGCACTACTCGTATTTCGGCCACGACGACTGGCAGGAGAGTGCGCCCGAGCTCAAGTCGCTCGCCGGCGCCCTCGACATCCGCAGGCGCATCCTCACCGCCTTCGAGGCAGCCGAGGCCGAGACCGACATGGCTCGCCGGCGGGCCTGGCTCACGTTCGTCGTCGTCGGGGCCGGCCCGACCGGCGTCGAGATGGCAGGCCAGATCGCCGAGCTCGCGCGTGACACGTTGCGCCGCGACTTTCACGACATCGACACGGGGAGCGCCCGCGTGCTGATCGTCGAGGCGCTCGACCGCGTGCTGACGAGCTTCCCGGAGTCGCTCTCCCGGAAAGCGGCCCGGTCGCTCGAGCAGCTCGGCGCCACGCCGCTCGTGGGCCATACGGTCGTCGACGTGACGCCCGAATCTGTGGCAATCCGCGACCCGGACGGCGAGACGGAGCGCATCGAGACCCGCACGGTGATCTGGGCGGCTGGAGTCACGGCGTCCGAGCTGGCCGCCTCACTGGCCGAGGCTGCCGGCCTCGACGTCGACCGCGCAGGTCGCGTGACCGTGGGGCCGGATCTCACGCTGGCGGGCCATCCCGAGGTGCTCGCGCTCGGCGACATGGTCAGCGTGCAGGGAAGCGACGGCGAGATCCAGCCGCTCCCGGGCGTGGCGCCGGTGGCGATGCAGGAGGGCCGGTACGCGGCCGAGCTGATCAGAGACCGCCTGCGCGGGAAGAAGCGTGGGCCGTTCCGCTACGTCGACAAGGGCAACCTCGCCACGATCGGCCGCTCGAGAGCGGTCGCCGACGTCAAGGGGCTCCACTTCTCCGGATTCCCCGCGTGGGTGGTTTGGCTCACCGTCCACCTCTTCTACCTGATCGGCTTCGAGAACAGGCTGCTCGTCTTCTTCCGGTGGACGATCAGCTTCCTGACCCACGGCCGCGGCGCGCGGCTCATCGGCGGCCGTACGTGATGCCAGGAGCGAGGCCCTAGCAGCCGCGCTCGCGCTGCGAGGGCTTGGGGACGCCCTTGGCCGGATCGAACAGGTAGACGCCTGCGGCACGGCTTGCCTGCGGACCCCAGCGCCTGAGCATCTCCACGCGCGCCAGGCCTGCCTGTGTCCATCCGAGCGGTACGGAGGGAACCGCGTTCTGCCAGTTCCGCTCGCCGGTCACGATCCGCGGCGTCCCACCCTTCGCAGGCACGAACACCGCGAGATGCCCGTCACACGCGAACTCCCACTCGGCCAGGAGCGTGTGCCGGTCCGGCGACAGCCAGACCTTCGGGCCCCACTGCGTGTCCATGAAGTTCGGCTTCAGCGGACCGGTCACGACCGTCCACGACGAGCCGACCCGCCGCTCGATCTTCGTGGTCGACCTGTGATAACCGGCCCTGACGCAGGTCCTGAAGCCAGGCGCGGCCGCCTCGCAGAGTTGCGAAACGTGCGTCGCCTGCCTCGGAGCGGCGACTTGCACCGCCTGCTTCGTATCGCCGCAGCCCGCGAGAAGGAGCACGAACAACGGGATCAGGGCCAGCCTGCGAATGCGACCAGTGTGCGCCGCTAGCGAAGAGCTTTCAAGGCCCTGCTCAGAGACTGCCGGGTCGTGAGAACGCCCGCGAAGAGGTCACCCTCCCGGCGCACGCGCTCGAGGACGGCGTCCATCGTGAACGCGGCCGGGTCGAGCGACTCGTCGACCTCCTCCCAGCGCAGCGGCGTCGAGACCGGCGCGCCCGCCTTCGGCCGCACCGAGTAGACGGACGCGATCGTCTTGCCCTCGCCGTTCTGGTTCGAGTCGATCAGCACGCCTCGCCGCTTCGCCCTCGTCCACTCGGTCGTGACGAGCCCGCGGTGCGTCGAGGCGAGCGCGCGGGCGACGATCGCCGAGAACTCGCGCGTGTCCTCGTACGTGTGCCGCCGCTCGACGGGCACGAGCACGTGGATTCCGTCCGCGCCGCTCGTCTTGCAGAAGGACGCGAGCCCGAGCGCATCCAGCGCCTGCTTCACGAGCAGCGCGACCTGCACGGTCTCGGGGAAGCCGACGTCGTCGGCCGGGTCGAGGTCGAAGAGGACGAAGTCGGGCCGGTCCGGCCTGTCGACCCGCGAGTACCACGTGTTCAGGTCGATGCAGCCCATGTTCACCATCCACAGGAGCGCGAGCTCGTCGTTCACGAGCGGCGCGCCGATCTTCCGGCGGCGGCGCGGCTTCTCGCGCGTCGAGACCTCGACCTCGACGGTCCGGATCCACTCCGGCATCCCCGCGGGCGCGTCCTTCTGGAAGAAGTGGTTGCCCTGCCAGCCGTCCGGGTAGCGCTTGAGCGTGAACGGCCGGTCGCGCAGATGCGGCACGAGCACGGGCGCGATCTCGCGGTAGAACGCGAGCAGGTCGCCCTTCGTGATCCCCTCCTCGGGCCAGAACGGCTTGTCGAGGTTCGAGAGCCGCAGCACGCGCTTGCCCTTGCGGATGACCGCCGGAATGGGCGCGGCGTCGGGCAGCTCGCGACGGACCTCGCGCGGATCCTTGTCCTCGCGCAGCCCGAGGTAGACGGGAGCGCGGAGGCGGTTGTCGTGGGTCCACTCCGCGAACGAGGCCTGGGCGACGAGCTTCGGCTCCACCCAGACGACGTCGCCCTTGCGGATGCGCGGCATCTTCGGGACCTCCGGGAACGCCGAGTCCTTCCGCTCCAGCGGGCCGGAGCTTTCCGAGGAGCCGCTCGATCTCGTCCTCGTCGAACCCGGTGCCGACGTTGCCGACCCACTCGAGGCCGCCGGGTCCGTTCACGGCCAGCACGAGCGAGCCGAACGACCATTCGCGCCGGCCCTTGCCCCGCGTGTACCCGACGATCACGAACTCCTGCTCCCCGTGCGTCTTGTACTTGAGCCACTCCGGCGAGCGCTTCCCGGGGAGGTACCGCGAGTCGAGCCGCTTGCCCATGATCCCCTCGAGGTGCTGCTCCTCGGCTGCGCGCAGCAGCGCCTGACCGTCATCGAACGACTCCGAGAACAGCACCGTCCGGTTCCGCCCGTCGAGCAGCTTCCGCAGCCGGGCGCGGCGCTCCGAGAGCGGGAGGTCGATCACCGGCTCGCCGTCCACCTCGAGCAGGTCGAACACGTAGTAGACGATCGGCGTGCCGGCCTTCGCCTGCTGCATCGCGGAGAAGCTAGGACGCCCGTTCTCGTCGAGCGCGCACACCTCGCCGTCGATCACGCAGTCGGGGGTCTTGAGCGCCTTGACGAGCTCCCTCGCGACCTTGTCGAAGCGCTGCGTGTAGTCCTGGTCCTTGCGGGTGCGAAGCTGGGCCTCGCCGCCCGCGACCCGCGCGACGATGCGGTAGCCGTCCCACTTGATCTCGTACTCCCACCCATCGCCGCGCGGCATCTGGTTCGTCTCCGCGAGGGTCGCGAGCATCGGCGCGTACCTGCTCTGCGAGCCGCCCGGCGCAGCTCCCTCCTCGCGCTTGCGGATGAGCAGCCAGTTCTTCTCGTCGCCGCCGAGCTTCGCCGGGACGAGGCCCCAGATCCCGTCGAGCTTCCGTCCCTCGAGCCGCACCGTGAGACCGCCGTTGGGCTTCTCCTCGAGGACCTCGTAGGTGCCCGTGTCCCAGATCTCGACCGTGCCCGCGCCGTACTCCCCCTTCGGGATCTCGCCCTCGAAGGTCGCGTAGCTGAGCGGGTGGTCCTCGACGTGGACGGCGAGGTGCTGCAGGCCCGGCTCGAGCGGGATGCCCTTCGGAACCGCCCAGCTCGCGAGCACGCCGTCGCGCTCGAGCCGGAGGTCGTAGTGGAGCCGCCGCGCGTCGTGGCGCTGCACGACGAACAGGGGCTTCTTGCCTCGCTTGCGGCTCGACGCGAACGGCTCCGCGGTCTTCTTCGGATCGCGCTTGCGGCGGTACTCGCGGAGCTTCGGCTCGGCCACGGCTACCGCCCATCTACTCCTTGCAACGCCTACCGCTACCGGTCGGAAACCGTGGCACTAGTTGCTAGAAACTGTGTAAAGCATGTGTACGGGCGGGGGATAAGCCTGTGGAACATGTGGAAAAGGGCCGCTCTTACGGCCATTTACCGTGCTGCGGGGACCTGTCCGATCGTGCGGAACCGCACACGCCGCTGCTTGCGAAGCTCGTCGCCGCGCACGCCGTCGAACATCTCGAGCGACTCCGCGAGCGCGTCCCCGAGGAGCCGTGCGGACTCGTCGAGATCCGTAGTGCGCGCCCGCCTCGGGCTCGGGCACGACCGCGTCGATCACGCCGAGCTCCAGGCAATGCGCCGCATCCGGCTTGAACGCCGCCGCCGCCTTCCGCGCCTCGCCCGCGTCGCGCCAGAGGATCGCCGCGCAGCCCTCCGGCGAGATGACCGTGTAGATCGCGTTCTCCTGCATCAGCACGCGGTCGGCGACGGCCGTCGCAATCGCGCCTCCGGAACCGCCCTCGCCGATGATGCAGGTCACGACCGGCACCTCTAGCCGCGACATGAGCGCCTGAGAGCGCGCGATCGCCCCGCCCTGACCGTGCTGCTCGGCGGTCACGCCCGGGTACGCGCCCGGGATGTCGACGAGCGAGATCACCGGGAACCCGTGCCGCCCGGCGATCTCCATCGCGCGCATCGCCTTCCCGTACCCCTCCGGATAGGCCATGCCGAAGTTGCGCCGCGTGCGCTCCTTGACGTCACGGCCCTTCTGGTTGCCGATCAGCGCGACCGTGCGGCCGCGGAAGCTCCCGAAGCCGACCACGATCGCCGCGTCGTCACCGTGCTGCCGGTCGCCGTGGAGCTCGAACCAGTCCTCGAGCAGCCGCTCGACGTAGTCGAGCGTGTACGGCCGGTCGGGATGGCGCGCGAGCTCGACGGAACGCCAGATCTCCTCGTCGCTCGGCTCGGCGACGATCCGGTCGAGCTGGCGCTGAAGCCGCTCGAGCTCGCCCGGAGACGCGCGCGCCCCGCAGGAGCGGCAGGCTCCGCAGCCTGCTCAACTGCCCTCGCAGTCGCAGCTCGGCGTCACGTGCCATCGCCGAAGAGCCGCAGCAGCCGGGCGACCGTGGCTCGCAGCTCGGGTCGCGGGACGATCGCGTCCACGTGGCCGTAGCGGTAGTTGGACTCGGCAAGGCCGAAGTCCTCGGGCAGCTTCTCGCGGGTCGTCTGCTGCACGACCCTCGGGCCGGTGAAGGAGAGCAGCGCGCCGGGCTCGGCCACGAGCACGTCGCCGAGGCTCGCGAAGCTGGCGAGCACACCGGCCGTCGTCGGGTGGGCCATGACGCTGATCAGCGTGCCGCCCGCGTCGTGCAGGTCCTCGACCGCGCAGACGGTCTTCGGCAGCTGCATCAGCGAGAGGATTCCCTCCTGCATGCGCGCGCCGCCGGTGGTCGTGACCGAGACGAGCGGCACCTGGCGCTCCGCCGCCGCCTCGCACGCGCGCGCGAACTTCTCGCCGACGACACGCCCCATCGAGCCGCCCATGAATCCGAACTCCATCACCGCCAGCTCGCACGGCCGCTCCTCGATCGCCGGCGCGGCCGATCACCATCGCCTCGCCGAGCCCGGTCGAGAGCTCGGCCTCCGCCAGCCGCTCGGTGTACGGGCGCAGGTCGAAGAAGCCGAGCGGGTCGTCCGAGCGCAGCTCCTCGGCCTCCTCGGCGAAGGTGGTCGGGTCGACGAGCTGGCGGATCCGCTCGCGCGCGTGCACGGGGAAGTGGTGCCCGCACTGCGGGCAGACGCGCAGGTTCTCGGACAGCTCGTCGTCGCGGTAGTGGGACTGGCACTTGGGGCACGTGTTCGGGTCCGGGCGCCCGCCGCCGTCCTCCACCGGGACGTGTTTGTGCTCGATGGATACGTCAATCCGTTCGGGCATCGAAGCTGCGAGTTTAGACCCGGTGCCTCTGCTGGGAGTTACAGGCCCAGAGCCGCCAGCAGGCGCGTGAGCGGCTCGACGTTCGAGAGCTCGGCCGCGAGGCTGCTCAGACCCGCGCCGAACACCGGCGTGCGGTCGCGGATCCGCGCGAGCACGGTCTCGGTCTCCGCGAGGGTCAGGCCCCCGGGCTCGGGCATGAACGGCCTGACGCCGTTCGGCTCGAGCGCGTCTGCATCGAGCGCGACGTAGACACCCGGGGCGCCGTCGATCGCGGACTCGAGCTCGCCCGGGTCGGTGCGCAGGCCGATCGACGCCACGTACTCCCGCTCGGGCGGGTCGAGGTTCCTCGCGCCCAGGAGGATCACGTCGTCGGGCTCCACGGCCCCCGCGTCGAGCAGCATCCGGAGCGGCATCCCCCAGAGATCGCCCGACGGCGAGGTCTCGGGCGTGTTCAGGTCGCCGTGCGCGTCGAACCAGACGAGCGCGACCCGGCCGTGGCGCGCGGCGAGCCCCTCGACGGCGCCGATGTGCGCGCAGCAGCAGCCTCCGAGCACGAGCGGCCGCTCGGGCAGCTCGAGCGCGACGGCGAGGCTCTGCTCGCCGAGCGACTCCTCCTCGACGACGGCGACCTCCGGGTACGGGAACGGGAGACGTGCGGCCTCGACCATCGACTCGCCGCCCTCGCCCCAGGCGCGCGGCACCCGAACGAGCCCGGCGCCGAACTCCCGTCCACAGGCATGACACTCGTAGCCCGGCCCGAGCGCGACGGCCGTGAACGTGCCGCAGTCGGGGCACTTGGCGCGGAGACGGCTCACAGCTTCAGCTCGTAGGTGTCGTTGCGGCGCTCCACGGTCATCCCGGCCGCCTCGTAGAGCTTCACGGCCCCGGTCGTGTTCTCCGCGTCGACGCCCAGGCCGACCCTCGTGGCGCCACGACGCCGGAAGTCGTGAAAGGAGTGCAGCAGCAGCGCGGTGGCCAGCCCGAGCCTTCGCCAGGGCGGACGCGTCCCGAGGATGCCGACCCAGCCAAAGGTCTTGTCGCCGGAGAAGTGCCAGAAGTTCAAGGTGAACGCGGCGACCTCGTCACCGTCGTCGACGAGCCACCACAGCGACGGGTCGAAGTCGTGGTGGTCGACGGTGAAGGCGCGCCAGCGCTCCTTCTCCTGCCGGTGGAAGCCCCAGGCGTCCGCGAATGCCTCCTGGTTGGCCTCGTAGACACGCTGCTCCTCCCCCGGCCGGAAGTTGCGCGGCGAGAAGCCGTCGGGCCAGCTCGGCTCCGGAATGTCGTCGGTCAGCTGGATCCGCATCTGGTAGCCGTGCCTGATCAGCTTCCAGCCGGCCGCCTTGAACGCTTCGCTCAACACCGGGACACCGCCCTGGACGAATCCGCGCAGCGCGACGGCGTCGGCAGGCCGGGGCGCCTGGGTCGCCGCGGCGACGAGCGTGTCCGGCCACATCCGGCTCGATGGAGCGCACGTCGACGTTGACGTAACCGCCCTCCGCGGGAGCAGCGTCGACGTAGCCGACGAGCCGGCCCTCCCGCTCGGCGACCCGCATCCAGATGTCCGGGAGCGCGAACCAGCTGCCGGATCTCGTCCTCGCTCACCCCTTCCTCGCCGATGGACTCCAGAGCCCACTCGCGAAGCAGGCCGCGGATCGCCGGGGCGTCCTCCTCGCTCGGCTGCGCGCAGCTCGAGGCTCATGCGGGCGCGAGCTCGTCGAGGGTCTCGGGCAGCTTCGAGAGGTCGGTCAGCTCCCGCGTCGGTTTCGGCTCGGCCCGCTCGCCGAGACGGTTGATCCAGATCGAGGCGAGCCCGAGCTCCGTCGCCGGCGCGACGTCGTGGAACAGGCTGGCTCCCACGTGGACCTCGGGCATCCGGCCGGTCTGCTGGATGAAGGCGTTCCAGTGGCCGAACCCGGGCTTGTACGAGCCGATCTCGGACGCGACGATCGCGAGCTCGAACGGCACGCCGAGCTGCGCCATCGAGGCCTCGATGTAGTCGCGGTCGGTGTTCGACAGGATCGCCAGCTTCCAGCCGCGCCCCCGCGCCTGCATCAGCGCGCCCGGCACCTCGGGAAACGGCGGCCACGCGGGGAGCGACAGGGCCAGTCCGTCCTCCTCGCCTTCGGGTGCCCCGAGGAGGCGCATCGCCTCGGTCAGGACCTCGCGGTAGGTCAGCTGCCCGTCGGCCTCCAGCTGCGGCTCGAGCTCGTGGTAGCGCACGAGCCTCTCGTCGGCGCGGTCTTCCCCGAAGACGCGCGCCAGCTCTGCCCGAATCCCGCCGTTCCAGTCGATCAGCGTCCCGTAGCAGTCGAAGGTCGCCCATCGGTCCGTCGCCACGGCGCCGAGCTTACCGGCCGTTTGCCCTCAACCTAAGCAATCATGGTCGCGTGGAGCGCAAGACGGTCACCGTCCTGTTCTGCGACGTCACCGGGTCGACGGCACTCGGGGAATCGATTGACCCGGAGGCGCTCCGCGCCCTGCTCGCGGGCTACTTCGAGCGAATGAAGGCAATCGTAGAGCGCCACCAGGGAAGAGTGGAGAAGTTCATCGGCGACGCCGTCATGGCGGTCTTCGGCGTGCCGACGGCGCACGAGGACGACGCGCTCCGGGCGGTACGGGCCGCCGTAGAGATGCGCGACGCGCTGCCCGAACTCGGAGTCCAGGCGCGCATCGGTCTCACGACCGGCGTCGTCGTCACCGACACGGAGGAGCGGTTGGCGACCGGCGACGCGGTGAACGTCGCGGCGCGCCTCGAGCAAGCGGCAGAGCCGGGGGAGGTACTCATCGGAGAGCCGACGCTCGCGCTCGTGCGCGAGGCAGTCGACGTCGAGCCCGTCGCGCCGCTCAAGTTGAAGGGCAAGACGGACCCAGTTGCCGCCCACCGGCTCCTGCGCGTGCACGAGGCACCCGAGCGCCGGCACGAGACGGAGTTCGTCGGTCGCGAGCACGAGCTGGCGCTCGTCCGTGACGCGTGGGAGCGCGCGGAATCGGAGCAGCGTTGCCAGCTCGTGACGATCGTCGGTGACGCAGGCGTCGGGAAGTCGCGGCTGGTCGCGGAGGCCATCGCTCCCCTCGGCGCGGTGGTCGTCCGCGGTCGCTGCCTTCCCTACGGAGAGGGGATCACGTACTGGCCCGTGGTCGAGGTGCTGAAGCAGCTCGACACGCTGCCGCAGGATGCGGACGCGGCCTCGGCGATCAGCTCGCTGCTCGGCACGACCGAGACGACCGCTTCGGCCGAGGAGATCGCGTGGGCCTTCCGCAAGACGCTCGAACATGCTGCGACACAGGACCCGTTGGTGGTGGTGTTCGACGACGTCCATGCGGGCGAGGAGACCTTCCTGGACCTCATCGAGCACGTTGCGCTGCTCTCGTCCGGCTCGCCGATCTTGCTGGTTTGCATGGCGCGCCCCGAGCTGACCGAGCGGCGCGCCGGGTGGCCGGTGCCGCTCAGGCTGGAGCCGCTGCCTCCCGAGGATGTCGAGCTACTCATGCCGACTCGGATCGGTGACACCTTGCGCGGGCACATCTCGCGGGCGGCCGGAGGGAACCCGCTGTACATCGGCGAGATCCTGGCCATGACCGGGGAAGACGACAGCGAGGTGGTCGTCCCGCCGACCCTCCGGGCACTGCTTGCGGCGCGCCTCGACCAGCTCGAGAAGCCCGAGCGGACCGTGCTGGAGTGCGGAGCGGTCGAGGGAGAGGTCTTCCACCGCGGCGCCGTTCAGGCGCTTGCTCTGCACGAGCCGGTGGTAACGCCGCGCCTCGCGGCGCTCGTCCGCAAACAGCTGATCGCTCCTGCCAAGGCGCAGATCGCCGGCGATGACGGCTTCCGCTTCCGCCACCTCCTGATCCGCGACGCGGCCTACGACGCTCTGCCGAAGGCTACACGTGCGGACCTCCACGCTCGCTTCGCCGCGTGGCTCGAGCAGAACGGGACCGCCGTCGTCGAGCTGGACGAGCTCCTCGGCTACCACCTGGAGCAGGCCGTCCACTACGGCAGAGAGCTGGGACGTGAGGACGAAGGGCTCGCGGTGGCAGCGCAAGAGCGTCTGTCCACCGCTGGCCGCCGTGCGCTCGGCCGGCTGGATTTCGGCAGCGCCGTGCGGCTCCTCGAGCGCGCCGCCGACCTGGTGCCGTCGGAGGTTGACCTCGCCCTCGAGACGGACCTCATCGACGCGCTTTCCTGGGACACGAAGCCCGAGGCGGCCCTGGGCCGCGCGAGGTCGCTCGCCGAGCGCTCGGCCGCCGATGGCGATCGCGTCGGCGAGCTGTGCGGGCGGATCCACGAGGCGGCTCTGCGTATCTCCGTTCAGCCGAGGGGCGCTGCCAATGCGCTGGAGGCGCTCGTCGCCGAGGCGCTGCCGGCCTTCGAGGCAGCCGGCGACGACCTCGCGCTCCGCATCGCCTATCGAGCGATTGGCACCGTCGCCAACATGCGGGGGCAGATGGACCAGATGGCCGCCGCCTACGAGCAGGCAGAGGCCCATGCGGCATCGGCAGGCCGGACGGCACTCGTCGGCTACCAGGGCCATGCACGCTTCCACGGCTCGACCCCGCTCACCGAGCTGCTCGCCTGGCAGGACCGGCAGGATCCACGGGAACAGCGAACCTACTGGCTGCGCATTTTCCGAATGGCGGCGCTCGCGATGCTCGGTCGGCTCGACGAGGCCCGGGCGCTGCTCGACGAGCTTCGTGCGGAGCTGATCGAGCGAGGCGCGCGGAACGTGCTCGGGGCAGTCGAGGGCTACGCGATCGACATCGAGCTCCTTGCCGACGATCCGGCAGCCGCGATCACAGCGGGAGAGGCCAGCTGCCGCATTCACGAGGAGCTCGGTCATTCGTCGGAGCTCTCCACGGTTGCAGCCGGTCTGGCGCGCACGTACTGCGAGGTCGGACGCCTCGACGAGGCCGAGCACTGGGCACTTCGGTCGGCGGAGCTCGGTTCGATCGACGACGCATCGACGCAGATGCTCTGGCGGGAGGCTCAGGCGAAGGTGCTGGCGCATCGCGGTCAGCACGACGATGCCGAGCGGCTCGCGCGGGAGGCAGTCGAGATCGGCGAGAAGACCGAGGCGCTGAACGCCCTGGCGGACACGTACGCCGACCTCGGGGAGGTCCTGACGCTAGCCGGCCGGCGCGAGCAAGCCGCCGAGGCTCTCGGGCAGGCGTTGGCTCACTACGAGGCGAAGGAGAATGTCGTCATGGCCGGTCGCATGCGCGACCGGCTCGCGGCACTTCAGGCGGAGGTCGGCTAAGTGCGACTCCGGCTCCCGGTCTTGCTGACGGCTCTCGCGCTCTGCGGCTGCGGGTCGGAGCAGGCCGAGTTGGCGCCGCCGCCCAAGGTCACCAACTTCGCGCTGCAGAGCAAGCTGATGGGCAGGCAGCTCTACGAGGTCCTGGTCACGCCGGCCGAGGGCGGCGAGGGGAGACCACTGCTCGTCTTTCTCCACGGCTACGGCGCCGCGCCGATCGACATGCTCAGTCCGGCTTTCCTGACCGCGCTGCGGCGGCTCGGCGACCGCGCGCCGGTGGTGCTGCTCCCAGAAGGCGACGTTGGCTGGTGGCACGATCGTGCCGAGGGGCCGTGGGGATCGTACGTCCTGCGGGAAGCGATTCCGATCGCCCTCAGACGCAGCGGCGCTGACGGGAGCCGCGTAGCGATCGGCGGGATCTCGATGGGCGGTTTCGGGGCGCTCGACCTCGGCCGCACGCCGAGGAGGTTTTGCGCGGTCGGGGGCCACTCGCCCGCCGTCTTCCCCCGCGGGTCCGACGACAACGCGTTCGCGTTCGACAACGACGCCGACTTCGCGCGCCACGATCTGATCGGGCTAGCCCACAAGCGCCGGCCCTACGACGCGCCGGTCTGGATCGACATCGGTAACCGCGACCTCCTCCGGCCGGGAGCGGCGAAGCTCGCGCGAGAGCTACGCGCAGACGGCACAGACGTCACGTTTCACGTCTGGCCCGGCAGCCACGAGGGTCGATACTGGGATGCGCATTTCTCCCAGTACCTGGACTTCTACGCGGACGCCTGCGACTAGTTCTCGAAGCGGCGAAAGACGATCGTGGCGTTGTGGCCGCCGAAGCCGAACGAGTTCGAGACGGCCACCTTGACGTCCGCCTCACGCGACTCGTTCGGGATGTAGTCGAGGTCGCACGCGGGATCGGGCTCTTCGTAGTTGATCGTGGGCGGCAGGGCGCCGTGCTTGATCGCCAGCACCGTGAAGATCGCCTCGACCGCGCCGGCCGCACCCAGGCAGTGGCCGGTCGCGCCCTTGGTAGAAGAGACGGGGGTCTTGCGGGCGTTCTCCTCACCGAGCGCCATCTTCAGCACTCGCGTCTCGCTCGCGTCTCCCAGCGGCGTCGAGGTCCCGTGCGCGTTGATGTAGTCGATCTCGTCCGCCGAGATGCCGCCGTCGTGGAACGCCATCGTCATCGCGCGCGCCGGGTTCTCGCCGGTCGGATCGGGCTCGGTCACGTGCTGCGCGTCGGACGAGACGCCGTAGCCGAGCAGCTCGGCGTAGATCTCCGCGCCGCGAGCCTTCGCGTGCTCGAGCTCCTCTAGCACGAGCACGGCGCCCGCCTCGCCCATGACGAAGCCGTCGCGGCCCGCGTCGAACGGGCGGCTGGCCTTCTCGGGCGCATCGTTCCGTCGCGAGAGCGCGCGCATCGCGCTGAACCCTGCGATGCCGATCCTCGTGATCGGCGCCTCGGTGCCGCCGCAGAACATCACGTCCGCGCGGCCGAGGCGAATCGCGTCGAGGCCGTCGCCGACGGCCATGTTCGACGCCGCGCAGGCAGTGCACTGCGAGGTGAGCGGCCCCTTCGTCCCGAGCTGCATCGAGACCCAGGCCGCGCCCATGTTCGGGATGATCTCCGGGATCGAGAACGGGTTGACGCGGTCAGGCCCCCGCTGGAGCAGATCGTCGTAGCAGTCCTGTAGCGCCTTGAGCCCGCCGATCCCGGTGGCGATCGCGGCGCCGACACGGGCGGCCTCCTTCTCGATCTCGAGTCCCGGAGTCCTTCTCGGCCTGGCGCGCGGCGCCGACGATCAGGTGCGCGAACCGGTCCATGCGCCTGGCCTGCTTGTACTCGATGTAGTCCGTCGGCTCGAAGTCCGTGACCTCGCAGGCGAAGTGGACGGGGAACGCCTCGGGGTCGAACTGCGTGATCGGGCCGGCACCCGAGCCGCCTGCAAGCAGCTTGTTCCAGGTCGTATCCACGTCCAGGCCGAGCGGGGTCACCGCGCCGAGGCCCGTGATCACGACTCTTCGCCGTCCGTTGAGGCTTCCGTTGCTCATCTCTACATTCCCAGCCCGCCGTCGACGAGAAGCACCTCGCCGGTGATGAACGAGGCCTCGTCGGAGCAGAGAAAGCGTACCGCGCCGGCGATGTCATCCGGCTCTCCGAGCCGACCCAGCGGCGTGTTCGTGAGCATCGCCTGCTGCGCCTCCTCGGGGAGCACGTCGGTCAGCCGCGTGTTCACGTATCCCGGCGCGACGACGTTCGCGCGCACGTTGCGGCTGCCGAGCTCGCGAGCGAGCGACTTGGTGAAGCCGATGATCCCCGCCTTCGAGGCGCCGTAGTTCGTCTGGCCCCAGTTGCCGTGGACGCCGACGATGCTCGAGACGTTGACGATCGACCCGGCCCGCTTCTTCATCATCCCGCGCACCGCCGCGCGGCAGGTGTAGAAGACCGAGGAGAGATTCGTCTCGATCACCGCGCGCCAGTCGTCGTCGGGCATTCGCGCAAGCAAGCCGTCGCGGGTAAGGCCCGCGTTGTTGACGAGGATGTCGAGGTCGCCGGCCTCCTCGACGAGCCGCCTGGCGTCCTCTGCGTCGGAGACGTCGGCCTGGACGGCTCGCGCGCCCGCCTCTTTCGCGACCGCCTCGGCCTCGTCGACGCCAGAGTGGTAGCCGACCACGACCTCGGCGCCGGCCTCGGCCAGCGAGAGCGCGATCGCACGGCCGATCCCGCGCGAAGCGCCGGTGACCAGCGCGGTCTTCCCTTCCAGCGAGCAGAAGGCGTCAGGCAGCGCCCAGCGTCTCCTTCAGCTTCTCCAGCGAGGCCAGGTCTCCGACAGGGATGGCCTTCACGCTCCTGTCGATCCTCTTCAGTAAACCGCTGAGGACGTTCCCCGGGCCTACCTCGACGAAGACCTTCACGCCCTGGCGCATCAGCTCGCGCGCGGCCTGCGTGAACTTCACCGGCGCGGTCAGCTGCTCGACGAGCAGGACCGCCAGCCGCTGCGCGGGCTCGATCTTGGCGGTGACCGTCGACATGAACGGGGCGATCGGCTCGGAGAATTTCACGCGCTCGATAGCCGGCCGCAGGACCTCGGCGGCACGGGCGACGAGCGGGCTGTGGAACGCACCCGACACGCGGAGCTTCACGGTGCGGCGCGCGCCGTGGAGCTGCGCCTCGTCACAGCACGCGTCGACGGCAGGGTTCTCCCCGGAGATGACGATCTGCCCCGGGCAGTTGTAGTTCGCCGGCCACACGTTCGCGATCTGGAGGCAGAGGTTCTCGACGACCTCGTCCTCGAGGCCGAGGATCGCTGCCATCGAGCCCGGGTTCTCCCGCGCGGCCGCGGCCATCGCCAGCCCGCGCTGACGGACGAGGGCGATCGCGTCCTCGGTCCCGAGCGCCTGTGACGCGGCCAGCGCCGCGAACTCGCCGACGGAATGGCCGACGACGAAGTCCGGCTCGTACCCACGCGCTCGCAATGCGGCGAGCACGGCGAGGCTCGTCGCCACGAGCGCGGGCTGCTGTACGTCGGTCTGCACGAGCTCGTGCTCGGGCGCCTCGAAGCAGAGCCGCATGAGATCGAGCCCCGAGGCCTCGCTCGCTCGGCGGTACACATCCATTGCCTCGGGCACCGCCTCGGCGATCTCCCGGCCCATCCCTACCTCCAGCGAGCCCTGCCCCGGGAAGCAGAACGCAATCTTCTCGACGCTCATCCCCGTCCTCCATTTGTCCATTCGATCAGGCCGGAGCCCCACGTGAGGCCCGCGCCCATCCCTGTCATCAACACCAGCTTTCCCGCCTCGAGCCGCCCATCCTTCCGCGCATCCGCCAGCGCGAGCGGGATCGAGCCGGAAGATGTGTTGCCGTAGCGGTCGACGTCGATCACCGTGCGCTCCTCCGGGATCCCGAGCTTCTTGCGCGCGTGCTCGATGATCCTGACGTTCGCCTGGTGCGGAACGTAGACGTCCACCTCGTCGATAGTGCGGCCGCACTCGGCCAGCACGGCCTCGGCAGACGAGACCAGCACGCGCGTCGCGAACTTGTAGACCTCGCGGCCGTTCATCTTCACGAAGTGCAGGTGCTCGGCGAGCGACTCGGCGCTTGCGGGGGTCCGCGAGCCGCCGCCGGGCAGGTACAGATCGGGCCCGCCCGAGCCATCCGCGCCGAGCTCGAACCCGAGGAAGCCGCCGCCGTTCACCAGTTCCAGTACGACCGCGCCCGCGCCGTCTCCGAACAGGACGCTTGTCCGCCGGTCGCTCCAGTCCATGACCTTGGAGAGCACGTCGCCGCCGACGACGAGCACCTTCTTCGAAAGCCCGCCGCAAGCATCCCGTACGCCTGCGCGACCGCGTACATGAAGCCGGTGCAGCCGGCCGAGAGGTCGTATGCCCCGGCCTGAGTGGCTCCGAGCTGGTCGGCGAGGATCGCGGCGGTTGCGGGGAAGGCCATATCCGGCGTGATCGTGGCCACGATCAGCAGATCGATCTCGGAAGCCGCCACGCCGGCGTCGTCGAGCGCGGCCAGCGCGGCGGGAAGGCACAGGTCGGACAGCGCCTCCTCGGGCCCTGCGATCCGCCGCTCCCGGATTCCGGTCCGCTCGACGATCCACTCGTCGGAGGTGTCCATCATCGTCGAGAGCTCGTCGTTTGTGACCACGCGCTCGGGCACGTGGCAGCCAAGGCCCGTGATCGAGGCGGCGACGCCGTTGGCCTTGCCGATCATCGCTCCACCGCGAACGTCAGCGTCCCACGGGCGGCCAGCTCGCCGCCGACCTTCGCCGTTGCCTTGCCGCGCCCGATCGGGCCGCGCACCACCTCGAGCGTGCACTCGAGCTCCAGCTCGTCGCCCGGCTCGACGATCCGCTTGAAGCGGACGTCGTCGATTCCGGCGAAGAGCGCAAGCCGGCCCCGGTTCTCCTCCTGGGAGAGCACTGCGACGGCGCCGGTCTGCGCCATCGCCTCCACGATCAGCACTCCGGGCATCACCGGCCGGCCGGGAAAGTGGCCCGCCAGGTACCACTCGTCCGGACGCACGGTCTTCCGCGCGACCACGCGCTCGCCCGGCTCGAGCTCCACGACCTCGTCGATCAGGAGGAACGGGTCCCTGTGAGGCAGGATCGCCTCGATTTCGGCCTTGCCGAGCGTCGTCTTCATGCCGCCCGGTCGTTGGAAAGCCGCGCACGCAGCCCCGCGCGGGCCCGGTGCGCGTAGCACTTCGCCGTTCCGACGGGCATCCCGGATCTGGCCGAGATCTCGGCGAACGAGTAGCCGAGCGCGTCCTTCAGCACGACGACCCTCGCCTGCTCGCGCGAGAGACTCGCGAGCCCGGCTCCGAGCTCCTGCCTGAGCTCCGCGAGATCCGCCTCGCGCGCGGGGTCGGCCTCACCCGCGATCCGGTCGTCCTCGGCCAGCGGCTCGCAGCGGCGAACCCGTTGGCGCGTGGCCACGTCGTGGCACGTGTTGACGACGAGGCGGTGCAGCCACGTCGCGAACTGCGACTCGCCGCGGAACTGCCGTAGCCGCACACAGAGCTTTGCGAGCGCCTCCTGGGCCGCGTCACGCGCGTCCTCGGGATCGCTGAGCAGGTGGGCGGCAAGCCGCTCGACCCGCGGAGCGTGCCGCTCGCACAGCGCCGAGAGCGCCTCGCGGTCGCCGTCCTGCGCGCGTCTGACCAGAATCGGATCACTCAGCTTCTCGTAGACGAGCGGCCCATCGGGCCGCGGGTCTTGTCGAATCTGACGGCGCTTGCGCAAAGGAGGTTGCACGGCGGCCCTAGTTTATGCCGCCGCCTGCGGCAGCCGCTCAGCGCCTGGCGAGGATGACTTTGCTGCGGTTTCCCGCCGCGTCGACGGCGAACGCGCTCAGCCCACGCACCGACCCACGGTGGCCGACCCGGAAGTAGCCGGGCTTCTTCAGCATCAGCCGGTGGGTGCGCCCGTTGAGCACGAGCGTGAGCCGCGCGGGCTCGCTCAGCCAGAAGCGAAGCTGGCCGAGGGACGCGAGCCTGAGGACCGGCGGAGCGCGGTCGATCCGCAGCGGCATCGCCTGTCTGACTGTCATCAACGCGTCGGCTGCGCTCAGCACAGCCTTGTAGCTCCCGTCCGGGAGACCGCCGCCGTCCCAGCTGAGCCGCTGGGGCTCCGCGCCGAGGTCGCCCTCGAACACCGTCTCCGCGACCACCGGGCCCGAGTAGATCTGGAGCTTCACGTGCGCGAGCGCATAGAGCCGGAACGCGAAGTCGAGCGCGTCCTGCACGCCGTCCCCGTTCGGTGAGATCGCCGAAAAGCTCGAGGCAAAGCCGGCCAGCGTCCGGTCGACCGCGATCGGGATCGTCACCTCGACCTGCTTGCCCGTCCCGCCCTTCGCAGTGAGCGAGAGCCGGTAGCGCCCATCGGGAACGTCGATCTGCTTCCAGGTGAAGCTGCGGGAGCCCGCGGGGCGCAGCTGCTTGAAGAGCGTCGCGATCGGCGCGTTCGAGGCGTCGAGCACCGTCGCCGTGACGAGGGCCTGGGTGTTCAGCTTGTAGGTCAGCTTCGCCTGGTCGTTCCTCCCGTCGCCGTTCGGGCTCACGAGCGCAGGCGAGACCTTGACCTGCCGCAGCGACGGGGGTGGGAGCGGCGTCCCGAGCGCGCCCGTCGCAGGCCGCGTGTCCGGCGCCGAGATCGTCCACGTGTAGCGCTGGTCTAGCGCCGCGGCGCTCGCGTCCCAGGTCCAGTCGACCTTCGTGCCCGTGCCGGTCCCGCTCGCGACCTCGACCCCGTTCTGGTCCCGGACGCTCACCGTCCAGTCGGCGGAGCTCGAGAGCCGTGCCGTGAAGCGCACGGGCCCGCCGAGATTCCCCGCGGCCGCGGGCTCGTACAGCTTGGGGAGCCCGCTCTTGGCCACGGCCGCGCGGATGGCCGGGAGCTGGGCGTAGAGCTTCGCTCCGGGGCAGCCGGTCGGATACGCGTCGCGGTGCCCGGAGATCGCGCGAAAGGTCACCGCCTTCCCGGCCGGATAGCGCGAGTTGCCCGCCGAGATGCGCACGACCTTCGAGAGTGGATCAACGTGCGCGAGGTCGAGCCGCCAGGCGAGGAGCGAGACGAGCGCGGCCTTCGCCGCCGGCGTGATCGCGACAGAGCTGTAGTTGCCGATCAGCGCGACTCCGCTGCTGCCCGCGTTGAAGCCCATCGCGTGCGCGCCGATCACGGCCCGCGTCATGCCGCCGTACCGGCCTTCGAAGATCTGGCCGTACTTGTCGACGAGGAAGTTGTAGCCGATGTCGTTCCAGCCGTTGCCCTTGACGTGGTAGATCTCGATCGCCCGCACGATCGCCGCGGATTGGCCTGCCGTGTAGCTGTTCGACCCGGCCGTGTGGTGGACGATCGCGAGGTGGACGTTGTCGGCGTAGGCCGGCGCCCCGCGGCGGATCGCCTCGTTCGCGTCCCACTGCGCGCGCGTGATGATCGTCGGCTTCGCCGCGAGCTGCGGCGTGCGGGCGCGACTGGCGGCCGCGGTGCCGGCGCTGCGGACGAAGTACGCGCGCACCCGGGTCACGCGGCCCACCTTGCGGACCTGGAGCGCGTCGGAGCCGCCGACCCAGTAGGGATTGCCGAGCCGCCAGCCGGTGGCCGAGCGCTCCAGGCCGCGGTCGGGCCGATCGTCACCCTCGGGCGCCGCAGTTCTCCACGCGCTCCAGCGCCCGTCCAGCGCTCTCGTGCGGAACCGAACGGAGCCTTGGCCCTGCCAGTGGAGGCCGACCAGGTCGAAACGCGCGGTGCGCACCGGAGAGCCTCCGCGCACGTCTTTCGAGGCAAGCGAAAGCGCGGCCCCGGCGGCTGGAGCTGGGACTGCGACGGCAAGGACGGCTGCGACGAGAAGTCGCTCGCATCGAGGGCGACCCGCTCTCGAGGGTGGCACACGCGCTCTGGGGGCGCAAGGTGCGCTGATACCATCTTTACAACCGTGAAAGAGCCGTTTCTGCGGGCATTTTTCGCCTCAGTGGCCGTTGCCCTTGCCGTTCCGGCACTCGCCATCGGATCGTCCTCGTCAAAGCCGCGCGTGCTCGTCGTCGACTTCCCGCTCGAGGTCAACCCGGTCACGGCGAACTACCTCGACCACCAGATCCATCGCGCGCAGGACAAGGGGTACAACGCGGTCGTCATCAAGCTCGACACGCCGGGTGGCCTCTCGGACTCGATGCGGACGATCGTCAAGAACGAGCTGAGCTCGAAGATCCCCGTGATCGTCTATGTCGCGCCCAACGGCGCGCGCGCGGCCTCCGCCGGCGTCTGGATCGGTCAGGCGGCCGACGAGCTGGCGATGGCGCCCGCGACCAACATCGGCTCGTCGACCCCGATCGAGTCGAACGGCGCGAACATCGGCAGCGACCTCCGGCGCAAGGTCGTCAACGACGCTGCCGCCTCGCTGAGCGGCCTCGCGAAGTTCCACGGCCGCAACCCCCGCTGGGCCGAACGCGCGGTCCGCGAGGGAGCGAACGTGACCGCGGACGAGGCGCTGAAGCTCAACGTGATCGACGACATCGCGCCGAGCCTGCCCGTCCTGCTCGACAAGATCGACGGCAAGAAGACCGTGGGCAAGGACTTCGTGCTCCACACCGCCGGCGCGCAGATCGACGATGTTCACCCCGGCTTCTTCACGCGCCTGCTGAACACGCTGATCAACCCGAACATCCTCCCGCTGCTCTTCCTGGCCGGTCTCGCGGGGATCGGCTTCGAGATCTTCCACCCGGGAGTCGTGCTCCCGGGTGCGCTGGGCGCGGTCGCTCTCGTGACGGCGCTGTTCGGCTTCGCGGTGGTGCCGATCAGCTGGGCCGGTCTCGCGCTGATCCTGCTCGGCGTCGCGCTCCTCGTGATCGACGCGCACGTCATGAGCCACGGCGCGCTCACGGTCTCGGGCCTGATCGCGCTCGTCGTCGGCTGCCTGATGCTCTTTCACAACGCCCCGCCGCCGTACAACGACGTGAACGCGCCGCTGATCATCGCGTTCGCCGTCGGCCTCGGCGTCCTCTGGGCCTTTGCGATCGCGAAGGGCGTCCAGATCCGGCGCAGCCCGGTTCGCGTCGGCGTGCACATGATGGTCGGAGAGGTCGGCGAGGCGAGGCGCGACGACCTCGTCTTCGTCAACGGCGAGCTCTGGCGCGCCCGCTCGGCGGACGGCACGCCGCTGCGGCCCGGCCAGAGCGTCCGCGTCTCCGGAGTCGATCCGGAGCTCCTGCTGGAGGTGGTGCACGTTGTTCCCGAGTAGGATCGGGGCCGAATGAACGTCGCGCTCGTGATCCTCGGCGTCACCGTTCTGATCGTGCTCCTGTTCGTGATCGGAGCGCTCAAGGTCGCCCGCGAGTACGAGCGCGGAATCATCTTCCGGCTCGGCCGCCTGCTGCCCGCGCCCAAGGGCCCAGGTCTCTTCATCCTGATCCCGATCGTCGACCGCATGGTCAAGGTCGACCTGCGCACGATCACGCTCAACGTTCCTCCCCAGGACGTGATCACGAAGGACAACGTCCCGGTCCGCGTGAACGCGGTCGCGTACTTCCGGATCGTCGGCCCGTCCGACGCGGTCGTGCAGGTCGAGAACTACCTGGCCGCCACGTCGCAGATCGCGCAGACGACCTTGCGCTCCGTGCTCGGCCAGCACCTGCTCGACGAGCTCCTCTCGGAGCGCGACAAGATCAACTCGATCCTGCAGGGGATCATCGACGAGGCCACCTCGCCCTGGGGCATCAAGGTCTCGATCGTCGAGATCAAGGACGTCGAGATTCCGTCCAGCATGCAGCGCGCGATGGCGAGGCAGGCAGAGGCCGAGCGCGAGCGCCGCGCGAAGATCATCAGCTCGGAAGGCGAGTTCCAGGCCTCCGAGCGGCTCAAGGACGCCGCGCTCGTGCTCGAGAAGCACCCGACGGCCCTCCAGCTGCGCTACCTGCAGACGTTGATCGAGATCAGCGGCACCCCGTCGACCACGATCGTGTTCCCGGCTCCGCTCGACCTGCTCAAACCGTTTCTCGAGCGACCGAACGACGACTCCTGAGCGAACTCCGGGTCGACCCGCTCTCAGGGCGGCTGGTCGCCATTGCGCCCGGGCGGTCCCAGCGCCCCGGCGCTGCCTGGGCGACCTTCGAGCCGGAGGCACCGGACGAGCGCGAGAGCTGCCCGTTCTGCGAGGGCCGTGAGGAGCGCACGCCGCCCGAGGTCTTCGCGCTTCCCACCGGTCGCGAGCCGGACACTCCGGGCTGGTCGGTCCGGGTCGTGCCGAACAAGTTCCCCGCGTTCGAGCACCAGGAGGTGGTCGTTCACGCGCCTGAGCATGTTCGCTCGATCGCCGACCTGGGCGCCGCTGAGCTCGAGCTCGTGGCCGAGGCGTGGCAGGCACGGGCATCGGCAGCCCGCGCCGACGGGTTCGCGAGCGTGTTCGCGGGTATCAACGAGGGTCGCGCTGCCGGCTCCAGCCTGCCGCACTCCCACTCACAGCTTGCCGGCTTCCGCGAGCAGCCGGTCTCGCAGGAAGACCCGTGCAAGCTCTGCGACTACGTCGCCTGGGAGCGGCTCGACCAGGAACGGATCGTCGCCGAGCGCGACGGGCTCGTCCTGCTCTGCCCCTACGCGGGCCGCGCGCCCTACGAGTGCCTGGTCGCTCCGCTCGAGCACGAGCCGGACGGGTTCGGGAGCCCGCTCCTCGGAGCCGCACTCGACCTCGCAGCGGAGGCGCTTCGCCGCCTGCGAAGCGCGGAGGGACCGCGGCCGGCCAACCTCTGGCTGCGGCAGGACGGCCACTGGTGCCTCGAGATCGTCCCGCGCCTGACCGTGTTCGCGTCGCTCGAGCTCGCGACGGGGCACTTCGTCAACCCGCTCCCACCGGAGGACGCGGCGGCGAGCCTGCGCGAGCGCCGTTTAGTTCGCTCTGCGCCTGCTCGGCGCGGAAGGTGCGAGCCGCCTCGATCGCAGCGCCGAGGTTGAGGCCCTTGTCCTTGGCCTGCTTGATCAGCATGACCGTCTCGAGCGCGTCCATGTCGTAGATGCGCTGCTTCCGACCCTTGGTCGGGATGTGGGCCTTGTTCGTCCAGTAGTCGAGCTGCATCTTCGAGATTCCGGCGACCCGGCACACCTGCCCGAGGTAGAGCTCGAGCTTGTCCAGATGCTCGGAAATCTCGACCGGCTCAAGGAAGTCGGCTGCCTTGTGGTACACGATGTGGTCCACCTCCCGCCGAACGCGCGCCTGAGTTGAAAGTTATATCGCGCTTCTTCGCGTTCGTGAGCCGTGAGCCGTCGGCGCCTGGCCGCTAGGGCGTCTCGGCGGGCTCTTCGGCGGCGGGCTCGGCAGCAGGAGCCTCCTCCGCCTCGTCGTCCTCGGACTCTGCGACAAGCGCGATGCTGGAGACCAGCTCGGCCTTGCGGAGCCGCACGACGATCACGCCCTGTGTGGCGCGGCCGAGCCGCTTGATCTCGCTGACGGACATCTTGATCACGGTCCCGCCGGTCGAGATCACGATCAGCTGCTCGCCCTCCCGGACCGCGACCGCGCCCGCAAGCTGGCCGCGTGCCTCCGTCAGCTGGACCGTCTTCACGCCGAGCCCGCCGCGGCCCTTGACCGGGTAGTCGCGCCATCCGCGTCCGCTTGCCGTAGCCCTGGTCGGTGACGACGAGCATGTCGAGATCGTCCCGGGCGATCGCCGCCGCGATCACCTCGTCGCCCTTCCGCAGGCTCATGCCCTTGACGCCTGACGTGGCCCGACCCATCGGGCGGGCGTTCTGCTCGGCGAACCGGATCGCCTGGCCCTTCCGCGAGACCAGCATGATGTCGTCGGTCCCCGACGAGTGGAGGACGTCGACGAGCGCGTCGCCGTCGCGCAGCTTGATCGCGATGATCCCGTCCGCCTTGAGCGGGGTGTTGTACTCCTCGAAGCGGGTCTTCTTGACCATCCCCTTGCGCGTGGCGAGGACGAGGTACTCGGCCTCCTTGAACTCGCGCGTCGCGATCACTGCCTTCACCTGCTCGTCCTGGGCGAACGGGAGCAGGTTGACGATCGCGCGGCCCTTCGACTGGCGCGTCCCGAGCGGTAGCTCGTGCACCTTCAGCCGGTAGACCTTGCCGACGGTGGTGAAGAAGAGCAGGTAGTCGTGCGTCGAGGCGACGAACAGGTGCTCGATGTAGTCCTCGTCCTTGAGGTCCATGCCCATCACGCCGATCCCGCCGCGGCGCTGCTCGCGGTAGGCGCTGACCGGTAGGCGCTTCACGTAGCCCGAGCGCGTGATCGCGATGACCATGTCCTCCTCCGCGATCAGGTCCTCGAGCTCGAGCTCGTCCTCGCCGGCGACGATCTCCGTGCGACGCTCGTCGTCCTTCGCGTAGCCGGTGACGAGCTCGGCGAGCTCGTCCTTGATCACCCCGTCGACCTTGGCCGGGTCGCCGAGGATCGCGCGCAGCTCCGTGATCCGCTCCTGGAGGTCCTTGAACTCCTCCTCGATCTCCTTGCGCGCAAGGCCGGTCAGGCGCGAGAGGCGAAGGTCGAGGATCGCCTGGGCCTGGATCTCCGAGAGCTCGAACTGCTCCATCAGGCCGGAGCGCGCGTCGTCGGTGTCCGCCGCGGCGCGGATCAGCGCGATCACCGCGTCGAGGTTGTCGAGCGCCTTGAGGTAGCCCTCGAGGACGTGGGCGCGGCGCTCGGCCTGGCGCAGCTCGTACTTCGAGCGGCGGGTGACGATCTCGCGCTGGTAGTCGAGGTAGTGGCGGACGAGCTCGAGCAGCGAGAGCGTCTTCGGGACGCCGTCGACGAGCGCGACCGCGTTGTAGCCGAACGTCGTCTGGAGCGGCGTCAGCTTGAAGAGCTTGTTCAGCGCCACCTGCGGGATCGCGTCGCGCTTCAGCTCGACGTAGATCCGCATGCCCTCCTTGTCGGAGTGGTCCTGCAGCGCCTCGTCCGACATCGGCACCTCGGTGAGCGTGCCCGCCTTGACGAGGTCGGCGATCTTCTCGATCACGCCGCCCTCGCCGGCCTTGCGCACGCCGTAGGGCAGCTCGGTGATGATGATCGCGCTCTTGCCCCCGCGGAGCTGCTCGATGTGAGCACGCCCGCGGACCAGTGATCCGCCCGCGCCCGCTCCGGTAGGCGTCGCGGATTCCCGAGAAGCCGACGATCGCGCCACCGGTCGGGAAGTCCGGGCCCTTGACGTGCTTCATCAGCTTGTCGACGTTGATCGCCGGCTCGTCGATCATCGCCATGATCCCGTTGCACGATCTCGCCGAGGTTGTGCGGCGGCATGTTCGTCGCCATCCCGACCGCGATCCCCGCCGAGCCGTTGACGAGCAGGTTCGGGAACCGCGCGGGCAGCACCATCGGCTCGCGGCGCGACTCGTCGTAGTTCGGCATGAAGTCGACCGTGTCCGCGTCGATGTCGCGCAGGAGCTCGGTCGCGATCCGCGAGAGACGGCACTCCGTGTAGCGCATCGCGCCCGCGGGATCGCCGTCGACGGAGCCGAAGTAGCCCTGGCCGTCGACGAGCGGGTAGCGGAGCGAGAACGGCTGCGCGAGCCGGACCAGCGCGTCGTAGATCGCCTGGTCGCCGTGCGGGTGGTAGTTGCCCATGACGTCGCCGACCACGCGCGCGGACTTGCGGGTCGGGCGGTTGGGCTGGAGCCCGGCCTCGTGCATCGCGTACATCACGCGGCGGTGAACGGGCTTCAGGCCGTCGCGCACGTCCGGCAGCGCGCGGCTCACGATCACGCTCATCGCGTAGTCGAGGAAGCTGGTGCGAACCTCCTGGTCGAGCTCGCGGCTCTCGATGCGCCCGGCCCCGAGCGGGCCCGTCTCGAGCTCAGACATCCAGGTTCTTCACTTCGAGGGCGTTCTGCTCGATGAACTCGCGCCGCGGCTCGACCTCGTCGCCCATCAGACGTGAGAACCAGAGGTCGGCCGCCGCCGCGTCCTCGACGTCCACGCGGATGATCATCCGCTCGGCCGGGTCCATCGTCGTCTTCCAGAGCTCGGGCGCGTTCATCTCGCTGAGGCCCTTGAAGCGCGTGATCTGGATCCCGGTCTTGGCGAGCGACAGCGCCGACTCGCGCAGGCCCTCGAACGTGATCGCGTACTCCGATTCCTTGCCCAGGCTGACGGTGAAGGGCGGCAGCCCGCCGACGATCTCGGCCAGCCGCGCGTGCGCCTTGCGCACGCGCTCGTAGATCGGCGAGCCGAGCAGCTCCCCGGGCACGACCACGTTCATGGTCGCGTTCGTGCCGAGCTCGACGACCTGGACGAGCAGCGAGTCGCCGTCGACGCTCGCCTCGAGCCCGAAGCCGTTCTGGTCGGCCCCGGCGATCGCCTTCGCGGCATCGCTGGGCGAGGCGGCCTCGGTCTCGACGAGCCCGTGGTGAAGGACGAAGTCCGAGGCCTGCGGCCCGAAGTCCGAGCGCAGCCGGGCAACCCAGCCCGAGGTACTCGCTGAGCGTGCTCGCGAAGCGCCGGTAGCGGTGCTCGGTCAGCTTGATCGGGGTCCCGTCGCGCGACGTGATCTCGAGCGAGCCGAACCGCTCGCGGACCAGCAGCTCCTCGAGCTGCGAGTCCTTCTCGAGGTAGCTCTGCTGGTTGCCGAAGCGCGCCAGGTAGAGCGGCGGCACCGCGATGAACACGTGCCCGCGGTCGAACAGCTCCTGCATGTGCCGGTAGAGGAACGTGAGCACGAGCGTGCGGATGTGCGCCCCGTCCACGTCGGCGTCGGTCATGACGATGATCCGGTGGTAGCGCAGCTTCGAGATGTCGAACTCGTCGCCGATCCCCGTGCCGATCACCTGCACGAGGAGCTGGATCTCGGTGTTCGAGAGCACCTTGTCGATCCGGTTCTTCTCGGAGTTGATGATCTTCCCGCGCAGCGGGAGGATCGCCTGGTTCGACTTGTCGCGCGCCTCCTTGGCGGCGCCGCCGGCCGAGTTGCCCTCGACGATGAACATCTCGGCGAGCTCCGGGTCGCGGACCTGGCAGTCGGCGAACTTCTTCGCGATGTCCCCGCCGAAGGCCCCTTTGCGCCGGGTGAGGTCACGCGCCTTGCGCGCCGCCTGCCGCGCCCGCGACGCCGCGATCGCCTTCTGGATGATCTGCTTGGCGTCGGTCGGGTTCTCCTCGAGGAACTCGGCCAGCTTCGCGTTGACGGCCTGCTCGACGAAGCCCTTCACCCAGGGGTTGCCGAGCTTCGTCTTCGTCTGGCCCTCGAACTGCGGCTCCTGGAGCTTGACCGAGAGCACCGCGGCGAGACCCTCGCGCGCGTCCTCGCCCTCGAGGTTGTCCTCCTTCTCCTTCAGCAGGCCGAGCTCCCGCGCGAAGCGGTTGATCGTGCGCGTCAGCGCCGCGTTGAAGCCGGAGAGGTGCGAGCCGCCCTCGTGGGTGTTGATGTTGTTGGCGAAGGTGTAGAGCGAGTCCTGGTAGGACGAGTTCCACTGCATCGCGACCTCGACCGTGCCCTGCTCGCTCTCGCTGGTGAAGTACGCGATCCGCTTGTGTACCGGGTCCTTCGCCGAGTTGACGTGCATCACGAAGTCCTTGATCCCGCCCTCGAAGTGGAACTCCGCGCTCTCGCCGCCGGCGCGCTCGTCCATGAGGACGATCCGCAGGCCCTTGGTCAGGAACGCGGTCTCGCGGAGGCGCTGGCTCAGCGTCTCGTACGACCACTCGACCTCCTCGAAGATCTCCTCGCCGTCGGCGAGGAACGTGATCTTCGTGCCCGTCTCCGTCGAGGTGCCGACCTCCTCGAGCTCCGAGGTCGGCTCGCCGCGCGCGAAGGTCTGGCGGTAGATCTTCCCGTTGCGGCTCACCTCTGCCACGAGCCACTCGGAGAGCGCGTTCACGACCGAGATGCCGACGCCGTGGAGGCCGCCCGAGACCTTGTACGCGGCCTCTTCGCCGCCGAACTTGCCGCCCGCGTGGAGCTTCGTCAGCACGACCGTCAGGGCGGACATGCCCTGGTCGGCCATCTCGTCGACGGGGATTCCCGAGCCGTTGTCGATCACCGTCACCGAGCTGTCCGGATGGATGGTCAGCTCGATGGTGTCGGCGCGCCCGGCGAGGGCCTCGTCGACAGCGTTGTCGACCACCTCGAAGACGAGCTGGTGGAGCCCACGGATGCCCGTCGAGCCGATGTACATGCCCGGCCGCAGCCGGACTGGCTCGAGGCCCTCGAGAACGGAGATGTCCTTGGCGGTATAGGAAGCTTCAGTTGGCAAAAAATCCCTGCAAGTAGCACATTTCTTGGCTACTCGTACTCTATCAGACCGAGCGGCCGGAACCGGCCCTCGCAAGGCTGGCTCGCGCAGCTTTTTCCACTGTTTTGCGAAGTTCTTCTGAGTCGATCTCGGCGGCCCACGAGCGGGCGTCGCGCGCCTGCTCCCAGGTGGGCTCGGCAAGGGGTGCTTTCGGGGCCTCGGAGACACCCGGCGGGGGCTCCGGCAACGGTCCCGGAGCGAACTTCAGACGGGCCGGCGCGGACTCGCCGAGCGACTCCTGGAGGCGCGGGAGGATCTCGCTCTCGAGATGCCCGAGCTCGAAGGCCCAGGCGGACGAGCTGGTCGAGACGAGCAGGGTCCCGTCGCGTGCGAAGCGGGCCGGCCACGCGTTCGCGGCGACCTGCTCTCCGACGACGCCTGGCCACGCCGCGACGAGGTCGGTCATCGCGCCGGCGGTCCCGAACCGGCCCAGCTCGCGCCTGACCGCCTCGCCGATTTTCTCCATCACGCGGCCTCCGCCTTGCTGACGCCGTCCCGGCCCTGGGTGACCTCGATCGTCTGAGCGGGATCGCCGGGCAGCGCGTTCCTGCTCGCGCTCGTGACGAGCGCCTGTCCCGAGACGCGCAGCCGGTCGGCCAGGATCCGCCGCCGGTTCGGATCGAGCTCGGAGAGAACGTCGTCGAGCAGCAGGAGGGGCGGCACGCCGCGGCGGTCGGCCAGGAGCTCCGCCTCACCGAGGAGCAGAGCGAGCACGGCCAGGCGCTGCTCGCCCTGCGAGCCGAACGCGCGGAGGTCGCGGCCGGCCGAGAGGACGCCAACGTCGTCGAGGTGCGGGCCCAGGCCCGTCGTGCCCCGCTCGAGATCGCGGTCGGTGCGGGCCTCGAGGGCATCGGCGGTCGGGAGCTCCGCGGCGTAGGCGAGCTCGCCCTCCGGGAGGCCGAGCTCCTCCGCGCGCTCGCGGAAGCGCGGCATGGAGCTGGGACACGGTGTCCGCGCGCGCTTCGACGAGCGCCGTCCCCAGAGCAGCGACCTGCTCGTTCCAGGGCGCGAGCGCGTCTCGTGACGACAGGCCCTGGGCGACGCGGCGGAGGGCAGCGTTCCGCTGGCCAACAGCGGCGCCGTACTCGGCCGGCAGGCCCGCGCGGGCAGGCGAGAGGCGGCCGAGCACGCGGTCGAAGTAGGCGCGGCGCGCGGCAGGCCCTCCCTTCACGACCACGAGCCGATCGGGAGTGAAGACGAGCGTCGCCACCTCGCTTCGCAGCAGCTCGGCCGCTCGCAGACGCGCGCCGTTCAGGCTCGCGCGCTTGCCGGAGCCGAGCTCGAGCGTCACTTCGAGCTCGGCGGGCGTCCCGGCCCTGTCGCCGCGCAGAGCGATCCGCGCCGCGTCGCGGCCGAACCGGACGAGCTGCGCATCAGCGCGCGTCCGAGGCGAAAACCCCTGCGTGCCGACGTGCAGCGACTCGAGCAGGTTCGTCTTGCCGGCGCCGTTCGGCCCGGTCACGAGCACGAGCCCCGGCTCGAGGCCCAGCTCGAGCGCCGCGTAGGACCGGAAGTCCCGGAGAGAAACCGCGGTGACGATCAGCTACTACCCGGTGGTCTGCCTAGGCGCCACGCCTACCCAGCGAGCCGGATCGGCATGATCAGGTACAGGAAGTCGTCGCTCTCGCCCTCGAGCACGGCCGGGCGGAGCGGGCTGATCAGCTTCAGGCGAATCTGGTCGCCGGCGATCGACTCCACACCGTCCCGGAGAAACTCCGCGTTGAAGCCGATCTCGAGCGGGTCGCCGGTGAACGCGGCGGGAAGCGACTCGCGGGCCTCGCCGACGTCCTGCGTCTGCGCGGAGACCGTCAGCTCACCGTCGGCAAAGCGCAGCCGCAGCGGCGAGTTTCGCTGAGCCATCACCGATACGCGCCGGACGACGTCGAGCAGCTCCTCGCGACCGAGCGCGACCTCGTGTTCGAAGGCGTCGGGCACGAGCTGCTTGACGTTCGGGAACTGGCCGTCGATGCGGCGGGTCGTGAGCCACGCCCCGTCGGCGGTCCCGAAGACGACCTGGTTCTCGTGGACGCCGAGCGAGAGCTTCTCGCCCTCGGGAGCGATTCGGGTGAGCTCGCCGAGCGCTCGGGCCGGCACGATCGCCTCCAGCTCGGGGATCGGGCCCTCGAGCGCCGTCTCTTTCATCGACAGCCGGTAGGAGTCGGTCGCGGCCATCACGAGCCTCCCCGGCTCGAACTGGACGAGCACCCCTGTGAGCACCGGACGCGACTCGTCGCGAGACGCCGAGCGGCTGACACGCGCAACCGTCTCCAGCATCGTGTGACGATCGACCTCGTGCAGCTCGATCCCGTCTGTATCCGGCAGGCGGGGGAAGTCCTCCGCGTTGTAGGTGTGTAGGCGGTAGCTCGCGGTGCCACAGGTGATCTCGCACACGGCCTCCTCGAGCTTGTGCTCGATCGAGACCTCCGCCTCCGGCAGGAGCCGCGCGAGCTCGAGCAGGAGCCGTCCCGGCACGACGACCGACCCGTCCGCGTCGATCTTCGCGTCGATCACGGTCCGCAGCGAGACCTCCATGTCGGTCGCGGCCAGGCGCAGCTTCCCCTCGCTCGCGTCCAGCAGGATCCCGGCCAGGATCTGCACCGAGCTCCTCGTCGAGACGCCACGCGAGACCAGCCCGAGCGCATGCAGGAGCTCGTCACGCGAGCAGGTTGCCTTGAGGGTCCCCTGGGCGGTCACGGTGTCTACTTCGATCATCTATGAAATTCCTTTGTTGTAGTCATAGAGAGTGTGGAGACTGGGGATGACGCGCTCGAACGGCTTGGGAGCGCGGGTTTGGCTGTGGGGTGACGAGTGGGGAGAAACGAGGGTTGTCGACAGGCTCGGACACCCAACTGGATCGATCCACATTTTCAGCGGGCCTGCTTGATGCGCGCGGTCAGCTCTTGCACAAGGTTGTACACATTGCGGTCCTCGCGGATCATGCGCGCGATCTTCGAGGTCGCGTGGATCACCGTGGTGTGGTCGCGGCCGCCGAACTGCTTGCCGATCTTCGGCAGCGACGAGTCGGTCAGCTCGCGCGAGAGATACATCGCCACCTGGCGCGGGTAGACGATGTTCTGCGAGCGCTTGTCGCCGCAGAGCTCGCCCAGCGAGAGCCCGAATCGCTCGGAGACGAGCTCCTGGATCCGCTCGATCGAGACCTGCGGAACCTCGCCCTGTGGGAAGACGTCGCGGAGGACGTCCTGCGCGAGGTCCTCGCTCATCGGCCGGCCGGTCAGCGACGAGAACGCGACGACGCGCGTGAGCGCGCCCTCCAGCTCCCGGATGTTCGACGAGATGCGCCCGGCGATGAACTCGAGCACCTTCGGGTCGGGGATGTGGATCCCGTCCGTCTTGACCTTCTTGCGCAGGATCGCGATCCGCGTCTCGAGGTCGGGCGGCTGGATGTCGGTGATCAGGCCCCACTCGAACCGCGAGCGCAGCCGCTCCTCGAGCGTGGAGATCTCCCGCGGCGGCCGGTCCGACGAGATGACGAGCTGGCCGCCGGCCTCGTAGATCGAGTTGAACGTGTGGAAGAACTCCTCCTGGATCCGCTCCTTGTGCTCGAAGAACTGGATGTCGTCGATCAGGAGCAGGTCGTACGCGCGGTAGCGCTGCTTGAACCCCTCGATCCGCTTGTCGCGCAGTGCGTTGATGAAGTCGTTCATGAACGTCTCGCTCGTGACGTAGCGGACGGAGAGCTCGCCCTGGTGCTCCCCGACGTACTGCGCGACCGCCTGCAGGAGGTGGGTCTTGCCGAGCCCGGTGCCCCCGTAGATGAACAGCGGGTTGTAGGCCTGGGCCGGCGCCTCGGCGACCGCGAGCGCTGCGGCGTGGGCGAATCGATTGGACGAGCCGATCACAAACGAGTCGAACGTGTACTTCTGGTTGAGCCCCATCCCGAGTACGTCACGGCGCTGCGCCTCGGGCGGCACGACGGGCTCCTCCTCTTCGGATTGCGCGACCGCGAGCTGCACGCGCCGCTCATTGCCGGTCGCGTCGCCCACCGCGGCCCGGATCAGGCCCAGGAAATGGCCCTCGATCCAGTCACGCGTGAAGGCGTTCGGAACGGAGAGGACGAACTCGTCGTCGTTGAGAGCGATCCCGTAGACGTGGTCGAACCACGTCCGGTAGGTCGTCTCGTTGAGGGCGCCTCTGAGCCGACTCGACACCTCGCTCCACAGGCTTTCCGCAGTCAGCTCGATTGAGGACTCCACGCCGCCGGCAGGCTCCTTTTCGGGGTTCGGCGAAGCGTCCGAGCATAGCAGCGTGCAAGCCGCCGCTCAATGCGAGCTTCTTGGCCCGTCCGGCTCGGTCCCCGACCGGGAAAAAGAGCCTGATTTGCAGGAGAAAAACCAACCTCCACACAGGTCTCCACAGGTGTGGACGTTCTTGTCGAAGAAGGCGACGCTTGTGCCTCTCCGAGTGCCCCTTGTGCAGCATCTTCGCGTTCGCTTGTGGGTCCGAATCTCTGTGGAGAACCACCCCTTGCGGCTCCGTCTATACTGGCCCGAAGCCGCCTCAGCTCGGGCGGTTCTTCTTCATCTTTTTCGAACTCTGGGACACTCGTGAAACGGACCTATCAGCCCAACGTGCGCCGGCGGAAGCGACGGCACGGCTTCCGCGCCCGCATGTCCTCTCGCGCCGGCCGGGCGATCCTCAAGCGCCGCCGTGCGAGGGGCCGCAAGCGCCTCTCAGCGTGAAGCTGGAGCGCTAGCCGCGCGCGTGACCCGCCGCCATCGCCTTTCGCGCTCACGCGACTTCGACGCCGTCTATCGCCAGGGCAGGTCCGTCTCGACCCGGTTCCTCGTCCTCTACTGGTTCGCGCGTGAAGACGAGGCGGTAGCCGAGCGAGGGCCCGCGCCTCGGCCTCGCGGTCCCGCGGGCGGTCGGGAACGCGGTCATCCGCAACCGGATCAAGAGGCAGTTGCGCGAGATCTTCCGCGCGCGCTCGTCCGAGCTCCCGCACGACAACGACTACGTGCTCGTCGTGCGGACAGGGCTCGCCGAGGCGGCCGAGACGCGCGGCTTCGACTGGCTGAGCGAGCGCGTGGACGAGATCCTCGAGAAGGCCGTGGCGTGATCGCCGCCGTCACCCGCGTCCCGGCGCTCGTCGGCATGGGCCTGATCCACCTCTACCGGAGGACGCTCGGCGTGTTCTGGGGAGGAAACTGCAAGTACCACCCGACCTGCTCGCAGTACGCGCTGGACGCCGTGCGTGAGCACGGGTTGATTCGCGGGTCGGTCCTCGCGGGCTGGCGGCTCCTGCGCTGCAACCCGTGGAGCCGCGGTGGTGTCGACTACGCGCACGACCAGAGGCTGTTCCGGTGACCCCGATCGTCCTCGCCCACATCCTGACTCCGGTCGAGGACATCCTCCGCCACGTCCTCGACTGGCTCCACCTCCACGCGGGGTTCACCTGGGCCTGGTCGATCGTCGTCCTGACGCTGATCGTCCGCATCCTGCTCGTGCCGCTGACCGTCAAGCAGATCCACTCGATGCAGAACCTGCAGCTTCACGCGCCGCAGATGAAGGAGATCCAGAAGAAGTACAAGGCCGACAAGAAGCGCCAGCAGGAAGAGCTGATGAAGTTCTACCGGGAGAACAACATCAACCCGGCCGCCTCGTGCCTGCCGATGCTGGCCCAGCTCCCGGTCTTCTTCGCGCTCTACCTCGTGCTGCGCGGCTTCTCGAGGCATCCACCGTGCCCGGGCCACGAGAAGACCCCGAACTTCTGCGTCGCGAACGGCGACTTCTCCTGGCTGCACAACTTCGTGCCGAACATCGCCGCGCACGTCAACGCGCACTGGTCGGGGTACGTGTTGCTCGTCGTCTACGTGGGCAGCCAGCTCGCCTCGACGTTCCTGATGTCGTCGACGATGGACAAGACCCAGCGGACGATCTTCCTGGTCATGCCCGTTGGCTTCGTCTTCTTCCTGCTCAACTTCCCGACCGGCCTGCTGATCTACTGGGTGACGACCAACCTGTGGACGGTTGGCCAGGGGCTGATCACGCGCCGCCTCGTGCCCAAGCCACAACCGCCGGAGAGACGCTCATCGCGCACGCCGCCGAAGGACGAGGCGCCGCCCCAGGACGCCGATCCCGAGGCCGACGGAGCGGGAGATACTGCCCCGGTGACCCCACCGACCGCTCCGCCAGGGCCTCCGAAGCGTGTTCGCAGGAAGAAGAAGGGCAAGGCCCGCAGATGAGCGACGCACCGCAGGCTCTGCAGGTCGAGGCGACCGGCGAGACCGTCGGGGAGGCGAAGTGGGCGGCGCTCCGCGAGCTCGAGAAGCTCCAGCCGGCTCTGGACAAGGCCGCGGTCCAGTTCCAGGTCGTCTCCGAGGGCGAGCGCGGCCTGCTCGGTGTCGGCTACACGCCTGCGCGCGTCATCGCCACCGTCGACGCAGAAGCGGTCGTTCCCACCGAGAGCGCGCCCGCCCCGGAGGACGAGAGCGAGATCGCCCACGAGGTGCGGGAGGTCGTCGAGCGCATGCTCGATGCGATCTCCGTTCGGGGGCGTGTTGAGATCACGGAGGACGACGAGACGCTCCAGGCGACGGTCGTCGGCCGCGAGCTCGGTCTCGTGATCGGTAAGCACGGGCAGACGATCGACGCGATCCAGTACCTCGTGAATGCGATCGTGTGGCGGGGCCACGGCGACGACCGCAAGCCTGTCGTCGTCGATGCGGCCGGCTATCGCGCGCGGCGGGACGCGACGCTCGAGGGCCTCGCGGTGCGGAACGCCGAGCGGGCGATCTCGTCGGGCCAGGCGGTCGAGCTCGACCCGATGACGGCCGTCGAGCGCAAGACCGTGCACCTGCGCCTGAAGGAGTTTCCGGGCGTGACCACGCGCAGCGAGGGCACCGAGCCCAATCGCTTCGTCGTGATCGATCCGGCTTGACGGACGAGCGCCTCGAGCGCTGGCTCGAAGCCGTCATCGCGACGCCCGGCCTCACGTCGATCAGCGACCCGGGCGAGGCGCGGCGCGTGCACGTCGACGGCAGCCTGGCCGCGCTCGAGCTCGTCAGGCGGTTCGAAGGCCCGATCGTGGACGTCGGGTCAGGGGGCGGCGCGCCGGGGATCCCGCTCGCCGCGGCGCTTCCGGAGCGGGAGGTGACGCTGCTCGAGTCGAACCGGCGCAGGTGCGAGTTCCTGGAGCGATGGGCCGCGGAGTTCCCAAACGTGCGGGTCGCCTGCGGCCGAGCCGAGGAGCAGCCGGTCGACGGCTGGGGCGTGGCACTCGCGAAGGCGCTCGCTCCGCCACCGGTCGCCGCAGAGTGGTGTCTGCCGCTGGTCGCTCCGGGCGGAGCGGCGATTCTGTTCGTTGGTCCGAGCGCCGATGCCGGCGCCGTCGAGAAGGTCGCCGGCCACCTCGCCGCGGAGCTCGCGGACTCACCGCCGGGATTCCTCGTCCTGCGGAAGCTCGGCCCGACGCCTGCGGGCTTTCCGCGCCGCCCCGGGGTCGCGAGGAAACGTCCGCTCGCGTAGCTAGCGTGGCCATGTGCCCGGCCGGGTCTATGCGCTTGCCAATCAGAAGGGCGGAGTCGGCAAGACGACGACCGCGATCAACCTCGCCGCCTGTCTCGCGGAGGCGGGTGAGCGGACCCTCGTCGTCGATCTCGACCCGCAGGCGAACGCCACCTCGGGCCTCGGCGAGAAGGCGAACGGGAGCTCGTCGCTCGACCTGCTCGACGGGGTTCCACTCGCGCGCCTGGCCAAGAAGACGCGCTTCCCGCGGCTCGAGCTCGTCCCGTCGCGCCCGGAGCTGGCCGGCGCGGCAGTCGAGCTGGCTCGGAGGCCGGACGGCGAGCGCTATCTGGCCGACGCGCTGGCAGGCGCCGGCGAGGGCTACTCGTTCGTGTTCGTCGACTGCCCGCCGTCGCTCGGCCCGCTGACCGTCAACGCGCTCGCCGCCTCCGATCGCGTGCTCGTCCCCGTGCAGGCCGAGTACTACGCGCTCGAGGGCCTGGCGCAGCTCGTCGGCTCGCTCGAGCTCGTCCGCTCGCGGCTGAACCCGCAGCTGGCTCTCGGGGGCGTGATCCTGACGATGGTCGACGGGCGGACGCGGCTATCGGCCGACGTCTCCGCCGAGGTGCGCCGGCACTTCGGCGAGCTGGTGTTCCGGACCCCGGTGCCGCGCTCGGTACGAGTCGCCGAGGCGCCCAGCCACGGCGAACCCGTCACGACCTACGACCGCACGTCGGCCGGCGCCGACGCGTACTGGAAGGTGGCGATGGAGCTTGTCGGCCGTTCCTGAGAAGCGCCGCGGCCTCGGCCGTGGCCTGGAGGTGCTGGTCGGAGGGCCGGGCGAGCCGGAGCTGGCGCACCTTCCCGTCGAGACGATCCACGCGAACCCGCGCCAGCCGCGGAAGCGCTTCGACAACGAGGCGACGAGCGCGCTGGCCGACTCGATCCGCGCGCAGGGGCTCGTTCAGCCCGTCGTCGTGCGCCCGCGGGAGGCCGGCGGATACGAGCTGATCGCCGGAGAGCGCCGCTGGCGTGCCGCCCGGGAGGCCGGCGTTCCCACGGTGCCCGCGCTCGTGCGCGAGGCGGACGACCGCGACACGATCCTGCTCGGCCTGGTCGAGAACGTCGCACGCGAGCAGCTGTCCGCGGTCGAGGAAGCCCGCGCCTACGCGCTCCTGATGGACGAGTTCGAGCTCTCGCTCGGCGAGCTCGGCGAGCGCGTGGGCAAGGCGAAGCCGACGGTCTCCAACCGCCTGCGGCTGCTCGAGCTTCCGGACGACGTGCTCGCGCTCGTGGAGCGCGGCGAGCTGACCGAGGGTCACGCGCGCGCGGTCCTCGCCGTGCCGGACCAGGAAGGCCGCCGCCGGCTCGCGCGCAAGATCGTGCGTCGCGGGATGTCCGTGCGCAACGCCGAGCGGGCCGCTCGCTGGGCCGGCGCGAAGACGAAGCCGCGCAAGGCGCCGAAGGTCGATCCCGCCCTCGCCGAGCGCGCACGCAAGGCCGCGGAGCGCGCAACCGGCTTCCCCGCACGGATCCGGGCGGGACACCTCGAGCTCACCTTCGGCGACGAGACCGAGCTCGAAGAGCTGGCCGAGGCGCTCGAACGGCTCGTCGCCTAGCGCGCAGTTCCCTCTGGCGCCGAGGCCGGGGTACACGTACAACTAGGACAGTGAGGTTGCGTCGCCAGGGGGTACTCGGAGGGTTGTGCGTACTTGTGCTCTGCCTGGTCCCGCAGGCGCTGGCCGACGCGCAGCCGCACTTCGAGCAGACCGCCGTGATCCGCGGCCTGACCAACCCCACCCAGGTGCGCTTTGCGCCCGATGGCAAGGTGTTCGTTGCCGAGAAGAGTGGGCTGATCCTGGAGTACTCGAGCCTCTCGGACACGACTCCGACGACGTTCGCCGACCTGCGGACAGAGGTCGACGACTACTGGGATCGCGGGCTGCTCTCGATCGCGCTCGACCCTAACTTCAGCGCTGCACATCCCTACCTCTGGGCGCTCTTTACCCGCGACGCGCCGATCGGAGGGACTCCGCCGGTCTGGAACGACGCCTGCCCGGATCCGCCGGGCCCGTCGACCTTCGGCTGCGTGGTCAGCGGCCGCCTCGTCCGGCTGACGGCCAACGCTTCCCTCGACCAGGCGGTGCCGGGCTCCGAGTTGAACCTCCTCGACGGCTGGTGCCAGCAGTACCCGAGCCATTCGGTCGGAGATCTGGCGTTCGGGCCGGACGGATCGCTCTATGTGAGCGGCGGCGACGGCGCGAACTTCTTCTTCGTCGACTACGGGCGATCCCGAACATGGATGCGCCGATCCAGAGGACGGAGGGAGGCGCGCTTCGCTCGCAGAGCCTGCGCCGAAACCCGGGCGAGCCCGCGCTGCTCAACGGCTCGATCCTGCGAGTCGACCCGAGCACAGGCGCCGCGATGCCCGGCAACCCGCTCGCCGGAAGCGCCGATCCGGTCGCGCGCCGCATCATCGCCTCGGGCCTTCGCAACCCGTTTCGCTTCACGATGCGGCCAGGGACTGAGGAGCTCTGGGTCGGAGACGTCGGCTGGAATGACTGGGAGGAGATCGACCGGATCCCCTCGGGAACCGACGCGACGATGGAGAACTTCGGCTGGCCTTGCTACGAAGGCCCCGGCTCACAGCCGGGCTACCAGAGCGGCAACCTTCCGATCTGCAACCTGCTCTACGCCCGGCGCCGTCACTCCTCCGTACTACACCTACAACCACGCTGCCATAGCTCGTGCCCGGAGACGACCGTGCTCCCACGGCGGCTCGAGCTCGATCAGCGGGCTGGCCTTCTACAACGGCGGTCCGTATCCCGCGTCGTACGACGGCGCGCTCTTCTTCGCCGACTACTCGCGGAAGTGCATCTGGGTGATGTTCCCCGGCGCGAACGGCCTGCCGGACCCCGGGAACATCGAGACGTTCGTTGCGTCGGGCTGCAGCCCCCGTCGACCTGGAGATCGGGCCCGACGGCAACCTCTACTACGTGGATCTCGACGGCGGGACCGATCGACCGGATCCGCTACTTCGCGAACGACTTGATCCCCACCGCCGAGGCCACGGCGACGCCGACGAGCGGGGACAATCCGTTGACCGTCCAGTTCGACGGAACCGGCTCCAGCGATCCCGACCCCGGCGATGTCCTGGCGTATCACTGGGACTTCGGCGACGGACAGAGCGACGACTCCGGGCCGGGGCCGATCCCGCATATCTACGAGACTCCGGGGATCTACACCGCGTGGCTCACGGTGACCGACCAGCAAGGCGCCACGAACACGAGCGACCCGATCACGATCTCCGTGGCCGACACGCTGCCGGTGCCGAAGATCCTGACCCCTTCGGCGTCGACGACGTGGAAGGTGGGCGACCCGATCAGCTTCTCGGGCCAGGCCGACGACGATGCAGGACGGGCCGCTCCCTGACTCGGCCCTGACCTGGACGCTGATCCTTCACCACTGCCCGTCGAACTGCCACACGCACATCGTCCAGAGCTTCCCCGGCACCGCGAGCGGGTCGTTCCCTGCTCCGGATCACGACTACCCGTCATATCTCGAGCTCCAGCTCAAGGCGACGGACTCGGGCGGCCACTCCGCTACGACCTCGGTCAACCTGCAACCGAAGACGTCGACGCTCTCGTTCGACTCCTCCCCGCGCGGGGTGAAGCTGGTTGTGGGCCCGACCCCGGGGACGACGCCGTTTCAGCGCACGGTGATTCTCGGCTCGAGGAACACGATCAGCGCGCCGCAGTCGCAGGCGCTCGGCTCGCACGGGCTGGAGTTCGTCGGCTGGTCGGACGGGAAGCCCGCGAGCCACGACGTGATCGCGTCGACGGCACAGGCCTCGTACACGGCGACCTACCGCGACGACGTCCCGCCGCTGGTCGCGATCACCTCGCCGGCCGTGGGGACGCGGCTGGGCGGGCGTGTGTCGGTGAAGGTGGCCGCGACCGATGACACCGGCGTCGCCGGGGTGCAGCTGAAGCTGGACGGGACTCCGCTCGGCCCCGAGCTGAAGCGCGCGCCGTTCACGCTTCGCTGGCGCACGAGCCTCGTGCAAGTCGGCCCGCACACCCTTACCGCTTCCGCGCGGGATGCCGCCGGCAACGTCACCGCGTCCACGCCGGTCCGCGTCACGGTGTTCAACGCTTCGAAGAAGCCCTCGGGGATGCTGCGTGTCGCTCCCCGCCGGAGCCCGCGGCTCCTCCGGCTGCCAGGCTGGCTCTTCGTCCGCTGGCGCTGACGTCACGGCCCTGTTGCCAGTGCCGGGGCACGCCGAAGTGGGCGATCGTGGATTCGAACCACGGACCTCCGCCTTATCAGAGCGGCGCTCTAACCAACTGAGCTAATCGCCCGGGACGCGCAGTGTAGCGGCCCTTTTAGGGGATGCGGCCGGGCTTTCAGGTGCCGACAACCCTACGAGAACTGCGGCAATGAGAATCGGTGACCTCGTCCTCTTCCAGGGCCGAGCCTTCTACCTGCGCGGGCTCGATCCGATGAGCGTGCCTGACCGGCGCGCCGTTCTCGAGGACCCTGAAACCGGCCGGGAAGTCCGCGTTCCGCTCGACGATGTGGAGCCGCGGCCACCTGCGCGCTGCCCGCATCGCGCCGGGGGTTGACCGGCTACCCTGAGGCTATGATCGGACCCGGGGACGAGGCCTGATGCACGAGATGGTCATCTACGGGGTGAGCTTCGACCTGGTCGGGAAGCAGCCGATCGTCCTGCTCAAGACCGCCGATGGAAACAAGTTCCTCCCGATCTGGATCGGGCACCCGGAGGCGGCCGCGATCCTGATGAAGCTGCAGGGCGCCTCGACCCCGCGGCCGATGACGCACGACCTCGTCACCGAGATGCTCGACCAGCTCGACGCCCAGGTGGTACGGATCACCGTGACCGAGCTGAAGGAGAACACCTTCTACGCGAGCATCACCGTCCAGCAGAACGGCTCCGAGATCGAGATCGACTCGCGGCCCTCCGACGCGATCGCTCTCGCCGTCCGCGCCGACGCGCCGATCTTCGCCGCGGAAGAGGTGATCGAGGAGTCCGCGATCGAGTTCGAGGGCGAGGACATCAACGAGGAGGAGATCGTCTCCGAGTTCAAGCAGTTCCTCGAGAACGTCACGCCCGACGAGTTCGCCGAGGCGAACGGCGAAGAGGCCTAAGACGGCCCCGCGGGCAAGCCCGCGCGGCCTCTTTGGTCGGCGTCGCAAGCGAGCGCCTTAGCGGCCGCCCTCGACCTCGCGCTTGGTCAGGTCGAGGATCTCCTCCATGATCTCGCGCAGCCCCTCTGCCGAGAGCGGGCCGCGGTTCGCGCGGGAGAGGTACTGCATCATCCACTCCTCGCGCTCGGGGTCGACGAACGAGATCCCGCGCGATTCCTTGTAGCTCTTCAGCCGCGCGACGAGCTTGAGGCGCGCGTTGATCGCCTCGACGATCGCGCGGTCGTTGTCGGAGATCTGCTCGCGCAGTTGCTTGATCAGGGGGTCCTGCTCGCTCATGGTCGTCCCTGCAGCTTGACGTAAACGGGCTTCGCGCTGCCGTGCATGGTGAGCATGCGGTACGGGTACGTCACCCGGGCCGTGACCTGCTCGCCCAGCGAGGGCGTCTGCTCGCGGGCGTAGACGTAGATGCCGCGGCGCCGCTCGACCACGCGCTTGATCCGGAGCGAGTACCCCGTGCTCGAGCGGGGGCCGAGGGCGATCACGACCACCTGGTCGCGCTCCCAGTTCAGGCGCGGCGGCCGCGGTGCGCGGCCCGGCATGACCCCGGAGAGCATCCGCTCGAACGACCCGCGGGAGTGGTAGACGCCGAGCGCCTTGTGCGCGAACTCGACGCGGCCGAAGCTCGAGCGTCACGTCGCGCCACGCGACGGGCTTCTCGCCGCCTGTCCCCCAGATCTGCGTGTAGACGAGCCAGCCGGCCACGCCGAGCGCCAGGACGGCGACGATCGCGGCCCAGGCCCTAGTAGATGTAGACCGTCGTGCCGTAGCCGATCAGGGAGTAGACGCGCGGCGCCACCCACAGCGGGATGCGAACGCAGCCGTGGCTGGCCGGGTAGGGCGGCACGCTGTGGTAGCCGTGGATCGCGAACGCGCCGACGAAGAACGACGAGTAGTACATCTCCTTGGCGTTGAAGCCCGGCACCTTGCTGTAGACGTGCCAGACGCCGACCGGCGTGTTGCCGGTTGCCCCGGTCGACACGTGGACGATCGAGCGCCACGTGGCCGTTGCGGACGACGAGGAGCACCTGCCGCGCCTTGCTCACCTCGATGTGAGTCGCCGCCGTGGCGCGGGACTGGGGATCGCCGCCGCGTCGAGAGCTCGCCAGAAGCGGAGGTCCGTCGCGCCGGTTCGCGGGAGGCCGTGGAGCTTCTGGAAGGCGACCACCGCGTCGGAGGTGTCGAAGCCGTAGTAGCCGTCCACGCGGCCGAGCGCGAAGTGGAGCTCGTGCAGCCGCCGCTCGAGCCCGTAGACGCTCGGGCCGGTGCTTCCGATCCGGAGCGACGGGACGAAGACGGTGCGCGCGAGCAGCCGCCGGTTCGCGACGTAGCCCTGGTCCGGGGCGACGGCTACGAGCACGCGGTAGGTAGTCGTGCGACTCGCGTCCCCAGCGCCAGGCGCAGGCGGCCCTTGGCCCGTGCGTGTCGCGACGAGACGTCCGCCGCGCCAGACGCGGACGGTGAGCGTCCCCGCGCCGGCCGGCCGCTCCCGCGCGACGAGCGCGAATGGCCGCCCGACCCGGCCGGAGCCGATGAACGCCGTGTCGAGCCCCGGGCGGACGGCGAGCGTGACCGGGCTCGAGACGACGTCTCCGTAGCGGACCGTGTACTGCGCGCTCGGGCGCCCCGACCCGACCGCGCAGCGTGAAGCGCCCGCCGCGGCCGGTCTTGCCGCTTCCGAGCCTCACGCCGTCCCGGTAGAGCACGACCGGAACGCCCTTGAGCCCGGGGACGAGCCGGCCGTGGAAGCGCAGGCGCTGCTGGTAGCGGCCGACGTGCGGGTTGGCGAGCGTCAGGCCCAGGGAGACGATCGACACCTCGGCCTGCGCGGACTCGCCGCCGGCCGTCGCGGTGACCCGCGCGGTGTACGAGCCGGCCGCGTAGACGTGGGTGACCACCGCTCCGTCGGCGGTTGTGCCGTCGCCGAGGTCCCAGTGATACGCGGCCGCGTCCCCGCTCGCGGTGAGCGTCACGCTCAGCGGCGCCGCGCCTCTCGCAGGCGTGGCCTGAGCGCTCACGGCCGGCGGCGACGCGTGTGCCGCAGGGACGAACGCGAGAGCCAGAGCCAGGATCAGGGCGCGCCGCACGCGCGCGAGGATACCGGCCTAGGACGCGAACGCAATCGCGAGCGCGGCCGCGTTGAAGAACGCGTGGAAGACCATTCCCGGGTAGACGCTCTCGGTCTTCAGCCGCAGGAACCCGATCGCCAGCCCGAAGACGAGCAGCGGCACGAACCCGTCCACGAGCCCGTGCACGGCGGCGAAGGCGACCGCGGTCCCGATCACGGCCACGGCCGCGCCGAACGGCCGGAGGACGGCGAACCCGACCCCGCGGAAGGTCAGCTCCTCGACGATCGGGGCTACCACGACGACGACGAACGCGTTCAGCGCGAACGCGCCCGCGCGGTCGAGGCTCCCAGCGGGTCGGCTCGAGGCCCTGCTCCCGCGCCGCGTGCAGGATCGCCTCGAGGATCTGCTCGGCGATGAGCACCGCGATCAGCAGGCCGATCATCAGGGCCGCCGCCCGTCCCCACGACGGCGGGCGCCTGAGCCCGAGCCACTCCCGCGGCATCCCGCGCGCGATCCAGTAGACGATCGCCGAGCAGGAGCGCGTACTCGAAGAGGCCGCTCACGGCGAGGCTGTACTGGTAGAGGGCGTCGCGCGGCGGCTTTCCGCCGACGAGGCGGCTGGTGTAGGCGAGCGCGCTCATCACTCCGACGAGCGCGAGCCAGGCGACGAGCTTGCCGTTCTTCACATCAGCGGAACGCGTCTGGATGGAGGAAGCGCGCGATCTGCGTGAGCGCGGCGCCCACGTCGGGGCCGGGCGCGACGAGGCGGCTCGGGATGATCGCGAACCGGCCCTTGCGCACGGCCGGGAGGTGCGCGGTCGCGGGGTTCTGGCGCAGCTGCGCAAGCGTCGTTCCGCCTGCCGAGGTGGCGATGTAGGCCTGCGGGTTCAGCTTTGCCAGGCGGCCGAGCGGAAACGGCCCCTGCTCGGGGCTCGGCCCCGCCACGCTCCGGCCGTGCGCCTCGGCGAGGAGGTCGCCGAACAGGCTCCGGGTGGGCACGGTCGTGAAGTTTCCGAGATCGACGAAGGTCGGGACGACGGGATACCCGCTCAGCTTTGCGGCCACGCGGCGCCGCGCGCGCTCGATCGAGCCGCGTCACCTTGCGCGCGGCTACCGGCTCTCCGGTCAGCAGGCCGATCTCGTCGATCGAGTGCTCGACGTCGCTCGATCGAGCTGTCGAGCTCGACGTAGACGGCTGCGTGCGTGGCCGTCTTCGCGCGGGCCAGGTCGAGCGGATCCGCGTCGCTCGAAGCGAGGATCAGGTCGGGTCGCGCGCGCTTGATCTGGTCGACGAGCGGGAGGCCGACCAGCGAGTCGTTCACCGTCACCGTGCGCCGCTCGAGCCCGAGCGCGCGGAGGATCCGCCGGGGTCCGGCCCCGAGCGGGACGATCCGGCGCGGGACGCTGTGGACGACCGTCGGCGCCTCGCTCGCCCCCTGCACGGTGACCGGGTAGACCTGGACGAGCGGTCCGGTCGGCTCCTTGCGCTCCCCGCAGGCGGTGCCTCCGGCGAGCAGCGCGAGCGCCGCGGCGGCCGCGAGAGCCGACCGCGTCACGCGACCCACTGCCAGAGCGACCACTGCACGATCGCGACCCCGAGCAGGAGCGAGCTCACGCCGACGATCGCCGTGTGCGCGCGCGGGCGGCCGCCCAGCGCGGCGAGCGCGAGGAAGAGCGGGAAGATCGTCAGGCCGAAGCGCGGGAGCGAGAGCAGCGGCCAGCGCTCGCTCGGGACGCTCAGCGGGATGGCGAGGCTGACCGCTGCGAAGAGCCCGTAGGGCGCGCCGAAGCGCCTCCAGGCGATCACGGTCAGCACGACGAACAGGACGAGGAAGGCGAGGCACTCGAGGTTGAGCGTCGCCGCCCGGATCGGGTCGGTGTCCTGCACCGGAGTCCAGTAGACGTGCGTGTGCGAGCCGGACGCGAGCTGCTCGACGCCGGCCCAGCCGGCCCGCAGCCCGTCCCAGATCCCGCCGAGCGGCCCGGCCGGAGAGAGGTGCCGGCTCCAGATCTTCTGCGCGTGCAGGAACGCCCAGGGGTCGCCCTCCGCGCGCCAGAGGTAGAGCGGGTAGGCGGCGAAGAGCACCGGCGCGACGGCGAGCGAGGCGAGGGCGCGGACACGGTCACGCTCCTGCCACGCGATCAGCGCGAGCGCCGGCAGCAGCGCCAGCCCCGTCGGCCGGGTCAGGAGGGCGAGGCCCGCCGCGCCGCCGGCGAGGAGATACCGCTTCCGCTCGGCGAGCACGAACGCCGCCAGGGTCAGCAGGAGGTAGAGCGACTCGCTGTAGACCGCCTGCAGGAAGAGCGCGAACGGGAAGAGCGCGAGGTAGAGCACCGCGCGGCGAGCGCCGTCGGCGCCGAGCCGCTCCTCGGCCAGCCGGTAGAGCAGCAGGCACGAGCCGAGCGCCGCGGCGAGCGAGACGAGGATCCCGGCGAGGACGTAGTGGCCGAAGAGCGCGCGACCGAGCACTGCGACCGAGCCGGGGTAGAGCGGGTAGAAGGCCGACGCCGCTCCGCTCGCCGAGCTGTAGCCGTGCTCGGCGATCCGCAGGAACCAGACGCTGTCCCAGCGCGCCCAGACGTCGGTGACGGCGCCCAGGTCATGCGTGAGCGTCGGGTCGTCCCAGCGAGCCGCGCGCGGGTGCCGGTTCGGCACGAAGACGAACAGCGAGAACAGCGCCGCGGCCCAGATTGCGGCCCGCGTCCAGAGGAAGATCTCGAGCGCCGGATTCCGCGCCCGGGGCGGTGCGGGCTCGTGGCGAGCCGCCCGCTGCTCGCGAACGCGTTGACCGGCGGACACGGCGCGCGATGATACCCGGGTGGTGGCGCGCTACTTCACCCCCGAGGAGGCGAACGAGGCGCTGGCCGAGGTGCGTCCGGCCGCGGAGGCGCTCGTGCAGCACCGTCGCGCGATGACGGTCACGGCCGCGCGGCGCGCGAAGCTCGTCCACCGGATCGCCGGCAACGGCGGCGACTTCGACCCGCAGGAGCCGCGCACGCTCGAGGAGGAGTTCGAGCGCGAGGCGAACGCGGTCGCCCAGTGCGTCGAGCGGCTGGAGAGCCTCGGCGTGGTCGTGAAGGACCTCGACCGCGGTCTCGTCGACTTCCCGGCGCTGCGCGAGGGCGAGGAAGTGCTGCTCTGCTGGCAGGTCGGCGAGGACGAGGTCGCCTACTGGCACGGCCTCGACGAGGGCTTCGCCGGCAGGAAAGCTCTCCCTTTCGACTAACAGCGCGCTGATGCACTACTGGAACCGGCTGATCGTGTTCGGGGCGGTCCTGCTGCTGACGCTTCTCATCGCCTGGCTGATCGACAGGCGCATGAGCCGCAGCGACCTGCCGCCTGCGGTCGAGACGCGCTACCGGATTCTTCGCCGGAGCGTCGTCTCATTGATCGTGTTCGTCGGCCTGCTCTCCGGCCTTGCTCGTGATTCCGCCCGTCCGGGCGGCGGCCATGGGCATCCTCGCCTCGTCCGCGGTGATCGGGCTCGATCGTCGGCTTCGCCGCGCAGAGGACGCTCGGGAACTACATCGCCGGGCTGCTGATCGCGTTCGCGCAGCCGCTGCGGCTCGGCGACCACGTCGAGATCGCCGGGTACAGCGGCATCGTCGAGGAAGTGGGTCTCACGTACACGTTCATCCGCACCGCCGACGACGACCGGATCGTGATCCCGAACGAGCGAATCGCCTCAGATACCATCCGCAACTCCTCGATCCGTGGACGAAGGAAGCTCGCACACGTGACCGTCCAGGTACCTCTCGACAGTGATCTCGATGCCGTCCGCGGCCTGCTCCGCGAGGTTGCGCGGTGACGAGCACGCCGAGGTCGCGGTCACGGCGCTCGGCGAGAAGGCCCGCGTCTCGCTGAGCGTCTGGGCCGAGGACGAGCCTGCGGCCGAGCGGCTCGAGAACGAGCTCCGGATGAAGGCCCACGCGCGCCTGCGCGAGGCCGGGGTGTTCGCGTGACGCCTCCTCCGCGCGGCAGGCGCAGACGGGACGACGGGCTCGACGAGGTCCTGAAGCGGGCGCGCAGGCGCCGCGGCCGCGCAGTCCAGCCGTCGCAGCAGGCGCCTGAAGATCTTCTTCGGGGCGATCCTCGTCATCCTGCTCGTGCTGCTCGCCACCGGGGTCGGCGCCGTCGCCAAGTTTCGCTCGAGCTGCGACCTCGACAAGCTCGGCGCCGTCAGGAGCGGCGAGAACTCGTTCATCTTCGCCGCGGACGGCTCCCTGCTCGGCTCGATCCCTGCCGAGAAGAACCGCACGCCGGTCCCGCTCTGGAAGGTCAGCCCATGGCTGCTGAAGGCGACGGTCGCGATCGAGGACCACCGCTTCTACGAGCACGGCGGCGTCGACTACCAGGGGATCGCGCGCGCGGCCGTGAGCGACCTCCGCGCCGGCCAGGTCGTCCAGGGAGGCTCGACGATCACGCAGCAGCTCGTGCGCAACCTCTACATCTCGAAGGAGCGCACGTTCAAGCGCAAGATCAAGGAGGCGTGCCTTGCGATCAAGCTGAGCCGCCGCTGGTCGAAGGACCGGATCCTCGACGAGTACGTCAACCAGGTCTACTACGGCAACCACGCCTACGGGATCGAGGCTGCGGCGCAGACGTACTTCTCGAAGCACGCGCGCGAGCTCTGGCTCGGCCAGGCCGCGATGCTGGCGGGCCTCCCGCAGGCGCCGTCGAGCTACGACCCGATGCACCGGCCCTCGAGCGCGATCGCACGGCGGGACGAGGTGTTGCGCGCGATGCTCGACTACGGGTACATCACGCGTGCCCAGTACAAGGAGGCGATCGCGGTCCGGGATCTCCGCCTCAAGCCGGGCAAGCTCTACACGCGCATCAAGGAGCCGTACTTCTTCAGCTACGTGCGCGACCAGCTGATCGCCGAGTACGGGTCGAGCACGGTCCGCTCGGGCGGCCTGCGCGTCTACACGACGATCAACCCGCGCCTCCAGGTCGCGGCCGCGAAGGCGATCCGCGACACGCTCTACCTGCGGAACGACCCGGCGTCCGCGGTGGTCTCGATCAACCCCGCGAACGGCGCGATCCGGGCGATGACCGCGGTGACGCCCGGCCAGACCGGCAACCAGTTCAACCTCGCCGCGCAGGCGAGGCGACAGCCCGGCTCGACGTTCAAGACCTTCGTCCTCACCGCCGCGATCGCGCAGGGGATGAACCCGGACACGACCTACTACACCTCCGCGCCGTTCCACTACCAGCCGGATCCCTACACGCCTGCCTGGGACGTTCAGACGTACGACCACTCGTATGCGGGCTCGATCTCCGTTACGAGCGCGACGTTGCGCTCCGACAACACGGTGTACGCCCAGCTCACGCTCGACGTCGGGCCGGAGAAGGTGGCGGAGATGGCCCATCGGCTCGGAGTGGCGACGCACCTCGACGTCGTGCCCGCGATGGGCCTCGGCGCCGACGCGATCTCTCCGCTCGACGAGGCCTCCGCGTACGCGACTCTCGCGGCGGGCGGGGTCTACTCGAAGCCGATGGCGATCCGGGAGGTCAAGTTCGCAAACGGCAAGGTCGACACCGACGCCGGCTGGGGCAACCCCGAGCGGAAGCGCGTCATCTCGGACGGCGTCGCTTACGAGGTGACCAAGATCCTCGAGGAGAACGTGCTCGCAGGCACCGGCACCGGCGCGTACTTCGGGCGCCCGGCGGCCGGCAAGACGGGGACGACCGACAACCACGCGGACGGCTGGTTCTCGGGCTACGTGCCGCAGCTCGAGGCGACGGTCTGGGTCGGCTACCCGCAGGGCGAGATCCCGATGGAGAACGTCCACGGGATCGCCGTCGCCGGAGGCACGTTCCCGGCGACGATCTGGCAGCGCTTCATGGAGGCGGCGATGGCGAACACGCCTGCGCTCGACTGGCAGCAGCCGTTCGCCCCCGTGACGTGGAGGCCGTTCACGCAGGGCCAGTACGGCTCGAGCCTCGGCTACTCGGGTGGCTACTACTCGCCGCCGGCGAGCGTGACCCCGCAGACGACCACCACCGCGCCGTCGAGGCGCCCCCCGCCGACCGGCGGAGGAAGCGGCACCGTGCCGCTCCCGCCCGAGCCGCCTCCGCCACCGACCGGACCACCCGAGCCCCCGCCGGGGCCGCCCCCGCCTCCACCGCCGCCGTAGCCCCGTGAAGCCGCGCCTCGAGCCGGCGGGCGTGCGGGACGCGCTGCGTGCTGCACTCGTAGCGGCGCCCGTCTTCATCGCCGCGTGCGCGGTCCCCGACGGAGGGCTCTTCCGCGCCGCGCGGTTCCGGGACGTCCACGTCTACCAGGGCTACGCCGAGCGCTTCCTGCACGGAGAGCTCCCGTACCGGGACGTCTTCGTCGAGTATCCGCCCGGAGCGTTCGCCGCCTTCATGCCGGCGACGGCGTTCGGGGCCTCGCACTACAACGCGGCCTTCAAGACGCTGATGGCGCTCTGCGGCATCGCGACGATCCTGCTCGCGGCGCTCGTGCTCGTCGAGATCGGCGCCTCACGGCGGCGCTTGCATGTGGCGGTCGGCCTGCTCGCCGTGGCCCCGGCCGCCCTCGGGCCGATCTCGCTCAACACGTACGACGCGTGGCCCGCTCTGCTGACCGTCCTCGCGCTCTGGCTCCTGTTGCGCGACCGGAACCTGCTGGCCTTCGCGACGCTGGGGCTGGCGGTGACCGCGAAGGTCTACCCGCTTGCCCTCGTCCCGCTCGCGTGCATCTACGTCGGGCGCCGCGCCGGGCCGCGGCGAACGGCGGCGGCGCTCTGCGTGTTCGCGATCGTCGCGGCGCTGGTCGTCATTCCCTTCGCGGCCTACGACGCGCACGGGGTGTCGTCCAGCTTCCGCTCGCAGGCGGAGCGCGGACTCCAGGTGGAGAGCCTGGGCGCCTCGGTGCTGCTGGCCGCAGACCGGCTCGGCGTCTACAACGCGAAGGTCGTCGAGACGACCAGTGTCGCCGGTCGCAACCTGAGCGGCTCGCTGCCGGACGCTCTCTCGACCGCGAGCCTCGTCCTCGAGGCGCTGGCCGTCGCGCTCGTCTGGCTGCTGTACGCGCGGGCCAGGGACGAGCGCGCCCGGTTGCCACTGGCGTTCGCCGCAGCCGTCGCGGGCCTCCTCGCGTTCACGAAGGTCTTCTCGCCGCAGTACCTGGTGTGGCTCGTGCCGCTCGTGGTGATCGCGGGCAGCTCGGCGGCGATCGCGCTCACCGCTGCCTCGCTCCTGCTCGCCCAGGCCTGGTTCTTCCACTACCACGCCCTCTTCCGGATCGCCTGGCCGACCTGGCTACTGCTCGTGCGCGACGCCCTTGTGGTGGCGATCTTCGTCGTGCTCGCCGTGGAGCTTGCGCGCGGTCAGCCGCGGCGGTGGAAGACCAGGATCCCGTCGCGCTCGAAGACGAGCCGCCAGTCGGGGTTGCGTCGCAGCCAGGAGAGCTGGACGGCGGTCGGCAAGGGCGCCAGCCGGTCCGCGTAGCCGGGCGAGGTCTCGTCTGCGGCAACCCAGGTCGCGTCCTGGATGTACGGGAAGCTGAGCACGCGTCGCCGTGCCGAGAGGTGCGCGCCGAGCGTGTTCGTCGCGCTGACGACCGCACCCGGTGGGACGAGACGCAGCGCGCTCGCGGCGATCCGGTCGTGCTCCGTGACCTGGGCCGCCGTTGCCTCGGTCTGCTCGCCCCAGGGCAGGTAGCGCCAGAGCGGGATCGCGCCGAGCGCGTAGTTGGACGCGACGGCGAGCACGACCGCGGTTGTCGCGAGCGGGGCGGTCAGGTCCGGGCGGTGTCGGGCGATCCGCGCGGCGCCGAGCACGGATGCGGCCACGAGCACCGGGATCAGGCCGGCCGTGTAGTGGAAGCGGATCGAGGTCTGCGTGGTTGCCGCCGAGAGCAGGTTGGCCGCGAGCTCCGGAACGGCGGCGACGAGCACGAGTGGCGAGAGCAGCGCGAACAGGCCGAGTGGCACCAGAAGCTCCAGCAGGTAGCCCAGGCCGCGTCCGGTGAACGCGGACGTGACGATCTTCCACGGGTCGGTGACCGCGGTGCGCAGGATTCCACCCGGCGATCCGCCGACCTCGTTGTAGCGCGAGAAGAAGCTCGAGCTGCCGGCATGGTTGAAGTGCGCGATCACGATCTCGATCGCGAAGGCCGAGACCGCGACCCCGCCGAATGCGATCAGGGCGCCCTCGATCCGTCTGCGGCGCGCGAGTGCGTACCAGATCCCAGCCCGGCCACGACGAACCCGACCTCCTCCTTCGTCGTGACCGCGGCGAGCGCGAAGAGCGCAAACGGGATCAGGCGGTCCTCGTCGAGGTACCAGAACGCGAACAGCAGGAGCGGGCAGGCGAGCGCGACCGGGTGGAACTCGTTCAACGTCAGCCACTGCGTGGGCGGATAGAAGAGGTAGGCCAGCGCGAACCCGAGCCCGGCGCGCTCCGAGTCGAGGTGCTTGCGGGCGAGCCAGAAGACGGGCACAGCGCCGAGCGCCACTGCGATCGCCTGGGCGACCAGCAGCGAGTCGGGGCTCGGCCACACGAGCCACAGCGGCGCAAAGGCGACGAGCACGGGGTCGAAGTGAGCCGCCAGGCGCGAGATCTCGTCCCCGCGCAGGCTGGTCACCTCGAGCGGGTGGCCGTGCGCCGTCGACCAGACGGCCTGCACCATGTTTCCGAGGTCGAATCGCCCGGTCTGGAAGGCTCGGTGCCGGAGCACCGAGAGCGCTGAGAAGCCGGCCGCGTAGGCGGCGATCGCCGTCCAGAGCAGGACCGGCGGGGTGATCACGCGGCGCCTGGTCATCGGGACGACGATCGTACGGCGATCGCGCGCTCGAGCAGCGCCAGCCAGCGCTTGCCGAGGACGACTTCGCTCGCGTGCTCGACGTAGGCTCGACGGCCGCCTTCGCTCAGCCTGCGTGCCAGGTCGGGGTCTGCCGCGATCCGTCTCATCGCCGCCGCAAGAGCGTTCGGGTCTCCGGGCGGGACGAGCAGTGCGCTCTCCTCGTGAACGAGCAGCTCGCGGGCGCCGGGCGTGTCGCCTGTGATCAGCGGGGTGCCGCAGGCGAGCGCCTGGAACGCCTTGTTCGGGATAACGCGCTGTGCCTTGTCCGAGGTCCCGAAGATCCCGAGCGCGCAGCCGGCGCGGTGCAGCTCGAGGGGGAGGTGCTCGTACTCGACCCAGTGGACCCACTCGACGTTCGAGGGACGTTCTCGGAGCAGCGGCTCGAGCTGGCCGCTCCCGACGAGCCGGACGGGCTGATCGGGTGCGGCGCTTGCGGCGGCGAGGATGGTCTCCAACCCGTGCAGCGGGATCAGCTTGCCGACGAAGAGGAACGTGAACGGCTCTTCCGGAGCCCAGCCTGGCTGGAAGAGGCGGTCCTCTGCGCCCACCAGGCAAACGGCGATCTCTTCGGAGCGGAGTCCCGCGATTGAGGCCAGGTGGTCGGCGTTCGCCCGGGTGTCTGCGACCACGAGGTCGGCGGCATGGAGGGCATGTCGGTCGACGGCCGCGAGCACGCGCCCCGCGGGTGATCCGGCCCGGAAACGGCCGCGGTCGCCGACGAACGTGTCGGAGAGCGAGACAAGGGGGTTGAACACGACCGGCCGCTCGCGGGCCGCCCGGCGTGCCGCGCGAAGGTCGAAGTGCCCCGGATAGCCGACGACGAGCACGTCGAAGTCGACGCGCGGCGCGCGCAGCAGCCGGAGCTCGGCAGCAGCGAGCCGCGTTGCGGTGCCAACCCCCGCCTGCCAGCTCTGCCGCCCCTCCCAGACGCCGGCGTGGTGCTCGATCACCTCGGCACCCGCCAGTCGGAGAGAAGAGATCACCTGCGCGTTCCGCGGGTAGTCGCGCTCGTACGTCCCGAAGTAGAGAACCCGCATCAGCCGCCCCTCCGCCGGCGGTCCCTTAGTTCAGGCGCGCCCGGCCTCCTCCCCGCTGCGAGCGTACTCAGGAAAGGCGCACGCGTGTGTGACGCGGCTGTGACCAATGTGTGCCGAACGCTAGGAGAGGATCTCGTCGACGTGGAGCTCCGTGCGCTCCCGGACGGCCGTGAGCTCCTCGTGCTGACTGGTGATCAGCTCGCTGATCAGCCCGAGCGAGAAGAACTGCAGGCCGACGACCACGAGCAGGACGCCGAGGATCAGGAGGGGTCGCTGTCCGATCGCGTGTCCGTCGAGCTTGAGCGCGGTCAAGTAGGCGAGGACGAGGAAGCCGAAGAACCCGAGCAAGAGGCCGAGGCCGCCGAACAGATGGAGCGGGCGGTGGCGGTAACGACCGATGAACGAGACGGTCAGCAGGTCGAGGAACCCGCGCACGTAGCGCTCCACGCCATAGCGTGACCGGCCGTGCTCGCGCGGCCGGTGGTTGACCGGCAGCTCGGCGATCCGGTAGCCGCGGTAGTACGCGAGGACCGGGATGAATCGGTGGAGCTCGCCGTAGAGGCGCAGGCCATCGAGCACGTCCGCGCGATAGGCCTTCAGCCCGCAGTTCAGGTCGTGGAGCCGGAGGCCGGAGACTCGGCCCGTGACCCAGTTGAAAACCTTCGACGGGACTCGTCGGCTCAGCGGGTCGCGCCGGTGGGTCTTCCAGCCGGAGACGAGGTCGAAGCCCTCGTCGAGCTTGGCGAGCAGCCGCGGGATCTCCGCGGGGTCGTCCTGAAGGTCGGCGTCGATGGTGACGACGATGTCGCCCTGCGCCTGGGCGAACCCGGCTGCGAGGGCCGCGGCCTTGCCGAAGTTGCGCCGCAGCCGCACGACGCGGACGTTGTCGTGCGCGTTGTGCAGGCGTGTGAGGGCGGCGAACGAGCCGTCCGCCGACCCATCGTCGACGAAGACGGTCTCCCACGGCTGATCGAGCGGCTCGAGGGCCGCCTGCAGCTCTTCGTAGAGGAGCGCGACCGTTCGCTCCTCGTCGTGGACCGGGACGACGACCGAGATCACGGCGCCCGGAGCCTATCCTGCGCGCGTAGCGTATGCGGCGCTCGTGGCCGAGTTGCTGACGATCGAGGAGGCTCAGCGCCTGATCCTGGAGCGGGTGCGCCCGCTCGCGGCCGGGGTCGTGCCGCTCGAGGATGCCGACGGCCGTGTCCTGGCCGAGGCAGCCCGGGCTGCCGTCGACCTACCGCCGTTCGAGAGCTCCGCGATGGACGGTTTCGCCCTCCGCTCGCAGGACACGCCGGGCGAGCTTCCTGTCGTCGCGCGGATCGCCGCTGGCGTTCCCGTCGGCCGAGCCCTTGGCTGCAGGAGAGGCGATGGGCATCGCCACCGGGGGCGTCGTCCCCGACGGAGCGGATGCCGTCATCCCCATCGAGTATGTTGTCGAACATGACAACGGCATTGAGATTCGCGACCGGGTGGATCCCGGCGCCAACGTTCGTCCTCGCGGCGGCGATGTCGGAGCCGGGGACACGGTCGTCGAGAAGGGGCACCGGCTCGGCCCGGCACAGCTGGGCGCTCTCGCGGCCGCCGGGGTCGCGGAGGTCACGTGTGCGTGCTCGCCCGCGCGCCTCCGTGTTGACCACGGGAACCGAGCTTCGGCCTCCGGGCGAGCCCCTCGGCCCCGGCGAGGTCTACGAGGCGAACGGCCTGATTCTCGCCGCCCAGCTGAGGTCGGCGGGCGCACGGGTGACGCGTCTGGCGGCTGTGGTGGACGAGGAGGCGGCGCACCGCGAGGTGCTCGCGCGTGGGCTCGACGTCTGACGTTCTCGTGACCTCGGGTGGGGTTTCGGTCGGCCCGCACGATCTCGTGCGGCGTATCGAGGCGGAGCTCGGAGTCGAGGAGGTCTTCTGGCGCGTGGCCGTCAAGCCGGGCAAGCCGATCGCGTTCGGGGTTCGCGGATCGACGCTGGTCTTCGGCCTGCCAGGGAACCCGGTGTCGGCTCTCGTCGGCTTCGAGCTGTTCGTCCGCCCGGCGGTGCTCGCGCTTCAGGGTCTCGCCGATCCTCTTCCCCGCTTCGAGCCGGGGCGGCTCGCGGCTGCCGTGAAGCGAAACGCGGCGCGCGACGAGCTCGTCCGCGCAGGCACCTCGGTCGCCGCCGACGGGGCGATCGAGCTCGAGCCGCTGGCCGGGCAGGAGTCGCACATGATCGCGCGCGCGGCGGGCGCCGACGTGCTCGTCTTCGTCCCGCGTGGCGAGGGCGAGGTCGCGGCCGGAGAGCAGGCTCGCTACCTCAGGCTCGGCTGAGAACGCTTATCCCTGCGCGGCGGCGAGCGGCGCGGCGGAGAGGCTCGTCGAGGGCGGCGTGAACCAGTGCCCGCCGCGGGGCGCGACCTGCGTGAGCCGGCCGTAGACGATGTAGCGGTGTGACGCGAAGAAGCGCGGGTGGCAGGCCTGCAGCGCGACCACCTCGCGGCCGTGCGAGCGAAGCGCGGCGAGGTCGTCGGCGGGGACGATCACGTGCCGGAAGGCCCGGTAGCGGAAGGTCCCGTACGGGACCTCGAGGATGATGAGGTCGCCCGGCCGCATCGAGTCGATGTGGGCGAACGGCGCGAGGTAGGTCGTCCGGTGGCCTGCGATGTAGATCAGCTGGCCCTCGCCGGGCATGTATGTCCGCAGATCCCGCCCAGGCCCCTTCTCGAGCGACGCCGCATCGGTCCCGTTCACGAAGACCATGTTCAGGCCGAGGCGCGGCACGCGGATCCGCCCGATCGCCTGGCCGCGCCGTGAGGAGAGCCGGTAGCGGCGCGCCTCCTGGCCGAGCACCTTGGTGGCAAGCGCCGGCGAGATCGTCGTGTGCGGGGTTGCAGAGGGCTTGTAGGCGACGAAGCGGTGGTCGTAGCTGCTGGCCAGCTGATGCTGCTTCCAGTGCGTGTACGCGGCGGTGAACGGATCCTGCCAGCGCCAGACCACGACCACCCAGACGAGCATCAGCGCGCCGGCGACGACGAGGGTCGTCCCGGCGATCCTCAGGATCCTTCTCACACTCAGCCTTCCGCTGCTTTCTCTTCGGCGCCCGCTGCCCGTCTCCTCGACCTAACTGTAAGCGCGGCCCGCCTGACTGTCTCCCTGATCGGCCCACGCGGCGGTCGCTCCGCGCGGCTTGGATACGGCCCGTAGCGACCCATCGAGAGCGCGGCAACCTGCCCGGCCACAGCGAGCCAGCCGACGGCGATGGCGACGGCGGGGAGCTTGACGTAGCCGGTGGCCGTCAGCTCGGCGAGATACCAGGGTGTGTCGAGCCCGAGCCCGTAGCGCGACGCCAGCGAGCCCAGCAGGAGCGCCGGCCCGAGGAATCCCGCCGCCAGAAGAGCAGCGCGCGTCCAGAGCGGCCGGGCGCGAACTTGCGGAAGCCAGAGCCAGGCATGCGCCGACGGCAGCAGGAAGATCAGCGCGAAGGGGTTGGTCGCGACGACGAGCAGCGAGACGACGCCGAGCGCAAGCAGGGCGGCCGTCGCTCCGGCGAGCTCCTCGGTGGACGAGACGGCTCGGCTCGGCAGGAGGCGCTCGCGGGCGACGAACCAGCCGAGGCCGACGAGCACGGCCAGGGCGACGAGCGCGACGACCGGCCAGTCGGTTCCGGGCGAGCTGGTCAACGGCAGCGCCACGGCGGGCGCGGCCGGCCAGAAGCCGAGCAGCGCAAAGATCAGGAAGACGGCGGCCGCCCAGAGCCAGAAGCCTGCGCGGCTCCGGTAGCTGCGCAGGGCAGGCCCCAGCGCGATGTGGCGCCGGCGGCAGCGGGCGAAGAGATCCACGGCTGCGACCAGGAACGGCACGAGGGCCGCGATCAGGACGAGCTCGATCGCCCAGCCCGGCAGGATCCGCGGGCCGAAGTAGATGTACGTCGCGGTTCCCGGAGCGAGCTCGGCGCTCGAGTCGAGCCAGCGGACCAGCTGCTGCGCCGAGCGCCCGAGCGAGGCCATGCGCGCGCCGTCCAGGCGGGCCGCCTGGTCGAGGAAGGCCGAAGGCGGACGCTCGCCGCCGCTGGTCAGAGTAAGCGCCGGGAGCCCCTCGGCCAGCAGCGGCCCTTGCTCGTAGAGGGTGAACGGGAAGCCGAGGTCGACGAGCTGCGCGAGCGGGCTTGGCCGGTGAGGCCGCTGGCCGGCCTGGGCGAGCACGAGCTGCGAGGCCGTCGCGACGATCCCCGGGGCCGCCAGGCGGGGCTCGGAACCGGCGAGCGCGAGGCGCGGAGGCCCGCGGCTGCCCAGTGTGTCCAGATTGACCACGGCGAGCACGCGACCGCGATGCGTCTGCGCGAAGTGGCGCGCGCCGAGCCCGCCGAAGGCCCCGCCGTCGGTTGCGACGAAGACGAGCGTGTGCAGGGGGCTCAGAGCCCGCGTGCCGGCTGCGGCCGCGGGAGTGCCGTACGACCGCGCCAGCTGGATCAGCGTCGCAATGCCCGACGCGTTGTCGTTGGCGCCTGCGCCTCCGCCGCCTGTCGTCGCGATGAGCCATGACGACGATCTCCGTCGGGAGCTTGCCCGGGATCGGTCACGACCTGATTGACGAGTGTTTTGCGCGCGCCGCCCGGCAGAGTGGCGCGAAAACGGTCCGGAACGGCCTTTAGGCCGTACGGAGCGAGCTGATCGGCGAACCAGCGCGCGGCTCTCGCGGCATCCGGCGTTCCCGGTGTGCGGTCCGGGTACGTCTCGGCGAGCTCGCTCGCAAGCGCGACGGCTCCGGCTCTGTCGAACGAGGCGGGCAGCACGGGCTGGGGGGTCGGCAAGGGCTCCGCCTTTCGCACGCTGAAGGCGGCGATCAGGAGCGGAATGCCGACGATCAGCCAGGTCCCGCGGTAGAGGCGTCCGTTGACGGGGCGCTCGAGCGAGCCCGGCCTCGGCCGGCGCCGCGGAGGACGAGGCGGGAGCGCGGCCATTGCGTGGCTATAGTAGGCCGCAGATCGATCAGCGCCGGCAGGCACTGCCGATGCCAGACTCCTCCACGATTTTGCTCGTTGACGACGAGGATGCTGTTCAAAAGCTCCTCGCTTACCCGCTCGAACGAGACGGGTTCCGAGTCGTGCAGGCACGCGACGGCCAGGAGGCGCTGGATCACTTCGCGCGCGAGTCGGTCGATCTCGTCGTTCTCGACGTGATGCTGCCGAAGCTCGACGGGCTCGAGGTCTGCAGGCGCCTGCGCGCCTCGAGCAGCGTCCCGATCATCATGCTGACGGCCCGCGACGACGAGCTCGACAAGGTGCTCGGGCTCGAGCTCGGCGCGGACGACTACATCACGAAGCCGTTCTCGATCCGCGAGTTCCGGAGCCGTGTCCGGGCCCTGCTCAGGCGCGCGGCCACGAGCCCGGCCGACGACCGGTCCGATGAGGTGATCGAGAGCGACGGGCTCACGGTCGATCTCGCCAAGCGTGAGGTCGAGGTCCGCGGCCGCCCGGTGCAGCTCACCTATGTCGAGTTCGAGCTCCTGCGCACTCTCGCGTCCCATGCCGGTCGCGTGTACACGCGGGAACAGCTGCTCCAGGCGCTGTGGGGCGGCTCCGACTACCGCGAGCCGCGGACGATCGACGTGCACGTCCGCCACCTGCGCGAGAAGCTCGAAGAGGACCCGCGCGAGCCGGAGTTCATCCTGACGGTGCGCGGCGTCGGCTACCGCTTTCGAAGCCGGTGAACCGCCTCTCCTGGAGCGTCGGCACCCTGCTCAGCCTTGCGCTGTTGCTGGTCGTGGCGGCCGCGCTCGGGATCGTCTACCTCACCGTCGTGCCGTCGCTGGAGCACCGCCTCATCGACACGCGGGTCTCGCAGCTCGAGCGGGCGAGTGCCCGACAGAAGGTCACCCCGGCGGCGCCGTACACCACGGATTTCGTGGAAAGCGTTCATGCGAGCACGGGCGCCCGGGTGGTGCTGTTGCAGCGGTTCACGAGCCGCCCGCTCGTGATGACGAATGCGCAGGATTCGCTCGGTGGGCTTGGCCCGGACGTGACGGACGACCCGGTCGCACTGCGTGCGTACACGACCGGACGTCCGCAGCACGGCACCGTGCGCGACGGCGACGAGGACTACGCCGAAGCAGCGAGACCGGTCCTGGGCGGGGACTACGTGCTCCTGCTCAGGGACTCGCTGCAGAACCAGTTCGGAAGCGTTCATCTCGTCCAGCGGCGCGTGCTGTTCTCGGCCGGCGCCGCGCTGCTGATCGCGCTCCTGCTCGGCTACGGGGCCGCGCGGGTGTTCGCGCGCCGGATCAAGCGGCTGGAGCGCGCGGCCGACCGCATCGCCGGCGGGCGCTTCGACCAGCCGGTGCGCGACAACGGCAGGGACGAGCTCGGCGACCTCGCGCGCGCGTTCGAACGGATGCGCGTCCGGCTCTCGCAGCTGGACGACGCGCGCCGGGCGTTCGTCGCGAACGCGTCGCACGAGCTCCGCACGCCGCTCTTCTCGCTCGCGGGCTACCTCGAGCTGCTGGACGACGAGGAGCTGGACGAGCCGACGCGGCTGGAGTTCCTCGACTCGATGCGCGAGCAGGTTACGCGGCTGACCAAGCTCGCGTCGGATCTGCTCGACCTCTCGCGGCTCGACGCCGGCCGCCTCACCGTCGAGCTCGAGCCCGTCGATCTCGCTGCGCTCTGCGAGGAGATCGTCGAGGAGTTCGGCCCGGCCGCGCAGGTCGGCGACCACGCGCTCGAGCTCGGCGACGACCGAGGCAGCCGTCGCCCTCGCGGACGAGCTTCGAGTGCTGCAGATCGGCCGGATCCTCGTCGAGAACGCGCTGCGCCACACGCCTCCGGCGACGACGGTTCGCGTGCGCGCGCTCATGCGAGACGGGCGCGCCGTCCTCGAGGTCGAGGACGACGGCGGCGGAATCCCGGACGATCACCAGGAGCAGCTGTTCGAGCGGTTCTTCCGGCTCGACGGCGCGCGTGCGTCGGGCAGCGGGCTCGGCCTCGCGATCGCGCGAGAGCTGGCCGTGCTGATGGACGGGACGGTCGAGGTCGAGTCTCGGCGCCGGAAAGCACGGTCTTCAGTCTCGTCCTGCCGCAGCCGGCGCCCGCGGAGCCGCGTGAGCGCGAGCCCGCGGCCGTTTCCTGAGCGTTTTCCCGTGAAAACGCGCGCAGTGGCGCTTGTCCGGCATCCGGCTAGAGTGAGACGGCTGTGCGCTCCTCGTCTCTGGCCGCCGTCGCCGTTGCCTGTGCCCTCGTAGGCGGGATCGCCGCGCTCGGGATCGGGAAGCTGACCGGCTGGGTCGACGGCGGCTCCTCGACCACGGTGTTCCGCGCCTCGCCGGTGCTGCCCGACACGGGGTCTGCCGTTCCGGCAGCCGTGAGCGCGTCGGCCAAGCCGCTGGCCGGAAACGGGTTCGACCCGCGCCGGATCTACGCGGCCCGCTCGCCGGGCGTGGTCACGATCTTCGCCGTCAGCGGCGGCGACCCCGAGCAGGTCGCGCAGGGCTCCGGGTTCGTCGTCTCGCGCGACGGCTACATCCTCACCAACTCGCACGTGATCACGGAGCCCTCCGACTCGGGCCCGGCCAAGGCCGCCAAGAAGCGTCTACGTGGAGTTCCAGGACCACGACCGCGCGGCCGCGAAGGTGATCGGCTGGGACGTCTTCGACGACGTCGGCCTGCTCAAGGTCGACCCGAAGGACCACTCGCTCGACCCCGTGCCGCTCGGCAACTCGGCGGCGGTGACCGTCGGCGAGCCCGTGGCCGCGATCGGCAGCCCGTTCGGCAACGAGAACTCGCTCGGCGTCGGCGTCGTCTCCGCGATCCGCCGCTCGATCGACTCGCTGACCTCGCAGTACAGCCTCGTCGACGCGATCCAGACCGACGCGCCGATCAACCACGGCAACTCGGGCGGGCCGCTCTTCGACGCGCGCGGCCGCGTGATCGGGATCAACGCGCAGATCCGCAGCGACTCCGGCAACGCGGAGGGCGTGGGCTTCGCGGTCCCGATCAACTCGGCGCGGCGCTCGATGCAGCAGCTGATCGCCAACGGCTCGATCTCCTACCCGTTTGTGGGGATTGCCACAACCGACCTGACCCCCGCGCTCGCGCGCCACTTCGGCTACTCGGCGAGGAGAGGAGCGGTCGTCACGAGCGTCGAGCCGAGCTCACCCGCGCGGAGCGCCGGTCTGCGCGCCTGGAACAGGGATCGCAGGCAGGAGTTCCTCGGCGTCGACTTCGCGCCGGGCGGCGACGTGATCGTGGCCATCGCCGGCCGGTCCGATCCGCAACTCGGAGGATGTCGTTCGGATCATCACGGAGGACCTCTCGCCCGGGCAGGTCGTCGCGTCTCACCGTCCAGCGCGGCGGCTCGAGGCTCCAGCTCCCCGTCAAGCTCGCGGAGCGCCCGGCGAATCCCTAGGAGCCGAACCCTCGACTTTCGCCGAAGGCGAGCCGAGTCCTTCCTGACCACCGTTTATGCTCGGACGCCGCGTCGTCCAGCCCCCGAAGATCATGCTGCAACTCGTCAACGTCGGTCAGAAGTCGCTCGGCGACTACGCCACCATCGCCACGCGCGGGCTGATGGAGGAGATCCGCAGGCTGGCCGAGCCGCTGGCCGGGAAGCGGGTCGTCCATCTCTCCGCGACCGCGTTCGGGGGCGGCGTCGCCGAGATCAACTACGCGCTCGTGCCGCTGATGAAGGACGCGGGCCTGGACGTCGAGTGGCGGATCATCGGCGGCGCGGACGAGTTCTTCGGCGTCACGAAGGCGATCCACAACGCGCTCCAGGGAAGCGAGTCGGGCCTCACGCCCGAGGACGAGGAGATCTTCCGCCGCTACAACGCGCTCAACGCGGAGGAGTTCGAGGACGTCTACGACTTCGTGATCGTCCACGACCCGCAGCCCGCGGCGATGGTCGAGCACTTCCCCGACAGCGCGGCGAGCTGGATCTGGCGCTGCCACATCGACCTCTCGCAGCCCAACCCGCAGGTGCTCGGGTTCCTGACGCCCTGGCTCACGCGCTACGACGCGGCGATCTTCCACATGCCCGAGTACGTCCCGCGCGCGAGCGGCCTGCCCCACGCGTACATCTGGCCGCCGGCGATCGACCCGCTGACGCCGAAGAACATGGCTCTCTCGCCCGAGGACGCGGCCTACATCGTCGACCAGTTCGGGATCGACGTCGGCCGCCCGCTCCTGACCCAGGTGTCCCGCTTCGACCCCTGGAAGGACCCGCTCGGCGTGATCGACGCCTACCGCGCTGGTCAAGGAGGAGCATCCGGACGTGCAGCTCGCGCTCGTCGGCTCGATGGCGCACGACGATCCCGAAGGCTGGGACTACTACAGCCGCACGGTCGTCGTACGCAGCGGGCGACCCGGACATCTACATCCTGTCCAACCTCAACAACATCGGCTCGGTCGAGGTGAACGCGTTCCAGGTGCACTCGGCCGCCGCGATCCAGAAGTCGATCCGCGAGGGCTTCGGGCTGACCGTGACCGAGGCGCTCTGGAAGACGAAGCCGATGGTCGCGAGCCGCGTGGGCGGCATCGTCGCCCAGGTTCAGGACGGGGAGACGGGCTGGCTCGTCGATTCGCCGGTCGAGTGCGCCGAGGCCTGTCTCGAGATCCTCGCCGACCCGGCCGCGGCCAGGCAGCGCGCCCTCCGCGGCAAGGAGTACGTCCGCCGCCACTTCCTGATGCCCCGGCTGCTGCGCGACTGGCTCGTGCTATTCAACCTCCTGTCCGGCAACGACACGGCCGGCGCCGAGCTGGAGACGGTCGCTGCGGTCTGAGCCCGGCTGGAAGAACCGCTGGGCGATCGCAGTCGGGACGATCGCCGAGAGGACGACCACGCCGATCAGGAGCGAGAACTGCGTGCGGTCGATGATTCCCGCGGTCAGGCCGTAGAGCGAAGCGATCGTCCCGAACGTCAGGCCGGTCGACATCAGCAGCGTCGTGAAGACCGCGTCGCTCCCGGCGTGAAGCGCCGCGCGAGCGGGTAGATCGCCGGCGAACTTCGGGACCAGCTTCCCGGCGAACAGCAGGGCCAGGATGCCGAGGTTCGCCCAGAGCGCGCCGCCGAGACGCTCATTCCGCCCTTGAGGAAGAAGAACGGCGTCAGGAACGCGAAGGCGACGACGCGCAGCCGCTCCTGCTCGAGCCGGTGCGCGTGGTAGTGGGAGCTCATCGCAAGCCCGAGGACGAACGCCGGCAGGACCGCGTGTGAGTGCGCGCGGTCGCCGAGCCACATCAGCAGGAACAGCGCGGCGAAGACGAGCTTGATCTCCGGCTCGATCATGCGGTTCCCGTAGCGGCCGAAGAACCACGGCGCGATGCTGCGGCAGCCCGACGATCGCGAGCACCGAGGCCGCGACGAACGGAACGATCCAGATGGTCGGCGTGATGAACAGGACCGAGAGCGCGGCCGCGGTGCCGAAGTCGGTCACGAACGTCGCGGCCATCAGCCGCTTGCCGATCAGCGTCCGGTTGAGCCCGGTCTCGACGAGCACCGAGTAGACGACCGCGAGGCTCGTCGTCGAGAGCGCGATGCCCGCGATCTCGGCCTGCTGCCGGTTCCAGCCGAGGCCGTAGTAGGCGAGGAGGCCGACGACCACGAACGGGCGCGAAGAACGAGACGAGCCCGATCGAGAGCGAGGCTCTCCACTCGCGCCGGAACTGCGGCACGTCGACCTCGGCGCCTGCGAGGAAGGTGAGCACGACTCCCGCGAACGAGCCGAGGAACGCGAGCCAGCTCGGGACGTCGAGGTGGAACGCGTTGCCGACGAGCACCCCGGCGAAGAGCTCGATCAGGGCGACCGAGACGCCCAGCCTCGATCGAGACCATCGAGGCCAGCGAGAATCGTTGTCGCGAGAACTGCGGCTACGGCGAACGTCGCCCATCTCTACCTCCGATGTGGTTGTCGTTGGTAGAGGCCATCAGCGGGGAATCCCCGCGGTTGGGCGCGAGCCTCATCGCGCTGCAGCCCACGCACTGTAGCGTCGCGCCGCGGGTAGGGTCCCCGGCGGTGGTTGCAGGGCGCAGGAAGCTGATCCTCGTCTCCAACCGCGGGCCGGTCACATACGGGCGCGACGAGAGCGGCGAGCGAACGGCCAGGCGCGGCGCGGGCGGGCTCGTGACGGCGCTGCGCGGGCTGCTGTCACACCACGACGTGACCTGGATCGCGAGCGCGATGAGCGAGGAGGACCGCGTCGTGGCCGCCGAGGCCGGCGGCGAGGCGGTCGACGAGCGCCCGACGACGGGTCGGCGTTCCGGCTGCGCCTCGTGGCCCACGACGAGGCTGCGTACGACCGCTACTACAACGTCGTCTCGAACCCCGTGCTCTGGTTCCTTCAGCACTACCTCTGGGATCTCGCGTACAAGCCCGCCCTCGACGTCGCGGACCAGCACGCCTGGGACGACGGCTATGCGCAGGTGAACTCGGGCTTCGCGGAGGCCGTGCTCGCCGAGCTCGAGCGCGAGCCAGAGGCGGCCGTGTTCTTCCACGACTACCACCTCTATCTCGCTCCGCGGCTCGTCCGGGAGCGCGCGCCCGACGCGCTGCTCGCCCACTTCATCCACATCCCGTGGCCGCAGACCGACTACTGGCACGTGCTGCCGGACGCGACCCGGCGCGCGATCCACGACGGGCTGCTCGCGAACGACGCGATCGGCTTCCACACCCACCGCTGGCAGCTGAACTTCATGCGCGCCGCGAGCGACCTGGCCGGGGCCGAGTGCGACTTCGAGGAAGGGCTTGCCGCAGTACGAGGGCCGCCGCTCGCTGGTCAGCGTTCATCCCATCTCGGTCGATCCGCTCGAGTTCCAGCAGCTCGCGGAGAGCGACGAGGTGCTCGCGGCCGAGAGCGAGCTCGTCGCCCGGCGGCCAGAGCAGCTGATCCTGCGCGTCGACCGGACCGACCCGTCGAAGAACATCGTCCGCGGCTTTCGCGCCTTCGAGCTCTATCTCGAGGCGAACCCGGAGCGCGTCGGGAGGGTCGGGATGCTCGCGCTGCTCGATCCGTCGCGCCAGGACATCCCCGAGTACTCCGAGTACATCGGCGCGATCCAGCGCGAGGCGCGGCGCGGTGAACGACCGCTTCCCCGAGGAGGGCTGGGACCCGATCGAGCTCGCGTCGAGGACAACCTCCCGGGCGCGTGGCTGCCTACAAGCAGTTCGACGTGCTGTTCGTGAACTCGATCTTCGACGGCATGAACCTCGTCGCGAAGGAGGCGCCGCTCGTGAACGAGCGCGACGGCGTGTCGTTCTCTCGGAGAACGCGGGCGCCTACGAGGAGCTCGGCGAGTGGGCCGTGAGCGTGAACCCGTTCGACGTGGCTGGGCAGGCGGACGCGCTCGCCCAGGCGCTGACGATGCCGCCCGAGGAGCGCCGCGAGCGGCTCGAGGCGATCCGCGCGCTTCGTGCGCGAGCACGACGTTGCCGCCTGGGTCGAGGGCCTGCTGGCCGATCTCGACCGCTGCGCCGCGCTACGGGTCTAGGCTTGTGCGCGCAATGTCGCGCTCGGCGCAGGCAGGCGAGCTCCGCTCCGTCAACCCGGCGACGCTCGAGCCGGTGGGCTCGGTCCCCGCGTCCGCTCCGGGGGAGGTCGCCGAGGCCGTCGTCGACGCGCGGCTCGCGGCCGAGCGCTGGGCCGGGTCATCATTCGCGGAGCGGCGCGCGCTGCTCGGGCGCGTCGCCTCGGCGCTGCTCGACGCCGCGGACGAGATCGCCGCGACGGTGACCGCCGAGACGGGCAAGCCGCTCGTCGAGTCGTACACCGCCGAGCTGTTCGTCGCGCTCGACAACCTCGTCTGGGCCGCCTCGAACGCGGGCCGCGTGCTCGCCCAGGAGCCCGTGCGCTTCGGGCAGCCGCACCTGCGGCACAAGCGCGGCGTCCTGCTCTACGAGCCGCTCGGCGTGATCGGCGTGATCTCGCCGTGGAACTTCCCGTTCGGGATCCCGCTCAGCCAGGCGGCCTTCGCGGTCGCCGCCGGAAACGCGGTGGTCGTCAAGCCCTCCGAGGTGACGCCGCTCTCCGGTGCGTGGGTCCAGCGCGTCTTCCGCGAGGCGGGCGCGCCGAAGCGGCTCGTGCAGGTCGTTCAGGGCGGCGCCGAGGCGGGCGAGGCGCTCGTGCGCGCGCCGGGGACGGCGAAGGTCGTCTTCACCGGCTCGGCCGAGACGGGCCGCCGCGTCGCCTCGCTTGCGGGCGAGCGGCTGCGGCCCGTGACGCTCGAGCTCGGCGGCAAGGACCCGATGCTCGTGTTCGAGGACGCCGACCTCGACCGCGCGGTCGGCGGGCGCGCTCTGGGGCAGCTTCTCCAACTGCGGCCAGGTGTGCTCGGGCGTCGAGCGGATCTACGTGGCGCGGCCGCTCCAGGAGCCGTTCGTCGAGGAGCTGACCCGCCGCGCGCGTGCGCTCCGGATCGGTCGCGGCGAGGAGCTCGAGACCGAGCTCGGGCCGCTGATCTCCGAGCCCCAGCGCGCGCACGTCGAGGAGCTGGTCTCGGACGCGCTCGGTCGCGGCGCGGAGCTGCGGCTCGGCGGCGAGCGCCCGGACACCGGCCTTCCGGGCTGGTTCTACGAGCCGACGATCCTGACCGGCGTCGATCGCGAGGCGCGGGTCCAGCGCGAGGAGATCTTCGGGCCGGTCGTCACGGTCTCGCCGTTCGCGGACGAGGACGAGGCGGTGCGGCTCGCGAACGGCTCGAGCTTCGGCCTCGGCGCAAGCGTCTGGACGCGCGACCTCGCGAGGGCCAAACGGCTCGCGCGCCGGCTGGATGCGGGCTCGGTCTGGACGAACGACGTCTCGTACTCCTACGGCGCGGGCCAGGCCTCGTGGGGCGGGACGAAGGAATCGGGCTTCGGGCGCACACACTCGAAGCACGGCCTCTACGAGCTCTCGCGGGTCAAGTTCGCCGACCTCGACCGCGGGCGCTCGCCGGTGGCGTGGTGGTATCCGTACAACGCGGGCGCAGCTGGACGGCTTCCGCGGGCTGGCGGGAGTGCTCTATCGCGAGGGGCTGGGGCAGAAGGTTCAGGCGGCGTGGCGGCACCGGCGCGGGCTCTTCGCGCTCGGACGGCGGTACCTTTCGGGCCGATGAGTGAGCTCTCGCATGTCGACGAGACCGGCGCGGTGCGCATGGTCGACGTGGGCGGGAAGCCGGTCTCGCGCCGGCGCGCCCGCGCCCGCGCGGTGGTGCGGATGGCGCGCGGCGACGGCTGCGCAGCTCTCTACGCTGCCGAAGGGCGACGCGCTAGCCGCCGCCAGGCTCGCCGGGATCATGGCGGCCAAGCGGACGAGCGAGCTGATCCCGCTCTGCCACCCGCTTCCTCTGACGCATGTTGGCGTCGAGCTCGAGGTCGGAGCGGATGCGGTCGAGATCGTCGCCTCCGCCGAGACGACCGCGCAGACCGGGGTCGAGATGGAGGCGCTCGTCGCCGCCTCGGTTGCCGCGCTGACCGTCTACGACATGGCCAAGGGGGTCGACCCGGCGATGGAGATCGGCGAGATCCGTCTGCTGGAGAAGGTGAAGGAGTGAAGGCCGCGGTCGTGACGGTCTCCGACGGCGTCTCCGAGGGCACGCGCGAGGACACGAGCGGCGACCTCCTCGCCGAGCTGCTTGGCGCCGAGGGCTACGAGGTCGAGCGGCGGGTCGTGCCCGACGAGCGCGACGCCGTCGCCGAGGCAATCGCCGAGCTCGCCGAGGAAGCGGCGTCGTGCTCACGACCGGCGGCACCGGCCTCGGACCGCGAGACGTGACGCCCGAGGCGACGCTCGAGGTGCTGGAGCGCAAAGCGCCCGGGATCGCGGAGGCGATCCGCGCCGACTCGATCGCGAAGACGCCGCACGCCCTGCTCTCGCGCGGGGTCGCGGGCGTGCGCGGCAGCGCGCTGGTGGTCAACCTCCCGGGCTCGCCTGGCGGCTGCCGCGACGGCTTCGAGGTGCTGCGGCCGGCGCTGGAGCACGCGGTCTCCCTGCTGGCCGGCGAGCCGACGGCACACCGCCAGACATGAGCGTCTTGGTGTATCCGTCGCGCTTCTTCGCGCTCGTCAAGTTCGAGCACACGATCTTCGCGCTGCCGTTCGCCTACGTCGGCGCGCTGCTCGCGGTCGACGGCGTGCCGAGCGCGCACGACCTGCTCTGGATCACCGTCGCGATGGTCGGCGCCCGCTCGCTCGCGATGGGGCTCAACCGACTGATCGACGCGGGCCTCGACGCGCGCAACCCGCGCACGGCCGGTCGTGAGCTCCCTGCCGGCCTGCTCTCCTACGCGCAGGTCGTCGTCTTCTGCCTGGTCTCGCTCGCCGTCTTCCTCGTCGCGGTCTACCAGCTCAGCCCGCTCGTCCAGAAGCTCTGGCCGATCCCGGTCGTCGCGTTCGTGATCTACCCGTACCTGAAGCGCTGGACGTGGCTCTGCCACCTCTGGCTCGGCGCGGTCGACGGGCTCGCGCCGGTCGGCGCCTGGGCCGCGATCACCAACTCGATCCCCTGGGAGGCCTGGGCGCTCGGCGGCGCGGTGGCGCTCTGGGTCGCTGGCTTCGACCTCTTCTACTCGCTCCTCGACCTCGAGGTCGACCGCGCGCAGGGGCTGCACTCGGCCTCGACGCGCTTCGGCGAGCGTGGTGCGTTCTGGGGGGCGCGGGCCTTCCACGTCGGGACCGTCGCGCTGCTGGTGGCCGCCGGGCTCGGGCTCGACGTGAACGCGTTCTACTGGCTCGGCGTGGCCGTGGTCGCGGGGCTGCTCGCCTACGAGCATTCGCTCGTTCGGCCCGGCGACCTGCGGAGGCTCGACACCGCGTTCTTCACGATGAACGGCGTCATCTCGCTGGCCTTCCTCGCGTTCGTGCTCGCGGACGTGCTCGTGTGATCCGCGCGGCCGGGCTCGAGAAGCGGTACGGGTTCAAGCGCGTGCTCGAGGGGCTGGACTTCGAGCTGCCGCGCGGCGGCTTCCTCGTCGTGACCGGGCCGAACGGCTCCGGGAAGACGACGCTGCTCCGACTCTGCGCGGGCCTCGCGCTTCCGACGGCGGGGACGCTCGAGGTCGAGCCGGACCGCAGCCGGATCGGCTTCGCCGGGCACGAGCCGCTCGTCTACCGCGAGCTGACGGCGCTCGAGAACCTCGACCTCTACGGGCGGCTCTACCGCGTGCCCGAGCGGCGGGAGCGGATCGGGATGCTGCTCGAGCGCTTCGGCCTCTGGGAGGCGCGGCGCGAGCGGGCCTCGACGCTCTCGCGTGGCCAGGTGCAGCGGCTCGCGCTGTGCCGGTCGCTTCTGCACAGGCCCGAGCTGCTGATCCTCGACGAGCCGTTCTCGGGGCTCGACGAGGACGGGCGCGGCGCTGCTCGACCGCGAGCTCGCCGGGATGCGGGGGCGCCGGACGCTGCTCGTCACGACCCACGATCCGGAGCGGGTCTCGTCTCTTGCGAGCGGGAGGCTCGCGCTGGCATGAGGCGCTACTTGGGGGACACGGCCGTGCTGGCGCGGAAGGACCTGCGGCTCGAGCTGCGGGCGCGGGACACGCTGCCCGCGATGCTCCTGTTCGTCGTCTCGGTGCTGGCGGTGTTCCACTTCGCGCTGCCGTCCGGGTCGTCGAGGCTGGCGGAGTTCGGGCTGCTCTGGGTGGCGATCATCTTCACGGCGCTGCTCGGGCTCGGGCGGGCGTTCGTGGCGGAGCGGGAGCAAGGGCTGCTGGACGGGCTCGTGCTCGCGCCCTGCGACCGCAGCGCGATCTGGCTCGCGAAAGGGCTTGCGACGCTCGTGTTCCTCCTGCTCGCCGAGGTCGTCGCGCTGGCGGCGTTCGCGCTCTTCTTCACGCCGGTTGGCTGGGCGACCGTGGCTGGCGTGTTCCTCGCGGATGTCGGCATCTGCGCGGTCGGTGTCCTGCTCTCGGCGATGGCCGCAGCGGGCCGTGCGCGGGAGCTGCTCCTGCCGCTGCTCTTCCTGCCGCTTGCGCTGCCAATCGTGATCGGCGGCGTCGGCGCGAGCGTGGCAGGAAGCCCGGGCCGCTACCTGGCGTTCCTCGCGCTCTACGACGCGATCTTCGCGCTGCTCGCCTGGGCCTCGTTCGAGTTCGTCGTCACCGAGTGAAGACGGCGCTGATCGCGTCGACATGGCGGTGGTCGGTGCCGCAGCAGCCGCCGACGACCTCCAGGTTGCGCAGCTGCGAGCGCAGCTCCCGGTAGCCGGCCGCGAGCTCGTCCGGATCGCCCTCGTCCAGCTCCTCCGCCTCGTCGAGCTCGGCGTGGCTCTTCGTGGACGCGTTCGCCCGCAGGCCGTGGATGCGGTCGAGCCACGGCGCGTCCTCGAGCGCGGCGGCGACGTGCGTCGGGTGGGCGCAGTTGACCATGAAGTACGCGGCCGCCCCGTCCGTCTCCGCGTCGACCTGCTCGATCGCCTCCCCGAGCGCCTGCCCGCTCGGGAGGCGCCCGTCCGTCTCGACGGTGAACGAGATCACGACCGGGAGGCTGGTCCTGCCCGCGGCTCGCACGATCCCGATCGCCTCGTCCGCGTACGTGAGCGTGAGCGCGCCGATCAGGTCGGCAGTCGTGTCCGTGAACGTGTCGACCTGGACCGAGTGGTAGCTCTCCGCCTCTCCGGCCGTCATCGCGTCGCCCACGCGGTAGCCGTCGCCGCGCGGGCCGACGCAGCCGGCGATCACGACCTTCGGGTCGCCTCCTGTGGACTCGCGCAGGGCCTCGAGGAGCGCCACCGCGCGGCGGTTCACGTCGGCGAGCGCCTCGGGCGAGTAGCCGAGCCGCTCGCCCCAGTCCCGGTTCGCGCGCCACGTCGGCGCGTCGAGCTGAATGCCGACCCCGCGTCTCCGCGCGATCTCGAGGTACGGCTCGTAGTAGCGCAAGAGCGTTTCGCGGCCGGCCGGATCGTCGAGCAGCACGAACGACGCGAACTCGGGCAGCTCGAGGCCCTCGCGGAAGATCAGCGTCGTCTCCATCCCGCCGTCGGTGATGACCATCAGGTCGTCGCCGGGATCGGGTCGGCTCGCCTGGCCAGCCGCCGCTGCTCTCGCGGGTCGGGCCACATCGCGATCAGGGCGCCGACGAGGAAGAGCACGCCCGCGAGCCAGACGAACGGGACGAGTGGGTTGACAAGCACCTTGAGGACGACCGAGCCGTCCTTGTTGAACTGGTCGCCGATCACGAACAGGTCCTGCGCCCGCAGCCAGTCCGTGTGGACGGCGACCTCGTTCGAGACCTGCTGCTCGGCCGGGTAGTCGTTCTTGCCGGCCATGAGCGTCGTCACGCGGTCGTTCCCGCGCGAGACCGCGAGCCGCGCGCGCTCCTCGACGTCGTTCGGCCCGCGCCGCACGACCGGGCCGAGGTAGTCGAGCCGGTAGCCGCGGATCGTCATCGACTGGCCCGGTTGGAGGTGCTGCACCCTCGTCGTGCCGTAGGCGCCTCCCGCGATCCCGATCGCGAGCAGGACGATCGCCGCGTGGACGACGTACCCGCCGTAGCGGCGGCGGTTGCGGCCGACGAGCGACGAGAACGCGCCGAGCCAGGTGCGGTCGCCGAGCGCCTTGCGCGCTCTCGTCCCGCGCACGAACTCGAGCACGATCGCCGCGAGCACGAACACCGAGAACGTGTAGGCGACGAGGCCCGGCGGGCTCGAGCCGGCGCCGAGCGCGACGAGCACCACGCCGGCGACGAGCGCCGTGATGGCGGGCCAGACGAGACTCGCGCCGAGCGCGCGCAACGAGCTGCGCCGCCACGCGACAAGCGGCCCGATCCCCATCAGCAGCAGCAGCGGCAGACCGAACACGCGCAGGAAGAAGTCGAAGTACGGCTGTCCGACGGTGATCCGCTCCCCCCGCACGGCCTCGGAGAGCAGCGGGAAGACGACTCCCCAGAGCACCGTCAGCGTCAGCGCGACGAGCAGCAGGTTGTTGTAGAGGAACGCCGCCTCGCGCGAGACGAGCGACTCCAGCCGGGTGCGCGTCCGCAGCAGCGGCAGTCGCCAGAAGATGAGTGCGGTCGAGAAGAGCGCGGCCGCGACGATGAAGCCGAGGAACCACGGCCCGATCGACGACTGCGCGAAGCTGTGGATCGAGCTCAGCACGCCGCTCCGGGTCAGGAAGGTCCCGAAGAGCGACAGGCAGAAGGCGAGCGAGACCAGCACCACGTTCCAGACCCGCAGCATGTTCTTCTTCTCCTGCACCATCACCGAGTGCAGGAACGCGGTCGATGCGAGCCACGGCATCAGCGCCGCGTTCTCGACCGGGTCCCAGGCGTAGTAGCCGCCCCAGCCGACCTCCTCGTAGGCCCACTTGGCGCCGAGCAGGATCCCGATCCCGAGGGCCGTCCAGGCGAGAAGCGTCCAGCGGCGGGTGACGACGATCCAGCGCTCGTCCACGCGGCCGGAGAGGAGCGCGCCGGCGGCGAACGCGAACGGGATCGTCAGCCCCACGTAGCCGAGATACAGCAGCGGCGGGTGGATCATCATGTACGGGTTCTGCAGGCTCGGCGTGAGGCCGGCTCCGTCGGTCGGGGCCATCTGGCGCGCGAACGGGCTCGCGACGAACGTGAGCACGAACGCGAAGAACCCGGCGATCGCCGCCAGCACGGGGACGGTCCAGGGCAGCAGCTGCCGGACGAGCGCGCGGTTGAGCAGCACCGCCGCCGATCCGAGCGCCGTCAGCACGAACAGCCAGAGGAGGAGCGACCCCTCCTGGCCGCCCCAGAACGCGCTCAGCGAGTACGGGAACGGCAGCTTGCGGCTCGAGTGCTCGGCGACGTAGGTGAACGAGAGGTCGCGCGTCCGGAAAGCGTTCAGCAGGACGAACGCGGCGACGGCGGTCGCAACGAAGACACCGACGAGCGCGTTTCGGGCCGACTCGTGCAGTCGTCGGCGCCCCTGGTGCGCGGCGATCCCGCCCGCGACCGCTGCGTAGAGGGCGAGGCCGAACGCGACGATGAGTGCGGCGCGGCCGAGGTCAGCCAAGCCGCGAGTCTAGCGGCCTGCGGCCGAGGCTCGTTCTGCGATCATGCAGGCGATTTCCGTGCTCGCCCGGCTCCGCAACATCCCGCTCCCGACGCTTGCCGCCGCCGCCGTCGTTCTGATGGCGACCGCGCTTGCGCTCATCTTCTTCTACGCGCCCCTCGACGCCGACCAGGGCCTCTCGCAGAAGATCTTCTACATCCACGTGCCGATCGCGCTGACCGCCTACGCGTGCTTCGCGTGGGGCGCATGGAAGGCGTTTCTGCACCTCTCGAAGCGGCCGCCCGGCGCCGATCTCGAAAGCTACGCGGCGATCCACCAGGGCGTGATCTTCGGAGCCCTGACGCTCGTCACCGGGTCGATCTGGGCGCGGGTCTCGTGGGGGATCTGGTGGACGTGGAGCTCGAACCAGCTGGTCACGTTTCTGATCCTGTTCCTGTTCTACTCGGCCTACTTCATGCTGCGCTACTCGGTCGAGCCGGGGCCGGCGCGCGCGAACATGTGCGCGGTCTACGCGCTGTTCGGCGTCGTGCTGATCCCGGTCAGCTGGCTCTCGATCCGGCTCGCGAACGACTACATCCACCCGACGGTGTTCACGCGGCACGGGCCGCAGATGTCCGGGTCGATGTTCCTGGCGTTCTGCGTCTCGTGGGCCGCGCTGCTGGCTGCTCGCCGGGACGATGTACCGGGTCGAGCTGGCCGGCAAGCGGCTGGACGAGCGGCTGCGCGAGCTGCGGCTGAGACGTCCTGCGTGCTCTAGGCCGAGGCTGCTTCGGCCGTTAATGACCGGTCACGTCGCCGCGGCGTACCTATACGTGCGTATTTGTCGTCTCGTGCTCTGATCTGGGTCGCGATCATCGCCTCGAAGCTGGCGCGGCTCGAGCGCGACGCGGGGGAGATCGCCGAGCTGGCGCGGCGCAAGGCCGAGCGCGAGGCAAAGCCCGAGCCCGAGCGCGACGAAGTCGGCGTCTAGTGCTGCTTCGGATCGGCTCGCGCGGCTCGCGGCTCGCGCTGACGCAGGCCGAGCTGGCGGCCGCGGCGCTGCGGCGGCCCGGAGTCGAGATCGCGCTCGTCCCGATCACGACGTCAGGCGACCGTGACCGCTCGAAGCCGTTCGGGGAGATCGGCGCGCGCGGGGTGTTCGTGAAGGAGATCGAGGAGGCGTTGCTCGAGGGGCGAATCGACGTCGCCGTGCACTCGGCGAAGGACATGACCTCCTCGGACACGGACGGTCTCGTGGTTGGCGCGTACCTTGCGCGGGAGGATCCACGGGACGCACTGTGCGGGGTCGCGGAGCTTCAACCCGGGCTCCGGATCGGGACGGCCTCGGTGCAGGCGCCGGGCGCAGCTGCTGGCGCTCGAGCCGGAGCTCACGATCGAGCCGTTGCGCGGCAACATCGAGACACGCCTGCGCAAGCGGGGAGAGCGGGGGTTGGACGCGGTCGTGCTCGCGGCCTGCGGGCTCGACCGGCTAGGGCTCGGTGGGGAGATCGGCCGGCGGCTCTCTCCCGAGGAGATGCTTCCCGAGGCGGGCCAGGGCGCGCTCGCGCTGCAGGTGCGCGCTGAAGGGGAGGAGTTGGTCATGGGGGTGGATGACGGGGAGACCAGGCGGCGGGTCGAGGCCGAGCGAGCCTGCGTCTTCGCGCTTGGCGGCGGGTGTCTGGCCCCGGTCGCCGCCCATCACGACGGAGAGGTCCTGACAGCCCTCGATCGCCGCCGAGGACGGAAGCTGGCTCGAGCGCCGAAGCGGAGACGACCCGGCCGCCCTCGCGGCCGAGCTCGGAACGTTCGTCGGTGCGTAACGTCGTCAGAGAATCGGCACACATCCGTCACAAACGCGTGCGAGTTTGGCCGCTACCGTGAGTAACCCCCGGGTGGGTGGGGGTTAGGGATGGGTCCCGCCCGTTCGGCGCTGCGCGTGATCGTCACCCGGCCGCGCGAGCAGGCTGGGGCTCTCGCCGAGCGCCTGGCCGCGCTCGGGTTCGAGGTCGTGCTCTGCCCCCTTCTCGAGCTCGAGCCGACCGGGCCTGCCGAGGTCGACGTGGCCGGCTACGACTGGGTCGTGGTCACGAGCCCGCGTGGTGCGCATGAGCTCGCGGTGCGCGCACGAGGCGTGCTGCCGATGGTCGCTGCGATTGGCCCGGGGACGGCGGCTGCCCTGCGCGAGCACGGCGTCGAGCCGGCGCTCGTCCCGCAGGTCTCGACCCAGGAAGGTCTCGTGGCCGAGCTTCCGCAGCCACGCGGTCGTGTGCTCTTCGCGGGAGCAGCCGATGCGCGGGCCTACCTCGCCGAGGCGCTCGGCGCGGACACGGTCGTCCTCTACCGGACGCGCGAGCTTCGCCCCGAGACGGCTCCCGAAGGTGATCTCGTCGTGCTCGCATCGGCTTCGGCAGCGCGCGCGCTCGCCGGCGCCGGCCTCGACCTGCCGGCGGTCTCGATCGGCCCCGAGACGACCCGCGAGGCACGCGCGCGGGGCATCGACGTGGTCACCGAGGCGGAGCGTCACGACCTCGACGGCCTCGTGGAGGCGGTCGCAGGGGCGGCGCGCGGGCTGAGCGCCGGCATCTAGGCGCTTGTCTGCGGCGCCGTCTTCTAGGCTCTCGCTGTGTTCATCACGTTCCTGTCCGACTTCGGGCTCCAGGACGACTTCGTCGGAACCTGCCACGGCGTGATGAAGCAGATCGCGCCCGAGGCGGAGATCATCGACATCACCCACGGGATCCCGCCGCAGCACGTCCTCCAGGGTGCGCTGGTCCTGCGCGACACCGTGCCCTACATGCCCGAGGCCGTCCATCTGGCGGTCGTCGATCCGGGCGTGGGCGGCAGCCGCCGGGCCCTCGCGCTACGCACCACCGAGGGCCGGTTCTTCGTCGGCCCGGACAACGGGCTGATCCTCCCCGCGGCCGATCGGCTCGGCGGGATCGAGATCGTGCACGAGCTCACCAACCCGGACTACGCGCTGGACACCGTCTCGCGCACGTTCCATGGCCGCGACCTCTTCTCGCCCGCTGCCGCCCACCTTGCGCGCGGCGTTGCCCTGGAGGAGTTCGGCCCGCCGGTCGACCCGCAGGCGCTCGTCCAGCTCGACATCCCCGCGCCGGAGATCGGACAGAACCGCATCAACGCGACCGTGCTCTATGTCGACCACTTCGGGAACGTGCGGCTCAACCTGACGCGGAAGCAACTCGAGGATGCGGGCGTGCTCCCGGGCATGACGGTCGAGCTGGAGCTGGCATTCGAGCGGTACTACGCCGTGGCCGCACGCACCTTCGCCGATGCCGCTCCCGGGGACATCATCCTGTACGAGGACTCGTTCCGAAACGTGGCGGTCGCGATCCGGGGCGGCAATGCGGCCGAGCTGTTCGGTGTCGCGGCCGGACAGGAGATCCGGATCCATCTCCGCACCCCGTGAGGCTTGCCGACCTCGAACGGACGCTCGGGCGGCGCTTCGCGCGCTTCGCTACCAACGCCGTCGTCTCACGGCCCAGGCTCTGGCGAGTGTTCCGGGGCCCGCTGCGCGCCCAGTTCGACCGCATGGCGCCGGTCTGGGACGGGATGCGACGCCCCGACGCACTCGCGCCGCTCGAGCTCGCGCTCGATGCGCTGCCCAGGCCTCCCAGGCACGTGCTCGACCTTGGGACCGGAACCGGGGCGGCCGCATTCCTGATCGCCTCGCGGTTTCCCGGCAGCGAGGTGGTCGGCATCGACCTCGCGCCCGAGATGGTGGCCCAGGCGAGGAAGAACACACCGCCGGAGCTCGCGGAGCGGGTGCGCTTCGAGGCGGCCGACGCGACGCATCTCTCTTTCGCCGATGCGGCTTTCGACCTCGTATCCCTCGCGAACATGATCCCGTTCTTCGACGAGCTGGCTCGCGTCACCGCCCCCGGCGGCTCGATCGTCCTGGCGTTCTCGGCCGGGCCCGAGACGCCGATCTGGGTTCCGCCGGGGCGCCTGCGGAAGGAGCTCGGCGCACGCGGTTTCGGGGAATTTGCGGACTTTCAGGCGAGCATCGGGACGGCGCTGCTTGCCCGCAAGGGCGAGCCGGTCTAGCCTCATGGTCACAAGGACGTTCGCGGCGCGGTAGCACCGGCCCGGACGTCCTTCTTTCGCGGGCGGCGCGGCTAGACTAGGCGGCCGCGGCGAGGTAGCTCAGTTGGTAGAGCACACGGCTGAAAACCGTGGTGTCGCCGGTTCGATTCCGGCCCTCGCCACCTCGACTTCTCCTCCTAGCGACCGGCGACGGTTGGCCGCGCCCGCACAGGTCGGTCGCGGCGGCGAAGCCGGGCAACTGGCCACCACCAGACGCACCCGGCGATTGACACCGATCTGCGCGAGCGGTCTTTCACCAGGGAGCGATCGGGTTAGCCTTGCCTCGTGGGCGGGCAGGAGACGAAGGCGGTTGCCATCATCGGCGCGGCGCTCGATCTCGGTTCCGGGCGCCGGGGCGTCGACATGGGCCCGTCCGCGATTCGCTACGCGGGCCTGGACGCGAAGATCGAGGAGCTCGGGCGGCGCTGCGAGGACTGGGGAAACGTCATGGCCGCCGTCGCCGAGGCGAGCTCGCCCGGGGACGAGCGCGCGCGCTTCCTGCCGCAGATCAAGGAGACCTGTGAGCGGATCGCGGAGCTGGTCGTACGTGCAGTCGAGGGCGGGTACCTGCCGCTCGTTCTCGGGGGCGACCACTCGGTCGCGCTCGGAACGCTCGGCGGCCTTGCCCGTGTTCGTGGCCCCGGCGGCGTGCTCTGGTTCGACGCGCACGGTGACCTGAACCGGCCCGAGACGTCTCCGACTGGGAACGTCCACGGGATGCCGCTCGCGGCGGCGCTCGGAATCGCCGGTCCGGAGTTCGAGAGCGAGGCCTTCCGGCTGCCTGCTGTCGAGCCCGGCCGCATCGCGCTGGTCGGGGTACGGTCGCTCGACGAGGCCGAGCGGACCCTCCTCGCCGAGCTCGAGGCGAGCGTCTACACGATGAGCGATCTCGACCGGCTCGGAGTGGAGACCGTCGTGCGCGAGGCGCTCGAGCACGTCTCCGGCGACGGCTTCGTGCACGTCAGCCTCGACATGGACGTGCTCGACCCGGACATGGCTCCGGGCGTGGGCACACCGGTTCGCGGCGGTCTTTCGTACCGCGAGGCCCATCTGGCGCTCGAGCTCGTCGCGGAGTCGGGGCTCGCGGATTCGCTCGAGGTCGTCGAGGTCAACCCGATCCTCGACCGCGGCAACGAGACCGCCCAGCTGGCGGTCGAGCTCGTCGCGAGCGCGCTCGGCGCGCGCATTTTGTGACATGTCCGCCGGGCCGCTGATCTAGGAGCCCCCGGGGGACCCCCGTGTGGTCCTTCCCCCGCTGACGAGCGTAGCCGCGAAACCGCTACGCGTGTGTGACGGCTCTGTCGCGGTTCAGGAACTTCTCGACTGCGTCGGCGGTCTCCTCGTATGCGTCCCAGTAGACGACGTGCCCACCCGGAACGCCGACGACTTCGAGCCGGTCGCCCAGCCGCTCCGCAAAGTCGACGAGCTGGTCTTCCCGGACAAGGCCGAACTCAGACGCGTGCACGAGGAGGGACGGGTCCGGAAGGACGGTTGGGGGCGGCGGGTCGGTGCAGAGCTCGCTGTAGGCGGTGACGACCGCGGCGCGCGAGTACCGCCAGCGCAACCCTCCGTCTGCGCCCCGCTCGAGGTGCTCGAGCGCGTCCTCCTCGACGGACTCCCGCGGCGTCCAGGTCGCCGTCATCAGCCGCGCGTCGACAGCCTCCTCGGCGGTCGCAAACTGCTGGTCCTTTGCCGACGCTTCGGCGAAGTCGCGGCCGACGTGCGGCAGAAGCTGAATCGCCGGGTCGAGCAGCACCGCGCGCTCGACGCGCTCCGGCGCACGCGCGCAGAGCTCCAGCACCAGGCGCGCGCCGAAGCTGTGCCCGACCCACGCCGCCCGCTCCACCCCGGCCGCCTCGACGGTTTCGAGCACGTCGTCGGCGTGCGTGGCGAGATTCCACGGCGGGTCGTACTCGGAGCGCCCGTGTCCGCGCAGGTCGGGAGCGAGCACCCGGTACCGCCCGGCCAGCCGATCCTCGGCGAGACGACGGAACCGGCGTCCATGCGCAGTGACTCCGTGCAGGCAGACGACGGCTGGAGCTTCGCGATCGCCCCATTCGTAGACGTGGAGGCGCATCAGAGTGCGCCGGAGAGCGCAGCTGCGAACGGCGGCAGCGTCTCGCGCCAGTCGCCGAGGAGCACGACGTCCGAGGCGTCGCCGCCCGGCTCGCCTCGCACCGCGACCAGCACGCTCGCCTTTACGGACGCGGCCGCGTGCTCGTACCCCGGCTCCGTCTCGACCGCGACGTAGAGGCGCGGGGCGACCGCGCGGCCCAGCAGCCCCAGCTGCCGACCTCTCGGGATGAGCCCGGCCTCGCACGCGCCGAGATCGCCGCCGAGCGCCGCGCCGAGGTCGACCGCGTGCCCGCGCAAGGTCCTCGACTCCGGAGGCGCCGAGGCCAGCGCCGGCGGCCAGCACCACGTCCGCCTCGTCCAGCTCGAACGCCCGCTCCGACTCGTCGCGCTCGATCAGGCGCGAGCTCGGCTCGGCGAGCGCTTCCAGCGCGAAGGCCCGGATCTCCGTCCCGGCCGCGTCGCGCGGCTCGAGCGGTTGGAACATTCGCGGCCGCACGGTCGCGAGCTGCGGCGTCGTTGCGCCCATGATCACCGAGACGATGTTTCCGCCGTAGGCCGGCTTGAACTGGATGAGCCGGCCGGCGCGGTCGATGCCGAGATCGACGCAGTCGCCTGTCATCCCGAGCTCGAGCGCTCCCGCGGCGCGCGGGCCGTAGTCGCGCCCGCGGCTGCTGGCCGGGATCAACAGCGCATGAGGTCGCTCACGTTCGAGCACCTGGCGAAGCGCGTCGGCCCACACCGTGGGCTCGTACTCGGCCAGGCGAGGATCGTCGACGGTCACGACCAGGTCGGCGCCGCGCCGAGCCGCTTCGGCAGCCGCCTCTTCCAGCCCGTGGCCGAGCACAAGTGCGACGTTGGACCCGCCGAGCTTGCCCGCGAGCTCGCGTCCCTTCGCCAGGAGCTCCAGCGACACTCGCGCGGGCCGCTCGTCGACGAGCTCGACGACCGACCAGCAGTCGTACGACTCGCCGGGCTTCTCTCCCAGCCGCTCGGGCTTCTCCCACGCCGACGGCGCGACCTGCCGCTCGGCCAGGAGCGACTTCACGCGCTCGGCTGCCGTCGCAGGGTCGGCGAAGGTCTCTCCAGCGCGCTCGGGCGAGACATCTCGCACTGCGAGGACGCGCGTCGGCGAGCCCGTCTGCCCGAAGCGCTTGTCGTCCGGCTGCACGTCGGGCACGAGATCGGCAGCGGTCCAGACGACGATCTGGCCGCCGGCTTCGGCGACCGGATCCGCGTCGAGGTCGGCGCCGTCCGGAGGCGACGCGACCGAGCAGAGCGCAGGAAGCGTGACCTCGTACGTCTCCTCGCCTTCGTCTCCGAGGCGCCTGGCCCGCAGCGTTCCGTCGCTCGCCTCGAGCGAGACGGCGCCTGTCACCTGCGGGAAGTCCAGGAACGCGGCGACCTCGGGCGGCACCTGCCAGGTCTCGGAGTCGAGCGTCTTGCGCCCGCAGAGGACGAGGTCCGCGCCCTCCTTCCGGATCGCGAGCGCCAAAGCGCGGCTCGTGCCGAGGACGTCGGCGAGTGCAAAGACGCGGTCGGAGAGATGGATGCAGCGGTCGGCGCCGACGGCAAGCGCTTGCCGGAGCGTCTCTTCGGCGGCAGGCGGGCCCATCGTCATCGCGATCACCTCGCCGCCGTGCTGTTCCCGAAGGCGGGCTGCATGCGCGACCGCGTAGGCGTCGAAGCGGTTCAGCTCGAGCGGAACGCCTTCCCGAACGAGCGACTTCGTCTCGTCGTCGAAGCGAATCGCGTCGCCGCGTGGCACCTGCTTGACCAGGCAGACGATCTTCACCTCGGTGAGACTACCGGCCGTGCTCGGGGTGCTCTACGACATCCACGGGAACCTGCCCGCGCTTGACGCGGTGCTGGCCGAGGCGAAGCGTGAGGGCGTCGACCGCTGGCTCCTCGGCGGCGACTACGGGACTCCCAGCCCGTGGCCGCTCGAGACGATGGGCCGCCTGCGGGAGCTCGGGAACGCGACCTGGATCCGCGGCAACGGCGAGCGCTGGCTCCGCGAGCCGCCGGCCGACCGCCCGGAGGTGATGCAGGACTACGCGCTGTTCCGCGGCGACCTCCCCGACGAGGAGATCGACCGGCTCTACGCGCTGCCCGCGCGAGCCGAGCTGGACGGGGTGCTCTACGTGCACGGCTCTCCGCTCTCGGACGTCGAGAGCTTCGCCCCGCAGCCAGGGGTTGAGGCGGACGAGATCCGGATGCTGGCCGGCGAGCGCGACCGGGTCGTCGTCTTCGGCCACAGCCACCAGCAGTTCCAGCGACCGGGGCCCGAGGGGACGACGCTCGTCAACCCGGGCAGCGTCGGGATGCCGCTCGACGGGGACCGCCGCTCCGCTTGGGCGGTCAGCCGTAGCCCTGGGGAGTTCGAGTTCCGTCGCACCGAATACGACTGGGAGCGTGCAGCCGATGCGTTCCGGGGCGCTGAGCGGTCGCTTCGGAAAGCTCGCGGCGCGGCGGATCGAGCTCGGCTCGGACTGACCGCGACCGCCACGGCTCTGAACGTCACACTCTCGGCGCAGTTCCGCGACAGACACGTGCGCCCGCGCTCGATACGCTCGCAGCGGGGAGGAGGCTGGGCGCGCCTTAACTAGGGAAGAAGGGGAGCGGCTAGCTCTCGAGCGCCGCGTCGAGCTCGATCTCCACGCCGCCGAGGGCGTTCGAGACCGGGCAGCCCTTCTTCGCTTCCTCTGCGGCAGCGAGGAACGTTGCTTCGTCGATCCCGTCGACCTGGCCGCGCAGCGTCAGATGCATCGACGTGATGCGGAAGCCCGCGTCGGTCTGGTCGAGCGAGCAAACCGCGTCGGCCTCGATGCGCGTCGGCGGGTGTCCTGCCTGTGCGAGCCCGTGCGCGAGGGCCATCGACACGCAGGTCGCGTGCGCGGCGGCGATCAGCTCCTCCGGGCTGGTCTTGCCGCCCGACTCCTCGAACCGGGAGGCGAAGGTCACCTGCTGCCCGGTGATCGCGCCGCTGCCCGTGTCGAACTGGCCGGAGCCGTGGACGAGGTCGCCCTCCCAGGTCGCGTGCGCATGCCGCTCAATCGCCATCGTGTGCTTCCTCCTCGCCCGACCCTGACGGTCGGTAGTAGGTGCGTCCTCGCAACGCGTCCGGCAGGTGCTCCGCCTCGAACCCGCGCGGATCGTCGTGCGGGTAAATGTAACCGGCTCCGCGCCCGAGCTGGCGCGCGCCGCGATACCCCGTTCCTCGCAGTGCGTCAGGCGGTCGCTCATGGCCGTGCTCCTGAACATCCACGGTGGCCTCCTTCAGCGCCACGTAGGAGGCGTTCGACTTCGGCGCGCGCGCGAGGTAGATCGCGGCCTGGGCAAGGTTGAGCCGCGCTTCCGGGAGACCGACGTGCTCGACCGCCTGCGCGGCGGCGACCGCGACGAGCAGCGCGCGCGGGTCGGCGTTGCCGATGTCCTCGGAGGCCAGCACGATCATGCGACGCGCGATGAAGCGCGCGTCCTCTCCACCCTCGAGCATCGCCGCGAGGTAGTAGACGGAGGCGTCCGGATCGGAGCCGCGCATGGACTTGATGAAGGCGGACGTGAAGTCGTAGTGGGCATCGCCGCCCTTGTCGTAGACGAGCGGTCGCTTGCGGGCGGCGTCCTCGACGTGCTCGGCCCGCAGCTCGCCGCCGCCGGCCCGGGCCGTCTGGACAGCGAGCTCGACGATGGTGAGCGCGTTCCGCGCGTCCCCGCCCGCGCGCACGGCGACCGACTCGACCAGCTCGTCGTCGAGCTCAACGCTGAGAGCCGCCGCACCGCGACGCACGATCTGCGCGAGCTCGTCCTGTGACAGCGATCGGAGCTCGTAGACCTGGCAGCGCGACAGCAGCGCCGAGTTGACCGAGAAGTACGGGTTCTCGGTGGTCGCGCCGATCAGCGTCAGGAGCCCCTCCTCGACACCCGGGAGCAGCGCGTCCTGCTGTGCCTTGTTGAACCTGTGGATCTCGTCGAGGAAGAGAATCGTCCGCTGGCCGGAGCCGCCGAGCCGGTCACGCGAGCGCGCTAGGACCTCGCGCACGTCGGAGACAGTGGCCGACACCGCGGAGAGTTCCTCGAAGGCGCCGCCGGTGCTCTCGGCGACGATTCGCGCGAGAGTCGTCTTCCCGGTTCCCGGCGGCCCGAAGAGGATCATCGAGCCGACGCGATCCTCGGCGATCGCGAGTCGCAGCGCCGATCCTTCCCCGAGCGCCTGCTCCTGACCCACGAACTCGTCGAGCGTGCGCGGCCGCAGGCGCAGGGCCAGTGGCGCGAGGTCGCGGATCCGCTCCTGAGCCGCGTCGGCGAAGAGATCGCTCACGTTGCGAGAAGTATGCTCCGGCCGTGGAGGGTCACGAAGCGGAGGACTTCAGCGCGCCCGTCCTCGAAGGTGAGGCCGCAAGCGATTACGAGCGCTACTTGCGGACCGACGAGCTGCTCGCGCTGCAGAAGACGCCCGCCGAGCAGGCGCACCGGGACGAGCTGCTCTTCCAGACCGTCCACCAGGCGTCGGAGCTCTGGCTCAAACTCGCCTGGAGCGAGGCCGAGGAGGCGACTGTGCTCATCGAGCGGGAGGACCTGGCGGCGGCCGTGCGCCTTCTCCGTCGGAGCGTGCTCGCTGTCCAGTACGTGATCGCCCAGCTGGACATGCTCGAGCAGATGTCGCCGTGGGAATACCAGACGATCCGCAAGGTGCTCGGGCACGGAAGCGGCTTCGACTCGCCGGGGTTCCGCGAGATTCGCCGCATCACGCCGCAGCTGGGCCAGGCGTTCTTCGGCCTCATTCGCGAGCGCGGCCTGACAATCGTCGACGTCTATCGCCAGGGCCGCGAGCACGACGACCTGTACCAGCTGGCCGAGCTCCTGATCGCCTGGGATGAGCACATCTCGCTCTGGCGCATGCGGCACTATCTGGTCGTCGCACGCGTGATCGGCGACCAGGTCGTCGGCACCCAGGGCACGCCGGTCGAGCTGCTCGGCGGCCTGATCAAGCAGCGCTTCTACCCCGAGCTCTGGCAGGCGCGAAACAAGCTCACGGAGCTCTCCAACGAGGAGGATTGAACGGCCCCCGACGCGGCTCTGCGTGACGAGACCGTCGAGCTCCTCCGGGAGCTGATCCGGCTCGACACGGTCAACCCGCCGGGGAACGAGACACTCGCGGCGGAGCTCCTGCGCGACTACCTCGCCGAGAACGGGGTCGAGAGCCAGCTCTACGCCAAGGTTCCGGAGCGGGCGAACCTCGTCGCGCGGATTCCCGGCCGGGGGGAAGGGCCAAGCCTGCTGCTCCTCTCGCACACGGACACGGTCGTCGCAGATCCAGCCGAGTGGCAGATCGATCCGTGGTCGGCGGAGCTTCGCGACGGCGAGATCTGGGGCCGCGGCGCGCTCGACATGAAAGGGGAGGTCGCGGCGAGCGCGGTCACCCTCGCCTCGCTCGCGCGAGAGGGCTTCCAGCCCGCCGGCGACCTGATCTTCGTCGCGGCGGCCGACGAGGAGGTCGGCGACGACTTCGGCCTGCCGTGGCTCTGCCGCCAGCACCCGGACGCGATCCGTGCCGACTACGCGCTCAACGAGGGCTCCGGCGAGCGCGTCGAGCTCGGCGGGCGCGCCTTCTACCTGTGCTCGACCGCGGAGAAGATGAGCTCGCCGTTTCGCCTGACTGTGCACGGCCGCGCGGGCCACGCCTCGATGCCGGGCATCGCGGACAACGCGCTCGCCAAGGCAGCGCCGCTGATCGAGCGACTCGCCGCGTACCGGGCCGAGCCGCAGCTGGGGCCCGAGACCGAGGCGCTGGTGCAGGCGGTCGTCGGCCAGTCGCTGGAAGCGCCGCAGGTGCTGGAGCTGGCGCGCGAGCTCGACCCCTTCGCCGCCGAACTGGTCGAGCCGCTGCTGTCGCTGACGCTCTCGCCGACGATGATCTCCGCCTCCGAGCGGCGAAACGTGATCCCGTCCGTCTGCGAGGTCGACGTAGACTGCCGCCTGCTTCCCGACCAGACGCAGGCCGAGGCCGAGCAGATCGTGCGGTCGGTTCTCGGCGAGGGGGACTACGACTTCGAGTGGACCGACGGCCGCGGCGGCACGCGCTCGCCGCTGCAGACGCCGCTCTGGGACGCGGTCGAGAGCTTCGTCGCCGAGGAGGAGCCCGGCGCGGCGGTCGTGCCGGTGCTGGTTGCGGGGTTCACCGATAGCCACTGGCTGCGCGAGGCGTTCGGAACCGTCGCGTACGGCTTCTTCCCGATGCGGACGATGGACCCCCAGGTCGCCGCGCGGCTCGTGCACTCGGCTGACGAGCGAGTGGCGGTCGAGGATCTCGAGCTTGGCGTGCGCTGCTTCCGCCACGTCGCTCGGACACTCCTGGCCTGACGCCCGCCCGCCTGCGAGTTCGTAGCTCGGGGCGGCAGGTCCCAGTAGCCTCCTCCCCGCTGCGAGCGTAACGAGGAAAGACGCGCGCAGGGGTGACGCAACTGTGGCGAAAGTGGTGCGATTCCGCGCGCCCACGCTACGCTCTTGGTGATGGCTTCAGGCGACCGTGACGAGAAGGTCCGCCTCGGCGGGATGGCACTGCTGAACGGCGTGCTCGTGCACGGCCCGAACGCCTGGGCCTGCGCCGTCCGCACGCCTGCCGGTGAGATCAAGGTCGCCGGGAGGTACAAGGGCCTTCGCGCGAACGAGGTTGCCTCGCCGCTGCTTCGTGGGCCGGCGCGGTTCGTCGAGATGTTCGCGCTGCTGCCCGCGGTCCGGCGCGCGCTTCCCGAGGCGCGGCTGCCGTTTCAGCGGGCGCAGGTGATCGGCTCGATGCTCGCCAGCGCGCTCGCAGTCCGGGCAATTCGTGGGTCCAGACTCCGCCCGCTCGCGCGCGAGCTCCTCTCCGGGATCGTCTCGGCCGTGCCGGCGACGCTGGCTCTGCGCGGTTCCGAGCTCGCGGCGTACCACGGCGCCGAGCACATCTCGATCGGCACCTACGAGCAGGGCTCTCCGCACGCCCGCGAGCACGAGCGCTGCGGCTCTCACATGCTCGGGCCGCTCCTCGTCAGCTCTGCGATCGGCGGCGCGATCGCCTCGCGCGCTCCGGTCAACCTGCGCGGGCCGGCCCGCCTCGCCGCCCAGGTCGCCGCCCTCGCCGCGACCACGGAGATCTTCGGCTGGATGGTGCGGAACCCGGAACACCCTCTGGCCCAGACGCTCTCCCGGCCCGGCCACGAGCTCCAGCACCGCTTCGCGACTGCGGAGCCGACTTCCGAGCAGCTCGAGGTCGCCGAGGCCGCGCTCGCCGCCTGCCTCGAGCTCGAGCTCGCCCATGGAGCGGACCCGAACTAAGACGCCGCTTGCGGTGCCGACCGTCTGAATGAACGATCGATCCGTAAGACGCTCTTCCGTAAAGGCGGGAGGCCGCCTTCCGCCGGAGGTCTTCGAGCTCCCCGTCGAGAAGATGCGCGAGGGCTACTACACCGACGCGTACTTCAACCACACGCGCCAGGTCCTGCTGCGCGACGAGCGCCACCCGCGCGTCGTGATGCAGGTCTTCCAGAAGAAGCACGCGTACCTGGGTGGCGTCGACGAGGCGATCGCGATCCTCAAGCTTTGCGCCGGGGACTGGGACGACCTGACCGTCCACGCCCTGCACGACGGCGACCAGATCGAGCCCTACGAGCCGGTGATCACGATCGAGGGCGACTACACCGGCTTCGCGCACCTCGAGACCGCGTACCTGGGGGTGCTCGCCAGGCGGACGCTGATCACGAGCAACGTCGTCCGCGTCCTCGAGGCCGCGAACGGCAAGCCGATCATCTTCATGCCTGCCCGCCACGACCATCACCGCGTCCAGACCGGGGACGGCTATGCGGCCTGGGTCGCGGGCCAGGTCGTCGGAGTCGAGGTCGGGGTCACCTCCGAGGCGCAGGCCTCGTGGTGGGGCGGCCGCGGGGTCGGCACGGTTCCCCACGCGCTGATCGGCTCGTACGGCGGGAACACGGTGCTCGCCGCGACCAAGTTCGCCGAGCACGCGGACTCCGACATCAGCATCACGGTGCTGGTGGACTTCGACAACGACTCGGTCAAAACCGCGCTCGAGGTCGCGCGCGCGCTCGGCCCGCGGCTCTGGGGTGTGCGGCTCGACACCTCCGAGAAGCTGGTCGACCGGTCGCTCTGGGACGAGATGGGGGACTTCGACCCCCGCGGCGTGAACGAGCAGCTGGTGCGGAAGGTGCGCGAGGCGCTGGACCACGACGGCTTCGAGCGGGTGAAAGTCGTCGTCTCCGGCGGCTTCACGGTCGAGCGGATTCGTGAGTTCGAGAGCCGCGGCGTGCCCGTCGACTCGTACGGCGTCGGCTCCGCGCTCATCCGCGGCGAGAACGACTACACCGCCGACATCGTCATGACGGACGGCCGCCCTTCGGCCAAGGCCGGCCGCGCCTACCGCGCGAACCCCCGCCTCGAGCTCGTCGACTGAGCGCATGACCGAGCCGCCGCTCGTCACGCGGGCTCGCGAGCTGGAGCGTCGGCTCGGGTTCGAGCGTTCGTCGATCCCGGAGGTCGGCCGGCTGCTCCACGTGCTCGCGGGCCAGCGAGGCCGGATGCGCGTCGGCGAGCTCGGCACCGGCTGCGGCGTCGGCGCGGCGTGGATCGTCTCGGCGCTACCGCCGACGGTGCCGTTCGTGACCGTCGAGCTGGACGAGCAGCTCGCCCGAGCATCCGCCTCGCTCTTCGCCGATGACGAGAACGTCACGGTGCTCCACGGCGACTGGCATGAGCTGATGCCCGGCGAGGCGCCGTTCGACCTCCTCTTCTACGACGGCGGTGGGAAGCAGCACCCCGAGGTCGACGGCCAGGACGTCGTCGGACTGCTCGCGCCCGGCGCAACGATCGTGATGGACGACCTGACGCCCGGACGCGATCTGCACGACGTCGTCCGCGACTTCTGGCTCAACCATCCCCAAATCGCGGCGATCGAGCTCATGACGACCCCCGCGACCGCGGCGATCATCGGCACGCGCACCGGTTGACTCGGCCCCGAAAGCAACCCATAACGAGAGTGGATGGATTGGTTGGTGGTCCTCCGCGACGAGATCGCGAACTGGTTGCCGCTGCTGTTTGCGGTGATGCTCTTCCTGATGCTCTACATCCTGTGGCGCACGCTGCAGGTGATGCCGCGCGTGACCGCTGCCAAGACCAATGTCTCGTACTCGTCCATCACCTGGGACGACGTCGCCGGCCTCGAGGAGGCGAAGAACGAGCTCGCGGAGGTGGTCGACTTCCTGCGCGATCCCCAGCGGTTCGGGCGCCTGGGCGCGCGTGTGCCGAAGGGGATCTTGCTCTACGGACCGCCGGGAACGGGCAAGACGCTGCTCGCGCGCGCGATCGCGCACGAAGCCGGCGCCCGCTTCTTCGCGCAGAGCGCGTCTGCCTTCGTCGAGATGTTCGCCGGTCTCGGCGCTGCCCGGATCCGCAAGCTGTTCGAGGAGGCGCGCAAGAACGCACCCGCGATCATCTTCATCGACGAGCTCGATGCGGTCGGCGCGCAGCGCACCGGCCACGGCTTCTCGCGGGAGCAGGACCAGACGCTGAACCAGCTGCTCGTCGAGCTCGACGGCTTCGAGTCGCGTGACCAGATCGTGGTCATGGGCGCGTCGAACCGGCTCCAGGATCTGGACACCGCGCTCCTGCGGCCGGGACGCTTCGACCGGCAGGTGCTCGTCGCGGCTCCCGATCTTGCGGGACGCGAGGAGATTCTCGAGGTGCATACGCGCGGCAAGCCGCTCTCCGACGACGTCGATCTGAAGGCGGTCGCGCGGCAAACGGCAGGCCTGACCGGCGCGGAGCTCGAGAATATCGCCAACGAGGCGGCCATCTTCGCCGGTCGCGCCGATCAGTCTCAGCTCACCCAGCGCAACTTCGACGACGCGATGGAGCGCGTCGTCGCAGGGCTCCAGCAAAAGCGTGTCGTGACGGAGAAGGAGCGGCGGATCCTCGCCTATCACGAGGCGGGCCATGCGGTCATGTCCCACCTGACCGGCGATCTCCTTCCAGTCCACAAGGTCACGATCGTCTCGCGCGGGCATGCGCTCGGCTACACGCTCAACCTTCCGAGCGAGGAGCGCTATCTGCACACGACCGAGGAGTTCGAGGACCTGCTGAAGGTCTACCTCGCCGGGCGGGCAGCAGAGCAGGTCGTCTTCGGGCGCGTGACGAACGGCGCGGCGAACGACCTCGAGAAGGCAACCGAGCTCACTCGCGCGATGGTGTTCGACTTCGGCATGTCGAGCGCGGCGAGCTCGCGCACGATGCGCGCCGACAACTACGCGCTCTCCGAGGCGACCAAGCGGCTGCGCGACGAGGAACAGGCGCGCCTCACCGACGAGGCCTTCCACGAAGCCCTGCGCTTGCTGCAGAAGCACCGGGCCTCGCTGGACCGAATCGCCCTGGCGCTGCTGGACAAGGAGACGCTCGACAAGCGCGAGCTGGGCGAGCTGCTCGAGGGCATCGAGGCGGAGTCCCGCTCGTCGGAGACCGTCGGCACCGTCCGTGTGGTCGCTGCCGACTGAGCCAACCTCGATAGCATCGGCGGCGTGGAGCCGCGCGGAATCCATCATCTCGGCGTCGCCGTCGAGGATCTCGACGAGGCGGTCGCGACCTACGAGCGGCTGTTCGGCGCGGCGCTCGAGCGCCGCGAGACCGTTCCGGAACAAGGTGTCGAGGCCGCGTCGCTTCGGATCGGCTCCGACCGCGTGGAGCTGCTCGCGTCGCTCGGCGAGGACACGCCCGTCGGCAAGTTCCTCGACAAGCGCGGCCCCGGAATGCACCACGTGGCGTTCGAGGTGGACGACGTCGGCGCCGCCCTCGGCGATCTCGCGGCCGGAGGCGCGCAGCTGATCGACGAGCAGCCGCGGCGCGGGCTCTTCGGGCTCGAGGTTGCGTTCGTCCACCCGGACTCGTTGAACGGCGTTCTCGCGGAGGTGGTCAGCAGTGGTTGACGAGCGGATCCGGATCGAGATTGGCTTCGACGGCGGCCAGGTGATGGGCTCCTATGTCAACGAGGAGGCGGCCGACGGTCTCGAGCGCGCGCTGAACGGCGAGGGCGACGGCGCGTTCGCGTTCGAGGCGGAGGACGCGCGCTACACGGTCTCGCTGCGGCGCGTCGTCTATGTGAAGCGCTTCACGCGCGACGGGCGCGTCGGCTTCACGCCCTCGTAACGTCGCGTGCTCGAGGTCGGAATCGTCGGGCTTCCCGGCTCCGGCCGGTCGACGCTGTTCTCCACTCTGGTCGGCGGCCACGGGTCACTCGGTGTCGTGGCGATCCCGGATGAGCGGCTCGATGCGGTTGCGCAGGCCGTCGGCTCGGAGAAGACGACCCCGGCAACGCTTCAGGTGGTCGACGTCCCCGGGGCCGGCCCAGCGCTGCTCGGGAACCTGCGCAAGGTCGACGCGCTGCTCGCCGTCCTGGACGGGTTCTCGGGTGTCGGCGACCCTGCCGCCGACCTGGAGACGATCCGTCTCGAGCTGATCGTCGCCGACCGGGATCACGTGGAGAAGCGCCTGGAACGTGTGCGGACACAGGCGAAGTCGGGCGATCCCGCGCTGAGGGACGAGGTCGCCGCCCTCGAGCGGGTTCTGGCCCAGCTCGAAGCCGGGGAACCGCTGTCAGCCGACGGGGAAAGGCTGCCGCCGGAGCTGGAGCCGCTGACCACGAAGCCGATGGTGGTGGTCCAGAACGGGCCGGGCGGGATCGATCTGAAGCTCGAGGCCGAGCTCGCCGACCTCCCCGCCGAGGAGGCGGCCGAGTACCGCGAGGGGCCGTCCGCGTTCGAGGCCGTCCTCCGGGAGGTCTTCGAGGCCGCCGACCTGATCACGTTCTTCACCGCTGGCGACAACGAGGCGCGGGCCTGGACGCTCGACCGCGGAGAGACCGCGCTCGACGCGGCCGCCGCGGTGCACACGGATCTGGCCCGCGGGTTCATCCGCTGCGAGGTCATCGCCTGGGCGGACCTCGTCGAGTGCGGCTCACACGCCGAAGCCGCGCGCCGTGGGCTCGAGCGCGTGGAGGGAAAGACATACGTCGTCGCCGACGGGGACGTGCTCAACGTGCGTTTCGCCGTCTAGCGGCTCTCAGCAGCAGCCGCAGTCGCAGCTCTCGTCGCAATCGCATCCGCAATCGCAGCGCATCGATCCTCCCTTCGCGTTGACCTGCACCGATGATACATTGACAAACATCGATGCAACAGCTGAAGGTGCTCGAGCAACCGTGCTGCACCCCAGGAGCGCCGCCGCTTCGGCCGGCGGTCGCGGAGCAGCTCGCGCGGCGGTTCAAGGCGCTGTCCGATCCGGCGCGCGTTGCGATCGTCAACCAGCTCGCGGGCGCGGACGAGCTGTGCGTGTGCCAGCTGCGGCTGGGGGTCTCCCAGCCGACCGTCTCGCACCACCTGCGGATCCTGCGAGAGGCGGGACTGATCGAGGTTGCGCGGAAACGCGGAACCTGGGTCTACTACCGGCTCATGCCGGAGACGGTAGAACAGCTCGCATTCGCGCTCGGCGGCGTGCCGGCGGTCCGATGAGCGACCTGCCGCGCGCGTACTTCGTCTGCATCGGGAACGCAGGCCGCTCGCAGATGGCGCAGGCTCTGTACGAGCGGCGCGGCGGCGAGGCCCGCTCGGCGGGATCACATCCTGAAGACGCGTTGCACCCCCAGGTCGTCGAGGCGATGCGCGAGGTCGGGGTCGACATCTCCGACCGGCGCCCGAAGGGGATCGCGCCGGAGGACGTGGAGTGGGCGGAGGTCGTCGTCACGATGGGCTGCGGCGACGCGTGCCCGGTGCTCCCCGGGAAGCGATACCTGGACTGGAACCTGCCCGATCCGATCGGTGCGCCGATCGAGGAGGTTCGCGTCCTCCGCGACGACATCGAACGCCGGGTCGGGGAGCTGGCCTAGCCAGCCTGCACGTCGCGCTACGCGAGAAATGCGTCACGCGCGCGCGTGATCAATCATTCCCCCGGGGGCCTTCGGCCCCTTTACCCCCGCTTTGAGCGTAGCGATGAAATCGTCACGCGTGGGTGACCGGAGCGTGCCGAGGGTGTGACGATTTCTCCCGGCTTCGCGGGAGCCGCTACTCGACCGGGCGCGTGGCGGCGGTCGCGTCCAGCTGGTTCGCGTGGTACAGAACCGCAGCCTCGGCGGTTCGGGCGCCGCGGGCCTCGTGATGCACCGCAACGGCGTGCAGCAGCTCGGCCCGCACGTCGGCGCTCAGGGCGTCGGCCCGCTCCTCGATCAGCCGCAAGCCGAGGTGGACGTGGCCGAGGAGCCGCCCCTCCTCCGTCGCGCGGAAGGTCGGCCCGCGCTGCAGCTCGAGCGTGCGGCCGACGTCGTGCAGGAGCGCGGCGGCCAGGACGAGATCCGCGCGCAGGCGTGGGTGCAGCTGCGCGGCCTCCCGGCAGAGCGTGGCCACGCCGACCGTGTGCTCGAGCAACCCGCCCGCGTACGCATGGTGCGTCTCGGCGGCGGGCAGCTCCCGCAAGGCCGTACGCAGCAGTTCGTCGGCAACGAACCGACCCGCGGTCTCCCGCAGCCCGGCGTGTGAGATCTCGGCCGCCAGGAACTCGAGAAAGCCGTCGAGCTCGTCCGCGTCGCGCCGCATTGCCGGCACGAGCTGCGCCGGGTCGGCCTCGGCTGCCTCGAGCGAGCGAACCTCGAGCTGGAGCCGGTCGCGGAAGCGCTCGACCCGTCCGAGCACGCGCACCGCGTCACCCTCGCCGAACCGTCCGTCGAGCAGCTCGACGTCGGCCCAGACTCTCGCCTCGATTCGCCCGCTCGAATCGACGAGCTCCAAGGCGAGGTAGGGCGCGCCGCCTCGCGTTCGCCGTCGCTCCTTCCGCGCGACCGCGTAGATGCCCTCGACCGTCCGGTCCTCGGCGAGGGACGCGATTGCAGCGCTCACGGCACGAGTCTAGGCGCGAAACCGGATGCTAGGCTCGCCCGCGATGGCCCACGTCAAGCCGTTTCGCGCCGTCCGCTACTCGGAGCGTGCGGGGCCGCTCGAGGCGCTCGTCGCGCCCCCGTACGACGTCATCTCGGACGATCAGCGCAAAGAGCTCCTGGCTCGAAATCCGTACAACGTGGTTCACCTGACGCTGCCCGAGAGCGAGGCCGAGGCGGGCCGGCTCTGGCGCGAGTGGAGAGGCGACGCCGTGCTGCTGGACGACGATAAGCCCGGCTTCTGGTGGCTCTCGCAGGAGTACGTCGGTCCCGACGGCGTGGCCCGCACGCGCGAGGGGCTCGTCGCTGCGCTGCGCATCGAGCCCTACGAGAACCGCGTCGTCCTCCCGCACGAGCGCACGCACCGCGGCCCGAAGGAGGGCCGCCTGCGTCTGCTGCGCGAGGTTCGCGCCCTGCTCGAGCCACTCTTCTTCCTCCACGAAGGCTCCTCGCCCGCGAGTCGGCCCGAGCGAGATGCCGATCTCGAGGTCGAAGGCGCGCGGCTCTGGCGGCTTCCGGCCGACGGGATCCCGGAGGCCTTCGCCGACCGCCAGGTCCTGATCGCCGACGGCCACCACCGCTACGAGACCGCGCTCGCCTACCACGCCGAGACCGGCACACCCGAGAGCGCCTACGTGCTCGCCGTTCTCGTCAGCCTCGACGATCCCGGGCTGATGATCTTTCCGACACATCGTGTCTTCGACCGCGAGCCTGGTGAGCAGCTGCCGGCGGAGACACGATTCCCAGATCCCGGAGCGGCGATGCGCGCGCTCGACGAGACGCCGGCCGATCGCGCCGCTGCGGTCGTGTACCGGAACGGTGACGCCGAGCTGGCCGTCGACGGGGAGGGCGAGCTCGACGTGCAGCTCGTCGACCGGCTCGGACACGAGGGCATCAGCTACACGCCTGACTGGGAAGAGGCGGTTCGAGCGGTCGATTCGGGCGAGGCGGCCGTTGCCGTCCTGATGCGTCCTACCCGGATCGCGGACGTCTTCGCCGTCGCGCAGCGGGGCGAGACGATGCCGCAGAAGAGCACGTACTTCTACCCGAAGCTCGTCTCCGGCCTCGTGTTCCTCGAACTTTGAGCGCGAGCCATTGGCTGGCCGTCTGCCGCGCGGCGACCGAGGACGTGCGCGGCGTTCTTCGTGAGCTGCCGACCCGGACCGAGCGCGAGCCGGTCGTCGGCGACGGGGTCGGAGGCGACGAGACGACCGCCATCGACGCTGCCGCCGAGCAAGTGATCCTCGAACGCCTGAAGGCGATCGAGGGTGCCACGATCGTCTCCGAGGAGGTCGGCGAGCTGAAAGGCGACGGAAAGCTCCGCATCGTCGTCGACCCGATCGACGGCTCGCTCAACGCCAAGCGCGGGATCCCGTTCTTCTCACTCTCGGTGGCGATCGCCGACGGCGAGACCATGGACGACGTGCTCTTCGGCTACGTCCACGACTTCGGCAGCGGCGAGGAGTGGACGGCCGAGCGAGGCGGCGGCGCGCGGCTCAACGGCGAGCCGCTCGGAGACATCCACCCACGGGAGGAGATCGAGATCCTCTCCTTCGAGGCGACGCTGACCTCGTTGGTCGCCGAGAAGGCGCCGGCCGTCGCCGACCTCGCCTACCGCCTGCGGATCATGGGGTCTCTGGCGCTGTCGCTCTGCCATCTCGCGGACGGGCGTGTGGACGCGGTCTGCTCGCTCAAGGCCGCCCGCGCCGTGGACATCGCCGCCGCGCAGCTGCTGGTACGCGAGCGTGGGATTGCGATCGAGCTCTCGGACGATCCTCCATTCGGCGCCGCGCCGCTCGACCTCACCGGGCGCTCGCGGGTCGTCGCCGCGGCTACGCCCGCGGTTCGCGACGAGCTGTACGCGGCGCTCTCGCGCTAGAGCGAAGGCGCCTCCGGCCGAAGGCCCTCCGCTAGGCTCAGTCAGGAATGGCGGCCAATCGCGAAGAGATCCTCAAGGCGCTCGAGGCGGTCATCGACCCCGAGCTGAAGCGGAACGTCGTCGAGCTCGACATGGTGAGGGACGTCCGGATCGAGGGCGGCGACGTCACCGTCGAGCTCGCGCTCACGGTCGCGGGCTGTCCGCTTCGGGCCAGCTTCGAGGAGCAGGTGGCCAAGGCGATGGCGCCGGTCGACGGCGTCGAGCGCGTGCAGCTCGAGTTCGGCGTGATGACGCCCGACGAGCGCTCAGCGCTGACCGCACGCCTTCGCGGCTCGGTCACCGAGCGGACGAAGGGGATCGCGCTCGACCGATCGACGCGCGTGCTCGCAATCGCGAGCGGCAAGGGCGGCGTCGGCAAGTCGACTCTCAGCGCAAACCTGGCGGCCGCGTTCTCGCGCGCAGGCCAGCGGACAGGGATCCTCGACGCCGACATCTACGGCCACTCGATCCCGCACCTGCTCGGGATCGACCAGAAGCCGGTCGCCGTCGACCGCATGATCGTCCCGCCCGTTCGCGGCGAGCTGAAGCTGATGTCGATCGGGTTCTTCCTCGACGACAACCAGCCGGTGATGTGGCGCGGACCGATGCTGCACCGGGCGCTCGAGCAGTTTCTGACCGACGTCCACTGGGGCGAGCTGGACACGCTCGTCGTGGACATGCCTCCCGGGACCGGGGACGTCTCCATCTCGCTGGGCCAGCTGCTGCCGCGCGCCGAGGCCGTGATCGTCACGACTCCGCAGCCGCTCGCGCAGGAGGTGGCCGCGCGTGCGGCGCTGATGGCGCAGAAGACGAACATGCGCCTGCTCGGCGTGGTCGAGAACATGAGCGGAGAGACGTTCGGGACCGGCGGCGGAGACCGGTTGGCCGAGGACCTGGGCGTTCCGCTCCTGGGCCGGGTGCCGCTCGACGTGCGCCTGCGCGAGTCGGGCGACGCGGGCGAGCCGCTCGTCGAGAGCGATCCGGACTCGGAGGCGGCGCGGGCCATCACGGCGCTTGCCGAGGCGATCGCGGCAACGAAGCGCGAAGAGGGCGTCGGCATCGTGAAGGCCCTTCCCGTCCTCTCCTGAGAACTACACTCCGAGCATGTTCGCCAAGCTCTGGCGGAAGTTTCGGGCCAGTCAGGACGAGTACGAGCTTCGGAAGGACGAGGCCACGATGGAAGAGTTCGCCCGCCAGCGCGAGGAGCACGAACGGACAAAGGCTGATCCCGTTGATCTTCCCCCCGGTCGCAGCAACGCCGACTGGGGCATGCCGCCCGGCTAAGGGCGACCGCCCAAACTCGAAGGGCGCCCCTAGGGGCGCCCTCCGCGGTTCCAGCGGACCCCGGGGCTTTACCTTGAGCCCCGCTGAAACTAGGACATAAGACGCCGCAGCACGGGAAATTGCCGCTCCGCTTCGTAAGGATTTCGTGAAATGGCGTCCGAAGAGGAGCAGGTTGTCCGCAAGCTCGCAGGTCTCGGCTACTCCGAGGCCGACGCGCAGACGCTCGCCGCCCACTTCCTCGAAGCGGAACGGCGGGGCAAACAGGGCCACGGGCTCTCGCGGGTCGAGTGGCTGACGGGCATCCCAGGTCTCGATCCCTCGGCGCGCCCTGAGCGGTTTGTGCACCAGAGCACATACGAGCGCTGGGACGGGAACGGCGCGCTCGGCTACCTGACGCTGGCCGCGATCGTCGAGGCGCAACTCGCCTCGCCGCCGCCCGAGGCCCGGCTCGTCGTCGCGCAGCGCTGCTTTCCGACCGGAATGCTCGGCTACTGGGCGCGCAAGCTCGCGGACAGGGGTCTCGTCGCCGCCTCTGACCGCGACGTCGCCGGCGCGGCTGGCCCATCCCGACGGCGGGCCGAAGCTGACCGGCACGAACCCCCTTGCGATCGCGATCCCGAGCTCGGACGGGAGGCCGCTCGTCGCGGACGTCTCGATGGGCGAGGTCACCTACGGCGACGTCATCGCGGGAGTGGCGACGGAGGAGCAGCTCGTCCCGTTCGGCGGGGAGCACGCGCACAAGGCGTTCGCACTCGCGCTCGGGCTTGCAGCTGCTTGTCGACGCGCTGGTGGCCGAGCCCGGCTACGGCGCAGTCCTGCTCGTCGCACGCCCCGGGGCCGACCCGGTGCCGCCGCTACGAGCCCGCGCCGTTGGCGTGCGCTTGCCCGGTGATCGTTAGAAAGCGCGCGTCGTCGTAGACGGCGGCAAAGTCCTCGTCCTGAGGCGCGTACTTCGCCACGACCGTGGCGTCGATCTCAGCTGCCTTCTCGAGCCGGTCGAGCGCCGCGTCGGTGTTGCCCATGCGCATCTCGAAGCAGGCGTAGTTGTACTGGCCCTGCCAGGCATCCGGATAGGCGGCGAGCCCGGCCTCGAGCTCCTCTCGCGCGGAGTCGGCGTCGCCTCCGTCCAGGCGCGAGAAGGCCGCGAACGACCACTCCCACCCCGACGGCTTGAAGACCTCGCCGGGCTTCGCGCCGATGCCAAGCACCGTCGTGCCCGGCTTGGCCGCGACTGCTCCCCGCAGCGTTCCCGGTGGGCAGTGCACCAGCGTTCCCGCCGGCGCGTCGTGCTCGTCGCCGTCGAGCGTGAAGGTCGCACGGCCCGTTAGCACGACGTACAGCTCCTCATGGCCGTCCTCTTCTCGGTGCTCCTCGACGACCCGCTGCCCCGCTTCCTCGGCCGTGTAGGCGTTCACCCCGAAGGCCTGGATGTCGAAGCGACGCCGGACCGGGCGCCAGGTCAGGCCCTGCTGGTTCGTGATCGGATACCGGTCCAGGTCGTCGATGCTCGCCACGCCGTACGTCCGCTCGCTCACGATTGCCTCCTCAGCTCTTCGAGCACGACGGGATCAACACGCTCGATGCCGTCGACGCGCTCCTCGAGGTTTTCATTCGCAGACCACCGGAAGAACGCCTCGCCGAGATCGCCCTCGTAGCCGATTCGCGCCAGCCGCTCGCCCAGCTCGGCGGCCAGCTCGTCGTCGACGTCGAGCCACATGCTCGCAGGCGTCTTGCCGAAGATCGCCTGGTGCATGACGTAGATGCGGCGGAGCTCCTCGAGCGGCCTCGGGTGCTCGTCGACGCGCAGGTCGACGATGCTGTCGGAGAGGCCCGCGTAGCCGCCGTCCCGCTCGACGACCAGGATCGCCGACGACTGCTGGCCGCGGCTGTCGCCCCCGGCCGCCTGGGCCGCGTCGAGGCAGTCGAGCAGCCGCTCGGCCAGCGGGCCCGTGCCCGCCTCGAACGTCTCGGCGATCGCGTCGACGGTTGCGGCGGAGACGAGGATGTTCCCCTGCGCCGCGTAGCACGGGCCGGTGCGCCCACCGGCCCAGTCCAGGCACTCACTCCCTGTGTGGCTCGCCCCGCGGCCCTCGCCGTCGACTACGCCGAGCTGGCGATGGTCGCGTCCCTCGTCGGCGGCGGTCAGGATCTCGACCAACTCCTCGGCGCTCTTGCCGTCCCGGAGGAGGGCGAGCCCATCCGGCCCGTAGCGCGGGTTCGCGTAGGCCTGGGTCGCGATCGCACCGACGCCAGGCTCGGCCCACGGGACCACGGAGCCGACGCCGAGGAACTTCGACTGCGTCGCGACGCCCCACTGGCCAGCGTCGAGATCGCAGGCGGCGATCGAGTACGTCGCGACGATTTCAGCCATACGTGAGCTCCGTCAGGTCGAGGTCGAGCAGCTCGCGGTGCTCCTCTGGCACGAGCACGCAGGCGACCTCCGGGCGGGCGAGCGCGGCCTTCACCTCCTCGGCGGACCCAGCACGGACGACGACCGGCCGACCCGCGTCGTGCGCCTCCTTCAGGGCCGCCGTGTCGGACACGCCGTCGAGCACGAGCGCGTCGTCGAGCTCGAGCTCGCCCTCGACCGCGATCTCCGGAACCGTGCGGCCGCTAGCTCCGAACCAGCGCTCCCTCAAACCGTGGTCGTCTCCCCCGGCTCGAGCGCGATCACCTCGACCCCGGATGCCTTCTCCTTGAGGTCGTCCGGTGAGCCGGCGAGCAGCGGAAACGTGCCGTAGTGGCACGGGACGCAGCGCTTCGCTCCGATCAGCTCGAGCGCGACCGCGGCCTCGCGCGGATCCATCGTGAAGTGCCCGCCGATCGGCAGGACGGCGAGGTCCGGCGAGTAGATCCGCCCGATCAGCTGCATGTCGCCGAAGACGCACGTGTCGCCGGCGAAGTAGATCGAGGTCCCGTTGTCGAACTCGAGCACGAGCCCGGCGGCCTCTCCGAGGTACTCACCGTCCTCGCCCGAGCTCGAGTGGAACGCGTTGACGACCGTGAACCTGACGCCGCCGGCCTCGACGGTCCCGCCCTTGTTCGGCCCGGGCACCTCGTCGATCTCGGCGCCTTGCCCGCCGAGCCAGCCCTTCAGCTCGAGCTGCGCCACGATCTCCGGCTTGAACTGCTTGCTCAGCGCGACAGTCTCGCCTACGTGGTCGCCGTGCCCGTGGGTCAGCGCGATCACGTCGATCCGCTCGGGCTCCTTCTCCGAGTCGGGCATCTTCGGGTTGCTCAGCCACGGATCGATATAGATTCGCTTGCCGCCCGGCGAGTCGAGGCGGAAGCTCCCGTGGCCCAGCCACGTCAGCGGGACATCGGCCATTCGCGCTCCTTTCCGAGGAACCTCCGCGTGAGCGTAACGAAGGAGCCCCGGCGCGGACGCCGAACCAGCGCAGGATGCGACGCGCGCTTGCGGTTGGGCTCGTGGTGGTGGTTGCGGCGGCGGACGGGGCAGGGGCGCACGGGGTCGCGTTCTACGCGTTGCTGCTCGCGGTGCCGGCCGTGGCCGTCGTCGCGCTGGAGGCGTTCGGCCAGGTGCTCGACGGCGCGGGGAACAGGCTGCATGCGGTGGGCTGGGCGGCCGTGCTCGGGCTCGTGGTGTGCGGAGCCGCCGCGCGAGCACCCGTCGTTACCGAGGGCGCGGTGCCGGGGTTCGCTCGCTCTGCCCTCGTCGCGTGTCTGGCGATCGTCTGCCTGCAGGCCCTGCTCGGCCTGATCGCCGAGTTTCGCAGCTAGAAGATCGAGTCCGCCGCGTTCTTCGCGAGGTCGATCAGCGGCTGAACGAGGATGAACGACGTGATCGTGATCACCATCGCCGCGCCGACGGCCGTTTGCAGCAGCAACTCGCGGGGCGGTGAGCCGCCGACCACCGGCGCGAGCTGGAGCTCCTCCGAAGAGCGCATGTACATGGCGCGGATGACTCCGAGGTAGTAGTAGAGGCTCACGGCTGTCGCGGCGAGGCCGACGATCACGAGCCAGGTCCAGCCGTGCTCGTACGCGGCCGAGAAGGCGTAGAACTTGCCGACGAACCCACCGGTCAGCGGCAGCCCCGCAAAGCCGAGCATGAAGACGGTCATGCCTGCACCCAGCAGCGGCCGCTCCCAGCCGTAGCCCGCGAGACCCTCGAACGTGACCGGTCGGTTCAACTCGCGCTCCCGGGCGGCGACGACCCCGAAGGCGCCGACCGACATCGCCGCGTACGGGATCAGGAAGTAGAGGAGCGCCCGCCCGCCGAGCGCGCTGTTCGTCGAGAGCGGGATCAGCATGAAGCCCGCCTGCGAGATCGACGAGTAGGCGAGCATGCGCTTGACGTTGCTCTGCACGAGCGCAGCAAGGTTTCCGACCGCGAGCGACGCGCAGGCGATCACCGCGATCGTGATCGTCCAGAGCCGCGCCTCCTGCGGGAAGGCGGTCACGAGGACCCGCATCATCACGACCAGCGCCACGGTCTTCGTCGCGGCCGACATGAAGGCGGTCACCGGGGTCGGCGCGCCCTCGTAGACGTCGGGCGTCCACATGTGGAACGGCGCGGCCGAGGCCTTGAACCCGAGGCCGACGATCACGAACGCGAGGCCGGCGACGAGCAGAGCGTCGTGCGAGAGGCCCTGGGACTGGACCGCGTCGGCGATCTGGTTGAGCTCGAGCTCGCCGGTTGCGCCGTAGACGAGCGCGGAGCCGAACAGCAGCATCGCCGAGCCGAAGCTTCCGATGATCAGGTACTTCAGGCCCGCCTCTAACGAGCCGGCCAGGTCGACGTCGATCGCGCAGAGGATGTAGAGGCTGATCGAGAACCACTCGAGCCCGAGGAAGATCGTCATCAGCGAGCTCGCGGTGACGAGGAAGACCATCCCCGCGCCCGCCCAGGCGAGCAGGGCGTAGAACTCGGACACGTGGTCGTCGGGCATCGGCTCCGCGTAGGCGATTCCGACGACGAGCAGCCCGGCGCCGGCGACGACCATCTGGGCCAGCGCGCCGAGCCGGTCGCGCTGGATCGCGTCGGCGATCACGCCGTGCCCGTCGGCCGAGCTCGCGTAGAGGAGCGCGGCGGCCACGAACGAGCCCGCGAAGCCGAGCGCGCAGACGGAGGCGCCGAACGGGCGCCGCCAGCGCCTCGGCAAGAGGACAGCGGCGAACAGCGAGAGGACACCCGCTCCGAGCAGCGCGAGCGACGGCGAGAGCGCGAACCAGTCGATGCTCGGCGTGGCGATTGCCGCGAGCGTCATGGGAGCACCGAGTGGAGGGTGTGGGCCGAGAGCGCATCGAGGGCGCCCGCCTGGGAGTTGCAGTCAGGCGACTGGACCAGCTTGATCCCGAGCTGGATCAGCGCACGGCGCGCAGGAGGCCGAGAGGCCGTTCGCGCACAGGGTGGTCGGGAGGTGTCCCGAGGCCGCCGCGAGCTCGATCTCGGCCGAAGACCGGGTGAGCGCGAACGAGCGCTCCGTGATCGCGGCCGGCCAGAACGACAGCACGAGCAGGCACGCGAGGAGCGGGCCGAGGATCCCGAGCTCGGCCGGGCGCAGGTCGAGCGCGGCCTCGGAGACCGAAGGGCCCGGGCTCTTGTGCAGCACCGCCGAGATCAGGCGGAGCATGTACATCGCGGCGAGGACGATCGCGATCGCGCCGACGACGGCCCAGCCCCAGCCCGTCTGGAAGACCCCGGCCAGGATCGCGAACTCGCCCGCGAAGGCCGCCGAGCCGGGCACCGCGAGCGCGATCACGCCGAGCGCCATCAGCACGGTCGCCAGGGCCGGCCGTCCGCGCGCCATGCCACCGAGCCGGTCGAGCTCGCCCGTCGCAGCCCGGCGCTCGATCCCGCCGGCAAGCAGGAACAGCGACGCCGAGATCAGGCCGTGGTTGACCATCTGCAGCACGGCGCCGTTCAGGCCGAGGTCGTTGATCGCGAAGAGGCCGAACGTGATCAGCCCCATCTGTGCGAGGCTCGAATAGGCGATCACGCCGCGCAGGTCGGGTGCGCGGAACGCGAGCAGCGACCCGTAGATCAGCCCGCAGCCCGCGAGCACGAGGATCGGGATCCGGAAGTCCACGGCCGGTCCCGGGAACTTGGCGATCGCGATCCGCAGGAAGCCGAAGGCGGCGGCCTTGGAGATCACCCCCGAGAGCACAGCGGCGACCTCCGGCGAGGACTCGCGGTAGGCCTCGGGCAGCCAGCCGTGGAACGGGAAAAGCGGCGCCTTGACCGCGAAGGCCGCCACGAACCCGAGGAAGATCCAGTCGCTCCCGTTCGTCCCGGTGCCGACCATGTCGAACGTCCCCTGCGAGAGCCCGAGCGCGATGACCGAGGCCAGCATCAGCAGCGATCCGGCCATCGTGTAGATGACGAAGACCAGCGTCGCCCGCAGCCGGCCCGCTCCGCCCCAGACCCCGACCAGGAAGTAGAGCGGGATCAGCATGGCCTCCCAGAACACGTAGAAGAGGAGCAGGTCCTGTGCGACGAACACGCCGACGATCGCGCCGGTCAGGAGCAGCATCAGGCCGAAGTAGGCCTCGGGCCGCTCGCGTCCCGCCCAGAACGCGTAGGCGATCGTGGCCGCCATGACGACGACCGTCAGGCCGACAAGCCAGACCGAGAAGCCGTACAGGCCGACGTGGTACGAGACGTTCAGGTCGGAGAACCAGCTCGTCTTCTGGGAGAGCTGCGGCCCCGGCTTCGAGAAGTCGTACTGCGCGACGGCGTCGATCCAGACCGCGATCTCGACCAGCGCGAACAGCAGCGCGGTCGACCCGACCCAGAACGGCCGCAGCGGCAGGATCCAGACGATGAGCGCGCCGGCGACCGGCAGCAGGATCAGGACGGTCGTGAGCCAGCCGCTGTCCATCAGCGCACCGCCACCAGGACCACGGTGAGGACGGTGAGGCTCGCGATGATCGCGAACGCGTACGTGCGCACGAGCCCCGTCTGGAGGCTGCGCGTGGCCTGGCCGAGCCCGCGCATTCCCTGGCCCAGCTCACGGAGCGAGCCGAACACGATCGGCCGCTCGACGAAGCGGAGGAGCCCCTGCGAGAGCAGGACGGCCGGCCGGTAGAAGATCGCGTCGTAGAGCTCGTCGAAGTAGAACTTGCGCTCGAGGATCCGCAGCGGCTCGGGCGCCTCTGCCCGGCGGGCGCCGTAGATCCACCAGGCGATCCCGATCCCGGCGAGCCCGAGCGCGACCGCGCAGAGGCTCGAGACGACCTCCTGGGCGCTGCTCGGCTCGACGAGCGGCGGCGCGACCGGGTCGAGCCAGTCGGAGATCGGCGTCCAGAGCTGGAACACCTGGATGAAGCCGGCGAACGCGGCCAGCACGGTCAGGATCGCGACGGGCACGCCGAGCGAGATCCCGGGCACGTCCTTGACCGGGGCATGGACGTCGCTCACCTTCGCCTCGCCCCAGAAGGCGAGGAAGATCATCCGGAACGTGTAGAGCCCGGTCAGGAAGCAGCCGATCATCCCCGCCACCCAGAGGAGCTCGCCGTACCAGCCCTCGGCGAGCGCCGACGAGAGGATCGGGTCCTTGGAGAAGAAGCCCGAGAACACAGGGATCCCGGCCAGCGCGAGGCCGCCGACGATGAAGGCCCAGTAGGTCCGCGGTAACAGCGCGCGGAGCCCGCCCATCTTCCGCAGGTCCTGCTCGCCCGAGAGCGCGTGGATCACGATCCCCGCGGCCATGAAGAGCAGCGCCTTGAAGAACGCATGCGTCATCAGGTGGAACATCCCGGTGGCGTAGGCGCCGATCCCGACCGCGAGGAACATGTAGCCGATCTGCGACATCGTCGAGTACGCGATCACGCGCTTGATGTCCGTCTGGACGAGCGCGATCAGGCCGGCGACGAGCAGGGTGGCCGCGCCGAGGCCGGCCGCGAGGTCCTGCACCTTCGGCGCCGCCTCGAAGAGCGCGTTACAGCGGACGATCAGGTAGACGCCCGCGGTCACCATCGTCGCCGCGTGGATGAGGGCGCTGACGGGCGTGGGGCCTTCCATCGCGTCCGGAAGCCACGTCTGGAGCGGGAGCTGGGCCGACTTCGCGACCGCTCCGCCGAGCAGCCCGAGCGCGACCAGGTTCGCCACGGTCGGGCTGAGGCCGCCCGCAGCTGGGAAGACGACGCCGAAGTCGAGCGAGCCCGTCTGCTGGACGAGCAGGAACAGCGCGAGCGCCATCGTCGCGTCGCCGAACGCGTTCATGATGAACGCCTTCTTGGCTGCGGCGACCGCGGTCGGGCGCTCGTGCCAGAACCCGATCAGCAGGTACGAGGAGAGGCCGACCAGGCCCCAGCCGGCGAGCAGGATCAGCAGGTTCCCTGCCTGGACCAGCAGGAGCATCGAGAAGACGAACAGCGCCATGTACGCGAAGTAGCGGCGCTCCTCGTCGTCGCCCTCCATGTAGCCGATCGAGTACGCGACGATCAGAAACCCGACCCCGGAGACGATCAGCATCATGAACACCGAGAGCTGGTCGACCTGGATCCCCAGGTTGAAGACATAGCTGCCGGCCGTCAGCCAGTGCCAGAGCACTGAGGTGTGCGTCCGGTCCTTCGGCGAGTCGCCGAGCAGGAGCGCGAAGGTGACGAGGGCCGCGACGAACGAGACGCCGACCGAGGCCGTGGCCAGGTAGCCGGCGCCGCGGCGCGACAGGCGCTGTCCTGCGAGCGTGATCAGAACGGCCGCGCCGAGAGGTGCGAAGAGGCAGATCCAGGCTGCCGTGATCAACCGCGCAGCGTCCTGAGCTTGTCCACGTCGAGGTCGAGCCGCCGCCTGGCCATCGCAACGATCAGGCCGAGCCCGACGACGACCTCGGAGGCCGCAATCGCCATCACGGTCAGGGCGAAGATCTGCCCGTCGCCGTTGCCGTGGAGGCGCGCGAACGCGATCAGGGCGAGGTTGGCCCCGTTGAGCATGATCTCGAGCGACAGCAGGATGATCAGCGGGCTCCGCCGGATGAGCACCCCGAGCGCCCCGGTCGTGAACAGGAAGGCCGCGACCGCGAGATACCAGACGATGTCCGGGCCCTTCACGGTCTGAAGCACCTCGTCGGTGGAATGCCCGTGATCCCGAAACGCGGATGCGTGTCCGGGCCCTTCACTTCTCCTCCGAGAGCTCGCGCGCGTGGCTGCCAAGGATCACGCCGCCGACCGCGGCGATCAGCAGGGCGATCGACGTGATCTCGAACGCGAGCAGGTTGTCGGTCAGGAAGAGCTTCCCGATGTCGTACGGGCTGCCGGAGAAGTAGTCCGTCGAGGGCGCGTGGGTGAGACGGCCGTCGGTCTCGAGGCCGATCACGACGATCACCTCGACCAGGAGCGCGGCTGAGGCCGCGACGGCCGCGATCGCCTGCCAGCTCGGCCCGCCCGCCCACGGCGTGTCGGCCTTCCCGCCGAGGTAGGCGATCACGAACAGGAACATCACCATCACCGCGCCCGCGTAGACGAGCACCTGCGCCGCGGCGACGAACTCGGCCGAAAGCAGCAGATAGAGCACGGCGAGCGAGGCGAGGTTCCCGATCAGCGCGAGCGCCGAGTAGAACGGGTTCGTGAACGAGACGACCGCGAGCCCCGAGCCGAGGCACGCGAACGCGGCGAGGACCCAGACGATCCAGACGACGACGTTGCCTGCGTCCATCTACGAGTTGTCCTTGTAGAACGGGATCGGCGTGTCGTAGAGGTCTGCGTCTGCGACCGGGATCTTCTTGACCGGCTCGGCGAGGAGCATGTCCTTCGTGTAGATCAGGTCGTCGCGCGAGTACTCCGAGATCTCGTACTCGTTGCCGAGCGTGATCGCGTCGAACGGGCAGGCGAGCTCGCAGTACCCGCAGAAGATGCAGCGGCTCATGTTGATCTCGTAGATGCGCGCGTAGCGCTCGCCGGCCGAGACGCGGTTGTCGGGCGTGTTCTCGGCCGCGACGACCCGGATGCAGTCGGCCGGGCAGGCGGCCGCGCAGAGCGAGCAGCCGACGCACTTCTCGAGCCCGTTCTCGTGCGTGTGCAGCCGGTGCCGCCCGCGGAAGCGCGGGTAGACCGGGCGCTTGTACTCCGGGTACTGCTGCGTGATCGGCTTGCGGAAGATCTGCTTGAAGGTGACCCCGAAGCCCTTGAGGCTGTCCAGCGGACGGGGACTCATCGGAATGCCACCACGCAGGCCGCGGTCACGAGGGCGTTGATCGTCGCGAGGGGCAGCAGCACCTTCCAGCCGAGGTTCATCAGCTGGTCGTAGCGCAGGCGCGGGAGGGTCGCGCGCAGCCAGAGGAAGACGAACAGGATCGCGAACAGCTTGATCAGGAACCAGAGCGGGCCGAGCGGGGCCCAGGGCCCGTACCAGCCGCCGAAGAAGAGCGTCACCGCGAGCGCCGAGAGCACGATCATGTTCACGTACTCGCCCATCTGGAAGAGGCCGAAGCGCATGCCGCTGTACTCGGTGTGGTAGCCGGCGACGAGCTCGCTCTCGGCCTCGGGGAGGTCGAACGGCGGGCGGTTCGTCTCGGCGATTCCCGCGACGAAGAAGATCAGGAAGCCGACGAACTGCGGGACGAAGTACCAGATCGTGTCGTGCTGCGCGTGGACGATGTCGACCAGCGAGAGGGACTGCGCCATGACGATGACTCCGAGCACGGCGAACGTCAGCGCGACCTCGTACGAGACCATCTGCGCGCACGTGCGCATCGAGCCGAGGAGCGCGTACTTGGAGTCGGAGGCCCACCCGCCGACGATGAAGCCGTAGATCCCGAGCGAGCTGAGCGCGAAGATCAGGACGAGGGAGATCGGGACGTTCACGACCTCCCCGCTCACGCTCCAGCCGGCGATGTCCCAGCCGGGCCCGAACGGGATCACGCTGAACGCGAGCAGCGCGGTGAACGCCGAGAGCACGGGCGCGCCGATGTAGAGGACGTCGACCGCGGAGGCCGGGAAGAAGCTCTCCTTGCGGATCAGCTTGACGAGGTCGGCGATCGGCTGCAGCAGCCCGAACGGCCCTGCGCGGTTGGGCCCGTAGCGGAGCTGCATCCGCGCGAGCACCTTGCGCTCGACCCAGGTCATGTACGCGAACGTGAGCATCAGCAGGTTGATGACCAGGAACGCCTTGATCAGCGAGATCCACCAGGCGTCGGTCACTTCGTCACCTCCACGCGCCCGCCGAGCTCGCCCGCGTGCTCGTTGGCGATTCGCACGCTTCCCTCGCGCAGGCCGCGGCTGATCCTCGCCCGCAGCTCGAGCGAGGTGCCGTTGTGCGAGACCTTGACCGTCTCGCCGCCGGCGATTCCGCGCGACTCTGCGTCGGCGGGCGAGAGCTCGACCTCGGCTTCCGGGCGCTGGAACTGCAGCTCCGGCACGCGCTCGACGGCCGGCCCCGAGAAGAGCGGCCGGTAGCGGACGAGCTCGAGGCCCTTGCCCTCGTCGACTTTCGGCTTCTCGGGAAGCTCGAACGCCGGGGCCTCGCTGCGGGCTCTCAGCGCCGCCTGCTCGCCGACCTCGCCGAACGCGAGCCCGTCGTAGATCCGGTCCGAGAGCTCGGCGAAGACAGCCGAGGCGTGCGGCGAGATCTCGATCTCGAAGCGCGCGGCGAGCTTCGAGATCCAGGCGAGCTCGTCCGGCGCGGGCGGGATCACCGCGCGGCGCAGCCGCTGGAGCCGGCCTTCGAGGTTGACGTAGGTCCCGTCGCGCTCCAGGTACCCGGTCCCCGGGAGGACGAGATCGGCCCAGCCGACGGCCAGGCCGTGGAACATCGAGGTGACGAGGACGCTCTCGGCGTGCTCGGCGAGCGCGCGGACGCCCGGGTCGGACGCGGCCTCGTCGCCGGAGACGATCAGCAGCCCGATCGGATCGGGGTTCGGGCCTTCCTCGTCCGAGGCCGCCGCCCAGGCGTCGGCGACACCGCGGCCGTTCGGGGTCTTCGGCAGGTGGAACGCCCCGCAGCCGGGTCTCTCGGCGAAGCCCAGCTCGCGCGCGAGGGCGGCCAGGTGCCCGCCGCCTGCGCCTTCCTCGCCCGACCAGATCAGCACGGCCCGCTCGCTCTCGCGCAGGCGCTTGCCCAGGGCGCTCCTCTTGTCGGCGAGCCGGCGGCAGCTCTCGAACGGGTCGCCGGCGTGCTCGACGTCGGCGCCGTGGCGGCGCGCGGCCTTGATCCAGAGGTCGACGACCGGAGCCCGCTCGGCCACCGGCTCGTCCCCGAGCACGACCACGATCTCGGCGCTGCCGATCGCGGAGAGCGGCAGCCGGAAGGCGTCGAGCGCCGGGCTCGTCTCCTCCAGCAGCACCGCGGAGTGCGCGCCGAGTCCCTCGCGCAGCAACCGGCCGAGCGCGTACGCCTGCTCGACGGTCTCCGACCCGGACAGCGCGGTCACGATCCTTCCTTCGGCGGCGCGCAGGAGCTTCTCTGCCTGCTCGAGCGCGTCGTCCCACGAGAGCTCCTCGAACCCGCGGCGCCGGACGCGGAGGAGCGGATCGGCGATCCTGTCGCGTGCGTAGAGGTGTGAGAACGCGAAGCGCCCCTTGTCGCAGAGCCAGCCCTCGTCCACCTCGGGGTGGTTGCGCGAGAGGATCCGCTTGACCTTGCCCTCGCGCGTCGTGGCCTGGATGTTGCAGCCGACCGGGCAGAGGCCACAGACGGTCGGCACGTTCTGGATCTCCCAGGGCCGCCCCTCGAAGCGGTACTGCGTCGAGGTCAGCGCGCCGACCGGGCAGAGCTCGATCACGTTTCCGGAGAACGGCGCGCGATAGGGCTCGTCCTCGAACGTGGCGATGATCGACTGCGCGCCGCGGTTGCGCGCCACGAGCTGGCCGTCCTCCGAGACGCCCTCGGAGAAGCGTGTGCAGCGGTAGCAGAGGATGCAGCGCTCGCGGTCGAGCGCGATCGTCGGTGAGACCGGGATCGGCTTCTCGAACGTCCGCTTCGGGAAGGTCATGCGCGTGTTCCCCGGGCCCCAGCGGAACGTCAGGTCCTGCAGCGGGCACTCGCCGCCCTTGTCGCAGACCGGGCAGTCGAGCGGGTGGTTGACGAGGATGAACTCGAGCGTCGCCTCCTGGCCCTCGGCGGCCTTCTCGGAGGTCTGCGCGGTGTGGACGACCATCCCGTCCTGCGCGGTCAGGGTGCAGGCCGCCTGGAGCTTCGGCATCCCCTCGATCTCGCAGAGGCACATGCGGCACGCGCCGACCGCCGGCCCGAGCCGCGGCTCGTAGCAGAAGACGGGGATCTCGATCCCGGCCGCCAGGGCCGTCTCGACGAGGCCCGTCCCGGGCGCGACCTGCACGTCTCGCCCGTCGACGGTGACAGTGGCCAGCTCGGGCGTGCTCACGCAGGAACCTCCGCAACCGTGTGGTGCGTGTGCTGGTCGACCGGCGCGAAGATGCCCTCGAGCGAGGACTCGCCGCCGAACGGGCAGCCGCCCTCGTCGATGTGGCGCTGGAACTCCTGGCGGAAGGCCGTCGCGTACTCGACCACCGGGCCGGCCGCGAAGTCGCCGAGCGCGCAGAGGCACTTGCCGAGCATCCGGTCGCAGACCGAGAGCAGCAGGTCGAGCTCGTGCTGCTCGGCGCGCCCCTCCTCGAGCTTCTGCAGGAGCAGCACCATCCAGCGCGTCCCCTCGCGGCACGGGGTGCACTTGCCGCAGGACTCGTGCATGTAGAACTGCGACGAGCGGAGCGCGAGCTGCACCATGCACGCGCGGTCGTCGATCACGATCACGGCCGCTGCCCCGAGCTGGGAGCCGGCCTCGGCGACGGAGTTGAAGTCGAGGTTCGTATCGAGCTGCTCGGGTGTCATCACCGTGGTCGACGAGCCGCCCGGGATGATCGCCTTCAGCTCGCGGCCGTCCGGGATCCCGCCGCCGAAGTCGTAGACGAGCTCGCGCAGCGGCGTCCCCAGCTCGAGCTCGTAGTTGCCCGGCCGCGCGACGTTCCCCGAAAGGGAGAAGACGACCGTGCCCGGCGACTGCTCGGGCCCGACCTTCGCGTACCACTCGCCGCCCTTGTCGATGATCGTCGGCACCGTCGCGACCGTCTGGACGTTGTTGATCAGCGTCGGCGAGCCGTAGAGCCCGCTCACCGCGGGGAAGGGCGGGCGAGGACGCGGCTGCCCGCGGCGGCCCTCGAGCGACTCCAGCAGCGCCGACTCCTCGCCGCAGATGTACGCGCCCGCGCCGCGGTGCAGGACGAGGGTCACGTCGTCGAGCAGCTTCGCCTTGCGCGCGTCCTCGAGCGCCCGCCGCATCACCTCGAACACGTCGAGGTACTCGCCGCGCAGGTAGATGAAGACGTGCTGCGAATCGATCCCGTGCGCTGTGATCAGGCAACCCTCGATCAGGCGGTGCGGGTTGCGAAGCATGATCTCGCGGTCCTTGAACGTGCCGGGCTCGGACTCGTCCGCGTTGACGCAGAGGTAGGTCGGCTTGCCGGTCCCTTTCGCGAGGAAGCTCGCCTTGCGGCCCATCGGGAACCCGGCCCCGCCGCGGCCGCGGAGGTTCGACGTCAGCAGCTCCTCCACGATCTTCTCGGGCTTCAGCTTCCGCGCCTTCGCGAGCGCCTCGTAGCCCCCGATCGCCTGGTACTCGGCGAGCTTCGTCAGGTCGCGTTCGTCGGCGTGCGCGAGCGTGATCTCGTCAACTGCCACCGCGCAGCTCCTTCACGATCGCCGGGACGTCCTCCGCGCGCACGGGCTCGTGGTAGCGGGAGTCCACGGAGACGACGACCGCCTTCCCGCAGCCGCCCGCGCACTCGATCGCGCGCAGCGTGAACTGCCCGTCCTCGGTCGTCTCGCCGGGCTCGATGCCGAGCTCCTCCTCGAAGGCCTCGAGCACCTGCTGCGCGCCGACGAGCGCGCACGAGAGGTTCGTGCAGACCTCGACCAGGTGCTGGCCCACGGGCTCCAGGTGGAACATGTCGTAGAAGGACGCGACCGCCTGGCAGTACGCGGGCGTCAGCTCTAGCGCGTCGCCCACCTCGCGCAGCGCCTCGGGCGGGAGCCAGCCGCCGTGTTTCTCCTGTGCGAGTCGAAGGGCCGGCAGGACCGCAGACCGCGAGTCCGGATACTGCGCGGCCGCCTTGCGGATCTCCGCTGCCAGCTCCGTCACCGATCCACTTCCCCCATGACGGTGTCGAGCGACCCGACGATCGCGATCATGTCCGCGATCAGGGCGTCCGACATACAGGTCGCGGTCGCCTCGAGCGCGACGAAGCTCGGCGCCCGGAACTTCACGCGCCACGGCCGCGGCCCGCCGTCCGAGACCGCGTAGCAGCCGAGCTCGCCGCGCGGCGACTCGACCGTGACGTAGACCTCTCCCTCGGGCACGCGGTAGCCCTCGGTGACGATCTTGAAGTGGTGGATCAGCGACTCCATCGAGGTGTGCAGCTCCTCGCGCGGCGGGAGCACGACCTTGCGGTCGTCCGCGATCCACGGCTCGCCTTCCATCTCCTCGAGCCGGTCGAGGCACTGGCCGACGATGCGGGTCGACTCCCGCATCTCGTCCATGTGCACCTTGTACCGGTCCCAGACGTCGCCGTTTCCGTACGTGGGCACGCGGAAGTCGACCTCGTCGTACGCAAGATACGGCTGCGCCTTCCGGAGGTCCCACTCGACCCCTGACGCGCGCAGGACCGGTCCCGACTGCCCGAGCGCGATCGCGTCCTCGGCCGAGAGGAGCCCGATGCCCTTCGTCCGCTCGAGCCAGATCTCGTTCTGGTCGACGAGCGCCTCGTAGTCGTCGACGGCGTTCGGCATCCAGTCCACGAACTTGCGCGCGTCGGGGTAGAACCCGCGCGGGATGTCCTCGGCCAGGCCGCCCGCCTGGAAGTAGCGCGTGTGCATGCGCGTCCCGGTGACCATCTCGAAGAGGTCGAGGATCTGGTCGCGCTCGCGGAAGCAGTACCAGAACATCGAGATCGCCCCGAGCTCGAGGGCGGCGGTCCCGAGCCACACGAGGTGCGAGTGGATCCGGTTGAGCTCGGCAGAGGCACATGCGCATCCAGGTCGCCTTCTGCGGGACATCGAGCTCGAGCAGCTCCTCGATCGCGAGCACGAAGACGAGCTCGTTGTTCTGGAAGGAGAGGTAGTCGATCCGCTCGGGGTACGTGATCGCCTTCCACCACGTCTTGGCCTCCATGTTCTTCTCGAAGCCCGTGTGCAGGTAGCCGACGACCGCGCGGAGCCCGACCACGGTCTCGCCGTGGAGGTCGACCACGAGCCGGAGGACGCCGTGCGTCGACGGGTGGTTCGGGCCGAAGTTGACCTGGAGGATGTCCTCCGAGCCCTGTAGCTGCTCCGGGATGAGCAGGCTCGTCGGGATCGGCGAGGGGATGCGCGTGCCCTCGTAGATCCGCGGCCTCTCGGAGGCGATCGCCATGATGTTCTACTCCTCCCCCGAGAACCGGACCGGCTCGCCGCCGATCGGGTAGTCCTTGCGCAGCGGGTGGCCCTCCCAGTCGTCCTCGAGCAGGATCCGCGAGAGGTTGGGATGGCCGTCGATGTTGATCCCCATCAGGTCGTAGGCCTCGCGTTCGTGCCAGTCCGCGGTGGGCCAGACCGGGACGACGCTTGGCACCGGCTCGGCCTCGTCCAGCCAGGTCTGGACGCGCACGCGCCTGCCGGCGGGGATCGCGAGCAGGTGGTAGCTCATCGAGAAACGCTTGGGCTTCGGGTCCGGAAGCCGCTCGAGCCCCGACGACCCGGGCCGGTTCAGGTCACGGCCGCCGGCCGTCCCGATGTAGCCGGCAACACCGTGCTCCCCCCACCCGAGGTAGTCGGCGGAGGCGACGTCCGAGAGGAAGTTGAAGCCCTCGGTGTCGCGCAGGTATGTGCAGGCCTGGACCAGGCTTGCCGGGTCGACCACGATCGTGATTTCGCCGTGCGCGTCGCGGGTTTCGACCAGGCCGGGGACGGCCTCGTAACTCAACTAGCCACCCCGCGGATCTCGTAGGCCGGCGGCACGCCTGCCTTGATCTTCTCCTGGAGCCGCACGATCCCCTCGACGAGCGCCTCCGGCCGCGGTGGGCAGCCGGGCACGTGGATGTCGACCGCGACGATCTTGTCGACCCCCTGCAGCACTGCGTAGTTGTTGAACATCCCGCCCGAGCTCGCGCACGCGCCCATCGCGATCACCCACTTCGGCTCGAGCATCTGGTCGTAGATCTGGCGCAGCGGCGCGGCCATCTTGTGCGCGACGCGCCCAGAGACGATCAGCAGGTCGGCCTGGCGCGGCGACGAGCGGAACACCTCGGCGCCGAAGCGCGCGATGTCGTAGCGCGCGGAGACGATCGACATCATCTCGATCGCGCAGCACGCGAGGCCGAACGTGTCCGGCCAGATCGAGCTGCCCTGCGCCCAGGTGACGGCCTTCTCGACGGTCGTCAGTCCGAGCTTGTCCTCGAGCTCGCCGAGCTCGTCCTCGAACACGCCCGGGCCTTTGCCCTTCCAGAGGACCCGCTCGGAGTTCAGCCCGTAGTCGGCGAGGCGCTTCTGACTCTTCTTCACTGCCAATTGAGTGCCCCCTTGCGCCAGATGTAGATGTAGGCCACCGCGAGGATCGCCAGGAAGAAGAGGAACTCGAAGAACGCGAACCAGGCGAGATCCTTGAGGATCACCGCGAGCGGGTAGAGGAACACGACCTCGATGTCGAAGACGATGAAGAGCATCGCCGTCAGGTAGAAGCTGACTGTGAAGCGGTTCTGGTTCGGCGGGCCTTTGGAGACGCCCGACTCGAACGGGATCGTGCGCGCCCGGGTGCGCCTGCGAGGGCGCGTCGCGAAGACGAACGACATGGTCACCATGGAGACCGGAATCGCGAGCGCGAACACCCCGTAGATGAGGAAGGCCAACCAGCTGTCAAGCACCGCGATCCTCCCGTGTCGAGCGAGCCGGAACTTAGCACTTCACCGAGACTCACGAGCGAGGAGGAAAACGGCTCAACCAAGCGTGAGGCAGCTGTTACAAGCTAGTGCTCCCGAAGGGTGATTCGGGCGGTCGGGCGACGTTGCTACGATGAGCGCGATGGAGATCACCGAGCGTCCGGCCACCCTCGTCGCGCTGACCGAGACCGCGGCCACCAAGATCACCGACCTGATGGCCGAGGAGCCGGAGGGCGAGGCCGCGGTTCTGCGCATCGCCGTCCAGGGCGGCGGCTGCTCCGGGTTCCAGTACGCGCTCGGCTTCGACCGGGGGGCCCAGGAGGGCGACCATGAGCTCGAGAGCTTCGGAGTCCCCGTCGTGGTCGACCCGCTCAGCGCGCCCTACCTCGCCGGCACCGAGATCGACTGGGTCGAGGGCCTGCAGGCGGGCTTCGCGATCAACAACCCGAACGTCTCCGGCTCGTGCGGCTGCGGCCACTCCTTCCAGGTGGAGGAGGGCGAGAGCCCCGAGAACGCTGCAGACGCGGGCTGCGGTTCCTGTCACTAGACGGAGTCCGGTCTCCAACGCCGTAGCGCGGCGCCGGGCAGAATCTCGCTCAACCGTCAAAGGAGCGCTCGATGTACGCACTCGTTGGTCGCGTCGAGATCAAGCCTGGCCACGAAGAGGAGACTGCGGCAATGGCGCGCGAGCACGGCCCAGGTCTGGTCGGAGGCATGTCCGGCAGCAAGAGTGCCTACTGGGCTCGCGCTGTCGACGATGGCGGCAAGCTGATCCAGCAATCGTTCTGGCTGTTCGAGACCGAGGCTGATGCGCGAGCTGCCGAGACCGTCTTCAACTCGCTGCGGGACATGCCGGAGGCGCCCGCCGTCTTCATGAGCGCCGAGGTTTGCGAAGTCATCGCCCAGATGTGACGCGTTGCGGTCGGCTCCGAGGAGGCCGTGGTTAGCATTCCGATCGCGTGAGCGAGAACGGCGTCGTCGACATCATGATCCTGGGCGCGGGCCCGACCGGGCTCGCCGCCGCCTACTACGCCGGTCACCGCGACGCCTCGGTCCGGATCGTCGAGAGCCTCGAGCAGCTCGGCGGCCAGGTCGCAGCGGTCTACCCCGAGAAGCACGTCTACGACGTCGCCGGCCACCCGAAGATCATGGGCACGAAGCTGATCGAGCTCTGCGCCCAGCAGGGGCTCCAGTACGGGCCGGACGTGCGGCTCGGCGAGGAGGTGCAGTCGCTCGAGCGCGTGAGCGAGAACGGCGAGGAGCTGCTCGCGGTCGGCACCGACAAGGGCGGCCCCTACCTCTCGCGGGCACTGATCATCACGGCCGGCCACGGAGCGTTCGAGCCGCGCAAGCTCGGCGTCGAGGGGATCGACGAGTGGGAGGGCAAGGGCCTTCACTACTTCGTGCGCGAGAAGGCGGTCTTCGACGGCCTGACGTGCGTGATCGTCGGCGGCGGCGACTCGGCGCTCGACTGGACGCTCGGGCTCCAGGACACCGCCCGCCCGCCGATCGCGCTCGTCCACCGGCGGGACAACTTCCGCGCGCTCGAGTCGTCGGTCAACGAGGCCCGCGCGCTCGAGGGCGAGGGCCGCGTCCGGATCATGACGCCGTGCGAGGTGCGCGACGTCCACGGCGACGGCAGCATCCAGGCGGTGACGATCGAGAACACCAAGACCGGCGAGAACGAGCAGGTCGACTGCCAGGCGCTGATCACACTGCTCGGCTTCCACTCCCACCTCGGCGCGATCGCGGAGTGGGGTCTCGAGCTCGAGGGCAAGCGTCAGATCAAAATCGAGCCGACGACCTGCGAGACCAGCCTCCCGGGCGTCTACGCCGCGGGTGACGTGGCCGGCTACCCGGGCAAGATCACGCTGATCACGATCGGCATGGGCGAGGCCGCGATCGCCGCCAACAACGCGATCGCTGCGATCCGCGGCGAGAAGGTCCAGCCGAAGTACTCGACCGACTAAGGGTTAAGGCAGCCGCCGGTTCGGACGATCTCCATCGTGAGATGGCCCACTTTCAGGTCGAATGCCTCCGCTGCGGTGAAGCGCGGCTCGTGAACAAGACCTCGCGTGATCGTGTCGACGAGGGCGACTGCCCGCGGTGCGGGTATCTCGGCTGGGCCCCGTCGCTGACCCTTGACGAAGCCCTCCGCCGGCGACTGCGAATCCGCCCGCCCGAGAGCCGCCGGCTCCACGCCGCCTGAGTACACTCGACAGCGCACATGGCAACCGAAGCGCAGCACGAGCTGTGGGGTGCCGAGACGCGCAAGGCGGTCGAGAACTTCCCCGTTTCCGGTGAGCCGATCCCGGCTCCGGTTGCGCGCTGGCTCGGGCGCATCAAGGCCGCCGCCGCGCGGGTGAACGCCGAGCTCGGGCTACTCGACGCAGACAAAGCCGAGCGGATCGCGGCTGCGGGCGACCGCGTCGCTTCCGGCGAGCTCGACGACCAGTTTCCGATCGACGTCTTCCAGACCGGCTCTGGCACCTCCTCGAACATGAACGCCAACGAGGTGCTGGCGGCCCTCGCCGGCGACGACGTCCACGCGAACGACGACGTGAACATGGGGCAGTCGTCGAACGACGTCTTTCCGTCGGCGGTCCATCTGGCCGCACTCGACCAGATCACCTCCGACCTCCGTCCAGCGCTCGACGGCCTCGCCTCGGCGCTGGAGGCGAAGGCGCGCGAGCTCGAGGACGTCGTCAAGTCTGGCCGCACGCACTGGATGGATGCCGTGCCCGTGACGCTCGGCCAGGAGTTCGCGGGCTACGCGGCTCAGGTCCGGCAAGGGATCGCGCGGGTCGACGATGCGCTTCCGCGGCTCGGCCAGATCCCGCTTGGCGGCACTGCCGTCGGCACCGGCCTCAACACGCACCCGGAGTTCGCCTCGCGCGTGCGCGCGCGACTGCAGGAGGAAACCGGGCTCGAGATCTCGGCGCCGGCCGACCCGTTCGAGGCCCAGGCCGCCCGTGACGCTCTGGTCGAGACCTCGGGAGCGCTGAAGACCATCGCGGTGTCGCTGACCAAGATCGCGAACGACGTCCGCTACCTGGGCTCGGGCCCGCGAGCGGGCCTGGGCGAGCTCGTCCTCCCCGAGCTGCAGAAGGGGAGCTCGATCATGCCCGGCAAGGTCAACCCGGTCATCCCCGAGGTCGTGACGCAGGTCGCGGCGCAGGTGATCGGCAACGACGCGGCGATCACCGTCGGCGGCCTGCAGGGGCACTTCGAGCTGAACGTCTTCGTGCCGCTCCTCGCCCGCAACCTGTTCGACTCGATCACCCTTCTCGCGAGCGCCTCGCGGCTGTTCGCCGAGAAGTGCATCGAGGGGATCGAGGCGAACCGCGAGACCTGTGAGCGCTACGCGGAGCTGACCCTCTCTGCGGCGACCGCGCTCAACCCGTACATCGGCTACGACAAGGCGACCGAGATCGTCCAGGAGGCAGCCTCCTCGGGCCGCTCCCTGCGCGAGGTCGCGCGCGACGCGGGTGTCGAGGAGGCTGTCCTCGACGAGGCGCTGGACTACCGCGGGTGACCGGCAAGAGCCTCCGCGCGAACAAGGTCGCCGTGGCGAAGTACAACCGCTACGCGCAACGGCTGACCGGGCAGATCAGCGGGAGGATCCACAGCGCGGTTCCGGGCGTTCGCTTCGGAACGGCGTTCCGCACGTGTACGGCGGCGTCGCAGCGCGCGTGCCTGCCAACCAGATCAGCAAGCTGCTCTCGGTCCGCGGTGTCTCGGCGGTGCAGCGGGATTCCCTCCGCCAGCCGCTCGACGACAACACCGAGTGGATCGGAGCACGCAAGGTCTGGAAGAGGCTGGGTGGCAAGGTGCACGCGGGCCAGAACGTCATCGTCGGCGTCATCGACACCGGCGTGTGGCCCGAGCACCCGATGCTCGCGGACAAGGGCCTTCCGCCCGTGTCCGGCTCGTTCGGCTGTCAGTTCGGCGACGGGAGCGACGTGGCGCACCTCGGCCCGACGTTCACGTGCAACGACAAGCTGATCGGCGCGTATGCCAAGACCGCTACCTACATGGCGAACATCGGAGCCCTTCCGGGCGAGTTCTGCAACAACGCCACGCAGCAGTGCTCCGCGCGTGACTCGGAAGGACACGGCACCCACACCACGACCACGGCCGCAGGCGACGTGCGTCGACTCGGCGATGCTCTACGGCGTCGAGCGTGGGCCCGGTGTGCGGGATCGCTCCAGGCGCGCGCGTGATCCAGTACCGCGTCTGCCTGGATCAGGGCTGCTTCAGCTCCGACTCCGTCTCGGCTGTCGCGCAGGCGATCGCCGACGGCGCGAACGTCATCAACTTCTCGATCTCGGGCGGTGCACAGCCGTACTCCGACCCGGTCGAGCTCGCATTCCTCGACGCGACGAACGCGGGGATCTCGGTCAACGCCTCGGCCGGCAACGCCGGTCCGGGTGCAGGGACGTCGGATCACGGCGGCCCCTGGACGACCACGGTCGGTGCCTCGACCGGTCCGCGCTTCTTCACGTCGACGCTTCATCTGACCGCCGACGGCGGCGCGACGTTCGACAAGGACGGCGTGACGCTGACGGACGGGATCAGCTCGCCGACGCCCGTCGTTCTCTCCCAGAGCATCCCGGGTGAGGACGCGCTCTGCCAGTCCACGCTGACGTGCAGGCGCTGCGACCGGCAAGATCGTCATGTGCCAGCGCGGCGTCAATGCCCGCGTTGACAAGGGCTTCAACGTCGCCGCAGGGCGGCGCGGCCGGGATGATCCTCTACAACACGGTCAACCAGGACGTCGAGACCGACAACCAATGGCTCCCGGCGATCCACGACTAACGGGCCAACACGGACCTGCTCAACTTCGTCAACACGCACACCAACGTGATGGCGACGTTCGCGCAGGGCGTGGCAACTCCGACGCAGGCCGACGTCATGGCGGCCTTCTCGTCGCGTGGCCCGCTCGGCGACTGGATCAAGCCGGACGTCACCGCTCCGGGCATTCAGGTGCTCGCGGGCATGACGCCGCAGCCGACCGGCACCGTCAACGGACCGCCGGGCAACCTCTACCAGGCAATCGCGGGTACCTCGATGTCGAGCCCGCACGCGGCCGGCGTCTCGGCGCTGGTCAAGGCGGCTCACCCGTGCGTGGACGCCCGCGATGATCAAGTCCGCGTTGATGACCTCCGCCGAGGAGGACGTCGTGAAGGAAGACGGCGTCACCCCGGCGACTCCGTTCGACGACGGTGCAGGCTCGATCCGCGCAAACCGCGCGGTCAAGCCGACGCTCGTCTTCGACGAGAAGTACGCGGACTTCGTCGCAGCCGGAGCTGACCCGCTGCACCGGATCGACCTGAACATGGCGAGCATCAACGCCACGACGATGGCCGGCGAGATCACGACGAAGCGCGTCGCGATCAACGTCTCGCACAGGACGCAGGTCCTCCGCGTGGAGCACCGACGCTCCGGCCGGATCGAGCATCATCGTCTCCGACCACAAGCCGGGCAAGAACGGCCCGGGCAAGGGCGACAAGTACCTCGTCGCCACGAAGTGGAAGCCGCTGGTGTTCTGGGTCACGATCAGTGCCCCGAAGCAGGCACCAGGGCCAGTACTTCGGCGAGATCACGCTCGACCCGAAGGCATGGCACACGAACTCGGTGCGCATGCCGGTTGCCTGGGTCAAGAAGCAGGGAGCTGTGACGCTCACGCACACGTGTGCACCGCTGTCTTTCAAGAAGAAGACCGGGAAGTCGCACTGCACGGCGAGCGTGGCCAACTTCTCCAAGTCGCCGGCCAACACGAACGTCGAGATCACGGGTGACGACAATCTCGACTACTCGAACCCGTCGGCCGGTGCAAGCCTGATCCACCACGGTGACGGCGTGAAGTGGAGCGGGACGCTGAGCCCAGCTATCCCGCCGCAGATCAACGCGATCAGCTCGACGACCGGACCCGCCGGCGGCTACCTGCCGCTGTCGGCTGTTCGGAATCGCGCCGATCGCCGGTGTCGGCGACGACACGATCACGAACTTCAACGTGCCCACGTTCTACGTACGGCGGCGAGCCCTACACGCGGATCGGCATCGTCTCGAACGGGTACGTCGTGATCGGTGGCGGCACCAGCTCGGACATCCAGTTCACACCGCAGAACTTCCCGAACGCAGCGGTGCCGAACAACGTGATTGCTCCGCTCTGGAACGACATGAACCCGACGGCCGGGGGCGCGATTCGCATCGGCACCCTCACCGACGGCGTCAGCACGTGGCTGGTGGTCGATTACGCTGCAGTGAAGAACTTCAGCAACGCCACCACGCACACGTTCCAGATGTGGTTCAAGATCGGGACGACTCCTGCTAGCGAGGAGATCACGATCACGTATCGAGAACGGCAACACGGCAACGCCGGATCCGGGCTCGGGTGGTAACTCGGGCGCCGAGAACCGTGACGGCACGAGCGGCAAGAACCTGGTCACTCCCGCAAACAACACGGAGTGGGCAGTTCTCGCCTCGGGCCCAACGGCCGGCGGAACCGCGGACATCACGTACGACGCCTCGTCGAAGAAGACGGGACACGTACGACACGACCGCGGCGATGACGTCAGACCAGACGCCTGGAATCGCCCAGGTGGTGCAGACGCTCACGGTCACCCCGTAGCGTCAGTTCCAGGCTGCAGGACAGAAGAGGCCCGCTTCGGCGGGCTTCTTCGCGTTCCCGAAAAGGGGTGATGAAGGAAAACCGGCCCTTTGCCGAATGAGGTAGCGGTGAAGCGGCTCAGCCTTCTCCTTGCGGTGCTCGGCGCCGCACTTGCGGTAGCGGGATCGGCGACCGCTGCCGGCAACCCGTTCGGCGTCACCGTGGTCCGGTTCCAGCACGGGACGACGCCCGCCGAGATGCGCGCGTCGGTCAACGCGGCGGGCGCTGTCGTCGTCGCCGACCTGAGTCGAGGTCGACGCGATGGCGGTCGTGCCCCGCTCGAGCGGCTTCCTCGCGCGCGTGAACCGTGACTCCGACGTGACGTCGGCCTTCCCCGACGTGCTGCTCAGCAACAACCATCGCGAGCGCGGCGGCCATGACTTCTCTAGAGCGCCCGACTTCGACTGGCATCCGGGCAGAGACTTCCCCGACCCCTGGCACGACTTCCCCTCCTTCCTTGGCGTCACGAACCCCGAGGGCATCCTCCAGTGGGACGACAACCGGATGAACGTTCCTTCCGCCTGGAAGAAGACGACCGGCGACCACGGCGTCGTCGTAGCGGTCGTCGACACGGGCGTCGAGGCGCAGCATCGCGAGCTCAGGGATCAGCTGGCCGACAGGCTCGGCGGCAACTTCGTCGACTGCGACGACCTGCAGGCCATGGTCGACGCAGGCCTGATCGACCCGTCCTCGCTGCGTGACTGCCGCAACACCGACTTCGAGGGCCACGGCACCTGGGTCGCGAGCCGGATCGCCGGCGACGCGAACGGCTTCGCCTCGAACGGCGTCGCCCCCGGCGTGCGTGTCGCCTCCTACAAGGTTCTCGCGGCCGGCCTCGGCGGGCTGACGAGCTGGATCGTCTCCGGAATCGTGGACGCGTGCTCCTCGCGCGACGTCGACATCGTGAACATGTCCTTCGGCGGCTTCCTCGACCCGTCGAACCCGGACGACCAGCAGGTCTACCTCCTGCTCAGCGATGTCATGGACTACTGCCGCGCGCACGGGATTGCACTCTTCTCGTCCGCCGGCAACGAGCACGTCCGGATCGACCGCGTCGAAGTGGCGCTCGGCGACGAGTCGCTCGAGGGCGTCGGCCAGGTCACCTACGGCCCCGAGGGGTTCGCGACGGCCACGCCTGGCGACCCCGATCTCGCGAACTACGACCTGCGCGGGCTGCTCGAGGTTCCGGCCGGGCTCCCCGGAGTGACGATGGTTTCAGCCACCGCAAACGCGATCGGCGCAGCGCCGGCAGACGTCCCGCTGCGCTGGCGCAAGCACGTGGGCGCGCGTGACCAGCTCGCCTACTACTCGAACTACGGCTCGCGCGTCGACCTTGCCGCACCGGGCGGCGCGCGCCGGTACGAGATCCCGCTCTACGACGGTGGCGACGGCGACATCCTCTACGGCGGCTGGGGCTCGTTCGGCGCCCTCGCGGCCCGCGGACTGATCTGCACCGACCCCTACGAGGCCGCGCTGTTCAACTCGGCGTGCTTCAAGCTCGGCGGGCAGGGCTTCGGCTGGCTCCAGGGAACCTCCCAGGCCTCGCCGAACGCGGCCGGCGTCGCGGCGCTCGTGCTCTCGGCCCGCAAGAACCTCCGGAACCGCCCCAACGCGCTCGTCGCGCGGCTCCAGGACACCGCGCGCACGCGGATGACCAACTGGATGGGGCCGAACGACGCGGACAACCTCGCCCCGGCGCTCGACGGCACGCCGTGCTTCAACGGGTTCTGCCACGTCGATCAGTCCGACCCGATCGACTTCTCGGACGCGTACGGCGCGGGGCTCGTGGACGCCGGCGCCGCAGTCCGCTAGCAGACCTCGCAGGCCCTCGCATGCGTGAGCGGTTCGCGCGCATGCGTGAGCGGTTAGGGACATCGCACTGCGCTTGACTTTCTGATCTAGAGAGGCATATAAACGTCCGTCTGCCTTCGGTTTATGCCTGAGCGCACCCGTACACCCGACGAGAACGGCAAGGACCCGATCGCGGTCGAGCTTGGCCGCCGTGGTGGTCTCAAGGGTGGCAAGGCGCGCGCCGCCAAGATGACGAAGGAAGAGCGCTCCGAGAGCGCACGCAAGGCGGCACAGGCTCGCTGGGCCAAGCATCGCGGCCAGGAACTGGAGCAGGACGTGGGGAGAGACAGAGATGACAACAGTCGTATCCGTCAGTCAGGGGGAGAGATGACTCGAGTTCGTGTAGGTGCCTTGACGGCCGTGTTCGTGCTGGCCATCGGGCTGACCTTGTTCCTGGTCTTGCTGGCCGGGCGATCGACCGGGCCGGGGGCGGCAATCACGCCGAAGGCCGGGGGCTCCGAGGAAGCCGCGGAGGCAAAGGCCGGACTTGGGCCTAACAGCTACGAGGGCTACCTGTCTGCGATGCGCACGTACCCGGCAAAGTCGATTGCGCCGGCGATCGTGCAGCGGGCGAAGAGGACGTTCGGCCGGATCGAGAAGGCCGACTCCCGTCGCGTCCGCCGCGGGCACACGTTCCTATGGGACAGCAACAAGTGGAAGCAGTTCGGCCCGCGCGTGAACGCGACCCAGCCGGGCGTCATCTCCTTCTCTGGAGCGACGAACAACACCGCGAGCCGCACGGTGCAGCTCGTGGCCGACCCGGACTGCAAGTGGAACAGGTGTCGGGTCTGGGCGGGCGTCTCCGGGGCCGGCGTCTGGATGACCAACAACGCCACGGTTCCGAATCCGGTGTGGGAGCAGATGAGCCCCGAGGATCTCGATCAGAACTCCGTCGGGACGCTCGTGCTCGCGCCGGGCGACAAGCACGGCGGCAAGCATTGGAGCAACAACGGCAATGGCAACGGGAACGGGAACGACGACGACACGCTCTACCTCGGCACCGGCGAGCCGAACCGCTGCTCGTCCGGGTGCGAGGCCGGCGTCGGCATCTACAAGTCGACCGACGGCGGAGAGCACTGGAAGAAGCTCAAGGACACGTGCGTCAACAACGCTACGTACACGTGCGTGAACCCCGGCACCGACGCCTTCCTCGGTCGCGCGATCAGCGGGATCATTGTCGACCCGACCAACAACAAGCACCTCCTGGTCGGCTCGGCGCAGGCCGTCCGCGGCCTCTCGCACGTGATCGGCGCCGGCGGCACCACGCGCGTTGAGCCCGGCGCGAACGAGCCCGGCCTCTACGAGTCGTGGGACGGCGGCAAGACGTTCACCGAGGTCTGGAACGGCAACGAAGCCGGACCCGGGCCCGCAGTCGTTCGGGATCACCGATGTCGGGCTCGACCCGCTCGACCCGGGCACGGTCTACGTGGCGGCGTTCGACGCCGGCGTGTGGCGCCGCGACTCGGGCGCCTCGGCGACGTCGTTCAACCAGGTCTTCGCGCCGCAGTTCAACCAGGGCGCTGGGATCGACCGGGCGATGTTCGCCCTCACGGTCAAGAACATGCACACGCGGATCTACCTGACCGAGGGCACGCAGAACGGGGGCGGTATCGCGGGCCCGCTGGCGTCGAACTTCTGGCGCCTCGACAACGCCAACCAGTCGGCAGCCGCTCTGCTGGCCACGCAGGCCGCGGGCGCGACTCCGCCCGTTGCCGCGACGCACACGTTCCCGGCCGTCTACAACGGCTGGCAGAACCTGACCTCGAAGACGACCGGCGACCCGTACTTCGCCACGGACGACTTCTGCACCGGGCAGTGCTGGTACGACGAGGACGTCTACACGCCGCACGGGATGCCCGACACGGTCTACGTGATCGGCTCGAACCAGTACGGCGAGCAGCCGTGTGACACCAACGGAGTCGGCTGCGGGAACGGCCGCTCGAACGGCCGCGAAGTGCTCTACTCGAACACCGCCGGCGATCCCGACGGCTCGGCGACGGGCGCGGGAAGCATGCGCACGTTCACCGACCTGTCATACGACGCGCACGATCAGCCATCCGTCGTGGTGCGCCTACGCGCCCTACTTCGACCAGGGCTGCGTCAACGCACCCAACGGGATCCATCCCGACCAGCACGAGGTCATCATCAACCCCGGCAATCCGACCCAGATCTTCGAGAGCTCGGACGGCGGGATCATCCGAACGACTGGAAACTTCGCCGACATCTCGGCGCAGTGCGACAGTCCGTTCCGTAACGGCGGAACGCCGCTGCCGCCGGCTTCGGGCAGCTACGCCGCCTGCAAGCGGCTCCTCTCGCGGGTTCCGACGGAGCTGAGCCACGTCGACAAGAAGCTGAGCAGCACGCTCCAGTTCATCAACGTGGCCATCAACCCGTTCAAGTCGTGCGAGGTCATGGGCGGGACGCAGGACAACGGCACGTGGTCGAACCTCGACAACTGCGATCGCAACACGTTCCACGCCAGGTCATCTACGGTGACGGTGGGAACGCCGGCTACGACGCGACGGAGCCGACGTGGCGCTTCAACGAGTTCACGAGCGGCTTCAGCGACTCGAACTTCGAGAACGGCGATCCCGAGCGGTGGGTGATCTCGTCCGCTCCGGTTGTCAACAGCGGCGAGAACCCCGCGTTCTACTGGCCGCAGGTCGCGGATCCGAACCCGGTTCCGGGAACGCACCCGATCTACTCGGGCGCGAAGCACGTCTGGCGGACCTGGGCCTTCGGCGCGGGCCATCCGGGCGCGGTTCCGCAGGACACGACTCCGGACATCGCCTTCTACGAGGCGAACTGCGCGGAGTTCGTTACCTCCGGCGCCGATCCGAACTGCGGCGACTACCGCCCGCTCGGCGGCCCGTACTGCGACGGCGACGCCACGACGGCGACGCCGTACGTGCATCAACCAGCCCGGCGATCTGACCGGCACGGTGTACGGGACCGACAGGGCCGGCGGCGTGATCTCGTGGATCGCCCGCGACGGTGCCGACCACGGCACGATGTGGGCGGCCACCGGACCCGGACGCATCTTCGTGACGCACAACGCGGATGCGAGCGACCCGGCGACGACCACGTGGCATCGCATCGACAGCTCGACGTCGGGCAGCTCGCCGACGCGGTACCCGAGCTCGATCTACGTCGATCCGGATCACCCGGATCACGCTTGGGTCAGCTACTCGGGCTACAACGCCGTCACGCCCACAACTCCCGGTCACGTGTTCAGCGTCTGGGAGAACGGCTCCGCTCCGGGTTCGGGAACCTTCACGAACCTGAACGTGGAGAGCGGCGCCTCGGCGTTCCCGACGCCGTTCTCGGACGGCGACCTGCCGGTGAGCGACGTCGTCCGTGACGACGCGACGAACACGCTGTACGTCGGCACGGACTTCGGCGTCCTCCGCGGGAACCACGACGGAGCGTAGCTGGCACGTCACGAAGGGCATGCCGAACTACGAGATCATGCACCTCGCGATCCAGCCCTCCAACCGCGAGCCGACGCTGCATGGGTCCCGGCCACTGCAAGCGGCTCCTGTTCGCCGCGACGCACTCGCAGGGCATCTGGAGGATGAAGCTGAGCCACTAAGCCAGGCCGCACCCAGCAGGCCGTGGAGAGGGCCGCCCTTCGGGCGGCCCTCGTCTATTTCAGTAGGCGACGGCGCCGCGGCCGGTCTCGGCCGCGTGGCGCTGCTCGTCCGCCCGGTAGGAGCTGCGGACCTGAGGCATCGCTTGCGATGCCGTCTGAGAGGTCACCCAGGTTCATCCGGTGACCGTTCATCGCTGGTTCCCCCTTCAGTAGGCGACCGCGCCGCGACCTGTCTCGGCCGCGTGACGCTGCTCGTCGGCCCGGTAGCTCGAGCGAACCAGCGGCCCGGAGAAGACCGAGCCGAAGCCGAGCGCTTCGCCCTGCTCGCGGAACCAACGGAACTCGTCGGGGTGCACCCAGCGGTCGATCTTCGCGTGCTTCGAGCTGGGCTGCAGGTACTGGCCGATCGTGACCACGTCGACGCCGTGCCCGCGGAGGTCGCGCATCGTCTCGACGACCTCGTCGTTCGTCTCGCCGAGCCCGACGATGATCCCGGACTTCGTCAGCACCGGGTAGTCCGCGACCTCCTTCGCGCGCCGCAGCAGCCAGAGGGCCTTGTCGTACGAGGCCTTGGCGCCGCGCATCCGCGCGTGGAGGCGCCGCACGGTCTCGATGTTGTGGTTGAAGACGTCCGGCCGCTCGGCGAGCACCGTCTCGAGCGCCTCCTCCTCGCAGCCCGAGGAAGTCCGGCGTCAGGATCTCGATCGAGGCGTCGGGCAGCTTGCGCTTGAGCGCCCGGATCGTCGCCGCGTAGTGGCCGGCCCCACGGTCAGGGAGATCGTCGCGGTCGACGGAGGTCACGACGACGTGCTTGAGGTCCATCTGCGCGGCCGCCGCGGCGAGCCTGAGCGGCTCGAGCGGGTCCGGCGGTCCGTCGGGCTTGCCCGAGTGCACGTAGCAGTAGCGGCAGGCGCGCGTGCAGGTGTCGCCGAGGATCTGGAACGTGGCCGTGCCGCGGCCCCAGCACTCGGCGATGTTCGGGCAGCGGGCCTCCTCGCAGATCGTGTTCAGGCTCGCGCCGTGCAGGAGCTTGCGCACGTCGAAGTAGCGCGAGTCCGCGCTCGGCGCGCGCACCTTCATCCACTCGGGCCTGCGCGGCCGCTCGGCGACGGGCAGAGAGCGCTCCATCAGCCGAAGTCTAGAGGCCGGCTTCGTTGGTGCCGAAGATCGAGCTCTCGACGATGTAGAAGAGCGCGATCGCCATGAACAGGATCACGCTGGCCCTCGGGCTGGCGAACGCCACGAGCGTCGCGCCGAGGTAGATGTACGGGCCCGGGAGGTAGCTGCGGGTGATCCCGCTGACGATCGCCGAGTCGGCGTCAGCGCGGAGAAGCCGCCGGCCACGGGACGCGTAGAACCAGTTGACGTTGAACATGATCGCGGTCACGACGAGCGTGAACCCGTAGAGGAGCGCCGCGTCCTGGGCGCCCGCGCCGCGGATGTGCTCGGCGACGATCCGGGTCGGAAACGGGACGAACGCGATGCACATGAGCAGGCCGATCGTCGCGATCAGGAACCGGCGATCCGCCCTCTCGATCTGGTCCATCATCGTGTGGTGGTTGATCCACATGATCCCGATCGTCACGAAGCTGACCGCGTAGGCGAGGTACGACGGCCAGATGTCGAGGATCTGGGCCCCGAGGTCGTGGACGTTCTCGGGAATCTGCGCGTCGACGTTCAGGATCAGCAGCGTTGCGGCGATCGCGAAGACGCCGTCTGCGAAGGTCTCGAGCCGGCCGGTGTTCACCGGCACCGAGTCTGAGCAGAGGGTCGGTCGTGCCTAGCTCGGCGGCTCTGAGTCTGGCTCTGAGTCGCGCTCGTAGTCGGCCTGGCCACCTTCGAAATGGCCCTCGAGCTGACTGTCGTCCTTCCGCGCCTCGAAGTCCTCCTCTGCGACGTCGCGCTCGCTCTCGGACATGCGCGTCTCTTCCTCGGCGACCTCGAGGTCGTCCTTGCTCCACCAGGATTTGATCTTGTCGATCAGGCTCATAGGCGTACGCTAACGCGTCGCGGCGACCCGATGTGCTCGGCCAACTCGGCGGGGGACTCCTCGAGGTCGAGCTCGAAGACCTCCTCGAGGGCCGCGACGGCGTGGGGAACGACCTCGTCCACGGACACCGGCCGGCCGAGCTCGCGAGCGATCGTCGTGAACGCTGCGTCCTCGAGCCCGCAGGCGGTGATCCACTCGGTGAACGGCGCAGGGTCGAGGTCGACGTTGAGGGCGTAGCCGTGCGTCGTGACCCACTTCGAGACGTGAATGCCGATCGACGCGATCTTGCGGGGTGGTGCCTCGAGCCAGATGCCCGTGAGGCCTTCGATTCGGGTGGCCTCGACCGCGAGCGGCGCGAGCGTCCGGATCAGCGCCTCCTCGAGGTCGCGGCAGTAGCGCTTCACGTCCTGGCCGTGGCGGTGCAGGTCGAAGATCGGGTAGCAGACGAGCTGGCCGGGCCCGTGGTAGGTCGACTTCCCGCCGCGGTCGGTCTCGACGATCTCGACCTCGGCGCCCTCGGGCACGTGGAGCTCGCGCTCCTCCGCGCGACGCCCGAGCGTGATCACCGGCGGATGCTCGAGCAGGACGACCGTGTCCGGGATCGAGCCCTCCGTCACCGCACCCGCGAGTGCCCGCTGCAACTCCCAGGCCTCGGCATACGGCACCAGGCCGAGCTGCATCACGTAGCCGCGGCTCATGCGCTCAGACTACCCACCTGTAGCTCCGGCTCGGTGCCGAAGAACGCCCCGATTCGCTCCACCTCGGTCTCGAGCAGCCGTCGCTCCTCCGCGCTCAGACGCCGTGCTGGCTCGACGAGGATCGCGATCCGCTTGCCTCTCTTCGACCGTCGCCAGAGCCCGGCAACCATGCCGTCGACGAGCAGCGCGGGGACGCCGGCGATCCCCTCGAAGCGGCCCCGCGGGTGCTTCTTCAGGAGCTCGCGAACCGGCTCGGGCACAAGCTGCTCCCGCTCGCGGAAGCCCATCACGTAGCAGTCGTACTCCGGCAGCAGCCGCAGCGGGCCGGGAGTGTGACATGGCTCTACCGCGAGCTCGACGTCCTCGAGGGGCTCGAACAGCCGCCGTGCCTCGGGGCCAGTGATGCCGAACCACTCGGCGAACTCGGCTGTGTCCGGCCGGCCCGTACGAGGCAAGGTAGCGTCGCCACGCCTCCACAAGCGCCTCATCGGGGTCGACCTCGCGCCACCCGGACCACTGGTCGGTTCGCACGAACGTCACCTTCGGGCCGCGCGGCGGCCCGTGGCACAGCTTCCCGAAAGCCGCTGCCGAGCCGATGATGTGGCCCCAGCCGGAGCCGATCTCTCGCCAGCCCACTCGCCGACTCGTTGGGCGACCTTCTCGGCGAGCTCATCCCGCAAGAGGCAGCGTCCGTCGAGCGCGTCCCCGATCGCATCGAGGACAGCCGCGCCCTGCGACGCATCCAGCCCGTAGGCCTCGTACCACGGCGGGCCGACCGCGCGGGTGGCCGCCGCCCATATCGGCAGGTCGTCAGCCGGATGGAGATGGAGCGTTCCGCGGACGGTCCAGGTCTTCACGAGCGACCTCTGCTCCCAGAGCGCGGTGCGAACGTCGGCTTGCGTCACTCCGTCTATCCGCGCGCTGATCGCGAGCTCCGCGGCCGCCGTGACCTGTGCCTGAACGCCGCAGACGTCGCGAACCACGTCGACGAGCCGCTCCCTCGGCGCGCGCGCGAGCAGATGACTGCGCGCAAGCCGCCGCCGCCGAATCTGTTCCCACGAGAGGGAACTCATATCGCCCTTGTCGCGGGAAGAGCTAGTAGGAGCCTTCGTCCCAGCTCTCGAGGCTCTCGCGGAGCTCCTTCATGAACTGGGCCGCGTAGGCGCCGTCGACGAGCCGGTGGTCGTACGAGAGGCAGAGATTCATCATCGGGCGGATGCCGATCACGTCCTCGCCGGCGTCGTCCTGGACGACCACCGGGCCGCTTGACGAGCGCCTCGACGTCGAGGATCGCCACCTGCGGCTGGCTGATGATCGGCGTGCCGATGATCGCGCCCCAGCCGCCCGGGTTCGTGATCGTGAACGTGCCGCCCTGGACGTCGTCCGGGGTCAGCTTCTTGTTGCGAGCGCGGTCCGCGATGTCGACGATCGCGCGGGCGATGCCGAGGAGGTTGAGCCCCTCGGCGTTCTTGATCACCGGAACGATCAGCCCCTGACCGCCCTCGAGCGCGACGGCGATGCCGAGGTTGACGTACTTCTTCATCACGATCTGCTCGCCGCGGACCTCGGCGTTGACCCACGGCCAGTTGTGGATCGCCTCGATCGTCGCCCGCGCGATGAACGCGAGATAGGTCAGGTTGACGCCGTAGCTCTCCTCGTACTCGGGCTTCAGTCTCTTGCGGAGCGCCACGACCTTCGCCATGTCGATCTCGAAGACGGTCGTCACGTGCGCGCTCGTGTCGAGCGAGCGGCGCATGTGCTCCGCGATCCCGCGGCGCATCGCGTTCATCGGGACAACCTCCTCGCCGACCTCCGCGGCGACCGCGGGCTGTGGCGGAGGGGCCGCGGCCGGCGGAGCGGGCGGTGTCGGCGGCGCTGTCGGCACGGGCGGCGGAGGTGGTGGCGGAGGCGCGGGCGCCTCGGGGGCAGGGGCGGGCTGGACCGGAACGACGGGCTCGGCGGGCGCCTCGGGTTGAGCTGGCGCCGCGGCCGGCGGTCCGGACTCGACGAAGGCAAGGATGTCCTTCTTGGTCACGCGTCCCCCGCGACCGGTGCCGGCGACCTGTGCCACGTCGACTCCGTGCTCGGAGGCGATTCGCGCGACGACCGGCGACACGAAGGTCTTCTCTCCCGGGCCGTTCGTGCCCTGCGCTACCGGCTCGGGCTCCGCGGCGACCGGCTCGGGTTCAGGCTCAGGCTCAGGCTCTGCGGCGACAGGCTCGGGCTCTGCCTCTGGCTCCGGTTCCGGCTCGGGTTCCGCGGCGACCGGCTCAGGCTCGGCCGCAGGCGCGACCTCGGCCGGACCGGGAGGCGCGATCACGGCGAGCTTGGTGCCCACATCGACCGTCTCGCCTTCCTGGACGAGGATCTGCTGCACGACGCCCTCTCCCGGGCTCGGCACCTCGGTGTCGACCTTGTCGGTCGAGATCTCGAGCAGCGGCTCGTCGGCGGCGATGTGCTCGCCCTCCTGCTTGAGCCACTTCGTGATCGTCCCCTCGGAGACGGAGACGCCCATCTGAGGCATGACGACGTCGATCGCGGACGTGGTGGCCATCAGTACTCGGCCAGTTCGCGAAGTCCTGCGGCCACGTCGTCGGCCTGCGGGATGAACGCCTTCTCGAGCGGCGGCGAGAACGGCACGGGCGTGTCGGGGGCGGTGATCCGCTTGACCGGCGCGTCGAGGTCCTCGAACGCCTCCTCGGCGATCGTCGCTGCGATCTCGCCGCCGAAACCGCCGGTATGCGTGTCCTCGTGCAGGACGACCGCCTTGGACGTCTTGCGGACGCTCTCGAGCACGGCCTCCTTGTCCCAGGGGATCAGCGTGCGCAGGTCGAGGATCTCGACCGAGATCCCGTCGGCCTCGAGCTGGTTCGCGGCCTCCTCGGCCGTCCAGACCATCGCGCCCCAGGTGATGACGGACACGTCGTCGCCCTCACGGTGCACGCGTGCCTGGCCGAACGGCGTCGAGTACCGCTCGTCGGGCACGTCGGCCTTGATCCGCCGGTAGAGGTGCTTGTGCTCGAAGTAGAGGACAGGGTTCGGATCCTCGATCGCCGTCACGAGGAGGCCCTTCGCGTCCTCGGGGGTCGCCGGGCACACGATCTTCAGGCCGGGGATGTGCGCGAACGAGCTCTCGGGGTTCTGCGAGTGGAACGGCCCGCCCGAGAACCCGCCGCCCGAAGGCAGGCGCACGACGATCGGCACCGGCGTGCCCGCGCGGTAGCGCTGCTTGGCGGCGACAGTGACGAGCTGATCCCACGCGCACGAGATGAAGTCCGCGAACTGCATCTCCGCGACCGGGCGCAGGCCCATGATCGCCGCCCCGGTGCAGCCGCCGACGATCGCGGTCTCGGAGAGCGGCGAGTCGATCACGCGCCAGGGGCCGAACTCCTCCTGGAAGCCGAGCGTGACCTTGAACGCGCCGCCGTAGACGCCGACGTCCTCGCCGATCACGAACACGCGCTTGTCGCGGCGCATCTCCTGGCGGAGACCGTCGGAAATTGCCTGCAAATAGGTCTTTTCAGCCATTACTTGTGGTGAGGTGTGTCGAGGTCCTCGGGTGTCGCGAAGACGCCGTCCTCGAGCGTCGACGGGTCCGGGAGCGGGGATTCCTCGGCCTTCGTGAGCGCGTCGTTCAGGAGCTTCTTGACGCCCGAGGTGATCTCGTCCTCCTCCTCGTCGTTGAGCTCGGCGTGCTCGCGCAGCCAGGTGCGGAAGCGCTCGATCGGGTCGCTCGCGGCCCAGCGCTCGAACATGTCCTTCGGGACGTAGAACGCGTCGTCGTGGACGGCGTGGCCCTCCATGCGCAGGGTCAGGCACTCGACCAGCGTCGGGCCGCCGCCCTCGCGAGCCTTCTCGATCGCGCGCTTGGTCTCGCGGTAGACGGCGAGCACGTCGGTCCCGTCGACGACCACTCCGTCGAAGCCGTAGGCCTCGGCGCGGTCGGCGACGTGCGCGGTCGCGTACTCGAGGTAGGTCGGCGTCGAGTAGGCCCACTGGTTGTTGTCGCAGATGAAGACGACCGGCAGCTTGCGCACGCCGGCGAGGTTCATCGCCTCGTGCGTGTCCCCTCGCGCGGACGCGCCCTCTCCGAACCAGCCGAGCGCGACCCGCTTCTCCTCGCGGATGCGGAAGGCGAGAGCGCAGCCGACGGCGACCGGCAGCATCGCCGGGAGGTGGCTGACCATCGCCAGGAGGCCGAGTCTCAAGTCGGCCATGTGGACGTTGCCGTCCTTGCCGTGCGTCGGCCCGTCCGCGCGGCCCATGTACTGCGCGATGATGCGCCACGGCTCGACTCCGCGCGTGATGTGGACGCCCATGTCGCGGTGGAGTGGCGTCCCGACGTCGTTGTCGTCCATCGCCGTCGCGACGCCGACCGCGGCCGCTTCGTTCCCGCGGCCCGTGTAGAAGGAGCCGGGGATCTTCCCCTGCTTGTAGAGGATGTGGCCGCGCTCTTCGATCCCGCGCGTGACCAACATGTTGCGGTAGACGCCGAGGAGATCCTCGCGGTCGAGACCCGCCTCCTTGACCTCCTGCAGCGAACCCACCGGCTCCGCTTCACGGGCGATCGCCATGGGGCCTCACTCTAACGATCGCCTCAGCGGTACAGTCGGGTTGTGGGAAAGGCCGCTGATTGGCTCCGCGAGGAGCGTCGAAAAACCCTCGGAGATTGGGTTGCCTTCTGCCTGCGGTGCGGGTCGGCGCAGCGGTACTTCGAGGAGAACGAGCCCGAGCTACCGGCCGAGTGCTCCCAGTGCGGCGGCGAGATGCGCTGGCGCTGCCCGTCCTGCGACGCGCGCTTCTCGTCGGCGTTCGCCGTGGAGTGCGAAGGGTGCGGCGCGGCCCTGCGGCCGGACGAGCAGTTCGGCGTGCGGATTCGTCGCGGCTAGCCGCGGATCTCGGAGAAGCGGATAACGGTCACGAGGTCGTCAGGCCCGACCTCGCGGTTGTAGAGCTGGCCCAGGAAGCTCGCCATCTCCTCCGGGCGGCGGATCTCCGGGTTGTCGTGCTCGATCTCGCGCGGCGAGAGATCGGACAGCAGCTTGACCTCGATCTTGTCGATCACCGCGTCGAAGATCTTCTCGCGAGGGCTGAAGCGCGTGCCCGCGAGGACCTGGACGATCATGCCCTTCCGGTACTTGCCGGACTTGTCTCCGAGGCGGATCGTGGCGGTCTTGCGGTGGCTCCGCAGCTGGTCGGCCACGATGGGTGAGTAGAAGTTCAGGGCATACACGGCGTCGTCGTCTCCTGGCACTGGGCGCGCGGAATCATAGTGGGCGATCGTGCACGGAGGCTAGGGCCCGTTCGGCCATCTCGCGCTCGCCCTTGTACGCGAGCAGGCGCGGCGCCTCCCCGAGCGGCAGCCAGCGGGCCTCCGCAACCTCGTGCGCGACCGCGGGAGGCAGGTCCCCGAGGCGCCCGCGCGAGTAGCGCAGGAGGTAGAAGCTGACGATCTTGAAGATGCGCTCGCCGTCCCACGTGTACACGTAGCGGACGTCGCCGAGCTTCCCGACGAGCCTCGCCTCGACCCCCGTCTCCTCGGCGACCTCCCGGAGCGCGGTCTCCTCCGGCCGCTCGCCCTCGTCGATCAGGCCCTTCGGCAGCGCCCAGACGCCCGGCGCCTTCCCTCCGGGCCGGATCGCCGCCATCACCCAGCGCCCGCGCAGCCGCCGCACGAGCACCCCGCCGGCCGAGAACTCCCGTCGCACACAAACCTTTGTAACAGACTGTTACTTGGAGCGGGCCGACCTCGTTGCGCGGCCCGGGTCAAACCCGTTATGATGCTCTGGCACTCACGAGTCAAGAGTGCCAAGTACTGTCACAAAGTCACCCAAGGAGGGCTGGATGGATCTACAGCCACTGGGCGACCGCCTGATCGTCGAGGTCCTCGAAGACGAGGAGACGACGGTGAGCGGGATCGTCCTCCCTGATACCGCCAAGGAGAAGCCGCAGCGCGGTCGCGTGCTCTCGGTCGGTCCGGGCAATCGCGACGACAAGGGCGAGCTCGTGCCCATGGAGGTCGCGGAAGGCGACGAGATCATCTTTTCCAAGTACGGCGGAACCGAGATCAAGCTCGGGGCCGACGAGGTCCTGATCCTGCGCGAGACGGACGTGCTCGCCAAGGTCACCTCATCCGGCGCGAAGGGTTCGAAGAAGAAGAAGGCGCTTGCCGGCGCGACCGCGTAAACGCCCTGAAGGAGGAAACTGAATGGCTCACAAGGAGTTGAAGTTCAACGAGGATGCGCGTCGCTCGCTCGAGCGAGGCGTCAACATTCTCGCCGACGCGGTCAAGGTCACCCTTGGCCCGAAGGGGCGCTACGTCGTGCTCGACAAGAAGTTCGGCGCGCCCACGATTACGAACGACGGCGTCACCATCGCCCGTGAGATCGAGGTCGAAGACGTCTTCGAGAACCAGGGCGCGCAGCTCGTCCGCGAGGTCGCCACGGCGACCAACGACGTGGCGGGCGACGGCACCACGACCGCAACCGTTCTCGCCCAGGCCATCGTCCGCGAGGGCCTGAAGAACGTCGCGGCCGGAGCCAACCCCATGGGCCTGAAGCGTGGCATCGAGGGCGCCGTGGACCAGGTCGTCGAGAGTCTCAAGACGCAGTCGAAGGAGATCTCGGGCAAGGAGGACATCGCCCGGGTCGCCACGATCTCGGCTCGCGAGCGGGAGATCGGCGACGTGATCGCAGACGCGATCGACAAGGTCGGCAAGGACGGCGTCGTGAACGTCGAGGAGGGCCAGACCTTCGGCCTCGACCTCGAGTTCACGGAGGGCATGCAGTTCGACAAGGGCTACCTGTCGCCGTACATGATCACCGACGCCGAGCGCATGGAGGCCGTCCTCGACGACCCGTACATCCTGGTCGCGAACCAGAAGATCGGGGCGGTCAAGGACATCCTGCCGGTGCTCGAGCAGGTGATCCAGGCCGGTCGGCCGCTGCTGATCGTCGCGGAGGACGTCGAGGGCGAGTCGCTCGCCACGATCGTCGTCAACAAGCTTCGCGGCACCTTCAACGCAGTCGCGGTCAAGGCCCCGGGCTTCGGCGACCGCCGCAAGCGCATGCTCGAGGACATCGCGATCCTCACCGGCGCCGAGGTGATCACCGAGGAGATGGGGCTGAAGCTGGAGAACACGAAGATCAGCCAGCTCGGCAAGGCCCGCAAGATCGTGATCGACAAGGACTCGACCACGATCATCGACGGTGCCGGCGACTCCGAGGGGATCAAGGCCCGCATCAAGCAGCTGAAGGCCGAGATCGAGAACACCGATTCCGACTTCGACCGCGAGAAGCTCCAGGAGCGCCTGGCGAAGCTCGCGGGCGGCGTGGCCGTCGTCAAGGTCGGCGCCGCGACGGAGACGGAGATGAAGGAGAAGAAGCACCGCGTCGAGGACGCGCTGCAGGCCACTCGGGCCGCTCTCGAAGAGGGCATCGTCCCGGGCGGCGGCGTCGCGCTCGTGAACGCGATCGACGCGATCAAGCCCGCCAAGGACGGTGACGAGCGGACGGGTGCGTTCATCGTGACCCGCGCGCTCGAGGAGCCCGTCCGCCAGCTGGCCAACAATGCGGGCCTCGAGGGCTCGGTGGTCATCGACAAGATCCGCTCGCTTCCCGCGGGCCAGGGTCTGAACGTCGAGACCGGCGAGTACGAGGACCTGGTCAAGGCCGGGATCATCGATCCGACGATGGTCACGCGCTCGGCGCTGCAGAACGCGGCGTCGATCGCGAAGAACATCCTCACCACCGAGGCGATCGTCGCCGAGCCGCCGGAGAAGAACCCGGTCGGCGCCGGCATGCCAGGCGGAGGGATGCCGGACATGATGTAGGGAGCATGGGGGAAACCCGGTTTCCCCCATGAACCCCTCGCTGGGTTCCACAGCAGAAGGGCCGGGCAACCCGGCCCTTCTGCTTTTCACGGGCAGAATCTCTTCGTGCGTCTGCGAAACGGAATCCTTCCGCTCGTCGGCCTTGCTGCGTACTTCCTTCTCCTGCGCAGGCCCGTGCTGACATGGGGCGCGACGCACGCAGAGGCAGCGGCTCGACTACCCGGCGACGAGCTGCTCGTGGACGCGGACGGCATCGCGACCCGAGCCGTCGACGTCGCTGCCCCGCCGAGCGCAGTCTGGCCCTGGATCGCGCAGATGGGGCCGACGCCTCGCGGTGGCGCGTACACCTACGACTGGATCGAGAACCTGCTCGGCCTCGACATGCACAGCGTCGAGCGCGTTCTGCCCGAGTTCCAGCACCCCGAGGTGGGCGACACGATCGGCTACGGGGCGAACCGGATGCGGGTCGAGCTGGTCGAGCCCGAGCGGGTGCTCGCGTGGCGATCCGAGGACGGCAACTGGGTCTGGACGTTCGTCCTCGACGACCGCGGCGGCGCCACGAGGCTTATCAGCCGCAACCGCTTCAGGCTGCCGACGCTCGCGGCGCGTCTCGGGATGCTCCTCATGGAGCCGGGGTCGCTGGTCATGGAGCGGAAGATGCTCCAGGGCATCAAGCGGCGGGCCGAGGCGCTCGCGTCACGCAGCGGGTGAGGCGTCCCGGATCCGCTCGAGCCCGTCGAGGATCAGGTCGAGCCCGAACTCGAACTCGCTCGGAGCCTCCGGATCCGGGTCGCCCATGTGCTGGTGGGCGTGCTCGACGACGTACGGGTACTCCTCGGGCGAGATCTGGGTGAGGAAGCCCTCGGCCAGGTCCATCAGCTCCTCCCTGGTGTCGAACGGGAAGCTCACCTCCCAGAGCGTGAAGCCGGTGATGTGGCTGTCCAGCGCGTGGTAGGCGTGGTGCGTGAGGTCGGCCGAGAAGCCCGCCTCGCGCAGCGTCCGGAGCAGCTCCTCCATCCACGTCATCCGCGCGGGGATGATCCTCGGAGTCGAGTGCATGAGGCTCGCCGCCCACGGGTGCCGCACGAGGACCTCGTGGGCGGAGATCGCGGTGTGGCGAACGGCCGCCTTCCAGTCGACTCCTCTGGGAGCGTTCTCGATCTCGCCCAGGACGAGGTCGACGATGCCCTCCTGGAGGTCGTCCTTGCTGGCGACGTGGTTGTAGAGCGACATTGCCTGCACGCCGAGCTCCTGTCCGAGCCGGCGCATGCTCAGCGACTCGAACCCGCTCTCGTCGGCCATGCGGACGGCCGCATCCAGCACCCGCTTCCGGGTCAAGCGGGAGTCGGGGCTCGGCGATCTGGTCTGCTTGCGTGGCCATCGTGTCGGGCGGAACCTACGGGTGACGCTTGACAGACTTACAGTGTACGTCTAGGCTGGCTTACGCTGTAAGTCTTATCACAGGGAGGCGACGATGTCCGTCCAGGCGCCAACGCGAAACTCGACGATGCGAGCGGCCGTCTACCACGAGTACGGCACACCCGAGGTCCTCGAGCTCCGGCAGCTCGACAAGCCGGTCCCGGTCGACGACGAGGTGTTGGTGCGGGTGCGCGCAGCCGCCCTGAACCCGTTCGACTGGCACATGCTGACGGGCCTGCCCTACATCGCGCGCCTCGGAAACGGGCTCCGCAGGCCGAAGACCGAGCGGATCGGCGCCGACTTCGCCGGAACGGTGGAGGCGGTCGGCGCGAATGTGACGTCGTTCGAGCCTGGAGACGACGTCTTCGGCGTCAGAACCGGCGCCTTCGGCGAATACGTCTGCGTCGGCGAGGACGGGGCGATCGTCCCCAAGCCGGCCAACGCGACCTTCGAGCAGGCGGCCGCGGTCGGCGTCGCGGCGATCACCGCCCTGCAAGGCCTGCGCGACAAGGCGAGCGTCGGGGCCGGGAGCAACGTCCTGATCAACGGGGCATCCGGAGGCGTGGGCACGTTCGCCATCCAGATCGCCAAGTCGCTCGGAGCACACGTGACCGGTGTCTGCAGCCCGCCGAACGTGGACGTCGCCCGGTCGCTCGGAGCAGACCGCGTCATCGACTACACGAAGGACGACTTCACCCGGACCGACGACCGCTACGACGCGATCCTCGACATCCCAGGGAACCGGTCGTGGAAGGAGTGCAGGCGGATCATGAGCCCGAACGCGACCCTCATCTGCGTCGGGGGACCGAAGACCAATCGCCTGTACGGGCCGCTGGGCAAGTGGCTTCCGGACCGACTCGCCTCCGTGTTCACGAGCCAGAACGTCGCGATCTTCGTCGCGAAGCCCGACAAGGACGACCTGGCGACTCTTGGAGCGCTCATCGAAGCCGGAAGCGTGACGTCGGTGATCGACAGGCAGTACGAGCTGGGCGACCTGGGCGACGCTCTCAACTACCTCGCACAGGGACACGCTCGCGGCAAGGTGGTCATCACCGTCTGAGAGCCGCTACCCGGTAGATTCGGGCAGTGGACGCCGAGGACGGCTACTTCGACGAGCCTGTCGCCGCGAGGTACGACAAGTCAGCAGCCGAGATGTTCGAGCCGGCCGCCGTCGACCCGGTCGTGGACTTCCTCGCCGGGCTCGCCGGCGAGGGGCGCGCGCTCGAGCTCGGGATCGGAACCGGCCGCATCGCCCTGCCGCTGGCGCGGCGAGGAGTCGCGGTGCATGGAATCGAGCTCTCGAACGCGATGGCTGCGAGGCTGCGCGAGAAGCCGGGCGGCGATGAGGTCGGCGTCACGATCGGCGACTTCGCGACCACGACCGTGGACGGTGCGTTCTCGGTCGCCTACGTCGTCTTCAACACGATCATGAACCTGACCAGGCAGGCCGAGCAGGTCGCCTGCTTCCGCAACGTCGCCGCGCATCTCGAGCCGGGCGGCTGCTTCGTCGTCGAGGTGATGGTCCCCTTCTATTTTCACAGCACCGGACTAGCGGTCCCGCCCGGCGACACCTTTCGCGTCTTCGACTCGAGCGAGACGCACTGGGGGATCGACGAGTACGACGTCGCGAACCAGGGCCTCGTCTCGCACCACTTCGACCTCGCCGACGGGCGCTTCGAGCTCCTCTCGATGCCGTTCCGCTACGTGTGGCCTGCCGAGCTCGACCTGATGGCGGAGCTCGCCGGCATGCGGCTGCGCGAGCGCTGGAGCGGCTGGCAGCGAGAGCCGTTCACCGGGAAGAGCCGCCAGCACGTCTCGGTCTGGGAGAAATGAAAAGGGCCGGCTCAGCGCCGGCCCGATTCGATGACCCTGGACGGACGAAACGGCCCAAGGGCCGTTTCGTACGAGGGGGATGGGGAGGTGGGTCGCCCTAGGTATCGGCCTCGCCGCGAGCGGCTGTGTCCCCCTTTTGAGTGAACTCGCGTGGCCTGCCGCGTGGGGTCGCGCGCCTACACTGGCCGTGTGGCGACCACGACTCCGGCCCTCGTTCGGCTGCACCGCGGCTACGTGCGCGTGAGCGGTCCCGAGGCCGCGCGATTTTGTGGAGCGGATGGTCTCGAACGAGGTCGTGACCCTGGAGCCGGGCGGCGCTTGTCTGGCGTTGCTGCTGACACCGAAGAGCCGGATCGTCGCGCCGCTTCGCGTCGTCCGCGAAGGACCCGACGCGTTCCTGCTGATCACCGAGGCTGAGCTTGCCGAGACCGTTGCGTCGACCTTGCTTCGCGCGCGGTTCGCGGCAAGGTGCGAGATCTCGGTCGAGCCGCTTTCCGGTGTCCTGCACTTCACCGACCCGGGCGGCGGGGTGCCCAACGGCGACTACGGCGTCGAGGCCTGGGAGACGTGGGGCGCCGAGCAGCCGGAGGCGCCCGACGCCGAGGAGCTCGAAGCGCTTCGGATCGAGGCCGGCACGCCTCGCTGGGGCAGCGAGATCGACGAGACGATCCTCCCGGCCGAGGCGGGGCTGGACGAGACGCACGTCTCCTTCACGAAGGGCTGCTACCCGGGCCAGGAGCCGATCGCGCGGCTGCACTACCGCGGCCGGCCGAACCGCCGCCTGCGCGTGCTCGAGGTGGCGGATGCCGAGCCCGGCGACGAGATCGTCCTCGGCGAGAAGGTCGTCGGACGGGTGACGAGCGCGGTCCCCGGCCGGGCTCTCGGCTATGTCCGTCGGGAGGTTCCTGACGACGCCGTGCTCGAGATCGACGGCGCGGAGGCCCGGCTACACTGACCGGCCAGAAGCGCCCGTAGCTCAGGGGATAGAGCGCTCCTTCATCGGGAAAAGTCCGGCCGCTTCGCGGCCATGACGACTTTCCCGAGTAGTTTTTCCGTCTGCCGTCAGGAGCCGCAGCCGCGCATGTCGGCTGCGGCGGCGGACAGGTTGGGGCTCAATCCGGCCCGGCTACACTGCTCCGGACGCGCCCGTAGCTCAGGGGATAGAGCGCTGCCCTGCGGAGGCAGAGGTCGCAAGTTCGAATCTTGCCGGGCGCATGAAGTTCAGGTCAGCGCCACGCAGTCCAGCCGTGGCGTGTCTTCGCCACAAAGATGTGAGCGAAGCTCAGGGACGCCGCTGTACGCCGCCTCGACGAGAAACTGACGGCTTCGAGAACCTCGAGATGGTCGGCCGTCTCTACCACCTGCGGCCGAGCGCGCTCGCGCGCGCGGGCGCGCGAGCTCCTCGTCCTCGTTCGATCTCTCCGAGGCCGGCGACCGCCTCGTCGGCACGTACTCCGGCGGGATGCGCCGGCGCCTCGACCTCGCGGCAGCGCTCCTTGCCAGGCCGCCGGTCCTGTTCCTCGACGAGCCGACAACCGGCCTCGACATCCGCAGCCGCATCGACGCTGTGGAACGCGATCGAGGCGCTCGTCGCGGAGGGGACGACGGTGCTGCTGACCACGCAGGACCTGGCCGAGGCCGACCGGCTCGCCGATCGCATCGCCGTGATCGACCATGGCCTGGTGATCGCGGAGGGCACGCCGGACGAGCTCAAGACCCAGGTCGGCGGCGAGCGGCTCGACATCCACCTCTGTGACGGCGGTCGCGGCGAGGAGGCCCTCGGCGTCCTTTCCTCGATCGCCAGCGACCACCCATTTCTCGAGGACGGCTCGGTGCGCGTTCCCGTCGCCGAGCGCCGAGGGACGATGGCCGACGCGGTCCGCCGGCTGGACGACGCCGGGATCGCGATCGACGACATCTCCGTCAGCACCCCGACACTGGACGACGTCTTCCTCGAACCTGACCGGGCGGCCCGCCGAGCCGGAGGCCGAGGACGGCGGAGGTGCAAGCCCGGTGACGGCGCTTCGCTACGGGATCTCCGACACCCTCGTGCTCGCGAAGCGGAGCCTGCTGCGCATCCCGCGGCAGCCGGACCTGCTAGTCGGCTTCACCGTCCAGCCGATCCTCTTCGTCCTGCTGTTCGTGTACGTCTGGGCGGGGCGATCCAGACCCCGGGCTTCGACTACGTCGACTACCTGATGCCCGGGATCATCGTCCAGTCGATCGCCTTCGGCGGCTTCGTGACGGCGCTCGGGCTGGCGGACGACCTCAAGAAGGGCCTGATGGACAGGTTCCGCTCGTTGCGGAAGACCCGCTCGGCGCTGCTGACCGGGCGGACGCTCGGCGACGTCGCGCACCAACATCTTCTAGCTTGTCGCGATGTTCACCGTCGGGCTGCTCATCGGCTTCAACTTCTCGAGCAGCGTCGGCGAGGACGATTGCCGGGATCGCGCTGCTCTTGGTGATCGGCTACGTTCGCGTGGGTCCACGCCTTCATCGGCCTCTCGTCGTCCTCGCCGGAGGCCTCGAACGCGTGGGGGTTCACGATCCTCTTCCCGGTCACCTTCGTCTCGTCGGCGTTCGTTCCCGTCGATTCGATGCCGAGCTGGCTCCAGCCGATCGCGGCGCACAATCCGTTCACGTACATGGTGAACGCGGCCCGCGCGCTGTTCCTCGGCATCCCGGCCGGCGACCACGTGTGGCTGGCGCTCGTTTGGACGCTCGCGATCATTGCCGTCTTCGCGCCGCTCTCGGCGTGGCGCTATCGCCGCGTCGTGACCCAGTAGCTGGGTTCGCCCGCTCAAATTGCCTTCATGTCGAGCCTCGTCTACCCTGTGGCGGTCCAGCGACGGAAGGAGGTTCGACATGACTGAGCTGTTCACTCGCCGAGCCTCCGGACGCGCTCGCTAGCTCTTCGCGACTCCTGAGGCTCGATCCGCGCCCGGAAGGGCGCTTTTTCGTTCCCAAGTCAAAGGAGATTGCGTTGAACCTGCAAGACCTCGGCTGGGACGCCTTCTTCGCGGACGCGTTCCGGCCCTACGAGAACGACAACCTGATTCCGGCGCGCGTCGCCGCGCGCCACCACGGGCCGTGCGAGCTCCTGACCGAGCTCGGCCGGCTCGGCGGAGTTCCCGCCGGAAAGCTCGGCGACGACGAGCTGCCCGCGGTCGGCGACTGGGTCGCGGCGAGGCCGCTCGACGGCGAGCGCAAGGCGGTGATCGAGGCGGTGCTACCGCGCCGCTCGGCGTTCACGCGCAAGGAGGCGGGGCGACAGACCGTCGTGCAGGTCGTCGCGGCGAACGTGGACACCGTGTTCCTCGTGACCGCGTTCGGCGGCGACCTCAACCCGCGGCGGCTCGAGCGGTACCTGACCTCCGCCTGGGACAGCGGCTCCACCCCGGTGATCGTCGCGAACAAGGTCGACGTCGCCGACGACCCTGCGTTCGAGCTGGCCGAGGTCGAGTCGGTCGCGCTCGGCGTTCCGCTGATCGCGCTCAGCGCCGAGACCGGCGAGGGCCTCGACGGGCTCGAGCCGTATCTCGAGCCTGGCCGGACGATCGCGCTGCTCGGCTCGTCGGGAGTCGGCAAGTCCACGCTGGTGAACCGGCTCGCGGGGCGCGAGCTGCTCGTCACGCGGGAGATCAGCTCGAACGGCCGCGGGCGGCACACGACGACGCACCGCGAGCTCGTGCCGCTTCCGACGGGCGCCCTGCTGATCGACACGCCCGGGATGCGCGAGCTGCAGCTCTGGGCCGACGAGGAGGTGCTCGACAGCACGTTCACGGAGATCGCCGAGCTCGCGGGCGACTGTCGCTTCGGCGATTGCTCCCACGAGCACGAGCCCGGGTGTGCGGTCAAGGCGGCCATCGCCGACGGGTCGCTTCCGTCCGAGCGGTTCGCGAGCTACCGGAAGCTTCTGCGGGAGCTGCGGGCGCTCGAGATCCGCAAGGACGCGCGGCTGCAGTCCGAGGCACGCAAGGAGAGGCGACGCTTCAGCAGGAGGATGCGCAAGAGTTCGTATTCCTAGATCTCGACAGGAGGCCACTATCGCTCTGCAGTTCCGACAGTGTGGTAGACGGCCGTACCGGCGAAGCCGGCACGGCCTCTCGGTCGGCGTCGCAAGCGAGCGCCTCCGGTGACGATCGCGCTTCAGGTGCTCGTATCCGGCCTCGCGGCCGGCGGCGTCTACGGGCTCTTCGCGGCCGGGTACTCGCTCATGTACCGGCTGACCGGGATCGTGAACTTCGCGTTCGGCGACCTCGTCGGGCTCGGCGTGTTCGCCACGCTCCTCGTGCTCGCGGGCACGAGACCCGTGACGCAGTCGGGAGCGCACGAGCCGCGCTTCCTCGCCGCGCTCCTCGTCGGGCTGATCGTCTGTATCGCGGCCGGAGTGGCCACCTACGTGGGGCTCGTCCAGCCCTACCTCGCGCGCGGGTCGACGATCGGCTGGGTCGCGGGAACGGCGGCCGTCGCCTTTGCGATCCGGGCGGTGATCGGCGCGACCTTCCAGCGGTCGAGCTACGTCTTCCCTGACCCGCTGCCGTTCCACCGCGTCGGAAACTCCGGATTCATCAAGATCGCCGGCGCTCAGGTCCAGGCACGCGCCTTCTTCGTGATCGGCCTGGCACTGGCGCTCGCGCTCGGGTCGGCGTGGCTGCTCGAGCGGAGCCGCTTCGGGCGCGCGCTGCGCGCGGTCTCCGACGACGCCGAGGGAGCGCGCATCGTCGGCGTTCCGGTCGACGTCGTCGTCGCACTTGCCTTCGGGCTCGCGGGCGCGCTGGCGATGCTCGCTGCGATCGCGGCCGCTCCCGGAGAGGCGGTCAACGCCAACACCGGCACGTTGCTCGGCGTGAAAGGGCTGATCGCCGCACTGGCGGTTCGGTTCGGGCCGCCGCTGTGGGCGTTCGCGGCCGGGCTCGTGCTCGGGATCGTCGAGGCGGCGATCGCGAACGTGCATCTCGGCTCGTGGCAGCTCGGCCCTTCCTACCGCGAGGTGCTGCCGCTGCTCTTCGTGCTTGTGCTGATTGCGGTCTGGCCGTCGAGCGAGGCGCTCGAGGAGCGCGAGTGAGCGCGGTGGCCGCCGGGCGCACGCGGACCGAGCTCGGACGCGCGCTCGCGGAGGCTCGAGCCGGCTGGCGCTCGCCCGCGTGGCTCGCGGCCGGAGCGATCGCGGTCGCCGCGCTCGTCCCGTTCCTGTCGCTGCCGGGCGTGCGGGTGGACGCGCTGGCGCAGACGATCTACCTCGCCGTCGCGGCGACCGCGCTGGGCCTGCTCGTCGGCACGGCGGGCCTGCCGTCGCTGGGCGCGGGCGCGTTCGTGGCGATCGGCGCCTTCACCTCGGCGCTGCTCGTCGCCCGCGAGGACTGGCCCCTCGAGGCGGCTGCGCTCGCCGGCGCACTCGCTGCGCTCGGCGCGGGGCTGCTGTTCGGCGGGGTCGTCCGGCTGCGCCCCGCGTTCGTCGCCGCGAGCACCTGGGCGCTCGCGTGGCTCGTCTGGCTCGGGTTGCTCGCGTTCCCGTCGATCTCCGGCGGCTCGCAGGGGCTGATCGTCCCCGAGAGGCGGCTGCTCGGGCTCGACGCGACGCCGACCGTGCACTTCGAGGTCGCGCTGGCGCTGCTCGTGCTGACGGCTCTCGGGATCGCCGCCGTTCGCCGCGGCGCGCCCGGGTTGGAGCTGTCGGCCCTGCGCCAGGCGCCGCCGCTCGCCACCTCGCTCGGCGTCCGGCTCGGGCGCAGGCGCCTGGGCGCATTCGTCGCGTCGGCGTTCGTGGCGGGGCTCGCGGGAGGGCTTTCGGTGCAGCTCGCCGCCGTCGCCGACCCGGCGAGCTACGACCCGTTCCTCTCGTTCAAGCTCCTGGTCGCGGTGCTGCTCGGCGGTGCCGCGGCGACGCTGGGTCCCGCGGCAGGGGTCGCCGCACTCGGGCTGATCGCGCTCGCGTCGGCTCCGCTTGCGCGGCTCCTGCAGCTGCCGCTCGAGCGCTTCGACGCGGCCGTCGCCGCGCTGCTGCTCGTGTTCGTGCTCGCCCTCGGCGGCGCGGGAATCGTCCCCTGGGCGACGCGCTGGCTTGCCCGCCTCGGCTGGTTCCAGCGGCCCGAGCCGTCGAGGCAAGTAACAGACTGTTACAGGGAGGAAGGGGCGCGCGCTGTCGGGAGCGGCCCGGTCTTGCGGGCTGATGGGCTGCGGAAGGCGTTCGGCGGGGTCGTCGCGGTCGACGGGATCTCGCTCGAGCTGTTTCCGGGCGAGGCGACCGCGCTCGTCGGGCCGAACGGGTCCGGGAAGACGACCGCGCTGCGCCTGATCTCCGGGGCGGTCGGTCCCGACGCGGGCCAGGTGATGCTCGGCGGGCGCGACCTGAGCGACGCGCCTCCACCCGAGCGAGTGCGGCTCGGGATCGCGCGCACGCTGCAGACGGTGACGACCTTTCCCGAGCTGACCGCCCTGGAGAACGTGCTCGTCGGCCGGAGCGTCAGGCGGCGTTACGGGGGCGGGATCAGGACGGCCGCCGCCACGCCGAACGCGCGCAACGAGGTGGCGGTGAGCGAGAGCGCGGCGCTCGCGGCACTCGCGCTCGTCGGCCTGCACGAGACCGCCGACGTGCAGACCCAGGTGCTGACGACCACGGAGCGGCGCCTGGTCGCGCTCGCCTCGGCGCTAGCGACCGACCCGGACGTCCTGCTCGTGGACGAGCTCGCCGCCGGGGTGGGAGCGGACGAGCTCGAGCGCCTGTCCGAGGTGGTCGGGCGCATCCGACGCCGCGGGATCGCGCTGCTGCTCGTCGAGCACAACCTCCGCCTCGTGCGGCTCGTCTCCGACCGCGTGCTCGTGCTCGCCGCGGGGCACGTCGTGGCCGAGGGCTCGGTCGCCGAGGTCGCCGAGAGCGACGCCGTCCGGCAGGCGTACCTCGGCGCGCAGACCCTCTGATCCGGGTCTGTAAGCTCGGCCCGTGCGCCGGACAGCTCTTCTGCTCGCCGGCCTCGCGGTGCTCGCAGGGGGTTGCGGGAAGAGCACGGGGTCGCCTCCGGGGAAGATCGTTCTCGCCGTGGACGTGCCGGTCACGGGCAGCCCGTACGTCGCGCAGACGATCCGCAACGGTGTCGGGCTCGCGGTCGACCGCCTCGACAGCGGCGGCGGGATCACGGTCGGCGACCGCAAGTACAAGCTCGCGGTCAAGCTCTATGACAACCACCTCTCCGCGCGCCGGGCCGTCGAGGACACGAGGCGAGCGCTCGCCGCGGGCGCGGTGGCGATCGTGACCGACGGCACCGGCGTCCCCGCTACCTGGCAGCTCGCGCGCAAGGACGGCGTGCCGATCGCGATCACCTACGACGGCGCCACCGGCCTCGTCGACCCGGACACCAGGCCGAACGTCTTCCGGATCGCGCCGACGAACCACGGGATCGCCTTCCGCCTGGCCGAGTACATGATCCCGAAGGGGCTGAAGATCGGGCTGCTGCACGACGACAGCGCCTACGGCCAGGAAGGGCGCGTCCGACGTCGAGAGCGCCTTCTCGGCCAACCCGCGCTCGGTGGTGACCAGGATGACGCTCCCGGCCGGCGCGACCGACCTCTCCGCCCAGATCCTGCGGGCACGCCGCTCGGGAGCGACGGCGCTGCTCGTCTGGGCGCAGCCGTCCACGATCGCCGCGGTGCTGACGGCCGCGCGGAGCATGGGCTGGAACGTTCCCGTCTACACCCCGCCGACGGGCGCGGACCCGTACATCCGCCAGCGCCTGGCCGACCACCCGGACTGGGTCGACGGGCTCACGTTCGCCTCCGGCCGGATGACTGCGGAGGTCGGCGTGGCTCCGTTCAAGAGCTTCCAGTCGCAGTACGAGGCCACGTACGGCGCCGACAAGGTCGGCGTCACGAACTCGAAGGGCAAGCAGGTCGTCCAGCCGCCCGAGTTCGCGATGTACCCCTACGACTTCGTGAACGTCCTCGTCGCCGCGCTCACCAAGGCCGGCTCGGTCGACCCGCACAAGGTTCAGGCCGCGCTCAACCAGGTGACGACGCAGGGCGCGAACGGGGACGAGCGCGGGTTCAACGAGCACAACCACGAGGGCGTCGTCGACGACGACATCTACTTCGCGCGCTTCCACGACATGACGTACTCGCCGGTCCCGGACGACCCGCTCTCGTCGACGCTGCCGACGATTCCGCAGACGCGCTGAACCGTGAGGCGCTTCGTCCTGATCGGTGCCGTGCTGGGCGGGCTCGTGCTCGCCGGTGCGGCGGGCGCGGGGCAGCCGAGCCAGCAGGTCGTGCTTCCCGGGCCCGTGCCGTATCCGACCGTGAGCCCGCCCGTGACCGGGAACGCGGCGCTGCCGCGGAGCTACCTCGCGCTGCGGCTGAGCATCGCGAACACGCAGCGGGTGCTCGTCGGCGTCGATCCCTCGGGGCGGCCGGTACGGGTCCACGTTCGCCAGCGGCTGCTCGTCTCGGGCAAGGGCGACTACCAGTTCGCGATCGGCGGGCCGATCACGGACGTCCGCGCCGCGCCCGGGCACGCAGTCGGAGCCGGGCCTGCGCGTCGATCAGGTGCTCTGGGCCGGGTTCTCGCCCGGGAGGAAGGTGCTCGCCGCCGACGTGACGCTGCGGGCGCCTCGCGGTCGTGCAGTTCCTGCCGGTCCGCCTGCGGGTCCGGCGCGAGGGGGCTCGCGTCGTGCTGACGGTCGCCAACGCGACGACCGCTCCCGGCACCGCGTACACCGGCGCCGCTCGAGCGGCCGACCTGGCACAGCTGCTCGACTCGACGCGGGCCGCGTCGCTCTCGGGCGCGCGCCTGAAGCCTGCGTTCGCGACCTTCACCGGCCCGGTTCGCGTCCGGAATGAGTCGGCCGAGGCGCCGCTTCGGGTCGAAGGTGAGCTGCGCCTGCCGGGTCGAGCGCCGGTTCCGTTCGCGCGCACGCTCGGGGACGGCGGGCCGCTCGGATTTCAGGTCGAGGCGCAGGGGAGCGGGACGCCCTCGGTGCGGATGCGCGTGAGCCCGGCGCCTGTCGTGAAGCTCCTGCGCCCGCCAGGCGCCGCGACCTGGGCCGCGGCGATCCAGCGGCGGCCGCTCCCCTCGCAGCTCCTCCTTCGGCGCCTGTTTGCCGCGCGCATGCGGCTGGTGCGCGCCGACCAGTACCAGAGCTTCCTCGCCAACCCCGACACGGACGGCCGCAGCCGCACCGTGTACGTCTACGAGACGGTCAAGGCGGCCGCCCCGAGAGCCACGCCCGCCTCCGAGGAAGGCGGCGGCAGCGACACGCTCCTCGTCGTGCTGGCCGTCGCCGGGTCGCTCATCCTCGCCGTCGGCGGGCTCGTCGTCTGGGCGCACAGCTAGCGGAAGGCAGTAGCCTCGTCGCATGCCGCTCTACCTGACCGAGGCCGAGGTCGGCGAGCTGCTCACGCCGGCCGACGCGGTCGAGGCCGTCGAGGGCTGTTTCCACCGGCTCGCCGCCGGCGTGATCGACAACACGCCGCGCAGGCGCACACGGCTCGATGGCGGGATGTTCGCCGTCATGTCCGCGGTCGACCGGGAGCTCGGGCTCGCCGGGCTCAAGTCGTACGCATGGCTCGAGGACGGGACGCCGTTCGTGGTCGTCCTCTTCGACACCGTCAAGGCCGAGCTCGCCGCGGTGATCGAGGCCGACAAGCTCGGCCAGCTCCGCACCGGGGCGGCGAGCGGCGTGGCCGCGAAGTACCTCGCCCGCGAGGGCGCGACGTCGCTCGGCGTGATCGGCTGCGGCTGGCAGGCGCGGAGCCAGGTCGCGTGCATCCGCGAGGCGCTGCCCGGAATCGAGCGAGTCGTCGCCTACTGCCGGAACGACAAGCGGCTGCGGGCGTTCTGCAAGGAGACCGGGGCCCAGGCCGGCGAGAGCCATCGCGACGCGGCCGCGCAGGAGGTCATCGTCACCGCGACCACCTCGCCGGACCCGGTCCTGCGCGGCGAGTGGCTGCAGCCAGGCGCGCTCGTCTGCGCGATCGGCGCAAACGACCCGAAGCACCGGGAGCTGGACAACGTCGTCCTCGAGCGCGCGGCTTTCGTCTGCTGCGACTCGCGCGAGCAGGCCCAGCTCGAGTCAGGCGACCTGATCGAGCCGGTGCAGGCAGGCGTGCTCGACTGGCTCGAGGTGCACGAGTTCCAGGAGGTCGTCTCCGGTGAGCTGCCGGGCCGCCAGGCGGACGAGGACGTCGTCCTCTTCAAGTCGAACGGGATCGCTGCCTGGGACGTCGCGATCGGGAGCGCCGCGCTCGCGCGGGCGCGCGAGCGCGGCGTTGGTGCAACGGTCTAGCCGATGAACGTCTTCTGGCGCCTGTTGTTGATCTGACCGCGGATCTCGCCGGCCGGCCAACGCGTGGTGTGGATGTTCACGTAGGCCTGCCCCGCACGCATCGCGCGGAGGATCTCCTGGAACGACCCGGGCTCGACGCCCTGGCCGTTCGGCCCGATCACGTCGGCCGGAGTGACGTCGCCTTCCACGGCACCCGACACGTTCGGGCACGGGTCGGGCTTCGTGCTCCCGCCGCAGAGGAAGAACGACACCCCGCCAGCGACGCTGAACTGCCCGAAGTGGACGTGGGCGAACAGCGAGTTGCCGCCCTCGAGGTCGGCGTACTTGAAGACGTAGTGGATCTTCTCGGGCGCCACGAGCCACGCGCGGAACTCGCCGACTCCGCTGGACGAGATCGACGGCGTCTCCTGGTAGCCGTTGAGGTGAGCCTTGAACACCTTGGACCGCGGCGGCTCCTTTCCGTGCAGCCCGTGGCTTGCCAGCGCGTACGAGCCTCCTGCGAGCGCGGCCACGAGTGCCGCGACGAGGACGTACCGCCGCCGTGTCAGCTTCCGAGCCATGCCTGCCTCCTTTGCTGATACGACCCCCGTTCTCTGTACGGGGAGGCCAGGAGATCGGATCTAGCTAGACGAGGCGGTCGCGCTCGGCGGAGATGTCGCTCTCGCCGAGTGCGTGGATCAGCTCGGGCTGGTCGAGGATGCGAGCCAGCTCCTGGTCGGTGCAGCGGTTGCGGATGTACGGGTCCTCGAGGATCTCCTTCAGCGGCCGCCCGCGCTCGTGCTCGCGGACGATGTAGGCGGAGACGCGGTCCTCCTTGCCCGAGCGCGCGAACAGGAACGAGAACGGGTTGCGGAGGAAGCTCGAAAACCGGGCCATGCCGGGATCCTAGTAGTAGGGTCTGCGCCGTGAGGAAGCCGTCCGCCGCCCGGTTTGCGGAGCGCGAGGTGCAAGGCGTGGACGACCGGGGCGAGGCGGAACGGGTGGTGATCTGGATCGAGCGGCTCCCCGGCGCGCTGTGGGCGGTCGGCCGCGCGGTCAACCCGCAGTACCGGCGCAGCGACGAGGCGCGACGCGACGACTACATCTTCGAGGGCTACGAGCTCTCCGACGCGCTCGAGTCGGCGAACGGCGCGCTCGAGGACGACACGCGCGTCTCCGAGCAGGACGGAAACGACGAGAAGGTGAAGCCGTTCGTCCGCGAGGAGCTGCTCCGCCCGCTCGAGCGCTGGTTCTTCGGGCGGTGAGGCACGAGGCGCTTCGCGCGGAGCTCTGCGCGACGCTGAGGCGGATGGCGGCGGGCGGGCTCGTGCTCGGCGCGGCCGGGAACGCGAGCGCCCGCGCGGGAGGCCTCGTCGCGATCTCTCCGAGCCGGCTCTGGTACGACACGCTTCGGCCCGAGGACGTGTGCCTCGTGGAGGAGGACGGCACGCTCGTCGAGGGCGCCGGGCCGAGCGTCGAGCTGCCGATGCACCTGGCCGTCCTCGCCGCGCGGCCCGAGGTCGGCGCGGTCGTGCACACGCACTCGCCGTACGCGACCGCGCTCTCGCGCGAGCTCGACGAGATCCCCGCGGTCGAGCCCGAGCAGGCGTGGCCGGTGCCGGTCGCTCCGCCCGCGCCGTCGGGGACGAGAGAGCTCGGCGAGGCCGTGCTCGAGGCCGCGGGCGAGCGGCAGGCGGTCGTCGTCCGCGACCACGGCCCGGTCTGCTTCGGCTCCGACCTCGACGGAGCGCTGGCCTGCGCGTTCGCGGTCGAGGAGAACGCGCGGATCTACGCGCTCGCGCGGCTGCTACCCCGTCGCGAAGCGTGCTGGTTACGCCGGTCCTTGGGCCACTCGAGGTCCGCGTTCGGAATCGGGTCGCCGTGCGGGTCGTGCGTCGGGTAGCCGAGCGCGCTGTCGATCTTGCGCCTCGAGCTCCTCGGAGAGGACGTGCTCGAGCTTGTCGGCCTCCTCGTGGACGGCGTCGACGTGCAGGCCGAGCGTCCGCGCGAGGTAGAGCTCGAGCAGGCGGTGGTGGCGGATCACCTCCACGGCGACCTTCTCGCCCGACCGCGTGAGGCGGACGCCCCGGTACGGCGCGTGCTCGACGAGCTTGAGCGCGTCGAGCTTCTTCACCATCTCGCTGGCCGAGGCGGGCGAGACCTTCTGCGCGCGAGCGAGCCCTGTCACCGAGACCCGGCCGCCGTCCACCTGCAGGTGGTAGAGCGCCTTCAGGTAGTCCTGGATCGCCTCGCTGAGAGCGGGCTTCGCCACCGGACCAGTCTAGGCGCGTTCCCGCTCGCGGGCCGCTCGCCCCTGTTAGCCTCCGGCGCCTGTGCTGATCCGGCTCGGACACAGCCCTGACCCAGACGACGCGTTCATGTTCTGGGGCCTCGCCTCGGGCGAGGTCGACCCGGGCGAATTCGAGTTCGAGCACGTCCTCAAGGACATCCAGACCCTGAACGAGTGGGCGCTCGAGGGGCTCCTCGAGGTGTCCGCGATCTCGCTCGCCGCGTACCCGCTCGTGCAGGACCGCTACGTCCTGCTCCCGCACGGCGCGTCGATGGGCTCGGGCTACGGGCCGATCGTGGTCGCCCGCGAGGAGATGTGCACGCGCGACCTGCGCGACGTCGAGATCGCCATCCCGGGCGAGCTGACGACGGCGTTCCTCGTCCTGCGCATGTGCCTCGGCAACGTCCCCTTCCGCTACCGCGCGGTGCCGTTCGACCAGATCATCGACGAGGTCACCTCGGGCCGGTGCCAGGCCGGGCTGCTGATCCACGAGGGCCAGCTCACGTACGAGACCGAAGGGCTGAAGAAGGTCGTCGACCTCGGCGAGTGGTGGCTGCTCGAGACAGGGCTGCCGCTGCCGCTCGGGGCGAACGTCGCGCGCCGCGATCTCGGGGCGGACACGCTGTTCGAGCTCTCGGACGTCCTGCGCGCGTCGATCCAGGCCGGGCTCGACAACCGGCGCGAGGCGATGGAGTACGCGCTCCAGTTCGGGCGCGGCCTCGACCTCGAGCTTGCCGACCGCTTCGTCGGTATGTACGTCAACGAGCTCACCTGCGAGTACGGCGAGGAGGGCCGCCAGGCCGTCCGCGAGCTGCTGCTGCGGGCCGAGGAGCTCGGCACGTACGAGCAGCCCGTTCGGGTCGAGTTCGTCGGCTAGCGTTCGCCGCGTGACTCGCGCGGTGATCCTCTCGGCGGTGCGGACGCCTGTCGGGCGCTACGGCGGCTCGCTCTCGGGCGTGCGGCCGGACGACCTGGCCGGCCAGGTGATCGCGGCCGCCGTGGAGCGCTCGGGCGTGAACGCGGGCGAGATCGAGGACGTCTACTTCGGCTGCGCCAACCAGGCGGGCGAGGACAACAGGAACGTCGCTCGGATGGGCGCCCTGCTCGCGGGGCTGCCGGACTCGGTCGCGGGCGTGACGGTCAACCGGCTCTGCGCGTCCGGGCTCTCGGCCGTCGCCGCCGCCTGCCACGCGGTCGCCGCGGGCGACGGCGACCTCTTCGTCGCAGGTGGTGTCGAGTCGATGAGCCGCGCGCCGCTTGTGTTCGGCAAGCCCGACAAGGCCTTCCCGCGCGGCAACCAGACGATCTGGGACACGACGCTCGGCTGGCGCTTCCCGAACCCGCGCATGGAGGCGATGTTCCCGCTCGAGTCGATGGGTGAGACCGGCGAGAACGTGGCCGAGCGCTACGGCGTCACGCGCGAGGACCAGGATGCGTTCGCGCTGCAGTCGCAGCAGCGCTGGGCAGAGGCGAACGAGGCCGGCAGATTCGCCGATGAGCTGATCCCGGTCGGAGACGCCGAGCGAGACGAGCACCCGCGGCCGGACACGAGCGCGGAGAAGCTGGCGTCGCTGAAGCCCGCCTTCCGGGAGGGCGGGACCGTCACTGCCGGAAACGCGAGCGGGCTCAACGACGGCGCGGCGGCACTCGTGATCGCCAGCGAGGAGCGGGCCGCAGGCGCTGGGCGCGAAGCCGCTCGGGACGTTCGTCGGCTCGGCGGTGGCCGGCGTCGACCCGCGCGTGATGGGGATCGGGCCGGTGCCCGGCCGTTCAGAAGCTGCTCGCGAGAGCAGGCGTCGGCGTGGACGAGATCGACCTGGTCGAGCTGAACGAGGCGTTCGCCTCGCAGAGCCTCGTCGTGATCCGCGAGCTCGGCCTCGACCCGGAGCGCGTGAACGTGAACGGCGGCGCGATCGCGCTCGGCCACCCACTCGGGATGAGCGGCGCGCGCCTCGTGGTGACGCTGCTGCACGAGCTGCGCCGCCGCGAAGGGCGCTACGGGCTGGCGACGCTCTGCGTGGGGGTCGGTCAGGGGCAAGCGGCGCTGTTCGAGCGGTGAGCGCGGTCGAGCGCTACCTCGCGCTCGCCCTTCGGCTCGGCCGGCACGCGGACGAGCTCGTCGACTCCTACTACGGCCCGGAAGAGCTCTCCCGGCGCATCGAGGCGGAAGACCCGCGCGACCCGGCGGCGCTGGCGGAGGAGGCGGATGCGCTGCTCGCGGAGCTCGGCGACGACCCGTGGCTGGCGGCGCAGGTGCGGTCGCTCGGCACCAGCGCTCGAAAGTTCGGAGGCGAGCGCCTTGCCTATGCCGAGGAGGTCGAGCTCGTCTACGGCATCGAGCCGCGCTGGCACGACGAGCAGTCGTTCGCGGACGCGGCCGCGGTCCTCGAGGAGGCGCTCCCGGGTACCGGCGACCTGCGAGCGCGCTATGCGGGCTGGTTCGAGCAGACCGTGATTCCGCCCGGCCTCCTGGAACAGGCGGTGCGCGACGTCGCCGAGGAGCTGCGGCGGCTGACGCGCGAGACCGTGGGCCTGCCCGAGGGTGAGGAGTTCGAGCTCGAGCTCGTGACCGGGAAGCCGTGGACGGGCTACGCGCACTACCTCGGCGGGCTCCGGACGCAGATCCTGCTGAACACCGACCTGCCACTACCGGCGGCCGATCTCGTGCACCTCACGGCGCACGAGATCTACGGCGGCCACCACACGCATCGGGTCTGGCAGGAGGTCGACCTCGTGCGCGGCCGCGGCCAGCTCGAGAGGACGCTCGACGTGCTCTGGTCGCCGGAGGCCGTCCTCTCCGAGGGGATTGCGCAGGCAGGGCCGACGATCGTCGCCGGCGGCGACGGACAGGCGCTCGCCGCGGAGGTGCTCGGCCGGCTCGGCTTCGACTACGACGCGGAGACCGGCTCGCGCGTCACCGAGGCGAGGCAGCTCCTGGTGCCGATCGCGGCGAACGTTGCGATGCTGATCCACGGCCGCGGGGCCTCCCTCGACGAGGCGCGCGAGTACGCGGCGACGTGGTCGCTGCTGCCCGATGAGCGCTTCGACAGGATGGTTCGGTCGCAGCTCGACGCCCGCTCGCCCGGCTACCAGCACTGCTACTGGCAAGGGCTCGAGCTCGTCGAAACCCACGTGCGCGGCGACGCGCGGCGCTTGCGCGACCTGATGACGGCGCGGGTGCTTCCGAGCGACCTCGCCTCATAGACGTGTTGGCGGACGTTGTCTCAGTTGTCGAGGCCCGAGACCTCCGCGTCAGCGAAGAGCCTCCTCGAACCGCGGGTCGTCGCGTACGGCGGCGAGGTCATCGTCCGCCCGCGCCTGCTCACGGAATGGCGGGTACAGCTCGACGGACCGTCGGAGGTGGTTGAACGTCTTGTCGTCGGTTTCGCCCGCGAGCGTTGCGAAGCACGCGTAGTTGTAGTTGAGGCCCGGCTGATCCGGGAAGCGTTCGAGGCCACGGCGGACCGCGTCGAGCGCTTCGGCGTAGCGCTGCTCGCCGTAGGCAGTCATCGACTCGCTGTGGAGCGGCCAGGCCTCACCCCAGTCGAGCGCCTGGTACGCCTCGCCGGGCCTGGCGCCGACGGCGAGGACGGTTCCGTCCCCCGTCGCTTTCCGCCGTGACTCCGGGCGGACGGACACGAATGTCCCGGCGGGCGCATCGAACGTCTCGCCGTCGACTTCGAAGGTCGCCTCTCCGTCGAGCACGACGTACAGCTCCTCCTGGCCCGACCCGGACTCGTCGTGCTCGTTGATGAGCGTGCCGTCCTCGCTGGGCGTGAAGGCGTTGACTCCGAATGCGTGGATCCCGAGGTGCTCGCGCACCGGGATGCTTCTGCCACGCCGCTCGATGTCCTCGAGGCGAGTTGCCTGCACCTTCGGGTTGTCGTTCATGCGATCACCTCCACTTGGCGCGGGTGGTTTCCAATTGCCCGATCGTAGCCGCTGCCAATCGGGTCGCCCGTCAACCGATGCGGATCAGCTTCTTGTTGACGAACTCGTCGGCGCCGTAGCGGCCGAGCTCGCGTCCGAAGCCGGAGCGTTTCGTGCCGCCGAACGGCAGCTCAGCTCCGTCCGCGCCGACGATGTTCACGTAGACCATGCCGGCGTCGATCCGGTCCGCAACGCGCTCGGCCTGCTCTGGGTCGTTCGTCATCACGTACGAGCCGAGCCCGAACGGCGTGTCGTTTGCGAGCGCGACCGCCTCCTCCTCCGACGGCACGCGATAGACCTGCGCGACCGGGCCGAACAGCTCTTCACGGTAGATGTCGTTCTCCGGCATGACGTCCGTCAGCACCGTCGGCTCGAAGTAGTTGCCGTTGCGTTTGCCGCCGGCGACGACCGTCGCGCCCTGCTCGACCGCGCGCCGGACCTGATCCTCGAGGCGGTCGGTCGCGAGCTGAGACGACAGCGGCCCGACCTCCGTCTCGCGCTCGTGCGGATCACCCTGCTTCACGGCGGTGAGCGCGTTCGTGAACTTCTCGAGGAACGGCTCGTAGAGCTCGTCGATCACGATGAACCGTTTCGCGGCGTTGCACGACTGGCCCGCGTTGTCGATCCGCGAGGCGACAGCGTCCTCGACCGTCTTGTCGAGGTTGTCGGTGCCGAGGACGATGAACGGGTCGGAGCCGCCCATCTCGAGAACGACCTTCTTCAGATGCCGGCCGGCGATCTCTGCGACGGCGGCGCCGGCGCGCTCGGAGCCGGTGACGGAGACGCCGCGGACGCGCGGATCGGCGATCACCCACTCGATCTGCTCGTTCGTGGCGTAGATGTTCACGTAGGCGCCGTCGGGGAAGCCGGCGTCGAGGAACATCTGCGCCATCGCCTCGGCCGACTGCGGGCACTGGGGCGCGTGCTTCAACAGGACCGTATTGCCGATGATCAGGTTCGGCCCCGCGAAGCGTGCGACCTGGTAGTAGGGGAAGTTCCACGGCATGATCCCCAGCAGCACGCCCAGCGAGCTGCGGCGCACGACGGCCGACCCCTCACCCGCGAGGAGCTCGATCGGCTCGTCCGCCATCAGGGCTTCCGCATTGTCGGCGTAGAACTCGTAGATCGACGCGCAGAAGTCGACCTCGCCCCGCGCCTGACCGACCGGCTTGCCCATCTCGGCGACGATGATCTCCGCGAGTTCCTTTCGCCGTTCCGAGTGCAGCTCGCCGACCCGCCGCACAAGGGAGGCGCGATCGGCGACGGTCGCAGCATTCGACCATTCCCGGTGCGCCCGGTCGGCGCGGGCGACCGCGTCCCGCAGCTCGTCGTCGGTGATCGTCGGGTACTCCTTGACCGTTTCGCCGGTCGCGGGGTCGACAACTGCGTACATGCTCGTCACTTCGCTCCTCCGTCGGTTGGACTGAGGCGACTCTAATGCGTTCGAGTCGGCACGATGATCTCGAGCGACCGCCGGCTTCACGAGCGGCGCCTGATCGAGATCCATTTGCACACTCTGGCGTGGGCCAGCGTGCGGGAATATCCCCCGAGGTCATACCGGGGCGAGCATTGCGTCCGCGCCGCCTGTAGGCGGCAGCCTTGCGCTTCATCGGACGCGCCCCAAGGATTCAGCGATGGCCGGGATGAAGTACGACAACAAGGCAGCCGTGCAGCTCGAGCAGGCGTACGCGACGACCGACATGATCGTTCAGCGCGAAGAGTTGCGACGGTCGCTTCGAGCATCAGCCGGCGAATCGATCTTGGACCTCGGTTCGGGCCCCGGGTTCCTCGCCTGTGAGCTCGCACAGGAGGTCGGTGCAACCGGCCGGATCGTCGCGGTGGACATCAGCCCTGACATGAACTCGATCGCCTCAAAGCGGATCGCGGCCGCCGGACTCGGCGACCGAGTGGACATCCTGGAGGGCGACGCGACCGCGCTTGCTTTTGCAGACGCGGTCTTCGAGGCCGCTGTCTCGACGCAGGTCATCGAGTACCTCGCCGAGCCGGACGCTGCGCTCAATCAACTACTCCGCGTCCTGCGACCCGGCGGACGCCTCGTGATCATCGACACCGACTGGGACTCGCTCGTCTGGGCAGCCACAGATCGCCGCCGAGCCGCTCGGATCGCGGCCGCATGGAACGAGCACCTGCCACATCCCTACCTTCCGCGCTCGCTCGCGCCCCGCCTCCGAGCGGCCGGATTCGAGGTCAGCGAAATCCGGATCGTCCCAATACTCAACACGGCGTACGACGCCACGACCTTCAGCTACAACATCGCCCCGCTCATCGCCGCATTCGTGCCCGGGCGCGGAGGCGTCTCGGAAGACGAGGCAACCGAATGGCTCAACGACCTCGCAGAACTTCAGCAGCAAGGGCGGTACTTCTTTAGCGTCAATCGATACCTCTTCGCGGCTTCGCGTCCACAGGGCGGCGACCCGCGCTCAGCCACTGGCCTCTGACGATCAGACTCCCTCGCCTGCCCGAGTATTCAGGAATGTCCCTCGACCGTCTGTTGTCGCCTTCTGGTGGTAAGGCGACGGTGAGTAGCAACAGAGGGTCGAGTCTAGATCGCGGTCAGGAAGCGCTCGATCATCGAGTTCACCTGCTCGGGCACCTCAAGTTGATGGAAGTGGCCAGCCCCGACGGTCATCCCATACTGGACATCGGGCTTCAACGTCTGCAGGCGCGACGGATCGTTGCTGCCGCCAGGCGCCGACTGGAGGACGAGCAGCGGTGAGTTGCACATCATCAGGGCCGAGACCCCGTCCCATCTCGTAACGCCTTCGATTACTGCACGGGCAACGGGTAAGGGGACCGAGCACATTGTGTCGACGATCTTCTTCCGAAGCTCGTCATCGGCCGTCGGCCCTACTCTCTGCAAGACCGACGCACGCCGCACATCCTCCGCGGCGGGCCCTTTCAGTTGCTTCGCAAGGTCCGCGTATAGGAGTGCCGTCTCATCCGTGGGATGGACGGGGCCTGGATCGACGGCGACGAGCGCGCTCGGGATTGAGGGGTGCCGCGCACCGAGTTCAATTGCGATCATCCCGCCGAGGCTGTGCCCGACGACGACCGGCCGCTCGATGCCAACCTCTGCACAGAACCATGTCATGTCGTCGGCGAGGCTCGGGATGTCGTAGCCGTCGGATGGTGAATCGCTGCGGCCGCAACCGCGGAGCGCGAGAGTCGTGACCGTATGTGTTGGCCTGAAGTAGTCGAACTGCGGTGCAAAGAACGTGTGGTCGCAACACCAGCCCGGTACGAAGAGCAGTTCGACGCCGCCGCGTCCGTCCCGCTCGTAATAGAGCCTTAGCCCGTCGCGTTCTGCGTACGGCACGGCAGGGACGATTCTCTCACAGCGCCGAGGGGGTTCGCTTAGCTGGAAACGTGCTGTCGCACTTTGCGGGAAGTGCGATAGCCGACCGTCGTGGTCGAGTACCCGACCGCGCATTCAGGCGATAGCCGCATGACGTGGTACGCGGCGATCCGTTCGGGTCACCCTTCGCCGGAGCGGTTCCCAGGCAGCGACTAAACGGGAGCGGGGAGCGCCGCCGACCTGCGGACTATCCGTAGGTCGGAACGCAAACTCTCCCGATGTCGACCGGGGTCAAGGGCCTGAGGATGAGAGCAGCAACCACGGAGGTGATTGAGATGACTGTTGCCCCGACACCGCTTCGGACGCCGTCTACGTCAGCACGTGTCGCGCGCCGTCATGGTGTCCAGGCGAAGCAGTGGGTCTGGCTCGGAGGAGGAGCAGTCCTCGCGTTTCTCGTGCCGTTCGTGTTCGCGGATGTGATCGGTTTTTCCCGCGACCTCTATTACGCGATCTATTCCGTGTCCGTCTTCGCCTTCTTTGGCGCTTGGATACGTGCGAGCCGTCTGAACGTGCGCGAGTTCGTCGGCCGCAACTGGAAGTGGTCGGTTGCGCTCGGGCTCGTCTCCGGAGGTGTTCTCGCGGGAATCGTCCTCAAGGACGCCGGAACCTCTCACCCGCACGGCTTGACGTTCGCGGCCGAGATCGTCTGGCGCGGTGTCGTGTACGGCGCAGCCGACGGCATCCTGCTCGGTTCGTTCCCGGTGCTCGCCGTGTTCGCGGCCATCCCCTTCATGCGAGGTAGAGAGCACTGGCGCCGCACACTTGCGACAGGCGCACTTGCGCTTGTGACGGCCTTCGCGTTCACGGCCGTTTACCACGCGGGCTACTCGGACTTCCGCTCCGGCAAGATCGGCAAGCCGATGCGTGGCACGGCGATCTGGAGCGTGCCGACCCTGCTCACGCTCAACCCGCTCGGCGCACCGATCGCCCACATTGCGTTGCACATCTCCGCGGTGACACACAGCTACCAGACCGATACGTTCCTGCCACCGCACTGACCGGTCAGGAAAACGAGCGCTCACGGCGACTTGAAGTAGTTAACGCACAGTGCGTCAGAGCCCGTGGGTCATCAGGCAGCCGCGCTCTGGCCTGGGCCAGCGTGCTGTCGCCCGGGCGCCCGCTTTAGCTAGCTCAGCGGCGGGCGGATGTAGATCGTGCCCTCGTGCTTGATGGGCACGAAGGGCGCGCCGATGCTCATGATCACCTGCTCGGCGTGGCCGAAGAGCTCGTCGGCGAGCTGGTCGCTCTCGCCCTCGACGCGCACCTCGATCCCGATCTCGTCGACCGCCCGGGCCTGCAGGCCGTTCCGCTGCAGCTCCTCCAGCAGCCGGTCCCGGTCTGGGATCCGCGCAGCCTCTACCTGTACGGCGTTCACGAGATCAGTATCCCTCCGCGCCGGGACGGCGAAAACCGGCCGTCTTGCCAGGTTTCTAGCCGTTGATCCGCTTCTTGGCTCCACCCAGCGTGCAGCGGAGTGATCCTGAAAGCGATAGCTATGCGCGGGTTAGGCCGTAGGCCGTTTATCGTGCCGATTCATGGCGGTCGCGACCGAGCACGGGCTCTTCGTCAACGGCGAGACCGCCGAGCCCAGTCGGGCTTCGGGCGCGAGCTCGGGCTCGAGACGCTTGATGCGTACCTCGAGACGAAGAGCGTGATCGTCTCGACGAGCTCGAAGCCGTTCAACCCCTTCGGGCTGTAGCCCGGGCAACGCTGAGCCGCTACCGCTGGCTGGTGCTCGCCGCGGGGACCGCGGCGCAGACGTCGTTCGCGGCGGTGCTGATCGGGCTGCCGGTGATGGCCCCGTCGATCAGGAGCGAGTTCGACCTGAGTCTCGTCAGCGTCGGCTTTGCTCTCGACGCATTCTGGCTCGGCTCGTTGTTCACGTTGCTTGCGTGGGGCCTCCTGGCCGACCGCCTCGGGGAGCGGCTCGTGCTCGCGCTCGGGCTCGGCGGCTGCGCGGCTGCGCTCGTGGGGGCCGCGCACGCAACCGAGTTCGTCTCGCTGTTCGCCCTCCTCTTTCTCGCAGGCGCCGCGGGGGCGAGCGTCAACGCCGCGAGCGGGCGCGCCGTCATGTACTGGTTCCCGGCCGCGGAGCGCGGTCTTGCGTTGGGCGTGCGGCAGACCGCGATCCCGCTCGGCGGTCTGATCGCGGCGGTTGTGCTGCCGCATCTCGGGCTGGAGTCGGGGTTGCTCCTGCTCGCGGCGCTGTGCGTCGCCGGGGGCGCGTTCGGCGCGATCGTGATCCACGAGCCGGAGGCGACCGAGGACGTGCTCGAGCCTCGCCAGCTCGGGGCGACGCTGCGCGACGGCCGCCTCTGGTTGCTGTGCGGAGGAAGCGGCTTCTACCTCGTCGCGCAGGTCGCGATCACGGGGTTCGTGGTGCTGTTCCTCTACGACGAGCGGGGCTTCTCGCGTGGCGAGGCGGCTGCGGTGCTTGCTGTTATCCAGGTGTTCGCGGTGGGGCTGCGGATCGGCGGCGGCCGCTGGTCGGATGTGATCGGCTCGCGGATCCGGCCGCTTCGTCTCGTGGGACTGGCGAGCTGCGCGACGCTGGCTCTCGTCGCGGTGCTGGTCGACGCGCCCACGGCGCTGCTCGTCGCCGCGCTCGTGGTGGCGGGCGCGTTCTCGATGGGATGGAACGGGTTGTCGTTCACTGCGGCAGCCGAGCTGGCCGGACGGGCGCGCAGCGGCGCGGCGCTCGGGATGCAGCAGACGGTTCTCGCCGCGGCGGGGGCGGCGGTGCCTCCCGCCTTCGCGGGTGTCGTCGCCGGGAGCTCCTGGGGGGTCGGGTTCGGGCTGGCCGCCGTGTTCCCGCTGATCGGCGTGCAGCTTCTGCGGCCGCTTCGCTCCGGCTGAACGTACGGTTCGTGCATGCGCGTCATCGACCGGCTCGACCGGCTCTATGTGATCGGCGGCGGGCCTGGCGCGAACCGGCTCGGAGGGAGCCCGGAGGAGGACGAGGCGCATGAGCTCGTGGGGGGCTGGATGCGCGAGGCCGGGCTCGAGGTCGACGTCGATCCGGCCGGGAACCTCTTGGGGCGGCTTCGCGGCCGGAGCGCCGAGGCGGCGGAGGTCTGGACGGGGTCGCACCTCGACACCGTTCCCGCGGGCGGCCGGTTCGACGGCGCGCTCGGCGTCGTCGCCGGGCTGGAGGCCGTCGAGCGGATCGGGCAGCAGGAGCGGACGCTGGCCGTCGTGGCGTTTCGCGACGAGGAGGGTTGTCACGGGCCGGGGTGCGCAGGGTCGAGGGCGCTGTGCACCGGGTGGCTCGAGCCGAAGCCGGCGGCGTTTCTCGAGGCGCATGTCGAGCAGGGGCCGCAGCTCGGGCAGGCGGGCGCTCCGCTGGGCGTCGTGACGGGGATCGTGGCGATGGCCCGCGGCGAGGTCACGTTCGAGGCCGAGGCCGGCCATGCGGGCACGACGCCGATGACCGGCCGACGGGATGCCTTGGTGGCCGCGGCCGAGTTCGTCCTCACGCTCCGCGACGTGGCGGCCGCGGTCGAGGGAGCGGTGGCGACAGTCGGCCGCGTCGAGGTCGAGCCGGGCGCGTCGAACGTGATCCCGGCGCGAGTCGTCGTGAGCGTGGACGTTCGGGCGCCGGACGCGGAGCGGCTCGACGAGGTGCTGGCGGTCGTTCCCGGCGACACGCGCCGGTCGGCTGCGGTGGCGATGGCGGCGGCGCCGACCGGCGCGCTGCGCGGGGAGCTCCGGAAGCTCGGCCTGCCGGAGGTAGAGCTGGCTTCCGGCGCGGGCCACGACGCGGGCGTGCTCGCCGCGGCCGGAGTGCCCACCGGGATGCTGTTCGTGCGGAGCCTGAACGGCGGGATCAGCCACTCGCCGGACGAGGAGACGAGCGCCGAGGACATCGCCCTCTGCGTCGAAGCGCTCGCCGGAGCGCTGGCGACACTCGCATCGGTGGACTGATCGTCACACCTTCGGCGCGGTCTGTTCCCAGACACGCGCGAGCTCGAGCAGTACGCTCATCCGCGGGAGGCGGGTGGAGCTCGATTCCCCACCCAATGAAAGGGTGGGGAGTGCGGGTTACTGCTCCTCGAAGCGGATCGGTTGGGCGCCTTCCCACAGGCAGCGGCGGCCCAGGTCGGCGAGGTGCTCGGCGCCTTCGATGACCGTTGCGAAGTGGTTCCCGGCGAGCGCGCCCGCCTTGCTGGCGAACGACGTCGAGCCGTACGGGAACAGGATCTCGGTCTCGCTGACCCCGCCCGGGTAGAAGAGCAGCTGGCCGGGCGCCGGATAGCAGGTCGCGTTCTCCGGCCCGAACCCGACGTCCATGTCGCCGAACGGGATCCAGCACGCCTCGCCGCTCCAGCGCGCGTGGATGATCTTGCTCTCCAGCGGCAGCAGCGTGCGGAAGGCGGCCACGGTCTGCGGAGCCGTGAGCTCCTCCAGCCGGGCCAGAAACCGGAGATCGCCGCCGGTGATCTCGAGCACGCGCTGAACCTACTTGATCCTTGCGCCTTGGCGGATCCACGCGCCGAGCAGGGCGCGCTCGGCGGTCGTCATCCGGGTCGCGTTCCCGAGCGGCATCACGGTCGACTCGACGGACACCTGCTCGATCTGGTCGGCCCGCGCCTTCATCTGCTCGGGCGTGTCGAACGTGATCCCGAGCGGCGGCGAGTCCATCCTGCGTCGGATTCGATGAGTGGCAGGGCACGCAGCGCTCCTGGACGATCGACTGCGCCCGTACGAACGGCACCACCTCACCGTTTGCCGCACCGGTTCCGCCGGAGCCGCCCTGCGGCCGGATCGCGACCGCGACGGCCGCGATCGCCAGCGCGGCGGTGACGAGGATCGGCCAGGCGTTGTACCCGACGTGGCGGAGGTTGAAGTAGAGCCGGATCCAGGCGCCGATCAGCATCATCACGACGAGGATCAGCCACGAGTAACTGTGGCCGTAGGTCGCCGGGAAGTGCGGGCTGAGCATCGCGAACAGCACCGGGAGCGTCAGGTAGTTGTTGTGCACCGAGCGCTCCTTGGCGCGGAGACCGGGCGCGGGGTCGGGCTCGCGGCCCTCCTTCATCGCCCGCAGCAGCCTGTGGTGAGCCGGGATGATCACGACGAAGACGTTCGCGGCCATGATCGTCCCGAGCATCGCGCCGACCTGGATGTACGCGGCCCGGCCGCTGAACAGCTGGCTGCACCCCCAGGCGGCGACCGTCGTCAGCGCGATCACGGCCACGGCGAGGATGAGCTGGCTCGGGATCGCCCGGCAGAGCGCGTCGTAGACGATCCAGGCCACGACGAGCAGGCCGATCGAGATCAGGATCGCCTCGGTCGACGTGAGGTCCGCGACGCTCCTGTCGACGAGATACGTGCTCGCGTTGACGTAGTAGAGGACGATCAGGAGCGCGAAGCCCGACAGCCACGTCGTGTACGCCTCCCACTTGAACCAGTGCAGCGGATCCGGGAGCTTCGGCGGGGCGACCCGGTACTTCTGCACCTGGTAGAAGCCGCCGCCGTGGATCTCCCACTCCTCGCCGGCCACTCCGCGGCGGGCGTCGGCCGGGTCCTCCGGCGAGCGTAGGTGGTTGTCGACGGCGACGAAGTAGAACGAGGTGCCGATCCAGGCGATCCCGGCGACCACGTGCAGCCAGCGGGCCAGGAAGTCGAGCCACTCGTTCGCGTACGGACTCATAAGCGCTAGCTGTGGCTCCAGCGGCCGCGGGCGATGGCGACCAGCTCGGCCAGGCCCGTGTCGAGCTCCTCGTCGCGCGTGCGCTCGATGCGCGCCCGGAGAACCTCGAGGATCTCCGACTTCGGGCGGCCGTTCACGAAGACGACGAAGCGGAAGCCGAAGCGCTCCTCGTAGGCGCGGTTCAGGTCGGCGAGCTCCTCGAGCACGGCGGGGTCAGCCTCCGCGCCCTGTTCCGCCGCCGAGCGGGCCGAGAGGTTTCCGCCGCCGATCGCCGGGTGCGCGTCGAGCGCTTCGAGCTTCTCGTCTTCGCTCAGCCCGGTGATCACCTCGGGCGCGGCCTCGAGCGGGTCGTCGTAGGAGGCGAGCCGCTCCACGAAGCGCGTCCTGCCCTCGAAGAGCTCCGCAAGCTCCTCGGTGCTCAGCTGCCGCGGTAGGTCATGCACGAGTACGAGGAGACGAGCAGCGGGATGTGATGGTGGCCATCGCCCAGCGGGACCTCCAGCTCGACCCGCCTGACGAACGGCGACCCAGGGTGGAACACCAGGCGGTAGTCGTCGGGCTCGAGCCCTTCGGCGAGCGGAGATTCGGCCGTCGGAATCCGTCTCGCCGGCGACAACGAGCTCGTCGCCTCGCCAGAGCTCGACGCGGATGCCTTCGCCCGGCCGGCCGCGCTCGGTGTCGAGGACATGGGTCGAGAGAGAGACGCTCACGCTGCGAACTTCTGCGCCTGGCGGCGGTGCTCCTGCGCGATCTGCTCCTCGTCGGCCCGGACGAGGCGTCCGTCTCGCACCACGTCCTCGCCGCGGACCAGCAGCCGGTCGACCCGGTGCGGGCCGGCGAACACGAGCGCCGCGACGGGGTCGTTCGACGCCGGCGAACTCGAGCCCATCGGTCCGCCAGACGGCGATGTCGGCGCTCTTGCCGGGCTCCAGCGAGCCGATGTCGTCGCGCTTCAGGACGGCCGCGCCGCCACGCGTGCCGAGCGAGAGCGCCTGGCGCGCCGTCAGCGCCTCCGGCCCCTCTCGGCCCCGCGCGACGAGCAGAGCCTGCTTCACCTCCAGGAACAGGTCGCCCCGCTCGTTCGAGGCCGAGCCGTCGACTCCGAGCCCGACGCGGACGCCCGCGTCGAGCATCCGACGCACCGGCGCGACCCCCGCGCCGAGCCGCAGGTTGGAGGTCGGACAGTGCGCGACTCCCGTGCCCGTCTCGCCGAACCGCGCGACGTCCCTCTCGTCGAGGTGGACGCAGTGCGCGCACCAGACGTCGCCGTCGAGCCAGCCGAGCTGCTCGAGGTACTCGACCGGCCGGCACCCGTACAGCTCCTGGCAGTAGGCCCCCTCTTCGACGGTCTCGGCGAGGTGCGTGTGCAGTGTCAGCCCGAGCCGCCGCGCGAGCTCCGCCGACTCCTGCATCAAGCGTCCGGTCACCGAGAACGGCGAGCACGGTGCGACGACGAGCTCGGGGTAGCGCGACGCCAACCGCTCGGTCTCCGCGAGCACGTCGTCCGGATCCTCGACCAGCGAGTCGGGAGGCAGCCCCCCGTCCGACTCGCCGAGGTCCATCGAGCCACGGGAGGGAATGAGCCGCACGCCGAGCTCTTGTGCGGCGGTCATCTCCGCCTCGATCAGGTCGCCGGCCCCGCGCGGGAACACGTAGTGGTGGTCGAACACGGTCGAGCAGCCGGAGAGCGCGAGCTCGGCCAGGCCCGTCCTGGCCGCCGCGTGCTCGGACTCGGCGTCGATCCGGGCCCACACCGGGTAGAGCGTCTTCAGCCAGGTGAAGAGGTCGGCCTCCTGCGCCCGCGTGCGCGTCAGCGTCTGGTACAGGTGGTGATGCGTGTTGACGAGGCCGGGTGTGACGACCGCGCCCGCGAGATCCTCGCGCTCGTCGGCGGCCGGCTCCTCGCCGCCTCCGGTCTCCACCACGACGCCGTCCTCGACCAGCACCCAGCCGCCCGCGTGCTCGGTGCCCGCGTCGTCCATGACGACGACGTAGGCGTTGGCCAGCAGGCGTCTCACGCCTGGAGCGGCACGAGCTCGAAGCGGTCGACGTCGACGAGGCCCTGGTCGGTGATCTTCAGGCTCGGGATCACCGAGAGCGCGAGGAACGCCAGCGTCTGGAACGGCGAGGGCAGCGCGCAGCCGAGCACCGAGGCCGCGTCGATACACCCGTTGCTGGCCGCGACGACCTCGTCGAGCGGAGCCTCGGAGAGAAGGCCGCCGATCGGCAGCGCGAGCTCGGCGCGCACTCCGCGGTCCTCGACGACCACGACGCCGCCGCCGATCTCGGTCAGGCGGGCGATCGCGCGGGCCATGTCCTGGTCGTCGGCGCCGACGACGACGATGTTGTGGGCGTCGTGCGAGAAGGTCGAGGCGAGCGCGCCCGAACGCAGGCCGAACCCGCGGACGAGCCCGACCGCCATCCGGCCGGTGCCGAGATGGCGCTCGATCACGGCGATCTTCGCGAGGTCATGTTCCAGGTCGGCGACGACGAGCCCGTCCTCCACGGCGGGCTCCGCGACGAGCGACTCGGTCAGGATCTGGTCGGGGATCACGCCGATCACGCGCGCCTCGCCGCCGTCCCATGGGATCGAGAAGTCGCGGGCGGCGACGTGGCGGATGCGCACGGTGTGCTTGACCCACTCGGGGACGTCGACGCGCTCGATCTCGCCGACCGGGCGGCCGCGCTTGAGGACGGTCCCGGGCACGAACGACTCGAGGTCGTCGAGGAGCAGCACGTCGGCCTGGTATCCGGGCGCGATCGCGCCGAGGTGGAACAGGCGGTGCCACGTCGCGGGGTTGAGCGAGGCCATCACGATCGCGTCCTCGGCCGGGATCCCGGCCGCGACGGCGTCGCGCACCATCGAGTTGATGTGGCCGTCCTCGGCGATGTGCTCCGGCTCGCGGTCGTCGGTGCAGAACGCGATCCGGTGCGGCCCGAACTCCTTCGCGAGCGGCAGGAGCGCCTGGAGGTTTCGCGCGGCCGAGCCCTCACGGATCAGGAGCCACATGCCCGCGCGGAGCCGCTCGCGGCCCTCGTCGATCGTGTAGGCCTCGTGGTCGGAGTAGATCCCGGCAGCCGCATAGGCGTTCAGCTCCTTCCCGAGGACGCCCGGCGCGTGGCCGTCCACGTGCTCGGCGCCCGGAAGGCCGAGCTTCTCGAGCTCGTGCGGGTCGCCAGAGATGACTCCGGGGAAGTTCATCATCTCGGCGAGCCCGATCACGCGGCGGCGACGGAGCAGGCCCTCGAGGTCGCCCGCCGAGAACGGGCGGCGCGGTGACTCGAACGACGAGGCGGGAACGCACGACGACGCCATCACGAAGACGTCCAGCGGGAGCTCCCCGCAGGCGTCGAGTAGCCAGTGCACGCCGTCCGTCCCGAGCACGTTCGCGATCTCGTGCGGGTCGACGACGACCGTGGTCGTCCCGAGCGGGAGCACGAGCCGCGCGAACTCGTCGACGAGCAGCTTCGTGGTCTCGAGGTGCATGTGGGCGTCGATGAACCCGGGCACGACGTAGCGGCCGGAAGCGTCGAGCGTCTCGTCGCCTTCGTAGTCGCCGAGCCCGGCCACGTGCCCGTCGACGATCGCGACGTCTGCGTCTAGCCACTCGCGCGTGAATACCGAGAGCACGCGACCGCCGCGGATGACGAGGTCGGCGGGCTCGTCGCCTCGCGCCACCGCCAGTCGTCGAGCGAGGTCGGCCACGGCCCCACGATACCCCGCGGGTGCAGGAGTTTCAGGGACGTTCCCGCAGAAGTACCCTGCCGCCGTGGACGTCCTCACCCCCCGTTCGCTCGACGAAGCGCTCCAGCTGAAGGCCGCTCGGCCGGACGCGGTTCCGATCCAGGGAGGCACCGACGTGATGGTCGAGCTCAACTTCGACCGCAGCCGGCCGGACGCGCTCCTGAACCTGAACGAGGTCCCCGAGCTGCGCGGCTGGTCGCGCGAGAACGGCTCCTTGCGCCTCGGCGCGGGGCTGACCTACACCGAGGCGATGAAGGCCTCGTTCGCGGACGAGTACCGCTCGCTGGCCGAGGCCTCGCGCACCGTCGGCGGCCCCCAGATCCGCAACCGCGGCACGCTCGGCGGGAACCTCGGGACCGCGTCGCCGGCCGGGGACGCGCTGCCGCCGCTGCTCGTCCTCGACGCCGAGGTCGAGCTTGGGAGCGCGGGCGGGGTGCGCACAGTGCCGCTGCGGGAGTTCATCGTCGGGCCGAAGCGCAACGCGCTCGGGCCGGACGAGCTGATCGTGGCCGTTGTCGTGAAGCTCGGCGGGCCTAGGCAGACGTTCATGAAGATCGGCCCGCGCAACGCCATGGTGATCGCGGTCGTCTCGCTGGCGCTCGCGGTGGACGAGGAGCGCGGCGAGCTGCGCGCCGTCTACGGCTCGGCAGGGCCCGTGCCTGGGATCGTGACGGCGCCGCTCGACGAGCGGGACGGCTTCGCGGAGCGCGTGGCCGAGGCCGCGAGCCCCATCGACGACGTGCGCGGGACCGCCGCCTACCGCCGACACGCGCTGCGCGTGCTCGCCGAGCGGGCCCTGGAGCGCTGCCTCGCGTGAAGATCGAGCTGACCGTCAACGGCGCGCTCCGCGAGGCCGATGTCTGGGAGGGCGAGAGCCTGCTCTTCGCTCTGCGCGAGGGGCTCGGCCTGCCCGGCTCGAAGAACGCCTGCGAGCAGGGGGAGTGCGGCTCGTGCTCGGTGCTGATGGACGGGACGCTCGTCTGCTCATGCCTCGTGCTGGCCGCGCAGGCAGAGGGCCACGAGATCGTCACCGTCGAGGGCGTCGCCGGCGCCGACGGCCTGCACCCCGTGCAGGAGGCGTTTGCCGAGGCGGGCGCCGTCCAGTGCGGCTTCTGCACGCCGGGCCTGATCGTCGCGACGGTCGACCTGCTCGCCCGCAGCCCCGACCCGAGCGACGACGAGATCCGCGAGGCCCTGGCCGGGAACCTCTGCCGCTGCACCGGCTACGCGAAGATCTTCGACGCCGTCCGCCTCGCCGCCGCGGCCCGGAGCGCCTGATGCCAAGTAACAGACTGTTACAAGGCTCGACGGCTCTCGAGCTTGGGCGGGTGGGCGAGAGCGTCAACCGGATCGATGCCGTCCCGAAGGTGACGGGCGAGTTCGCCTACGCGAGCGACCTCCACGCCGAGGGGATGCTCTGGGGCCACACGCTGCGCAGCCCACATCCGCACGCGCGGATCGTCGAGCTCGACATCTCCGAGGCGCTGACGATGCCCGGCGTGCACGCGGTGCTCACGCACGACGACGTCCCGGGGGCCAAGACGTACGGGCTCGAGTTCGCCGACCAACCGGTGCTCGCGATCGACCGCGTCCGCTACCTCGGTGAGCCGGTCGCGCTGATCGCCGCCGAGCACCCGGAGCAGGCGAGGCGCGCGGCGGAGCGCATCCGCGTCGAGTACGAGGAACTCGAGCTCGTCGTCGACCCCGAGCGCGCGACGGAACAGGACCCGCTGCATCCCGGGAACCCGACCGCGGGCCACGGGTTCCGCGACGACCCGCGGCCGAACGTCCTCCGGACGATCGTGATCACGCACGGCGACCCGGAGATCGAGGGGGACGTCTCGGTCAGCGGCGTCTACGAGCTCGGCCAGCAGGACCAGGCCTTCCTCGGGCCCGAGTCGGGCCTGGCCGTTCCCGACGGCGAGGGAGGCGTGGACGTCTACGTGGCGACGCAGTGGGTCCACGTCGACCGCGACCAGGTCGCGCCCTGCCTCGGGCTCGAGCCCGAGCAGGTGCGGATCCACCTCTCCGGGGTCGGCGGCGCGTTCGGCGGGCGCGAGGACCTCTCGATGCAGGTCCACGGCGCGCTGCTCGCGCTGCACACGAACCGGCCCGTGAAGATCGTCTACAGCCGCGAGGAGTCGTTTGTCGGCCACGTCCACCGGCACCCGGCGAAGATCTGGGCCGAGCACCGGGCGACGAAGGCCGGAAAGCTCGTCTGCGTCCGCGTGCGGATCCTGCTCGACGGCGGCGCCTACGCGTCCAGCTCCGCGGCGGTCACCGCGAACGCGGCCTGCTTCGCGTGTGGGCCCTACAGGGTCGACAACGCGCTGATCGAGTCGACGTGCGTGTACACGAACAACCCACCATGCGGCGCGATGCGGGGGTTCGGCGCCGTGCAGGGCTGCTTCGCGCACGAGGCACAGATGGACAGGCTCGCGGATGCGCTCGACATCGACCCGGTCGAGCTGCGCCTGCTGAACGCGATCGGGCCGGGCGACCGGCTCCCGACGGGCCAGCTCGTGACCGGCTCGTTCCCGGCCGCGGAGGTGATCCGCCGCGCAGCCGAGCTCCCGGTGCCGGAGCCCGAGGAGCTCCCGCGCGACCCGATCCGGCTTCCCGGGCGGAGCGGGGAACACGACCCGCGGCCAGGGCGTCAGGCGCGGGGTGGGCTTCGCGGTCGGCTTCAAGAACGTCTGCTTCTCGGAGGGGTTCGACGACTCGTGCGCGGCGCGGGTCCGGCTCTGGCGCGCGAACGGCGGGCTCGCCGCAGAGGTGCACTGCGCTGCAGCCGAGCTCGGCCAGGGCGTCAACGACGTCATTCTCCAGGTCGCCCGGACCGAGCTGGGGACCGAGAACGTTGGGCTGGCGCCCACGTCCTCGGACGGCGTCGGCTCGTCCGGCTCGGCCTCGGCATCCCGCCTGACCTGGATGGCCGCAGGGGCTGTGCGCCTGGCCTGCGTCGACGCACTGGCCGAGCTCGGGGCGGGCCGCAGCGAGGTCGACGTCGAGCGCACATACCGCCACGAGCGCACCGCGCCGCTCGACCCGGAGACCGGCCAGGTCACGGCCGAGCGCGCCCACGTCGCGTTCATCTGCGCGGCGATGCGCGTCGTCGCCGAGGTGGACGTCGACCTCGGCCTCACCCGGGTGGTCTGGATCGGCACCGCACAGGACATCGGCAAGGCGCTCAACCCGCGCGCCGTTCACGGCCAGATCGAAGGCGGCATCGCGCAGGGCCTCGGGCTCGCGCTCATGGAGGAGATTCAGACGCGCGACGGACTGATCACGAACGCGAGCTTCACCGACTACCTGATCCCGACCGCGCTCGACATGCCACGAGTCGACTCCGAGCTGGTCGAGGTCGAGGAGCCGGATGCGCCGTACGGGGCGAAGGGCGTCGGCGAGCCGCCGACGGTCGTCTCCACGGCAGCGGTCGTCGCCGCGCTTCGCGACGCGAGCGGGCAGGAGCTCACGCGTGTCCCGGTGCGGCCGGACGACCTGGCCGGCCTGCGCTAACGCTTGAGCGTCAGCGCAGCGCCGGCCGCGAGGAGCACGATCCCGAGCACGCGCGGCCAGGCGAACGCGACCCGGTCGACGCCGAACAGGCCGAAGCGGTCGATCACCGCGCCCATGAAGAGCTGGCCCGCGATCAGGATCGCGACCGTTGCGACGACGCCGAGCCGCGAGCCCGAGTAGGTGATCGTGAAGACGATCAGCAGACTCAGCAACGCGCCGGTCCAGAGCCAGACCGGCTGGCGGGCCGCGTCCGCGATCCCGCCCACGCTCTGCTTCGCGACGACCAGCAGCCCGACCGCGAGGAGCGCCGTCAGGATCGTGGCCCAGGCGAGCGCGGCGAACACGCCCACTCGGTCTCCGAGCCGCGCCATGACCGCGACCTGAACCGAGCCCGCGAGGCCGGCGATCACCGCGAGGAAGGTCGCGAAGGCGTTCACGGCGCGCGCGACCGTACCACGCCGAACCCGGTACGCTCCGCCGGTCCTCGACCGAAGGGGGAAGAGCCGAAAATGGTCCGTGTCTTCGTCCTCTACTCCGAGCAGTGCGACCCCGAGCGGTACGAGCAGCACGTCGCGCTGAGCCGCGAGCAGGTGCCCGGCGCCGTGATCCGCCACGGGCGTGTGCTCGGCGGGATGCCCGACCCCGACGCCGCCTACTACTTCGAGTACGAGTTCCCCGACCGCGACGCGTGGAAGGCCGCGCAGGACGGCCTGATGGCCTCCGGCAAGGACGCGCAGGAGATGGGCGTCCCGTTCCGCGTCTACTTCTCGGAGATCTCGTGACCGAGCCGGACCGGCCGCAGCCGCGGTCACCGGACGAGCTCGGGCTCGAGCGGATCGTCTACGAGAAGGCGCCGCCGCGCGCGACGATCACGCTCAATCGTCCCGAGGTCCTGAACGCCTTCGACTTCCGCATGCTGCGGGAGCTCGCGCGGGCCTGCGAGGACGCCTCCTGGGACGACTCGATTCGGGTCGTCGTCCTGACCGGGGCCGGGCGGGCGTTCTGCGTCGGCGCCGACCTGCGCTCCTGGGCGGACGAGTACCTGGGCAACCCGACCGAGTACTGGAAGTGGTTCGGGGCGTTCAAGGACGCGCACGACCGACTGCGGGAGATCGGCAAGCCGACGCTGGCACGGATCAACGGGATCGCGGTCGGCGGCGGGAACGAGCTCCAGATGGCGTGCGACCTCGCGGTGATGGTCGACGACGCGTTCATCCGGCACGTCGGGCCGGAGCACGGGTCGGTGCCGGCGGGCGGCGCGACGCAGTGGCTGACGATCATGGTCGGCGACCGGCGCGCGCGCGAGATCGTGCTGATGTGCGAGGAGATCCCGGCCGCGCGGGCGGCCGAGTGGGGCCTCGTCAACTGGGCCGTTCCCGCGGGCGAGCTCGACGCGAAGGTCGACGAGGTGGCCGAGTCGCTCGCCCGCAAGCTGCCGCAGACGACGCGGTACGCGAAGCAGCACCTCAACTTCTGGCGCGACCTCGCCTGGCACGAGACGATCAACCACGCGCGCGACTGGCTCGCCCTGTCGATGGCGACCGAGGAGCCGCGGGCGGCGATCGAGCGCTTCCTGGAGCGGAAATGAGCCGGACCTGTCCGTTTCGCCCACGGCCGGGGTCTGACCCCGGTCGTGGCCCGAGGGGACATGGCTGATCTCGTCCTCGTCGAGCGGGACGCGGCGATCGCGGTCGTCCTGCTCAACCGCCCCGACCGGCTGAACGCGCTCTCCGACGAGCTGATGGACGAGCTCGCGACGACGCTCGAGGAGCTCGACCGCGATCGAGTCCGTCCGCGCGATCGTCCTCGGCGGCTCCGAGCGTGCCTTCGCCGCGGGCGCCGACATCGGCGAGCTGGCCGAGTCGTCCGCGATCGACCTCTATTACCAGCGTCGCGTCGAGCGCTGGGACCTGATCCGCTTCCTCTGGACGCCGCTGATCGCCGCCGTCTCCGGCTACTGCCTCGGCGGCGGCTGCGAGCTCGCGATGTCGTGCGACCTGATCGTCGCCTCCGAGACCGCGGAGTTCGGCCAGCCCGAGACCGGCCTCGGGATCATCCCGGGCGCCGGCGGAACCCAGCGCCTGACCAGAGCGGTCGGCAAGGCGCTCGCGATGGACATGATCCTGAGCGGCCGCAGGCTCTCCGCCCGCGAGGCGCTCGCCGCCGGCCTCGTCGCCAGGGTGGTCGCGAAGGAGGCCTGGCTCGAGGAGGCCAAGCGCCTCGCCCGCGACATCGCCGAGAAAGGCCCGGTCGCGACCCGCCTCGCCAAGGAGTCCGTCGACCGCGCGTACGAGACGACGCTCTCGGCCGGGCTCGAGGCCGAGCGCCGCGCGCTCTACCTGTCCTTCGCCTCCGAGGACGCGAAGGAGGGCCTGACCGCCTTCACCGAGAAGCGCAAGCCGAGCTTCGAGGGCCGCTGAGCAGGTTCGCGCGTCTCCTCGAGCCACCGCGGCTGCGGACGCTCGAGGTCGACGAAGAGCGTCGTGCGACCTGGCTCGAGCTGTTCCTCGATCTCGTCTTCGTCGCCGCGATCGCCGAGGTTGCGTCGACCCTCGGCGCGGACCCCACGGCCGCCGGGTTCGCGCGCTACCTCGCGCTCTTTCTCCCGGTCGTCTGGGCCTGGGCCGGCTTCACGTTCTACGCGACCCGCTTCGACACCGACGATCTCGTCTACCGGCTCCTGACGCTGCTCGGCATGTTCGCGGTCGCCGGGCTCGCGAGCACCGTCCCGGACGCCTTGCACGGTGGCCAGAACAGCTTCGTCATCGCCTACGTCGCGGTCCGGCTCGTCCTGCTCGTCCTCTACGTGCGGGTCTACCGCGACCTCGAGATCGCGCGTCCGGTGGCCCGCTGGTTCCTGCTCATGTTCGGGTCCGGGACCTGCATCTGGCTCGCCTCGCTCGCGGTCCCGGTGCCCTGGAAGTACGGCTTCTGGGCCTTCGCGCTCGTGCTCGAGCACATCGCGCCGGTCAGGGCCTGGCGGATGCTTCGCGGCGTGCCCGTCCACCCGAGGCACGTTCCCGAGCGGTTCGGACTGCTGATCATCATCGTCCTAGGCGAGTCGGTGATCGCCGTTGTGCTCGGCACGGCCGAGGTCAGCTGGACGCTCCGGTCGGGCGCGGCCGCATTCGCGGGCTTCCTGATGGCGGCGTCGATCTGGTGGCTCTACTTCGACTTCCTCGATGCGGCCTCGGTGGTGACCCGCAACGTGGGCAGCGGGATCACGTTCGTCTACGCGCACTACTTCGTCGCGGCGGGCATTGCCGCGCTCGGCGTGGGCGTGAAGCTGGCGATCCTGTCGCTCGAGCCGGGCTCACGGTACGACGAGATCGGCTGGGTCGCCGCCGCAGGAACCGCTCTGTGCATGGCCGGTCTCGTGGCCATTCAGCTCGCCACGCCGCCGGCGCTCTTCGACGCAGACGTCGCGCTCCGGCTCGCGACCGCCGCGGTCGCTGTGGGGCTGGTCGTGCTCTCGCAGTGGCTCTCGCCGCCGCTCGTCCTCTGGCTCCTGGCCGCCGTGCTCGTAGCCCAGGTTGGGCTGGAGCTCGCGACCCACGAGGAGCACTCGGCCCACGCGCCGGGGCCGCTCTAGCCGTCGAGCTCGGCAGGCACCAGCGAGAGCTCGAGGTCGCGGTCCTCGCGGAGCACTCGCACCGGCACCGATGCGCCGATCCGCTCGACGACCATCAGCCGCTGGATGTCGCCGACGTCGGCGACCGGCGAGCCGTCGAGCTCCACGATCAGATCCTCCGTGCGGAGACCCGCGTCGGCGGCGGGCGATCCTTCGACGACGGTCACGACCTCGACGCCCGCCTCGCGGCCGAGCTTGCGTGCCAGGCGCGGCGGAAGCGGGCGCGTGCCTCCCGCGATCCCGAGGTATGCGCGCCGGAACCGGCCCTCGGTCATCAGCGCCCCGACGATCTGGCGCGTCGCCTGGTTGACCGGTACTGCGAGCCCGAGGCCGACTCCCGCGACGGCAGTGTTGATCCCGACGACCCGGCCCGAGCCGTCTGCGAGCGCGCCGCCCGAGTTGCCCGGGTTCAGCGCGGCGTCCGTCTGGATCACGTTGTCGACGATCCGCCCGCTCTGCGTCGGGAGCGAGCGGCCGAGCGCCGAGATCACGCCTGCGGTCACGGAGCCTGCAAAGCCGTTCGGGTTGCCGATCGCGACCACGAGCTGCCCCACGCGCAGGCGCTCCGCGTCGCCGAGCTCGGCCGCGACGAGGTCGTGCGCGTCGCAGCGGAGGACGGCGAGGTCCGAATGCGGGTCGGATCCGACGACGTCGAACGCGAGCTCGCGGCCGTCGACGAGCGACGCGCGCCCCTTCGAGCTGCGGGCGACGACGTGCGCCGAGGTCAGGAGGAAGCCGTCGGGCGTGATCACGACCGCGCTCCCGCCTCCCGTGCGCCGACCGTGCGAGACGCGCAGGTTCGCCACGGACGGCGCGAGCCGCTCGGCCACGCCGATCACCGCGTTCGAATATGCGTCGAGAGCCTCTTCCTCGGACGACACATAGGTCAGCTCGGCCATGGGCCGAAGCTAGCAACCGGGTTGTAGGCTGCGCCGGATGGCCGAGGTCGAGACCAGCCGGGACGGCGCCGTCCTGACGATCACCCTCAACCGGCCCGAGGTTCTCAACGCGTTCACGAGCCAGATGCACCACGAGCTCGTCGGCGCATTCAAGGACGCGCGCGATCCCGAGGTGCGCGCCGTCGTCGTGACCGGAGCGGGCCGCGGCTTCTGCGTCGGGCAGGACCTGAACGAGTTCGGCGAGGCCGCGCGCGACATCGCAGCGCGGCTGCGGACGGACTACCACCCGACCGTGCTCGCGGTCCGGCAGCTCGAGAAGCCCGTCATCGCCGCGGTCAACGGGCCGGCCGCCGGCGCCGGCCTCTCGTTCGCCTGCGCGTGCGATCTCCGGATCGCGGCCGAGAGCGCGACCTTCGTCCCCGCCTTCATCAACATCGGCCTCGTGCCCGACATGGGCGGAACGTTCTTCGTGCGTCGCCTGCTCGGCACGGCTCGGGCCTTCGAGTGGATGACCTCCGGCCGCCGGCTGGATGCGGCCGAGGCGCTCGAGTGGGGTCTCGTCTCCAGGGTGGTCCCGGACGACGACCTGCAGGCCCAGGCCGCGGAGTGGGCCGCGGAGCTCGCAGCGTCTCCCACCCGCGGGATCGCCCTGTCGAAGCGGCTGTTCGACCAGGCCGAGCATTCGACGCTCGAGGAGCAGCTCGAGCTCGAGGCCCAGCTCCAGGCGGTCGCGACCCGGACGGACGACTTCAAGGAGGGCGTGACCGCATTCCTGGAGAAGCGCGACCCGAGGTTCGTGGGGTCCTGATCCCTCGTTAGGATCGTCGCATGGAGCCCACAGACACACCGCCGCCCGAAGAGCCGACCTACGAAGCGCCGGACACCGTCACCGCACGGAGCACGAGCATCCGATCCGGCTCGTCGTCACCGACGACCTGCAGCGCAGCCGGCTGACCGTCTTCTTCCGCGCGCTCCTCGTCGATCCCCGCGGCCATCTGGCTCTCGCTCTGGGGCGTCGTCACGCTTCCTCGCCTGGATCGCCGCCTGGTTCGCCGCGGTCTTCACGGGGCGCGTGCCCGACGGCCTGCACAACTTCATGGCCACGTACCTCCGCTACCGGACTCACGTCTACGCCTACGTCTTCCTGGTCGCCGATCCATACCCGGGATTCACGGGCAAGCCCGGGTACCCGATCGACCTCGAGGTCGACCCTCCCGTTCGGCAGAGCCGGCTGGACGGTGTTCTTCCGGCTGATCCTGGCCATCCCCGCGCTTTGCTCGTCGAACGTCCTGTCACGCAGCTCTCGCAATTGCTCGCCATCTTCAGCTGGTTCGTCGCGCTCGTGACGGGGCGCGTGCCCGGAGGGCATCCGGAACTTCGCCGCGTTCGCGCTCCGGGTGGAGACGCAGACCTACGGGTACGCGATGCTCCTGACCGAGCGCTACCCGAGCTTCAACGTCGGGATCCAGGGCTAGAGGCGCTCGTTCAGATCGTCTTGAACTGCTCGAACGGCTGGCGGCAGCTGCGGCAGTAGCGCAGCGAGCGGCACGGCGTCGGGCCGAAGATGTTCTCGAGCGACGTGTCGCGCGAGCCGCAGTAGGGGCAGCGGAAGCCGTTCGACTCGAGCTGCACGAGCGTCGGTGCGGCGGCCTCTCTCGGCGCAGGCGGTGAGAACCCCGCCGCGCGGAGCTTCTCGCGGCCCTCTCCCGTGATCCGGTCGGTCGACCACGAGTCGTCGAGGACGACCTCGACCTCCGCCTCGACCCCGAGCTCGGCCACGCGCGCGGCCATCTGCTCGCGCATCACCTCGAGCGCCGGGCAGCCGAGGAACGTCGGCGTGAACTCGACATGTGCGCGCCCGTCCTCGACCCGGACTCCGCGGACGACGCCGAGGTCGACCACCGAGACGACCGGGATCTCCGGGTCCGGGACCTCGGCGAGCGCCTCCCAGACCTGTGCCTCGGTCACCACGTCGTGCCGGCCGGCTGCGAGCGCCGGACCTCGGTCATGACCTCCCAGAGCTCGGCGAGCTCCGGGGTGTGGCCGTCCCTGAGCTCCGGGTCGGTGATTGCGGCAGCAAGAGGCCGGAGCTCCTCGAGCGCGGCCGTGAAGCGCGGCTCGTCCTTCAGCCGGTCGAACCACATCTCCGCATGCATGCGGTGGTAGACCTCCTCGCGGTCGATCTTGGCTGCGAGCCCGGCGAGCTCCTCGTCGTCCGAGGCCTTCAGCCGCTCGAGCCGCTCCGCGTCGGCTGCCTCGTAGAGGTAGTGGCGCGCGATCGTGTGCTCCCAGCCAGGCAGGCGCAGCTCGACCAGCTGCGCGCAGCGGTACTCCTCGGGCTTGCGGTCGAAGGCGAGCTCGTCGGCGGTCGTGCCGAGGTCGCGCGCGGCCAGCTCGTAGAGCGCGCGCGCATGCCCGATCTCGTTCTGCGCGATCGACGAGAAGGCGACGTCCTCCTCGAGGAAGGGCGCAACTCCGGTCCACTCCGAGTCGCGCCAGCCGAGGACGAGCTCGTCGTCAGCGATCGCGAGGAGCAGCTCGTGCCCGCTCGTTCACGCGCCTCCTTCAGCTTCTCCTTGAGCGGATACCCGTCGACGCGGTGGTAGTTGCGGTGCAGCTCGTCGACGAAGTCCTCGATCGTGTGGACGGCCTCGCGCGGGACGATCCAGAGCGCCGCCGACTCGCCGCGGCGGCCGTACTGCTCGCGCGCGTACCAGTCCGCGAAGCGCTCGTCGGGCGCCTCGATCGAGCCCGCATGCTGGAAGGCCTGGCCCTTCCGCTCCTGGCGAAAGACCTCCCAGATCACGCGGCGTCGGCGAGCACGACCTGGCGGACCCACGCCGAGCTCTCGCGGGCCGCACGGCGCAGGTCGAGCCGCTCCTCGGTCTTCGGGCCCGTGGCCGGTGACGACGCTCATGAGCTCGTCCCAGTCGGGCTCGGCGAAGTGCCAGCGGCCGGTCTCCTCGTCCTTGCGCAGCTCCGGGTCGGGCACGGTCAGCCCGAGCTCCCAGATCTGCGGCACGTAGCCGTCGAGGAACTGCTGGCGCGCCTCGTCGTTGCTCTGGGTCTTGATCCGCCAGAGGTAGGTCGGGTCCTCGTCGGGCGGGATCGGGTTGCCGTGGAACTGCATCAACGGGCCCCACCAGCGGTCGAGCGCTTCCTGGACGAGCGCGCGCTGGTCGTCGGTGCCGAGCATCATCGTCAGCACGACGTCGCGGCCGTGGAGGATGTGGAACGACTCCTCCCAGCAGATCTTCTTCATGATCCGCGCGTAGGGCGCGTACGAGCACTTGAGCAGCGCCTTCTGGCTGATGATCGCCGCGGCGTCCACGAGCCACGCGATCACGCCCACGTCGCCCCAGGTCTTCGTCGGGTAGTGGAAGACGTTGTGGAACTTCGACTTCCCCGAGATCAGGTCGTCGAGACACTGCTCGCGCGGCTTGCCGAGGTCCTCGACCACGCGGTAGATCAGCTGCGCGTGGCCGACCTCGTCCTGCACCTTCGCGGTCAGCGCCAGCTTTCGCTGGAGCGTCGGCGCGCGCAGGATCCACTCGCGCTCGGGGAGGACGCCCATCAGCTCGGAGTTGCCGTGCATCTCGATGAACTTCCGCAGCCGCGCGCGGTACTCGTCCGGCATCCAGTCGTCGGTCTCGACCTGGCCGCCGCCCTGGACGTACTCGAGAAACTCTTGCTCGCGCTGCTCCATAACGAACGATCGTTAGGCTACCAAGCGTGTCCGAACGACGCGCGGAGCTGACCCGCCAGGCCGCCCGCCTCTTCGCGCAGAAGGGCTACCACGGCACGTCGATCGGCGAGATCGCGGGCGCGCTCGGCGTCCAGAAGGGCTCGCTCTACGCGCACATCGAGTCGAAGCAGGACCTCCTCTACGAGACGATGCTCGAGGGCGCGCGCGCCTTTCACGCGGGCCTGGACGCGATCCCGGACGAGCTCGGGCCGGCCGAGAAGATCCGGCTCGCGCTGCGCTCGCACCTGCGCGTCGTCGCCGACCAGCTCGACGTCGCCACGGTCTTCGTGCAGGAGTGGCGCTACCTCGAGGGCGAGCGGCGGCACGAGATCCTCGCCGAGCGCCGCCGCTACGAGGAGCGGATCCGGGCGCTCTTCCGCGAGGGGCGCGACCTCGGCGAGCTGCGCAGCGACCTCGACGACGCGACCGCGGCGCTGCTCGCGCTCTCGGCCGCGAACTGGGCCTACACGTGGCTCCAGCCCGGCCGCGACACCGACGAGCTCGCCGACCGCTTCTTCTTGATCTTCCTTGAGGGCATCCGTGGGTACGCAACGCCCGCTTCAGGCGAAGCGGATTGAAGGGCCGAGCGAGCAAAGCTCCCTCGGCCTCCTAAGCGGCATCGCAAGCGACGCCTCGGTCGACGGCATGCGCGGGTACGCGACGCCCGAGCCCTAGCCGAGCGGGAAGCTGCGCCGCTCGCGCCAGCGGCCGTCCTCGCCCTCGGCGTAGAGCTGGGCCTCGCGCACGCGGAGCTCGATCGGGAGCTGCGGTGCGAGCCCGGCGGCGATCCGGTCGAGGAAAGCGCCGTCCTCGGACTCGGCCACGGTCAGGTGCGGGATCACCGTCGCGTGCACGCCCTCGTACGGAGGATGCTCGGGCCACTCGGCGGCGATCGCCTCGGTCAGTCGCGCAAACGGCTCGGCCGGATCCGGCTCGAGGTAGACGAGCTCCGGCCAGCGCGCCGCGCGTGCGAACACGACGTCGAAGGCGGGCGCCGCCGCGACCAGCCGGGCCAGGCGCTCCTCGACCTCCTCCGTCAGGTCGGCCGGCGGCACGAACGGGTAGAGCAGCGTGACGTGCGGCGGAAGCCCCAGCGGCGCGTCGTAGGTGTGGCGGAGCCGCAGCTCGCCAACGGCCTGCTCGGCCTGCGGTACCGCGACGATGACTGCCGACTCGCGGCCGGGTCGTGGCATGCTCGCGCCAGTATGGACGTCGTCCTCGTCGTGAACCCGTTCGCCAGCTCGGTGACGCCCGCGGGCGTCCACGCGGTTGAAGAGGAGCTCGGTCGCGCCGGCACGGTGCGCACGCTCCTCACCGAGCGGCCGGAGCACGGCGTGGAGCTCGCGCGGGAGGCGGCAGGCGCCGACGCGCTGGTCGTCTTCTCCGGCGACGGCGGCTTCAACGAGGTGCTGAACGGCCTGGAGGAGGACATCCCGGTCGGCTTCCTGCCCGGAGGAGGGACGAACGTCCTTTCCCGCGCGCTTGGGCTGCCGAGGGACCCGGCCGAGGCCGCGAGGCGCGTGGCGGAGGCGATCGAGCGCGGCCGCACTCGCACGATCTCGCTCGGACGGGTGAACGGCCGTCGGTTCGGCTTCTCAGCGGGGATCGGTCTCGACGCCGAGCTCATCCGGCGCGTCGACGCGCTCGGGCGGCGTGAGGACGGCCGGCGCCCGGGCGACCGCGCCTTCTTCCTCGCGGCTCTGCGTCTCCTCGGCGAGCGGCGCGGCCGGTTCGAGCCCGCGCTCGAGATTCAGGGTCTTGGACGTGCGGCGTTCGCGCTCGTCGCGAACACCGATCCGTACACGTACGCCGGGTCGTTTCCGCTGCGCGTGACGCCCGAGGCGCGGTTCGAGCTCGGCCTCGACGTCGCTGCGCCCGCCTCGGTCCGGCCGTGGGCGGTGCCGAGCCTGCTCCGCTATGCCCTGACCGGCGGGGGCCGCCCGGGACCGGCGGACCTCCTCCTCGGCCACGACCTCGACCGGATCGAGATCATCTGCGACCGGCCCCTGCCGCTCCAGGTGGACGGCGAGGATCTCGGCGATGTCGAGGCCGCAGTCTTCGAGGCCGAGCGGAATGCCGTGAACGTGCTCGTCTAGGGTTCTGCCATGAGCGGCGCCCGGAAGCTCATGCTGAGCGGGATCGCGCTGATCGCGCTGCTCGCGCTCGTCGCCGTTGCGAGCCACGCGCACCGTCCAGGCGGTGGCACGGGGGCAGGCCCCGAGCACGCGCCCACGCTGATCACGGACTACGTCGCGAGTGTGATGATCATCCTGTTTCCGTTCGGCGTGATCTTCGTCATCTGGGGCATGTTCCGCAGTCGCAGGCGAGCGCTTCTGGAAGGACGAACGAGCTGGTGGCGCACGCTCGCACTGGTGACGGCCATGACGATCGTCGGGGCCTCCGCCGTCTATTTCGCCAAGGGGCACAACTTCCTCGGAGGATTGGGCGACGCGTCCAAGAGCCATGTCCAGAAGGCCGAGCCGACGAAGAAGAAGTCGGCGCAGGCGGCACAGACACCACCGGGGCACTTCCGGTGGGAGGTCGCGCTGTTGATGGGATCGATCGCGGTGGCGGTCGGAGTGAGCGCGGCGGCTGTCTATTACCGACGCTGGCAGTCGGGCGACGCCTGGGACCGAGAGGCGGCTCTCGCGATCGCCCTCGACGAGGTCCTCGCCGACACGCTCGACGACCTGCGGGCCGAGGGCGACGCACGGCGGGCCGTGGTTCGCACCTACGCTCGGATGGAGAAGACGTTTGCCGCCTACGGCGTCTCGCGTGACGAAGCCGAGACGCCGCAGGAGTACGTTGAGCGCGTGCTCGCACGGCTGCAGGTGAGCGCGTTTGCGGTCCAGCGGCTGGCGCGGCTCTACGAGCGGGCGAAGTTCAGCGAGCACCAGATCGACGCGGGCATGAAGGACGAGGCGATCGAGACCCTCGTCGGCCTCCGCGCCGAGCTCGAGCACAAGCCCGAGGAGCAGCGCGGCATGAGGCGTCTCCTGACGGCCTCGGCGTTCTACCTCACGCTGATCACGATCGCGCTCTTCGTTTCGCGCTCGGTGCAGCCCGGCCGCCACGAGCTCGAGCTCGACATCTACATCCTCCTCGTCGGGACCCTCGCGGTCTTCACGACGGTGCTGATCACGCGCGAGGCGTTTCCGCCCTCGATCGGATCCGCGCTCGCCGAGGCGCTCGAGGTCGAGCCGGTGGAGTCGGTCCGGCCGCCCGACCTGGAGCGGACGGAGCGGCTGCTGACGATCTCGGCCGCGACGGCGTTCGACTTCCACTACCGGCTGCGCCCGATCCTGCGCGAGGTCGCCGAGCAGCGGCTGGTGGACCGCCGCGGGCTCAGGCTCGACGCCGGCGGGCCCGAGGTCGAGGCCGCCCTCGGCGACGAGCTGTGGGGCCTCCTGCGCCCCGACCGCGAGGCGCCGAAGGAGCGGTTCACACCCGACGTCGACCGACGAGCGCCATCGAGCGCGCGCGGTCGAGCGGCTGGAGGCTCGATTCACAGTGACGAATCGAGCAGCTGGCGGAGCAGGCGGACCGGATCCTGTCCGAGGTCGAGCGGGCGATCGTCGGCAAGCGCGAGGCGCTCGAGCTCGTGCTGATCGGGATGCTCGCCGACGGGCACGTCCTGATCGAGGACTTCCCCGGCCTCGCGAAGACGATGATCGCCCGCGCCTTCGCGCAGGTGACGAGCATCGGCTTCACGCGCATCCAGTTCACGCCCGACCTGATGCCCTCCGACGTAACGGGCTCGTCGATCTTCAACCAGCGCGAGTCCGACTTCGAGTTCCGCCCGGGGCCGATCTTCACCAACCTTCTCCTCGCCGACGAGATCAACCGCGCCCCACCGAAGACCCAGGCCGCGCTGCTCGAGGCGATGCAGGAGCGGCAGGTCACGACCGAAGGCACGACCCGGCTGCTCGAGCCGCCGTTCCTCGTGCTCGCGACGCAGAACCCCCTCGAGTACGAGGGCACGTACCCGCTGCCCGAGGCGCAGCTGGACCGGTTCCTGCTGCGGCTCGGTGTCGGCTACCCGGGCCGCGAGGAGGAGTGGGACGTCCTCGAGCGCAGGATCGAGCGCGCCGCCGACGACGTCGTGCTCTCGCCGATCGTGGGGCGGGACGAGCTGCTCGAGATGCAGCGAGCGGTCGAGGACGTGCACGTCGACCGGAGCGTCGGGCTCTACATGGTCGACCTCGTGGCGGCCACGCGGAGCGCATCCGGGATCCAGGTCGGCGCCAGCCCGCGCGGCTCGCTCGCGCTGCTGAAGCTCTCCCGCTGCCGCGCGGCGCTCGACGGCCGCGACTACGTCGTCCCGCAGGACGTCAAGGCGATCGCCGTGCCCGCGCTCGCGCACCGGCTCTCCCTCCGCCCCGAGCTCTGGGTGCAGCGGTTGCGGCCGGCCGACATCGTCGCCGAGCTGCTCGACCGGGTGCCGACGCCCAAGACCGAGGCAGAGCCCGAGCTAGCCGCCGAGTGACGCGCACCGCGAACCCGAAGCTCGGCGCCTACACGGCGCTTGCCGGGCTCGGGCTTCTGGGAGCGCTCGTGCTGGGTCGGCCGGAGCTGGTCGCGCTCGCGGCGCCGTTCGCGGCCGTGCTCGTCGTCGGGCTCTCGCTCGCGGAGGCGCCCAGGGTCCACTGGACGTTCGAGCTCGAGCACGAGCGCCAGCTCCAGGGCGAGACCGTCGGCGCCGAGATCGAGCTGCGCGCCGACCACCCGGTCGGCCGGCTCGAGCTCCTGCTCGACCTTCCGCGCGGCATCGTGGCCGAGACGCCGAACCCGATGCTGATCTCGCTCGGGTTGGCCGAGCGGCGCGAGATCGACCTCGAGCTCCGCTGCCGCCGCTGGGGCGCGTACCGCGTCGGCGACCTCGTCCTCCGCTCGCAGGACCCACTCGGGCTGCTCGTGTACGAGTGGACGCTTCAGGAGGAGCGCCCGCTCAAGGTCTATCCGCGGGGGGAGAGCCTCCGCCGGCTCCTGCGGCCGCTCGAGACCCAGGCGCTCGCCGGCAACCAGGTCCCGCGTGCCCGCGGCGAGGGGATCGAGTTCGCGGACGTCCGGCCCTTCGTCTCCGGCGACAGCCTGCGCCGGATCAACTGGCGCGCGACCGCGCGGCGGGGCGAGACGTGGGTCACCGAGACCCACCCCGAGCGGAACGCCGACGTCGTGATCTTCCTCGACACGTTCCTCGAGACGAGGGATCACGACGAGGGCACGCTCGACCAGACGATCAGCGCCGCCGCCTCGCTCGTCCTCCACTACCTGCGCGAGAAGGACCGCGTCGGCCTCGTCGCCTTCGGCGGCGTCCTCAACTGGCTCACCGTCTCGAGCGGGATCGTCCAGCTCTACCGCATCCTCGACTCGCTGCTGGACGCCGAGATCTTCCTCAGCTACGCCTGGAAGGACATCCACCTGCTGCCCGTCCGCACGCTGCCGCCGCGCTCGCTCGTGCTCGCCCTCTCGCCGCTGCTCGACGAGCGAGGCGTCGGCTCGCTGCTCGACCTGCGCGCCCGCGGCTTCGACCTCGCGCTGATCGAGATCTCGCCCGTTCCGTTCGCCGCGCCCGACGAGAGGAACCCCGACGGCGAGCTCGCGTACCGGCTCTGGCAGCTGCGGCGCGAGGCTCTCCGTTCTCGGTTCATGCGCCTGGGCGTGCCGGCCGTCGAGTGGCGGGAAGGGATGCCCCTCGAGCTCGCACTGGAGGAGGTGAGGTCATTCAAGCGCCGCGCCCGCTTGTCGCGCGCCTAGCCACGGCTGCTGGCGCCGCTCGTGGTTGCCGCGGCGCTGGCGCTGACCTCGCTCGGCCACGGGCGGCTCGACGGCTGGCCTCTCGTCGGGGTCGGCGGTTGGGGTGTGCTCTGCCTCTCCGCCGGGCTGCTCTTCAGGCGCAGCGCCTTGCTGCTCGCCGGGATGATCTTCCTCGGAGTCGAGCAGGCGGTGCGCCTGGCGACCGGCCCGAGCGGCACCGACGCGTGGGCCCCGCTCTACGCGGCGGGCTTCCTGTTCGTGGCCGAGCTCGCGTGGTGGTCGATCGAGCCGCGCGTGCCCGCCTGGTGGGACCTCGGGGCGGTCGTCCGGCGGATCGTGGTCGTCGTCTGCGTGTGCGTCGGCTCGGCCGTGCTCGCTGCGTTGGTGATGGTCGCGGCGGGCGCGCCGATCGCCGGAGGCGTCGAGCTCGAGCTCGTCGGGGTCGCGGCCGCGACGGCCGCGCTCGTCCTGGTCGCGGTGGTCGCCCGCAGCCACAGGTTCGGCTAGATTCGCGCCGTGGCACAGGTGCTTCCGGCCGAGAGCGACCTTCGCCGCGTGATCGGCGACGGCGAGGGCGTTCCGGACGGCGAAGTCGAGGGGCTCACCGAGGCCGACCTGCTCGAGCTCCACCGCTGGCTCGTGCTCCTCCGCACCTACGACGAGCGCTCGGTCGTCTACCACAGCCAGGGCCGGATCGGCACGTACGCGATCTTCTGGAACCACGAGGCGATGCAGGCCGGCTCGGTCTACGCGCTCGAGCGCGAGGACTGGATCTTCCCGAGCTACCGCGAGTCGGCGATCGGGCTCCTGCGCGGGTTGCCCGCCGAGACCGTGCTCTCCTGGTGGCGCGGCCACCCGGCCGGCTGGTGGAACCCTGCCGACTGGAACGTCGCGTCGATCTGCGTGCCGATCGGGACGCACGTGCCGCATGCCGCCGGGCTCGCGTGGGGGAAGAAGCTGCGCGGCGAGGCGGCCTGCGCGATCGTCTACTTCGGCGACGGCGCGACCTCCGAGGGCTCGTTCCACGAGGGCGCCAACCTGGCCGGGGTGATGCGCGCGCCGCTCGTCCTCTTCTGCAACAACAACCAGTGGGCGATCTCGACGCCGGTCCAGGAGCAGACGGCGGCGAAGACGCTGGCCGACAAGGCGGTCGGCTACGGGATGCCCGGGGTGCGCGTGGACGGGGCGGACGTGCTCGCCGTCTACGAGGCGACGCGAGAGGCGGTCGCGCGTGCCCGCGCGGGCGAGGGCCCGACCTTCATCGAGGCGGTCACCTACCGCTCGGCGCCGCACGCGACGGCCGACGACCCCACCGCCTACATCGACCTCGCCCGGGTCGAGGAGGAGAAGGAGCGCGAGTGCCTCGGCCGCTACGAGGCGTACCTGCGGCGCCTGGGGCTCCTCTCGGACGAGGCCGCGGAAGCCGTGCGCGCCGAGGCGGCGGAGCTGATGCGGGCGGGGATCGCCGCGGCGGAGGCCGAGCCGCCGGCCGATCCCGGGCTCGTGTTCTCGCACGCGTACGTCGACCCGCCCGCGTCGCTCGAGGACGACCTCGCCGAGCTGCGGAGGGTTCTCGGTGGCTGAGCTGACCCTCGTCGAGGCGATCAACGACGCGTTCCACGTCGAGCTCGGCCGCGACCCGAACGTGATGGTCATGGGCGAGGACGTCGGCCGCGCGGGCGGCGTCTTCCGGGCGACGGCCGGGCTGCGCGACCGCTACGGCGCGGAGCGCTGCGTCGACACCCCGCTCGCCGAGGCAGGAATGCTCGGCTCGGCCGTCGGCCTCTGCATGGCCGGCTGGCGGCCGGTCTGCGAGATGCAGTACGACGCGTTCTCCTACCCGTGCCTCGACCAGCTGATCACGCATGTCGGGCGCTACCGCTGGCGGACGGGCGGGAAGATGGAGTTCCCGCTCGTCGTCCGGATGCCCTACGGCGGCGGCGTCCGCGCGCCCGAGCTGCACGACGACTCGCCCGAGGCGTACTACGTGCACACGCCGGGCGTGAAGGTCGCGATCCCGTCGACCCCGGCCGACGCGAAGGGGCTGCTGGCCGCCGCGATCCGCGATCCCGATCCGGTCGTCGTGCTCGAGCCCAAGCTCCACTACCGGACGATGCGCGGCGAGGTGCCCGAGGGCGAGCACGTCGTCCCGCTCGGGGAGGCCCGGGTCGCGCGCGAGGGCTCGGACGTGACGCTGGTCGCGTACGGCGCGATGGTGCCGCTCGCCGAGCAGGCGGCCGAGGCGCTCGCGGACGAGGCGTCGGTCGAGGTGCTCGACATCCGGACGCTGAAGCCGTTGGACGAGGACGCGCTGCTGGCCGCAGCGGGGAAGACGGGTCGCGTCGTGATCGTCCAGGAGGCTCCGCGGACGGCCGGCTACGGCGCGGAGCTCGCGGCAATCCTGGCGGAGAAGGCGATGCTCGACCTGCAGGCGCCGGTCCTGCGCGTGACGGGCTACGACGTCCCGTATCCGTACTGGCAGATCGAGGACGCGTACATGCCGTCGGTCGAGCGCGTGGTCGATGCGGTGCGGAGACTGCTCGAGTTCTGATCGCCTCGCCGCCGTACCGGATCGTCACCGACAGGCTCGTCCTGCGCTGCTGGGAGCCCGCCGACGCGCCGCGGCTCAAGGAGGCGGTCGACTCGAGCCTCGACCACCTGCGGCCGTGGATGCCGTGGGCACACGAGGCGCCGGTGCCCGTCGAGCAGACCGTCGAGCTCCTGCGGACCTTCCGCGGCCGCTTCGACCTCGGGCAGGACTTCATCTACGGCATCTTCTCCTCCGACGAATCGGAAGTGGTGGGAGGGACCGGACTGCATCCGCGGATCGGCCAGGGCGCCCTGGAGATCGGCTACTGGATTCGCGCGAGCCAGGCAGGGCGCGGCTTTGCGACCGAGGTGGCCGCGGCGCTCACGCGCGTCGCCCTCGCGATCGACGGGCTCGAGCGGGTCGAGGTGCGCGTCGACCCGGCCAACGAGGCGAGCCTCGCGATCCCGCGGAAGCTCGGCTTCGTCGAGGAAGGGACGCTTCGGAGGCGGCTGCACGGGCCCGACGGGACGCCGCTCCAGCGGGACGCGGTCGTGTTCGCGCTGCTGCGCGGCGAGCTGCCCGGAACGCCGGTTGCCGAGGCGCAGGTGGAGGCCTTCGACGCGGCTGGCGGAAGGGTCGTCTAGTGGCGCTGCACGAGCTTCCGTTCGAGCGGCGGACGCTGCACGGGCACTTCTCGCGGGACCTGCCGCCGGTGCTGTCGGTCGATCCGGGCGACTCGGTGGTGTTCTCGACGGCGGACGCTGGGTGGGGGATCGGGCCGCCGACCGACCTGCGTGGCACGCGTGAGCAGTTCGAGCCGCGCGAGCCCGAGCTTGACGACGGCCATGCGCTGATGGGGCCGATCGAGGTGCGCGGGGCGCGCGCCGGCGGGACGCTGGCCGTGCGGGTCGACGAGCTGCGCGTCGGGACGTGGGGGATCACCGACGCGGGCGGCTGGCCGACGCCGCTGAACGAGAGGCTCGGGGTAGCGGAAGGCGAGACACACACGCTCGTCTGGTCGCTCGACGCCGACGCGGGGACCGGGCGCGACCAGTTCGGGCGCGTCGTCCGGCTACGGCCGTTTCTCGGCGTGATGGGGATGCCGCCGCCGGAGCCGGGTGTCCACTCGACGTCTCCGCCGCGGCGCTGGGGCGGGAACATCGACTGCACGGAGCTCGGCGTCGGCGCCACGCTGTACCTGCCGATCCCGGTCGACGGGGCGCTGTTCTCGGCCGGCGACGGGCATGCGAGCCAGGGGGACGGCGAGGTCTCGCAGCTCGCCATCGAGGCGCCGATGGAACGGGTGCAGCTGACGTTGTCGCTTTCGGATCTCGAGCTTCAGAACCCGATCGCGCGGATCGACGGCGCCTGGCTGACGTTCGGCTTCGACGAGGATCTCGACGAGGCCGCCGCGCAGGCGGTCGACGGGATGCTCGAGCTGATGCGGCGGGAGCGCGGCTTCGAGCGCCGGGATGCGCTGGCGCTCGCCAGCGTGATCGTCGACGTTCGCATCACCCAGCTCGTGAACGGCGTCCAGGGCGCGCACGCGGTTCTCCGCGACGACGCGCTCGTCTAGGGTCTCCGGCCGTGGCGTACGAGTTCAAGCTGCCCGATCTCGGGGAGGGCCTGACGGAGGGCGAGGTCGCGCGCTGGCTCGTCTCGGAGGGGCAGGAGGTCGCGGAGGACGACCCGCTCGTCGAGATCCAGACGGACAAGACGACGGTCGAGATCCCGTCGCCTGCGGCCGGGGTGGTCGCCCGGATCCTGGTCGCGGAGGGCGACGTCGTCCCGGTGGGCACGGTGCTGGTCGTGATCGGCGAGGACGGCGCCGCCCAGGACGGTTCGGCGCGCGGGGAACCGGAGCCCGCACCGGCCGTTTCGGCCATGCCAGGGGGACAGTCCCCGGGACCTGGCCAGACGGGACGTGTCCGCGCGACGCCGCTCGTCCGACGGCTTGCCCAGGAGCTCGGCGTCGACCTCCAGAGCCTGGACGGAACGGGCCCGCAAGGACGAGTGACCGAAGAGGACGTGCGCTCGGCAGCCATGTCCGGGGGACAGGCCCCGGGCCACGGCCAGGAAGGACGGCGGGAACGGCTTCGCGGCGTCCGGCGGCTCGTCGCCGAGCACATGTCCCGCGCCCACCGCGAGGTGCCGCCAGTGACGTGGGTCGAGGAGTGCGACTTCGGCAACGTCGACCTCCGCCGCCTCGTCCCGACGACGCTCAAGGCCGTCGCCGAGACGCTCCCCGAGTTCCCCGAGCTGAACGCCCGGCTCGACCGCGAGGAGATCGTCTACCTCGACCGCTACGACATCGGCGTCGCCGTCCAGACCGACCAGGGGCTCGTCGTCCCGGTCGTCCGCAGCTGCGGCACGAAGTCCGTCGATGAGCTCGCCGAGGAGGTCGAGCGCCTCGCCGAGGCCGCCCGCGCGGGAACGCTCGCCCCCGAGGAGCTCCGCGACTCGACGTTCACCGTCACGAGCGCCGGCAAGCTCGGCGGGCTCTTCACGACGCCGATCGTCAACCACCCTGAAGCCGCGATCCTCAGTCTCGGCCGGGTCGCCGAGCGCCCGGTGGTACGAGACGGCGAGGTCGTCGCCCGCCCGACGGGCTACGTCTCCGTCACGTTCGACCATCGCATCGTCGACGGCGCGCGCGCAGCCGAGTTCGGGCTCGCCGTGATCCGCCGCCTCGAAGCGCCCGCAGGCTCGTAGCGGCTTCTAGACTCTCGGCCGAGATGTGGGCCTGGTACTGGATCGGCGTCTCGGTCGGCCTCGGGATCGCGATCGGGACGCTCCTGTCGGGGCTCCTGGCCCCTCGCCGCGCGCTCCTGCTGGCGGTCGCGCTCGGCGCGGCGGGGCTCGGGGCGGCGGTGGGATACCTGCTCGACGGCTGGGCGGGCGGCATCGGCGGCGGGATCGGAGGGCTGATCGGCGCGCTCTCGGCCGCGGTCATCGTCCTCGGCGCGCTGGCTCGCGGCGGCACGCGGATGGGGACGGCGATCCTGATCGTGCTCGCCGCGCTCGTGCTCGCCGCGCTCGCATTCGTCCCGTTCGTCGGGTACCTCGAAGCCGTCGTGATGCTGCTGCTCGCGCTGCGGGCGCAGCGCAGCCAGCCCGAGCGCTACGCCGGCCTGCGCAGCCTGGCCCGCGACTAGTGCCCCAGCGCAAGAAGCTGATCCTCGTCGTCATCGACGGCCTCACACCCGGGGTCTTCGAGGACGCGGTTGCCAAGGAAACGACCCCCGCACTGGCGTTTCTCGCCGCGCACGGGAGCTACGGCCGCGGGATCAGCCCGTTCCCGTCGCTGACCCCGGTGTGTCTCTCGTCGATCGCGACAGGCGCGCAGCCCGACGTGCACGGGATCCCGCACCTCGTCTGGTACCACCGCGGCGAGCGCCGCGTCGTCGAGTACGGCTCCTCGTTCGCTGCGATCCGCGCGGCGGGCACCCGCCGCTCGATCCTGGACGCGATCTTCAACATGAACGAGCAGCACCTTCGCCCGGAGGCGACGACCGTCTACGAGGCCCTCGAGGACGCGGGGCTGACGGCGGCCGCAGTGAACGTCACCTGCTACCGCGGGCGCACCCGGCACAGGCCGCGCCCGCCGTGGCTCACCCGGCCCGCGTACGGCCCGCAGCGGTTCTTCTTCTTCAACCTCTACGAGTCGGACGTGACGGGCGCGCCGGTCGCCGTCTTCGGTCGCTCAGGAGGCTCGATCGACGCGTACGCGGCCGCCGTCGGGCGCTGGCTCGTCACCCGGGACGCCTTCGACTTCCTCTTCTACTACCTGCCGGACTACGACTTCGCGTCGCACGCGCTCGGCCCGGACGCCGCCGAGGAGGCGCTCGTGCGCAGCGACGCCGCGGTCGGCGCGCTGATCGAGGCGGCCGGCGGCCCGGACGAGTTCCTCGAGCGCTACGCCGTCGTCGTCTGCTCGGACCACGGCCAGACGCCCGTCGAGCGCGTGGCCTCGCTGCAGACGAGCTTCGCCCGCGTCGAGAACACGCTTGTGACCGCGTCCAACCGAGCGGGGATGGTCTACCGGCTCCCGGGCTGCCGCGAGGACGCCGCCGCCCTGGCGCAGCGCCTGGACGGAACCGGCGCCGCCGAGGTCACGCTCTACCGCGAGGGGGACGAGGCCGTCGCGCGCCGCGACGGGGCGGAGCTCCGCTTCAGCCGGTCGGGCGAAGGCTGGAGCACGAGCGGCGACACCGCGATCCTCGACCAGCCCGACGCGCTCGAGCGTGCCTGGTGCGCACTCGCGAACCCGAACGCAGGCGACCTCATCGTCTCGCCGCCGCTGGGCCTCGAGTTCGCCGACCTCGCCGGCCGGAGCCACAGAGGCGGGGGCAGCCACGGCTCGCTCGAGGCGGGCGACTCCGAGGTGCCGATGCTCACCGTCGGCCTCGACGGAGCGCGCCCGGAGCGCATCGTCGACGTCAAGCAGCTCGTCCTCGGGCACTTCGGCGTCCGCGCTCGCAAGCGGCATGCAGCCTGACGAGCTCGCCCGGGCGCGGCGCGAGATGGTCGAGCGCCAGCTGCGCGGGCGGGACATCGTCGACGAGCGGGTGCTCACCGCGATGGAGCGCGTGCCGCGCGAGCTCTTCGCCGGGCGACCTTGCCCACGCCTTCGAGGACGCGGCGCTTCCGATCGGGCACGGGCAGACGATCTCCCAGCCGTACATGGTCGCGCGCATCTGCGAGGCGCTCGAGGTGACGCCCGGCCAGCGCGTGCTCGACGTGGGCACGGGCTCCGGCTACCAGGCGGCGGTGCTCGCCGAGCTCGGTGCCGAGGTGGTGACGATCGAGCGGATCCCGGAGCTCGCCGAGCAGGCGCGCGCGAACCTCGCCGCCGCCGGGTACGACCAGGTCGAGGTCGTCGTCGGAGACGGCACCCTCGGCGTGCCCGAGCGAGCGCCGTTCGACGGGATTGCCGTCGCCGCCGCGGCCCCCGGCCTGCCGGAGACGCTGTACGAGCAGCTGCGCGTCGGCGGTCGCCTCGTCGTGCCGGTCGGCGGCCACCGCGCGCAGCGTCTCGAGGTGATCGTGCGCAGCCCCGAAGGCCCGGCGGTCGTCCACTCCGTCCCGTGCCGGTTCGTGCCGCTCGTCGGGAAGGAAGGCTTCACCGCGTGACGTCCACCCGGGTGCGCGTGCGGGCGAAGGGACGCGTGCAGGGCGTCTTCTTCCGGGCCGAGACGCGCGCGCGGGCGGGGTCGCTCGGGGTCGCGGGCTGGGTCGCCAACCTCCCGGACGGGAGCGTCGAGGCCGTGTTCGAGGGCGACGAGGAGTCGGTCGAGTCGATGGTGCGCTGGTGCCGTCAAGGCCCCGACGGCGCCCGGGTCGACGAGCTCGAGGCCGTGCGCGAGGAGCCCGAGGGCGAGGTCGGCTTCCGGGTCCGGTAGCCGGCGGTTGCTAGGCTCGCGCGCCGATGGCCGACTCGCCCGCCGCCTCCCTCTCCCGCAGGCGCACCCGCGCCGGCCGCGCGCTTCGCCGGCCGCAGAACTGGGTGCAGCTGGGGAAGTTCGCCGCGGTCGGGGCGAGCGGCTACATCGTGAACCTCGTCGTCTATACCGCGCTCCTGAAGGGGGCCGGGTTCCACTACGCGGCGGCCGCGACCTGCTCGTTCCTCGTCGCGGTGACCAACAACTACCTCTGGAACCGGCTCTGGACGTTTCGCGCCCAGCGGGGTCACGTCGGGTGGCAGGGCCTGCGCTTCCTCGTCGTCGCCCTGGTCGCCTACGCGGCGAACCTTGCGCTGCTCAGCGTCCTGATCGCGTTCGGCCTCGACGAGGTGCTCGCCCAGGCGATCGCGATCCTGTTCGTCACGCCGCTGAACTTCATCGGAAACAAGCTCTGGTCGTTTCGTTCGCGCGCCTGACCGGGCGCTAGGCTGGCGCGCATGGGCCGCGCCCTCGCCCTCGCCCTCGTCGTCGCGGCGGCGCTCGCGGCTCCGGCGCTGGCCGGCGCCGACAAGAAGCCAGCACAGCTTCCGCTCCAGCCGCCTGAGCCGCGGCTGGCCAAGGCTGAGGCGACGCAGATCTTCCTCTCGGACTCGAAGGTCGAGTCGTGGCTCGACCGCTACCCGCGCAAGGGGCGCATCACCGAGGCGACCTACAAGGACGGCACGTGGACCGTGAAGGTGTGGTCGGGGCCCGCCGGCGAGATCGCGACGGGCCGCGTCGACGACCACAGCGGAGCGGTGACCGAGGCGTGGACCGGCCCGCAGGTCGCGTGGAAGATGGCGCGCGGCACTCCAGGCGCGTTCGGCGGCACCGAGATCAACAAGACCGCCCTCTGGCTCGTCTTCTGCGCGCTCTTCTTCTTCGGCCTCGCCGACCTGCGCCGCCCGCTCAGCATGCGGAACCTCGACCTGATCGCGATGCTCTCGTTCTCGGTCTCGCTCTGGTACTTCAACCGCGGCGACATCTTCACGAGCGTGCCGCTCGCCTACCCGCCGCTCGTCTACCTGCTCGTGCGCATGGTCTGGGCCGCGTGGCGGGGACGGCTCGCGCCGAGGTCGGCGCCCGTGTGGCCGGTGTGGGTCCTCGCGGTTGCGACGGTCTTCACCGCCGGCTTCCGCGTCGGGCTCAACGCCAGCTCGTCGAACGTGATCGACGTCGGCTACTCGGGCGTGATCGGCGCCGAGCGGATCGCGCACGGCCAGTCGCCCTACGGCAACTTCCCGATCGAGGGGACGCTGAAGGCCTGCGGCCAGGCCGACGCCGACGGCGAGATCAGGGAGCGCGTCCAGACGAACGGCCGCTGCGAGTCGGCGAACCCCCAGGGCGACACCTACGGCCCGGTCGCATACGAGGCGTACCTGCCCGGCTATCTGATCAAGGGGTGGAGCGGGAAGTGGGACGACCTTCCCGCCGCGCACGTGAGCTCGGTCATGTTCGACCTGCTCTGCCTCGCCGGCCTTGCGCTCGTCGGGCTGCGCTTCGGCGGCCAGCGGCTGGCGGTGACGCTCGCGTTCGCCTGGGTCGCGTACCCCTTCACGCAGTACGTCTCGAACTCGAACACGAACGACGCGCTGCCACCGCTGTTCCTGATCTGGGGGTTCTGGCTCATCACGTCGCCCTGGGCGCGCGGCGCGGCGGTCGCGCTGTCCGGGTGGACGAAGTTCGCGTCGCTGCTGCTGGCGCCGCTCTGGGCTTCCTACCCCGACGCAGTCGGCCAGGCGCGGTCGAAGCTCGCGTTCGTCGCGGCGTTCGTCGCGGCGACGCTGGCTGCGTTCTCGATCCTCCTGCTCGAGCCGAGCCCGGTCCACGCGGCGCACGAGTTCTGGACGCGGACGCTCGGCTGGCAGATCGGGCGCGACTCGCCGTTCTCGATCTGGGACTGGCGGCAGTACCACGCGGGCCTTCCCGACCTGCACGTGCTCCAGCGGGTGCTGGAGATCGCCCTCATGCTCGGCGCGATCGCTACGTACTTCGTGCCGAGGCGGAAGTCACCGCTCCAGCTCGCGGCGCTCACGGCCGCGCTGCTGATCGGCTTCCAGATCGTGCTGACGCACTGGTTCTACCTCTACCTGCCCTGGTTCTTCCCGTTTGCCGCCTTCGCCGTGCTCGCGCCGGCCGCCGCTCGCGCCAGGGCGCCCGCTCCCCAACCGGTGCAGCCGCCGATCGCCGAGGGCCGCGTCGGCGGAGCGCCCGCGTCCTGAACGCCAACTCGACAAACGGGTCGACGCGCACGACCAGCCCGCCCCGCATGTTCGTCCGCAGGCGCCCGAACGTCGTCTACGTGGCGCTCGCGACGCTGCTCGTGTCGTTCACGCTGCTCCACTTCGGCTTCTACCAGCACCGCCTGATCCGGGACACGATCGAGTACCACCGCTACGGAACGGCGATGGTCGACGGCCAGGTGCCCTACCGGGACTTCCGGATCGAGTACCCGCCAGGCGCGCTCCCGGCGTTCGCTGTGCCCGCGATCGGGAAGCCGGGCTTCGACCGGTACGAGAGCTGGTTCCAGGTGCTGATGGGGCTCTGCGCCGGGGCCGCGGTGCTGGCGATGGCATACGCGCTGCGCTCGCTGCGTGCCTCGCGGGAGCACATGGCCGGCGCGCTTCTCTTCTTCGCGCTGGCTCCGCTCGTGCTGGGCTCCGTGATCATCTACCGCTACGACCTCTGGCCGGCTGCGCTCGCAGTCGCGGGGCTGGCCGCGATCGTCTCCGGGAGGCAGCGGCTCGGGTTCGCCGTGCTCGGCCTCGGCTTCGCCGCGAAGCTGTTTCCGGTCCTGCTCGTCCCGCCCGCGCTCGCGTACGTCTGGCGGACGCGCGGCCGCCGTGAGGCGCTCGCCTGCCTCGCGTGGGCGGGCGGGGTGGCCGCGGCGGTGATCGTGCCGTTTCTCCTGCTCTCTCCAGACGGGCTCTGGTCGAGCATCTCGCGCCAGGCCGGACGGCCTCTCCAGATCGAGAGCCTCGGCTCGGCGGCGCTGCTCGCGGCGCATCAGGTCGGAGGGCTCGACCTGGACGTCGTGACGAGCCACGGCTCGCAGAACCTCGCCGGGTCGCTCCCCGACGCGCTCGGCGCCGTGGAGACCGTGCTGCTCGTCGGCGCCCTGCTCGGCATCTGGGCGCTGGCCGTCGTAGCACCGCCGACGCCGGACCGCCTCGTCCGCTACGCCGCCGCCTCGGTCACCGCGTTCGTCGCGTTCGGGAAGGTGCTCTCGCCGCAGTTCATGATCTGGCTGATCCCGCTCGTGCCGCTCGTCCGCGGCCGGCGGGGGCTGCTCGCCTCGGCGCTGCTCGCGCTCGCGTTACTCCTGACCCAGCTCTGGTTCCCGATCCGCTACTGGGACCTCGTGCTCCACCTGAAGGCGTTCCCGTCCTGGGCGGTGGTCGCGCGAGATCTCGTGCTGCTGGCGCTGCTCGCGGTGCTGCTCGTCAGGGGACCGAGACCCGAACCGGCTCGCAGCTGAGGGCCCGGCCCTCGGCGTCGCACTCGACGAGCACGCCCTCGATCCGGACGTCGCCGCCGGCCGGCTCGAACCGGACCGGCATCCCCGTCCGCATCCGCTCGATCGCGAGCTCGGCCTTGACGCCGATCACCGAGTCGTGCGGCCCGGTCATCCCCGCGTCGGTGATCGCGGCGGTCCCTCCGGGCTGCACGCGCGCGTCGTTCGTCTGGATGTGCGTGTGCGTGCCGATCACCGCGGTCACGAGCCCGTCGAGCAGCCGCGCGGCCGCGACCTTCTCGCTCGTCGCCTCGCCGTGGAAGTCGACCACGACGATCCTCGCCATCGAGCGCGCCTCCTCGACGAGCGGCTCGAGCACCTCGAACGGGCTCACGGGCGTGTTCATGAAGAGACTGCCCTGGACGTTCGCGACCGCGACCGGAGTCCCGTCTTCCGCCTCCACGACGACGAGCCCTCGCCCGGGCGCCTTCATGGAGAGGTTGGCGGGGCGCACGATCCGATCCGAGCTCTCGAGGTAGGGCGCGATCTCGCGCCGCCGCCAGACGTGGTTGCCGAGCGTGAGGACGTCGGCGCCCGCGCGGAGCAGCCGGTCGGCGAGACGGGGTGTCACGCCGGCGCCGTCGGCGACGTTCTCGGCGTTGACGATGCAGAAGCCGGCCCCGAGCTCGTCCTTCAGCTTCGGCAGGCGCTCCTCGACGGCCGCGCGGCCGGGCGCGCCGAAGACGTCAGCGATGAAGAGGATCTTCAGGACGTTCCTACGGGTACGCGAGCGCGGCGGCGGGGTGGACCGAGACGGCCACGTGGTTGCCGGCGTCCTGGGTGTAGCGGGAGAGCGCCTGGCCCTCGACGCCGGTGAAGTTGAGGACCGTGCCGATCTTCGAGGTGGTCGAGCCGACCGACGAGCCGACCGTCAGGCTCGGGTCGAGGCGCAGGTGTGTGAGCGAGACGACGAGCGACGGGTCTGCGCTCGGCTGGATGTCGATCCGCGAGCCGTAGGCCTTGCCTGCGAGGACGTAGGGCGTGATCCCGACGATCGTCCCGTCCACGGGCGAGTAGACGTCGGTTCCCGGAGCGGCGCCCACGTCGAGCGCGGCCGTCTGCGGACCGGTGCCGCCCTCGAGCACGTAGTAGCGCAGCCCGGTCTGGCCGCCGCCGAAGAGCTTGTGCGTGACGCGGCTGACGATGCCCCGGTTGCTCTGGTGGCCGATCGGGTCGAGCGGGAGAGCTCCGTCGCCGGAGGCGTGGTAGGCGATCGCGGTGACGCGGTTCTGCGCGATCGGCAGCTCGAGCCGGAGCGCGCCGTTCATCGCGATCACCTGCGGCTGCGGCGGCCCTGAGGGCAGGAGCCGGGTCGCGGGAGCCGGCGCGGTCGCGGTGATCGGTGCGCTTCCGCGCGATCCGAACGCCGTCAGAAGCAGCGTGATGAGCGCGACTGCGGCCAGGAGGAGGAGGCCCACCAGGCGCCTCTTCCGGCGTGCAGCGGCCGTCTCCGCCCGCCGTCGTCGCACGGCAAGTGCGTGCCCGGTGGGTGCAGACATTGGCGGGACCGTAACGAAGGCGCGCTCCCGCCGCAATGCGGGACCCGACTCGGCGGGGCTCGGCTGCAGCGCCAGCGCTCCGTCAGACTCGAAGTCCCAGTCCCACGCAGGCGGCCGCACGCTCCGAAGCGGTACGACGCGCGCGCTACGATGCCGCTCATGGCCGGGCCTCCCGCCGAGGCCGCGAAGATCCAGATCCCACGCTGGATTCAGCTCGTTGGTCTCCCCATCCTGCTGCTCTTTCTGTGGGTCGTGGTGGGAGCGGCGCGTCACGTCGTCTTCCTGTTCCTCGTCGCGTCGCTGATCGCGTTCCTGCTGAACCCGATCGTCCGTGCGCTGACCCGAGCCAAGATCCCGCGAGGCTTCGGTGTCGCGCTCGTGTATCTGGCGTTCGCCGTCATCGCTCTCGCCGCGGCCGCCGCGCTCGGCACGGTGGTGGTGAACCAGGCGAAGACGAGCACGACCCGCGTGAACGACTACTTTACGGTCGAGCACGGACAGGCCCAGCAGACGCACGCGGATCGCGACGTCGACCGCCTGCAGCACTGGCTGAACGCCCACCGGCTCAGCTCGATCAAGATCCGGAAGCAGGGCCACGACCTCGTCGACAAGGTTCAGAAGAAGGACGTCTCCAAGTACACGGGCAAGGCGCTCGACTTCGTCGAGGGCGCGGCGGTCAGCACGATCAAGTTCCTCTTCAGCCTGGTACTCGTGATCGTTGTTTCGATCTACGTGCTGCTCGACATGCCGCGGCTGAAACGCGCCGTGGACCGGCGGTTCCCGCCGCGTCCCGGCTCGCCGTCGCTGCTGCCGCGGATCGAGAAGGCGCTGGCGAGCTACGTCCGCGGGCAGTTCCTGCTCTCGCTGATCATCGGGACGAGCGCCGGGTTGGGCATGTGGATCCTCGGCATCACCGGTCTGGTCCCGGGAGCCGACCGGTACGCGGTCCTGTTCGGCGCGTGGGTCGCGGTGACCGAGGTGATCCCGTACCTCGGGCCGTGGCTCGGCGCGGTGCCGCCGATCGTGTACGCGATCGTCGTCCACCCCCTAGGCGCGGTGTGGGTCACGCTGCTCTTCCTCGGGATCCACCAGGTCGAGGGACACGTCGTGGTGCCGAATGTGATGGGCAGCGCGCTGCGGCTGCACCCGCTGCTCGTCATCTTCGGGCTGCTGGCCGGGGGCGAGGTCTACGGGCTCGCAGGCGCGCTGATCGCGCTGCCGCTGCTGGCGGCCGGTCGGGCGATCTGGGAGTTCTTCGGCGAGCGCGTCGTGCTGGAGCCGTGGCGGGAAGGCGGGGCCCTTCCGGTCGAGGTGGAGACCGAGGAGACGAGACCGGTGGCTCCGGTCCCGCCCTCCGAGGATCCACCCGCTGCGGCCAGCCGGTGACGGCGGCCTCGGGCGCCTGGGGCGCGTAGATTGTCCGCGTGAGCACCTACCCCTTCACGCGGCTGCGGCGGTTCCGGCGAAGCGACCGGCTGCGCTCGCTCGTGCGCGAGACGCGCCTCGACCTCGACGACTTCGTCTTCCCGCTCTTCGTCGGCCCGGCGACCGAGCCGAACCCGGACCTGCCCGCGCTCGGCCGCCACGCGGTCGAGGATCTCGGCACGGAGGCTTCAGAGCTCGAGCGGCTCGGCGTGCGCGCCGTGCTCCTGTTCGGGATCCCGCACGAGAAGGACGCGGAGGGCTCCGGCGCCTGGGAGGAGGACGGCGTCGTCCAGCAGGCGCTGCGCGCGCTCCGCGAGGCCTCGCCGGGCCTGCTCCTGCTGACCGACGTCTGCCTCTGCGAGTACACCTCGCACGGCCATTGCGGCGTTCTCGACGGCGAGGAGATCGACAACGACGCGACGCTCGACCTTCTCTCGCGCACCGCGCTCAGCCACGTCGAGGCCGGCGCCGACGCCGTCTGCCCGAGCGACATGATGGACGGCAGGGTTGGCGCGATCCGCTCCGCGCTCGACGAGGCGGGACGGGAGCAGACGCCGATCGTCTCGTACGCGGCCAAGTACGCGTCCGCGTTCTACGGACCGTTCCGCGAGGCGGCCGCGTCGGCGCCCACGTTCGGCGACCGGCGCGGCTACCAGCTGGATCCGGCGAACGTCCGTGAGGCGCTACGCGAGTGCGAGTTGGACGTGCGCGAGGGAGCGGACGCGCTGATCGTCAAGCCGGCTTTGCCGAACCTCGACGTGATCCGGGCGGTGCGCGAGCGCTTCGACCTGCCCGTCGGCGCGTACAACGTCTCGGGTGAGTACGCGATGGTGAAGGCCTCCGGCGCGCGCGGCTGGATCGACGAGCGGCAAGCCGCGGTCGAGTCGCTGACGGCGATTGTCCGGGCAGGTGCCGACCTGGTCGTCTCCTACTGGACGAAGGAGCTCGCGACCTGGTTGTAGCCGCGCATCCCTGGGAGACGATCGTCCAGGAGGCGGCTCGTGAGAGCTCGCTCTGGGCCGAGGCCCTGCGCCCCGAGGGCGAGCGTGAGCTGGAGCCGGTCTTTTCGCCGCTCGCCGAGGAGCGGTACAGCCTCGGGCTCGAGACGATCTACGAGGGCTACCTCCTCCATTTCGGGCGGTCGCGCCTGTTCGCTCCCGCGGACGAGGACACGGCGCTCCTGCTCGGCGACTACCTCTATGCGCACGGCCTGGTGCGGGTCGCCGAGGCGGGGAAGGTCGAGGCCGTGGCCGACCTCGCCGCACTGATCTCCATCTGCGCGCAGCTCCGCGCCGACGAGCTTCCGGGCGACGGCGAGGCCTGGGCGGCGACAGCGTCGACGCTCGGCGAAGGGCCCGAGGCGCGGGACGCATGGGCCGGCGGCGGCGCCGAGCCGGTCGAGCGCGCCCTCGAGGCTCACCGGCGCCTGGTCGGTTAAAGTCGGGCCGCGATGGCGCTTCTCGCTTACCTCCTCCCGCTGGCGGCCCAGACGGCCGCCGAGGAGGGCAAGAAGGTGATCACGGCGATGCTCGTCGTCGGCCTGATCTTCGTCGGCGTCATCGCGCTCGGCCAGCTGACTCACTGGCTGCGCCACCGAAACCAGTAGCGTCGGGCGGCTTGCCGATGCGCGAGCTCCCGACCGGAACCGTCACCTTTCTCTTCACGGACATCGAAGGCTCGACGCGCCTGCTCGAGGAGCTGGGTGACGGCTACGCGGACGCGCTGGCGGAGCATCGGCGGCTTCTGCGGCGGGCCTTCGAGCGCCACGGCGGCGTCGAGGTCGACACGCAGGGCGACGCGTTCTTCATTGCCTTCGCGAGCGCCAAGGAGGCGCTCGAAGCCGCAGCGGACGGGCAGCGTTCCCTCGCCGTGGGGCGCATCCGCGTCCGGATGGGCGTCCACACCGGCGAGCCGCTGCGAACGGCCGAGGGCTACGCAGGGATGGATGTCCACCGTGGGGCCCGCATCGCAGCTGCCGGGCACGGCGGGCAGGTGCTCGTCTCCGAGACGACTCGGGCGCTTGCCCTCGACGAGCGGTCCCCGGAGCTGGCGCTACACGACCTGGGCGAGCACCGGCTGAAGGACCTGAGCCGGCCGCATCATCTTTTCCAGCTCGTCGGCGAGGGCCTGGAGCGCGAGTTCCCGCCGCTGGCCACGCTCGACAACCGGCCCACGAACCTGCCGCCTCAGCCGACACCGCTGATCGGCCGCGAGCGCGAGGTCGCCGAGATCGTGGAGCTGCTCCGGCGCGAGGACGTTCAGATTGCGACGGTCACGGGCCCGGGAGGCGCGGGCAAGACGCGCCTCGCGCTCCAGGCGGCCGCCGACCTGCTCGACGACTTCCGGGACGGCGTCTACCTCGTGGCGCTCGCGCCGATCGCAGAAGCGTCTCTCGTGCTTCCGACAATCGGCAGCTCGCTGGGCGTGAGGGAAGTCGGTGGCGTCGAGCTCGTCGATACCGTCGCGGAGTTCCTACGCGGCCGCGAGCTGCTCCTCCTGCTCGACAACTTCGAGCACGTCCTCGAAGCCGGCCCAGGGATCGCCGAGCTCCTCCGTCAGACGCCCTCCACGAAGGTGCTGCTCACCAGCAGAGCTGCGCTGCGCCTCTCGGGTGAGCGTGAGTACCCGATCCCGGAACTTGCCGAGAACGAGGCGACGGTGCTGTTCACGGAGCGGGCCCAGGCGGTGAGGCCCGACTTCCGGCTCAACGGCGACGCTCCAACCGTCGCCGAGATTTGCCGGCGGCTCGACGGCCTGCCGCTTGCGATCGAGCTCGCCGCCGCCCGCGTGAAGATTCTCTCGCCGGACGCGCTGCTCGCGCGGCTCGACGAGAGGTTGAACGTGCTCACGACAGGCGCGCGCGACTTGCCGGCCCGGCATCGCACGCTCCGTGACGCGATCGCCTGGAGCCACGACCTGCTGACGGAGGAAGAGCAGACGCTCTTCGCGAGGCTGAGCGTCTTCGCCGGCGGCTTCACCCTCGAGGCAGCGGAGCACGTGTGCGGCGCCGACCTCGACACGCTCGGCTCCCTGGTCGAGAAGAGCCTCGTCCGCCAGGGCGACGACCGCTTCTGGATGCTCGAGACCATTCGCGAGTACGCGCTCGAGCGCCTCGAGGCGGGCGACCGGAAAGAGGTGGTCCTGCGCCGCCATGCCGAGTTCTTCCTCGACCTCGCCGAGGAGGCCCAGCCGGGTGGGAGCTTCGAGCGCGACGCCTCGCGCTGGCTCGCGCGGATCGAGCCCGAGCAGGACAACCTCAGGGCGGCGCTCATGCACGCGCGCGCGCTCGATGACGGGGAGCTCGAGCTACGGCTCGCGGCGTCGTTCGCGGCGCTCTGGCAAGCCTGGTCGCAACTGCGCGAAGGGCTCCATCACATTCGTGAGGCACTTGCCCGGGACGCCGCACCTTCCGATGCCCGTCGCAAGGCACTCAGGCGTGGAGCGCTGATGGCGTTCAAGCAACGAGACTACGACCTCGCGCGCTCGATGGCGGCGGAGCAGCGTGATCTGGCTACCGACGAGGCGGCTTTCGCAGAGTCGCTCAGCACGCTCGGAGTAGTCGCGATTGGCGAGGGCCGATTCGACGAAGCCCGGGCGCTCCTCGAAGAGTCCGGGGCGATTCGGGAACGTCTGGGCGACGGCGTTGGCTTGCAGACGGCGACGCACAATCTCGGGTGTCTCGCGCTCAACGAGGGTGATTTCGAGCAAGCCACGGCTCAGCTGGAGGCGGCTCTCGCGCAGTCGCGGAGACTCGGGCTCGAGATGGCGCTTCCTATCGGTCTCTGCGATCTCGGCTTCGCGCTCATCGGCCTGGGCAGGTATGCGGAGGCGCGAACCAGGCTCACGGAGTCGCTCGACGCCTCCGTGCGCCACGGTTCGCCCGAGGAGATCGCGTACTGCCTGGTCGGCCTCGGGGCTGTTGCGGCTGAGGCCGGCGAGACGGATCGATCCGCTCGCCTGCTCGGCCGGGCCGTTCGTATCGCGGACGAGGCTCACATGGGCTTCGAGGTCTACGCACTTGCCGTCCGGTCGCAGGTAGAGGACGAATTGCGCTCGCGTCTCGGAGACGAACGCTTCTCGGCCCTCCAGGCCGAAGGCGCGGCGCTCGAGCTCGACGACGCCGTTTCGGAGGCCCGGGCCTCCATAGACTGATCGCGATGACCGCCGCTCGCGACCTCCGCGACTGGATCGCGCTCCTGGAGCGGGAAGGCGAGCTCGTGCGCGTCGCCGCGGAGGTCGATCCCGCATCTCGAGATCACGGAGATCACCGACCGCGTCGTCAAGAGCGGCGGGCCCGCGCTCCTGTTCGAGCGGCCGAAGGGCTCCGAGCATCCGCTGCTGATCAACCAGTTCGGCACCGAGCGGCGGATGTGCCTCGCGCTCGGGGTCGAGACACTCGACGAGGCCGGCGCGAAGCTCGGGGAGGTGCTCGAGATGCAGCCGCCGCAGGGCCTCGCCGAGAAGGTGCGCGGGCTCAAGAAGCTGAAGTCGATCGCGGACTCGCAGCCGAAGAGCGTCCGCAGCGGCCCCGTGCAGGAGGTCGTGCTCACGGGCGACGAGGTCGACCTCGGCGCGCTCCCGATCCAGACCTGCTGGCCCGGCGACGCGGCCCCGTTCATCACGCTGCCCGCGGTCATCACGGCCGACCCGCGCACGGGCGGGCGCAACGTCGGCATGTACCGGATGCAGGTGCTCGACAGGCGCACGACCGCGATGCACTGGCAGATCCACAAGGACGGCCGCGCCGACTACCTGCTCGCAGACGGCCGGATGGAGGTCGCGGTCGCGCTCGGGCTCGATCCGATCACGGCCTACGCGGCGAGCGCGCCGCTGCCCAAGCACGTCGACGAGCTGATGCTCGCGGGCTTCCTGCGCGGCGAGCCGGTCGAGCTTGTCCAGGGGAAGACCGTCGAGCTCGAGGTGCCGGCGAACGCCGAGATCGTCCTCGAGGGCCACATCGACCGCGACGACCTGACGACCGAGGGCCCGTTCGGCGACCACACCGGCTACTACACGGCGCCCGAGCCGTTCCCGGTCTTCCACGTCGACGCGATCACGATGCGGCGCGACGCGATCTACCCCTCGATCGTCGTCGGCAAGCCGCCCGCCGAGGATGCGTGGCTCGGCAAGGCGACCGAGCGGCTGTTCCTGCCGGCCATCCGCATGAGCGTCCCCGAGATCGTCGACTACGACCTGCCCGTCGCCGGCGCGTTCCACAACTGCTGCCTCGTCTCGATCCGCAAGAGCTTCCCCGGCCAGGCGCAGAAGGTCATGCACGCGGTCTGGGGCCTCGGCCTGCTCAGCCTGACGAAGGCGGTCGTCGTGGTCGACGAGTGGGTGGACGTGCACGACTACGAGGAGGTCTTCTTCCGAGTCTGTGCGAACGTCGACGTCAAGCGGGACGTGCTGCTGACCGAGGGGCCGCTCGACCATCTCGACCACGCGCCGTCGATGCAGTTCTACGGCGGCAAGATCGGCATCGACGCGACCCACAAGGGCCCGGCGGAGGGCGCGCGCCCGTGGCCGGCCGAGATCCAGATGAGCGACGAGATCCAGCGGCTGGTGGACGGCCGCTGGGAGGAGTACGGTCTCGGACCGGTGGGAGCTGCGGAAGACGGGTCGTTGCGCCAACTGTTACGTCGTTGACGACGCAGACGTGCGACGATTGAATCTCGCCGCTAGACGACGCTAGAGACGAAGGGGAGGCGCGCCGGGTGGAACCCGAAGAAGGCCACGGGCAGGAGGAGCAGTCCGCGCCGAGCCTGTGGCCGATCGGTCTTGCCGTCGGGGTCGTCTGCCTGCTCGTCGGCCTCGTCGTCAGCTGGGTCGCCGTGGCTGTCGGCGCCGCGCTCTTCGTGATCTTCGGCGCCCTCTGGGCGCGGGATGTCGCCTCGGGCCACCGCGCGCCGAAGGTCGACGACGAACCGCGTGAGGCCGAGGCGCCCGCCGGCGAGGCCGAGGCGCCGAGCGAGCGCTACCCGCGCAACATCTTCCTCGAGATCGCCACGCTCGCGATCGGCGCGCTGATCGGCCTGATCGTCACGGTTCCGGTGCTGGCGATGTCGGTGCTGGACGGGTTCTTGAAACAGCACCAGAAGAAGGTCGACCTCGGCCCGCTCGAGAACTTCCCCGAGGGCCAGTACATGGTCGCGACCTTCACGCAGGATCCGGCCCAGGGCGCGATCTCGCGCCGCACGGCGTTCGTCCGCAACAACGGCCAGCTGAACGGCCAGCCGAGCTTCACCTGTATCTCGAACCGCTGCGTCCACCTCGGCTGCCCGGTGCAGCCTGGCGGACCGACGTTCGACGACAAGGGGCAGAACGTCAAGACGCACAACGGCGAGGTGGCGCTGACGCCGTCGCTGCCCGCGGCCGGCTTCATCTGCCCGTGCCACGGCGGCTCGTACGACCAGGAGGGGAACCGGATCGCCGGGCCGCCCACCCGCGCGCTCAACCGCTACGAGTTCTCCATCGTCGACGGCCGCCTTGTGCTCGGGAACCTCTTCAGCGTGTCCGAGGTCGACGGAACCGGGGCCAACGCGAAGATCCACGCCTACGAGCTCGCCGGCCCGGGCCAGCACATCGACGGCCCCGAGGCGCTGTTCTACCCGCTCCAGCCCCCGCACTGATGGCGCGCAAGCAAAGCAAGGCCCACCAGGCCGTCATGTATCCGCTCGACTGGCTCGAGGAGCGCTCGGGCCTCATCGGCGGGCTCAAGTACTTCCTCTTCCGGAAGGTCCCGGGCGACACGAACTGGTTCCACACGCTCGGCTCGGCGACGCTGACCGCGTTCATCGTCCAGCTCGTCACCGGCGTGATCCTGGCGATGTACTACAAGCCTTCGCCCGCGGAAGCGCACAGCTCGGTCGAGCACATCACGAACGACGTCACGCTCGGCTGGCTGGTGCGCGGGATGCACCGCTGGGGCGCGAGCGTCTTCATCATCCTGATGTTCCTGCACATGGGCCGCGTGTTCCTGTTCGGCGCCTACAAGTACCCGCGCGAGCTGAACTGGATCATCGGCGTGCTCCTGCTCGCGACCGGCCTCTTCGAGGGGCTGACCGGGTACCTGCTGCCGTTCGACCAGACCGCCTACTGGGCGACCGTCGTCGCGATCAACATCAACGGGACGGCGCCGTTCGTCGGCCCGTTCCTCGCCTCGCTCTTACGCGGCGGGGCAGAGATCGGCCCTGACACGCTCGCCCGGTTCTACTCGCTGCACATGCTGGTCGTGCCCGGCGCGCTGATGGCGCTGATCGGCCTGCACCTGTATCTCGTCGTCCGGCTGGGCGTGTCGTCGCCGCCGTGGTCCGACGAGGCAGCGGGCCGTGAGCGCGAGCCCGAGCCGCCGCCGTCGAAGGCCGGCCTCGTCCAGCCCCGCCCGCGCACGGGCCTGTCCAGGAGGCCGACGGAATGAGCTCGGTCGACCCACGCCGCGAGGAGTTCAAGCGCTACAAGGAGGACGTCAAGGAGCACGGGAAGCCGTTCTTCCCGTACGCGATGTTCCACGACACGGTCATGAGCCTCGTCGTGGTCTGCGTGATCACCGGGCTCGCGATCGTCTGGAAGTACACGGACATCCTCGGCGCGCTGATCGGGCCCGAGGCCGACCCGGGTACGAGGACGTTCGTGCCGCGTCCCGACTGGTACTTCTACTTCCTCTTCTACCTGCTCCGGATCTTCAAGTGGCCGGACTCGGTGATCCTGGCGACGGTCGGGATCCCGACGATCGCCCTGATCCTGCTTCTCGCGCTGCCGTTCATCGACCGCAGCACCGAGCGACGGCTGTCGCGCCGGCCGGTCGTGATCGTGGCCGCGGCGCTGACCGTGCTGGCCATGGCCGACCTGACCTACAAGGGCGCGGTCGCAAAGGAGCCGATCGCGAGCGAGATCGAGGCGGCCATCCCGAGCTGGGCCGCCAAGCAGGGGTTCCAGGGCAACGCCGAGGCGAAAGCCGGCGCGAAGCTGTTCGCCCAGTCGGGCTGCACGAACTGCCACACCTACCTCGGCACGGGCGGGTCTGCAGCTCGGCGCGCCGGACCTCTCGGCCGAGGGGGCGAAGGGCAAGGGCGTCCAGTTCCAGATCGACCACCTGAAGTGCCCGAGCTGCGTCAACCCGGGCTCGCCGATGCCCTCGTTCCAAAAGCTTGGGGAGGACAACCTGCACAAGCTGGCCGTCTTCCTCGAGGCATCGAAGGGCGGCTAGCCGGTGCACGTATTCCTCGGGATCACGGGCGCGTCGGGGGCGCCGTACGCGGCCCGGCTCCTGGAGGCGCTCGCCGGAGCGGACTGCGAGATCGGCCTCTGCGCCTCCCGCGCCGGGGTCGAGGTGCTCGCGACCGAGCTCTACGGCGATGCGCGGCTCTCGTACGACGAGACGGTCGCGCGGCTGACCGAGCCTGTGCGAGACGCGGTCACGCTCTACGACGAGCGCGACTGGCACGCGCCGTACGCGAGCGGCTCGGCCAAGGTCGACGCGTACGTCATCTGCCCGTGCTCGATGGGCACGCTCGGCACGATCGCCTCCGGCGCGATGACGAACCTGATCCAGCGGGCGGCCAGCGTCGCCCTCAAGGAGGAGCGCAAGCTCGTGCTCTGCCCGCGCGAGACGCCGCTTTCGCTGATCCACCTCGAGAACATGACCCGCGTGAAACAGGCCGGCGCGACGCTGCTCTTCCTCGCGCCCGGCTTCTACCACGGAGCGGAGTCGGTGGACGACCTCGTCGACTTCATCGTCGCGCGCTGCCTCGACCAGCTCGGGCTCGAGCACAACGCAGCGCGCCGCTGGGGCCAGGAGTGACCACGCAGGCCGGCACGCTCCCAGCCGAGGGCGTCCGCGCGATGTTCGACCGGATCGCTCCGGTCTACGACGCCATGAACCACGTGATGACCGCCGGGCTCGACCGGCGCTGGCGGGCCGAGACCGCGGCTGCGGTCGTCCAGCCGGGCGACCGCGTGCTCGACGCGTGCTGCGGGACCGGCGACCTGGCGCTTGCCTCCGTGCGCGCCGGCGGCCGGGTGACGGGCCTGGACTTCTCGGCGCGCATGCTCGCCCGCGCGCGCAAGAAGTCGAGCGAGGTCGAGTGGGTCCAGGGCGACGCGCTCGCGCTCCCGTTCGACGACGACTCGTTCGACGCGGCGACGGTCGGCTTCGGCGTCCGCAACCTCGCCGACCTCGAGGGCGGGCTCGCCGAGCTGAAGCGCGTCCTGCGACCCGGTGGGCGGGTCGCCGTCCTCGAGATCACCCAGCCGAAGGGCCGGCTCGAGCCGTTCTACCGCGTCTGGTTCGACCGGGTCGTGCCGCTGCTGGGAAAGGTCCTCCCTGGAGGCGCCGCGTACACCTACTTGCCCGCGAGTGTCCGACGCTTCCCCGGCCCGGAGGACCTGGCGAGCGTCATGCGCACGGCCGGGTTCGCCGAGGTTCGCTACCGGCTCTTCGCCGGCGGCATCGTCGCGCTGCACACGGGGGTGTCCGGCGTGAGCCTCGCGACGATCCGCGAGAGCCCCGGGCTCGACGAGTACCTCGACGGCCTCGACGAGCGGCTGACCGCGGCCGTCGAAGCGTGTCCCGGGCTCGTGGCCACGGTCGGAGCGGAGGCGCTCGCGGCCGGCGGGAAGCGTCTGCGGCCGCTGCTCGTCTTCCTGACCGCGCCCGAGGGCGACCCGCCGCTCGCGGCCGGCGCCGCCGTCGAGCTCGTGCACACGGCGACGCTCGTGCACGACGACCTGATCGACCAGGCCGAGTACCGCCGCGGCCGCGCAGCCGCCTGGACGAGCCACGGCCCTGCCGCCGCGCGCGCCGCGGGCGACTACCTCTTCGCGCGCGCGTTCGCCGAGCTTGCGGCGACCGGCGACCAGGCGGCCGTCAGCTACCTCGCGGGCGCCACGCTTGCCCTCGCGCGCGGCGAGGCGCTCCAGCGCGCGCAGACGCACGACCCCGAGACCACCGTCGAGGCCTACCTCGAGCGCTGCGCGCTCAAGACGGGAAAGCTCTTCGAGGCCGCCTGCCTCCTCGGCAGCGGCGGCGACCGCGGCCTCGGCGAGTTCGGCCTCTCGCTCGGGATCGCCTTCCAGATCGCCGACGACATCCTCGACTGCTCGGGCGAGACGATCGAGACCGGCAAGATCGCGGGCACCGACCTCCGCGAGGGGACGCCGACGCTCCCGCTGATCCTCGCCGCGCGCGAGGACGAGTCGGTGCGCAGCGCGCTCGCAGGCGGGCCGCTCGACGGAGCCCTGCTCAAGGTCGGCGAGACCGACGCGCTCGACCGCTCCCGCGTGGTCGCGCTCGACTACGCGCGCCGAGCCCGCGCCTGCCTCGACGGCCACCTTCGCCGCGAGGAGCTCGAGGCCCTGACCGACGCCGTCGTGGACCGGGAGTCCTGATGATCCGGCTCGGGCGCATCTCCTACGTGAACATGGCGCCGGTCTTCTACCGCCTCGACGCCGAGGTCGACGAGGTGCAGGGCGTGCCGACCGACCTCAACGCGCGGCTGGTCGCGGGCGAGATCGACCTCGCGCCGATCTCCTCGATCGAGTACGCGCGCAACGCCGACCGGCTGCGGCTGCTGCCCCGCCTCTGCGTCTCCTCCGAGGGCGCCGTCGACTCGATCCAGCTCGTCGCGCGGAAGCCGCTCGAGCAGGTGCGCACGATCGCGGTCACGCCGGAAAGTGCGACCTCGGTCGTCCTGACGAAGGTGCTCCTCCCGGAGGCCGAGCACGTGCCGCTCGGCGAGGAGGCGGACGCGAAGCTGCTGATCGGCGACGCGGCGCTGAAGAGCGCGTTCGAGGACCCGACCCCGCACTACGACCTCGGCCGCCTCTGGCTGGAGCGAACGGGCCTGCCGATGGTCTTCGCCGTCTGGGCCTGCGCCGATCCCGGCCCGCCGGGCCTGCTCGAGCTCGAGAAGGCGCTGGTCGAGTCGCTTCTCCTGGCGCGCGCCGAGCCCGAGCAGCTCGCGTACGAGTCGAGCGAGCGCTATGGCTATCCGGCCGGCTTCCTCGCGCGCTACTTCGAGAAGCTGCGCTACCGCTTCGGCCCGCGCGAGCGAGCGGGGCTGCTGACGTTCCTCGAGCTGGCCCAGGAGGTCGGCGAGCTCGACGAGGTCCCGGAGCTCCGCTTCGTCACGAACGTCGAAGCCATCGTCTGAGCTCCGCTGGGCCGAAGATCAGGTTGCGTCGGGCCGGCTGTCCTGTTGCATCACGTAGACGTTCCCATCGGGCCCGCGGAAGAAGAACCAGCCGAAGCCTTCCATGTTCGGATCGTCGAACAACTCGCTTGCCCACACGAGCTCGCCGACCAACTCGACCTGCGCGGCTGCCAGTTCTTTACGCGCGCCGGCGATGTCGTCCACGGCGAACGCGACGACGATCCCTTCGCTCAATTCAGCCGGGAAGACGCTCACGTTCTCATGCTCGGGGCCGAAGACCTCGACGAAGTCGCTGCGCCCCGACGGCAGGTGGAAGATCGACCAGCCGGCCTCGGTATGCACGTTGCGGAGTCCGAGTACGTCTCGGAACAAGGCCGAAGTCGCGTCGAAGTTCCTCGTTCGGGTGCCGAGGAAGCAGATCCGCTTCACGTTCACGATGCGAATCCTCGCAGGCCCTTCCCCGGGTGATATCCAGGACGCTGGCCAGCTCGCCATAGGATGGCGCATGATCTCCGCGCTCCTCGGCTTGATCTGCGTGGCAACGTCCGGCGTCATCCTGGTGGCGCTGCACTTCTTGCCAACCGGGCTCAATCCGATCCGCTACGCCGTCAGCGACTACGGATGGACCTCGTACCAGTTGGGCTACCGCACGATGGTCGTGCTGCAGGGCGTCGGGGCGATCCTCATCGCGGTCGGGCTGGGGCAACAGACCGATGCGAAGTCCCTCGGCTGGCTCTACGTCTACGGCGTCGTCCGGCTTCTCATCTCCGGGTTCATGACCGATCGCGAACCGGAGAGTCTTCGGTCGCTCACCCGTACAGGTCGGATCCACATGCTGCTCGCCGGAACGGCGTTCGCGTCGATCGCGGTCGCGGCCTCACACCTCGACTGGACTGGGAAGCCCGCCGTTCTCGGCCCGCTCGGGTGGCTCGTTACGGTGACGGCGATCGCGACCGGAACCGCGCTCGTCGTCCCACCGATTCGGCGTGTCGCGCTCGGCCTGATCGAGCGAACACACTACGCCGCTGCCATCACCTGGCTGATCGTCGTAGCTGCCTCGATCGTCTAGCTCGGCCAGGGTCGCCGGATCGTCACGGCTTCACCGGCGGATGGCACCAGCGATCTGCCGTAGGCGACGCAGGACGAGGGTGCGCAGCGGCGGCTCGGAGGCCTCGTAGTAGCCGTCCGGGGGATCGCTGGGGTTGACGTTCTTCTGCCTAGCCGGTCGGTAGCCCGCATCCGGCCGGTCGGTGTTCGAGCCCGGCGGTGGCATTGGCAAAGCCATCTCGATAATAGTAGCCCGCACCCGTGAATCCGGGTGACTTCCCGAAGGCTGGCCCGGGCGAAACGGCTGAGAGCTACTAAGGTCCGGCGGGCTCAATGGCGGGTTCGGTGCAATCGCGGCTCAGGCTCACGCGGCAGCAGATCCTGGCGTTCCGACGACGAGTGGGCTCGCTCGACGAGCGAATGCCGATGGGCGCGGACTCGCTGCGACGGGCGGCGTGGGCCGGCCTGCAGGACAGCATGCCGAGAGCCGCGGTGCTCTCGTTGCACGCGCGCGTCGACGGGGTCCAGCCGTCGACGTGGGAGGATCCCTCGCTCGCCCAGCTGTGGGGCCCTCGGTACAGCACCTATGTCGTCCCGAAGCGGGACTTCGCGCTGTTCTCGCTCGGGAGGCTTCCCGACAGCGCCAAGGGCCGCCTTCGGGCCGAGCGCATGGCCGAGCGGCTGCACGCCCATCTCGACGGCAGGCGGATGACCGACCGGGAGGCCGCGCGTGCACTCGGCGTCGGCAACGCGATCAGGTACGCCACGACGACAGGCACGGTCGCGATCCGCTGGGAGGGCGCGCGTGCGCCGACGATCTGGACGGTCGTCGCTGCCAGGATCGAACCGGCCGACGCCTGTCGCGAGCTCGCTCGACGCTACCTCCACATCTTCGGCCCCGCGACCGCTGAGCGGGTTCGCCCGCTGGGCAGGAATCTCCCGCCGGTCGGCGACCGAGGCATTCGCGTCGCTCGAGGGATCGCTGCTGCCGGTCCGATCGCCGCTCGGCGACGAGTGGCTGCTCGCGGAGGATGAGCCCGAGATGCTCGCCGCCGCGACGCCGGACGCGCCCGCACGCTTGCTGCCGAGCGGCGATGCCTACTTCCTGCTCGACGGAGCAGAGCGGGAGCTTCTCGTTCCGCGCGAGGACCGGCGTCAGCGTCTGTGGACGCCCCGCGTGTGGCCGGGCGCGCTCCTGGTCGACGGCGAGATCCGCGGAACCTGGAGACGGGCGCAGCACACGGTTCGGATCGATACGTGGACGCGTCTCTCGCGTGCGGCGCGCGACGCGGTCGAGGCCGAGGCCTCCGCGCTGCCGCTTCCAGCCGTCGACCGGCGTATCGAGGTGATCTGGGACAAATGAGCAGCGCCTCCTAGGTTGCAGCACCTTCCGTCGGCAGCAATCCCCGCCGGCGCAACTCGTCCGCGAGCGCGTCCTCCGTTCGCACCCCGTCTAGAACGGCCTCGTAGATCTCGAACGCGCTGACGACCTCCGGGTACTCCGGTCGCGTCCACCATGCCTCCTTCAGGCGCAGCAGTAGAAGCCTCATCTCATCGTCAAGCCGCCGGAGCAGGCGCTCCTGGAACGCTTCCACCTCCGGCGGGATGCCTGCCGTGAAGAGCGACAGATCGAGCTTCCACCCCTCGAGGCGGAGGACGAAGTAGTGACGGCGATCACCCCGCTCCTCGAACCGCTCGTAGTGGACGCGATCCGCGGCGTGTACGAGCGGTCGGACCAGGTGCCACGCGGCCTCGCGGTCGAGCCCACGCGCATCGACGCACACATCGAGGTCGCGCCAGACCATCAGCCCAGTCGTGTAGCTACCCACGAACAGGACGGAGCCCGCCAAAGCGAGCCGCTCCTCGATCCGGTGAGTGGCGAGAAAGGCTCGCGCCTCCGCCTGAAGAGCCGCCTGACGGGCGAGCAGTTCGTCATCGCTCAGGCTCATGCTCGCTGCAGTTTCCCTGCCTGACACCTGAGCCGCGCCGCCGTGGGCGTATGCCGCGGTCTACTCGCTCGACCGCTGGGCGTCGAGTTTCGCCTGGGCTTGCTCGGCGAGCTTGCGGGTGCGCTCCGCGTTAGCGAGGACTCGTGCGTGCCGCGCGTTCATCTCTTCGCGTTCAGCCTTCGTCAGCTTCTTCTTCGCCATCGTCCTCTGCCAACCGTCGTTCGATTTGCGCGAGCGTCACCACGATGTCGCTCACGTTGAAGAGTAGTCCAACGACCTCGTCGCGATTGATGACGGCTTCAGACATGGATTCAGCTTGCCAATCTGGAAGCCGCATCGCAATCCGCAGATTCGGCCCGGCTCCACGGTGACAGGTCTTTTCTTCCCCAGTCAGCCGCGGCCGGCCAGATGCCTGCGATCATGCTGGAGGACATGGAGCGGTTGGTCCCGATAGGCACATACGCGACGCGGACCGAGGCGGAGGTCGTCGAGGGCCTGCTCGCGTCGGCCGGGATTGCCGCATCGATCAGGGCAGACGATGCCGGCGGCGCCTATCCGTTCGTCTTGTCGGGCGGCGCGCAGGTGCTCGTCGAGGAGAGCGACGCCGAAGCGGCCTCGCAACTGCTGGCGGAGCAGACCGACGAGGCCGGACCAGGGGAGGCTTGAGCATGGCCGACGTAGTGCTTTTTCACCACGCCCAGGGGCAGACCGAGGGATTTCAGGCGTTCGCCGACGAGCTGCGGGCCGCGGGGCACACCGTCCACACGCCGGATCTCTACGACGGGAAGACGTTCGCTTCGCTGGACGACGGGGTCGGCTACGCGCAGGAGGTCGGTTTCGGGACGATCCTCGAGCGCGGGGAACAGGCCGCAACCGACCTGCCGGCCGAGCTGGTCTACGCCGGCTTCTCGCTTGGCGTGATGCCCGCCCAGAAGCTCGCCCAGACGCGCCCGGGCGTCAAGGGAGCGCTCCTGTTCTCGGCTTGCTTCCCGGTCTCCGAGTTCGGGTCGTGGCCGGAGGGAGTCCCCGCGCAGATCCACATGATGGAAGGTGACGAGTGGGCGCAGGAAGACCTGCCGGCCGCGCGCGAGCTCGTCGAGACCGTGGACGATGCGGAGCTGTTCCTGTACCCGGGTGACGGGCACCTGTTCGCGGACAGCAGCCTGCCGGACTACGACGAGGCCGCCGCCGCGCTGCTTCGAGAGCGCACGCTCGCGTTCCTGTCGGCCGTCGAGTAGCTGAACCTACTCGCGCCGTGCCTCGGCGACCGCCGCTCGGATACGCGCGGCGCCGTCGGAGAGGATCAGCTCGCCGTGCGGGATGATCACCCGCTCGATCGGCAGGTCGGCGAGCGCATCGAGCGCGGGCAGCAGGCGAACGGGGTCAGCCTCGTCGACGAAGACGTGAAGCCGCCCGCCGGTTCCGCTGAGCACGTCGCCGCTGACGAGCGTCGCGTGCTCGCGGATGAAGAAGACGACCTGCTGCGGCTCGCCGTCGAGCTCGATCGCCTCGACGCCAGGTGGCAGCTCGTCCGTCGTTGCCGGGTTCGGCCGCTTGCGCCACGCAGCGCGTGACGGCGCCCACACCGACGCGCCGTAGAGTCCGATGAAATCCGAGGTGCCGCGGTAGTGAGCACCCTGCGTGAGGAGCACGCACACCGACTTTCCGCTCGGGTCGAAGCTGTCGTCCGGCGGCAGGAACGGATCGATCAGGGCGATCTCGCCGCCGGTGTCGTAGCGGACGACGGGAACCTCCTGGGGCCAGTCCTCTCCCGGCTCCCAGTCAGGGTGCGGCGAGAACCACCAGGAGAGCTCGCCCACGAGACCTACGACGAGGCGAGCGAGGCGGGTCGCTCGGCACGGCGGTACTCGACCTCGTACCCGAGCCCCCGCGGGACCGCGAGCAGCGCCTCGAGGTCGAGGTCGATGCGGGCGCCTGCCTTCTGGGTGACCTCGTCCTCGATCGGCAGGTCGAAGTCGTCCGCGCCGTAGTCGAGGGCGCGGAACGCCTCCTCGTTCTGCGTCAGCACCGAGGTGCGGATGTGCTCGACGTTGTCGAGGAAGATCCGCGAGAGCGCGATGTGCCGCCAGTACTCCTGCGGCGAGATCTCGCGGCCGCCGAACGCCGTGCCGTACGGCTTGTACGTCCAGCAGAGGAACGAGAAGAGGCCGCCGACCTCGTCCTGGAAGTCGCGCGTCCGCTGCAGGTGCTCGAGCCGCTCGTCGATCGTCTCGTCGAAGCCGATCACCATCGTCGCGGTCGTCTTGAGGCCGGCCTCGACGATCGCGCGCTGGGCCTCGAAGTAGTCGGCGACGGTGTACTTCCACTTCGCATGCCGTGCGCGGAAGTCCTCGGTGAGGATCTCGCTGCCGCCGCCGGTGATCCAGTGCACGCCCGCGTCGCGCAGCCGCACGGCCGCCTCGGCGTACGAGATGCGCGCGCGGTCGGCGAGGAACACGAACTCGGCCACGGTGAGCGCGTAGAACTCGACCCGCTCCCCGTAGCGCTCTCGCACCGACGCGAACAGGTCGCAGTAGTAGTCGAGCGGCAGGCGCGGGTTGAAGCCGCCGTTGAAGCCGACGAGGTCGCCGCCGACCTCGAGCAGCTCGTCGATCTTGGCGAACACGTCCTCGCGCGTGAGCACGTAGCCGCCGTCCTGGTTCGGCAGGACGTAGAACGCGCAGTAGTCGCACTGGGCCACGCAGACGTTCGTGTAGTTGATGATCCGCATGACCATGTAGGTCGCGCGATTCGGCTCGTGGTAGCGGCCGCGCACCTCCTGCGCGAGCCGCTTCAGCTCTTCGTCGGACGCCTCGTGCCAGAGGGTCCGCGCCTCGTCGACGGTGATGCGACTCACAGGACGTCCATGAAGGAGCTGACCGAGAAGACCGCCTTGCCGACGCCCGGCTCGCCGTAGCCCGGCGGCGTCTCGAGCCCGTGCCGCTCGAGCGCGTCGCGGTAGGCCTCGAGCAGGCGCACGTGGTACTCGAGCGGCGCTCCGTCCGGGTTGTCGCGGCCGAGCGGCGTCGTCGGCTCGGGGCACCAGGTCGTGAAGCGCGGCGTGACGCCGTGGCTCATGAAGTAGTCGAGCCCCTCGACGGTGGAGGCGATCGCCTCGTCGATCGTCTCGAACCCGAACGGCCGCGCCAGCTCGACGCCGGCGACGAAGTTCGGGATCACGTTGGGCGGCCCGAAGACCTCGGCCGCGTCGAGGATCCGGCGGTGCCACTCCTCGCGGCCGACGTAGCGCTCCTTGCCCGGCGAGATCAGCGAGAAGAGCCGCTTGTCCCAGACCTCGTAGTTCGGGTGGTAGATCGAGATCCCGTAGTCCTTGAACCGCTGCGCGTCGGCCTTCGGCAGCGCCTGCGCGACGACCTTGCCGATCCAGCGGCCGGGGAAGCGCTCCTCGATCGCCTGCGCGTAGCGGCCGTAGAAGTCGGCCTCCGCGAGGCCGTCGACTGTCGAGGTGACGGAGCCGCCGGTGAGCGTGTACGCGTGCGTCGAGCCCTCGTCGTGCCGGTCGATCAGCTCGAGCGCCTCGAGCACGTCCTCGACCGGCTTCACCCCGGTGTACGGCCGGCCGGCCTTCTTGTGCTGGCGCCAGTTGTGGTTGATGTCGCAGAAGCCGCACTCCTCGTGCGCGCCGAAGTACTGGCACAGGCGCAGCACCGTGAGGTAGATCAGGTAGCCCCACTCGATCGTCGGCGCGGTCTCCATCACCGTCTTGCCGTTGGAGAGCGTGTGGCGGTAGTACTCGGGCATCGGCAGCGTGGCGACCTCGGCGAGGTCGCGGCCGTCGAGCGAGAGGCGCAGGCCGCCGTCCACGCGCGAGACGCGGTACGGCGAGGTCGGGTTGACGCGGACGGAGACGATCGTCCGCCGCAGCTCGTGCGGCCCGCCGGTGAGCGCGATCTCCTCGGGCGGCCGCTGCGTCGCCGCGGCGCCGAGCTCGGTCAGCGGCTTCTGGTCGAACGAGAAGATGAAGTAGGACTTGGGCTTGACCGCGCCGTCGAGGTTGTCCGTCAGCGCCGCGTCGTCGAACGCCATCCCCGTCCGAAGCAGATCCTCCTTGAGCACCGCCTCCGGGGGCACCCCCGGATAGCGTGAGATCAGCTCCTCTACGAGCTCCGTGCGAGTGTCGACGGTCGCGCTCACACGTGGAACCTACCTCCCGTCCGGCCCCAAACGCTTCATTTACAGACTTCCGCTACCGTGGGCCGGGGTCGTGAACCGCCTAGTCGTCACAGCCGCCCTGCTGGTGGGTCTGGCCGCGGCCGTCTCAGCGCCCGCTGAAGCCGCCACGCAGGTTCTCATGCCCGGCGTCACGTATTCGCGCCAGGTGCAGTTCACCGCGCACGGGCCCGTGGTCATCAACGTCATGACCGCGCCGAGGCCCGGCGGCCTCTACTCGCTCAAGCCGGTGCTCGCGAACGGGACGATCCTCGGGCGCCAGCGCGTGACGGCGATGCAGAAGGCGATCTCGTCGACGACCACCGTCGCGGGCGTGAACGGCGACCTCTTCAACTGGAAGGACGGGCACCCGAGCGGGCTTGTCCTGCAGGACGGCGTCATCAAGAGCCCGCCGATCCGGACGCGCTCGAGCATCGGCATCTCGTCGAGCGGGACGCTGAACGTCGCGCGGGTCGCCCTCTACGGCTACTGGCAGGGGCTCGGCAGCAGGCGGACGGTGTCGGTGAACCGGACGCCGAAGGGCGACGGCTCGACGCTCTACACCCCGGCATGGGGTGCGAAGACTCCGGTCGTGGCCGGGATCGACCCAGGCGGTGTTCGACGAGTTCCCGCCCGCGACGAGCGGCGGCGAGCTCGACGGGACAGTGACCGCGCAGGCCACCGGCGGCGGCACGCCGATCCCGCCGAACGGGGCCGTGCTCCTGTCGGTCGGGGCGCAGGCTCCGAAGCTCGCCGCCGAGGCGACGCCGGGCACACCGCTTCGCATCCAGCTCGTCCTGACGCCCGACTGGCCGTCGGCCGGGATCGCAGACGGGCTCGGCGGCGGGCCGGTGATCGTCCGGAACGGCAAGGCGGTCTACACGGCAGGCGAGGACTTTCTTCCCTCGCAGCTCGGCCCGCGGGATCCTCGCACCGGTGTGGGGCAGCGCAAGGACGGCAGGATCGTGCTGGTCGCCGTCGACGGGCGCCGGAGCGGCTACAGCGTCGGCTTGACGAACTTCGAGCTCGCCCAGGCGCTCGTCCGGCTGGGCGCCGTCACCGGCTCGGCCCTGGACGCCGGCGGCTCGACGACGATGGCGTTCGACGGCAAGCTGCTGAACCGGCCGTCCGACAAGGGCGGCGAGCGAGCGGTCAAGGAGATGCTCGCGGTCATGTACGCCGGCGTGTACGCGCCGCTGCCCACCCTCCCCGTGATCTCGCCGAACGGCGACGGCAAGGACGAGAAGCAGACGCTCTCGTTCAAGCTCGTCCGCCCCTCGACGGTGACCGCGAACCTGATCGATCCCACCGGGAAGAGCGTGTACAGCCTCTCCGGCGACCGCGCTCCGGGGATCTACAAGATCACCTGGCCGAGCAGCCCGAGCGCGAAGCGGCAGGCGCAGGAGACGCTCGGCCGCTGGCGCTGGGTGATCAACGCGACCGACGACCAGGCCCAGCAGTCCTCGATCGAGCGCTCGTTCTGGGTCAACGACACGCTCGGGTTCCTGAACGTCGCGCCGAAGTCGGCGCGCATCGGGCCCAAGAGGGCGAACCGCGTCGTCGCCCGCTTCCGGCTCGCGCACAACGCGCGCGTGGTCGGATCGGTCTGGACGAGCTCGGGCGTGCTCGTCCGCAAGCTCGGCACGTTCAACCTCAAGGCCGGGACGCGCGGGCTCAAGTGGAACGGCCGCTACTCGAGCGGGCACTTCGCCTACCCGGGCACGTATCTGTTCAAGGTCTACGCGCAGAACGCCTACGGGCCTGTCCAGCTCTCCAGGACCTTCGGCGTCCGCCGCTAACAGCGCCGCCCCTGCCCATACACTCCGCGCGTGCTCGCCTCCCTGTCGGGCTCGATCACCTCGTTCGTCGGCAACCACGGCCTCTACGCCGTCTTCGTGCTGATGGCGATCGACGCCGTGTTCCCGGCGGCGAGCGAGCTCGTGATGGTCTACGCGGGCGCGCTCGCCTCTGGCGCCTTCGCGGGCCAGCACGTCGTGCTGTTCGGAAACGAGGTGACCACGCCGTTCTGGGCCTACGTCGCCGTCTGCCTGGCCGGGACGCTCGGCTACCTCTTCGGCTCGGAGGTCGGGTGGTGGATCGGCTGGAAGGGGGGCAGGCCGCTGGCCGAGCGCCACGGCGGCTGGCTCCACCTCGGGCCGGAGCGGCTGGCGCGCGCCGAGCGCTGGTTCGACCGCTGGGACGACCGGGCCGTTCTCTTCGGTCGGGTTGTCCCGCTTGTCCGCTCGTTCATCTCCGTGCCGGCCGGGATCTTCCGGATGCCGCTCGGCCGCTACACGGTTCTGACCATTCCGGGCTCGGCGCTCTGGTGCCTCGTGTTCGCGGGTATCGGCTGGGCGGTCGGCGCGAGCTACGAGAGCTTCAACCACGGGTTCGAGCTCCTCGAGGTCGTACTCGTGGCAGGAGCCGTGGCCCTCGCGCTGTACCTGGTAGTGCGACGGCGCTCAAAGTCAAACTAGACTCAAACCCCGTGTCCAATTCAATTCCGCTCGTCGACGTCAAGGCCCAGTACGAGCACCTGATCCCGCAGATCCAGGAGCGGATCGGGGAGGTGCTCGAGTCCGGCGTCTTCATCCTCGGGCCGAACGTCCGGGCGTTCGAGGCCGAGGCCGCCGACTACCTCGGCGTGCCGCGCACTGTCGGCGTGGCGAACGGGACCGACGCGCTCGTGCTCGCGCTCGACGCGATGGGGATCGGCCCGGGCGACGAGGTGATCTGCCCCTCGTTCACGTTCTACGCGACCGCCGAGTCGATTGCCCGCCGCGGCGCGACCCCGGTCTTCGCGGACATCGACCCGGTCACGCTGAACCTCGATCCCGAGGACGTCGCCGGGAAGGTCACCGAGAGGACGCGGGCGCTGATGCCCGTGCACCTGTTCGGGCGCGTGATGCCGCTCGAGGGTCTCACCGAGCTCGGCGTGCCCATCGTCGAGGACGCGGCGCAGGCGTTCGGCGCGGAGGGCGTCGCCAGGACGGGCGTGCTCTCGACCTTCAGCTTCTTCCCGACGAAGAACCTCTTCGGCCTCGGCGACGGCGGTCTCGTGGCCGCCAACGACGACGCTCTCGCCGACCGGATCACGCTGCTGCGCTTCCACGGCTCGAAGGAGAAGAAGGAGTTCGAGGCGGTCGGCTACAACTCGCGGCTCGACGAGCTCCAGGCGGCCGTGCTGCGGCTCTTCCTCCAGCAGATGGACGGCTGGACGCAGGCCCGGCGCGACGCGGCCGCGCGCTACGAGGAGCTCGGCCTGGGCGACCTCTGCGAGCTGCCGGCCGACGAGCCCGGCCACGTCTACCACATGTACGTCGTCCGCTCGGCCGAGCGGGACCGCTTCGCCGAGGCGCTCGCCACGGCCGGGATCGGTCATGCGTCGTACTACGTGACGCCGCTGCATCTCCAGCCCGCGCTTCGCTACCTCGGCTATCAGGAGGGCGCGTTCCCGGAGACCGAGCGGGCGGCGCGCGAGAACCTCGCGCTGCCGATGTGGGCCGGGATCCCCGCGGAGACGCAGGAGCGGGTGGTATCGGTAATCCGCGAGGCCGCGGCGGTCCGCGCGTGATCCCGATCAACAGGCACCGCATCTGGCAGCTGGTCGCCGACGGGCTGCTCGTCGCCCTCGCGTGGTGGCTTGCCTTCGAGCTCCGCTTCGACAACGGCATCCCGGTCTTCTACGAGACGCTCTTCCGGCGCTCGATCCTGATCGTGGTCGCGATCAAGCTCGTCGTCTTCGTCTTCTGCGGCTTCTACAACCGCTGGTGGCGCTACGTCTCGACGCGCGACATGTGGCGGATCGCCTACGGCGTCGCGCTCGCAAGCGTCCTGGCCGACGTGGCCGTCTACCTCGTCTCTCCGGTGCACGGCGTCAAGCTGCCGCGCGGGATCGCCGCGCTCGATCTGCTTCTCTGCCTGGCGCTGATCGCGGGCTCGCGGCTGCTGGCGCGGACGCTGATGGAGCGGCCGTCCGGCGGCGGGCTCGTCGCGCGCGGCAAGGAGGTGCTGGTCGTGGGCGCTGGCGATGCGGGGCAGCTCGTGATTCGCGAGCTCCAGCGCAGCCGCCAGCTCGGGTACACGCCGATCGGGCTGATCGACGACGACCGGCGCAAGAAGAACCTCCGCATCCACGGCGTGCGCGTGCTCGGCACGACCGACGAGCTGCCGCACATCCTGCGCGACAACCGGCCGGACGAGGTGCTGATCGCGATCCCGTCGGCCTCGGGCGAGGCTCGCCGGCGGATCGTCACGATCACGCGCGAGAACAACGTCCCCGTGAAGACGTTGCCGGGCCTCTACGACCTGATCTCGGGCGAGAGCGAGCTCGCCGCTCAGATCCGGCCCGTTCAGGTCGAGGACGTGCTCGGGCGCGAGCCGGTCGAGGTCGACCTCGAGGCGAGCGCCGCGTATCTGCGCGAGCAGACCGTCCTCGTCACCGGTGCGGGCGGGTCGATCGGCTCGGAGCTCTGCCGCCAGATCGCGCGACTGGGCCCGCAGCGGCTCGTGCTCGTGGACCAGGGCGAGACGGCGCTGTTCGAGATCGAGCGCGAGCTCGTCGACGAGCGGGGCTTCGCCGCGGCCGTCCCCGTCCTTGGCGACTGCAAGAGCGAGACCAAGATGCGCCAGGTCATCGACCGCTACCGGCCCGGAGTCGTGTTCCATGCGGCCGCCTACAAGCACGTGCCGCTGATGGAGGCGAACCCGCTCGAGTCGGTGCGCAACAACGTGCTCGCGACGCGGGTCGTCGCGGAGGCCGCGATCGAGTTCGGCGCGCAGCGCTTCGTGCTCGTCTCGACGGACAAGGCCGTCAACCCGAAGACGGTGATGGGCCAGTCGAAGGCGCTCTGCGAGTGGATCGTCGAGGCCTACGGCGCGCGCGAGGACATCGCGACGCGCTTCCTCGCGGTCCGCTTCGGGAACGTGCTCGGCTCGTCGGGCAGCGTGATCCCGATCTTCCGCCGCCAGATCGCGAAGGGCGGCCCGGTGACCGTTACGCACCCGGACATGACGCGCTACTTCATGACGATCCCGGAGGCGGCGTCGCTCGTCATCCAGTCCGGGGCGATCGGCGGCCGCGGCGACGTGTTCGTGCTCGACATGGGCGACCCGGTGAGCATCGTCGAGCTGGCGATGCAGATGATCCGCCTCTCGGGCAAGGAGCCCGAGCGCGACATCGCCGTCGAGATTGTCGGCGCCCGGCCCGGCGAGAAGCTGCACGAGGAGCTCTGGGGCGAGGGCGAGTCGGTCGTCCCGACCCTGCACCCGAAGATCATGCGGGTGCGCGGGCCGATCGTGAACGCGGTCTGGCTCCAGGACGAGCTGGGCGAGCTGGAGCGGCTGGTCGGCGAGGGCGACACGCTCGAGGTCGTGACGCGGCTCGCGTCGATGATGCGCTCGCCGCTGCTCGTCAGCGCTCCGAGGCCGGTAGAAGAAGACACGCTTTCGGGACAGAAGCTGACCTAGGCTCGTCTGGACCCGCGGCTACGGTGGCGCGGTGGACATCCTCGACGGGCTGAACCCTGAGCAACGGCGCGCGGCCGAGGCTGTGCGCGGGCCGGTCTGCATCCTCGCGGGCGCGGGCTCGGGGAAGACGACGACGATCACGCGACGGATCGCGTGGCAGGTCGCATCGGGCGCCGTTCGCTCGCACGAGATCCTGGCGGTCACGTTCACCGACAAGGCCGCGACGGAGATGCGCGGCCGGCTGGAGCGGCTCGGCGTCGAGGGCGTCGAGGCGCGTACCTTCCACTCGGCTGCTCTCGCGCAGCTGCGACGCGCACGCGGCGAGGGGCCTGGGCGGATCCTCTCGTCAAAGGCGCTGCTGCTGCGGCAGGTCGGCAACACGCTTCCGCGGCCCTATCGCTTCCGGCCCGCGGGCGACCTCGCGACCGAGGTCGAGTGGGCCAAGAACCGCCGCCTGACGCCCGAGACCTACCGGCGCGGGCTGGGCAGCCACGAGCCGCCGATCCCGGCCGATCTCATGGCGACCGTTTTCCACGAATACGAGCGCCGCAAGGCGGCCTCGGGGCAGATCGACTTCGAGGACTTGCTCGAGCTCACGGTTCGGATGTACGAGGAGGACGAGTGGGCTTTGGCCGCCCTACGCGAGCGTTACCGCGCGTTCACCGTCGACGAGTACCAGGACGTGAACCTGCTGCAGCAGTCGCTGCTCGAGCTCTGGCTCGGCGAGAGCGAGGAGCTGTGCGCGGTCGGCGACGACTACCAGTCGATCTACGGCTTCACGGGCGCCTCACCCGAGTGGCTGCTCGGTCTGGCCACGCGCTTCCCGGGCGCGACGGTGGTCCGGCTCGAGGCCAACTACCGGTCCTCGCCCGAGGTGCTGTCGCTCGCGAACCGGCTCGTGCCACAGCTCGGCGGGGCCGAGAAGACACTCCGGCCGACGCGGCCCTCGGGGCCGGAGCCGGTCGTGCGCGGGTTCGCCTCGCCCGAGGACGAGGGCGCGTTCGTGCTCGAGCGCGTGAAGGCGCTGGCGGCGGAGGGCGTCCCCTACGAGGAGATGGCGGTGCTCATTCGCCTGAATGCGCGCTCGGTCGACTTCGAGGAGCTCTTCGGCGACGCGCAAATCCCGTTCCAGGGCGCGGCGCTGCTGTCTCGAGACGGCGCGCGGCAGCTCCTGAAGGCCCTGCGCGGGGCGGGCTTCGGCTCGCTCTCGGAAGAGGTGCGCCGGGTCGCTCGCGAGCAGGGGATGGCCGAGCCCGTTCCGGACGGCGTCGGCGAGCGCGAGCTCGTGCGCCAGGCCGACCTCGCCCGCCTGTGCAAGCTGGCCGACGAGTTCGACGACGGCTCGCGGACCGTCGAGGAATGGGTCCAGTGGCTTCGCGCGCGTTTTGACCACGGCGCGCAGGGCGGCGTGCACCTGCTGACGCTCCACCGCGCGAAGGGCCTCGAGTTCGAGGCGGTCTTCATCCCGCGCGTCGAGGAGAAGGAACTGCCGTGCAAGCAGGCGCTGCGCGTGCCGGGCGCGCTGGTCGAGGAGCGGCGGCTGCTCTACGTGGGAATGACCCGCGCGAAGCGCCATCTCGCTCTGACGTGGGCCGGGAAGCCAAGCCGCTTCCTGGCCGAGCTCGGCGTCGAGGCGGCCCCGCCAGCCCCGAAGGTGCGCGCGGAGGAATCGAGCGACCCGACGTACCTCGCGCTCAAGCGCTGGCGACTCGAGCGGGCCAGGGCGGACGAGATTCCCGCCTACGTCGTCTTCCACAACTCAACACTGGCCGAGATCGCCGAACGTCAGCCGAAGACGATCGCAGAGCTGTCGTCGATCCCGGGCATCGGCCCGGCCAAGCTTGAGCGCTACGGGCCTGAGGTGCTAGAGGCCCTCGCGAGCTGAGAGTAGGAGGTCGAGCATCACGGCCGGGTCTCGGCGCACACGCTCGCCCGGGCCCTCGCGTTTGCGCAGTTCGAGCGCGCGCGGGTCGCTGAGCGGGATCAGCCTGCCCTCGCGGATCAGCAGCTCGTCCACGCCGCCGAGCCGTCCCCCGTATGTCGTGTAGACCGGCACGCCCAGCGCGACGGCCTCGCGGTTCATCGTCCCGCCGGCGGAGACGACGAGGTCAGCGAGGGCGATCAGGCTCTGGCCGTCCACGGCCTGGTCCGGCACCTGCACCGACGGGAGGCCGAGGCCGCGGACGAAGTCGCGCTGCTCGGCCGTGCGCGGCAGGACGATCGCGTGCACCGACTCGTCGCGGCCGAGGTGGTCGAGCACCTGCGGAAAGAGCGGGTTCGAGCGCCGGTGGTAGAGCGAGACGTCCGGCGGCGTGCGCACGACGACAAGCGTTCGCGCCGGGTCGATCTCGAACTGCTCGAGCGCGCCCTGGTCGGGCTCGAAGTCCGCGAGGTAGTACTCCTCCTTCAGTCCCGGGTACTGCCGTAACTTTGGCGGCCTGACGCCGTAGCGCTCGAGCCGGTCCGGCGGGATCGCCTCTGGGACGACGACGCGTGTGGCGGCACGGCAGCCGAGCTGGTGCTGGAGCCAGGCGAACTCGTAGTCGAAGGTCGTCGCGCTCGGGACTCCGAGCCGCCGCGCGGTCAGGGTCAGCTCGTGCGAGCCGTGCGCGAGCGCGACGTCGAACCGGCGACCGCGCGCCCAGCGCCGGAGCTCGTGCATCCGGGAGGTGAGAGAGCGAGCTTTGCCCAGACGCGAGCGGCCCCCGTGACGGCCGAGCACGTCCGCCTCGATCCCGTGCAGCTCGAGCAGCTGCACCGTCTGTGCGTAGTCGCGGGAGGTGACCTCGATCTCCGCGCCTCGCTCGCGGAGAAGCCCCATCAGCGGCCGGAACACCAGCACGTGCGCCGGCGCGGTGATGTCGATCCAGACCCTCAGAGTCGCTCCACGACGCGGAAGCGGACGGCCGAGATCAGCGTGTCGGGCTCGATCGTGCGCTCGAAGAATCGCTCGTGGGCCTCGTGCCAGGCCTGCACGGACTCGAAGCCCTCGCCCTCGTCGCGCACGAATTGCAGGTCGACCTCGGACGCCGGGATCACGCGCACCTCCATCACCTCGACGATCGCTCTGGCCGCTCCTTTGGCGTCCTCGACCACGAAGCGGTCGCCTACCTCGGGTGTCGGGTCGTCCTCGAAGACGCCGTGGAGGCCCGCCGTTGCGGTCTTGTCACCGGCCAGGACGGCCTCGACAAGCCTCTGCCGCAGCTCGGTTCCGGGGTAGCCGAGCCCGAACTCGGTCAGCTCGCTCATCGGACGAGCGCCTCGAGGCGGGGCTCGCGCAGGGCAACCGGCTCGCGCTCGACGTGGCGCTCGTGCCAGAGCGTGAACGAGAGCAGGCCCCAGAGCTGGCGTGAGAGATCCTCCTGGCCCGCGACGTGTCGGTCGAGCAGCTTCTTGACCGCCTCCGGCCGGAAGAAGCCCTGGCGCCGCAACGTCTCCGTCGAGAGCGTCTCGCGGGCGAACGGCTCCAGCTCGCCGCGCAGCCATGCTGCCGCCGGAATCGAGAACCCGCGCTTCTTGCCGCGGACGATCTGTCTCGGCACGAGCGGCTCCACCGCCTTGCGCAGCAGGACCTTCTTGCGGAAGCCCCTCACGCGTTGTTTGGTCGGGAGCGCGAGAGCGAGGTTCGTGACCGCGGGGTCCAGATACGGCACCCGCGCTTCGAGCGAGTGCGCCATCGAGGCGCGGTCGGTCTTCACGAGCAGATCGTCGACGAGGTAGATGCCCAGGTCGACGTCCTGGAGGCGGGCGAGCAGCTCGGCGTCGCCGGTCTCGGCGAACCGCTCGCGGTAGAGGTCGACCGGGTCGAAACCGTGCTCGCGGCCGGTGAGCTCCGCGCGGGCCTCGGGCGTGAAGATCTCCTTCCACGCGTGATGCCGTTCGAGCGGCGGCAGGTGCGCGGCGCGGACGAAGCGCTTCGCCTTGTAGTCGAAGCTCGCCCGCGCGCTCGAGCTCGGCAGCCGCTCGACGACCGGCCGCGCCAGCCCGGCAGCCCAGCCGACCCGTAGCGCGAGCTGGTCTGCCACGTACGTGTAGTAGCCGCCGAAGAGCTCGTCGCCGCCTTCGCCCGAGAGGGCCACCTTCACGTCCTCCGCCGCCAGCTGCGACACGAGGTAGGTCGGGAGCGCGGACGAGTCCGCGAACGGCTCGTCGAATGCGTCGGCGAGCGCGGGGAGGAGCAGCGCCGCGTCGGGTCTGAGCACGAGCTCCCGGTGGTGCGTGCCGTAGCGCTCGGCGACGAGCCGCGCGTCGGCGAGCTCGTCGAACGAGCGCTCCTCGAAGCCGATCGAGAACGTGCGGAGCGGCTCGGAGCTCTCTTCCGCGGCCAGCGCGGCCAGCGCGGCGGAGTCGATCCCGCCGGAGAGCAGCACGCCGACGGGGACATCCGAGACGAGGTGGGCGCGGACCGAGTCGCGCAGCCGCGCGCGCAGCTCCTCGATCAGCTCCGCCTCGTCGTCGTCGCGCAGGTCGTCCGCGGCCGCCGGCGCAGGTCGCGCGTAGCGCTCGAGCCGGACCTCTCCGTCCTCCCAGACGAGCAGGTGGCCGGGTGGGAGCTTGCGCGCGTCGCGGAAGATCGTCAGCGGCGCGGGAATCGAGTTGAAGGCGAGGAATGCCTCGAGCGCGTCGAGGTCGATCTCGCCGCGCGGGAGCGCCCGGAGCTCGGAGGCGAACTCGAGCCCGTCGGCGCTTCGCGCGGTAGTAGAGCGGCTTGATCCCGTACCGGTCGCGCGCGAGGACGAGCCGCCGCCTCGGGGCATCCCACAGCGCCACGGCGAACATCCCGCGCAGCCGCGTCGCGAAGTCGAGGCCGTCCTGCTCGTAGAGGTGGGCGAGCACCTCCGTGTCGCCGTGCGAGCGGAAGCGGTGGCCGGCCCGCTCGAGATCGGCGCGCAGCTCCCGGTAGTTGTAGAGCTCGCCGTTCTGGACGACATGGACGGTCGAGTCCTCGTTCGCGAGCGGCTGGTCGCCGGTCTCCAGGTCGATGATCGCGAGGCGGCGGGCGGCGAGGCCGACGGGGCCCTCGACGAAGGCGCCGTCGCTGTCGGGGCCGCGGTGGACGAGCGTGGCGCTCATCCGTGCGAGCCGCTCGGGGTCCGCGCGACCGGCAGAGGAGACGATCCCGCAGATCCCGCACACGCGCTTGAGTCTAGTCCTGGCGCCCGAAGAGCCCCCGCACGGATTGCGAGACGACGCGGGCTGCGGTCGTCGTCAGGGTGCGGAGGTAGAGCGGCACCGAGCGGTCGGCGATCCACTCGAGGTCGTGCGCGAGCTTCTCGGCCATCGACGTCTCGTAGCCGCGGCGGACCTGGGCGAAGCCGGTGAGGCCGGGGCGCACGACGAGGCGCTGCCAGTAGGCGGGGAGCTCTTCCGCGAGCTGCTCGAAGAAGCGCGGCCGGATCGGGCGCGGCCCGACGAAGCTCATGTCGCCGCGAAACACGTTCCAGAGCTGGGGCAGCTCGTCGAGCTGTGTCGCGCGCAGGCGTCGTCCGAGCCGCGTCGTCTCGGCGCGGGTGCGCTCGACGAGGTCCTCGCCGAGGGAGGGGCCGAGCCGCTCCTCGGCGCCGGGCTTGAGCGTCCGGAATTTGAGCATCTGGAAGATGCGCCCGTCCTTGCCGACCCTTCGCCCGCGGTACAGGAGCGGCAGGCCGCTCGTCAGCAGGAGGGCAACGGCGATCACGAGCAGGAGCGGGACGGCGATCAGCAGGAAGAACGCCGAGAAGACGATGTCGAGCACCCGGAGCTCGAGGTCGACGCGGCGATTGGGCGATCCGCCGACCATCCCGGCAAAGCGCTCGATGAACGAATCGCTCGGCCCCGGCGGCGGGGCCTCCGTGCGCGGCTGCGGGGTTGCCACCCCCGTGATGCTAGAGGGTCGGGCGCACGGCGAGAAGCCCGTCGGCCCTTCGCCCCTAAGTTCGGTTCGCCCGGCCTCCTCCCCGAGGCGAGCGTATCGAGGAACCACGCACGCGTGGGTGACGGAATCGTGCCGGAAGTGTGACTCCAGGCATAATCGATCCTTATGGACACGCGTCAGCTGGCTGCCTTTTGCGCCGTCGTCGAGCGGAAGAGCTTCTCGCAGGCGGCCGAGCGGCTCGGGGTGACGCAGCCTGCCGTCAGCCTGCAGGTCCGGTCGCTCGAGAAGCGGCTCGGGCGCAAGCTGCTCGACCGGTCGGGCCGAAGCGTCGAGCCCACGGAGGCGGGTCTGGCCCTCTACCGGGGGGCCCAGCGGATGCTCGCGCTCGAGGGGCAGCTGCTCGAGGAGCTCCAGACGGGCGTGGAGGGCGAGCTCGGCGGCACGCTCGAGGTCGGCGCGTCCACCGGCCCGGGAAGCACCGTCGTCCCTTTGCTCCTCTGCGAGTTCCAGCGCCAGAACCCGGGCGTCGCGATCTCGCTCTCGATCTCTGACACGCAGACCGTCGTCGAGCGGGTCGCCGAGCGCGAGCTCGAGCTCGGCGTGGTCGGAGCGTCGCGCCGCCACCGCGGGGTCGTCTTCGAGCCGTTCTTCCGCGACGAGGTCGTGCTGGCGTGCCCACCCGACCACCGGTTCGCGAACCGCACGATCGATCTCGCCGAGCTGCGGGAAGAGCCGTTGATCGTGATGCAGGAGGGCGCTGGCGTCCGCCTCGTCATCGAGGACGAGCTTCGCCGCGCGGGCACGAGGCTGCGCGAGCTCCAGCCGAAGCTCGAGCTCGGCCTGCAGGAGTCGGCTCGATCTGCCGTGGCCGCCGGCTACGGCGTGACCTTCATCTCCCGCGCCGCGGTCGAAGCCGACCTCGCCGCGGGAACACTTGCCCTCGCTCGCGTCAAGGGACTCGATCCCGCCCGCGAGATCTCGCTCGTCCGCTCGGCCGGCCGTTCGCCGACGCGCGCGGCCGAGGCGTTCCTGGACTTCGCGCGGGAGCGGCTCGAGTGATCGTCCGCTGGGGGCTCGAGGAGCTTCCCGGCCTGCTCGCCGAGGTCGGAATCGAGCGCCCGTTCCTCATCGCGAGCGACCGCTGGAATCACCTCGACCTGCCCGCGAGCGGCCGCTGGGCGGAAATTCCCTCCGACAGGATCGACGACGCGGCCGCCGCCACCGGGGGCTGCGACGGCCTGCTCGTCGTGGGCGGCGGGAGCGCGATCGACCTGACCAAGGCGGTCTCCTCGAAGAGCGGCCTGCGCCACGTTTCGGTGCCGACCACCTACTCGGGCGCGGAGTGGACGACGTCCTTCGGCATCCGGAACCCCGGCCGCCTGATGCGCGGTCACGGGAGCGGGGCCTATCCGGCCGGGATCGTCTACGAGCCGAAGCTCACGCTCGACCTTCCGCGCGGGGTGAGCGGCGGCACGGCGATGAACGCGCTCGCCCACTGCGCGGAGGCGCTCTACGTCGAGGGCCACAACGCCGAGGCGGACAAGGACGCGCTCGAGGGCGCCCGGCTGATCGGCGAGTCCCTCCCGTCGGTGCTCGAGGACGGCCACGACCTCGAGACCAGGACGATGCTCCTGCGCGGGGCGATGCACGCGGGCGCCGCGTTCGGCTCCGCGGGGCTAGGGCTCGCGCACGCGATGGCGCAGGCGATCGGCGGCCGCTACGGGATCGCGCACGGCGCGGCGAACGCGCTCTGCCTCCCGCCTGCCCTGCGCTTCAACGAGTCGGTCGCGGGCGACGAGATCGCTCGCTTCGCCGAGGCCCTCGCACGGACGACGCGCCGACGCGGTGCGAGGAGCTCGCCCGCCTCTCGGGCTTCGAGCGCCTGCGCGACCTCGGCGTCCCGGAGGAGGAGCTGGACGAGGTCGCCGAGGCGGCGGCCGCGCGCCCAGGGGCGCTCGTCAACCCACGCAAGGCGAGCCCGGCCGAGGTCGCCGAGCTCCTGCGCAGCATCTGGTAGTCAAGGCGTCGCTTGCGATGCCGACTTCAGGGCGCGCGGGCTGTGCTCGCGCGCCCGTCGGAAGTGACCGGTCGAGCCAATCGAGTTCGCCGGTAGCGTTGCTAGCAGGCGCCGGCTGCCGGAGCGCCGCCGGGCCCGGCGAGGTGCATCAGGCTCGGGCCGCTTCCGCTCTGCACGCAGTACGAGGAGGCATCTGCACGCACCAGCGTGACCCCGAATCCGCCGAGCGACACGCCGGCGTAGGTGCCGTTGAGCGCGTGAGACTGCTCGAGCGCGACGCTCGCCTGCTGGAAGGTCACGCCCGCGGCGACCGCCTGCGCGCGGTCGATCTCGTGCTGGGCGCTCGAACCGCTCGGCGAGTGCTGCAGCTGCGCGTTCATGATGAACCCGGCCACGCCGAGCGCGACGAGCAGCGAGATGAGCGAGAGGCCGCGTGCCACTCCGAATAGATCGGCAGCTGGGGCAAGTCGCTCAAGCGCGGCGAGCCACGAACGAGAGGACCGTGACGCCCAGCTCCTCGAGCGTGTACCCGCTGCTGAACCGCGGAGCGAGCGGCAGGGCGCGCAGCTCCGCCAGCCCGTCTTCGCTCGGCCCCGAGGGCGTCTCGGAGACGACCTCGAAGCCGGCGTCGCGCATGAGCCTCAGGTAGTCGCGCGCACGGGTTCGGTTCTGGAAGTGCAGCGGCGAGTTGACGAGTCGCCAGGTGCGGTCGCAGAAGCGCAGGAAGTTGTAGCGCGAAAGCGACCGGTCGAAGTACGCGTAGTGGTCCTGGAGGTCGATCCGGCAGCTGAAGGCCGCGCCGGGCCGGAGAAGCCGCCGGCACTCGGCGAAGATGAGCGCCAGGTCGGGCTCCGGGATGTGCTCGCAGGTGTCCGTGCTCGAGACGAAGTCGATCGACTCGGCCTCGAGGCCGGTCTCGCGTGCGTCGCGCGGGGCGAGGTAGGCGATCCCGAGCCGCTCCTCGAGCTCGGACAGCGAGCCGATCGGCCCGCCGAGCGGCTGCAGCTCGCGATCCGCCTCGGCCTCGAGCGAGCCCCAGAGCCGGTGGAACACGGCCAGCGACTCGTTGACGAGCTCGACCCGGGCGCTCGGGCGAATGTCGACCAGCACCTGCTTCCCGACGCCGAGGCATGCGTAGGAGAGCGGGATCGCGAGGTCCCAGCCCGCGCCGAACTCGTAGAAGACGGACTCGCCCGCAGGGGTGTCCGGCCCGTGCTTCTCGTACTCGCCGAGATGCTGCATCGCCCGCGCGAACTTTCGCCGGAAGACCGACTCGCTCGCCGGCAGGCTGTGCGCCACGTGCCGCTGAAAGAGGTAGTTGAGCCGCTCGCCCTCGGGTAGCAGGCCGAGACCGCGCTGAACCGCAGCTTTCGCCAGCCATCGCATCGGGCGGCGAGCAATAGCCCGTGGCCTTGAAATAAGCCGAACTAATCCCTGGAATTAGCTAGACTCCGACGGTCGTGGCCGAGCGGCACACATTTGACGTGCTCGTCGTCGGGAGCGGCGCCTCCGGGTTGTCGGCTGCGGTGTCCGCCGGAAAGGCCGGCGCGCGCGTCGGGCTCGTCACGAAGGGAGCGCTCCAGTCCTGTAACTCGGCCAAGGCGCAGGGCGGCATCCAGGCGGCTTTCGGCGACGACGACTCGCCCGAGCAGCACGGCGAGGACGTCTGGCAGAGCTCGCACGAGACGGCTGACCGCCACCTCGTCGAGGTGCTGACGGGTGAGGCCCCGAACGCGATCCACTGGCTCGAGGAGCACGGTGTCGAGTTCACGCACGAGAACGGCGGCTACCGGCTCGCCCGCTGCGGCGGCGCCAGCCGCAAGCGCCTGCTCCAGGTCGGCGACCGGACCGGACACGCGATCACGACTGCGCTACGCGACGCGTACCTCGCCTCCGACGCCGAGGCGCTGCCGAACTGCCCGCTCGTCTCGCTCGAGCCCACGGAGAGCGGCTGGCTCGCGACCTGCCGCCGGAAGAACGGCGACGAGGTCGAAATCGAGGCGGCAACGGTCGTCCTCGCTGCGGGCGGGCGCTGCTACCGCGAGGCCGAGGAGCGCCACGAGCTCTCCACGAACCACCCCGGCGCGACGGGTGAGGTCACGCAGATCGCCCTCGAGCTCGGCGCCGAGAGCCGCGACCTCGATGCGCTCCAGTACCACCCGAACGGCGGCGCGTGGCCGCCGACGATGCAGGGCTACTCGATTCCCGAGACGACGCGTGCCTACGGCGCGACGCTGCTCAACGCCGACGGCGAGGAGTTCACCGACCCGCTCGGCCCGCGCGACACTGTCTCGCAGGCGATCTTCGACGAGGTCGCGGAAGGGCGCGGGGTGGAGACCCCGGACGGGCGACCCGCGGTGCTGCTCGACACGACGCGGATCGCCGAGCACGACGCCGAGATCTCGCTGCCGTACATGCTTCGCCGCTACCGTTCCGCCGGAATCGACCCGCTCGGGCAAGCGATCCTGACCTTTCCCGTCCTCCATTACCAGAACGGCGGCCTCGTCATCGACGACCGCTCCGAGACGACCCTCGAGGGCCTGTTCGCCTGCGGCGAGATCGCGGGCGGCACCCACGGGCGCAACCGGATGATGGGCAACAGCCTCCTCGAGTGCACCGTCTTCGGCCGGCGCGCAGGCGCCGCCGCCGCGGAGAAGGCGGCATGAGACGCCGCTTGCGGTGTCGACATCAGGCCGGGTGGGCTTTGCCCGCACGGCCGTCGGCAATGACCAGTCGATGCGCATACCGTCAGGGGAAACGGCCATGAGCGTCGTGGCCACGGATCTGCGCCAGGCCGTCGAGGACGCGGCCGCGTACCTCTACGTCTGGGCGCTGAAGGACATCCCGCAGGATCTCCGCGACGCGCTCGTGGCGGCGAGGGACCGCGAGACCTCGACTCCGGGCAAGCGCGTGCTGGAGACGATCGTCCGCAACGTCGAGATCGCCGACGACCAGAACAACCTCGTCTGCCAGGACACCGGGATCGCCGTCTACACGTGCCGCGTCGGCGAGGGCTTCCCGCTCCACCCGACACGGATCTACGAGGCGCTCAAGGCCGGCACCGAGCGCGCGACGCTCGAGCACCCGCTCCGCTCGAACGCCGTCCACACGATCACGCGCGAGAACACCGGCCCGAACACCGGCTACCGGCTCCCGATCGTCCACTGGGAGTTCATTCCCGACTGGGACGGGCTCGACGTCAAGTGCGTGCCCAAGGGCTCGGGCTCCGAGAACATGAGCTTCCTGAAGATGTGCGTCCCCGCCGACGGCGTGAAGGGGATCAAGAAGTTCGTGCTCGAGTCGATCGTCGGCGCAGGCGGCAAGCCGTGCCCGCCCGGGATCGTCGGCGTCGGCATCGGCGGCTCCGCCGACTACGCGATGTACCTCGCCAAGGAGGCGATCGCGCGCCCGATCGGAACCCGGAACGCCGACCCCCACGTGTCGCAGCTCGAGGATGAGCTGTACGACCTGCTGAACCAGACCGGCATCGGGCCGATGGGGCTCGGCGGCGACGTCACCGTCCTCAACTGCCACATCGAGCACGCCGACACGCACATGACCCTCAACCCGGTGGCCGTCAACTACCAGTGCTGGGCCGCGCGCCGCGCGAGCGCTCACATCGCCGCCGACGGCACCATCGACTACGACCGGGAGGCCTGAGCGATGGCGACGCACGAGGTGACCTTCCCGATCACGGACCCCGAGGATGTCCTCAAGCTGCGCGCGGGCGACGAGGTCGTCGTCCAGGGGCACATCATCGGGATCCGCGACCGCACGCAGATCCGGATCTTCGACGAGGGGGTGGAGCCGCCGATGGACCTGCGCGGCGCGTTCCTCCTCCACACCGCGCCGGGCGTCAAGAAAGTGGGCGACAGGTACGAGCCGGTCTGCATCGGGACGACGACGAGCGCGCGGATGGTCCGTTTCACCGAGCCGCTCGGCGAGCAGTACGGCGTGCGCGCGATCTGCGGCAAGGGCGGCTTCCCCGACGAGGCGATCGAGCCGATGCAGCGGCTCGGGATGATCTACTTCGCGATCGTCGGCGGCGCGGCCGCGCTCGAGACGACGCAGATCGAGGAGATCGAGGAGGTCGCCTGGGAGGAGCTCATGCCCGAGTGCCTCTGGAAGTTCCGCGTCAAGGACTTCGGTCCGCTGACCGTGGGCATCGACGCGCACGGCAACTCCCTCTACCACGACGTGCAGGAAGCCGCACGCAAGAAGCTGGAGGAGCTCTATGCCAAGCTTTGACGGATTCCTCGACCTTCCGCCGCGCCCGGGCAAGCCGCGCGCCGAGGGCCTGACCCACGTCATCGACAAGGGCCTCAACCTGCGCGAGATCGAGGGCCTCTTCGACACCGCCGGCCAGTACGTCGACATCGTCAAGTTCGGCTGGGGGACGTCGTATGTCACCAACAACCTCGAGAAGAAGATCGCCCTCTACCGCTCGTTCGAGACGCCGGTCGTCTGCGGCGGGACGCTCTTCGAGGTCGTCTACGCGCGCGGCAAGCTCGACGAGTTCAGGCACTGGCTGACCGAGCAGCGCTTCTCGCACGTCGAGATCTCGGACGGCACGCTCGAGATCCCGCGCGAGCGCAAGCTCGAGCTGATCGCCGACTTCGCGCGCGACTTCACGGTTCTCTCCGAGGTCGGGTCGAAGGACGAGGAGATCGTCTTCGCGCCGTACCAGTGGGTCGAGTGGATCAAGGAAGAGCTCGCGGCGGGCGCCTGGAAGGTGATCACGGAGGGACGCGAGGGCGGCACGGCCGGGATCTACCGGCCGACGGGCGAGATGCGCACCGGCCTCGTCGACGAGATCGTCCACGAGATCGAGCTCGGCGACCTGATCTTCGAGGCGCCGACGAAGTCGAGCCAGGCCTGGTTCGTCAAGCAGCTCGGCCCCAACGTGAACCTCGGGAACATCCCGCCCGACGAGGTCATCCCGCTCGAGACGCTGCGCCTCGGCCTGCGCGGCGACACGCTCAAGGAGGTCCTGCTCGATGGCGAGCGCACCCCAACTGCCTGAGCTCGACTTCGAGTCGATGACCGCGGAGGAGGTCCTCCGCTGGGCGCACGCCGAGTTCGGCGACCGGCTCTGCCTCACCTGCTCGTGGCAGAAGCAGTCGTCGGTGCTCGTCCACATGGTCTCGGAGCTCGAGCTCGACCTGCCCGTGATCGAGCTCGACACGCACCTCTTCTTCCGCGAGAGCTACGAGACGCGTGACCGGCTCGTCGAGCGCTACGGCGTGAAGCTGCAGGCCCCGCCTCCGCTCATCACCGTCGCCGAGCAGCACCGGCGCGAGGGCCCGAACCTCTGGGAGACCGACCCGGACCGCTGCTGCCACGTCCGCAAGGTCGAGCCGCTGCTGCACGCGCTCGAACCCTACGACGCCTGGATCTCCGGGATCCGCCGCGACCAGTCGCCGAGCCGCTCCGCGACGCCGAAGGTTCAGTGGTCGGAGCGCTACGACGTCTGGAAGGTGCATCCGCTCGCCGACTGGGACGAGAAGCGCGTCTGGGCGTACATCCACGTCAACGAGATTCCGTACAACTCGCTCCACGACGTCGGCTTCCGCTCGATCGGGTGCATTCCGTGCACGCGCCCGACGAGTCCCGAGGAAGAGGAGCGCGCCGGCCGCTGGGCCGGCTCCGACAAGCTCGAATGTGGCATCCACCTCGACACTCCCGTAGGAGGAACATGACCGACAACATCCACGCCGCCGAGCACCCCGAGTCCGATCGGGTGCGGCCCGGCGGCTTCACGCTCTGGTTCACCGGGCTCTCCGGTGCAGGCAAGACCACCATCGCGCACATCGTCGGGCCCGAGCTCGACCGGCGCGGCCTCGTCGTCGAGTACCTCGACGGCGACAACGTGCGCATGCACCTCTCGAAGGGCCTCGGCTTCTCGAAGGAGGACCGCGACACGCACATCGAGCGGGTGGGCTGGGTCGCGTCGCGGCTGACCCGGCAGGGAGGCGCCGTCATCACTGCCGCGATCTCGCCGTACGAGGAGACGCGTCAGCAGGCGCGCGACTGGGTCGAGCCGGTCGGCACGTTCGTCGAGGTCTACGTCAAGGCGTCGGTCGACGAGTGCGCGAGGCGCGACGTGAAGGGCCTCTACGAGAAGGCGTTCAAGGGCGAGATCAAGGAGTTCACCGGCGTCAGCGATCCCTACGAGGAGCCGTCGAATCCTGAGCTCGTGATCGACACGGAGCTGCACTCGGCCGAGGAGAGCGCCGCGCTCGTCGTCGCTCGCCTCGAGGAGCTCGGCCTGGTCCCCGCCGGGGTGACGGTATGAGATGCCGCGTGCGGCGTCTCCATCAGGGCGCGCGGGCTTTGCCTGCGCGCCCGTCTGAAATGACCGGTCGACACTCTCGTCGTCAGGAGGTCGGTCGATGACCCTCCTCGACTCGCAGCCGCTGATCGCGCCGCACGGCGGAAGGCTCGTCGACCGCACCGGGCAGCGCTCGGACGGCGTCGAGCGGCTCGAGCAGGTCGCTCTCACGCCTCGTGAGCTCGCGGACCTCGACATGCTCGCGACCGGCGCGCTCTCGCCGCTCGAGGGCTTCATGGCGCGCCAGGACTACGAGCGCGTGGTCGAGGACATGCGCCTCGAGCGCGGGCTGCCGTGGGCGCTCCCGGTTTGCCTCGCCGTCGAGCGGCCGCCCCAGGGCGACGAGGTCGCGCTGACGGACGAGAGTGGCCGCGCGCTCGCGGTGCTCGAGGTCGACGAGGTCTACGAGTACGACAGGGAGCGCGAGGCCGAGCGCTGCTTCCGGACGACCGACGAGGCGCATCCGGGAGTCGCGAGGCTCTACGCGCAGAAGCCGCTCTACCTCGGCGGCCGCGTGACCGTCTTCGAGCGGCAGGAGCCGGCGTTCCCGGAGCTGGCCCTCGACCCGATCGACACGCGGCGTGCCTTTGCCGAGCGCAGCTGGAAGCGGGTCGTCGGCTTCCAGACCCGCAACCCGATCCACCGCGCGCACGAGTATCTGACGAAGGGCGCGCTCGAGACCGTCGACGGTCTCCTGATCCACCCGCTCATCGGCGAGACGAAATCGGACGACGTCCCGGCAGCGACCCGCGTCGAGTGCTACCGCGTCCTCGTCGAGAACTACTACCCGGCCGACCGCGTGGTCGTCTCCGCGTTCCCCGCGGCGATGCGCTACGCCGGCCCGCGCGAGGCGATCTGGCACGCGATCTGCCGCAAGAACTACGGCTGCTCGCACTTCATCGTCGGCCGCGACCACGCGGGCGTCGGCGACTACTACGGCACCTACGACGCGCAGCTGATCTTCGACGAGTTCGAGCCGCACGAGCTCGGCATCGAGCCGATGTTCTTCGAGCACGCGTTCTTCTGCCGCGTCTGCGGCTCGATGGCGACGCCGAAGACCTGCCCGCACGGCGGCGACGACCACGTGTTCCTCTCGGGGACGAAGGTGCGCGAGCTGCTTGCCGCGGGCGAGCTGCCTCCGGTCGAGTTCTCTCGGCCCGAGGTGGCCGAGGTGCTGATCGCGAGCTACCGGGGCGGCTAACGCCCTAGGCTGTGACCTGGCAGTTCACCCTCAGCGGCTTCCTGATCGGTGCGCTCGTCGGGAGTGACCGGCATGGGCGGCGGCTCGCTCCTCACACCGATCCTGGTCATCTTCTTCGGCTTCAAGCCGACGCTCGCCGTCGGGACGGACATCCTCCACGGGGCGATCTTCAAGAGCTTCGGCGCCGTGAGGCACAGGCGGCTCGGAACGGTCCACGCGCGCCTGACGTTCTGGATGTTCCTCGGGTCGGGGCCGATGTCGCTGCTGGGCGTCGCGGTGGCCACCTGGCTCTCGCACCACTCGAGCAGCGCCGAGTCGATCGAGTCCTACGCGATCGGGGCCGCCCTCGTGATCGGCGGGATCGGCCTCGTCGCGAAGACGTTCGTCAGGGTCGGCGTGCAGCCCGACGACGCGCCCTTCCTCCTCGAGCGGCGCGACCGCCTGATCGCGTTCACGCTCGGGGCCGTCTGCGGCTTCGTCGTGGGCCTGACGTCGGTTGGAAGCGGCACGTTCTTCGGGCTCGTGATGGTGATGGTCTTCCCGCTCACGCTCGCGAAGATCGTCGGCACCGACATCTTCCACGCGGCCGCGCTGCTCTGGGTCGCGGGCGCCGGCCATCTCGTCGCGGGGAACGTCGACCTGCACGCGATGGCGTGGCTGCTGACCGGCTCGATCCCCGGGGTCCTGCTCACGAGCCACTTCACGCTGAAGGTGCCCGACCGTGCGTTGCGGCTCGGCCTCGCGTGCGTGCTGATGCTGAGCGGGATCAAGCTGATCGACTTCGCCGGAGCAACCTGGGTGATCGCGTTCGGCGCCGTCGCGGCGCTGTGCGGGTTCGCCTTCTGGGGGCTCGTCAGCCGGCTCGGGCGCAAGCCACGCGCCGAGGTTGCCTCTAGAACAGGAAACGGCTAGCCAAAGCGCACTAGGATCCAGCGGGCGATGCGGCTTGTCTGGGTCAGCTTCGACGTGATGGGCCGGGACTGTCTCGCCGCGGCCGCGGAAGCGGGTGCCGAGGTTGCCGCGGTCGTGACGCTGCCCGGGCCGATCGACCCGGACCGGTCGGGCCAGTGCTCGTTCGACGAGATCGCGGAGCGGCTCGGCGCGCGGCTGATCGAGACAGCCGACATCAACTCGCCCGAGACCGTGGCCGCGGTGCGCGAGGCCGACCCGGACCTGATCTTCGTGGTCGGCTGGTCGCAGCTCGTGCTGGACGAGTTCATCGGCATCCCGCGCCACGGCGTCTTCGGGATGCACCCGACGCTGCTCCCTCGGCATCGAGGGCGCGCAGCGATCCCGTGGGCGATCCTGAGCGGGCTCGCGAAGACCGGCGTGACGCTCTTCGAGATCGCCGACGGGACAGCCGACTCGGGACCGATCGTCGGCCAGGTCGAGGTGCCGCTCGCGGACGACGAGACGGCGACCACGCTCTACGACAAGCTGACCGAGGCGCACGTCGAGCTCGTGCGGCGGCTCGTCCCGCAGCTGCTGGACGGCACCGCGCCCCGCACACCGCAGGACACACGGCGCGCGAGTGCCTGGCCGAAGCGGACGCCCGCGGACGGGATCATCGACTGGGAGACGCGCGCCCCGTACCTGCACGACTGGGTGCGTGCGCAGTCCAGGCCGTATCCCGGCGCCTTCACGTTCCTCGGCGACGAGCGGGTGGTCGTCTGGCGCGCGCGATCGATCGAGCTGGACGAGACGGCGCCGGCGGGCACGGTCGTCGGCCGGGACGGCGAGGATGCGATCGTCGCGTGCGGCGAAGGCGGGCTCGTGCTCGAGGAGGTGGAGGGCGTGGCCGAGGTACCGGTCGGCGCGCGGCTCGGATGAAAGTCCTCGTCTTCGCGGCGCACCCTGATGACGAGGTGCTCGGCATGGGAGGCACGCTCTGCCTGCACGCGGCCGAGCGCGGCGACGAGGTGCGCGTCGTCTGCGTCACCGACGGCAGCTCGACCCAGTATCCGGACGATGCCGAGGCGCGCGCGCAGAAGGACGACGAGGCGAAGCGGGCGGCGGCCGTGCTCGGCGTGACCGACTACGTCCACCTCGACCTCCCGGACATGCGGCTCGACACGCTGCCGCACGTCGAGATCAACCGCGTCGTCGAGGAGCACGTCCGCGAGGTCGGGCCGGAGGTCGTCTACACGGCTCATCCGGACGTGAACCACGACCACCGCGCGTTGTTCGACTCGGTCGTCGTCGCTACTCGGCCGACCCCGGGCCAGCCGGTGCGCCGGGTGCTTACCTACGCGCCCACGTCGAGCACGGAGTGGACGCCGGCCGCGACGAACTGGTTCGTCCCGAACTGGTTTGTCGACGTGACCGCGACCCTGGAGCGAAAGCTCGAAGCCTTCGCGTGCTTCGAGACCGAGTGGCGCGACTACCCCCATCCACGCAACGACCGGGCGCTCCGGGCACACGCCGAGTTCTACGGCGCGAGCGTCGGCTGCGAGTACGCCGAGCCCTTCGTCCTGGTCCGAAACGTCGAGCATGTCTAGCGAGTACGCCGAGCCTTTCGTCCTCGTCCGGAATGTCGAAGCGCCCTGACCGCCTGCGCGCCGCGCGTGTGCTGGTGGCGATCGTCGTCGCCGTGCTGCTCGGCGGGAGCGCCGCGGCGTTCGCGCTCACCGAGCAGCTGAAGCTCGAGCGCAGCCCCGTCTTCCGCACGTACGTCGGGAAGCTGCTCGGGCCGAACTGCAACTGTCGGCTCCGGCAGATCCCGATCCAGTTCGTGCTGCGCAAGCCCGGCCGCATCAGCCTGGTCGTGGTGGACTCCGGCGGCCACGTTGTACGGACGCTGCTCGGCTCGGGCGTTCGGCCAAGAGGTCTGCAGTCGTTCAGCTGGAACGGACGCGACGAGGCGGGGCAGGTGGTGCCCGCCGGTACCTACAAGCCGCGCCTGCACCTGGCGCGCGAGCACCGGACGATCCTGATGCCGAACCCGATCACGGTCGACCCGACCCCGCCGCGGATCACCGCCGCGTCGATCGCCCCGCGTGCGTTCTCGCCGGACGGCGACGGGCGGCGCGACATCGTCCGCATCCACTACAAGGCGACCGAGCCGTCCCGCGCGCTCGTGTACGTGAACGGCCGGCGGCGCCCAAGGACCAAGCGCTACGCCGAGATCGGTGTCGCGCGCTGGTTCGGGGCGGGGCTGCCTCCGGGCCGCTACCGGCTGACGCTGCGCACGATCGATCTCGCCGGGAACCTCTCGCCGCCGGTCTCGCTCGGGACCGTCCGGATCCGGTTCATCTCGGTGGGGCCGCACGTCCAACACGTGCGCGCGAAGGCGCGGATCGGCTTCCGCGTCGTGACCGATGCGAGGACGTACCGGTGGCGGCTGGGACACCGCGGCGGCATCTCCCGTCCGGGGCTGCTGATCCTGCGAGCGCCCGCGCAGCCCGGCCGGTACCGGCTCGTCGCGACCGCGAACGGCCACACGGCCGAGTCCGTGCTGTTCGTGGAGACGGGGCCATGAGCTCCGAGCTCGCGCGGATCGCCGGGCCGGTCGGGGCGGCGGGACTCGTCGTGTTGCTGCTCGCTCCCACGCGCACGTACCGGCTCGCCGGGCTCGTGGCCTGGGCCGCCGGCCTCGGCGCGCTCGCCGTCTACCTCAAGCCCGGCGGACACGCCGCTCTTCTCGGCGCGGCCGCGGTCGCGGGGCTCGTTCTGGCCGGAGTCGGCGCGGCCCTCCTCGTCCGCTGGCCATGGCTGGTCGCGCTCGCGGTCCTCGCGTGCGTTCCCGCCCGCATCCCCGTCTCGGTCGGCTCGACCGACGCGAACCTGCTCGTCCCGCTCTACGGCGTCGTCGCGGCCGCCGCCCTCGCGCTCGCCTGGGAGCTGCTCAAGGGAGACGCACGTTCCCGGGAGCTAGGCCCTGTCGCGCTCCCGCTGGCCGCGTTCGTCGGCTGGAGCGGCCTCTCGCTCGCCTGGGGCACCGACGTCCGCCAGGGCTCGATCGAGCTGCTCTTCTTCTACCTCCCGTTCGGGCTGCTGGCCGTCTCGCTCTCGCGCCTCGACTGGCGGCGCAACTGGGCGCGCGTCCTCTACGGAGAGCTGATCGTGATGGCGCTCGTGTTCGCGCTCGTCGGGATCGAGCAGTGGATCAATCGCGACATCTTCTGGAATCCGAAGCTGCTCGTCGGCAACACGTACGCGCCGTTCTTCCGCGTCAACTCGGTCTTCTGGGACCCGTCGATCTACGGCCGGTTCCTGGTCGTCGCGATGCTTGCGAGCCTCGTCGTCGCGCTCTTCTCACGCTCGCCGCGGGCGGTGATCGCGGCGCTGATCGCGATCGCGATCATGTGGCTGGGGCTGCTCTTCTCGTTCTCGCAGTCGAGCTTCATCGCGCTGATCGCCGGCCTCGTCGTGGCCACCGCCTACGCCTGGCGCTGGCGCGCGCTCATTCCCGTGGGAGTGGCCGCCGCGGTGTTCCTCGTCGCCGTCGTGGCAGCGCCGAACGTGAGGCACGCCGTCACGAACCACGCCGACGGCGGCATCAACCGCGTGACGAGCGGGCGCTCGAAGCTCGTCTCGAACGGCGTCAAGATCGCGATCCACCACCCGGTCGTCGGGGTCGGGATCGGCGGCTTCAGGCACGCCTACGCCAAGCAGGCGGGCCTCCGCGGGAAGGAGCCGGCCGCAGCCGCGTCACACGACACGCCGATCACCGTCGCCGCCGAGACGGGCGTGGTCGGGCTCGCCCTGCTCGCCTGGCTCCTAGTGGCGGGGTTCCTCTTTACCTTCCGGCGCGCCGGGCACGACCTCGCGGGGATGGCCGCGCTCGTCTTCGGGCTCGTGCTCGTCTCGATCGGCGTGCACAGCCTCTTCTACAACGCGTTCTTCGAGGACCCGACCGTCTGGGCCGCGCTCGGGCTGGCCGCGGTCGTCTCGCGGCAGCCGAGGGCGCCGCGCAAGCTGCCCGGCTCAGCGGGCGGGCGTGACGAGCGCCCGCAGCCGCCGCAGCTCGATCGGCAAGTAGAACCCGAGGGGCAGCAGAACCAGCGGGTAGACGGCCGCCAGAGCGATCGCTCCCGCGAGCGGGACGTCGAGAGCCTTCCCGAGCACGGTTAGCCCGACCGCGACCGCCGCGACGAGCGTGATCCGGCGCCACTGGTAGCCGACGTGAAACACCTGCTGCGCCCGGACGGTCATGCCGAGGAACATCACGATGTAGGCGACGAGGGTCGCGGCCGCGGCGCCCATCATCCCGTAGGGCGGGATCAGCACCAGGCAGAGCCCGATGTCGACGGCCGCGCCGATCCCGGTCACGACCCAGTTGAACTGCGTCCGCTTCGCGCGGCCGATGCCGATCGACATGACGTTGAACGCGATGAAGGCCGTCCCACCGAAGACGAGCAGCGGGACGACCTCGGAGGCCTTGTAGAAGCGCGGCCCCGTCAGCACGCGAACGATCCAGGGCGCGAGCAGCGAGAGCGCAAGCGAGGCCCAGCAGCAGATGTAGAGGACGTACGTGAGGACGAACGCGTACGTGCGCTTGGCCTCGGTGTCGTCCTCGATCGAGTACGCGAACGCGGGCCACGCCGTTCGGAGCGCGATCAGCAGCAGCAACAGCGCGGACGAGACGCGTACGCCGACCGAGTAGAGGCCGACCTCTGCCGCGTCCTTGATTCGCAGCAGCAGGAAGCGGTCGGCGAAGTCGATCGCCCAGAGCGCCAGCCCGGACGGGACGAGCGGGAGCCCGAAGCGCTGCATCTGGCGGAAGAGCGGCCGGTCGAACTCGAGCCCGAGCTGGAAGCGGCGGTAGGCGAGCAGCGCGAAGTAGACGCCGAGCGTGCCGGTGAAGTTGCCGACGATCACGCCGATCGCGCCCTTGTGCAGGACGGCGACGAGCTCGATCGTCGCGCCGACCGTGACGACGACGTTCACGAGCGTCGCCGCGACGTAGGCGGTCGACCGCTCCTCGACGCGGAAGAGCGAGGTCAGCTGCTCGTAGTTCATCTGCGCCCACACGAGCACGAAGGCCGCGCGCACGAGGTTCGCCTGCGAGGGCGTCGAGAAGAGCCAGTCGGAGATCTGCGGCGCGAGCACGCGAGCCGAGCACGAGCGCGAGCGTCGCCATCCCCATCGTGAACCAGAAGGAGGTGCGAACCACCCGGATGCGGCCGCGCTCGTCCTCGGCGTCGAAGTAGAAGCGGAAGAAGGCCATCGAGATCCCGGCGCGGAAGACGATCACGAGCACGACCGAGAGCGCGATCAGCGTGTCGACGCGCCCGAGCTCCGCCCGCGTCAGGTAGCGCGTGACGACCGGCAGGAGGAAGAGCCCGATCAGCCGCGCGACAATTGCGCCGAGCCCGTAGATGGCCGAGTGCTTCCCTAGGCGCCACAGCTGTCGTCCTAGCATTCCCGGAAGTTTGCTCCAAGGCGCTGCTTGCAGTGCCGTCTCAGGGCGCTCGGGCTTTGCCCGTGCGCCCGTCTGAAATGACCGGTCAAATGCGCTTGGGTCAGTCGAAGGCGTCTCTGGGAAGCGTCGGTACACTCCCGCGCGTGCCTCTGAGCGGGAAAAAGATCCTGATGACGGGCGGCGCGGGGTTCATCGGGACCTCGCTCGCGCGGCGGCTGGTCGACGACAACGAGATCGTCGTCCTCGACAACCTGCACCGCGACTCGCTGACCGGGACCGACCTCGCCGAGCACGCGAACCTGCACTTCGTCCAGGGCGACGTGCTCGACCTCGACCAGCTGCGCGAGCTGTCGAAAGGCATGACCCACGTCGTCCACATGGCGGCGATCGCCGGCGTCGACAAGGTGCTCGAGAGCCGCGTGCGGACGATGCGCGTGAACCTGATCGGCACGTACAACGTGCTCGAGGCGGCGCACGAGGCGGGTACGGTCGAGCGGCTGGTCGATTTCTCGACCAGCGAGGTCTTCGGGACGCACGCGTACAAGGTCGAGGAGACGCACGTCACCTCGCAGGGCTCGGTGGGCGAGGCCCGCTGGACCTACGCGGTCTCGAAGCTCGCGGGCGAGTACCTCGCGCACTCGTACTTCGACGAGTTCGGCCTGCCGGCCGTGTCGGTGCGGCCGTTCAACGTCTACGGCCCGGGCCAGGTCGGAAGCGGCGCGATCCACCACTTCACCGTGCGCGCGCTCGCAGGCGATGAGCTCGTCATCCACGGCGACGGCTCTCAGATCCGCGCCTGGTGCTACGTGGACGACGTCGTCGAGGCCCTGCTGACGATCCTCGAGAGCGACGAGGCGGTCGGGCAGGTCTTCAACATCGGGAACCCGCGCTCGGTCGTGACGGTGTTCGACCTCGCGGCCAGGATCTGCCGGCTGGCGGGCTCCGAGTCGGAGATCGTCTTCAAGCCGCTGCACTACACCGACGTCGAGATGCGGATCCCGAACGTGGACAAGGCCCGGAAGCTGCTCGGCTGGGAGCCACAGGTCGACCTCGACGACGGCCTCATGCGCACGATCGGGTGGTATCGAGAGCGGCGGCCCGTGCAGAGCCTGGCTCCATCCGCGTGAAACTCGCGCTTGTCGCGGCGGCTCTGGCCGCCGTCGCGGTTGCCGTCCCGGGAGCGGGCGCGCAGCAGCAGCCTCCGCTGCGCCTGCTCGGCTACGGGCCTGCGGTGATCAGCCCGAACGGCAACGGCATCCACGACGTGCTGCACATGCGCGTGAAGGCTCCGGCCGGCTCGGTGCTCGGGCTGCGCGCGTACTTCTGGGGCGGACGGCTCCACGGCTGGCACCGGATCAGGACCGGCGTCACCGTGACCGCGACGAGCGGGACCACCGAGCTGAACTGGGACGGGACGAACCTGCTCGCCGGCCGACCGGTCGGCGACGGGAGCTACCTAGTAACAGTCTGTTACAAGGATGTCGGGCACGCGCTGCCGCCGGTGATCCCGCCTGCGCAGCAACGGCCGGGTGCCGCCGAGGCGACCGTCTCGCAGCCTCCTTGGCATCGGTCCGGGTGCCTGTCGAGTCCGCGCCCGGTCAGGGTCGAGCGGCTCGCCGCGTACGTCGACTCGACGTCGAGCTTCTCTCCGGGCCGGCGGCCGCCGCTGGTGGTCTCGGCCGACGGGGGCAAGGCAACAGTCCGCCTCGAGCAGGACTGTTCGGGCCGGACCTTCCCGGGCGGCGCGATCCCGCGCGGGATCAGCTCGGGCCTCTACCACTACCTCGTGACCGACCCGGCCGGGGACGAGTTCGAGGCGCCGCTGGTCGTCCGCAACGGCCGCTTCCCGCTCGACGACCCGCCTCCGCACACCGCGCTCTTCGTCTGGCCGTACCTGACCTGGCGCGCGTACAGCGCCTACGACGCCGACCTGAACGGGATCCCGGACACCTGGTACCAGTGGTGGCGCCAGCGGCGGGTCTCGTTCGTCGGGCCGCTCCTGCAGCGCGGCGAGGAGGACGACCACGGGGCGGCGGCTCCCTTCCTGCGCTGGGTCTGCGCGCGCGCCAACCTGCGCTACCAGAGCGTGACCGACGTCGAGCTGCGCCACATGCCGCTCTCGACGCTGAAGCGCTACGCGGCGGTCGTCTATCCCGGTCACAGCGAGTACTACCAACCCGGGACCTACTACCTGCTCCGCCGCTACCGCAACCAGGGCGGGCGCCTCTTCATCCTCCAGGCCAACCCGTTCTACCGGCCGGTGCGGATCGACCGGAAGCACAACGCGGAGACCCTGCTCGACTTCGACGCACGCAGCGCCAACCGCTCCGACTTCGGGCTCGCAGGCGTCGGCTACGACGGGTGCTGCTTCCCGCGCTCGCGGGCCGCGCCCTATATCGCCGCGTCCGGGCGCGACTACGAGCGGGTGCGCTGGCTCTTCAGCGGGACGGGGATCGGCCCTGGCGACAGCTTCGGCTACGCGGGCTCCGAGAGCGACCGGATCGACCCGGGTTTCACGCCGCGCGACCACGTCGTCGCGGCCGAGGCGATCATGCCCGGCAAGTTCGGGGTGATCAACGCCGCGCTCGTCTGGTCGAAGGCCGGCCGCGGAGAGGTGCTCGCGACCGGCAACTACGACTTCCTCCGTATGGGCAGGGGCATAACCTGGAAGCTGCTCGACAACGTGTGGCGCCGCTTCGTCGGCTAGCGGTCCTCGCCGCCGCCGCCGTGCTCGCGGGCTGCGGCTCGTCCTCGCCGAGCCCGCCTAAAGGAGGCCCGACGCTGCGGCTGGCGTTGCCCGTCATGCCGAGGACGCTCGATCCCGCGCGCGTCGCCGACCTGCCTTCGCTGAACGTCGCGCACGAGCTCTACGCGGGCCTGACGCGCTTCTCCGGCCGCGGCGTCCAGCCCGACCTCGCCGAGTCGTGGGAGCACAACGCGGACGGGAGCGTCTGGACGTTCCGTCTCCGCAAGGGCCTGCGCTGGAGCGACGATCGGCCAATCCGGGCGCAGGACTTCCGCGCGGCCTGGCTGCGCGCGCTCGCCCCTGAGACCCACGCGGCGCTGGCCGGGCCCGCGCTCGGCATCGTCAGCGGCGCGCGCCGGTTCCACGCGACCGGCTCGGGGCCCGTCGGCGTCGAGGCGACCGACGACCGCACGCTGCGGGTCACGCTGCAGCACCCGGTTCCGTGGTTCGACCAGCTCGTCGCGTACCCGATCTCGTTCCCGGCGCCCTCGCGCGGGAACGCATACAGCGGGCCGTTCCGCCTCGCCTCGAAGAGCGGGGGGCGGCTAGTCCTCGAGCGGAACCTCAAGTACTGGAACGCGGCCGCGGTCAGGCCGAGCCGGCTCGTGCTGGGAACCTCGACGAACGGCGTCGACGCGATCCTCCCGCGCGGCCTCGCGCCGCCCGGCCTGCCCTGGATCGAGACCGCGCCGCCGGTTGTCGGCTGGCGAGACCTCCCGACGCTCTCGGTCAACCTGCTCTGGCTCGTGACGAAGCGGCCCCAGCTGGCCGAGGCGATCGATCGAGCCGGAATCGCCGCCGCGGTCGGAGATCCGAGCCTGAACATGCTCGTCCCGAAGGCGATGCCCGGCCAGGCGATCGTGACTTCCCCGGCCGCACCGACAGGCGGCCGCGTGCAACCCGGTCACCTCGAGCTCGCATACACGACGCAGGACCCGACCGCGGAGGCTCGGGCGAAGGCGATCGCCGCCGCGCTCGCGCGCGAGCGCGTCACCGTCGAGCTGCTCGCCTTCCCGACGCTCGCCGACCTCGTTCGCGCGGCCGGCCCACCGGCCCGCCTCGACATCGACCTGGTCCTCCTCGGCTGGAGCTCGAAGATCCTCGACGCCTACAACATCTTCGACCTGTTCCCGTGCGGGAGCGCGTTCAACATCGCGCAGTGGTGCGACCCCGGCTACGACGCTTCGATGCGGGAGATCGTCAGGACGCTCGACGCTCCGGCGCGCTACCGGCTCGAGCGGCAGCTGCTAGCCGGGAAGCTCCGGTCTGCGGTTCCGGCCGTCCCGCTCTCCGAGCAGGTCGAGCACGTCCACCTCGAGCACGGCGTGCGCGGCTTCCGCTGGTCGCCGATCGGCTTCTACGAGCTGATGGGCATGACGCGTTCGTAGATCTCGAGCACCTGCCGCGCGACGGCGATGTGACCGTGCACCCGCTCGACGTACTCGCGGCTCTGCCGGCCGAGCTCCGGAAGCGACTCGCGTACCTCGATCAACCCGGCAAGGACGTCCTCGATCGTCGACTCGCTCGCGCGCACGAGCGGTAGCTCGAGCCCGAACGCCTCCTCGGTCTCGGCGGCCGCCTCCTCGTCGAGGTGGACGACCACCGGCTTGGCGAGCGCCATCGACTCGATCGCGAGCATCCCGTACCAGCCGATCCGGAGCTGGTCGACGACCACGTCGGCGGCCGCGTAGCGGAGGCGCGCCTCGCGGTTCGGGACGCCCTCGATCAGGTCGAGCTCGATCGGCGCGCCGCGCGCCTGGAGCGACTCGACCGCGGCGAGCACCGCGTCGGTCCCCTTGACCGCACGCTTGCTCGGCGCGTGCGCGACGCGCAACGTCTGGCCCGGCTCGAGCGGCGACGGCTCCCAGTCGTGGAGGACGATCGCCGGGTGCACGACGTCGTACTCGGGCCAGCGCCCGCGCGGCGCGAGGCGGCGCGTCAGGAAGCTGCCGACGATCACGGCGTCCGCCTTCCGCAGGTAGCCGACCTCGGAGGCGGAGCGGCCGCGCAGGTCGGAGCCCCACGACTGGAAGACGATCCCCTTCCGCATCAGCCGAAGCGCGGGGAGGTTCACCCTGCGCGGCAGCAGCGTCAGCCCCGCGTGGAAGTGGAAGAGGTCGAAGCGCCGAGCGGCCCAGGCGAACGCGCGCGCCTGCTTCGGGAGGTTGAACGGCATGCTCGAGCGCCTGCTCGTGTCCCGCAGCCCGAGGTTGATGTCGTACCCGCGCTCGAACGGCCGCTCGTTGAAGACGAGCAGGGTGCTCTCGACGCCGATCTCCCGCAGGCCCTGCGAGATCGCCCCCGGGCCGCCGGCGATGTTGATCGGCGAATGGAGGACGCGAACACTCACACGAGCGCGCGCTCGGCGTCGATCTCGACGTCCAGCGCCTGGAGAGCCCGTTCGGTGCGGGCGTCGAGCTCCGCCTCGTCGGGCGCGGTCAGGAGCAGATAGCCGAGCCGCTCCGCGCCGGAGACCATCGGCGGGAGGTCCATCCCCTCGCGCCAGTAGAAGCCGGCCTCGTGCACGCCTTCGAGCGCGAGCGCGGGGGAGGCGTCCAGGCGGCGGATCCGGCCGGGAGCCGCAACGACGAAGCGCACCTGGCCGCACGGCGCGACCGGCTCGCCCGCTCCCAGGTCGGAGCGCGTCAGCTCCCCGAGCGCCCAGAGCACGTTGGCCCGGATCGCGTCGAAGCCGGTCACGAGCTTGGCGAGCTCCGCGTCCTTGCCGCCGCCGAGCCGAGCGCCGACCTCGATCACCCACGGCGTTCCGTCTTCGATCCGCATCTGGACGTAGGACGGGCCTGTCTCGATTCCGACCGCGCGGCTTGCCTCGTGCGCGACCTCGAAGAGCTCGCGCTCCTGCCCCTCCGAGAGCCCGGACGGATAGCGGTGCGCGATGCAGACGCCGAGCGGCGGGGGCGGGTGCAGCAGCCGCTGCGTGACGCTCATCGGGAAGTACTCGTTCTCGAGCAGGAAGCCGTTGACCGTCACCTCGTCGCCCTCCACGTAGCGCTCGAGCACGACCGCGCCTCCGCGCGAGGCGGCGAGCGCGCGCTCGAAGGCGGCTGCGACCTCGCTCTCGGCGCGCACCTCGCTGACGCCGCGCTGCCCGGAGCCGTCGACCGGCTTCAGGACGACGGGCAGGCCGAGCTCGCCGGCCGCGGCGAGGGCGTCCTCAGCGGTTGCTCACCTCGCGGCCGCCGGGCGAGGCGACGCCGGCCGCCTCGAACGCGGCCCGCATCCTCCGCTTGTCCGCGACGGTCTCCGCGGTCAGCGCCGGAAGGCCCGGCAGCCCGAGGCGCTCGGCGAGCTGGGCGGTCGGCAGCACGGCCAGGTCGGAGCCCATCGTCGCCACCGCCACCGGCTCGATGCCCAGCGCGCCGAGGTCGGCGATCACCCCGTCGACGTCGGTGAAGCTGCGCACGATCGCGTGGTCGGCCTCGGCCAGGAGCGGGGCCGTCTCGGCTCCGTCGACGACGCACACCTCGTGCCCGAGCGCGCGCGCGTTCTCCAGCAGCCCGAGCTGGGACCGCGACCCTCCGGTCAGGACGAACGCGCGGGGCACGTCAGCCCGCCGGCGCCGGTTGCCACGACTCGAGCAGCAGTCGCAGGCCTTCCTCGAGGCCCACCTCCGGGCGCCAGCCGAGAGCTCGAAGCCGCTCGACGCTGATCGTCGGCGCGACGCGGCCGGGCGGCGGCTCGACCTCGTCGATCAGGTCGTGCGGAGCGCCGGTCGTGTCGCACGCGATCCGCGCGGCGTCGGTCATCGCTACCGGGTCGGCGTCGGAGCCCACGTTGAAGATCCCGTCCGCGCCGGCCTCGACCACGAGCCGGATCGCACGCGCGACGTCGCCGATCCAGCACCACGTGCGCATCTCGCCCCGGTAGGCCGGGATCCGCTCGCGGCACTCCGCCTGCCAGAGCATGCTCGGCAGCGCGCCCTTGCCCTGGCCGGGCTCGAGCCCGGGCCCGTACGGATTCGCGAGCCGGAGAACGACGAGGCCGGCCGGCGCGTAGAGCTCTGCGGCCTGCTCGCCCCAGCGCTTCGTCAGCGCGTACAGGCTCTCGGGCATTGTGGGCGTGTCCTCGTCCGCGCAGGCCGCGACGCCGTAGACGTCCGCGGTCGAGACGTAGACGAGCCTCGCCCCGTGCGCGGCGGCCGCGCGTGCGACCAGGACCGTCGCGAGCACGTTCGAGCGCAGTGCAAGCAGCGGCTCCTCGTCGCAGCGGACGACGCCGATCCGCGCCGCCGCGTGCACGACGACGTCGGGCTTCGCCTCCGCCACCGCGCGCTCCACGAGGCCCTCGTCGGCGAGGTCTCCTTCGGCGCGCTCGAGCGGGAGGACCTCGTAATCTCCGGCCCCGTGACGCAGCTCCTCAACGAGGGCGCGCCCGACGAAGCCCGAGGCTCCGGTGACCAGCACTCTCATCGTCGGCGAGTCTACTGGCGCGCCTGCGCGCTCCTGCCGGCCGCGCTCCTGCTCGCGGGCTGCTTCGGCTCGAAGAGCGAGAAGCCGGAGCCGGCTGCGAAGCCTGCGCCGCATCTGACCTTCCGCGCGCTGGACCGCCAGCACCAGCGGCTCATCCACGACTACGAGCCGGTCAGCCGCGCCCTGACCGGCTACGAGATCGCGTACCGAGACTGGCGCCTCGGCCGCCTGTCGACCTCCGGGCTCGCCGCGAAGACCGCGTCGTTCCGGGCGACCGTGACGAGCGCGCTCGGACGGCTCCGGCAGGACCCGGCGACCGGCCCGACCGCGGGCGGCAAGCGGCTCTTCGTCGCCGCGCTCGCGGCCCGCCGCCGCGCGCTCCTCGCGCCGCCAGGAAGCGCGCGCTACCAGGCGGAGTGGAACCGCTCGGCCATCGACGCGCGGAGAGGGCTGAGCCTCCTACAGAACATCCGCGACCGCGCCCGCCTGATCCCGCTCCCGGAGGACTCGGTCAGCTAGCGCGCTCGACCGCGTACGCAAGCCACCAACCAACGACCAGCACGAGCCCGACCACGAGGGGGATCAGCATTAGACCCGCATCCTTGCCGTGCGCCACGGCGATGCAGCCGACGATGGCGGCACCGAGAGCAGCCAGGGCGAACCCACCCACCACCTCCTGCGTCACAACCGACTCCGTTGACGAGCGGCCCTTCGAGAAGTTCGGGTCAGCGCCGTGGATCATGCCGACGAGAACAAGGGCAGCGACCGCCGTGACAAAGATGCCGATCGCGGCGGCTATGAGTTTGCGCACGGCTTCAGAGCATAGGACGACCGCACACCGACGCGGGCGACCCGACTAGGGCAAGCGCTCCTGGTGGTACTTCTCTTTGTCCTTCTCCCGCCACTGCGCCTCGAAGGCCTCCGCGTCCGCGAACTCCTGCTCCGTTCGCGCTCTCTCCTGCGCGTCTTCGCCCGCGGGATGCTCGCCGGCGGCCGTTCTGCGACGTGTGGCCACGAAACCGACGACGACCAACGGTACGACGACCAGGGCAAAGATGATCCAGGGGATCACGCGTACAGCGTACCGTGCCACCCTCGAGTAGCCCGGTCCGTCCGGAGGAACAGGGAGACGCCATGCAGATCACCAGGAACGGGATCGACACCAATCCAGGGCCGGGCGAGTGGTTCACCGGCGCGGTGTACATCGACTCGGTTGCGGCGCCGGCCGGAGGGTCGCGGCTGAGCGTGAGCAGCGTTCACTTCACGCCGGGCGCGCGGACGGCGTGGCACACGCACCCGAACGGCCAGACGATCTACGTCACGGAAGGCGTCGGCCTCGCACAGCGGCGCGGCGGGCCGATCGAGGTGATCCGGCCCGGCGATCGCGTGTTCTTCGAGCCGGGCGAGGAGCACTGGCACGGCGCGGCGCCGAGCCGGTTCATGACCCATCTCGCGATGGTCGAGGTCGACGACGACGGCCACCCCGCGACGTGGGGCGACCACGTCACCGACGAGGAGTACGGAGCGGCGCCGATCGTCGACTGAGTCGTCGGGTCGCCGCTCTCAGCCTTTGAGCAGCGCGTAGCCGTCGCTCAGGAACGGCGTCCGATCGACGAGGGCGCGGATCTCCTCGGCGGAGTACGCGCCCTCCTCGGTCACGACGCTGTCGATCAGCTCCGGCGGCGTCAGGTCGAGCTCGGAGGCGTTCAGCCCCGGCGCCTCGGAAGCTTCGATCGGGGCGAGCTTGATCACCTCGCAGGCGACGATCGTCGGGACGCCCTCGGTTTCGGCCGACCTCCGCCAGGGCGCGCGTCCCGGCCTTGTTGCAGAGCGTGCCGCAGCGAAAGACCGTGTCCGCGCCGACGAGGAGGAGCGAGGCCCACTGGAGCTCGGCCGGCGCGTCCGCGTCGTCGACCAGCTCGACTTCGAGCCCGGCCGCCCGCAGGTCGTCGGCGAACTCGCGTCCCTCGTCCTGCGGGGAGGACACCGTGCAGATCACGCGCTCGGGCGGGGTGTGCACGAGTGCCTCGCGGACCGTCGCCGACGCCGAATGCGTCAGCACGACGGCTTCGGCGAGCCGCTCCTGGAGCTGGATCGCGATCGAGGCGGCGGCGCGGATGCGCCCCTCGATCAGGCTCGTCGCCTCCTCCTGGACTAGAAGCCTCAGCTGCTCGGGCTCGAGCTGGACGTTCGCCTGGGCGGCGGCGAGCAGCCGGCCCACGGCTCCGGCGACCGCGCCGACACCCGGCCGGCTGCCTGCAAGCTCGCGTCCTGCCGCGACCAGCTTGGCCAGCAGCTCCTCGCCGGTCGAAGCGTCCTGGTCCGCAACCGCCACGAGTCCCTCGACCGCACGGCGCGCCATCCAGCTTGCGCCGTGGCGGCGGTCGAGCCTGATCTCCTCGACCCGCTCCCCCAGGATCGTGGCCACGGAGGCATTGTCGCAGATGGCGCGTGAGCGGCACCGTCGCGCGCGATCGTGACAATGGAGACCGTTGGAACGCTTGCTCGTTCTGGGGGCCGGCGCAGGCCAGCTCGGCCTGCTCGCCGCCGCGCGTGCGCGGGGCCTGTTCGTGATCGCCGTGGATCGCGACGCCGCCGCGCCCGGGTTCCAGTACGCCGACCGGCGGGCGATCGTCTCCGTCGACGACGAGCCCGCGCTCGAGCGCCTGGCCGAGGCCGCGCGCATCGACGGCGTGATCGCGCCCGGCGCCGACTGGCCCGTCGGCCCGGCGGCGCGCATCGCCGCGCGCCTCGGCCTCTCGCACCCCATCTCCCCCGAGACGGCAGTCCTGTCGACCTCGAAGCTGCGCCAGCGCGAGCGTCTCCAGGAGGCGGGTGTCCCGCAAACCGGCTGGCGCGTCGTCTCGAAGCCGGACGAGGTCGTCGGCGTGCCCTGCCTCGTCCGCGCTCCCGACCGGCACGGCCGGCGCACTCGGGCGCTCGTGCGCTCCTCGCGCGAGCTCCGTGTGGCGGTCAAGACGGCGCTCAGGGCCTCGCGCATCGGGCTGGCCCTGGTCGAGGAGGTCGTCGAGGAGCCGGTCGTGACCGTGAACGCGTTCTCCAGAGGCGGGGTCTTCCACGCGCTGACCGTGACCGACCGCGCGCCGCTCACGCACGTCTGGGAGAGCGAGCACGCGGACGAGGCCGTGGCCGTGGCGAGGCAGGCGGCCGAGGCGATCGGGATCTCCGAGGGCGCGACGGTTACCCAGCTCCGGATCGGCCCCGACGGGCCGCGCGTGCTGGCGCTCTCCGCGCGGACCGGCGGGGGCCACGAGGCCGAGCTGTGCCAGGCCGCGCTCGGCGTCGACCTGAACGGGCTCGCGCTCTCGGCCGCCCTGGGAGAGCCGATCTCCGAGCGGCGCCTCAGGCACCGTTGCCGCGCAGGCGCCGCCTGCGTCCGCTTCCTCACCGGCGCAGGTGTCGCCGAAGGCCTCGACGATGCAGAGTCCGTGGACGGGGTCGAATGGGCCCGCGTCTACGGGGGCTCCGACCGCGCAGGCGCCGTGCTCGCGACCGGCGAGAGCCGCGACCAGGCTCTCGAGCGGGCGACGCAGGCCGCCGAATACGTACGCTTCCGCGCGGCCGATGCCCAGGCGCTCGCGTAGATGAACAAACGAAGGCGGATCCTCGCGACGCTCGTCGTCACCGGTCTCTGTACCGCCTACATCCTCTGGAAGATCAACGTCGGGCAGACGCTGCACGTGCTCGCCAACGCGAACGGCTGGTACTTCCTCGGCGCGGTCGCGATCATGGTCCTCTCCGTCTGGCCGATGGCCTGGCGCTGGGGCCGGCTTCTCCGCGTCCGGGGGATCCACGAGCGCCTCTCGTGGCTCGTGCGCGCGTACTTCGTCGCGTATACGGCCGGACAGGTGCTCCCGACGGCCGTCGGCGGCGACGCGGTTCGCATCTACGAGACCGCGCGCCGCCATGAGGGCCAGGGAGGCCCGGTCGCCGCCTCGGTGCTCCTCGAGCGCGCGCTCGGCGGTGCGGCGACGCTCACGCTCGCGGCCGTCGGCTTCGTGCTCGCGGTCGGCCACTACCCGATCGGCCCCTATCTCTGGATCGAGCTCTTCTTCGTCCTGGCGACGATCGTCCTCGCCGTGGCGCTCTTCTCCCGCCGCGCACGGCCCGTGCTCGCCTGGACGGCGCCGCTCCTGCGCAAGGTCAGGCTCGAGCGGCCGATCCGTGCGGGCTACGAGGGCCTGCACTCCTACCGTGACCACCCGGACCTGCTGGCCGGGGTCTTCGCGCTGACCCTCGCCGTGCAGGCGGTGCGGGTGCTCGCGATCTGGCTCGCCGGGAAGGCGGTCGGAGTCGACCTCTCGCCGAGGCCGTACTACGTGATGGGACCGCTGCTCTTCCTGGTGCTGCTCGTTCCGTTCTCGATCAACGGGATCGCCGTGCGGGAGACCTTCTTCGTCAGCTTCCTCGGCAGGCTCGGCGTCGACCCGGACAAGGCCTTCGCGACCGGCTTCATCTTCTTCATGGTCACGCTGGCGCTGGCCCTCCCCGGTGCGCTGCTCGTCGGCTGGCAGACGCTGCGCGGCCTCTGGGCCCCGAACGATGCCCCGCAGCTCCCACCGAGCTGACGTGTCGCTCGCCTCGCCCGAGGACCGCGTGGAGCACGCCGTCTCGGTCGTCGTCGTCACCTACAACGGACTGCCCTGGGTCGAGCGCTGCCTCGAGAGCGTGCGTGGCCACGAGACGATCGTCGTCGACCACGGCTCGACCGACGGGACCGTCGAGCTCGTGCGCGAGCGGTTCCCCGAGGCGCGGCTGATCGAGCAGGAGAACAAGGGCCTCGGCGCGGGCTCGAACGCGGGGATGCGGGCCGCGTCGGGCGACTACTTCCTGCTGCTGAACTCGGACGCCTGGGCGGTCGGCGACGGGGTCGAGCAGCTGGCGGCGTTCGCCGAGGAGCATCCGGAGGCGGCGGTCGTCGGGCCGCGGCTGCTCAACCCTGACGGCACGCTCCAGCCCTCGGTCCGCGGGTTCCCGACCCTCTGGCGGCTCGCGACGGAGTACTTCTTCCTGCGCAAGCTCGCGCCCCGCACTCGCGCGCTGAACGCGTTCTACGGCGCGCGCTTCTCGCACGACGAGGTGCGCGAGGCCGAGTTCCTGATGGGCGCCTGCCTCCTCGTCCGACGGCAGGCCGTCGATACCGTAGGGCCCTTCGACGAGAACTTCTTCATGTTCAGCGAGGAGACGGACTGGTGCTACCGCTTCCGGCAGGCGGGCTGGAAGGTGCTCTTCACGCCGGAGGCCGAGTTCGTCCACGTGGGCGGTGCGACGACGACGCGAAACTGGGGGCCGATGTACAGGGAGCAGCTGCGGGGACACCTGCGGTTCATGGCGAAGCACCACGGCGAGCGTGAGGCCGAGCGGGCGCGGCGGCTGCTGCTCGCGTCGATGCGGCTGCGCTCCGTGGTCTTCCACGGCGAGCGGCGGCGCACGTCGAAAGAGGCTGCGCGCTGGCTCTCGGGCTCGCGCGTGCCGGAGCTGCTGGAGGCTCCCGCGTGAGGCCTCCGGCGCTCGTGGTCGACGTGGGCTGGGTGAACGGGCTGGCGGCGATCCGGTCGCTGGGCCGCGCGGGCGTTCGCGTGCTCGCGCTCGACCACCGTCCGAGCGCGCTCGGCTTCCGCTCGCGCTACGCGGAGCGCGTTCTCTGCCCGGACCCGCAGGACGAGGAGGCGTTCGTCTCGTTCGTCGCGGAGCTCGGCGAGGGGCTCGAGGCGCCCGCGCCCGTGTTCGTGACACACGACGAGCCGCTGAACGCGATCGCCCGCGGCGCCGACCGGCTCGGCGAGCGCTTCCTGTTCCCCTTCCCGCCGTGGGAGGTGCTCTCCCGGATCCAGAGCAAGCGCGCGCAGCTCGAGGCGGCCGAGCGGGCCGGGGTCGCCGTCCCGCGCTGGGCAGCGCCGGGCTCGGCGGCGGAGGCGCGGGCCGCCGCGGACGACCTCGGCTACCCGGTCCTGGTCAAGCCGTCCTCGACCGAGGGCTTCAAGCGCCGCTTCCGCCGGCAGGCGTTCAGGTGCGAGAACGGCGAGGAGGTCGAGCGCGCGTACGCGGACGCCGAGGAGTACGTGCCGCTCGTCCAGGAGCTCATTCCCGGCGGCGACGGGACGCTCTTCACGCTGGGCAGCTATCTCGCGGCCGACGGCGAGGCGCTCGGCGTCTTCTGCGGGCGCAAGCTCAGGCAGACGCCGCCCGGGGTCGGCACCTGCCGCGTGGGCGAGGCGATCTGGGCGGACGACGTCGTCGACCAGGGGCTGCGGCTGCTTCGCGAGGTCGGGCACACCGGGCTCTCGCAGGTCGAGTTCAAGCGTGACCCGCGCGACGGCGTGCTGCGGCTGATGGAGATCAACCCGCGCCTCTGGCAATGGCACGGCCTCGCGGCCGCTTGCGGCGTCGACCTGCCGCGGATCGCCTACGAGGACCTCGTCGGAGCGCGGCCGGCAAAGGCCTCGATGAACGGGACGCGGCGCCGCTGGGCGATCACGCTGCAGGCCGGCGAGCGCCCGGCCTTCCAGTGGCCACCGTACGTCGACGCGGTCTTTGCCCACGACGACCCCAAGCCCTGCACTCGTCCAGCTCGCGCGGTCTGACTCGGCGAGTCGAGCTCGCTGACCGCCGACCTCCGCCTCGAGCTCGAGCCGCGCGCCCTTCCGCTGGCCTGGCTGGCCGCGCCTGCCGCGCTCGGGCTCTCGCACCTGCTTCCGGCGACGGGTGTCGGCCTCGGCCTGCGGATGGCCGCGGCGCTCGCCTGCCTGCTCGTCCCGGGCGCGATCGTCTCGCGCGCGCTCGGGCTCAGCGGCCTCGCGCCCGCGTTCACGTGGAGCCTGGCGACGCTCGCGGTCGGGATGATGGTCATGTTCGCCGTCCACGGCTCGATCTGGCTCGCGTTCGGCGTGATGGTGGCCGTGAGCGCCTGCGCCGTGCCGTTCGCGTTCCGCCGCCCGCCTCCGCGGATCGCCGCCTGGAGCCTCGCGATCCTCGCGCTCGGGCTCGTGGTCGGGATCACGCTCTGGTGGGTCGCAGCGTTCGGCGGCGACGCGTTCTTCCACCTCGCGCGCGTGCGCAAGCTCGTCGACTTCGGCTCGATCTCGTTGCGGAGCCTGGACGAGTACAAGGACGGCGGGCTCCACCCGGGCTACGCGTTCCCGCTCTGGCACGGCCTGGTCGCGCTCGTCTGCAAGCTCTCCGGCGCCGACCCGACCCAGGTCGTGCTGCACGGGCCGACCGTGCTGATGCCGCTGTCGTTCCTGCTCACCTACGAGTCCGGCGTCGCGCTCTTCCGCTCGCAGTGGGCCGGGCTGGCGACGCTGCTCGGGTCGTTCGCGCTGCTCGGCCTCGCTCCCGGCCACGGGGGGTCGTTCGTGTCGCTCGCGCTGGCCGCGAACGCGAGCCGGATGCTCGTGCTCCCGGCCCTGCTGGCCCTGGTCTTCATGTACGTGCGCGAGCCGTCGTGGCAGCTGCTCGGGTCCGTGGCGGCGGCCGCGGGGGCGATGACGCTGATCCACCCGCCGCACTCGGTGCTCGTCCTGATCGTGCTCGGCGGGTTCCTCGTCGTGCGCGCGCTGATGGCCAGGCAGGACGTCGGTGCGATCGCGGCGGCCATCGCGGCGGTCGCGATCCCGACGGCGGCGGTGGGCGTCTGGCTGCTCCCGATCGTGCGCGACACGGTCGCCCACAACCCGGGCGCGGCGGAGGTGCACCGCGCGTTCGCGAACTACCGCCACGAGCTCGACGTCTTCGGGTTGCACAGCTACCGGCTCAAGCCCGACGTGTTCGGCCGCGGAGGAGCTGCCGCCGTGGCGACGCTCGCGCTGCTCCCGTTCGCGGTCTTCGCGCGCCGGAGGCTCTGGGCGTCGTTCGTCCTCGGCGGGATGCTCGCCGCGTTCGCCGTGACGCTCTTCGCGTTCGCCTTCCCGCATCTGGCCGACCTCGTCTCGATCTCCCAGGCGCGGCGGCTCGCTGGCTTCGCTCCGAAGGCCTTCGCGCTCACCGGCGCCGCGCTCGTCCTCGCGGGCCTGCTGCGCTGGGCGGTGCTGCCCGTGGCGCTGGGCGCGGGGATCGTCCTCCAGATCGTCGTCCCGGGCGACTTCGGCCGCCCCTACGGCCACGGCCACGGCGGTCCCGCCTGGCTGACGTGGTTCGCGTTCGGGGCTGCGATCGCCGCGGTCCTTGCCGCCCTGTTCGCCGACCGGCGCCTGCCCAGAGTCGAGCGCGACGGGCCGCTTGCCGCGGCGGCCGTGGTGCTGTTCCTGCTGCCCGTCGCCGTCCACGGGTTCTCCCGGTGGAGCCCGCCGGCCTCGGCGCGGGACCAGCTCCCGCCGGCGCGTCGTGCGCGCGCTCGGCGAGCGGCTGCCTCCGAGGGCGGTCGTCTTCACCGACCAGCTGACCGGCTACGAGCTCGCCGCCTTCCTGCCGGTGTACGTGAACTCGACGCCGCCGATCCACAGCAGCGACACGAGGGCGAACCACCCCGCCCTCCGCGTGCGCGACGAGCAGCGGTTCTTCCGCGACGGCGGCCCGCTCTCGATGCTGCGCCGCTACGGCGCCGGCTGGCTGCTCGTCGACCGCACCCGCGTCCGGCACACGCGCTTCGACCTTCCGCGCGTCTACGCGGATGGGCGATACGTTCTCTACCGAATGCGATGAAAGTCCTGCTCGTGACGATGTACTTCCCGCCGGCGGGCGGGGGCGGCGTGCAGCGTCCGCTGAAGATCGCGACCCATCTTCCGGCGCTCGGGATCGAGACGCACGTGCTCGCGCCGGACGACCCGAAGTGGATCCACCGCGACGAGGACCTGCGCCCGCCGACCCAGGCCTTCGTCCACCGCGCCCGGTACCTCGGCCCGCGCGCGCGGATGCCCTCGGAGGAGATGCACGGGCTCTCGGGCACCGACCTGCTGCTCGCGCAGGCGAAGCTCGCCTACCGGCGCGTGCTGCTTCCCGACGCAAGCGTCACCTGGCTCCCGACGGCAGTGCCCACCGCGGTCCGGATCGTCAAGAGCGAGGGGATCGACGCCGTGATCACCACGAGCCCGCCGAACTCGATGCACCTGCTCGGCGCGTCGATCAAGCGCCTCACCGGGATCCCGTGGGTCGCCGACTTCCGGGACGCGGTGCTCGGAAACGCCGACCGCCGCTTCGACAAGGCCTCCGTGCGCGCGAAGGAGAAGGCGCTCGAGCAGGTCGTTCGCCTCGCCGCCCGCTCGGCCGACGGGATCGTGGCGGTCTCCGAGCCGATCGCCGACGAGGTGCGCAGCTTCGAGCCCGTCGGCCAGGTGCGCGTGATCCCGAACGGCTGCGACTTCGACGACTTCACCGGGCTCGAGTACCACGAGGGCAAGCGCTTCCGGATCACGCACACGGGGAGCTTCTTCGGCCAGCGCAATCCGAGGCCGTTCCTGACCGCGCTCGCCGAGTCGGGCCTCGACGACGTCGTCGCCCGGTTCGCCGGCGACTTCCGCGCGGCCGACCGCGAGTGGGTCGAGGAGCTCGGGCTGGGCGAGAAGCTCGAGCTGCTCGACTACGTCCCGCACCGCGAGGCGCTCGAGCTGCAGCGCGACTCGGAGGCGAACCTGCTGCTGCTCCCGGAGGCGGCCGGCCGCGGCCGCGTCGTCCCGTCCGGGAAGATCTTCGAGTACCTCGCTGCCGAGCGGCCGATCCTGGCCGCGGTTCCGCCGGACGGCGCCGCCGCCGAGCTCGTCCGCGAGACCGGCGCGGGGGTCGTGGTCGCGCCCGACGACGAGCGCGGCCTGCGCGAGGCGCTCGCCGGGCTGCACGCGCGCTGGCGCGCCGGCAAGCTGGCCGACGGCGTCCTCTCTCCCGAGCAGCGGAAGAAGCTCTCGCGCGAGACCCGCGTCCAGGAGCTGGCCGAGCTCCTCTGGAGCCTCCAGGGCTCGCAGTGACGCGCGAGAGCCGAGCTCGTTTCCTTCTTCTTCCTCGCCGCCGTCTTCTGCGCGAGCTTCGAGAAGGTGCAGTGGAACGTCGCCGGGACGATCTTCCTCGCCGACCTGACGGCGCTCGGCTTCCTCGTCTCGTTCGCGTTCGACCGGATCGGCTCGCACCGGTTGAGCGGCCGCGTCCCGCGCACGGCCGCGGTGCTGCTCGCGTTTCTGGGCGCCTTTCTGCTCGTCTACCTGGTCGGGTTCTTCAACCTCGAGACGACCCAGGCGCTGAGCCAGTTCGGCAAGGGGATCGTCAAGTGGCTGATCCACTTCGCGTTCCTGATCGTCGGGGTGATCTACCTGACAGGCCGTTCGAAGCGCTACTTCTGGAAGACGCTCGCCTGGTTCCTCGGCGGCATCGTCTTCAACGCGCGCCTACGGGATCCTGCAGCTCCTCTCGGCCCAGGCCGGGCACAACCTCGACTCGCTCTTCCTCTCGCCGCTCACGCGCGGGGCGAGCCAGATCAACATCTACGGCGCGGTCAACGGCACGAGCGTCTACCGGCCGAACGCGCTCACCGGCGACCCGAACCACCTCGGGATCATGCTGCTGCTCCCGATCCTGATCCTGACGCCGATCTACCTGCGGCTCGAGAAGGGGCACCGGCTGCGGAGCTGGCTCGCCGTGCTGATCGCCTTTCTGCCTGATCGTCGAGCTCGCGACGCTCTCGCGCAGCGGGCTCCTCGGGCTGACGGTCGGCGCGCTCGTCCTGCTGATCCCGTACCGGCACCTGCTGTTCTCGCGCCTCGCGATCCTGCCGCTCGCGCTCGTCGTGATCCCGGTCGCCTTCGAGGTCTACCGGCGGCGGCACTTCTTCGACGTCGTCGTGCGCTCGCGCCTCTCGCGCTCGGCGGCGGGGACGAACACCCACCTCGACGTCTACTCGTTCATCCCGCAGATCCTGCACGTGCACCCGCTCTTCGGCCTCGGCTTCAACAACTTCTCCGTCTACTACGAGTTCGTCACGGGCAAGACGAACTGGGGCCCGCACTCCTACTACGTGGCGCTGCTCGTCGAGGGCGGCCTCGTCGGGACGGCGCTGTTCGCGGTCTTCCTCTGGTACCTGTTCGCGAGGCTTGCCGCCGCTCGGCGGCTGGGGAAGGCGCTCGCCGCGGCGCGCGACCCGCTCGCCGCGCGGGTGAGGCCGCTTGCCTGGGGGATGACCGCCGCGCTCGTCGGGACGATGGCCGCGAACGTCTTCTACCTGACGATGTCGTTCCTCTACTTCTACGTCTTCGTGATGCTGGCGCTAGTGACGCCGACCGTCTTCTCTCAGAAATGAGGCTCCTGGTGCTGACGACGTCGTACCCGCGCTACGAGGGCGATGCGACGGTGAACTTCCTCGGCGAGGCGGTCGCGCAGCTCCGTGGGCGCGGGGTCGACGTCGACGTCGTCTCTCCCGCGACGTTCTCGCACTACGGCATCGCGTACGGCTCCGGGATCGTCGGCAACCTGCGCCGCGAGCCGTGGCGCGCGGCGATGCTGCCCGCGATGCTCTGGAACTTCCGGCGCGCGGCGGAGCGGCTCGCGCCGAAGGCGGACCTGATCCATGCGCACTGGCTCCCGAGCGGGCGGGATCGCCGCGACTCTCGGGCGCCCGTTCGTCGTCCAGCTGTGGGGCACGGACGTCGAGCTGGCGCGGAGGGCGCGGCCGCTCGCCCGGTCGATCCTGCGCCGCGCGCGGCTGACGATCTGCCCCTCGAACGCGCTCGCGGATGCCGCCCGCGACCTCGGCGCGCAGGAGGTGCGCGTGATCCCGAGCGGGGTGCAGGTCCCCGACGAGATCGCCGAGGAGGCCGATCCGCCCGAGGTGCTCTTCGCCGGGCGGCTCTCGCCGGAGAAGGGCATCCTCGAGCTTGTCGAGGCGGCCAGGGGGATGAGGCTCGTCGTCGCCGGCGACGGGCCGCTGCGGGACCGGGTTCCCGGCGCGCTCGGGTTCGTCCCGCACGACGACCTCGGGCCGCTGTACGAGCGGGCGGCGGTGGTCGCGTGCCCGTCGCACCGCGAGGGGTTCGGCGTCGTGTGCGCGGAGGCGATGGCTCACGGGCGGCCCGTGGTGGCGGGCGCCACCGGGGGGCTCCTCGACCTCGTCGTGGACGGCGAGACGGGCCTGCTCGTTCCACCTGGCGACGTGGGCGCATTGCGTGCGGCCCTGGAGCGGCTGCTCGAGGACAGCGAGCTTCGTCGCCGGCTCGGGGCCGCGGGGCGCGAGCGGATTGTGGAGCGGTTCGCCTGGCCCGCCGTGACGGACGCGACGCTTGCCGCCTACGAGGAGGCGCTCGCGTGAGAAGAGACACGTCCAGGAGGGCCATGCCAGGGGACAGTCCCCGGGCCGTGGCCGGAAGGGACACGCATGAGGCCCGCGGTGGTCTACGGGCTCCTCCACGCGGGGCTCGCGATCGCCCGCAGCCTCGGGCGCGACGGGATCCCGGTCGAGGGCATCGCGCTCCAGCGCTACGAGTTCGGCCTCCGCTCGCGCTACCTGCGACGGCGAACGCTCGCCGCGGGCGACGACGACGTGCTCGAAGCGCTCCGCCACGCGGGCGCGGGGGGCGAGAAGCCGGTCCTCTTCCTGGAGCGCGACGAGAACGTCGAGACCGTGCTGCGCCGCTGGGACGAGGTGCGCGCGCTCGCGGACGTCCCGCTCCCGGACGACCCCGAGGCCGTCCGGCGCCTGCGCCGCAAGGACCTGCTCCCCGCAGTGGCCGCGGAGGCGGGTGTCCCCTCGCCGCGCACGGTCCGCGCCGAGAGCCCGGAGTCGATCCGCGAGGCCGGCCTTGAGCCGCCGCTCCTGCTCAAGCCGCTCGAGGGGCAGGACTTCGCGATCGGCGTTCGGCGAGAAGGCCTTCGTCGCCGCGACCCTGGACGAGGCGGTCGCGCTCTGGAAGCGGGCCAAGGAGCGCGGCTTCGACACGATCGTCCAGGAGCTGATCCCCGACTCGCACGAGCAGGTGTTCTCGCTCTTCACGTACATCGGGCGGGACGGCGAGCCGCTCGCGAGCGTCGTCGGCCGCAAGGTCCGGCAGGGCCCGCTGCGCTTCGGCACGAGCGCGGTCTTCGCCTCGGGCCACGACGACGAGGTGCACGAGCTCGGCCAGCGGCTCCTGCGCGCGGTCGACTACCGCGGTCTCGCGCACGTCGAGCTCGTCCGCGACGACCGCGACGGGCTCCTGAAGGTGATCGAGGTGAACACGCGTCCGCCGGTCTGGGCCGGGATCGCGACCGGGCCCGAGCTCGGGATCGCGCGGGTCGCCTACGACGACCTCTGCGGGCGGCCGCTCGCGTCGGAGCAGACGATGACCGAGCAGCTGACGTGGATCTACCTCGCGAAGGACGTCTGGGTCTCGGCGCAGATGGCGAGGCGGCGCGAGCTGCCGCCGAGCGAGTTCCTGCGCTACTACCTCCAGCGCAAGAAGGTGCGGGCGGTCTTCGCGGCGGACGACCCGGCGCCCGCGATCGCGAGCCTCGGCTACCTCCGGTCACGCGTGTAGTGCCCCTCCCGGCAATGCTCACCGGTCTCTCGCCCGCTATCACGCGGCGCCAGAGTCGACCCTCGCCCTTGCCCAGGCTGCCAGCCTGCGCTGCGGACGAGTGCCGCCCCTGGCTTGGTGCTAGCGACCGAGAGCCGCGGCACCATCACCGGCAGGGCACTGATGCGCGTCGTCCTCGTCGACCCGCTGGCCTACACGCCGCCGTACGACCACGCGCTGGCCTCGGCGCTCGCGGAGCTCGGCCACTCCGTGACGCTCCTGACCTCGCGCTTCCCGCACGGCGAGGCGCCCGAGCCCGGCGGCTACGAGCGCGAGGAGCTGTTCGCCCCTGTCTCGACCCGGTTCTTCCGCCGCTCGCGCCTGCGCATCCCGGCCAAAGGGCTGGAGTACCGGCCGAGCGCGGCCCGCCTCGTCCGACGGGTGGAGCGGCTCGACCCGGACGTCGTCCACGTCCAGTGGCTGCCGCGGCCGGAGCTCGACCTGCGCTGGCTGCGGCGGATCTCCGTCGAGCGGCCCGTCGTGCTGACCGCACACGACGTCCTTCCGCGCCGGGCGCGCGCCACCCGCGTCTGGCCGGAGGTGCTCGAGACCGCCGAGCGCGTCGTCGTCCATTCGCACCGCGCGGTCGAGCAGCTGGTCGAGGTCGGGCTCGGCCGGGAGCGGATCGCGCGCATCCCGCACCCGGTCTTCGAAGGCGAGCCGATCCCGCCTGCCGAGGGCCGCACGCTCCTGTTCTTCGGGCTGATCCGCGACTACAAGGGGCTCGACGTCCTCCTGCGAGCGCTTCCGGAGATCCCGGACGCGCGGCTCATCGTGGCCGGCGATCCGCTCGATCCCGTGCCGGAGAGCAGCGACGCGAACATCGACTGGCGGCTGCGCTTCATCGAGCAGGCCGAGATCCCGGCGCTGATGGCCGAGGCCAGCGTCGTCGTGCTCCCGTATCGGCGTCTCGACTCGTCCGGGGTGCTCGCGACCGCGATCGGATACCGTCGGCCCGTGGTCGTGACCGACGTGGGCTCGCTCGGGGAGATCGTGCGCGAGTTCGGCGCGGGCGAGGTCGTGCCCGTCGACGACGCGCAGCGCGCTGGCCGCAGCCTGCGCGAGGCTGCTGGAGCCGAAGGCGCTCGCCGCGGCTTCGAAAGGGGCCGAGCGCGCCGCCAGGGAGCTGACCTGGGAGAAGGCCGCAGCCGCGCACGACAGCCTCTACCGGGCGGTCAGACGGTGAGCCGGCTCGTGAAGTGGATCGGGGACCGAATCGCGGCCGCCGTCCTGCTCGTCCTGCTCTCGCCGCTGCTGGCGGTCATCGCGGTCTGGATCCTCGTCGACGGCGGCCGGCCCGCCGTGCTCGCCCAGGAGCGCGCGGGCAAGGACGGCGTGACGTTCCGGATGCTCAAGTTCCGCACGATGGTCCAGGACGCGCTCGAGCGCGCCTCGGAGGTGACCGACGACCCGTTCGGCGTCGTCGAGAACGACCCGCGCGTGACGCGTCCCGGCCGCTTCCTCCGCCGCACCGGGCTCGACGAGCTGCCGCAGCTCTGGAACGTCCTCCGCGGCCAGATGAGCCTCGTCGGCCCGCGCCCGGATCTCGTCGAGCAGGCGGCGCACTACAGCGAGCACGACCGCCGCCGCCTGGCGGTCCTGCCCGGGATCACCGGCTGGTCGCAGGTGAGCGGCCGCGAGTCGATCGGCTGGCCCGAGCGGATCGAGCAGGACATCTGGTACATCGACCACTGGTCGCTCCGGCTCGACCTGAAGATCGTCTTCAGGACGTTCGCCGAGATCGGCCGGAGCGGCGAGCAGCCGGTCGAGGACACGACGAACATCGAGCGCGCCCGGGAGAAGGCCGGGTCGCGCTGACCGAGGTCGATCCGGCGGACTGGAACGCGCTCCTCGCGGAGCTCGGCTGCGACGACGTCTACCTGCGGCGTGAGTACGTCGAGACCGCGGCGGTGCTCGATCCGGGGCGGCCGGCGTTCCTCCACGCCGAGGGCACGGTCTTCCCGTGCATCGTCCGCGAGTGGGGCGACGTGCGCGACGTGGCCGGGCCGTACGGCTTCGGCGGGCCGGTGGGCGAGGCGGCCTTCTACGACGCGTACGAGGCCTGGTGCCGCGAGCAAGGGGTCGTCACGACGTTCACGTGGTTCCACCCGCGCTTCGCGAACCACCGCTACGCGCGGTTCCACGTCGAGCCGCGCGGCGGCACGGTTGCGTGGCGGCTCGACGAGGGCGATCTCTTCGAGCGGCTGCACCGCCACCACCGGCGCGCGGCGCGCAAGGCGGAGGCCTCCGGGATCGAGGTGCGCATCACGGTCGCGCCGGGCGACCTCGAGCCGTTCGCGCGCCTCTACGAGCGGACGATGGCCGAGAAGGGCGCCGAGAGCTTCTACTACTTCCCGCCCGAGTACTGGCCCGCGCTCGCCGAGCGCCTCGGCGACGCGCTCGTGCTCTTCGAGGCGACGCAGGACGGCGAGCTCAAGGCCGCGCTGCTCGGCCTCGCGAGCTCACCCTGGCTCCACTACCACCTCGGAGCCTCCGAGCGGTCGGGCGGCGCGAACAACCTCCTCTTCCTCGAGGCCGCTCGCTGGGCGCGCGAACAGGGGTTCACCCGTTTCCACCTCGGCGGCGGCGTCGGCGGCGCGGACGACTCGCTGCTCGAGTTCAAGCTCCGCTTCGACGAGGGCGGCCTGATCGAGTCGGCGGTCGGCAAGGCGATCCACGACGAGGCGGCCTACCGCGAGCTCGGCGGCGCGGGCTTCGACGGCTACTTCCCCGCCTACCGCGCGGCTAGGTGACCGCGAAGCACGCCGCGTAGGCAACCACGGCCGAGACGGCGAACCAGAGGGCCACGACGGGCAGCGCCGCGTCCGCCACGGGAGCCGAGCCTCGCAGGCGACGGACGATCGCTCCCTCGGCCACCACCGCCAAGGCCGCCGGGACGGCGAGGAAGAGCGCGAGGCCCAGTCGCGAGGGAGCTGCGCCGAACAGGGCCAGTCCGGCCAGCAGCCCGCCGCACAGGAGCAGCCACCAGCCTCCGGCGAGCGCGAGGAGGCCGAGCCCGGCGAAGCGCCGGCGCGCCTCGCGGTCGGCCGCCGTGCGGGCGGTCCACAGGATCGGCCGGCGGAGCCGCAGGATCCAGGTGAGCACGACCATGGTCACGCCGCGAGGATAGCCAGAGGTAGATGCCTCGGGTACGGTGCGCGCGTGATTCTCAAGGGTCTCTTCTGGGTCAGCCTCGGCGGGCTCGCGTGGACGCACGTCGGCTACCCGCTGGCGGCCGCGGGCCTGCGGCGGCTGCGCGGCCAGGAGGTCGCGAAGGACGAGATCACCCCGAGCGTCACGCTGATCGTCCCGGCCCACGACGAGGAGGACGTGATCGGTCCGCGGGTCGAGAACCTGCTCGGGCTCGACTACCCCGAGGGCCAGCTCGAGCTCGTCGTCGCCTCCGACGGCTCGACCGACCGCACGGATGAGATCGTCGCCTCGTTCGACGGCCGCGTCCGCCTGCTCCGGCTGCGAGCGCTCCGGGAAGCTTCCCTCGATGAACCGTGCGGTGCGCGAGACCCAGAGCGACATCGTCGCGTTCGGCGACGCAAACGCGACCTGGGCCCCGGACGCCCTGCGCAAGCTCGTTCGCAGCTTCGCCGACCCGGACGTCGCCTACGTCTGCGGCCAGGTCCGCTTCGAGCGGGAGGACGGCACGAACAAGGAGGGCCTCTACTGGCGCTACGAGATGTGGCTCCGGGAGAGCGAGTCCGGGCTCGGGTCGATCACCGGCGGCAACGGCGCGATCTATGCGGTCCGCCGCTCGGACTACGTCGAGTGGCCGTTCGGGCACGACCTCGGCTTTCCGGCGCTGATGGTGCAGCGCGGCCGCCGCGCGGTCTACGAGCCCGAGGCGCTGGCGTTCGAGAAGCCGTCGCGCGACATCGAGGACGAGTACCGCCGCAAGGTGCGGATGCTGCCCTGGTCGTGGCGGCACCTGTTCGAGGCCGGCAGCCTGCGCGGAGTGCCGCCGGTCTACCTCTGGGAGCTGCTCTCGCACCGCGTTCTGCGCTACGCGAGCGGCTTCCTGCACGTGACGCTGCTCGCGACGAGCATCGCGCTCGTGGGGGAGGGGCTCGTCTACCAGGCCGTCCTCGCCGCGCAGGCGGCGTGGCTGGCACTCGCCGCCGCCGGGAAGCTGCGCCTGAAGGTCCCGGGCGCGGGGATCGCCTACTACTACCTGCTGATGAGCTGGGCCACGGTCGTCGCGCTCGGCCGCTATCTGCGCGAGGGCGCGCCGCTGATGTGGGAGAAAGCGGAGGGAACTCGCTAGTCATCCTCGCGGACGTCTAGCCTGCTCTCTGTAGTGCGCCGCTTCGGGGTCAGAGCGCTCATTCTCCTGCCGCTGCTCGTCGTCGTGGCCGCCTGCGGCACCGGCAAGAAGGCCGACTCGCCCACGACCTCGGTTGCACCGGCCGCGCTCAGGCCGCCCAAGGTCCCGAAGAAGCCCAAGCCCTCGTACGTGCGCGTGTTCGTGTTCGACGGAGACCTCGGCACGCCGGTGCGCGGCGCCCTCGTCCACGTCCTCGGCCGCCCCGGGCTGACCAACCGCATCGGCCGCGCGCGGATCCTGCTCCCGCACCGCGGCCGACTGCTCGTGACCGTCTCCAAGCCCGGGTACGACTCGTACAGCCAGCGGCTCAACTTCGTCAACCGCCCGCTCCACGGCGTCCGCGTCTACCAGCACAAGCTGCAGTGGACGATGTACGGCGCCACCCCGCAGCGCACCCAGGCGCATCCGTACATCCGCGTCCGCCCGCCGTTCAAGACGATCTGGAGCCGCGCGACCGGCGCGCTGCTCGAGTTCCCGGCCGTCGTCGACGACGGGGTCGCCTTCGTCACGAATTACAAGGGCAGCGTCCGCGCCTACCTGATGAAAAACGGCGCGACCGTCTGGCGGCGTGACATCGGCGGGATCATGGCCGCCTCGCCCGCGGTCTACGGCGACCAGCTCGTCGTGCACGGGATGAACGGCTCCGTGTGGGTGCTGAACCGCCACAACGGGCGGGTGCTGTGGCACTACACGGCGGGCTCGCCGATCGAGTCCTCTCCGCTCGTGGTGAACGGCGTCGACTACTTCGGCGACTGGGGAGGGACGGTCACCGCGCTCGACCTGCGGACGCGCAAGGCGCGCTGGACGTACCGCTCCGGGAACAAGATCACCTCGAGCGCCTCATACGCGAACGGCACGGTCTTCATCGGCGACTACGGCGGCCGGCTCCTCGCGCTGGCGGCGGGCAACGGCGGGCTGCGCTGGTCGGGCAGCGTCAACGGCCGGATCTACGGGACGCCCGCGGTGGCGAACGGCCGCGTGTTCGCCTCGTCGTCGACGGGCGGCTCGCTGACCGCGTTCTCGACGAGCGGCGCGCGGCTGTGGTCGCTCGGCACCGGTTCGTACGTCTACGCGTCGCCCGCGGTCTGGAAGGGGCGCGTCTACATCGGCTCCTACAACGGCGTCTACTACTGCCTCTCGGCGAAGACGGGCGCCGCGCTCTGGCACTTCTCGACGGCGGGCGCGATCGCAGGCGCCTCGACGATCGTCGACGGGGTCGCGTACTTCAGTAACCGGCAGCACCGGATCTACGGCGTGAGCGCGCTGACCGGCAGGCAGGTGTTCCGCTTCGGCGACGGGGCCTTCGTGCCCGTCTCCGGGAACGGGCGACGGCTCCTCCTGCACGGGTTCTCGCGGCTCTACGCGGTCGAGCCCCGGCACCGATGACGAAGATCCTGCTCGCGGGCGGGGCGGCCCTCGTGCTCGTCGCCGCCGGCCTGGTCTCGTACGGCCTCTACCGCAAGCACGAGGCCCGCGACGTGCGCGGTTCCTCGACGGTCGAGTTCGTCACGACGCAGCAGACGAAGCCCAAGCCGAAGCCGGTCAACACGTTCGTGTGGCCGATGTACCGCTTCGACCCATCGCGGGAGGCCGCGCCCGAGGGGATCCCCGCGACGATCCGGCCGCCGTTCCGGCCGCACTGGTACTTCGGCGCTCGCTCGCTCGTGGAGTTTCCGCCCGTCGCCGCGTACGGCCACCTCTACGTCGCGAACGCGCGGGGGACGATCTTCGCGCTGAACACCGAGCTCCGGGGAGTGACGTGGAGGCTCCGGACAGGCCGCTGCACGGCCGCAACCCCGGCGGTCGTGGCGCACACGGTGTTCATGTCCTTTCTGAACAAACCGCCGTGCAACGCCACGCGCTCCGGGCTCACCGGAGAGGTGCTTGCCCTCGACGCCGACACTGGGAAGCTGCGCTGGCGCGTGGCGATGGGCCCGACGGAGTCGTCGCCGCTCGTCGTCGGCAACCTCGTCTACGTCGGCGACTGGCGCGGCCGCGTCTACGCGCTGAGCACGCGCACGGGCCGCACGGTGTGGTCGTACCAGACCGGCGACAAGGTCAAGGACGGGATGGCGTACGCGGGCGGGCGCGTCTTCTTCGGCTCCTACGACCACCACGTCTACGCGCTGAACGCGCACACCGGGCGGCTGGTCTGGAAGGCCTCCGCCCAGGAGCGGCTCGGTGCGCGCGGCACCTTCTACTCGACGCCCGCGGTCGCCTACGGCCGCGTCTACATCGGCGCGACCGACCGCAAGGTCTACTCGTTCGGCGCGACAAGCGGGAAGCTGCGCTGGTCGCACGGGACCGGCGGCTACGTCTACGCGTCGCCCGCGGTCTGGAACGAGCGCGTGCTCGTCGGCTCGTACGACGGCACGTTCTACTGCTTCGACGCCGCCACCGGCGACGTCTGCTGGAGCTTCAAGGCGAACGGCCCGATCTCGGGCTCCGCGGTCGTGATCAACGGCGTCGTCTACTTCTCGACGTTCAAGAACCGCACCTACGCGCTCGACGCCCGCACGGGAAAACCGCTCTGGTTCTTCCGGCGCGGGAAGTACGCCGGCGTCGTCACCGACGGCAAGCAGCTCTTCCTCGTGGGCTACGGGCGCGTCTACGCCATGCTCCTGAAAGGTCGCAGGTAGAGTCGCGCCCGCGATGACGACCTCGACCGAACCGCGCGCGGCCGGGCACGAGGCTCCGGATCCCGACGCCGAGCGGGAGGTCGACCTCCACCGCCACTGGAACGCGCTGCTCCTGCGCTGGTGGCTACCGGCCGCAGGCCTGGTCGGCGGGATCGTGGTCGGGCTCCTCATCTCGATCGGCGGCAGCCAGGTGTACACGGCAAAGACGACCGTCTACCTCGGACAGCCGCTCTCGCCGACGGGCTCGGTGCCGTTTCAGAACGACGCGACGAACCCCTCGACAGTCGGCCAGATCATCCACAGCGAGGAGGCCCTGCGCGAGGCAGCCCGTAGGGCAGGCATGCCGGTCGCAAAGCTCCGCGGACACGTCACCTCGCGCGCGGTCACAGGGTCGTTGACGAGGCTCGGGCAATCGCCGCTCGTCCTGATCACTGTCACCGGGAGCGCGCCGCGTCAGACCCAGGTCGCGGCCAACAAACTCGCGCAGATCGTCATCGCCAGGACGTCCACGTACGTCGACCAGCTGAGCGCCAGCCTCAACGCCCAGGTCGACAGCTACACGCGCTCGCTGGCGGCGATCGACCGGGCGTCGAGCGGGCTCTCGCCGACCGACCGGCTGATCGCGTCGATCCAGCGCGCCCAGATCGCCGACCAGCTGACGACGGCCAAGCAGCAGCTGGCGGTGGTCCAGGCGGTCATGAGGGGCAAGCAGGAGACGTTCGCCGTCGCGACCAAGACCACCGCCCGCAGCCGTCGGAACACCGTGGTCGTCGCGGCGCTGATCGGGCTCCTGCTCGGCATCTTCGCCGCGCTCCTCTGGGAACCGGCCGCCCGGGTCGTCCGCCGCACCGCATAGCCTCGGGGAGTGCTCGACGACAAGCGGGTTGCAGTCGTCGTGCCCGCGCACGACGAGGAGAAGCTGATCGCGGAGACGATCCGCACGATCCCCTACTTCGTCGACCGCATCATCGTGGTGGACGACGCTTCCAAGGACGGCACGGTCGCCGTCGTGAAGGAGCTCGACGACGAGCGGATCGTCGTCATCGAGCACGAGCGCAACCAGGGCGTCGGCGCCGCGATCGTCAGCGGCTACAAGCAGGCCCGCGACGAGCGGATCGACGTGACCGCGGTCATGGCCGCCGACGCGCAGATGGACCCGGCCGACCTGGAGACGCTCTGCCGGCCGGTCGCGCTCGGCGAGGTGGACTACGCGAAGGCGAACCGCCTCTTCACCGGCCAGGCCTGGGAGGTGATCCCACGCTACCGCTACCTCGGGAACGCGTTGCTCAGCCTGCTGACGAAGATCGCCTCCGGCTACTGGCACGTCGCCGACTCGCAGTCTGGCTACACGGCGGTCTCGCTCGAGTACCTCGAGCTGCTCGACCTCGACCGGCTCTACCCGCGCTACGGCTTCCCGAACGACCTGCTCGTGCACCTGAACGTCTGGAACGGGCGCGTGCGCGACTATCCCTCCAAGCCGATCTACGGCGTCGGCGAACGCTCGGGGATCCGGCTCCGGAAGGTCGTGCCCACGATCTCCTGGCTCCTGTTCAAGGCCTTCTGGTGGCGGCTCTGGCAGAAGTACGTGATCCGGGACTTCCACCCGCTCGTCTTCTTCTACGTCCTCGGCGTCTTCATGAGCGTGCTCGGGCTCGGGCTCGGAATCGCGGAGGTCGTGCTTGCGCATCGGCGGGAACCCGATCACGGCCGCCTCGGTCGTCCTCGTGGCGCTGCTGCTGATCTTCGGCCTGCAGTTCAGCCTGTTCGCGATGTGGTTCGACATGGAGTCGAACCGCGACCTCGGCGGCCGCACCCGCAGGCGCACCGACCGCTGAAGTAAAACCTTTGCGAAGGGCG
>CAVVAB010000011.1:0-13277 GCA_963746155.1 uncultured Actinomycetes bacterium
AAGTGAGGCGACGCGGCGGCCCGTCTCGGCCGAGCCGGTGAAGACGACCTTCGCCGTCCCCGGTGCGCGCACGAGCGCCTCGCCCGCCTCGGCGCCACCCTGGACGACCTGCACGAGCCGCTTCGGCGCGCCCGCCTCGCGGAAGACGCGCTGGACCCACGCACCCGAGAGCGGCGTCACCTCGGAGGGCTTGACGACGACCGCGTTTCCGGCGGCGACCGCGTAGGCCGCCTGGCTCAGCGGGATCCCGAACGGGAAGTTCCACGGCGAGATCACGCCGATCACGCCGAGCGGCTCGTAGAGCAGGACGCCGCGCTTGTGCCGCAGGTGCGGCTGCCCGAAGCGCACGGGCTCCTGGGCGAGCACGCGGCCCGCGTTCGCGGCGGCCCAGACGAGGTTGTCGAGCGCGACGAAGAGCTCGGCGGTGTACGACTCGACAAGCGGCTTGCCCGTCTCGGCGGTCACCGACGCGGCGATCTCGTCCGCGGCGTCGAGCAGCGTGGAGGCGACGCGCCCGAGCAGCGCGCGCCGCTCCGCGAATGATGACCCGGCCCAGCGCTCGGCCGCGAGCCGCGCGTCGACGACGGCCTCGGCAACCTCCCCCGGAGCGGACGCGGGGACAGAGCCCACGGGCTCGAGCGTCGCCGGGTTGACGGAGCGGAGAACACCTGCCTGCGCCGCGCGCGACATCAGCGCCCCCCGACCGGCTCGGGCTCGCCGGCGGCCGCCTGCTCGGCCCGTTCGAGCCACGGGGTCGCCTCCAGCCGCTCGAAGGTCTCGCGAGCCTCTTCCAGATGCGGCGCGGCTTCGTCCACCCGGCCGGCCGCAGCGAGCGTCTCGCTCTGCTCGAGCAGCGTCACCGCCAGCCAGAACGGAAGCTCGAGCTCGCGGAAGATCCGCGAGGCCGCCTCGAGCTCGGCCTCGTCGCCGTCCAGCCGTCCGCGGAAGCGGTGAGCCTGAGCGGTGAGGTACGGCGACTGGAGCCCCGGAGAGGCGTCCTCCAGCGAGTCGATCAGCTCGCGTGCCTTCGCCGAGTCGCCGAGCGCAAGGGCCGCCTCCAATGCCGCCACCGCGGCCTGCTTGACGCTCTGCTGCCCGTGGCCGAGCGTTCGGCCCGCCTCGATCGTCGCCTCGTAGTCCGCAAGCACCTCGTCGAGCTGCCCCTCCACCCGCCTCAGTGACGCCCGGGCGCCCAGATAGGAAGAGCGGTCCTGCATATCGGTCGATCCGTCGAGATGCGAGAAGAGCGAGAAGATCTTCTGCGCCTCGTCGAGCTGGCCGCGCGCCAGATGAATCTCGACCAGGGAGGTCAGGAGGCTGAGCAGGACCCCGCCGGACTGAGTCTGCTCCTCGGTCAGCTCATCGAGCAGGCCGAGCGCCTCGTCCCAGCGCCCGAGCATGTACAGGGGGTACGTCGTCTCGGCGAGGTCCGCCAGCTCCGAGGGCCTGCTCCCGACCTTGCGGGAGATCGCCAGAGCCTCTTCCAGGTACGCGAGTGCCTCCCGGTATCGGTCCCACCGAAACTCCCGGTCGGAGAGGACGAAGTAGGTCGTGGCGGCCTGGTCCAGCAGGTCATGCTCGAGCGCCACCTTGAGAGCGTGGCGCGCAAGGGCCGCGGACTCCTCCACGTGGCCGCGGCTGAAGGCCACGGCACTCTTGCCGCGGAGCGCGATCGCAAGCGCAGCGGGATATCCATGGGCCTCGGCGATTTCCAGCGCCAGCTCCGCCCGCTCGGCGGCCCGCTCCAGATCGCCCCTGAACCAGTAGGCACGGCTGAGAGCTGCGGCGAGGAGAGCCAGATCCTCGTCGGGTGGATCGCTCGAGATGACCTCGAAGGCCCGCTCCATCCACGCGAGAGCTTCGTCACGATGAACGAAGCCGAGAAGCTGGCCGTACTGCCCGGAGACCCGGGCTGCCGCGTGCGTGTCTCCCTCGGCTTCGAATAGCGCGATCGACTCCTCGAACAGGGCTCGGCTCGCGTCGGGATCTCCGGTTCGGTTCGCCATCACGCCCGCGCGCGCGAGGATCGCCGCCCGCTCCAGCGGCTCCTCCGCCAGCGCGCCGGCCTGCTCGAAGTAGCGCCGGGCCTCGCCTGCCGCGGCGAGTGACGCCGCGCGCTCGCCTGCGCGCGTGAGCATCTCGCGCGCTCGCCGCTTGATCTCGGCCGCGTCCTCGGCGTCCGGAACTGCCTCGTAGGCATCGACGTAGTGGGAGGCGACCACCTCGATCACCTCGTCCTGCTCGCCAGCGAACGCCGACTCGAGCTCGGCGGCCGCTGCGAGGTGCTTGCTCCGGCGGTCGCGCCTGGAAAGCGTGCCGTAGGCGACGTGGCGGACGAGGTCCTGCAGGAACCCGTACTGGCCATGCTCGGGTGACCGCGGGTCCGCCTGCACGCCCAGCACCTCCTTGCGAACGAGCGAGCCGAGCAAGGACTCGACCTCCTCGGCGCCGAGCCCCGAGAGAGCGGCGAGGGTGTCTCTGCTGAAGGTCTTCCCGAGCACGGCCGCGTCGTCGAGCAGCCGCCGCTCGGGTACCGTCAAGCCGTCGAGCCGGGCCGCGATCAGCGCGTGCAGGGTCTCCGGCACCTCGAGCGCCTCCACGGCGCCGGTGAGCCGGTACGTCGAGCCCTCTTGGACGAGCAGGCCGCGATCGAGCAGCATCCGCACGGTCTCGACCGCGTACAGCGGCACGCCCTCGGCTCTGGCGAGGATCTGCGCGCGAAGCGTCTCGGGAAGCCCGGGCACGAGCCCGGTCAGGAGCTCCTCCATCGCCTCCTCGGAGAGCGGCTCGAGATAGAGCGACGTGAAGCTGCGCTGACCCGCGCCCCAGGTCGGGCGGCGCTCGACCAGCTCTGGCCGCGCAAGGGCGACGACGAAGAGCGGATGGTTCCGCGACCAGTCGAGCATGTACTCGACGAAGTCGAGCAACCCCGTGTCGGCCCACTGCATGTCCTCGAAGGCGAGCACGGTCGGATAGGTCTCGGCCAGCCGCTCGAAGAAGAGCCGCCAGGCGCCGAACAGCTCCTGCTGGTCCCGCGCCTGATGATCGGCGAGGCCGAGCAGGTGAGCGAGGCGCGGCTCGACGAAGGCCCGCTCCTCCGCGTCGAGGACGTGCTCGGCGAGCGTGGCGCGCAGCTTCTCCTCGGCGGCGGCCGGCTCCTCGTCCTCGGAGATCCGGCAGCGCATCCGCACCATGTCCGCAAGCGCCCAGTAGGTCACGCCCTCGCCGTACGGAAGGCAGCGGCCGCGATGCCAGTAGACGGTGTCCGCGATCCCGTCGAAGTACTTGTAGAACTCCCAGGCCAGCCGTGACTTGCCGATCCCGGCGATTCCCGTGACCGAGACGAGGTGTGCCCTGTTCTCGTCCGCGCAGGCGTGGAAGAGGTCCTTGATCTGGCGCAGCTCGCGGTCGCGCCCGACGAACGGCGCCTCGAGGCCCTCCGACTTCAGCGAGCCGCGCAGGCCGGAGACGACGCGACTCGCCTTCCACAGCGTCATCGGCTCCTCCTTGCCCTTGAGCTCGAACGAGCCGGCCTCCTCGTAGACGACCGTCTGCTCGGTGGTGCGGCGGGTCGACTCGCCCACGTAGACGGCGCCCGGCTCCGCCAGGGACTGCACGCGGGAGGCCGTGTTGACGAGATCGCCGGCAACCATTCCCTGCCCCTCGGCGCCGATCGTGACCGCGGCCTCTCCTGTGAGGACTCCCGCCCGGGCTCGCAGCCCCTCCTCGCCGACCTCCTGGCCGAGCGCGGAGACCGCAGCAACGAGGTCGAGCGCCGCGCGCACGGCCCGCTCCGCGTCATCCTCGGTCGCGGTCGGCGTGCCCCACACGGCCATGACCGCGTCGCCGATGAACTTCTCTACCGTCCCGCCGTAGAGCGAGATGATCCGGCTGCACGTGTCGAAGTAGCGCGAGAGCAGCTCGCGCACGTCCTCGGCGTCCCGCGTCTCCGAGAGCGGCGTGAACCCCACCAGGTCGGCAAAGAGCACCGAGACGAGACGGCGCTCCGCGGCCGGAGCCGCCTCGACAGGAGTCGGCGCGTCGACCGTCAGCGCCGTGCCGCACTCGCCGCAGAAGCGCTCACCGGGCTCGTTCGCGGCGCCGCACGACGGACAGGCAGGCGCAAGAGCATGGCCGCACTCGGCGCAGAACTTGCGCCCTTCACGGTTCTCGGTCCCGCAGCTAGGACAAACCATCGCGATCGGGCGAAAGCCTAGACCCGAAGCGCGGCGCAGCGGTCGAGATCGGCCAGCAGACCTTCGATCCAGGCGGCCACGTCGTGCTCACGTACGAACTCTCGGATCGCCTCGAGTCGCTCACGGCGTTCCTCGAGCGGCATCGTCAGCGCGTGGGCGAGCGCGTCCGCTTGCCCGGCCACGTCGAACGGGTTCACGCTCACGGCCCACTCGCCGAGCTCCTCGTAGGCGCCCGCGTTCTCGGAAAGCACGACCACGCCGTCGCGCTCGTTCACGAGCGGCGCCTCCTTCGCGACGAGGTTCATGCCGTCGAAGATCGAGTTCACGAACAGCACGTCGAACTGCTTGTAGGCGGCCACGGCAGCCGGGAGGTTGTCCTCGACGACGAGCTCGATCGGGTCCCAACCCTCCTCGGGGAAGCGGTCGTTCACCCGCCGCGCCTCGCGCTGGATGGCGCCGATGTACTCGGAGTACTCGGGGATGTCCTGGCGCGACGGATCGAGGAGCGCGCGCATCCCGACCCTCCCGACGCGCTCCGGGTTCGCCTCGAGATAGAGCTCGAAGGCGCGAAAGCCGCGGACGATGTTCTTCGACGGATCGGTCCGGTCGACGCGCAGGATCAGCTGCTCGGGCCGCCGGGCCACGAGATCGCGCTCGGCCGCGAGCACCTCGTCGCTCTCCGCGAGCTGCTGGAACTCGAGCGGGTCGACGGAGATGGGATGCACGCTGACCAGCGAGCGGCGGCCCTCGTACTCGGCGGCCCCTTCCTCGAAGTCGCACTCGGCGCCGGCCAGGTCGCTTGCCGCGCGCATGAAGTTCAGCTGCCAGCGGTGCGTGTGGAAGCCGATCGCGTCGTTCGCGAGCAGACCGTCGTGGATCGCGCGGCGGGTCGCGTCCGGCAACACGCGCCAGTAGTCGGTCTGCGGCCACGGGATGTGGATGAAGTGGGCGAGCAGCGCGTCGGGCGCGCGCTCCCGGACGAGCCGCGGCGCGAGGTAGAGGTGGTAGTCGTGGAAGAAGACGGCCGCCTCGGGCTCGCGCTCGAGCTCGGCGAGCACCGCCTCCGCGAAGCCCGCGTTCACCTGCGCGTAGCCGTCGTCCCAGGCGTGCTGGTCAGCGACGTCGAGCGCGGGCTTGTACGCGAGGTCCCAGAGGTAGTGCTGCAGGAACCAGAGCACGGGGTTCGAGACGACGTTGTAGTAGCGGTCGTACGCAATCTCGTCGTGTGCCACGAGGCGCAGCCGGAACGGCGACCCATCGTCCGTGCGCTCCTCGACCGCCTGATCGCCGGCCTCCGCGGCGACGACGCGGTCTTCCTCGCTCATCGCGCTCGCGATCCAGGTCACGTCGTGGTGCGCAAGCAGCCCGCGCAGGGCGGTCACGAGCCCGCCGGCGCCGCGCCGGGCCGTGCGTTCTCCGCTCTCGTCCCGCCCGTAGGTGACCGGCCCGCGGTTGGAGACGAGGATCAGCTTCCTGCGTCCGGCAACCACCGCCGGGGACCCTACCCGCGGCGCGCCGCTACAGTGCGTGGGCTACAGCGCGATGAGGCTCGCGCCCAACCGCGGGAGATTTCCCGCTGATGGCCTCTACCAACGACAACCACATCGGAGGTAGAGATGGGCGACTTCGCCGTAGCCGCAGTCCTTGCAACAACGATTCTGCTGGCGTCGATGGTCTCGATCGAGGCCGGGATCTCGGTGGCCTTGATCGAGCTCTTCGCCGGCGTCATCGTCGGCAACGCGTTCAACCTCGACGTCCCGAGCTGGCTCGCGTTCATCGGCTCGTTCGCCGGGATCGTGCTCACGTTCCTCGCGGGCGCGGAGGTCGACATTCCGCAGTTCCGTCGCGACTGGCGCGCCTCGATGTCGATCGGCCTCGTCTCGTTCTTCGGCCCGTTCGTGGTCGTCGGGCTGCTCGCGTACTACGGCCTCGGCTGGAACCGGGAGCAGGCCGAGATCGCGGGCATCGCGCTCTCGACGACGAGCCTCGCGGTCGTGTACTCGGTGCTCGTGGAGACGGGTCTCAACCGGACGCTGCTCGGCAAGCGCCTGATGGCTGCCACCTTCGTGACCGACTTCGGCACCGCGGCCGCGCTCGCCGTCCTGTTCATCACACCGACGGTCTGGATCGTGCCGTTCATCGGCGTCTCGGTGCTGCTCGTGGTCGGCCTGCCGACACTCGCGCCGTGGTTCTTCGGCCGCTACGGGAACCGGATCATCGAGCCGGAGATCAAACTCGTCTTTGCCGCGCTGTTCCTGCTGATGTGGCTCGGCGACCGCGCGCATTCACACGCGGTCCTGCCGGCCTTCGTGCTCGGGCTCGCGATGAGCTCCCACTACCATCGCCACCGCCTCGAGCAGGAGCGCCTGCGCGTGGTCGCCTTCGCCTTCCTGACGCCGTTCTTCTTCCTCAAGGGCGGGATGAGCGTCTCGGCAGGGGCGCTCTGGGCGAACCTCGGCATCCTGGCTCTGCTCTTCGCCGGGAAGCTCGTGCCGAAGTTCGCCGGCATCTACCCGCTCGCGCGCCGCCAGATGGGAGCCGATGCCGCCTTCGCGACGCTGCTGATGTCGACCGGATTGACCTTCGGGACGATCGCCTCGCTCTACGGCCTGACCGCCGGGATCATCGACCGCACGCAGTTCTCGCTCCTGATCGGCGTGGTCGTCCTCTCCGCGATCGTCCCGACAGCGATCGCCCAGCGCTTCTTCCAGCCGGGCTCAGACCGCGGCGATCGTCTCGAGCTCCGCCCCGGCCGTGTCGTTGCCGGACAGGAGGTTGAATAGCACCAGCCAGTCGCGCAGGAGCCGGGGCATCAGGAAGTGCCGGCGGACGTACTCCTTGCCGCGAAGGGCCCGCTGCCTGGCCGCGGCCGGGTCGGCCAGGATCTCGAGGCAGGCCTCGGCGCACTCGACCGGCGAATCGACGAGCCAGCCAGTCTCCCCGTCCTGCACCTGGGCGACGATCCCGCCCACGCGGCTCGCGACCATCGGCTTCGTCTTCCAGAGCGCCTCGGTCACGGTCAGCCCGAAGCCCTCCCGGATCGACTTCTGGATCGCGGCGGCCGAATGGACCTGGAACGCGTTCACCTCGACCGAGCCGATGTTGTTGAGGTTGGACAGGATGTAGATGTCCGGGTCGCCCGCCGCGTACGACACCGTGCGGCTGTAGTAGTCCCAGCCCTCGGGGTCGTCGTGCGCCATCGAGCCGACGAGCGCGAGCTGCACGTCCGGATGCTCCTCCTTGACCAGGCGGTAGGCGTCGATCACGCCGAGCGGGTCCTTCCAGGGGTCGAAGCGGGACACCTGGGTCAGGAGCGGCCGCCCGACGTCGATCCCGAACTGGTCGACGATGTAGGCCGCGTCCTCGGGCGAGAGGGCCATGTTCTTCGGGGTCAGCGGGTCGATCGCCGGCGGCCAGATGTACGCATGGGGCAGGCCGCTGGCGCGCGGGACGTACTCGGGCATGTGGAAGATCGCCGCGTCGTAGTGCGTGAGCCAGGGCGTCAGGAACCCGAGCACCTGCGGATTGGGCTGCGAGAGGTCGATGTGGCAGCGCCAGATCCAGCTCGCCGCGCTGTCGGGGAAATGCTCGACCATCGCCGCCGGCTGCGGGTCGTGGACGATCACGAAGTCGTAGACGTCCTCGAACTCCTCCGCGTTGAGCGCGTTGTAGCGGCGGAAGATCTCCTCGTCGTCGGGCGAGAGGCCCGAATCGCTTCCCTGGAGCGCGTTGTGGATCGCCTTCGTGACGCCGAAGAACTCGTCCGCGCCGCCGATGATCCGCCACTCCACGTCCAGCCCCGCGTCCTTCATCAGCGGCACGAGCGCGTAGTTGATCTCGGCGACGCCGCCTCCGAACGCGGTCGCGGAGAGGTGGACGACCCGCTTCCCGGCCAGCGGCTCGGCCAGCCTGCGGATCTCCTCCATCAGCCCGCGCGTGGCGATGGTGGCGTAGTCACCGAGCGACTTCTGACCGACGTTGACGAGTTGGAGCATGATTTTCGGGGGCTGGACGACGCGGCGTCCGAGCATAAACGGTGGTCAGGAAGGACTCGGCCCGCTTTCGGCGAAAGTCGAGGGTTCGGCGCCTAGGGATTCGCCGGGCGTTCCGCGAGCTTGACGGGGAGCTGGAGCCTCGAGCCGCCGCGCTGGACGGTGAGACGGACGACCTGCCCGGGCGAGAGGTCCTCCGTGATGATCCGGACGACGTCCTCCGAGTTGCGGATCGGCCGGCCGGCGATGGCCACGATCACGTCGCCGGCCGGAGCGAAGTCGACGCCGAGAAACTCCTGCCTGCGACCCCTGTTCCAGGCGCGGAGACCGGCACTCCCCGCGGGCGAGCTCGGCTCGACGCTCGTGACGACCGCTCCTCTCCTGGCCGAGTAGCCGAAGTGGCGCGCGAGCGCAGGGGTCAGGTCGGTTGTGGCAATCCCCACAAACGGGTAGGAGATCGTGCCGCTGGCGATCAGTTGCTGCATCGAGCGCCGCGCCGAGTTGATCGGCACCGCAAACCCCACGCCCTCCGCGTTGCCGGAATCGCTGCGGATCTGCGCGTTGATCCCGATCACGCGGCCGCGCGCGTCGAAGAGCGGCCCGCCCGAGTTGCCGTGGTTGATCGGCGCGTCGGTCTGGATCGCGTCGACGAGGCTGTACTGCGAGGTCAGCGAGTCGATCGAGCGGCGAATTGCGGAGACGACGCCGACGCCGAGCGAGTTCTCGTTGCCGAACGGGCTGCCGATCGCGGCCACGGGCTCGCCGACCGTCACCTCCGCCGAGTTGCCCAGCGGCACGGGGTCGAGCGAGTGGTCCTTCGGGTCGACCTTGAGCAGGCCCACGTCGTCGAAGACGTCCCAGCCGATCACCTTCGCAGCCGCGCGGTCGTGGTCCTGGAACTCCACGTAGACGCTTTTGGCAGCCTTCGCCGGGCCGGAATTGGAGGGCTCCGTGATCACGTGCGAGTTGGTGAGGATGTAGCCGTCGCGCGAGACGACGAACCCGGAGCCCTGCGCGACCTGCTCGGGATCGCCGCCGCTGATGGCGAAGATCGTGACCACACCCGGCGAGCGGGCCGAGTAGATCCGGCGCGGGTCGAACCCGTTTCCGGCGAGCGGCTTGGCCGACGCGCTCGCGGCTGCAGGAACGGCAGACCCCGTGTCGGGGAGCACCGGAGAGGCCCGGAACACCGTGGTCGAGGAGCCGCCGTCGACCCAGCCGGTCAGCTTCCCGATCCCGAGCGCGGCGATCCCGCCTACGAGGGCACAGGCAACGGCGACGGCGGCCAGGGACGAGGAGCGCACAGCCGTCTCACTCTAGCCGGATGCCGGATAAGCGCCACTGCGCGCGTTTTCACGGGAAAACGCTCAGGAAACGGCCACGGGCTCGCGCTCACGCGGCTCCGTCGGCGCCGGTTGCGGCAGGACGAGACTGAAGACCGTGCTTCCGGGCCGAGACTCGACCTCGACCGTCCCGTCCATCAGCACGGCTAGCTCTCGCGCGATCGCGAGGCCGAGCCCGCTGCCCGAGGCACGCGCGCCGTCGAGCCGGAAGAACCGCTCGAACAGCTGCTCCTGGTGGTCGTCCGGGATTCCACCGCCGTCGTCCTCGACCTCGAGGACGGCGCGGCCGTCTCGCATAAGCGCGCGCACGCGAACCGTCGTCTCCGGAGGCGTGTGGCGCAGCGCGTTCTCCACGAGGATCCGGCCGATCTGCAGCACTCGAAGCTCGTCCGCGAGCGCGACAGCTGCCTCGGTCGTCCCGAGCTCGAGCGCGTGGTCGCCGACCTGCGCAGCCGGGCCGAACTCCTCGACGATCTCCTCGACGAGCGCAGCGAGATCGACGGGCTCGAGCTCGACGGTGAGGCGGCCGGCGTCCAGCCGCGAGAGGTCGAGCAGATCCGACGCGAGCTTGGTCAGCCGCGCAACCTGCTCGCGCATCGAGTCGAGGAACTCCAGCCGCGTCGGCTCGTCCATCTCTTCGTCGTCCAGCAGCTCGAGGTAGCCCGCAAGCGAGAAGAGAGGCGTGCGGAGCTCGTGCGACGCGTTCGCGACGAACGCGCGGCGTGCATCATCGAGCTGCAAGAGCCGCACGCGCATCCGTTCGAACGCGCGCGCGAGGTCGCCAAGCTCGTCCCTGCCGTCGTCGCGCACCGGCTGGTCGAAGCGCCCGCCGGCGATGCGGTCGGCCGCGCGCTCCAGCCGCTTGATCCGGCGCGCGAACACCCGCGCGGCCCCGTAGCCGAGCAGGAGCGCGATCAGCAGCGCGGCGCCCGCCGAGAACAGCACGCGCCGCTGGACGAGATGAACGCTTCCAAACTGGTTCTGCAGCGAGTCTCTGAGCAGGAGCACGTAGTCCCCGCCCAGGACCGGTCTCGCTGCTTCGGCGTAGTCCTCGTCGCCGTCGCGCACGGTGCCGTGCTGCGGACGTCCGGTCGTGTACGCACGCAGTGCGACCGGGTCGTCCGTCACATCCGGACCAAGCCCACCGAGCGAATCCTGCGCATTCGTCATCACCAGCGGGCGGCTGGTGAACCGCTGCAACAGCACCACCCGGGCGCCCGTGCTCGCATGAATGCTTTCCACGAAATCCGTGGTGTACGGCGCCGACCGGGTGACCTTCTGTCGGGTACTCGCCCGCTCGAGCTGCGAGATCCGCGCGTCGATGAGTCGGTGCTCGAGCGACGGCACGACGGTGAGGTAGACGATCCCGAGCGCGGCCGCGACGACCAGCAACAGCGCAAGGCTGAGCAGGGTGCCGACGCTCCAGGAGAGGCGTTTCACCGGCTTCGAAAGCGGTAGCCGACGCCGCGCACCGTCACGATGAACTCCGGCTCGCGGGGATCGTCTTCGAGCTTCTCGCGCAGGTGGCGGACGTGCACGTCGATCGTCCGCGGCTCGCGGTAGTCGGAGCCGCCCCACAGCGCCTGGAGCAGCTGTTCCCGCGTGTACACGCGACCGGGGTGGGACGCGAGAGTGCGCAGGAGCTCGAACTCGACATAGGTGAGCTGTACCGGGCGGCCGCGGACCTCGACCTCACGCTTGGCGAGATCGACCGTGAGCCCGTCGCTCTCGATCACCTCATCGGACCGCTCGTCGGCCGGGCTCGTGGCCGCGCGCCTGAGCAGGGCCCGGACACGGCTCCGGAACTCGCGGATCGAGAACGGCTTGGTGATGTAGTCGTCCGCGCCGAGCTCGAGCCCGAGCACCTTGTCGAGCTCGTCGTCGCGGGCCGTCAGCATGATGATCGGGACGCTGCTCGAGGCGCGCAGGCGCCTGCAGACCTCGAGTCCGTCGAGCTTCGGCAGCATGACGTCGAGAACGACGAGATCGAACGACTCTCGCGCGAAGTGATCCAGGGCCTCCTGGCCGTCGCGTGCCTGCACGACTCGGAACCCGTCTCGTTCGAGCGGGTAAGCGAGGAGCTTTTGAACAGCATCCTCGTCGTCAACGAGCAAAATCGTGGAGGAGTCTGGCATCGGCAGTGCCTGCCGGCGCTGATCGATCTGCGGCCTACTATAGCCACGCAATGGCCGCGCTCCCGCCTCGTGCTCCGCGGCGCCGGCCGAGGCCGGGCTCGCTCGAGCGCCCCGTCAACGGACGCCTCTACCGCGGGACCTGGCTGATCGTCGGCATTCCGCTTCTGATCGCCGCCTTCAGCGTGCGAAAGGCGGAGCCCTTGCCGACCCCCCAGCCCGTGCTGCCCGCCTCGTTCGACAGAGCCGGAGCCGTCGCGCTTGCGAGCGAGCTCGCCGAGACGTACCCGGACCGCACACCGGGGACACCGGATGCCGCGAGAGCCGCACGCTGGTTCGCCGATCAGCTCGCTCCGTATGGCCTAAAGGCCGTTCCGGACCGTTTTCGCGCCACTCTGCCGGGCGGCGCGCGCAAAACACTCGTGAATCAGGTCGTCACGATCCCGGGCAAGCTCCCGACGGAGATCGTCGTCATGGCTCATCGCGACGACAGGGGCGGAGGCGCAGGCGCCAACGACAACGCGTCGGGCATTGCGACGCTGATCCAGCTGGCGCGGTCGTACGGCACTCCCGCGGCCGCAGCCGGCACGCGGGCTCTGAGCCCCCTGCACACGCTCGTCTTCGTCGCATCCGACGGCGGGGCCTTCGGCGGGCTGGGCGCGCGCCACTTCGCGCAGACGCATCGCGGTCGCGTGCTCGCCGTGGTCAATCTGGACACACTGGGCAGCCGCGGGCCTCCGCGCCTCGCGCTCGCCGGTTCCGAGCCCCGCCTGGCGGCCCCGGGGATCGTCGCAACGGCCTCGCAGCTCGTGCTCGCCCAGGCCGGCCAGCGGCCTCACCGGCCAAGCCCGTTCGCGCAGCTCGTCGACCTCGGCTTCCCGTTCACCCTCTACGAGCAAGGGCCGCTGCTGGCCGAGGGGCTCCCGGCGCTTACTCTGACCAGCGGCGGCGAGCGTCCGCCTTCGGCCTTCCTCGACCAGGCGGCCCGCCTGGACGGCGCGCGCATGGCCTCGCTCGGGCGCTCGGCGCAGCAGCTGGTCCGCTGGCTCGACTCGAGCGCCGAGCTCGCTCCGGGAACCGCGACGTACATCTACTTCGGCCCGCGGATCCTGCCGGGCTGGGCGATCGAGCTCGTCCTGATCGCGGCCCTCGTGCCGTTCCTGGTCGCAGCCGTAGATCTCTTCGCCCGCTGCCGCCGGCGCCACATCGCGCTGGGGCCTGCCCTGCGCAGCTACCGGAGCCGCGCAGGCTTCTGGCTCTGGGCGGCCGCCATCTTCCTGATCTTTGCGCTGCTCGGCTTCTGGCCGGCCGCGCCCGCCGTGGCGCTGCCGTTGACCAGCTCGCCCGGAACCGACTGGCCGGTCGTCGCGCTCGTCGCCCTGGCCGTGCTCGTCGGCCTCGGCTGGTTCGTCGCCCGCGAGCGCCTCCTGCCGAGCCGAGCCGTCTCGTCCACCGAGGAGCTCGCCGGAGCGACGGCCGCCCTGCTTGCGCTCGGCGTCGTCTCGCTGCTCGTCGTCGCGACCAACCCCTTCGCGCTGATCTTCCTGCTGCCGTCGGCGCATGCCTGGCTCTGGCTTCCGCAAGTTCGCGCCCGGCCGCTCTGGACGCGCGCTG
>CAVVAB010000012.1:0-1183417 GCA_963746155.1 uncultured Actinomycetes bacterium
CCGCTACGCTGGGTCGCTGTGACCGCAGCCAAGCCCGACACGCTCGTCTTCGTCCCCGCCTGGAACGAGGAGGAGAACCTCCCGGCAGTGCTCGACGAGCTGCACCAGGAACTCCCGGGGGCGGACCTTCTCGTCGTCGACGACGGCTCGACTGACGGCACGGCCGAGGTTGCCCGGGGGCAGGGCGCAGAGGTGATCTCGTTCGGCGAGAACCGGGGCCTGCCGGCCGGGATCGCGGCGGGCTACCGCTACGCCCTCGAGCACGACTACGCGTTCTGCGGTCGCGTGGACGCCGACGGCCAGCATCCCGTCGCGGAGCTTGCGCGGCTGCTCGAGCGCGTGCGCGGAGGCGACTGCGACGTGGCGGTCGGCTCGCGCTTCGCCTCGGGCGACGGGTTCGCGCCGTACCGGTACAAGCCCTCCGCGCCGCGGCGGCTCGGGACTGCGCTCCTGCGGCGCTCGATGAGGCTGGTGCTGCGTCGGCCGTTCCTCGACGCGACGAGCGGCATGTACGCCGCGAATGCGAAGGCCTTGCCCGTCCTCGCCGAGCCCTACACGAGCGAGGCGCCCGAGGTGCAGGCGCTCATCCGCCTGAACGACGCGGGCCTGCGGGTCGACGAGGTCCCGGTCGACATGCGCGCGCGCGCGAGCGGCGAGTCGAAGCTCCGCGGCAAGAAGTCCGTTCTCGTCGTCCTGACGGTGATCGGGACGCTCTTCGCGGTCGACCGGCTGCGCCGCCGCCGCTGAGATGCGCCTGGTCGCCGTGCTCGGCTACTCGGGCCGCCGCACGGTCGGTCTGCATGCGATCTGCGCGCAGCGCCTGACCTACGCGGAAGGCATCTCCGGCGACGCCGACGCGGTGCTTCTCTCCGGGTGGGCCCGGCGACAGGACGCGGCCGGCGAGGTCGAGCTGATGCGCGAGGCTTGGGACGGCCCTGCGGTCGAGCTTCTCTCGGACACGAAGGCGCGCAACACGAAGGAGAACGCGCTCGGCGTCGCGTCGGCCGCGCGCAGCCTCGGCGCGAGCGAGGTTGTCGTCGTCACGTCGAGCTGGCACGCGTTCCGGGCGCGCGCCCTCGTGCGCGCGGCGCTGCGCGAGCCGAACGTGTCCGTCGAGAGCTCGTCGCCTCCGGGTAGACCTCCGATGACGCTGCTTGCGCGCGAGCTCGTGTGCCTCGTGCTCTTGCCGGTCGAGCTGGTTCGCCTGCGCGCGGCTAGCCGAGCGAGCGGAGGTGGGCGATGAGCTCGTCGGTCGGGACCCAGTAGGCCTTGCGAGCGTCCGGCGACGAGCTCAGCGGCGCGAGGTGGTCGGCGACGAACGAGCCGTGCGAGTGGGCGATGTTCAGCTCGATCTGCTGGCCCGGGAAGCCCGCCCCGCGGAGCCGGTTGAGGAGCAGGCCGGCTCCGTCGGAGGCATGGGGATCCTTGTCGCTCACGAGGATCGCCATGAGCGTCTTCGGCTTGAGCGGGTGGAGGTCGACGATCCGCGCCGTCTCGCCGTAGGGCACGGGGTTCACGCTCTCGATCGCCGTCGGCACGGGCAGGTGCTTGCCGGGCGCCGTGGCCGCGTACTCGACGGCCATCGCCGCGCCGCGCGAGTAGCCGAGCGCGAGCACCGGGACATTCTCGAGCGCGAGCTTGTCGGCCGCCGTCTTGATCCCGGCGTTTGCGGCCTTCAGCACCGAGGCGCTGTAGAGCGTCTCGTAGCGCGGGTAGACGACGACGGCCCCCTTCGAGACGAGGTGGTCGATCCACGCGCGGTGGTTCTCGGGCGTCGTCTCGGTCGCCCCGCCCTGGCCGTGGAAGAAGATGACCAGCCGCTTCGGCTTCCCTGCCGGCTTGAAGATCCAGACCCCGTTCGCGTCCTGGGTGAACGGCCCGGCGATGCTCGGGCCCATGGGGAGAGAGCTGCTGCTTCCATTGCCGCAACCGGCGAGCACGAAGAGAAGCGCAGCGACGACGACCGGGGTCAAGGCCGTTCTCACCTGACTGCTGCGACGACGAAACGGGCCAACGGTTAGCTGGCGCGACGCCGACCGCCCGCGGAAAGCGGGTCCGCTAACGGCTCTTGACAATCTTTCCGGAAACGTTTACGGTCGCAATCTCCGTAAACGTTTCCGAAGAAATCAGGCGAATGACCAACATCCAGGAACTCGCGGAAAAGACAGGCGTTTCGGTCGCAACGGTCTCGAGGGCGCTGAACGGCTCTCCCGAGGTCAGCAAGGCGACCCGCGAGCGCATCCTGGCCCTCGCGCGTGAACTGGATTACACGCCGAGCGCCGCCGCTCGCACGCTCGTCAGCAGCCGCTCGCACGTCATCGGCGTCATCCTCGAGACCGGGGCGGGCCACCCGGACCTGATGCACCCGTTCTTCCAGCAGGTGCTCGTCGGCCTCAAGCACGGGGCGGGCGAGCGGGGATACGACCTGCTGCTGTTCTCGAGCGACGAGCCCGGGAACGGATTCGGGGGAACGCACTCCTACGTGCGGCGGGCCGGCCACCACGGGGTCGACGGCGTGGTCGTCATGGGGTACGACGCGAACGACCCGGAGATGCGGCGACTGGTCGCGTCGGGCCTGCCGTGCATCACGATCGACGCCGATCCCGGCGAGCCGCACTGCGGCTACGTCATGTCCGAGAACCGCGACGGTGCCACGCAGGCCGTGCGCCACCTGCACGGGCTCGGGCACACCCGGATCGCGACGATCGCCGGACCGCCCTGGACGCGCCCCGGCCTCGACCGGCTCGAGGGCTACCGGGAGGAGATGGAGCGCCTCGGCGTCGAGGTGCGCGACGAGTACGTGATCGAAGGAGACTTCTACGACGAGAGCGGCTATCGCACGACGCGGCAGCTGCTCGAGCTGGCCGAGCCTCCGACCGCCGTGTTCGCGGCAAGCGACCTCATGGCGGCGGGAGCCCTTCGGGCAGCCAACGAGCTGGGCGTGCGTGTTCCCGAAGACCTGGCCGTCGTCGGCTTCGACGACATCACCGTGGCGGCGCTGATCCAGCCCGCCCTGACGACGATCAGGCAGGACATGCACTCCATCGGCGAGGCGGCCGCGGAAGGTCTCGGCCGGATGATCGACGACCCCGACGCGGCTCCGGTGCAGCAGCTCGCTCCGGTGCACCTCGTCGTCCGGTCGTCATGTGGAGCGCAAGGAGCGCCGAGGGAACGGACGCTCGCAGGCGACAAGGAGGTGCGCTGACCGCTAACCAGGCGGCGCCGACGGCGTCGTAGGACGGGGCATTTCCAAGCAAGACGCGAGCAATCAAAAGGGAGGCACGAAAAGGTGCACGTGAAGCGATTTATGAAGAGCCCACGAAACCGCCTGGGGACGCTTGTGGTGCTCCTCGGCGTCGTCGGCGTCGTCGCTACAGGGCTCGTGGCCGGGACCGCGTCGGGCAGCGGTCGCGACAAGGTCACGTTGCGGGTCAGCCTGTTCGGCGACTTCGGGTACCACGACCTCTACACGAAGTACGAGGCGACTCACCCGAACATCGACATCAAGGAAGACATCCAGAGCTACGCAGACCATCACTCCAACCTGGCCAAGAACCTCGCGGTCGGGTCCGGAGCGGACGACGTCGAGGCGATCGAGGTCGGGTTCATCGGGCAGTTCAAGTCGCACCCCGGCCAGTTCGTCAACCTCAACAAGTACGGCGCGAAGAAGCTCAGGAAGCGCTGGCTGCCGTGGAAGTGGTCGCAGTCCCTCGCGGGCTCCTCGCAGATCGGTTTCGGCACGGACGTCGGGAGCCTCGCGATCTGCTACCGGCGTGACCTGTTCAAGAAGGCCGGCCTGCCTTCGACCCGCGCCGCGGTCTCGAAGATGTGGCCGACCTGGTCGAAGTACCTGGCCGCCGGCAAGCGCTTCCAGGCGCACGCGCCGAAGGGCGTCAGCTTCTTCGACGCCGGCAGCAACGTCTTCAACGCGATGATCGCGCAGCTGAACCCGGCCTACTACACGAACAAGGGCAAGGTCGTCGTCGGCTCCAACCCGAAGGTCAAGAACGCCTGGGCGCTGACGATGAAGGGGATCAAGGCGCACGAGAGCGCCGGCCTCGCAGCGTTCAGCAACGACTGGAACACCGGCTACAAGAACGGCACGTTCGCGACCGTGACGTGCCCCGCCTGGATGATGGGTTACATCCAGGGGCAGGCCCCGGACACGGCGGGCAAGTGGGACATCGCGGCCGTTCCCGGCGGCGGTGGCAGCTGGGGCGGCTCGTTCCTGAGCGTCCCGAAGCAGTCGGCTCACCAGGCCGAGGCCGTCGCGCTGATCAAGTACCTGACCTCGCCTGCGGCCGAGAAGGCCATCTTCAAGCAGACGGGCAACCTCCCGAGCCAGCCGGCGCTCCTCAAGAGCCCGGCCGTCAAGGGCTTCAAGAACCCGTTCTTCAACAACGCCCCGGTCGGCAAGATCTTCGCGACCTCGGCGCTGAAGCTGAAGCCGCAGGCTCTGGGCCCGAACCAGGGTGACATCCAGACCGCGGCCACGAACGCGATCCAGCGGGTCGAGCAGCACAAGCAGTCGCCCGCGCAGTCGTGGAAGCAGTTCCTGAAGGACGTCAAGGCAGCCACTTAGCGGTTTGCCCCGACGATGAGCGCCCGGCCCGAGTGCACCCTCCGCTCGGGCCGGGCGCCTCATCGGTGTTCTTATAGGGAGGTGTTGGGAACGGCATGAGCGAACGGACGGCAGTGCAGGTGCCCGCAGTCCCGGCCCGCAGGCGGATCGGCATCCGCGGTCGCCTGCACCGGGTCGACGGCAAGGCGTCCCCGTACCTCTACGTCGCGCCGTTCTTCCTGCTGTTCATCGTCTTCGGGCTCTTCCCGCTCGGATACACGGCCTGGGTCTCGCTGACCGACCGGACGCTGCTCGATCCGAACCCGCACTTCATCGGGCTCGCCAACTACAGCGCGCTCCTCCACGACTCGTACTTCTGGAACTCGGTCGAGAACACGCTCGGCATCTGGGTGATCGCGACGATCCCGCAGCTCCTGATCGCGCTCGGGCTCGCGTCGCTCCTCAACACCGGCCTGCACGCGAGGACGTTCTTCCGGATGGGCGTCGTCCTACCGCAGGTGACCTCGCTCGTCGCCGTCGCGCTGATCTTCACGCAGCTCTTCTCGCGCGACTACGGCGCCGTCAACTACATCCTCCACTTCGTCGGGATCCACAAGGTCGACTGGGAGGCGGGACGGTTCTCGTCGTGGATCGCGCTCTCGGTGATGGTCACCTGGCGCTGGGCCGGCTACAACGCCCTGATCTACCTCGCGGCCATGCAGGGCATCCCCGACGAGCTCTACGAGGCGGCCGCGATCGACGGGGCCGGCTGGTGGAAGCAGTTCATCCACGTGACGATCCCGCAGCTGCGGCCGACGATCATCTTCACGGTCATCATCTCGACGATCGGCGGGCTCCAGCTCTTCACCGAGCCCTACCTCTTCCAGCCGCTGAAGCAGGGTGGGACCGGCGGCTCGGCGCGCCAGTACCAGACCGTCGTCATGTACCTCTACGAGAAGGCGTTCGGGAGCACGCAGTTCGACTTCGGCTACGCGGCCGCGATCGGGTGGGCCTTGTTCCTGCTGATCGCGGTGATCTCGGCCGTGAACCTGTTCATCATCCGCCGGATCAGGACGGCTGACGCCTGATGTCGACCGTCGCCCAGCCCGCTCCCGCTCCCCGCCGCAAGAAGCGGAAGAAAGGCACGCGGCGGTTCGGCAAGGCCGGCCCGATGACCTACGTCGTCCTCGTGCTGGTCGCGATCATCTCGATCTTCCCGCTCTACTGGTCGCTGGTGGTCGCCTCGCACGACAACTCGGCGATCGCCGCCTACCCGCCCGTGCTCACCCCGGGCACGCAGCTCTGGCACAACATCACGCGGCTCTTCGACTCCGGCGAGGTCAACGTCGACTTCTGGAAGGCGCTGATCAACTCCGCGATCGTCGCGTCGACCGTCACCGTCGCAGTCGTCTTCTTCAGCGCGCTCGCGGGGTTCGCCTTCGCGAAGCTGCACTTCCGCGGACGCAACGCCCTCTTCCTGCTGGTGATCGCGACGATGCTGGTGCCCGTTCAGCTGGGCGTGATCCCGCTCTACATCGAGATGGTGCACTTCGGCTGGGTCAACCACCTGCAGGCGGTGATCTTCCCGAACCTCGTGACGGCGTTCGGCGTCTTTCTCATGCGCCAGTACATCTCCGGCGCGGTGCCCGACGAGCTGATCGACGCCGCCAAGGTCGACGGCTGCTACACGCTCGGCGTCTTCTGGCACGTGATCCTGCCGGCCGTGCGCCCCGTGGCCGCGGTGCTCGGACTGCTCACGTTCATGACGACCTGGAACGACTTCTTCTGGCCGCTGATCGTGCTCGGCCCGCGCAACCCGACCGTCCAGGTCGCGACGTCCACACTCGCCAGCGGCTACGTCGAGGACTACGCACTCGTCCTCACCGGCACGTTCGTCTCCATCCTCCCGCTCCTGATCGTGTTCCTCGTCCTCGGGCGGCAGATCATCGGCGGCATCATGAAAGGAGCGGTAAAAGGATGAGCTTCCCGAACGAGTTCGTGTGGGGTGCGGCGACCGCCGCGTACCAGATCGAGGGTGCGTGGGACGCCGACGGCCGGGGCGAGTCGATCTGGGACCGCTTCAGCCACACGCCGGGCAACGTTGCGAACGGCGACACCGGCGACCGAGCCTGCGAGCACTACTACCGCTGGGAGGAGGACCTCGAGGTGATGAGCTCGCTCGGCCTCGAGGGCTACCGCTTCTCGATCTCGTGGCCCCGCATCCAGCCGGACGGCCGCGGCCCGGCGAACCAGAAGGGGATCGACTTCTACCGGCGGCTCACCGAGGGACTGCTCGAGCGCGGGATCACGCCGCTCGCCACCCTCTACCACTGGGATCTCCCGCAGGCGCTCCAGGACGAGGGCGGCTGGGCCACGCGCGACGTGGTCGACCGCTTCGAGGTCTACGCCGAGCTCGTCTACGAGGGCCTCGGCGACCTCGTCCAGGAATGGGTCACGCACAACGAGCCCTGGGTGACCGCGTTCCTCGGCTATGGCTACGGGACGAAGGCGCCCGGGATCAGCGATTGGCCGGCGGCCCTGGCGGCGGCGCACCACGTCCTGCTCTCGCACGGCAAGGCGGTGACGGCGTTCCGCGACGGCCACCGCACCGGCCGCATCGGGATCACGCTCGACCTGACGCAGGTCTACGGCGACGCCGAGGCCGCGCTCAGGCTCGACGGCAACCGCAACCGCTGGTTCCTCGATCCGGTGCTGCGCGGCGGCTACCCGGCGGACATGGTCGACCTCTACGAGGAGCGCTACGGCCCGCTCGGGTTCGTCCAGCCGGGCGACCTCGAGCAGATCGCCGTGCCGATCGACTTCCTCGGCGTCAACTTCTACCAGCCGGCCGTCGTGCGGCTCAGCGAGGCCGACGGGCCGGTCGGAGTGCAGGAGGTGCCGGAGGACGGGCCGACCACCGCGATGGGGTGGAGGATCGTGCCACCCGCGCTGACCGAGCTGCTCGTCCGCCTGAAGCACGACTACGGCGACACCCCGCTCGTCATCACCGAGAACGGCGCCTCGTTCGACGACCCGCCGATCGACGGCAACGAGGTCGTCGAGGACCCGCAGCGCATGGAGTATCTCCGCGGTCACATCGCGGCGGTCGAGAGCGCGATCGACAAGGGCGTGGACGTGCGCGGCTACTACGTGTGGTCGCTGCTCGACAACTTCGAATGGGAGCACGGCTACTCGAGCCGCTTCGGGATCGTCGGCGTCGACTTCGAGAGCCAGCGCCGCGCGCCGAAGCGAAGCGCGCTCTGGTACAGGGACTTCATCAGCGAGCACCGGAACGGGAGCTGACATGGCCGACCTTGGCTTCAGAGACCTGACGAAAGCATTCCCGGGCGGGACGATGGCCGTCGACTCGCTCGACCTCGAGATCGCCGACGGCGAGTTCATGGTCTTCGTCGGTCCCTCCGGCTCGGGCAAGACGACCGTGCTGCGCCTGACCGCCGGCCTCGAGGAGGTCACGCGCGGCGACATCTCGATCGGCGGCGAGGTCGTGAACCAGCTCCACCCGATGGACCGCGACATCGCGATGGTCTTCCAGAACTACGCGCTCTATCCGCACATGACCGTCTCCGAGAACATGGGCTTCGGGCTCAAGCTCCGCCACACGCCCAAGAAGGAGATCAAGGAGCGCGTCGGCAAGGCCGCGCACACGCTCGGCATCTCCGAGCTCCTGAAGCGCAAGCCGGGCCAGCTGTCCGGCGGCCAGCGCCAGCGCGTCGCCATGGGTCGCGCGATCGTGCGCGAGCCGGCCGTCTTCCTGATGGACGAGCCGCTCTCGAACCTCGACGCGAAGCTCCGCGTTCAGATGCGCGCCGAGATCCAGAGCATCCAGCACCGGCTCGGGACGACCACGATCTACGTCACGCACGACCAGACCGAGGCGATGACGATGGGCGACCGCGTCGCCGTCATGCGCCAGGGCAAGCTCGTGCAGGTCGACACGCCGCAGGCGCTCTACGACCGGCCGGTCGATCTGTTCGTCGCCGGCTTCATCGGCTCGCCCGCGATGAACCTCGTCCACGCGCACCTGCGCCCGTCGAACGGCTCGATGCTCGCCGAGTTCGGCTCCCGCTCGCTGGAGCTGCCTGCGAGAACGCTCCCCGGGTCGGTTGCGGCGCGCGGCGGCCGCGACGTGATCCTCGGGATTCGCCCCGAGCACCTGCAGGACGCCGAGCTCGCCGGCCCGCCGAACGGGAAGCTCCAGCTCGAGGCCCCGATCACGCTCGCCGAGCCCGTCGGCGCCGAGGTGATCGCGCACTTCGAGCTCGACACGCCTCCGGTCCTGACCAAGGACACGATCGAGCTGGCACTCGACGTCGACGACACCGCCGCCGACGCGAAGCCCGAGCACGTGACGTGCACCGCCCGGCTCGACCCGAAGACGAAGGCCGCGCGCGGCGACCGCCTGCGGCTCGTCCTCGACCCCTCGTCGCTCTACTTCTTCGATCCGGAAACCGAGACCGCTCTCCGCTGAGGGAGCCGGGTAGGAGCGCCAGGCTCCGGGATTACCTGGCGCCCCGGGCGGGGGGTGGTGTCATGCCGTGTCCCCGGCTCTGATCGTTAGGCGTCGACAAGCAAGCCTTCGTTAGGACCCGGGACGCAAGACTTAGAGAACCCTTAGCTGGATCAGGCGGTGGCGGTCGAGAGCCCGGCGGCGACTGCGAAGCCGAGCGTCGTCGCGAGCCCGGCGACGCGGCCGGACTTCGAGGTGGCCTCGGGGATCATCGAGTCGACCAGCATCACGAGCAGCGCGCCCGCAGCGAAGCCGTTGACCCCGGCCTTGAAGTGGCCGCCCGCGCCGTCCGCGAGAATCCAGCCGAGCGGGGTCGACAGCGCGCACACCGTAGCGACTCCGTACCAGAGGAGGCGGATCTTCCGTGGCGGCGTGTTCGCCTCCTTCATGTCCGTCGCCGAGCCGATCGCCTCGGGCAGGTTCGAGACGAAGATCGCGACCAGCAGGCTGATGCTGACGCCCGCGCCCGCGGCGAGCCCGATCCCGAGCACGAGCTGCTCCGGAATGCCGTCGAGGAACGCGCCGAGCGCGAGCGCGGTCCCGCCGCTGGCCGCCTCGTCACGCCGGCCGGGAGAGATCCGGTCGACGACCCGAGCGAGCATGAAGTAGACGATCGCGCCGAGCGCGAGCCCGATGCCCACGGCCGCAGCTCCGCCGACCTGAACGCCCTCCTCGAAGAGCTCGAAGCTGACCGCGCTGATGAGCGCGCCCGCCCCGAACGCGAGCACGAGCCCGACCAACCGCTCCGGCCACACGCGCGCCAGGCCGAGCAGCATCCCGATCACGAGCGACGAGGCGGCGACCGCACCCCAGAGAAACGCCGAGCCCACGCGCTAGCCCGTCACCACGGTTGGCAGCCAGTCCGCGACCGCGGCTTCGACTGCAGCGCTGCTCCGCAGTGAGTGAGTGCCCGGGATCACCGTGACCGTCCGGCCGGGTCCGGCCGGAGGCATCCCGAACGGATCTCGTTCCCCCTGAACCACGAGCACCGGGACCTGCACGGCCTCGAGCTCCGACAGCCGGCTCTTCGTCGGGTCGTCGCCCTTGCCCGGCGGATGAAGCGGGAACGCGAGGCACAGCACGGCGGCCGCGCCGACCTCGGTGGCTGTTCGGCAGGCCACGCGTGCACCGGACGAGCGGCCGCCGGCCACGATCGGCAGTTCGCCGAAGGGCAGCTGCGAGACGACTGCGGTCCAGGACGCGTCGAGCTGCTGCGCCGGCGCAGGGCTCCGGCGGCCGGCCACCCGGTAGGGCTGCTCGATGAGCGCCACACTCATCCGCGCGGCCCGAGCCGCGTTCGCCGCGCCGACGAGATCCGGCGACTCGACCCCGCCGCCCGCGCCGTGGCCGAGCACGAGCGCAGCGACCGGAGAGTCGACCGGCTGCAGGCGGACGCGGGCGAGGCCGTGAGGAGTGTCGAGCTCGAGCATGCGGTGAGCTTGACACGGAGCACGAGAACGTGGACGGTCGCCGGGGAGCCTTGAGCACGGTCGAGACAGCGCAGGAGCGGTCGTATCGCTGGGTCGCCGTCCCAGCGCTCGTCTTCGCGCTCGTCTCCCTGACCGCCGGGTTGCTCGCGAGCCACGATCCTCGGTCGAAGGGCTACATCCAGCTGTTCTTCAGCGACCCGCTGCATCTGAAGGCCGGCTTCGCGACCGCCGCGATCGTGCTCGCCTGCTTCCAGCTCTTCACCGCGGCCTGGATCTTCAGGAAGCTGCCCTGGCGCAAGCCGGCGTGGGTCAATCCCGTGCACCGCCTGTCCGGGCTCTTCGCGTTCCTCTTCACGCTGCCGGTCGCCTACCACTGCATCTTCAAGCTCGGCTTCCGCGATCCCGACGGCCGCGTCCTGTTCCACTCGCTGCTCGGATGCGCGGTCTACGGCGCGTTCGCCGCCAAGGTGACGGTCGTGCGGATGCACCGGTTCCCGAGGCCGGTGCTCCCGATCGCGGGCGGGCTCCTCTTCGTCGTCCTGATCGGCGCCTGGTACACGAGCGCGCTCTGGCTCTACCGCCAGGAGCCCGCGGCCGCGCCGGCGAAGAGCACGCCGATTCCCGCCGATGCGAACCCGGCGGCGGGCGCGCCTGTCTTCAAGAGCGACTGCAGCTCGTGTCACACGTTCAAGGCCGCGAACGCGAGCGGCCAGATCGGGCCGAACCTCGACGCGGCACGTCCCGACTTCGGGACCGTGCAGGCGAAGGTCGAGGACGGCGGCGGCGGAATGCCGTCGTTCTCGGGACAGCTCACGCCTGAGCAGATCCGCGACGTCTCCGCGTACGTCGCAAAGAACGCCGGCGGCTAGCTCCTCAGCAGCTCGCCGAGCCTGTCGGCGGCCTGGCGGGCCTCGCCATGGCTGGCCGCAGCCGCATGAAGCGCATCGGCCGACTTGGGCTCGCGGTTCAGCTGGTCCACGCTCGTCCAGGCCGCAGCGACCGCGTCCGCGAGCGAGTTCGCCGCCGAGGCGACCTCGGCCGACGGATCGACGGCGCCGAACACGAGTAGCTGGTCACGCACCCTCCACCAGCGTCGTCCGATGTTGAACATCGTCTCCTGGCTGCGGCCGCCGCTCGCCGCGATCGCGTTCGGCTCGAGGTCGTCGAGCACGCCCAGGATCGGCCCGACGACCTCGCCGCCCCGCGCGCGGCGCGCGTTCGCGTCCGAGCGCTCGCGCTCGTCCCGCGCGCTCCGCAGCTGGAGGAGTGAAGCCGTCAGCGCCGCGCCCGCTCCGATCGCGGTGCTTCCGAGTGTGAGGAGAACGGTGGCCCAGGCAGGCATTGCTCGGTTCCGCGATCCATCGTGCGCATACCCCTCGGACGTGTCACGCCGCGAACCTCACGACCCGGCCCGGAACGAGATCCCGTCGAGGTAGAGCCGTGAAGTTGTCTGAGGAAACGAGCCGTTCAACACGGACACCCCACCGTCGACGTTGGCCGCGAAGCCCGATCCCGCGATCGCCAGGATCGTGGTCTGCCCGGTCGAGCACTCGCACGCTGCCGTCAGGAACGCGAACTTGCCGCTTGCCGGCCGGTATCCCGACGGTAGCTGGAAGATGACGTTGTTCGGCGGTCCGCCGTAGATGCTGCCCCGGAGGTGGACGATGCCTTCACGGTCCTTGTAGAAGCTCAGAGGCTCGTCTGCGGGGTTGAGGCCGTCTTGCCAGGAGTGCTGAAATCCCGGCTCGCCTGTCGCGCCGACGAGGTGGAACGCCTCCGATGCGGCCACGTTCTGAGCGGTGGTCGCGTTCGGGACGGTGCCGAGCGTCGACGCGTTGATCTGTGCGCCCGTGAGCGAGTTGCGCGCGACCTTCGAGCCGGTCACGGCGCCGCGGGCGAGCTTCCGGTTGGTGACTGCGCTCTTCTTCAATTGCCTGCTGCCGACGCTGTTCGCGGGCAGCTTGATTGCTGCGTAGCCGGTACCGCCCAGCGAGATCGCAAGCGCCGTGCAGGCGACGACCATGGCAGGCGAGGGTCGATTGATGCGAAGCCGCATGGCTCCTCCTCTTCGTCTCATCCGGGGAGGCGACGAACGCCTCCGCCTGCCAGAAGCCAGCCGCCCTTCCCCCTGTCGCCTGTGACTTCTAGAGCGTCGGCGACCCGCTGTCCAGCGCGAACTGACGGTGCGAAGGCGAAAAGACCGAGTAGCTCAGTCGGCCACGGCGTCGACTGCGAACAGGCTCCAATCGCCGGGCACGCCCTTCAGCTCGTGCGGGCCGCGGTCGGCGAAGGTCATCCCCGAGCCGATCACGAGATCCTTGACGGTGCTCGAGACGAGCACCTCGTCCGTCTCGGCCAGCGCCGCGATCGGGGCGGCGATGTGCCGCGTCTTGTTTGTTACCTGCGACCCGCTCCGCCGCGAATCCGCGGGCGATGCGGGGCAACGTACTCCTCGAAGACCACCTTCTCGGCCTGGCGGGTGCCGTTGCTGCTGTCGATCTCGAACGTAACGTCCTTGTCGGCGCAGCGCCCCTCGGGCCGCTGACCCTCGGCGAATCCGGATCCGAGCACCGAAAGCCGCTCTTCCTCCTCGGTCATGATGAAGCCGTAGTTCTTGACCTCGTTGAACCAGATCATCTTCCCCCGCACGGCCTGTCCTTTCCTCGGAGGTCGCGCGCGCCGCGGGTGCGGCGCGCGCGTGCCCTCGCTTACGCCGTCAGAACGACGTTCTTCGCCTCGGGACCCTTCTCGCCCTCGGCTGGTTCGAACTCGACCTTCGCGCCCTCGGGGAGCGACTTGAAGCCGTCGCCGGAGATCGCGCTGTGGTGGACAAAGAAGTCCTTGCCCGCGTCGTCGGGGGTGATGAACCCGTACCCCTTCGCATCGTTGAACCACTTCACTGTTCCTGTAGCCATGAAAAAACACCTCCTCCTACCTCTAATGAACGGTAGATGGGAGGCGTTGAGCCGACCAGGTACTCGCTCTGTGGAGATCAAAGCTTAGCAGCGGCAGCTCAAAAGGGGCCCGCACGCGGCGGTTTTTGACACCTACTTCAGCAGGCGACGCGCGCCGGCGAACTCGTGCCGCAGACGCGCGAGAGGCACGTACGTGACCCGCTCTCCCGTCTGCGGAGCGGAGATCGCCCGGGAATTCGACACGACGAGGACGACATGCCCGCCGCCCTCGGTGAAGAGCAGGTCACCGGGCAGGAGCCGGCCGAAGGGCACGCGCCTGCCCACGCGGCGCTGATCCCAGCTCGAGCGGGGGATCGTCCTCCCGATCGACTGGTAGGCGGCGTACACGAGCCCGGAGCAGTCGAAGCCCGTGGCGCGCGACGTGCCGCCGTAGCTGTAGAAGACGCCGATCTGGCGCCGCGCGAAGGAAACGACCTCGCGGGCAAGCTTCCTGGAGCGCGGAACGGGCTGCGGGCCGGGGGGAGGCATGACCCGCGCAAGCGCGGCGGTAGCCGCGGAGGCACAGATGGCGGCAAGCGTTACGAGCGCAAGCAAAAGCCGAAGGGGCTGACGGCGCATCCGGTGTACATCGGCAGCCGGGCGTACCCCTTTAGGGGAGAACGCGTCCCTCGAATGAGGGAGGTCTAGGTCGGGCTGCGGCGCTGCTCGGTCGAGGCGAACAGCGCGATCCCGGCGGCGGCGAGCGCGACCGCCACGAGGAACTGGATGAGCCAGCCGACGTCGAACAGGTTGGCGAGGATCCCGCCGAGGAGGCTCGCTGCGACCCCGACGAGCGCCGTCGCGAGCACGCTGATCGCCTGCCGCCCCGGAAGCACGAGCCGCCCCAGCGCGCCGATGACGAGCCCGGTGGCCACGAGCCAGAGGAGGTTGAACGCCAGTCCGACGAGCGATCCCGCCAGCAGCAGAACGAGGACGACGATCAGCAGGACGACAACGACGGTCACGTCGTGGACGCTAGCGGACGGTGCGTCACTTTGCAAGACCGCTGCAGCCCAGCAGTTTATAGACAGAGTCTTGGCACAACAGCGTCCTGGCCTAATCGTGTCCGACGCCGTGACGGCTGGTTCTCGGCATGAGCTCCGCCGACGGCGATCTTCGACGTCGAACGCGCGCGAGTGCTTCCGGATCACGCAGGACTGTCGCTGCGTGCGCCGCAGCCCGTCAGCCATGACGAAACGGGCAAGGTGCCGACTGCGTCTTCACCACCCGCCCGACGGCACCGCAGGTCCGCGAGCGCCCTGCATGGTCGCTGCTCGGCGCTGGATTCGTCAGCGCGACGTCAGCCGCCGAAAACTCTGGCAATCCTGTGATCCGGTGATCGCCGCTGATTGCGACGGCGTAGAAGCTCGCATCCGTGAGCGCTGACCCGATGGCACGCTCTCCGATAGAGCGTAGCCAGATCGCCGCGATCCTGACAGGCTTGCCTCGACCCTCTCTCACGTATCTCGAGTGACTTCGGTCATCGACGTCGCGAACAAGGTCGACCGACGGCTCATCGGCGCCTCTCCAACCCACTGATCTCTTCGAGCATTCGTCGACGAAATGGCCGAGTGTCGGTCCGGTTGCGCTCGCAGACGGCGTCAGGCGCCTCAACCTCTCGGAGCGCTGACGTCTGCCGCTCCTCCGGCAACGCAACTGGCCGTCGAAGCCGAGGCAGCTCCGAGGATCGCATGGGCCTCTCGCACGCCCGGAATCCGCCGGGCGGCCGGTCTGGATCGGACGCCGAACAGCTAGTCCCTACAGCTCACGTCGCGCTCCGTCCTTACGTCACGGAGCAACGTACATCAGGTCACAATCCAACAGTACTGCAGCTGAGCCTGGCGAGGACCGCGTTGCCCGTTGGAATGCCGGACGCTCCTGTTCGGCATTGACCTCAGCCGAGACTGAACGTCGCGACTTCCATACGCAGTTCGAAGCCATGCGGCCGTGAAGATCCCCCCTGTTCGGCAGTCGTCGATCGAAATCAACAGAGGCCTCCCGGCGCGAGTGATGCCCGTCAGGGCTGCTGGGCCGCCACTGGCAGTGTGCTGGGATCGAACCCGGTCACCTCCGCTTGCAAGGCCGGAGGTCGACGACCGAGTTCGGTGCCTAGCTACAGCCGGTGTTAGTCCCGCAGTCGCGGCACGTGTAGCACGACCCGGTGCGGACCATCCGGCCGCCGCACTTGGCGCACTCGACCGCGTCTTCCCACGCGTTGAAGAGCGCCGTCTGGCCTGGCGAAGCGGCCTCCCGGTCTCGGCGCCCGCGCCCGGCGAGCTCTCGCCGTTGTACTGCTGCGCCAGCCGCGCCTTCACCTCCGGCGAGAGGATCCCGGCTGCCTCCTGCTGGTCCGTGTTCAGGAACTTCTTGCCGAACCAGCGGAAGACGTAGTCGACGATCGACTTCGCGACGCGGATGTCGGCGTCGTTCGTCATGCCGCTCGGCTCGAAGCGCATGTGGGTCAGCTTCGAGACGTAGACCTCCGGCGGGACGCCGTACTGCAGGCCCATGGAGACCGCGATGCAGAGCGAGTTCATCAGGCCGGACATCGTGGTGCCGTCCTTCGCGATGTCGACGAAGATGTCGCCGGGCGCGCCGTCGTCGTACAGGCCGACGTGGATGTAGCCCTCGTAGTCGCCGACGCGGAACTTGCGGCCGACCTCGACGCGGTCCTCGGGTAGCCGGCGGCGCTGCGTCAGCGGGACGGGCGGCGCGGCGGCCTCGAGCTGCTCGCCGTCCTTTCGGCCCGACAGCGGCTGGGCGACCTTGCAGTTGTCGCGGTAGATCGCGATCGCCTTCACGCCGAGGTGCCACGAGTCGATCAGGAGCTGCGAGACCTCGTCGATCGTGACCGTCTCGGGCAGGTTGACGGTCTTCGAGATCGCGCCCGAGATGAACGGCTGGACGGCGCCCATCATCTTCACGTGGCCCGTGTGATGGATCGCGCGGTCGCCGATGGCGCAGTCGAAGATCGGGTAGTGCTCCGTCTTCACGTACGGGGCGCCGACGATCGTGTTGCGCTCGTCGATGAACGCGACGACCTCGTCGACCTCGGGGGGCGCGTAGCCCAGCTTCTCGAGGGCCATCGGGACCGTCTTGTTGACGATCGTGATCTCGCCGCCGCCGACGAGCTTCTTCGACTTGACGAGCGAGAAGTCCGGCTCGACCCCGGTCGTGTCGCAATCCATCATGAAGCTGATCGTCCCGGTGGGCGCGAGCACGGTCGCCTGTGCGTTGCGGTAGCCGTGCACCTCGCCGAGGTTGAGTGCCTCGTCCCAGGCCTTGCGGCACGCGGTCAGCAGGTCCTTCGGCACCGAATCGGCGTGCTCGATGTTGCCCACCGCCGCGCGGTGCATCGACATCACGCCGATCATCGCGCCCGCGTTGGGCTGGTAGCCGCCGAACGGGCTCATCCGCGCGGCGATCTCCGCCGACTTGCGGTAGGCGCGGCCGGTCATCAGCGCCGTGATCGCCGCCGCGTAGGCCCGGCCCTCGTCCGAGTCGTACGGCAGGCCGCGCGCCATCAGCAGCGCGCCGAGGTTCGCGTAGCCGAGGCCGAGCTGGCGGTAGGCCTTCGCGTTGCGCTCGATCTCGGGTGTCGGGTACGACGAGTAGCCGACCAGGATCTCCTGCGCGAGGAAGACGACGTCGACCGCCTGCTCGAACGCCTCGACGTCGAGCTCGCCGTCCTCGCGGCGGAACTTGAGCAGGTTCAGCGAGGCCAGGTTGCAGGCGGAGTCGTCGATCGACATGTACTCCGAGCACGGGTTCGACGCGTTGATGCGGCCCGTGTTCGGGAGCGTGTGCCACTTGTTGATCGTCGTGTCGTACTGGACGCCCGGGTCGGCCGAGCGCCAGGCGGCGTCGGCGATCTGGCGCAGCAGATCGCGGGCCTTCTTCGTCTCGACGACGGTGCCGTCGGTGCGGGCGACGAGGTTCCAGTCGGCGTCGGCCTCGGCCGCCTCCATGAAGGCGTCGGTGACGCGGACCGAGTTGTTGGCGTTCTGGTACTGGATCGAGGCCCAGTCGCCCGAGTCGAGCGACATGTCGTAGCCGGCCTGCTCGAGCACGCGGGCCTTGCCTTCCTCCTTGGCCTTGCACCAGATGAACTCTTCGACGTCCGGGTGGTCGACGTCGAGGACGACCATCTTCGCCGCGCGCCGCGTCTTGCCGCCGGACTTGATCGTCCCGGCCGACGCGTCGGCGCCGCGCATGAAGCTGACAGGCCCGCTCGCATGGCCGCCCTTGGAGAGCTGCTCCTGCGAGGAGCGCAGCCTCGAGAGGTTGACGCCGGAGCCCGAGCCGCCGCGGAAGATGATCCCCTCGCGGCGGATCCAGTCGAGGATCGACTCCATCGAGTCCTCGATCGAGAGGATGAAGCACGCCGAGCACTGCGGGCGCTCCTCGAAGCCGACGTTGAACCAGACCGGGGAGTTGAAGGCCGCGTACTGGTTGACCAGGAGCGCCTTCAGCTCGGCCTCGAAGGCCTCGGCCTCGTCCTCGTTCGCGAAGTAGCCGCCCTCGCGGCCCCAGGCACCGATCGTGTCGACGACGCGGCCGATCATCTGCTTGACGCTCTGCTCCCGCTCGGGCGAGGACATGCGCCCGCGGAAGTACTTCTGCGCCACGATGTTGGTTGCGGTCTGGCTCCAGAACTTCGGGAACTCGACGCCCTTCTGCTCGAAGACGGCGCTCTCCTTGCCGGGGATCAGCGCGTCGCGCTCCTCCCACTCCACTTCCGTGAACGGGTCGCGGCCCGGGATCGTGAACAGCCTGCGAACGCCGACGCTCGCGTCCTCCTGCGCGACCGCGTTCTCGAGCTGCTCGTCGGTGACGTGGACGGTCTCCATCTCGTGTGCCGAAGCCATTGCTTGACCTCCCGGGGTCTTACCGCATCGTATGTCCTGCGCCCGGGCTCACGCGGGTGCCGCGCGGGTCGAGCGGACCGCTGAATCTAAAGCGGGGTTCGGACGGAACTCGGACCCCCCGCCTCTGGGTGGAGAGAGGGCTTGGCGCGCCGGAGCCGACGCGATCCTGGCCAGTCGTTCGGCTGGGAGCGGAGTAGGCTTCTGCGCACAGTCGAGGAGGTGGCGGATGTACTCAGTCGAGGACATCACGGGTTGGGATCTCGGCTATCCCGACCTCTTCGCGATCAACTCCAACGATCAGGTGGCGGGCGCCCTCGCGATCCCAAACGGAGACTACGCCCTCTACCACGGGCTGATCGCACTCAATCCAGGTCAAGTGGAGGTCTTCTCTGGACCGGGGCCTGCCAACTTCACCCAGCTCAACGCGATCAACGACCTGGGTGTCGCGGTTGGTTACTGGCGCGAGAACGACCCGCCCTGGCGGCCGCACTCCTTCATGTACGCGAACGGGGAGATTGTCGAGCTCGATCCGTTGCTGGGCAGCTCGATCAGCATCGCTTCCGACATCAACGACGAGGGCGTGATCGTCGGCGGTGGGGACTTTGGCCCGCCGCCTGGCGACGAGCAGAGTCTCCACGCATTCGTCCACGACCCTTCTTCTCCCGAGCCTGCATCCGACCTCAACCTTCTGGCGGGGAAGGCCCACGGACACGCCGCGGCAGTAAACGAGTCGAACCAGGTCGTCGGATGGATGAACGACGGAGGTCTGTCACAGCCGTTCCTCTACGACGCCGGTGCGATCAACTTCCTCGCCGACCAGGGATCGGTGGCCGATATCAACGAAAAGGGACATGTTGCCGGGACCCGCTCTGGCACGGGGCCGTTCTTCTGGAGCGAAGGGGTCTTCGTCGACATTCCCTGCGACGGCTACGCGAGGGCGATCAACAACGACGATCAGGTGGTCGGCTCGGCGGCGAATCCACAGCCGTCGAAGTTCTTGAACTTCCCGTTCTTCTACGATGCCGACCCGTCGTTGTCGCCGGTCCCCGGGCAGCCGGAATCGCCAAGTGACTCCGTGCCCGTACCGTTTCCTCCGCAGGTCTTCGACCTGACCGACCGAGTTCAGCTCCCGCGGGGAGAGCAACTCATCCAGGCGTACGACATCAACGACTCCGGCCACATCGCCGCCGCCGTGCTCGGCGACTACGCGGCAGACGGTGTCATCCTGATTCCGCCGCGCAAGCCGCACCTCGACTACTCCCGGGAGCTTGCGCAGATCGTGGCGATTCAGTTGTTCGGGAAAGGGCAGGACGGCGGCGGCCTTGCCCTCGTAGGAGGACACCCCGTCCCGATCGACCCGCTGGGGCCCCTGAGCCCGCGGCAGAAGGACCTGTTGCTCGAACACGTCCGCGAGCGGGTCGAGAGGTCCGTCGCAAACACGGCCGATCGTGCGAGGGTGCTGAGCGAAGTCGAGGCGCTGCTCGGTGGATTTGCGCCTCCGCACTGACAGAGACTCTGTGGCCGAGACCTGGGTTACGCGATCGCGGTCAGGAGCTCCTCGAACACCTCGAGGTAGCGGTCGACTTCCTCGCCGGTGTGGGCGACCGAGACCGTCGGGCCGAGCCACCAGCCCGACTCCCAGACGCCCCGGTTCGCCATGAAGACGCGGATGAGGTTGCGCAGGGCGGGGTCGTCGGCGGCCCGCGAGCCGGCGCCGTCGGTCGGCGGCTCGGGTGAAAAGAAGTAGCAGGCGTGGGCTCCGTACTGGACGACGCTCCACGGAAGGCCCGCCTTCACGAATGCGTCTCTCAGCCCGGCCGCCATCCGCTCGCCCAGCTCGGCGGTGCGCTCGAAGGCCTCTTCTGTCAGGACGTCGAGGAGCGCGGCGCGGCCGGCCGCCATCGAGAGCGGGTTCGCGAACAGCGTTCCCCCTGTTGCGACCTCGTCCACGACGACGCCGCTTGCGTCGCGCGCCTCTTCGGGCGGAGCGATCAGCGCGGCGATCTCCTCGCGCATCCCGTAGGTCGCGAGCGGGACTCCCGCTGCGATCGACTTGCCGAGCGTGAGGAAGTCGGGATCGAGCCCGAGGTCTCGGGTGAAGCCCGCGTAGGCGCACACGAGCGAGTGGGTCTCGTCGATCCCGAGGAGGGTCCCGGCCTCGCGGGTTGCCCGGCGCAGCCCGTCGTGGTAGCCGTCCGCGGGGAGGAGGAACCCCACGTTGGTCATGGCCGGCTCGGCCAGCACGAGTGCAACGTCCTTGGGCGCGAGGGCGGCCTCGAGAGCGGCGACGTCGTTAAAGGGGATCACGCGGGCCTGGCCGGCGATGCTCCGGGCGAGGCCGGCCATCTCGGGAACGACCAGGCCGTTCTCGGACACCACGAGCGTCGTGTCGACCTCGCCGTGGTACTTCCCGTCGAACACCAGGACGACCTCTCGCCCTGTCAGCTCACGCGCGAGGCGGATCACCTCCGTGTTGGCCTGCGACGCAGAGAGCGTGAACTGCCACTTCGGGAGCCCGTACCGGGCGGCGAGGTGCTCGGCGACCACGATCGCGTCCTCGCTGGGCATCAGGAACTGGTTTCCGAGGGCGATGCGAGCGGCCACCGCCTCGACGACGGGCGGAGGCGCGTGGCCACAGAACGCGCTCATGTCCGCGACGTACATGTCGAGGTAGGTGTGGCCGTCGACGTCGGTGAACGTGGCGCCCTCGCCGCGGTCGATCCAGACCGGCGGGTGGTCGTAGAGGTCGTCCATCCAGGCCATCGGGACGCCGCGCGGCATCGAGCGGCGCGCCTGCTCGGTGAGCTCGGCGGACCGCGGCCGCTCGGCGACGAAGCGCGCGTTCTCGGTCTCGGCGAGGGCCTGCACGGTGGCCGGGTCCACAGCCGGGCGAGTATCTCAGGGCTGGTCTTCGAGCAGGAAGTGCGGCCCTGGGCCCTGCTCGGCCGCCTCGTCATCGGGGTTCAGCAGCTCGCACTTGTCGATCGAGAGGCAGCCGCAGCCGATGCAGGTCGTCAGGCGGTCCCTCAGCGCTTCGAGCGTGGCGATGCGCTCGTCCAGGTCGGCGCGCCAGCGGTTCGAGAGTCGCTCCCAGTCGCGGCGGCTCGGGATGCGGTTGGCGGGGAGCCTCGCGAGGGCGGCGTTGACGTCGGCGAGCGGGATGCCCGCGGCGCGGCCGGCCTGGATGAACGCGATCCGCCTGAGGACGGCTCGCTCGTACCGGCGCTGGTTGCCGTCCGTGCGCGTCGAGGCGATCAGGCCCTCGCGCTCGTAGAAGCGGAGCGCCGAGGGGGCGACTCCGCTGCGCGTCGAGACCTCGCCGATCGAAAGCTCCGCAGGCACTTGACTTAAACCATAGTTGAGGTTCTAGGCTGGTGTCGTGACCGTTGTCGAGACAGGGCTGAAGCGGCGCGCCGCCTCGCTCGAGGAGGTGCGGGAGGCCGGGCGCCTCGTCGTCGCGCTCGACGGGCACACGATTTGCCTGCTCGCCGAGAACGGCGACGTGTTCGCCGTCGACAACCGCTGCCCGCACATGGGCTTTCCACTGCACCGCGGCTCGGTCGCGGACGGGATCCTCACCTGCCACTGGCATCACGCGCGCTTCGACCTCTGCACGGGCGGCACCTTCGATCAGTGGGCCGACGAGCTGCGTCGCTTCCCGGTCGAGGTCGACGGCGACGACGTCTACGTCGACCTGACTCCGCCGCGCGACCGGGTCGCGCACCAGCGGACGCGGCTGCAGGTCGGGCTCGAGCGCGACATCTCGCTCGTGATCGCGAAGGCGGCGATCGTGCTCGTCGACGCCGATCCGACGGGGGCCGACGCGTTCCGCGCCGGGCTCGAGTTCGGCGTGCGCCGGCGCGGGGGCGGCTGGTCGCGCGGGCTGACGACGCTCTCCTGCCTGATGAACCTCGTGCCCCGTCTCGAGGGTGAAGAGCGGGCCGCGGCCCTCTACCACGGGCTCGCCGACGTCGCTGCCGACTCGGCCGTAGAGGCGCCGCGCTTCCCGCTCGAGCCGCTGCCCGGCGACGCCGATCCCGCGCGGCTCGGCCGCTGGTTCCGCGGGTTCGTCGAGGTGCGAGACGCCGAGGGCGCCGAGCGGGCGCTCGTCTCGGCCGTGCGTGCGGGCGCGTCGCAGGAGGAGCTGGCCGACATCCTCTTCGGCGCGGCAACCGACCACCGCTACCTCGACGGCGGCCACACGCTCGACTTCGTCAACAAGGCCCTGGAGGCGCTCGACGTCGCGGGCTGGGAGCGGGCCGAGGACGTGCTCGCGGCGCTGCCGGCACAGCTGGCGTTCGCCGAGCGGATGGAGGAGGCCAACGCCTGGCGCAACCCGGTCGACCTCGTGGCGCTGCTCGAGGCCGCGTTCGAGGAGCTGCCGGAAGCGCTGGCCGCGCCGCGCTCCGAGTGGAGCGGGCGGCACGAGCTCGTCGAGGTCGTCCTCACCGGCGAGCCTGCGGAGATCCTCGAGGCGCTGCTCGCGGCGCTGCGGGAGGGCGCGCCGGTCGTCGAGCTCGCCTCGGCCGTCTCGTTTGCGGCGGCCACGCGGATCGCGCGCTTCCCCGTCACCAACGAGTTCGGCGACTGGGACACCGCGCTGCACACGTTCACGTTCGCGAACGCCGTCGAGCAGGGCCTGCGCCGCTCGCCGTCACCGGACCTCGTGCGCGGGATCCTCGACGCGGCGATGAGCGTCCACCTCGACCGCTTCCTGAACGTCCCCGCGACCCGGCTGCCCCGGCCCGAGGAGGGCGCCGACCCGGACGCGCTGCTCGCGGAGCTGCCCGCGCTGCTCGACGCGCAGCAGCAGGTGGACGAGGCCGCGCAGCTCGTCGCGTCCTATCTCGGCGCGGGCGGCGACGCGGACCGCCTCGTCGCCGCGCTCGGCGCGTGCCTCCTGCGCGAGGACCGGAACTTCCACACGACCCAGTGCGTCGAGGCCACGGCCCGCCAGCACGAGCTCCTGCGCGGCACCGACGACGCCTCGCTGCCCCTGATCGCAGCTGCGCGCTACCTCGCCGCGCACGCCCCCACTGCGCGGTCACAGCGCCAGACGTTCGAGATCGCACAGCGGCTTCACCGAGGCGAACGGATCTACGAGGACGAAGACCTCCCGCCCGCGGCCTGATCCGCGGATGATTACGGGGTGCGCGAGCTCCCCGGTGGCACCGTCACCTTCCTCTTCACCGACATCGAGGGGTCGACGCAGCTCCTGCACGAGCTGGGCGACGGCTACGCGGACGCGCTTGTCGCCCACCGGCGGGCGCTGCGAGCGGCCTTCGAAGCGAACGCCGGAGTCGAGGTCGACACGCAGGGCGACGCGTTCTTCGTCGCCTTTGCCCGCGCCTCGGATGCGCTGGCCGCGGCGCGCGATGGGCAGGACGCGCTCGCCGGCGGGCCGGTCCGGGTCCGCATGGGCGTCCACACGGGTGAGCCGATCGTCACCGACGAGGGCTACGTGGGCATCGACGTGCACCGCGCGGCGCGCATCGCGGCCGTCGGTCACGGCGGCCAGGTCCTCGTCTCGCACGCGACGCGTGAGCTCGCCGGCGCGGACGGCCTGCACGACCTCGGCGAGCACCGGCTGAAAGACCTCACGGCGCCCGAGCGGATCTACCAGCTCGGCGAAGGCGAGTTCCCGCCGCTCAAGTCGCTCAACCAGTCGAACCTGCCCGCGCAGCCGACGCCCTTCGTCGGCCGCGAGAAGGAGCTCGGCGAGGTGCTCGGCCTGCTGGGAGACCCCGCGATCCGCCTGCTGACGCTGACGGGGGCGGGCGGCTCCGGCAAGACACGGCTCGCGGTGCAGGCGGCCGCCGAGGTCGTGGACGACTACGAGCACGGCGTGTGGTGGGTGCCGCTCCAGGCCGTGCACGAGCCGGAGCGCGTCGGGGCGGCGATCGCGTCGGCAATCGGCGCGCGCGCAGAGCTCGCGGCCCACCTGGGCGACAGGCGCGTGCTGCTCGTGCTCGACAACTTCGAGCAGGTCGCCGAGGCCGCGCCCGAGCTCGGCGAGCTGCTCGCGTCGTGCTCGAATCTGCGACTGATCGTGACGAGCCGCGAGATCCTGCGGCTGACCGCCGAGCGGGAGTACGCGGTGCCGCCGCTCGTCGAGCAGGAGTCGGTCGGCTTCTTCCTCGCCCGTGCCCGCGCGGTGAGCGCCGGCTTCCAGCCGGACGAGCACGTGCTGCCGATCTGCCGCCGGCTCGACCACCTTCCGCTCGCGCTCGAGCTTGCGGCCGCTCGCGTGAAGGCGCTCTCGACGAAGCAGATCCTTGACCGCCTGGAGCGAGCTCTGCCGCTTCTGACCGGCGGTGCGCGGGACGTGCCCGAGCGGCAGCGCACGCTCCGCGGGGCGATCGCCTGGAGCTACGAGCTGCTGTCGCCCGAGGAACAGGATGCGTTTCGGCGGCTCGGCATCTTCGCCGGCGGCTTTACGCTCGACGCCGCGGAGCAGGTTGCGGACGCGGACCTGGACGCCCTCCAGTCGTTGGTCGAGAAGAGCCTGGTGCGCTTCGGCGGCGAGCGCTACTCGCTGCTCGAGACGATCCGCGAGTTCGCGGTCGAGCAGCTGAACGAGACCGGCGGCTGGGAGGACGCGCGGCGCCGCCACTTCGACTTCTTCTTTGCGCTTGGCAGGGGAGGCGGACATGTCGGCCGAAGGTCGGATACGGGTACCGGCCGGAGCTCCTGCTGCCCGAGGAAGAGAACCTGCGGGCTGCCATCGAGGGCGCGGTTGCGGCGGGCGACCTCGTTCCCGCGACCGAGCTGATGGTGCTGCTCGAGAACTTCTGGGTCGCGATCGGTCCGCTCGAAGGCGCCAGCCGCTTCGAGGAGCTCCTGGCGCGGAAGGAGAAGTTGCCGGAGAAGCTCCGCGCGCGGGCGCTTCGCTGCTATGCCGGCTCCCTCTTAATCGGCGGCGAGTACGAGCGCTCACACCGCGCCAACGAGGAGAGCCTCGCGCTCTTCCGGGCGATCGGCGACGACGAGGGCGTTGCCATCCTCCTCCACCGGCTCGGGATGAGCACGTTGGCGCTCGGCGACACCGAGGAGGCGCGCCGGATTCTGAACGAGAGCGTGCAGGCCTTCCATCGCGCCGGGTCCGAGCGCGGAGAGGCCGAGACCACAGGAGGGCTCGGCTACGTGGCGCGCGAGGAGGGCGACTACGAGACGGCGATCGAGCTCTTCACGCGAGCCGCGGAGCTCGCGGAGGTAGCTCGATTCGCGTGGTGGCGCGTGGCAATGCTCTCGGGGCTCGCGGAATGCCTGCTCGAGCTCGGTCGGGGCGACCAGGCGGAACCCGTGGTGCGCGAGCATCTGACGCTGGCCCGGGAGATCGGCGATCGGCAGTGGTCGCTCCTCGGGCTCGTGCTCTTCGCCTGGCTCGCCGCGAGCCGCGGTGACGAGTCCAGGGCCGGATTGTTGTGGGGCGGGGTCGAGGCCGAGGAGCGCCGCGCGCCGGTGGGGCAGTGGGAGCTCGAGCGCGACAACTACGTCGGGAAGGTAGTCGGCGCGGGCGGGGAGGAGCTCGAGCGGGCGAGAGAGCGCGGCCGCACTCTCTCGTTCGAGGCTGCGATGGACGAGGCGCTCGCCCTGCCTTCGTGACATAGACCGATCCCTGTAGGAAGATTGGGCGGGGTGCACGACCTTCCGACCGGCACGGTCACCTTCCTCTTCACGGACATCGAGGGCTCGACTGCGCTGCTCAAGCAGCTGGGGCGCGACCGCTACGACGAGGTCCTCGCCGAGCACGGGCGCCTGCTGCAGGCGGCGATCGCCGCGCACGAGGGGCGGGTCGTCGACACGCAGGGCGACTCCTTCTTCGCCGCCTTCCGCACCGCGGCCGACGCCGTCGCCGCGGCGGTCGACGCCCAGCGCGACCTCGCGGCCACCAGTGGCCTGCGGGATGCGGAGGTCAAGGTGCGCATGGGCCTGCACACGGGCGAGCCGAAGGTCGGCGAGGAGCGCTACGTCGGTATCGGCGTCCATCGCGCCGCGCGGATCGGCGCCGCGGGCCACGGCGGCCAGGTGCTGCTCTCCTCGACGACGAAGGAGCTGGCCGAGGAGGAGCTTCCGCCCGGAGTGACGATCCGCGATCTGGGCGAGCGCCGCCTGAAGGACATCGACCAGCCCCAGCGCATCTACCAGCTCGACGTCGAGGGTCTGCAGAGCGACTTCGCGCAGCTGAAGACGCTCGACGTCGAGCTGCGCCGCAAGCGGCGGCGGATGTATGCGGGCTCGGCCCTGATCGGCGTCGTCGCGGCCGCGATCGCGATCCCGGTCTTCGCCTTCGGCCAGGGAGGCGGCGGGCGGGGGCAGACGGTGGCGGGAAACGCGGTCGCGGAGATCGACCCGGGCTCGAACACGGTCGTCGGCCAGGTGCAGAACGTCGGCGCGCGTCCCGCTTCGATCGCCTCCGGCTCGGGCTCGCTCTGGGTGGCCAACCTCGACGACCAGACGGTTGCGCGCGTCGACCCGACCACGCGCTCGGTCACACGCGACGTTCGCGGTCGACGACACGCCCACCGGCCTGGCGACCTCGAGGGGCGCCGTGTGGGTCGTGGGCTCGACTCCGTGAAAGCCCGCCGTGACCGTCAGGCAGATCGACCCACAGTTCAACTCGGTCTCGGGCCCGACCCCGATCGGCAACGTCGAACCGGAGGCGTCGGCACGGTTGCGACCAGAGAGCGCAGGAGTCTGGGTCGCCCCGTCCTCGGGCCTGTCTCGCCCGCCTGAACCCGAGACACGGGAGCTGTGGTGCAGGAGGTCGACCCGAACGGCGGGCCGACGGGGGTCGCCGTCGGCCCTGATGCGGTTTGGATCACAGACAGCTTGGCGAACACGGTGACCCGCGTGGACCCGACGAATCTGCTCACCCCGATCGCCGTGGGCCACGGCCCGAGCGGCATCGCCGTCGGGGCCGGGGCAGTCTGGGTCGCCGACACGCTCGACGACTCGGTCGTTCGCATCGATCCCGGGACGCGGTCTGCCGACGAACACCGTGCGGGTTGGAGGAGGCCCGGTCGGCATCGCCGTCGGCGGGGGGTCGGTCTGGGTCGCGAACAGTCGCGACGGGACCGTCACCCGCATCGATGCGGCCACGGCGAAAGCCTCTCGAGACGATCCACGTCGGCGGCAGCCCTCAGGGCGTGGCGGTCGCGAACGGGCGCGTGTGGGTGACGGTGCAGAGCGCGGTCCACGAGCTTCGCGGAGCCGGCACCGCGGGCGGGACGTGCGCGCGTCACGGCTCAGGACGACGTGGACTCCATGGACCCGCGCTGGCCTATAGCCCGCTCGCGTGGCAATTGCTCTACCCCACGTGCGCGAAGCTGCTCAACTACCCCGACAAGGCCGGCGCCGGCGGGATCGCAGCTCGTTCCCGAGGTCGCTCAGTCGCTGCCCGAACGCTCGCGCCGACGGGAAGACGCTACACGTTCACGGTCCGCAAGGGCTTCCGCTTCTCGCCGCCCTCGAACGAGCCGGTGACGGCCCAGACGTTCAAGTACACGATCGAGCGCAGCCTCAGCCCGAGGATGAAGGTCCGGCTCTCAGCAACGGCTACCTCAATGACGTCGCGGGCGCCAAGGCCTACGTGGCAGGCATGGCGCCGCACATCTCGGGCATCGTGGCGAGCGGAAACAGGCTCACGGTCCGGCTCGTGGCGCCGGCCCCGGACTTCGCCGACTCTCATCGCTCTGCCGTTCTTCTGCGCGGTGCCGATCGGCACGCCCCTCGACCCGAAGGGGCTCAGGGTCGTCCCCGGCGCGGGCCCGTACTACGTCGCGTCCTACACGCCCGGGCAGGGAGTCGTGCTGAAGCGGAACCCGAACTACCACGGCAGCCGCCCTCATCGACTCGGCCGGATCGAACTCGCGGTCGGCCTCTCGAAGGAGAAGGCGCGTCCGGGAGATCGAGGCCGGAAAGGCGGACTATCGCCAGCGGACGCGTTCCGGCGTAGCCGGCTCTGGCTTCCGGGCTCGAGGCGCGGTACGGGCCTGGGAGCGAGGCCGCGAAGAAGGGCCGGCAGCGGTACTTCCTCCACACTCAGCCGGCAGCTCGACTTCTATGGTCCTCAACACGCATCGACGCATCTTCCGCGACGTCGCGCCTGCGCCGCGCGGTCAACTACGCCATCGACCGCCGCGCGCTGGCCCGCCTCGGCGACTTCTACGTCCGGCGGGCCCGAGCACCCGACCGACCAATACCTGCCGCCCGGGATGCCCGGGCTTCGCCGACGACCGCATCTATCCGCTTCACGCCGGATCTCGCCAAGGCGAGGCGGCTGGCCGGCAGGAAGCGGCGCAACGCCGTCCTCTACACCTGCAACGTCTCCCCGTGTGACCGAGGAGGCGCAGATCATCAAGGCGAATCTTGCCGCGATCGGCATCGACGCGCAGGTGAAGACCTTCCCCTTCGGGGCCATGTTCCATCGGCTGGCGAGGAAGGGCGAGCCCTTCGACATTGCACCGGTCGGCTGGATGCGGACTACCCCGATCCCTCCCAGTTCCTCAACTTCCTGCTCCTGAGCGGCATTTTCCGCCGCTCGACGACCCGGCCTACAAGCGCAAGCTCGCCGCTGCCGCGCGACTGTCAGGGCCGCGCCGCTACCTCGCCTACAGCAGGCTCGACGCCGATCTCGCCCGCACCGCTGCTCCGTGGGTTGCGATCGGCAGCGTCTGAGCCGGGACTTCTTCTCCGCGCGGATGGGCTGCCAGGTTTTCCAGCCGACGTACGGCTTCATGGACCTCGCGACTCTCTGTGTCCCCCGGCGCTAGGCGGCTGGAGGCGGGCCGCGGCGCTGGACGTCGCGGATCGCGCGCACCCGCTTCGTGGCGGCGATCGCCGCGGCGAGGAGGAGCAGGAAGGCGCCGAGCGAGGCGAGCACGAGGAGCGGGACCGGAACCGTGTCGGCGTTGCTCGTGCCGAGGTTGTCGATCGCCTTCCGGTAGGCCGAGCGGGAAGGGAGATCGGCGCCGTCGGCGGCTCGGATCGTGCCCTCCGGAGTCTTGGTCGTCTGCTTCTTGGTCGAGGAGCCGTTGCCGGAGCTGCTCGACGAGCCGCTCGGGCTGATCTGCGGGATGCGGACGTTGCGCTTCGCGATCTGCGCCTGGAGGGCGGCCTCGATGTCGTCCGAGGCGCTCGAGTAGTCGCGCAGGTCCTCGGGCAGGCGCCGGATCGCGTCGCGGTAGCAGTGGAGGGGGTAGGTCCCGATCGCGCGGCCGTTCGACCAGTCGTTCAGGACGCGCTTCCAGCAGGGCGTTGCCGCCGCCGCCCGGCCGGGGAGAAGGACGGCCACCAGCAGTCCTGCCGCGACGGCGACGAGTAGTGCGATATGCGCTGACTGGCGCTTATGCATCAGTTCGGGCAGCGGGGCTCTGCGGCGAGTCTGCCCGCTCGGCGTGAGGCCATGGTAACGGCCGAGTTAGGGCTTTGTAAACGCGGAATTTGGCCGTCCCCGATGTTAGCCTCAAACCCTGATGACCGCCGCCCTCGAGCGCCGCGCGGCGCTGTTCGCGCTTGCGGCTGGAGGGCTTCTCCTCGGGGCATCCGTGCTCTTCTCGGCGGGCTCGTCGAACGGGCGGCTGGTGTGGCTGGGCCTGGGCGCGCTGGCGCTTGCGGCGGCGCTAGCGACGTTCGCGCTGCTCGGCCGGGACGAACCCGTGTTCGCGCGCGAGACGCTCTGGGCGCTCGGCCTCCTGACGGCGTTCGTCTGCTGGTGCGGGATCTCGCTGCTGTGGTCGATCCAGCCGGACCGGACGTGGGCGTACCTCAACCGCGGGCTCGTCTACCTCGCGTTCGCGCTCGTCGGGCTCGGGATCGGCGTCTACGCGCCGCGGGCGATCGAGCGGTGGGCCTACGTGCTCGCCGGGCTGGTCGCGGTCGTGCTCGGCTGGGGGCTGCTCGGGAAGGCGGTGCCGTCGTGGGGCGGCTCGGGGCGGATCGCGCGGCTCAGCTCGCCGATCGGGTACTGGAACGCGCTCGCGCTCCTGCTGGACTTCGGGCTGCCCCTCGCGCTCTGGCTCGCCGCGCGGCGCGAGCACCCTCGCTGGCTGCGGGTCGGCGGGACGGTGTTCGTCTACGCGCTCGTCGTCGGGCTGCTGTTGACCTACTCGCGGGGAGGCGTTCTCGTCGCGCTGATCGCGGTCGGAGTGTGGCTCGTGATCGGCGGGCCGCGGGTCGAGGGGGCTGCGGTGCTGCTGCTCGGCGGCGGGGCCGGCATCGCCGTCGGGGTCTGGGCGTTCTCGCGGCCCGGGCTCGCGGAGGACCTCCAGGCGCACTCGGTGCGCGTGCGGGACGGGCGCTGGTTCGCGGTCGTGTTCCTGCTGGTCGGGATCGCGGTCGCGGCGCTCGCCTATCTCGGCTCGGTCGCCGAGGAGCGCTGGCCGCTGAGCGACCCGCACCGCCGCTCGGTCGGCCGCGTGGCGCTCGCAGTGCTGGCCGTCGGCGCGGCCATCTCGGTGACCGCGCTGGTCGTCGAGTCGAAGCCGCAGGGCTGGTTCCGCGAGTTCTCGCAGCCTCCGACGGTCTCGGAGACGGTCGGGCCGGGCCGGCTGACGACGATCAACTCGACCAGCCGCTGGCAGTGGTGGAAGGAGGCCTGGCACGCGTTCGAGGACGAGCCGCTGCGCGGGACCGGGGCGGGGACGTTCGAGCTCACGCACCGGCTGCTGCGCACGAACGACACGGTCGTCACCGAGCCGCACAACGTGCCGTTGCAGTTCATGACGGAGACAGGGATCGTCGGGTTCCTGCTCGCGCTCGGCTCGGTAGCAGCGGCGACGCTCGGCGTCGTGCGCGTGGTGCGGCGGTTACGTGGGCAGGAGCGGGCGGCCGCGGTCGCGCTCTCCGTGTCCGCGCTCGCCTACGTGCTGCACTCGCTCGTCGACTTCGACTGGGACTTCGTCGCGGTGAGCGCGCCGTTCTTCGTGACGGTCGGGGTGCTGCTCGGGGGGAAGACGGTGGCCGGCGAGCGGCGGACCGTCTACGCGCCGCTGCCCGCGATCGTTGCGATCGCGGTCGCGTTCTCGCTCCTCCTGCCCTGGTTCGCCCAGCGCTCGACCGACTCCGCGGTCGCCGCGCTCGAGGCGGGGAGGCCCGCTCGCGCGGCCGTCGACGCGCGCCACGCGCGCTCGCTGAACCCGCTCGCGATCGAGCCGCTGTTCATCGAGGCGGGCGCAGCCGAGCAGCTCGGCGACTACGCCGCCGCTCGGGCCCTCTACACGAGGGCGGTCGAGCTGCAGCCGCTGAACTGGCGCCCGTGGTACGAGCTCGGCAGCTTCGAGGTGAGCATCGGCGACGACCGCGGCGCGGTCGCTCCGCTCCGACGTGCTGTCGAGCTCGACAGGCACGGCAACCTCGCGCCGCCCCTGCTGCAGCAGGTGGAGGCGCGGCTCGGCTCTCCCTAGGCGTCGCTTGCGAGCCGACCTCAGGCGGGTCGACGGGCTCAACGCCGACGGAGGCCGCGAGCAATGGCTCGGTCACTACTGAGATCGCATGGCAGGCGTAGGCCTAGGTCGCGTCGCGCGGAGCCAGATCTGCGTCCAGAAGGGCCCGAGGACGCGGTAGACCCAGGGCTCGGCGAGATGGGCGGCCACGTCGGCGGGCACGTTCGAGAACAGCCGCTTGCGCGTGTTGTGGAAGCGGCGGATGTCCGTGAAGCCCTGCGCGCGGAGGAGCTTCTTGAGGCGGCGTGGCGAGTAGCCGAGCTCGGTCGTCCCGTACTCCTCGGAGGCCTCGCTGCCCTGGAACCGGTGCTTCCAGTTCGGCTCGACGAGCAGGAGCCGCCCGCCCGGCTTGAGCGCCCGGTGCGCGCTCGCGAGGGCGAGGTCGGCGCGCGGCGTGTGGTGGAGCGCGTCGTAGAGGAGGCACGCGTCGAACTGCCGGCCGAGGTCGAGCGACTCCATGTCGCCCACCTCGAACTTCGCGTCGACCCGCTCCTGCTCGGCCAGCTCGCGCGCGATCTCGATCATCTCCGGCGAGACGTCGTAGCCGGCCGCGTGTACGCCGTGGCGGACGGCGAGGCGGGTCATCCAGCCCGACCCGCAGCCGAGCTCGCAGAGCGTCATGCCGGCCCGGAGGTCGAGCAGCTGGAGGATGTAGCCGAAGTCGATCAGCAGCCGCGCCGACTCGCGCGGGTCGTTCCCGAACGGCTTCGAGCGGAGCCAGGCGCGGCCCTCGTCGCCGATCGCGTGTGGGTAGTCGATCTCCGCCTGCTTCCGTCCGGTGTCAGACACGCACCCGGAAGTGTCACGGAAATGTGTGATTGAAGGCGATAGCCGCTAGCCGATGACGACCGCGAGCTGCGCGCCCGCGAAGCTCTTCGGGCGGAGCCCGTCGAGCGGCGAGATCAGGCGGATGCCGAGGTCACGCGAGAGGCGGTACGCCTCGGCGCGCCGGGCGCCGCGGTAGATCACGACGCTGCGCCCGTAGCTGCCCCGCGGCGCGTTCCCGACGAACCGGATCTTGTAGCCGCGCGCGCGTACGCGCGAGGCGGTGGCCGAGGCCGCGCCCGTGACGCCGTTCCCGTTCAGCACTGTCACGGAGACGGCGCTGCGGGGCGGGAGCGGCCCCACGGGAGACTTCTTTGGCTTCGGTGCCGACTGCGCGGCGGTCGCGTGCTCGACGGCCGCGGCCTTGATGTGGTGCGCCACGGGCTTCGCCAGGAGGGCGGCCGCGACGATGACCAGGCCGAGCAGCTCGAGAGCTGCGATTCCGCCGGCGACGACGGCGATCGTGCGCCAGGGATGGTCAGGATGAAGTGCGTGCTCCACGGGCGGAGCGTCGGTTTCGCCGCCACGCGCCCCGATCCTCCCTGAAAAAGGCTGTTAGTTGAACGCTTCCCAGGTGAGGCGGAGCCCGTCCTCGAGCGAGATCTCGGGCCGCCAGCCGAGCTCCCGCTCCGCGCGCGATGGGTCGAGGACGCTGCGCTGGAGCTCGCCGAGCCGCGGATCCGCGTACTCCGCCTCGGCCTCCGAGCCCGCCACGCGGCGGCAGAGCTCGTAGATCTCGTTGACGGAGGTCTCGATCCCGGTGCCGACGTTGAAGACGCCCCCGTCCTGGCCGACCGCCGCCAGCGGTCGCGCGCGCGACGTCGCCCGCGTAGACGTAGTCGCGTGTGGCGCGGCCGTCTCCGAAGATCCGGGCGGTCTCCCCGGACGCGAGCCGCGAGAGGAAGATCGCGACGACGCCCGCCTCGCCGTGCGGGTCCTGCCGCGGCCCGTAGACGTTCCCGTAGCGCAGCGCCACGTGCTTCGTGCCGTAGAGCCGGTTGTAGCCCGCCAGGTACTCCTCGCCCGCGAGCTTCGAGATGCCGTACGGGGAGAGCGGCCGGCGCTCGGCCTCCTCGGGCGCCGGGCTCTCGCACTCGCCGTAGATCGCGCCGCCGGTCGACGAGAAGACGACCTGCGTCCCGTTGAGCCTGGCGGCCTCGAGGACGCGGATCGTCCCGAGCACGTTCACCTCGGCGTCGAAGTCCGGCCGGTCGACCGAGACGCGCACGTCCGCCTGCGCGGCGAGGTGCAAGCACGCCTCTGCTCCGACGAACCAGTCGTCGAGCGGCTCGCGGATGTCGGCGACCTCGAGCTGCGCGCCTTCCGGGACGTTCTCGCGCTTGCCCCTGGAGAGGTCGTCGAGCACGAGCACGTCGTCGCCGCGGGCGAGCAAGGCCTCGGCCACGTGCGAGCCGATGAAGCCCGCGCCCCCTGTCACGATCGCCCGCACTGCGTCAGAGGCTATCTCGGACGCAAGACCCCATCGTCGTGAGACCGACACAGTGCGTTGGACGGCCGCACCGGCTGAGCCGGTGCGGCCTCCTTGGTCGGCGCCGCCAAGTCGGCGCCTTAGGATGTGACCCCCTTGTTCATCACTTTCGAAGGGCTCGACGGCTCCGGCAAGTCCACGCAGGCGCGATTGCTCGCCGAGGCGCTCGCGGCTGACGGCCGGGAGGTCGTCGCCACGCGCGAGCCGGGCGGGACCGAGGTCGGCGAGCAGATTCGCGAGTTGATCCTCCGCGGGCCGGACGTCGCGCCCTGGGCCGAGGCCGCGCTGTTCGCAGCGGCCCGCGCGCAGCTCGTGGAGGAGGTGATCGCGCCCGCGCTCGCGCGCGGAGCCGACGTCGTCTGCGACCGCTACCTCGACTCGTCGCTCGCCTACCAGGGAATCGCGCGCGGGCTCGGCCTCGACCGGGTGCTGAAGCTGAACCTCGAGGCGATCCGCGGCGTCCTGCCCGACCGCACGTTTCTGCTCGCGATCGACCCCGAGGCCTCGGCCGAGCGTGTGCGGGAGCCCAGCGACCGGATCGAGCGCGAGGACGCCGAGTTCCGCGCACGGGTTGGCGAGGCATACGCCGAGCTGGCCGCCGCGTTTCCGGGACGGATCACGTCGATCGACGCGACCCGCACGCCTGAACAGATCGCACGGGAGGTGCTCGACGAGCTTCGACAGCATTCCTGAGCAGGGCGAGGCGAAGCTGCTGCTGGCCGCGGCGCTTCGCGACACGCCCGCGCACGCGTACCTCTTCCACGGGCCGGCCGGGGTCGGCAAGCGCCGGACGGCGCTCGCGTTCGCGTCGGAGTTGCTCGGCGGCGACCCGCGCGTCGAGCGGCGCACGCACCCCGACCTGTACGTGCTCGAGCCGCTCGGCGACCAGATCCGCATCGACGCCGTCCGCGAGATGCGGCGCGACCTGCACATGCGCCCGTTCGAGGCCGACCGGCGGATCTACCTCGTCTTCGGCGCGCACGTCCTGAACGACGAGGCGGCCGACGCGCTGCTCAAGGATCTCGAGGAGCCGCCCTCGTACGCGGTGATCGTGCTTGTCGCCGACGAGCTCGGCTCGCTCCCGGAGACGATCCGCTCGCGCTGCCAGCCGATCCCGTTCCGGCGGCTGTCCGAGCGGGCGGTGCGCGAGGACGTGCAGGCGCGCGCACCGCAGCTCTCCGAGGAGGAGGCGACGTCGATCGCGCGCGTTGCGGGCGGGCGGCTCGACCGCGCCGAGCGTCTGCTCGACCCCGAGGCGGCCAAGCGGCGGGCGGAGCTGCTGGAGGTCGCGCGGTCGGTCTACACCGATCCGGGCTTCGATCCGGGCGCGGCCGCCGAGCGGCTCCTGGAGTCGGCACAGGCCCGGGGAGCCGAGGCGAAGGAGCGCGAGAACGAGGCGCTCGAAGGGCTCGAGCTGACCGCGAAGGAGACCGACCAACGGCTGCGCCGGGCCGCCCGCGGCGCCGAGCGGGAAGAGCTGCTCGCGTCGCTGGAGGAGCTCGCCGCCTGGTACCGCGACCTCGTGGCGATGGCCGCGGGGGCCGAGGGAGCGCTCGTCCACGCAGACCGGGTCGAGGAGCTGCGCGAGGACGGGACGCTCGAGCGGCTCGAGGGCGCCGAGCGCGCCGCCGAGCTCGCGCGCGAGGCCTGGCGCTCGCTCGAGGAGTTCCAGCTCTCGGCGCGCCTGGCGCTGGAGGCGCTGTTCGTCGAGCTGCGCCGCGCCTTCGCGGGAGTGCTCGTCGGGAACCCCTAGCCGCCCTGCGGTGTAGGAGCCGCAAATGCCGAAGCTCGCGCTGATCGGCCTGGTCGCCGCCGTCGCCGGCTCGTCTCCCCAGGTCGTGGCCAGAATCCAGACCGGCGCTGCGCCCGGCGGCGCGGTCTCCGGGTTCGGGGCGATCTGGGTCACCAACGACGGCTCCGGGACGCTCGTGCGGGTCGACCCCCGCACGAACCGCGTCACCCGGCGGATCCGCCTGCGTCCGGGCGTCTTCTCCGTGACGCGCGGCTTCGGCGCTCTCTGGACGGTCAACTACCGGACACAGATGCTGACGCGCTTCAACCCGACCTCGGGCCGCAAGCGCAGCGTTCGCGTCGGCGGGGAGCCGGGCTCCGTCGTGACTGCGTTCGGCCGGGTCTGGGTGACCGCCTGGGCCTCGGGGCGACTCGTCGTGGTCGATCCTCGCTCGCTGCGGGTCCTGAAACGCATCCGGATCGGCCCGACGCCGGCCAGCCTGCGCGTGGCCAACGGCGCGATCTGGGTCGGTTTCGGCCGGAGCTCGACCTCGGTCGCGCGCGTCGATCCCAGGACGGCCGGGATCGTGCGCGTCCCGGTCGGCGTCCAGGCGCCGAGGACGTTCGTCACCGGCACCCGCGATCTCTGGATCCAGGCAGGCGACCACACGCTCGTCCGGCTCGATCCGTCGAGCCGGGCCGTGACCGCGAAGCTCTCGTTCGGAAGCACGCTCGCAGGGGGCGCGCTCGCTCCGGACGGCATGATCTGGATGCCGGACAAGGAGCAGAACGTCGTCTACCGCGTCGATCCGGAGAAGGCGGTCGTCGTGGACTCGTTCCCCGCGGGCGCCGGCGCGTTCCAGGCCCTCCGCGCCTACGGCTCGATGTGGGTAACGAGCTACGCGGGCAGCGACGTCTGGCGCTTCAGGGCAAACACGCCCTAGCGCGGGCGAGCCGTCGAATATCGTGCGCCCGACGCCTTCGAGCGAGAAGGAGCGATGGGGCGTACAGAGCTCAGTACAACCCAGCTCGGCGGGACCGGCCTCGAGATCACCCGCGTCGGCTTCGGTGCCTGGGCGCTCGGGGGCTCGGACTACGAGTGGGGGTGGGGCGCGCAGGACGACGCGGACTCGATCGCGGCCATCCACCACGCGCTCGAGGTCGGCGTCAACTGGATCGACACGGCCGCTCACTACGGGTTCGGCCACTCGGAGGAGGTCGTCGGCCGGGCGCTCGCGGGGTTGGGCCGAGATGAGCGCCCGTATGTGTTCACCAAGGGCGGGCAGACCGAGGGGCCCGGGCGAACGACCATCTCGAGGCTCGAGCGCGACTCGCTCAGGCGCGAGCTCGAGGCGAGCATCTTGCGCCTTCGCGTGGACGCCGTCGACCTCTACCAGATCCACTGGCCGATTCCCGACGAGGAGATCGAGGAGGGCTGGTCGACCCTCGTAGAGCTCAAAGAGCAGGGGCTTGCCCGGCACATCGGCGTGTCGAACTTCGAGGTCGGGCAGCTGCGGCGAATCCAGTCGATCGCGCCGGTCGAGACTCTTCAACCGCCGTACTCGCTCCTCGATCGTGGAGCCGAGGAGGGGATCCTCCCGTTCGCCGAGCGGGAGAGGATCGGTGTGATCGTCTACTCCCCGATGGGGTCCGGGCTGCTCACGGGCGCGATGACGCGCGAGCGGATCCAGAGCCTGCCGGATGACGACTGGCGCAGGCGCAGCGAGCAGTTCCAGGAGCCACAGCTCTCGCGCAACCTGGAGCTGGTCGAGAGGCTGAAGGCCGTGGCCGAGCGGCACGGCGTCTCGCCCGGTGCGGTCGCGGTCGCCTGGGCGCTACGGAATCCCGCGGTCGACGCCGCCATCACCGGCTTCCGCCGCCCTGGTCAGGTCGATCCCATCGTCGTGGCGGCGAACCTGGAGCTCGGCGACGAGGACGCTGCCGAGCTCGAGGGCGCCGGCCTCTAGGACGCCTCAGGCCGCCGGCGTCCTGGCCTGGGCGAACGCGTCGATCAGCGAGTACGAGGCCCAGTTCACGATCCACACGATGAACACGACGCCGATGTAGTCCCAGAACCCGTCGATCGAGAAGTTCGGCGCGATCCACTCGGCCAGGGCGACCATCGCGATGTTGATCAGCAGGTAGAAGAGCCCGAGCGTGAAGACGATCAGCGGCAGCGTCAGGATCGCGAGGATCGGCTTGAGGATCGTGTTCGCGAAGGCGAGCACGGCGGCGCCGATCGCGTAGGCCCAGAAGCCGGTGATCGTCGACTCCGCCGAAGAGCGCGCTGCAGATCCAGAGCGCCAGCGCGTTGACCGCGATCGAGACGACGATCCGGAGCAGTGGATACGGCCCGAGCATGAGAGACACCCTAAATGACCGGCGCTAGACTGACTCGACCAGGCCGACGTAGCTCAGCTGGTAGAGCACTTCACTCGTAATGAAGGGGTCCCCGGTTCGAGTCCGGGCGTCGGCTTCGCTCAGCCAAGGCGGATTCGAGTTGCCGTACGCTGAACGCTTAGCCGACGACTCCGCGGTCCGAGCTGCGCGCGAGCACAGCCCGAACCGAAGACGGTGACGCGCAACCCCGGAGACCCGAGCGGGCGTTACGGCGTATCATGTGACGCTCGGCACAATTGGTGTGCCGGGGCCTGGAGGTGAGCGGCATGGCAGAGCAGATCGTCGGCAGGCGCCGCGAGCTCGTTGCGTTGGCCGCGTTCCTCGAGGCGTTGCCCACGGGCGGGTCGGCGTTGCTGTTCGAGGGCGATGCGGGGATCGGCAAGACGGCGCTCTGGCAGGAAGGCTCACGCCTGGCGCGCGAGCGTGGCATGCGGGTCCTCACGGCGCGTGCAACCCAGTCCGAGCTGCAGACGAGCTTCGCGACCGTCGCCGACCTGTTCGCGCCAGTCCTGGAGGAGACGCTGCCGCGGCTCGTGCCCGTCCAGCGGCGTTCGCTGGAGGTCGCGTTCCTGATCCGCGAGCCCGACGGGCCGCCGCCCGAGGCACGACTCATCGCGACGGCGCTTCTCTCGATCGTGCGCATCCTGGTCGAGGAGCGCCCGCTCCTCTTCGCGATCGACGATGCGCAGTGGGTCGATACGAGCTCGGCTGACCTCCTCCGCTTCGTGTTCCGGCGGCTGGAGGGCGAGCCGGTCGGGGTGCTGGCGACGGTGCGCGGGCTGCCGGTCGAGGCGCCGCTCGAGCTCGACCGCGCCTTCGCGGGGTTCCGTCGGCTCCGGGTTGCGCCGCTGTCGGTCGGGGCGATCCACCGGCTCCTGTGGGGTCGGATGTCGCTCAACCTGGCCCGGCCGGTGCTCGCGCGAGTGCACGAGGCCACGGGCGGGAACCCGTTCTTCGCGCTCGAGGTCGGGCGGGCGCTGGCCGACGGCACGATCAGCGCCGACGGCGTCCACGTCCTTCTGCCCGAGAACCTTCGCGCCCTCGTCGCGGAGCGGCTCGGCGCGCTGCCCGCGCAGGTGCGCGAGACGCTCGTCGCCGTCGCCGCGCTCGGCGCTCCGTCGGTCACGCTGCTGGAGTCGCTGACGCCGACCGCCGTCGCCGACATCGAGCTGGCCTGCCAACGGCGTGTCCTCGAGCTCGACGGCGACCGGATCCGTTTCACGCATCCTCTCCTCGCACCCGTCTGCTACGAGGACATGCCGCTGCACAGAAGGCGTCGCCTGCACCGCCGCCTCGCCGATCTGAATGTCGATCCGGAAGAGCGCGCAAGCCACCTTGCGATCTCGGCCGCCGGCCCCGACGAGGAGATCGCAGCCGAGCTCGACGCTGCGGCGGCGCACGCGCGTGCACGCGGCGCCGCTCTGGCCGCGGCCGAGCTCGCCGAGCGCGCGATCACGCTGACTCCCCCGGCCGCGGTCGGTGCAACCAATCGGCGGCGCATCACTGCGGCCAAGCGCTGCACGTATGCCGGCGACCCGGCGAAGGCGGATGCGATGCTCGAGGAGGCGATCGCCTCCTCGCCGGCCGGCCCGGTGCGTGGCGAAGCCCTGTGCCAACTCGGGCGCGTCCGCATGATGTCGGAAGGCCTTCGTGCAGCTGAGCGCCTCTACCTGCAGGCTCTTGCCGAGCCTTGCGTCGAGATCCGCGTGAAGGCGCACCTCCACTGCGAGCTTGCGGAGGCAGCGGCTGCCGACGACCGAGACGGCTCCCGCTATGCGGAGGCAGGGCTCGCGCTCGCCGAGCAGGCGGCCGAGCCGGAGCTGCTCGTCAGCGGCCTCGTAACTGTCAGCGAGATGGCGTTCGCACGCACCGGTTGCATCCGGCATGACCTGCTCGACCGTGCGCTGCTGATCGAGCGGACCGCCTCCCACGGACGTCGATACTGGCGGAATAGCGCGAGAGCTTCGCTCGCGTGGTTGCTCGGCCGCTCCAATCGTTTCGACGAGGCGCGTGCCATGTGGAGAGAGCTGATCGCCGAGGACTCCGAGCTCGGCGAGCCCAGGGTTGTCTGGGACCTGCGCTTTCTGGCCCAGATGGAACTCGCCTCCGGTGCCTGGGACGAGGCGGCGCGACTCTGCGAGGAGGCGATGGAGGCCGGGCGCCAGACCGGTCGGGAGATGGTCGACCTGCTGTGTCAGGTGATCCTGGCCGAGATCGCCGCCTTCCGGGGCGAGGAGGAGCGGGCGCGCCGGGAGATCCCCCGCCTTCGTCAGGTTGCGGAGCGGACGAACGGTCGGCATCCCGACCACCTCGACCATGCCCTCGCGCTGCTCGAGCTCTCGTGCGGCGATGCCGCTGCGAGCTGGCGGCAGGTCGAGCCGCAGTTCGCCGATCTCGAGGTGCTGGACGAGGCCCTCGCCGGCCTTGCGGGCTCAGTCGCGATCGAGGCCCTGATCGCGATCGGCGACCTCCCTACGGCGGAGCGGCTGCTCATGCTGCTCGACGACTACGCGGCGGAGGCGGACACCGCCGTTCTTCCGCTTGCCGCTCGCTGCCGTGGGCTTCTTCAGGCCGCGCGAGGAGATTTCGAGCCGGCGATCGTCGCGCTCGAAGCGGCGGCGGCAGACCCGGTGCCGCCCCAGCAGGCGAGTCCCTTCGAGCTCGCCCGGACGCTGCTCGCACTCGGAACGGTGCAGCGCAAGGCGCAGCACAAGCGCGCCGCACGCGAGTCCCTGGAACGCGCGGCCGAGATCTTCGAGCAGCTCGGTGCGCGGATCTGGCTGGAAAACGCGCGCTCGGAGCTCGCGCCGGATCGGCGGGCGAGTCGCCCACGAGGGCGAGCTCTCGGAGACCGAGCGGCGCATCGTCGAGCTCGTCGTCGCCGGCCGCAGGAACCGCGAGGTCGCCGCCGAGCTCAGCCTGAGCCCGAACACGGTCGCCTGGAACCTCTCGAAGGTCTACCGCAAGCTGGGCGTCACCTCCCGCACGGAGCTCGCCGCCTATATCGCCGCAGCCCCGGTCGCGTAAATCCACCGGTTCGGACGGTTGTTCGCACCCGGGCGCATGCCCATCGTGGAGCGTGATGACGACCTATCTCGTAGAGCGATACCTCCCCGGCCGCGATCGCGCGTGGCTCGAGGAGGCACTCGCACGGATCCCGAGAGACGACGCGGACGTTTCGTATCTCGGCTCGCTCTACCTCCCTTCCGACGAATCGTGCCTCTGCCGGTTCCATGCGCCGAACCCGGAGAGCGTCCGGCGCATCAACGAGCTGGCCGGGGTGCCGTTCGCCCGAATCGTGGCCGTCATCGAACTCGTCGCCAAACGCAAAGGAGAACAGCTATGCGCATCTTCGGATTGATCGCGGTCCTGGTCGTGGCCGCAAGCATCGCGGCGGCCTCGGCCCAGACGCATACACGGAGTGGGCACCACGGCAAGGGTCCGGCCGACCTCGAGCTCACGTACACGAAGTGGATCGCACCCGGCTTGCCGAACCTGGTCGGCGTCGTCGGAGGCGACATCGTCGGCAAGTTCGGAGGGGCGGTGTACGAGCGCACAGTGACCGGCAACACCGTTTACCTCGATGCCATCTACATCGTGATCGCTCCCGACCCGGCCCGCTCGTTCACCGCGCACGTCAAGGGCACGGAAGACCTCACCACCCTCAAGGCGGTACTCGACGGCCGCGTCGTCGACGGCTTCATGAAGCGCGCACACGTCCACGTGAAGTTCGACGTCATCAGCAACTGCGCGCAGTCGCCGAGCGGCACCTGCTTCCAGGGCACGATCAGCGTCAGGCGTGGTCACCACCGTTGACCTCGTGACACGATCCAGCCCGGCGACGCGGTCGCCGGGCTGGATCAGCGCCTGCCGCGGTAGCGGCGGATCAGCTCGTTCGTCGAGAGTCCGGGCGTGCCGTCGGCTTAGCTCCGATGGCGCTCTAGCCATTACTTCCAGCGTTTGCGCCGCCTGCGGCGCGGCTCCGGGTCGAGCCAGTTCTCCGCCCAGAGGAAGAGCTTTCGGTTCGCGACCCAGACGCGGAATCTGCTCAGCCATGACCACACCGCGCGACGATAGCCGCGACCGCGCCGCTCGCCTGCGCCAACTAACGCGTCCGGAGCCCGTCTGAAGAGCACAGGCATGAACGGGCTCGCGCAGCATCTCGCACTCCTCAGCGTCGTCACGACCGGCGTCGGCGCCGCCATGATCCGGATGGGAGTGCGCAAGGGCCTTCTCGAGGCGCGGCAGCCGCGGCGGTGTCCCGCCTGTGGGCGGCTGATGCGAGACCGCGTCTGCCGGGCCTGCGTGGACTAGCCGGCGCCGAGCGTCAGCTCTGCGGCGGGTCTTGACCAGCCGGGGACCGGGCAGTTAGGTTCACGCTCGTAGCGAACGCAACGGAAGGCGTTTTGTCCGTGAATCGGGACGTGCCTGAGTTGCTGCGGCTCGGATCTCGGCGGTTTGACCGGGTGAACGACGTTCGCGCGAGGGCGGGCGATCCAAGGGCGTGCCTCTGGCGGCACGGCGCCCTGCGCTCGTCCAGGCCAACACATCGACCTCGGCCAACGGCCGAAGGTGAAAGGGAGGAGCGCGAATGCCTGTTGTCGGAGCCGGACTAATCGGAACAGGGCAAGCCGAGTATCTCGACGTCGTCCTGCAGGGCGGCCGTACCTATTCGTTCAGCGTGCATCCGACTGAGCCGAACGTCGATTTCGACCTGCACATCTACGACCAGAACGGCGGCCTCGTGGCCTGGGACGAGACCCCGGCGGCGGACGCCTACGGCATGGTCACGCCGATCATCACGGGACCGTTTCGGATCGTCGTCAACGCCGTCTCCGGGATGGCCGCGTATCAGGTCGAGGTGGTCGGCTAAGGACGTCGCCGCTGGTCGCTCAGCGAACGCAGAACGTCTGTGCGCCGGGCTTCGCGCAGACGAGCCCGAGCAGGGTAACGCCGTCATCGTCGAGGACGATCAGCCGCGGCTCGCGGGCGCGCTCGAGCAGCTCGATCGCCTCGGTCATAGGCGTTTCCGGCGTGACGCTGGGCGGCTCGAGATCCGCATACCGGGAAGCAGGCTCGTCGTCGGCAGCGCTCGCCGGGAGCCCGCCTCGCTCGATGGCGCCTCTGAACGCGCCGTCCTCGGCGAGGAGGATGGTCCGGACGCCGCGACGCTCGAGCAGCTCTCGAACTTCGGAGACCGGTGAATCGGCCGGGAGCGTCTTCGGCCGCGGGATCATGACGTCTCCGACGGTGAGGTCGATCACGTCCTCGCGCCTCATGGTGCCGCTCGGGTTGTCGACTCTGGCCATCACGGCATGGTAGGCGATCGCCTGCGCGGTCTCGCGGGCGCTAGCGGGCGCGTGTCGCGCGGCGGACCCGGTCGATGGCCCGATCGCGGCGCGCGTCGCCGAGCACGACGCGGGCGCAGTTGCGGCCGGGGACGGCCATGACGCCTCCGCCCGGGTGCGTGCCCGAGCCGCAGAGGTAGAGGCCCGAGATCGGCGACCGGTAGTCCCCGTACCCGAAGACGGGCCGCAGCGAGAACAGCTGGTCGGGGCTCATCTCGCCCTGGAAGATGTTGCCGCCGAGGAGGCCGAAGCGCTCCTCGAGGTCGGGCGGGGCCAGCACCTCCATGTGCTCGACGAGCTTCTCGATCCCCGGCAGGTAGGGGCCGAGCGTCTCGACCACGCGCTTCCCGTAGCGCTCGCGCTCGTCGTCCCACGAGCCCTCGGCGAGCTCGAACGGGCCGAACTGCGTGAACGCGAGCATCACGTGCTTGCCCTCCGGCGCGAGGCCGTCCTCGAGCACGGTCGGGAAGACCGTCTCCACGTACGGGTGGGCCGACGTGCGCCCGTACTTCGCGTCGTCCCAGGCTCGCTCGAGGTACTCGATCGACGGTGAGATTGCGATCAGGCCCGTGTGCGGGTCGCCCGGGATCTCGCCCTCCCAGCCGGCGACGCGCGGGAGCTCGCTCAGCGCGACGTTCACCTTGACCGACCCCGAGCGCGTGCGGAAGCGGCGGATGTCGCGCACGACGTCGTCCGGGAGCTCGCCCTCGCCGACGAGGTCGCGGTAGGTCGTGATCGGGTGGGCGTTCGAGATGACGAGGCGCCCGGCGATCACCTCGCCGGACTCGAGCTCGACGCCGGTGGCCCTCCCGTTGCGGACGACCACTCGCCGGACCGGGGCGTCGGTGCGCAGCTCGGCTCCGGCGGCGCGGGCGGCGCCCGCGAGCGCGCCGCTGACTCCACCCATCCCGCCGTGGACCCAGCCCCAGGCGCCGGAGTGGCCGTCGACCTCGCCGATCCAGTGGTGCATCAGCACGTAGGCCGATCCCGGGGTCATCGGGCCTCCCCAGGCGCCGATCACCGCCTGCGTGCCGAGGGCGCCCTTGACGCGCTCGTCCTCGAACCATTCGTCGAGCAGGTCGGCCGCGGAGAGCGTGAAGAGGCGGAGAAGCTCGGCGACGTCTCGGCCCTTCCAGTGGCGCAGCTGCGCGCCGAGGCGGAGCCAGCGGGGGAGGTCGCCCAGCCGCAGGTTCGGCGGGACGACGAAGAGCAGGTCTCGAAGCAACCCGGCAAGCCGCTCGAAGTAGCGGTCGAACTCGGGATACGCGTCGCCGTCGTGCTTCGAGAGCTTCGAGATCTCCTCCCGGGTGCGGGCCATGTCGCCCCACATCGTCAGCGTCGTACCGTCCGGGAACGGGACGTAGTAGTCCGGCTCGAGGATCGACACGCGGTAGCCGTGGTCGGCCAGCCGGAGGTCGCTCACGATCTGCGGCGGCATCAGGCTGACGACGTACGAGGCCGTCGAGATCCGGTAGCCGGGCCATGGCTCCTCGGTGACCGCCGCCCCGCCGAGCGCGGCGCGCTGCTCGAGCACGAGCACGTCGAGCCCGCCACCCGCGAGGTATGCGGCACACGCGAGCCCGTTGTGGCCCCCGCCGACGACGATCGCGTCGCGCGCGGTGCCGTCCGGGCGGCTCGCCGATGCCATGCGGCAACCTTAGTTCGCTCGGCTTCTTTCAATCAAAACGATGTGGATCTCCCGGATTTCGCCCGCGGCTCGCTCACCCTAGGCTGGAAGCGTGAGACGAGACGAGCGGACTCCGCAAACACGCTTCCTGGTCGAGCTCCGCCCCGCGGACACGGAGTACGACGACATTCGGCTGATCGGCGAACGGTGCCGCGAGGCCTGCGCCAGGCTGGAACGAGACGGCACATCCGTACGGCTCCTCCGCTCGGTCTTCGTCCCCGAGGACGGCAGCTGTCTCCTCGTCTACGAGGCCGAGACGGCGAGTGCCGTTGCGGACGCCGTCGCCCGCGCGGATATCGGCGCGACTCGCGTGGTCGAGGCGATCCAGGCCTAGGCGTCACTCTCGCCCTCGCAATAAGCGATACAAGGAGCAGGAACCCTCCTAAACTCCGCCCATGAGGGGATCTGCGGCGATCGTCGGGCGCGAGCGCGAGCTCGAGGCCATTGCCGCTCTCCTCGATCCCGGCGTCACCGGCGCCGCGGCGCTCGTTCTCGAAGGCGAGGCGGGGATCGGTAAGACAACCGTCTGGGAGCATGCCGTCGAGACAGCGCGCGAGCAGGGATTCTGCATTCTGCGGTGCCAGCCGGCCGAGAGCGAGGCGTCGCTTCCGTTTGTTGCTCTCGGCGATTTGCTCGAGCCCGTTCTGGACGACGTCCTGCCCGTGCTCGTGCCGCCGCAGCGCCTTGCGCTCGAGACCGCACTCGTGCGCGTCCAGCCCACCGAGCCGACCGAGCGGGTCGTCTTCGCCCGGGCGGTGCTCTCGGCGGTACGAGAGCTCTCCAACCGAGCACCACTCCTGGTCGCGATCGACGACGTGCAATGGCTCGACCCCGCCACGGCGAGCGCGCTCGAGTTCACAGTCCGCCGGGCAGCGGATCTCCCGGTCCGCGTTCTCATCGCGCGTCGGAGCGACGGCGGCGGTCAGCCTCCGCTCGGGCTGGCGCGAGGGTTCGGAGGGGACCGAGTGGAATCGCTGCGTGCCGCCCCCCTCCTGCAAAACGAGCTCGGCAGCCTTCTTCGCTCACGCCTCGGGCTCCAGCTCTCGCGCGCGAGGCTCGTCGAGCTGCATCGGATGTCGGGCGGGAATCCTTTCTTCGCGCTCGAGATCGCGGCCGCGGCTGAGCGCCGGGGCTCGCTCGCCGATGGAGCTCCCTTGGACGTGCCCGGAAGCCTCGGCGACCTGCTGAGCGAGCGTCTATCCGAGCTCTCTCCGCAGGCCCTGGATGCGATCGTGCTCGTCGCCTCGTCCTCGCATGCAGTCACGTCGCTGGTCGAGAGGGCGGCCGGCGGGAGCGACGGTCTCGGCGAGGCCGTTCGCCAGTCGATGCTCGAGGCCGACGGCGAGCGATTGCGCTTCACGCACCCGCTGATCGGATCGGTTGCGTACGGGCTCGCCACACCGGAGGAGCGCAGGCAAGCGCACCTGCGCGTTGCCGAGGCGACCTCGGATCCGGAAGAACGGGCACGGCAGCTGGGACTCGGCGCGGATGCGCCCGACGAGGCCGTCGCCGCGCAGCTCGAGCAAGCTGCGGAGGCAGCGGCCGCCCGCGGAGGCGCGGAGGCGGCGGCAGAGCTCTTCGAGCTGGCCGCGACCCTCACACCACCCGAGTTGAGTGACAACAGAGCCCGTCGGCGCCTCGAGTCGGCAAGGCACGGATCGCTCATCGGGGACGTCAACCGAGCTCGGTCGATCCTGCAGGACCTCGTCGACAGCTCACCTCCCGGTGCTTTGCGAGCGAGTGCGCTCGTCCTCCTGGCCGAGGTCGAGGCGGATAGCGAGCTGGCCCGCGAGCTCTGCGAGCGCGCGCTGCAAGAGGTCGGCACAGACTCGCGGGTGCTCGCTGACGTTCATCGGGAGCTGGCGGAGCACCTGATGATCCTCGGCGACCTTCGCCTGGCGCTCGAGCACGCGCGAATCGGGGCTCGGTTCGCCGAGGATTGCGGCGACGAGGCGCTTCTCATCCAGTCCCTCGGCGTCGTCGGCCACTTCGAGACCTACACCGGCGAGATCACTCCCGGGCTGCTGGAACACGGCGTCGCACTGGAGCAGGCGGCCGTGGCCGCGCCGGCCCACTACGGCCCTGCCCAGATCTACGCGCTCAGGCTCATGTACGCAGATCGGCTCGACGATGCTCGCGATCGGCTCGAGCTCGCCCTCGCCCGCGCCCGCGAATTAGGCGACGAGTTCGAGTGCAGGAACATCCTCAGCCACCTGACACAACTCGAGGTCCGGGCCGGGAACTGGGCGCGGGCCGAGCAGCATGGCCCATGAACTCGAACAGCAGGCTGATCGGCTCGACTTCCATCGCGGAGTCGCCTCGTACGCACGTGCGCTCGTCGATGCACATCTCGGCCGGGTCGACGAGGCGCGAACCGCAGCGGTGGAGGGCCTGGCAACGATCGAGTCGCAAGGGTCATCATTCCTCTCGGCCATGCTCCGCGCGGTTCAGGGGTTCGCCGAGCTCTCCTGCGGTAACTCGGCGGCCGCCGCGGAGCTCCTCGCACCCGCGGCATGCGCCCTCCTCGAGAGCGGCTACCGGAACCCGGGCGTCCGCCCGCTCCTGCCGGACGCGGTGGAGGCCTTGCTGGCGGCCGGCCGCCCCGACGAGGCGCGGCCGCTGCTCGCGGCGCTCGAGGAAGGAGGGCGCGCGCTCGACAATCCGTGGGCTCTTGCGACCGCGGGCCGCTGCCGAGGGATGCTGCTTGCGACAAGAGGGCGACCTGGACGCTGCGCTGGAGGCCTTTGAACAGGCGCTGCAAGAGCACGAGCGCGCCGCGAGCCCGTTCGAGCGAGCTCGAACTCAACTTGCCTACGGCGCTGCGCTCCGCCGCGCCAAGCGCAGAGCGGACGCGCGCGCGATGCTCACAGATGCGCTCGAGGCCTTCGACGCGCTCGGCGCCGTTCTGTGGGCGGAGAATGCCGCGGCCGAGCTCGCCCGCATCCCTGGACGAACCCGCTCGTCGGGCGAGCTGAGCGAGACCCAGCGGCGCGTCGCGGAGCTCGTCGCCGGCGGGCTCTCGAACAAGGAGGTGGCGGCGAAGCTTTTCATCACAGTGAGAACGGTCGAGGCCAACCTCTCCAACGTGTACGCCAAGCTCGGCATACGGTCTCGAACCGAGCTCGCGAGCCGGCTCGCGAGCAGCGACACACCGTCGTGAGCGCCTAAACCATGTGGATCTCCACGATTTCGCTCCGATCCGCCGCGGCATAGCCTCGGACAGACGATCGAACGAGCCCCGAGCGGAGGTGTGGAGATGCTGGCGCGTCACCCAAAGGCCCTGATCCTGCTGTCCCTGAGCGTGCTGGTCGGCGTGCCGCTGCTGACCTCGGTTGCAGGCGCGACCCAGTCGGCCTGGGCCCAGGTGGGCGACGAGATGGAGATCGATCTGCCCTCCGGCTTCGGCAGCTTCAAGGACGTGCGCAAGGACCGGCCGGGCGTGCAGGTCAACGTCCGTGTGCTGCGCAACGCGAGCGCGGGCAAGCTGCGGTTTGCCGCGGGTGACGGCGTCGTGGCCGAGGCCGCGGACGGAGGTTTCAAGGCGAAGGACTCGCTGGGCGCCGGCCACCGCGCCGTCGCCTGGGGCGACGACGGCTCCGGAAAGGCTCGCCTCTGGACTCCCGCATTCGACTCCGGACGCACCTCGCTCTCGACCGACCCGGCGCTTCCTTGTGGCAAGGCGCTCGACCGGACGACTCCGCTCGCGGGGCCGTTCTCGATCTCGATCCCGGCCGGCGCCAGGCCGGGCGGAAACACGATCGCCAGCCCGGCGAGCGTGCTCGTCTACGGCGACCTCAGGGATCCCGACCGCGGCGTGCTCGTCGCGACCGCAGGCGGCATCAAGATCGGCGAGAGGAAGAGGCGGCCGATCGCACGCGGAGCCTTCCTGTTCGCCAACGCCGTCTTCGTCTACGGCACGAACGGCAGGGGCAATCCCAGGCTCCTGACACCCGAGCTCGTCGGCAAGAGCACGGCGCTCGTCGCGACGAGCTTCGTGCCCTGCAAGCCTGCCTCCCCGCAGGGGACGATCACCGTCACCAAGAAGCTCGTCCCGGCCGATGACAGCGGCCGCTTCGACCTCCTGGTCGACGGGACGGTCAAGAAGGCAGGCGCCGGCGACGGTGGCACCACCGGTGCGGTCAGCGTCCCGGCCGGCAGCCACAGCATCTCCGAGACCGCGTCGGCCGGCGGCACGCTCGCCGACTACACGACCGCGATCGACTGCGTCGGCACCAACGAGGCCGGCCCGCTCACCAGCAGCACCACCAGCCTGCAGGACATCCCGGTCGAAGCAGGCGACGACTGGCGCTGCACGATCACGAATACCCGCAATCCGACTTTCGACGGCAACGTCACGCCCGTAAAGGACGAGGCGCATGCGACAAGCGCTGCGATCGGACCGGCCGGCGGCACGATCACGGCCTCGGGGATGACGCTGAGCGTCCCGGCGGGGGCGCTGCACGACCAGCAGACGATCACCCTCACCCCGCTCAGCTCGATCGGCGGCTCGCCCTTCCACGATCTGATCGGCGCCGTGCAGATGGAGCCGGAAGGCCTGCACTTCCTGATTCCCGCGACGCTGACGATCCCGCGCCCGCCCGGGGTCCTCGACAGCCAGATCGTCGGCTTCGGCTTCACGGCAGGCGGCACCGGCTTCCACCTGAAGCGGAACGACCTCTCGAGCGGCCCGATCGTGCTCCAGATTCAGCACTTCAGCGGCGGGGGAGCCGCGAACGCGACGCTGACCGAGGTCGAGCAGACGCTCGGCTACGAGCCGACGCCAGCTGAAGAGCTCGCCGAGCAGCGGATCGCAGCCGCGGAGTACCAGGCACGACTGAACGGCACCGATCCAAGCCGTCAAATCGAGCTCGCGCTCGCCGACTGGTTCGACCACTCCGTGCGGACCGGCCTCCTGTCGGTCGGAGACAGTCTCGACAACCTCGAGCTCGCGCTCGGCGAATGGGTCTCCTGGACGGGCTTCGTCGAGTCCTACCACCTCGCAGGGAGCTTCTCCGGCGAGATGGCGTTCGCCCAGAGAAACGCGACCGACGACGCAGCCCACATTGCCGATCTGGCGCTCGCCGGCTGCACCGGCGCAGGCGCGAACCCGCTCGCAGCGCTCCGGCCGGTCCTGCGCCTGTCGGCCGACCTCCAGGCGATCGAGCAAGGGCCGGCAATACGCCTGGCGATCGAGAACACGATCACCCCCGCGGGGCGGCGGCTCCCACCCGCGCCCTCCCTCCCCTCCTCGTGCGCCCACGTGAAGATCGAGGGCATCACCCACGCGCCCAAGCTCGCCTTCCTTCACGACAACTCATACGCGGCCGACGTCGGGGTCGTCTTCTGGAACGCGTCCGACCCGAACCACTCGATCCCCCTCGTGCTCACCTTGTTCGACCAGACCGAGGTCGTGATCCCGCCGACCGTGGTGAAGGACGGGCACCTGAAGACGATCGTCAACCCAACCTCGCTCGGCAATCGCGCCTTCGTGCTGCAGGCCGACCTGCAGGCCGCCGCTGCAGACGACACGCTGAAAGCGCTCTCCGACCAGAAGGCCGACACCACTCCCGTGCGTGCACGGATCGACCTGCAATCCGACGCCACCATCAAACCGGGAGTCACCGTGCACCTGAAGACGCTCCTGGCCGGCGACGGCATGGTCAACGGAACTGTCACCTACACACTCGACGGCACGGGCTCGCTCTCCGTCAGCTCGGGGATCACCGACGCCGACGGAGAAACGGGCGTCGACTACACGGCGCCCACGGACAACCATCCTTCCGTCGCCCGGATCACGGCCACCTTCGACGACGGCACCGGCCCGGTCGAGGGCTTCGCCAAGATCACGATCAAACCGGACGTGCACGTCCTCGTCGGGCCTCCGACGGTTCAGCTACCGACCGGCGGGACAATGCAGTTCACCGCTCTCATCACCGGAGTCAACGACACGTCGGTTACCTGGTCGAAGACCGGCGGCGGCAAGATCGACCAGACCGGCTTCTACACGGCTCCGCAGACCCCGGGCACCTTCACGGTCACCGCGACCAGCAACGAGGATCCGACCGCGAAGGACTCGGCGACTGTCAACGTGGTGTCGAGCGGCACGATCACCGTCACATTTCGCGGTCAGGACGCTCAGGCGAGCGGGCAGGCCCGGGCAGCCCGGGTCGACGGCAGTTGCGACTGCCCTCCTCCCCTCGGGCTGTCCGACCCGAAGCAGGGACTCGGCTCGCTCCCGTCCCAGGTCCTCCTGCCGACCCAGCTAGCGACTGGAGACGGCGGCGCCATGGCGTCCGCCAACGCGAAGGCAAGTGTCGAAGCCGATGTCTCCGTCACCAACGGACATCTGACCGTGGCGGCCACCCTTTCGGCGGACGCCAACACGACGCAGACGGAGGGCTCGGCCCCCGACCCGGAGTTGGGTTGCTGCGTCAGGCTCGACGCGTCGGCAGAAGCAGACGCCCTCGCTGCCATCACGGTCGATTTCACCGTCTCCGGTGCGACTGTGCCATTCGGATGCTCCGGGGGCGGGGATGTGCGGATCGAGCTCAGATCGAACAGTCAGCGGGTGTTCCTGGGCGCCGCTCAGGCAACGCTGCCGCCCGGCACCTACGAGCTGACCATGAATCTTGGAGTGAGGGTCGCCTCATTGCCATTCTTTCTCGACCCTGGCGGCCGTCTACCGTCCGACGGCAAGGGCGGAAGCGCGACTTGCTCATGAGTGGGCGCTCGAGCTGCATAGACTGCAGCCGTGTCCGGCAAGAGCTTCACCGCCGAGGAGGCCCGGCAGATCGGCGAGCAGATCGGGATCGACTGGGAGACGGCGCCCTTCGACGTCGAGCAGTTCCGGACGGGCATGGACGTCGAGCTCGAGCACGGCCTCCATGACCCGTCGACGAACGTGACCGGTGACGACGCCGTCGTGACCGGCAAGATCGCACTCGCCCACCTGAACGAGTTTCCCGACTACTACACGCGCCTCGAGCGGATGGAAGAAGAGGCGAAGCGGGAGCACGGCGCACCCGATTAGCGGTCCGCGGCGAGGGCCGTTAGCCTCCCGGGGAAGCGACGGGGGAGCTGGCTGGTGGAGAGGACAAACCTCGCAGGTCGCGCCGGGCGCTGGAGCGCCGGGCACTGGAAGACGGCGTTCTTCGGCTGGCTGATCTTCGTCGTCGCGGCCGTCTTCCTCGGGACCGCGCTCGGGACGAACAAGCTGCTCGACTCCGACTCGGGCGACGGCGAGTCCGGGCGGGCCCAAAAGATCCTCGGCAGCGGCGACTTCAAGCAGCCGGCCTCCGAGTCGGTCCTGATCCAGAGCACCGAGCACGTCGCGCGCGACCCGCAGTTCCGCGTGGTCATCAACGACGTCGTCGACCGGTTGAAGCAGGTTCCCGAGGTGACGGCGATCGTCTCGCCGCTCGACGCGATCTCGAAGAGCCAGGGCCAGGTCTCCGAGAACCAGCACTCGGCGCTCGTTCGCTTCGACATCAAGGGCGAGGCCGAGAACGCGCACGACCACGTCCAGGGCGCCCTCGACGCGACAGCCGCGGCGCAGAAGGCGAACCCGGGCTTCATCGTCGAGCAGTTCGGCGACGCGAGCGCGCAGAAGGCACTGGACAAGACGCTCGGCGACGACTTCACGCGGGCCGAGAAGCTCGCCGTCCCGGCCACGCTGATCATCCTGCTCTTTGCATTCGGCTCGCTCGTCGCGGCGGGCATCCCGGTGCTGCTCGCGTTCTCGGGCGTGCTCGCCGCGATCGGACTCTCGGCCATCCTGAGCCAGGCGATTCCGGCGTCCGATGCGACCCAGTCGGTGATCCTGCTCGTCGGGATGGCGGTCGGGGTCGACTACTCGCTCTTCTACCTCAAGCGCGAACGGGAGGAGCGCGCCCGCGGTCGCTCTCCGCACGACGCGCTCTTACGCACGGCGATGACCTCGGGCCAGGCGGTGCTGATCTCCGGCGCGACCGTGCTCGTCGCGATCGCCGGGATGCTGGTCGCAGGCGACCCGACGTTCAAGTCGATCAGCGTCGGGACGATGATCGTCGTCGCGGTCGCGATCATCGGCTCGCTCTCGGTTCTCCCGGCGCTGATGCACCGGCTCGGCGACAACATCGAGCGCGGCCGGATCCCGTTTCTGCACCGTGAGGCCTCGGAGCACGGCTCGCGGGCCTGGAACGCCGTGCTGCGGCCGGTCCTGCGCTACCCGTGGCTCTCGGCGCTCATGTCGGCCGGGCTGCTGGTCGCGCTGGCGATCCCGGCCTTCCACCTGAGCACGAAGTTCCCGAGCATCACCGACCTGCCGCCGTCGATCCCGATCGTGAAGACCGTCGACCGGGTCGAGAAGGCGTTCCCCGGCTCGCCCGTGCCGATGGTCGTCGTGGTCAAGGGCGACGACCTGAACAGCACGCAGGTGCAGGAGGCGCTCTGGGCCATGCGCGAGCAGGCGCTCAAGACCGGAAAGGTCGCGCTCCCGGTCGACCTGACGATGAACAGCGCGGGCACGATCGCGCGGATCACGATGCCGATCGCGTCGACCGACAGCCGCAGCCAGACCGCCTACGACGCGCTCGCCCGGCTGCGGAACGAGATCATCCCGGCGACGATCGGCGAGGTGCCGGGCGTCGAGGTCGCCGTCGGCGGCGAGACCGCCGGCAACCGCGACTTCAACGACCTGATGCGGACGCACCTGCCCTTGGTGTTCGCGTTCGTGCTCGGGCTCGCGTTCCTGCTGCTGCTGATGACGTTCCGGTCGATCGTGATCCCGATCAAGGCGATCATCCTGAACCTGCTCTCCGTGGGCGCGGCGTACGGCCTCCTGGTGCTGACGTTCCAGGGGCACTGGGCCGAGGGCCTGCTGGACTTCAAGTCCAACGGCGGAATCGCGTCGTGGCTGCCGCTGTTCCTGTTCGTCCTGCTCTTCGGCCTCTCGATGGACTACCACGTCTTCATCGTCAGCCGGATCAAGGAGCTGGTCGACCGCGGCATGTCGACCGAGGAGGCCGTTCAGCGCGGGATCGTCACGACCGCCGGCACGGTCACGAGCGCCGCGATCGTGATGGTCGCGGTGTTCGCCATCTTCGGGACGCTTCGCCAGATCGACCTGAAGCAGATGGGCTTCGGCCTGGCCGTCGCGATCCTGCTCGACGCGACGATCGTCCGCGCGGTGCTCCTGCCCTCGACGATGAAGCTGCTCGGCAAGTGGAACTGGTACTTCCCGACCTGGCTCGAGTGGCTCCCGAACCTCTCGGCCGAGGCGCGGGTCGCCGACGACGAGGGCATTCCCGCCGACGCCGAGCCTGCCCCCGCCGAGGCCTAGCCTCACCCGGCCAAAACCTGTTCTTGCGTTCCTCCCGGGCTTGACCTACAAGGCGGGCGGGGAGGGGTTCACTGAGCGTTCCAGCCTGCGGCCGGAACGTGCTTCCGGCACCGGGGGCGCGTTCTGTCAAGCATCGCCGAAGACAGGCCACTCGCGCCGTTCTCGCTCGTCGCGTTCGCGGCCTTTCTCGCGGTCGGACCGGCGAGGCCCTCGTCCACCGGCACGACTGGCCCGGTGTTCGGCGTCAACGACGACAACCTCCGACACGACTGGAGCCGCGCACGAACGGAACAGCTTCCGGCGGGCAACCAGGTCGGCGTGTGGGTCAACCTCAGCGCGCCCGACCGCGACGACTGGCAGGTACCCGACGACCGGGACGTCCTCGCCCAGGTGCTCGGGAGCTGGTCCGACTGGGCGCGTGACCCGGCCAAGTACGCGCGCGCGGTTCGCGACCTGGTCGTCGCGCATCCCAATATCCGTGAGGTGCAGGTCTGGAACGAGCCCGACCTCTGCTCGTTCCCCTGCATGCGGCGCGATGCTGCCGCCGACGTCGCGGCGCCCGGCCTCCGCGGAAGGGCGGCCATGCACTACCTGGACTTCCTCGCGGCCACGTACGACCTGATCCATCCGCTCGGCGTGAAGGTGCTCGGCTTCGGGCTCAGCTCGAACATCGACGACCGGTGGAGCCCAGAGCGGGTCGCCCACCAGATCCGGCGCTGGTACCGGGTACACGGTGGTCGCGTCCCCGTCGCTCGTGGGGTCGAGGGCGGTGAGCAGATCAGCGTGAGATGGATCGAGGCCCGCTATCGGCGTCCGATCATGGACGGCTTCGCCTACCACCCGTACTGCAAGTGGCAGCCGCGGTACACCCACCGCGTGTACCGCGCGCTGAGGCGCCTGCGCCTACCCGGCGGGACGCCGCAGATCTGGTGGACCGAGTCCGGAACGACGCAGACGACGAGCCCTCGCGTGCCCGACTGCGCCAAGGGATCCGAGTCCGACCAGGCGGCCCGGCTGCGGTCTCTTCTACGCCAGGCGCAGAGGAACCCCCATATCGCCGGGATGTTCAACTTCCTCCTGAACGACACGGTCGGCGACACCGCGTTCCGGACCGGCTTCTACCGGCCGGACGGAACCGCCAAGCCCGCGCTCGCGGTCTGGATTCGCGAGACCGCGCAGTCCTAGCGGCGCGGGCCGAGCCCGCCCAGGCCTAGCCGACAGCATTGAAAGCCTATTCTTGCGTTCCCCCCGGCACACGACCTACAAGGCGGGCGAGGAGGAGTTCACTGAGCGTTGCCAGGGCACGGCCTGCTGAGCGTCGCGGAAGACGATCCACCCGCGCGGTCAGGACCGTCGCTTTCGTCTCGCTGGTGGCGGTTCTCGTTCTCGCGGCGGCGAAGCCCTCGACGACCGCGTCGACGGGCACCGTCTTCGGCGTCAACGACGACAACCTGCGGCTCGACTGGAATCCGGCACGGACGGAGCTGCTCCCGGCGAGCAACCAGATCGGTGTCTGGATCGACCTCGGCGCTCCCGATCGGAGCATCTGGAACATTCCGTCCGACCGAAGCGTGCTCGCCCAGGTGATCGGGCCCACCCGGCAGTGGGCGGGCTTCCCCACGAAATATGCGGACGTGGTGCGCGAGCTCGTCCTGGCGCATCCCAACATCCGGGAAGTGCAGGTCTGGAACGAGCCCGATCTCTGCGTCTTTCCCTGTGCCCAGCGGAGGGATGCGGCCCACCCGTCCTCGATCCCGTTCCGCGGCCCCACGGCGATCCTGTACCTCGACCTGCTTTCGGCCACCTACGAGGCGGTTCACCCGCTCGGCGTCGAGGTGCTCGGCTTTGGGTTCAGCGGCAACATCGACGACCGGTGGAGCCCCGAAGGAGTTGCCGGTCAGATCAGGCGCTGGTACCGGCTGCGCCGCTACCGGCGGCCGATCATGGACGGTTTCGCGTACCACGCCTACTGCAACTGGCAGCCCCGCTACACGCGCCGCATCTACGGGGCGTTGCGGCGCCTACACCTCCCAGGTGGCACTCCCAGGATCTGGTGGACCGAGTCGGGGACGTCCCAGACCGAGAGCACGAGGGTTCGTGGCTGCGTCAAAGGGACCGAAGCGGATCAGGCTCGCCGGATGGCGGTACTCCTCGCCCAGGCTCGCGTGGACCCGCACATCGGCGGGATGTTCAACTTCCTGCTGAACGACACCGCCGGTGACGCGAAGTTCCGGACCGGTCTCTACCGGACCGATGGAACCCCCAAGCCGGCGCTCGCGGTGTGGACGCGTGGGACGGGTGGTCCTAGCTTGCCCCGGGCAGTTCGACGCGCTCGATCACGACCGGCTCGCGCGGCTTATCCTGCGAGTCTGTCGGCACGGTCGAGATCGCGTCTGCGACCTCCATCCCGTCGGTGACGCGGCCGAAGACGGTGTGCTTGCCGTCGAGCCAGGGCGTCGCCCCGGTGGTGACGATGAAGAACTGGCTCCCGTTCGTGTTCGGGCCTGCGTTCGCCATCGCGAGGGCGCCCCGCTCGACCTTGTGGTCGTTGAACTCGTCCTCGAACGAGTAGCCGGGGCCGCCGGTGCCGGTGCCGGTCGGGTCGCCTCCCTGGATCATGAAGTCCGGGATCACGCGGTGGAAGACGACGCCGTCGTAGAAGCCGTCGCGCGCCAGCTTGACGAAGTTGTCGACGGTCTTCGGCGCGTCCTCGTCGAAGAGCTCGATCGCGATCGGCGCCGTGGTTGGTGTGAAGGGTGGCGTTGGTCATGGCCCAAGACTACGGATCTAGGGCGCGAATCGAGTCAGTAGGAGCGCGATCCCGAGGTTCGCGACGAAGCCGGCGGCCGCGAGCGGCGGGCGGCGCAGCCAGGCGGGGCCTTCGCCGAGCGCCCAGAAGATCGGGAACGCGAACAGGCTCTGGCGGCCGAAGCTGTGCATCAGCCCGGAGCCGAGCAGGGTCGCCACGACGACCGTCGCGTAGGCCGCCCACGGCCGGTAGGCGGGGCCGAGCCGCCAGAGGATGACGAGCAGCGGGAGGATCAGGGCGCAGCGCACGCTGTCGACGAACGTCGCGAGGCTCGTCGTCGCGGCGAGGAGCACCGGGACGGCGCAGACGTAGGCGACGGCGACGGTCGGGAGCAGGCCCAGGCGGCGGTAGGCGAGCGCGACGACCGCGACGGCCACGATCAGCAGCAGGACACGAGCGCGGCGTGCGGCCAGGCTCGTTCCCAGACGTGCTTCGCCCACGTGCCGATCCCCGTCGGCCCCGAGCGGCCCCAGAGCTTCTGGGCGTCGAAGAACGCGTCCGCCTCTCCGCTCCGCGTCCAGAAGACGACCTCAACGGCCGCCGCGGCGACGACCGGCGCTACGGCTGCGAGCCAGTACGAGGGGCCTCGGCCGCGGGCGAGTAGCGCGAGCGGAAGCGCGATCACGAGGCCGGTCGGGCGCAGCATCGCCGCGGCTGCTCCGAGCGGGACGGCCGCGAGCGGCGGCGCTGCAGGACGAGCGCTCCCGCCCAGGCCGCACAGGCGAGGGCGAGCACGTCGGGGTAGGCGAGCAGCAGCGCGAACGAGCCGGGCCAGCAGGCGAGCGCGACCGCCGCCTGGCGCGGCCGCTTCGCCGGGCTACCCGCGGCGACGCCGAGGAACGCGAGCCCGCTCGCAAGGAGGGCGATGACGCCGGCCCACTGCCAGTCCGGGATCGAGCCCGAGGCCCGGATCAGCCAGGGCCAGAGCGGGAAGAACGCGTATCGCTGGCTGACGACCGAGCCGTACCCGTGGCTCGCGATCGCCTCGTACCAGCCGAAGTCCCACGAGAAGAAGGGGAACAGCGAGGCCCCGGGCGCGCCCTTGCTCCGGTCGTAGGCGCCTGCGGCGATCCCGATCGCCACGGTGGCCACGACCGCCCCGGCCCACGCGGCCCAGACCGCGAGCACGGCGTAGGGCCAGTTCCACGCATCGAAGCGGCTCCGGCCCTGCACGGGCCGAGGAGTCTACGGTCTCAGGCGCTCGCTTGCGACGCCGACCAAAGAGGTCGTGCGGGCTTTGCCCGTGCGACCGTCTAAGCCGCTGGAATTTCGGTGTCGCTGCCGAGCTGTTTCTGCCACCAGTCCGACTCGCGACGCTGGATCTCGGACTGAGCCTTCGCCACGTACGCGGCGAGCTCGGTCTCCTGCTTGCCGAGGCGCTCCTCGAGCTCCGCGAGCATCGCCTCACGCCGCTCGAGCCGGTCGGTCCGGATCTCGACGTCGGCCTCGAGGCCCGCCTCGCGCAGCTCCAGGTCGGCCTCGCGCTCGTCGAGCTCCTTGAGCCGTTCGCGAATCGTCTCCTCCATCGAGCCGAGCCGCTTCTCGCGCCGGTCGGTCCGCTGCTTCTGCGAGTCGGTGACCGACTCGTAGCTCGAAAGCTCGGCCTCGCGCGCGGTGAGCTCCTGGTCGAGCGTGTCCAGCCGGGTGTTCCACTCCTCGAGGTCGCGGCCCTTGTTGGCGTCGGCCTCCTGGTGTGCGAGCGCGGCCTGGAGCCGGTGCAGGTCGGCCTCCTGGGCGATCAGCTCGGTCTCGCGCCGGTCGAGCTCCGCCAGCCGTGCGTCCGCGTTCTCGGCGACGCGGGACTTCTCGGAGAGCTCGCGCTCGTAATGGTCGGCGTCGGTCCGCATGCGCTCCTGCTTGAGGAGCAGCTCGGCCTCGCGCTCGCCGAGGGCCTCGTCCTTGGCGGACAGGCGCGCGGCCTCCTTCTTGATGTCGGCCTCGCGCGTGCCCTGCTTGCGCTCTCGCTCGGCGAGCGCCTTTTCCTGGGCGCGCAGCTCGTTCTCGCGCGAGTCGTACGCGCGCTCGCGGGCCTGGAGACGAACCTCGGTTGCCTGCTCGCGCGTTGCGAGCTCGCTCTCCTTGCGCTCGATCTTCTTCTCGCGGTCGGCGAGGTTGGACAGCTGCTTGTTCAGGCCGGCTGCCGACTTCTCGCGCTCGCGCTCGACGCTCGTGAGCTCACGCATGCGCGCATCGGCCTGCTGCTGCTGCTCGACGGCGAGCTGGTGCTCGGCGGCCAGCTCGGCCTGGAGGTCGGCGACGCGGGCGTGCTCGGTCTCGATGACCTCGCGCTGGTCGCGCACTCGGCGCTCGCGCTCCTCCAGCTCGACCTCGAACTCGGCGAGCTTGGCCTCGCGCTCGTCCAGCGCGGAGCTCCGGTGGGCCAGCTCCTTGCCGGTGCTGACCTCGCCCTCGTGCGCCGACGCCTGGTGCTCCAGCTCCTTGCGGAGCGAGGCCTCACGCTTCTGCGCGGCCTCGAGGTCGGCCATGAGCGATGCGACGTCATCGGAGACGGAGTCCCCCGGGGCAGCCGGGGCGGCGGCGATCTCCTCTGCCGGTGCTTCCGGAGCGTCGGCCCGTCTGCGCTGGAGCTGCGCGCGCAGGCCGGTGCCGAAGCCCTTCTCGGTGTCTGCTGCGTGGCTGTCGGGTTTGTCGGGCATCGTCGCCTCCGGTCCGGAGTTAGAAGATCTTCGAGAGGTTGAGGAACGCCGGCCCGAGGATGACCAGGAACATGGCCGGGAAGATGAAGAGGACGGTCGGGAAGAGCATCTTGATCGGCGCCTTCATCGCCTTCTCCTCGGCTGCGGCCTGCCGCTTGAGGCGGCTGTCGGTCGCCTGCACGCGCAGGATCCGGCCGAGCGAGATTCCGAGCTGGTCTGCCTGGATGATCGCGCGGACGAACGAGCTCAGCTCTTGCGTGCCGGCGCGCGCGGAGAGCTTCTTCAGCGCGTCCTGGCGCGACTCGCCGATCCGGATCTCGCTGAGCGTCAGCGCGAACTCGTCGGCCAGCGGGCCGGCCATGTGCTCGGTCAGCTTGACGATCGCGCCGTCGAAGCCCATGCCCGCCTCGACGCTCACGGCCATCAGGTCGAGCGCGTCGGGAAGCTCGGCGCGGATCCGCTCCTTGCGGGCGCGCGCCTTGTGCGAGACGAAGAAGTCCGGAGCGATGAAACCGAAGCCGGCAAGGGCGATGGCGAAGAGGAGCACGCCGCCGGGGCCGGTGATCGCGCCGCCGAAGAACGCGCCCGCGACGAGGCCGACGATCGAGAGGCCCGACTTGAACGCGAGGAACGTGTTCGGCGAGATCGTGAGCCCGGCGGCCAGAAGCCGTGTGCTGACGCCGTCGACGGTCGTCTTCGGGTGCAGCCTCAGCGTCCACTTCGCGAGCCGGTTCCCGAGCGGGTTGAGCACGCGCTCGGTGAACGGCTTCGGCGCATTGGCGAGCTGGGTGCGGTACGCGCCGTAGCGCGCGGCTCGGCGCATCGAGACGCGCCGCTCGCGGGCCGGGAGCGTGACCGCGTCGCCGATGAAGTAGGCGGCCGCGGCAAGGCAGCCGAGCGCGAGCGCGAGCACGATCAGCATCAGTTGACCTCCAGGTGCTGGCAGAGAGTTGTCGGTGTCGGCAGGTGGCTCATCGGCGTCATCCCTTGAACTGCACGAGTCGCCTCAGGAGCAGTGAGCCGAACGCCATCATGATCAGGCCGATGAAGATCAGCTTGTGGCCCTGCGGGCTGTGGTAGAGCGGGTCCATGTAGCTCGGGTTCATCACCGTGATCGCGATCGCGATGAAGAACGGCAGGCCGATCAGCACGTAGGCCGACGCGCGGCCCATCGCGGTCAGACCCTTGATCTTGCGGGCGAACTGCTGCCGCTGGCGCACGGTGTCGGCGACCATGTCGAACAGCCCGGCGAGGCTGCCGCCGACCTGGCGCTGGATCGTCACGGCGGTGATCACGAACGAGAAGTTCTTCGAGCCGATCCGCTCGGCCGTCTCGGCGAGCGCGTCGTCCATCGGGCGCCCGAGCCGCGTGTCGCTGATGACGCGGCCGAGCTCCTTGCTGGCCGGCTCGTGGCCCTCTTCGACGATCGTCTGGATGCCCTGCTTGAAGCTGTGGCCGGCCTTGAGCGACGCGGCCATCGTGACGAGCAGGTCCGGAAGCTGATCCTCGAAGGCGTTCATCCGGCGCTTCGCCTTGAAGCTCACCCACGCGTACGGAATGAGCGCGCCGACGGCCAGCGCGATCAGCAGGCCGATCGACGATCGCCCGCTGAGCAGCGCGAGGAACGTGAGGAGGAACCCGCAACCGGCCATCAGGTAGACGAACTCGACCGTGCGCAGCGGGATGTCCGCCCGGTCGAGCTTGAGGGTCAGCTTCTTCCAGACGACGCGGTGCGCGAACGCCTGCTCGGTCGCGCGGAAGAGGCCCGCGAATGCGGCGAGGCGCTCGCCTTTCTCGCGCCGGCGCCGGCGATTCTTGCCGCCTTCGACGTGTGGAGCCAGCCGGACCTTGACCCAGGAGCCCTTGGCCCCGGTCAGCACGAATCCGACCGCGCTCAGCACGAGGAACGCGACGAGCAGCGCGAGCACGAGCCCGCCCATCGGCGAGTAGAGGGGGGAGGGAAGGCCTCTGCGAGCCCGAGTCGGCGGGCGCGAGGCTTCCCGGAACCGTCACGTTCGTCGAGGCCGCGCCTTCCGGGTCGAGCGACACGCGGAGGTGCAGCGGCCTCGCCCGGGCGCGCGGCGGTGACGTACTCGATCCGCCAGGTGCGGCGAAGCTCGGAGGAGATCGAGGAGTAGATCCCCGAGACCGCCGAGGTGGTGGCCGCGCCGTGAAAGTTGCCGCCGGTGGCGTTGGCCATCTGCTCGAGCGGCGCGCGGGTTGCGGCCGACGCGCCGATGCCGATCGGGTACACGATCACGCCGGCCTTCTTGGCCGCGGCGATCGCGTCCTTCAGCGACGTCTGGCTGGAGACGTCCTTCCCGTCCGTGAGCAGGACGACCACACGTGCGCGGTCACCCTCGCCGGACAGCATCTTGGTCGAGAGCGCAAGGGCGTCGTAGAGCGCGGTGCCCGACTTGGAGTCGTTCGACATCGTCCGGAGCGAGTCGTCCGCGTCGATCGTCGACGACGAGAACCCGGTCAGCTTCACGGCCTTGTTCCCGAAGACGACGACCGCGACGCGGTCGGAGCCCGCCTTGTCGGCCACGAACGCGCGTGCGCCGTCGACGGCGGCGGCGAGCCTGTCGCCCGCCATCGACTGCGAGCGGTCGACGGCCACGACCACGCTCTTGGACGACGCGAGGTTCTGCAGGTTCGGGTCGACGACCTTGCGGCCGTTCTCGGTCAGCGTCGGAGCCTGGTCCGAGGCGACCGGGGCGACGAGCGTCGCGCGGATCGTCGGGTAGCCGCTCGCGTCGACTCCGCGGAGCGTGACGGCTGCGTCAGCGGACAGCGGCGCGAGCAGGGCCGCGACCGCCAGTAGTACGAGGATCCGGGGCAGCCGCCGGCGACTGGGCGTCGGCGGGCGGTTCACTCGAACCCGCCGTAGTTCGCGGCTGCGAAGTTCGGCCGGAACGTGCTCGTGTCGCTGAAGAACGTCGGCGGCAGCTGCACGCCGTTCGCCGCCATCTTCTCGAGGAAGTGCGGCTTGAGGCCGGTGCTCTCGAGCGGGTTCAGGAGACTGACCGGCTTGCCTCGCTCGCCGCTGTCCTCGTCGGGCGGGCGCGCGACGAAGATGTCCTGCAGCGTGATGACGTCCGACTCCATCCGCAGCACCTCGGTGATGTGGGTGATGCGGCGCGAGCCGTCGACGAGGCGCGAGATCTGCACGAGCAGGTCGAACGCGCTCGCGATCTGCTCGCGGATCGCCCGGTGCGGGAGCTCGACGCCCGCGGTCATCACCAGGGTCTCGAGACGCGCGAGGGCGTCGCGCGGGGAGTTCGCGTGGATCGTGGTCAGCGAGCCTTCGTGGCCCGTGTTCATCGCCTGGAGCATGTCCAGGGTCTCGGGGCCGCGGACCTCGCCGACGATGATCCGGTCGGGGCGCATACGGAGGGCGTTGCGGACGAGCTCGCGGATCCGGATCTCGCCCTCGCCCTCGATGTTCGGCGGGCGTGCCTCGAGCGTGATCACGTGCTGCTGCTGGAGCTGGAGCTCGGCCGCGTCCTCGATGGTGACGATGCGCTCGTCGTCGGGGACGTAGGCGGAAAGCGCGTTCAGCGTGGTCGTCTTACCGGTACCGGTACCTCCGGAGATCAGCACGTTGAGCTTCCCGCGAACGCATGCGGAGAGGAACGACGCCGCCTCCGGCGAGACCGAGCCGAACGCGATCAGGTCGTCCATCGTGTACGGGTCGCGCGAGAACTTCCGGATCGTGAGCGTCGGCCCGCGCAGCGAGAGCGGCGGGATGATCGCGTTCACACGGCTGCCGTCGGGGAGACGGGCGTCGACCATCGGCGAGGCCTCGTCCACGCGCCGGCCGATCTGCGACACGATCTTGTCGATGATCCGGAGCAGGTGGGCGTTGTCGACGAAGGTCGCGTCGGAGCGCTCGATCTTGCCCTTGCGCTCGACGAAGACGCGGTCGTGGTTGTTGACCATGACTTCCGTGACCGTGTCGTCCCGGAGGAGCGGCTCGAGCGGCCCGTAGCCCAGGATGTCGTCGGTCAGCTCGCGGGTGACCTGGCGCCGCTCTTCACGCGTGAGCGGGGTGCGGTCGAGGGCGAGCTGCTCGGTGACGACGCGGAGGACCTTCTCCGCGATGTCCTCGTCGGAGGTGCCGCCGTCCGCCTTGCCGGCCGAGAACAGCTGCGGGCCGAGCTTGGCGATGCAGGCGTGGTGGATGCGGGTCTTGAGCTCGGCGTACGGGTCCGGGCGCTTCTCGGGCGTCTCGGGCTGCTGGCCCGCGAGCGCGTCGAGGGAGTCCGGCGTCTGCCCGTTGGTCGTGCCGTTCTGCCGCTGGAGTCGATCGTGGAGGCCCACCGTCAGCTCCTAGACAACGTCGCGAGGAAGCTCTTCTTCTGCTTTGCCGCGGCCTGGGCAGCCACGAGCTGCTTGCCCATCGCGCGGATGGCGCGGGAGAAGTCGGCCTTCGAGTCGGCGAGCACCGCGGGGTTGCCGCGGTTGACCGACACCGGGACGGTGCGGTCGCTCGGGATCTCGTAGGTGATCTCCCGCTCGAGCGCCGCCTCGACCTCCTTCGGCTTCATCCCGACCTTGGAGTTGGCCCGGTTGAGCACGAGCTTGATCCGGTCGGGCGGGAAGGAGAGCAGGTCGAGCGTCTGCAGGCTGAGCCGGACGTTCTTCAGCGTCGGAACGTCGAGCCCGCAGAGGAGCAGGAGCTCGTCGGTGCGGTCGAGGGTGGCCAGCATCGGCCCGTGGAAGAACGGCGAGGTGTCGACGACGATCACGTCGTACGACTCACGCGCGACCTCCAGGAGCCGGGCCAGCTTGGCCTCGGTCACGAGCTCGGCGTCCTCGGGGCGAAGCGGCGCGGGCAGCACGTCCAGCCCGGAGGCGTGACGCGTGGTGTAGCCGGCCAGCTTCTCCGAGTCGAGCTCGCCCGGAGCGGTGACGAGGTCGTAGATCGTCTTCTCCGGCTCGATGCCGAGCATGATCGCTGCGTCTCCGAACTGGAGATCGAGGTCGAGCAGGAGCGCCCGCTTGCCCCAGTGCTTCGCGAGCGAGGCGCCGAGGTTGGTCGCGGTCACGGTCTTGCCCGTCCCGCCCTTGGGCGAGAACACCGTCACGAGCCGGCCGTGCCTGCGCTGCGGGCCGCTGAGTCGCTTGCCCGCGTGGCCGGCCTTCCGGATCGAGAAGACGACGTTGTCGGTCATCTGCGGCAAGAGCAGGACGTCGGCGACGTCGTGCTCGAGCGCTTCCTCGAGCAGCGCCGGGGAGCCGTTCGAGGCGAGGAGGATGAGCGGGGCCCGCGTGTGCTCGCGGATCGCCGCGATCTCGTTCACCGGCAGCGTCGCCGAGCGCGTTGCGTGCAGGACGACCTGCAGGTGCCCGCCGGTCAGCGTCGAGGCTCCCTCGATCACCGCGTCGGACGAGCCGACGAGCTCGACCTCCGGGTGATTGCCGAGGGCGTCGCGTAGATCCGGCAACCCGTCGCAGTCGCCCGTGACGAAGATGCGGGCGCGCTCGCGGGCCGGAGTCTTCTGTCTGTGTCTCTTCGAGCATTACGATCCTCCTCCGAAGACGCCGGAGTAGCGGTGGAGCTGCGACGAGCTGAGCCCGTCCTTGAGCACCGAGTCCAGCGTGGTGACGCTCTCCGGGCTGTCGGCCGCGTGAACAACCGGCCGGAGCTGGAGCGACCAGCCGGAGCCACTGCCTCCGTTGCTGCCCGTCTGGGATACGGTGAACAGGAGCTTCTGCGCCTGGCGGTCGGTGACCGCGAGCAGGACGGAGAAGTTGCTGTTGAGGTTGTTCGTGAGCTTGCTGCCCACTGCGGGGCCCTCCGGCGCCTTGAGCACCTGGAGGTCGCGGAGCACGACGCGGCTCGCGAAGAACGTGTCGCCGGTGGTCGAGTTGGCGCGGTGGTACTTGAACGTGGCCACCACGTCGACGTGGTCGTTGTCGCTGAGCGTGCCGGCGAGGGTCTGGTTGGCGTCGCCCTGAACCTGAACGGCGCGCATCGTGCCCTTCAGGTCGGCCCTGACGCCGTTCTCGGCGACCGGGTTGAACCGGCGGGTGGTGATCTCCTCACCCTGCAGCGTCTGCTGGGTGGCGACGAGGCTGGCGATCTGGTCCGGGCTGGTGATCGCGCCCGGGACGACGCTGCGCCTCGGTACGTCGACGCGGGTCAGCATGTGGGCCGCGTCCGTGCCCGGAGTTCCTTCCGGAATGTCCTGCTTGGCAACGAGCACCGTGACGTGGTCCTCGCTGCGCTGAACGTGCCGCTTGTAGCTCGTCACGTAGAAGCTCGTGAGGATTGCGGCCACGGCCGCGAGGGCGACCGCGATCATGATGTTTCTAGCTCGATATGCCATGGCTCCGTTTCTCTCTCGGTTTGTCGGTTGGTTTTGCGGCTGGCTTTACAAGTTGTTTGCCGGGTCGAACGCCGAGCGGCGCGGCTATTCCACGCGCTCCGTTGTCGTGCTCGTCAGGACGCCGTTCTTGACGGCAACCCCGAAGAGGCGGATCGAGTACGGATACGAGGCGCTGACGCGGACGTCCGATCCGGCGAGCCAGGTCGAGGTCACCGACACGCTGAGGTCACTCTGCTTCAGATCGGACGCGGAACTGCGGACCGCGGTGACGGCCGCGCTCGTCGGGTTGGCCAGCTGTCGCGAGACGGCGCCCTTTCGTGCGCCGGCACGCGTCGCGTCCGTGAGTGTTACGTAGCTGTTGAAGACGATCCCGAACTGGATCACTGCAAACAGCAGGAGGACGAGGATCGGGAGGGCGAGCGCGAACTCGGTCAGCGACTGGCCCTTTTCCGATCGAAGCTGAATTTTGCGGCGAATGTCTGTCACGGGGTCTGCGTTTCCTGTGGCTAGAAGGGGTGGGCCCCTTCCGGAGAAGGGGCCCCTTTCGGAGAAACTTGCCTGCCTAGGGCAGGATGTTGGCAACGCTCTCGATCGCGTTCCGCACGTTGTCGGAGAGGAGCGTGATCGCTCCGATCACGGCCAGGGTGATAACGGCGAGCACGACTCCGTACTCGGCCATCGTCTGCCCCTCCTCGCGCCGGCGCAGTGAATCGGCGGCGGCCTGCACGTAGGTGTAGAGCTTCAGCATCTGGGTCACCTCCTCTCGCACTTCATCGCGCACGCCAGCGCGTGCGGCCTGCCCACGGGGAAGGTCCGGGGATGTCGTCGGAGGCCTGCAAGGAGCCGGTTGAACTTGCGGGCGATTCGTTTTGTCACGCCGGAGACACCTCCGAAAATTTCACTTGGCGTGGCCGCGCCGCCTGAATGGCTCAGATGCGCGGTTCATCGGTTCCGCCGAGCGGCCGCACCTATCCCTCGATTTGGTGATTTCGCCGGGACATCCCTCGAACGGGGGAGAGCCACTCGGCTAAGGGGCTCGATATCGCTCGGAGTCCGCTGGATGGTCAGTGGACCTCAAGAGATCCGCGCCGAACGGCGGCCCTCGGCGCCCGACCAAACGGGAGCAAAGGCATGCCACGACGGAACTCTCTGACCAGGCGACTTCTCCGCCACCTCCTCCTCATCTCGCTGGCGAGCTGCCTCCTGGCGGTGTTCGGCCGGGGCTGGGACGAGTGGGACGAAGACGAGGAGCCGAAGCCGCAGAAGCCGGCGCCGAGCGCCGAGCCCGTCCGCAAGAGCAAGGGACGGCGCTTCGCAACCGCATTCACGTTCAGCGCCCTGTTCTTTGCCGGGCTGGCCCTCTCGGCCGGCGCGGGCAACAGCGTCCGCGCGCTGCTCGAGGACGGGACCACCGACGCCGCGTCCACGAGCACCTCGACGGACACGACCGGCACCACAACGGATGAGGCGCCTGTTGCAGTCGTCCACGCGACCAAGCTGCAGGCTCGCGAGGCCGCTCCGGCCGCCGCACCGAAGCTGCTGACCGCGAAGTCCGTGGCCACCCGGGGCGCGTCCGTCGGCAACCTCCGCGCGGTCGATCGGGCTGCCAAGCAGTCGGCTCTCAAGCACGGAGCCGGCCAGCGGTCGCATCCGAAGGCGCACAGGGCGAAGCACCAGAAGCTGCACAAGCAGTCCAAGCCGAAGCAGCCGCTCGACGTCGAGGCAAGCCTCCCGGGCGCGACGGTCTGGCTGTACCAGGACTCGCCCGACCCGACGCCCCCGGCTGCCCGCCTCCGCCTCCGCTTCGCGCGAGAGCTCGTGAAGTACTCACGGCAGGCGCACGTCGACTGGGCGTTCGTCCTGGCCGTGCTCCGCACCCAGGGCCACAACGGACGGGTTCCCGCCTCGCGCGCGAACCTGAAGGCGCTGGCACTGCACCTCAGGTCGCTCGGCGGCCGCCCCAACAGCTGGGCAGTCGCGCTGTCGTACTCGAGCGACACGGCCTTCGCCGACCGGACGGTGGCGCTCCGCCACTACTACCGCGCGGTCGGGATGGCGAGCCTCGTCTACGGGCTCCGCTCGCAGAAGCGCGACCTCGAGGACCGCGTCCTGCACGACGACCGCATCCAGATCTACTCCGGCGGTCGCCACGACATCACAACGCACCGGGTCGACGTCCGTGTCCTCGCGGCGATGCTCTACCTCGCCGGGACCTATGGCGAGGTCACGGTCTCGTGCCTGATCAGCGGGCACCAGGCTGTACGCCAGGCCGGGTCACATCTCGGCGCACATCTACGGCCGCGCGATGGACATCGCGGCGCTCGGCGACGTGTCCATCTTCGGGCACCAGCAGCCGGGCGGCGTGACCGAGCGGGCCGTTCGGGCCCTCCTCATGCTCCCGGGGAGGATGCTTCCGGCGCAGGTGATCTCGCTGCTCGGGCTCGGCGGGCCTTCCTTCCCGCTGGCCAACCACTACGACCACATCCACGTGGGGTACTAGTGCCGCACGATTTGCCCCAGTTCGCGCTGGCGAGTGACGACGGAACCGTCGTCTGCGAACGGTGTCTCCTCGCGGAGACGCCGTTCGCGCGCCTGCGCGGCCTGCTTGGCAGGCGCGGCCTGCCGGCCGGGGAGGGGCTCCTGCTCCGGCCGGCGGCCTCGATCCACACGGCGTTCATGCGCTTCGCGATCGACGTCGTCTTCCTCGACCGCTCCGACCGCGTGCTCAAGGTGGCCCCGACGATGAGGCCCTGGCGCATGACGTCGTGCCGCAAGGCGCGCGCGGCGCTCGAGCTTCCGGCAGGCGAGGCCTCCCGCCGCGGCATCCAGCCCGGCGTCTCGCTGACGCGGATCTGGCCGAAGCCGGCCGTCTGACCGGACTCCAAGTAACAGACTGTTACTAAGTGTTTGACGGCGCGGGTCGCGGCGCGCCATGGTTTCCCGCGTGGACCCGGCCTCGGCCAGCGCCGTCGCGGAGCGGGCGCGCACGGAGAACTTCCCCGTCGCGTCGCTGCTCTTCCCGCGCGCGGTTCGGCCTCATCTGCGCGCGATCTACGGCTTCGCGCGGCTCGTCGACATCCTCGGCGACGAGTTCGAGAACGATCGGCTCGAGGCGCTGGACGAGCTGCAGGCCGAGCTCGAGGCCTGCTACGAGGGCGAGCCGGCCTGGGCGGTGATGCGCGAGCTGCAGCCGACGATCCTCGCGTGCGACCTCCCGCGCGAGCCGTTCCTGCGCCTGATCGAGGCGAACCGGATGGACCAGCGGGTCTCGGAGTACGAGACCTGGGCCGACCTGAAGGGCTACTGCATGCACTCGGCCGACCCGGTCGGCCGCCTCGTGCTCGGGGTGCTCGACCGGTACGAGCCCGGCCTGGTCGCGCTCTCCGACGACGTCTGCACGGGCCTCCAGCTCGTCAACTTCCTCCAGGACGTCCCGCGCGACCTCGCGCTCGGCCGCGTCTACCTGCCGGCCGAGGACCGGCGGGCGTTCGGGGTGACCGAGCTCGACGAGCCGAACGAGCCGCTTCGCCGCCTGCTCGTCTTCGAGGCCGAGCGGGCGCGCGGCCTGCTCGCGTCGGGCGAGGACCTGCGGCGGGCGCTCGGCGGGCGCATCGGCCTGGCCGTCGCCGTGTTCGCCCGCGGAGGGCTCGCGGCCCTCGAGGCCCTGGAACGGGCCGACTGGGACATCTTCAACGGGCGGCCGCGCCCGTCGCGCGCACGGCTGGCGCTCGCGGCGATCCGGTGAACGTCGAGGCCGCGTACGCGGAGGTCGAGCGGATCACGCGCCGCGAGGCGCGCAACTTCGCCTACGGGATCATGGTGCTCCCGCGGCCGAAGCGGCGCGCGATCGCGGCGATCTACGCGTTCGCGCGGCTCGTGGACGACATCGCCGACGGCGAGCTCCCCGACCTGGAGAAGCGCACACGCCTCGAGGAGCTGCGCGCGGCGCTCGACTCGACGCCGGACGACGCGGTGTTCGTCGCGCTCGCAGACGCGCGCTCCCGCTACCCGGTTCCCGCGCAAGCGCTGCACGACCTCGTCGACGGGGGTCTCCAGGACACCGAGCAGCGGCGCTACGCCGACTTCGAGGCGCTGCACGGGTACTGCAGGCGCGTCGCGGGCGCGGTCGGCATCGCGTGCGTCGCCGTCTACGGCTCGGACGAGGTCGAGCGCGCGGAGACCCTCGGCGTCGCGCTCCAGCTGATCAACATCATCCGCGACGTCCGCGAGGACTGGGAGCTCGGCCGCGTCTACCTCCCGCAGGACGAGCTCGCGGCATACGGCGTCTCCGAGGACGACATCGCGGCCGGGCGCGTCACGCCCGAGTGGCAGACGCTGCTCGGGTTCCAGGCCGCGCGGGCGCGCGCGTACCTCGAGGACGGGCTCACGCTGCTTCCGTCGCTCGACGGCCGCAGCGCCGCCTGCGTCGGCACGTTCGCGGGCCTCTACCGTGCGACACTTGACCGCATCGAAGCTCGTGGATTCGACGTGTTCGACGGCTCCCTGCGGCTCTCGCCGCTGACGAAGCTGCGCATCGTCGGGGCGGGGCTGCTGCGATGAGAGGCTGCCGTGGTGGGAGGAGGGCTCGCCGGCCTGAGCGCGGCCCTCGAGCTCGTGGACGCGGGCCACGAGGTGACGCTGTACGAGGCGCGGCCGACGCTGGGCGGCGCGGTCCAGACCCTGCCGAGGCGCGAGGGCGACCCCGAGCCGCCGCCGGACAACGGGCAGCACATCGCGCTCGGCTGCTTCACGGAGTACCTGCGCTTCCTGGCGCGGATCGGCGAGAGCGGCTCGGTCCGGCGCCGGCCGCTCGAGCTGAGCGTGATCGACGAGCACGGGCGGGTGGCCGAGATCAAGCGCTCGGGCCTCGCCCTGCTGCGCTACCGGCACATCTCGCTCGGCGAGCGCGTGAGGGTCGTGAAGGCTCTCGTGCGCTGGAGCACGAGCACGCGAGCGGGGACGTTCGGGGACGAGCTTCGCGCGCGCGGGCAGTCGAACCGGGCGGTCGAGCGCTTCTGGGACGTCTTCATCAGGCCCGCGCTCAACCTGCGGGCCGAGGAGGCGAGCGCCGAGGCCGGGGTGTTCACCGTCAAGACCGCGCTCCTGGGCTCGAAGGCCGACTCCGACCTCGTCCTGCCGATCCGCCCGCTCGGGGAGATGCACGGCGAAGCCGCACGCCGGGCGCTGGAGGCCGCAGGCGCGACCGTCGAGACCGGCGCTCGTGTGGGCGACCTCGACAGCCTCGATGCCGATGCGATCGTCGTGGCCGTCCAGCCCGCCGAGTCCGCGCGGCTCCTCGGCGAGGCCGACCCCGGGCTGGAGGACTCTCCGATCGTGAGCGTCCACCTGCTCTTCGACCGGCTGCTGCTGCGCCAGCCGCTCGCCGCGCTCCTCGGCAGCCCCGCACACTGGCTGTTCGACCGCGGCCTGCTCACGGGGCACGAGCCGGAGCAGGGCCAGTACCTGACCGTCGTCTCCTCGGGCGCGCCGGAGCTGGAGTCGCTCCGGGGCCGTGAGCTGGTCGACCTGATCGCGGGCTCCGTGACCGAGCGCCTCGGCCCGGCCGAGCTCCTCTGGTCTCGCGTCAGCCGGGAGCCGGCGGCCACGATCGCGGTCCGACCGGGCACCGAGGCCCGGCGCCGGGGCCTGCACACGGGCCGCGCGAACGTCACGCGCGCGGGCGCGTGGACAGCCACAGGCTGGCCGCCGACGATGGAGGGAGCGGTTCGAAGCGGTCGCGCGGCCGCCCGCGCGCTGGCAAGCTCACGGGAGGAGGTGGCCGCGTGACGCTCGCAACAGAGGGGATCGAGACCCGGATCGACTCGGCGATCGACGCCGCGACCGACCGGCTGCTCGCGCTGCAGCACCCCGACGGCTGGTGGGTCGGCGAGCTCGAGTCGAACGCGACGATGATCGCGCAGCACCTCTTCTGGCACCACGTCCTCGGCCTGCGCACGCCCGAGCTCGACCGCAAGATCGCGAACGAGCTGCTGGCGCGGCAGCGCGACGACGGCACGTGGTCGATCTGGTTCGAGGGCCCGCCCGACCTGTCGACCTCGGTCGAGGCGTACGCGGCCCTCGAAGCTCGCGGGCGTCGACCCGGGGCCGAAGGCGCGCGACTTCATCCGTTCCCGGGGCGGAATCCCGCGGACGCGGATCTTCACGAAGTGCTTCCTCGCGCTCCTCGGCCAGTGGCCGTGGCAGCGGATCACGCCGATCCCGGTCGAGCTCGTGCTGCTCCCACCCGGAGCGCCGTTCTCGATCTACAACTTCGCCTGCTGGGCGCGCGGGACCTACGTCCCGCTCGCCGCCTGCCGTGCGCTGCGGCCCGTCCGCGGCTCGGACGTCGACCTGCGCGAGATCGGCGCGCGCCCGGGGCAGAGCAAGGCGGCGCCTCCGCTCTCGCGGACGAAGCGGATCGCGCTCAGGGAGGCCGAGCGCTGGGTGCGCGCGCACCAGGAGGCCGACGGCTCCTGGGGCGGGATCCAGCCTCCGTGGGTCTGGTCGATCCTCATGCTGGCCGCGCTCGGGCACGGCTTCGAGGACGAGACGCTCAGGCGCGCGGTCGAGGGTTGGGAGGGTTTCACGATCGACGAGGGCGACCGGCTCCGCCCCGAGGCCTGCCAGTCGCCCGTCTGGGACACGGGACTGGCAACGCTGGCGCTGCGCGACTCGGGCCTCGGGCCCGAGCACCCTGCCCTCGTCCGTGCGGCGGACTGGCTGATCGGCGAGGAGGTCACGGTCCCGGGCGACTGGTCCGTGCGCAAGCCCGACCTCGCCCCGGGCGGCTGGGCGTTCGAGTTCCAGAACGACCTCTACCCCGACGTGGACGACAGCGCCGTCGTCGCGCTTGCGCTGCGCCGCTGCCACCGCGGCCACGAGGCGGTCGAGCGCGCGCTCGCCTGGACGGCCGGAATGCAGTCGCGCAGCGGCGGCTGGGGCGCCTTCGACGTCGACAACGAGGCGTTCTGGCTCTACAAGCTGCCGTTCTGCGACTTCGGCAAGGTCACGGACGAGCCGAGCGCCGACGTGACAGCGCATGCGCTCGAGGCGCTCGCCGCGGAGGACGGCTACGACGACGTCGTCGGCAAGGGCCTCGACTGGCTCCTCGCCGAGCAGGAGCCCGACGGCTCGTGGTTCGGCCGCTGGGGCGTGAACCACATCTACGGGACCGCAGCCGCGCTCCCCGCGCTCGAGGCCTGCGGCGTCGACCCCGCCCGTCCGGAGATGCGGCGAGCGGTCGCGTGGCTCGACTCCGTGCAGAACGAGGACGGCGGCTTCGGCGAGGACATCGGGTCGTACGCCGACCCGGCCCTTCGCGGCCGAGGCGCCAGCACGCCTTCCCAGACCGCATGGGCGCTGCTGGCCTACGTCGCCGCAGGCGACGCCGAACGCAGCGCCGCCGGGCGCGCCGCCGAGTGGCTCTGCGCCGCGCAGGACGACGACGGCGACTGGGAGGAGAACCACTACACCGGTACCGGCTTTCCGCTTGACTTCATGATTCGCTACCACCTCTACCGGCTCCACTTTCCGCTGCTCGCACTCGGTCGTCTACGAGAAAGGCTTTCCCGATGAAATTCCCGCTCGGCTCGACGGTTCAGATCGCGAAGTACGTCGCCAAGCAGCAGCGCAAGGGCGAGCGGTACCCGTTGGTGCTCATGCTCGAGCCGACGCTCGCCTGCAACATCGCCTGCATCGGCTGCGGGAAGATTCGCGAGTACGAGTCGAACAAGGCGCGGCTGTCGGTCGAGGAATGCATCGACGCGGGCGTCCAGTGCCCGGCGCCGGTCGTCTCGATCTGCGGTGGCGAGCCGCTCGTCTTCAAGGGGATCGAGGACGTCGTCGCCGGCTTCCTCGAGCTGAACAAGAACATCGAGCTCTGCACGAACGCGCTCCGGCTCGAGCAGTTCCTCGACGTCTTCGAGCCGAACAAGCGCCTCACGTTCGTCGTGCACCTCGACGGGATGCGCGAGATCCACGACTACATCTGCGACTACCCGGGCCTCTGGGACGTCGCGGTCGGCGCGATCGTCCAGGCCCGCGCGCGCGGCTTCCGCGTCACGACCAACACGACCGTCTTCAAGGAGACGGAGGTCGAGGACGTGATCCAGATGATGGACTACCTCACGAACGAGGTCGGCATCGACGGGATGCTCGTGGCGCCGGGCTACCAGTACTCGCAGATCGACCAGAACCTGACGATGACCCGGGAGGAGCACGAGGAGAAGTTCCGGGTGATCCGCGCGTCCGCGCGCAAGAACGGCTACCGCTGGCTCGCGACCCCGATCTACCAGGACTTCCTCTCCGGCGACCGCAAGCTGCCGTGCGCGCCGTGGGGCTCGATCACGCGCAACCCGTACGGGTGGAAGGGGCCGTGCTACCTGCTGACGGACGGGATCTTCCCGACCTACGACGCGCTGCTCGATGGGATCGAGTGGGAGGACTACGGGCCGGGCAACGACCCGCGTTGCGAGCACTGCGGGATCCACTCCGGGTTCGAGCCCTCGGCCGCGTTCGAGGCCGCCGGCAGCGTGAGGGAGGGTGTCCGCAGCGCCGCATGGACGCTGACCGGGTGACGCTCGCCTGCGCGACGACGGCCGAGCTACGCGCGGCCCGCCGGGCCGGCAAGCGGAGCGCGCTCGTCGGGCTGGGCGCCGCGAACGGCATCCCCGAGGGCGCGCTCGTGTCATTCGGTCTCGCGGGTGCGTTGCGAGACGGCCTGCCCGCCGGGACCGTGCTCGACGCGACGCGGATCGTGGACGGCGAGGGCTCCGTGCTCTGGGAGGGCGAGCCGCTCGGGGTCGGAGGCGCGCGCCCGGCGACGATCCTGGCCGCGAGCGCGGTCGTGGACGGCGCGGACGAGCGGCGCCGACTGCACGAGCGCACCGGCGCGGACGCGGTCGACCTCGAGAGCGGCGAGCTCGCGCGCACCGGGCGCCTGCACGGCGTCCTGCGCGCGGTCAGCGACACACCCGACCGGCCGCTGAACGGGATCGTGGGCGCAGTCGGCCGCGACGGCGGCTACGACTGGAGCGGGCTCGTGCGCGCGTTCGCGAAGGAGCCGCGCGGGTTCGCGCGCGCGGCGGGAGACGCGAGGCGCGCGCTGCGAAAGCTGACGGCCGCGGCGAAGGAATGGGCGTGAAGCGCGTCCTGCTCGCCGCCCCGCGGTCGTTCTGCGCCGGAGTCGACCGTGCGATCGAGATCGTGGAGCGCCTGCTCGAGCAGCACGGCCCGCCGGTCTACGTGCGCCACCAGATCGTCCACAACGACCACGTCGTGAAGCGCCTCGAGGGCCTCGGCGCCGTCTTCGTCGACTCGGAGGACGACGTCCCGGCCGGCGCGATCTGCGTGCTCTCTGCCCATGGCGTCGCGCCGTCGGTGCGCGAGAACTGCGAGCAGCGCGGGCTCGTCGTGGTCGACGCCGTCTGCCCGCTCGTCTCGAAGGTCCACGCCGAGGCGCGGCGCTATGCCGACAGCGGCCATCTGGTCGCGCTCGTCGGGCACGTCGACCACGTCGAGGTGATCGGGACCCGCGGCGAGCGGCCTGACGAGACGGTGGTGATCGAGTCGCCCGAGGACGCCGCGCGCCTGGAGACAAACGGCAAGCCGGTCGCCGTCATCACACAGACGACGCTCTCTCTGGACGACGTCGCCGAGACGGTCGACGCGCTGGCAGCGCGCTTCGGCGATCTCCGCCGGCCGGCCGCCGACGACATCTGCTACGCGACGCAGAACCGGCAGGACGCGGTCAAGGCGATGGCCGGTCACGGCGCTTCGCTCGTGCTCGTGATCGGCTCCGAGACGAGCTCGAACGCGCAGCGGCTGGTCGAGGTAGCGCAGCGCTTCGGCGCGAAGGCGCAGCTGATCGACGGGGAGAGCGGACTCGAGCCCGACCTGGTGGACGGGCACGAGACCGTCGGGGTGACGGCCGGCGCCTCGACTCCCGAGGAGCTGGTCGCGCGCGTCCTGCGCAGCCTTGCGTCTCTCGGTTACGAGGATCTCGAGGAGATCGAGGTCGCGCGCGAGGACGTCCACTTCCGCCTGCCGCGCGAGGTGGCCGCGACATGACCAGCGTCGAGGTCCCGTATTCGATCGCTTCCGCGCTCCCGTCGCTGACGGTGCTCGACATCACGAACGAGGTCAAGCGCGAGCTGCGGGCCTCGGGCCACGAGCACGGCATCGCGTACCTGACTCCGCTCGACGACGTCGCGCTCGTGCGGGTCCAGGAGCGCGAGAGCGGTTTCTTCACCGACCTCGAGGAGCTCCTCACGCGCCTTGTGCCCCAGGACGAGCGCGAGCGCGAGCGGCTGCTGTGCCTGCTGCTCGGCCCGCGCACCGAGCAGGTCCCCTTCGCCGACGGCGAGCTGTGTCTCGGGCAGTGGCAACGCATCCTCCTGCTCGGCTTCGAGCGCCCTTCCCAGCCACGCTGGGACCTGACGCTTTTGGGCTGAACCAAGCCGGTCTGACGGTTGCCGTTTGGACTGGGAGGGTCGGGTTCGGCACACTGAGCGTGTGCACCGGGCTCGAAGGCACCAGCGCATCTCTTCGGCTCTCGCGTTTGCGCTGCTCGCGCTGATCGCGGAGCTCGCCGGCCGCAGCCTCACGCACCGGCTCGACGTGGGCCGCCACGTTGCGACGCCGAGCTACTCGGGAGCCGACTACTACCCGTTTCTACTTGCCGGCGTGAAGCTCGGGGTCGCGCTCCTGCTCGCGTGCCTCGCATGGCGCTTCGTCCGGGCCCGCACCGCCGCGCGGGGCGGCCGGCGGCTGCTCGCCGCGCACGGCCAACGGCCGCGGCCGGTGCCGCGGGTTCGCGTCGAGCTCTCGCCGCGCCTCTGGCTCTCGGCCTTCGTCGTCACGTCCGGCCTGTACCTCATGCAGCAAGACGCGGAACGTGCCGCGGTCGGCCGGTGGCCGCTCTTCGCTCCCTGGCTGCACTCGTCCGCGCTCCCGGTGTTCGCGGTGCTCGCCGTCCTCGTCGCCGTGGCGTGGGGCGCAGTCTCACGCTGGCTGAGGGACTACGAGCGCTACGCGCAGGAGACTTGCGCCCGCGCCAACAGGCTCTCCGCCGCGCCGATTCAGGCGAGCGTTCACGGCACCGAGCGCGTGGCTCTCACGCCGCGCAGGCTCTTCGGCCTCGCGTTCGAGAGCCGGCCTCCTCCGCTTCCCGCCTAGCCCGCGGTCCCTTCTCACACGCCCGCGGGCTCGGTGTCGGCGTTCGCTTGCATCCGATGGGGAGGTGGGATGAGCACACAAGTTGTAAGCCAGGAAGCTGTCCGCAGGCGCTCGGCGCGCGCCTGGGCGATCACGGCCCTCGGCCCGGCGATCATGTCCGCCGCGGTCATCTGGGCCTTCGTCCAGCCGTGGCGCGTCACGCTCCTGCACCCGCACGGCCAGGGGTTCTGGTGGCTCTTCGTCGAGCCGCCGCTCCTGGTCGTGCTCGCCGGGGTCGTCTTCGCGGTCTTCATCGCGCCCGGCGTCATCGAGGATCTCGAAGCGTACGAGGACGACCGCTGATGCAACCGCCGGCAGAGCTCGTCCACTGGATGTTCGCGACGGGATTCGTCGTGCTCGGGCTCTGCCTGCTTGCAGAGGGGATCGTCGGGCCGGAGGTCTGGCGCGTCCGTGCGTGGCGCGCCTACCTCTGGCCGAGCCTCGTCTTCGCGATGGGCGTGCTGATGTGGCCCGTGATGGTCTTCTTCACCAACTCGACGATCCACATGGTCGCGCACAGCTCGTGGGCGCAGGTGCTGATGCTGGCCGGCGCCGCCGAGCTCGGGCTCGTCCGCGGCAAGCTGCAAAGCCCCTACTGGCGGCTGACGATGCCGTTCGCGCTGCTCGTCTCGGGGACGGCGTTCCTGATCCACGAGCAGAACAGCTGGTTCTTCGCCCGCTCGGCCTTCCTGCACCACCTGATCGGTTGGACGCTGATCGTCTCCGCGATCTTCCCGCTCGCCTCGTTCGTCCGCCCGCGTTCGCCGATCTGGCGCTCTGGCTTCGCGCTCGCGGTGATCATGCTCGCCGTCCTGCTCTACTGCGACCGCGACGTCGCGCCGATCTTCGGCCATCTCTCACCGCTCGCGGGAGAGCCCCACCGGTGAAGCGCCTCCAAGTAACAGTCTGTTACTTGGTCGGGGTCGCGCTCGCGTTCCCGGCGCTTGCCTCGGCGCACGCGACGCTGACGCAGACGAAACCGTCGTTCGCCCAGCGCCTGCCGAGCTCGCCCAAGATCGTGATGCTCCAGTTCGACCAGAGCGTCGACGCGCTGCCGAACGCCATCACCGTCTACACGGCGAAGGGGCGCATCGTCTCCGGGAAGTCGAAGCCGGGCACCGACCGGCGGATCGTGACCGTGCCCGTCCACCACCTCGCGCGCGGCGCGTACACGGTCCGCTGGCGCGTGGTCTCGGCCGACAGCCACGTCGTCGCCGGAGTCTTCACGTTCGGCGTTCGCCAGCGCGCACCGCCCGCGACCCAGGCGTTCGGCGCGTCCGGGCCGACGAACGAGGAGCACGTCGTCCGCTGGCTCTACTTCCTCGCGCTCGCGCTGCTGATCGGAGGGCTCGGCTTCCGCCTGCTCGTCGTGCGCGGCCCGCTGCCGCCGAGGGCCGAGCGGCGCTTCTACTGGATCGTGGGCATCGGCGCGATGGGCGCGATCGAGGTCGGGGTCCTCGCGTTTCTGCTGCGGGCCGAGGACGCGCTGCAGCTCCCGTTCGTGGACTTTCTCTACGGCGACCTGTCGCCGCTCGCGGGCGGGACGCGCTTCGGCACCGCGTTCGTCGCGATGACGCTCGGGTTCGCGCTCGTGACCGCGCTCCTGTACCTCGCTTGGCTGACCGAGCGGACCTGGCTGCTCTGGGCCTGCTTCCTGCTCTCGCTCGGCTTCGCCTCCGGCCTCTCGCTCTCGGGCCACTCGGCCGTGGACGCCGGCTCGTCGCGGCTGTCGGAGTTCGCGGACTGGGCGCATCTGGCAGCCGCCTCGATGTGGGTGGGCGGGCTCCTCATGCTCGCGTTCGTCGTCTGGCCGACGGCGCCGGGGTTGCGCCGCGACGCCTTCATCCGCTTCTCGAAGCTCGCGACGTTGCTGATCGTCGTGCTGCTCTCGGCGGGCATCTACCTGAGCGTGATCCGGCTGCCGCACCTGGCCGACCTCTGGAACGAGCGCTACGGGCAGGTGCTGCTCGTCAAGCTCGCGCTTGTGTCGCTCGCGCTGCTCTGGGGCGCCGCGCACCACTTCCTCGTGCGGCCGGCGATCGAGCGGGGCGCGCCGCCGTTCTCAGGGCTACCGCGGAGCCTGATCGGCGAGAGCGCCGTCGGGATGGCGATCCTGCTCGTCGCCGCCGTGCTCGTCGAGTCGAGGCCGCCTCCGCAGCCGGTGCCGAGAGCGCCGGCCGCGCTGCACGCAGCCAAGCGCTAGCCTCGGCGCATGCGATGGGCGATCTCCGGTGGCGCGGGCTTCCTCGGCCTGCACCTCGCGCGGCGCCTGCTCGCCGAGGGCGACGACGTGCGCACGCTCGACCTCGCGCCGCTCGACGACGAGGAGCTGGAGCGGGGGGCCGAGGAACTGCGCGGCGACGTCCGCGATCCGTCCGCCGCCGCCCGCCTGGTCGACGGCGCGGACGTGCTCGTCCACGCGGCCGCGGCCCTCCCGATCCAGGCCTCGCGCGAGGCGATCCGCTCAGTCAACGTGGACGGCGCCGCGGTCACGCTCACGGCCGCGCTGGAGGCGGGTGTTCGCCGCGCGATCCTGATCTCGTCGACGGCGGTCTACGGGATCCCGAAGCACCACCCGCTCCGCGAGGACGCGCCGCTCGTCGGCGTCGGCCACTACGGCGAGTCGAAGATCGAGGCCGAGCGGGTCGCACACCGCGTCGGGCGCCGCGGGCTCGAGGTGGTCGTCCTGCGCCCGAAGACGTTCATCGGGCCCGAGCGGCTGGGCGTGTTCGAGATCCTCTTCGACTGGATCCGCGAGGGCAGGCGGATCCCGATCCTCGGCGACGGCTCGAACCGCTACCAGCTGCTCGCGGTCGAGGATCTCGTCGACGCGACGCTGAGCTCGGCGGTCGCCGACGCGGCCGGGGAGACGTTCAACATCGGCGCCGCGGAGTTCGGCACGGTCCGGGCCGACCTCGAGGGCCTGATCGCCCACGCCGGCTCGCGAAGCCGGCTGCGCCCGGTGCCCGCGCGGCCCGCGGAGCTCGCGCTGCGAGGGCTCGAGCTGGCGCGGCTCTCGCCGCTCGCCGAGTGGCACTACCGCACCGCGCACCGCGACTCGTACGTCGACGTCTCGAAGGCGGGCCGTGTGCTCGGCTTCGCTCCGCGGCTCTCGAACGAGCAGGCGCTCTGCGAGACCTACGACTGGTACCTGGAGAACCGCGAGCAGCTCGGCGGGGCGGGCGTCACGCACCGCGTCCCGTGGGATCAGCGCGCTCTCGGCTGCTGAACGCCTCAGCTAGTGCGCCTCTTTGCCGACAGAGCGTTCGACCGGTCATTTCAGACGGACGCACGGGCAGAGCCCGCACGTCCTGAGGACGGCATCGCAAGCGACGCCTTAGTCGTCGTCGCCGGAGTCGTCGTCCTGCAGCACGTCGCTCCAGGAGACATCCGACCAGGACACGTCTGACCAGGAGACGTCGCTCCAGGACACGTCCGACCAGGAGACGTCAGACCACGAGACGACCGACCAGGCTGCGCCCGCCCAGCCGTCGTTCCACGAGACGGTGTCCCAGGTGGGCGACGCCTTGACCGCCGCGAGCCAGGCCTCGTCGTCGAAGACGAGGCCTGGCTCGGACGGATCGGCGACCAGGAACGAGTCGAGCGCGAGATTGGGGTTCGGGGGCCTGTGCGCATCAGCGGCGTCCGGGGCGTAGACCTCCCCGACGCCGGCCGCGAGTGAGCGCACCTTCCAGAGATCCCGCGCGCCGAGCATGAGGGCGCCCTTGACGCAGTCGGGCGACAGGCGGGGGTTGAGCGCCAGCAGGTCGGCCGCGACTCCGGCCACGATCGGCGCGGAGAGCGAGGTGCCCGAGAGCGTCATGTACGTGCCGGTCGAGGTTCGGATCACCTGGCCTGAGCGGCCCCGGCTCGCAAGCGTGGAGCCGCTCGGAACGGGCCCGGTGATCGCGCGCCCGGGAGCGGCCAGCTCGGGCTTGGCGAATCCGTCGTAGGTGTAGCCCCACGAAGACCAGTTGGGAACCGTCGCCCGGCCGGGGCTGGCCGAGCCGTGCAGATCGAGTGCGCCGACGGTGATCACGAACGGGTCGTTCGCAGGCGCGTAGCCCATCCGCACGGGGCGGTGCGAGCTCTTTCCGTCGTTGCCGGCGGACGTCACGACGACGACGCCGGAGAACCACAGCTTCTCGACGGCCTTGTCGAGCGGGTCCCAGCGGAAGCTGGAGATCGTCGAGGAGTGGAGCGAGAAGTTCGCGACGCGAATGCCGTACCGCTCCTTGTTGCGGAAGATCCAGTCCGCGGCGCGGATCACGTCGCTCGTTCGCGCCATGCCCTTGTCGTCCATGACGTCGAGCGAGACGATCCCGGCCGCCGGCGCCGCGCCGGGGTAGCGGCGCGCGGATCCCGCAGCCAGGCCGGCCACCATCGTCCCGTGGCCGAAGCCGTCGCCTCGCGAGTTGTTCGGGAGCGACGTCAGGTTCACCGCGGCGAGGACGCGGTCGCCGAAGTCCGTGCGGCTCGCGTCGATTCCGGAGTCGACGAACGCAATCGTCGGCGCGTCGCCGCCCGGGTCGAGGCCGCCGAGCCCCACCGCGCGCTGCCAGAGCTCGCCCTGCCCGCCCTGCGAGGGGCCGAAGTCCCTCGCCCGGTCGAGGACGACCGAGTGGTCGGGCGTGATCACGAGGCCCGGCAGCGCCGCGAGCCGGGGCAGATACCCCGCGCGGATCTGGCCGGCCACCCCACCGACCAGACCGAGCTTGGAGCTCGCGGCGCCGTACCGGTCGAGCGCGCGCTCAGCATCGAGGGTTCCGTCAGAGCTGCGGACGATCACCCCAACCGAGGCGTTCGGATGCGTGCGCGCGGCGCGGACGAGCGACGGAGCGAGATAGCTCGCCTGCGAAGAATGCGAGGCGCCGCCGCGGGCAGTTGCCGTCAGCGGCGCCACGAGCGCGAGCAGGAGCAGAGCGATGAGCCCGTGTCGAACGCCCGGTCGAGCCGTCCAGGGCACGTCGATTCGAAAGCCGCCGCAGAACCCCCCGCCCATTGTCCGCACCCCCATGAACCCCTTTCCAGATCCGGGTTTCCTCGTCGCCCGAAAGTGCTCTGAACCTATGTGCAATCCGATATCCGCCTATCACCCTGAAAGGGGAGTTGCGCGAGATTCACTCGTTCGAGGGATCCAGAACCGAGGATCCGGCCTCGTCGCCGACGAGGTCAGCCGAGCAGCTGGGCGAGACGCGTCGCGTAGGCGGGTGCGGTCGGCTCGTCCTCGTGCTTGAAGTAGCAGTAGACGCGAACGCCGTCCTCGAGCAGGGGCCGTAGCCGTCCGGCCCACGCGGCGAGGGCGGCGTCGTCGTACGGGGGCTCGCGCAGCCGCAGGTAGCGGAAGGGCGCGTCGGCCTCGAGCGAGTTCACCCGCACAGGGATCTCGGCGTCGGCCCACGAGTCGTGCCGAAACTCGAACGCGACCTCGAGCTCCGGGTCGAGCGTGTCGAGCAGGAGCCGCAGCATCCCGTCGTCGCGCGGCCGCGTGGGCGGGAACTGGCAGAGAACCGGGCCGAGCCGGTCGCCGAGCTCGCGTACGCGTTCGCAGAAGGTGCCGATGAGCTCGAGCCCGCCAAAGTGTGTGATCCGGCGGCTCATCTTGACCGCGAAGCGAAAGCCGGGCGGCGTCTTCCCGGCCCACGCCCGCATCTGCTCCTCGGAGGGAAGCTTGTAGAACGTCGCGTTCAGCTCGACCGACGGAAGCCGCTCGGAGTAGAGCCGCAGGAAGTCGGCCGGCCTCGATCCCTCCGGGTAGAAGTCGCCGCGCCAGGTCGGGTAGGAAAACCCGGAGGTGCCGACATACAGCCTCGCTACACTCGCCGCCGTGGCAGTCATGCCCGAAGTGATACCGGACAACACCGTGAGGGTCCTCGACCACGGCTTCGTCCGGCTCGACGACGCGATGGCCGACGACCTCTCGGTGGTGAACGGCGCGCGTGTCAGCTTCGCCCGGCACAAGGACGCGATGGACGAGTCCGACGAGGGCCTGATCCGCTTCCTGATGCGCGACCGGCACGGCACGCCGTTCGAGCACAACTCGTTCCGTTTCCACATTCGCTGCCCGATCTTCGTCGCGCGCGAGTGGATGCGGCACCGCGTCGGGTCGTTCAACGAGTTCAGCCTCCGATACGCCCGCGCAACCGACGACTTCTACGTCCCCGAGGCCGACGACGTGCGGAGCCAGGTCGGCAAGCCGGGCGCCTACTCGTTCGAGCCCGTCTCCGACGAGGTCGCCGAGGCCACGCGCGAAAAGTTGCAGGCCGTCTACGACGCGGCCTACCAGGCGTACGAGGAGCTCGTCGAGCTCGGCGTGGCCCGCGAGCTAGCGCGCTGCGCGCTTCCGGTCGGCGCCTACACCGAGTTCTACTGGACGATCAACGCCCGCTCGCTGATGAACTTCCTCTCGCTGCGGAACTCCGAGACCGCGCAGCGCGAGATCCGCCGCTACGCGCAGGCGTGCGAGCTGTTCCTCGAGCAGCTGATGCCGGTCACCTACGCAGCCTTCGTGGCCGGCGGCCGCGTCTCGCCCTAGACGCTTCCCTTCCTGAACCACTTCAGCACGACCGGCTGCGCGTTGCTGTTCCGTACGTGCCGGGTGACCACCCAGCCGTCGTAGCGGCTCGCTTCGTAGGGCGCGTTCAGCCGTACCGTCACGGTCTTCTTGCCCATCGCGAAGGTCCCGCAACTCGCGACCGGCTTTCTGTTCCTCGTCAGGAACATCTCGTAGTACGCGCGCTTGGGCAGCGCGGGGAGGTTTCGCACGACGAGCTTGAGAGGCCAGTTTCCGCTGGTGTCACGACTCTCCCACGAAACCGTTCCCGAGGCGTTCGGGGCCGCCTTCGTCCCGTGCATGGTGACCGATCCCAGCGCATCGAACTGCTCGTTCTGACGGTTGCCGGCCCAGTAGCCGGCCGTGAGCGCGACCAGGGCGATCGCAGCGGCAAGTGCAAGCAACGCTCCGGTGCGGCGCCGGGGCAGGCCGACGACGTGGTGGCCGGTCGGCTCGGCGTCCGGCTCGAGGAGCGCCGGCGGCAGCTCGGGCGGCGGCCCGGCGAAGACGAGCATCTGATGCACGCGCTCGAGCCGGACGCGCTCCTGCTCGTCCATGTCGTCGCCGACCAGCTCGCGGAAGTCCGGGGGCTGAGTCATCCCAGCTCCTCCAAGAGGTCGCCGAGGCGGGAGAGGGCGGCGCGGGTCCGGGTCTTGACGGTCCCGAGCGGGATGTCGAGGAACTCGGCCACCTCGGACTGGGAGAGGCCACTCCAGTACGCGAGCTCGATCACCGTGCGCTGGCTCTCCGGGAGATCCTCGAGGGCGCGGTGGACGCGCCAGGAGACCCAGTCGGCCTCGGCGAGCTCGGGTGGCCCGGCCTCCGCGGACTCCGTCTCCGGTGTCTCGACGGGAGGCTCGGTGCGCGCCCGGCTGCGGTCGACGATCGCGTTCCGCGCGACCGCGTAGAGCCAGGGGCCGCCGGGGCCGCGCTCGGGCTTGTAGCTCCGGGCCGCGCGCCAGACCGAGGCGAAGGTCTCCTGAACGGCGTCCTCGGCCCGGCCGCGGTCGCCGAGGCGGCGCAGTGCGAGGCCGAACATGGGTCGAGCGTAGCGGCGGTAGAGGACCTCGAAGGCGTCAGCGTCGCCGTCACCGGTCCGCTGGATCAGCTCGCCGTCGGATGCCTCGTTCACCCCCACGGGGCGAATCGTCTCGTTTACCGCCGGAGTGGGCAAGCCCCGACCCGCTTCGATTGCGAGTTCCATCGCATGGTTTTACGGCCGCTGCGCCCGTGTGGATTGGAGGAGACGGCCGCCGTCGACGACGAGCGTCGTCCCGGTGACGAAGTCCGCGGCGGCCAGGTAGACGACCGCGCCGGCCACGTCCTCGGGCGAGCCGATGCGGCCGAGAAGCGTCTCCGCCGCGCGCCGCTCCTCCTGCCCCGCCTCGACGGCGACCGAGCCGGGCGCGATCCCGCAGACCCGGATCTCGGGCGCGAGCGCGCGGGCGAGCACGCGCGTCAGCATCGCCTGGGCCGCCTTGGCCGCGCAGTGGGCCGCGAAGGACGGCCACGGCTGGTAGGCGGCGACGTCCTCGATCATCACCACGCAGCCACGCGAGGCCCTGAGGTGCGGGACGGCCGCCTGGGTGACGAAGAAGCTCCCCTTCGCCGTCGCGCCGAACGCGGCGTCCCAGTCGGCCTCCGTCAGCTCCTCGACGGTCGCGGGAGCGAAGCCCTCGCCGGCCGCGTTCACGAGCAGGTCGAGCCCGCCGAGCTCTGCGGCCGCGGTCTCCACGAGCGCTCGAGCCTGCTCGACGCTCGCGACGTCGCCGTCCGCGCGGCCGGCCGCCTTCACCGACCAGCCCTCCCGCTCCAGGCGCGCCGCGATCGCCGACCCGACGCGGCCGGTCCCTCCGGTGACGAGCGCCCTCACGCCTCTACGTGGCCGGCGCGCCCACCTCCGCGACGGCGCGGTCGAAGCGCTCGGCGACGGCGTCCCAGTTGACGACGTTCCACCAGGCGCCCAGGTAGTCGGGCCGCCTGTTCTGGTACTTGAGGTAGTAGGCGTGCTCCCAGACGTCGATGCCCAGGATCGGCACGTCGTCGGTCAAGGATCGGCGAGTCCTGGTTCGGCGTCGAGTAGACCGCGAGCCCGGTGCCGTCGTGCACGAGCCACGTCCAGCCCGACCCGAAGCGCTTCACGCCGGTGTCGTTGACGAGCTGCTTGAGCTCGTCGAGCGAGCCGAACGTCGCGTCGATCGCCTCTGCGAGCGCCCCGCCGGCGCGCCGCCGCCGTCCGGGCCCATGATCTCCCAGAAGAGCGAGTGGTTCGCGTGGCCGCCCGCGTTGTTGCGCACGGCGGCCTGCTTGTCCTCGGGGAGGACCTCCAGGTTCGTCAGCACGTGCTCGATCGGCTTGTCCGCGAGCGGCGTGCCGTCGAGCGCTGCGTTGGCGTTGTCCACGTAGGCCTGGTGGTGCTTGTCGTGGTGGACGCGCATCGTCTGCTCGTCGATGTGCGGCTCGAGCGCGTCGTAGTCGTAGGGAAGCGGTGGAACCTCGAACGCCATGTCTGGCTCCTCTCTCGGCGTGGGCCTTCGAGGCTACCGCCTTTGGCCCCGACCGCGCGGGATATGCTCAGCCGTCCCGCGTTTCTCGAAAGGAGTCGCAAGTTGGCAACGCTCGCGTTCAACCACGAGGAGATCACGGCTCGCGCGCTGAAGCCGGCGCTGCTCGAGCTCGACGGCATCTCGCGCGAGACGGTCGAGGCGCACTACAAGCTCTACGAGGGCTACGTCAACAAGCGCAACGAGATCATGGGCAAGCTGGGCGAGGTCGATCTCGCGACGGCGAACCAGGTCTACTCGGAGCTGCGCGCGCTCAAGGTCGACCTCAGCTTCGCGATCGGCGGGATCAAGAACCACGAGCTCTACTTCGAGCACCTCGGCGGCGGGGGCGGCGACCCGGACGGCGCGATCAGGGACCTGATCGTCCGCGACTTCGGCTCGGTCGCCGACTGGCGCGCCGACCTGAAGGCGACCGGGATGGCCGGCCGCGGCTGGGCGTGGACGGCCTACGACTGGGACGAGGAGCGGCTGTTCAACTACGTCGGCGACGCGCAGAACACGTTCCCGATCTGGAACGCGACGCCGCTCGTGGCGCTCGACGTCTACGAGCACGCCTACTACCTCGACTACCGCACCGACCGGGCCTCATACATCGACGCCTTCTTCGACAACCTCGACTGGGACACGGTCAACGACTGGGTGGGCGGCTACCGGATCACCGTGTGACGGTCCGCTGACCACCGCGCTCTTCGCACTCGCCGGCTATCTCGCCGGGAGCATCCCCAGCGGCTACTGGCTCGTGCGGGCGTTCCGGGGCGAGGACATCCGGACCGTCGGGAGCGGGAACATCGGGGCGACCAACGTCTGGCGGAGCTACGGCCCCTGGCTCGGGGTGCCCGTGATCGCGATCGACATGGTCGAAGGGGTTCGTGCCCGCGTTCCTGGCGACCGTCTACGTGGGCTCGCTGGCAGGCGTCATCGCGGGGGCCGCGGCGATGCTCGGGCACTGGCGGCCGCTGTTCCTCGGCTTCCAGCGCGGCGGGAAGATGGTCGCGACCGCGACCGGGGCGTTCTTCGGGGTCGCACCGCTCCTCGGCGCTGTCGCCGCGGCTGTCTGGGCGCTCGTGTTCTTCGCGTTCCGCTACGCCTCGGTCGCCTCGATCGTGACCGCGCTCGCCGTGCCGGTCGCCGCGGTCGCGCTCGGCGAGCCGTGGCCGGTGATCGTCTTCGCCGCGCTCGCCGCGGTCGCGGTGCTGATCCTCCACCGCACGAACATCGGCCGCCTGCGCGCCGGGACGGAGAAGCGCTTCCGGTTCCGCCGCGGCGCGCAGCCGGTGTCGCTCAAGCGCTAGTCAGCTAGCCGCCGAGCCACTCGCGGAGCTCGGTGTGGCGCTCCGCGGGCTTGCCGCCGTCGAGCTCCTGGCGAAGCTCGCCGGCGGTGCCGTAGCGCTCGGCGATCACGTCGTGCGAGTGGATCGTCTCGAGGTTCACCTGCCGCGAGAACAGGAAGTCCGCGTCGTCGAGCTCCGGGTATGCGGCCAGCGCGTCGCGCAGCGAGATGCGCACCGAGTCCTCGACGAACCGCGGCTGCAGGTGCGCGTGCTCGACGACGAACAGCTCGTCCGGCCGCTTCAGGAGCTCGTAGACGGGCGAGCTCATCGAGCCCTCGACGATCCGCACCAGCTGTTCCGCGTTCACCGGCGAGTCCGTCCCGACGAAGAGCGTCCCGCGGCCGCGCTGGTTGTGCGTCGCCAGCGGCACGAGCTCGAGGATCCGCTCGACGTCGAGGTCGTCGAAGCCCGCTTCGCCGAGCCGGTCGGCCGCACGCTCGCGGACGAGCCCCTGTGCGCAGGGGCACGCGTTGATCCCGTTGGCCTCGACGCCGACGAGGCTCCGCGTTCGCTCCGAGTTGGCCGCCGCGAGGCCGATCAGCGAGACCATCTCCTGCGTGGGCAGGTCGGTCACGGGCGTGCGCCGCTCGAGCGGGTAGCGCGCGAGGATCCGCACCTCGGCGCGCAGCGCGCGCTGCCGCTCGACGATGTGCGCCGCGATGTGCTCGGCCAGGAGCTCGACGAGCAGCGCCTCGCCGATCACGACCTGCTCGATCGCCTCCTCGAACAGCTCGGGGAAGCGCGACATGTGGACGCCCTTGCGCGCGGGCTCGAGGTCGACCGTGCAGTCGATCTCCGCGGCGATCAGCTTCTCGCTCTCGCCGTAGCGGATCCGGATCGCCTTCTGCACGCCGCCGACGCCGGTCCGCGACAGCGCGAGCGGCACCTCGGACGGCGATGCCTGGAGATCGTGTGTGAGAAGCTCGCCCCAGTCGCGCATGTCCGACAACGCTACCAAGCGTCGTTGAAGAGGACTTGATTTCGTACCAAGGTACGGGTCTATAGTGGCCGATGAGAGTGGCGAAGTGCGGCGCTAGCAGGAGTGAATATCGAGAGCTCGCTACTACGAGCGTGGAAAGCTGTTGCGGAACGACGGGGGCGAGAGGGCACGTCGGTACGAAGGAGACGGTTCGGTTCTGCGTGCGATCAAGGAAGCGCAGGCGGTCGGTTTCACCTCGCGGAGATCGGGGAGTACCGGAGTGAGGCGCGCCGATCGGGGTCGCCGTCAGAGACGTTGCGCGTGCGGATGGCGACGAAGATCGACGAGATCGACTGCGCATCGCGGGCTTGCGGCGTATGCGCGAAAGCTAGCGCGTGTAGTTGGCTGCGCCTGCGACTCGCTAGACGTTGCACCTGCGGCGCCGCTACCTGGCGCGCCGCGGGCAGGAGCCGAGCGCTCCTCCGGCGCTTCTGCACGTCACGAACGGCGAGAGCGTGGGCAACACGCTCCGGCAGACGGCTGGAGGCGCAGTGCTGCCCTGGCAGGACACTCTCGACGAGGGGACGTACAGACGGTGCGACGTCCGGACTGCTTCGGGCCCGAGGCGGCGTTCCTCGGAGTGCGGCTGGGGGAGCCGGCGCGCGATCCTCACCTCGCTCGAGAGACGCGACGCCAGACTAGAGGAGGCTCGCGTGAGAGGATGCCGTGGTGCTGTGGTTCGAGCACGACCTTAAGACCAGCTGCAACTGCGGAGGCGCTGCGTTGCGCAAGAGATCGGCGTGTCGCGGAGTTGATTGTCGTCGACTCACTCCGGAAGCGCTTCGGGTCCGGGGCTGGCCGAGCGAGCCGGAAGAGCTGGAGACTCTCTGGCCGACGCGACATGTGGCCCCTCCGGAGGCGCTGAGTCGGCAGCGGCGCCTGGGACGCCTGCGAGAGCGCACACCGAGGGCGCTGTGCAGTGGGCAGAGCATGGATCGCAAGGAATTGCGCTCCTCGCTGCCGCCGCTGCAGCGACGCCGAGGAGCTGCGGCGCGGGAGACGGGTTGTCGGGAACGGAGCGGCGCGAGCTGCAGGCGATAGCAGCAGGCGCACGCACGCTGCAGAGGCCTTCGTCGCAGCGCAGGAGCTCGAGCAGGCGCGTTCATCGGCGATACCTGGTTCTACCGGGTGCTCGAGGGACTCGGCAGCGGGCGCAACCGGCTCGTCGAGACGGATGCCGGCGAGGCGCTTCCAACGCCCGCCGCTCGGCGACGGCCACGTCGCCAGGCTGCGCTTCGGCTGACGCGGGAGGGCGAGCGCGTCCTCCTCGGCGAGGCTGACGCGTCAAGCCTGGGCGTCGACGGTGGATCGGCGGACCCATCTGAGAGGAAGCCGTTGGCGCGGGATGGCCGGGGCGCTCGATGCGGAGAAGGTTAGGCGGTGAGACGAACCAGTTCACGAGCCTGGTGCTGCTCGCGTGTCACGACCTGCGTACGCCGCTCGCGACCGTCCACGGCTTCGGGCAGACGCTCGCTCGCCAGGGCGAGCTCGAGGAGCCGGCGGCGCGCTACGTCGAGATGATCAACGCGGCCTCGGAGCAGATCGCCGACCTCGTCGACGAGCTCGCGCTCGGCGCGCGGATCGCGGCCGGGCGCTTCGACCCGGCTCCGCAAGGAGCGGGACACGCTCGAGCTCGCGCGCGCGGCGGCGGCCAGGCTGGGCGAGGAGCGGGTCCTGGTGGACGGCGAGGGCGCCGAGATCAGGTCGACCCCGGCGCGACCGAGCGCGCGGTCGCGGCTCTCGCCCGCTGTGCCCTGCGACACGGCGGGCTCGAGCAGGTGCGTCTGAGCGTCTCAGGGCGCCCAGCTCGAGCTCGCTCCGATCACTCCCGCCTCGGCGCCGGTCGTTCTGGGCGAGGACCTCCGGGATCTCGGAGCCGCGGTCGCCGTGCGCCTCCTGCGCGCCCAGGGAGGCTCGGTCGAGCTGGACGGCGAGACGCTGAGGATCCGCTGCCGGCGGCCGTGACGAGCTCCGAGCCGGTCAACGTCCACGAGTACGAGGAGGCGGCCCGGGCGCGGCTCGGCCCGGGCGCCTACGCCTACTTCGCGGGAGGCGCGGGCGACGAGCACACGCTGCGGGAGAACTCGGCTGCCTACGCGGCGCTGGGAGCTTCGCCCGCGCGTGCTCGTCGACGTGAGCGAGGTCTCGACCGCGACGACCGTCCTCGGCACGGAGGTCTCGATGCCGCTGCTCGTCGCGCCCACGGCCTTCCAGCGCCTCGCCGACCCCGAGGGCGAGCTCGCGACCGCGCGCGCCGCGGCGGCGGCGGGAACCGTGATGTGCGTGTCGACGCTCTCGGGCGTCTCGCCGGCCGAGCTCGCGGCGGCGGCGCCGGGAGCGCCGCAGTGGTTCCAGCTCTACTGGTCGCGGGACCACGGCTTCACCGGCGAGCTCGTGGACGCCGTCGTCGAGGCGGGCTTCCGCGCGCTCGTCCTGACGGTCGACCTCCCGGTCGCGGGCCGGCGCGAGCGCGACATCCGTGAGGCGTTCGCGCTTCCGGACGACCTGCCGATCCCGAACCTCCCGTTCGAGCTGGGGCGGACCGACTTCCACACGGCCCTCCACGAGAGCGTCGATCCGTCTCTGACCTGGCACAACCTCGAGTGGCTGCGCTCACGCTGCCCGCTGCCGCTCGTGATCAAGGGCGTGCTGACTGCCGAGGACGCGCTGCTGGCGGCAGAGCACGGCGCCGCCGGCGTCGTCGTCTCGAACCACGGCGGCCGCCAGCTCGACGGCGTCCCGGCGACGCTCGACGTCCTCCCCGAGGTGGCCGACGCGGTCGGCGACCGGATCGAGGTGCTGATGGACGGAGGCGTTCGCCGCGGGATCGACGTGATCAAGGCGCTCGCGCTCGGCGCGCGGGCCGTCCTCGCGGGGCGGCCGGTCATCTGGGGGCTCGCCGCCGGAGGCGAGGCGGGGCGGCGCGCGTCCTCGAGCTCCTGCAGGCCGAGATCGAGCTCGGCCTCACGCTGCTCGGCGCTCCGACCCCGGAGGCGGTGACTCGGGCGCACGTGCGGCCGGCCGGCCGGTCCGTATGATCCCGGCCGTGGAACGGGAGGGAACCGCCCGGACAGCCGACGGCCGCACGCTCGCGTTCGTCGAGCGCGGCGCCGCCGAGGGTGTGCCCGTCATCGTCTGCCACGGCACGCCCGGGAGCCGGCTCGCGCGGCATCCCGACCCGGAGCTCTACGCGCGTCACGGCGTGCGCATGGTCGCCTACGACCGGCCCGGCTACGGGGGCTCGGATCCGATGCCGGACGGTCGGTTGCCGACGCCGCGGCCGATGTCGCGGCGATCGCCGACGAGCTCGGCTTCGAGCGGTTCGCCGTGGTCGGCGGCTCCGGCGGCGCCCCGCACGCGCTCGCCTGCGGCGCGCTGCTCGGCGACCGGGTCCTGCGCGTCGGCGCGATGGTGACCCCCGCGCCGTCGGACACCCGACTTCGACTTCTTCGACGGCCTCGCCGACATCAACGTCAAGGAGTTCAGCGCCGCCCTCGAGGGGAAGGAGGCGGTCGAGGCGTTCATCCAGCCGTTCGTCGACGCGCTGCGCAGCGACCCGGACGGCGTGATCGACCAGATCGCGAGCGAGCTGCCCGAGATCGACCGCGAGGTGGCCTCGCGCGAGGAGTTCCGGGCGATCACGCGCGAGCAGTTCATCGAGGCGGTCAGGCAGGGCGTGCGCGGCTGGGCCGACGACGACCTCGCGTTCGCCAAGTCGTGGGGGTTCGAGCCCGAGGACGTCGAGGTCGAGGTCGCGCTCTGGCAGGGCGAGCTGGACGTGCTCGCGCCTCGCAGCCACGGCGTCTACGTCGCGAGCCGGCTGCCGAACGCGCGCTTCGAGATCGTCGAGGGGCAGGGCCACTTCATCGTCGACGAATGGCCGACCGTGCTCGACTGGCTCACGGCCGGCGCGGGCCGGCGCAGTCGAGCTAGCGCTCGGCGCCGCGCTCGACCAGCAGCGGCTCGAGTCGCTCGTCGCCGTCCTGCCTCGCCGCGTCGATCGCGCGGAAGCCGCCGGGCTGGGGGAGGTTCGGGTCGGCGCCGTTGTCGAGCAGCAGCTCGCAGAGCTCGTACCGCGGTTCTCGCGTCTTGTTCTCCGACGCGGCTGCGGCGTGGAGGGCGGAGGTCTGGACGTGCTCGTTTCTCGCGAGCGTGTTCGGATCCGCGCCGGCGGCGACGAGGAGCCTCGCGGCCCCGACGTGGCCGAAGAAGCACGCCAGGCCGAGCGGCTGGAAGCCGTCGTCGCCGAACGCGTTGGCGAGTTGCGGGTCCTCGCGAGCAGCTCCGCGAGGCGTTCGTCCCGGCCGAAGGCTGCGGCCTCGAACACGTTCAGCTCGGGTCCTCCGGCGAGCAGCTCGGCGACGCGGTCCTGCTGTCCCGGTAGAGCGCCTCGAGCAGTTTCGTCACGTCGTCCTCTCGAGCCTGGACGTGCGAGCTTGACACGCTGCTCGTCTGCGGCGTGGGGATGACGCGGATCGTCCACGCTCCGTTCAGCGCAGCAGCCGGGAGAGCCGGCGGTCCTTGAGCACCCGGCCGCCGGTCTGGCACTCGGGGCAGTAGTAGATCGTGTGCTCCTCGAAGTCGACGCGCGCGATCGGCGTCGCCGCAGACGTGGCACGGCTCGCCGAGGCGGTTGTGGACGCGGTAGACCTTCGCGTCCTTCGCGCCGCGCTCGCGCAGCTCGAGGCCGCGCTCGAGCTCCGACGTCGATCGCGTCCGCGAGGCGTTCGACCTCGTCCCGGGGACAGTCCGTCGAGAGCGCGAACGGCGACAGCTGCGCCGTGTGCAGGATCTCGTTCGCCCAGGCGCGGCCGATGCCGGCGATCGCGCGCTGGTCGCGGAGCAGCGGGTGCAGGCGGCGCGGCTCGCGCGCGCAGGATCTCGCCGAGCCGCTCGGCGCCGAGGCCGAGCGCCTCGGGGCCGAGGTGCGCCAGCTCCGCCTCGGCCGCCTCCGGCGTCAGCAGCCAGACGCCGGCGCGCTTCTTCGAGCCGGCCTCGGTGAGCACGAGCTGCCCGCCGCCCTCGAAGCGCGAGCCGGAACGCCGGCGTCTTCGGCCCCTTCTCGCCGGCGCCGAGGTAGCGCAGCCGGCCCGCCGCTCATCAGGTGCACGAGCAGGACGAGCTCGCCGTCGTCGGTCGGGAAGCAGGAGCCGCTTGCCGCGCCGCTCGGCGCCCGCGAAGCCGCCGGCCCTCGAGCGCCGCGAGCGGCGGGTCGAACGTCTTCAGCGTCGCGATGTGCGCCGGCCCGGCCTGCTCGATCGGGAACGCGCGCGACGGGCTCGTCGAGCGCGCGCCGCCAGCGCCTCCACCTCGGGCAGTTCAGGCATCGTAGGCTCCCCGCCATGCGGAGCCGATCAGCGTAGCCGTGCGGCGCGGCGACGATCGTCGAGGCCGTGCACCGCGTGCACGCCGTCGCCGTGCGCGACGGCGACGTCGTCGCGAGCCGCCGGCGACCCGGCGACTCGTCGACCTTCCTGCGCTCGTCGGCGAAGCCGATCCAGGCGCTGCCGCTCGCGCGCGCGCGCGACGACCTCGACGACGCGCGACCTCGCGATCGCCTCCGCCTCGCACGTCGCGACGCGCCGAGCAGATCGAGGCGGTGCGCGCGCTGCTCGCGAAGGCGCCGGCGGCGCGAGGACGAGCTCGAGTGCGGCCTGCAGGAGGGCCGCCCGCCGAGCGGATCTACCACAACTGCTCCGGCAAGCACGCGGGGATGCTCGCCCTCTGCCGCGCGCGCGGCTGGCCGGCGAGGGCTACCGCCTGCCCGACCACCCGTCCAGCAGGCGCTGCTCGCCGAGCGTCGCGGCCGCGGCCGAGGTGCGCGCCGGACGAGATCGCCGACGGCGATCGACGGCTGCGGCGTCGTCACCTTCGCGCTCCCGCTCGAGCGGATGGCGCTCGCGTTCTCGCGGCTCGAGCAGCTCGACGGCGGCGACCGCGTCGCGGCCGCGATGCGCGCGCACCCGGAGCTGGTCGGCGGCGCCGGCGGCACCGACACCGGCTGATGCGCGCTGCTCCCGGGCTGGGTCGCGAAGGGCGGCGCCGAGGGCCTCGATGTGCGCCGCCGGCGCCGGGCGGGCTCGGGGTCGCGCTCAAGGCCGAGGACGGCACTCGCGCGCGCTCGGCCCCGCGCTCGCCGCGTTCCTCGCGCGCGCTCGGCCTCGACGGGTCCGCGCTCGCCGAGGACCCGGTCTGAACAGCCGCGGCGAGCGGGTCGGCGAGCGTCGCGAGCTTGTAAGGAAATTGTTCCGAACTGCGCGATTCGGGTGTAACATCCGCGCGCGCGAGGGGCGAGCCGGGGGAGGGAGTTCCGGCTCTTTCTCGTTCTCAGGTAGTCGTTGCCGCCAAGCGCGAGAAAGCCGGAGGTCCATGCTCACCGTCGATATCTCTCTTCCCGACGTCGAAGAGCTGCACAAGCTCGTTCAGGACGGGCATCGAGAAGGGCTTCCTGACCTACGACGAGATCGTCGCCGGCCTCGAAGAGGTCGAGCTCACGAAGGAGCAGGTCGAAGACTTCTACACGTACCTGATCGACCACGGCGATCGAGCTGGTCGAAGGGCGAGCAGCACAAGCATCCGCCGCACGAGCAGCCCGCGCTGGCCGAGGAGGAGAAGGCGCGCCGAAGCTCGACCTGACGGTCGAGCCGTCGCTCGACTCGCTGCGGCTCTACCTGCGCGAGATCGGCAAGGTGCCGCTCCTGACCGCCGACCAGGAGGTCTACCTGGCGAAGCGGATCGAGCGCGGCGACATGGGCGCGAAGACGCAGATGATCGAGGCCAACCTGCGCCTCGTCGTCTCGATCGCGAAGGGCTACCTCGGCCGCGGGCTGTCGTTCCTCGACCTGATCCAGGAGGGCTCGCTCGGGCTGATCCGCGCGGTCGAGAAGTTCGACTACCGCAAGGGCTACAAGTTCTCGACCTACGCGACCTGGTGGATCCGCCAGGCGGTGACCCGCGCGATCGCCGACAAGGCGCGCACGATCCGGATCCCGGTGCACATGGTCGAGAAGCTGAACAAGGTCGTGCACATCGAGCGCCAGCTCGTGCAGCGGCTCGGCCGCGAGCCGCGGCCCGACGAGATCGCCGACGAGCTCGAGATGACGACCGACGAGGTGCGCGACATCCTGCGCATGGCGCAGCACCCGGTCTCGCTCGAGAAGCCGATCGGCGAGGAGGAGGAGTCGGAGCTCGGCGACTTCGTCCAGGACGAGCAGGCCGAGTCGCCGTTCGACACCGCGTCGCTGTCGCTGCGCCGCGAGGACATCGAGAGGGCGCTCGACTCGCTCCCCGAGCGCGAGCGCAAGGTGATCGAGCTCCGCTTCGGCCTCAAGGGCGAGCAGCCGTCGCACGCTCGAGGAGGTCGGCCGCGCGTTCGGCGTCACCCGCGAGCGGATCCGCCAGATCGAGAACAACACGCTGAAGAAGCTCGAGTCCCTGCCCGAGGCGCAGGGCCTCAAGGACTGCGTCTAGAGCCGCAGGAGCTCGGCCGAGCGTCTCGGCGGGGCGGTGCCGCAGCACAGGCCGGTGAAGGTCGCGCCGGCCCGCCATCACGCTGATCGGCCGGCCGTCGGCGAGGTGGCCCGGGCGGTCGGCGCGGAAGTGCAGCGTCCAGCGGGCCGCGGCGGTCGACGGGCAGCGTTCAGCCGCACGCTCCTGCCGGGCTGCACCGTCACGCGTGCGGTGGACGCCCGGGGCGCGCGGAGCGCAGGAGGGTCATGGAGCGGGCCGGCGGGAGCGAGAGCCGCAGGGTCAGCGTCCCGTGCCGGCCGCTGCGCGGCCGGCCAGACCGTGATGCGGCCGCCTGGCGAGCCAGCCGTCGTCGTAGAGGCCGGCGGCGAAGCAGCGAGAGCCGCGGGGTGCCGAGCGGGCGGTAGAGGGCGAAGACCGCGCCGCGTGCGACCCGGACGGCGTCCGGCGAGCTGCCGGGGGCGGCGTAGCCGAGACGAGCAGCGGGCCGCGCTGCGTCCGCCGCGCCGGACAGGAGGCGGCCGTCGCGGGCGACGTGCGACGCGCGGCGCGCGAACGCGTCGAACGGCGGCGCGTCTCGAGGAGCAACACGCGCTCGAGCGACGTGTTCCAGAAGAGCTGCTCGAGCGGCGGCGCGGGCGGCGTCGCGTCCGTCTGCAGGAGGTCGACCGGGCCGAGGCCGGCGTGGTCGACCCAGCGCGCGTCGGTCGGAGCAGGGCGTGCGCATCGGCGGCGTCGTGGTGTCGAACGAGACGCGCGCCGAACGACGACGAAGCCGACGCGACGATCGTGCGCGAGCGACGGCCGCAGCGCGCGCGCCGGCCGGAAGCAGGCGCGACCGCGAGCGCCGGCGAGCAGCGCGGCGAGCGACGGCGACGGCGAGCGAGCCGTCGCCGACGCCGATCGAGCCGCTCGAGCCTGAAGACGGCGAAGAGGAACGGCGAGTCCTGCTTCGCGTCGGCGATCGTGTACCCGGACAGCGGCACGCGCGCCGACAGCAGGAGCAGCGCCGAAGGCGATCAGCGGCACCGCCTTCGCGCCCGCCGGCGCGCCGCACGCAGAGCCCGAAGGCCGGGGCGCGAGCGGCAGCAGGAGACAGGTAGCGCTCCTGGAAGCGGTCGGAGCCGTTCGAGGCGTAGAGCGCCGGCCTCGGCGAAGAGCGCGAGCGGACGCCGACGAGCGCCGCCGAAGGCGGCCTCGGCGCGCGAGGCGGGCCGGGCGAGGGCGAGCGCGATCCCGACGATCGCGCCGGGCACGAGGATCCAGCCGGACGCGTAGGCGAGCAGCAGCGCGTCGGTCCCGATCCAGTGGCCGAGCGCGAGCCGGATGGAGTGAGGTCGCCGACGCCGAGTAGTAGCCGAGCACCGCGCTCGGGCCGAGGGCGAGCGACGGCGAGCAGCGGAGGGCCAGCAGGACGAGCGTGAGCCGGACGCTGCGCGCGGCGGCCGCGCATGCGGCCGCGCTCGACGACGAGCGAGGCGGCGAGGAACGCGACCGGCAGGAAGACGTACTGGACGCGCGCGAACGTGGCGAGCCCGGCGAGCGCGAGGAACGCGAGCTGCCCGCGCCGCGACGGCCGGTCGAGCGCGCAGACGCCGGCGTAGACCGCGGCCAGCGCGAGCGGGTACGCGATCGGGTCGGCGAGGATGAACGAGACGTAGATGAGGTCGGGGCAGGCGACGGCGAGCGCGGCGCAGGCGAGCCCGAAGCCGCTGGCCGAGGCCGAGCCGGCGGGCGAGCAGGTAGACGCGGGCACGGCCGCGAGCGACATCGCGAGCGAGTGCTCGGCCTGCGTCAGCCGGTACGCGAGGACCGGGTCGTGGAACAGCCAGAACGGCGCGGCGAGGATCGGCTCGAGCAGCGCCGGGAAGTGCGCGGCGCCGCCGCGGACGAGCGGGCTTGCCGGACTCGGCGATCGAGCGCGCGATCGACGAGTAGATGTACTCGTCCGGGAAGTAGAGCGGGATCAGGTGGCCGAGCGAGGCGGCGAGGCGGACGGCGAAGCTGACCCGACGATCCCGGTCAGCACGAAGCGCGCGGGGACCGTCGGCGACGCGCCCGAACGCCTGCGGGCGCGAGAGAGAGACGTCGACCGCCACGGTTTCCCTATCGGCAAGCGGTTGATATCCCTTGAACGAGGGATATCCGGCCCGGCGGCCGAGCGCGCTAGCATGGCCGCTCTATGGGGGTCGCGCACGCGGAGCTCTCGCGCATCGCCTGGACGAGTCCGCCTCCGCGAGCCGGCGGTTCGCGGCGCGCAGCTGCTCGCCGTCTCGGGCTTCGCGCTGGCGCAGCCGCTGTTCGACATCCTCGGCAAGAACGCCGAGTTCTTCGCGGTGCGCGGCTCGACGCCCGGCGACATCGTGCTCTTCGCGCTCGCTCGTCACCTTCGTGCCGGCGCTGGTCCTGCTCGCGGTCGAGGTCGCTCGTCGAGCTCGTCACGCGGCGCGACGCTGCGGTGCTGCACTACGTGTTCCTCGGCTTCCTCGCCGCGGTCTTCGGCGTGCAGGCGCTCAAGCGAAGCGGCGTCGACGGGACGACGGTGCTGATCGTCGGCGCGATCGTGATCGGCGTCGGCGCTCGCCGTCGCGGCGTGGCGGGTGCGGATCGTGCGCACGTTCCTGACGATCCTCTCGGCGGCGTCGCTCGATCTTCCTCGCGACGTTCCTCTTCAACTCGAAGGTCGAGAGCTCGTCTTCCCGAACAACGCGAGAGCGGCGGCGGCGAACGTCGACGCCTCGACGCCGGTCGTCTACCTGCTGTTCGACGAGTTCCCGATCATCGACGCTGATGAACGCGAACGAGCAGATCGACGCGAAGCGCTTCCCGAACTTCGCGCGGCTCGCGCGCGACGTCGAACTGGTTCCGCAACACGACGACGCGTCTCGGCGACGACGACCGTCGCGGTGCCCGGCGATCCTCACCGGCAACCCGCCGAAGCGCGGCGCGCTGCCGGTCTGCGCAGAACTATCCGAACAACCTCTTCACGCTGCTCGGCGAACCGCTACCGGCATGAACGTCGACCGAGTCGCAGACGCGGCTCTGCCCGCCGAGCATCTGCAAGCGCAAGGCCGAGACGCCGAGTCGCGGCTGTCGTCGCTCTACTCGGACGCGCGCGATCGTCTACCTCCACCTGCTCGCGCCGCCGGCGCTCGAGGACCGGCTGCCCGCGATCGACGAGTCGTGGGGGAACTTCGGCTCCGACACCGGCGAGCGAGCTCGAGGAGAGGCCGAGCTGCCGAAGGTGAACCTGCACACCTTCTATATCGGGCGCGTGCAGCGACTTCAACCGCTTCCTCGCGTCGATCGCGCGCCGCCCGGCGACAAGCCGACGCTCTACTTCCTGCACATCCTGATGCCGCACGGGCCGTGGCTGTACTTCCCGGACGGCCGCGTGCGTGCGGTCGCGAACCCGCGCGCGCCCGGGCGCACGCACGAGCTCTGGTGGAACTCGAGCCGCTCGCGGCGCAGGCGTGGCAGCGACACCTGCTGCAGGTCGGCTACACCGACGAGCTGCTCGGCCGCCTGATCGACCGGCTGCAGGAGGTCGGCCTCTGGAACAAGGCGCTCGTCGTCGTCGACCCCGACCACGGCGATCAGCTTCCGCGGCGGCGACAAGCGCCGGGAGCCGACGAGCGACGAACCTCGCCGACCTCGCGTTCATCCCGCTCTTCGTGAAGCTCCCGGGACAGACGCACGGCCGCGTCGTCGACAGGCACGTCACGACGTAGGACATCCTCCCGACGATCGCCGACGTGCTCGGCGTGGAGCTGCCGTGGAAGACGACCGGCCGCTCGGTGCTCGGGGCGGCAGCGGCTCGAACATCGTCCAGGTCGGAACGTGCAGGGCACCCTACGCGGCCGCGCTCGCGCAACGCAGGCGAACGCTCGCGCGCCAGATCGCGCTCTTCGGCACCGGCGACTGGGGGCCGAAGCTCGCAGGCACCGGGCGGTACCGGCGCTCGTCGGCCGGCCGGTCCGACGCCTGCACGTCGCCGGCGAAGCTCGACAAGCAGGCGTCGTCGACAAGATCGGCAGCAGGCTCGTGCGCGCGCTGCCGAAGAACTCGCCGCTGATCCCGTCGCCGCTCGTCGGCACCTCTCCCGCGTGGCAGTCGGCACTGGCTCGCGCTCGCGCTGAACGGCCGCATCGCGGCGGTCTCGCCACCTACGGCGACCGCAGGGGAGGGCCTCCGCTTCTCCGTCCTCCCGGCCGACAGCGCGTTCCGCACCGGGCGCAACGACGGTCGCGATGTTCGTGGACACGGGGGCTCCCGTCGCCGGGAGCTACCGCGAGGTCGCGACCTTGGCTCAGGTCCTAGGCGCCGCGCCTCGAGCCGCTCCGAGCTGCCGGCCGGTGAGGACGGCGATCTCGCGCGCGGTCGCGGCCGCGTCCTCGTCGAAGCGCCGCGCGTCGAGATAGACCTCGACGAGCCCCCAGCACTGCCCGTTCGACGGGAGGCAGGTCATCAGGAGCGACTCGAAGCCGAGCTCCTCGAGCAGCTTGGCCTCGTTCGGGTCGGGCTCCTCCTCGAGCAAGCGAGACCGCGCGCGGCTGTCCCTGGTCGACCACCTGCCTCGTGAGCGGGTAGTCGGGGATCAGGTACTCGTGCCCGAGCCCGAGCTGGCGGTCGTCGCGGGAGAACTCGACCAGAGCTGACGAGGAGGTCGCCGACGACGCGCGAGATCAGGCACGCGGACGCATCGAGCGTCGCGACCAGCTCGCGCGCGGCGGTGTCCAGAAGGCCCCGGACCGTCTGCTCGCGGCCGAGGGCGTCGGCCACCCGTTCCACTGCCTCGTCCGTCATGGGTCGAAGCTTACGGTCTGGAGCGGCTGCGGAATGCCCCGTGGCCTACGGTACCGACTGCGCTGCGGCTAGCCCGTGCAGGAGCCGCGCGGCGATGCCGCGTAACGTCTCCTTGCCGTACGCGTGGCTGTCGTCGTCGAGCGTTGAGAATCGCAACCGAGACGCGCTGGTTGCCGCGGGTGAGGAGCGCCACCTGGTCGTCGACCGGGCCGGTGCCGGAGCCCCAGCCGCCCTTGAAGCGGAGCTGCCAGCCCGGCCGGCAGCGCGTGCGGCGATCCCCCAGCGCTGCTCGGGCACGATCGTGCGCAGCAGCAGCCGCGCGTAGGCGCGGTGGCGTCGCGGCACGAGCAGGTCGATGCGGCGGAAGAAGCGCGCCTGGTCGCGGCGACGATCTGCGAGAGGCCCCAGATGCCGAGCACGAGCCGGAAGTTGCGCATGCCGGCGGCCCGCGCGGGCGCGCTGACCGCTCGCGGCCGAGCGATCGAGGAGCGCCGTCGCGGCCTCGTTGTCGGAGCGGCGGATCATCGGCTCGAGGAGCGCGCGCTCGTCGGCGCGCAGGGCCCGCCGCGGACGACGGCGCGGGCAGGTAGGCGACCATCAGCAGCGCCTTGAGGAGGCTCGCCGAGCGGAACGCTGCGCGGTGCCAGTGCCAGTAGCGCGTGCGTGTCCGGACGGCGACGGCGATCGTTCCGTCGCGCTGCGAGGCGTAGCAAATCGCCGCGCCGACAGAGGGCTTCCACGGGCGCGGCGGGGCTGCCCGAGCCGAAGGTGGCTCCCACCGCCAGCAGCGCGAGGAGCCCGGCGATCGCCCTCGGCGGCCGCGCGTCACCAGCACAGTTGCCTGCCCACTGCGGCTCCGTACCCTAGTCGCGCGATGCGCGCGATGGTGCTCGACGCGCCCGGGCCGGCCCGCTGCGCGAGGCCGAGCTGCCCGACCCCGAGCCGGGCCCCGGGCAGGTCTGCTCGCGTCGGGCCTGCGGCGTCTGCCGCACCGACCTGCACGTCGTCGACGGCGAGCTGCCCGACCCGAAGCTGCCGCTCGTCCCCGGCCACCAGATCGTCGGCGTCGTGGACGCGGTCGGCGACGGGCGTCGACGGCTCGCGTCGGCGAGCGCGTCGGCGTCCCGTGGCTCGGCTGGACCTGCGGCGACGTGCCGCTTCTGCCGAGCGGGCCGCGAGAACCTCTGCGACCGCGCGCCGCTTCACCGGCTACCACGCTCGACGGCGGCTACGCCGAGTACGCGGTCGCCGACGCGCGCTTCTGCTTCCCGCTCCCGGACGGCTACGCCGACCTCGCAGGCCGCGCCGCTGCTCTGCGCCGGCCTGATCGGCTACCGCGCGCTGCGCATGGCCGGCGACGCCGAGCGGCTCGGCCTCTACGGCTTCGGCGCCGGCGGCCCACATCGTCGCGCAGGTCGCGCGCTGGCAGGGGCGCGCGCGTGTTCGCGTTCACGCGCGCCGGGCGACGACGAGGCGCAGGCGTTCGCGCGCGACGCTCGGCGCCGAGTGGGCCGGCGGCTCCGACGAGCGCGCCGCCGGAGCCGCTCGACGCGGCGATCATCTTCGCGCCGGTCGGGCGCGCTGGTGCCCGCTGGCGCTGCGCGCGCGTCGCGAAGGGCGGCGACGGTCGTCTGCGCCGGGATCCACATGAGCGACATCCCGTCCTTCCCCTACGAGCTGCTGTGGGGCGAGCGCGTCGTGCGCTCGGTCGCGAACCTGACCCGCGCGCGACGGCGAGGAGTTCCTGGCGCTCGCGCCGCGCGTGCCGGTGCGGACGCAGCGTCGAGCCCTTCCCGCTCGAGCGAGGCGAACGAGGCGCTCGAGCGGCTGCGCGCCGGCACGGTCCGCGGCGCGGCCGTGCTCGCCGTCGACGCCGGCTAGGTCAGGCCGTCAGCGCGCGCTCTCCACCTGCGGGCACGCTCGTGTAGGAGCGTCACGAAGCGCTCAAACCGTTGGTGGTCGGAGGCCGCGGCCGCCGTCGTCAGCTCGGACTCGAGCTCGTCGTCGCTGAGCGCGTGGATAGCTGGTAGGCACCGCTCGTTGAGAGGCCTGCCGTTGCGCGGGTCGGTAGAGCCATCTCCCTCTCAAGTTCTCCCCTCCTTGATCGGCGTGGGCCGCGAGCTTACCCTTCTGCAGCTGCCGCGTCAAGAGCGGGCGTCGCAGCCGGAACAACTTCGTCACCAGTTGTTCACCAGTTTGAAACCAAGCCTCTGACGGCTTCGGCGGAGGTATACGATCAGCGGGTGGCCGCGCGGATCGACGCCTGCTGGCCGGGCCGGGTTTCACGGTTCCCGATCTCGGCTCGCCGACCGACAAACGCGTCTTCGAGACGACCTATTTCGACACGGCTGATCGCGTGCTCGGTCGCGCCGGAGATCGTCCTCGCCCGCCGTGTCGAGAGCGGGCGGAGCGTCTGGCGGCTCGACCTCCAGTCGCACGAGCTCGAGGTCGGAGAGCGGCCCGCGACCGCCTCTCGCGATCACCGAGGCATTGAAGGCGGCTCTTGCCGGGAGCGCAGCGCTCGAGCCCGTCGCGCGGCTGAGGACGCGACGGGCAGAGCATCGTGGTCGAGGACGAGACCGGCCCCATCAGGTACGGATCGTCGACGACGAGCATGGGCGCTGCTCAACGGCAATCGGGATCAAGGAGTCCTTCCGCGAGCTCGAGGTGTCGCCGCTCAACGGCGAGGCCGGTGGCCGCGAAGCTCTCGAAGCGTCTTCGCGCTTCGGGAGCGACGCCTACGCGACGGGTCGGAGCTCGAGCGCATCCTGGCCGGAGACGCGCTTCCGGCAAGCGCGCTTCCGCAGCTGAGTGCGGCCCTGCTCGCACAGCACGCGCAGGCGGTTCGCCATGACGTCGCGCTTCGGTTGGGTGGGGCGGACGAGGACGTGCACAAGCTGCGCGTCGCGCTCAGGCGCTCGCGTGCGTATCTCCGCGTCGCGCGTCCGCTCCTCGAGAGCGAGTGGTCCGAGCGCCTGCGAGACGGAGCTCGGCTGGGTCGGCCGCGAGCTTGGGGCGACTCGAGATCTTGACGTGATGCTCGCCGGCCTGCGCGCCGAGCTCGAGCAGCTCGGCGCGCAAGACCAGGCGGCGTTCAAGCCACTGCTACGTCGTGTTTCGGCCCGGCGCACGCGCGCGCGGGCGAAGCTCGCGCAGACTCTCGACGACCGGCGTTCCCCGGCGGCGGTTGCGTGGCTGCGGGACGCTGGGCTTGCGCCACGCGGGACAAGGAACAGAGCACGAATCGACGACCTCGCCCACCGCGAGGTCCCAGCAGGCTGCTTCGCCGTGCGGCGAACTTCGACGGCACGGAGCACGACCACGAGCTGCACGTGCTTCGCATCCGAGCGAAACGCGCCCGCTACGCGGCCGAGCTGCTCGAGGGAAAGGCGGCGGCGCGGTTCGTCGAGAAGGCTACGGAGGTGCAGGATCTCCTGGGCGAGCACCAGGACGCGGTCGTGGCCGAGGAGAGGCTTCGAACGGTCGTGAAGGCGGGCGACGACCCCGCCGCCATTCTCGTGGCAGGCAGGCTCGTCGAGCGTCAGCGCGCGACGAGGCAGCGGGTCCGCGCCGAGGGACCCGCCGGCTCGAGCAACTCGCCCGCCGCGGAAAGGCGATCGGAGATTGATCGAGGTCCGCGCCGCCGGCGGTGTCGTCCAGCGGACGACCGAAGATCGTGTCGAGGTCCTGCTCGTGCACCGGCCCCGGTACGACGACTGGACGCTGCCGAAGGGAAGGCTACGGGGCGACGAGACCGACGAGGCGTGCGCGCTGCGCGAGGTCGAGGAGGAGACGGGCCTCCGCTGCGAGCTCCGGTTCGAGCTCCCGTCCACGTCCTACCGCGACGCGCGAGACCGCGCGAAGCGCGTCCGGTACTGGGCGATGCGGCCGCTCGACGGCTGGTTCCGGCCCAGGACGAGGTCGACGAGGTCCGCTGGCTCGCGCCGCGCGGCGGCGCGAGAGTCTGCTGAGCTACGACCGCGACCGCCGGTCCTGCGCGGCGTTCGGCCACGACGGCTCGCGGCCGCTCCTGCTCGTCCGCCACGCGCGGGCGGGCCGGCGCGGGAGTGGGGCGGCGACGACCGCCTGCGGCCCCTGGACGCCCGGGGCCGCCGCCAGGCCGAGCTGCTCGTCGAGCAGCTCGAGGGGCACGCGGTCGAGCGGATCGTCAGCAGCCCGTTCCCCGCTGCGTGCAGACCGTCGAGCCGCTCGCCGCGGCGCGCGGCCTTCGGGTCGAGGCGCTCGAGGAGCTCGCGGAGGGCCAGGGCGCGAGGCCTCGATCGCTTCCCGGCGGCCCGGCGACGGCGTCTCTGCGTCCACGGCGACTCCTCGAGGAGGTCGCGGAGGACCCTGCGAAGGGCTCGACGACGCTCCTCGAGCCCGGCCGGCCGGGCTCGCTCGGATCGCGACGCTGCCGCCGCCCGCCTAGGCGGTCAGGTCGCGGCGAGCTCGCGCGCTCGAGCAGCTCGAGCGCGGCGCCCTCGCGGAGGCCGCCGCGGGCGACCTCGCAGCGGCACGCCGAGCAGGCTGGTGCACCTGCGCGAGGATCAGCGCGCCGGCCGGGAGGACGGAGGCCCGCCACCGCGGGATGCCGTACGCTCCGCGACGTCCTCCGACGGGGCGGCGCGAGACGACTCGAAAGGCCTTCGGCGAGCGTGTCGGCGTCGAGCTTCCGCCCGACGATGCGGGCGAGCGCGCGGGCCGTGCCGCCGGTCGCGAGCGCGCGGCCCGGGAGCGGCGGGACGAGCCCCGGAAGGGGCGGACGAACCTCCGCGCGCGGCCTCGAGCTCCCCGCGGCGGAGGGTCGGACGTGAAGAAGCGCCTCGCGAGGCGCAGCGAGCCGATGTCGACCGAGCGCACCCAGCTCGGCGCCGGGCCGCTCCCGACCGCGATCTGGGTCGAGCCGCCGCCGGCGTCGCACACCGCGACGGCCCTCCGGGAAGCCGCCGCGGCGACCGCGCCCGCGTAGCCCAGGTGCCCCTCGTCCTCGGCCGAGAGCAGCCGGACGAGGGCGCCGGCCGCGCCGAGGATCGCCTCCGCGAGCTCGGCGCCGTTCGACGCCTGGCGGCCGGGCGAGGTCAGCAGCACGGCGACCTCGGAGGCGCCGAGCTTCCGCGCGCGGGCGACCTCGCGCTCGGCGGCGGCGACCGCCTGCGCCATGCGCTTCGCGACAGCTCGCCCGGCCGCTCGACGTCCGCGCCGAGGCCGACCCGCTCGCGCTCCTCCCGGATCGCGCGCAGCCCCCCGCCGCGGCGCTCGGCCACGAGCAGCCGCACCGTGTTGGAGCCGACGTCGACGATCCCGACCCGCATCGGCCTCATCCTCCCCGTCCGTGCGGACATCAACGCCGCGCGAGGCACGGGCCCGTGAACACGGGCCTGCTACTCCGTGTCCAGCGCCTGCCGGCGCGCCCGGGCCGGCGCGCGTGATCAGCACGGCGTGCGCGGCGCGGCGCCGCTCGCCCTTCCGCGGCGCCCTCCGCGTCCAGCCGCCGTCGGCGCCGAGCTCCCAGGCGAGCGTGTTGTCCGCCTGCAGGACGTCGAAGACGCGTCGAGCTCGGCCTGGAGCGGCCGCGCCTCGACGGGGGTCACGATCTCGATCCGGTGGTCGAGGTTGCGCGGCAGGAGGTCGGCGCTGCCCAGGTAGTAGCGGGCCTCCGCCGTCGTCGAAGATGAAGAACCGGCTGTGCTCGAGGAACCGGCCGAGCACGCTGCGGACGGTGACCGTCTCGCTGAGGCCCTTCACCCCCGGCCGCAGCCCGCAGATGCTGCGGGCGACGATCTCGATGCGCACGCCGGCCTGCGAGGCGCGGTAGAGCGCCTCGATCGTCGGGCACGTCGTGGAGCGCGTTCACCTTGATCCGGATCCGCGCCGCTCCCCCGCCTCCTGCGGCGTCCGCGACGCGCCGGATCTCCTCCAGCAGCCGGTCGCGCAGGGTGAACGGCGCGACGAGCAGCTTGCGGAACCGCTGCGGCCGGCCGAAGCCGGTCAGGTAGTTGAAGAGGTCGGCGACGTCGGCGGTGATCTCCGGGTCGGCCGTGAACAGCCCGAGATCCTCGTAGGAGCGGGCGGTCAGCGCGTGGTAGTTGCCGGTGCCGATGTGCGCGTAGCGGCGCAGCCGTCGGCGTCGCGGCGCACGACGAGCGTCGTCTTCGCGTGGATCTTCAGGCGCGGGAAGCCCGTGCACGACGTGGACGCCCGCCTGCTCGAGCCGCTGCGACCAGCCGATGTTGCGCCGCTCGTCGAAGCGGGCCTTCAGCTCGACGAGGCAGACGGTCTGCTTGCCGGCCTCGGCCGCCTTGATCAGCGCCGGCGCGAGCGCGGACTCGTCGCTCGTCCGGTAGACGGTCGTCTTCAGCGCGCTCACGTCGGGGTCGGCCGCGGCCGCGCCGACGAACGCTCGACGCTCGTCGCGAACGAGTCGTAGGGCAGTGGACGAGCGCGTCGCGGCGGCTGAGGTCGGGGAAGAGCGCGGCGCGCCCGGCGCGGAACGGCCGCAGCGAGACGCCGGCCCACGGCTCCCACTTCAGCTCCGGCCGGTCGAGCCGCGCGATCTGCGACACCTCGGCCAGGTCGAGCATCCCGCGCACCGGGTAGACCTGGTCGTCGCCGATCCCGAGGCCGTCCTTCAGCGCGCGAGCATCGCCTCCGAGATCGAGGACGAGACCTCGAGCCGCACGACGTCGCCGAAGCGCCGCCGCCGCAGCTCGTGCTGGAGCGCCTCGAGCAGGTCGTCCGCCTCGTCGGAGACCTCGAAGTCGGCGTCGCGCGTGACGCGGAACAGCGCCCGCTCGAGCACCTCCATCCCCGGGAAGAGCCGCGGCAGGAAGTGCGCGATCACGGCCTCCAGCGGGACGAGCGCTCGTGCTTGCCGACCGGGAGGAAGCGCGGGATCGGCTCGGGCACCTTCACGCGCGCGAACCGCTCCTCCTCGGTCACCGGGTCGCGGACGAAGACGCCGAGGCTGAGCGAGAGCCCCGAGATGTACGGGAACGGCTGGCCGGGCCGACGGCGAGCGGCGTCAGCACGGGGAAGACGTCGCGCTCGAACCGGCCCTCGAGATCCTCGAGATCCTTGCCGCCGAGGTCGTCGACCGACGATCGTGATCCCCCGCTGCTCCAGCGCCGGCACCAGCTCGTCCTTCCAGAGCTTCGACTGGCGGCGCGTCAGCTCGAGCACGCGGAGGCGGATCTCCTCGAGCGCCTCCTGCGGCGTCCGCCCGTCCGGCGAGCGCGGCGCGAGCCCCGACGCGGCCTGGTTCATCAGCCCGGCGACGCGGATCATGAAGAACTGGTCGAGGTTCGCTCGAGAGGATCGAGCAGAAGAACGCCCGCTCGAGCAGCGGCACCTCGGGTCGGGGCCGAGCTCGAGCACGCGCCCGTCGAAGTCGAGCCGCGACAGCTCGCGGTTGAGGAACCGCTCGAACGCCACTGAACTCAACCCGTAGTCGAAGGTTTTGCCGAATTCGTCGTCTTCGGCATTGGCCGAGTCTTCCACACCGGTGTTCTGATCGGCGCTGACGTCGTGTGAACAGGTGGTTACAAACTGGTGTCGCCGGGGGGGGGGGGGCACGCCGTCTCCCCCCCCCCCCCCCGCCGCCAGCGGGGAAAGGAATGCGCTGGATCCCCGGCGGCACGTTCCTGATGGGCTCGGACGACTTCTACCCCGAGGAGCGGCCGGTCCACCGCGGTCGCGTCGACGGGTTCTGGATGGACGAGCACCCGGTGACGGTCGCCGAGTTCCGGCGCTTCGTGCAGGCGACCGGCTACGTGACCGTCGGCCGAGCGGCCGCTCGACCCGGCGGACTACCCCGACGCCGACCCGGAGCTGCTCGTGCCCGGCTCGCTCGTGTTCCAGCGCGACGCGCCGGGCCGGTCGACCTGCGACGACTACCGCAACTGGTGGGCCTACGTGCCGGGCGCCAACTGGCAGCACCCGGAGGGCCCGGGCAGCGACGCTCGACGGCCGCGATCGCCACCCGGTCGACCCACGTCGCCTACGAAGACGCCGAGGCCTACGCCGCGTGGGCCGGCAAGGAGCTGCCGACCGAGGCCGAGTGGGAGTTCGCCGCCCGCGGCGGGCTCGAGGGCGCGATCTTCGCCTGGGGCGACGAGCTTCGCCCCGACGGGCAGGATGATGGCGAACACCTGGCAGGGCGAGTTCCCGTGGCAGAACCTGCTGCTCGACGGCTACGAGGGCACGTCGCCGGTCGGCACGTTCCCGCCCAACGGCTACGGGCTGTACGACATGGCCGGCAACGTCTGGGAGTGGACGGCCGACTACTTCACGCCGCGCACACCGAGCGAGCCGAGCACGCCGTGCTGCGCGCCGCGCAACCCGCGGGTCACGCCGGACGCAGCTACGAGCCGGCGACCGGCGAGCCATCCCGCGCCGGGTGATCAAGGGCGGCTCGCATCTGTGCGCGCCCAACTACTGCCTGCGCTACCGGCCGGCCGCGCGGCAGGGCGAGACGGTCGACACGTCGACCGGCGCACATCGGCTTCCGCTGCATCGTCCGGCCCGGAGAGGCCCGGAGGGTGTTACGGTTGCCGCCGTGAACGACGACGGCCTCGGTTTCAAGTTCTTCCTGAAGTTGGCGGGGATCGTCGTCCTCTGCGGCCTGGTCGGCCTGATCCTCTTCCTGCTGCTGTCGAAGGCAATCTACGCCTGGGGCTTCCTGGGCGGCTTCCTCGCGTTCGCGCTCCTGCTGCTCGCGGTCGGCTGGGTCTGGGACCGCCGCGGCGAGCGCTGGAACCGCGAGGGCGAGACAGCGGCTCCGCCTAGAACGCGCAGAGCAGGCCGACTGAGGTAGAGACCCCTCTTCGCGAGCTACCGGGGGTCGGCCTGCTCGGGTCCTTGCTCCAACTAAGACGCTCCGGGGGGGGGTCCGGTCGCCTCGTTCCAGCGAACCATCAGCGCGTAGAGGACGACGCCATTGAGGAACAGCACGGTCAGCGTCCAGAGCGGGTAGGCGCTGTTGCCGACCCAGCCGAGGTTCGCAAAGAACGTGACGACGCCAACCACGATTGCGAACCACCGAGCCCAGCCCGAGCCCGCCAGGAGCCCGAAGCCGGCGAGCAAGACGATGACGACCCCCAGAGAAGCACGAGCCAACCCCAGGTGTTGGTGCTGTGGAACAGGACCATCTGGTCCTTCGTGACCGCCACATAGCGGTTGTTGATGATCGCGGCGAGCCCGGCGAAGAAGTCCAGCGAGCCGATCACGATCATGAGCAGCCCGGCGAAAGCGATCCAACCGGACCAAGCCCCACTGTTCCCATCCATGCCGTGATCCCTTCTGTGACGGGTCCGTCACTGTCAGTTTGCCGCGAGGCTCTCCTTGGCATCGCTCCAGTGGACCATCCAGGGCGTAGAGCACGATGCCGTTGAGGGCCAGCACGATCAGCGTCCAGAGCGGATAGGCGCTGTTACCAACGAAGCCGAGGATCCCGCCAAAAACGTGATCGTCCCGACCACGATCGCGAACCAGCGCGCCCAGGTCGAACCGGCCAGGAGGCCGAAGCCCGCGAGGACGATGACGGATGCCCCAGAGCAGCGTGACCCAGCCCCAGTGGCTGACGTCGTGAATGAGGACCATCTGATCCCTTGTGACCGTGTAGTAGCGGTCGTTGATGATCGCGACCAGGCCCGCGAAGAAGTCGAGCGAGCCGATCACCACCATCAGCAGTCCGGCGAAGGCGATCCAACCGGACCAAGCCCCACTGTTGCCGTCCATTCTTTTCCCTCCTTGTGGGTGTTCGCGGCGCGACCATACAAGAGTACGGCGCGCCCAGGCTAGTGCCCGAGCTTCAGGGCCTCGATTGCGTCCAAGCGCTGCTCAATTCGACGTAGCGAGGCCATTGCCTCCGCCAGCTCGTCGGTCCGCTGTCGTCGTTCCTCCTCGCCGGCCGCGTCCCGCTCCGCGGTGACGAAGAGCGAGGTGACGATCGCCGTCACGAACGTGAGAAACGTCACACCGAGCAGGATCACGAGGACTGCCCAGGACGCGGCCCCAGGTCGAGTGCGGCACGACATCCCCGTAGCCCACCGTGGAGATCGTCTGCACCGCCCACCACACCGAGATGCCGAAGCTCGGGAAGTCCTTCGCTGTTCGAGCAGCGTCATGGCGAATGCCTGCGGTCAGGCATAGCCCCACGGTCACAAACACGAGGTACCGGGAAGATGCGTCGGTTCGCGACGGCGCGGCCCATGCGCCTCTGCCAGCTCGGCGATGGTGGCGAGAGGCGGTGAACACTGCTTCGGCGCGTCCATTCGGCGCCACGTTCGCAAACAGGCCGGACAGTCAGACCGGGGTGACTTCTGCCGGAAGCTCCTCGAGCGGAGGCTCGCGCTCGGCGAGGTGCTCGCGCGCGAGGACGTCGTAGTAGACGTAGGTCGTCGTGATGCCCACGAGCGGCATCGCGACCGCGTACACGATTCCCGAGACCGCGTTGACGACCGCGAACGACGCGCTCGTGCCGAGCAGCAGGAGGCCGCCGAGCAGGGGGCCGGAGACGAGCACGAGGGCGGCAGTGCCGACGACGAGGGAGAGGACCTTGAACCACTCGCGCCGCACCAGCTGTCCGCTCCGACGGAGGGCATGAAAACCGCTCGTGGACTCGAGCTCGACACAGGGGGCGATCAGCGCCCACCGGACCGCGACCACGAGCGCGATCGGGATCAGGAACACCGAGAGCGTGAGCAGGCTCACGAGCGGAACGGCGACGAGGAGCGCGAGGAACAGGGGTTTGATCGCGTCGACCACGAGCCGGTAGGCGCCGATCACGCCGATGTCCCGGCCCGCGTCGATCTCGGCCATCGCGCGCGCGGCTGCGGCCTGGACGAACGTGAGCCCGAGCAGGCTGAGGATCGTGCCGATCGCGAGCACGATCCACGCGCGTCCCCCGCCGCCCTCTCCCCCGGAGGAGAGGCCGAGGAACGACGAGGCGCTGACGATCCCGGTCTGCAGCAGCGTCACGAGGATCGAGACCGGGATCGTGACCAGGCCGATGCAGATGAACAGCACGGGCCGCTTCAGGTACATGCGCCACGTGGCCGTGACCGTCTGGCCCCACGATCGGCGCCGGGCCAGGCGGAGCGGCGTGCTCGGCGTCCACGTCGTCCGCGAGCAGAGCCACGCGATCAGGATCGCCAGCGCGGCCAGGACGCCGAGCGTGAGCACCGCGTTGTTCGCGAGCCGCCTGACGAGGTTCGACCCGGTCTCGACGGCGCCGCAGAACGAGCCCGTCGCGGCCGTGCCGAGGGCGCCGCCGGCCGGGATCCCGTAGCTCCGGTCACGCCAGTTCTCGGACCAGGTGATCGGCTCGGTCCACTGCTCCTTCATGTTGGGCCCGGTGGGGCCGTTGAAGAACGCCGGCTGGAGCTCACCCCAGCGGCCCTCGAACGCGATCCACGGATACGCCTTGTAAGCGGCGGCGGGATCGCTCGGGATCGTGTCGACCACGGGCCGGATCTGCGTGCTCGGGCCGCGCGTGTCGTCACAGCCCACTCCCTCCGACGCCGAGCGCCCGAGAAAGAGCGCGGAGTCGTAGAAGTTCGCGTGCGAGCCGTCCGCCGCGTAGACGACCGGGTGCGTCCCGCCGACCCTGTTCAGCTTCTCGTCGTCCCACGCCGAGCGCTCGGCCCCTTCGTGCTGGGAGTAGCCCACCTCGGTCGGGTGGGTCTCGAGCGCCTGCTGCGCATCGGGCGCGTCGAAGTTGAGCTGGATCATCTCCCAGTCGCCCTCGTGGGTGTTGTTGAAGTCGTTGAACGGGTAGAAGAACCAGTACTGCAGCGCGAGGCGGCCCTTCTCGGTTGCGACGTGCGCGTAGGTCGTCGGCTTCGTGCCCTGCGTGACTCTGCGCGCCCACTGCTCGTAGCTGCAGCCGGGCCTGAGCGGGTTACCAGGGAAGTCGAGGTGATACTCGTAGAGCCCCTTGCCGAGGTCGGCCCCGGTGGGGGCGATCTTGACGAGATCCGACCCGGTCCACGGGCCGCGCAGCGCGACCGTGGGCTCGCCGAGGATCGCGTTGATGTCGATCGGGCGGTACGGCTCACCCGGTCCGCACTCCTCCTTCTGCTCGACCAGGCGCACGACCGGCGCGTAGCGGTCGGCGAGCTCCTGCTCGGGCCCGCCGGCCGCGCTCGCGACCCCGGTCACCGCGAGGCTCACGAGGGCGATCGCGGCGGCGAGTGCTGCGAGGCGGCGCATCGGCGGAGCCTAACCGGGTGGCGGCGGCTTGCCCTCCGGCGGGTCGGGCGTTGGCTGCAGCACGAAAAGGCCGAGGAACGCGCGCTTGAGCTGGGTCGGCAGCGGTGCCGCGGGGCCGCCCGGCGGCCGTGCCCAGGCCGCTGCGACCTCGGCGCCAAGCAAAAGGGCGCACGAGTAGACATACATCGAGTAGAGGAAAACCAGCGCAGCCGTGAGCGAGCCGTAGACGACGCTGAGCCGCGTCGCCCGCTCGTAGAAGAAGCCGGAGGCAAGTGCGATCAACTGAAAGAAAATCGCGGTTACGATCGCTCCCGCGAGGCCGTCGCGGATCCGCAGGCCGCGAGTGGGGACAAACCGGTAGAGGAGCAGGACGACCACGATCGAGAGGCCGAAGGCGGCCAGCCGGACCAGGCCGTCCGAGAGCGTTCCGGCGCCGATGTCCGCGGCGCTCGCGACGCCTCCGCCGGCCGTGTGGACGAGCTGTCCGAGGACGGTGATCCCGGCCGTGACCAGCACGAGCGCGGCGGTGCCGACGACCAGCACGAGGTCAACGGCCTTCCCGCGCGCCATCGGCCGCGAGTGGGTCACGCCCATGGCCGACTCGAGGCCCTGCCTGATCGCGCTCATCATCCCCGTCGCCGCCCAGGCGAACACCGCCAGGCTGGCGAGCCCCGCGGCGCTCGCCGGCGTCGCGATCGCGGTGAGAGCATCCTCGACGTCGTGGCGGCCGGCCACCGAGACCGGCAGCGCGTCGGTGATCGTCTTGGTGATGTCGTGCCGGACGCCGTCGTTTTGCAGCACGAGTCCGAAGATCGAGGCGAGCACGATCGCCAGCGGCACGATTGAGAACAGGACCCGGTAGGCGATCGCGGCTGCGTGCTGGGCGCAGTGGTCAGCGAAGAACCGATCGACCGCCACAGGGGCGACTCCCCCGAACTTCTTGGCGATCGCGACGGGCCCGAGCAGGACCCTGCGACCCTAGCGTGCGGGCGTGACGGGCTCGCTGTTCACGTTGCAGCCGCTCGGCGCCGCCGAATACGATTACCGGCATGCTGCTCAGCGAGGTGGGGTACGCGCAGCCGGACACGCTCGAGCAGGCTCTCGAGGTTCTCGCGCAGCACGAAGGCGCACGTGCCCTGGCCGGCGGACAGACCCTGATCAACGTCATGAAGGCGCGCGCGGCGTCGCCCGACGTGCTCGTCGACCTGAACCGGATCCCCGCGCTGAAGGGGATCGACCTCGACGCCGACGGCACGCTCGAGATCGGCCCGATGACGACCTACTCCGAGCTGATCGCCTCGCCCGAGGCCCGTGCGCGGCCGATCCTCGGCGAGGTCTGCGCCCAGATCGCCGACGTGCAGGTCCGGAACCGCGGCACGATCGGCGGGAACATCTGCTCGAGCGACCCGACGAACCACCTGCCGCCGCTGATGGTCTCGATCGGCGCGCAGATGACGATCGCGGGCGCCGACGGCGAGCGGACCGTTGCCGCGGACGAGTTCTTCCTCGGCGTCTACATGACCGCCGTCGCACCCGAGGAGCTGCTGACGAAGATCACGATCCCGGCCGGCCGCAGCGACGGCTTCGCCGCGATCCCGATCGGCAAGGACGGCACCTGCATCGTCAACGCGGCCGCGACCGCGAACGGGGAGCTGCGCGTCGCGCTCGGCTGCGTCGGCGCCGTTCCGGAGCTGGTGACCCCGGCCTCGGCGGACGCGGATGCGGTGCGCGAGGCCGTGCGCGGGGCCGGGATCGAGCCGCCTGGCGACGTGCACGCGTCGTCCGACTACCGCCGCCACCTGGCCGAGGTCGTCGCGGCCCGCGCTGCCGCGCAGGCGTCCGAGAGGGCGGGCGAGTAGTGGCCGCCGTCGAGACCACGAAGTCGATCACGGTCGAGATCAACGGCGAGACGTTCGAGCGAGAGGTCGACTCGCGCCGCCTGCTGATCCACTTCATCCGCGACGACGTCGACCTGACGGGCTCGCACATCGGCTGCGACACCGGCAACTGCGGCGCGTGCAGCGTGATTCTCGACGGCACGCTCGTGAAGAGCTGCATGCTGCTCGCCGTCCAGGCCGACGGCTGCTCGATCGAGACGGTCGAGGGCCTGTCCGAGCCCGGCGAGCTGAACGAGCTCCAGCAGGCGTTCAACGACCAGCACGCGCTCCAGTGCGGCTACTGCACCCCGGGATGCTGATGAGCGCGACCGCCCTGCTGCGCGAGAACTCGAGCCCGTCCGCCGAGGAGATCTCGCGCGCGATCCAGGGGAACATCTGCCGCTGCACCGGCTACTGGAACATCGTCAAGGCGATCAGGGCCGCCTCCGGCCAGGAGGTCGAGTGAGCGAGACAACCACGGTCACCGAGCCGATCGTCGTCGAGGAGGGCGAGACCAAGCCTGGCTACGCGGGCCAGAGCGTCAGGCGCAAGGAGGACAAGCGCCTCGTCCAGGGCGAGGGCCTGTTCGTGGACGACGTCAAGCGCCACAACATGGGCTACGTCCACTTCGTCCGCTCGCCGTACGCCCACGCGAAGATCCGCTCGGTGGACGTCTCGAAGGCGCTCGAGCATCCGGGCGTGTACGGGACGCTGACCGGGGACGAGGTCGCGCTCATGACCGACCCGTTCTTCCAGATCTCCTCGCCGCCCGGCGCGCACATCAAGGACTACTGCCTCGCGGTCGGGAAGGCGCGGTTCGTCGGCGAGCCGGTCGCGGCGGTGGTGGCGACGACACGCGAGATCGCACGCGACGCCTCGGAGCTCGTCGAGGTCGACTACGAGCCGCTTCCCGTGATCACCGATGCGAGGCGCGCGCTCGAGGACGAGGCGCCCGTCCTCCACGACGAGGCCGGCACGAACCTGACCTGGGAGGGCGTCTACGAGTGGGGCGACCTCGACCAGGCGTTCTCCGAGGCCGATCGGATCGTGAAGATCTCGGAGCTCCACTTCGACCGGTTCAACTCGACCCCGCTCGAGTGCAACGGGGCGCTCGTCGAGTTCAACCGCGGGATCGGTCAGTGGACGATCACCACGAACAACCAGTTCCCGGGGTTCGCGGCGATCATGATGGGGCCGGCGATGCGGGTCGGGCTGGACAAGCTCCGCCTCGTCACCCAGGACATCGGCGGCGGGTTCGGCAACAAGATCACCTCGCACCCGCAGCTCGTCGCGTGCTGCCTGCTCGCGCGCAAGCTGAACCGGGCCGTCCAGTGGACGGAGTGGCGCACGGACTTCCACCTCTCGATGTCGCACGGGAACGAGCGCTGGTTCCAGGACACCGAGGTCGCGGTGAAGGACGACGGCACGCTGCTCGGGTTCCGGACTGTCGCGCTCGACGACGCGGGCGCGTGGCTGCGCTACGAGCCGCTCGGCGGCGTGATCTGGGCGCAGGTGACCCCGGGGCTGTACCGCTGGAAGCACATCCGGCTCGACTTCAGGCAGGTGGTGACGAACAAGGCGCCGGTCTCGCCGAACCGCGGCTACTCGCGGATGCAGCACCTCTGGTTCACGGAGCGGGTGATCGACATCGTGGCGCACGAGCTCGGGCTCGACCCGGTCGACGTGCGCAAGCGCAACTACATCAAGGCCGAGGAGATGCCGTACACGACGCCGAACGGCTGCGTCTACGACTCGGGCGACTACGCGGGGATGCTCGACACGGCGCTCGAGCTGATCGGCTACGACGGCGATCGAGGAGCGGCGCGTCGATGCGGAGAGCCGCGGGAAGCTGCTCGGCTTCGGGATCGGCTCGACGCTCGACTCGGGCACGAACAACTTCGGCCAGTCGCGCCTGATCAACCCGGAGCTCCAGTTCTCGGGCAACAACGAGGTCGCGACCGTGAAGCTCGACATCTTCGGCGAGATCGTCGTCACGCTCGGCACGACGCCGCAGGGCCAGGGCCACGAGACGACCGCCGTCCCAGGTCGTGGCCGACATCCTCGGCTGCTCGGTCGACGACGTGCACGTGCGCGCGGGCCACGACTCGTACTGGAACTCGCACGCCGGCTTCTCCGGCACGTACGCGAGCCAGTTCGCGGTCACGGGGCTCGGTGCGGTCAAGGGCGCCACGGACATGCTCGCGGCCGAGATGCGCAAGCTCGCCTCGGTGATCCTCGGCTGCACGCCCGACGACATCGAGCTCGCGGAGGGCTTCGCCCGGATCAAGGGCAATCCCGAGGCGGCGCTGCCGTTCATGGCGCTCGGCGCGATCATCAACGCGAACAACGCGGGCCTTCCCGAGGATCTCGACGTGACGCTCAACTGCCGCTACGTCTACCGGCCGCCGTTCGAGGTGCCCGGACGTCGAGCGGAAGTACGGGAACCTGACGCTCACCTACGCGACGCAGATCCACGTCGCGATCGTCGAGGTCGACCCGGAGACCGGCGTCTACGAGGTCGTCGACTACGCGGCCGTGGACGACTGCGGCATGCGGATCAACCCGCAGGTCGTCGAGGGCCAGGTGATGGGCGCGACCGCGCAGGCGCTCGGCGCGGCGACCCACGAGACGTTCACCTACGACGAGGACGGGAACCTGCTGACGCCCAACTTCTACGACTACCACGTGCCGCACGCGCTCGACATGCCGCCGCTCAAGACCGGCAACATCGAGAGCCCCTCGCCGTTCACCTCGCTCGGCACGAAGGGCATGGGCGAGGGCGGCGGCGCCGGGATCCACGCGGTGTGCGCCGCGCTGCAGGACGCGCTCAGCTCCCGCGGCAAGCCGGTCGTCTACGACAGCTGCAACCCGTACCACCGGGTCTGGGAGCTGCTCAGCGATCCCGAGGCCTCGCGCGCGCGCGTGTCCGTGGAGGCGACGTGAAGGTCTCCGGCGAGCGCGTCGTTCGACGCGCCGCGCGCGGCGGTCTGGCACGTCCTGAACGACCCGGCCTCGATGGCGAAGACGATGCCCGGCGTCGAGAGCTTCGACGTCCAGGACGACAGGCACTGGCGGGCGAACGTGAAGATCCCGCTCGGGCTCGGCGGCCTGAAGATGACGATGGACATCGAGAAGGTCGAGGAGCGCGAGCCCGAGTACGCGCAGCTCTCGATCAAGGGCAACGGCGTCGGCGCGATGCTCAGGATGACGACGGCGTTCACGCTACCGAGGACGGCGGCGGCACGAAGATGGACTGGGAGGCGGACGTGCACATCGCCGGCCCGGTCGGCTCGATGGGCCAGCGCGTGCTCCAGCCGATCGTCAACCAGCAGGTCGAGCACGTCCTGACCGCGCTCGACGAGCAGGTCCGCGAAGCCTCGGCGCGACCGCGGCCGAGAGCTAGACCCGTGGCGCAGCCGTTCCGCATCGGCGTGATGCAGCTGACGATGGAGCCGCTCGACGAGATGCTCGCCTCCGCCCGCGTGATGGACGAGGCGGGCATGGACACGATCTGGCTCGCCGAGGCCTACCCGTGGTGGCGCAAGCACGGGATGGAGGCCCGCTCCTCGACCGTCAGTCTCCGCGCTGATCGCGCGCGAGACCGAGCGGCTCACGATCGGCTGGGGGATCATCTCGCCGTTCACGCGCCATCCGGTGCAGGTGGCGATGGACGCGCGGGTCGTGCAGGAGGCGGCCGGCCCGGGGCGGTTCATCCTCGGCTTCGGGACCTCGAAGATCTTCCTCAACAACGCGGTGATGCAGACGAACAAGACGCTCGGCCCGATGCGCGACGCCGTCGAGATCGTGCGCGGCGTGCTCGGCGGCGAGGCGTTCGAGTACACGGGCTCGACCTGGAACGCGTCGGTGCCCGCGCTCGACCCGGCCGCGCACACGCCGCGCGAGGTGCCGCCGGTCTACGTCGCGGCGACGGCGCCGAAGATGCAGGCGCTCGCCGGCGAGATCGGCGACGGGTGCCTGACGCCGTCGATCACGACGCCGGCGTTCGTCCGCTACACGCGCGAGAACGTCGCGAGCGACATCGACATCGGCTGCACCGTCGTCGCCTCGATCCACGAGTCCGACCGCGACGCGGGCCGCGACGGCGCGCGCGAGATCGCCGGCATGTACCTCGCGAACAAGGTGCAGAACATCCAGGGCGCCGCCGACACGCTGCTCGAGCTGGCCGGGATCGAGCAGGACGAGATCCGGCCGGTCGCCGAGGCGATGGAGCGGGGCGGGCGGCTCGCGGCCAAGGCGGAGGTCACCGACGCGCTCCTCGACAAGTGCAAGCCGATCGCGGGCACGCCGGACGACTGCATCGCCGCGATCGAGGAGTACCGCGAGGCGGGCTGCACGCACGTCATGCTCGAGCTCTGGGGCGACCGGCGGCACGAGCAGATCCGGCTCTTCGGCGAGCGGGTCCTGCCGAGCGTCCGCTGATGGCCGTCTCGATCGACCGCGACCGCCTCGTCGACTGGGCGAAGCCGGCGATCTCGATCCCGAGCTTCACCGGGGAGCGAGGAGCGAGATGGCGAGCTTCATGGCGGAGACGTTCGACGAGATCGGCCTCGCCGTGCAGTGGCAGCAGGTCGAGCAGGGCCGCGCGAACGTCCTCGGGACGCTGAGCGGGGCGGGCGGCGGGCCGTCGCTGATGTTCAACGGGCACATGGACACGTCGTACTCGGGCCGCGAGCCGTGGCTCGCGCACGTGCCGGGCTTCCAGCCGGAGCCGTTCGTGCGCGACGGGCGGCTCTACGGGCTCGGCATCTCGAACATGAAGGGCGCGCTCGCCTGCTACGTCGAGGCGGTGCGCGCGCTGCTCGACGCCGGCGTCCGGCTGCGCGGCGACGTGCTGGTCGCGGCCGTCTGCGGCGAGATCGAGAAGGCGCAGCAGGGCGACGCGCAGGGCGCGGAGTTCCGCGGGTACGCGACCGGCACGCGCCACCTCGTCACGCACGGCGGCGTCGCGGACATGTGCATCCTCGGCGAGCCGACCGAGGGCAAGGTCGTGCTCGGCCACTTCGGCTCGCTCTGGCTGCGGGTCTCGACGCCAGGGCAACTTCATCCACACGGCGTTCAGCGAGGGCAAGCGCGACCAGAACTCGATCCTGCGCATGCGCGAGGTGCTCGACGCGGTGCTCGAGTGGATCCCGACCTGGGAGGACGACCCGGAGAACGCCTACCGCGGCGCGAAGGCGATCGTCAACGTCGGCGCGCTGCGAGGGCGGCTTCGGCTGGCGCGTCTCGCGCACGCCGCACCGCACCGACCTCTTCCTCGACGTGCGCGTGCCGCCGACGAAGGCGATGCCGCTCGCGCGGCGGCAGGTGCTGGACATGGTGCGCGGCCTCGCGAGCGGTTCCCCGACTACGGCGTCGAGGGCGAGGTCTACGTCACGGCGCCCGGCGCCGAGATCGCCGAGGACCATCCGCTCGTGGCCGCGGTCGACGCGAGCCACGCCGAGGTGTTCGGCTCGCCGCCGGAGCGCGACGTCACGCGCTGGTTCTCCGACGCCTCGGCGCTGACGCGCTACGGCGTGCCGACCGTCAACTACGGCACGTCGACCGGGCTGCTGGACACCGAGTACGGCGAGAATCTCGAGATCGACGGGCCTGGTCGAGACGGCACGAGGTCTACGCGCTCGCCGCGCAGCGGGTCTGCGGGGTCGCATGAAGCTCGTCACGTTCGACGACGGGCGCATCGGCGAGCGTGCGCGACGACCGGGTCCTCGAGCTCGGCGCGCACTCGATGCGCGAGTACTTCGAGGCCGGCGCCGTGGCGCGGGCCGACCGGGCGCGAGCACGCGCTCGCCGACGTGCGGCTGCGCGCGCCGATCGTGCCGAAGAAGTTCTTCCACACGGCCGGCAACTTCCGCGAGCACGAGGAGGAGTCGAAGAACGTCGACTGGGCGCACGAGATCGCGCCGTGGATCGTCTTCTTCCAGAACGTCGACGCGATCATCGGGCCGGACGATCCGGTCGTGTACCCGGAGCACCTGACCGAGGAGCTCGACTACGAGCTGGAGCTGGCGGTCGTGATCCGGAAGGCGGGGAAGTGGTTCTCGCCCGAGGAGGCGGCCGACTACATCGGCGGCTACGTGATCTTCAACGACATCACCGCGCGCGACATCCAGCGGCGCGAGATGCGGTCGGGCGTGTTCTCGTTCTGCAAGGCGATCGACACGTTCTGCCCGCTCGGGCCGTGGATCGTGACGCCGGACGAGATCCCGGATCCGCACGACCTGGCGATGGAGCTGCGCGTGAACGGCGAGCCGCGGCAGGCGTCGCACTCGAGGAACATGTCGCGTGACGATCCCGGAGATCCTCAGCCACTACTCCGCGCTCGGCTACTCGGCGGGCGACGTGGTCTCGACGGGCACCGTGAGCGGCGTGGCCGGGTTCAGCGACGACCCCGCGTCGCTGTACCTCAAGCCCGGCGACGTGATGGAGGCCGAGATCGAGCGGATCGGCGTGCTCCGCAACCCGGTCGTCTCGTGGCAGGAGGCCCACGGCGAGCCGGCGCCGGAGCGCGTGCGCTGGTGACGCGCCGACTGCGCCTCTAATGTTCATACCCCCACCCAGGGTGGGGCTCTTTGACCCGCCTCCCTCGACGTCGACGATAGCGCCGGATTCCGCACCTGTCTGTGACGGGGGCGTGCCGGAAGCGTGACGATCTCGTGAGCTGGCCCCGCGACGACGCCAAGCTCGACCGCGTGCGCCGGCTGATGGCGGAGGAGGAGCTCGACGCGCTGGTCGTCCGCGCGCCCGACAACGTCCTCTACCTGACGAACTTCTGGAGCATGAAGGGCTACGACGCCGCGGTCTTCCCGCGCGAGGGCGAGCCGACGCTCCTCTGCCTCGAGGCCTCCGAGGAGGACGCGGCCCGGACCGCCTGGACCGCGACGTCCGCCTCGTCCGGGGCTACGCCGCCGACGATCCGCGGCCGCCGACCGCGCGCACCCTGGAGCTCGCGCAGGAGGTGGCGCGCGGCTACGGCCGGGTCGGCCTCGAGCTCAGCCTCGGCACCCAGGCCACCGACCGCATGGTCGGCGAGCCGACGACCTACACCGCCGCGTGGTTCGACGGCTTCGGCGAGACGCCGCCGACGCGACCCCGCTCCTCGCGCGCGCGCGCGCGATCAAGACGGAGCAGGAGCATGGAGCGGATGCGGCTCGCCAACGAGATCGCGGCCGCCGCGATGGAGCACGCGCGCGAGCACCTCCGGCCCGGCATGAAGGAGTCCCAGGCGGCCGCGATCTGGCAGGGCTTCGTGCACGGAGAGGGCACCGGCTGGAACGGCCAGGTCGAGCTCGCGCTTCCCTTCTCGCTCGTCTGGTCGGGCCCGGGGATCAAGACGTTCACCGCGACCGGCGACCTGCCGGTCAAGGAGGACGAGCCGACGCTCTTCGAGATCTGGGTCTGCGCGGACGGCTACTGGGCCGACCACACGAAGAACCTCTGCCCCGGCGAGCTGCGCGCCGAGTACGCCGAGCTCGAGCAGCAGCTGCTCGAGGTCTACGGCCGCGCGCTCGATCACTGCCGGCCCGGCGCCTCGTTTCCGGAGCTCGACCGGCTCGTCCGCGCCGGGCTCGCCGAGGCCGGCTACGAGGGCCAGCCGTCGCACCCGATCTGCCACGGGATCGGCGCTCGCGCGCACGAGCCGCCGTACGCGCACCAGGCGGGCGGCGGCACGATCGAGGCGGGCATGGTGCTGGCGATCGAGCCGGGCGTCTACTGGGAGGGCGGCGGCGGCCTGCGCGTCGAGGACAACTTCCTGATCACCGAGTCGGGCGCCGAGAAGCTCTCGCCGTTCCCTGACGGGGTGGTCTGCGGATGATCTGGACCGGCGCATCTGAACGACCCGTACCGCCTCGGCGGCTCGGTAGGCCTCTACGACACGACGCTGCGCGACGGCGAGCAGACCGTCGGCGTCGTGCTCGACCCGGAGCAGAAGCTCGAGATCGCGCGTCTCCTCGACGACCTCGGGATCGACCGGATCGAGGCCGGCTTCCCGCGTGTCTCGCAGGACGACTGGGACGCGGTCCGCCTGATCTCCGACGCGGGCCTGCGCGCCGAGATCTGGGGCTTCTCGCGCGCCGTGCCCGCCGACCTCGAGGCGCTGGTCGAGCTCGGCGTGCGCGCGTCGGTGATCGAGTCGCCGATCTCCGATCTCAAGCTCGACGCGATCGGCGTCTCCCGCGAGAAGATGCTCGGCCGGATCACGGAGGCGATGCGGTTCGCCGCCGAGCACGGGATCCACGCCGCGTTCTTCGGGGTCGACTCCACCCGCGCCGACCCCGGCTTCTACGAGCAGGTCTACCGGGGCGCCGTCGAGGCGGGCGCGAAGGAGGTCTGCGTCGTCGACACGATCGGGATCGCGTCGCCCGAGGCCGTGGCCGACCTGGTCGGCCGCACCGTCGAGTGGGTCGGCGCCGAGGTGCCCGTCCACTTCCACGGGCACAACGACTTCGGCCTGGCGACCGCGTCCGCGGTCGCTGCGGTCAAGGCTGGCGCGAGCTGGGTGCAGGGGACGATCAACGGCATGGGAGAGCGCGCGGGCAACTGCAACCTGGGCGAGGTGGCTCTCACCCTGCGGGCGCTCTACGGCGTCGAGTCGAACCTGCGCCTCGAGCGGATACGCGAGGTCTCGGAGCGCGTGCAGGAGCTGTCCGGCTACGAGCTCGAGCCGTGGAAGCCGGTCACGGGCGAGACGCTCTTCCGCCGCGAGAGCGGCGCGGTCGCGAGCCAGTTCCACGACCCGCCTTCGATCGAGCCGTACTCGTCGGAGCTCGTCCACGCCGAGCGCGGGATCGTGCTCGGCAAGAAGAGCGGGCTCGACTCGATCCGGATCAAGGCGGACGAGCTCGGCCTCGACCTCCCGGAGGAGCGGCGCGCGGAGGTGCTCGCAGAGGTGAAGGAGCTCGGCGCCCGCAAGCGCGGGCTCGTCACCGACGAGGAGTTCCGTGAGCTCGTCGACGGCTGAGCGTGACGCGGTCATCGTCGGCAGCGGGATCAACTCGCTCGCATGCGCGGCACTGCTGGCGCGCGGCGGCTGGAGCGTCGTCGTGCTCGAGCGCGAGGACGAGCTCGGCGGAGCGATTCGCACCGCCGAGCTGACGGAGCCGGGCTACCTGCACGACGTTTTCAGCGCGTGGCACCCGCTCTGGGTGGGCGGCGCCGCGCACGCCGAGCTCGGCGACGAGCTTGCGGCGCGCGGGCTCGAGTACCTGAACACCGAGCACCCGACCGCGACGCTCTTCCCCGACGGCGAGGCGTGCTTCCTGCTCCGCTCGACCGAGGCGAACGTCGCCGAGCTGGGCACGGAGTGGCAGGGAGTCGTGGAGACGTTCTTCGCGAGCGCGGACCTCGCGTTCGGCGTGCTCGGCACCGAGCTCTGGTCGACGGACGGGCTCCGGCTCGCGGTGAAGGCGCAGCGGAGGCTCGGCCGCCGCGGCGCTGGTCGAGTTCGGCGGGCGACGTGCTCGTCTCGAGCCGCGACTGGCTGACCGAGACGTTCGCGTCCGAGCGAGCGCACGGCCTGCTCGCGCCGTGGGTGCTGCACACCGGGCTCGGCCCCGACTCGGCTGCATCCGGGTTCATGACGAAGGTGATCGGCGTCGCGGTCCAGGAGGGCGGCATGCCGATCCCGCGTGGCGGCGGCGCGAGGCTCGTGGATGCGCTCGTGCGGCTGATCGAGGACAACGGCGGCGCGTGCGAGACCGGGCGCGACGTCGACCGCGTGCTCGTCCGCGAGGGCCGGGCCGCAGGCGTGCGGCTCGCGGACGGCGAGGAGGTCCGCGCGTCGCGCGCGGTGATCGCGAACGTCACGCCGACGCAGCTCTACGGGCGGCTCCTCGACGGCGTGGTCGGCGGCCCGACCGCCGAGCGTGGCCGGCGCTTCCGGTACGGCCGCTCCGAGATGCAGATCCACTTCGCGCTCTCCGAGCCGCCGCGCTGGGAGGGCGACCTCCGGCTCGGGCAGACCGCGATCGTCCATCTCACGCCGGGGCTCGACGGCGTCTCGCGAGCAGTGAACGAGGCCGAGCGCGGCCTGCTTCCAGCCGAGGCAACGGTCGTCGTCGGCCAGCCGCTGACGATGGATGACTCGCGTGCCCCCGAGGGCGCCGGGATGCTCTGGATCCAGCTCCAGGAGCTGCCCTGGCATGTGAAGGGCGACGCGGCCGGCGAGCTCGACGTGGGCGACGGCACGTGGACCGAGGAGCTGCGCGAGCGCTACGCCGACCGGATCCAGGCCAGGATCGCGCGCCACATCCCGAACCTCGACTCGGCGCTCGTCAAGCGCGTGACGCTCTCGCCCGCCGACCTCCAGGCGGCCAACATCAACCTGCACCAGGGCGACCCGTACTCCGGCTCGCTCGCGCTCGACCAGAACCTGCTCTGGCGGCCGTTCTCGGCGAGCCCCGGGCACACGACTCCGGTGAAGGGCCTCTGGCAGATCGGAGCCAGCACCCACCCGGGGCCAGGGCTCGGCGCGGGCTCGGGGACGATGGTCGCGAAGCAGCTGCTCGAGCCCGGCCCGCTCGACCGGCTCCGGAAGCGGTTCGGCCGGTGAAGCTCTCGATCTCGCAGATCACGACGGTCACGCAGTCGTTCGCCGACGACCTCGACGCGTACCGCGCCGCGGGCGCGGACGGGATCGGGATCTGGGAGATGAAGCTCACCGACGACTCGCTCGAGCAGTTCCGCGCGAGTGGGCTGGAGGCCGCCGCCGCGGTGCCGGAGGTGCCGTCGATCCTGCCGCTCCCGCTGATGGATGGGCCGGCCGACCCGGCCGAGCGGGTCGAGGCGATCCGGGCCGCGGTCGGCGCGTCTGGCGCCGTTCGAGCCGTCGTGCGTCCTGTTCCTGACCGGCCCGGGCGACGACCGCGAGACCGTCGTCGAGGGAATCCGCTCGATCGCCGAGGCGGGCCACGAGCACGGCGTCCGCGTCGCCCTCGAGCCGGTGCAGCGCGAGTTCGCGCACTTCTGGACGTCGGCCAGCTCGCTCGGCGAGGCCGCTGCGCTCGTCGACGAGGCCGGCGTCGACGTCGGCCTGATCTTCGACTCGTGGCAGCTCCACGGCGAGCCGCTCGAGGAGATCGAGCGCCACCGCGACCGGATCTACGGCGCCCACTTCGCCGACTGGCGCGACCCGACCCGCAACACGAACGATCGAGTCCTTCCCGGCGACGGCGATCATCGACTTCGGCCCGATCCTGGAAGCTCTGCGCTGGGACGGGCTCTACGACCTCGAGATCTTCTCCGACGTGGAGCTGCCCGGCTCGCTCTGGAAGGAGGATCCCCGCGAGCTCGCGGCGCGAGGGATCGAGGCGATGCGGAGGACGCTATCGAGCGCGTCTGCATAGTCGGCGGCGGGGTCATCGGCAGCCTGTACGCGGGCCACCTGGCGCGCGTCTGCGAGGTCAGCGTCCTCTGCCGCCGCGAGGAGCACGCGCGGGCGCTGAACGAGCGATGGCCTGCGCGTCTCCGGCAGGCACGAGTTCGAGGCCCGCGTGAGAGCGGCGACCGACCCGGGCGACCTGCCCGAGCCCGAGCTCGCGATCGTCGCCACCAAGACGACCGAGCTCGCGGCCGCCGCCGCGCGCCTCGAGGGCCACTGGCCGGGCGCGGCGGTGATGACCGTCCAGAACGGCCTCGGCGCGGAGGCCGCGTTCACCGGCCGCCAGGTGATCTCGGCGGTCACGTTCATGAGCGGCACGCGTCACGAGGACACGCACGTCGAGTACATCCTCGACACGGAGACGTGGCTCGGCCCCTACGGCGAGACCCCGTACGCGCTGGTCGAAGAGGTCGCCGGCCTGATCGTCGAGTCGGGCCTCAAGGCGCGCGCGTTCCGCGACCTGCGGCCGGCGCAGTGGTCGAAGCTGATCTTCAACGCGACCGTCAATGCCGTCGCCGCGCTCACGGGGCTGCCGCACGACTGGCACTACGCGGCCCGCGATGAGCCGGGCGACCTCGGCCACCTCGTCTACGGCCTCGTCGAGGAGGGCAAGCAGGTCGCAGACGCGGCCGGCGTGGAGCTGCACGAGGACCCGTGGGAGATGAACGTCCTCGCCACGCAACGCGGCAGCAGGCACTACCCGTCGATGCTGGAGGACGTGGAGGCGCATCGTCCGACCGAGATCGAGCACATCACGGGGGCGCTCGTCAGGGAGGCCGAGCGGCTTGACGTCCCGGTGCCGCTCCACACCGCCCTCTACCGGCTTGTCCGTGGGCGAGAGGCGTCGTGGGGGCCGGATTGACGTGCGGGTCGGCAGGCATACAATTCCCGATCCGGGGCGTGTTTTTTCCAGCGAAGTAGGGAGGGTGCAGTGAGACGTGCGACTAGGTGGGGCGTTCTGCTTGCAGTGACGCTCCTTGGGGCTACCGTGGCGATCGCCGCTCTCGCCGCCACCACCGGCAGCAATGCCGCCTCGGCAGCGAAGAAGAAGCCCGTCGTCATCGGCTGGGCGTACGACCAGAGCGGGCAGATGGCCCCGTTCGACAACCCGGCGCTCGCCGCGGCGAGGATCCGCATCAAGCAGATCAACGCCAAGGGCGGTGCCGCGGGTCACAAGTTCGTCATCAAGACGTGTGATACGCAGAACAACGATGCGACGAAGGCGAAGGCGTGCGCGCTGAGTCTGCTCGGCCAGGGCGCCAACGTCATCTTCACGACCTGCGACGTCGACTACGCGACCCCGGTCGTCCAGGCGGCGATCGGGCGTGGCAAGCTCGCCGTTGCCCCCTGTATAGGCACCGACCAGATGGGGCCGAAGCGTTTCGGCAAGAAGGGCAAGCTCGCGTTCAGCTTCGGCAACGTCGCGCAGGACGAGGGCTCGGCGATGGCGGAGTACGCCCACCGCCGCGGCTGGAAGACCGCGGGCGTCGCGACGAACACGCTGCTCGTCTACTTCAAGAACGTCGTCCAGGCATTCGACAAGCGCTTCCGCGCGCTGGGCGGCAAGATCGTCGATCGCGAGAGCTACGCGACGGGCGCCAACAACGTCGGCGCTGCGGTTACGCAGCTGAACTCGCACAAGGCGGCGGTCTATGTCACGTCGACCGCGTTCGGGGAGCTGCCCGCGTTCGTCTCGGGCCTGCGCTCCCTCAACAACAAGACGCCGATCCTGAACTCGTGGGCCGGCGACGGCACGTACTGGAACACGCAGAGCCCGAAGGTGACGAACTACTACTTCGTCACGTTCGCCTCGGTGTTCGGCGACGATCCCAGCGCAGCGGTGCGCAAGATGATCGCCTCGATGAAGGCCGCGGGAGCCCAGCCCGGCACGGGCGGCTTCCTCGGTGGTGCCGACGCGATCGACGGCGTTGCCACCGCGATCAGGCGGGCGCACGGGTCGCTGAACGGCGCTGCTCTGGCGGCGCAGATGGTGAAGTTCAAGCACGTGCCGGTGCTCGGTAGCCGGATCAGCTTCTCGGCGAAGCTGCACACGGTCTTCGGGCGCCAGTACCGCGTCATGAAGATCCAGGACAACAAGGCAAAGCGCGTCGGCCTGGTGACGGCCAAGGTCGTCCCGAAGCTCTAACGTTGCGCGCGCGTGCCCGAGACCGCGCTCGCTGAGGAAACGGAGAGGAGGCCCGAGTCCCTTCGGGCCTCCTCCGTCTCGCGGTCCTTCGAGGGCGTTCACGCGCTGAGCGATGTGTCGCTCGAGCTCCACGGGCACGAGGTCGTGGGGCTGATCGGGCCGAACGGCGCCGGCAAGTCGACGCTCGTCAACGTCCTCAGCGGCTTCGACCGCCCCGATGAGGGCTCGGTCGACCTCGGCGGCAGGAAGATCACCGGCTGGAGCTCGCACCGCCGGGCCCGGGCCGGGCTTGCGCGGACGTTCCAGCACAGCCGCTCGTTTCGGAGCCTCTCGGTGCGGGAGAACGTCGAGGTTGCGGCGCTCGGCGTGGGCGCCGGGCCGCGCGAGGCGCGCAGGCGCAGCGACCACCTGCTCGAGCTGCTCGGGCTCGAGGCGCAGGCCGACGCGCCCGCCGACACGCTCGCCCACGGCGACGAGCGGCGGCTCGGCGTCGCGCGGGTGCTCGCGATGCGGCCCACGTTCGTGCTGATGGACGAGCCGGCCGCGGGGCTCCCCGAGTCGGAGGTGCCGGAGTTCGCCGCAGGTCGTCCGCATGCTCCGCGACGAGCTCGGGGCGGGGGTGCTCCTGATCGACCACAACATGGCGCTCGTGATGGGCGTCTGCGACCGGATCCACGTGCTCGACCAGGGCCGCACGCTCGCCGCGGGCACGCCGCAGGAGATCCGGGCGAACCTCGACGTCGCGGCCGCGTACCTCGGCGAGACGCCGGTCACCGAGGCCGATGGCTGAGCCGGCCCTCGAGCTCGAGCGCCTCGAGGTGCGCTACGGCACCGTCGCCGCCGTGCGCGACCTCACGCTGCGCCTCGACAAGGGCGAGATCGTCGGGCTGATCGGGCCGAACGGCGCGGGCAAGTCGACGACGCTGCACGCGATCATGGGCGCCGTCCCCGCCTACTCGGGCGAGATCCGGCTCCACGGCAGCTCGATCCGCAAGCGCTCGCCCGGAGTCGATCGCGCACGCGGGCGTTGCGCTCGTCCCCGAGGGGCGGCGCATCTTCGCGGAGTTCACCGTCGAGGAGAACCTCAGGCTCGGGCTGGCGGCGAACCGGACGCGGAACGGCGGGCTCGACCACGCGTACGACCTCTTCCCGGTGCTGAAGGAGTACCGGCGCCGCTCCGCGGGCGTGCTCTCTGGCGGTCAGCAGCAGCAGCTCGCGATCGGGCGGGCGCTCGTCGCCGAGCCGGAGGTCCTGCTGCTGGACGAGCCGTCGCTCGGCCTCGCGCCGCTGGCGGTGGACAGCGTCTTCGAGGCGCTGCGCGGGATCCGCGAGCGCGGCGTCACGATCCTGCTCGTCGAGCAGCGCGCGCTGCACACGGTCGCGCTCGCCGACCGGACGCACGTCCTCGTCGGCGGCGAGCTGCGTCTCGTACTGACCCCGAAGGACGTACACGACACCGACAAGATCGTCTCCGCCTATCTCGCCTCGTGACGCTCGCGGCCCTCAGCTTCCAGACGCTTTCCGACGCCGTGGGCCTCGGGGCGATCTACGCGCTGATGGCCGTCGGCATCGGGCTCGTCTTCGGCGTCCTGCGCCTCGTCAACTTCGCTTACGGGCAGCTCGTGATGGCCGGCGCTTACACGCTCGCCTTCACCTCGAGCTGGCCGATCGCGTGGAGCATCGTCGCCTGCTTCGCGGTCGTGGTGGCGCTCTCGCTTGCGATGGACCTCGTGGTCTTCCGGCCGCTGCGCGGGCAGTCGCCGGCGGTGATGCTCGTGACCACGTTTGCGATCGCGTTCCTGCTCCAGGCGATCGCGTTGATCATCGACCTGCGCAACAACCAGCTCGGCGAGGTCGCGCCCTCGCTCACCTCGCTGGCGCAGCCGATCACCGTCGGCGGGGTCGAGATCCGGAAGATCACGCTCGTCTCGATCGCGGTTGCGGCAGGAGCCCTGCTGCTGCTCGCGCTGCTGCTGATGCGCACGACCATCGGCCTGCACACGCGGGCCGCTGCGAGCGACTTCCACACGGCGCGCCTGGTGGGCGTCCGCGCGAACCGCGTGATCGCCTTCGCCGTCTTCCTCTCCGGCCTGATCGCCGCGTCGGTCGCGGTGATGATGACCGTCCAGCTCCCGTTCGTAACTCCCGACTTCGCCCTGCGCGACACGATCGTCGTGCTCGTCGGCGTCGTCGTCGGCGGCATCGACCGGCTCTGGACGGCGACGCTCGGCGGCTTCACGATCGGCTTCGCGTCCGGGCGTCATCAACGGCGCACTGCCGACCGACAAGACCGTCTACCTGCCGTCGGTCGTGTTCGCGCTCGTGATCCTCGTCCTGCTGCTGCGGCCGGCGGGCCTGTTCAACTGGGGCAGGCGCGCCGCGGTCGAACGCGTATGAGCCGGCGGGTCGACGCGCTCGTCGAGCTGGCGGCGCCCATGCTGCTGGTCATCGCCGTGGGGCTCGTCTCGACGTCCGCCTCGCCGTCGAACCAGGTCTACTTCCTGAACGCGCTGGTCTCGGTCGCGGTCGTGGTCGCGATCTACGTCTTCGTCGGCAACTCGGGCGTGATCTCGTTCGGCCAGATCAGCTTCGTCGCGGTCGGCGCCTTCGCCGCGGGCGTGATGACGGTTCCGCTCGACTCGAAGAAGGGCGTGCTGACGACGCTGTTCCCGCTCCTGCGCGACCACACGATCGGCGACGTTCCCTCGCTCCTGCTCGCGGCTCTGCTCGGAGGACTGTTCGCGTTCGCGGTCGGCCTCCCGCTGATGCGCCTGACCGGGCTCGCGGCCGGGATCGCGACGTTCGCCGTGCTCGAGATCACGCACAACATCCTGCGCGAGTGGGACAAGATCGGCCCGGGCGCGACAACGCTCTCGCTGGTGCCCGAGTCGACGGGACCGCGTCAGGGGACGATCGGCGCGCTCGTCGTGATCGCAGTCGCGTTCGTCTACCAGCGGAGCCGGCTCGGCCGGCAGCTCCGGGCCTCGCGCGAGGACGCGGCCGCCGCCCGCGGGGTCGGCATCCACGTGCACGCGCAGCGGCTCTGGGCGTTCACGCTCTCGGGTGCGCTGGCCGGGTTCGCGGGCGGGCTGCTCGTGCACCAGCTCGGCTCGATCACGACCGAGGAGGTCTACCTCGAGCTGACGTTCATCACGCTCGCGATGCTCGTCGTCGGCGGCATGACGAGCCTCTGGGGCGCGGTCGTCGGCGCGCTCGCGATCAGCGGCCTCGACTCGTTCCTGAGCCAGGCCGAGGAGGGCGTGAACGTCGGCTTCACGCTCGACCTGCCGCAGGGCTCGCGCCTCGTCTTCCTGGCGGCGATCATGGCGCTCGTGCTGATCCTTCGGCCGTCAGGGCTCACCGGTGGACGCGAGTTCCGGCTCCCGCGCTCGTGGATGCGGCGCCGATGAGGGTCTGCGTCGTCGGCTGTGGCGCCGTCGGGTCGCTCTTCGCGGCGAACCTCGCGCTGCTCGACGACGTCGAGGTGTGGGCGTACGACCTGGCGCAGGACCACGTGGACGCGATCAACGCGAGCGGGCTCCGGCTCTCGGGCGCCGGGGACGTGGTCGGCCACCCGCGTGCGACCTCGGACGCCGCCGAGGTCCCGCCGTGCGAGCTCGGGATCGTCGCGACGAAGTCGATGCACACCGAGCCGGCGATCGCGGCGACCGCGCACGCCTTCGGCGAGGGCTCGGTCTGCTCGGTGCAGAACGGGATCGGCAACGAGGAGGTAATCGCGCGCCACGTCGACCGCGTGATCCGCGGGACGACGTTCCCGGCCGGCAAGGTGCTCGAGCCGGGACATGTCCAGTGGGACGTGAAGGGCGACACGACGATCGGGCCCTTCGAGCCGAGCCCCGCGCCGCTGGAGGACGCCGAGCGGCTCGCCGACGCGTGCACGCGGGCGGGGCTGCCGACGAAGGCGGTCGCCGACGCGCGCGGCCCGCAGTGGCTCAAGGTGATCTTCAACGCCGCCACGAACCCGGTCGGAGCGCTGACGGGCCTCACGCACGGACGTGTCTGCGAGGACCCGGCCCTACGGCGCATGATCTCCGGCCTCGTCGACGAGGGGAAGGCCGTCGCCGCCGCGCAGGGGATCGAGCTCGGCGCCGACCCGGAGGACCTGATCGACCACGCGGCCAGGCCCGAGGTCGCCTACGACCACAAGGCCAGCATGCTCCAGGACGTCGAGGCGCGGCGCGTGACAGAAATCGACTACCTGAACGGCGGGATCGTCAGCTTCGGGCGCGACCTCGGCGTGCCGACGCCGCTGAACGAGGCGATACTCGCGCTCGTGCACGGGGTGGAGCGATCATGGGCGTGAGCCCTCAGGACGTCGAGCGGCGCTACGCGAACGTGCGCGCGGCGCTCGAGCGGGACGGGCTCGACGCGGCGCTCGTCTGCGGGAACGAGTACTCGGGCTTCGAGGGCGCGGTGACCTACCTCTCCGGCTTCCAGGTCGTCCATCGCTACGCGTACGTGCTGCTGCCGCGCGACGGCGACCCGGCGATCGTCTTCCCGGCCGAGGCCCGTTACGTGGGCGAGCACGGAACGAGCTGGATCGAGGAGCAGGTCTTCGCCGAGAGGCCCGGCGACTGGCTCGCGGAGCGGCTGCGCGGCAAGCGGGTCGGCGTCTACGGGCTCGACTACGTCATGTCCGTTCGCGACTACGCCGCGCTCGAGGGCTGCGAGCTCGTCAACTGGGACGTCGAGTTCGACCACGCCCGCGCAGTCAAGAGCGACGAGGAGCTCGAGTCGGTGCGCGACAGCGTGCGGATCAACACCGAGGGCTTTCACGCGTTCCTGGAGGCGTTCGAGCCCGGCCGCAGCGCGGCCGAGGTGCATGGCGCCCGCCGAGCAGCTGTTCGTCGACCAGGGCTGCGGGCGGCTGACGATGAACATGGTGCTCGTCGGCGCCGAGTTCGCAATCGCCCGCTCGGACACGACCCTCGGAGAGTTCTGCATCCCGTCGCTCGAGATCGCAGGCCCCGGCGGCCACTGGGTCGAGGTCTCGCGCGCGATCGGCGCGCCGAACGCCGAGGTCGAGCGGATGAACGAGGCCTACGACGAGTACTTCGAGGCGGCGAAGACCGCGCTCCGGCCCGGCGCGACCGCGCACGACGCCCATCGCGCCGTCTCGAAGGGCTTCATCGATCGCGGCTATCACCTCGGCCACGTGACCGGCCACTCGATCGGGATGACCATGATCGAGTTCCCGAAGATCGGCGAGGGCGTCGAGACCGAGCTGCGCGAGAACATGGTCTTCTCGATGCACCCGCACGTGATCGCCGAGAACGGCCACGACTGCCTCTACATGCAGGAGACCTGGCTCGTCGGCCCGGACGGGGGCGTCCCGCTCTCGGGCCTGCCGTCGCGGATCTACGCGCCGCAGAGCGCGTAGCAGAGGCGATGGAGATCGTTGCCTACCAGGGCGAGCCCGGCGCCTACTCCGAGCAGGGCGCGATGGCGCTCTTCCCCGAGGCGGAGCACCGGCCGCAGCCGTCGATCCGCACCGTGTTCGAGTCGGTCGAGGTCGGCCGCGCTGCGCTGGGGCTCGTGCCGATGGACAACTCACAGGCGGGGAGCATCAACGAGACCTACGACCTCTTCCTGCGCCACGGGCTCCACCTCGTCGGCGAAACGGTCGTGCGCGTCGACCACTCGCTGCTCGCGCTTCCGGGCTCGACCATCGACACCCTCGACAAGGTTGTCTCGCATCCGCAGGCGATCGCGCAGTGCGAGGAGTTCCTGAGCGCTCTCGACGTGACCGTTCGGGCCGAGTACAACACCGCCGGCGCCGCGAAGCAGATCGCCGAGAAGCGGCTCGAGGGGACGGCGGCGATCGCATCCCGACGAGCGGGCGAGCTGTACGGGCTGGAGGTGCTCGCCGAGCGGATCCAGACCTATCCGGACAACTACACGCGCTTCGGGGCGCTCTCGCGTGATCCGGCGCCGCTGGCCGAGCCTGACAAGTCGTCGCTCGTCTTCGGCGTCGGCCATGTCGCCGGCTCGCTCTACCGCTGCCTCGGCTCGTTCGCCGAGCGGCACCTCAACCTGACCAAGCTCGAGTCCAGGCCGCGCGCGGGTCGCCCGTGGGAGTACGTCTTCTACGCCGACGTCCAGGCGCCCGCCCAGCTGCCCGAGATGGTCGACGCGCTCGCCGAGCTGAGTCTGCACGCGACCTTCACGCGACTCCTCGGCACCTATGCAGGTGCCGTGCCGTCGAAGGGCTAGGCCGGGGCCAGCAGCGTCAGCGCGCGCGAGGGCGTCGGTACGCCTGGACGGTCGCGGTGTCCAGTTCGAAGCCTGCCTTGCGATACACGCGCCCGGCTGAATTGGTGGCTTCGGTGACGATGACCCAGCGGTCGCAGCCGTGATCGGCGGCCCAACGTGCCGCGATCCCGAGCAGGTGGGACGCCAACCCGCGGCGCCGGTGCCGGGCATCGGTTCCGACGTTCTGATACCGCGCCGTTGTTCCACACCGCACGACGCCGAGGTTGGCTACGAGCACACCGCCGGCGAACGCCCCGAAGAACGCGGCGAAGTCGCGCTCGGACAACAGGCGGTTCGCATGGGTTCGTGCTCGCGTGAAGGGCTCATAGGAGTCCGCTTCCCACTCCGCGGTTCGGTCATTCTCCGCCATGTCCAGCCCCACGACTTGTTCCCAGTCGTCGCCAATCAAGCGCCGCACGGCATACCCCGCCGGCAGCGCTGTCTCGCGCGGCAAGGTGTCGGTCGCCAGCACGTCGTTCAGCTCGAGCTCGAGGTCGTGCCTGACCCACGCTGCCACGTCGCCGGGCATCCTGGTCAGACCGATCGCGACCCACGTCGCAGACGGGAAACCACCCTGAAACGCCTGGACCCACCGCCGTGCGTCCTCGACGGCGTCAGGATCAGTCACCAGCACGCAGTTACCCCAGTGAAATGTGGGGATGCTCGGACTGCGGACTACCAGGTGGTCGCCGCGATCCTCGACAGTTGATCCGGTCTGCTCGAGCACGGCCACATGAGTGGCCCAGCCGAGCGGAAGCTCGTGCACCTAGAGGAGCGCTCGGTTGCGGCCGAGCGCGTCGAGGAGCGTCGCGCACGTCGTCGGCGGTGTTGTAGCAATGGGCCGAGATCCGGAGGTTGTCGTCGCGTGACGACGTGACGATTCCCTCGCCTTCGAGCGCGGCGACGAGCGCGTTCACGTCGCTGGAGCGGACGCAGAGGAGCGCGCCGCTCCGCTCGGGCTCGCGCGGGGTCACGACCCGCGCGCCGAGCTCGTCGAGGCCGTCGTGGAGGAGCGCGTTCAGCTCGCGCACGTGCTGCTCGGTCTCGGCGATCCCGATCTCCTGCATCAGCTCGATCCCCGCGATCGCCGCGTAGATCGGCGGGATCGACGGCGTGCCCGCCTCGAAGCGGCGCGCGGTCGGGGCCGGCGAGTAGTCGTGGATGTCCATCTCGAAGATGTCGCGGTCGGCGAACCAGCCGGTCGCCGTGGGCTCGATCGACTGGACGAGCTCGCGGCGGCAGAAGAAGAACCCGAGCCCCGCCGAGCCGAGGAGGTACTTGAGCACGCCGGCGACGAGGAAGTCGCAATCCAGGGCGCGCACGTCGACCGGCAGCGAGCCGACGGTCTGGTACGCGTCGACCAGGACGAGCGCCCCACGCTCGTGCGCGAGCCGCGCGATCGCCTCGACGTCCTGGCGGCTGCCGTTGCGGAAGCAGACGTGCGTGACCGCGACGAGCGCCGTGCGCTCGTCGATCGCCTCTTCGAAGCGCTCGAGCGGGATCGTCCCGTCCGCTTCGGCGGGAACGTGCTCGACGCGCACGCCGCGCCGCTCCTGCGCGTGCCAGATCTGGCCGATCGTCGGGAACTCGAAGTTGCTGACGACCACCTTGTCCCGCTCGCCGTCGAAGCGCAGCCCGCTCGCGAGCGCGCTGACGCCGGCCGAGACCGACGTCGTCACCGCGATCTCGTCCTCGTCCGCGTTGATCAGGCCGGCGACGGCTGTGCGCGCCGCCTCGAGGCGGCCGACCCAGTACTCCCAGGGCGCGCCGTAGAGGTCCCAGTCGTCGAGGTAGCGCCGGTAGGCATCGCGCACCGAGTCCGAGAGCGCTCCCTGCGAGCAGCTGTTGATGTAGACGCGCTCCTTGAAGACCGGGAACCGGTGCCGGATCCGCCCAGGCAGAGACGCGACATCAACGGCCAAGGTAGGCCTTCCTCAGATCCTCGTGCTGGATGAGCGTCGAGGCCGCACCCGAGAGCACCACGCGGCCGGTCTGCAGCACGTAGCCGCGGTCCGCGATCGCGAGCGAGACGTTCGCGTTCTGCTCGACGACGAGGATCGAGACCCCCGACTCGTGCACCTGCTTGATGATCTCGAAGTTCCGCTCGACGAGGATCGGCGCGAGGCCCATCGACGGCTCGTCCATCAGCAGCAGCTTCGGCCTCGACATCAGCGCGCGGCCCATCGCGACCATCTGCTGCTCGCCGCCCGAGAGCGTCCCCGCGAGCTGGCGGCGGCGCTCGTGGAGCAGCGGGAAGAGCGTGTAGACGCGGTCCAGGTCTTCCTTGGTCCCGCCGCCCTGGAGGTAGCCGCCCATCTCGAGGTTCTCGAGGACGGTCATCGGGCCGAACAGGCGCCGGTTCTCCGGCACGATCGCCATGCCCTTTCCGATCCGGTAGCTCGTCGACTGCCGGGTCACGTCCTCGCCCGCGAACTCGACGGTGCCCGGCACGCGGCTCGACGATGCCGATGATCGTCTTCAGCGTCGTCGACTTGCCGGAGGCGTTGCCGCCGAGCAGGCAGACGAGCTCGCCCTGTGCAATCTCGAGCTCGACGTTCTGGAGGATGTGGATCGGCCCGTAGAACGTGTCGACGCCGCTGAGCTTGAGCAGCGCCATCAGTCGGCCTCGGCTCCGCGGCCGAGGTACGCCTCGACCACCAGCTCGTCCGTGGCGACCTCCTCGAACGTGCCCTCGGCGATCTTGGTGCCGTGGTCGAGGGCGACGACCCGGTCCGAGATGCCCTCGACGACGTGCATGTCGTGCTCGATCACGAGGATCGTGTAGCCGCCGTCCGTGCGCAGCTTCTCGATCAGCTCCGTGATCTCGTGCGTCTCGGCCGGGTTCATCCCGGCGGCGGGCTCGTCGAGGAGGAGCAGGCGCGCATTGGTCGCCATCGCCCGGGCGATCTCCAGGCGGCGCCGGTTCGCGTACGAGAGCGAATACGCCGGCTGGTTCCAGCGGTAGCCCATCAGCCGCTCGCCGAAGAAGCCGAGCTTTTCCTCGGCGAGGGCAGCGATGGCCTTCTCCTCACGCCGCATACCGGGCGTCCGCAGGACCGAGCGCACGACGCCCGCCCGCGTGTGGCCGTAGGCCGCCGCCATCACGTTCTCCTTGACCGTCATGTTCAGGAAGAGCCGAAGCGTCTGGAACGTGCGCGCGATGCCCTTGCGGTTGATCTTGTAAGGCGCGAGCCCGACGATCGACTCGCCCTGGAACGTGATCTCTCCCTTGTCGACCTCGTACACGCCCGTCACGAGGTTGAAGAGCGTCGTCTTGCCCGCGCCGTTCGGCCCGATCACGCTCACGATCTCGTGCTCGTCGACGTGGAAGTCGAGGTCCGAGATCACCTGCAGGCCGCCGAAGGCCTTCGAGACGCCCGTGAGCTCGAGCATCCGCGCCGCCATCAGATGACCTCCACCTTCTTCTGGCCGAAGAGACCCTCGGGACGGATCGTCATCACGGCGATCAGCATCGCCCCGAACAGCACGTAGCGCGTGACCGCAGGCTGCTGGATCAGCAGGTTCTCCCAGACGAACGCGGTCAGGTAGAGCGACGGCACCAACAAGACCAGGCGCCACCAGCCCTTGAGCTGGACCAGCGCGACGATGCAGACGATCATCAAGAGGTAGCCGTAGACGGCGAGCCGGGACGGGTTTGTCGGGAGCAGGACCCAGTTCCGGATCACCCCGGTGAGGAAGCCTCCCGAGGTGACCTCGCCGCTCGTGCCCCTCGACCAGACCTCGCTCACGATCGCGTGCACGGCCAGCCCGAACACGGCGGTCGCGGCGAAGGCGGCGACCAGGCGCACCCAGGACGACCTCATCGTGAAGTACACCGTGGCGATCAGCGCCGCGTAGAAGAGAACACGGGCGTTGTTCGGCGGTGAGGTCGAGTCGAGGGCCTGGCTCGACGCGATGATCGCGACCGCCCCGACGATCATCCCGGTCAGGCTCCCCGTTCCGCCGAGGATCACAACGGCGTAGATCAGGATCAGGACCTGCGTGCCGAAGTTCTGCGGGAACGCACCGGTCTGCGCGGCGGCGAAGACGCTTCCCGCGAGCCCGGCGATCGCCGCGCCGAGGCTGAACGCCATGATCTTCAGCCGATTGACGGGCATCCCCATCAGCTCGGCGGCGAGCGGGTCCTCTCGCGAGGCCTTCCAGGCACGGCCGGTCCGCGACTCGCTGATCAGGTGGAGCACGATCATCACGACGATCACGCAGCCGAGCAGGAACCAGTAGTAGCCCTTCGTGGTCGAGATCGTGAAGTCCCGGCCGAACGCCCGGAACGTGAGCGGGTCGATGTTCGCGAGCCCGTTCGAGCCGTTCGTGAGCCCGTACGGGTCGGTCGTGTTCGTGAAGATGACGAACGCCTGGCCGAAGAACAGCGTCACGATCGCCAGGTAGTCGCCGAGCAGCCGCCGCGACGAGGAGCCGAGGAAGAGCCCGAGCAGGGCGCAGATCAGGACGGCCAACAGGATCGAGTACTGCGCTGACCAGTGGTGCGTGTAGACGTGCCCTTTCTCGTGATGCGTGCCGGACAGGAACGCGTAGGTGTAGGCGCCGAAGCCGAAGAACGCGACGTAGCCGAGGTCGAGGAGCCCCGCGAAGCCGACGACGACGTTCAGCCCGAGCGCCAGCAGCGCGTAGATCAGGATGAAGAGCCCGTAGTTGAAGAGGTTCCCCTGGCTGATCGGGAAGAACGGGACGACGATCGCGGGCGTCAGCAGCGCGAGCTTGCCGGCCGGCGGCAGCATCGCCCAGAGGTGCTGGATCCGGCCGAAGAGGCCGGAGCGTTGCGCGGTCCAGCGCGTCGGCCTGCTCGACCCAGGTGTCGACGCCGATCTGGCTCGGGTTCTGCGCCTGGTCGTCGGGTGGTGTGGGCGGAGGCGTCTCGGACATGTCAGACCTTCTGCAGCGCCGGGGTTCCGAGGAGGCCGCTCGGCCGGATGAGCATGATCCCGATCAGGATCCCGAAGACGACGAGGTCGGCGACGTTCCCGTTCAGGTAGCCCCTCGCCCAGGACTCGACGAGGCCGACGAGGATCCCGCCGAGCATCGCGCCCGGGATGCTCCCGATGCCGCCGACGACCGCGGCCGTGAAGCCCTTCAGGCCCGCGAGGAACCCCATCAGGTGGTAGATCTGGCTGAAGAGCAGGCCGAACATCACGCCCGCCGCCCCCGCGAGGGCCGAGCCGATGAAGAACGTGGCTGCGATCACCCGGTCGGGGTCGATGCCCATCATCGCGGCGGCCTCGCGGTCGAACGAGACCGCGCGCATCGCCTTGCCCAGCTTCGTCCAGCGGACGAGGGCGGTGAGGGCCAGCATCAGCAGGACCGCGCCGATCAGGACCATCAACCCGAGGTACTGGATGAAGACGCCGCGGATGTGGATGCCGTTGTAGCTGATCAGGTCGTAGCCGTCGTAGTTGCGGTACTGCGAGCCGAAGAGCAGCAGCGCCGAGTTCTCGAGGAAGAAGGCGACGCCGAGCGCCGAGATCAGCGGTGCGATCCTCGGGGCGTTTCGCAGCGGCCGGTAGGCGAAGCGCTCGATCGCGAGCCCCAGGAAGCCCGAGCCGAGCATCGCGACCACGAACATGCAGAGGACGAGCAACGCGACCGGGATCGCCGGGTTGAGCGGCCCGCCGAGGAGTGTCAGGACGCCGAAGCCGATGAACGCGCCGATCATGTAGACGTCGCCGTGCGCGAAGTTGAGCAGCTTCAGGATCCCGTAGACCATCGTGTAGCCGAGCGCGATCAGCGCGTAGATGCTGCCGAGGATGATCCCGTTGACCGTCAGCTGGAAGTAGAACGTCCAGCCGGTGGACGGCGAGAAGTAGACCGCGTACACCGTCCAGACGGCAAGCAGCAGCGCGAGGCCCCCGAGGCTGGTCAGCTGCTGGCGGGTTGCCAAGCTCACGAGGCGCCTACTTTCTCAGAACGACGTGCGGCCCATCGAGGATGGGCCGCACGCGTCGTTCGATTCAGCTGTTGTTGCCTAGCCGATTCGCTTGAACGAGCCGTTCGACTGGATCTGGTAGATCCCGTACCCGGCCGGAGTGTGCATCTCGCCGGTCTTTGCGAACGAGACCGGGAAGCCGAGGATCGAGCTCTTCAGCTTCGTCTTCGCGATGTTCTTCCGCACCTCGGCGCGCGTCGCCTTGCCGTCGGCGCATGCCTTGGTGACGGCACCCACGACGACCTGAGCGGCGACGTACGACGGGAGCCCGAAGAACTCGCCGTCGCCATGGTGCGCCTTGAGGTAGGCCTTGACGATCGGACTCTTCGGGTCGTACGGGAAGGACGAGTCGTACGAGCCCGTGACCTTCCAGATACCCGGGGCGAACAAGCCGTCCGAGCCGAACAGCTTGATGTTGCCCTTGCCCGCGGCCTTCAGCTGCTGGCCGAACGCCTGCGCCTGCGGGGCAAGCTGCCACGGGATGTAGATGCCCTGGTAGTTGCCCGGGATCTTCGCGATCTTCGACGAGAAGTCCGAGTCAGTCTGGCTGATCGAGTCGCGGAGAGTCGTCACCCCACGGTTCTTGAGGATCTTCTGCACCCCGTCGGCCAGGCCCTGCGAGTAGGTCTCCTGGTCGTCGATGATGTAGACCCGCTTCCACTTCAGCTTCTTGGTCATCCAGTTGGCGACCGCCGGGCCCTGCGCGGCGTCGCTCGGTACCGTGCGGAAGAAGTACCCGCGGCGGTTCCCGTCGGTGTGGCCGTCCGTGAGCGTGGTGCGGGTGGCCGACCCGGAGACGAACCCGAGGCCCCCGCCCTTGTACGTACTGGTCGACGCCACGACCTCCTGGCTGCCGGCCGGGCCGACAACTCCGAGCAGCTTGGAGTTGGACGCGAACGACTGCGCCACCCTGACGGCAATCGCCGTGTCGCCGCCGAGCTGCGTGTCGCCGGGCACGACCTTGATCTTCCGGTGCTTGTTCGCCTTCTGCTTGTTCCAGCGGTTGACGAAGAACTTCGCCCAGCGCACCTGCTGGTTCCCGATGCCCGCAGCTCCGCCCGTGTATGGGGCCGCCAGGCCGATCGTGCGTGTTGAGCCGCATTTGACGGCAGCAGTCGAAACCGACCCCGCCGACGCCGCTCGGCTCGGCGATTTGCCCGAGCCGAAGGCGGCGGTGGTCAGGGCCGCGACCCCTGCCGCGAGTACCGCGGCAACTAGGACTTTCCTCATGTTCCCCTCCTGTTGACTACTTGCACCGGAATGAGACTCCATAACCGGCTATTCGTTTGCCTCGTACGCGCGTGAGGCGGGGTCCCCCGCGGGGTGAAACACGGCCACGATCCGCATCGGGGCCTCGCCGCTGTTCTCCAGCGAGTGGTTCCTGAACGGCGGTAGGTGGATGCACGTTCCGGCCTCGACGGGCTCGTGGGACTCGTCGATGTGAAGCACGCCTTCGCCCTCGAGGACGTAGATCACCTCGTCGTAGACGTGGCTGTGCTCCGGAGCGCGCCCGGGGGCGATGATCCCGAAGAACTGCGTGAGCTCGGTGCAGCCGACCTCGTCGGTGACGAGGTAGCGGAACTCGCGGTCGCCGCTCGCCGGGAGCGCGGGCTGGTCGTCGTAGCGGACGGTGCGCCGCCCCGAAAGGGGTTGGCCTGCCTCCTGGGGCGCCTGGGCCGAGACGACGAGCAGGGTCTCGGGCCCTGGATTGTCGACCTCGTAGGTCTCGCCGGCGACGACGTATGCCCCCGTCCCCGGCTCGAGGTCGTGCGACTGGTCGCCCACGACGAGCGTGCCCTTGCCGGACACCGCGTACATGACCTCCTGGGCTCCGTCGAGCGTTCTCGGCTGCGAGCGGCCCGGCTCGTACCGGGCGATGTGCAGCTCGAGGAGCTCCGAGCCGAGGCCGGTGTCGACTGCGACCGCTCTGGAAGCGGTGTCGCCGTCGGCGCGGCTCAGCTCGATGGCGGATTCCGGGACGGTGTGGTCCGGCATCCGCGCATTCTCCATGCGCCCGCGAACTTGCGCAAACCTATGCAGGCGTCTCGCCGGCGAGGATCGTCGCCAGCTTCGACGAGTCGATGTTCCCGCCGGAGACGATGCAGACGACCTTTCCGTCGCCTCCGTGACCTGCGAGCGCGGCCGCGAGAGCAAGCCCTCCCGCGCCCTCGGCGACCACCCGCGCCCGCTCGGCGAGCAAGCGGACGGCCGCTGCGGTGTCGTCGAGCGAGACCGCGAAAGCGCCGTCGAGCGCTTCCTTGGCGCGCGGCCACATCGGGTCGAGCACGCTCGGGGACCCGGAGCCGTCGACGAACGAGGGCCGGTACTCCACGGATCGCTGCTCGCCGGCTGCGAACGAGGCGGTCAGCGGCGCTCCGGTCTCCGGCTCGACCGCGTACACGCGCGCCTTCGGGCGAAGCTGCTTGACGGCGCTCGCGATCCCGACGCTGAGCCCGCCGCCCCCGAACGGGACGAGCACGACGTCCGGATCGGGCAGGTCGTCGAGGATCTCGAGGCCGATCGTGCCGTTGCCCGCCATCACCCGCTCGTCCTGGACCGGGTGGACGAAGACGCCGCGGCCTCGGGGAAGCTCGACGTGACGAGCGCCTCCCACCAGCGCTCGTGCGTGACCTTGACCGTGCGGCCGCCGAGGCGCTCGATCGCCGCCAGCTTCGTCTCGGGCGCGTGGTCGGGAACGACCACCGTGCAGGGAATCTCGAGCTCCCGCGCGGCCCAGGCGACGCCCTGGCCCATGTTGCCCGCGCTCGCCGTCACGACGCCCGCCTGCAGCTCCTCGCGTGGAATCTGCAGGACCGCGTTCAGCGCGCCGCGGAGCTTGAACGACCCGATCGGCTGGAGGTTCTCGAGCTTGAGGTAGATCTCGCCCGGGTGCTGGAGGCGCACGAGCGGCGTCCGCGGCACGACGCCGGCCAGCCGCTCCCGCGCGGCCTCGATCTCGGCGAGCGGGATCAGAACGGCACCGAGGTCCCGGCGCCCTCGGCCAGCGCCCGCGCGTAGACGTGCTCCGCGCTGGCGAGGTCCTCGACCGCGAGGCCGAGCGACTTGAAGACGGTCAGCTCCTCGTCCGAGCGGCGGCCCTCGCCCGAGCCGATCAGCACCTCGCCGAGCTCCGCGCGGATGTGCTCCGGGCCGAGCCCGGCCATCAGGTAGTCGCCGGACTCGTTCACCATCGACTCGCGCGCGTCGGCGAACAGCGCCGCGGCTTGCATGGTCTCCGAGTCGAGCTCGCGCGTGGCCGAGATCGACGAGCCCACGGCGTTGACGTGCGTTCCCGGGGCGAGCCAGGCGCGGTCGACGATCGGCTCGCGCGCGGAGGTGGCCGTCACCACGACGTCCGCGTCGCGCAGTGCCTCCTCGGCGCTCGCGGCGGCCTCGACCGGGAACGGCGCCTCCGACTCGGCGACGAGCGCCTCCACCGCCTCGGGGTTGCGGCTCCAGACCCGTGCGCGCTCGAACCGGCCGAGCGCGGCCATCGCCTCGAGGTGCGAGCGCGCCTGGACGCCGGCGCCGAGGATCGCGAGCACCTTCGCGTCGGGTCTGGCGAGTGCGCGCGTCGCGACCGCAGAGACCGCGGCGGTGCGGATGGCCGTGACAGCCGAGCCGTCGAGCACCGCGCGCAGCTGGCCCGTCTCGCCGTCGAAGAGCAGCACGCCGCCCTGGTGGGCGTCGAGGCCCTTCGCCGGGTTCCCCGGGAAGATGCAGACCGCCTTCAGGCCGTACGAGGTCCCGGGCTCGGAGCGGTGCGCGGGCATCAGGCCGAACAGGCTCTCCTCGTCCGGCGGCCGGACAGCCCAGCGCAGCGGCTGCCACATGCGGCCGCGCGCGAAGTCGGACAGCGTCTCTTGCATGAGCTCGATGCACTCGCCCATCGGGAGCAGCCGCCGGACGTCGTCGTGGGAGAGGACGAGCAGCTCGCTCATCTAAGGCGTCGCTTGCGGCGCCGACCTCAGGACGTGCGGGCTCTGCCCGCGCGGCCTTCGGAAATGACCGGTCGATCCGAGTGAACTCATATCGAAACCATCTCTACACAAAGAGCTTGGCCAACTCGTCGCGCTCCTGCAGCGAGAGCGGGAGGTCGAGCGCGGCGAGCGCAGGCTCGAGGTGCGCGGGCCGACGCGGGCCGACGACGACGGACGTCACCTGCGGGTGGCTCAGGACCCACGCGAGCGCGAGGGTCGCCGAGTCCACACCGCGTTCTGCGGCGGCCGCCTCGAACGCCTCGAGCGCGTCGAAGGTGCGCTCGGTCCCGAGCTCCGTGTACGGCCCGGGGCGAAGGGTCATCCGCGAGCCCGACGGGTACGGCTCACCGCGCCGGTACTTGCCGGTCAGCCAGCCGCCCGCGAGCGGGCTGAACGGCGTAAACCCGAGGCCCTCGCGCTCGCAGATGGGGAGCACGTCCGCCTCGGGGCCGCGCTGGAGGAGGCTGTACTCGTTCTGCACCCACTCGAGGCGCGCGAGGCCGAGCCGCTCGCTCGTCTCGAGCGCCTCCTCGAGCTGCGCGCCGACGAGGTTGCTCGCCCCGAACGCGCGGATCTTCCCCGAGCGGACGAGCTCGTCCAGCGCGCGCAGGGTCTCCTCGATCGGCGTCTCTGGGTCGGGCTCGTGCGTCAGGTACATGTCGATCCGCTCGGTCTGTAGCCGCCCGAGGCTGCCCTCGACCTCGCGCATGATCCGGTCGTACGACAGGCCGTGGTCGTCCGGGTCGCCCGTGACCGGCCAGTAGACCTTCGTGCTCAGGAGCACCTCGGCGCCCCGCTCCGCCCGCCAGCGGCCGACCCAGGCCTCGCTGCGCCCGCCGCCGTACGAGGCCGCCGTGTCGAGGACGGCGATCCCGGCCTCGGCGGCGGCGTCCATCAGCGCGAACGCCTCCTCGATCGCCTCGCCCTGGCCGAAGAGCTCGGGCGCCGAGCCGATGCCGCCGAAGTTCCCGCAGCCGAGGCTGAGGCGCGAGACCTCCAGCTCCGTGCGGCCGAGTCGCCTGACCTCCACGGGTGGAGGCTACTTCTCGAGGGCCGCCCCGACCGCCTCGAGGCTCGCGAGGTTGTGCCCGCTCGCGAAGACGTCGACGTAGGGGAGCGCGGCCTGCATCCCGCGCGCGAGCGGCGCGTAGGCCGGGTCCTCCTTGAGCGGGTTGAGCCAGAACACCTCGTGGGCGAGGCGCGAGAGCCGGGCCATCTGCTCGGCCAGCAGGTCGGGGTCGCCGACCTCGAGCCCGTCCGAGAGGATCACGACGTTCGCCCCGCGCGCGAGGCCGCGGTGCCCGTACTCGTCGAGGAAGCGCTTCAGCGACTCGCCGATCCGCGTGCCGCCGTTCCAGTCGACCACCTCGGCGGCTGCGCGGTCGAGCGCCTCGTCGAGGTCGGCGGCCGCGAGCGCGCGCGTCAGTCGTGTCAGCCGGGTGCCGAAGCAGAAGGCCTCGAAGCGCCGGTCTGCCCGCAGGACAGCGTGCGAGAACATCAGCAGCGCGCGGGAGTAGTCGGCCATCGAGCCGGACACGTCGAGGATGAGGATCAGGCGTCTTGGCTTGCGACGACGTGTCTGCCACGCGCGCTCGAGGGGCTCGCCGCCGGTCCGGAACGAGCGCCGCAGGGTGCGGCGCAGGTCGGGAGCCCCGCGGCGCGAGGCCTGGCGGCGGCGTACTCGCCGCGGCGGGAGCGAGAACGGCACCTGCGCCATCAGCGCGGCGAGCTGGGCGAGCTCCTCCGGCGAGCACTGCGCGAAGCTCTTCTCCCGGAGCAGCTCGACGGGGCTCGCGAGCGCGAGATCGACCTCCTGCTCTGGGGCCGTGACGCGCACGAGCGTCCGCACCTCGGGCTCGACCTCGCCGAAGAAGTTGCCGAACACGCGGTCGTAGGAAGGGATGTCCTGCGGCCGACCGACGAGCGTGGCGCGGCCGGCCCAGTAGAGGTCGTCCGGGGAGAGCGCGGCGGCCGCCCGGCAGAAGACGGCGATGCGGCCGGTCCCGACCGGCAGGCCCTCGTCGCGAAGCGCCCGCCCGAAGCGGGTCAGCGTCTCGACGGCCTCACTCACGCGTGAGCTCGGGCAGCTCGGCCTCGACGCGACGCAGGTCGTCGCGGTTCTTGACCGCCCACCCGATCGTCTCGCGGGCCGGCCTCCCGTTCGCCGACGAGGCGCCGAGCAGCGAGAGCGCGCGTGCCCAGTCGATCGCCTCCGCGACGCCGGGCAGCTTCACGAGGTCGAGCTCGCGCAGCCGCCCGACCGTCTCGGCGACCGAGCGGGCGAGCTCCTCGGAGACACCGGGCGCGCGCAGGCGGACGATCTCCACCTCGCGCTCGAGCTCCGGGAAGTCGATCCAGTGGTAGAGGCAGCGCCGCTTGAGCGCGTCGTGCAGCTCGCGCGTGCGGTTCGAGGTGATCACGACCGCGGGAGGCGCGTCCGCAGTGATCGTCCCCAGCTCGGGCACGGTCACGGCGTACTCCGAGAGCACCTCGAGCAGGAAGGCCTCGAACTCGTCGTCCGCGCGGTCGAGCTCGTCGATCAGGAGCACGCCGCCCGAACCTGCGCGGATCGCCCGCAGCAGCGGGCGCTCGAGCAGGAAGTCCGGCCCGTACAGCTCCGCCACGCGCTCGTCGGGCTCGAGCTCGCCTGCCTGGAGCGCGCGCGCGTAGAGCAGCTGGCGCGAGTAGTCCCACTCGTACAACGCCTGCGCCGCGTCGATCCCCTCGTAGCACTGGAGGCGGATCAGCTCGGCGTCGAGGATGCGGGCGAGCGTCTTCCCGACTTCCGTCTTGCCGACACCGGCCTCGCCCTCGAGCAGCAGCGGGCGGCCCATCGAGTGCGCGAGGAAGATCGCGGTCGCGAGACCGCGATCCGGAAGGTACGACTCGGCCGCGAGCGCTCGCTCGACGTCGTCGACTGAATCCAGGGGCATGGGGAACATCGTAGGGAACGTCGGTGCAGCGGGTACCCCTCGCGGGGGCGTATTCTCGCTGTGGCACCGTTGCTGCGGACCAAGGAGGTGGCCTGTGTATCCCGCAAGCTTCGAGTACTTCGCACCAACGACCCTCGAGGAGGCGGGTGAGATCCTCGAGCGCTTCGGGGACGAGGCCAAGGTCCTCGCTGGAGGGCAGAGCCTGATCCCGCTGATGAAGCTTCGCTTTGCGTCGCCGAAGGCACTCGTGGACGTCAACGGCATCGACGGGCTCGACACCCTCGCCGAGGACGGCGGCGGGCTCAAGATCGGCGCGCTCGTCCGGCACTCCGCCTGCGAGGGATCGGACGTGCTGAAGGGGCGATTCGGCGCGCTCGGCGACGCGGCGCCGCAGATCTCCGACCCGATCGTCCGGAACCGCGGGACCGTCGGCGGCTCGCTCGCGCACGCCGATCCCCAGGGCGACTGGGGCTCGGTCATGATCGCGGTCGGCGCCGAGGTCGTGGCGCGCGGCCCGGGCGGCGAGCGCACGATTCCGGTCCGCGAGCTCTTCGACGGGCCGTTCACGACGAAGCTCGCGCCCTCGGAGATCCTGACCGAGATCAGGGTTCCCGACCCGGGCGCGAAGGCGGGTGGCACCTACCTCAAGCTGGAGCGCAAGGTCGGCGACTTCGCCACCGTCGGCGTCGCCGTCCACGTCTCGTTCTCGAACGGCTCGGTCGGGCGCGCCGGGATCGCGCTGACCGGAGTCGGGCCGACGAACCTCGCCGCCACCGCGGCCGAGGAGGCGCTCGCCGGCAAGGCGCTCGACGACGAGGCGATCGGCGAGGCAGCGCGCCTCGCGGCCGAGGCGGCCCAGCCGCGCACCGACACGCGCGGGAGCGAGGAGTACAAGCGAAACGTCGTCCGCGTCTTCACGGAGCGAGGTCTCCGCACTGCGGCTGAAGGGAGCAGCGAATGACTGAGGTCATGGTCGCCCGGGAGGGCGTGATCAACCGCCCCATCACGGTTACGGTCAACGGCCAGGAGCGTTCGGCGATCGTCGAGACGCGCCTGCTGCTCGTCCACCTTCTGCGCGAGACCTTCGGGCTGACTGGAACGCACATCGGCTGCGACACGACGAGCTGCGGCGCCTGCACCGTTCTCGTCGACGGCGTGCCCGTCAAGTCGTGCACGCAGTTCGCCGTCCAGGCCGACGGCCACGAGGTGACGACGGTCGAGGGCCTCGCGACCGCCGAGGGGCTTCATCCCATCCAGGAGGGGTTCCGCGAGGAGCACGGGCTCCAGTGCGGGTTCTGCACGCCCGGGATGATGCTCACCGCGACGGCGCTGCTGAAGAAGAACCCGAGCCCGTCGGAGAAAGAGATCCGCTGGGCGCTGTCGGGCAACGTCTGCCGCTGCACCGGCTACCAGAACATCGTCAAGGCGGTCCAGCACGCGGCCGCAGCGCTCGAAGAGGGGAGGTAGAGGTGGCGGCCACCGAAGATCAGGTAATTCGCGGCATCGGCCACTCGGTCAAGCGGCAGGAGGACGAGCGGTTCATCCGCGGCCGCGGCAACTACGTCGACGACGTCGTCCTGCCCGGGATGCTCCATCTCGAGCTACTGCGCAGCCCGTACGCGCACGCCCGCATCAAGTCGGTCGACACCTCCGCGGCTGAGGCCCTGCCGGGCGTCGTCGCGGTCGTCACCGGCGACCTCATGGCCCAGCACAACCTCGCCTGGATGCCGACGCTCTCGGGCGACACGCAGGCCGTGCTCGCGACCGACAAGGTTCGCTTCCAGGGCCAGGAGGTCGCGGCCGTCGTGGCCGAGACCGCCTACATCGCCAAGGACGCGCTCGAGCTGATCCAGGTCGACTACGAGCCCCTGCCCGCGGTGACGACCCCGCAGCAGGCGCTCGAGCCCAACGCGCCGGTCATCCGCGACGAGAAGGAAGGCCAGACCGACAACGCGATCTACCACTGGGAGGCCGGCGACAAGGAGGCGACCGAGAAGGCCTTCGCAGGCGCGGACAAGGTCGTCGAGCTCGACACCTTCTACCCGCGCTGCCACCCGTCTCCGCTCGAGTGCTGCGGCTGCGTCGCGGACGTCGACCCGGCGACGGGGAAGGCGACGATCTACATGACCTCGCAGGCGCCGCACGTGCACCGGACGCTGTTCGCGCTCGTGGCGGGCCTGCCCGAGCACAAGATCCGGATCATCTCGCCGGACATCGGCGGCGGCTTCGGCAACAAGGTGCCGATCTACCCGGGCTACGTCGTCGCCACGGCCGCGTCGCTCCTGATCGGCCGGCCGGTGAAGTGGTCGGAGGACCGCACCGGCAACCTGATCTCGACCGGGTTCGCACGCGACTACCACATGCACGGCGAGCTCGCTGTCAAGGACGGCAAGATCGCGGGCCTGCGGGTGAAGATGCTCTCGGACAACGGCGCGTTCTTCTCGGACGCCCAGCCGACCAGCTGCAAGGCCGGTCTCTTCCACATCGTCACCGGCTCGTACGACATCCCCGCGGCCCACGTGGAGACCGACGGCGCCTACACGAACAAGGCTCCTGGCGGCGTCGCCTACCGCTGCTCGTTCCGCGTCACCGAGGCGTCGTACCTGATCGAGCGCCTGGTGCAGACCGCGGCGTACGAGCTCGACATCGACCCCGTCGAGTTCCGGCGGCAGAACTTCATCAAGCCTGACCAGTTCCCCTACAAGTCGGCGACCGGCTTCGAGTACGACTCGGGCGACTACGAGAAGGCGATGGACCTCGCGCTCGAGAAGCTCGGCTACACCGAGTTGCGCAAGGAACAGGAGGAGGCCCGCAAGGAAGGCAGGCTGATCGGCATCGGCATCGCCTCGTTCACCGAGGTCGTCGGCGCCGGCAAGGGCTCCGAGTTCCAGATCGCCGGCCTGCGCATGAACGACGGCGCCGAGCTCCGGATCCACCCGACCGGCAAGGCCGTCCTCAAGCTGAGCGTCAAGTCACAGGGCCAGGGCCACGAGACGACGTTCGCCCAGATCGTCGCCGAGGAGCTCGGGCTCCAGCCGGAGGACGTCGAGGTGCAGGAGGGCGACACCGACCACACGCCCTACGGCCTCGGCACCTACGCGAGCCGTTCGACACCGGTCTCCGGTGCCGCGACCGCGATGGTCTCGCGCCGGATCCGCGCCAAGGCGCAGAAGATCGCCGCACACCTGCTCGAGGCATCCGAGGACGACCTCGAGTGGGAGAAGGGCCGCTTCAGCGTCAAGGGCGCGCCCGACAAGTCGACCACGATCCAGGACATCGCGTTCGCCGCCTACACCAACGTCCCCGACGGGATGGAGGACGGGCTCGAGGGCGTCTACTACTACGACCCGCCGAACATGACGTACCCGTTCGGCACGTACGCGGTGGTCGTGGAGATCGACCGCGGGACCGGTGCCTGGAAGGTCCAGCGCGTCGTCGCCGTCGACGACTGCGGCGTGCGGATCAACCCGATGATCGTCGAGGGCCAGATCATGGGCGGCCTGACCGAGGGCTTCGCGATCGCCGCGATGGAGCTGATCACCTTCGACGAGGACGGCAACTGCATCGGCTCCAACTTCATGGACTACCTGCTCCCGACCTCGTGGGAGACGCCGTCGTTCGAGCTGGACGAGACGGTCACGCCGTCGCCGCACCACCCGATCGGCGCGAAGGGCATCGGCGAGTCGGCGACCGTCGGCTCACCCGCGGCCTACGTCAACGCGGTCGTGGACGCGCTCGCGCACGCCGGAGTGCGGAACTTCGAGATGCCGGTCACCTCGGACAAGGTCTGGGCCGCCCTCCAGGAGGCAGGACTGGCCGAATGAACGTTCTCGTCGAGGCCGGCCGGCTCGCCGCAGAGGGAAGGCCGTTCGCGCTCGCGACCGTCGTCGGCGTCGAGCGCCCGGCCTCGGCGCGGAGAGGAGACCATGCCATCGTCACTCCCGAAGGCGCGTTGCACGGCTGGGTCGGAGGAGCGTGCACCGAGTCGACCGTGGTTCGCGAAGGGCTGCTCGCGCTCGCGGACGGCGAGGCCCGGGTCGTCCGGGTCGAGGGCGGCTGCGCGTCCGAGGGGACGATCGAGCTGCTCGTAGAGCCGAGGCTGCCCGCTCCGCTCATCGCCGTGGTCGGGGACAGCCCCGCGGCGCGCACGCTGATGGAGCTCGCGCGGACGCTTGGCTGGCGGGTCGCGGACGAGCTCCAGGAGAAGGCCGATGCCGTGGTCATCGCGTCGATGGGCCAGGGCGACGAGGAGGCGCTGCAGGCCGCGCTCGCCCTCGGCGCCGGTTACGTGGGGCTCGTGGCGAGCTCGAAGCGCGGCGCCGCGGTGCTGGCCGAGCTCCGGGCGAGAGGTCTGGACGAGGAGGCGCTCGCGCGCGTCCGCTGTCCGGCCGGGCTCGACCTCGGTCCGTCGAGCCAGGAGGAGATCGCAGTCGCGATCCTGGCCGAGCTGGTGGCGTGGCGGCACACGAAGCCGGGCTCGCCGGCCGAGCTGGTCGAGCAGGCAGTCGCGATCGACCCGGTCTGCGGGATGACCGTCGCGATCGACGGGGCCGCCCACACGCACGAGCTCGACGGTGTCACGTACTACTTCTGCGGCCCTGGGTGCCGGAGCCGGTTCGAAGAGGACGCGGAGCGCTACCTCGGTGCCGCGCGATGAGGGAAATCCTCGACACGCTTGCCCGCTGGAAGGCCTCGGGTGCGAAGGTCGCGACGGCGACGGTCGTCTCGACCGAGCGCTCTGCGCCGCGCGACCCGGGCGCGATGCTCGCCGTCTCGGAGAGCGGGGACGTTGCAGGCTCGGTCACGGGCGGCTGCGTCGAGCCGGCGGTGTTCGAGGAGGCGCGCGAGGTGCTCGCGGGCGGCGGGGCGCGTCTGCGCACCTACGGGATCGCGGACGAGGAGGCCTTCGAGGTCGGCCTGCCCTGCGGCGGCACTGTCCACATCTTCGTCGACTCCATGGACCCGGCCATGATCGATCCGCTCGCCAAGGCGATCGAGGAGGAGCGGCCCGTGGCGCGGGTCGTTCCCGTCTCGGGGCCGAACGCGGGCGCCGAACGCCTCGTCTTCGCGGACGACGAGGTGAGCGACGAGATCGGCCGCACGGCGCAGGAGCTGCTCGCGGCCGGCGAGACCTCGCTCGTCCAGGTCGGCGACGACGAGGTGTTCGTCGACTCGTTCGCGCCGCGGCCGAACATGTACGTCTTCGGCGCGGTCGACCACGCGGCCGCGGTCGCGGAGATCGGCCGCTTCCTCGGCTACCGCGTCACCGTGTGCGACGCGCGGGCGAAGTTCGTCACGCCCGAGCGCTTCCCGGAGGCGGACGAGCTGGTCGTCGAGTGGCCCGACCGCTTCCTCGAGCGCTCGCCGGTGGACGAGCGGACGGCGATCTGCGTGCTCACCCACGACCACAAGTTCGACATCCCCGCGCTGAAGGCCGCGCTCGCGACGAATGCGGGCTACATCGGCGCGATGGGCAGCAGGCGGACGACCGAGCAGCGGGTCGAGCTCCTGCGCGCCGAGGGCGTCTCCGACGACGAGCTCACGCGAATCCACGCACCGATCGGGCTTCGGATCGGCGCGCGCACCCCACAGGAGGTCGCCGTCTCGGTCGCGGCCCAGCTGATCGAGGTGCAGCGCGCGCCGAAGGAGAGCCGCGCCAAGGCGGTGACGAGCTGAAGATCGAGAGCTCGTTCGACGTTCCGGTCGCGCCCGAGAAGGCGTGGGACCTGCTGATGGACGTCCCGCGCGTGATCCCGTGTATGCCCGGCGCGACGCTGACGGAGACCGTCGACGACTCGAACTGGAAGGCGAAGCTGAACGTGAAGCTGGGGCCGATCTCGCTTGCGTTCGACACCGACGTCAAGCGCGAGGAGACCGACGAGGCGGCCCGCAGGGCGACGCTCTCGGCCAAGGCGCGCGAGTCGCGCGGCCGCGGGGCCGCGCAGGCGACGATCGTGTCCGCGCTCTCGCAGCTCGACGGAGGGACGCGCGTCGACGTCACCACCGACCTGATGCTCACCGGAGCGGTCGCGCAGTACGGGCGCGGGATCGTCGAGGACGTCTCGCAGCAGATGGTGCAGAGCTTCGCGAACTGCCTGCAGGCGCAGCTCGTGGCGGAGCCGGAGGAGGCCGAGGCGGCCGTCGCGGCCCAGGCCAAGCCGGTCGGCGGCCTGCGGCTCGGGCTCGGGGCGATCTGGCGGCAGTTCATCGGGCTGTTCAGGCGCGAAGGAGGGAAGTCGTGAGACAGATCGCGATCACCGTCAACGGCACGAGTCACGAGCTCGAGGTCGAGCCGCGGGAGCTCCTCGTCTACGTGCTCCGCGAGCGCCTCGGCCTGACCGGGACGAACGTCGGCTGCGACACGACGTCGTGCGGGGCCTGCACGGTCCTGCTCGACGGCGAGTCCGTCAAGTCGTGCACGTTGCTCGCCGTCCAGGCGGACGGGCGCGAGGTGACGACGATCGAAGGCCTCGCCGACGACGGGAAGCTGCACCCGGTGCAGCAGGCCTTCCACGAGCAGCACGGGCTCCAGTGCGGCTACTGCACGCCCGGGATGGTGATGGCCACCGTCAGCCTGCTCCGCGAGAACCCCGATCCGAGCGAGGACGAGATCCGGCTCGCGCTCGAGGGCAACCTCTGCCGCTGCACCGGCTACGTCAACATCGTCAAGGCCGTTCGAGAAGCGGCCGCCGTCTGAGGAGGCCCGCGATGGCTGTCACCGAGCACGAGACCGGAATCGGCGCCTCCGCTCCCCGGAAGGAGGACGCGCGCCTGCTGACCGGGCAGGGCGGCTACGTCGACAACCTGACGGTTCCGGGGATGGTCTGGATGGCGGTCGTGCGGAGCCCGCACGCCCACGCACGCATCGCGGGCGTCGACCTCTCGAAGGCGAAGGCCGCCGAGGGCGTCGTCGCCGCGTTCTCAGGCGCCGAGCTCGAGGAGGACTGGGCCGCGCCGCTGCCGATGGCGTGGCCAGTGACCGACGACATCAACAACCCGTCGCACTTCCCGCTCGCGACGACCGTCGCGCGCTACGCGGGCGACGGCGTGGCCGTCGTCGTCGCCGGGAGCCGCGCGCTCGCGAAGGACGCCGCGGAGCTGGTCGAGGTCGACTACGAGCCGCTCCCGGCGGTCGCCGACGTCGAGGCCGCGATGGCCGACGGCGCGCCGCTCGTCCACGAGGAGTTCGGCACGAACCACTGCTACACGTGGCCGCTCAAGGGCGGCGAGGACGTCGACAAGCTCTTCGCCGAGGCGGACGTCACCGTCGAGGAGCGGTACCGCCAGCAGCGGCTGATCCCGAACCCGATGGAGCCGCGCGGCGTGCTCGCCCAACCGCTCCCGGCCACCGGTGAGATGACGCTCTTCTCCTCGACGCAGATCCCGCACATCGCGCGCGTGACGCTTGCGCTTGCGACCGGCGTGCCCGAGTCGAAGCTGCGCGTGGTCGCGCCGGACGTCGGCGGCGGGTTCGGCTCGAAGCTCCAGGTCTACCCGGAGGAGGCGCTCGGGATCGTCGTCGCGAAGCGGACCGGCCTCCCGGTCAAGTGGATCGAGGAGCGCTCGGAGAACGCGCTCGCGACTCACCACGGGCGCGACATGATCCAGGAGATCTCGCTCGCGGCGACCTCGGACGGGAAGATCACTGCGGTCCGCGTCCGGCTCACGGTCGTCGATGGGCGCGTACCTGATGATCATCACGCCAGGCACGCCGCTGCTCGGCGCGTGGGTCTACGGCGGCGCGTACGACGTCAAGGGCTACGAGTTCGAGTGCTCGGGCGTGTTCACGCACCAGACGCCGACCGACGCGTACCGCGGCGCCGGCCGGCCCGAGGCGACGTACGCGATCGAGCGGGCCGTCGACGCGCTCGCGCGGAAGCTCGAGATGGATCCCGTCGAGCTCCGCCGGAAGAACTTCATCACCGAGTTCCCGGCGCCGCTCGCGTCCGGGCTCGAGATCGACTCGGGCGACTACAACGCGGCGCTCGACCGCGCGCTCGAGATGCTCGACTACGAGGGCTTCCGGCGCGAGCAGGCGGAGCGGCGCGAGCGCGGCGACACGAAGCAGCTCGGCGTCGGCTTCTCGACCTACATCGAGATGTGCGGCCTCGCCCCGTCGCGCATCCTCGGCGCGCTCAAGTACGTCGCCGGCGGCTGGGAGGCGGCCACGATCCGCTGCCTGCCGACCGGGACGGTCCAGGTGCTGACCGGGACGACCCCGCACGGCCAGGGCCACGACACGACCTGGGCGCAGGTCGTGGCCGAGCGGCTCGGCGTCGACTACGACGACGTCGAGGTGCTCCACGGCGACACGTCGATCGTGCCGCTCGGGATGGACACGTACGGCAGCCGGAGCCTCGCGATCGGGATGGCCGCGCTCTGCGCACGCGACCGACAAGGTGGTCGCGAAGTCGCAGAAGATCGTCGCCCACGCGCTCGAGGTGGCCGAGGACGACCTCGAGTACGACGGCGGCACGTTCCGCGTCAAGGGCACCGACCGGACGATGACCGTGAAGGAGTCCGCGTTCGCCGCCTGGCACGCGCACGACCTGCCCGACGGGCTCGAGCCGGCGCTCGAGGAGACGGCGGTCTACGACCCGTCCCAGTTCAGCTGGCCGTCGGGGACCCACATCGCGGTCGTGGAGGTGGACACCGAGACCGGCGCGGCCGACCTCGTCCGCTACGTCGCGGTCGACGACGTGGGGAACGTGATCAACCCGCAGATCGTCGACGGCCAGGTGCACGGCGGCATCGCGCAGGGCGTCGCGCAGGCGCTCTGGGAGGAGGCGGTCTACGACGAGGGCGGGAACCTGCTCACGGGCTCTCTCGTCAACTACCTCGTCCCCTCGGCCGCGGAGCTGCCGACGTTCGAGGTCGACCGCACGATCACGGTGAGCCCGAACCACCCGCTCGGCGCGAAGGGCGTCGGCGAGACGGGCACGATCGCCTCGACCCCGGCCGTCGTCAACGCGGTGCTCGACGCGCTCGCCCCGCTCGGCGTCACCGACATCGACATGCCCGTCGACTCCGGAACGAGTCTGGCGGGCGATCGAGGAGGCACGGTCATGATCCCCGCGAGGTTCGACTACGAGGTTGCGGAGTCGGTCGACCAGGCGATCGAGCTGCTCGGGTCGAGCGACGACGCGAAGCTGCTCGCCGGCGGCCACTCGCTCCTGCCGCTGATGAAGCTCCGCTTCGCGCAGCCGACGCTGCTCGTCGACATCGGCCGGCTGTCCGATCTCGGCTACGTGCGCGAGGACGGCGACCGGATCGCGATCGGCGCGCTCACCCGCCACCACGACGTCGCGAACGACGCCCTGCTCCGCAAGGCGAACCCGCTGGTGGCCACGACCGCGGCCGGGATCGGCGACCCGCAGGTCCGCCACGTGGGAACGATCGGCGGCTCGGTCGCGCACGGGGATCCCGCGGCCGACATGCCCGCGGTGCTCGTCGCGCTCGAGGCCGAGCTCGTCGCGCGCGGCCCGAAAGGCGAGCGGACGATCGCGGCCGGGCGACTTCTTCACGGGCTTCCTCGAGACGGCGCTGGAGCCGCAGGAGGTGCTCACCGAGATCCGCGTGCCGAAGGCCGAGGGCGTCTACGTCAAGTTCCACCGCCGCGCTCAGGACTGGGCGACGGTCGGCGTGGCCGTCGCCCGCTCGAACGGCTCCACTCACGTTGCGCTGACGAACATGGGCGGGACGCCCGTTCGCGCCGAGGCGGTCGAGGCTGAGCTTGCCTCGGGGGCAAACCCAGCCGACGCGGCAGAGAAGGCGGCCGAAGGCACGAGCCCGCCGAGCGACACGGCGGCGAGCGCCGAGTTCCGCCAGCACCTCGCGCGTGTCCTCACGCGGCGCGCGCTGGAGCAGGCGCTCAACTGACACAGCCGCTCCTCACGACCGTCGTCGGGAGCTACCCGCAACCGGACTGGCTGATCGACCGCGAGCGGCTCTCGGACCGGCTGCCGCCTCGCGTGCGCGCGCGTGAGCTCTGGCGCGTTCCCGAGGAGCAGCTCGAGGAGGCGCAGGACGACGCGACCCGGCTCGCGGTCGAGGACATGGAGCGGGCCGGAGTCGACGTGATCACCGACGGCGAGATGCGGCGCGAGTCGCTACTCGAACCGCTTCGCGACCGCGCTCGAGGGCGTCGACCTGGACGAGCCCGGGGTCGCGCTCGACCGCACCGGCCACGAGAACCCGGTCCCGCGCGTCGTCGGCCCGATCCGCCGCAGGGGCCCGGTCGAGGTGCGCGACGTCGAGTTCCTCCGCTCGCTCACCGACCGCCGGATCAAGATCACCGTGCCCGGGCCGTTCACGATGACCCAGCAGGCCCAGAACGACCACTACGACGACGAGCGGAGCCTCGCCCTCGCGTACGCCGGGGCCGTCAACGAGGAGCTCCACGACCTGAAGGCGGCCGGAGCCGACATCGTCCAGATCGACGAGCCCTATCTCCAGGCGCGGCCCGAGCCGGCGCGCGAGTACGCGGTCGAGGCGATCGACCGCGCGCTCGAGGGGATCGAGGGCGACACCGTGCTGCACACCTGCTTCGGCTACGCGGCGATCGTCCACGAGAGGCTCGCCGGCTACCCGTTCCTGAGCGAGCTCGACGGCTGCAGCGCGACGCACATCTCGCTCGAGGCCGCGCAGCCTGGACTCGATCCGGAGGTGCTGCGGGAGCTGCCGAGCAAGGTGATCCTGCTGGGCGTGCTCGACCTCGGCTCCGACGAGGCCGAGACACCGGAGGTCGTCGCTGGACGGCTCCGCGCCGCGCTCGAGGTCGTGCCGCCCGAGCGCCTCGTAGCCGCGCCCGACTGCGGGATGAAGTACCTCTCGCGCGACCTCGCGTTCCGCAAGCTCGAGGCGATGGTTGCCGGGGCCGAGCTCGTCCGCGAGGATCTCGGGCTCTGAGCGACCGCCCGACAACCCGCATCAGCCAGGCCTACCCCGATCGCGTCGAGGTTCGCGGCCGCGACCTCGCCGGCGACCTGATGGGCAGGCTGACGTTCACGGAGTACTTCCACCTGCTGCTCACCGGCCAGGAGCCGACCGAGGAGCAGCGCTTCTTCCTCGACCTGCTGCTCGTCTCGATCGCCGAGCACGGGATGATGCCGACGAACGTCGCCTCGCGGATGACGCTCGCCGCCGATCCGGACTCGCTGCAGGGCGCGGTCGCCGCCGGGATCCTGGGTGCCGGGCCCGTCGTCCTCGGCACCTCCGAGGAGTGCGCGCGGCTGCTCGCCTCCGAGGCCGACCCGGCCGAGATCGTCGCCGGGATTCGGGAGGCGGGCGGCAAGGTGCCAGGCTTCGGGCACCCGGTGCACAAGCCCGTCGACCCCCGCGCCGAGCGGATCCTCGAGCTTGCGGACGAGCACGGCGTCAACGGCGTCCACGTCGAGCGGGCCCGCCGCTTCCGCGATGCCGTCGCCGAGGCGTGGGGGAAGGCGCTGACGATGAACGTCTCGATGCCGATCGCCGCGGTGCTGCTCGACCTCGGTTTCCCGCCGGCGGCGGCGAAGTCCGTCCCGATCCTCGCCCGGACGGCGGGCCTCCTCGCGCACCTCGCCGAGGAGCAGGAGCGGGCCATCGGCTTCCTGCTCGCAGCCGCGGCCGAGGACGCGGTCTCCTACGAGCCGTGACCTCGGATGACTGAAATCGTGTCGACCGGTCATTTCAGACGGACGCGCGAGCAGGGCTCGCACGTCCTGACATCGGCATCGCAAGCGACGCCTTACGAGCCGTGATCCTCGAGCCCGAAGTCGAGACCCGCTCCTGGGACGAGCAGCTCGCCCTCGACGGTGAGAGCTACCGCGTGCAGCTGGCCTACCTGCTCGAGCGCTCGCCGTTCTACCGGGAGAAGCTCGCCGGCGCGGAAGGCGGCCTGGACGCGATCGCCGAGCTGCCGCTGACCGACAAGGCCGAGCTCCGCGCGAGCTGCACTTCCGAGAACCCGGTCGGCGCGCACCTCTGCGCCGAGCCCGGCGAGATCGTCCGCATCTACTCGACGAGCGGAACGACGGGCACGCCCAGCTACGTCCCGCTGACCGCGAGCGACCTCGACAACTGGGTGACGGGCTCCGCGCGCAGCTACGCGGCCTCCGGGATCGAGCCCGGCCAGCGGATCGTCTCGACGTACACGGCCGGGCCGTTCGTCGCGGGCGCGGCGCTCGCCTCGTTCGAGCGGATCGGCCTCTGCCACATCCCGGTCGGGATCGGGAACACGGAGCGCCTGATGAAAGCCGTCGAGCTGCTGCGCCCGGAGGCGGTCGTGCTCACGCCTTCATACGCGGCCCACCTGGTCGAGTGGGCCGCCGACCGCGGGATCGACCTCGCCGCGTCGACCGTCGAGCGCATCCTCGTCGCGGGCGAGCCGGGCGGCGGCGAGCCGGTCTTCCGCGCGCGGCTCGAGAAGGGCTGGGGCGCGAAGGTGACCGAGGCGATGGGGATCGGCGACATCGGCGTCTCGCTCTGGGGCGAGTGCGAGGAGCAGGACGGAATGCACCTCGGCGCCCGCGGGTTCGTCCACGCCGAGCTGATCGATCCCGAGACCGAGGCATCTCTCGAGCTGCAGGACGGCGCCGAGGGCGAGCTCGTCCTCACGCACCTCCGCCACCGGGCAGCGCCGCTGCTGCGCTTCCGTACGCGCGACCACGTCCTCGTCCGGACCAGCCCCTGCGCCTGCGGCCGCACGGCTCCGCGGGTCCGCTGCCTCGGGCGGACCGATGACATGCTGATCGTCCGCGGCGTGAACGTCTTCCCCGCGGCCGTGCGCGAGGTCGTCGCCGGCTTCGCGCCCGAGGTCAGCGGTCACATCCTCGTCAGGCCGCGCACGCCGGGGGTGAAGCAGGAGCCTCCGCTCCCCGTCACGGTCGAGCTCGCGCAGGGCCGCGCGGATGACGTGGCTCTCGCGGAGGCGATCGGCGCGAAGCTCCGTGCCGTGCTCGTCGTCCAGACGCAGGTCGAGCTGGTGCCGTGGGGGAGCCTCGGCCGCAGCGAGTACAAGTCGACGCTGGTCGAGCGCTAGCCGTGGACTTCAGCGTTCAGCTGCTTCCCGACCAGCCGCTGGCCGAGCTGATCGAGGTCATACACGCCGCCGACGAGCTGGGCTTCCGCGCCTGCTACAGCGCCGACGAGACGTACCACAAGGACATGTGGATCCTGTTCGCGGCGGCCGCGCCCGGGACGAGCCGCATTCGCTTCGGCCCCGAGGTCAGCGGCGTCATCCTCAAGGACCCGACGCTGATCGCACAGCAGGCTGCAACGCTCGACGAGCTCACCGGTGGCCGCGCCGAGATCGTGTTCTCGATCGGGAACTTCGCGCTCCTTGCCCAGTACGGGATCGAGTGGCAAGGAACCAAGCCGCTCGCCCGTCTCCGCGAGGCGCACGAGGTGATGCGCCGCTTCCTGGCGGACGGGAGCATCGACTTCGAGGGCGACTACTACCGGTACTCGGGCCTCTTCACCGCGGCGCGAGCTGTTCAGCGGCCGTTCCCGCTGAAGATGGGCGCCATGAAAGGGCCCGGCTCGTTCCGCGTCGCGGGCGGGATCGCGGACGGCTTGCACGTCGCCTGCGCGCACTCTCGTGAAGCACTCGCGTTCGCCGCCGACAACGTGCGAGAGGGAGCCGCTCGGGCCGGACGCTCGCTCGACGACGGCTTCGATCTCTGCGCCTCGGTGCTCGGGGCGATCTCGGAGGACTCGGCCGCTGCGAAGGAGGCCGCCCGGATCGCGGCCGCCTTCTACCTCTCCTCGATGTCGCCCGACCTGGTCGAGCGTCACGGGATCGAGTACGGGGAGGTGAAGCCGATCGTCGAGGCGTTCGTGCGGGGCGAGGTCGAGCGAGCGCTCGACCTGACGACCGCCGAGGTCGGCGAGCGGCTGTCGATCGCCGGCACTCCGGAGGAATGGGTCGAGCGCATCCGGGCGGACGTCGTTCCGGAGGGTTATGGCCACATGGCGCTGGGTCTCGTCGATCCGAGCCTGATCGAGTCCTGGTCCGGCACGCGCCTCGAGGGCCTCCCCGACCTCCGAGGCCAGTTGGAGCTCTTCGCCGACGCGGGTGGCTCCGGCACTGAAGGACACGTGATGGGGCTCGAGATCGAGCGGAAGTTCCTCGTCGACCGTGTGCCGGCCGACCTCGCAATCGACTCCGAGGACGAGATTGCCCAGGGCTACCTCTCGGTCGGCGAGGACCAGGTGCGGCTGCGGCGACGCGGCGACCGCCACGTGCTCACGGTCAAGCGCGGCGCCGGGCTCGAGCGGGAAGAGGTCGAGGTCCCGCTCGCGAAGGAGTCGTTCGAGGAGCTGTGGCCGCTCACCGAGGGCAGGCGGCTCGAGAAGACGCGCCGAACCACGGCAGCCGCGGCCGGGACGATCGAGATCGACACGTACCACGGGCCGCTCGACGGGCTCGTCACCGCCGAGATCGAGTTCGCCGATGCTGACGCCGCCCGCGCCTTCCAGCCGTCGCCCTGGTTCGTCCGCGAGCTGACCGGCGACGAGAATTACTCGAACGAGCGGCTGGCAACCGAAGGACTGCCTGCAAAGGAGGGGTAGGATCGCGCCATGACTACGACAACCACACGCAAGAAGACGCTCTCGCCGGAGGAGCTCCAGCAGATGTTCGCGCTCATCGGCGACGCCGACAGCGTCGAGCTCAAGCTCACCGTGCCGGAGTCCGACCAGCGCTCGACGGTCGTGGCGCTGGGGATGGACCCGCTCGACGCCGAGCTTCGCCAGGTCTACTTCTTCGACACGCCCGACCTCGCGCTGAACAAGAAGGGCGTCGTCGTGCGGGCCCGCAGGGTCCAGCGGAAGGGCGACGACTCGGTGGTCAAGCTGCGCCCTGTCGTCCCGGCCGAGCTCCCCGACGAGCTGCGCGACTCCCCGAATCTCGGCGTCGAGGTGGACGCGATGCCCGGCGGCTTCGTCTGCTCGGCGTCGATGAAGGCGTCGCTCGGCACGACGGACGTGAGGAAGGTGGCGCTCGGCAAGCGGCCGACTCGCAAGCTCTTCTCCCAGGAGCAGCGCTCCTTCTACGAGGCGCACGCCCCGGAAGGGCTCGGGCTCGACGACCTGACGCTGCTCGGGCCGATCATGGTGCTCAAGCTCAAGTTCAAGCCGAAGGACTACAACCAGAAGCTCGTCGCCGAGCTCTGGAACTACCCGGACAACTCACGGATCCTCGAGCTCTCCACGAAGTGCGCCCCGCTGGATGCGGCGAAGGTCGCAATCGAAGCCAGGGCGTTTCTCCAGGGCCAGGGCGTCAACCTCGCGGGCGACCAGCAGACGAAGACCAAGACCGCCTTGGATTACTTCTCGAAGACGCTCGCGGCGTCCGACTCCAACGGGGCCTAGGAGGAGACATGGCCGAGAACACGCTGAGCATCCTCAAGCCGAGCGTGAACAACATGACCGCTCGCGTCTTCGTCCGGGCCGCGGGGCTCGACTACGAGGAGCTGGACGTCTGGGGCAAGAAGTCCACCCCGGAGTTCCTCGCGAAGGACCCGGCCGACCTGACGCCGCTGCTCGAGGAGAGCGATCTGCCGAGGGGGTCGCTCTGGGAGAGCTGCGCGATCATGCAGTACCTCTGCAACAAGCACGGCCTCGACCAGTTCTATCCGTCCGACCCCGGCGAGCGGGCGATGGTGGACAGCGCGATGTTCTACCTGATCGGCACGTTCTATCCGCTGCTCGCACGTGCGACGTACCCGGCGCTCGGCTTCCCGCAGTATCCGGGCGAGGTCGCGACCTCCGAGGCGGGCGACGACATGAAGGCGAAGGCCCAGCAGGACGCCGAGGCCGCGCTGGAGGGCCGCTCGAGGCCTTCCACGCCTGGTTCCTGGACGGGCGGCCGTTCATCGGCGGAGACAGCCCGTCGATCGCCGACATGCGCTGGGCCGCGACGCTCGAGTTCCTGCGCGCGATCGACTACGAGTTCCCGTCCTGGACGGAGGAGTACCTGTCGCGAATGGAGGACGCGCTGGGCGAGGCGTACTCGGAGCCGGCCGCGGACGTGCGCGGCTACGTCGAGCACGTGAAGTCCCAGAGCACGTAAGACAGAAGGTGGCCCTCGCTCGGAGGGCCACCTTCCTACGCCTGGGGCTTCACCCGAGGGTCAGCCGTTCCAGTCGTCGTCTACGAGACTCGGCCCGGTCAGGTCCTCGGCGATCGTCTCGAACGCCGTGGTCAGATCGCCCGGGTTCGGCTCGTTGAAGAACTTGGACGAGTCGGAGGCCATCGATCCGACCTCGGTCGCTGCGGTGATCGACGGGACCTCGTTGCAGCTGAACTGGTAGCCGTTCGTCTTGTTGCACGAACCGCTGGAATTCCAGCCCTTGCACACGAGCCCCGAAGCCCCGTACGCGATCGTGTAGATCCAGGTGCCGGACGCGTCATACGCGTGGGCCGAGGTGATCGCCTGGTGGCACGGCGTCGTGCGATAGGGCGAGGAGTTGTTCGAGCAGACGCCGCTGCTGTTCGGGTTGGTGCACGGCCCGTAGTTCGACTCACCGTCGGTGAGGAAGATGATCGCGTCCTGCGCCTTCGGGTCGTGATTCGCGGCCAGCGTCGAGTGCGCGACGTCGATGGCGGTCGCGGTCGCCGTGGTGCCGCCGGCCTTGATGCAGTTGACCGTGGACACGAGCGCGGAGCTCGTGTTCAGCGGCGAGGTGGCCGACGTCTTGTAGTCGTTCGACAGCGGAACCACGACGTAACCGTTCGCGTGCGCGTCGTAGTCCGAGGTCGGCCCGTCGGTCGTCTTCGGGTTGAACGTGCACGGGTTCCCCGTGCCCGGCGGGAAGGCGATCAGCCCGACCTTGTTGTACGCGGGGTCCATCCCGCTCAGGAAGGCCTTGACCCCGTCCTTCATGCACGTCAGCTTCGTGCCTCCTGCGCTGCAGGAGTTGTTCATCGACCCGGTCCGGTCGACCACGATCATGATGTGCGAGGGCGCCGGCTGGCCCTGCGACATCATCGCCGTCCCTTTCGCGTGGATGGTGAACGAGTTGATCCCGAGCACCTTCGCGAAGATCGTGGGCGTCGTCGTCGTCGCGTCCACGACGATGGCGTTGACGGGGCTGCACGGCTTGGTGCCGATGCACTTCGTCGTAACCAGCGTGCTGACAGCTGGCAGCTTGGCTGCCTCGTTCTTCATGCCGGGCGAGCCGCTGTAGCTCCTGGCTGCCGCTTCCGCGGCGGTCGGGTCGGGGAGCGACTGTGCCCCGGCGAGTGCCGCTGCGTCGACGGTAGCCTGGAGATGGCGCTTCACGACGTAGGCCTTGCCCACGTCGATGACCAGCGCGGATACTCCGCAGAGCACCACGAGGGTAACCGCCAGCAGGACGATCGCCTGACCGCTTTCGTCGTTTTGCCGCAGGAGCGTCCTCAGTGTGCGCATCAATCGCTCCTGTTCCAAGTCAGCGGAAGGTCGTCTACCTTCCTATGTTCCTACTGTCGTCGTGGAAAGCGCCTCGCCGCCACCCTAGATGGGGGGATTCTGGGGTCTAGTTCCCGTCGCGTGCGAACTGGCTCGGCTGCGCGAGAGCCGGCGCCTAGCGGCTAGGCGGTGTTCGGCTGAGGGCCCTCGAGCGCGGGCGCGCCGGGTGCCTGCCGGTCGAGCGCAGCGATGGTGAGCCAGGCGGCGGCCGCGGCGAGAACCGCCGCGGGAACGGCGTCGAGGCCCGCCGTCCCGACGAGCAGCGACGCAAACAGCGCCGGAGTGATCAGGAGCCGGGTCGCTGCGGCCATGCCCCCCGCGGTGCCGACCGCGACCGCCAGCGTGGGGGAGATGTCGAGCCAGACCACGAACAGCGTCGCCAGCGCGATTCCGATGAAGATCGCCGGGAAGACGGGCCCGCCGCGGAAGCCGCAGCCGAGGCTGATCCCGTAGCCGATCGCCTTCGCGAGGAGCAGGATGACCACAATCTTCGTCGAGCTGGTTGCGACGACGTCCGGCACTGACGCCTGCCCCGAGAACAGCACCTCCTGGGAGTCAGCGCCGAGCCAGTCTGCGAGCTGCGCGAGGAGCCCGACCGCGAGGCCGCCGGCAATCAGCAGCCCGGGCATGCCCAGCCGGATCGTGCCCTCGCCCACCACGGCGTTCGCCAGCCGCCGCACGAGCACGATCGCGATAGCCGAGGCGACGCCCACGACCACGCCGACCACGAGGTCGAACTCGTGCAGACCGCTGTAGTCGGGAAGGTTCGGCACCGTGAGGCTCTGGGTCGAGAGCCCGCCCCAGTGGCCGAACCCGACGAAGATCACGTAGCCGACGGCCGCGGCCACGAATCCCGGCAGGAGCACCGGCAGCAGGAGCGCTCCCATCTCGAGCCCGCCCTCGACCATGAGCATCCCGCCGACGATCGGCCCGCCGAACAGCGCCGAGATCGCCGAGAACGAGCCGGCAGTCGCGACTACGGCCTGCTCCTCCTCGCCGAGCCTCACGAACCTCGTGACCGCAACCCCGGCGATCGCTCCGAGCGCGATCAGCGGAGCCTCCGGGCCGAGCACCGCCCCGAACGAGAGCGTGCCAATCGCGGCCAGCGCGATCCCGGGCCCGTTCGCGATCGGGACGTACCCGCCGCCGATCCCCTGGAGCGGCGAGTGGCCGCCGTCACCCGGGAAGAACCGACGGGCGATGACAACCACGACCGCGCCCACGGCCGGGAGGCCGATCACGAGATACCAGGGCGGCGACGAGGCGCCGAGCGCGCTCGGCAGGTCGTCCCAGAGCCAGTGCTCGAGGTCGTGCACGAACGCGAGGAACACGGACGCGAGCAGGGCCGCCGGGATCCCGACCAGCGCACCGAGGCCGACCAGGCGCAGGTAGGCGGCGCCGCTCAGCTGCGGAGGCGGCGAGCTCATCGAGCCTTGACGTTCGACGCCGGCGGCCCGTCTCTTCCAGCGGCCGGGAGGGAGGCTCGGGGCCTCCCTCCCGGGCTGTTACGTCTAGGGCAGAGAGCGGTGCGTGCCAGCGCCGATGCGGTCGTAGGCCGCATAGCGGAGGCTCTTGCTCTTCACCTTCGGAAGGACGGCCCAGCCGTCCTGGCTCGCCTCGACGCGGACATCCGCGCGGTCGGCGCCCTCGAGGACGAGCTCGTACGCGGCACGAGCCGCGTACCACGTGGCCGTGTAGTCGTGATCGGCCATCGCCTTCTCGGCCTTCGCGATCGCAGCATCCGCAGCCGCGAGGTAGCCGGCGGCCTTCCCGGCCTTCTTGCACGCCAGAATCCGGCCTGCGATCACGTTCGCATTGAGGATGTAGCCCGCCGCCTGGTGGCGAGCCGCGTTGTCGCGATCGAACTGGCTGAAGTCCCAGTTCAGGTCGATGTAGCTCATCATCGAGTTGTTCTCGTCGGCGTCCCAGGCGAAGTTGTACGGGCCCGTGGGCTCGTAGTCGACGCCCGTCTCCGAGTCGTAGCCGTCGTGCGGGTGGCTCATCCCGAAGTGGTGGCCGAGCTCGTGGATCTCGGTCGTCGTGAGGCCGTAGCCCGCATCGACGACGCCCGGCGAGATGAAGCCGAACACGAAGCTCTGCGTTCCGTCGATCCAGTTGTCGTCCGCGTACCCGAGCAGCCCCGGAGCCGCGATGTCGTCGGTCGTCGCGTAGTTGAAGACCGGCGCCTCGTAGATCCGGCTCTTGCTGCGCTGCTTCGGGCCCTGGTCGAGGAACTTGTCGACGTTCAGCGCCGCGTAGAGGAACAGGTTCGCGAACGCCGGGTACTGCGGTCGGTTGTCGTAGCAAGGGACGTCCTGAACCCAGAGGACGTAGCACGTTTCCGCCTTGCCCTTTAGCTTCAGGTCCTCCGTGTCGGCGAACATCGGCGTCGGGAACAGCTCGTTCTCCTCGTTCACGAGGTAGTCGGGCTTCTGGTAGAGCCCGCTCGCGTCGACGCCGGGCCACGCCTCGTACGTGTTGAGGTCGAGGTTGATCGCCTTGGGTAGAAGCTGTGGTGTCAGGTACGGCGGGTAGAGCGGCGACGAGGTGAACAACAGGTTGATCGCCCCGTACCGCGCCATGAGCGCGAGATCGCCTGCCATCAGCGAAGGAGAGCGGTAGCCGTTCGCCGCGTACTCCCAGGCCACCGGGATCCGGTAGTCAGGCTGGCCGTCGCCGTCGACGTCCTCATTGGTGATGTCGTAGTTGCTTCCCCAGGCCTCGGGCCCTGCGGAGAGGTCGTAGAACCAGACGCGGTTGACCCCGCGCTTCTTGCCCAGACCCGTCTCCTCGTCGTCCGGGGTGGTGCCGCCCCACGCGATGATCTTGCGGCTCTCCCGCACCTTGCCGAAGTCGTTGCCCGTGTCGGGGTCCGGCTCGCCGAACTTCGTGTAGACGTGGTCGATGAAGTCCGAGCGGCCCCACCAGTTGACGAAGAAGATCGTGTCCTTGCGTGTGTTGACCCCGTACGGCGCGTGGTCGATCAGCCACTTCTCGACACTCGGCGCGTCGATGAAGTTGTTGTCGCCGACATCACGCGTGCCGTCCTGGTCGTTGTACGCGTCCTGGTAGATCGTCCGTGGCGCGGGCGTCGCGAGGCCCGCCAACGCCTTGAAGAACCCGTTCTCCCAGGCTGCGTTCGTGTAGGTGATCGAGTAGTCGTAGCGGTAGTCGATCCCGAGCTTCTCGGTGTTGCCGTAGAAAAGCCGCGAGCGCACGACCGGCTCGTACTCCTTCGGGAGCCCGTTCTGGAATGCGTGCTCGCCGACCTGGCTCCGTGAGAAGCCGATGAACACGACGTTCACGTGCACCTTCTCTTTCAGGTTCGCCTCCGGGACGCCCGGCTGTAGATGGCCGTACGTCGCCGAGGCTGTCGGGACCGCGATGCCGAATAGCACGGCTGCTGCGAGCCCTAGCAAGAGCCTGCTCCTCATCTCTCCCCTTTCGCTCCGGCGCCTGCCAACGCCAGCTGACGCCCGTTGCAGAACCGACCGTAGCCCGCCCCGCGCCGGCAGTCAACGAATCTCTGAACTGTTCTTGTAAGGTGAGCCTTACATGACTCGTATGGGCACCCGACCGACCGCCGAGTAGTGCTTCCGACGTTTGTCATCGGCCTGCGCGAAGGCGTGGAGGCGGCGCTGATCGTCGGCATCGTCGCCGCGTTCCTGAACGGGCGGAGACGCCGTGACGCGCTCGCCTGGATGTGGCTCGGCGTCGGGCTCGCGGTCGCCATCTGCGTCGCCGTTGGCGTGACGCTCGAGCTCGTAAGCCAGAGCCTTCCCTACCGGGAGCAGGAAGGACTGGAGACCGTGGTCGCCTTGATCGCGGTGGGAATGGTGACCTGGATGATCCTCTGGATGCGACGCCACGCGCGTGGCCTGAAGCACCACCTCGAGAGCGAGGCCGGAAGCGCCCTGGTGCGCGGATCGGCGTTCGCGCTCGTGGCGATGGCGTTCCTGGCCGTGATCCGCGAGGGGTTCGAGACCGCCGTGTTCCTGCTCGCCGCCTTCGACGCGTCGACCAGCCCGGTCGCCGCGAGCGCGGGGGCGCTGCTCGGGATTCTCGTGGCCGTGCTGATCGGCTACGGGATCTACCGCGGCGGCGTGCGCATCGACCTGCGCCGGTTCTTCCGGGTCACGGGCGTCGTGCTCGTGCTGATCGCCGCGGGGCTCCTCTCGACCGCGATCCACACCGCCCACGAGGCCGGCTGGTTTAGCTCGCTCCAGACGCAGGCGCTCAACCTCGAATGGCTGGTCGAGCCCGGCAGCGTTCGCTCGGCGCTCCTCACCGGGATGCTCGGCCTGCAGCCGAAGCCGACGGTGGGCGAGCTGCTCGGCTACCTGCTCTACGCGGTGCCGATGCTGATCGTCGTCCTGTGGCCGCAGCGGAACAGGACCAAGGCGGAGGCCACCGAGCGCGGAGCGGTGGCGCTGCAGCGCGGATGAGCAAGGCTCTCGGGGTCGCAGGCGGCCTGGCGGTCGTCCTGGTTCTGGCGGGCTGCGGCTCGAGCGGGTCGTCGGGCGACGGCGGCTCGTCCTCGGGGGCGCGAACCGTCGCGGTCACGATCACCGACGACGGCTGCCGCGCGAGCCCGCCGAAGGCACCTGCAGGCCCGGCCACGTTCGAGGTGCAGAACGACGGGGCCGACAAGGTCAGCGAGGTCGAGCTCGTGTCGGGCAACTCGATCCTCGGCGAGGCCGAGGGCGTCGCGCCGGGCCTCTCCGGGAAGTTCTCCGTCACGCTCCGCGAGGGCCGCTTCGAGACGTACTGCCCCGGCGCCGACCGGGAGCGCTGGCCGTTCGTCGTCGCCGGCGGCTCCTCGCAGGGGGTGTCCAAGGCCGCAGCCGCCGCGGTTCGCCACTACCGCTCGTACCTCGAGGCCCAGACCGCGCTGCTGGTCGCTCGCACGGCCGCGTTCACGAGCGCCGTCCGTGATGGGAGGCTCGCCGACGCGAAGCGCCTCTACGTCCAGGCCCGCGTCCCGTACGAGCGGATCGAGCCCGTCGCGGAGAGCTTCGGCTCGCTCGACCCGGCGATCGACGCACGCGCCGGGGACGTTCCGACCGCGCAGTGGACCGGCTTCCACCCGATGGAGAAGGCGATCTGGATCAAGGGGACGACCGGCGGGCTCGGGTCTCTCGCGTCACGGCTGCAGGCAGACGTCAAGGACCTGCAGCGGCGCGTCCGGCGCGTGAAGCTCGAGCCCGCGCAGATCGCGAACGGCTCGGTCGAGCTGCTCGGCGAGGTCTCGAAGTCGAAGATCACCGGCGAGGAGGAGCGCTACTCGCACACCGATCTGGACGACTTCGAGGCAAACGTCGACGGCTCGCGGACCGCCTACGCGTCGGTTCGGAAGATCGTGGCCGCGGAGAAGCCGGCGCTCGCGGCCGAGATCGACCGGCGGTTCGACGATGTGCGCAAGGCGCTCGCGCCGTACCGGCGCGGGGCGGGGTTCGTCACGTACACGGCGCTCACGCCCGCCGACACGCGCAAGCTCAGCCAGTCGATCGACGCGCTGGCCGAGCCGCTCTCCCGCGTGGGCGCGATCGTCGTCACGCGGTAGCGATGGGCTCGCCGGGGCTCACGCGGCGCGGCCTGATCGCCGGAGCGGGCGCAGTGGGCGCGGGCCTCGCGCTCGGCGGGGTGGAGCTCGAGCGCGCGCTCGGCGACTCGTCGGCCGGCGCCGCGCAGGTCCCCTTCCACGGCGCCCACCAGGCCGGGATCGCGACCGCTGCCCAGGACCGCCTCCAGTTCGCGGGCTTCGACGTCACCGCCGACCGGCGCTCGGACCTGCGCGACCTCCTGCGGGTGTGGACGGAGGCCGCCGAGCGGATGACCGCCGGCGAGCTCGTCGGCGAGGTCGACCTGCCCGCGGCGCCGCCGGTGGACACCGGCGAGGCGCTCGGGCTGCCCCCGGCGCGGTTGACGGTCACGTTCGGGCTCGGGCCGAGCCTCTTCGACGAGCGCTTCGGCCTCGCCTCGCGGAAGCCGGCCGAGCTGACCGAGCTCCCACCGCTTCCCGGCGACGAGCTCGACCCGAGTCGCTCGGGCGGCGACCTGTGCGTGCAGGCCTGCGCGGACGATCCGCAGGTCGTCTTCCACGCCGTCCGCAACCTCGCGCGGATCGGCCGCGGCGCGGTCGTCATGCGCTGGTCGCAGCTCGGCTTCGGCCGCACCTCGACGACGAGCCGCTCCCAGGCGACCCCGCGCAACCTGATGGGCTTCAAGGACGGGACGAACAACCTCAAGCTCGAGGACGGGCAGGCCCTCGCGCGGCACGTCTGGGTCGGCCCGGACGACGGGCCCGCATGGCTGCGGGGCGGGACATACCTCGTCGCGAGGCGGATCCGGATGCTGATCGAGGTCTGGGACCGCGCGTCGCTCGTCGACCAGGAGGCGACGATCGGCCGGGTGAAGGACAGCGGCGCGCCGCTCGGCGAGCACGCCGAGTTCGACCCGGTCGACCTCGCGTCGAAGCGGATCCCCACCGATGCGCACATCCGCCTGGCCGCGCCTTCGACGAACGACGGCATCAAGATCCTGCGGCGCGGATACTCGTTCACCGACGGCATGGACGAGCGGCTCGGCCAGCTCGACGCGGGCCTCTTCTTCATCAGCTTCCAGCGGCACCCGGCCGCGTTCGTCGAGCTGCAGCGGCGCCTGGGCGGATCGGACGCGCTGAACGAGTACATCGTGCACACGGGGAGCGGGCTGTTCGCCGTCCCTCCGGGCGTGCGGCCCGGCGGCTACGTCGGCCAGTCGCTGCTCGGCTGAGCGCCGTATGCGAGGCTTCGCCCGTGCGGATCAGGGCCGCCGTACTCGAGGACTTCGGTCAACCGCTGGCCGTCCAGGAGGTCGACCTCGCCGAGCCGCGCTCGGGTGAGGCGCTCGTCCGGCTCACGGCCTGCGGGGTCTGCCACACGGATCTGTTCACGGCCTCCGGCGCCGACCCCTCCGGATACGCGCCGGCCGTGCTCGGCCACGAGGGCGCGGGCGTCGTCGAGGCCGTCGGGCCCGACGTGACCTCGCTCTCGCCCGGCGACCACGTGGTGACGCTCTTCTCGCCCCAGTGCCGCGAGTGCGTCCACTGCAGGAGCGACCGGACGAACCTCTGCCTCGCGATCCGCGAGCAGCAGAACCAGGGCTACCTGCCCGACGGGACGACGCGCCTCGGCCGCGACGGCGAGCCGATCAGGCACTTCATGGGGACGTCGACGTTCGCGGAGTACACCGTCATGCCCGAGATCGCGCTGGCGAAGGTGAGCCCGGACGCGCCGCCCGAGCACGCGTGTCTCTTTGCGTGCGGGCTCTCGACCGGGCTCGGGGCGGCGATCAACACGGCGAAGGTCGAGGCCGGTTCGACGTGCGTCGTCTTCGGCGCAGGGATGGTCGGCCTCGGGGCCGTCGCGGGCTGCCGCCTCCAGGGCGCCGAGCGGATCGTCTGCGTCGATCTCTCGCCCGGGCGGCTGGAGCTCGCGAAGGGCCAGGGCGCGACCGACACGCTCGCGGGCGGGCCGGACGCGGTCGACCAGATCGTCGAGATGACCGGAGGCTTCGGGGCCGACTACACGTTCGAGGCGACCGGAAACGTGGCCGTGATGCGCCAGGCGGTCGAGTCCGCGCGCATGGGGTGGGGGCTCTGCACCGTTGCGGGCGTCGCGGGCAAGGGCGAGGTGCTCGAGGTCGTGCCGCGCTTCCTCATCACCGGGAGGCGGGTCGCGGGCTCCTCGTTCGGCGGCTGCAAGGGGCGCGACCAGGTGCCGCAGTTCGTCGAGCGCGCACTGGCCGGCGAGATCGACGTCGCGCCGTTCGTCTCGCACCGGATCGGGCTCGACGACGTCAACCGCGCGTTCGAGCTGATGGAGGCCCAGGACGGCATCCGCAGCGTGATCGAGTTCGCCTAGCCGGCCGGATCTCCCGGGACCGAGCTGTCCGATTTCCGCTAGCGCGAGCCCGCGCGTGGCGGGCATGATCGACGCGTGAGCGCAATCGAGCTGGACTTCGAGCAGTGCTATCGGGCGATCGAGAGCCGCGACGCCCGCTTCGACGGATGGTTCATCGTCGGCGTCCGAACGACCGGCGTCTACTGCCGGCCGAGCTGCCCATCGCCGGTCTGCCCCAAGCGCCAGAACGTCGCCTTCTACCGCACGGCCGCAGCTGCTCAGCTGGCCGGCCTCCGCGCGTGCAAGCGGTGCAGGCCGGACGCCGTGCCGGGCTCGCCGGAGTGGGACACGCGCGCCGACCTCGCCGGGCGCGCGATGCGGTTGATCGCCGACGGCGTCGTAGACCGGTCGGGCGTGTCCGGCCTGGCCTGCTCGCTCGCCGTCAGCGAGCGGCACCTCCACCGGACGCTCGTCGAGGCCGTCGGCGCACCGCCGCTCGCGCTGGCCCGCTCCCAGCGCGCGCAGACGGCGCGGGTGCTGATCGAGACGACGGCGCTCCCGTTCACCGAGATCGCCTTCGCGGCCGGATTCGCGAGCGTCAGGCAGTTCAACGACACGACGCGGCAGGTCTTCGACTCGACGCCGTCCGACCTGAGGCGGGCCCGCCGCCGCGGGCGCGCCACGGACCCGGGCCGCCTTGCGGTTCGGCTCGCTGTGCGCCGGCCCTTCGACGGCCACGGGCTGATGCGCTGGCTCGCCGCCCGCGCGGTTCCAGGAGTCGAGGAGGCGTCAAACGGCTCGTACCGGCGGGCGCTGCGCCTTCCGGGCGGCCACGGGCTCGTGGAGCTCGAGCCACAAGACGACCACGTGCGCGCCGTGTTCAGGCTCGACGGCCTCGCCGATCTCGCCGCCGCCGTCCACCGTTGCCGGAGGCTGCTCGACCTGGACGCCGATCCCGGCCAACACTCGGCCGAGCTCCTCGAGGACAGGGGCTTGAAGCCGTTCGTACGTGCCAACCCGGGCCTGCGCGTGCCCGGATCCGTCGACGGGGCCGAGAGCGCTGTCCGCGCGGTCCTCGGCCAGCAGGTCTCCGTGGCGGCGGCGAGGACGGCCGCGGCCCGGCTCGTCGCCGCGCACGGGACTCGGATCGACGAGCCCGACGGCTCCATCACGCACGCGTTTCCCGCGCCCGAGGCGCTGGCCGAGCACGACCTCGAAGATGTCGGGATGCCTCGCGCGCGCCGGGAGACCCTGCGGCAGCTCGCGCGCCTGCTCGCGGGCGGCGAGCTGGCGCTCGACGGCGGCGCCGACCGCACAGAGGTCCAGCGGCGGCTTCTCGAGATCCCGGGCGTCGGCCCCTGGACGGCGACGTACATCTCGTTGCGTGCGCTCGGCGACCCGGACGCCTTCCCTGCCGGCGACCTGGGGCTGCGGCGTGCCGCGGAGAGGCTCGGCCTTCCCGGGGATGCGGCACGGCTCGAGGCGCACTCGGAGCGCTGGCGCCCGTGGCGCGCGTATGCGGCCCACTACCTCTGGGCGGTGGACGCCTGAGCGTTCTCGTCGCACCCAACGAGAAGTCCTCGCGAGATCACTAGGCTCGCCGCGTGATGCGGATCTTCGTCTGGCACGGCTACCTGCTCGCCGGAACGGGCTCGAACATCTACGCGCGCCAGCTCTCACGCGAGTGGAGCCGCGAGGGGCACGAGGTGACCGTGTTCTCGCAGGACCCGGACCCGTCACGCTTCGACCTCGGCGGCGCCGCGGCCGTGCGCCCCGACGTGCACGGCTTTCTGCCCGTGTTCGTGCTCGACGAATACGCGGGCTACACGGTCAAGCGGGTACAGGACTGCACGCGTGGGGAGCTCGACGCCTGGGTCGAGGCGAACGCGGCCGCGCTGCGCGAGCACGGTTCAGCCGACTTCGTCTTCGTCAACCACGTCCTTCTCGGGGGACCCGTTGGCGCGGGCAGCGGCTCGCGCTACGTGGTGAAAGCGCACGGCTCCGAGCTCGAGTACTCGATGCGCGGGAACGAGGACCTGTCGCGCTGGGGCGGCGAGGCGCTCGAGGCGGCGGCGGCTGTGATCGTCGGCTCCGAGCACATCCGCGAGGTGCTGGCCGAGATCTGCGGGACCGTCGAGCGCGTGCACACGATTCCGCCCGGCGTCGACGTCGAGCTCTGGCAGCCGCAGGCGCGCGAGGAGGCGCTCGAGGCGCTCGTCGCCGAGGCGCGCCAGGACCCGCTGAACCCGGGCAACGCGAACGAGCGGCTCCCGGACGAGGGCAACGCGGACAGGCTTGCCGCGTTCCTCGCCGGCGACCGGCCGACGGTCGTCTACTTCGGGAAGCTGATCCGCAACAAGGGCGTCCAGGTTCTGTTCGAAGCGCTACGGAGGATCGATGCGCGCACGGTCATCGTCGGCTTCGGCGACTACCGGGCCGAGCTCGAGCAGCTGGCCGAGGGGCTCGACGTCCTCTTCACCGGCCCGCTCGAGCACCGCCATCTCGTCCATCTGCTGGCGCTCGCGGACGTCTCGGCCGTACCGTCGATCTTCCCCGAGGCCTTCGGGATGGTCGCCGCGGAGTCGGCCGCGGCCGGCTGTCCACCTGTCGTCGCCGATCACTCGGGCCTGGCGTCCGTCGCGGACGGGCTCGACGAGAGCTACCCGTCCGGGCTGCAAGGGCTCGTGCGCTTCCCGAACGAGGACGCGGACGCGTTGCGCGAGCGGCTCGCGGCGATCCTCGCCCTCGGGCCCGACGACCGGGCCGCGATTCGGAAGGCAGCGCGCCAGGCCGCAGTCGAGCTCTGGAGCTGGAGAAGCGTCGCGCGGCGGATCGCCGCCACCGTCTGAGCGGCGCCCTCGCGAGCCTGCGCGGCGGTCAGCGCGGCTGGAAGAGCTCGATGGGGTTGCCGGACGGGTCGTCGACCAGGATCTGCTTGCCGCCCGGGCCGGCCGTGATCTCGTTGCGGAACCGAAGGCCGGCAGCGCGGAGGCGCTCCACCTCGGCGGCGATGTCGTCGACGACGAAGTGGATGCGGTTCCAGCCACCGGGCCCGGGCCTGCGTCCGTCCGGCATGGCCCTCCCGGCGGAGCTCTTCGGGCCGCTGAGAAGCAGCCGTAGCCTCCCGCGGACGACATCGGCGAAGGCCGGCGACTGGTCCGAGAGCAGCGTGAACCCGAAGTGGGTCGTGTAGAAGCCGATCGCGGCCTCCACGTCGTCGACCATGTAGCGGATGTTCACCGTTTCATCGTTCACGTTCGTGCCACCTCCTCGCGCACCGATCGCAGAGGCTATAGCCGCCGCACCGAGCCGGTTGCGTGACCCATCGGCAATCGGGCAGACTCGCCTCTTCACTCGAAACCGACGGAGGAGGATCGAATGTCAGCCGTCCCCGCAGAGGCACCTCGCAGCTTCGACCACCTGCGCGAGCACTCGATCGGGCTCTGGCAGGTCCTCTTCCAGTCGATCACGCACATGGCGCCCGCCGCCGCGGTCGCGTACTCGATCTACATCTCCGTCCCCGACGCACGGCAGGCGCTGCCGCTGTCGGTCGGGCTGGCGCTGATCGCCTGCATCTGCGCCGCCACCGCGATCGGGCAGCTCGCGAAGCTCTTCCCGTCCGCGGGAGGCATGTACACGTACGTCGCGCGCAGCCTCGGGCTAGGCCCGGGCTTCCTGGTCGCGTGGCTCTTCATCGGCTTCGAGCCGCTCGTGGCGCCGTTTCTCTACCTCGAGTTCGGCTGGGCGATGACGGATGTCTTCCAGAGCGAGGTGGGCTGGGACTACAGCGGCCAGTGGTGGATCTGGCTCTTGCTGATGGCTGTCTTCGTCCTGGCGCTCACCTACCGGGACATCCGACTCTCGACGACGGCCGGCGTGATCCTCGGCGCGTTCGAGATCGCGATCTTCGGCGGCCTGGCCATCTGGATGCTGATCTCGAACGCCGGCGACCTCAACGCCCAGCCCTTCAATCCGCATCACGCGGTCAACGACTGGGGCGGGGTCTTCAAGGGGATGGTGTTCGCGATCCTCGCGTTCATCGGGTTCGAAGCGGCCGCGCCGCTCGGCGAGGAGGCGAAGAACCCGCGACGCACGGTCCCGCGCGCGGTCGTGGGCTCTGCGATCGCGATCGGCCTCTTCTACGTCCTCTGTTCGTACGCGTGGGTGTTCGGGGCCGGCTTCGACAACTTCGTCACGCAGGCCACCGGCGCCGATCCGTGGCGCAACCTCGGCAAGGTCTTCTGGAGCACCGGCTGGATCCTCGTGTTCCTCGCGATCTGCAACTCGATCGCGGCGAACTCCAACGCGGCCGTCAACGCGGCGACCCGCGTCTTCTACGCGCTGGCCCGGAACGGCCTCGCCCCGCGCCAGCTGGCCCACACGCACAAGCAGTTCAAGACCCCGAACGTCGCGATCATCTGGATGACGATCTTCGCCGTAGTGCTCGGCATCGCATTCGGATGGAAATGGGGGGCGCTGACCGGCTTCGCGATGATCGCGACCATGGCCGTGCCGGTGGTGGTCGTCGTCTACATGCTCGTCGCGGCGGGCTGCATCAAGTACTACCTCGGTCCCGGCCGCGAGCACTTCAACTGGTTCCTGCACCTGGTGATGCCGATCGCGGGAATGGTGCTGTTCTTCTTCCCGCTCTACTACCAGTTCTACAAGTACCCGCCGACCTATCCGGTCAAGTACGCGAACTGGGTGGCGATCGGGTGGTTGGTGCTCGGGATCATCCTCACGATCTGGCTCGTGGTGGCGCGTCCGGACAAGCTGAAGGACATGGACCGCGTCTACGTCGAGGACGAGACGGTGGAGCCCTCTGGCTGCAACCGAGCCGGCCTAGATGGCCGTCGCGGCCGCGCATCGCCTTTCGCGCGACCACGTGATCTGGTCGTTCGGGCCGGATCTCGAGCCGGTGCTCGAGGTTCGGCCCGGCGAGACCGTCACGTTCGAGACGAACGACTGCTTCACCGGCCAGATCCGGAGCGAGGACGATCTGGTCACCGAGATCGACCTCGAGCGGATCAACGGCGCGACCGGTCCCGTGGCTGTGATCGGCGCCGAGCCTGGCGATTCGCTCGTCGCCGAGATCCTCGACGTGCGGCCGATCGAGTGGGGCGTGGCCACGCTGATTCCCGGGTTCGGCCAGCTGATCGAGCAGGTGGAGGCGCCGCTCACGCGGATGTTCGAGGTGCGCGACGGCGAGATCCGGATGAACGACCGCGTCTCCTTCCCCGCTCGCCCGATGGTCGGCGTCGTCGGGGTCGCGACGGACGGCGAGACGCTCTCGAACGGGCTCGCCGGGCGCCACGGAGGCAATCTCGACAACCACCTGCACGGCAAGGGCGCTCGCATCCACTTCCCCGTGCGCCAGCCGGGCGGGATGTTCGCCGTGGGCGACATGCACGCGTCGATGGGCGACGGAGAGATCTGCTTCACCGGCGTCGAGATCGCGGGGGAGGTCGACATCCGCTTCGACCTCCTGAAGGGGAAGCAGGCGACCTGGCCGGTGACCGAGTTCCCCGACCGCTGGATGCCGCACGCGACCGCGGACGAGTTCGACGAGGCGCTCCAGCTCGTCTCCGAGGAGGCGGCGCGCATGCTCGTGGACGAGCACGGCTTCTCGCCCGAGGACGCGTTCATCTTCCTCTCGGTCGCGTGCGACGCAGGCGTCGCGCAGGCCTGCAAGCCCGCGCCTCAGTTCGGGACGATCGCGCGCTTCTCGATCCCGAAGATCGCCGCGTGCCCGGCACCCTTCGGGGACGCTCGACTGACATCCTCCGAAAGCGGATAATCGGCGTACTCGTCAGGTCTCGCGAAGGGAGTCACGTGCTCACAGCAACCAAAGACCGGATCCTGCCGACCACAGTCACCGGCTCGTGGCCGCGCCCCTCCTGGTTCACGGGCAACCTCTACGAGCGCCCGTTCTCGACGGGCATGGCCGACGTGGCGTACCGCGAGCAGTTCGTCGACGCCGTCGGCGCCGTCCTCAACGACCAGGAGTTCGCCGGGCTCGACATCCTCACCAACGGCGACTACCACCTCGACAACGACCTCGCCGGCCGGTCGTGGTTCTCGTACCCGACGGAGCGCCTGGCGGGCATCTCCGAGTTCGACACCGAGACGACGTTCGGCTGGACCTACCCGGTCGGCTCCTGGCTGAACGAGATCGTCGGCGGCTGGAAGTACCACGCCGTCACCGACAAGATCGCGCCGCGCGTGCCGCTCGAGTTCGGGAAGATCTGGCGCGTCGCGCAGTCGAGGACCGAGCGCCCGGTGAAGTTCGGCACGATCGCGGCCGACCTCGCCGCGACGGTCCTGACGGTCCGGACGGACGCGTACGCCGACGACAAGCAGGACCTGATGTGGGACATCGCGACGATCCTCAACGAGGAGCTGCGGGGCCTCCAGGCCGCGGGCTGCAAGGTCATCCAGATCGAGGAGCCCGCCATTCACAGCTCGGCGGCCTACGGCGCGCCCGACGAGGTCCTGGACTTCCTCGTCGAGCTCTTCAACCACACCGTCGAGGGCCTCGACGACGTCGAGCTGTGGATCCACACGTGCTGGGGGAACCCCGGCGCGCAGCACTGCTTCGATCCGCAGATCTCGTACGAGCCGTCCGTCGACATCTACCTGAACCGGCTCAAGGGCGACGTCTGGACGATCGAGTCGAAGGACAACAACCACACGCTCCTGCCCGCCTTCGAGCCGTACAAGGGCAACCTGCCGAAGAAGGTCGCGGTCGGGATGATCAGCCACCGCCGGCTTCAGGTGGAGACCCCGGAAGACGTTGCGGCCGACGTTCGCACGGCGCTCGAGTACATCGACGAGGACAAGCTCGTCCTCTCGTCCGACTGCGGCTTCGGCCGGCAGGGCGTGCCGCGACCGATCGCGATGTACAAGGCAGCGGCTCTGGCGCAGGGCGCGAACATCGTCCGCGGCGAGCTCGGCGCGCCGCAGACGGAGGTCCGCGCCGCAGAGCTGGCCTCTCAGGTGGACGTCCCGGCGGCCGAGGCGGTGAGCGCCTAGCCGCGCTCCGCGTGAGCGGTCGCAGCGCGGACGTCGTAGTCGTCGGCTCCGGCTCCGCCGGTGCCGTCGTCGCACGCCGTCTCGTCGACAGCGGCGCCCACGTCCTCCTGCTCGAGGCCGGCGGCCTCGACGAGAACCCTGCGATCCACGATCCCGGCCGGGTCCACGAGCTCTGGTTGTCCGAGGAGGACTGGGCCTACGAGACCGTGCCGCAGGTGCATGCGAACAACCGCCGGCTCGCCTGGCCGCGCGGCCGCGTGCTCGGCGGGTCGAGCTGCCTGAACGCGATGATCTGGGTGCGAGGCGCGCCCGAGGACTTCGACACGTGGGCGTATCTCGGCGCCGAAGGCTGGTCGTGGGACGACGTCCGGCCGGTCTACGAGCGCATCGAGCGGCGCGAGCCCGGCGGGCCCGGCGCGATCAACCTGCTCACGTCGTACGAGCCCGACGCGATCCACACGTCGATCGCCGAGGCGGCACAGGAGTGCGGGATCCCGTTGAACGGCGACTACAACGGTCCGACGCAGGACGGCGTGTCGTTCATGCAGTACAGCATCGAGAACGGCATCCGCCACAGCACCGCAGCCGCGTACCTCCGCGCGATCGAGGCAGCTCCGAGCCTGGAGCTCCTCACCGGCGCGACCGCGCGGCGTCTCCTGTTCGACGGTACGCGGTGCGTCGGCGTGGAATGGTCGCAGGGCGGCCGCGTCGAGTCCGGGCACGCGGAGCAGGTCGTCGTTTGCGGGGGCACGATCGGCTCGGCCCAGCTTCTGCTCCTCTCCGGCGTCGGCCCGGCAGAGCATCTCCGCTCGCTGGGAATCGACGTCGTCGCAGATCTGCCGGGCGTCGGCGAGAACCTGCACGACCATCTGCTCTCCCCGGTCATCTTCAGCGCGGAGCGCGAGGTCGGGCCTCCTTCGCCGGGCCTGCCCGCCTGCCAGACGCATCTCTTCTGGCGGTCGCGGCCGGGGCTGCCGGTGCCCGACATCCAGCCGATTCACTTCATGGTTCCGATGTACGAGCCGTGGATGGAAGGCCCCGAGAACGGCTTCACGCTCCTCGGCGGCATGGTGCGGCCCGTCAGCCGCGGCTCGTTGCGCCTCACTGGCCCGGCGCCGGAGGACCCCGTCGCGCTCGACCCGAACATCCTCGCGTGCGAGACCGACCTCGAGAGCCTCGTCGCGGCCGTCGACCTCTGCCGGCGCATCGGCGCCGCGCCGGCGCTCCGCGACTGGGGTGCGACCGAGCGGTACCCAGGCCGGTCAACCGACATCGTCGACTACGTGCGCGCGACCGCGATCACCTACCACCACCAGGTCGGCACCTGCAAGCTGGGCACCGATGCGGCTGCCGTCGTCGACCCTCGCCTCCGCGTCCACGGCCTCGACGGCCTGCGGGTCGCCGACGCCTCGATAATGCCCACTGTGACGACCGGGAACACGAACGCTCCGTCGATCATGATCGGCGAGCGTGCGGCCGAGTTCCTCCTGGCCGATGCCTGAGCCGGTCTTCGAAGCGGCAGGCCTGTCGTCGGCGGACGTCGACGCGTGGCGGGCCGGCGAGCCGGCGGCGACGGCTGCATTCGAGGTGACAGGCGCGTACCTGACGCGTGGCGAGGAGCTCCTCGGACGGCTGCCGGCACGCCCTGACCGGAACGACGTCGAGGCCGAGGCGGCGGCCGTCTTGAAGACGGCGCTCGACGCCGCCCGGGTGCGGTTCCTGCGTGTGCACGCGGAGACCGTCTACGCCGAGCTGACCGACGACCTGCGTCGTGCGGTCCGTGACGCGGAGCTCGTCTACGCCGCCGCCGAGCGCTTCCCCGGGCTCGTGCCGTCGCGCGCGCAGATGGCGGCCGAGCGGGCGCGGGCGCTCGCCCACAAGGAGGGCGTCGAGATCGCGCAGGGCCTGTTCCTCTCATTCGTGCTTGCGTCGCCGCGCTGCGGCGCGCATCTCGTCTGGTCGATGCTGCGCCCGACGGAGGAGGCGCTCGCACGTCTCGACGACTTCCGTGCGACCGGCGTTGCCGATCTCGGCGGCACATACCTCGAGCGCCGCGGCCGGTCCGCGTACATCGAGATCCGGAACGACCGCCACCTGAACGCGGAGGACTGCGACACGCTGCCGACGACCGAGGTCGCCGTCGACCTCGCGCTGCTCGACCCGGAGATCGAGGTTGGCGTCATGCGCGGCGCGGTCGTCAGCCACCCGCGCTACGCCGGCCAGCGCGTCTTCGGTGCGGGGCTCAACCTCACGCACCTCTACCACGGGCGCATCGACTATCTCTTCTTCGTCACGCGCGACCTCGGCTATGTGAACAAGCTCTTTCGCGGGCTGAGCGCCGAGGAGCATCACCCGGACGAGCCCGAGGAGACGACCGAGAAGCTCTGGGTCGCCGCAGTCGAGACCTTCGCGATCGGCGGCGCGTGCCAGATCCTGCACACGGTCGACCATGTGATCGCGACGAAGGGGACGCGGCTCTATCTCCCCGCGCGCAAGGAGGGGATCCTCCCGGGCGCGTCCAACCTGCGGCTCGCGCGCTCGGTCGGCGACCGCCTCGCGCGGCAGGCGATCCTGTCCGGGCTCGAGTTCGAGGCGGGGACGCCGCCCGGGGATCTCCTTTGCGACGAGGTTGTCGCGTCGACCGGGGAGATGGACGCCGCGATCGCCGAGCGCGTCGATGCGCTGACGAGCTCCGGGCTCGTGAACGCGGCGGGCAACCGCCGCGCGCTCCGAGTCGGGGCGGAGCCGCTCGACGTCTTCCGGCAGTACATGGCGACGTTCTGCCGCGAGCAGGCCTACTGCTACCTCAGCCCCGCGCTCGTGCGGAACCTCGAACAGCACTGGAACGCCCACGAGCGCAGCCTCTGAAACGGTGATCTGGAGCCCCGCGGAACAGCTGCCGCGGGCGGAGCTGCGTGAGCTCCAACGCGTGCGGCTGCAGCAGACCTTCGGCGCGGATCTCGACGGGCTCGCCGACCTGGCCTTCACCACCAAGGTCGAGCTGCGCGACGCGTATCCGTTCGGGCTCCTGCGCGTCCCGGCCACGTCGCTCGCACGCGTGCACGCATCGAGCGGAACGCACGGGAAGCCGACGGTGGTCGGCTATACGCCTGCCGACCTCGACGCCTGGACCGAGCTGATGGCGCGCTCCATGACGATGGCCGGCGTTCGGCGCGGGATGCTCGTCCACAACGCGAACACGTACGGGCTGTTTACGGGCGGCCACGGCTTCCATCAGGGCGCCGAGCGAATCGGCGCACCGGTCGTGCCGGTCTCCGGTGGCTTCACGGCGCGCCAGGCGATGCTCTTGCACGACCTGGGCGCACAGGTGCTCGTCGCGACACCCTCGTACGCGCTCGTGATCGGACACGCCGTGTACGACGCGGGCATCGACCCGCGCGCGTTGCGGCTCGAGCTCGGCCTCTTCGGCGGCGAGCCCTGGACCGAGGGCCTGCGCGAGGAGATCGAACGAGTGCTGCCCGGCCTCCGCGCAGTCAACTTCTACGGCCTGTCGGAGATGTGCGGGCCGGGTGTGGCGACCGAGTGCCTCGAGGCGCGCGACGGCCTGCACGTCCACGAGGACCACTTTCTGGTCGAGGTCGTCGATCCGGGCTCGGGCGCGCCACTCGACGAGGGCGCCGAAGGTGAGCTCGTCTTCACGACGCTGATGAAGGAGGCGATGCCGATGCTCCGCTATCGCACCGGCGACATCGCCTCCGTCACGTTCGAGCCGTGCCGCTGCGGCCGGACGACGGCGAGGATCCACGGCCTGCGGGGCCGACGCGACGACATGATCATCGTGCGCGGCGTCAACGTCTACCCGTCCAACGTCGAGCACGCGCTGCTCTCCGTTCCCGACGTTGCGCCGCACTATCAGCTCGTCGTCGACCGCGAAGGCGCGATGGACGAGCTCACCGTGCAGTGCGAGCCGGCCGGCCCGGATGTCGACACCGCGCGCCTGCAGGCCGCGGTCGAGCGTGTGCTGCGGGAGCAGCTCGGCATTCGCGTCCGCGCCGATGTGCTCGAGCTAGGGCAGGTCCCGCGTAGCGAAGGCAAGGCCGTGCGCGTCGTCGATCGACGCTAGCTGCGTGCTTTCAAGCAGCTCGCCAGGCCGAGGCGATGAGCGCCTAGCCGGCCCTCCGCGAGGTGCCCAGTATTCCGGGCCTCAGCTCACCGCTTTCTTGACGAGCGCGCCGATCTTCTTCTCATCGGCGGCGGTCAACTCCTTCAGTGCGAAGGAGGTCGGCCAGATGGTGCCCTGGTCGAGGTTCGCCTCGTCGCTGAAGCCGAACGTCGCGTATCTCGATTTGAACTTCCCCGCGCTCTGGAAGTAGCAGACGACCTTGCCGTCCTTGGCATACGCGGGCATCCCGTACCAGGTCTTCGGCGAGAGGTCCGGCGCGCTGGCCTGGATGATGGCATGGAGCTTCTTGGCGATCGTGCGATCCGATCCCCGCATCTCGGCGATCTTCGCGAGCAGAGCGCTTTCCCCATCCGCTCGGCTTGCTTCCGCCTTCAGCTCCTGGGCGCGCTCCTTCATCGCGGCCCGTTCCTCGGCCGAGAAGGTCGCGCCCTTGGCGGACTTCTGCCTGCCCTTCTTCGCGGGTTTCCTCTCAGCCATCGCAAAGCACCTCCGTGCGTCGAACGAGTCCCTCGAGCTCGTGCAGCTTGTGAACCGTAAAGCCCTCTTCCGGACTCGAACCGGAGACCCCCTCCTTACCATGGAGGTGCTCTACCAACTGAGCTAAGAGGGCGGAGGCATCGAGGATAGCGGCTTGCCGCCTACCAACCCCGTTCCAAAGCCGACTCCGGGACCTGCGTCGATGGGGGCGGGAGGATTCGAACCTCCGTAGGCTGAGCCGACGGGTTTACAGCCCGTTCCCTTTGGCCACTCGGGCACACCCCCGGGGCGGCCTATTGTAGTCGTACTCTTAGCGCAGTGATCCTGTGCTCCAACTGCGGTCAGGAGAACCCGGAGCAGGCCCGGTTCTGCTTCGCGTGCGGCCAACCGCTGGAGGCTGCGCCGGCGAGCTCACGCGACGAGCGGCGCGTCGTCTCCGTGGTCTTCGTCGACCTGGTCGGGTTCACGGGCCGCGCCGAGAAGCTCGACCCCGAGGACGTCAGGGCCGTGCTCTCGCCGTACCACGATCTCGTCCGCAACGAGCTCGAGTCGTTCGGCGGCGTCGTAGAGAAGTTCATCGGCGACGCGATCATGGCCGTCTTCGGCGCGCCGACCGCGTACGGGGACGACCCCGAGCGCGCGGTCCGCGCGGCGATCGCCGTCAGGGACGCCGTTCGGGAGGCGGACGAGCGCGACCTCCATCTCGACCTGCAGCTCCGTATCGCGGTGAACACGGGCGAGGCGCTGGTCTCGCTGGGCGCTAGGCCGGCGCTCGGCGAGGCGATGGTCGCCGGCGACGTCGTCAACACCGCATCGCGTCTCCAGCAGGCGGCGCCGGTCAACGGCGTCATCGTCGGCGGCGAGACCTACGCGTCGACGCGCGACGCGATCCACTACGAGCCCGCCGACCCGGTCGAGGCGAAGGGCAAGGCCACGCCGGTCGAGGCCTGGATCGCAATCGAGCCGTCGGTCCCGGCAGGCACGCGCAGGCTCTCGGGGGAGCTGGTCGGCCGTAGGCCAGAGCTCGACATGCTGCGAGGGGTCTGGGAGCGCGTGTCGAGTGAGTCCGTCCCGCACCTCGTGACTGTGCTCGGCCCCGCGGGGATCGGCAAGACGCGCCTGGCCCAGGAGTTCAGCGAGATCGTCGAGGGGCTCGGCGGCCGCAGCGTCCACGGCCGCTCGCTGCCGTACCGGGAGAGCAGCGCCTACTTCGGCTTCGCGATGCAGGTCAAGCAGCTCTGCGGCATCTTCGAAAGCGACCCCTCCGAGGTCGGGCTGAAGAAGCTGCGAGAGCGGGTGGCAGAGGTCTCCTCGGCCGCGAACGCGGAGACGGTGACGAGGCACCTTGCGATCCTCCTCGGCTTCGATCGCGAGGGATCCGTCGACGACCGCGAGGAGCTGTTCTTCTCGGTACGCGTGTTCATCGAGGCGGTCGCCGCCGACGGGCCGACGGTGCTCGTGTTCGAGGACATCCACTGGGCCGACCGCAGCCTGCTCGACCTGATCGAGCTGCTCGCCGCGCGGCTGCGCGACCTTCCCGTCTTCATCCTCACGCTGGCGAGGCCGGAGCTGCTGGACTCGCGCCCGGCCTGGGGAGGGGGCCTTCCCGCCTACTCGGCTCTCCCGCTCGCGCCGCTGAGCCCCGCGGAGTCACAGGAGCTCGCCGCCCACCGGCTGGCCAACCTCCCCGCGGATGACATGGCCCGGCTGGCGCAGACGGCCGAGGGAAACCCGCTCTTCATCGAGCAGCTGGCGGCGACGATCGCCGAGGCTGCATCCTCGCAGTCGGGCTCGCTGCCGACGACCGTCAGGGGGATCCTCGCCGCGCGGCTCGACGCGCTTCCGCCCGACGAGCGGTCGCTCCTGCTCGACGCGGCGGTCGTCGGAAGGACGTTCTGGCGCGGCGCTCTCGAGCGGATCGCAGGCTCGGCCGACGGGCTCTCGGAACGGCTCGGCGCGCTCGAGTCACGCGATCTGATCTCGCGGGAGACCGCGTCGATCATGGAGGGTGAGCAGCAGTTCGCCTTCAAGCACCTCCTGATCCGCGAGGTGGCGTACGAGCTGCTGCCGCGGGCGGGCCGCCAGGAGCGGCACGCGCGGGTGGCCGAGTTCTTCGAGGACTCGACCGCGGAGGTCGGCGAGGCCGTTGCCGCGCTCGCGAGGCACTGGCGCGACGCGGGCAACCCGGAGCGGGCGATTCGCTACTTCGTCGAGGCCGGCGAGCAGGCCGAGCGCGGTTGGGCCAAGGACCAGGCGGTCATCCTCTACGGCGAGGCGCTGGAGCTCATCCCGGAGGGGGACGGAGACCAGCTCGTGCAGATGCGCCGCCGTCTGGCGCTCGCGGTCGCGGCCGCAATCCACATCCCGGACGCGCAGCAGCTGATGCGCTAGGCGCCGCTCGCTAGCCGGGGAAGTCGGCGGGCGTCACGTCGCCGGCGATCTCGTGGATGTCCTCGATCGTGTGCTCGCCCAGGTCGACCGAGTGTGCCTTGACCGCGTCCAGGTCGGGAGCAGCGTAGACGCAGTACGTCTTCACCCGACCCTCGTCGTCGACCACGACATGACTGTGCTCCCAGATGATGTCCGGGTAGCGCTCCTCGATGACCTTGCGAGAGCGGAGGCCCACCGCCGGCATCATGTCCTCGGTGACGTCGAACGCTCGAACGATCATGTATCTGGGCACGTAATTCCTCCTCTAGCCCGCAGGCCGAATGTTCTGGTTGACATGGAAGACGTTGTCCGGATCGTAGTGACCCTTGATCTTCGCCAGCCGTTCGTAGTTTTCGCCGTAGGTGGCCCGAACCCGTTCCTGTCCTTCGTCCATCATGAAGTTGACATACGCGCCACCTGCCGAATACGGATGTAGCGCCTCCCAGTAGTCGATCGCCCAGGCCTTGACCTCGTCGGCCTTCGCGGGGTCGTGGTCGACTCCGACCATCACCTGGGCCCACTTCGCCTTCCGGTAGGCCCATGGGGTTTCGGTCGCGCCCACGCGGTGGACTGCGCCGTCGATCGGGTAGAGGTGCATCGTCGACTTCCAGCTCGGGAGCTTCTCGGCGAACTCGACGTGTCGCTCGATGGCCTCGTCCGGAATCTCCTCGACGAAGTCCGCGCGCCAGTACCACTGGTCGCCCGGCGGGTAGTAGAGCTCGTCGAACGTGCTCTGGAGGCCGGGGAACGGCGCCTCCTGGATCCCGTCGAGCAGGCAGTCCGGGAGTGCGCGAGCCTCGGCGAGCGCCTCGTCTGCGCCTTCGGCCGGCCCCGCCCAGCACCAGACGATTCCGCAGACGTTCCTGAGCTGGAGCTCCTCCGGGAACGGCTCGGAGGGAGCGACGCCGAGCATCGCGAAGAAGCCGGTCAGGTCCTCGGGCGCGTTCGGGATGAACTCGCGGTACCAGCTCAGGACCTCGGGCGCACGCTCCAGCGGCCAGAGCATCGGCCCGCAGACGACCGTGCTCACCGGATGCAGGCGGAGCGTCAGCGACGTGACGACGCCGAAGTTCCCGCCGCCTCCGCGGATCGCCCAGAACAGATCCTCGTTCGTGCTCTCGTCGGCGGAGACGACGCTCCCGTCGGCCAGGACGAGCTCGGCGCCGAGGATGTTGTCGATCGAGAGCCCGTGCTTCCTGCGTCAGGTGGCCGATCCCGCCGCCCAGCATCAGACCGCTCGCGCCGGTCGTCGAGATGATCCCCGCAGGCGCCGCGAGGCCGTGCTCGTGCGTCGCCGCGTCGACCTCCTTGAGCAGCGAGCCGCCGCCGATCTTGGCGGTGCGCGCGTCCGCGTCGACCTCGATCTCCTTCAGGCCCGAGAGGTCGATCACGAGGCCGTCGTCGACGCTGCCGAGCCCCGCGCCGTTGTGGCCGCCGCAGCGGACCGCGATGTCCAGTCCGCGCTCGCGGCCGAAGTTGACCGCCGAGACCACGTCGTCGGCGTCTGCGCAGCGGGCGATCAGCGCGGGCCGCTTGTCGATCATCGCGTTGTAGAGCGCCCTTGCCTCGTCGTAGCCGGGGTCGTCCGGGCGGATCAGGCTGCCGTGGAGGCCTGAGGCGAAACTGTCGATGTCGGCGGGGCTCAGTTCGGTACCTGAAGACATGACGTTCCTCTCATGATGGGTCGCGCGACTCTACTGCCGGCCCGGCGCTGCTTCAAGACTCGTACGATTGACGCCGTGGAGCGGTTCGACGTGATCGTCGTCGGGGCCGGACCGGCCGGCTCGACGGCCGCCTACCGCCTCGCCGAGGGAGGCGCGAAGGTGCTGCTGCTCGACCGCCAGAGCTTCCCGCGCGACAAGCCGTGCGGCGGCGGCCTTACCTACCGGGCCGTGCGGCAGCTGCCCGTCTCCGTCGACCCGGTCGTAGAGGACGTCGTCGACCGCTTCGAGCTCGGCCTCCGCTACGGCAAGCGGTTCGAGCGGGGCGGAGCGGGGCCACTCGTCCTGATGACACAGCGCCGCAGGCTCGACGCGCACCTCGCCGAGCAGGCGGCTGCCGCGGGGGCCGATTTCCGCGACGGGCAGCGGGTGACCGCGCTCGAGCATGACGGTGAGGGCGCGATCGTCCGCTTCGACGGAACCGCGGCCCGCGCGCCGGTCGCGATCGGCGCAGACGGCGTCAACGGCGTCACCGCGCGGACGCTGGGTCTCGCCGCGCGGCGATTCGGCGTCGCCCTCGAGGGGAACGTCTCTTTTGCACACGCGCGCGAGGAGCGCTGGCGTGGGCTCGCGGTCGTCGATCTCGGGGCCGTCGCGGGCGGCTACGCCTGGGTGTTTCCCAAGGGCGACCACGTGAACGTCGGCGTCGGCGGCTGGGAATCGGAAGGGCCTCGTCTGCGGGAGCATCTCGAGCGCGCGTGTGCGGCGTACGGCCTTCCGGCCGGGGAGCTCGACGACCTGCGCGGCTACCGGCTGCCGATGCGCCGCGCGGGCGACAGGGCCGCCTCCGGACGGGTGCTGCTCGTCGGCGACGCGGCAGGCCTCGTCGACCCGCTCTCCGGGGACGGGATGTACGAGGCGTTCGTCAGCGCGCGGCTCGCCTCCGAGACCGCGTTCGACGTGCTCGCCGGGAGGGCTGCGGACGTCGAGGGCTACGGGCCGAAGCTGGACGCCGCGCTCGGCCGGACGCTGGCCGCCTCCTGGAAGGCGAAGCTGGCGCTCGAGCGGTTCCCGCGCCTCGTCTACGAGGTCGCCCGCATGCCGCTCGTCTGGGGCTTCACGGCGGCTTTCCTGCGCGGCGATCTCGCCCATCCGGGTGAAGCCACGGGCCTCGTGCGGGCTCCGCTGCGGCTCGTGGAGACGCTCGGCCGCTAGCCGACGACGTCTCAAGCACGGCGCGGCGGGTGCCGATCAGCACCTTCGTGGACCTGAACGCGGTCTTGGCGCGCGCCGTTGAGCTCGGCGCGAGCGATATTCACCTGAAGATCGGCCAGCCGCCGGTGCTTCGGCGCGACGGCGAGCTCGGCGTGCTCCCCGATCACGCGGCGCTGACCGACACGCAGCTCGACGCGGCCGTCCAGGTCATCGCCGACATGTCCCCCGCGAAGCTCCAATCGTTCTACGAGACCGGCGACCTCGACATCGCGTACAGCGCGACCGGCCTGCCGCGCTTCCGCGTCAACGTCTACCGCCAGCGCGGCGCCATCTCCTTCGCGTTCCGGGTCATTCCGAAAGAGGTGCCGAGCTTCGACGTCCTCGGGCTGCCGCCGGGCGTGCGCCGCCTCGCGGAGGAGCAGCGCGGGCTCGTGCTGTGCACCGGCGCCACCGGCTCGGGTAAGACCACGACGCTGGCTGCCGTCCTCGACCACATCAACCGCACGCGGCGCCTGCACATCGTCACCATCGAGGACCCGATCGAGATCATGCACGCCGACCAGGGCTGCATCGTCAACCAGCGCGAGATCGGCCTCGACACCGAGTCGTTCCTCGCCGCCGTCCGCCGGGTTCTGCGCCAGGACCCCGACGTGATCCTGATCGGCGAGCTGCGCGACGCCGAGACGGCCGAGACCGCGCTCAAGGCCGCCGAGTCGGGCCACCTCGTCTTCTCGACGATGCACACGATCGACGCGTCCGAGACGATCAACCGGCTGATCGAGTTCTTCCCCGCGGTCAAGCACCAGCAGATCCGCTCGATCCTGGCCGGTGTCCTGCGCGGGATCGTCAGCCAGCGGCTCCTGCCGCGGGCCGGCGGTGGCCGCGTCGCGGCCGTCGAGGTGATGGTGATGAACTCGCGCATCTCCGACCTCGTCCGCGAAGCGAAGGCCGAGGAGATCAACGACGCGATCTCCGAAGGCGAGTTCTTCGACATGCAGACCTTCAGCAACGCGCTGATCCAGCTCGTCCTCGACGACCAGATCGACAAGGAGGTGGCGGCGAACGCGGCCACGAACCGCCACGACTTCCTCGTCGAGCTCGACCAGGCGCTCATGCGCCAGGCGGCCGGGATCAAGCACGGCCAGCGGCTGTCCGAGCTGGCGCAGGAGGAAGAGGAGCCCGAAGAAGAGGTGCGCATGCCCGAGCTGCGGATCGCGGGCTCTCAGGACGGATGAAGAAGCTTGCTGCGGCCTTCTCGCTCGCGCTCGTCCTCGCGAGCGGTGCGAGAGCAGACGTCTTCCGGATCGTCCCGAACGTGCCGGCAGGCAGCGGCCCGCTTCCGAGCGCGGTCGTGCCGAACGATCCGGGCTCGATCTCGTTCTCGCGCGCGAAGCCCCGCTTCGCCGAGTCGCTGACCTACCCGCAGCTCCTCGCGCTGTGGCAGCGCGCGGGCTCGAGCTACGGGATCCCGTGGCCCGTGCTCGCGGCGATCAACAAGGTCGAGTCGAACTTCGGCCGCAACATGGGGCCGAGCTCGGCCGGCGCGATCGGGTGGATGCAGTTCATGCCTTCGACGTGGGAGCGGTGGGGAGTCGACGCCAACGGCGACGGCGTCGCCGACCCGTGGAACGCCGAGGACGCCGTGACCGCGGCGGCCCGCTATCTGGCGGCGACGGGCGGGCAGACCGACATCGCCTCTGCCGTCTTCTCGTACAACCACGCCCAGTGGTACGTCGACGAGGTCCTGCAGACGGCGCAGCTCTTCCGTTCCGGGGGAGTGGACGCGACCTTCAGCCTCGACCGGCTCCAGGTCTCGCTGAGCCACGCGCGGGCCGCCGTCGTGAGGGCCAACCACCGGTTTGTCTTCGCTCAGCGCCAGGCGCGCCGCCTCTCGTTGCGCGAGCACGCGCTCAGGCAGCGGGCCTCGGCGGCCGGCGTCCTCTCCGACCAGCTCGCGCTCGAGCGCCTCGCGACCCAGGTGGGCGTCCGGCACGCCTCCGCCCAGTCGCGCGTGGCGGACCTCCGGTCCGGCCTGCAGCAGGCGCAGCAGGAGCTCGCCGCGGCGCACGACCGCTCGCTCGCCGCGTCGTTCATGCCCGCGGCGGGGACGATGCTCGGCGCGCCGTCCTATGACGGGAGCTATGTCTTCCCGGTCGGCGGCGGCCCCTCGGTCGTCTCGGTCTCGCACCACCACCACGACTACCCGGCCGCCGACATCGACGCTCCGACCGGCTCGCCCGTCTATGCGCTTGCCGATGCCGTCGTCCTGCGCGCATGGCAGTACCCGAACGGGCGCTGCGGGATCGGCCTGACGATGCGTACGGGCGACGGCCAGACGTGGACGTACTGCCACCTGTCGTACCTCGACCCGTCCGTGACGGCGGACGTCGTGCTCTCGGCGGGCGCGCAGGTCGGGCTCGTGGGCTCCACCGGCCACGCGACCGGCCCGCACCTGCACCTCCAGCTCGACCCGACGGCCAGCTACCCGCAGGACCAGCCGTGGTTCGAGCGCTTCGCAGGCGTCGCGTTCCGCTGGCAGGACGGGGGCGCGACCGACGTCGAGACTCAGGCGCCGGTGTTCGCGGTCGTTCCGGCGCAACCGGTCGTGCCGAGCGGCCCGGTCGTTCTCTTCACCCGGTAGACCGTGCGCCTGGAACAGGAGCTTCCTGGCCGCGGCTTGCCCGGTTTGCGTTCAAGGGTGAGAGAACTTAGTCTTTAGCCATGCCTAAATTTCCGGTGACGCGTCGGCAGCTTCTCGTCGGCGCTGCTCCTGCGGTGGCGGCGGTGCCACTCGCGAAGCTCGTGCTTGCCGAGGCCGCCAAGGCGGCGCCAGACCCGATGCCGGGCATGGACCACGCGGCGATGGAGCACATGCAGATGGGCGGGATGAGCCACGCGGCCATGATCGGGCGCGATGTCCCGGCGCCCGGGGGGCCGAGGGATCTCGACGCGCTCCTGCATCCGCCGAAGGCCCTTCCCCACCGGCCGGGCCGGGTTCGGGAGTACTCGCTCGCCGCGCTGGATCGGAAGATCGAGGTCTCGAAGGGCGTCTTCTTCTCCGCCTGGACGTACAACGGGACGGCTCCCGGGCCGGTTATCCGCGCCACCGAGGACGACCTGCTCCGGGTGCGGTTCACGAACGCCGGCTCCCACCCGCACACGATTCACTTCCATGGGATCCACCCCGCGAACATGGACGGGGTCTTCCAGATCGTGCAGCCGGGTGGGACGTTCACCTACGAGTTCCCGGCCCGCCCGTACGGGATGCACCTCTACCACTGCCACGCGACGCCGCTGAAGAAGCACATCGCCAAAGGGCTGTACGGCGCGTTCATCATCGACCCGCCGGAGCCGCGACCGCCCGCGCAGGAGCTCGTGATGGTGCTCAACGGCTTCGACACCGACGGGGACGGCGAGAACAACTTCTACGGGGTCAACGGGCCGACCTTCTACTACGCGAAGTACCCGATCCGCGTCCGCCGCTCGCAGACGGTGCGGATCTACATCGCCAATCTCACCGAGTTCGACGTGATCAACTCGTTCCACCTGCACGGCGAGTTCTTCCGCTACTACCCGACCGGGTCGAGCGACAAGTTCGAGTACACGGACACGGTCATGCTCTGCCAGGGGCAGCGCGGGATCATCGAGATCGACTTCGCGCACACCGGGCGCTTCATGTTTCACGCCCACCAGTCGGAGTTCACGGAGCTCGGCTGGATGGGGTTCTTCGAGGTCGTCGACTAGTGGCCTCAAACGCCGCTGCCGACCGTCCCGGGGCCGGCAATCGGCTGTGGGCCTTGGTTCCGCTTCTCGTGCTCGTCGCGGTCGTGGCGGTGTTCGCGTCGAGGTCGACCTCGCTACTCCACCTCGTCGGCGACACGCCTGCTCCCCGGGACGAGTTCGACATCCGGCGGGTCGAGTTCAAGCCCGGCGAGATCAGGATTCGCGTGACCAACCCGCAACGGCCGAAGCTGACGATCGCGACCGTCACCGTCGACGACGCGATCGTTCCGTTCCAGGTCGACGGGCCGAAGACGCTCGGCCGGCTGCGCTCGAGCACGATCGTCGTCCCGTTCAGCTGGGTCGACGGCGACCCCTACACGGTGGGCGTCACGAGCTCGAGCGGGATTCAGACCACCTTCGACGTGCCCGTCGCAGTCGAGACTCGCGACGCCTCGCCGCGCGGTGTTCTCGGCTACGCGGTGATCGGGTTTTTCGTCGGGATCGTCCCCGTCGCACTCGGGCTCGCCTGGCTCCCGTCGCTGCGGCGCGCCGGCGCCAAGTGGCTGGCCGCGTTCATGGCCCTGACCGCGGGCCTGCTGAGCTTCCTCGCCCTGGATGCGCTTGCGGAGGCTCTCGACCTCCAGACGCGTCTTCCGAGCGGGCTCCAGGGCCCGGGGTTGATCCTGCTCGGCGTCTCGGCGAGCTACCTCGGGCTCACGTTTGCGGCCCGACGCCTGTCCGGCCCGGAGCGGCGCGAGCAGGGCGCTCCGCTCGAGGGCGCGGCGCTCGCCACGCTGATTGCGATCGGAATCGGGCTGCACAACCTCGGCGAAGGCCTGGCGATCGGTTCCTCGATCGCGCTCGGGGAGCTGGCGCTGGGCACGTTCCTGATCGTGGGCTTCATGGTCCACAACATCACCGAGGGGCTCGCCATCGCGACTCCCATGGCGCGTGGCCGGCGGGTCGGGATCCCCAGGCTTGCGCTCCTCGCGCTCGTCGCGGGCGGGCCTGCGATCGCCGGTGCGTGGCTCGGCGGCTTCGTCACGAGCGACTTCCTCGGCGTCCTGTTCTTCTCCGTTGCGGTCGGCGCGGCGCTTCAGGTCGTGGTCGAGGTCGTGCGGTACATCGCCCGCCGTGCGCCCGGAGGCCTGCAGTCGGGATACGCCATCGGCGGCTACCTCGCCGGAATCCTGATCATGTACGTGACGGGATTGCTGGTCGGATGAGCGCCGCAGGCGAGTCGGAGCCCACGGCGCGCCGCAGACGTCGGGGTCGTCAGGCCGCACCCGGCGACTTCAGCACGGCGGTCCAGGACTATCTCCGGGAGATCTACAAGCTCCAGGGCGAGGGAGCGCCGGTCAAGACGTCGGCGCTCGCGCGAACCATGGGCGTGGCCGCGCCGTCGGCCACGGGCATGGTGAAGAAGCTCGCGACCCTCGGGCTTGCCGACCACGAGCCGTATCGCGGCGTTCGCCTCACGCCCGCCGGCGAGCGCATCGCGCTCGAGATGATCCGCCATCACCGGCTGCTCGAGCTCTACCTGGCCGAGACGCTCGACCTCGGCCTCGACGAGGTTCACGACGAGGCGGACCGGCTCGAGCACGCGATCTCCGAGGCGCTCGAGACGCGGATCGACCAGGCGCTCGGATCGCCGACCCAGGACCCTCACGGAGATCCGATCCCGGACAGCAGTCTCAGGATCGTGCCGTCGAAAGCGAGGCGGCTGGCGGATCTCGAACCTGGCGAGCAGGCAACGGTCGAGCGGATCCCCGACGGCGACGGGGAGCTGCTGCGCTACCTGACGAGTCTCGCGCTCGTCCCGGGACGGCAGGTCGAGCTCGTGCATTCCGCTCCGCTCGGTGGGCCGCTCACCATCCGCATCGACGGTAAGGAGACCGCCATCTCCCGGCAGCTCGGTTGCGCGATCAACGTCGCCGCGTCGGGGCCGTAGCCGACGAAGAGGTGTCATAGTTCGCGTCATCGCTGGTCGTCGAGAAATGCTGGGCAAGACCGCGCGGCTCGCGCCGGTTCTCGCCGTTGCGGCGGCCGCGGGGCTGCTGCTCGGGGCGCATCCGACGGTGACCCGCGCGCTCGCGGCGACCACGACTGGATCGACCGACACCACCACGACTGACACGACGACGTCCGAGACCACGACGACGCCGGAGACGATCACGGAGACGCAGACGACGACCACCACCGTCCCGGCCACGACCAGCTTGGAGTTCACGGCGACCACGGAGCCCGCGTCCTCCTCGAGCAGCACGCCCTGGGGCTGGATCGCGCTCGGGCTCGCGCTCGCGGCGATCGCCGTGATCGCGTTCGCGATCTGGCAGCGGCGCCGCGCGGGAGCGGAATCGTGGGAGGACCAGTCGGCGGACCTGCGACGGCGCTCTCTCCTGACTCTGGACGACGTGCTGGCCCAGGGCTCCGTGGTGACGGGCCGGGTTCAGGCGCTCGCCGGTGAGGCGCAGGCGCTCGAGGCGCACGCTCCCGACGATCAGTCGCGGGCGCAGGCCGGACGCCTCCGCGCGCGGCTCGACGAGCTCGCGGCGACCCTCGAGACCGACAGGAAACTGCGGCTCGGCTCGCCACCTCCGAGCCAGGATCAGATCGTCTATTCGGACGCGCTGATCCGCCAGCAGGCCGAGCAGCTGCAAGGCGTGCTGCGGCCTCCGCGGCAGGGCCAGACCCCTCAGTAACGGGTAGATCACCCGCTAGGGGGATGACTCGCGCCCGCGCGGGTGCCGAAGGGACTTTCATGGCGGTCCGGCTTGCCGCGCTCTTGCCACGTGCGGTCGTTGTGGTTCTCGTATGGATGCTGGCAACAGCAGCCTTCACTTTGGCTGCCGACAGGCAGATCATCGGCCCGTCGGCCTCGACCGCGACCAAGCCCGCGCCGGCTCCGCCGCTCGAGGTCCCTTCGGTCACCGGGCAGGCCTTCGTCTTCGCGAAGGGCATGCTCGAGGATGCGGGATTCGCCTGGCGGGTCGTCGGCCCCGTCCATGGCTACGCCGGTAACACCGTGGCCGGGCAGTCCCCGGCCGCGGGGACGAAGGTCGTCAACACCGGGGCGCCGACGGTCGTCCTGCACCTGGCCAGAGGCCCGTACGAGCAGCAGGGCGCTCCCGAGGACACCGCCAGCTACGTGGGCACGCGGATCGTGCTCGCCGGGCCGTCCGGGACCGCGATTCACCAGGCGCCGGTCGCCAAGCCGAAGGTCAAGCCGGCGCGTCCAACCGTGACGCCGAAGAAGAAGCCAACAGCCACCAAGACCAAGCCCATCGCCAAGAAGCCGGCCAAGAAGACCGCGCCGGCAGCCAGGCCGCCCGCGTTCACCGTCCCGGGGGCCCCGAAGGAGCCGCTCGACGAGATCAGCCTCTCCGCCCGCGCAAACCAGCTCGCGGCGTGGGCCGCCACGAATCCGAAGCTCAACAAGAAGAACGTCCAGCACTGGCTCTACCAGCACGCCTGGATCGTGGACGGGGCCAGGTTCGGCTGGTGGCACGGAGCCCAGGCCCTCACGACCCTGATCGCCGTCGACCAGAAGCTCCAGAAGACCTGGGGGATCGGCCACCGCAGCCAAGCCGTCGCACGCGCAGCGCTCAAGCGAGTCGAGCGAGAATCGAAGTGACCCGGCGACTGCAGCGCCGCCGGCTGCTCGGCGAGTGCGGCTACACGCTGGTCGAGATGCTCACCACCATGGTGGTGCTGGGGGTCGTCATCACGAGCCTCACGACCGTCTTCGTCTCGGCGTCCAACTCCGAAACCGACATGAACAACCGCTTCCAGGCGCAGCTGACGGCCCGGCTCGCGCTCGACAAGATCAGGCGCGAGGCGCACTGCGCGAGCGAGGCGACGCCGACCGGATCCTCCTCGTCGGTGACGCTGACGCTTCCGGTGGGGTGCACGGCCAGCGGGACGACGATCACCTGGTGCACGCGGAACATCTCCACGAACCGCTACGGCCTCTACCGCGTCGTGGGAGCGACGTGCTCGGGCGGCGTCAAGTGGGCCGACTTCCTCGTCTCGAGCTCCACGGCGCCGACCTGCGGCAGCCCGACGGCCATCTGCGCCTTCAACTTCACGGACTACACGGCCACCTCGCTCGGGACGCTCCACGTCGACTTTCCGATCAACATCAAGCCGTCGCGGACCGTCAACTCCTACGAGCTGATCGACGACGTCGTGTTCCGCAACAGCATCCGGCAGTAAACCCTCGCCGCCCTTGAGCCGATAAGCCGCACGTGGACGTCGCTCTCGGAGTGCTCGCGTTCTGGCCCGCCCTCGCGCTGGGCAGCTTCGTGAACGTGGTCGCCGCCCGCGTGCCCCAGCGCCGCTCGGTCGTAAGGCCGCGCTCGGCCTGCATGAGCTGCGCGACCGAGCTGGCCTGGTACGACAACATCCCGGTGATCTCGTGGGTCGCCCTGCACGGGCGCTGTCGCTCTTGCGGGGTTCGGATCAGCCCGCTCTACCCGGCCGTCGAGCTCGCAACCGCAGGGCTCGTTGCCGCGTGCTTCGTCGTCTTCGGCCTCACGGGAGAGGCGGTCGTCGCCTCGTTCTTCTGCGCGGTGCTCGTCGCCGTCACCGCCACCGACCTCACGCACCGGATCGTCCCGAACCGGATCGTCCTTCCGGCGGCCCTGGTCGTGCTCCTGGCGCAGACCGCCCTCGACCCGAGCCCGGAATGGCTGCTCGGCGCGCTCGGCGCCTCGGGCTTCCTGTTCGCCGCGGCGCTCGCCTACCCGGCCGGGATGGGCATGGGCGACGTCAAGCTCGCCCTGCTGCTCGGAGCGATGCTCGGCTATCTCGTCGGGGTCGGGCTGATGATCGGGATGGTCGCGGCCCTGGTCCCGAGCGTGTACCTGCTGGCGCGACACGGTGCCGCCGCGCGCAAGATGGGCATCCCGTTCGCCCCGTTCCTGGCCTTTGGAGCGATCGTCGCGCTCTTTGCCGGCCAGGTGATCTTCGACGCTTATCTAAGCGCTTTCTAGAGCCTTTTGACTCAGCTTTAAGAGGCGTTTTGCCGATACCTCGTTCGAGGTATGGATCTCCCCAAGTTGCGCACATCTGGCCAGGCCGGACCGGCAGAGGCTGCCGGTGCAGGCGGCCTGCCCGCGTTTCAGGTCAACGAGCTCGCCGAGCTCGTCGCCGACCTGATCGAGACGACCGGCCTGATCCCGGCCGACAAGCTCGCCCTCATCCGCGGCCGGGTCAAGCAGGGCGGCTCGTTCGCCCAGGGGGTGCTCGACGAGAACGTTGCGTCTCCTGACGGCATCGCCCGCACGCTCGCCAGCCGCTTCCACCTGCCGTTCGTCGAGCTCCCGGTCGTCGGCGTCGACGCCAACAGCGTCCAGCAGCTCCAGCTGCACGTGCTCGAGCGCGTGAGCGCCGTCCCGTACGCGCTGGAAGGGAACATCCTCCGCGTCGCGGTCGCCGACCCGAGCAACGTCCAGGCGATCGACGAGCTCCGCCTGGGAACGAAGTTCCAGGTCGAGCTCGCAGTCGCCTCGCGCGAGGAGATCGCCACCGAGCTCCGCCGGCTGGGCCGCGCGTCCGAGGCCTTCGGCGCGCGCGCGATCGTCGATGCGGAAGACGCGCTCCTCGAGGAGGAGAAGGAAGACGAGTCCGACCTCGAGGTAGACGACGGCATCTCCGACGCGCCGCTCGTCCGCCTCGTCAACTCGATCATCTTCCAGGCCGCCGAGGACGGGGCCAGCGACATCCACTTCGAGCCGCAGGAGGACACGCTCGCCGTGCGGCTGCGCATCGACGGCGTGCTGCACGAGGTGCAGCGGATCCCGAAGCGGATGATGGCCGGCGTCACGACGCGCCTGAAGGTGCTCGCGAAGCTCGACATCGCCGAGCGCCGAAAGCCGCAGGACGGCCGCATCTCGCTGAACACGGCCGCGGCCGGCCGGATGCTCGACATCCGCGTCGCGACCCTGCCGACGGTCGAGGGCGAGTCGGTCGTCATGCGTCTGCTCGACAAGTCCAAGCAGGCGCCGACCCTCACCGACCTCGGCCTCTCCGAGGACATGCGCGAGAAGCTCGAGAAGATCATCCGCCGCCCGACGGGCGCGATCCTCGTCACGGGGCCGACCGGCTCCGGTAAGTCGACGACGCTGTACGCGGCGCTGACCGAGATCAACCGGCCCGAGATCAACATCATCACCGTCGAGGATCCGGTCGAGTACCGGCTCGGAGGGGTCAACCAGGTGCAGATCAACCCGCGCGCCGGCCTGACGTTCGCCGCCGCGCTGCGGTCGATCCTCCGTTCCGACCCCGACGTGGTGATGGTCGGCGAGATCCGCGACAGCGAGACGGCCAAGATCTCGATCGAGGCCGCCCTCACGGGCCACCTCGTGCTCTCGACGATGCACACCAACGACGCCCCTGGCGCGATCTCACGTCTCACGGAGATGGGCGTCGAGCCGTTCCTGACCGGCTCCGCGGTCTCGGCCGTGCTCGCCCAGCGCCTGGCGCGGAAGCTCTGCTCCCATTGCTGCGAGATGTACTCGCCGACCACCGAGGATCTGATCTCGGCCCGCGTCTCGCCCGAGGTGGCGGCCGCCGCGGACGGCGTCGTCTTCTACCGCAAGAAGGGCTGCCCTCGCTGCGGCCAGACCGGCTACAAGGGCCGGGTCGGGATCTTCCAGCTCCTCGTCATGAGCGAGAACCTCGAGACGCTCGCCGCGAACAACGCGAACCGCGAGGAGCTCGACCGCGCCGCGATCGGCGAGGGCATGAGAACCCTCTGGGACGACGGTCTCGGCAAGGTCGCAGCCGGCCTCACGTCGGTCGAAGAGCTAGCCCGCGTTACCACGTAGCTCTAGACGCAACGAAGTCAGCGTGCAGGACTCGGCCGAAGGCCGAGTGCTCTGCGCGGGTTTCATTCAGGCAGCCTGGATGTCGCAGCCGAGGTACATGAGTGCCTCGACCGCCTCGGTCACGAAGGCCGTGGCCTCGCGGGCGTTCCCGAACGTGTAGGGGCCCGGGCGCGCCGGCTCCGGGTTGTTGATGCCGACCGGGAAGACCTCGGCCTCGACCACGCACGAGTCGCCGTAGTCGATGGCCCGCAGGACCGCGATCGAGCGGCCGTCCTTGCGCGCGTGGCGGACGAAGAGCTCGTGTGCCCGCGCGTGGGGCTCGGGCGTGCTCACGACTGCGCGGTGGTTGCCGCGGCCGCCGCTGCGTTCGTGGCGGCCTGCGCGACCGTGTCGCGGTCCGTGTAGCCGCTGAGGCGCACGAAGAGCATCCGCGGGCGCTGGAAGACGAGCACGGCCGGGTCGTCGAGGACCCGGTCGGCCGCGGAGGCGCCGGTGGTCAGCAGCGAGGTCAGCGGAGCGGCGATCTTCTCGTTCGTGACGTTGAGCGCGACGAAGCCTGCGCCGGCTGCGGCCGCTCCCTGCCGCGCCTCTCCGAGCACCATCGCGTCGATCGAGGACTTGGGCGCGTAGAGCGCGACGACGACGACCTCGTGCGTCTGCAGCTCGAGCGCGAGCGAGCCCGGCATCCCGTCGATCACGGCCGGCGTGGCCGTCCTCTTCTTGACGTGGACACGGACCGCCTTTTGGCGACTTCTTCACCGTCTTCGCCGTTGTCGAGCGAGTTCGGTGCTTGACCGGATGCAGAGGCTTGATCTGCGTCGCGGCGTCCGGCGCGCTCTGGCCTCCGCTCATGAGGAACAGGCCTCCACCTACGGCGACGAGCGCGACGAGCGCGCACAGGGCAATGATGCGAACCCGCTGACTCACGTTGTTTCTATCGGCATTGCGCGCGCCGGGCTTGACGGCAAACGACGGCTAGCAGGTGCCGGACTTGATGTCGCCCGACGGGCCGGACTTGTGGTACGTGACACTCCCGGGAATCGTGTTCTGGATGCAGTAGCCGCCGACTGTTGCCGCCCGGACGGTGACGTTTTTGATCCCGGCGTCGTAGCTGGCCTGGAGCTTCGCGAGGTTCACGCCGGCGTAGCCCGTGCTGTGGTCGACGTTGTACGCCTCCATACCGGGGACCGCCCCGCGGACGTTCGACTTCGCTGCCGAGTTGTTGGCCCGGTCACGGAACGTGAGGTACGAGGGGATCGCAATCGCGAGCAGGACCCCGAGGATGATGATGACGACGAGGAGCTCGATCAGCGTGAAGCCGCGCTCGTCGCGATTGAGGCGTTGCCGCGGGTTGGTCATTGGAAGATGCTCCTTCTCGGCTTCTGGAAAGACGGTGGCGGTCCCGTTATCGGTTGGACGAGGCGGTCCCAGTACCCCCGAAAGGACAAGGGCGCGGTTTCCCGCGCCCTTGCGCATTACCGTGGTGCTAGGCGGTGCCTAGCAGTTGCCGGTCTTGATGTCGCCGGACGGGCCGGACTTGTGGTACGTCGCCGTGCCCGGAACGGTGTTCCGGATGCAGTAGCCGCCGAGCGTCGCGACCGAGATCTTGATGTTCTTGATCCCGGCGTCATACGACCCCTGGAGCTTCGTCAGCGTGACGCCCACATAGCCGGTGGCGTGGTCGGCGTTGAAAGCCTCCATGCCGGGGACGGCTGCGCGGACGTTCGCCTGCGCGGCCGACTTGTTGGCCCGGGTGCGGAAGCTGAGGTACGAGGGGATCGCGATTGCAAGCAGGATCCCGAGGATGATGATCACGACCAGAAGCTCGATCAGGGTGAAACCCTCATCGCGCCGCGTCTGACCGAGCCGGTTCGTAATTCTGGAAAGCATGCGTGGTCCTCCTGATAGGGGTGCGCAGATGGCTCGCGAGGTGGTATCGGCCGGCCGAGCGCACGCCTTCTCCCTCGATGGGGTGAAGCGAATTGGCCCCGAACCCGCTTTGGAACGTCCTCTCAAGAATGGGGTAGGCAGTGCCGATAGCTCGCGCGGAGGGCTATGCCTGCGGACCTGTACTCCATCGACGATCTGCTCGAGCAGATGGTGGCGCGAAATGCGTCCGATCTGCACGTCACCGTGGGCGCGCACCCGGTGGTCCGCGTGCGCGGGCACCTGGAGCCGCTGCAGGACATCGAGCCGCTGACGCCCGACGTGACCCAGCAGCTCCTGTACCGGATCCTCTCGACCGAGCAGCAGAAGAACCTCGAGGTCAACCGGCAGATCGACTTCGCGCACGCCATCCCCGGCCTCGCGCGCTTCCGCGTGAACGTGTACTGGCAGCGCGAGGCGCTCGGCGCGGCCTTCCGCCTGATTCCGACCGAGATCAAGACGCTCGAGGAGCTCTCGATCAACCCGAGCCTCCACGCGTTCACCGACAAGCCGCGCGGCCTCGTGCTCGTGACAGGCCCGACCGGCTCCGGCAAGTCGACCACGCTCGCCGCGCTCATCGACGAGATCAACCGCAAGCGCGCCGAGCACATCCTCACGATCGAGGACCCGATCGAGTTCGTGCACCGGCACAAGCGCTGTGTCGTCAACCAGCGCGAGATCGGCGTCGACGCCACCGACTTCGCGAGCGCGCTCCGTGCCGCTCTCCGCCAGGACCCCGACGTGATCCTCCTCGGCGAGATGCGTGACCTCGAGACGATCGGGACCGCGTTGACCGCCGCCGAGACGGGCCACCTCGTCTTCGCCACGCTCCACACGCAGAGCGCGCCCGGCACGATCGACCGCGTCATCGACGCGTTCCCGGCGGCGCAGCAGGACCAGGTGCGGATCCAGCTCGCGGCGACACTCGAAGGGATCGTCACGCAGGCGCTGCTTCCGACCGCCGACGGCAACGGGCGCGTCGCCGCGCTCGAGATCCTCTTCCCGGACGACGCTGTCCGGAACCTGATCCGCCAGGCCAAGGTCGAGCAGGTCTACTCGGTGATGCAGACCGGAACGGCCAAAGGCATGCAGACGATGGAGCAGTCCCTCGCCGAGCTCACCCAGCGCGGCGTGATCACGATCGACGTCGCCCTCTCCCGGTCGAGCCGCCCCGAGCAGCTCCTCGGCCTCCTCGAGCGCGCCGGCTTCCCGGTCGGCGAGCAGAACGAGGCGGCCGCTCCGAGCCTGAGGATCGCGGAGGCCTAGGCGTGGTCGACTGGAACAAGGAGCTCAAGTTCTCGCTGCGCCGCAAGGACCCGGACGCCGAGCCCGAGCTCGACGAGACCGAGGCCGTTGCGGAGGAGCCCGAGGCCGCACCGGAGCCAGAGCCCGAGCCTGTCGCCGAGGCCCCGGCGCCCGAGCCAGAGGCGTCCGAGCCCGACGAGGCTCCCGCCGCACCGGAGCCCGACCCCGAGCCCGCGCCTGCGGTCCCGACCCCGGCGCCGGCCGGTGCGACGCAGGTCGTGCAGGCCCCGAAGCCCCAGAAGACCTCGCTCCTGAAGAAGGAGTTCTCCTTCAAGCGCAAGGAGACGAAGCAGCCGCTCGTCGAGGAGGATCAGGGCTTCGACGACGAGAACGAGTCGAAGCGCGGCCGCAAGCGCGGTTCCAAGGCGGCGAGCGTGAACAAGAAGCGCGTCAAGAAGCTCGTCGGCCTCAAGGTCGGCGGCTCGCAGATCGCCGCGGCCCGGGTCGTCAACAACGGCGTCCCGGAGCTCGTCCAGGTCGCGCGAGAGGACATCGACCACCCGTTCGTCGTCGGCGGCGAGCTGCGCGAGCCCGAGCTGCTCGCGGACACGCTGCGCACCTTCTTCAAGAAGCACAACCTCCCTCGCCAGGGCGTTCGCCTCGGCATCGCCAACAACCGCATCGGCGTCCGGATCTTCGAGGTCGCCGGGATCGAGGATCCGCGCCAGCTGGAGAACGCGATCCGGTTCCGTGCGCAGGAGGTCCTCCCGATCCCGATCGAGGAGGCGGTACTCGACTACCACGTCCTGGGTGAGCGGGTCGGCGAGGACGGGACGACGATCGTGCGCGTCCTGCTCGTGGTGGCCTACCGCGAGCTGATCGACCGCTACGTCAGCGCCTGCAAGAAGGCCGGCATCAAGCTCGTCGGCATCGACCTCGAGGCGTTCGCGCTCCTGCGTGCGATGGCCGAGCCCCGCGGGGGCGACGAGGGCCCCGCGGACGCCGCGGTGGTCGTCGTCGCGATCGGCCGCGACCGCTCGACGTTCGCCGTCTCCGACGGCCGCGTGTGCGAGTTCACGCGCGTGCTGGACTGGGGCGGAGGCACGCTCGACGTCGCGATCGCGCGCGAGCTCGACCTGGCGCCGTCCGAGGCCGAGCCGGTCAAGCGCTAGATCTCCCTCATCACCGAAAACGTCCCCGAGGGCCTCACGGCCGAGCAGGCCCAGGCGGCTCGCGAGGGGGTGAGACGCCAGCTCCAGACCTTCGCGCGCGAGCTCGTCTCCTCGCTCCAGTTCTACCAGAACCAGCCCGGATCTCTGGGCATCGGCGAGATCGTCATCACCGGCGGCACGGCGCACCTCGGCGGGCTCGCCGAGGAGCTGCAGAAGCTGATCGGCGTCCGCGTGACCGTGGGCGACCCGCTCACGCGCGTGCGGCTCGGCAAGAAGGTTCGCGAGACCGAGCAGCTCGGCTCGCTGGCGGTTGCAATCGGCCTGGCGATCGAGGACTGAGCACGTGCGCGCGATCAACCTCCTCCCCAAGGACGACGCTCGGCGAAGCGGCAAGAAGCAGAAGAAGCAGTGGATCGTCGCGATCCCGGTCGTGATCGCGTTGCTGCTGACCGTCGCGCTCGCGGCCGCCTTTCTCAACGCGAGCGGCAAGGTCAAGTCCAAGCAGGCCGAGCTGACCGGGCTCAAGGCCGAGCTCGCCGCGATCCCGACTCCCGACGTCTCCAAGGTCCAGAGCCAGAACTCCCTCGCGGCCGAGAAGCAGACGCGCGTGACCGCCCTCAACGCCGCGCTCTCGCATCGCGTCGCGTGGGACCGCGTTCTGCGCGAGCTCTCGCTCGTCCTGCCGAACGACGTCTGGCTGACGACGGTCTCGGCGAAGGCGCCCGTCTCCTCGTCGGTGGCGGCGGCGCCCGCGGCGCCTGCGGCCGGCACCGTGGCCGCGACCGGCCTGACGCTCGACGGCTACACGTACTCCCACGCCGCCGTGGCCCGACTGCTGAGCCGGCTTGCCGTCATCCCCGACATCGGAAACGTCCAGCTCCAGCAGAGCCAGCTGGCCAAGGTCGGCAATCAGCAGGTCGTGCACTTCACGATCGCGGCCGACGTCCACAGCCCGGGGTCGAGCTCGTGAAGCGCCAGGTCCCGCAGTCCGTCGTGATCGTGCTGATCGTGGTCGGGTTCGTGCTCGCCGCGGCCGGCGGCTACTTCCTCGTGATCGGGCCGCAGCGCTCGAAGGCGGCCGACATCGGCAAGCAGATCACCGACACGAACGACGCCATCACCTCGGCCCGCGCGTTGACGCTGCAAGCCAAGCAGGGCTCCCAGATCCGGATCGCCGACGTATTCCGCCTGACCAAGGCGATGCCCGACCAGACCGACATGGCCGGCATCGTCCTCGAGCTGAACCAGGTCGCCCAGGCGAGCGGGATCACGTTCGAGCAGATCACGCCCTCCGCCACTGCGACGGCGCTCAGCGGGTACGTCGCGATCCCGATCACGGTCGAGTTCCAGGGCAACTTCTACGAGCTCGCCGACTTCCTGTACCGGCTCCGCAACCTGGTGGACGTGCGTCACGGCGCGCTCGACGCCAACGGGCGGCTGTTCGCGATCGACTCGATCTCGTTCGCCGAGGCGCCTCCGCCTCCGGGCTTTCCGCAGATCCGCGCCCAGCTCACGATCGACGCGTTCGTGTTCGGCACCGGCAGCGTGCCGACGGTTCCGGCGCCCGCGACCGGAGCGACCGGAGCGAGCGGCACGACGCCGGCCACCACGACCACGACGCCGGCCACCACGACCACGCCCGCCGCTCCGCCGACGAGCGCGAGCTCGGCGATGCCGGGGGCGAGCGGCTGATGGCCAAGTCCTTCGATCCGAAGGCCAAGGCCAAGCGGCAGAAGATCATCGCCGCCGTCGGTGGCGTGCTCCTGCTCGGCCTGCTGGCCTTCCAGGTGCCGCGCACGATGAAGATGCTGAACCAGTCGAGCGCCAGCGCCTCGGACTCGTCGTCGAGCACGGTCTCCGTGACCGTGTCGGGGCCGATCGCGGCGCCGTCGCTGAGCGGTGGCAACGCGACCGTGTCCGGCACGAGCGTCGCGCCCGGCGGGCTGAGCGACCCGAGCGAGGTCTCGACGGCCAACTCCGGGCAGCTCCTCGCCTTCAGCCGGTTCCGCACCAAGGATCCGTTCTCGCAGCAGATCAACGTGGCCTGCGCGTCCGCAAGCTCCGACTCGGGCACGTCGAGCGCCTGCGTGTCGGACTCGGGCTCGAAGCCCTCGACAGGATCGACGTCGGCGCCCTCGGGCGGCGGGTCGACCGGCGGCGGGACGACGACCACGCCCGCTCCACCCGCAGCGACGGCGACGACGGCCGTGATCTCCGTCAACGGCTCGTCCGAGGAGGTCAAGGTCGGCGGCAAGTTCCCGTCCTCGAACCCGACGTTCGTGCTCCACTCGCTGACGAAGACGACGGCGAAGGTCGGAATCGCCGGCGGCTCGCTCGAAGGCCAGAAGCAGACGGTCACGCTCAAGAAGGGCAAGCCGCTGACCCTGATGAACACCGCCGACGGCACGCGCTACGTGCTGCGGCTGGTCTCGGTCACCTAGCCGTCCGCGCTGCACCCGAGAATCGGGCCGGTGGAGAGCTGGGCCGAGGTCATCGCGCTTGCTCCTGCAGAGCTGCGACCGTGGCTGCTCGACTTCGAGTGGTCGCTGGAGCGGCTGTGGGCGCTTCCCCTGCCCGAGCACGAGCTTCCGCTCGCCGAGCTGGTCTGGCTTCTGGACCTACCGTGGTGGCGCAGCGACGACGGGCGTGTCTTCACCGTTCGTCCAAGTGAGGTCGGCGACGGCCCGCACCTCGACCGCGCGATCGGCGCCGATCTCGGCTATCCCGTTCATGTGACCAGACGCCACGGCAGGTGGGTCGTCCTCGACGGCATCCACCGGCTGCTGAAGGCGCATCGGTTGGACAGCCCCACGATCGGCGTTCACGTCGTCTCACCGGACGCCCTTGCGTCCATCGCCGCCGGCTAGGTCAGCCGTTCGGGTCGAGCGTGACGCTGCCCGTCGACTGGTCGAACGTCGACGCCTCGCGTGCGTACGGGCGAGCCGTGAGCTTGTTCCCGTCGCGCACGACCACGGTCACGATCTTCACCGGACGGCCACCGGTGGGCGTCGGCGGGTTCGTCGACGCCGTCGAGAGGACCACGTAGGTGTCGATGCGGTACTTCTTGCGATCCGGCCCGACCACGGAGCGGCTCGCGTTGCACTGGTTCGGTTTGGGTGAGCCCGCGCAGGTCGTCGTCACCTGGGTGGCCGAATACGCCGTGTCGGTCGTGTACGGCGACGAGCCCGGGATCGTCGAGGAGTCGAGCGCGATCGCGTCGTAGGTGAGCGCGCGGTAGAGCTCCATCTGGGCGTCCGCGAGCGAGGCCCCGGTCGAGATCCGGCTGGCCCGGTTCAGGCTCACGATCCCGGCGTTGAACGCGGCGACGATCGCGAGGATGCCGATGTTGAGCAGCACGATCGCCATCAGTAGCTCGACCAGGCCGAAGCCGCTCTCGTTGCGAAGCCGCAGGCGCACGTTTCCCCTATCGGCAGGCCGCGCGGGTCACTCAAGCGCGCGCATCCCCCTGCCGATACGCGTGTGAGGTATGGCGGCGTACGCCTACAGCGCCATCAATGCGGACGGCCTAGAGCTCTCGGGCGAGGTTCACGCGCCCGACGTCGAAGCCGCACGCGAGCAGCTGCGTATTCGCGGCCTGCTTCCCGACCGCATCGAGGAGATGTCCGCGAGCGGGGAGGAAGGCGTCCGGACCGTCTTCAAGAAGATCAAGCCGAAGACGCTCCAGATCTTCTCGCGCCAGTTCGCGACGATGATCGAGGCGGGCCTGAACGTCGTCAGCTCGCTCGTCATCCTCGAGGAGCAGACCGACGACCCGTACTTCGCGCAGATCATCCAAGAGATCCGCGGCGACGTCGAGGGCGGCCTCCTCCTCTCACAGGCGCTCGGCCGTCACCCGAAGATCTTCAGCCGCCTGTACGTCTCGATGGTCGAGGCGGGCGAGGCGGCAGGAATCCTCGACACGGTGCTCGACCGCGTCGCTTACCAGATCGAGAAGGAGACGCAGATCAAGCGCCGCGTGAAGGGCGCGATGATGTACCCGATGATGGTGCTGATCTTCGCCACCCTCGTCCTGATCGGCCTCCTGATGTTCCTCGTTCCGGTCTTCGTGAAGATCTTCGCCCAGCTCAACGGGCAGCTCCCGACGCTGACGCAGTACGTGGTCACCGTGTCCGACCAGCTCCGCCACCACTGGTTCATCATCTTCCCGGTCTTCGGCCTCTCGATCTGGGCCATCCGGCGCGCGAAGCGCACCGAGTCCGGCCGTCAGCTCTGGGATCGCACGAAGCTGAAGATCCCGATGAAGATCGGCGATGTCGTCCTGAAGGTGACGATGGCGCGCTTCTCGCGGACGCTCTCGACGCTGGTCGCCGCCGGCGTGGACATCATCAAGGCGCTCGAGATCACCGGCCAGACCGCGGGCAACTGGGTCGTCGAGGAGGCGCTCGCCGGCGTGCGTCAGAAGGTGCACGAGGGCGTCCCGATCGCCCAGCCGCTGATCGAGAACCCCGTCTTCCCGCCGATGGTCAGCCAGATGGTGAAGATCGGCGAGGAGACCGGAGAGCTCGAGAAGATGCTCTCGAAGATCGCGGACTTCTACGAGGACGAGGTCGACACGGCAATCCAGTCGCTGACGGCCATCATCGAGCCGCTGATGATGATCCTCGTCGGGATGATGGTCGGCGTGATCATCATCTCGATGTACCTCCCGATGTTCAAGATGCTCACGCTCGTCAAGTAGCTCCGGCGAGCGGGGGCGGTCCGACAGCACCGCCCCTCACATCGCGAGCCTTACGAGGTTGCCGCCGCCAGCCGGGCTACGAGTGGATCATCTCGTGTACGGGGAACTCCTTGATGTCAGGCGGTCCCTGCATCTCCACGCCCGCCGAAGCCATGCCCTGCTCGATCTGGGGCTGGAAGGCGTCGAAGTCGGCTCGTGACTCCCAGAAGTCGATGATGCCCCAGCCTCCCTCGATCGGGCCGGACGCATGGAACAGCAGCCCCTTCGGCGGGGTGCGGTCCGGGTTCACATGGTCGTGCGAGTTGTCGAACTCCTCCTGCGTCACTCCCGGAAGCTTGATGCGAATGCCGACAGCCACGAGCGAACCTCCTTCGTTGGGAACAAGGCCGCCCACTCTACGCCCGGTCGCTCACACGTACCCGCGCGAGGCGGCGTACTCCTCGGCCACGCTCTTCGGAACGGTGAACGCCCACGCGTCCTCGACGAGCTCGCGCATCTCGTCGACGTCGATCCGGTCGAGCCGGACGTGCACCCAGTGGTAGCGGAGGTCGGACTGGCTGGGGAGCGAGAACTTCACGGGCTCGGACTCGATCAGCGCGTTGCGCCAGTCCTTCGGGAACGCGAAGCCCATCCTGGAGCCGTCCTTCGAGAGCGCGAGGTAGACGATCCGCCCGATCCGGAACTTCACCTGGCCGCGCACGAGGCCCTCGCTGGTGCGAGGAAGCGTGAGCGCGAACTCGCGAACCTCGTCGATCGTGACCACGGCGTCTCGCCGGTCAGGATAGAGACGCGGCTCAGGGCGCCAGGCGCTGCGCGGACCAGCCCTCGCGCGCGCGCGTGTACCTGACCCGTTCGTGCAGGCGGTCGTCGCGGTGCTGCCAGAGCTCGATCGCGTCGGGCTCGAGCACGTACCCGCCCCAGCGCTCCGGCCGCGGGACCTCGCCGTCGTGTTCGGCGAGGAGCCGTTCCGCCTCGGCCTCGAGCTCCTCGAGGCTCTCGAGCGGCTCGCTCTGCCGCGAGGCCGCGGCCGCCGCCCGGCTGCGGGCGGGGCGGGTCCCCCAGTAGTCGTCCGACTCCTCGGCCGAGAGCTTCCGCACCGAGCCCTCCACGCGCACCTGCCGGCCGAGCGGCTGCCAGTAGAGGACGAGAGCGGCGCGTGGGTTCTCCGAGAGCTCGCGGCCCTTCCTGCTCTCGTAGCCGGTGAAGAACGTGAACCCCCTCTCGTCGGCGCCCTTGAGCAGCACCATCCGCGCGGAGGGCCGGCCGTCGGCGTCCGCGGTTGCGAGTGTCATCGCCTCGGGCGCCACGACCCCAGCTTCCCGCGCCTCCACCAGCCACGCGTTGGCGACGGCGATCGGATCCGTCAACGCCGCCAGCCGTTCTCCAGCAGATCCCGAACCTCCTCGACGCCGACGCGCCACACGGCCTCGACCTGCTCGTCGGGGAGCGCGTAGACGCCGCCGAAGACACCGTCCCCGAGCAGCTCGCGCACCTCGGCGGGCCCGGCCGCGCGGTAGGCCTCCTCGTCGAGCGGCGGCTTTCCGCCCTCCGGGAGCTCGACTCCCTCGAGCCGGGTCCAGGGAAAGTTCTCGAACCAGTTCGCGTGGCTCGGCACCGGGTCGATCTCGCGCGCCGCGGCCTGCACCCGCGCGCTCGACCACCAGCTGTGGAAGATCGCCTGCGCGTCGGGGTGATCCGTCGTCCACTCGCGCACGAGCGCTCCCGCGGGGAGGTTCCCACCGTGCCCGTTCACGAGCAGGAAGCGCCGGAAGCCCTGCCCGTGCAGCGAGTCGAGCAGGTCGCGCAGCACGGCCACGAACGTCTCGAGCCGCAGCGAGGGGCTTCCCGGAAAGGCCGCGAACGACGGCGTCAGCCCGTACGGCATGACCGGCAGCACCAGCACGCCCAGAGGCTCCGCCGCCTCGGCCGACACGCGCCCGGCCAGGATGTTGTCCGTCTCCAGCGAGAGGTACCCGTGCTGCTCGGTCGAGCCGATCGGGAGCACGACCCGGTCGTCGCGCTGCAGGTACTCCTCGACCTGCATCCAGTTGAGATCACGCGCGAGCGTCATGAAGGCACCGCTCGCGGTGCCGCCTTCAGGGCGTGCGGGCTCTGACCGCACGCCCGTATGCAATGACCGGTCGACTCGTTTGGACTCATGTCGATTCCATTAGGACCGGTCAAGCGTCGCATGCCGGCGGCTCTGGATCTCGAACCATCGCAGGAGGGCGTAGCCCGCGATCCCGTAGATCACGCCGATCAGGACCTCCGCTCCGACGAGTCCCGAGACGTCGCCGAGCGTCGAACCTGCGGCCAGGTCGCGCGCCGCCTCGATCGCGTGCGTGAACGGCATCCCCTGCGCGGCAGTGCTCATCCAGGAGGGGAGGTCGTCGAGCGGGACGTTCGCGCCGGTGAAGATCAGCAGGAAGCCGAAGATCACGTTGGACAGCACCGCGTTCTCGCGGACGCGCAGGCTCACGGCCGCATTCACCAGTCCCAGGCCCGTGCACGAGAACGCGGCGACGAGCACGACGAGGGCTATTGGCGCGTACGCCGACGAGGGAATGTGCACGCCGAGGATCAGGCTCCCGACGACGAGCGAGCACGCTGCCACGAAGGCCGCGTTGAGGACGACCGGCAGGGAGCGCCCGAAGAAGAGCGGAATCCGCCCTGCGGGACTGACGAGGATCGCGCTCAGCGTGTTCTGGTAGCGCTCGCCGCCGATCGCCTGGGACATCGCGAAGAGGCACGGCACCGCCGCGTACTGGAGCGCGTTCCCGATCAAGTAGAACTCGTCGGAGGCGAGCCCGGCCGAGCGCCCGATGAAGGCGAAGAGCAGGATCTGGAAGACCGGCGCGATCAGGAGGCTCGGGATGTAGATCGCCGGGTTCAGCCAGTAGAAGAGCGCGCGGAAGCTCGTCATCCCGCCGATGAAGAAGATCCGGGCGGAGACGATCACGTCAGCGAGAGAGAGCCGCTGACACGGGCCGCGCGGAGCATCCGGTCCGCGACCAGCACCCCGAACGCGAGGTAGAGACCTCCGAGCGCGAGGCAGACGGCGAGCGCGGTGAGCGGGGCGCCGCCCATCGCCGACTCGCGGATCGCCCGCATCCCCCAGGTCGGCGCGAGGATCCACGAGATCGGTCGCACCCACTCCGGCAACAGGAAGAGGGGCACGAGGAACCCGCCGATCAGCCAGACCGGGTACTCGAACAGGTTCCCGAGCACCCAGGCCGCGCGAAAGCGCACGAACGAGACCGCGAACAGGAAGCCGAGCGCACCGAACGAGAGCACGGTCCCGACGATCGAGACCCCGAACGCGAGCGGGTGCTCGATCGAGAGGTCGACGCCGAACAGGAAGTGACCCCAGGCGAGCGTGGCCACCATGCTGTAGATCCCGATCGACGCCATCGCGAGCGTCACGGGGAGCAGGAGGATCGCAAAGTTGCGCGGCGTCACGACCAGCAGCTCGAGCGTCCCCCACCAGCGCTCACGCTGCATGGCGCCACCCGCGGTCGTGCTGACGGACGACCACATCCCCATCACGGCCGCCCCCAGCGACGCGTAGAGCAGCGACCGCGGCCCGCGGCCGGCGTCGAAGACGAAGAACGCGACCGTGGCGAAGAAGAGCGGGTAGAGGATGTTGCCGAGCCCCTCGAACGGCGAGCGGGCGATCATCTTGAAGTTCAGGAGCCAGCTGACCCTGAGCAGGCGGAGCGTGCTCATTCCTCCGCCACCAGCGCCACGTATGCGTCCTCGAGCGTCGGCTCCCGCCGCGAGACCCGGCCGACGTCGGAGCCGTCGAGACACGCGAGGATGGCATGCGTCACCTCGGCCTCGGGCTCGGGTCTGGACGACCAGCACCTGCGCCTGCTCGCGCTCCTCGACGGAGACCGACACGACCTCGGCGAGCTTGCGCAGGCGCGCGAGGCTGCCGTCCGCGATCCCGAACACCTCGACCTCGACGACGGTGCTGTCGACGACTCCGCGCTTGAGGTCCTGCGGAGTCCCTTCGGCGACGATCTGCCCCTGCGAGATGACCGCGATTCGGTCGCAGAGCGCGTCCGCCTCGAACATGTAGTGCGTGGTCAGCAGCACGGTCTTCCCGGCGGCCGTGAGCGAGGCGATCATCGCGCGCACCTCGCGCGCCCCGACCGGGTCGAGCCCGATCGTCGGCTCGTCGAGGAAGATCACCTCGGGATCGTGCAGGAGCCCGCGCGCGACGTGCAGCCGCTGCTTCATCCCGCGCGAGTATCCCTCCGCCCGCTCGTGCTCGCGGCCCTGCAGCCCGACCACCTCGAGCAGCTCCTCGATCCGCGGTTTCTGCTCCTTGGGCGGGACACCGTAGAGCTCCGCGAAGTAGCGGAGGTTGTCGTAGCCGGAGAGCCGCTCGTAGACGCCGCGCTCGCCGCCGAACACGTAGCCGATGCGCTTCCGCACCTCGCGTGCTTGCTTGACGACGTCCATTCCGAGCACGCGGCCGGTGCCCGCCGTCGGGATCAGCAGCGTGATCAGCATCTTGATGGTGGTCGTCTTCCCTGCCCCGTTCGGCCCGAGCAGCCCGAAGAGCTCGCCCGCCTCGATCGAGAAGCTGACTCCGCGCACGGCCTCGATCTCCTTCGTCTTCCGGCGAAGGGTCCCGGTGTGCGTCGTGTAGGTCCGTCGCAGCTCCTCTGCCTCGATCGCAGCCACGGCTGGAGCCTAGCGACGGAGAAACTGATTGCTACACTCACCCGCGCGGGGCGGCGTAGCTCAGTTGGTTAGAGCAGCGGAATCATAATCCGCGTGTCGGAGGTTCGAGTCCTCCCGCCGCTACCTTCCGCGTACTCGGAGAAGAGAACAGGACACATGGCAACCGGAGTCAGAGTTGGGATAACGCTCGCCTGCACGGAGTGCAAGCGGCGCAACTACCAGACGGAGAAGTCGAAGCGAAACTCGCCCGACCGGATCGAGTTCCGCAAGTACTGCCGCTGGTGCGGTCGCCATACCCTGCACCGGGAGACCAGGTAGCCATGGCCCGTCAGACCCGCTCCGAGCGCCGCGCCCGCCGCGCCGCCCAGGCCGAGAGCCAGGAAGCGCTCGAGCGCGCGCCGAGGCCGCAGATGCGCCCGGCCGTCGAGCCCGTAGCCGCACAGGAAGTCGCGGGCCGGGAGCCCGGCTTCTTCGGCCGCATCATTCAGTTCATAGGGGAGTCCTGGGCCGAGCTGAAGAAGGTCGAGTGGCCCGGTCAGCAGCAGCTGATTCAGGGCACCGCCGTCGTCCTCATCGCCTGCTTCGTCGTCGGCGTCTACCTGTTCCTCGCCGACGAGGTCTTCCGGCGACTCGTCCAACACGTCCTCCTTCCTCACTGATGTTTCGCTGGTACGCAATCAACACGTACTCGGGTCACGAGAACAAGGTGAAGGCCAACCTCGAGCACCGGATCGACTCGATGAGCCAGCAGCTCCGCTTCCGGCGGGTGGTGGTCCCGACCGAGCAGGTCGTCGAGACCCGTGACGGACAGAAGGTGCAGACCGAGAAGCGGATCCTTCCGGGCTACGTGCTCGTGAACATGGACCTGAGCGACGATTCCTGGATGGTCGTCAAGAACACCCCGGGCGTGACCGGGTTCGTCGGCGCGGGCTCGAAGCCGGTCCCGCTCTCGCAGGGAGAGGTCGACCGGATCCTCCGGACGGGCGCAGCGACCGGCGAGCGCCCTCGCGCGCAGGTCGAGTTCACTCTCGGCGAGTCGGTGAAGGTAACCTCAGGCCCGCTTTCCGACTTCGACGGCGAGATCGTCGACGTCAACCCCGACCAGCAGAAGCTGAAGGTGCTCGTGGACATCTTCGAGCGCCAGGTTCCCGTGGAGCTCGGCTTCGACCAGGTCAAGAAGATCGACTAGCCATGGCAAAGAAGGTACTCACGCTCATCAAGCTCCAGATCCCCGGCGGGCAGGCGAACCCTGCGCCCCCGGTCGGCCCTGCGCTCGGCCAGCACGGCGTCAACATCATGGAGTTCTGCAAGGCGTTCAATGCGCAGACGGCGCAGGAGAACGGCCGCATCACGCCGGTCGAGATCACGGTCTACGAGGACCGCTCCTTCGACTTCATCACGAAGACGCCCCCGGCCGCAGTCTTGATCAAGGAGACGCTGCGGCTCGAGAAGGGCTCCGGCGAGCCGAACCGCGAGAAGGTCGGCCGCCTGACGCGCGACCAGGTGCGCCAGATCGCCGAGACGAAGATGCCCGACCTGAACGCGAGAGACATCGAGCAGGCGATGAAGGTCGTCGCCGGAACCGCGCGCTCCATGGGAGTGGAGACTGATTTGTGAGCGGGCACGGTAAGAACTACCGCAACTCCCGCTCGCAGATCGACCGCGAGCAGCTCTACACGCCGGCCGAGGCGATCCGGATGCTTAAGGGCTTCCCCGAGGCGAGGTTCGACGAGACGGTCGAGGCGCATTTCAACCTCGGGCTCAACGTCCGGCACGCAGAGGAGCAGCTGCGCGGAACGCTGATGCTCCCGCACGGCACCGGCCGCGAGTCGCGTGTGGCGGTCTTCGCCGAGGGCGAGAAGGCGCGCGAGGCCGAAGAGGCCGGCGCGGACGTGGTCGGCACCAACGACCTCGCGACGCAGATCGAGGAAGGGTTCGACGACTTCGACGTCGCGATCGCGACGCCTGACCAGATGGGCGTCGTCGGCAAGCTTGGCCGAATCCTCGGCCCGCGCGGGAAGATGCCGAACCCGAAGACCGGCACGGTCACGATGGACGTGGCCAAGGCGGTTGGCGAGGCGAAGGCGGGCAAGCTCGAGTACCGCACCGACCGGGGCGCGAACGTCCATGTCGCGATCGGCAAGAAGAGCTTCGACGAGCACCAGCTGCTCGAGAACTACTCGGCGCTGATTGACGAGATTCTCCGCGCCAAACCGGCCGCGGCCAAGGGCCGCTACATCAAGACGGTTACACTGACCAGCACCATGGGCCCGGGCATCCACGTCGATCCGGCGAGGACGCGCGGGCTCGAAGACGATCTCGAAGGAGCACCCGCGGAAGTAACGGCGTAAGACGCGCCCACGCCAAAGACAGCTGGCAGCCGAGAGGCGGAAGTCCAGCCGAGGCAGGAGCGAGGAAGGCACGAAGCCTCTCCGAGCCCGCCTGCGCGCGGGCTCGTCTGTGAGGAGAGTGATTCGATGCTGAGAGCCGAGAAGGAACGGGTCGTCGCGGAGCTGGCCGAGCGCCTGCGCTCGACGAGCACGCTCATGGTCGCCGACTACCGCGGTCTCTCGATGCCCGAGATCGAGGAGCTGCGCGCACGCCTGCTCGTGGCCGGCGCCCGCTTCACGGTCGTCAAGAACACCCTGACCAAGCTCGCGGCCGAGGCTGCTGGCACGGAGGAGGTGCTCGAGCTGATCGATGGGCCGACCGCGATCGCGTTCCTCGACGCGGACGGCGACCCCGCTGCCGTCGCAAAGGTCTTGAACGACACCGCCAAGGCCCACGAGGTGCTCGTGCTCCGCGGCGGCGTCCTCGACGGCATCGTGGTCGGCGACGCCGAGATCAAGCAACTGGCGACGCTTCCGTCGGCCGACGTCCTGCGAGCCCAGCTCGTGGGCGCCCTTGTCGCGCCGATGACGACCGTCGTCGGGCTTTTCACAGCCCCGCTGAGAGATCTCGTCGGCGTCCTGGACGCGCGCATTCGACAGCTCGAGGAGCAGGGCGAGGCCGTGCCGGAAGAGGCGCCGCCGGAGGAGGAACAGGAACCCCAGGTCGAGGCGCCTGCAGAAGAGGAAGCACCCGAGCCGGAAGAGCAGTCCGAAGAGCCGTCGGCAGAGGCCGAACAGGCTTCGGCCGAACCAGAGGAGGAGACCAGTGGCGAAGACTGATACCGACAAGCTCGTCGAGCAGCTGGGGACGATGAGCGTCCTCGAGCTCGTCGATCTCAAGACCAAGCTCGAGGAGGAGTGGGGCGTGACCGCGGCGGCGCCGGTCGCGGTTGCCGCACCGGGCGCGGTTGCCGCAGGCGGCGACGGCGCCGCGGCCGCCGAGGAGAAGAGCGCGTTCGACGTCGTGCTGACGGGTGCCGGCGACAAGAAGATCCAGGTGATCAAGGTCGTCCGCGCGGTCACGGGCCTCGGCCTCAAGGAGGCGAAGGACCTCGTCGACGGCGCGCCCAACCCCGTCAAGGAGGGCCTCGCGCAGGAGGAGGCCGACCAGATCAAGGCGCAGCTGGAAGAGGCGGGCGCCGAGGTCGAACTCAAGTAGCGAGCTTTCTTCGGATCGGATCGTGTGATGGGGCCGCGGCGGCCCCATCACCTTGTTAAGGGACCGTAAGAATCCTGATCGAACCGTAAGGATTCCTCACGCATTTCAGGGATTCTCGGGGGGAAACGGGAAATTCGAGACGACAATCCTCGTACGACACGTTTCTCTCTTCCCGGAGGTTCCGAATGCGTCTCAAGTTCCTGATTCTCGCCCTGGTCGCCTCACTGGTCGCCGTCTCTGCGGCCGTGGCGAAGGATCACCCCGGCAAAGGCCCGAAGGCCGGCCACGCGTGCAAGGCGAAGGTGGCCGTCGTTCTCAAGGGCATGCTCGGCCCCGATGTCGACCCGGCGGACGGCGACACGTCCTTCACGATGCTCGTGAAGCGCTCCAACCGTCACGGCCGGGCGTACAAGAAGGCCGGTTCGGCGACGCTAATGGTCGACGCCAAGACGCGCGTCAACCGACTCGGCGCGCACAACCTCGGCGCACTGGCGCCTAACGACCGGCTGCTCGTCACTGCGAAGGTCTGCAGGGCCGATCTCAAGAACGGTGCCACGCCCGACCTCACGGCCCGCAGGGTGCTGGCCCACCCTGCGAAGGCCAAGCAGCAGTAACTCTCGGCTAGAAGCGGAGACGGCATGGGCGCTCGAAAGGGCGCCTTCGCCGTTTTCGGACAGGATCTAGCGGCCCCTCGACAGAGCGTCTATAGTGGGGTTCCTGCCGGGCGGGAATCCCAGTCGCCGGCCCTTGCGCAGCGTCCACCTCTTTAGGTATCTTTATCGGTTCCGCGCCGACGTCTGCCTGTCCGCATTTCACGTTCACCTCATAGCCGCTAAGGGAGGCACCCAGACTTGACCAGCAAGGTCGCTGCGCCACGCGTGCGTAAAACTTTCTCGCACCTCAAGCACGTTCTCGACCTTCCCAACCTGATCGACATCCAGAAGGCCTCGTTCAAGTGGTTCCTGGAAGAGGGCCTCCGGGAAACGATCGACGACATCTCACCCATCGAGGACTACACGGGCACGTTGGCCGTGGAGTTCGGCGAGTACAAGTTCGGTGACCCCCCGGTCACCATCCAGGAGTGTCGTGAGAAGGATCTGACGTACCAGGCACCGCTCTCGATGACGGTCCGGTTCGTCAACACCGAGACCGGGGAGATCCGCGAGCAGACGGTCTTCATGGGGGACTTCCCGATGATGACCGAGTGGGGGACGTTCATCATCAACGGCACCGAGCGCGTCATCGTGACGCAGCTCGTGCGGAGCCCGGGCGCCTACCTGATGGAGCCCAAGGACCCCGCGAAGCAGGTCTTCACCGCGAACCTGATGCCCTCGCGCGGCTCGTGGCTCGAGCTCGAGATCGACAAGAAGGGCGTCGTCTACGCGCGCATCGACCGGAAGCGGAAGCTCCCGATCACGACCCTTCTGCGCGCCCTCCCCGAGGAGGACCCGTCGACCGGCTTCAAGCTCGACACGAGCACGAACGAGGCGATCCTCAAGCTCTTCAAGAACTCGACCTACATCGTCAACACGCTCGAGAAGGACCCGTCCGCGAACGAGGACGAGGCCCTGATCGAGGTCTTCAAGAAGCAGCGGCCGGGTGAGCCGCCGACGCTCGACAACGCGCGCAACCTGCTGCGGGCGCTCTTCTTCGATCCCAAGCGCTACGACCTGACGAAGGTCGGCCGCTACAAGCTGAACCAGCGCCTCGGCAGCGACGTGCCCGACGGCGTGCGCGTGCTGACGACGCAGGACATCCTGGCGCTCGTCAGCAAGCTCGTCGACCTTCCCGACCAGCTCGGTGTCGACCCCGAGTCGAAGGACTACGCGGCGGACGCGATCGTGCTCTCGCGCGACCCGATCCGCGGCGAGCTCGACGAGTACGAGCACTTCGGCAACCGGCGCCTGCGCACGGTCGGGGAGTTGATCCAGGAGGCGTTCCGGGTCGGCCTCTACCGCATGGAGCGCGTCGTCCGCGAGCGGATGACCACCGAGGACGTCGACACGATCACGCCGCAGACGATCATCAACATCCGGCCCGTGGTCGCGGCGCTGAAGGAGTTCTTCGGCTCCTCGCAGCTCTCGCAGTTCATGGACCAGACGAACTCGCTCGCCGGGCTGACGCACCGGCGCCGCCTCTCGGCGCTCGGCGCCGGCGGCCTGACGCGCGAGCGCGCGCCGATCGAGGTGCGCGACGTGCACCCGACCCACTACGGGCGGATGTGCCCGATCGAGACCCCGGAGGGACCGAACATCGGCCTGATCGGGTCGCTCGCGTCGTTCGCGACCGTCTCGGAGTTCGGCTTCGTGCAGACGCCGTACCGGAAGGTCACGAACGGCAAGGTGACCGACGAGATCGTCTACCTGGACGCCGCCGAGGAGGCGCAGTACACCATCGCGCAGGCGAGCGCCCCCGTGGACGAGAAGACCGGCCGCTTCTTCGACGACCAGGTGCTGTGCCGGTCGCGCGAGGGCGAGGCGGTCACCGCGCGCCCGAAGGACGTCGAGTTCATGGACGTCGCTCCGGCGCAGATCGTCTCGGTCGCGACGGCGCTGATCCCGTTCCTGGAGCACAACGACGCGAACCGCGCGCTGATGGGCGCGAACATGCAGCGCCAGGCGGTGCCGCTGATGATCACGCAGTCGCCGCTCGTCGGCACGGGCCTCGAGTTCCGCGCCGCGACCGACACGGGCGACGTCGTCCTCGCCGAGGAAGGCGGGACGGTCGTCGACGTGGACGCGGAGCGGATCGTGCTCGACACGAAGGACGGCAAGCACGAGTACCCGATGACGAAGTTCATGCGGTCGAATCAGGGCACGCTGATCCACCAGAAGCCGATCGTCGGCCTCAACGAGCGCGTCCGTACCGGCCAGGTGCTCGCCGACGGCAGCTCGACCGACATGGGCGAGCTCGCGCTCGGCGCCAACACGCTGGTCGCGTTCATGCCGTGGGAGGGCTACAACTTCGAGGACGCGATCGTCATCTCCGAGCGGCTCGTGAAGGAGGACGTCCTCTCGTCCATCCACATCCACGAGTACGAGATCGACGCGCGGGCGACCAAGCTCGGCGACGAGGAGATCACGCGCGACATCCCGAACCGCTCCGAGGAGTCGCTCAAGGACCTCGACGAGCGCGGCATCGTCCGCATCGGCGCCGAGGTCGGCTCGGGCGACCTGCTCGTGGGCAAGGTGACGCCGAAGGGCGAGACCGAGCTGACCGCCGAGGAGAAGCTGATCCGCGCGATCTTCAAGGAGAAGGCGCGCGAGGTCCGCGACACCTCGCTCAAGGTCCCGCACGGCGAGGGCGGCAAGGTCATCGACGTGAAGACGTTCTCCCGCGACGCGGGTGACGATCTCTCGCCGGGCGTGAACGAGCTCGTGCGCGTGTACGTGGCGAAGAAGCGCAAGATCGCCGAGGGCGACAAGCTCGCGGGCCGGCACGGCAACAAGGGCGTGATCGCGAAGATCGTGCCCGAGGAGGACATGCCGTTCCTGGAGGACGGCCGCCCGGTCGACGTCGTGCTCAACCCGCTCGGCGTGCCGAGCCGGATGAACATCGGCCAGATCCTCGAGACCCACCTCGGGTGGGCCGCGGCACACGGTGTGTTTCACGAGAACGGCGATGCCGCCAACGGCGATCCGTCCCCGATCGCGACGCCCGTCTTCGACGGCGCCAGTGAGACTGATGTCGACGAGGCGCTGATCGAGTGGACGAGGCAGAACCCCGATTCGCCGATCAAGTTCCTGGTCGATCTGAAGCGGCCCGAGGGCCGGCGCTGCTCCGGCAAGGTGCGGCTCTTCGACGGCCGGACCGGAGGCGCCTTCGAGCAGAAGGTCACCGTCGGCTACATGTACATCCTGAAGCTGCTCCACCTCGTCGACGACAAGATCCATGCGCGCTCCACGGGGCCCTATTCGCTCGTGACGCAGCAGCCGCTGGGCGGCAAGGCCCAGTTCGGCGGCCAGCGGTTCGGCGAGATGGAGGTCTGGGCGCTCGAGGCCTACGGCGCCGCGTACACGCTCCAGGAGATGCTCACGATCAAGTCCGACGACACGGTCGGGCGCGTCAAGGCATACGAGGCGATCGTCAAGGGCGAGAACATCGCGGAGCCGTCGATTCCCGAGTCGTTCAAGGTGCTGCTGAAGGAGATGCAGTCGCTCGCGCTCGACGTGCACGTCCTCTCGGACGAGGGCGAGAAGGTCGAGGTGCGCGAGGAGGACGACGAACTGCTGCGGGCCGCTGAGGAGCTCGGAATCGACCTCTCGCCGGGCTCGCTGCGCGCAGCCGCGCGGCCGCCGACGGCCGAGGAGGCCGAGGAAGGGCAGGAGCGCGCGGACGAGACCGGGCAGGAGGTGAACCTCCCCGCGGACGAGACGCTCGGCGACGTGGCCGGCGCCGAGGTCGCGCCGGCGGAGGAGGCGAAGGAAGAGGCGGAGGCCCAGGCTGGTCCGCTCGCGGACGACCTGGCAGACGTTGAAGTGGACGAGTAACGAGGGCGAAGGAGAGCTTTGATCGACATCAATGAGTTCGATGCCATCCGGATTGGACTGGCGTCGTCCAAGCAGATTCGCGACTGGTCATCGGGCGAGGTAACGAAGCCCGAGACGATCAACTACCGGACGCTCAAGCCCGAGCGCGACGGGCTCTTCTGCGAGCGCATCTTCGGTCCGACCAAGGACTGGGAGTGCTACTGCGGCAAGTACAAGCGCGTCCGTTACAAGGGGATCATCTGCGAGCGCTGCGGCGTCGAGGTGACGCGGCAGAAGGTTCGCCGCGAGCGCATGGGCCACATCGACCTGGCCGCGCCCGTCTCTCACATCTGGTTCTTCAAAGGCGTCCCGAGCCGCATCGGGTACCTGCTCGACATTGCCCCGCGCGAGCTCGAGAAGGTCCTCTACTTCGCCGCTTCGATCGTCACCTCGGTTGACGTCGAGGCGCGGCAGAAGGACCTGAACGACCTCGAGGACAAGGTCAAGGCCGAGTCCGAGCAGATCTACGTCGACCGCGACGAGAACCTCGCCGCGCTCGAGGACAGGCTCAAGCGGCGGCGCAACTACTTCACGAAGGGCGCGGAGCGCAACTTCGACGAGGACGACGACTTCTGGGCCCGCGGGCTCTCGAACTGGGCCGAGGAGCAGGCCGTCCCGACGCTGGAGGAGGTGCGTGGGCTCGTCGGCGGCATGTTCCTCGAGGTCGCCCCGCAGATCACGACCGAAGACTCGAAGAAGATCCGCGAGCTCGTCCGCAACTCGGCAATCCGCGACGACCGACGGCTCGCGCCGAAGGAGCTCGAGACGGTTGCCAACGTCGCGATCCAGATCCGCGAGGCGATCGCCCCGCTGATGAAGCAGCTCGCGAAGGCGACCGGCTCGAAGAAGGGCGCGGTCACGAAGCACATCAACCGGATCCTCGACGGGCTGCTCACCAAGAAGGGAAAGCTCGCCGACGAGGACGCAGAGCTCGTCGGCGGCGTCGACGAGAAGCAGCTCGAGAAGGCGCGTGACCTCGGCAAGGGGCTGCTGCGCGAGGTGCTCGAGCAGGCCGAGCCCGGCGCCGGCGCGGAGGAGATCCGCGAGCTGACGAACGACCTCTGCCTGCGAACCGACGGCAAGATCTCCAAGGAGGACCTCGACTCGATCGTCCAGTGGCTCGTGAAGGTGCGCGAGGCCTACCAGGACATCGAGACCCGCAAGGAGGACGCCAAGGAGGCGGCCGTCGACTCGATCCGCAGGCTCGAGGAGACCTGGGTGCTCTTCAAGGAGCTCGAGCCGCAGAAGATCGTCAACGACGAGCAGATCTTCCGGGAGCTGAAGGACCGGTTCGGCTCGCCGTACGGCTTCGGCGTCTACTTCCAGGGCGGCATGGGCGCGGAGTCGATCCGCGAGCTGCTGAAGGACCTCGACCTCAAGGCCGAGGCCAAGTCGCTCCGCGAGACGATCCGCGACTCCAAGGGCCAGAAGCAGCAGCGCGCCATCAAGCGCCTGAAGGTCGTCAACGCGTTCATCACCTCGGAGAACAAGCCCGAGTGGATGGTCCTCGAGGCGATCCCGGTCATCCCGCCCGAGCTGCGCCCGATGGTCCAGCTCGACGGCGGCCGCTTCGCGACGTCGGACCTGAACGACCTCTACCGGCGCGTGATCAACCGGAACAACCGCCTCAAGCGGCTGCTCGACCTCGGCGCGCCCGAGATCATCGTCAACAACGAGAAGCGGATGCTGCAGGAGGCCGTCGACGCGCTGTTCGACAACGGCCGCCGCGGCCGCGCGGTCACAGGCCCGGGCAACCGGGCGCTGAAGTCGCTCTCGGACATGCTCAAGGGCAAGCAGGGCCGGTTCCGCCAGAACCTGCTCGGCAAGCGCGTCGACTACTCGGGCCGCTCGGTGATCGTCGCCGGGCCGAACCTGAGGCTGCACCAGTGCGGCCTGCCGAAGCTGATGGCGCTCGAGCTGTTCAAGCCGTTCATCATGAGCCGTCTCGTCGAGCGCAAGGCCGTCCAGAACATCAAGGCGGCCAAGAAGCACGTCGACTCGATGGTCCCGGAGGTCTGGGACGTGCTCGAGGAGGTCATCGCGGAGCACCCGGTGCTGCTCAACCGCGCACCGACCCTGCACCGCCTCGGCATCCAGGCATTCGAGCCGGTGCTCGTCGAGGGCAAGGCGATCCAGGTTCACCCGCTCGTCTGCCACGCGTTCAACGCCGACTTCGACGGCGACCAGATGGCCGTCCACCTGCCGCTCTCCTCGGAGGCGCAGGCGGAGGCGCGCATCCTGATGCTGTCGTCGAACAACATCCTCTCGCCGGCCAACGGCCGGCCGCTCGCCACGCCGACGCAGGACATGGTCCTGGGCGGCTACTACCTGACGTACTCCGAGATCGATCTCGCGGCGAAGACAGCCGAGGAGCTCGATCCGCGGCCGAAGCGCTTCGCGAACGAGGAGGGCGTCGAGCTCGCCGTCGAGGACGGCCAGGTCGGGATCCAGCAGACGATCGAGTACCGTCGCGGTGAGGAGCTGATCCTGACGACGCCCGGCCGCGTGATCTTCAACGAGGAGGTCGCGCGCTCGCTCCAAGAGTCGACCGAGGATGACCTGGCCGACCTGCCGTTCCACAACCGGACGCTCTCGAAGAAGGAGATGGACATCTTCATCTCCGACCTCGCCGAGCGGTACGGGGCGCACGTGATCGCGGGCGTGCTCGACAAGATCAAGGCCCTCGGCTTCCACTACGCGACCAAGGCCGGGATCACGATCTCGAAGAACGACATCGTCATCCCGCAGGAGAAGGACAAGCTCCTCGCCGGCTACGAGGAGAAGGTGACCAACGTCGAGGGGCTCTACGAGCGCGGCCTCATCACCGAGGAGGAGCGCCACGAGCAGATCGTCAACCTCTGGACGGAGGCCACCGAGGACGTTGCCGAAGCGATGGAGAAGAACCTGCTCGAGCTGAACCCCATCTTCATGATGGCCAACTCGGGAGCGCGCGGATCCTTCAAGCAGATCCGCCAGCTCGCCGGCATGCGAGGCCTGATGGCGAATCCGAAGGGCGAGATCATCGAACGCCCGATCAAGGCCAACTTCATGGAGGGCCTCTCGGTGCTCGAGTACTTCATCTCGACGCACGGCGCCCGCAAGGGCCTCGCCGACACCGCCCTGCGAACGGCCGACTCGGGCTACCTGACGCGGCGCCTGGTCGACGTCTCGCAGGACGTGATCATCCGCGAGGAGGACTGCAAGACGAAGGACGCGATCGAGCTCCCGCTGCACGTCCCGGAAGGCGTCAACAAGAGCATCCTCGGGCGTGTGCTTGTCGACGACGTCCACCGGCCGCTCTCGAGCGGGAAGCCGGGCAAGACCGTCGTCGGCGAGAAGGGCGAGACCGTGACTAATCAGGTCCTCGCCGAGATCGAGGAGGCCTTCGCCGAGGTCGAGTTCGAGGAGGAGCCGACGATCCCGGTCCGCTCCGTCCTCAAGTGCCGCAGCGAGTTCGGCGTTTGCCGGGCGTGCTACGGCACGTTCCTCGCCACGGGCGGGCTCTGCGAAATCGGCGACGCGGTCGGGATCATTGCCGCGCAGTCGATCGGCGAGCCCGGCACCCAGCTGACGATGCGGACCTTCCACACCGGCGGAGTCGCCGGCGCAGACATCACGCACGGCCTTCCGCGCGTCGTAGAGATCTTCGAGGCGCGGAACCCGAAGGGCGCGGCGAAGCTGGCCGAGGTCGGCGGCACCGTCCACGTCGAGGACACCGACCGCGGGCCCAAGTTGACGATCCTCACGGAGGAAGTCGACGAGGACGGCGAGGTGCTCGAGCCGATCGCCTACCAGCTGCCGCGGCGCACCCGCGTGCTGGTCGCCGACGGCCAGGTGATCGAGCCGGGCGACGCCCTCCACGAGGGCTCGCTCAACCCGGCCGACCTGCTGCGGCTCAAGGGCTCGACGTCGACGGAGCTGTACCTCGTCGCCGAGGTCCAGCGCGTCTACAAGTCACAGGGCGTCGAGATCCACGACAAGCACATCGAGCTGATCGTGCGCCAGATGCTGAAGAAGGTGCGCGTCGAGAACGCGGGCGACACCGAACTGCTTCCGGGCCAGCTCGTCGACCGCGTCGTCCTCGAGCGCGAGAACGCGCGCGTGAAGAAGGAGAAGGGCAAGAAGAAGGAGCAGGCGACGTTCGAGCCGCTGATCCTCGGGATCACGAAGGCATCGCTCGCGACGGAGTCGTTCCTCTCGGCCGCCTCCTTCCAGGAGACGACGAAGGTGCTGACCGACGCCTCGATCGAGGGCAAGGTCGACCGGCTCCTCGGGCTGAAGGAGAACGTGATCATCGGCAAGCTGATCCCGGCCGCGACCGGGCTCAAGCGCTACCGCGCGATCGAGATCGGCCCGTCCGAGAAGGTGCCGAAGGAGACGTACGAGCACGAGGCGCTGCTCGCCGCGCTGCAGGAGATCGACAGCGACGGCGGCGAGGGCCTCGACCTGGCGAGCCTCGGCCTCGACTTCGGCGACGGTGACGGCGGCGAGAAGAACGGCGAGCCAAAGCGCCCGACCACCGAGGCCGACGAAGTGCCCGAGGTGGACAAGCCGCTCGACGAGTGACGCAGGTGGCCCGGCGGGAGCGCTCCCGCCGGGCTGGCTGCCGTAGGTTGAAGCTGCTACACATTGGGCGGGGTTGAAGCGCCTGGTTCTCATCGCACTCGCCGCCTGTGCGGCGTTCGGGGTCGCGCCCCATCGGGCGGCGGCCTCGCAGACCTGCGGGATCCCGGACAAGGGCACGCTCTGGGTCGACTTCGCCGACGGCTCGGTCCCGTTCTGGCAGGTGTTCGCGCGGCCCGGGGTCATCGGCGCGGCGTCGAACTTCATCTACCCGCAGCTGCTCCGGAGCTACGGCGCGAAGACGGTCTACTGGGACATGCACTTCATCCGCCGCGTGGGCACGCCGCTCGAGCCGTTCGACCCCGCGGTCGTCATCGACCGGGCGAACCGGATGTACGACGTCGCCTCCATGTCACTCGGCTGCGCGAAGCCGATGCTCGTCGAGAACGAGCTCAACGGGGCCAACCTGATTACCCCTTGGAGCGCGACGAACGCGCAGTACAGGCGCAACGTGCTGATCTACCTCCAGACCCTCGCCGCCCGGGGCGCGCGGCCAGTTCTGCTCGTGCCGAGCGCGCCCTACATGGGCGACGTTGCGGCCGACTGGTGGAAGCAGGTTGCCGCGTACGCAGACATCGTCAGCGAGTCCTACTTCGCCGCTCCCAGGCTTGCGAGGGAAGGCCCGCTCCAGGGCAGCCGGACTCTGCGGGCGCTGTTCCGGAAGCGGATCGCGCCGTACACGGCGCTCGGCATCCCGACGCGCCAGCTCGGGATCATGCTCGGTTTCCACACGTCGCCCGGCTCCGGCGGCCGCGAGCACGCCAAGCTCGGCGCGTGGCTCGAGGTGACAAAGCTGCAGGCGCTCGCGGCGAAGCAGGTCGCCAAGGAGCTCGGGCTCCGGTCGGTCTGGTCGTGGGGGTGGGCGGTCTTCGGCAAGAACTCTCCGGAGGACGACCCCCAGAAGCCGCTCGCCGCCTGCGTCTACCTCTGGACCCGCAACCCCAAGCTCTGCAACGGGCCGAAGGTTGCCGGGCCGAAGTTCGACACGTCGCGCACCGAAGGCCAGCTCGTCTTCCCGCCCGGCGCCCGCTGCAAGGTGAACGGCAAGATCGTCGAGTCGAAGGTGATCCGCGGCCTGACGCCGGTCACGGGTGACGCCGACGTCGCCTACACGGCCGCCTACGCGCGGGTGATCGCGAGCTTCTACCAGAAGCTCACGGCGAGCCAGGTCGCGCAGGCCGAGAGAGCCGTCGTCGCCGCACGCTTCGGCAGCCGCGGCGCCTACCGGGCCGCGCTCGCTCGCGCGCACGCCACTCCCACGGTTGCGCGCGGCGTGATCGCCGACGAGCTTCGTCGTGCCCTCATCGCGCGGCGCATGCCCGCGTCGCAGCCGACCGGGGCGGACGTGCGCGGCTACTACGAGACCTATGCGGACACCGGAGTCCGCCTCGTCGAGACGAGGACGCGCGTCTCGTGGCTCGGAAACCGAACGCGCGGATTCGCCCTCGCGTCGAACGCCCCTTCTCAGCTCTTCCGGCTGCGCTCGAGCGGCTGGGTCACGATCCGGACGATGCTCGGGCCGGTCGAGGCGCGCGCTCTCCAGCCGGTCGTCCCGCTCGGCGGGATCCCGCTCGGGCTCGCGCGGCCCGCGGTCGTCGGCGCTCTCAAGGCGCTCGCCCGCGACCGGAGCTACGAGCGCTGGCTGCTCGCGCGCGAGCGCGGGTACAACGTGATCACGGTCTGCCGCCGCGACAGGCAGCCGACGCCGAGCGTCGTCCCGCTCACGGACTACCTGCCCTTCCTGGCCGCCAGCTGACGCCCTACGGGGCGCTGGTGAGCGCTCCGTACGTGACGACCTGGGCCTTGCCGTGCTCCTTGGCCCGGTAGAGCGCCTCGTCTGCGCGCTCGAAGAACGTCGTCGGCGCCTCGTCCTCGCGCAGCTCCGCGATCCCCGCGGAGACGGACAGCCGGCCCGCGTGGCCGACCGGGCGCGACGAGATCACGCCGAGCAGCCGGTGGTAGAGCTGGTCGGCGTCTGTTGTCGACGACTCGGGCAGGATGACCGCGAACTCGTCGCCGCCGACTCGGCAGGCGATGTCGGCGCTCCGCACGACGTCGCGCACGCGCTCTGCGGTCTCGGCGAGGACGGCGTCGCCGGCGAGGTGGCCGATCCGGTCGTTGATCGCCTTGAAGTCGTCCAGGTCGAAGACGATCAGCGCGAGACGGCGTCCATAGCGGCGGGCACGCGCGACCTCGCGCGCGAGCGTCTCGTAGAAGTAGCGGCGGTTGTGAAGGCCTGTGAGCGCGTCGAGGTCGGCCAGCTGGCGCGCCTCGCGGAAGCGGCGGGCGTTCTCGATCGCGGGCCCCGCGCGGTGTGCGAGCTCCTCGAGCTCGCGGATCGCCTCCTCCTCGAACCGGTGGTCGGGCGAGCGGCTATAGACGGCCAGGAATCCGATCGGCTCCGTCTCGCTCGGGACGGGTACGGCGAGGCCGGAGTGGATGAGCCCCGCGTCTCCTTCGAGCTCGGGTGAGTAGCGGTAGACGAGCGAGATCGCGCGTGCCTGCTTGCCGCCGGGCGGGCCGGAGATCGCCTGGCGCTGCGCCTCGTCGTCGGAGAGCCCGAGCGTCACGACGACCGGCTTCTCGTCCTCTCCCGCGACCGAGATCAGGGCGGCGTCGACTCCCGGAACCGCGCCGCTTGCCTCGAGGGTGCGAGCGAGCACCTCGTCGAGGTCGATCGAGCCCGCGATCTCGGCGAGGTGGCGGCTCCGACGGCCCTCCTCCTTGGCGTGCTCGAGCGACTCGGTGAGCTCGGCGATCATCTCCTTCATCCGCGCGTTCATCTCGGCGGTGAGCTCGAGGAGGCGGGCCTCGTTCGCGCGTGCGGAGCGGCGAACGCGCACGAGCAGGACGATCGCTACGAGGACGAGCACAAGCAGCGCCGCGCCGACCGCGACGAGGACGGTTGTAGTCGTCAGCGCCGCCTCATCCATCGTCTCCCTCGTCCCGACGTCCGCCCGAAACCCGGCATCCGCGGCGTGATACCGAGTGGTCTCACTCTAGTTCGGTTGGGGCGCGCAGGCTATGGCTTGAAGACACTAATTCGCAACGTGCCGGCAGGTGCGCCGGACGGTCTCCGAGAGCCGGGATTCCGCGCAGCCATGCGCGTTTCCGCGTTTGACGGTCGCGCAGGCGTTCGCTACCATCGTCATCTGGTTGGCAGGGGCCCAGCCCCCAGCCAGCCTTTGCTGTGTAAAAGCCCAGACGAATGGAGTAGATGCCGACCGTCAATCAGCTGGTCCGGAAAGGCAGGGTCGCTTCCAAGGCCAAGGTCAAGACCCCTGCCCTTCGCGGCGCGCCGCAGAAGCGGGGCGTCTGCACGCGCGTGATGACGCAGACGCCGAAGAAGCCGAACTCGGCTCTCCGCAAGGTTGCCCGCGTACGGCTGACGAACGGCATGGAGGTCGGCGCCTACATTCCGGGCGAGGGGCACAACCTCCAGGAGCACTCGGTCGTCCTGATCCGCGGCGGCCGCGTCAAGGACCTGCCGGGCTACCGCTACAAGGTGATTCGCGGCGGGCTCGACACCGCGGGCGTCGGCGACCGGCGCCAGGCGCGCTCCAAGTACGGCGCGAAGCGAGGCTCGTAATGCCGCGGCGCGCAAGCATTCAGCCACGGCCGCTCGAGCCGGATTCAGTCCATGCGTCCCGTCTGGTCACGCAGGTGATCAACAAGGTGATGACGCGCGGCAAGAAGTCGACCGCGGAGGCGATCGTCTACAGCGCGCTGGACCGGATCGGCGAGCAGACGGGCAAGCCGCCGGTCGAGGTGCTCGAGCAGGCGATCAAGACCGTGACGCCCGTGCTGGAGGTTCGCCCCCGGCGCGTGGGCGGCGCGAACTACCAGGTGCCGGTCGAGGTGCCGCAGCGGCGTGCGCGGACACTCGCGGTGCGCTGGATCGTCCAGTTCGCCCGCGAGCGGCGCGAGAAGCACATGGACGAGAAGCTCGCCGGCGAGATCCTCGACGCCCTCAACCAGCAGGGCGGGGCCTTCAAGCGCAAGGACGACCTCTACCGCATGGCGCAGGCCAACAAGGCCTTTGCGCACTACAGGTGGTGACCGTGTCGACCGTGAACGAGACGACCAGGGCGCGGTCGCGCTCGAGAACGTCCGCAACATCGGGATCATGGCCCATATCGACGCGGGCAAGACCACGACGACCGAGCGGATCCTCTACTACACCGGGCGCACCCACAAGATGGGCGAGGTGCACGAGGGCGCCGCGGTCATGGACTGGATGGCGCAGGAGCAGGAGCGCGGCATCACGATCACCTCTGCTGCGACGACAGCCTCGTGGCGCGATTTTCGTATCAACATTATCGATACGCCCGGGCACGTGGACTTTACGGTCGAGGTCGAGCGCAGCCTGCGCGTGCTCGACGGCGCGATCGCCGTCTTCGACTCGGTCGCAGGCGTCGAGCCGCAGTCCGAGACGGTCTGGCGGCAGGCGGACCGCTACCGCGTTCCGCGCATCGCCTTCATCAACAAGATGGACCGCACCGGCGCGGACTTCTTCTGCTTCCGTCCAGTCGATGGTCGACCGGCTCGGTGCGCGGCCGGTGCCCGTGCAGCTGCCGGTCGGTCAGGAGGAGCACTTCCGCGGCGTCGTCGACCTCGTCGAGATGCGCGCGATCACGTGGTCCGACGACCTCGGCACGAAGATGGAGATCGGCGAGATCCCGTCCGAGCTCGTGGAGCAGGCGCACGAGTACCACCACCAGCTGATCGACTCGGTCGCCGACCACGACGACGAGCTGATGGAGACCTATCTCCTCGACGAGGAGTCGGTCACGCCCGAGATGCTGAAGCGCGCCCTTCGCGCCGCGACGCTCGACATCACCGTGACCCCGGTCCTCGCCGGCTCCGCGTTCAAGAACAAGGGCGTCCAGCCGCTGCTCGACGCAGTCGTCGACTACCTGCCGAGCCCGATCGACGTGCCGCCCGTGCACGGGATCGACCCGCGCACCGAGCACGAGCTCTCACGCCGCCCGGCCCTCGACGAGCCGTTCTCGGCGCTCGTCTTCAAGGTCATGTCCGACCCCTACGTCGGCAAGCTCACGTACTTCCGCGTCTACTCGGGCCAGGTCAAGGCCGGCGATCGCGTTCTCAACACGACGACCGGCAAGACCGAGCGGATCGGCCGCATCCTCCAGATGCACGCCAACCACCGCGAGGAGCGCGACGCGATCGGCGCGGGCGAGATCGCCGCGGCCGTCGGGCTCAAGGCCTCGACGACGGGCGAGACGCTCGCCGTCGACACGGCGCCGATCCAGCTCGAGTCGATGGACTTCCCGGATCCGGTGATCGCGGTCGCGATCGAGCCGAAGACGAAGGCCGACCAGGACAAGCTCTCAAGCGGGCTCCTTCGCCTCTCCGAAGAGGATCCGACGTTCCGCGTCCGCACGGACGACGAGACCGGGCAGACCCTGATCTCGGGCATGGGCGAGCTCCACCTCGAGATCATCGTCGACCGTCTCCTGCGCGAGTTCTCGGTCGATGCCAACGTGGGGCGGCCCCAGGTCGCCTACCGCGAGACCTTCGGCAAGCCGGTCGAGAAGATCCAAGGCAAGTTCGTCCGTCAGACCGGCGGCCGAGGCCAGTACGGCCATGCGGTGATCAACGCCGAGCCGACCGATCCGGGCGACGGCTACGAGTTCGTCGACAGGATCGTCGGGGGCAAGATCCCGCGCGAGTACATCCCCGCCGTCGACCTGGGCATCCAGGAGGCGATGGAGTCGGGCATCCTCGCCGGCTACCCGGTGGTCGACGTGCGAATCGAGCTCGTCGACGGCTCGTTCCACGACGTCGACTCGAGCGAGATCGCGTTCAAGGTCGCCGGCTCAATGGCCTTCAAGGAGGCCATGAAGCGCTCGAAGCCGAAGCTGCTCGAGCCGGTCATGGCCGTCGAGGTCGTCACCCCCGAGGAGTACCTGGGCGACGTCATGGGCGACCTCAACTCGCGCCGCGGGCGCGTGGAGGGCCTCGAGCCGCGTGGCAACGCCCAGGCGATTCGGGCACACGTGCCGCTGGCAACCATGTTTGGCTACGCGACCGACCTGCGTTCGACGACGCAGGGCCGGGCCACGTTCACGATGCAGTTCGACCGGTACGAGGAAGTGCCGCAGTCAATCGCTGGCGAGCTAGTCGACTCGCAGGGCTAACGCCTATGTCACTCCACAAGGGCAAGGAGAAGCAGAATGGGTAAGCAGAAGTTCGAGCGGGACAAGCCGCATCTCAACGTCGGGACGATCGGTCACATCGACCACGGCAAGACGACCCTGACCGCCGCGATCACGAAGGTGCTCTCGGAGCAGGGGACGAACACGGCCGCACGCGATTTCGCGTCGATCGACAACGCGCCCGAGGAGCGGCAGCGCGGCATCACGATCAACACGTCGCACGTCGAGTACGAGACGGCGAACCGCCACTACGCGCACGTCGACTGCCCGGGCCACGCCGACTACATCAAGAACATGATCACGGGCGCCGCCCAGATGGACGGCGCGATCCTGGTCGTGTCGGCCGCCGACGGCCCGATGCCGCAGACCCGCGAGCACATCCTGCTCGCACGGCAGGTCGAGGTCCCGTACATCGTCGTCTTCCTGAACAAGGCCGACATGGTCGACGACCCCGAGCTCCTCGAGCTTGTCGAGATGGAGGTGCGCGAGCTGCTCTCCAAGTACGAGTTCCCCGGCGACGACATCCCGATCGTGACGGGCTCGGCGCTGAAGGCGCTCGAGGGCGACGAGGAGCAGGCGCAGAAGATCCTCGAGCTGATGCAGGCCGTGGACGACTACATCCCCGAGCCGCAGCGCGACATCGACAAGCCGTTCCTGATGCCGATCGAGGACGTCTTCACGATCACCGGCCGCGGCACGGTCGTCACGGGCCGGATCGAGCAGGGCAAGATCGAGTCGGGCAACGACGTCGAGATCGTCGGCATCCATCCGGAGATCGAGAAGACGGTCGTCACCGGGCTCGAGATGTTCAACAAGACGCTCGACTACGCCCAGGCCGGCGACAACGCGGGCGCGCTCCTGCGCGGCACCAAGCGCGAGGAGGTCGAGCGCGGGCAGGTGCTCGCCAAGCCGGGCTCGATCACGCCGCACACCGTGTTCAAGGCCGAGGTCTACGTGCTCTCGAAGGACGAGGGCGGCCGCCACACGCCGTTCTTCGACGGCTATCGGCCGCAGTTCTACTTCCGCACGACGGACGTGACGGGCTCGATCAAGCTCCCGGACGGCCAGGAGATGGTCATGCCGGGAGACAACACGAACATGGACATCGAGCTGATCCAGCCGATCGCCATGGACCAGGGGCTGCGCTTCGCGATTCGCGAGGGCGGCCGCACGGTCGGCGCCGGCGTGGTGACGGCGATCACCACCTAAACGGGACGAGAGAGAGGGCGCGCCGGAATGGCTCAACAGAAGATCCGCATCCGCCTCAAGGGGTATGACCACCAGACCCTGGACAAGGCGGCCGCGTCGATCGTCGAGAACGCGACCCGTTCCGGCGCGACCATCACGGGCCCAGTGCCCCTGCCCACCGAGAAGAACGTCTACTGCGTGATCCGCAGCCCGTTCAAGGACAAGGACTCGCGCGAGCACTTCGAGGTGCGCACGCACAAGCGGCTGATCGACATCCACTCGCCGACGCCGAAGACGGTCGATTCGCTGATGCGGCTCGACCTCCCGGCCGGAGTCGACATCGAGATCAAGCTGTGAAGGGCATCCTCGGCAAGAAGCTGGGCATGACCCAGCTCTTCGATCCCGAGACGGGCGAGGTGACGCCGGTGACCGTGATCGAGGCCGGCCCGTGCCCGGTCGTCCGCGTGAAGACCGTCGAGTCGGACGGCTACGAGGCCGTCCAGCTCGCGTTCGGTCCCGTGGCCGAGCGGAAGGTGACGAAGGCGCGGCTCGGCCAGCTCGGCAAGGCCGGCGCGCACTCGAAGCTCGTCGAGTTCCGCGGGCCGAGCGAGCTCGTCGAGGGCGAGGCCGTGACCGTCGAGGCCTTCGAGCCCGGCGAGAGCGTGAAGGTCTCCGGGATCGGGATCGGCAAGGGCTTCGCGGGCACGATCAAGCGCCACCGGTTCCACCGCGGCCCGAAGACGCACGGCTCGCACAACATCCGCCAGCCGGGCTCGATCGGCGCCTCGGCGACGCCGGCGCGGGTCTTGAAGGGTCAGAAGATGCCCGGGCGGCTCGGCGGCAAGCGGGTCACGCAGGTGGGGCTGACGGTGCACGAGATCGACCCGGAGCGGAACCTGCTGCTGGTCAAGGGCGCGGTGCCCGGTCCCAAGAACGGGGTCGTCGAGGTGCGAGAGGACAAGAACCGTGGCGCCTAAGGCTCCCATGCTCGACAAGGCCGGGAAGTCGGCCAAGAGCCTCACGCTCGAGGCCGACGTCTTCGGCGCGGACGTGAAGCCCCACCTCGTGCACGAGACAGTGCGCGCGGAGCAGAACTCCGCCCGCTCGGCGACGCGCGGCGGCAAGAGCCGAGGGCTCGTCGCAGGCGGCCGCTCCAAGCCGTGGCGCCAGAAGGGCACGGGCCGGGCGCGCGCAGGCTCGATCCGCGCGCCGCACTGGACCGGAGGAGGCATGGCCTTCCCGCCCACGGGGCGCAACTTCGAGGTGAAGGTGAACCGCAAGGCTCGGAAAGCCGCGCTGCGCGGTGCGCTGTCGGCGCACGCGCAGGACGGAACGCTCGGCGTCGTCGACCCGGGCGGGTTCGAGGAGCCGTCGACGAAGGCGGCCGCGGCCTTCCTCGGCGCGTGGGCGAAGGAGTTGCCGCTCCTGATCGTCGCGCAGCCCGAGGACGAGGGCCTGATCAAGTCGTTCCGCAACCTCGACCGCGTCGTCGTGACGGCGCCGAGCGACCTCGAGGTGAGGCAGGTCGTCTGGGCGCGCTCGCTCTTGATCAGCGAGACCGCGCTCGAGACCGTGCAGGGGAGGGCCTCGTGAGCCTCCACCCGAACCAGGTGCTGCTCGCCCCGGTCGTGACCGAGAAGGGCTACGAGCTGATCGACCAGAGCCAGTACTCGTTTCGCGTCCATCCCGACGCGCACAAGACGCAGATCCGACAGGCCGTCGAGGAGCTCTTCGAGGTCCACGTCGAGCGCGTGAACATCGTCAAGGTGCAGCCGAAGCCGAAGCGCCGCGGCCTCGCGCGCGGCAAGAAGCCGGGCTGGAAGAAGGCGATCGTCCAGGTCCGCAAGGGAGAGTCGATCGAGATCTTTGAAGGAGCGCAAGCCTGATGGCGCTGCGCAAGTACAAGCCGACCTCGCCGGGCCGGCGCTTCATGTCGGTGTCCGCCTTCGACGAGGTGACGAAGACCGAGCCCGAGAAGAGCCTGCTCGAGCCGCTCAAGAAGACCGGCGGACGCAACAAGTACGGCCGCATCACCACACGTCACCACGGCGGCGGGCACAAGCGCCGCTACCGCAAGATCGACTTCAAGCGCCTCAAGGACGGCGTCCCCGCGAAGGTGGCCGCGATCGAGTACGACCCGAACCGGTCCGCCCGGATCGCGCTGCTGCACTACGTCGACGGCGCGAAGGCCTACATCCTCGCTCCCGCGCGGCTTCAGGTCGGCGCGATGGTCGAGTCGGGGCCGGAGGCGGACATCAAGCCCGGCAACGCGCTTCCGCTCGCGAACATCCCGACCGGCACGCTCGTGCACAACGTGGAGCTCAAGCCGGGCAGGGGCGGCCAGCTCGCGCGCAGCGCCGGCTCGGGCATCCAGCTCGTCGCAAAGGACGAGGGGCAGGGCGTGCTGCGGCTCCCGTCCGGTGAGCTGCGCCGCGTCGCGCTCACGTGCCGCGCGACCATCGGCCAGGTCGGCAACGTCGACCACGAGAACATCACTCAGGGCAAGGCCGGCCGCAGCCGCTGGCGCGGAAAGCGACCGACCGTGCGCGGCTCGGCGATGAACCCCGTCGACCACCCGCACGGCGGGGGCGAGGGCAAGTCGAAGGGCGGCCGCCACCCGGTCACCCCGTGGGGCGTGCCGACGCTGGGCAAGCGCACGCGCAAGAAGCACAAGGAGTCCGACAAGCTGATCGTCCGCGGCCGTCGCCGCGGAAAGGAGAAGCGCTAAGTGTCAAGGTCGAGCAAGAAGGGCCCGTTCGTCGAGGAGCGGCTGCTGAGCCGGATCCAGGCGATGAACGAGTCGGGGAGCAAGCAGATGATCCGCACCTGGTCCCGGTCGTCCACCGTCTTCCCGGAGATGGTCGGCCACACGATCGCGGTGCACGACGGGCGCAAGCACGTCCCGGTCTTCGTGACAGAGCAGATGGTCGGGCACAAGCTCGGCGAGTTCGCTCCCACGCGGACCTTCCGCGCGCACTCCGGCGACCGCAAGACGGAGGTGAAGCGCACCTGATGGCGACCGCCGAGCGGCAGGAGGTGCGAGCCGTGGCCAAGTGGGTCCGGATGTCGCCGCGCAAGGCACGGCTGGTCGCCGAGCACATTCGCGGCCGGACCGTCCCCGAGGCGCGCACGGTGCTCGCGTTCACGCCGCGTGCGGCTGCCCGCGAGCTCGAGAAGGTGCTGCGCTCCGCCGTCGCGAACGCGGAGGCGAACCACAACCTCGTCGGCGACGACCTCGTGGTTTCGGCCGCGACCGTGGACGAAGGGCCGGTCCTGAAGCGCTGGCGCGCCCGCGCGCGCGGGCGCGCGGTCCGGATCCGCAAGCCCACCTGTCACATCACCCTCACGCTCGCGCAGCTCGAGGCGCCGGTTCGGGCCGAGCCGCCCGCGGCCGCCGAGCCGGTCGAGGAGGAGCTGCCCCAGGAAGAGCCCAAGGCGGAGGAGAAGCCGAAGCGCAAGCCGAGGGCGAAGAAGGCGGCCGCGAAGCCCAAGCCGAAGGCCAAGGCAGCAGGGAGGAAGAGCTAGATGGGTCAGAAGGTTCATCCCGGCGGGATGCGCGTCGGCGTCATCCACGACTGGAAGTCCAACTGGTACACGGGGACGAAGGAGTTCGCCGCGTACCTGCTCGAGGACATCAAGATCCGCGAGCACATCCACGGCAAGCTCTCGCACGCGGGGCTGTCGGACATCCTGATCCGCAAGGACGCACAGCGGATCACGATCGACATCTACACCGCGCGGCCCGGGATCGTGATCGGCAAGTCCGGCGTGGAGGTGGACGCGCTCCGCAAGGAGATCCACGGCATGACCAACAAGGCCGTGCACATCAACATCAACGAGATCAAGCGACCCGAGCTCGACGCGAAGCTCGTCGCCCAGTCGATCGCGGAGCAGCTCGAGAACCGCGTCAGCTTCCGGCGCGCGATGAAGCGCTCGCTCGCGTCGGCGATCCGCTCCGGCGCCCAGGGCGTCAAGGTCGTCTGCGGCGGGCGGCTCGGCGGCGGCGAGATGAGCCGCTCGGAGATGTACTCGGAGGGCCGGGTGCCGCTGCACACGATCCGCGCGGACATCGACTACGGCTTCGCCGAGGCGAAGACGACCTCCGGCCGGATCGGCGTCAAGGTCTGGATCAACAAGGGCGAGATCATGCCCGAGGGCTACGAGGGCGTCGGGCAGCGCGACTCGCGGCTCGGCGACCAGGACCAGGCTCGCCGTCGCGGCGGCGCGACCGAGGGGCTCGGCGCGTCGCGCGAGGGTGGCCGGGGCCGCGGGCCCGACCGCGAGGGCCTCGGGCCTGTCAAGCGGCGGCGCGGCCAGGGCGGCCCGCGGCGACCCGGCGGCGGCCGAGGCCGTGGCCGTGCCGAGGCTCCGCCCGCGGAGGCTCCAGCCGATGTCGAAGCGAAGCAGACGCCTGACGCGCCGGCCGAGACGGCTCCGCCTGCAGAGCAGCCTGCACCCGAGGCCGCGGCAGGGGAGACCACCGAGAAGCCCAAGACGACCAGGAAGAAGCGCTCGTAGATGCTGCTCCCGAAGAAGACCAAGTACCGCAAGTACCAGCGCGGCCGCCGGCGAGGGCTCTCGAAGGGCCAGACCTTGGTCCAGTCGGGCGACTACGGCCTCAAGGCACTGGAGTCCGGCTGGATCACGAACCGCCAGATCGAGGCGGCCCGCATCGCGATGACCCGCAAGATCCGCCGAGGCGGCAAGGTCTGGGTGAACGTCTTCCCGGACAAGCCGGTCACGCAGAAGCCCGCCGAGACGCGCATGGGCTCCGGCAAGGGCGCGCCCGAGCACTGGGTCTGCGTCGTCAAGCCCGGACGGGTCATGTTCGAGCTCGCGGGCGTCGACGAGCCGCTGGCCAAGGAGGCGCTCCGCCTCGCGGGGCGGAAGCTGCCGATCAAGACGAGGATCGTGAAGCGGGAGGCTGATCTCTTTGCGAGCTAGAGAGCTACGCGAGCTGACCGACGAGGAGCTGGAGCACAAGCTGTCCGAGACGCGCCAGGAGCTCTTCAACCTGCGCTTCCAGGGCGCGACGGGGGCGCTCGAGAACACCGCGCGCCTGAAGCTCGCCAAGCGCGAGATCGCGCGCATCCTGACCATCCGCAACGACCGTGAAGGACGGCTGACGAGAGAGACACATGGCTGACGAAGAGAAGAACAAGGACGAAGAGGCAGTCGCCGAGGAGACGGCGGCCGAGGAGACCGAGCCGGTCGCCGAGGCAGAGCCCGAGGCCGAGGCAGAAGCCGAGCCCGAGGCCGAAGAGGCCCCGGCGGAGGAGGCCGCACCCGAGCCTGCCGCAGAGGAGGCTGCGCCCGAGCCTGCGGCGGAGGAGCCCGAGCCTGCGGCGGAGGAAGCTCCTGCCGACGAGCCGGCCGCCGAGGCCGTGCCCGAAGCGGAAGCCGAAGCCGAGGAGGCGCCCGCGCAGCCTACGCACAAGCCGAAGCGCAAGCGCCTGCCCCGCTCGGAGCGCCACAAGCACTCGAAGCCGAAGCGCGAGCGACCGGCCGAACGCAGCGCGATCGTCCGCCTGCCGAAGCCCGAGCACGATCGCGGCCGCCGCCAGGAGCGCCGCGGGATCGTCGTCTCGAGCGCGATGGACAAGACGATCGTGGTCAAGGTCGACACGGTGAAGGCGCACCGGAAGTACAAGAAGGTCGTCCGCCGCTCGACCAAGTTCCACGCCCACGACGAGCAGAACACGGCGAACGTCGGCGATCTCGTGCGCATCGTCGAGACGCGGCCGATCTCCAAGTCGAAGAACTGGCGCCTGGCGGAAGTTCTGGAGGAAGCCAAGTGATCCAGCAGGAGTCACGGCTGCGCGTCGCCGACAACACCGGCGCGCGCGAGATCCTCTGCATCCGCGTCAAGGGCGGCTCTCACCGCCGCTACGCGCGCGTGGGCGACGTGATCATGGCCACGGTCAAGACGGCGAGCCCGCAGGGCGCGGTCAAGAAGGGCGAGGTCGTGCAGGCCGTCGTCGTGCGCACGCGCAAGCCGTTCGGCCGCAACGACGGCACGTCGATCGCGTTCGACGAGAACGCGGCCGTGCTGATCGACGCCGCCCGCAACCCGCGCGGCACGCGCATCTTCGGGCCCGTCGCCCGCGAGCTGCGCGAGAAGAACTTCATGAAGATCGTCAGCCTCGCCCCGGAGGTGCTCTAGATGGCGGCGACAAAGATGCGAGTCAAGAAAGGCGACCTCGTCCAGATGCTGGCCGGCAAGGACCGCGGCAAGCAGGGCCGCGTGATCGAGTCGCGCCCACGCGAGCGAGCGGGTGATCGTCGAGAACCTGAACCTCGTCAAGCGCCACACGCGCCCCAAGCCGCTCGCCGACGCGAGCCGCATGGGCGGCGCGCAGATGACGCCCGGCGGCGTGATCTCGAAGGCGTCCGCGGTACCGGTCTCGAATGTGATGCTCGTCTGCCCGACCTGCAACCGCCCGACCCGGATCGGGATGACCACGAAGGAGGTCAAGGGCCGCGAGATGCACGTGCGCATGTGCAAGCGGTTCGACTGCCTCCAGGAGATCGACAAATGAGCAAAGGCAACGGCAACGGGAACGGATACGAGCCGCGGATGAAGGTCGCGTACGACACCGAGCTGCGCGAGCGCCTCAAGGAGGAGCTCGGCCTGAGCAGCCTGATGCAGGTCCCGCGCGTGCGGAAGATCACGCTCAACATGGGCGTCGGCGAGGCGAAGACCGAGGCCAAGGCGCTCGACAGCGCGATCGAGGAGCTGACGACGATCGCCGGCCAGCGCGCGCACGTGCGCAAGGCACGCAAGTCGATCGCGAGCTTCAAGGTGCGCGAGGGGATGCCCGTCGGCGCGCGAGTGACGCTGCGCGGAGCCCGCATGTGGGACTTCCTCGACCGGCTCGTCTCGATCGCGCTCCCGCGCATCCGCGACTTCCGCGGGCTGAACCCGGGCTCGTTCGACGGGCGAGGCAACTTCTCGCTCGGGATCCGCGAGCAGATCATCTTCCCCGAGATCGACTACGACCAGATCCAGAGCATCCGCGGGCTGGACGTGGCGATCACGACCTCGGCACCGAACGACGAGCAGGGCCTCGCGCTCCTGCGGGGTCTCGGCATGCCGTTCGCACAGGAACACGTCGAAGGAGAGGCATAAAGGCATGGCAAAGAAGGCGCTGATCGAGAAGTCGCGCAAGGAGCAGCGGTTCAAGACGCGGGCATACACGCGCTGCAACCGCTGCGGCCGCCCGCGCGCGGTCTACAAGAAGTTCGGCCTCTGCCGAATCTGCCTGCGCGAGCTCGCCCACGAGGGCGTGATCCCTGGCATGACGAAATCGAGCTGGTAGTGGAGGTTGGAATGACGGATTGTGGAGACAAGGACGCGTAGCGTGCAGACTGATCCGATCGCAGACATGCTCACGAGAATCCGGAACGCGAACCGCGCGCTCCAGGAGAGCGCGGAGATGCCGAGCTCGCGCCTGAAGGCGGAGATCGCCCGCCTGCTCAAGGAGGAGGGCTACATCCGCGACTACCACGTCGAGCGTCGCGAGAACACCCCGTACGACACGCTGACCGTCGAGCTCAAGTTCGGGCGCAACCGCGAGCGCGTGATCACCGACCTCAAGCGCGTCTCGAAGCCGGGCCGCCGCGTCTACGCGCGCAAGGACAGGCTTCCGCGCGTCCTCGGCGGCATGGGAACTGCAATCCTGTCGACGTCGGGCGGCCTGATCACGAGCCGCACGGCGGCAGAGCGAGGGGTCGGCGGAGAGGTCGTCTGCTTCGTCTGGTGAGCCATGAGTCGAATCGGTAGAAAACCCATAGAGCTTCCGGCCGGCGTCTCGGTCTCGATCTCGCCCGGCCGCGTGATGGTCAACGGGCCGCTCGGCGAGCTGAGCCAGCACGTGCCCGCGCGCATGAGCATCGAGCAGGAGGATGGCTCGGTCGTCGTCACGCGTCCGAGCGAGCGCGGCGAGGACCGCGCGCTACACGGGCTCACTCGCACGCTGATCGCGAACATGGTCGAGGGCGTCACCAGCGGCTTCGAGAAGCGCCTCGAGATCCAGGGCGTCGGATACCGCGCCTCGTTGCAGGGCGCCAACCTCGAGCTGAACGTGGGCTACTCGCACCCGGTCCTCGTGAAGGCGCCTGCGGGAATCACGTTCGAGGTGCCGACCCAGACCGAGGTCATCGTCAAGGGAATCGACAAGCAGCAGGTCGGGCAGACCGCGGCCGAGGTGCGCAAGGTGCGCCCGCCGGAGCCGTACAAGGGCAAGGGCATCCGCTACGAGGGCGAGTACGTCCGCCGGAAGGTCGGGAAGCGCGCATGAGCACGCTCACGGTCAGGGAAGCGCGGAAGCGGCGGCACCGGCGCGTGCGGAGCAAGCTCTCGGGGACGGCCGAGCGGCCGCGCCTGGTCGTGTTCCGCTCCAACCGCGGGATCGAGGGGCAGCTCATCGACGACCTCGAGGGCAAGACGATCGCCGCTGCGAGCTGGCTGCAGCTCAAGAGCTTCAAGGGCAACAAGAGCGACCAGGCGGCCGAGGTCGGCAAGCTGCTCGCGCAGCGGGCCAAGGACGCCGGGGTCGAGACCGCCGTGTTCGACCGCGGCGGATACCTGTACCACGGCCGGGTCAAGGCCCTGGCCGATGCTGCACGCGAAGGAGGACTCGAGTTCTAGATGGCAGTTGACCGGCAGGAGACCAGGGAGCTCAAGGAGCGCGTGGTCGAGATCAACCGCGTCGCCAAGGTGGTCAAAGGCGGCCGGCGGTTCTCGTTCACGGCGCTTGTCGTGATCGGCGACGAGGTCGATCGCGTCGGGCTCGGCTACGGGAAGGCGCGCGAGGTTCCGCTCGCGATCTCGAAGGCCGTCGACGACGCGAAGAAGAACCTCTTCAGCGTCCCGCGCCACGGCACCACGATCACGCACGAGATCCTCGGCGAGTTCGGCGCTGCCCGCGTGTTGCTGCGCCCCGCGAGCGAGGGAACCGGCGTGATCGCCGGCGGCGGCATCCGCGCCGTGCTCGAGCTCGCAGGCGTTCGCGACATCCTCGCGAAGAGCCTCGGGACGACGAACCCGATCAACATGCTGAAGGCGACCGTGAACGGCCTGCAGCGGCTGCGCCGCCCCGACGAGGTGGCCGCGGCGCGCGGGCTGACGATCAGCCAGGTCCTGCCGGTCAGCAAGAAGGCGGCCGAGGAAGCAGCCGAGGAGCCGCCGGCCGCGGTCGCGGCGGAGGCACAGGAAAACGATGGCGAAGCTGAAGATCACCCAGACGCGTAGCGCGATCGGCCAGAGCAAGCGGCACCGCGGAACGCTGCGCGCGCTCGGCCTCGGCAAGATCGGTCGCACCGCCGAGCACACGGAGAGCCCACAGCTCGCCGGTATGCTCAGGAAGGTCAGCCACCTCGTGCGGGTTGACGGCTCGGGATCCTAGGACGCGTAGCTTTGGAAGACCTCAACCTCTCCAACCTCCAGCCGGCCGATCCGAAGCGCCCGCGCAAGCGCGTGGGGCGCGGCCTCGGCTCCGGCAAGGGCCGCTACTCGGGCCGCGGGATCAAGGGCCAGAAGTCGCGCTCCGGCTCGCACAAGATGCGGCCAGGCTTCGAGGGCGGCCAGAACCCGATCTACATGCGCCTCGGCAAGCAGCGCGGCCCGTACTCGAAGGACGCGATGCCGATGGGCCCGCACCGCACGTCGACGGCGCCCGTCAACGTCTCCACGCTCGAGGCGCGCTTCGACGCCGGCGCGGAGGTCACGCCCGAGGCGCTCGTCGAGGTGGGCGTGCTCAAGAACACGAAGACCGACGTCAAGATCCTCGGCAAGGGCGAGCTCACGAAGAAGCTGAGCGTCACCGCGCATGCCGTCTCCGCCGGCGCGCGCGAGAAGATCGAGGCCGCGGGCGGCACGATCACGCTGCTGCGCGAGCCGAAGGAGCGCCTCCCGAAGCGCAGGCCTGCTCCGGCGAGGCCCGCCGAGCCCGAGCCCGAGGACGTCGTCGAGGACGAGGCGCCCGAGCCCGAGGCGCCCGACGCGCCGGCCGAGGCCGAGGAGGCACCCGAGGAGGACGAGGGCTAGATGTTCTCGTGGCTCGGCAACGCCTGGCGGGTACCGGAGCTCCGCAAGCGCGTCCTCTTCACCGCGCTGATCCTCGCGCTCTACCGCTTCGGCGCGTGGATCCCGGCGCCGGGCGTCGACTCGGAGTCGATCAAGAACTACTTCAGCGGCCAGGGCGGCACGATCCTCGGCCTGCTCAACATCTTCTCGGGCGGCGCGCTCTCGCAGTTCTCGCTGTTCGCGCTCGGGATCATGCCCTACGTCACCGCCTCGATCATCCTCCAGCTCCTGACCGTGGTCATCCCGAGCCTGGAGCAGCTGCAGAAGGAAGGCGAGGCCGGCTACGCCAAGATCAACCAGTACACGCGCTACCTGACCGTCGCGCTCGCCGCGGCGCAGGCCACGGGCTACGCCTATCTCTTCCAGCGCCAGGGCGCGCTCACGAGCAACTCGGGCCGCCTGGTGCTGATCGTCGTCACGCTGACGGCAGGCACGACGCTGCTCATGTACATGGGCGAGATGATCACCAAGCGCGGAGTCGGCAACGGCATCTCGCTGCTGATCTTCGCGTCGATCCTCACGTCCGCTCCCGCAGGCGTGGCGGCCTGGTACAACGGCGGCCCGATGGAGAAGCTGTTCTTCCCGCTGATCGCGATCGGGATCGTCGTCGCGGTCGTGTTCATGCAGGAGGGCCAGCGGCGGATCCCGATCCAGTACGCGAAGCGCATGGTGGGCCGGAAGATGACCTCCGGCGGCACGACCTACATGCCGCTGCGCGTGAACATGGCCGGCGTGATCCCGATCATCTTCGCGGCCGCCGTGATGGCGTTCCCGCCGACGATCGGCCAGTACTTCCCGCAGACGCAGGGCTTCGTCAACAAGCACTTCCAGCCGTCGAGCCTGACCTACCTCCTGCTGGAAGCGTCGCTGATCATCATCTTCACGTACTTCTACACGGCGGTCCAGTTCAACCCGGTCGACCAGGCCGACAACCTGCGCAAGTACGGCGGCTACGTCCCCGGGATCCGGCCCGGCCCGCCGACGGCGCAGTACTTCGACCGGGTGCTGACGCGCCTGACCCTGCCCGGCTCGATCTACCTCGCGACCGTGGCCATCCTCCCGAGCATCTTCATCCGCTACGGCGGCTTCTCGCAGGCGAACTCGCGCGCACTCGGCGGCACCTCGGTCCTGATCGTCGTCGGCGTCGCGCTCGACACGATGCGCCAGATGGAGTCGCAGATGATGATGCGCTCCTACGAAGGCTTCCTGAAATAGCCATGTCCTCGGGCTTCTCGGGGGCGGCCGCGACGGCCGGGCCTGAACATCCTGCTGCTGGGACCGCAGGGAGCGGGCAAGGGGACGCAGGGCAAGCTGCTGGCGTCCGACTACGGCGTTCCCCACATCGCGACCGGCGACATGCTGCGCTCGGCCATCGCCGCGGGCACCGAGCTCGGGCGCCGGGCCGAGCCGCTCCTGAACTCGGGCAAGCTCGTCCCGGACGAGATCATGATCGGGCTCATCCGGGAGCGGCTCGACGCGGACGACACGCTCGTCGGCTTCGTCCTCGACGGCTTCCCGCGGACGACGGTCCAGGCCGAGGCGCTCGACGCGATGCTCGACGAGATCGACCGGCCGCTCAGCGTCGTGTTCGAGTTCCAGCTCCCGGAAGAGGTCTGCATCGAGCGGCTCCAGCGCCGCGCCGAGGAGGAGGGCCGCGCGGACGACACACCCGAGGCGATCCGGACGCGCCTCGCGCTCTACCGCGAGCAGACCGAGCCGCTGGTCGAGTACTACCGCGTCCGCGGCAACCTGGTCGGCGTCCGCGCCGACCGGCAGGTGCAGGAGGTCTTCGCCGAGATCCAGCGCGCGCTGGAGCAGGTGGCGGTCCGGTGATCATCCGCAAGTCCGCGGAGGAGATCGAGCGCATGGCCCGCGCAGGCGTCGTCGTCGCGGACGTGCTAGGGCTGCTCGGGGAGCGGGCCCGCCCGGGCGTGAGCACGGCGGAGCTCGACGCCGTCGCCGACGAGTTCATCCGGGCACACGACGGCGTCCCGACCTTCAAGGGCTACCGCGGCTATCCGGCGGCGATCTGCACGTCGCCGAACGCCATGGTCGTCCACGGCATCCCCGGCCCGTACACGCTCGACGAGGGAGACATCCTCTCGGTGGACGTGGGCGTCACGCTCGACGGCTTCGTCGCGGACTCCGCCTACACGTTCTCGATCGGCGAGATCTCGCCCGAGGCGGAGCGCCTGATCGAGGCGTGCCAGGCCGCGCTCGCGGCCGGGATCGAGCAGTGCAGGCGAGACAACCGTCTCACGGACATCTCGAACGCGATCCAGAGCGCCACCGAGTCGAGCGGCTTCTCCGTCGTGAAGAGCCTCGTCGGGCACGGCGTCGGCCGCTCGATGCACGAGGAGCCGCAGATCCCCAACTACGGTGAGCCCGGCCGCGGCCCGTTACTGTCGCCCGGCATGACGTTCGCGATCGAGCCCATGATCACCGCCGGCGGCGACGAGGTTGTCGTCCACGACGACGACTGGTCGATCTCGAGCGCCGACGGCTCGCTGTCGGCGCACTTCGAGCACACGGTCGCGATCATGGAGGACGGCCCCCGGATCCTGACCGGCGCCCGGACGGCGGTGCGCTCATGAGCGGCGACCCGAGGATCGAGGCGTACGCGAAGCTCCTGGTCGAGGAGTGCCTGGACGTCCAGCCCGGCTGGCAGGTGATCGTCGCCGGCGGAGCGCTCGGCCGCCCGCTGCTCGAGGAGGTCAGCAAGCAGGTTGCCCTTCGCGGCGCCTACGCGATCCAGCGGGTCAGCCTGACGGGGTCTGCGTTCAACCTGCCGTGGGCGCAGAACGCTCCCGAGAAGCTGCTCGACGAGCCGGCTCCGATCGAGGTGCACGCGTTCCACGAAGCGGACGGCTGGATCGGGATCGAAGCGCCGGAGAACACGCGCGAGCTCTCGGGGCTCTCGCCGGAGCGCTTCGGCCGCCTGCAGGCCGCGCTGCGCCCCCACATCGAGCGGGCATTCACGTTCGAGCTCAAGTGGGTCGGCTGCCAGTACCCGACGGCGGCGCTGGCGCAGGACGCCGGCATGTCCGTCACCGAGTTCGAGGACTTCCTCTTCGGTGCGTGCCTGCTCGACTGGTCGGCCGAGAAGGAGCGGATGAGCCGCTACGCCGAGCGCTTCGACCTGGCGGAGGAGATTCGGATCGTGGGCAAGCGAGACCGACCTGACGCTGAGCCTGGTCGGCCGTCAGGGCATGGTCGACGCAGGCGGAGCGAACATGCCTGGCGGCGAGTTCTTCTACTCGCCGGTCGAGGACTCCGCCTCGGGGACGATCGCGTTCACCGAGTTCCCGGCCGTATACGGGGGCCGTGAGGTGACCGGCATCCGGCTGCGCTTCGAGGACGGTTTCGTCGTCGATGCCTCCGCGGACCGGAACGAGAGCTTCCTGATCGAGACGATCGACCGCGACGAAGGCGCACGGCGCCTCGGCGAGCTCGGGATCGGCTGCAACCCGCGCATCACCAACCACATGAAGAACACGCTGTTCGACGAGAAGATCGACGGCACGGTCCATCTCGCGCTCGGAAACGGTCTGCCCGACGTCGGCGGCACGAACGTCAGCCAGATCCACTGGGACATCGTCAAGGACATGCGTGGCGAAGGCACCAGGATTGAGCTGGACGGCGAGCTCGTACAGGAAGACGGACGCTGGCTGATCTAGCAGCGTTGCCGCAGGCCGCGAACTGAGGCGGTTTGCTACCATTTCGTGGCGCGGCGAGAGCCGTGCTTTTCCGTGTCCCGACCGCGCTCGGCGAGCGCGGTTTCTGTGAGGTAGATGGCCGAGAAAGAAGAGAAAATCGAGGTCGAAGGCGAGATCGTCGAAGCGCTCCCGAGCACGATGTTCCGGGTGCACATCGACGACCTGGACACGAACGTCCTTGCCACGATCTCCGGGAAGATGCGCAAGCACTACATCCGCATCCTTCCTGGCGACCGGGTGAAGGTGGAGCTGTCCCCCTACGACCTCACACGCGGAAGGATCACGTACCGACACCGATGAAAGTCCGAGCTTCAGTCAAGCCCATGTGCGAGCGCTGCCGCGTGATCAAGCGGCACGGCAGGACCATGGTCATCTGCACCAACCCGCGGCATAAGCAGCGGCAGGGGTAGGTAGGGCATGGCGCGCATCGCAGGAGTCAACATCCCGAACCAGAAGCGGCTCGAGATCGGGCTGACCTACATCTACGGGATCGGCCAGTCGACCGCGAAGCGGATCTGCTCCGAGACGGGCCTCTCGCCGAACGAGAAGGTCAAGGACCTGACCGACGAAGAGGTCACGAAGCTCCGCGAGTTCATCGACGGAAAGCTCCAGGTCGAGGGCGACCTTCGCCGCGAGCGCACGCAGGCGATCAAGCGCCTGCAGGAGATCGGCGCGTACCGCGGCGTCCGCCACCGGCGCGGCCTGCCCGTCAACGGGCAGCGCACGAAGACCAACGCGCGCACGCGCAAGGGGCCGAAGAAGACGGTCGGCAGGGGCAAGAAGGCGGCACAGAAGACCTGATGGCGCCACCTCGCAGACAAGCGACCCGTGGTCGGGCCCGTCGCCGCGTGCGCAAGAACATCGCGATCGGCCAGGCGCACATCAAGACGTCGTTCAACAACACGATCGTCTCGCTCACCGACAACGAGGGGAACGTGATCGCGTGGGAGTCCGCCGGGCTCGGCCGGGTTCAAGGGCTCGCGCAAGTCGACCCCGTTCGCCGCCCAGGTGACCGCGGATGCCTGCGCGCGCAAGGGCATGGAGCACGGGCTGCAGAAGGTCGAGGTCTTCGTCAAGGGCCCGGGCGCCGGACGCGAGACGGCCATCCGCTCGCTCCAGGCTGCCGGCCTCGAGATCCTCGGCGTCAAGGACGTCACCCCGCAGGCCCACAACGGCGTGCGGCCGAAGAAGCGGCGGAGGGTCTGATGGCCAGGGATACGTCGCCGAAGTGCAAGCAGTGCCGCCGCGAGGGCATGAAGCTCTTTCTCAAGGGCGAGCGCTGTCTGACCGAGAAATGCGCGATCGAGCGCCGCAGCTACCCGCCGGGCGAGCACGGCCGCGGGCGCATCAAGCAGTCGGAGTATCTGGTCCAGCTGCGCGAGAAGCAGAAGGCGCGCCGCTACTACGGTCTGCTCGAGAAGCAGTTCCGCACGTACTACGCGAAGGCGGACAAGGCCTCGGGGATCACCGGCGAGGCCTTGCTGCGGCTGCTGGAGATGCGTCTCGACAACGTCGTCTACCGGCTCGGCTTCGCGGTCTCGCGCGCACAGGCTCGCCAGTTCGTCCGCCATGGCCATTTCCAGGTCAACGGCCGCCGGGTGAACATCCCGAGCTACCAGGTGCGGCCCGACGACATCATCACGTTGCGGTCGGGAAGCCCTGCCGAGCAGGTGGTCCGGGACGCGACCGACCTGACCGCCTCCGTCACGCCCTGGTTGCAGGCCGACCATGACGGCCTCACGGGCAAGGTGCTCAAGTGGCCGGAGCGCGAGGAGATCGACACGCCGGTCCAGGAATCGCTCATCGTCGAGCTCTACAGCAAGTAAGGAAGGGACACGCTACGCGTCCCACGATCCACAACCGCGAAGGAAGGCGTTAATGGCAGTTCGTACTAGCTTGATGGAGTTTCAGGTCCCGCGGATCGTCCACGAAGAGGTCGACGAGCAGCGTGGGGTCTTCGTGATCGAACCGCTCGACCGCGGCTTCGGTTACACCTTCGGGAACTCGCTCCGCCGCGTGCTGCTCTCGTCGCTCGAGGGCGCCGCAGTCACCTCGGTCAAGATCGAGGGCGTCGCGCACGAGTTCACCACCCTGCCGGGCGTCCGCGAGGACGTGACCGACATCCTGCTCACCTTCAAGAGCCTGATCTGCAGGCTGCACGGCGACTCGCCCGAGATCGAGGTGCGCCTGTCGAAGAAGGGCGCGGGCGCGGTCAAGGCTTCCGACATCGAGGCGCCGGCCGAGCTGGAGATCCTCAACCCCGACCTCGAGATCGCCCACCTCTCCGACAAGGGCAAGCTCGAGGTGACGCTCACGATCGGCCGCGGCCGCGGCTACGTCCCGGCCGAGCTGAACCGTGGGCCCGAGCACACGATCGGCGTCATCCCGATCGACTCGATCTTCTCGCCGGTCAGGCGCGTCTCGTACGACGTCGAGGCCGCCCGTGTCGGCCAGCGCACCGACTACGACAAGCTCCGCATCGAGGTCACGACCGACGGCTCGATCGACCCACGCGAGTCGATCGGCCAGGCGGCCGAGATCCTCATGCGCCAGCTCGCGATCTTCACCGACTCAGACCGCTGGGAGGGCTTCGGCGAGGCCGGCGCCGCAGCCGAGGCTCAGGCCGAGCCCGCGCTCGCCCACGGGATGGAGAACTATCCGATCGAAGAGCTCGAGCTCGGCGTCCGCTCGTACAACTGCCTCAAGCGCGTCGGCATCGAGACGATCGGCGACCTGGTGACGAAGACCGAGAACGAGCTCGCCGCGATCCCGAACTTCGGCAAGAAGTCGATCGAAGAGGTCAAGGAGACGCTCGCCACGCACGGCCTGACGCTGCGGGGCGAGGAAGGTCCTTCGGCGTAGAGCCATGCGGCACGGCAAGTCAGGACGCAAGCTGGGGCGTGACGCCTCGCACCGCAAGGCGCTCTACGCGAACCTGACCGGCGCGCTGATCGAGCACGGCCGGATCAAGACGACCGCGGCCAAGGCCAAAGAGGTCAGGCCGGTCGCCGAGCAGATGATCACGCTCGGGCGCAAGGGCGACGTTCCCGCCCGCCGGCAGGCGCTGAAGTTCCTGCGCTCGCAGGACGTCGTGCACAAGCTCTTCAGCGACGTCGCCCCGCGCTTCGTCGACCGGCCCGGCGGCTACTCGCGCATCATCAGGATCGGCCCGCGCCAGGGCGACGCGGCCGAGATGGTCTACCTCGAGCTGGTCGACTACGTCGCGGAGGGCGCCGTCGCGGCTCCCCCGCGCCCGGCGAAGGGGCGCGAGCCCGAGCCTGAGCCCGAGGCAGAAGCCGAGGAGGAGCTCGAGGCGGAGGACGAGGCGACTGAGGCGGAGGAAGAGCCTGAAGCCCAGCCAGAGCCTCAGGCCGAGGCGGAGCCCGAGCCCGAAGACGACGTGCCTAGCCGCTGACGCCGAGGGTGGCGGCGACGCCGGCGATCACAACGCCGGCCAGTGTTACGTAGGCGAGCGAGCTGACGAAGCTCGTCTTGAAGAACCGCCACCGCAGCCAGGCGAGGGCGACGAGCTCGAAGGCGACGACCGTCGCCGCCAGAACCAGCGCGACCTGGTAGTGAGGGATCAGGAACGGCAGCGTGTGCAGGATCCCGCCGATGAACGTGCACACGCCCGTGATCGCGCCGCGGACGACTGGGTCGCCACGACCGGTCAGCTCTCCCGTGTCGGAGAGCCCTTCCGAATACGCCATGCTGATGCCCGCGGCGATTGCGGTCGCGGTGCCGGCGATGAACGCGACGTGTGGCTCGTGCGTGTAGATCGCGACTGCGAAGATCGGTGCGATCGTGGAGAGCGAGCCGTCGATGAGCCCCGTCAGGGCGGGCTGGACGCGCTGCAGGAGGAACTGCTGGTTCGTGGTCACGAGTAGAGTATATCAGTCAAGACGCAAACTCGTAGAGCATAAGGCGCACCTTACAAACGCTGCCAGGGGCTCCTGACGTGCGCCTGAGGCTAACGCTGGAGTACGACGGCACGGCCTTCCGGGGCTGGGCCGCCCAGCCGGGGCGGCGCACGGTCGAGGGAACGGTGAGGGAGGCGCTCGAGACCGTGTTCCCGAGCTGGTCCGGCCTCGCCATCGCCGGCAGGACCGATGCGGGCGTCCACGCGCTCGAGAACGTGGCCTCCGTCGAGGTCGAGGGCGGGCCGCCGGCGGGGCGGACGCGGGAGGCGATGAACGCCGAGCTGCCGCCCGACATCGTCGTCCTCGCGGCCGATACCGCGCCCGACGACTTTCACGCGCGTCACTCCGCGCTTGCCCGGAGCTATCGCTACCGCATCTACCGCCGCGAGGCCCGCTCGCCGTTCGAGGCCCACCGGGCCTGGTGGTATCCCCATGCTCTCGACGAGGAGCGCCTGGCCGAGTCGGCGGATCTCCTCCGTGGCGAGCACGACTTCCGCGCTTTCACGCCGACCGAGACCCAGCACAAGGTCTTCGTGCGCGCCGTCGAGTCGGCGGTCTGGTACAGGCGCGACGAAACGCTCGAGTTCGAGATCACCGCCAACTCGTTCCTGCGCCACATGGTCCGAACGCTCGTGGGGACGATGCTCGAGCGCTCGCCGGAGGAGCTGGTCCCGCTGCTCGACGGCGCAACCCGAAACGAGGCCGGCAAGACTGCTCCGCCCTGGGGCCTGTACCTCGCGTCGGTGCGCTACGACTAGGATCGAGCTCGTGGCCACGCGCACGCAAGAAGGGCGTCCAGAAGCAGCTCGACGACCTGCGCGAGCAGGTCGATCACCACCTCTACCTCTACCACGTGGTCGACGAGCCGGAGATCTCGGACGCCGAGTTCGACCGGCTCTTCGACGAGCTCAAGGCGCTCGAGGACGAGCACCCCGAGCTGGTCACGCCCGAATCGCCCACGCAGCGCGTCGGCGCGCCCCTGAGCGACCGGTTCCAGAAGGTGCAGCACCTGACCCCCATGGGCTCGCTCGAGAAGGTGACCGACGAGGAAAGCCTCTTCAAGTGGGCCGAGGACGTGCGGAAGCGGCTCGACTCCGACGATCCCGTCGCGTATGTGATCGAGCCGAAGATCGACGGCCTCGCGATCAACCTGACCTACGAGGACGGGCTGCTTGCCCGCGGCGCGACGCGCGGCGACGGCATCCAGGGCGAGGACGTGACCGTCAACCTGCGGACGATCCCTTCGGTGCCGCTGAAGATGCGTGGCACCTCGCTGCCCTCGGTCGCCGAGGTGCGCGGCGAGGTCTACCTGCCGCTCTCGGGCTTCCGCGAGCTGAACGAGCGGATCGCGGAGCTGGGCCAGAAGATCGCGCCCAACCCGCGCAACGCCGCCGCGGGCTCGCTCCGCCAGAAGGACTCGTCGATCACCGCCTCCCGGCCGCTCGCGGTGTGGGTCTACGGCGTCGGTGCGGCGGAGGGTCTCCAGCTCGCGTCGCACTCCCAGACGCTCGAGTGGCTGCGCGAGCACGGCTTCCGGACCAACCCCTATGCCGAACGGCTCGAGACGATCGATGAGGTCGCGAAGCGCTGCGTCGAGTGGGAGCGTCTCCGGGTCGAGCTCGACTACGAGATCGACGGGATCGTGATCAAGGTCGACTCGCTCGAGCAGCAGGCGATCCTCGGCGCGCTGCACTCGCGGCCGAGGTGGGCGCGCGCGTTCAAGTGGGCGCCGATGACCGCCCAGACGAAGCTGCTCAAGATCGCGATCAGGGTGGGGCGGACCGGGGCGCTCAATCCGTGGGCGATGCTCGAGCCGGTCGAGGTCGGGGGCGTGACCGTCTCGAGGGCGACGCTCCACAACGAGGAGGACATCAACCGCAAGGACATCCGCGAGGGCGACGAGGTGATCGTCCAGCGCGCGGGCGACGTGATCCCGCAGATCGTCGGTCCGGCCGGTTCTCACGTGAGGGGCACGAAGCCGTTTCGGATGCCAAAAAAGTGCCCGCTTTGCGGGGCAAACGTGGTCAAGCCGGAAGGCGAGGCGATGCATCGTTGCCCGAACCGCGCGTGCCCGTCGCGGGGGCTCGAGACACTCAACAACTGGGTCATGGCAGCGGCGGACATCGACGGCGTTGGCGAGCAGTTCGTGCGGCGGCTCTGGGACCTCGGGCTCGTGCGCTCGCTGCCGGACCTCTACCGGCTGACGAAGGAGCAGCTGCTCGAGCTCGACGGCTTCCAGGAGCGCAGCGCGACGAACGTCGTCGCCGCGATCGAGGCCTCGAAGCAGGTCCCGTTCAGCAGAGTTCTGTTCGGGTTGAACATCCCCGACGTCGGGTGGGTCACCGCTCAGAACCTCGCGCGGCACTTCGGCGAGGTCGACGGTCTCGCGGCCGCATCGCAGGAGGAGATCCAGGAGGTCGAGGGGATCGGGCCGGAGCGCGCGGAGGCGATCGCCGAGTGGTTCCGCGACGACGACAACCTGAAGCTCGTCGCGGAGCTGAAGGAGCTCGGGCTGCGCTTCGAGGCCGGCCCCGAGGAGCGGCCCGTCGAAGGCCCGTTGACGGGCTCCGTCTACGTGATCACCGGGACGCTCGAGGGCTTCAGCCGCGACGAGGCGCGCAAGGCGCTGGAAGCCAAGGGCGCGAAGGTCGGGGACTCGGTCTCGAAGAAGACGACCGGCGTGGTCGCCGGCGAGAGCCCGGGCTCCAAGCTCGCGAAGGCCGAGCAGCTCGGCGTTCCGGTGCTCGACGAAGCCGCGCTGAAGAAGCTACTGCGCGGCTAAGCCTCGCTTCCTATCGAGATGCCGCTAGCACGGTCGCGAAGCGGTCCTGGGCGCGGCGCGTCCAGACCGTAGAGATCGGGTTCCCGTTCTGCAGCACCGAGAACACGTAGCGCCCACGGACGTAGCCGGAGAGCGCGGAGGCGTTTGCGGTCGTGCCGGTCTTCGCGAGGACGTGGCCTCGGGCCGGCGGGCGGCGCATCCGCTTCACGAGCGTCCCGTTCACGCCGGCGACCGGGAGCGCGGCCACGAACGACGGCCGCACGTCGGGGTCGCTCCAGGCCGCTCGCAGGATCGCGCCTATCTCACGCGCCGTGACCCGGTCCAGGAGCGAGAGCCCGGAGCCGTCGACGATCCTCACGCCGGTCAGCGGCACGCCTGCGTCCGCGAGCGTGCTCCTGACGAAGGCCGCGCCCGCCGCGGTCGTCCCGGGCTCGGCGACGAGCGTCCCGAGCTGCTTGAGCATCAGCTCGGCCGTGAAGTTGTCGCTCTGGCGGTCCATCGTGCGAAGGATCGACGAGAGCGGCGCGGACTCGATCGACGCCAGGGGCAGCCCGTCGCCGCGGTCGACGCCGATGCCGGTCCCGCCGACGACAACGACGCCTGCTCGGCGCAGTGCCTCGCGGAGCGCGAGCGCGGCCGACAGCACCGGGTTGCGGGACGTCCGGCCGCGGTAGACGGCGCGGTCGACGGTCAGGGCAGAGAGCGGCGGCGACTCGTTGACATAGAACCACGACTTCCAGCCCGGCGCGGTGCGTTTCGCGTCGAAGAACGACTCGTCGCCGAAGACTGCGCCCGTGACGCGCACGATTCCGGCCGCGCGGACCTGTCGGGCGAGCGACAGGAGGCCCTTGCTCGAGAGCGTTGGGTCGCCGTGGCCGACCAGCAGGAGGCTCCCCTTCCAGGTCGTGCCGTCCTGCTCCCCGCGTCCGACGATGTCGGTCTCGATCCGGAACTCCGGCCCGAGCCCGACGAGCGCCGCGTACGTGACGGCGAGCTTCTCATTCGAGGCGGGCGCGAGCGAGAGCGCGTCGTGCCTCGAGAAGACCGTCGTCCCGGTCTGGAGGTCGAACACGAGCGCTGCCGTGCGCGCCCGGGACACGTGCGGGACGGCCAACGCCGTGGCGAGGCGCTTCGACAGCGGCGACGTGTCCGCGCCCGCCGGAGCGGCGAGCACGAACGCGGCGACGAGAACGAGGAGAAGGCGGCGGCGACCCACCGGCTCAATTGTTCGGAGCATCGGCACGGTCGTCAAGCGTGGGCCTGACCGTTCGACCGGATAGGCCGTGCGGCCCTTGAAGAACCGCCTGTTTCCTGCGAATAATCGGCGCGGAGGTTCTGTGGCACACGAAGCGATCCCCGCGTTTCTCGAGCAGATCGACGAGCTGCTCGCCGCGCCGTCGACCGCCGACGAGTACGAGCCCGCCGCCCTGGCGCAGCTGGAACGGACGCTGACCGACGGCTACGCACACGCGCTCTCGCTCGAGGCCGAGCAGATCCGTCTCGAGCGTCGCATGTCGGAGCTGGCGGGCGAGCTCAACGAGGGCAACCAGGAGCAGAAGGCCGAGGAGCTGGTGCAGGTCTCACGCCGGATCTCACGCGCGAGGGCCGAGCTCGTGCGCCTGCGCGGCACGCTCTCCCGCCTTCGCGACCGCGCGACGCACGTACGCGCGCGCGACTGAGTCAGACGATCCCGCTTCTGACCGCGTAGACCGCGGCCTGGATGCGGTTCTCGATCTGCAGCTTCATCAGGATGTTGGAGATGTGGTTCTTGACCGTCTTCGGGCTGATGTGCAGCTGTGCGGCGATCATCGCGTTGTCGTTCCCGTTGGCGATCAGCTTGAGGACGTCCAGCTCGCGCTGAGAGAGCTCGGCGTGAATCGTCTCGGCCGCCTCCGGCGACGCGGCGGTAGCTCGCACCTGTTGGAGCACCTTGCCTGCGATCGCGGGTGAGACGAGCGACTCGCCGACCGCAGCCGCCTCGATGCCGCGGATCAGCTCGTCGACCGACGCGTCCTTGAGCAGATAGCCGCAGGCGCCGGCCAGGATCGCGTGCAGGACGTCTTCGTCCTGGTCGGAGATCGTGAGGACGAGCACCCGCGTGAGAGGCGCGGTGGCCGCGATCTGCTTGATCGCCTCGATGCCGGAGATTCCGGGCATGTGCAGATCCATCACGACCACGTCCGGGGCGAGCTCGCCCACCAGCCGGACGGCCTCCTCGCCGGCGCCGGCCTCGCCCGCCACGTGCACTCCCCGCTCCTCGAGCAGGTTTCGGAGACCTGTCCTGAACAGGTCGTGATCGTCGACGAGGAGCACACGAACGCTCCCGGCATCGCCGCCGTTGGACCCAGCAATCTTGCTCATCGACCCCCTTCCGGGGTCAGAGTCTAGTGAAGAGTGATCGTGACAGTGCGCCGGCCCCAGGCCCGCGCCTTCGCGAGCGTCGGGAACCAGAGGTCGATCGTCGCGCCGACGACGGAAAGGCCCGTATCGGCGGCCACGCCCTCCCCGTAACCGGGGATCGTCATGCGCGTGCCGAGCGGGATCACGTGCGGGTCGACGGCGACGATTCCCCAGCCGACAGGCGCTCCCGTCGCCGTTCGTCCGGGCAGCGAGTACGCGGTCGCGCTCACCGTCATGGTTCGTCCATTCGCCGGGGCGCCGCCCGCTGCGGACACGGCGGAGACCTGCGTCGCCCGCGCCTGGATCGCCTGTGCCTGCTGCTGGAGCGACGAGATCGCCGCAAGGTTGAGCCGGCGGTCGGAGGCGAGGCTCGCGAGGTACGCGGCCCGCTCGCTTCGCGCCTGCTGGAGCCGAAGAGCCGTACTGGCGACGTCCTGCGCGAGCGCGGTCAGCCTCTGCTCGCGAGAGGCAAGGGCGCGCACCTCGGCCCGGTAGCGGGTCCGGGCGCTTCGGGCCTGCTCGATCACGACCCGGTCGGCGTCCGCGACGCGGTCGAGCGTGTCGAGGCTGTTCAGGGCCTCGACGACCGAGCTGGCTCCGAGCAGCACGTCGAGCGAGTCGTCTGAGCCCTGCTGCTCGTAGAGCTGCTGCACGCGCACGGCCAGCGTCCGCTGTGCGGCCGCGAGCGAGCGCCGTGCGCTTGCGAGTGCCATCTGCGCGGTGGCGCGCTGGGCCCGGACCTGGGCGATCTGGATCTGGAGCGACGTGGCATGCGCGTGGCTGCGGGCGAGCTCCGAGTCGAGCGCGTAGAGGCCGAGGACGGCGTTCTCCGAGCGCGCGGTCAGATGGACGTTCTCCTGCTGCAGCCGTGCTGCCTTCTCGCGCAGGTTCGTCGAGGAGTCGGCAGCCACCCTCGAAGGGACGAGGGCACTCAGGATCAGGAGCGCAGCGAGGGCCGGCCAGACCCGCTGCGTGCGCATCTCGCCCGGCACGAGGGAGCACCGTAACACAGGACTTTGTGCCAGGTGCGCGAACGCCGAAAGTGTGATCCTTTTGTCACTTTCCAGCCATTTGCGACCGTCCGGGGGCCCTGCTAGGGTGCCGTGCTTGTGACGAACCGGCCCCTCCCAGGAGGGCGCCTGTCGAGCTTCTTGGTGGGCTTCTGCTCGACGAGACGAAAGGCGCCGGCACTAGTCATCGCGCTCGCAGCGTTTCTCGCGGTGAGTGCAGTTCCCGCATCCGCCGACTCGGTGGCGTCGAAGCAAGCCCAGGCGCAGAGCGTCCTTGGCCAGATCCAGCAGCTCGATTCAAGTCTGGAGCGAGCGATCGAGGCCTACAATCTCGCAAGCTCGAGGCTCGCGGGCATCAGGCACGACCTTTCGACGAACACCACTAACCTGGTCAGCGCCAAGCGGAGCCTGAAACACGCGCAGCGACAGCTCTCGTCGCGGCTCATCGACCTCTACACGTCGGACGGCCAGGACTCGACACTGGCCGTGCTTCTGGGGTCGTCGAGCCTGGACGACATGCTCAGCAACATGGACGCGGCCGACCGGCTGTCGCAGCAGGACGCCGTCGTTCTCAAGCAGGTCGTGACCCTCCGTCGGGAGATCCAGCAACGGCAGCGCCGGCTCAAGCACGCTCACGCCGTGCAGTCGGAAGTCGTGGCCCAGCGGGCCGCGGCAAAGGCTTCGGTGGAGAGCCAGCTCAGCCAGCGCCGGTCGCTGTTGAGCTCGATTCACGGCGAGATCGCACGGATGCAGGCGCAGGAGCGGCAGCGGCAAGCAGAGCTGAAGCAGCAACTCGAGCAGCAACTGGCTTCGCAGCAGGTGTCCACCAGCAGCACCCCTCTCGCGCCGACAATCGGCGAGGCACCGATTGCGGCCGCACCGCCAGCCCGTTTCGGCGGCGTGGTGGGTATCGCGATGCGGTACCTCGGAACACCCTACGTCTGGGGTGGGGCCTCGCCCTCGGGGTTTGACTGCTCGGGCTTCACGATGTACGTCTACGCGCAGGTCGGGGTCTCGCTCCCGCACAACGCGGCGGCGCAGTACGGGATGGGCGCGGCGGTCTCCCGCGGCGACCTCCAACCGGGCGATCTCGTCTTCTTCGACGGCCTCGGCCACGTCGGCCTCTACATCGGCGGCGGCAGCTTCATCCACTCCCCGCACACCGGCGACGTGGTCAAGATCTCGAGCCTGAGCGGCTGCTACGCGTCGAGCTACGTCGGCGCCCGCCGCATCTCTAACGACGCGTACAGCTCGTCGATCTCGTGCGCGAAGTGCTCCGCGCAGACGCGGCGCTTCAGCTTGAGCGTCGGCGTGACCTCGCCCTCCGCGGCGCTGAAGTCCCGCGGCAGGACGGCGAAGCGCTTGATCTGCTCGAACCGCGAGAGCCCGGCGTTGACGTCGTCGACGATGGCCTTGACGCGCTCGTGGACCTGTCCCGGGGACAGTCCCTCGGACACGGCCGGATCGACCGTGATCAACGCCGCGACGCACGGCCGCCGGTCGCCGACGACGAGCGCCTGCGAGACGAGCGGCGCGGTCTTAAGCGCGTTCTCGAGATTCTGCGGCGCGACGTTCTTGCCGCCGGCCGTGACGATGATGTCCTTCTTGCGGTCCGTGATGTGGATGAAACCGTCCTCGTCGATCGCGCCGAGGTCGCCGGAGCGAAGCCAGCCGTCGGCGCCGAGCACCTCGCGCGTCGCCTCCTCGTCCTTGTAGTAGCCCGCGAAGACCGTCTCGCTGCGGATCAGGAGCTCGCCGTCCTCGTCGGTGCGCACCTCGAACCCGGGCAGCGCCGGCCCGACGGTGCCGAAGCGGAACCGGTCAGGCCGGTTCACGGACGCGGCGGTTGTGCACTCGGTGAGACCCCAGCCCTCGAGGATCAGGATGTCGAGCCCGTGGAAGAACTCGCCGATCTCCGCGGCCAGGGGCGCACCGCCCGAGATGCCGACCCGAAGGCGGCCGCCTAGGCGGTCCTTGACCTTGCGGTAGACGAGCCGGTCGGCGATGCGGTGCTTGACCGCGAGGCCCGTCGGCAGTGGCCGTCCTTGCCTCCGGAGCTCGCTCGCCTGCCGACCGACGCTGAGCGACCAGTCGAGCAGGCGCCGCCTGATGCCCTGCGCCTCGTCGAACTGCGCCTGTACTCCGGTGTGCACCTTCTCGTAGAGGCGCGGAACGCTCGGCAGGAGCGTGGGGCGGACCGTGGCCATAGCCTCCATGACGTGCATCGGGTCAGGGCAGAACGCGATCGTGTACCCGGTATGCGCGCCGAGCAGGTGCATCAGCCGGCCGAAGTTGTGCGCCAGCGGCAGGAAGAGCAGCATCACGTCGTCCGAGATCGCGAAGCCGGGGATGTCGTCGACGGCCGTCGCCATTTCGTAGTAGTTGCGGTGCCTGATCGTGCAGGCCTTGGGCGGGCCGGTCGTGCCGGACGTGTAGATGAACGTGAAGCAGTCTTCCTCGTCGACCACGGCCTCGGCTTCGGTGAGCGCCGTCGGGTGCGCCGCCGCGAACTCGCGCCCGCGAGCGCGCAGCGCTTCCAGCTCGGAGAACGAGATCACGTGGGCGAGGCCGAGGTCGGCGACCTTCTCCCGTTGGCCCTCGTCCTCGACGAGCACGCCGACGGCCTCGGAATGCTCGAGGACGTACTGGCAGTCCTTCGGCGAGTTGTTCGCGTAGATCGCGGCGCCGACTGCGCCGATCAGGCCGAGGGCGAAGTCAAACAACGCCCAGTCGAGCGTCGACTGCGCGAGGATCCCGAACGCGTCGCCCTTGCGCACGCCCAGCGCGAGGAGGCCGTTCGCGAGCTCCTCCACCGCTCGTTCGGCTTCGCCCCACGGGACCTCCGTCCACCCGTCCGGGCCTTCGACGAGATAGGCGGGATTCGACCGCCCGGCCGAGACGCCTTCGCGCCACAGCCGTCCGATCGTCCGCCCCTTGCCGGCGTGTGCGCTCGGCTCCGCCGCCGCTGTTGCCGTGGTCTCGCTCAGGCCTTCAGCTTAGAGCGTCGATTCATCCCGGGAAAGGCAGGGAACCGGAGCGGAGCGGCGAATTTCACCGGTCCCACTAGACTTATCCACAGCCCTGATGCGAACTATCTGGAACGGATCTCTCAGCTTCGGCCTGGTCACGATCCCCGTCGGCCTGGCGCCTGCGACGGCGCCCAAGGCTCGCGCGTCGGACGTGTCGTTCCGCACGCTGCACCGCGAGTGCAAGACGCCGATCAAGCAGAAACGCTGGTGCCCGGTGCACGAGCGCGAGGTCTCGAACGACGAGATCGTGAAGGGCTGGGAGGTCTCGAAAGGGCAGTTCGTGATCGTCGAGGAGGCCGATCTCGAGGCGATCGCGCAGCACGACACCTCGCGCGCGATCGACATCTCCCGCTTCGTGCCCCTCGAGCAGGTCGACCCACTCTTCTTCGACCGCACGTACTTCCTCGCGCCGTCGAGCGCCGAGGCCCAGCGGCGGCCCTACGTGCTGCTCCTGAACGCGATGAAGGAGACGGGCATGGCAGCCGTCGGCCGGATGGTGATCCGCGGGAACGAGAACTTCTGCCTGATCCGCCCGAAGGGCGACGCGCTCGTGCTCGAGACGCTCTTCCTCGCGGAGGACGTTCGCTCGCAGGCGGAGATCGACGAGGCGGTCGAGGCGATCGACGTCAACGAGCCCGAGCTCGACCTCGCGCGCCAGCTGATCGACAGCCTGGTCGGCACCTGGGAGCCGGAGGAGCTGCACAGCGAGTACCGGCAGAACCTGCGCGAGCTGCTCGAGGCGAAGCTGAAGGGCGAGGAGATCGCCGTCCCGGAGCCGGTGGAGGACGTGCCGGTCGTCGACCTGATGGAAGCGCTCAAGCAGAGCGTTGCCGCAAGCCAGAAGGATCGCGCCAAGCCCGCCGCGCGCAAGAAGGCAGCGCCGAAGAAGCGCGCAGCCGCCCGGAAGTAGCTCCTACCTAGTGGTGTTGAGGCAGGGCGCCGAGCGCCTCGAGCTGCGCCTGGAAGAGCGACTTGTCGATCTTGCCCTGGTAGATCGGGATCCCCTCTTCGACGCAGACCCGGATCACCTCGGTCCGCTCGATTCCGAGCTCCTTGGACAGCTCTTCAGGCGTCAGATGGTTTGCCATCGTTCTCCTCTCGATCGCAGCTACGCATGAAAAAGCCCGCCTCGCGCTCCAGCGCAGACGGGCTGCATGAGTCCCTCGTTGAGTGTGTGACAGGAATCAGGGGTCCTGCCTCCCCGAACTGCTCATTCGCCTCGAAGAATAATCATGCGCCACGACGGACGCAAAGGACGGGAGAACCGAGTCCGGTTCCCCCGTCCTCGATCGGGGTGCCCAGATTTGAACTGGGGACCTCTCCGACCCGAACGGAGCGCGCTACCAGGCTGCGCCACACCCCGAGCAGGCCACAGGTTAGCGCCTGAAGAGCTTCCTCAGGCGATCGCGGAGGGAGACTTGCGGCTCTCGCTTCAGCGCCTCGTCGCGCCGCGCCTGCTCGCGCACCCAGGCCTTGTGGCGGCTCGAGCGCGTGCCGTACTTCGGCTTCCAGTAGACGGGGCTCATCAGTCGATCGTCCGGATCTGCCGTGAGAGTAGCCCGCCAGCGACGAAGCAGATCGAGATGCAGGCGCCGAGGGCGATGATCGTCCCCGGCGGGGCGAGTGGAGCGAGCGCGCCGGCGAGCACGAGGCCGAACGGCGTCAGACCGAGCGCGCCGAACCAGTCCAGGCTGACGACGCGCGAGAGCATGTGCTGCGGCACGAGCTGCATCAGCATCGTCTCCCAGATGGTGATGGCGAACCCGATGCAGATGCCGCGCACGAACGCGGTCGCGGCCGCGAGCTCGAACCACGGCGAGAGCGCGAAGACGATCACGAGCACGCTGTTCGTGATCCAGATCAGATACGAGACGAGCCCGCGCCTGCGCTGCGGGTTCAACTGGCCGACGAGCGCGCTCCCGACCAGCATTCCCGCCCCGAGCAGCGAGAAGACGAGGCCGTACGCGCCGACGCCGAGGTGGAAGTGGTCGCGCATCAGCTTCGGCGTCAGCACCTGGATCGGCGCCCACTGGAACATGAGCACGAAGGCGAAGAGCGAGATCGTCACCCAGAGCCACGGGATGCCCGTGACGTAGCGGATCCCGGCGCCGATCTCGCGGAACGTTCCCTTGCCCGGCGAGCGCTCGGCGCGGCGCGGCCGCGTCGCGTAGACGAACGCGAACGAGGCGAGGTACGAGACCGCGTTGAACCCGAACACGACCGTCGAGCCGGCGACGCCGTAGAGGATCGACGCGACGGCCGGACCGATCAGGAGGCTCGTCTGCCGCGCCATGCCGAGGAGCGCGTTCGCGGAGCCCAGGCTCGGCTCCTCGACGATCAGCGGGATCATCCCGCCGAGCGCGGGCGTGAAGAACCCGGTCGCCAGGCCCTCGACGAAGCCGATCACCAGAAGCGAGCCGAGGCTCAGGTGTCCCGTGGCGTCGACGACGGCAAGCGCTCCGATGATCACGAAGCGAGCCGCGTCGGAGACGAGCATCAGCGTGCGGCGGTCGTAGCGGTCGGCGAGCGCCCCGCCGACGAGTACCGTCGAGAGCAGGCCGACCCCCTGCAGCATCAGGACGAGGCTCAGCGACGTCGCCGAGCCTGTCAGCGTGAACGTCCGCCAGCCGAGCGCGACCACGAAGGCCGTGTCTCCGAGCAGCGAGATCGCCTGGCCGGTCCAGAGCAGGCGGAAGTTGCGGCTGCGGAAGGCCTGCAGCACGCGTGCGCGCGACGGCGCGGCGGCGGTCGCGTCCATGGCCGAAAGCTATCCTGCTGCCGTGTCAGAGACCCTGCGCGTCGCCTGCGTCCAGCTGACGAGCGGCCCGGACAAGGCGGCGAATCTCGAGAAGACCGAGCGGCTCGTCGCGCGCGCGGCCGCGACCGGAGCCGACGTCGTTGCGCTCCCGGAGAAGTGGAACGCGATCGGCTCTCCCGAGGTGCTGCACGCAGCCGCGGAGCCGCTCGAGGGGGGCGAGTCGGTGGCGGCGATGGCCGACTGGGCGCGGCGGCACGGGATCACGCTCATCGGCGGCTCGATCTCGGAGAAGCGCGAGGGCCGCGAGAAGCTCTCGAACACCTCGCTCGCGTTCGGGCCCGACGGAGAGCTGCTCGGCGTCTACCGCAAGATCCATCTCTTCGACGTCGAGGTCGACGGCCACGTCTACCGCGAGTCGGAGGCCGAGGAGCCGGGGGACGAGCCTGTTGTCGTCCGCGGCGAGGGCTGGCCGATCGGGCTGACGGTCTGCTACGACATCCGCTTCCCGGAGCTGTACCGGATCCTCGCGCTCGAAGGCGCTGAGCTGGTGACGGTCCCCGCGCACTTCACGACGCCTACCGGCAAGGACCACTGGCACGTGCTCATGCGAGCGCGCGCGATCGAGAACCAGTACTACGTGGCGGCTCCGGCACAGGTCGGCGAGACGATGCCGCGCAAGCCCGCGTACGGGCGCTCGCTGATCGTCGACCCGTGGGGGATCGTGCTCGCGCAGGCGCCCGACGAGGAGACGGTCATCTCCGCCGAGCTCGATCGTGCGCGACTGCGCGACGTCCGCGAGAAGCTGCCTTCGCTGAAGAACCGTCAGGCGGACGCGTACCGCTGGCCGGCGCCGGCCTGATCGAGCGTTGGGGCCTGACGCTCGGCGAGCCCTACGCGGGCGGCGTCGCGTCCGTGGTCGTCCAGGCAGCCGTCACCGCCGACGGCGAGGAGGCCGTGCTCAAGATCCAGGAGGCGCACCGCGAGAGCGAGCACGAGGCGGCAGCGCTCGAGCTCTGGGGCGGGGACGGGGCGGTGCGGTTGCTTGCCCACGACGAGCACGAGCACGCACTGCTGCTGGAGCGCTGCGTGCCGGGGACTCCGCTCTCAGCGGCGGGCGCCGAGACCGCGCTGGACGTGTTCGTCGAGCTCCTACCGCGGCTCTGGAAGCCGGCGAGGCAGCCCTTTCGGCCGCTCGCCGCGGAGGCCGAGTGGTGGCTCGAGGGGCTCGAGGCGACCTGGGAGCGGTTCGGCAGGCCGTTCGAGCGGCGCCTGCTCGACGCGGGCCTCGAAGCGCTGCGCGAGCTTGCCCCGACGCAGGGTGAGCAGGTGTTGCTACACCAGGACCTGCACGGCGAGAACGTCCTCGCCGCGCAGCGCGAGCCCTGGCTCGCGATCGACCCGAAGCCGCTAGCGGGTGAACGCGAGTTCGGGCTTGCGCCTATCGTTCGATCCCGGGAGCTCGGTCACTCTCGCGCGGACGCCTTGCGCCGCCTCGACAGGCTCAGCGCCGACCTGGGCCTCGACCGCGAGCGTGCGCGCGGCTGGGCGATCGGCCAGACGCTTGCATGGGCGTTCAACGGGAGGGTCCACGACACGCATGTAGAAACCGCGCGCTGGCTGGTGGAGGCGGGTTGATGCTGAGGGCGGTCCTGTTCGACGTTGATTTCACGATCGCCCGCCCGGGCCCGGAGCTCGGGCCTGAGGGCTACCAGCGGCTGGGCGCGCGCTTCGGGCTCGATCTCGACCCCTCCCGCTACCGCGAGGCGCGGGAGAACGCGGTCGAAGGCATCAAGCGACACCCGGAGCTCGAGCACGACGAGGAGATCTGGGTCGCGTTCACCGAGCGGATCATCCGCGGGATGGGCGGCGACGCCGACTCGGCCTACGAGTGCGCGGTCGCGATGACGCGGGCCTGGGAGCACGCCGAGCACTTCGAGCTCTACGAGGATGCGTTACCCGTTCTCGCCGACCTGCGCTCGCGCGGGCTCAAGCTCGGTCTCGTGTCGAACACTGGCCGCAACCTCGACGAGTTCGTCGCGCACCACCGGCTGGACGTCGACGCGGCCCTGGGCTCAGGAGCCTTCGGCCGGACGAAGCCGCACCCGACCATCTTCGAGGAGGTGCTTCGGCGCATCGGCGTCGAGCCGGCCGATGCGGCGATGGTCGGCGACTCGCCCGAGGACGACATCGAGGGCGCCCGCGCTGCAGGCATCGAGGTCGCGTTCCTGCTCGACCGGGACGGGCGCTACCCGGAGCTCGGAGACCGCTTGCCCGACCTGTTCGCCCTGCCTGCGGCGCTAGGTTTGAGCCCCAACCGGAGATAGGATCGGTCTGTGCCATCCTGGGCCGTCTGGGCGATCGCGGCGGTGCTGCTCGCGGTCGGGGAGATCTTCACGCCCGGCCTGTTCTTCCTCGGCCCGGTCGCTCTCGCCGCGGTGCTGGCCGGCCTCTTTGCGCTGCTCGGGCTGAGTGCCGTCGTGCAGCTGATCGTCTTCATCGTGGGCTCGCTCGCGTCGCTGGCCCTGCTCCGGCCCATCGCCAAGGCGCACGTTCGCATGCCGGCCGCGCTCCGGACGGGAACCGACGCGCTCCCGGGAACCAAGGCGCTCGTCCTCCAGCGGGTCGACGTCAACGGCGGCCGCGTCCGCATCGGCGGCGAGGAGTGGTCTGCAAAGGCATTCATGGAGGGGGACGTCTTCGAGCCGGGCACCCGGGTCGAGGTGGTCAAGATCGAGGGCGCTACCGCCCTCGTCTACGAGTAAGGGGGCTTCAATGGCGCCGCTCATCGTGTTGCTGGGAATCGCGTTCCTCGTCCTGTTGACGCTGTGGCGCACGATCAAGGTCATCCCGCAGGCGCAGGCCGCGGTCGTCGAGCGCCTCGGCAGGTTCCACAAGACCCTCTCGCCCGGGCTCGCGATCGTGATCCCCTTCGTCGACCGCGTGCGCCAGCGGATCGACCTGCGCGAGCAGGTGGTCTCGTTCAAGCCGCAGCCCGTGATCACGGAGGACAACCTCGCCGTCAACATCGACACGGTCCTCTACTTCCAGATCACCGACGCGAAGGCGGCGACATACGAGGTCGCGAACTACATCCAGGCGATCGAGCAGCTGACCGTGACGACGCTGCGAAACGTGATCGGCGGGATGCAGCTCGAGGAGACGCTCACCTCGCGCGACAACATCAACGCGCAGCTCCGCGGCGTGCTCGACGAGGCGACGGGGAAGTGGGGCATCCGCGTCAACCGCGTCGAGCTGAAGGCGGTCGACCCGCCCGGGACGATCAAGGACGCGATGGAGAAGCAGATGCGAGCCGACCGCGACAAGCGCGCCGCGATCCTGACCGCCGAGGGCGTCAAGCAGTCGCAGATCCTGACCGCGGAAGGCGAGAAGCAGAGCGCGATCCTGAAGGCCGAGGGCCAGCGCCAGGCGCTCGTCCTGCAGGCCGAGGGTCAGTCGAAGGCGATCGAGACCGTCTTCAAGGCGATCCACGACGGCGACGCCGACCCGAAGCTGCTCGCCTACCAGTACCTGCAGATGCTTCCGCAGATCGCGGAGGGTGACGCCAACAAGATCTGGATCATCCCGAGCGAGATCACGCAGGCGCTCGGGCAGCTTACGAAGGCGATCCCCCGGGCCCACTCGGACGAGGACGAGGCGAGCTAGGGCGCGAGGTCGGCCGCGGCCTCGGCCAGCGTCGCGACCGGGCCGACGCCGACGTCCTCGCCGTCGAAGAGCTCGAGCCAGGCGGCGAGCGGCCTGGCGACGAACACCTGCGCGAGCTGGTCTGCGAGCTGTTCCTGGTCGGGGCCCCACTGGCTGTCGGCCAGATCGGGACGGCCGATGAGCTCGCAGAGGCGGTCGAAGAACTTCGGCTCGAGGGCGGCCACGGTCAGGTGGCGGCCGTCCGCGGTCGCGTAGATGCGGTAGCAGGCGAGCCCGCCGGTCAGCAGCCGGGGGATCGGCTCGCCTCCGAGGCGGTGTGAGGCGAGGCGGTGCGAGCCGTGGGTCAGCGAGATCGTGATCCGCCTGCCCTTGCCGGTGCGGGTGCGCTCGAGGAGCGCGGCGAGGATCTCCGCGACGGCCGAGAGGGCGCCGGCGGCGAGGTCGGCGATCTGCACCGGCGGGAGGGCTGGGGCGGTGTCCTCCAGCAGGCCCGCCCAGCCGAGGTAGTTGAGGTCGTGTCCGGCTCTCGGGTCGTCGGGGCCGAAGCCCGTGAACGAGCAGTAGACGACGGTGTCGGGCAGGTCGTCGGGGCCGACGCCCAGACGCTCGACGACTCCGGGGCGGAAGCTCTCGATCACGACGTCGGCGTCGGAGCAGAGCGCGCGGCCTGCCTCGGGGTCGGCCTTCAGGTCGATCTCGACCGACTCCTTGCCCTCGTTCAGCGCGTCGTGCCAGGCGGGCGCCAGCTCCCGGAGCGGGTCGCCGCCGGGCGCCTGGAGCCTGATCACGCGCGCGCCGAGGCGCTGCAGCTCTCGGCTCGAGAACGGGCCGGGGAGGTAGCGGCTGAGGTCGACGACGAGGAGATCCGCGAGGGGTTCCACCCCCGTCGAAGCTACTACACTCAGACGGCCGTGCCGGACCGCTCCAACAAGGACAAGCGCCGGCTGCTACTGGACGCCGCGGTGCGGGTTTTCGCGCGAAAGGGCTACCACGCGGCGCGGGTCGGCGACATCGCGGAGGAGGCCGGCGTCGCCCACGGGCTGCTCTACCACTACTTCGAGTCGAAGGAGGAGGTCCTCCGTAGCGTCTTCCGCGAGACGTGGCACGAGCTGATCGAGACGATCCGGAGCGTCGAGGAAGGCGACGACTCGCCGCCCGAGCAGCTTCGGAAGGTCGCCCAGATCCTCCTGCGCTCGTGGCGGCGCGACCCCGATCTCGTGCGCGTGCTCGTGCTGGAGGTCACGCGGAGCCAGCTGCTCGAGGGCGAGTTGGACGAGATCGCGGCCTCGTTCGCGGCGATCCAGGAGATCGTCGAACGCGGACAGGCGGACGGCTCGATGCGTCGCGATCTCGACGCGCGGCTCGCGAGCTACGTCTTCTACGGCGCGGTCGACGAGCTGCTGACCGGCTGGGTGCTGGGCCGGCTTCCGTACTCGGACGACGATCTCGCGCGCGCCGAGCACACCGTCATCGAGATCGTGACCGGCGGCCTGGCCCTGGACCACGCGGGCGCCGGCGCGCCGGCCTAGATGTCGACCACGCAGGCCTCGGAGGCGCTCGTCGCCGTGCCGCCGGTGAGGCGGAGCCTGCTCTGGACGCTCGGGCTCGGTGCGTTCGGGCTTGCGTTCTCGCTGACGACGACGGCCGCGTACCTGCCGCCGCTCCTCAACCGTTTCACCGACTCCGGCGGGTTGATCGGCGTGATCCTCGGCGCGGAGGGGGTGTTTGCGCTTCTGATCTCGCCCGTGATCGGGCCGTGGAGCGACACGTTCCACACGCCGATGGGGCGGCGGCGGCCGTTCATGCTGGTCGCGCTTCCGCCTATGGGCTTCTGTCTGCTGCTGATGCCGTTCATGCCGAGCCTCTGGACGACGGTCGTGGTCGTGCTCGGGTTCTTCTTCGCTTACTACGTGTACGAGCCGCCGTATCGGGGGCTGTACCCGGACGTCCTGCCGCCTTCTGTGTTCGCGCGCTCCCAGGGCGTTCAGCACATCCTGCGCGGGATCGCGCTCGGAGCCGCGTTGGTCGGCGGTGGGCTGCTGTTCAAGGTCTGGCGGCCGGCGCCGTTTCTCCTGGCCGCGGTGCTGACGACGCTGGCGTGCGGGTTGACGATCCGGCTCGTGCGCGAGGACGGCGGTCACGGGCGGGTCTTCGAGGGGGTCTCTGCGTACGTACGGCGGAGCTGGCGGATCTTCCGAGAGAATGGCGACGTTCGTCGGTTCCTGATCGCGAACTCGTTGTGGGAAGGGGCGTTCGCGGCGGCCCGCACGTTCGTGGTGCTGTACGTGATCGACGGGTTGAACCAGTCGAAGGTGATGTCGTCCGCGGTGCTGGGGGCGGTTGCGGTGGGCTACGTGATCGCAGCGATGCTCGCAGGGCGGCTTGGAGACCGGTTCGGGCTCGCGCGCGTGAGCTTCTTCGCGTCGTTCATCTACGGCGGCGGATTCATGGTCGCCGGGCTCGCGTCGCAGTGGCATGCCTGGTTCTTCGCGCTGATCATCCCGGTCGCGATCGCGGGCGGGACCGTGATGACGCTGGCGTGGGGGCTGCTCTACAAGATCGTGCCGGAGGAGCATCGCGGCGCTGCGTCGGGGCTGGCGACGACGACGAAAGGGATCGGGATCCTCGTCGGCGCGCCGCTCGCGGGGTTGTCGATCGACCTGGCCCGGCCGTACTTCCAGTCGACCGAGGGGTATCAGGTGCTGTGGCCGATCTGCGGGGTGATGATCCTCGCGGCGATTCCGCTGCTCGTGCGGTTGATGGAGATCGAGCCGCAGACAAAGGTCGAGGTGCCGGTGGTCTGAGGCGGGCGCGGGGCCCTGAGGCGGCTTGGCTCTTCGGGCCGTGTCCGAGGGACAGTCCCCGGGCCGTGTCCGAAACGGACACTTGCCAGCAAGGTGTGTCGTCGTTGCGCCGATAGTGACTCGCTGACACGCCAGGAGCGCGCGGCGGATCTAGCTTTGACCGATCGTGCCGCGCGGACCGAGACGCGACTTACCCGATGGGCTCTTTCATGTCACGAGCCGAGGTGTGGCGAAATCGGAGATCTTCCGTGACGACTTCGATCGCGCTGCATTCCGAGAACTGCTTGTTCGAGCCGGAGCGCGGTTCGCCCTGCGGATCGACGCCTGGTGCCTCATGACCACCCACTTCCACGTGATTGCCGCGGCTCCGCGGCCGGCACTCTCCGCAGCAATGCACCGCCTGAACGGGCTCTACGCGCAGCGCTTCAACCTGCGGTACGAGCGGCGCGGCCATCTCTTCGAGAACCGCTTCTCGGCGCGCGTGCTCAACAGCGAGCAGCACTGGGAGAACGCTTGCCGGTACGTCTTCAACAACCCGGTCGATGCCGGCCTCTGCGCGCGAGCCGAGGAATGGCCGTGGTCGGGCGGCCTGTTTCGCGCCGTGCGGTGATCGAGCCGCCGCTTTCGGCCATGTCCCGGGGACAGTCCCTCGGACACGCCCCGAAGAGACGCGTCCCGAGCTCAGGTAGGGAACGTCAGGCGCTGGCGGCTGCGCGCTGGCGGTGGACGGCGGCGAGCGCGGGCGCCCACGAGCACAGCGGCGAAGCCTCGCCGTCGCGGCCGTTCAGCTGCCGGTATCCCAGCGCGTGCTCGGCCTGCATCAGCTTGTGGATCTGCGTCGTCCCCTCGTAGATGATCGGCGCCCGCGCGTTCCGGAAGTACCGCTCGATCCCGTACTCCGACGAGTAGCCGTACGCCCCGTGTACCTGGATCGCCAGGTGCGCCGCGCGGAACGCCGACTCGGTCGCGTGCCACTTCGCCAGTGACGTCTCGCGCGTGTTCCGCCGGCCCTCGTTCTTCATCCACGCCGCCTGCATCACGAGCAGCTTCGACGTCTCGTACCCGAGAACCATCTCCGCGATCATGTCCTGCACGAACTGGTAGTGGCCGATCGCCTGCCCGAACGTCTCCCGCTCGCGCGCGTACTCGACCGACCTCTCCAGGCAGGCGCGGATCACCCCGCACGCCCCCGCGGCGACCGTGAACCGGCCCTGGTCGAGCCCGTACATCGCGATCTCGAACCCCTGGCCCTCCTCGCCGACGAGATTCTCGGCCGGCACCTCGACGTTCTCGAAGAAGAGCTCCCCGGTCGAGCCGGCCCAGATGCCGAGCTTGTTCTCCGTGTCCAGCGTCGAGACGCCCGGCCACGAGCGCTCGACGATGAACGCGGACATCCCCTTGTGCTTCGCGTCAGGGTCGGTCTTCGCGATCACGAGCTGGTGGTCGGCGACGCTCGCGTAGGAGATCCAGTTCTTCTGGCCGTTGAGGACGTAGGTGTCTCCCTCGCGGCGGGCCGTGGTGCGCATCGCCGCGACGTCCGATCCCGCGCCAGGCTCGGTCAGCCCGAAGCAGGCGAGCTTCTCGCCCTTCGCCTGCGGCACGAGGTAGCGCTGCTTCTGTTCCTCGTTCGCGTAGCGCAGCAAGGCCAGCGAGTTCAACCCGACGTGAACCGAGATCAGAGTCCGGAACGCCGCCTCGCCCCGCTCGATCTCCTCGCACACGAGCGCCTCGGCGACGAAGTCGAGCCCGGCGCCTCCGTACTCCTCCGGAATCGCGATTCCGAGCAGACCGAGCTCGGCCATGCCCTCGATCACGCCCATGTCCAGGCGGTGCTCGATGTCGTTCTCGATCGCGTTCGGCAGGACGCGCTCGTCGACGAACGAGCGCACGGTCTCCTGAATCAGTCGCTGTTCATCGGTAAGGTCGAACTCCATGGCCCAGAGTCTATGGAAGCGCTTCGCAGAGCTTCCGCTCCAAGTCGACTCGTACGAGCTCGAGCGGCTGGAGCGGCCGGTCACGCGCGGATTCACCCGCGTCACGACCGTCGTGCACCTGCGGGCCGGCGGTGAGGAGGGCGTCGGAGAGGACGTCACCTGGTACGCCGAGCACCACGACAAGGAACAGGCGGGAGGCGCGATCCTTCCGCTCGCGGGCTCGTGGACGCTCGAGAGCTACTCGGACGTGCTCGAGATGCCCGACCCGCACCGCCGGTGGGCCTACGAGAGCGCGGCGCTCGACCTCGCGCTGCGCCAGGCAGATGTCTCGCTTGCGGAGTTCGTCGGCCGTGAGCCCGAGCCGGTCGCCTTCGTGGTCTCGCCCGGCCTCGGCGACCCGCCGAGCGCCGCGAAGATCCACCGCTGGCTCGAGCTCGACCAGAACCTGCGCTTCAAGCTCGATCCGGCGAGCGACTGGACCGATGAGCTGATCGCCGAACTCGCCGCGACCGACGCGGTCGTCACCGTCGACCTCAAGGCCTACTACCGCTCCGAGGGCGACCCGCCGCCCGACCTCGACCTCTACCGCCGCGTGGCCGAGGGATTCCCGAACGCGTTCATCGAGGACCCGGCCATGACCGCCGAGACCGACCTGGTTCTCGAGCCGCATCGCGAGCGCGTCACCTGGGACGCCCCGATCCACTCGGTCGCCGACGTCGAGGAGCTCACGTTCCCGCCGAGGACGCTGAACTCCAAGCCGTCGCGTTTCGGCTATCTCCGCGAGGTGCTCGCCTTCTACGACCTCTGCCGGGAGCGCGGGATCGGGCTGTACGGCGGCGGGATGTTCGAGCTCGGGCCCGGCCGCGGCCAGATCCAGTACCTCGCCTCGCTGTTCCACCCCGACGCGCCCAACGACGTGGCGCCGAGCGCCTACAACGAGCCCGAGCCGCTGGAGGGTCTCGCGGGCAGCCCGCTCGCTCCGGCGCCGGCCGGAGTGGGGTTCCGGTAGAGCGAGGCCGGCGCTACGATTTGACTGATCAGTCAGTCAACAGCGACATGGCGACCACAGAGGCAATCGGGACCGGCGTCTCCTTCGCCCTGACGGAGGAGCAGCGCTCGCTGCGCGAGCTCGCCCACGAGTTCGCCGAGAAGGAGATCCGGCCGAAGGCGGCCGAGTACGACGAGCACCAGACGCACCCGGCCGACGTGGTCGCGAAGGCGCATGAGGTCGGGCTGATGAACCCGCACATCCCCGAGGAGCTCGGCGGGGCGGGGCTCGGGGCGCTCGAGGGCGCGCTGATCGGCGAGGAGCTCTGCTGGGGCTGCTCCGGGATCGGGACCTCGATCATCGGCAACGTCCTCGGCTCGCTGCCGGTCCTGCTGGCCGGCACCGACGAGCAGCAGCGCCAGTGGCTGCCGCCGCTGCTGGAGGAGCCGATCCTGTGCTCGTTCGCGCTGACGGAGCCCAACGCCGGCTCGGACGTCTCCGGGATCCAGACGACTGCCGTCCGCGACGGCGACGACTACGTCCTCAACGGCTCGAAGATGTTCATCACCAACGCGGGCCACTCGTCGTGGTTCGTCGTCTTCGCCTCGACCGACAAGGCGGCCGGCCACCGCGGCCTGACCGCGTTCGTCGTCCCGACCGACGCGTCCGGCGTGACCGTCGAGAAGCACCTCGACAAGATGGGACAGCGCGCCACGGACACCTCGGCGGTCGCGTTCCAGGACGTTCGCATCCCTGCGGCAAACCGGCTCGGCGAGGAGGGCGAGGGCTTCAAGCTCGCCATGCGGACGCTCGACAGCACACGGCCGGGAACGGCCTCCGGCGCCGTCGGCGTCGCGCGGGCGGCGTTCGAGCACGCGGTCGAGTACTCGCGCGAGCGCGTGCAGTTCGGCCAGCCGATCGCGATGAACCAGGGCGTGAACTTCCTCGTCGCCGACATGGCGGCCGAGATCGAGGCCTCGCGGCTGCTCGTGTGGCAGGCGGCGTGGCTGCTCGACCAGGGGAAGCGCGCGACGCTCCAGTCGTCGTACGCGAAGCGGTTCGCGGCGGACACGGCGATGAAGGTGACGACCGATGCCGTGCAGATCTTCGGCGGCTACGGCTACATCAAGGAGTTCCCGGTCGAGAAGCTGATGCGCGACGCGAAGCTGTTCCAGATCTACGAGGGCACCTCGCAGATCCAGCGGCTCGTGATCGCCCGCGAGATATTTCTTCCCCGTGGCGAGTCCTAGCACGGGCCGATCGGTCATTACAGACGGATGCCCGGCATAGCCGGCCATCCTGAGAGCGGCGCCGCAAGCGGCGCCTCAGTACCCCGTGACGATTGAGATCGATCTCTCGGGGCGAGTGGCACTCGTCACCGGGGGTTCGCGGGGACTCGGGCGGGCCGACGCGCTGACCCTGGCGCGGGCAGGCGCGGACGTCGTCATCGCCGACATCCAGCTCGAGTCGGACTCCGGGGAAGAGGCCGAGAGCTACGGCGCGCTCGCGCAGGTCGCCCGCGCGCAGGGGCTCGTCTACACCGAGCAGACGGCCGAGGAGATCCGCGGGCTCGGGCGACGCGCAGTCGCGGTGCGCTGTGACGTGACCGACCGCGCACAGGTCGACGCGGCCGTCGCGACCGAGCTCGGACCGCCCGACATCCTCGTCGCGAACGCAGCCACGCTCGACCACGTCGCGAGGCTCGAAGACCAGTCGCCCGAGCTCTGGGAGCGCGACCTGCGCGTCAACCTGACCGGCGTCTTCAACTGCGCGCAGGCGGTGTGGCCGGGGATGGTCGAGCGCGGCTGGGGGCGCATCGTGACGATGGCGTCCGTCGCCGGGACGCTCGGCGGCTTCGGACAGGCGAGCTACGCGACGACGAAGGCCGGCGTGATCGGCCTCACGAAGACGCTTGCTCTCGAGGGCGCGCGACACGGGATCACCGCCAACGCGATCGTGCCCGGGATCATCGGCACCGAGGCATTCGGCTTCGGCAACCCGGAGATGAACGAGCGCATGATCCGGCGGACCGCGCTCAGACGGGTCGGCGAGCCGCAGGAGGTCGCGAACGCAATCGCGTTCCTGTGCTCCGACCTTGCCGCCTACGTGACGGGCGTCGCGCTCGAGGTGAGCGGCGGGATCGAACTCTTCACGTTCTAGCGGGCTCGAGCCAGCCCATCGTCCAGATGTAGCCCATATTCCGGGTCAGCCGCCTGAAGTGCCTGCCGTTTGCGTCGACGACGAAGAGATCGGTGGGCGCCGAGCCGCGGCTGGCCGACAGGAGTAGCCGTTTCCCGTCTGGCGACCAGGCGAGTGAAGACGCCCTCACCGGAAGCGGGAAGCTCGTTGCTCGTCCCGCCGGGTCGATGATGCGAAGGACGGCTCCGGACGTGATCCGGGTTCCACGGGTCCCGAGGTACGCGAGGGAACCGGTGCTCGACCGAGCGAGCCCGATGACCGACTTGTCACGCGCGAGTCTCCGCTTGCCGCCGCCCCTGAGGCTCACGGTGAAGATCTTCTGGTAGTTCTCGTCCATGTAGGCGATTCGCTTTCCCAGCCAGACCGGGCCAGAGCCGGTGACGTGAAGAGAACGTGCCCGGCCGCCCGCTGCGGGGACCACGAACAGCGTGGTCGGCGCGCGGTTGGTCGACCGTGTGAACACGATCCATCGCCCGTCCGGAGACCAGCTTGGCCCGTCGTCGCGCTCGGTGGGGTCCGCTTTCACCGGCGGATGGGTTAGCTGCCGCCGGTGTGTGCCGTCCCGGTCCATGAGCCACAGAGCAGCCCCGCACGCCTTGTCGCACGACGGATCGGTGAGGCGTGAGTAGACGACCTGTCGTCCGTCGGGCGACAACGCAGGCGGGATTCCGGTCCGGTCGGCGGGATCGAGGCGCGACCGGTCCACGCGCCGAAGGTGTGTCCCGTCCAGCGAGACCGCGTACAGGCGGTTCGGGCCGCTGAAACAGGCCTCCTGATAGACGAGCGCGCGACCGGCGGCCGCGAACTGAAGGCTGGATAGCGGCGCGTCGCTGTCGCTGCCGCACAGCCCGGACCGCGCAAGCACCCGCATGTTGCTGGCGTCGGCACTGGCGGCTGCCACCGTCCACCGCGAGTACTTCCCGGGCGGCCCACCCCGGACGGCCGCGACGTGCGATCTGTCGGCCGAGAAGAGCCCATGGTCGATGAAGCGTGGGCGCGAACGGCGCCCTGTCCACGGGTCGACGGCCTCCGCTGTGCTTCCGTGCGAGACAACGATCATCCGGTCCTCGGGCCACTGGAACTGAAAGATCGGTGTGGCTCTGAGACTGATGATCGGGTTGCCGAGCCCGCCCTCCCGGATCTCGAGTCTCCCGTTTCGCGCGGTCGCGAGGCGATCGCCGCTCGGCGACCACCCGAGCACCCGGCCGCGGTACGAATCCAGCAGGCGGCCGTACTCGTCGTACACGTTGACCCCATCGGTGGTGTCGACAGCCAGCCGGCCGTCTCGTGACCAGATCGGGTTAATGGCGTCCTTCGCGTCCCACGCCCGCCGTCCGGAGGTGTCGACGACACGCACCTCGTTCTCCTGGTGCCAGTGCGGGCCGTGACCGCCGGGCACCCCGACGACCATGAGCCTGCGGCTCCGCCTGTAGGCGAGGAACCGTCCGTCCGCAGACCAGGCGGGCGTCGAAGGCTCGAAGCTGGCGTAGTACGCAATCTGTCCATTGGGGGACCACGCGGTCGCCTGCCCATCGCCAGGGATACGGGCGACCGCCTTCCAGTGACGCTCGAGGTCGCCTATGTAGAGAGTCATCCCTCCGCCGGTCGAGGCAGCCATCGCCACACGGTGGCTGTCCGGCGACCAGACGATCGAGCCGGCGGCCAGCCCTCCGGCGTCGACGGGGAACAGCCTTGGCGAGATTCGCCTGAGGCCGCGCCCATTCACGCCGACCACGTAGGCCGCTCCGCGTCCACCCCGGTCGCTCAGGAAAGCCACCGAGTTGCCATCCGGCGAGACCGTCGGCGAAACGTCGGCCGCCGGGCTCCGGCTCAGGTCCAGCCTTCGCCCGTCGAGGTCGACCGCGTAGATCTCGCCCCGTTGAACGCGGTTCGTGGAGAACAGGATCTGCGGTCCGCGAGGAGGGGAGGTCGGTGCTGTGGGCGCCTTTGCGGGCCGGCTCTCGGCGTGGGGAGGCAGCGAGCTTCCCTGGTGTCCGCCAAACAGGAAATACGCAACCGCCCCGGCCGCCAGCAGGGCTGCAAGAACCGCTGCTTGAGCCATGCGCTGGCGTCTCCGTTGGCGGCGCCGCGCCTCTTCGATCAGCGCCTCGAGCTCGTCCGGTCGCGGTGTCGGGGGTGGTGGCCGTGTCGGGACGTCCAACATGGTGCTACGTATTGTAGCTTTATCAAAGTCTGACTTCCAGGCGTAGTCTCGCGTCAGGTGAACGGCGGGATCTCCTTCGAGCTGACGGACGAGCAGCGCGACCTGCAACGGCTCGCGCATGACTTCGCCGAGCGGGAGCTGCGGCCGATCGCGCGGGAGTGGGACGACCGCGAGGAGTACCCGGCCGGGCTCCTGGCGAAGGCGGCGGAGCTGGGCCTGACCTCCTACGCCGTCCCGCAGAACTACGGAGGCGGTGGCGTCGACGCGGTCACCTCGGCGCTCATGGCCGAGGAGCTCTCGTGGGGCTGCGCGGGTCTCGCCGCCGACATCCAGGCGACGATGTTCCCGGTCCGGCCGCTGCTCGCCTTCGGGTCCGACGAGCAGCGCGAGCGCTACCTGCCCCTGCTTGCGTCGAAGGAGGGAACGACTGCCGCGATCGCCTTCACGGAGCCCCACGCGGGCTCGGACCTCTCCGCGATGCGCGCCGAAGCCCGGCGCGAGCCGGACGGCTACGTCCTCAACGGCGAGAAGGCGTACGTGACCAACGGCGGGATCGCAGAAGTCACCCTCCTCTTCGCGAAGGTCGACGGCGCGATCACCGCGTTCCTGCTCGAGCGCGGCGACCCTGGAGTCTCCGTGGGTCGCAAGGAGCGGAAGCTCGGCCTCCGCGCCTCCTACACGGGCTCGATCGTCCTCGATAACGCGCGCATCCCTGCCGACCGCCTGCTCGGCGAGGAGGGCGGAGGCTTGGAGATCGCGCTGGACTTCTTCGCGGTCTCGCGCCCACAGGTCGCCGCCGCGGCCGTCGGGCTCGCCCGCGCCGCCTTCGAGTACGCGCTCGACTACGCGCGCGAGCGCGAGGCGTTCGGCCGGCCGCTGCTCGCCCGGCAGGGCGTCTCGTTCAAGCTCGCGGACGCGGCGATGGAGATCGAGGCCGCGCGCCTGCTGACGTGGCGCGCCTGCGCCGCCGTCGACCGCGGCGAGGACGCGGGCCTCCTCGGGTCGTACGCGAAGGCGTTCGCGGCCGACACCGCGATGCGGGTGACGACGGACGCCGTCCAGGTGCTCGGCGGGGCCGGGATCATGCGCGACCACCCGGTCGAGAAGTGGCTTCGCGACGCCAAGGTCTTCCAGATCGTGGAGGGCACGTCCGAGATCCAACGCCAGGTGATCGCGACGCTGCTTCGGTAGACGGAACACGTCGCTAGACTGCGCCCCTTGCGGGTGGAAGCAGGTTCTAGCGCCGTCCGGATGCGGAGCAGCCGGCGCGCCAGGTCACGTCGGCTGCTCGTTCAGCGTCTGCTCGCGCTCACAGTGGTCTTCGTCATCGGCGGGGTTGTGCTCGGCCTGGCGTTTTCCGGATCTCCGAGCCGCATCGCCGGCGGCGTCCAGGTCGCCGGGGTCGACGTCGGAGGCCTGACGAGCGGCGAGGCGACCGCGAAGCTCCAGGAGCGGGCTCGCGCGACCGCGAGCATCCCGGTCACGTTCACCGCCGAGGGCCACACCTGGCGCCTGAGGCCGGCGAACCTCGGCATCGAGGCCGACTGGAGCGCCGCCGTCAAGCTCGCGCAGCAGCAGGGCGAGGGCGTCCCGCCCCTCCGCGGCCTGCGCCGCGTCGGGATCCGGTTCTTCGGCGCGGACGTCACGCCCCCGACGCGCGTCTGGCAGCGCGCCCTGAGCTTCGAGCTTGCGCGGATGAGCCGCGCGGTCGGCACCCCTCACATGGACGCGGCGATCATGTTGCACGGGCTCAAGCCGCAGATCGTCGCCGGGCGGGTCGGGCGCGCGCTCGACAGCAAGACCGCCGGAATGGCGATCGTCCAGGCGCTGGTCGGCTTCCAGCGTGAACAGCCTGTGCCGCTCCCCGTCGTCGTCGACCGGCCGAAGGCGACCACCGCCGACCTCCAGCCCGTCGTGGCACAGGTGAACACTGCGCTCTCCCACCCGATCCGGATGAGTCTCGGGCGCTCGTCGTGGTGGCTCCCCGCGGGCCAGCTCGCGACGCTGCTCGATCTACCGCGCGACGGCGCCCGCTCCCTCGCCATCGGAGGACCGGCGGCCACCGGGTACTTCAAGCGGCTCGCAAAGGGCGTCGGCCGCCCGCCTCGCGACGCGAGCTTCCGCATCCTCCCGAGCGGCGGCGTTGCGGTGATCCCGTCCCGGCCGGGCCGCGTGATCGACGTTCCCGCGACCCGCGCGCACATCCTGTCGGCAGCGCTCTCGCCCACGGGACGCGGCGCGCGCGTGACGGTGATGTCGATGGCCGCCAACCGCACCACCGCCGAGGCGAAGGCGATGGGGATCAGCTCGCGCGTCGGGCGCTACGAGACGATCTACGGCGGCGACCCGAATCGCATCCACAACGTCCAGCTCGTCGCCCGGTTGATCGACGGCAAGGTGATCGCCCCGGGCGCGACGTTCTCCTTCAACCAGGCGACCGGCGCGCGCACGGCGGCCAAGGGGTTCCTCGAGGCCCCGGTCATCATCAACGGCGAGCTCACGACCGGGCTCGGCGGCGGCGTCTGCCAGGTGTCGACGACGGTGTTCAATGCCGCGTACGAGGCCGGCCTGAGGATCACCGACCGGACGAACCACGCGCTCTACATCAGCCACTACCCGCAGGGCCGCGACGCGACCGTCGACTACCCGGACGTCGACCTCCGCTTCGTCAACGACACCCCGCACTGGCTGCTGCTCCGCACGTTCGTCGGCTCGTCGTCGCTCGTCGTGGACCTCTACGGCACGTCGACCCATCGCCGCGTGGTCAGCCAGACACGCCCGCTGGTCGACACCGGCCCGCCGCCCGTGAAGAAGATCCCCGACCCGGCCCTCTTCAAGGGCGAGACGGTCGTCGACGAGACCGGCGAGCCCTCCCGCTCCACGAGCGTGCGTCGCCTGGTGTACGAGCCGTCCGGGAAGCTGCTCTACGACAACACGTGGTACTCGACGTACCGCGGCGAGCCCAGGGTCGTCCGCGTCGGGACGAAGCCGCGCGTGGTGGAGGCGCCTCCGAAGAAGGGGGCGAGCGGCGCGAGCGGGGCCAGCGGGCCGACCGGCGCCGGCGGCGCTAGCCCTCGGCGCTGACGATCTCGTCGACGAGCCAGGATGGGACGCGCGTCGGCCGGTGGGTGACCGCGTCGACGCATGCGTGTCGCGTCCAACCGTCGGCGACGACTTCGCCCTCGCGCTCGACCGAGTAGTCGAACCGGAAGCGCGCGCCGCGAAGCTCGCCGCAGGCGCAGCGGACCGTCAGCCGCTCGTCGAAGCGCACGGGGAGGATGTAGCGCACGTGCGACTCGATCGTCAGCGCCTCGGTCCCGTCAGCGCGGAGGCCGGGGTACCCGCCGCGGAAGCGCGCGAGGTAGTCGATTCGCGCCATCTCGAACCAGACGAGGTAGACGGAGTTGTGTGCGATGCCCTGCGCGTCCGTCTCGGCGAAGCGCACGCGCACCTCGGTCTCGAAGCGGAAGTCCACGGCACTTACCTTCCTACAATCGCCGCGATCGTGTTGACGATGCACGAGAACGAGCTCCCGACGGACGCAGCCCTGGTGCGGCGGCTGCTCGCCGCGCAGTTTCCCGAGTGGGCGGACCTGCCGGTCGAGCATGTGCCCTCGAGCGGAACGGTCAACGCGCTCTACAGGCTCGGAGACGACATGGTCGTGCGGCTGCCCCGGATGGACTGGGGCGCGGGCGGGGTCGCGAGGGATCGCGAGTGGCTGCCCGAGGCTCGCGCCGCTGCTTCCCGTGGCGATCCCGGTGCCGCTCGCAGAGGGAGCGCCTGGCCAGGAGTTTCCCCGGGAGTGGGGGATCTACCCGTGGCTCGAGGGCGAGCACCCTGACTGCGACGGCGACGCGGAGTCGCTGGCTGCGTTCGTCGCGGCGCTGCACCGGGTCGAGCTCGCCGGGGGCCCGCCCGCGCGGCGCGGCCGGCCGCTGGCAGAGGTGCAGGACGAATCGGCCCGAGAGGCGCTGCTCCAGCTCGGCGGGTCGATCGACGTAGGCGCCGCCACCGCGGCCTGGGATGCCGCGCTCGAGGCGCCGGCAGTGGGACGGGCAGCCGGTGTGGATCCACGGCGATCTTCTGCCCGCCAACCTGCTCGTGCAGGACGGGCGCCTCAGCGGCGTGATCGACTGGGGGAGCGTTGGCGTCGGCGACCCGGCGGTCGACATGATCGCCGCCTGGGGAGCGCTGACCGCGGACGACAGGGACAACTTCCGCGACAGGCTCGGCGTCGACGACGCGACCTGGGCGCGCGGCCGCGGCTGGGCGCTCTCGATCGGCCTGATCGCGCTGCCCTACTACGTCGACACGAACCCGGTCTTCGCCGAGACGGCCCGCCGGCTGATCCGCGAGGTGCTCGCGGATCACGCGAGGAGCTGAGCGTGGAGCTCGCCGAGCTGATCCGCGCGCGTCAGCCCTGTGTCGTCCTCACCGGAGCGGGCGTGAGCACGGAGAGCGGGATTCCGGACTTCCGCTCGCCGACCGGGATGTGGGCGCACGTCGACCCGCTCGAATACGCCTCGCTGGACGCCTTTCGGAGCGACCCGCTCAAGGTCTGGAGCTTCTACAAGCCGCGGATCGCGATGCTGACCGAGGCAGAGCCGAACGCTGCCCACCTCGCGCTTGCCGAGCTCGAGCGGCTCGGTTTCGTCCAGGCGGTTGTGACCCAGAACATCGACCGCCTGCACGAGCGCGCAGGGAGCCGCGACGTCGTCGAGGTGCACGGCTCGATCGGCACCGCGAGCTGCCCGGGCTGCGGAGAGCGCTACCCGCTGGAGCGGGTGCTCGGCCTCCTGGCCGAGGCGGACGCTCCCGCCTGCCCGTCGTGCGGCGAGATCCTCAAGCCGGACGTCGTCTTCTTCGGCGAGCTGCTGCCGCCGGCTGCGATCGACCGCGCGTACGAGCTCGCACGTGGCGCTGCGCTGCTGCTCGTCGTGGGCTCCGCGCTCGAGGTCTTCCCCGTCGCCGGCCTCCCGCTCGAGACGATCCGGGCTGGAGGCGAGGTCGCGATCGTCAACCGCGGCCCGACCGCGTTCGACAACAAGGCGTCGCTCCGGGTCGACGGCGCCGCGGGCGAGATCCTGCCGCAGGTCGCCGCCGAGCTACGCGGCGAGGAGCCGTAGCAGGCGCGGCTAGGCTGCGGCGCGCTTGAGCGGCCGCTCGTCCAGCACCCGGTCGCACTTCGTGCAGACGGTGCGCTCGACCTCGTACGGGACGCCGAGCCGCTGCACCATGACGTAGGTGCGGGCCGGAACGTGCTTGTGGGGTGAGCGCCGGTGGGAGAAGAGCTGGGTCATCGTCCTCGATTTGAGCGTAGCGACGGAATCGGAAGCTACGACGCCAAAAAGGGTGAGGAGATTGTGGCGATTTGGTAAAGCCTGCTTTGCGTTGGTACTAAGCTCGTCAGGGTGCGACACCTTCCGCTCGTTTCGCTGCTGCCGGTCTGTCTCCTCGCCGCCTCGTGCTCGATGACGCACCGCGAGCTCGGCGGCGTGGCTCCGGCGGCCGCCCCGGCCCCGCACTGCCGTAGCGGCGCGGCCACGCGGGTCGGCTCGAGCCGCGTGTCGGTCGCGGCGGTCGTGCGCACGCGCGCCCGCGCGTACCGAGGCCCGGGACGGAGGCCCTTCGCGAGCTTCGGGCGCCTGAACCGGAACGGCTACCCGACCGTCTTCCGCGTGCTCGCATCGGTGCGCCGACGCGACTGCCGCGCAGCCTGGTACCGCGTGCAGCTCCCGGTCCGGCCGAACGGTGTCACCGGGTTCGTGCGGGCGGGCGCGGTCGACGTCGGCAAGGTGAGGACGCGGATCCGCGTCGACGTCTCCGCGCGTCGGCTCACGCTCTTTCGAAACGGGCGGCCGGTGCTCCGGACCGTCGTCGCGGTCGGCTCGCGCGCCACGCCGACGCCGACCGGCAGCTACTACGTCAACCAGCGGCTCATCCCGGCGAACACGTCGGGCCCGTACGGCCCGGGCGCGCTCGGGATCTCCGCCTACTCGAACGTCCTCCGGAACTGGGCGCAGGGCGGCCCGGTCGCGATCCACGGCACGAACGAGCCGTGGTCGATCGGCCGCGCTGCCTCGAACGGCTGCATCCGCGTGCGCAACCGCGTGCTCCGGCGGCTGTTCGCGGCGACGGCGGCCGGGACACCGGTCACGATCACCGAGTGACGCGCAGGGTCCGCATCGTCTTCGTGGCGGCGGTGCTGACGGCAGGGCTCGCGGCCACGCTTGCCGCGCTCGCCGGGAGCCCGAGCCCGCCCGCGCCCGACCCGCAGGAGGCGATCCTCGACGGCTGCGGCCGCAACTACATCGACCAGACGCAACGGCTGATCCCGACCTGGGTCTACGTCGGCGACCGCAACGCGCCGGCGAGCGGCCCACCGCCGCCGACGCAGCGGCTCGAGGGCGTCATCTCGTCGCGCTACGTCCCCGATCTCGCCGTGCATCCGACCGAGGAGGACCTGCCGCCCATCCACCGCGCCTACGACTTCAACTTCGACGTGCTTCCCGATGCGGCGTACACGGGCCTCCTGGGCGGCGACCCGGCCCAGCACACCGGCAACTACGCGGGCACGAGCCCCTCGACCGGGCGCGTGCACGTCGAGCGCGAGCAGGCCGCGCTTCCCCGCTTCGCGTGGCCCGAGAAGGGCGACCGGGTCGCGATCGTCGGCTCCTGGATCTGGGACTGCGGCCACTGGACGCCCGCGGGCGAGCGCACCGAGATCCACTCGTACCGCGCGCTGTGGGTCGCACGGCGCGGAGGCGCGCCTTCGCCGTTCAGCCCGCGCGGCGAGAGCGAGGGCGATCTCTACCTCTCGAGCGACCGGACCTATGCAGGCGTCGAGGCGGACTGCGCGCACGCGGCGAAGGGCGACCGCGTTGCGTTCCAGGCCTGCCTCGCGACCGAGAGCAGGTGGCAGGACATCAGCGGCACGTACTCCTTCTCGTTGCGGGTCCCCCCGCGGCCGGCGAAAAGCTCCCGGCTGAAGGTGCGCGTGCTCGACGCCGGCAGCTCCGCGGGTGCGCCGCGAGTCCGCACGAGCGTCCACGGCCGCAGGGTTGACGTGACCGTCACGGTCGACGCTCCCGCTCGGAGGCTCGTCGTTGCGAAGCGCGTCCTCGCCGGCTGGACAGGAGCACCCGCGCCGGTCCATCTGCGCGTCCGCTTCGTGCGCCTGCTCGTCCGGCGCGCGATGGATCCGGGCTGCCCGAACGGCGCGGCGATGTGCGGCTCGAAGCAGACGACGCACGGCGAGCAGCTCTCCACGCCGCCCGGCGAGTGGAACGTCTACCTGGACGCGGGCGGGATCTGGACGGTCTGGGGCAACGGCCTGGTGCGTGCGCGTGACGGCCAGGTCTTCCGCAACGGGCCGACCGTGAACCTCTACGTCCCTCGCGCGGCGCCCTGGCGCCTGTTCGTCTTCACGCGCGAATGCGACTGGGGACGGCTCGGCAACGCGGACGGCGCCGGGCATGCGATGTCCCCGTGCCCGCGGCCGCAGGAGGTCGGGACCTTCGACGGCGACGACGTGCCCGGGATGATCGTCAACCGCTTCAGGTCCCCGGTCGCGTCGCTCGGCCGCCACCGCGGCCGCCCGTCGAAGGTCGGCACGACGTGCCCGCGCGTGAACAGGCTCGGCTGCTACGAGCTCGAGTACGTCGTCACGCGCGTCGGCGCCCGGTAGCCTGGGGAGGGTCTAGTAGGGTCCGCGGCCGACGAAAGGCGGAGCGAATGGCTGAGCCAAAGAGAGATCTCAAGCAGGACCTGATCGGGATCCTGACCGACCGGGGCGAGGACGTCGTGGGCCGCATCGTCGACCTGCCCGCGACCCAGCGCGTGCTCGAGGCCGGCAAGGACCTCAGGGAGCGCGTCGACGAGCTGCAGAAGAAAGTGCGCGGGATCGACGAGCTCGAGAAGCGGGTCGCTGCTCTCGAGCGCAGGGTCGCGAAGCTCACCGGCCAGGGCGGCGGGCGGAAGACGACAACCACGAGGGCGAAGGCGAAGCCCAAGCCGAAGCCCAAGCCGAAGGCGGACGCGGGCAGCTAGCGCGGCACGCGCAGGCGCAGCGCCTGCGCGACCACCTCGAAGTGAACCGGCGTCGTGCCGGGCTGCTCGCCGTCGAGCTCGACGGGGAGCGGGGCGGGCGCGTCGATCTCGACCGAGGCACCTCGTAGCACCTCGGCCTTCGGGTGCGGCAGGTGCTTTCCGCGGTAGGTCTTCGGAAGGGTCAGCAGCAGGTCGCGTTTCGTGAGGTCGCCGATCGTCAGGACGTCGAAGAGGCCGTCGTCGGGCTCGGCGTCCGGGCAGACCATCATCCCGCCCCCGAAGTAGCGGCCGTTCGCGACGACGACGTCGTGCATCCGGCCGCTCCGCCGCTCGCCGTCGACGGTCACGTTCACCTCGCCGTTCTGCCAGCGGGCGAAGACGGCGAACGTCGCCCAGAGGTACGACGCCTTGCCGCCGAGCGCCTTCGTGGTGTCGTTCGCGCGCCTGGCGATCGCGCCGCTCATCCCGGCGCTCGCGATGTTCGCGAAGTACGACTCCTCCTCGCTCCCTTCCCAGGAGCGATACCGGGCACGACCGAGGTCGATCGTTCGCGTGCTGCCGTCGCGCGCGACCGCGACGGCGTCGTCGAACCGCTTCGGGATCTTGTACGTCCGGACGAAGTCGAAGCCCGTCCCGCGCGGGATCACGGCCAGCTCGACACCGGCGCGCCCCGCAATCCCCTGCACGACCTCGTTCACGGTGCCGTCGCCGCCGACCGCGACGAGCAGCGTTGCCCCACCGTCGGCCGCCTGTCGGGCGAGCCCGCCGAGCTGGCCCTGCCGCTCCGAGACGAGCGCGTCCCCGACGACGCCGAGCGCAGCCGCGCGGTGCGCGAGCTCCGGCCAGCGGCGTCCCGTCGAGCCGTTGTCGGCGGCCGGATTGACGAGGAAGACGGTCTCGCTAATGGCTCGGGCTCGAGGTCACGGTCGCCAGCGCGACGCGCGTCATCCGGTCGACGGCGGCCCGGAGGTCGTCGTCCGAGATCCGGGTGAACTCTTCGCCGATCACGATGTCGCTCACGGTCAGGAGACAGCCCGCGTGCACGCTCCGGAGCGCGCCGATCGTGAAGAGCACGGCGGCCTCCATCTCGACGCCGAGCACGCCGCGCTCGGACCAGCGCTTGTGCCGCTCGGGGTCGGGGTCGTAGAACGTGTCACTCGAGGCGATCGCTCCCACCCGCACCGGCTGGCCGAGCTCCTTCGCGGCGTGGACGGCGCCGTGGACGAGCTCCCAGTCTGCGGTTGGCGTGTGCGGCTCGCCGCCCACGTAGTGACGCGCCGTGCCGTCGGCCGGGACGGCCGAGACGGCGACGATCAGGTCGCCGAGCTGCAGGTCGTGCTGCAGCCCACCGCACGTCCCGACGCGCAGGAAGCGCTTCACGCCGAGCTGGACGAGCTCCTCCATGACGATCGCGGCCGAGGGGCAGCCCATCCCGGTCGCCTGCACGGAGACCGGCGCGCCCTCGTACTCGCCCGAGTACCCGAGCATGCCCCGCTCCGCGTTTCTCTGGACGACGTTGTCGAGGTAGGTCTCCGCGATGTACTTCGCGCGGAGGGGGTCGCCGGGGAGGAGGCAGGCTTCGCCGTAGTCACCCGGTTCGGCGCGGACGTGGATCGGCATTCCGAAAGCCTAGAGTGTCGCGAGCCGATGCCCACGCTCAAGCAGCCGCGGCTGGACGAGATCCTCGCGTTCTGCGCGGAGGACCCGATCGAGCGCGTGTTCCTCGAGGACGTCGCGCGGCGTGGCTACGGACGCTTCACGGCAGTGGAGGGGAACGGCCGTCTCGAGGCGCTGTGCCACGTCGGCTCGAACGTCGTTCCGTCCGGGACCGGATGTGCCGCGTTCGCGGACGTGGCCGCTGCCGGGCGCGCGCTTATGCTCATCGGGGAGGAGGGCGCGGTCACCGATCTCTGGGAAACGGCCCGCGCCCAGTTGCCGTCGCCGCGCGAAGACCGGCCGGGACAACCCGTCTACGTCCTCGAGCGCCCACCCGAGCCGGGGGAGACGGGCCTGCGGCCTGCGACCGAAGACGACTTCGACCTGCTGGTTCCCGCGTGCGCGGAGGCGCACCGCGAGGAGATCGGGATCGACCCGCTCGCGCGTGACCCCGAGAGCTTTCGCTGGCGCACGCGGATGCAGATCGACGACGGGCGCTCGTGGATCTGGGTGGACGACGGCACGATCCTGTTCAAGGCGGAAGCATCGGCGTGGACGCCGTCCGCGGTGCAGCTTCAGCAGGTGTGGGTCGACCCTGCCGTGCGCGGACAGAAGTACGCGCAGCGGGGCATGCGCGACCTCTGCCGGCTCCTGCTCGAGCGCGTGCCCGCCGTCTGCCTCTTCGTGCGTGCGGAGAACGCGCCGGCGATTCGGGTCTACGAGGCGATCGGCATGCGCCGCGTGGCCTCGTACCGGTCGCTGATCTTCTGACCGATTCGTGCCGTTTGCGGCAAGTTCGCCTATACCCCGGTTTGGGGGTAGTCACGCTCGCGCGTCGTGCCGAGAATTGGGTTCGTGCGGCGCCTCGGCCTCACTGCGGCTGGCCTTCTCGCCATGCTCACGCTTGCGCTGACGCTCGCCCATGCCGGGCGGGCGCGGCCCTCGCTTGCCCACACGTGCTCGGCGCCCGATCGGCAGTTCATCCAGGCTGCGCGGACGAACATGACCGCGCTCGGCATCTGGGCCGACCAGTACCAGAGCGGCGACGCGGACGGAAGCGACGTCGTGCGGGAGGCGAGGGGCGCGGCGAAGACGGTTCAAGGAATGGGGCCGACCGATCCGTCGCTTCGGCAGACGAGGCGGCTGATGGTCGGGATGCTCACGGAGTACGCGAGAGCCGTGCAGTTGCAGGAGCACAAGGGCAACGCAGGCCCGCACATGTACCGCGCCTACGGGCTGGCGAACTACGCGCACGGCGTGCTCGAGAAGGCACAGCCGGCCCTCTCGGCCCGCGGCTGCGACCTCAGCCCGCTGCTCTGATCCGAAGGCGGCCTCGAGCCGCTACCCAGAGCGGTCCCCTTAGTACGGCGCGCCCAGCCTCCTCCCCGCCGAGAGCGTAACCAGCAAGTACGCACGCGTGTGTGACCCGTTCGTGACGAAAGCGTGACGCTTGCGCGCGGCTGCAAGACTGTCTCCATGAGCGCCACGCCCGGGGAGCTGCGGTCGAGGATCGAAGAGCACATCCGCACTCACGAGCTGATCGCGCCGGGCGGAGCCGTGACCGCGCTCGTCTCGGGGGGAGCGGACTCGACCTGCCTCTGGCACTCGCTCAGAGCGCTCGGCTACCGCGTCGACGCGCTCCACGTGAACCACGGCCTCCGCGGCCGCGAGGCGGACCAGGACGCCGGCTTCTGCCGCGATGTCCTCGGCGCCGAGGTCGTCGAGGCCACGCCGCCTGCCCGCGCCACCGAGGACGCGCTCCGCGAGCTTCGCTACTCGTTCGCGCGCGACCGGCTCCGCGCGACCGGCCACACCGCCTCGGACCAGGTCGAGACGGTCATCTACCGCCTCGTCGCGAGCGGCTCCACGAAGGCGATCAAGCCGAAGCGCGAGGACGGAGTCGTGCGCCCGCTCCTTCCCCTCTGGCGCGAGGAGACCGAGGCCTACTGCCGGGCCGAGCGGCTCGAGTTCCGCACCGACAGCTCCAACCCCGACACGAGCCGGGGCCTGATCCGCGAGGAGATCCTCCCGCTCCTGCGCCAACTGCATCCGGGTGCCGAGCGAAACCTCCTGCGCCTGGCCGAACCGCGCCCGTCGAGGCTCGACGACCTCCTCGCCGCGAGCGCCGGCTCGAGGCGGGTCGATCTCGGCAACGGCCTCACCGCGGTCCGCGAGTACGACCGCGTCTGGGTCGAGCAGACCCCGGTCGCGCTGGAAGGAGACGTCCGCTGGGGTCGGTGGCGGATTGAATCCGAGCTCTCAGGCCTTAAGGTACGTAGCTGGCGGCCCGGCGACAGGCTTGCCGGGCGCCGCAAGAAGATCCAGGACGTGTTCGTCGACGCCAAGATCCCGAGATCCGAGCGCGAAGCGTGGCCGCTTGTCGTGCGCGGACAGGAGGTCGTGGCCGTGCCGGGAATTATCGACGCCCCGGGCATCCGGGCCAGGAGGGACGCGTGACCGAGACGAAGAGCTTCGAGACCGACCTGGAGTACGGAGTCGGCGAGATCCTCGTCGACGAAGAGACGCTCCGGGCGCGCGTCGCCGAGCTCGGCGCCGAGGTCTCGGCCGACTACCGCGGCCGCGACCTGCTCCTGATCGGCGTCCTCAAAGGCGCCGTCTTCTTCATGGCCGACCTGATGCGCCACCTGACGATCCCCTGCGAGGTCGACTTCATGGCGATCTCGAGCTACGGCGACTCGACCGACTCCTCGGGGATCGTCCGCATCCTCAAGGATCTCGACATCAACATCGAGGGGCGCGACGTCCTCGTTGTCGAGGACATCATCGACTCGGGCCTGACCCTCTCCTACCTGATGCGGAACCTCGAGTCGCGAGAGCCCGCGACGCTCGAGGTGTGCGCGTTGCTGACCAAGCCCTCGCGGCGGCAGATCGACGTGCCCGTGCGCTACGTCGGGTTCGAGATCCCCGACCGCTTCGTCGTCGGCTACGGGCTCGACTTCGCCGAGCGCTACCGCAACCTCCCGTACGTCGCGGTCATGAGCCAGGACCTCGGCGGAACGGGTCTCTAGCAGGAAAAACTCCGCCTTCCGGGAAGTCCGCACGCCATGAGACGGGCAGAGGTCGAGTTCATGTGCGCTGGTACCCTTTGCCGATAGAGGCCTAGTGAATCGATTCTTCCGCTCAGCACTCTTTCCGCTCTTCGTGATCGTGCTGCTCGTCTATCTGGCGAGCCAGACGCTGATCAAGCACTCGGGCAACGAGAAGAGCATCAGCACCTCGCAGTTCATCAACTTCGCGCGTAGCGGCCAGGTCGACAACGTGGTGTTCAACCCGACGAAGCGCGCGATCACGTTCTCGATCACGAAGGGGCCCGACGCGACGAAGAAGGCGACCGTCCACTACCCGGCAGACCAGTCGGTGCCTCAGATCACCGCGGTCCTCAAGGACCAGAACATCGACTGGAACTCGAAGGGCCCGGCGGGCTTCTCCTGGCTCGGGATGCTCATCTCGGTCCTGCCGTTCGTGATCCTGATCGCGTTCTGGATCTTCCTCATGAACCAGGTCCAGGGCGGAGGGTCGAAGGTGATGAGCTTCGGCAAGAGCCGCGCCAAACGCATGGCGCCCGACTCTCCGAAGATCGGCTTCAAGGACGTGGCCGGAGTCGACGAGGCCGTGGAGGAGCTCCAGGAGATCAAGGAGTTCCTCGAGAACCCGAAGAAGTTCCAGGCGCTCGGCGCGCGCATCCCGAAGGGCGTGCTGCTCTACGGGCCGCCCGGCACCGGGAAGACGCTCCTCGCGCGCGCGGTCGCGGGCGAGGCCGGCGTGCCGTTCTTCTCGATCTCGGGCTCGGACTTCGTCGAGATGTTCGTGGGCGTCGGCGCCTCGCGCGTGCGCGACCTCTTCGAGCAGGCCAAGCAGGCCTCGCCGTGCATCGTCTTCATGGACGAGATCGACGCCGTCGGCCGCCATCGCGGCGCCGGGCTCGGCGGCGGCCACGACGAGCGCGAGCAGACGCTCAACCAGCTGCTCGTCGAGATGGACGGCTTCGAGCTGAAGGACAACATCATCCTGATCGCGGCCACGAACCGGCCCGACATCCTCGATCCCGCGCTGCTGCGCCCGGGTCGCTTCGACCGCCAGATCGTCGTCGACCGGCCCGACCGCATCGGCCGTCGCAAGATCCTCGAGGTGCACACCAAGGGCAAGCCGATCGCGCCGGAGATCGACCTCGACACACTGGCCGCCGGTACACCCGGCTTCACCGGCGCCGACCTCGCGAACCTCGTCAACGAGGCCGCGCTGCTCGCTGCGCGCCGCGGCAAGAAGACGATCCAGCAGGAGGAGCTCGAGGAGGGGATCATGCGGGTGATCGCCGGCCCCGAGAAGAAGACGCGCCTCCTCTCGGAAGAGGAGCGCAAGATCACCGCTTACCACGAGCTCGGCCACGCGATCGTCGGCCACTTCCTCGAGCACACCGACGACGTCCACAAGATCTCGGTCATCAGCCGCGGCCAGGCGCTCGGCTACACGATCTCGCTGCCGCGCGAGGACCGCTACCTGACCACCAAGACCGCGCTCATGGAGCAGCTGGCGATGACGCTAGGCGGCCGCGCCGCCGAGGAGCTCGTCTTCCACGAGGTCACGACCGGCGCCGCGAACGACCTCGAGAAGGTCACGTCGACGGCCAAGCAGATGATCATGCGCTACGGCATGAGCGAGAAGCTCGGCCCGCGCGTCCTCGGGCGGAACCACGACATGCCGTTCCTCGGCCGCGAGATGGGCGCCGAGCCCGACTACTCCGAGGAGATCGCGCGGGAGATCGACGACGAGATCCGGCGCGTGATCGAGGAGGCGCACGATCTCGCGGTCCAGGTGCTCAAGCAGCACATGGAGGACCTGCACCGGCTGTCGGGGATCCTCATCGAGCGGGAGACGATCGACAAGGACCAGTTCGAGAGGCTGCTCGCCGGCGAAACGGACGAGCAGGTGTTCCCGGAAGAGGTCGCTGCGCCGGAGGCTCCCGCCGAGGAAGACAAGAAGAAGCGCCCGCAGCCCAAGCCGCGCCCCGTGCCGTTCCCGGGCGCGACAATGCAGCCGCCGCCCGAAGGCAGCACGACCTAGCTCCGCTCGCGCTTGCGCGCTAGTGACGTTGTCTGGTCTGGTGAGAGGACCCTCGCCCAGGCGAGGGTCAGTAGCGGTCGTAATGTTGGTCGTCTCGCCGCACCCACCACCAGCCGCCCATCGCAACGACCAGCAGCAGGAACAAGGCTCCGAGCAGCCAGCCCTGCCATCCGCCTGCACGAATCGCACCTATCCCGATCACGCTGAGCAGGACGAGACCGCCGAGGCCGCGGAACCAGTCACCGACGTACCGCACCCGCGCCATTCCGTGCCGCTCGCGGGTCATACCTAGGAATGTCGCGCTGGCCAACGTTCGGGGGACATTCCCGAACACTGGCCCAGGCGAGGGCAGCCGTTCTCAGCCGCGGAGGTTGTCGCCACGCTTCTTACACTTAGCCCGTGAGGAATCCCAGCGCTGTTCTGTGGTTGTCTCGGCTCGCCGTGACTAGACCACGAGCAGCGGGGCAAGGCCGACGCGGAACCACTCGATCCGGAGACCTTGCTGCTTGTTCGCCGGTCTGAGGCCGACATTGATCTTCCCGAGGACGAGTGGGTCGAGCTACAGGACGACCTGGCGATCCAATACCTGATCTCGCCTCTGAAGGATGGACGTAACGCGCTCCTCGCCTTCAGCAGCGAAGACGAGCTGCGGGAGTGGTTTCCTGAAGGTGGGCCCTATGTGGAGATGCGTGCGGGGGGCCTGCTTCCGACGGCCTTTGAGCACGGTATCGACGTGGTTCTCGTCAGCATGAGTGCCGACTGCGTCCTTGAGATCGGACGCGAGGAGTTCCTCGGGTGACATTCCCCAAAGCTGGCCCATGCCGCCGTCCGCGCCTTAGAGAGACTTCGTGAGGTACACGAGCGTGTCGTCGACCTCGAATGGGCGGCCGCGCAAGGTGATCACCCCGGACACGCGCACCGGATCGATCCCTGCGGCGACGTACCCGAGCTTCGCATACAGACTCCTCGCTGCGACATTCCCGTCCTGACTGACGCTCAGGCTGACGCTCTCCCAGCCTCGCGCCCGCGCTTCCTGCTCAGCTGCATCCGTGAGCTGAGTTCCGATCCCCTGGCGCCGACGCTCGGGCAGCACGAAGACGTCCTGAATCTCCGGAACGCCCAGGTGTGTACCGACCCAAGCGATGTGCGCGTGCCCGACAGGCCGCTGATCGTCCCAAGCGACGAGGTAGGTCGAACTCCCTTCAACCTGCTGGTCTAGACGGCTAAGCGGCAAGCATTGGTCGACGTAGGCGATTTCGTTCGGCTGCAGCGCTGCTATCGACACCACATCGGCGAGTGTCGCAGGGGCGGCCTCCCGTCAAAGCCGCTCGGGTGACATTCCCGAACGCTGGCCCAAGCGATTGCGGCGGCGTAAACGCGGAGATGGCATGCTCGGCGCGAGTGGTCGTTCAGGCGCAGCTTGTCGAGACGGAACGCGGCCTTGCCCCGGAGGGCGATGGTTGGTTCGTTCTCAACGCACGTCAGGCGCAGTGGTGGAAGCGGAGTGGTCTTGGCACGCAGTGCGATTTCGAGGGCGAGCCTCGGTTACCAGCAGCTCGGGATCAACCTCACTCTTCTCGAGCCTGGCGAGCCGATGACGATGTACCACTGGGAAGCTGCTCAAGAAGACTTCCTCATGCTCTCGGGTGAAGCGCTTCTCGTCATCGAGGGAGAAGAGCGGACGATCCGGCAGTGGGACTTCGTCCACTGCCCTCCAGGTACGAACCACGCGATCATCGGCGCAGGCACTGCTCCCTGTCTTGTGCTTGCGGTCGGCGCGCGCGACCGCCCAAGAGGGCAAGAGTGGGGCGCGTACACCGTGGACGAGACGGCGCTGCGCCACGGCGCAGGCGTCCAACGCGAGACGACCGAGGGAAGCGAGGCGTACGCGCGATTCCCGCCGTACAAGCTGACCCGCTACCGCGACGGCTGGCTTCCCGACTAGCCCGAGCCGCCCGCCCACGTCAGGGACATTCCCGAACACTGGCCCAGTCGAGGGCAGTTGGGGTCATGCATCGAGTCGGAGCACGACCTCGTCCGTTTCCTCGCCGCGCCCATGAGCGAACTCGCGCCCCTCGCCCACGATTAGGAAACCGCACTTCGTCAACACACGAATCGACGCGGCGTTGTCGCTCGCGGCGTGAGCGTAAAGAGGACGGGTTGCCTCCAACTGCAAGAACTCTTGTAGGGCACGCGTGGCAATGCCGCGGCCCCAATCTTCACGGCCGATCCAGTAGGTGACCTCTCGGTGACCCTCCAGATCGAAGCTCGCAATGTGGCCCACGACTCGATCGTCGATCTCGATGACCCTGTTCGTCGTAGAGCCGTCGCTCCTCAACCGCGCCCACCGACGCTCGAACTTCGTTCGATCATCGGCCTCTGGCGAAGTGAACGCGGCCATCCGTATGGCGTCGGGATCCCTCGAGTGCTCGAAGAGCACGCCGAGATCACGATCTTCGACCTCGCGAAGGACAAGCTGTCCCGAGCCCTCCCGCACGGCCGTTAACGCTAACAGCGGTTTGAGCGTAACTGCCGCAAACTCGGGTGACATTCCCGAACACTGGCCCACCGAGTGTTGCGTAGCATCTGCGCGCGTGGAGGTAGGAGTACGCACGGGCGGATGTCTCTGCGGAGCGGTCCGCTACAGCGTTCGCGGTGACCCTGTGCATGTCCGTCGTTGCCACTGCGCGAATTGCAGAAAGGAGTCTGGCAGCGCGTTCACTGTGTATGCGCACTGGCCCGTCGAGGCGTTTGAGATAAGCGGCGAGATCTCGAGCTATGACGGTCGCGGCTTCTGCCCCCGCTGTGGGTCTCGGCTCCTTGACACAACTGACCCCGGCGACACGCTCATCGAGATTCGGATCGGAAGTCTGGATGAGGCGCCCTTCGAGCTAAAGCCCGAAGACGAGATCTGGGTGAAGCGGCGCGAGAGCTGGATACCGCCGGTCGAGGGCGCAGCGCAGCACGACGAGCGAGCGCAGCACGACGAGAGCTAGCAGCCCACTTGCTCGGCGCCGCAGTGCCGTGGCGGCATCAATCTGAGGGGACATTCCCGAACGCTGGCCCACGCGACGGGCTATGCGCCGGTTGCCGGCCGGCGGTGTCGGCGCACGGGCCTCCGCCACGCTCGAATCACGAAGAGAAGCAGAAGGATCGCCGCGGCCACCGCACCCGTTGACTCGGCAAAGGCGACGCCGTCGAGTGACGTCGGGTTGTCGCGGGGGTTGAGCGGCACAGTCGCGGGGAAGTAAGAGCGAGCCTCTTGGGCTGTCATCGTGTCCGTTATCACGGCTCCGATGCTGTCGACACGCGACGTTGCGAAGTGAACCGGGTAGCCATGGCGCGTGTGCTCTGCCTCAGCCGGTGAGTGCACCGTCGCTGGGATCAGCAAGCTCGCGAGCACGAGCAGTGGCGCGGCGATGATGAGCACGAGGTACGGCGCGGCGCGTTTGAGCATGCTCGGGAAGCAGGACCCGTCAGGGCCCCGGCTTCGCGTCGGCGTCGAGCGGCCACGGCAGGCGCACCGGCTGGTGCTCGCCCGGCCAGTCGGCGTAGGCCTCGTCCGGTTCGCCGGTCTCCTTCGCGACGGACGCGCCGTACTTCGCCGCGACCTCGCTCACCGGGTAGCGAATCGGCTCGTCGGGCCGCGAGCCGATCATCAGAACCGCGCACGGCCCATCCCCGGCCCCGACGAGTATGTGGCGGGTGCCGGCCGGGCAGTGGAAGTAGTCCCACTGCCGTAGCGGCCGCTCCTCTTCTTCGACGATCAGCGTGCACTCGCCCGACAACACGAGGAAGCCTTCCTGCGCGCCTTCCGAGTGGTAGAGCCCGTTTGGGTCGCCCGGCCAGAGGACGTGGACGTTGACGCCCACGTCGCCGAACGGGTGCTCTCGCGGCTCGAGCGGATACGCCGCGCCGCCCTTCTCCTCGTTCCGCACCGCGAGCGCGTCGCCGAGGTTGAGGACGAACCAGCCGTCCGACGTGACGTAGCGGCCGTACGGGGTCTCCTCCGAGCTTGCTTCCTCCACGGGCATGTGTCCTCCTCGGTGTCGGTCAGGCCTCAGACGAGCGCGCGCTCGAGCGCCTGCCGGTCAGTCGGCGCACCGTGCGTCGGCAGGACGACCTCGACCGGGAGTGCGAGCAGCGGGCGCAAGCCGCCCGCGACCTGGTCGCGCGTCACGGCCTCTCGTAGCCACTCGTTGATCTGCAGTCCCTGTCCGAAGTCGACAAGCGTGTCGCCGGAGATCACGGCTCCGACGCTCTCGATCCAGAGGACGAGATCGTTGTGCTCCCTACCGGGGAACGCCTCGACTCCGATCGGAAGCCGATCGCCTGCCGAGTAGAGGTGCGCCTCGCCGCCGCCCTCGGCTAGCAGCCAGGCGATGTCGGGGCTGCCGCCGGCAGTCTGCTCGGCAGTCGCGCCGAACTTCCGCATGAGGTCTTCTTGCGTGTCCGGCGGGGGCGAGAAGACGGGTGCTCCGAACCGCTCTACGAGGCTCCGCGTGTCGCGCTCGTGCCACGGGGTGGTGAGCACGACCACTGGCTCTCGGCCGGCTGCGAGCTCGGCGATCTCGCCCGGCACGGCCAGCGGGTCGAAGAGCAGCAGGTGCTCGCCGTCATCGATCGCGTAGGACGACACCTCCGGGAGCCATGCACTCGTCGGCGTCCAGTCCGGATGCCGTGCCTGCCAGTGCCAGAGGCCGGTCTGCAGTTCGCGCACGGCACAGATGCTAGTGATCACCGATCTGCAGGCTCGGCCCGGCGGTTCCGTCTTACACTCGCATCGTGCCCTGGTCCGAAGCGGAGGTGCGATGACTGACGATCGCGACGACCTGCGTGAGTTCGCCCGCAGGTACACGGACGCCTGGTGCAGCCAGGATCCCGAGCGCGTCGCCGCCCACTACGCCCCGGAAGGCTCGCTCGCGATCAACGACGGAGCCCCTGCGGTCGGGCGAGCCGCGATCGCCGACGCGGCCCGATCGTTCATGGTGGCGTTTCCCGACCTGCGCGTGGAGATGGACGAGCTCCGCCTTGCGGGCGCGACTCCCGAGTATCACTGGACGCTCTTCGGGACGAACACGGGCCCGGGCGGGACGGGGCGAGGAGTGAGGATCAGCGGATTCGAAGAATGGACGATCGGCGACGACGGCCTGATCGCATCATCGCTCGGCCACTACGACCAGGCCGACTGGGACCGCCAGATCCAAGCGGACGCAGAACAGCCGCAGTAGCGAAACCGAAGGCAGTTGACGCCTCTCGCGTCGAGGCGCACAATCGTTGTCCGTCGAGCCGAGGAGGGCGTCCATGTCCTGGAACCTGAAGGGGAGCTACGTCGAGACGTGCTCGTGTGAGCTGATGTGCCCCTGCAACATGTCGTTCGACCACGGTGCCACGTACGACTTCTGCCGCGTGACCCTCGTCTTCAGCATTCGCGAGGGTGAGGTCGAGGGAACCGACATCGGCGGGCTCAACGTGGCCGCGATCGCGGACACGCCGAAGGTCATGACCGAGGGCAACTGGAAGCTCGGTGTGTTCGTCGACGAGAACGCCACCGACGAGCAGGCGGACAAGCTCGTGAAGGTCTTCACAGGCCAGCTCGGGGGCCCGATGGCCGCCCTCGCGCCGCTCGTGGGCGAGGTGCTCGGCGTCGAGCGGGTGGCGATCGAGGTCGAGGACGACGGACTGCGCCACAGCGTCCGCATCGGCGAGGTGATCGACTTCGAGATCGAGGACATCGTGCCCTTCGGCGTCGAGAGCGGCCAGCCGGTCAAGTTCGACGGCATGTTCCATCCGGTCGCATCGAACCTCACGATGGCGGAGGCGAAGCGCTCGAAGATCAACGCCTTCGGCATCGAGTACGAAGGGAAGACGGGCCTCTCCACGTCCGAGTTCTCCTGGGCCGCCTGAGATCGTGGTCGCCGCCGCCCAGGAGGCCGTTCCGCGAGGTACGGGCCTGGCGCCTGCGTTCGCGGCCGCACGCGCGCGACTCGGGCTGGTAGCGCTTCTCTTCGCACTCGCCGCGGTCGGCTGGTGGTGGACGGCCAACGAGATGCGCGGGATGGACGACGGGCCCTGGACGAGCCTCGGGACGCTCGTGTGGTTCCTCGGCGTCTGGGTCGTGATGATGGCGGCGATGATGTTCCCGTCGGTCGCGCCGACGGTTGCGCTCTACTCGCAGATGACCCGGGCGCGGTCGCTGGTGCTGCCGCTCCTGTTTGCGGCGGGCTACCTCGTGACGTGGGCCGCCGCCGGCGTGCTGGCGTTCTCGATCGCGATCGGGGGCAGCCGGGCCGCGGGTGACGTGCTGTCGTGGGACCGCGCGGGCCGTTGGGTCGCGGGAGTCGTGCTCATCGTCGCCGCCGTCTACGAGCTGACTCCGCTCAAGGATGCCTGCCTCGGCAAGTGCCGCAGCCCGCTCGGCTTTCTACTCGGCGCCTGGCGCGAAGGCCGGCGGGGCGCGATGGAGATGGGCGCCAAGCACGGCGCCTGGTGCGTCGGCTGCTGCTGGGCGCTGATGGCCTCGCTCTTTGCACTTGGCGTGATGAGCATCGTCTGGATGGCGTTCGTCGCCGGGCTGATCGCGATCGAGAAGACCGTTCCGTGGCGCACGGTCGCGACCTACGGGACGGCTGCGATCCTCCTCGGCCTCGGCATCCTCCTCCTGGTCGCGCCTGACGTGATCCCGGCCCTCACGATCCCCGGGCACTCCATGCCCAAGATGGGGTCGATGGGCTAGCCGCGCAGCCGCGTCCAGCAGACGTGCGTTTCCCACGGGCGGACGTATTCGTCCGTCTCCAGGAGCGATCGGATCTCGTCGAGCAGGGGCAGACGCTCGTCGTCGGGGAGGTCGCCGACCCAGCCCATCGACGCGAGGAAGGAGACGAACGCATCGCGGTCGAGGGTCTGCGGGTTCGGCACCCGGACCTCCTGGAGCTCCTCGAACGGCGACCCCGCGAACGCGGCGCGCCACTCGCCGCGGGCGTAGCGGTCCGCGTTCAGGTCGCCGGGATCGTGTGGCAGGTCACGCGGCGCGCGCTCCTCGACAAGCCGGTCGAGGGCGGCGGTCGACGGCTCGGTCGGCCCGGCGGGGAGGTTCCACATCAGGACGAGCGCGCCACCGGGCCGCAGGACCCGTGCGATCTCCGCGAGGGCGCGCTCCCAGTCGAACCAGTGGAACGCCTCGGCCGCGAAGACCGCGTCGACCGAATCGTCGGCGAGCGGGATCGCCTCGGCGCTTCCGGCGAGGGCCTCTCGGCAACGCGTCGCCAGGATGGCGCGCATCGCGTCTGCCGGCTCGACGGCGATCACGCGCTCGAATGCCGCTGACAGCAGGCGAGTGAGCTTGCCCGTGCCCGCGCCGAGGTCGAGCACCGTCGACGTCGAGCGCAGACCTGCGAGCGAGACGGCCTCGACCGGATAGCCCGGCCGGCCGCGCTCGTAGTCCTCGGCCCAGCGGTCGCCGCTCCCTGCGGGCATGGCGATGTTGGGCTTCCAGGCGGTCACCCGTGCAGCGTCCCGCCCCAGGTCGCGGGATCGACGTCCTCGAGCGTCTCGGAGAACGTCCAGCGGTGGCCGGCCGGGTCCTCGGCCGCGTACTGCCGCTCGCCGTACTCGAAGTCGGTCGGCTCCATCTGGATCCGCGCTCCGTGCGACCGCGCGCGCTCGCAGTGGGCGCGGGCGTCGTCGACGCGCACGAGCACCGAGTGCGTCGCCTCACCCTCGCGGGGCGGGCGCTTGTCGTGCCGGACGTCCGCGACGATGACGGCGCCCTCGCCGACTCGCAACTGCGAGCGATGGCTCTCGCCGATCTGGAGGCGCTCCTCGAACCCGAACGCGGCGCTCAGCCAGGCCACGGCCTCGCGGACGTCCGGGTAGATCAGGACCGGAACGACCGTTGCAGACGGGATCGAGCGGTTCGGCCTCACGTCGTCCCCGCTGCGATGCCGGCCTGCCACGAGGCCCACAGCCGCGCGTAGCGCTCGCCCTGCTCGACGAGGTCGTCGTGCGAGGCGACCTCGACCACGCGGCCGTTATCCATGACGACCACGCGGTCGGCGCGCTCGGCGGTCGAGAGGCGGTGGGCGATGATGATCACCGTCCGCCCGGCGACGACGGCCGCCAGCGCCTCCTCGACCGCGGCCTCGGTCGCGGGGTCGAGGCTCGAGGTCGCCTCGTCGAGGACGATCACAGCCGGGTCGGCGAGAGCTACGCGCGCGATCCCGACGAGCTGCCGCTCGCCGGCCGAGAGCCGGACGCCCCGGGTCTGGACGTCGGTGCCGATCCCGTCCGGGAGCGCCTCGAAGCGGGTCAGGGCGCCGATCTCGTCGAGCGCGCGCACGACCTCCTCGTCGGAGGCCTCGGGCTGGGCGAGGCGGACGTTGTCGGCGATCGTGCCGCTGAAGAGGTGCCCCTCCTGCGGGAGCATCACGATCCGGTGGCGGAGCGACTCGAGCGTCCCGTCGCGCAGGTCGACGCCCCCGAGCGAGATCGAGCCTCGCTGCGGGTCGTACTGCCGGGTCAGGAGCTTCGCGAGCGTCGACTTCCCCGCGCCGGTGACGCCCACGAGCGCGACGTGCTCGCCGGGCTCGAGACGGAGCGAGACGCCGCGCACGACCGGAGCGCCGCTCGCGTAGCCGAACGTGACGTCGCGAAGCTCGACCGCGCCCGTCGCCGGAAGCTCGACCGCGCCGGGCCGCTCGGCGACCGCGCTCTCCGTCCGCATCAGGCCGACGATCTTGCCGAGTGCGGCGAGGCCCTGGCGGAACTCGCCGAGCCACTCGCTGAAGCGCGCGATCGGGTCGAACAGCTGCACGAGGTAGAGCAGGAAGGCGGCGATCGTCCCGGTCGAGATCTCGCCGTGGTCGTACATCGTCGCGGCGACGAGCAGCACGGTCACGAGCGCGATCGTCTGCGCCATCGGGATCATCGTGAAGAGGCGGATGTTCACGAACGACGCGCGCCGCCACGCGCGGATCTGTGCCTCGCTGTGCGGCTCGTAGGTCTCGATCGTCTGCTGCTCGCGACGGAACGACTGCACGACGCGCACACCCGTGAGCCCCTCCTGCAGCACGGTCAGCGTCTCGGCGACCCGGTCGCGGATCGCGTGGTAGGCCTCGCCAGCGCTGTGGTGGAAGGCCCAGCTCGACCCGAGCAGCAGCGGCAGCGCGACGAGCGAGACCAGCGCCAGCTTCGGCGAGAGGAACACGAGCACGATCGCGGTCAGCAGGATCTGGAGGCCGCTGCCCACGACCTCGACCAGCGCCTCGCGCAGGAACTCGTCGAGCGCCTGCACGTCCGAGGTGAGCCGCGAGACGAGCACGCCCGTCCGCTCCTGCTCGAAGAACCCGAGCGGGAGCACCTGGAGCTTGTCGAAGGCCGCCGTGCGCAGCGAGGCGAGGTAGCGCTCGCCGCCGGTCGCCGCGAGCAGGGTCTGCGCGCGGACGACGAACGGCTTCACGATCGCGAGCAGGACGAGAGCGATCGTGGCCGTGTCCAGTGCGGCCAGGCTGTGCTTGGAGATCCCGTGGTCGATCGCGTACCGGACGAGCGCGGGGCCGGCGAGCGTGATCAGCGTCGAGACGACCACCGCAACGCCCGCGCCGATGTAGCGCGTCTGCACGTCGCGCGTCATGTGGCGGGTCTCCTGCCAGACCTCCCGCGTCGTGGCCTTGTGAATCACGCTGCCTCGACCTCCAGCGCGAGCAGCGCGCGGTAACCGGCCGAGCGCTGGAGGAGCTCCGCGTGCCGGCCCTCCTCGACGATGCGCCCGCCCTCGAGCACGGCGACCCGGTCGGCGAGCGCGATCGTTGCGGGCCTGTGGGCGATCACGAGCGTCGTCCGGCCGCGCATCACCTCTCCGAGCGCCGCGCGGATCTCGTGCTCCTTGGTCGCGTCGACCGCCGACGTGGCGTCGTCCAGGACGAGCACCGCGGGGTCGGCCAGGATCGCCCGCGCGATCGCGATCCGCTGGCGCTGGCCGCCCGAGAGCGAGAACCCGCGCTCGCCGAGGACGGTGTCGTAGCCGGCCGGAAGGTCGGAGATGAACTCCGCGGCGCCTGCGAGCGCCGCCGCGCGCTCGACCGAGGGGTCGTCCGCGTCCGGCTTCCCGAGCCGGATGTTCTCGCGCACGCTCTCGCTGAACAGAAACGTCTCCTCGAACACGAGCGCGACCGCGCTGCGCACGTCCACGATCCGCAAAGCGCGGAGGTCGTGGCCGTCGAGCAGGACGCGCCCGTCCTCCGGGTCGTAGAGCCGCGCGAGCAGGCCGGCGACGGTGCTCTTGCCGGAGCCGGTCGCGCCGACCAGGGCAAGCGACTCGCCCGGAGCGACGTGCAGGTCGAGCCCGTCGAGCACCGCGTGGTCGCCCTCGTGGCCGAAGCGGACGGCCTCGAGCCGCACGTCGCCGCGCACCGGCTGCTCGAGGGTCTCGGGGTGGCGCGGGTCGCGCAGCCGCGGCTCGGCCTCGAGCACCTCGGTGATCCGCCCGCTCGCGGCGAGCGCCTTCTGCAAGGTCGTGACCCGCTGGCCAAGCACGCGCAGCGGCCAGACGAGCATGACCACGTAGGCGTTGAAAGCGACGAACGAGCCGAGCTGCAGGGTGCCGTCGATCACCTGCCGCCCGCCGATCCAGAGCACGACCGCGATCCCGAGCAGCGGAAGCATCTCGAGCACCGGGTTGAAGGCCGCGTCGAGCCGCGCGAGCACCATCGCGCGGTCGTACACCTCGTCGCTGCGCCGACGGAAGCGGGCCGAGAGCGCATCGCCTGCCCCGAGCCCCTTCACGACTCGGATTCCGCTGACCGTCTCCTCGACGAGCGTGGAGGCCTCGCCCCACGACTCCTGCAGCTTCCGCGTGCCCGCGTCGTAGCGCCGCGAGTAGAGCCAGGCGCCGAGGCTGACGAACGGGAGCGGGATCAGCACGATCAGCGCGAGCTGGACGTCGAGGATCAGCATCACGATCGCGACGGCGACGACCGTCAGCGCATAGCCGATCGTGTGGCCGATCGCGTCCATCATCCGCGCGACGTGCAGCGAGTCGGACGAGGCGCGGCTCAGCAGCTCGCCCGGGCCGACGCGGTCGTGGTACGAGGCGTCGAGGCGGAGCGCGTGCGCGAAGATCGCGTCGCGAACCTGTGCGTCGGAGCGCGACCGGTTGCGGATCGCGTAGATGTGGCGCATCCCACCGGCGCTGACCTCGAGCAGGCCGAGGCAGAGCAGCGCGATCAGCCAGAGCAGGAGCGTGTGCCGGTCGCCGGTGACGATCCCGTGGTCGATCGCCGTGCCGACGATCAGCGGCGCGGCGACAGCGCCGAGCTGCCAGAGCAGCCCGGAGGACACGGCACCCGCCACCCCGCCGCTCTGCGAGCGCGCAGCCGCGCGCACGAAACGCCACGCCGCGCCGCGGCGTTCATCGCCTACTCCCATGCGCCTCAAGGTACCCGGACGGCTTCCAGGGCGACGGCCGGATTGACACCCCACCCGGCGCATGGTTGAGTCGGGCGGTTGTCGACGCGAGAGGAGATGCTGTGAGCAACGACGGACCGCTCGGGAAGCCGCGAGGTATCGGCTTCGGAATCCTGATTTTCATCGTCACGCTCGGGATCTACGGCCTGTACTGGTCGTTCGTGACCTTCGACGAGCTTCAACAGCGCACGAAGCGCGGAATCGGCGGCGGGATCGCGCTGCTGATCGCGGTCATCGTCGGAATCGCGATCCCGTTTCTCGCCGGGAGCGAGGTGGGCAAGATGTACGCCTCGGATGGCCGTGAGCAGCCGGTTTCCGGCTGGACGGGTCTCTGGCACCTCCTCCCGATCGTTGGCGCGATCATCTGGTGGGTGAAGGTGCAGGGTGCCCTCAACAGCTACTGGGAGTCGCAGGCGACCAGCCCGGCTCCGATGGACGCCGCGACCACCGCATAGACCGCGCGGACGGCGGCGCGCGGGCTGGAAGACTGCACGCATGAGCGCCGCCGAGGACCGGTTTCCAAGGCCGAGCGTCATGGGCGTGATCAACGTCACGCCCGACTCGTTCTCGGACGGCGGGGTCAACCTGGACCCCGCCGACGCGATCGCCTCCGGACGGCGCATGGCCCGCGAGGGCGCCGCGATCGTGGACATCGGGGGCGAGTCGACGCGCCCGGGCTCCGACGGCGTCGACGTCGAGGAGGAGCTGCGGCGTGTGGTGCCCGTGCTCGAGGGGCTCGCGGGCGAGGTGCCGGTCTCGATCGACACCTCGAAGGCCGAGGTCGCGCGCCAGGCCCTCGCGCTCGGCGCCGAGATGGTCAACGACGTGACCGCCTTGCGCGGCGACCCGGAGCTGGCCGAAGTCGTCGCCGGCTCGGATGCGTTCCTGTGCCTGATGCACATGCGCGGCGAGCCGCGGACGATGCAGGCCGACCCGCGCTACGACGACGTGGTCGCCGAGGTGGCTGCGTTCCTCGAGGAGCGGCTCGCGTTCGCGGTCGACTCCGGGATCGCGGAGGAGCGGGTCTGCCTCGACCCGGGGATCGGCTTCGGCAAGACCGTCGAGCACAACTTCGAGCTGATACGGCGGCTCGACGAGCTGACCGCGCTCGGGCGGCCGGTGGTCGTCGGCTTCTCGCGCAAGAGCTCGCTCGGGAAGCTGCTCGGCGATCCCGACGCAACGACCGGCTCGACCGCGGCCAGCGTGGGGGCGGCAGTCGCGGCCTACGAGCGCGGCGCCACGATCCTCCGCGTCCACGACGTCAGGGAGCACGTGGAGGCCCTGACCGCGGCCGCGGCCGCTTTGCCGTGACGGTCGTCGTGGAGGTCGCGGGGCTGGAGGTGCCGGGGCGCCACGGGGTGCTCGACGAGGAACGCGAGCGGGAGCAGCCGTTCGTGTACGACGTCGAGCTCGAGCTCGCAGAGCCTGCGAAGGACGAGATCGGAGAGACGGTCGACTACCGCGAGGTTGCCGCGCTCGTGCAGGAGGTCTCGGAGAGCCGGCAGTTCCGGCTCCTGGAGTCGATCGCGGCCGCAGTCGCCGACGCCCTCATCGAGCGCTTCCCTGCCGAGCGCGTCCGCGTGCGCGTGCGCAAGCCGGAGGTCCGGCTGGCCGTGCCGGTCGGGCACACGGCCGCTAGCGTCGAGCGGTTGCGACCCTGATCGTGTAGCCGGCCTCGACGGCCGGCTTTGCCAGGAAGACATCGAGATAGACGTACTGGCCTGTGCCACGGCCCGGGATGACCAGCCGCTCGCGCTTCGCGCCCGAGTGCGCCGAAAGCCCGAGCAGGTCTCGCCGCGCGGCCGCGCCGCGCTCGAAGACCGTGGTCGTCTTCCTGCCCCAGACCTGGAGCGTGACGTTCGCGTTCGGCTTGACGGTCACGATCAGCCGCCCCTTCGCCGGAAGGTACGCGCGGTAGACGTCCTCGGTATCGTCGTCGCGCTCGACGTGGGCCGCGAGCGCCTTGTTGGCGCGCCCAGGGAACGTGAGCGCCGCGTGGCCGGTCTTGAAGAGGCCTTTCGGCTTGACGAGGTAGATGTCCTCGTTTGGCTCCTGCGGGTCCGGCGCGGGCGCCTTGCGTGTGATCGCGGCCGGGGCGTCGAGGATCCCGTAGCCCGTGTTTCTGTTCCAGCCGCGCTTCGAGCCGTGGTGGGCCGAGCGGCGCATGACCTCGAAGAGCTGCGTGTTCGAGAGGTTCGGGCGCAGCGTCCAGACCGCGGCGGCTGTACCCGTGACGAGCGGCCCCGAGAAGCTCGTCCCGTCGAACGTGTCGTAGGGATCCCCGGGCACCGGCTGCCAGATCTGCGGGACCGCGACGAGCATGTCCTCTCCCGGGGCCGCGAGGTCCATGTGCGAGGAGGCGCTCGAGAAGTCGGACACCTGGTCGAACTCGTTCGTGGCGCCGACCGTCAGCACGTGCGCGAACGAGGCCGGGTACGAGAGCGGACTGCCGATCTCGCGGTCGTTCCCGGCCGAGGCGACGACGAGCGAGCCGGTCCCGAACACGGCCAGGATCGCGTCCTCCTCGATCGGGATCCGGTCGAAGCCGCCGAGGCTGAGGTTGATCACGGAGCGCCCGTGCTTGATCGCGTCGAACAGGCCGGCGATCTCGTCGCCGACCGTCAGCACTCCGTTGGGGCTCGCGTCCCAGATCTGGAGCTTCGCCTTCGGGTAGATCCCGGTCATGTTCACGCCGGGGGCCCCGACGACCGAGGCGGTCGCGGTGCCGTGCAGCTCGTCCTCGTCCGCGCTGAAGCTCTGCGGGTTCAGGTAGCTCGTCTGCGGCCTGTTCAGGAACTCCGGGTTGCTCGCGTCGACGCCCGAGTCGATCATCGTGACCGGTACGCCCGGCCCGGGCGGCGTCCAGCGGTCGGCGCCTACGTGGGGGATCCACCATTCCTCCGAGAAGTGGGGCGTGGCGGCGAGCGGGCTCGCGAGCGCATCCCAGGGCGAGAGCCGGAGCGGGACGTCAGGGCTCACCGAGCGGACGACTCCCTGCGCGCGCAGCCCGGGCAGCAGCCGGACCGCGGCCGCGCTCGGAACGCGCCAGAGCGCGATCTCGGGCGCGATCTGCACGCCGCCCGCCTGGCTCAGCGCGAACTCCGCGCCGCCGGTTCCGTCGTGGGAGAGCTGGACGAGCGTGTGCGAGTAGTCGCGCAGGCTCCGGACCGAGCTCGCCCCGGCCGGCGAGGCCGGAAGGATCGCGTGCCCCGGGTGCACGGGCAGCGCGGCGCGCGCCGGTGAGGCGCACGCGAGCAGCAGGACCCCGATGACCATCAGACGGCGCACGTACGCGCACAAGGTACCGGCGGGCCGCGTCCGTTGTGGACGACCGGCGAGAATCGGAGAGATGACCACAGCCTTCGTCGGAATCGGCTCGAACCTCGGCGAGCGAGAGCGCCAGATCGAGGCAGCTCTCGACCTTCTTGCGGCCGAGGACGGGATCGAGCTGGTGGCCGCCTCGACCCTCCGCGAGACCGAGCCGGTGGGCTACCTGGACCAGCCGGCGTTCCTGAACGGCGCCGCCCGGGTCGAGACCGACCTCTCCGCGCATGACCTGCTCGCGCGCCTGCTCGCGATCGAGCTCGAGCTGGGCCGCGTCCGCGGCGACGGCCCGCGCTTCGGCCCGCGCACGATCGACCTCGACCTCCTGATCTACGGACAGGAGACGATCGACGAGCCGGGCCTCACCGTCCCGCATCCCCGCCTGGCCGAGCGCCGGTTCGCGCTGGAGCCGCTGGCGGAGCTCGATCCCGCGCTGGAGGTCCCCGGGCTCGGCTCGGTCCAGGCCCTGCTGGCAGGGCTATGATTCTGCGCATGTCGCATCTCGACGAGCTCGACGAGTTCGAGGCCGAGCTCGAGCTCACGCTCAAGAAGGAGTACACGGCCGTCTTCGGCCTCTTCCGCTACTGCGTGCTCACGCAGGACGCGACGTACCTCTGCAACCGGCTCGACCTCCAGTACGTCCCGCAGCAGAGCTACCCGTTCTTCCACCTGAAGATGGAAGACGTGTGGGTGTGGGACAAGAACCGCCCGACGCGGATCATCCCGCGCACCGAGGTCTACACCTCGAGCGACGTCACCGTCGAGGAGCTCCGCGCCGACGGCGACGAGCCCGCGCTGACTCCCGAGGCGCTCGCAGAGCGCATCGGCGAGTCGCCTGCCTCGGACGACGACGCCTAGAGCGGTGCCTAGAAAGCCTGGGTCGAGCGGCCGGTTCAGGGGCTAACTCGACCTACAGCACGGCGTCTACAAGAGTGAGATGGCACAACGGCTCTGGGTCTCACTGGCGATGGTCGCGACGGGCGTCGGTCTCCTCGCGGCCGCCCAGTTGGCGAGCGCTGCTTCTCCGCCGAGGTACGGCGGGATCTTCCGCGTCGGGACGACCGGCGCTTCCGTGCAGATCGATCCGCAGATCAGCTACGTCTCCACCGCTTGGTGGCTCGAGTACGCGACGGCGGCCAAGCTCTACAACTACCCCGACCGGCGTGGGCCGGCGGGTCAGCGGCTCGTTCCGGAGGTCGCGTCCGGCTTCAAGGTCTCGAACGGCGGCAGGACGTACACGGTCACGATTCGCAAGGGCTTCCGCTTCAGCGACGGCACCCCGGTCACGGCGTGGAGCTTCCGGTACGCGATCGACCGCGCTGCGAACCACGACCTCGCCTCGCCGGCGGCGCAGTACATCACCGACCAGAACGGGACGAACATCGTCGGCGCGCAGGCCGTCACCGACGGGAAGGCGCGGCACGTGCGCGGCGTGGTCGTCAGGGGCAACCGGCTGATCATTCGGCTGACGAGACCGGACAGCACGTTCGTGACCAAGCTGGCGATGCCGTTCTTCCAGGCGACGTCGACGAAGCTGCCGCTCACGAAGGACGTCGAGTCCCCGTACCCGTCGGCCGGCCCTTACGCGTTCACGCGCAACGACGTCAACGTCCTGACCTCGCTCCGCCGGAACCCGTACTGGAAGCGCGGACCGGGCCGCACGCGGCCCCGGAACCTGGCGGGTGTCGACATCCGCTGGAACCTGAACGAGCAGGCCGCCTTCGAGCAGGTGAAAGCGAACCAGCTCGATGAGGGCCCGCTCCCGAATGCCGAGACCCAGGGCATCGCGAACCGGTACGGCGTCAACAAGACCCGTTTCTGGGTCGAGCCGTTTCCGTGCGTGGGGTTCCTGGCACTCAACCGCAACCGGCCGTTGTTCAGGAACAACGTGGCGCTGCGCAAGGCGATCAACTGGGCTGTCAACCGGGTTGCATTCGCTGCGGCGGCGGGACCGTACCTCGCGTCTCCCTGGACGCACTTTCTGCCGCCGGGCTTTCCCGGCTCGATCACTGCCCCGAAGCTCCAGCCGTACTCGGTGACTCCCCGTCTGGCCAAGGCGAGGAAGCTCGCCCGGGGTCACTTCCGGGCGGGCAAGGTCAATATCGGCTACCGCTCCTCGAGCACGGCTTTCACTGCCCAGGCGCAGCTCGTGCGGCGCGACCTGATCAGGCTCGGGTTCAAGCCCGACCGTCTCGTGTTGAAGCCGTTCTCCGGGGCCGACCTCTACGACGCCATGGGGAAGGCGAACACCGACCTCGACATCGGCGTGAACATGGGCTGGTGCGGCGACCTCACGGCCCCTGACCCGGCGGCGCTTCTCGGCTTCATGCGCGCCTACGGCTCAGCCCCCGGTGGCGACGCCACGTTCGTCAGGAAGCTCGACGCCGCGAACAGGCTCTCCGGGCCTGCGCGGCTGCGCGCTCTCGGGAGGCTGGACCTCGAGGTGACGAGAGACCTTGCGCCGGTCGTCGCCATGCGCACCTACAACAACCGCTACTTCTTCTCGAACCGGGTCGTCCCGCGGAGCTTCGTCTACAGCGGCGTGTACGCGGACCTGAGCATCCCTGCACTCACGCTGAAGTAGGCGATCTTGTCACCCTTGCCACGAGGCAGTAGGCTCGGCTCGTGAGGCTCGCAGCGCTCGTCGTGCCGGTTCTCGCACTTGCCTTCCTTCCCGCGGCGGGCGCGCCAGGTGCGCCTGGGACGGCCGCGAGGCATCCACACCTGAGCGCGGCCCGGAGCGCATTCCACCGCGCTCTTCGGCTCGAGAACAGGGCTCTCGAGAAGGTGCGCGAGGGAGATCGAAAGGGGATGCAGCGCGCGCTGATAAGCGCCGAGAACGCGCTGGACGTCGCGCTGGTCGACCTCGCCGACTCTTTCAACGCCGGGGAGATCGACTCCGACACGTACAGGGCAGCCGCGAAGGCGGATCGGGCCGCGCATGAGTCCGATGTCGCGGCCAGGCACGTGACGCTCCTGCCGGCCGCTCAGGCGGCCGTTGAGAGAGCCAATCGGTCGAAGCGCCTCGCCCTTCGCACGATCGCGGACGCCGTCGGCCGTGCTCCGGCTCTCGCCTGCAACCTGGTCACGTTCTTTAGCGGCGACAGCACGACGGCAAGCGTGTTCGATTGCGACGCAGCCGTAAGGAGGGTCGTTCTCGCGTTTCCGCACAGGGAGAGCACGTCTGGTGCGACCCTGTTCGTGAACGGACAGGTCGCTGGAACCGCCCCCTCCTGCAAGCCCTTCCGCCATCGGCAGAGGCGCGAGCCGTGGTTGGTCAGCTGTTCGGTCCGCATCCCTGTCGGTTCGGGGAACGGCATCGAGGTCTCGGTGAAGAAGCCAGTGCCAGTCGGCTCGACTGTTGTGGCGAACGCATACGGAACGCGTGGGAAATGGGGCTTCGAGAAGTCCAAGGTGTTCGCCTGCTACGAGGAGAACCGTCCAATGGGCCTCGAAGGGACGGTTCTCCTGGAGTACGGCTGCCAGAAACGGATCGACCGGATGAGCTTTGCCTTCGCCACACCAGTGTCGTCCACGTGGACGGTCGACACCGGAGGCTTCCCTATCGCTTCAGGTACCTGCGCGGGAGGTGGCACAGCGACGGTGACGTGCACTCTGAGCCCGGCACTCGGCGGCCCGCCGGCAACTGCCGAAATCCACATCACTCCGCAATGCAACTCCGGGGCGACGTACAGGGAGACGTTCTTCTCCGGGACGGCGCGGTACACCCGCGAGCTCGTCTGTCCGTAGGCCTTCGTTAGTCTCGGCCGCGTGCTGCTCGCGATCGACGTCGGGAACACGCAGACCGTCATCGGGCTCTTCGACGGCGAGGAGCTGGGCGAGCACTGGCGCGTGGCGACCGAGTCGGAGCGGACCGGCGACGAGCTCGGGCTCCTGTTGCGCGGGCTTGTCGATCTCGACGCGCTCGAAGGCGTCGTGCTCTCGTCCACGGTGCCGTCGCTGCTGCGGGCCTACGAGGAGGCGGCAGAGCGGGCCGGGGTGACACTGCTCGTCCTCGGCCCCGGGACTCGCACCGGGATTCCGGTGCGCTACGACGACCCGCGGGAGGTCGGGCCGGACCGGATCGCTAACGCGGTCGCCGCTCTGGAGCGATACGGAGCGCCGTGCATCGTCGTCGACTTCGGCACCTCGACCAACTTCGACGTCGTCTCGTCCGAGGGCGAGTACGTGGGCGGCGTCCTGGCGCCTGGGATCGAGGTCTCGATGGAGGCGCTCTCGGCCCGCGCGGCGCGGCTGTTCTCGGTCGACTTCAGCGAGCCCGCGACGGTGATCGCCAAGAACACCGCTGCGAGCCTGCAGTCGGGGCTCGTGTACGGCTTCGCGGGCCAGGTGGACGGGATCGTCGAGCGGATCCGCGGCGAGCTCGGCGTCGACGCGCAGACGATTGCAACCGGCGGCCTGGCCGACCTGATCGTCCCGCACGCGCGCACGCTGGAGCGCGTCGACCCGTTCCTGACGCTCGAGGGGCTGCGGCTCGTCTGGGAGCGGAACTCCGAGCGCTGAACGCCTTCACGGTCAAGCTCTCAGGCGGCCCGCTGCTCGTACGCGAGTGGGGTGATGCAGGCGCCCCAGCGCTGCTCTACTGGGACGGACTGGGAGGCTGCGGGCTGCACGCGAATGAGATCGCGCCCGTGCTGGCAGAGGAATACGGGTTGCGCGTGATCGCGCCGGACGCACCGGGTCACGGGCGCTCCCCGGCGCTGCCGCCCAGCTCCTATCGGCCTTCGTCGATGGCCGAGGTCGGCGCGAACCTGCTCTCCGAGCTCGGTGTGGCCCGCGCTGCCTTCGTCGGCTTCTCCTGGGGCGGTCGCGTCGCGTGCTCGTTCGCCGCCCGCTTTCCCGACCGCACCGCGACTCTTATCCTGATCGAGGGCGGCTACTTCAAGTCGCCCGGCCTGACCGGCGGGGACGCCAAGGCCGACCTGGAGGCCTGTATCGCAGAGGCGCATCAGGAGACCGAGGAGGACTCCTTCGCGAGCTGGGACGCGTATTTCGCCTTCGAGCGCGACTCGCTGAGACGATGGACGCCCGCTCTGGCCGAAGCACACCGGGCGGTGATGCGAGAAGCCGGCGACAAAGTCGTTCCGATTCTCGAGGCCGAGGTCCTTGGTGCGATCAAGCACGGGGGCCGCTTGGAACCGGTGACCGACACATATCCGCTCATCGCCGCGGCGGGTATTCCGGTCCTTCTGCTAGTAGCGCCCGAGTCTGAGCCCAACGCGGGTGCGGCCATCGCTCGCTTCCGGGCTGCCCTTCCGGAGGCACGCATCGAGTCGATGCGTGATGGCATCCACGATCTCGTGTCCTATGCCCCGGGTGAGGTCGCGCAGCTCGTAGGCGGCTTCGTCAGCCAGCGTCGGTAGGGGCCCATGTCCGGGGTCAGACCCCGGCCGCGTCCGGAACGGACGCGGCCTTGGGGGAATCCATCCTCACGGGAGCGGCGCCGGCCCGCCGCATTCTCTTGCCATTACGGCGTACCGACCCGAGTGGCCATGCCCCGGGGTCAGACCCCGGACGTGGCCTGAACGGACACGGGCTAGCCGCCGCCGTAGATCGAGATCGGGAGGTCGAGGATCACGTCGTCCTCGCCGTCTGGCAGCTCGTCCTCGAGCCGCCGCAGGACCTCGGCCGCGCCCGGCGCTGCCGCGAACAGGCGCTCCTCGACCTCGTCCAGCGTCTCGAGCTGCACGAGCTCCTGCTTGAACGGCCTGGGGAAGCGGCCTCGCGCCCAGGTACCAGCCGTAGAACTTCTTCAGGAAGCCGGTCGCCCGGTGCTCGCCGAGCTCGCGGACCGTCTCGCGCATGAACAGGATCAGCTCGGCGACGACCTCCTCGCGGGACGGCTCGGCCGCCTCGGCGTCGACGATCTCCCGCAGCGCCCACGGGTTTCCCTGCGCCGCGCGCCCGACCATCACGGCTGCCGCTCCGGTCGTCGCCAGGAGGGCCTGCGCCCGACCGCGCGAGGTGACGTCGCCCGAGGCGATCACCGGCACGTCCACGAGCGCGACCAGCTCCGCCGTTAGCGAGTGATCAGCCTCGCCCGTGTACATCTGGCGCGCCGACCTCGGGTGCAGGGTCAGCGACTCCGCCCCGCAGTCGACGAGCCGCGGCCCGAGGTCGAGGCAGGCGCGCGAGCCGTTCTGAAGGCCGCGCCGCATCTTCACCGACACGGGCACCGAGACCGCGTTCGCCACCGCGGAGACGACCGCGCACGCGCGCACCGGATCCTCGAGCAGCGTCGCGCCCGCGCCGGTCTTCGTCACCTTCTTGACCGGGCACCCGAAGTTGACGTCGACGATGTCCGCGCCCGCGTCCTCGACCATTCGCGCAGCCTTGGCCATCAGGCCGGGCTCGGAGCCGAAGATCTGCACCGCGAGCGGCTTCTCGTCGGAGGCGATCCGCAGGTAGCCGAGCGTCCGCTCGTTGCCGTGCTGGAGGCCGGCGCAACTGACCATCTCCGAGCAGACGAGCCCGGCCCCGAAACGGCGCCCCTGGCGGCGAAAGGCCTGCACGCTGACGCCGGCCATCGGGGCCAGAACGAGCCGGGTCGGAATCTCGATATCCCGGATCTGCCAGGGGCTACGAAGATCTACCTGCACAGAGCGGGAAATAGTAACCGTCCGAGGGGTTGACGTCCGTCCGGGGGCGCAGGTAACATCCCCGCCCGCGATGGCGCCCCTGCGCCGCGCGTTTTTCTTTCAGGAGGCCCAGTGAAGGACGTAATTCTTACTCCGGAAGGCTACGAGAAGCTCAAGCAGGAGATCGAGTACCTCTCGAACGAGAAGCGACGTGAGGTCGCTGACCGGATCAAGACCGCGCGCGAGTTCGGCGACATCGCCGAGAACGCGGAGTACGACGACGCGAAGAACGAGCAGGCGCTGCTCGAGCACCGCATTGCGACCCTCGAGGAGCGGCTTCGCGGCGCTCGCGTGATCTCGAAGAAGGAGATCTCGAAGGACGTCGTCTCCGTCGGCTCGAAGGTCAGGCTGCGCGACATCTCGGCCAAGCAGACGGTCGAGTACCGGATCGTCGGCTCCGCAGAGGCAAACCCGGCCGAGAACAAGCTCTCGAACGAGTCGCCCGTCGGCAAGGCGATCATCGGCAAGAAGAAGGGCGAGACCGTCGAGGTCGTGGCCCCGCGCGGGGCGATGAAGTTCAAGATCCTCGAGATCAAGGCTGCGTAAAGTCCGGCGCGCCGCCTCCGTGAGCGGAGCCGAGCAAAGCCCGCCTCCGCAGCGGGTACGCTGCGCTAGTGTTCGAGCGCTTCACAGAGCCCGGGCGGCTGAGTTGTCGTCGTTTTGCCCAGGAAGAGGCGAGGGCGCTCAGCCACGACTACATCGGCACCGAGCACTTCCTGCTCGGCCTGCTGCGCTGAGCGAGGGATCGCGGCGGGAAGCGCTGAGGAGCTGGGGGTTCGTTACGAGGATCGTCCACGCGCAGGTTGGCGTGATCGCCGGGCGCGGGGACGTTCCGAGCGGCGAAATCTCCTTCACTCCGCGCGTCCGAAGAAGGTCTCGAATTGACCGTGCACGAGGCTGAGCGCCGCGGAGAAGCACCTGGCCGCGCCCGAGCACATCCTGCTCGCCATCGCGCGGGAGGACGAGGGAATCGCATCCGAGATCCTGCGCGACCTTGGCGCCGATGCCGACGCGATCCGCGCTGCCGTGGGCGACCGCTCCTGATCCAGGGCTTACGGCACTAGACTCGCGCGGATGTTGCCCAAGCGGTTTCCGGACCGGACCGAGATCGCCGTCGTTCGCGCGGAGGCCGAGAAGGCCGAGCCGGGGGAGACGCTCGACGCCGAGTTTCGCGCCGCCGGGCGGGTCATGGCGAAGCGCGAGATGGGGAAGCTCAGCTTCCTCGACCTCGTCGACCGCTCGGGGCGCATCCAGCTGATCGTCGAGCAGGAGCTCGACCTCGATCTCGGCGACCTCGTCGGCGTCACGGGCAAGCCCGGCCGCTCGAAGCGCGGCGAGCCTTCGCTCGTCGTCTCGGAGCTCGTCCTGCTCGCGAAGATCCGCCGCCCGCTCCCGGATACGTTCCACGGGCTCACGGACGTCGAGACGCGTTATCGGCAGCGCTACCTCGACCTGCTCATGAACGAGGACTCGCGTCACCTGGCGGTTACGCGCGCGCGGATCGTCGCGCGAGGTGCGCGCCTATCTCGACGGCGAGGGGTTCATCGAGGTCGAGACGCCGATCCTGCAGCCGCGCTACGGGGGCGGCTTCGCGGACCCGTTCGTCACGCACTCGAACGAGCTCGACGCCGACCTCTACCTGCGCATCGCCGACGAGCTGTACCTGAAGCGCCTGATCGTCGGCGGGCTCGAGAAGGTCTACGAGCTCTCGAAGGACTTCCGGAACGAGAGCATCTCGTACAAGCACTCGCCGGAGTTCACGCAGGTCGAGTGGTACGAGGCCTACGCGGACTACCGCGACACGATGGTGCGGACCGAGCAGCTGGTCGAGGCGGCTACCCGCGCGATCGGCATGACCCAGGTCACCTTCCGCGGCCACGAGATCGACCTCGAGCCGCCCTGGAAGCGGCTGAGCTTCGTCGAGGCGCTCGAGGAGAAGGGCGTCTGGTCGCGCGACGAGGACGAGCTGCGCGAGAAGCTCGCCGAGGCGGGAGTCGACGCCTCGCGCGATGTCTCGTGGTCACAGCTCGTCGACCACGCCTACTCGCACTTTGTCGAGCCCGACCTGATCCAGCCGACGATCGTCTACGACTGGCCGCTCGAGCTGTCGCCGTTCGCGCGCACGACCGACGCGGACGAGTCGCTCGTCGAGCGGTTCGAGTGCGTCGTCGCGGGCATGGAGTTCGCGAACGCGTTCAGCGAGCTGAACGACAGCGAGGAGCAGGCGCAGCGATTCGCATTACAGGAGGCCGAGCGCGAGGCCGGAGCCGAGGAGTCCGAGCCCGGCGATCCGGACTTCGTCGAGGCGCTCTCGTACGGGATGCCGCCGACCGGCGGCTGCGGCGTCGGCGTCGACCGGCTGGCAATGGTGCTGACCGGGAGCGAGACGATCCGCGACGTGATCCTCTTTCCGGCGCTGCGGCCAAGGGAGTAGTGCCCCTGCAGGTGATGCTGCCTAGCGTCTGGGTCGCGAGCACCAAGCCAGGAGCCGCACTCGTCCGCCGCCAAGGCTGGTTGCCTGGGCAAGGGCGAGGGTGGTTGCTGGCGCAGTGTGATCGCGGGCCAGAGGCGGGCGTGCATTACCTGGAGGGGCACTAGATGGAGGCCGAGCGGCGGTACGCCCTCGACGCGCTGCTCGACGCGCTCGGGCTGCCGTTCGACGAGCAGGCGCAGGTGCGGCAAGCGGACCTCGACGAGATCTTCGGACTGCTGACGCTCGCCGGAGAGCGCGACGCGGAGCGGGACGAGCACGGCCGGCCGCTGCCGGCGGCCGAGGCGCCAGGGGCGCGCGTGGCAGAGCTCGCGGCCGAGCTAGGCCGCCGCCTGGGCGTCGAGCGGCGGGGCTATCCCGACGGCGGGCGCTTCCTCGTGGCGCTGACGCACGACGTCGACCTGCTCGGCGGCGGAGGCCTGGGCACGGGCGTGCGGCGGCTCGCGGGCGGGGTCGTCCGTGGCTCGGGCGAGCGGCTGCGCGAGGGCTCAGCGTTCCTGCTCGACGCCGCGGCCGGGCGGGACCCGGTCTACCCGCTCGACGAGATGATCGCCGCCGGTCCGCGCTCGACCTGCTTCTTCCTGACCCGTCAGGACGACCCTCGCGACGGCTACCCCGAGCGGTACCGGCCCGCGCTCGCGGCGGCGCTCGACGCGACGGCGGCCGCGGGGTTCGAGATCGGCCTGCACGCGTCGTTCCGGGCCCGCGAGCGGCCGGGCGCGATCGCCCAGGAGGCTGCGCCGCTCGACCACCCGCAGGGGCTGCGCCACCACTACCTGCGCAGCGACCCCGACCGGCTCGCCGCGGAGCTGCGGCAGGCGGGGCTCCGCTACGACTCGAGCATCGGCTGGGCGTCGCAGCCGGGGCTGCGGGCGGGAACGCCCTACCCGTACCGGCTCTGGGACCCGGAGCTGCGGGAGCCCGGCGGCTGGGAGCTGCCGCTCGCCCTGATGGACGCGACGCTCGCGGAGGAGCGCTACCTCGGCCTCGACGCAGACGCGGCCTTCGATACGGCTGTCGAGACGCTCGAGCCGGTCGCCGAGCACGGCGGCGCGGTCGCGATCCTCTGGCACCCGCCCTCGCACAACCCGCGGCTCGCGCGGGGCTACGACCGGCTCTACACGCGGCTGCTCGCGTGGATCGAGGAGCAGGACGGCCGCGTCGGAACCGCCTCGGAGACGCTCGACCGCTGGGAGGGGAGGCTAGGCGAGCAGAGCAGCTCGCTGAGCTCGGCGACGAGGCGCTGGAGCTCGAGGCCGGTCTCCCGCTGAGCCGCAGCCGGAAGCCCGAGCGGGTCGCGCAGCTCCTCCATCGGCTCGTTCCGGAAGCCGGACGGCCTGGCCGCGTGTGCCTGGCGGATCCGGATCAGCGCGCGCTCGACGCGGTCGTTCGGCAGCGGCGGCCCGGGGAGCGTCTCGAGGAGCGCGACGAAGTCCGGGAGCGTGAACGTCTGCTCGATGTGCGCGTGCGCGTCGACGACCGATGCGAGCACATGCCGGCGCTCGAAGCCGAGCACGAGGTCGAACGCGCCCAGGTCGGCGCCCGTGAGGCTCCGGGCCAGGTGCCCCGAGAGGTCGAGCCCCATCGTCTCCGCCAGCGCGACGGCCTCGGGTACGGCCGGCCGCGGCCCGAGGTCGAGCGTGCCGAGCGACTCCGTCTGCACCGGCAGGCCCTCGGTGTCCCGCACGAACAGCGCCTCGGCGATCGGGCTGCGGAAGCGGTTCCCGGTGCAGACGAACGCGACGCTCAGCTCCCGCGCGCTCACCGGACGTGCCCCTCCTCGAAGCCGACTTCCTGCTCGATCTTCAGCTGCCGCGAGCGGACGAGTGGCCCGATCAGCCATGGCGCCAGGCGCATGACGCGCGCCTTCCGGAGGAGCGCGGGCTCGCTCGGGCAGAGAGCGGCCGCGCCGCGATAGCTCCTCGCAGCCTCGCGGTAACGGCGGTCGCGCAGCGCCTCGTCGCCGCGGCGGCCGAGCTCCGCCGGTCCGGGGCCGGAGCGGCGCTTGTCGAGGTACGCGCGCTCCTCGGCCCGCAGGTCGTGGCGCGCGGCGGCCTTGCGCAGGACGGCGGCGGCGTTCTCGTCCATGCGCTCGGGCTCGGCGGACAGGCTGCTCGTCCCCCAGCGGTAGAGCGCGAGCGGCTCGGGCTGGAGCGAGACCGTGTGGCCCGCGTAGACCGCGCGCAGCCAGAAGTCCCAGTCCTCGGCGACCTCGAGCCCGGTGTCGAACGGCCCGATCTCGTCGGCCAGCGCCTTCGGGAAGAGCGACATCGTCGAGACGAAGTTCTGCTCGAGGATCGCGAGCCGCTGGCGCTCCGGCTTCGGGAAGCGGCCCTTGTAGCGCGTGCGCGACGGGTGGATCCCGCCTGGAAAGAGCCAGTAGCAGTTCGAGGTCGCGATCCCGCCGTTCGGCTCGTGGATCGCGAGCAGCGCCTCGAGGTGGCGCGGGAGCAGGACGTCGTCTGCGTCGCAGAACGCGATCAGGTCCCCCTGCGCCTCGGCCAGGCCCCGGTTCCGCGCGGCGGCGACGCCTGCGTTCGGCTGCGAGACGACCCGGACCGGGCCCTCGAACGCCGCCGCGACCGCACCCGTGGCGTCGCGCGAGCCGTCGTCGACCACGACGACCTCGAGGTCGTCGTACGTCTGCGAGAGGACCGACGAGATCGCCCCGCCGACGGTCTCGGCCGCATCGTACGCCGGGATCACGACGGAGACGCGCGGGGTCACCGGAGGCCCTCGTACAGGCGCAGGAACCCCTCGACGAGCTTCTCGTCCGAGCCCGCGCCCTCGACCTTGCGGCCGGCTCCGGCGAGCCGGGCGGCGAGCCCTGGGTCGTCCAGGACGCGGCGCAGGGCGGCGGCCAGCGCCTCGGGCTCTTCGGGGACGAGCAGCGCATCCTGCCCGTCGACGACGAGCTCGCGCACGCCGCGGACGTCCGTCGCCACGAGCGGCGTCCCCGACGCGAGCGCCTCGAGCGCCGTCAGCGGGAGCCCTTCCCAGCGTGACGGGAGGACGACCACGTCGGCCGCGCCCATCAGCGCGCGGGCGTCGGGACGCAGTCCCGCGAAGACGACCCGATCGGCGACGCCGCTCTCCTCGGCGGTGCGCTCCAGAGACCCGCGAAACGGCCCGTCTCCGGCGATCACAAGCGTCGTCTCGGGAACCTCGGTGAGCGCCCGGATCGCGAGTGCGTGGTTCTTCTGCTCCACGAGCCTCCCGACCGCGAGAACGAGGCGGTTCCCGCGCGCGATCTCCCACTCGCGCTCCAGCTCGGCGCGGTCCGCGGGAGGCGGGGCGGGCCCGACCGCGTTCGGGACTGTCGCGACCGGCGTGCAGCCGTGCTCCTCCAGCGCTGCGGCGACACCCGCGCCACAGGCGACCGGGGCGAGGCCCGCAACGCGAACCAGCCTGACGGTCGCGCGCCACTCGTCGTCGGCGCCTCCGTGCAGGCTGACGAGGCCCGGCGGTCGCGAGCCGCGCCGCGTGGCCAGGCCCGTCGCGAGGCCGATCACCGGGTTGTGTGCATGAATCACGTCGGGCCGCGAGTCGCGCACCGCCCGCCTCACCGCGCGAGTTGCGCCCGGGATGCGCCACGGCTTGCGCTGGACGAGCGGGAGCGGGTACGGCTCGGCGTCGAGCTCCGCGGCGAGCGGCCCGGGCGCAGCCGCGACGAACACCTCGTGGCCGGTCTCGCGGGCGCCGCGGTAGGCCGAGACGAGGATTCGCTCCGCGCCGCCGGTGCCGAGCTCCTGGATCACGTGGAGGATCCGCACAGCTCCTCGTAGAGCGCGACCGTCCGCCGCGCGGTCGCTTCCGGCGAGAACTGCTCGATCGCACGCTCGCGCCCCTTCTCGCCCAGCTCTCGCCGCCGCTCGGGGCTCCCGGCCAGCGCGTCGAGCGCCTCCGCGAGCGCGACCGGCCGCTCCGGGTCGACCAGGATTCCCGTCTCGCCGTCGACCACGAGCTCCGGGATGCCGCCCACGCGCGTGCCGACCACCGGCAGCCCGGCGGCCATCGCCTCGAGGACGGACAGCGGCAGGTTGTCGGCGCGCGACGGCTGGACGAGCACGTCGAGCCCCGCGAGCCGCTCGCGGAGATCCGGGACGAAGCCGAAGAACGTCGCGTCGACCTCGCTCTCCCGCGCCTGCCGCTCGAGCTCCTCGCGCAGCGAGCCCGTTCCGTAGATCTCCAGCCGCAAGGGCGCGCGGACGAGGCGGGCCGCGGCGAGCAGGACGTCGATGCCCTTCCAGTACTCGAGGTTCGCGGCGGCTCCGGCGACGAGCACCTCGCCCGGCGGTGCCGGTCCGTTCGCCGAGCCTGCCTCGACGCCGAGCGGGATCACGTGCAGCCGCGGCTCGGGGAAGCCGTGCGCCAGCATGAAGTCGGCCATCGCCTGCGAGGGGGTCACGACGTGGCCGAGGCGCGCCAGCCCGGCCTCGACGGGCAGGTAGCCGTGCAGGAGCCATTCCTTCCGCACGCGCGAGACGTCGGGTGGGTCGGGCGCGTCGTCGCGGCCGATCCGCGCAGCGATCTCCTCTGGCATCCCGTGCAGCGTGTGCACGACCCGCGCGTGGCGCAGCCGGCCGACGAGCCGCCCGAAGAGCCCGGCCCGGCGGTCCTGCGTGTGGACGAGGTCGGCTCCCTCCAGGCGAGGCCAGAGCGCGGCCGCGCCGGCAACGTCGAGCTTGTGTCCCATCGGCACGGCTTCCGCCGCCACGCCGAGCCCGCGGAAGCTCTCGACGAGCTCCTCGCTCCCGCAGAGCACCAGCACGTCCACGCCCTCCCCGGCGACCAGCGGCGCGAGCTGCCTCAGGTGCGTGATCGGCCCGCCGCGCTCGATCGTCGAGACGTAGACGACCCTCATCCGGGCTCGGGCGCGGCCTCGTGGCGGCGCTGCCCGTCGACCCAGATCGCGCCCGTCAGGCCGCCGACCAGCCAGAACGGCAGGAAGTACTGCTCCGAGAGGAACATGGCGCTGACGATCGCGATCGTCAGCGAGATCCGTAACGCCTGGACGAAGGCGGGGTCGCCGTAGCCGAGGCGCAGCTCGGCCGTCAGGCGCGTGAAGGACAGCACCAGGTAGAGCGCGAGCAGGCACATCGCCGCGATCCCGAGCTCGGCCGCCACGTCGAGGAGCGCGTTGTGCGCGACCGTCAGCGTGAGGGAGCCCACGGGCCAGCCCGGTCAGCTTGTTGTAGAAGAACTGGAAGTTCCCCGGCCCGACGCCGAGCAGCGGATGGTCGGTCGCGAGCCTCCCGGCGGCGTCCCAGGCCTGCAGCCGCGTCGTCTCGTTCTCCTGCGCGACCTGCTGCTTGAGGAACAGCGCCTGATGGAACCGCTGTGGGTTGCTGTGGATCACGAGCACGGTGGCGATCACTCCGAGCGCTCCCGCGGTCAGCACGACCTTTAGACGGCGCCGGTCGGTGAGCACGAAGACGAGGAATCCCGCGGCGATCCCGACGAGGGCGCCGCGCGACAAGCTGAGCAGGATCGCGGCCGAGCTCAGCCCGATCGCTCCGAGCACGACCACGCGCTGAAGCAGCCGCGAGCCGCTCAGGAGGAAGAACATCAGCGGCAGCGAGGTGGCGAGGATGAACGCGAAGTCGTTCTGGTTGCCGTGCGGCAGTGTTGCCAGTGTCTCGTTGCCGGACCGGTATTCGTAGATCCCGACGACGGCGGCGATCGAGCAGCCGATCGCCAGCGTCCACGCGATCCGGCGCTGCAGGATCCGGTCGCCTCCGAACTGCGTGACGATCACGTAGATGATCGCGAAGCTGGCATAGCGCGTCGTGGTGGTGACGGCGGCGGTGCTGTCGTAGGCCTGCAGGGTCGAGAAGAGCGCCAGCGCGAGGATCCCGAGCACGAGCGCCTGGCCGCGCTCGAAGGCGATCACCCGGTTCTGACGAGCGACGGTGAGGGCGAAGCTCGCGAGGCAGAGGGCGCCGGCGACCTTGGTCAGGGGAATGCCGGCCGGGCCGGTCTCCCAGAGGCCCTCGAGCGGCGCAGTCGCGACCACGAGCAGGATCGCGAAGTCGGTCCGGAGCAGGAAGACGGCGACCACACCCGCCCCGAGAACGATGAGCAAGGCATCCGCGGGGCGGAGGACCGCCGAGAGCGCGAGCAGGCCCGCGACGAGTGAGAGCCCGAGCAGGCCAAGGACCTCGACAGGATCCCAACGGAGCCGTCCGGCGACTGCCTCGGCGCGTCCGGCGAGCACCGGCTCAGCGGCGGGCGGCGCCGCGCTTCTCGAGCCGGCGCGTGCGGAGCTTCTTGGTGGTCTCTTCCTCGTCGCTCGGCCGCACGTAGTAGCTCGACGTGCTGACCTCGCCCGAGTGGTTGAGCACGCAGGCCGTGAGCTTGACCGAGATCAGGTCGAGCCTCTCGACCGCCGTGCGGACGTGGCGGCGCAGCGCGGTTCCGGCCCTGGCGACGAGCAGCGTCGCATCCGCGTGCCGTGCCACGATCCTCGCGTCGCTGATCGGGATCAGCGGCGTCGAGTCGATCACGATCGTGTCGTACTCCCGCTCGAGCCGGTCGAGCAGCACGGGGAACGCGCCGGTCAGCAGCTCGCCCGGGATCGGCCGCGCGCCGGCCGCCGACGAGGACCTCGAGCCCGTCCGGCGTCGCGTGAAGGGCCTTCTCGAACGGCACCTCGTCGTAGAGGACGTCGATCAGCCCGGGCGAGTCGGGGAGGGACAGCAGCTCCGCGATCCGGCCGCGCCGCAGGTCGGCGTCGATCAGCAGCGTGCGCGTCCCCGAGCGCGCCAGCGTCGCGGCGAGCCCGAAGGCGACGGTCGTCTTGCCGTGGCTCCCGTCGGGGCTCGTGACGACGATCGAGCGGATCGTGTCGTCGGTGAAGAGGAGGTTCGTGCGCAGGTCGCGCAGCGCCTCGGCCACCATCCGCAGCCGCGGGTCGGCTGCGAGGTCCTCGGCGGAGTGCATCTTCAGGATCGCCGTCTCGGCCGGGATCTCGGCGTAGACCGGCGCGCCCGTGACCTTCGCCAGGTCGTCGGCGGTCTCGATCTTCGTCGTCAGGACCTCGCGCAGGATCGCCGCGCCGAGCCCGAGCCCGAGGCCGAGCAGCGTGGCGACGAACAGCGTCAGCTTCGTGCGCGGGAACACCGGCGAGGTCGGCAGCTCCGGCGGGTTGATCTCGGTGAGCTTGAGCGACTTGACCCCGACGCCGCCGTTGTCGACCCGGTCGAGAAGCGCCTGGGAGGCCGCGGCCGCGCTCATCTGCGCAAGCTCCTTGTCAGTGCTGCGCGCCTTGAGCTTGATGATCCCCGGTGCTGTGCCCTTGAACGTCTGCACCGAGATGTCGGCCAGCGGCCGGCCCATCGACTGCTCCGCGCGCGAGAGGGTGCTGGCCGACGTGGCGACCTCCGCGTAGGACGGCATGACCTGGTCGAAGATCGTGAACAGCAGGAGGTTGTTGGTGTTGCCGACGGGCGTGAGCGTGAGCGTGGACGTCGACTCGTACTGGCGCGGGACGAGGATCGTCACCACGTAGGCGGGGATGACGACTGCGAGGGTGACGCAGATGATCAGCAGCTTCCGCTGCCAGAACACCCGCAAGAGTTCGTTGAGAGTCACGATTTCAGGGTCGGTCGCAGCGAGTTGGTCGCAGCCACCTCGTTTCGGGCTTATCGAACAATACCCTTGCTTTCTTGAGTTCTCCACGCCGCCTCCTGGTCGCCGCGCAGCCGCTTGACGGCGGCGTTTCGAGCCATGTCGTCGCTCTCGTCGGCGCGCTTCCCGAGGGCCGGTTCGCGGTCGACGTCGCCTGTCCGCGGAGCTCCCTGACCTGGACGAGCCTCGAGGGGAGGCCCGGAGTCGAGCTGCACGCGATCGAGCCGCACCGGCGGCCTGCTCCGGGGGACGTGCGCTCGCTGCAGATGCTGCAGCGGCTGGCTTCCCGGGCCGACGTGATCCACGTCCACTCGGCGAAGGCCGGGTTCCTCGGGCGGCTCGCCGCGTTTGCGCGCGGCCGGAAGCGCTCGTGCGTGTTCACGCCGCACGGCTGGTCGTTCTGGGCCGCGGACGGCGTGGAGGGGCAGCTCTACCGCCGGCTCGAGCGGCTCGCCGCGCACTGGTGCGGCGCGATCGTCGCTCTCTCCGGCGACGAGCGCGAGGCGGGCCTCGCGGCCGGGGTTGGGCGGGTGGACCAGTACCGCGTGATCCCGAACGGGGTCGAGCTCGAGCGCTTCGCGCTGCCGCGCGCTCCGGTCCGCGGAAGGATCCTGATGGTCGGCCGGCTGGCTCCCCCGAAGCGGCCGGACCTCGCGTTGCGCGCGCTTGCGGCTGTGCGCGCCGAGATCCCGGAGGCCGAGCTGCACGTGGTCGGCGACGGGCCGCTGCGCGCCGACGCCGAGCAGCTCGCGGCGCAGCTCGGGGTCACCGGCGCGGCGCGGTTCCTCGGCTACCGGGAGGACGTGCCCGGGCTCCTCGCCGAGGCGGAGTGCGCGCTGCTCGCGAGCGACTACGAGGGCTGCCCGCTCGCCGTCGTCGAGGCGATGGCCGCCGGAGTCGCGGTCGTCGCGACCGAGGCCGGGGGCGTCGGCGAGCTCGTCGAGCAGGGCCGGACGGGCGCGCTCGGGGCTCACGGCGACGCGGAGGGGCTCGCCTCGGCGCTTCGGAACGTCCTCGCCGACCCGGCCCGAGCCTCGCAACTTGGCGCGCAAGGGCGTCGCGTGGCGGAGGAGAGGCTCTCGCTGGAGCACATGGTTGAGCGGCTCACCTCGCTCTACGACCAGGTTTCCGCTTGATGCCTCGAACGAGGGACGCCCTTCGAACATAGGCCGACGATGCAACCCGCGTGGACGGCACTCGTTCACGTCGTGTTCTCGTCCTTGCCGCCGCCGTCGTCGTGCTCCTTCTTCCGGGCACCGGCCGGCAGCTGCCTGCACGCGCGGCAGGCCCGGCCCAGGCGAGCATCGCCACGTTGCGGATCTGTACCGGCTGCGTCCAGAAGGGCGGCAACCTCGCGCGCTACCGCTACGTGATCCTGAACTCGTGGGAGGCGCCGCTGATCCCGGCGCTGAAGGCGCGCAACCCCGGGCTCAAGGCGCTCGTCTACAGGGACCTCTCGTTCAGCGTCTCCGACGGCTGCGACAACGGGACCGGCGGCGTCGGCTACTGCGCGGCGAACGCGAGCCACCCGGAGTGGTTCCTCACCGACACGGGAGGCAAGCGGCTCAACGCGTCGGGATACCCGGACGCCTGGATGATGGACGTGGGCAACCCGGGCTACCAGGCCGCCTGGCTCTCGAACGTCCTCTCCGGCCTGCGGGCCGGCGGCTGGGACGGGGTCTTCATGGACGACACCAACGCCGACATGGGCTGGCACCTCGGCGGCCGCACGATCGCGCGCTACCCGACCGCGGCTGCGTGGCGTTCCGCGACGCGGAGCATGCTCTCGAAGGTCGGCCCGGCCCTCATCTCGGCCGGCTTCCTCGCCGTTCCGAACGTCTCGACGCCGTGGGCCGCCGACTACGACGCGCAGGCGACCTGGAGCGACTGGCTCCGGTTCACGTCGGGCGCGGCGCAGGAGTACTACGGCAAGTGGGGCATGGGCAGCTCGGGCTGGTTCGCCGGTAACGACTGGACGTACCGGCAGCGGTTCCAGGAGCTCACGGAGCAGGCGGGCAAGATCTTCCTCGGCATCACCTACGCGCCCCGCGGAGACAAGCGGACGATGGCCTGGGCACGCGCGAACTTCCTCCTCTTCGACCAGCCGGCCAACGGGGGCGCGCTCGTCTTCGAGTTCACCGATCCCGAGGCGCAGGATCCGTACTCGTCGGCCTGGACGGCGGACGTCGGCACTCCGCTCGGGCCTCGGTTCAAGGCCGGCGCCGCCTGGAGGCGCAACTTCTCGGACGGGACGGTGGTCGTGAACCCGACCTCGTCGTCCCTGACCGTCCGGCTCGACCGGCCGTACGTGCGCGACGACGGGAAGACCACGACGTCGGTCAAGCTCGGGCCGACCAGCGGCGCGATCCTTCGCTCAGCCGTCGAGGCGCGGGCCGCGTACTTCGTTCCGTCCGCGAAGCGCGCCCGCCTCGCGCGGAAGCACGCGGCGCGGCTCCTGCGCGTCAGGCACGCGCGGCACCGGCACTAGCCATCCGCGCGTAGAGCTCGACGAGCGGCTCGGTCGCCGGGCCCGGCGAGAAGCGGCGCTCGAACTCGGCTCGCGCCGCCGCTCCACGCTCGCGCCTTGCCCGCGAGTCGGTCAGCAGCTCGGCCGCGGCCGCGGCGAGGGCTTCGGGCTCGGCGTGGACGACGACGCCGTCGCAGGGCGCGATCCCCTCTGCCCCGGCCGGGGTCGTCACGACCGGCACGCCGCTCCCGAGCGCCTCGAGCACCTTCACCTTCATCCCGCTCCCGCGCTCGAGCGGGAACAGGAGCACCGACAGCCGGTGGAAGAAATCGCGCGCGGATTCGACCTCTCCGACGAGCTCGACGTCCGGGGCGGGAGGGAGGCCGAGCCTCTCGGTTCCGCGGCCCGCGAGCACGAGCCTCGCCCCGGGCACCTGCACCCGCGGCCACACGTCCGCCAGCAGTGAGCGCATCGCCGCGGCCGTGGGCGCCCACTGCGCGGTGCCGATCAGCCCGGCCGTCGGCGGGCCATCGAGTGGCGCGGAGCGGTAGAGCGTGGGGTCGAGCGAGAGTGGGGCGACGACGACCTCCGCTTTGAGCGCGGCCTTCCTCAGCTCGTCGGCCACGAGCGGCGAGCTCGCGACGAGGTACCGGTGCCGCCGCACTGCCGCCCGCTCTGCGCGCGCCAGGTCGAGCACCTCGCGGAACTGCTTGCGCCAGGGCGCGCCGAGGCTCCGGTCGCGGCGGGCGAGGTAGTGGACGTGGACGAGCGACGGCGTGGCGAGGCCCTCGTCGCACCACGCCGTCTCGGTCTCCTCGAGGTGCACGACGTCCGCCTCGCGGGCGGCCTCGCGGACGAGGCCTGCGAACGGCTCGGCCGCGAGCTCGCCGACGGGCCGGCGGATGCGCTGCAGGCGCGCGCCGAAGGAGCCGGGCGGCTGGACGTCCACGACCTCGACAGGAAGGTCGGGCGGTACCTCGCCGGCGACGGAGAAGCTCCGGCGGGCCGCGATCGCCCGCACGTCGATCCCGTGTCCCTGCAGCCCACGGATGAGCCCGATCGCCGTCTTCCCGGGAGCGCCGCCCTCCGGGAGCGGAGGCTGGGTCAGGACGAGCAGGACGCGCATCGCCGAATCCTCGCCCATACTGAGCGCGAGGTCTCTTGGATACCCCGGACAGGGCACGCGGGGTCGACGCTCCCGCCGGGCCGGAGCTGACGGTCGTCGTGTGCACGCTCGGCGACTCGTCTCTGGCCGCGACCGTCGACTCGATCGCCGCCTCGGCGAAGGCCGCCGGGCGCGAGCTCGACGTGCTCGTGGTCTGGCAGGGCGACGGGTCGCCGGACGTGCCGGACGGTGCGGCGGTGCTCGAGGTCTTCCCGCTCGGAATCTCGTACGCGCGCAACCGCGGCGCGGGCGCCGTCGAGAGCCGGCTTGTCGGCTATCTCGACGACGACGAGACGGTTGTCGAGGGGTGGGCGGCTGCCGCGCTGAGCGAGTTCGGCGGGGATCCGGCCGACGCTCCGGGCGGCGCGTTCGGGCCGGTGCTCTCGACGAACGTCGACGACGTGCCGTACTTCTGCCCGACGCAGGAGCGCGTCGTCTATCGCGGTACGGGCACGCCGCCCTGGCTCGTCGGCACCGGCGGGAACATGGTCTTCCCGCGCGACACGCTCGTGCTGGCCGGCGGGTTCGATCCGCGCTTCGGCGCGGGAGCGCCGGTGGGGTCGGCCGAGGAGACGGATCTCGTGCTGCGCCTCCTGGACGAGGGCCGCCGCCTCGTCTACACGCCCGAGCTGACCGTCTACCACCCGAGCCGCGGCCTGGAGGACGAGGTTCGCGCTCGCCGTGGGTACGGCGTGGGGATGGGCATCGCGCTCCGCGGCCAGACGCCGCTTCTCTCGGCGAAGTACCTCGTCACAATCGGGCAGGAGCTCGGGCGCTCGGTTCGAGCGCGCAACACACGCCGCCGCCGCGAGGTGATGGCGACGTTCCGGAGCTTCCTCGCGGGGCTGGTCGCCCCGGTCAAGGTGGATTCGCCCGTGGCCGCGCTCCGGCGGCTGCCGGGCGAGCTGCGCGGCGAGCTGGGCTCCGGTGCGCCGACCCCGCTTCCGGGGATGGTCGGCGACCGGGCGCACCTCCGGTACGCGCTCGAGGGCGGCGGCGTGCTGCACCTGTACGTCAACCCGGCGCCCGGGCTTCCGGAGACGCTCGACGAGAACGCCAGGATCGTGGCGCGGGCCGCCGGCACGGACGCGCTGTGGGCGCTCGAACGCGGCTAGGGCAGGAGCGCCGTCTCGCCGCCGGCGCGCAGCTCGTAGCGCAGCACGGGCCAGAGGATCCTGCCGAGCGGCTCGTGCTGCGAGGCATAGGCGCGGTAGGCGGCCAGCTTGCGCCTCCGGTCGCCGAGCCCGGCTCCCAGCCGTGCCCAGTGGGCGGGTGGCCGCCGGCCGTCGAACGCCGCGTAGGGCTGCTCCGCGTAGAGCCCGACCCGGCCCGGGTCGAAGGCGTCGGAGAGCAGGTCGTGCAGCCGGCGGTGGTCGTCGTGCGCCAGCGGGAACCCCGGCAACAGCACGAGGCTCGTCCCCGCGGCCTCGGCGACGGCCGCGCGGATCTCGGCGTCGGTGGCACCGCGCTCGTACTGCCCGTCGCCGAACGGCAGCCAGACCGGCCGCGCGCCGAGCCGCTCGCAGGCGAGCCGGTCCTCCTCGCGTCTTGCGCGTGAGGCCTCTCCGGCGGTGGCGAAGCCCGAGCTGCGGTCCCACTCGCCCGCAGGCTCGTCCGAGTCGGGGTTGCCCGCGAGGACGGTCAGGATCGTGACCTGCCCGCCGGCGCGCGCGGTCCTGGAGATCGCCGCGCCGAGCGACATCGCCGCGTCGTCCAGGTGGGGCGAGACGACCACGACGTCGCCCTCGAGCGCTGCCCTGGTGCGCACGGCAAGATCATGACCGCGATGGCCGATGAGACGCTTGCCCTCGAGCCGATCGACCCGGGCGCGGAGTGGTCGGAGCTCGCCGAGGCGTCGGGCAGCCCGTTCGCGACAGTCGAGTGGACGGAGGCCTGGCTCGAGCACGCGGCCGGCGGCAGCACGCCCCACCTGCTCGCCGCCCGCGCGCGGGACGGCAGGCTGGCCGCGATCCTTCCACTTGTCGTCGTCCGCGGCCGGTACGTGCGCAAGTGCCGCTTCCTCGGGTTCGGCGCGGCGAACGAGCTCGGGCCGATCTGCGCGCACGCCGACCGCAGGCTCGGGATCGCAGCGCTGCGCCTGGCGCTCGAGCAGACACGCCGCGACTGGGACGTCTTCGTCGGCGAGAGCCTCCCCGGCAGCGGCTGGAACGCGAGGCTCGGCGGGAGGACGGTCGGGCGCGAGAGCAGCCCCGTGGCGCGCGGCCCGTGGAAGCGCTGGGACGACTACCTCGCCTCGCGCAGCCGCAGCCTGCGCAAGGAGCTGCGCCAGAAGGAGAGCAGGCTCGCGGGGCTCGGCTACCGCACGGTGACGGCGCCCGACGAGCTCGAGCCCGGGCTGGACGCGCTGTTCGCGCTGCACCGGGCCCGCTGGGGCGAGGACGCCTCGCCGTTCTTCTCCGGCCTGGAGCGCTTCCACCGCGCGTTCGCCGCGACCGCCTTCCAGCGCGGCTGGGTGCGGCTGCGGCTCCTCGAGCTCGCCGGACGTCCCGTCGCCGTCAACTACAGCCTCCGGTTCGGCGACTCCGAATGGTCGTACCAGCACGGCCGCGACCCCGGGCTGGACGACGCCTCCGTCGGGCTGCTGGTCTTCGCGCACGCCGTCCGCGAGGCGTTCGCCGAGGGCGCGCGGGTCTTCAGGCTCGGGCCGGGCCCGCAGGCGTACAAGCGGCGGTTCTCGACGGACGATCCCGGTGTCGAGACCGTCGGGATCGCCCGCGGCCTCCTCGGCCGCGCATCGCTGCTCGCGGTCAAGCGGCGCGGCGGCTAGCCGCTCGCGCAGAGGCGGCAGATGCGGCGCACCACGGGCTGCGGCACGGTCTCCTCGAGCCAGGCGGCGTCCTCGCCGGGGATCACGCGCAGGAGCACGGCGAGCACACCGTAGACGGCGACGAGCACGACAGCGCCGCCGATGAGGCCTGCGATGCCGCCGCCGAGCTCCTCCAGGACGACCCACGCGGCGAGCCCTCCCACGGTCGCGGCCACCGCGTTGCGGACGAGCACGCCGCCCCGCCAGGCGACCGGTGCGACGATTCGCTCTGCGGCGGCGAGCATGATCAGCGAGTAGGTCGCCTGCCCCGCGGCGTTCGCGATCGCGGCCCCGTTCGCGTTCAGGTGGGGGACGAGCGCGAACGCGAGGCCGACGTCCCCGAGCGCGGCGATCGCGTTCGCGATCAGCGGCACGCGGATATGCCCGAGGCCGGCGAGCAGCGCTGTCGAGAGCGACGAGAGCGCCACCACCGGGAAGGCGATCAGCAGGATCCGCACGGGTGTCCCCGCGCCCTCGTAGTCCTGGCCGTAGACGACGTTGATCAGCTCAGGCCCGAGGCTGAGCGCGGCGGCTGTCAGCGGCAGCGTCATGACCAGTAACAGCCGCAGCGAGCGCGAGTAGCCGCTGTGGATCCGGCCGGTCTCGCCGGCCCCGAAGAGCGTCGCGAACGCGGGCGTGGTCGACCCGGCGAGCGCGCCGGGGAGGAGGCTGAGCGCGGCCACTGCCGAGAAGGCGATCGAGTAGAACGCGATCTGCGAGTCGGTCGAGTAGTGGTTGAGGAAGAAGAACTCGACCCGCGTTCCGACGACCAGCTCGAGGAACAGGCCGATCGAGGAGAGCAGCGCGAAGCGGACGACGCGCCTGCGCAGGTCGCTCTGCGCCGCCGGGCTCGGCTCGGTCTCCGCGCGGCTCTCGGCCTCGTGGAGAGTGCGGCGCGCGAGCGTGCCGGTCCAGAGGAGGTTCAGCACGCCGATCACGGCCTCGGTCGCGAACATCCCGGTGATTCCGCCTCCCTGCCAGAGGACGATCGCCACCGCCGGGGTGCCCACAGCCCCCGTGACAAGGCCGACGGTCGCCGCCTGCCGGAAGCGCTGGAGGCCGATCAGGACGGCTGTCGGGACCGTGTGCAGGATCGCGGCCATGGAGACGACCGCTGCGCATGCCCACGCGCCCTGGGGCCAGGCGCCCAAGAACGCGGCGCCGAACAGCAGCGCCCCCGCGAGCAGCGCCGCGATCGCCTCGACCGCCCACGCGAACCAGAGCAGGCTCGGCAGCAGCTCGGCGCGCCCACGCCCCGACGTCTCGCCGATGAAGCGCATGACCGCGAGGTACATCGCGCTCGAGAGCAGGGCGGTGAGCGTGATCGAGACGTAGGCGATGAAGCTCTGGCGCCCCATCCCGTCCGGGCCGAGGAACCGCGCGGCGAAGATCGAGATGACGAGCGTGTAGCCCTGCGGGATCGCGTAGCTCGTGACGTACCAGAACCCGCCCGAGAGAACGGAGCGGCCGGTGGTGGCGCGTGCGGCTTCGGAGTCGCTCGTCGCGGGCACGCGGCGCGGGCCCGCGTCAGGCTCGCTCTAGCTGCCCGGCCGCGCGCATGTGCTCGATCACGTCGCGCAGGATCGCGTCGAGATCGCGCTGCGGCGACCAGCCGATCGCCGCGCGGATCTTCCCCGTCGCCGGCTCGCGGTGGAGCGTGTCCTCGATCCCCTGTCCATAGACCTGGTCGTACGGCACGTATGAGATCTCCGAGTTGCTGTCGGTCGCCTGCCTGACGCGCTCGGCCAGGTCGAGGATGCGAACGCGCTCCGACGAGCCGACGTTGAAGATGTCACCCGAGATCTCGGTCGCGTCCATCAGCCCGGCAAGGGCGCGCACGGTGTCGGCGACGTGGCAGAACGAACGCGTCTGCGTCCCGTCGCCGTGCACCTCGATCGGCTCGCCCGCCAGCGCCCGCTCGACGAAGCGGGGGATCACCATCCCGTACTGGCCGCTCTGCCTCGGGCCGACGGTGTTGAACAGCCGGACGATGACCGCGTCGAGCCCGCGCTCGAGGTGGTACGAGAGCGCGAGGTGCTCGTCCATCGCCTTCGAGTCGGCGTACAGCCAGCGCTTCTCCGTCGTCGGCCCGTAGACGCGGCGGTCGCCTTCCTCGAGCGGGCGCTCCTCGCGGTGGTCGCCGTAGACCTCGGAGCTCGAGGCGATCAGGACACGCTTGCCGAACTCGCTGCAGTAGCCGAGCACCGTCTCGGTTCCCTGCACGTTCGTGACCATCGTGTGTACCGGCTGCTCGACGATCAGGCGCACACCGACCGCAGCGGCCAGGTGGAACACGACGTCACACTTGTGCACGACCTCACTGACCACCGAGGGCGACAGGACAGAGTCGACGACCAGGTGGTAGTCCGAGCGGTCGCGCAGGTGTTCGACGTTCTTCAGCGAGCCCGTGGAGACGTCATCGAGGGCGAATACCTCCCAGCCTGCTTCGAGCAGCAGTTCGGAGAGATGTGACCCGATGAAACCGGCTCCTCCGGTGACGAGCGCCTTTCCAGCCATGGGACGCAGGGTAACGAGCGCTTCGGCAGGCGCAACCGTCCGTCGTCTAGTTAGCCGGAGGGAAGGCGTTTCAGCGCATCCTGGATCCGCGGCTCGCCCGGGTCGAGCCGCTTCGCCTCCACCAGGGCCGCCCTCGCCTTCCGCCACTCGCGTGCGCCGATGTAGGCGAGGGCGAGGTCGTAGTGCAGCTCGACGACCCGCGGCTCCTTCCGGACGGCCTGCTCGAGCGCAACGGCCGCCTCCCGCGGCGAGCGGGCGCGCCCGGCCTCGGTCACGTACGGAGCGACCGAGAGCGGGTCGAGCCGTTTCGCCCAGTGAACCTGCCCGCGGGTGGCAAGCCTCGCCGAGATCCAGGGAGGAACGAACAGGACGAGCGCCACGAGGACCGAGGCCACGGCGGCCGGGACCGCCGCGGTCCGGCTCAGCGGTCGCCGCTCGCCGCCGGAGCCGCCGGCCCCGAGCAGCAGGAAGAACGGGAGCCCGCAGGCCGGAACCGTCCAGATCCAGTCGACCGAGGCGTGGGCGAGCCAGTACGCCGCCGCTCCGAACGCCGCCGTCGCCGCGGGGTCACGCGCGCGCGTGCGCGAGACGACCGGCACGAGGGGCAGCGCAACGGCACAGACGAGGAGCGCGAGCCCGACGACGCCGAGCTCGCTCAGCGCGTCCAGCTCGACCGAGTGCGCCCGCGCAGGCGTGTCGGGGCTGTGACGCAGCTGGAGGTATGCCGGCCCGAAGCCACGCGACCCGATCCCCGCCAGCGGGTGGTCGAGCCGACTCGTGCAGGGCGACGCGCCAGATGTCGTACCGGTAGGAGCCGAGCTGAAGCAGGTGGCTCGAGGCATCTGTCGACGTGGGGACGTTCTTGAAGGCGCGCCACTCATCGCCGAACCAGCCCTCGTGGTAGACGGTCGCGAAGAAGACGACCACCGCGGCCAAGATCCCGGCGCAGAGGAGCCCCAGCGTCGCCAGGCCGGCGACCCTCACCCGGCGCGGCCCGAGCTCCAGCCGCCGGTCGACGAGCGCGTAGACGAGGCCGAGCACCGCGCCGCACACGGCCAGGACGAGGATCGCGGCGCCCGCGCGCTCGACGTCGTCCACGGTCCCCGACCGGAACGGGGCGGTCAGCGGCCGGTACGCGGCGAACGTCAGGCCCGCGGCGATCAGGGCGGGCGGCAGCAGGCGAAGGCGGAGCGGCGAGAGCCCGAACACGAGCGCCGCCGAGATCGCGATCGCGAGGATGCCGCCCTTGCTCTGCGCCGTCAGCCAGCCGGACGCGATCGCGGTTGCCGCTCCGACCGCGAGCATGCGCGCAACCGGCGAGCGCTCCCGCTGCGCGGCGAAGACGACCGCGGGCCAGAAACCGATCAGGAAGACGGCCGCCTCGGCGTTCGGGTACGAGATCGGGAACGAGAGCCGACCCGAGTAGAAGTGGTCGATCTGGTCGGAACCGAGCCAGAGGACGAGCCCTGCGCCCAGCGCCAGGAGCCCTGCGACGGCTGCGACGCACGTCGAAGCGAGCAGCCGGTCGGCGGCAGTCCGCAGGGTGAGCAGCGGGACGAGGAGCGCGATCGCGTAGAAGAGCGTCAGGAACGCCTCGTCCCGGGCGAGCGGCGGTACCGCCGACCACGTGATCGACAGCGCCTCCCAGCCTGCGAGCGCCACGAGCGCGGCTAGCGCGATCAGCTCTCTCCGCCGCGGCTGGAGGGCCCCGGTCGCGAGGACGACCGCGAGCAGCAGCGCGCCGAGGAAGGCGTACGGCAGCCAGTCAGGCCCGGCCGTGCTCCCGGTTGCCAGCCACGCGAGCGCCCATGCGGACGCTGCGAGGACGGCGGTCGGCAGAACCCGCGCCGCAGTTCCGGCGTCGAACACCACTGCATCGCACTCTACGAGCCGATCCGGGCGAAGGCGCGTTTCTGCGCAAAGACCGAAAAAACTCGGTCATGCCCCTTGCGTGCTCAACTGACCGCGACTACGGTTGGAAAGCGGGATCGAGGGGAGTTTGAGACGGCTAGGCGGGGGGACCTCCTGCCGAATGTGGGTGGTGTGCGGCTACGAGGGCCGCACATGGGTTGTAGGCTCAGTGGTCATAGGGCCACGAGTAGGAGGGAAGGGAGACCAAGAATGAGGCGGCGATTCTTGATCTGGGCGGCTAGCGCCTGCGTCGTTCTTTCGTTGGGCGCAGCCCCGGCGGCGTTCGGTGCGACTCCGCAGCAGATCTTCAAGGACTATGCCGACAACGGTCGGCTCGATCACACGTATTCGCACAGCGACCTGCTGCGTGCGCAGAAGGATGCGGCGCTTCAGGGCTATCCACGGGTTGGTGTCCAGGGAGCGGTCGAGAAGGCTCTCGGCGCCCAGGCGGTCAAGTCGAAGGGCGGGCTCCCGTTCACGGGTCTCGACCTCGCTCTGTTGACCGCGGGCGGCGCGCTGCTGCTCGTCGCGGGCACCGGGCTGCGCAGGCTCGGACGGGCGAAGTAGGCCGGCCGGACTAGCGCGAACAGGACACCGCAACTAGCCCCAGCAACGTGGCGACGAGACCCCTGACCAAGGTCGAGGCTCTCCCTCCGCTCGAGCCGATCGGGCTCGAGGGCTCCGAGGCGCTCGCGCGCAGGCGCGGGTTCGGCTCGTGGGCCCGGGGAGCGCTGGCCCTCGACGCGGCCATGGTCGTCGCGGCGTGCGTGGCGGCACAGCTCGGATCGAACGACGCCGGCATCCTCCGGATGCCCTCGGTCTGGCTCGTCGCCTACGGCGCGCTCGTGCTCCTCGGCCTGCGCATGCGCGGCCTCTATTCGTGGCGGGTCCGCGTGCAGGCACTCGACGACGTTCGTGCCGTTCTCGGCGCGACGGTCATCGCCTCGATGGCGATCGTCACGCTCCGGATCCTCCTGCCCGGAGATGTCGACGACCTGGCCGCGCAGGCCCTGCGCCTCTGGGCCTTCAGCGCGGTCTACCTCGCCGCGGGCCGGATTGCCCTGGACTGGTCCCAGGTCAAGGCACGCCGGCACGGCGAGCTGGCCAGACCGACGCTGATCGTCGGCGCTGGCCGCATCGGACGCCTCACGGCGCGGCGCCTGCTCGAGCATCCGGAGTTCGGCCTGCGCCCCATCGGCTTCCTCGACAAGGAGCCGCTCGACGAGAGCGGCCTGCCCGTGCCTGTCGTCGGCGCGAGCTGGGACCTCGAGCGCGTGGTCGAGCAGCACGGCGTCCAGCACGTCGTGGTCACGTTCTCGACCGCTCCGAGCGAGGTTCTGCTGCGCGAGGTCAAGCGCTGCGAAGAGCTCGGCATCGGCGTCTCGCTCGTCCCGCGCCTCTTCGAGAGCTTCACCGAGCGGCTCGACGTCGAGCACATCGGCGGCCTGCCGCTCCTCACCGCGCGGCGAACGAACCCCAAGGGCTGGCAGTTCGCGCTCAAGCACGTCGCCGACCGCCTGGTCGCGGCCACGATCCTGCTCGTCGGCGCGCCGGTCTTCCTGGCGATCTCGCTCGGGACGCTGCTCTCCGTCGGCCGCCCGATCTTCTTCCGCCAGCCGCGCATCGGACGTGACGGCCGTCACTTCGAGATGCTCAAGTTCCGCTCGATGCGCAGCACGTCCGAACCCGTGGTGCTGCCCGACCTCCCGCACGACACGGCCCCAGGAGGGGTCGAGGGAGACGATCGACGGACGAGCTTCGGCACCTTCCTGCGCCGCACCTCGCTCGACGAGCTCCCGCAGCTCCTGAACGTGCTCCGGGGCGAGATGAGCCTGATCGGGCCGAGGCCGGAGCGGCCGGACTTCGTCAAGCTCTTCGAGCGCAACGTCCACCGCTACGGCGACCGGCATCGCGTCAAGTCCGGGATCACCGGCTGGGCCCAGGTGAACGGCCTCCGCGGCAGAACCTCGCTCAGCGACCGGGTCGAGTGGGACAACTACTACATCGAGAACTGGTCGCTCTGGCTCGACGTCAAGATCCTGCTGCAGACGATCCTGGCCGTCCGCCGCTACTTCTTCCAGGCCGAATAAGGCTCTAGCGCCCCGCGAGTCCCTCGAACGGGTGACCCGAGGGAGGGGTTTTCCGCAAGCCGGAGCTCCGCATGGTCGATGGAACGACGGAGCAGGAGTGCGGTTGCCGCCCGACCGCCGACGTATGTGAACGATCCGTCGAGCCGGTCGGTGGCGCATGTCTCCGACCGGCTCGCAGGTCGAAAGGAGACAGAAAACAGTGAAGAGAGCCCTTCTGCTGGCCGTCGCAGTCGTCGCAGCAATCGCGTTCGCGCTTCCCGCGACGTCGATGGCAGCGACCTTCCGCGGCGTCGTGATTGCCAAGGATTCCGCGCGCAAGTCCCTCGTGACCGCCTCGCGTAACGGGGTCGTCAGGACCGTTCGTGCGCGCGCAGCGTTCAAGCACGTCCGCGTCGGGCGCATGGTTGCGGTTCAGGCCGCGGCCCTTCCCGACGGAACGTACGCCGCCAGCAAGGTCAGGATGCTCCGCAAGTCGAGGCACGCGCACTTCCTCGCGACGGTGGTTTCCGGAAACGCGAACCGCCTCGTCCTCTCGGCCGGACACAGCGTCTTCTCGCTGCGCGTCCGCGGAGCCAAGGCCCCCGCTTCGGAGGGCTCGGGCGACCTCAAGCCCGGCGACGACGTCGACTGCGACGCAGCCGTCAAGGGCGGCTCGCTGGAGACCCGTCGCAAGCACGTGAAGAAGATCGGGCACTCGGGCGAGCTCGTGCTCGAGGGCATCTACCTCGGCACGGGCGACGATGGCACCATCGAGCTCGCGGTCGTGCATAAGGGCCGCGTGTTCGTCCACGTCCCCGACGGGATGGACGTGCCTGAGCTCCAGCCCGGTGACGAGATCGCGCTCGAGGTCATGGTCGACGACGAGGGCAACTTCACGCTCGTCAAGGCCGAGAACGAGAGCTCCCCGGGTGACGACGAGGGCGGCGACGAGGACGTCCACATCAACGATCCAGGCGCGGAGTTCTCCGTGGTCGGGCTGCTGGCCGTGCTCAACGACGAGACGGTCGGCGTCAAGGTCGAGGGCAAGGACGAGCCTGTGCGCTGCGCCGTGCCCGACGGATTCGACCTGACCGGCTTCGAGACCGGCCAGCGCGTCTTCATGTCGTGCAAGTACACGAGCGGGCATCCCGTGCTTCTCGCGCTGAAGAAGAAGAACGCGGAGCCCGAGTACCGGATGGCCGTGGGTGAGATCACCGATCTCACCGACGAAACGGTCACGGTCCAGGGCGACGGCGACCCGCTCGAATGCGCGATCCCGGAGGGACTCGATCTCTCCGAGCTCGCGGTCGGCAACGCCGTGACGATGAAGTGCATGAAGGTCGAGGGCGTCTGGACGGTCAAGCAGATCTCCAAGAAGCTGCCGCCCCCGCCGGTGCTTCCGCCTCCGCAGTACGTGCTGGTCAGCGGGACGCTCATCGAGCTCGGCGCGGAGAACCTCACCGTGCAGGGCGACGGCGACCCGGTCACCTGCTCCTTCGTCGAGGGCACCGACCTGAGCGACTTCGAGGTCGGCGACGCGGTCTCGATGAAGTGCCTCAAGACCGAGCTTGGCCTCAAGCTCCGCAGGCTCCAGTCGGAGACCTCGCTGTACGAGGCCCCGGCGGTCTAGCTGTGTCGAGCCGGCCGCCCCGCCGCCCGGGGCGGCCCCGGCTCACTTCACTTTCTCGGCCACCACGTCGTCCGGCTGCTCGCGGATGAGCAGGAGCACCCCGGCGAAGAAGCTCAGCAGCGCAGGCGCCAATGACACGATCGGCGCAAGCGACGCCATGGCCAGGTAGCCCGTGACGAACAACAGCAGCGGCAGGATGCGTCTCCCCATCTCTCCCCCAATCCCCGCTTACCCCCTCATTCAAGTCCATTTGGAGGCAAAAAGAAACGTCTCTCGAACGTCCTGCCGGGGGATGCCCGACCCCCCGGACCCTTCGCTACGATAGGTCCCTCAACGATTTCCCGAGCCACGGGGGAAAGAAGGCACGTTGTTCGAGCGCTTCACGGAGAGAGCCCGACAGGTCGTCGTCCTCGCTCAGGACGAGGCGAGGGCGCTGAAGCACAACTACATCGGCACCGAGCACATCCTGCTTGGGCTGCTGCGCGAGGAGGAGGGCCTCGCCGCGCGCGTGCTCGAGTCGCTCGACATCACCGTCGAGGAGGTGCGCGCGCAGGTCGCCCGCATCGTCGGCCAGGGCGACGAGGTCACGACCGGCCAGATCCCGTTCACCCCGCGCGCGAAGAAGGTCCTGGAGCTCGCGCTGCGCGAGGCGCTCTCGCTCGGTCACAACTACATCGGCACCGAGCACATCCTGCTCGGCCTCGTGCGCGAGAACGAGGGCGTGGCCGCGAGGATCCTGCTCGACTTCGACGCCGACGCCGAGAAGATCCGCAACGAGATCATCCGCATGCTCTCCGGCCCCGGCCGGCGGCAGCAGGGCGCCGGCGGCGCTCCCGGCGAGAAGTCGAAGAGCTCGAAGCTGCTCGACCAGTTCGGCCGCAACTTCACGAAGCAGGCCTCCGAGGGCAAGCTCGACCCGGTCGTCGGCCGCCAGATGGAGATCGAGCGGATCATGCAGATCCTCTCCCGCCGGACGAAGAACAACCCCGTGCTGATCGGCGAGCCGGGCGTCGGCAAGACCGCCGTCGTCGAGGGCCTCGCCCAGCGGATCGCCTCGAACCAGGTTCCCGAGCTGCTCAAGGGCAAGCAGATCTACAGCCTCGACCTGGCCGCGCTCGTCGCGGGCTCGAAGTACCGCGGCGAGTTCGAGGAGCGCCTCAAGAAGGTGATGAAGGAGATCACCCAGCGCGGCGACATCGTCCTGTTCATCGACGAGCTGCACAACCTCGTCGGCGCGGGCGCTGCCGAGGGCGCGATCGACGCGGCCTCGATCCTGAAGCCGGCCCTCGCGCGCGGTGAGCTGCAGACGATCGGCGCGACGACGCTCGACGAGTACCGCAAGTACCTCGAGCGCGACGCGGCCCTGGAGCGCCGCTTCCAGCAGATCCGCGTCGAGGAGCCGACCGTCGACGACACGGTCCAGATCCTGCGCGGACTGCGCGACCGCTACGAGGCGCACCACCGCTGCAAGATCTCCGACAACGCGCTCGACGCGGCCGCGATCCTCTCCGATCGCTACATCCAGGACCGGCACCTGCCGGACAAGGCGATCGACCTGATCGACGAGGCAGCGTCCAGGATGCGCATCCGCACGATGACCGCACCGCCGCGCTACCGCGAGCTCGAGGACGAGATCGACAAGGTGCGTAAGGACAAGGAGGCCTCGATCGAGGCCCAGGAGTTCGAGAAGGCGGCTTCGCTGCGCGACAAGGAGCGGAAGCTCTCGCAGAAGAAGCGCGAGCTCGAGGACAACTGGCGCGCCGAGGAGGGCGGCGCCGAACAGCCGGAGATCGGCGAGGAGGAGATCGCCGACATCGTCTCGATGTGGACGGGCATCCCCGTCTTCAAGCTGACCGAGGCCGAGTCGCAGAAGCTGATCCGGATGGAGGAGGAGCTGCACAAGCGCGTGATCGGCCAGGAGGAGGCGATCGTCGCCGTCTCCAAGGCGATCCGCCGCGCTCGTGCCGGGATCAAGGATCCGAAGCGCCCGACCGGCTCGTTCATCTTCCTGGGCCCGTCAGGCGTCGGGAAGACCGAGCTGGCGCGCACGCTCGCCGAGTTCCTGTTCGGCGACGAGGACGCGATGATCCAGGTCGACATGAGCGAGTACATGGAGAAGCACTCCGTGTCTCGCCTGGTCGGCTCGCCTCCGGGCTACATCGGCTACGACGAGGGCGGCCAGCTGACCGAGGCCGTGCGCCGCAAGCCGTACTCGGTCGTCCTGCTCGACGAGATCGAGAAGGCCCACCCGGACGTCTTCAACATCCTGCTGCAGATCCTCGAGGACGGGAAGCTGACCGACGCCCAGGGGCGCAAGGTCGACTTCCGCAACACGATCGTGATCATGACCTCGAACATCGGCGCTGCTTCCATCTCCAAGAACCAGTCGCTCGGCTTCTCGATCGGCGACGACTCCGGCCTCTCCTACGACGACATGAAGGACCGCGTCATGAGCGAGCTGCGGAAGGTCTTCCGGCCCGAGCTCCTGAACCGCATCGACGAGGTGATCGTCTTCCACAAGCTGACGAAGGACGAGATCATGCTGATCGTCGAGCTGATGATGGTGCGGCTGCGCGACCAGATGGGCGAGCACGAGGCCGCGATCGAGCTGACCGCGGGCGCGAAGGAGCTGCTCGTCGAGAAGGGCTACGACCCGACGATGGGCGCCCGGCCGCTGCGCCGTGCGATCCAGCGCTTCATCGAGGATCCGCTCGCCGACTTCGTCCTCGGACGCCAGCTCGAGCCGGGCTCGACGATCCTCATCGACCGTAAGAACGAGGACGAGGTCGACATCACGATCATCCCGGGCGAGATCACGCCCGAGAAGGTGACCGTCCCGCCCGACGAGCCGTCGGACTCGGCCGACGACGAGCCCGAAATGCCGGAGGACGAGGGCTAGAAGTTGGCCCGTGGCGGCCTCCGTCTGGGGGTCGTCGCCTTTCTGGTCGGGGGCGCGACGCTCGCGACCGAGATCTGCGCCTCGCGTCTGCTCGCGCCGTACTTCGGCGCCTCGACGTTCGTGTGGGCCAACATCATCGGCCTGACGCTCGCGTACCTCGCGCTCGGCTACTGGCTCGGAGGCCGGCTGGCCGACCGGCGGCCCGACCCACGGGTGCTCGGGGTGATCCTGCTCGTCGCCGCGGCCGCGCTGCTCGTGACGCCGTTCGCGTCGCGCCCGTTCCTGCGCTGGGCGCTGCACGGGTTCGACGTGGTCTCGGTCGGCGCAGTGGCGGGCTCGTTCTTCGCCGCGCTCGCGCTCTTCCTCGTGCCGGTGACCGCCCTCGGGGCTGCCGCGCCGTTCCTCGTACGGCTCGCCCTCGAGAGCGTGGCGGAGGCCGGGAAGGTCGCGGGCCGCCTCTACGCGCTCTCGACCGCGGGGAGCCTGCTCGGGACCTTCCTCGCCGCGCTCGTGCTCATTCCCTGGATCGGAACCCAGCGCACGCTGATCGTGACTGCGGCCTGCGTCGCGCTGGCGGCCGCGTTGTTGCTCCCGCGTCGCTGGCTGCTCGCGCCCGCGGCCGCGGTGCTCCTGCTCGCTCTCCCGCCGCCCGCGATCAAGAGCGCGATCTACGAGACCGAGTCCGACTACCAGTACATCCGCGTCGTCTCCGACGGCCAGGGCGGGCGCGATCTCGAGTTGAACGAGGGCGTCGTCACGCACTCGGAGTGGCGGCCCGACAGCGTCCTGACCGGCGGCTACTGGGATCTCTTCCTGATGCTGCCGCCGCTCCTCGGGCACGAGCCCCGCAACATGCTCGTGATCGGAAGCGCGGGCGGGACGATGGGCCGCGCCTACGGGCGGTTCTATCCCCGTGTCGCGATCGACGGGGTCGAGCTCGATCCGAAGCTGAACAAGGTCGCTCGGCGCTACTTCGGGGCGGGCGACAACCCGCGGATGCGGCTGATCGCCGCGGACGGGAGGCCGTACCTCGCGCTGACGAAGAAGCGCTACGACCTGATCGTGGTCGATGCGTACCGCCAGCCGTACGTGCCCTTCTACCTCGCGACCGAGGAGTTCTTCGCGCTCGCGCGGAAGCACCTGCGGCCGGGCGGCGCGATCGCGCTGAACGTGGCCGCGACGCCGCAGGACCGGCGGCTCTCGGATGCGATCGGGACGACCCTTCTGACGGCCTTCCCGCAGGTGTGGCGCTGGCGGGCCCTCGAGTTCAACGACGTGCTCTTCGCGCTGCGCGAGCCCGTCACGCGGGCCGAGCTCGAGCGCCGCGCCTCGCATGCCCCGGGAGTGGTCGCGCGCCTGCTCCCGCTCTTTCGCAGCCGCCTCGCGCCGGTCCGCCCGCACGGAAGACCGCTGACGGACGACCGTGCTCCGGTCGAGTGGCTGACCGACCGGATGATCGTGGACCAGGTCGAGCGCGGCGGCGCTCACAACGAGCCGCCGCTGCTGACGGCGCCCTAAGGCGTCGCATGCGACGCCGACCAAAGAGGCCGTGCCGGCTCTGCCGGTGCGGCCGTCTTCCGGCCGACCAGGTCGGCTTTCGGTAGAAGGAGGCCGTGCGCCGTCTCTCCTGGCTCGCGCGCCGGCCGGCGATCACCGTGCTCATCGGCGCGGTGGCGATCGCGTTCTCGGGGATCCTCTACCGCGTCTCGCACGTCTCGCCCTCGACCGGCGCCTTCTACCGCTGCGTCTGGGCGCTGCCGCTGCTCTGGGTCGCGGCCCTCTACGAGGAGCGGCGCTGGGGGCCGCGGCCGATCCAGTCGCGGATCTACGCCTGGATCGCGGGCGTCTTCTTCGCGGCCGACCTGATCCTCTGGCACAACGCCGTCGACCAGGTGGGCGCCGGCCTCGCGACGGTGCTCGGGAACATCCAGGTCGTCCTGGTCGGGCTGCTCGCGTGGGTGCTCCTCCGCGAGCGGCCGAGCAACGGCTCGCTCGCCGCGATCCCGGTCGTCGCCATCGGGATCGTCCTCATCTCAGGAGTGCTCGAGGCGGGCGCCTACGGCGCGAACCCGCAGCTCGGAGCCGTGCTCGGCGTGCTGACGGGGGTTGCGTACTCGGGCTTCCTGCTCGCTCTGCGCCAGGGCGGCCGCGGCGTGATCGGGCCGGGCGGACCGCTCTTCGACGCGACGCTCTCGTCCGCGTTCTGCTGCATGGTGATCGGCCTCGCCCTCGGCGACCTCGACTTCACGCCGAGCCTCGAGGCACAGGGCTGGCTGATCCTTCTCGCTCTCAGCTCCCAGGTGCTGGGCTGGCTCCTGATCGCAATCTCGCTCCCGCGGCTGCCCGCCGTGGTGACCTCGGTCTCGCTCACCTTCCAGCCGGTCTGCTCGGTGCTGCTCGCCGCGCTGATCCTGAGCGAGTCGCCCTCGCCTCTCCAGCTCCTCGGCGCGGCCGGGATCCTGGTCGGCCTCGTGATCGCCTCGCTCGGCCGCCGCGCGCCGCCGCCCGAGCCCGAGCTCGCGGGCTAAGGCGCTCGCTTGCGACGCCGACCATAGAGGCCGTGCCGGCTTTTGCCGGTGCGGCCGTCTAGACCGACACAGAGTCGGCACACGACGCGTCCGGGCTCGCGCGTAGATTGGCTCCGTGGCGAAGGCAGCCGTCCAGTACGCATGCTCGGAGTGCGGCTACGCCGCGGGCCGCTGGTTCGGCAAGTGCCCTTCGTGCGGCGAGTTCGGGACGCTGCTCGAGGAGAAGCCGCCGGATGCGCGGGCGGCCGCGGCCAGGACGCCGATACGACTCGTGGATGTCGCCGCGGAGGAGGGGAAGCGGATCGCGACGGGCGTGCCCGAGCTCGACCGCGTGCTCGGCGGCGGGCTGGTCCCCGCGTCGCTCGTCCTCGTGGGCGGCGAGCCGGGCGTCGGCAAGTCGACGCTGCTCCTGTCGGTCCTCCGAGCGGTCAGCGGCGCGCATCGCGCGCTGCTCGTGACCGGCGAGGAGTCGGCCGCGCAGGTGAAGCTCCGCGCCGCGCGGCTCGGCGGCGCCGAGGGGATCGAGATCCTGGCCGAGACCGAGCTGGACGCGGTCTGCGCGACCCTCGAGCAGGAGCGGCCGGAGATCTGCGTGATCGACTCGGTGCAGACTCTCTACTCGTCGGAGCTCGGCTCGGCCCCCGGTTCCGTCGCGCAGGTGCGCGAGGCCGCGTCGAGGCTGCTGCGTGTGGCCAAGGAGTCGGGTGTCGCGGTGTTCCTCGTCGGCCACGTGACGAAGGACGGGTCGGTAGCCGGCCCGCGCGTCCTGGAGCACCTGGTCGACTGCGTCCTCCAGTTCGAGGGCGACCGGTACCACGAGCATCGCGTCCTGCGCGCGGCGAAGAACCGCTTCGGCTCGACGAACGAGCTCGCTGTCTTCGAGATGACCGGCACGGGGCTCGTCGGCGTGCCCGAGCCGTCCGAGCTCTTCGGCCGGACCGTCGAGGGCGAGATCGGCGCAGCCGTCGCCTGCGCGCTCGAGGGGTCGCGGCCGATACTGCTCGAGATCCAGTCGCTCGTCGCACCGACCGACCTCGCGATGCCCAGGCGCGTCGGGACAGGCGTCGACCCGAAGCGGCTCGCGATGATCGTCGCCGTCCTCTCGCGGCACGCGGGGATCGCGCTCGGCCAGGCCGACGTCTTCGTCAACGTCGCGGGCGGCGTCCGCATCGACGAGCCTGGCGCGGACCTTGCGATCGCGCTGGCGATCGTCTCGGCAGCGAAGGGCGCGCCGCTCAAGCCCTCGATCGCCTCGTTCGGCGAAGTCGGTCTCACCGGGCGTCTTCGTCCCGCGACTCAGGCCGAGCGCAGACTCGAGGAGTGCGCCAAGCTCGGGCTCGCGGCCGCGGTCGCTCCGAGCGGCACCAAGGCTCGTGGCAAACTACGCGTTCTCGAGGCCGAGACACTCAGGCAGGCGGCGAGGACAGCGATCGATGCAGAACGAGCCGAAGGAGGATAAGGCCGGCCGGGCTCCCCAGCGCCTCGGCCTGATCCGGCAGCCCGCGCAGGAGGATCCGAGGCTCGACTCGCGCCTGCTCGCCGCGGTCGGGCGGATCGCACCCGGAACCGAGCTGCGGCAGGCGATCGACGACATCATCCGCTCGCGCGAGGGCGCGCTGATCGTGATCGGTGACCCGCAGGAGCTCTCGTTCCTGTTCTCCGGCGGCATGCGGCTCGACCAGGGGTTCACGCCGCAGCTGCTCTACGAGCTGGCCAAGATGGACGGGGCGATCATCGTCAACTCGGCGGTGACGAAGCTCGCCTACGCGAACGTGCAGCTGATGCCTGACCCGACGATCGCGTCCGCCGAGACCGGCACCCGGCACCGCACCGCCGAGCGAGTCGCCAAGCAGACCGACGCGCTCGTGATCTCGATCTCGCAGCAGCGCGAGACGGTCACCGTCTTCGTCGGCCAGGCGCGCTACCAGCTCGAGCCGATCGCCGACGTGCTCGGCCAAGACGAACCAGGCGCTCCAGACGCTCGAGACCTACCGCACGCGGCTCGAGCAGGTGCTGACGCGCCTGACAGCGCTCGAGTTCCAGAACGCGGTCATGCTCGACGACGTCCTCGTCACGGTCCAGCGGGCCGAGCTGACGACGCGCATGTCCGAGGAGATCGAGCGAGCCTGCATCGAGCTCGGCGAGGAGGGACGGCTGATCCGGATGCAGCTCGAGGAGCTCGTCGCCGACGTTCCGGACGAGAAGGCCGCACTCGTCTACGACTACCACGCCGACGGCGGCGCCGAGCGCACCCGCGAGTCGCTCGAGGCGCTCGCGGCGCTGCCCTACGACCAGCTGCTCGAGTTCGAGCTCCTGGCCGTGCTGGGCTACCCGGCCACGGTCAACCCGCTCGACCACTCGGTCTCGCCGCGTGGCTACCGCGTGCTCTCGCACATCCCGCGGCTGCCGGACTCGGTCGTCAGGCGGGTGGTCTCGAACCTGCCCGGCCTGGAAGGGATCGTCCGCGCCTCGCAGCGCGAGCTAGAGGCAGTCGAGGGCGTCGGAACCGTCCGCGCGCGGGAGATCCGCGAGGGTCTCCGGAGGCTCCAGGAGCACAACCTCGTAGACCGCTACCTGCAGATATAGGCAAAATCCCTGCACCCGGCTGGGGTAGAGGCGAAAAATGGCGTTTTCCAGCGATTTTCGCTATACTTCCGGGGTTCGCCGGCGGAGTTCCACAACCGCCGGCGTTCGTTGCGAATATCAACCGCGAAAGGGGAGGGTCAGGCGTTGTACAAGGTCGGCGACAAGGTGGTGTACCCCCACCACGGGGCTGGCACGGTCGTCAAGAAGGAGACGCGCGAGGTGCTTGGGGAAAAGCGCGAATACCTGACGATCAAGATCCTGCACAACGACATGACGGTCAATGTTCCGAGCGACAACTCCGAGCGAGTCGGGCTCCGCAAGGTGATCGATGAGCAGATGGTCTCGAAGGTACTGAAGGCGCTGACCGGCAACGGCACGACGATGCCGAAGAACTGGAACAGGCGGTTCAAGCACAACCGCGACAAGATGAAGACCGGCGACATCTTCGAGCTCGCCGAGGTCGTACGGAACCTCGCGCTCCGCGACCACGAGAAGGGTCTTTCCACCGGCGAGAAGCAGATGTTCGTCAAGGCGAAGAAGATCCTCGCCAGCGAGCTCATGTACGCGAAGGACATGGACGAGGACGAAGCGGCCGAGTGGCTCGACGGCGTCCTCGCGCGCGGCGGCAAGAAGAAGAGCGCAACCAAGGTCCCCGCGACCGCCTGAGGAAGTGTCCACCTGGGCCGTTCTCGCCGCGGCGGGTCGCGGCGAGCGGCTCGGGTCGGACAGGCCGAAGGCGTTTACCCGTCTGGGCGGGCGGCCTCTGCTGGCCGAGAGCCTCGAGCGGCTGGAAGGCTCGGACTGGATCGAGCGGATCGTGATCGCGGCGCCTCCCGAGTGGGAGGAGCCGTCGATCCTCGTCGCGGAGGAGATCGCCGCGACGAAGGTGAGCTCGGTGGTGACGGGGGGCGAGACGCGCTCCGAGTCGGTGCGCCTGGCGCTGGAGGACGTTCCTGAAGACGCGGCGGTCGTGCTCGTCCACGACGCGGCCCGCCCGCTCCTTCCGGAGGACGTGATCGAGCGCGTGGTGGCAGCGCTGGCGGAGGGCTGGGACGGGGCCGTCCCCGCGCTGCCTGTGGCCGACACGGTCAAGCGGGTCGACGGCGACCAGGTCGTCGAGACGCTTGCCCGGAGCGAGCTCGTCGCCGCTCAGACGCCTCAGGGATTCGTGGCCTCGGTGCTGCGAGAGGCGCTGGCCGGCGACGTGTCGAACGCGAGCGACTGCGCGTCGCTGGTCGAAGCGCGCGGCGGGCGAATCAAGGTCGTCGAGGGCGACCGGCGGCTCCTGAAAGTCACGGACGCGGATGACCTCGCCCTCGTCGAGAGCTGGCTCCAGGCTTGATCGTCGACTACCACATGCACCTGCGCAAACCCGAGAGCGGGCCCGGTGGGTCCTATTCGGCGGACTACGCGGAGGAGTACGTCTCCCACGCGCGCGGGGTCGGCGTCGACGAGATCGGGTTCACCGAGCACATCTTCAAGTTCCGCGAGAGCAAGGGGCTCTGGCAGCTCGAGTGGATGCGCGAGCGCTGCACGGACGGTCTCGACGACTACGTCGACGCAGTCCAGGAGGCGAAGAGCCGCGGCCTGCCGGTCAAGCTCGGGCTCGAGGTCGACTACTTCCCGGGGATCGAGCGCGAGCTGGTCGAGCTGCTCGAGCCGTACCCGTGGGACTTCCTGCTCGGCTCGGTGCACTTCGTCGACGGCTTCGCCGTCGACCAGGAGCCCGGGCTCGTGCACCGGATCCCGGTCGGCGAGGCCTGGCGCCGCTACTTCGTCTGGCTGCGCGACGCGGCCCGCAGCGGCCTCTTCGACTGCCTCTCGCACCCGGATCTGATCAAGTTCTTCGGGATGCGGGCGATCAGAGGAGGAGCGGCACTACCTGTACGTCGAGACCGCCGATGCGATCGAGGCGGCCGGCGTCTGCGTCGAGGTCTCGACCGCGGGCCTGTACAAGCCGGTCGGCGAGCTCTATCCCGACCGCGAGCTGCTCGCCGCCTTCTGCGAGCGCGGAGTTCCGATCACGCTCGCCTCGGACGCGCATGAGCCGGCGCACGTCGGTCGCGACCTCGACCGGGCCGTCGCGCTCGCGCGCGAGGTTGGCTACGAGACGGTCACGGTCTTCGAGGGACGCGAGCGCCGCCAGGAGCCGTTGGGATGAGGGTCGGGGTGGGCGTCGACTCGCACGCGCTGGTCGAGGGCGTGCCGCTCGTGCTGGGAGGGGTGGAGGTCGAGTCCACGCGAGGGCTCGCGGGCCACTCGGACGGCGACGTGATCTCGCACGCGCTGATCGACGCGCTCCTGGGCGCGGCCGGGATGGGGGACATCGGCTCCCTCTTCCCGTCGGGCTCGGACGAGTGGGAAGGCGCCTCGTCGCTCGATCTCCTCGCGCGCGCCTACGGGCAGGTGCGGGAGGCCGGCTGGAAGCTCGCGAACGCGGACTGCGTGCTCGTCGGCGAGGAGCCGCGGATCGCGCCTCTCCGCGGAGCGATGCAGGCGCGACTGGCGGAGGCGCTCGGCGTCGAGGCCGGCCTCGTGACCGTCCGGGCGACGACCACGGATGGCCTGGGCTTCACCGGCCGCGGCGAGGGGCTCGCCGCCGTCGCCGTCGCCCTGCTCGAGCGTTGAACATCGTTCCGGTCTCGGAGGAGCTTCGCGGCTCACCTGCCTTCTCGGAGATCCGCCGAGCCTGGCCCGAGATCGTCTTCCACGACGAGGTCTCGAACGACTACTGGGGGCGGCTCTACGGCGAGCGGACGGAGTTCCAGTTCGCGCTCGTGGACGACGGCAAGCTGCTGGCCGAGGGCAACTCGATCCCGGTGAGCGGAATGCCTGCCAGCTGGCGCCAGGCGTTCCCGAACGGCTTCGGGGAAGGCGCACCCGACCGTCTCTGCGCGTTGGCGATCCTCATCGATCCCGACCATCAGAGGCGCGGGCTCTCGCGCGTGATGCTCGAGCACATGCGAGGCCTGGCCTTCGATCGAGGCTGGGAGCTCGTCGCTCCGGTCAGGCCGAGCCTGAAGGCTCGCTATCCGCTGACGCCGATCGAGCGCTACGCCAGTTGGCGACGCGACGACGGGCTGCTCTTCGACCCGTGGCTGCGCGCGCACGAGCGACTCGGGGCAGAGGTGCTCGGGATCGCGGAGGACTCCCTCGTCGTCGAGGGAACGGTCGCCGAGCTCGAGGAGTGGACGGGGTTGGCGCTCCCCGAGAGCGGGAGCTACGTCGTGCCCGGGGCGCTAGTCCCGGTGGAGATCGACCGGGAGCGGGACCACGGCGCGTATCGCGAGCCGAACGTGTGGATGCGCCACGCCTACTCCGGCTAGCGGGTAACGGTCACGGAAGCGTCAGCTCCTTGCTCTCGCCCGAACGCAGGTGGATGACGACCTTTTCGAGCTGCTGGCCTCGTGCGCTGGGCAGCTCGGCGAAGTAGCCGTTCTCCCCGAGCTGGGCCTGGTGCTCGGTGCCGCCCATGACGGCGCCGACGCTCCGCACGTCGTCTCCGACCAAGCCGTACAGGAAGATCGAGCTGCCGTCTTCGGCGTCGTCGTAGCCGATTGTGATGCCGTGCGGTCCGGGAGTCTGGCACCCGCTTCCACCGTTCGGGAAACGGCCAACGCAGATCTCCTGCCCGGTCGTCGGCAGCGCGTAGACACCGTTACTCGTGGTGCCGGCGACGAGGCGTGTGTCCTCATAGATCGGATCGGACGGCACGAGATCCGGTCGTCGGAAGACCCCTTCCGACTTCACGACCTCCCTAGCTTGAGTGTCGTTCTCCTGCGGGGGGCGCCGGAAGACCTCGTACAGGTCGCGTGGCGACGTGTCGCTCGTGGCGTCATCGCCGGCGCCCCAGATCATGACGCTGTGCGTCGCAGCGTGGAAGTCTCCGTTGGAGCTGACCTGGTTCGCGACCCGGGATCGCGTGGTCTGCTGCTTCGTGACTGCAATGTGACTGGAGGACGGGGCCCCGCCACAGCCGGCGACGACCATGCTGGCCAACGCGAGTCCGGCGATTCGTGTCACTTGCGACACGATCCAAGTGTAAGAGGCTCCGCTAGTCGGGAAGGCTGGCGACACCGTCTTCGAGGCGGACGAGTCCGTCCTGCGCGAGAGCGACGACCGCTTCCACGTCGCTCGGTTTGCCTCCGTCGAGGAGCAAGCGCAGAGCCTGGGCGCGCCGCTGGCGGAACGAGCCCTCGAACGGGCCCTGCTTGCGGAGCGGCTCGAAGCGGCGCCCGCGCGACGGGCACTCGGCCGCGAGCGGGCACTCGCCGCAGCGCGGGACACGGGCGATGCAGATCGTCGCGCCGAGGTCCATCAGCGCCTGCGCGCACGTCTGATCGAAGTCGCCGCCCGTGCGCTCGAGCACGCGGCGCACGTTCACGTCCACGGGCAGGACCGGGCGGTCGAACGCGAAGCACGCGACCGCGTCTGCCGTGTAGCGCCCGACGCCCGGGAGCTCGGTCAGGTCATCTGGCCAGCCTTGCGCGGCGATCTCCCGTGCCGCGCGGTGCAGGTTGAGCGCGCGCCGGTTGTAGCCGAGCCCTTGCCAGGCGCGGATCACGTCCGCGCTCGACGCTTCGGCGAGCGCCTCGATGTTCGGCCACCGCTCCAGCCAAACCAGGTAGCGCGGAACGACTCGCGCGGCCTGCGTCTGTTGCAGCATCACCTCCGAGACGAGGATCGCGTAGGGGTCCCGCGTCCCCCGCCACGGGAGGTCGCGGCCCTTCTCGTCGAACCACGCGAGCAGCGCCTCCTTCACGCGCGAGACCTTAGGCGCTCGCTTGCGACGCCGCCACGGAGGCCGCGCCGGCTTTGCCGGCGCGGCCGTCCAACGCACTAGATGGGAGGCAGAACGATCCAGCCCGCCCGACGAGATGCGCCTTAGACTGACCACCGGACCGTGTGCTTCGACCTCGACTCCGTTCCGCCGATCCCGGTCATCTCCGGGGCGGCCGTCTCGCACGAGGATCTCGAGCTCGAGGCCAAGGACGGGAACCGCTTTGCCGCCTTCCTCGCGACACCCGAGGAGCCGGCGAAGGTCGGCGTCGTGATCCTCCCGGACGTCCGTGGCCTCTACCGCTTCTACGAGGAGCTGGCGCTGCGCTTCGCCGAGCGCGGGTACACGGCGCTCGCGTTCGACTACTTCGGTCGCACGGCAGGTGTGAGCAAGCGCGACGACGACTTCCCGTACCCGGACCACGTCGCCGAGACGACTCCCGAGGGCGTCCAGGCCGACCTCGGCGCGGCGGTCGAGCACCTGCGCACGCTCGGCTGCGAGACGATCTTCACCGTCGGCTTCTGCTTCGGCGGGCGCAACTCGTGGCTCGCAGCCGCGGGCGGCCACGGGATCGCGGGGGCGGTCGGCTTCTACGGCATGCCGGCCGAGCGGAACGGCGTCCCGGGCCCCACGCATCGTGCGGCGGAGCTCGATGCGCCGATCCTCGCCCTCCAGGCCGGCGACGACCAGAACATCACTGCCGAGCTCAACGCGGCCTTCGACCAGGCGCTGACGGAGGCCGGGGTCGAGCACGAGCTCGTCGTCTACGAGGGAGCGCCGCACAGCTTCTTCGACCGCAAGCACGAGGAGTTCGCCGCGGCCTCGGACGACGCCTGGTCGCGCACCCTGGCGTTCCTCGAGCGCTACGCCGCGTAGGGGTTCGGCAGCGCCGTCCAGAGCACGACGGCCTCGTCCGAGTCGGACGGGTTGCGCCACGTGTGCGGGTCGCGCGGCGAGTACGTGAGCGTGTCGCCTTCCTCGAGGAGATGCGTCTCGTCGCCGACCCGGAGCTCGAGCGAGCCGCGCAGGACGTAGACGAGCTCGACGTCGGCCGGAAGCGTGTAGAGCTCGTCGCCCGCGCTTCCGCCCGGTGGGATGTGCGACTCGGTGACGTGGAAGCGGCGCTCCTCGCGCGAGGTGAGCAGGAGGTGCTCGGCGTTCCCCATCGCGAGCGAGCGGCGCGTCTGCTGCTCGCGGCGGATCAGCTGCCCGGACGGCACGTCGTCGACCAGGTTCCCGACTCGGATGCCCAGCACCGCGCAGATGCGGTAGAGGGAGGAGAGGGAGGCCGAGGTCAGGTCGCGCTCGAGCTGGCTGATGAACCCCGCGGTGAGGCCGGCCTGCTCGGCCACGTCGCTGATCGTGAGCCCTCGCTCCCTGCGCGCGGCGCGCAGTCGCGGGCCGACCTGGATCTCGCCCGCGCTCGTCACCGTCGTGTAAGTGTAATCACAGTTTTTTTAGTAATGCTAAACTCGCGATCGGATGCTGAAAGGCTCGCTGATCGTCGTAGCCGTCGCGCTCGTCGCGCTGACCGGGTCGGCCCAGAAGGCGGCTCCGGCGAGGTCGGATTCGAGCTCGGACGTCCGCTTCCTGATGTCCGAGATCCGCCGGATCCACCCGAACCCGTTCCATACGACGCCTGAACCGGCCTTCCAGGCGGCGGCCGACGACCTCGCTGCGCGGGCGCCGTCGCTGAGTCAGGATCAGCTCCTCGTCGAGCTGATGCGCTTCGTGAACCTCCTCGGCGAGCGCGAGGGCCACTCCGGGATCTTCACGCTCGATTCCGGGAACGCCCGCACGTTCCACGTCTACCCGCTCTACCTCTACAAGTTCAGCGACGGGCTGTTCGTCGTCACGGCGCCGAAGAACAAGAGCCTGGTCGGCTCGCGGGTCCTGGCGATCGACGGCATGCCCGTCGACGGGCTCGAGCAGAAGGTGCGTCCACTCGTCCCGCGGGACAACGAGGCGACGCGCACCGATCGGTTCATGAGCTTCATGCTGACCGGCGAGGTCCTGCACGGGCTCGGCCTCCGCCCTGGGGTCGGGCCCGCGCGGTTTACCGTGCAGAAGCCCGGAGGATCCGCGCAGGACGTGACGATCGCGCCGGTGACCGCGGCCTCCTACGTGAACATCATGCAGCCGTACTTCCCGACGTTCGTCTACGCGCTGCCGAAGCGGTCGAAGCCGCTCTATCTGCGCCGCCGCGGCCAGGACCACTACGTGACGACCCTCGAGCGCGGGCGCGTGGTCTACGTCGGGTACAACCGCGTGCTCGGCTCCACCGGGCCCGACGCGCGGAAGCTGCTCCGACTCGTCAAGAAGAAGAAGTTCAGACGCGTGATCGTGGACATGCGCCTGAACCCGGGCGGCGACAACCACACCTACGTCGACCTGCTCAGGGCCCTGCGCTCGAAGCGGGTCAACAAGAAAGGCCGGCTGGTGGTGCTGATCGGCCGCAGCACGTTCTCGGCGGCGCAGAACTTCATCACCGAGCTCGAGCGCAAGACGCGGGCTGTCTTCGTCGGCGAGACCTCGGGCGGCAGCCCGAACCTGTACGGCGACGTGCAGCCGGTCGACCTCCCGTCTGCGGGCCTGCGCGTCGACATCGCCGCGATCTACTGGCAGAAGAGCTTCGCCGGCGACCAGCGCGTCGCGATCGAGCCGAAGGTCCACGCGGCGCTGAGCTCGAAGGCGTTCTTCGCCGGCAAGGACCCGGCGCTCGCGGCCGCGCTCAGGTACCGCGCTTCGCTAGGCGGCGGCGGGCGCGGGACGGACGCCGCCGCTGCGCGGAAGGAGCATCCGCGCGAGCCCGAGCCAGATGACCGGAGCGGCGGCGATCCCTACGACGACGAGTCCCCGGACGCCCTTCAGGTCAGTCCCGACGGCGAGCGCATGGCCGAGAAAGAGCGCGAAGGCTGCGAAGCTCGCGTAGTGAAGGTTGCGCCAGCCGCGGTGACCGATCCACTTCTTCGCGCGGAACGAGGCAGCGAGCATGAGTGTCAGCCAGCCGGCGATCACACCGGCGGCGACCCCGATCGGCTTCCAGGGCGCGGCGAACGGGATGAGCACGGCGGGGAGGCCGAAGTGCAGGACCGGATCGAGCAGCACCGTCAGAGCGTGCAGCCCGACCATCCAGAGCGCGGTCCAGACGAGCGTCCGGTGCCAGCCGAAGAGCGTCTTCTGACGCTTCGGGCCGAACAGCCGCGTACTCATCGCAAGTCCGAGCCAGACCGAGACGGTCAACAGTCCGAACGCGACGAGCCCAGAGGCACGCGCGAGCAGCCAGATCGCAGGGACGTTGCCGCTCATCGGGCTGGGGGTGAGCTGTGCGTGGTGGTGTGGGTCGCGACACCGCTCGGCAGCAGGACGGCCTTGCCCTTCTTGCCTTTAATCATGAGGACGGTCGCGCGGGTCGGCGACGACTGAGTCGGCGGATGCGACCACGCGAGCGCCGCGACGATCGCGAGCAGCGCCCAGGTCGCGGCGACCGCTGACCAGACGCGGCGCACTAGTCGGACTCCTCGCTCTGGGGCGAGGGGGTGGGCGCCTGCGTGACCTGCACGACCGGCGTCGCGGGAGATGCCTGCGTGGTCGACTGCCGCAGGCCCGTCACTGCGGCGCCGCCCGTGAGCACGGTGAGCGTCAGCGCAGCCGCGAGCGCGAAGGCCTGTCGTCGTGTGGTGGTCGGTTGCGTCATCTCACCTCCAGTTCTAGCGCGCGCGTGGTTAAGGGCCGGCCAGGCGCGGGTTCGGGCTCGGGAAAGGTTCGGCAACCGCCGGTCGATACGGTTGGCGTCGTGACGACGGTCAGCGCGGAGGAAGCGAGACGTATCGCCGTGCGGGCGCAGCTGCTCGACGGCTCGGCGCGCAGCGTGCTCGAGACCGTGCGGCAGCTCGGGTTCCTGCAGATCGACCCGATCTCGACGGTCGCGCCGCCGCAGCATCTCGTCCTCTGGAGCCGTCTCGGCAGCGCCTACGACCGCGCCGAGCTCGAACGGCTGCTCTGGGAGGAGAAGAAGCTGATCGAGTGGGGCGCGTTCATCTGGCCGGTCGAGACGCTGCCGCTGCTCCGGGCGCGCATGCGCCACAACCGCCGCGCGACCCATTACAAGTGGCAGCGCTGGCGGCGGGACTTCATGCGCGAGAACGCGTCGTTCAAGCGCTACATCCTGCGTGAGCTCGGGCGGCGCGGGCCACTCCTCTCGCGCGAGCTCGAGGACAAGACCGGCGGGATCGGCGAGAAGCACGTCTGGTGGGGGAGCCGGCAGGTGAACTGGATGCTCGAATCGCTCGAGGCATTCGGCGAGATCGCCATCGTCGGGAGGCGCAACGGGCAGCGCCTCTGGGCCCTCTCCAAGGACTGGTGGCCCGACACGGAGACCGTTCCGGCGCGCGAGGCGGAGAAGCAGCGCGAGGAGCAGCGGTTTCGTGCGCTCGGCGTGCGCCTCTCGAAGGGCAAGTGGGAGGTCCATCCCGACGCGGCCGACGGTTCAGTGCCCGACCGCGTCACGCTGCTCTCGCCCTTCGACCGCCTGATCCACGACCGCGACCGAGCCGAGGCGCTCTTCGGCTTCCACTACCGGCTCGAGATGTACGTCCCCGCCGCGAAGCGCGAGTACGGGTACTACGTGTTGCCGCTCCTCGTCGGCGACCGGCTCGTGGGCCGGGCGGAGCCCCGCTTCGACCGCAAGACGAAGACGCTCGAGCTGCTCGGCGCCTGGGACGACACCTCGCGCCTGGACGAGGCGCTGGCCGATCTCGGGCGGTTCCTCGGCGCCGAGAGCACCGTCGCCCAACCCTCCAAGTAACAGACTGTTACTAAGTAGGGGTGAACCTGACGCCTAGACTGGCGGCTCGATGAAGAGGGTGCGCTTCGCCCCGAGCCCGACGGGCACGCTGCACGTCGGAAACGCGCTCAGCGCGGTGGCGAACCGCGCCTTCGGCGACTGGATGCTCCTGCGGATCGACGACACGGATCCCGCGCGCAACGTTCCGGGCGGCGAGGAGGAGCTGCTTCGCGACCTCGAGTGGCTCGGGCTCCGGTGGGACGAGGGGCCGGTCCGCCAGAGCGAGCGGCGCGAGCGGCATCTCGAGGCCGGAGCGCAGCTCGGCGAGCGCTTCGACGGGATCACGCTCGTCCGCGAGGACGGGACGCCGACCTACCACCTCGCGAGCGTCGTGGACGACGTGGATTTCGGGATCACGCACGTCGTCCGCGGGAACGACCATCGCCCGAACGAGGACCTGCACCGGCGCCTGTTCGTCGCGCTCGGCGCGGAGCCGCCCGAGTTCGTCCACCACGGCCTGATCCTCGGCGAGGACGGGAAGAAGCTCTCGAAACGGGCAGAGGGCGCGACGGTCGCGTCGCTGCGGGATGCGGGGATTCCTCCCGAGGCCGTGCGGCGCTACCTCGAGGAGCTGGGCCTCCCGAAGCACGACGTCAGCTACGACCTCCGCCGGATCAGGCGGCTTGCGATCGAGGCGATCGCGGAGATGCCCGACGCGGAGCTCGCCGAGCGCGCCGGCGCTCCGGTCGAGCTCGTGCCTGCGCTGCGCGGCGCCCGCGACCTGAACGAGGCGCGCGATTACGCCCAGGCGATCCTCGAGCCACCCGCACCCGCGCCGCGGCGACTCGCCCGAGACGCTCGAGCGCTTCCGCGAGCTGCTCGTCCGCGCGAACGGCAACGCCGACCCGAAGGAGCTCGTCCGCGAGCTGAAGGCGGTCGGCGGCGATCTCCACGCGCTCCGCGTCGCGCTGACCGGCGCCGACCGCGGCCCCGAGCTCTGGGCCGTCGTCGCCGCCCTTCCGCCCGACGAGACCCTGCGGAGGATCGATGCGGCTCTATGACACCGCCACGCGCTCGCTGCAGGGGCTGCCCGCTCCGCCCGGCCCCGTGCGCATGTACTTCTGCGGACCGACCGTCTACCAGCGCATCCACATCGGCAACGCGCGGCCGTTCGTGCTCTCGATGTGGCTCGCGCGCTGGCTCGAGCGCACCGGCTACGACGTGACGCTCGTCGAGAACATCACGGACATCAACGACAAGATCTACGACGCTGCTCCGGGCAACAGCGCCCAGCTCGCCGCGGACGCGAGCCGCTGGTACGTCGAGGACACGGACGACCTCGGTCTTCGGCCGTCCGCACCGCGAGCCCAAGGCGAGCGAGACGATCCCGGAGATCGTGGCGCTGATCGAGGAGCTCGTCGAGGCCGGCCACGCATACCCGGCGGGCGGCGACGTCTACTTCCGCGTCTCCAGCTTCGCCGACTACGGGAAGCTCTCCGGCCGCCACGGCGACGAGGACGCCGTCAGCAACCCGTCCGAGGAGGAGGAGCCGAGCGAGCTCAAGGAGGATCCGCGCGACTTCGCGCTCTGGAAGGCCCACAAGGAGGGCGAGGACACGTCGTGGGAGTCGCCGTGGGGCCGCGGCCGGCCGGGCTGGCACATCGAGTGCTCGGCGATGGCCGAGGTCGTCTTCGGGCCTGCGTTCGAGATCCACGGCGGCGGGCTCGACCTCGTCTTCCCGCACCACGAGAACGAGATCGCGCAGTCGCGATCGCTCGGGCACGAGTTCGCGCGGATCTGGATGCACAACGGGATGCTCCGGCTCGCCGGCGAGAAGATGTCGAAGTCGCTCGGCAACATCGTCTCGCTGCGTGAGGCGCTCGATACCTGGGGCCGCGAGACGCTCCTCGTCTACTTCCTCGGCGCCCACTGGCGCAAGCCGATCGACTTCTCGGACGAGGCCCTCGAGCAGGCGGCGGCGGTCGCCGAGGGCTTCCGCAACGTCTTCCGATCGGAGTCGGCGCCCGTGGGCGAGTGGGAGCCGTTCGCGCGGGCGCTCGACGAGGACTTCAACACGCCCGACGCGCTGGCCGTCATGCACGGCTGGCGCGACCACGAGCTGCTCCGACGCGGGCTCGAAGTGTTCGGGCTCGAGTCGCTCGGCGAGAGCCGGGAGGCGCCCGCGGAGCTCGAGGAGCTTGCGCGGAAGCGCGTCGATGCCCGCCTGCGAGCGCGACTTCGACGAGGCCGACCGCCTGCGCGCCGAGATCGAGCACGCCGGCTGGGAGGTCAGGGACGTCGAGGCCGAGCCGGGCTTCCAGCTCGTTCCGAGACGGTGACGACCGACCTCGTCTACGGGCGCCGCCCGGTGCGCGAGGCGGTGCGCGGGCCGCGCGAGGTCCTGGAGCTCTGGGCGACCGAGCGCGCGCTGAAGGCGGAGCCGTGGCTGCAGGAGGCGGGAGTCCGGATCCAGCGCAAGCCCGAGCGCGACCTGAACGCCGAGGCGGGCACGAACGACCACCAGGGCGTGCTCGCGCGGGTCGAGCCCTTCCGCTACGCCGACGCGCACGAGCTCGCGGCCGGCCCCGCGCCGCTCCTGGCCGTGCTCGACTCCGTCACCGACCCGCGCAACCTGGGCGCCGTCGTCCGCAGCGCCGACGGCGCAGGCGCCTCGGGCGTCGTCCTACCCGCGCACAACTCGGCGCGCGTCACGCCGGCCGTCTGCCGCGCATCCGCGGGCGCGGTCGAGCACCTTCCGGTCGCGGTCGTGACGAACCTCGCGCGCTACCTCGGCGAGGTCAAAGGGCAGGACCTCTGGGTCTGGGCCGCGGACGGCGAGGCCGAGAAGACGATGTGGGAGGCCGATCTCACAGGCGGCATCGCGCTGGTCTTCGGCGCCGAGGGCAAGGGCCTGCGCCCGCTCGTCCGCCGCACGTGCGACGACGCGGTCGCGATCCCGCTCGTCGGGCCAGGTCGAGTCGCTGAATGTGAGCGTCGCCGCGGCTCTGCTGCTCTACGAGGCGAGAAGGCAGCGTGGCTGAGCCGACCCTCTACCTGTTCGACGGCTACAACCTCCTCCACGCAGGCCCGTTCGACGACCCACGCGAGCTCGTCGACCGGCTGGCCAGCTTCGTCGCGCTTCAGGGCGCGCGTGGCGTGGTCGTGTTCGACGGCGTCGGCGAGGAGCGAGCCCACGGCCCGCTCGAGGTGCGGTACGCGCCGCACGCCGACGCGCTTCTCGAGCGTCTCGCCGCGGAGAACCGCAATACCGAGACCGTCTGTCTCGTCTCCTCGGACGCGGCCATCCGCGGCACCTCGGGGCAGGAGGTGCAGAAGCGAAGCTCGGCGACGTTCCTCACCGACCTCGACGAGCCCGAGCATGGTGAGACGAGCCGTTACCGCGTGGGCGATCGCGTGGACGAAGAAACGCGAAAGCGTCTTGAGAAGCTGCGTCGAGGCCAAGGGTCCGGTTAAAGAAAACAGACCGCAAGGTCTTGAAACGTTGTTGGGACCTTGCTATCTTGATCCTCAACCTAAGGGTGAGGCTTGTCGAGCTCGCCTGCCGTCAGCGAGGGAGGAGCAGTGGCCGCTCGACCTGCTCAAGCGCTCCAAACGCCGCAAAAGCGCCAGCGTGAGCTCGAGGATCTTCAGCTCGTCATGCGGGCCCGCAACGGCGACAGCAAGGCTCTCGACGAGCTGATCCGCCGCTACCACGGCTTCGTCCGCCTCAAGGCGAGCTCGTACTTCCTCGCCGGCGGCGACTCGGAGGACCTGATCCAGGAAGGGCTGATCGGGCTCTACAAGGCCGTGCGCGACTTCAGCCCGGAGAAGGCCTCGTTCCGCAGCTTCGCCGAGCTGTGCGTGACGCGGCAGATCATCACGGCGATCAAGACCGCGACTCGCTTCAAGCACGCGCCGCTCAACACGTACGTCTCGTTCAGCCACACGCCGGCGGGCCAGGAGTCCGAGGCCGACTGCACGCTCGGCGACGCGCTTCCAGGCCCGTCCGTCGACGATCCGTCGATCTGCGTGATCTCGACCGAGGAGCTGCAGAGCCTCGTCTTCACACTCGGGACGGGCCTCTCGAAGCTCGAGGCGGACGCCCTGAAGCTCTACCTCGAAGGCGAGTCATACGAGGAGATGGCCGACCTCCTCGGGTGCGACACGAAGACGATCGACAACGCGCTCCAGCGTGTGAAGCGCAAGGTGCTGTCGCACCAGCAGTCGCGGCAAGTCCTGCAGTAGCGCGCGCTACGCTGGGCTCGCGCCGGAGTAGCTCAGCTGGTAGAGCAAGCGCCTTGTAAGCGCTAGGTCGTGGGTTCGAGTCCCTCCTCCGGCTCCTTCCCGGAAACCGTCTGCGCTCTCCGCCCGTACACATACGGGGCCTCAGAGGGGAGTGTGGTAATGGGAGAGCATCACTTCGGGCGCCGGCCGAGCGCATTGCTCGGGCTGGCCCTGGTACTGGGGGCTGCGCTGGTCGTGGCCTCGCCGCTCGGTGCCGTCTCCCGGCACGAGCACAACTCGTACACCGTCACGCCGCTGGTCTCCGACCAGCCGGGCATGGCGGCCCACACCGACGGGAATCTCGTCAACGCCTGGGGCCTGACGGCCGGGCCGACGACCCCGTGGTGGGTTTCCGACAACGGCACCGACAAGTCGACCCTCTACAACGGCGACGGAACGCCTCGCGCGCTGGTCGTCGACGTCGCGGGTGGACCGACCGGAACCGCCTTCAACCCGACGGCCGGCTTCGTGCTGCCGACGGGCGGCAAGGCGTTGTTCCTGTTCGACGGCGAGGACGGCGTGATCCGCGGATGGAACGGAGCCCAGGGCACGACCGCGGTCGTCGTCAAGGATCGCTCCAACGTCGGGGCGATCTACAAGGGCCTGACGGTCGCCGACACGTCGGCCGGGCCGCGGCTGTACGCGGCCGACTTCCACAACGGGCGGATCGACGTCCTGGACGGGAGCTTCGACCTGAAGCCCGGCGGTTTCCGGGATCCGTTCCTGCCACGGCACTACGCGCCGTTCAACGTCCAGGTGATCGGCGACCGCGTGTACGTGGCGTACGCGAAGCAGGACGAGAAGGCCGAGGACGAGGCGGCCGGCCCGGGCCGCGGTTTCGTCGACGCCTACGACCTCAAGGGTCGCCTGCTCGCGCGGGTCGCTTCACGCGGCCACCTCAACGCACCGTGGGGGCTCGCGCTCGCTCCGGCGAGCTTCGGGCGCTTCGCGGGCGATCTTCTCGTGGGGAACTTCGGAAACGGCAAGATCCACGCGTACGAGGAGCGCTCGAACGAGCACTTCGACTCGCGCAAGCATCACTCGCGCCGTCATCACCATGGTGAGTTCAAGCGCTTCAAGTTCCGCGGAACGCTGCGGGACAGCTATGGAAGGGCGGTCAAGATCGACGGGCTCTGGGCGCTTCGGTTCGGGAACGACTCCGCGGCCGGGCCGTCCAGCACGCTGTTCTTCACAGCGGGCCCGAACGACGAGAACAACGGACTCTTCGGCTCGATCACGCCGAACAAGTAGTCCTTCGACGAGCGGCGGCGCGCATCGGGCGCGCCGCCGCTCCCTTTCAGGCGCGGCCAGGCGCTCGATCAGGTCGGCGGCAGTGATCGTGCCCGGGCTCGCCTGCAGCCGAGCCGAAGCGGCGCGCAGGCGCGGATTGTCGGCAGCAAGGAGGCGGTCGATCGCCTCGTGGAGCTCTCTGGGCTCGAACTCGTAGGTCGGGAGCCGCACGCCGAAGCCGACCTCCTCGACGCGCTGCGCGTTGTCGTACTGGTCCCAGAAGAGCGGGAGCACGATCATCGGCTTGCCGAAGTGGATCGACTCGGTGACCGTGTTGTTGCCGCCGTGCGTGATCACGAGGTCGACGTGGGGGAGGATCGCCGGCTGTGGGAGGAACTCGGCGCCCGTCATGTTCGGCGCCAGCTCGATCAGCTCGTGCTGCGGGCCCTTGCTGACGACGTAGCGGTGCGGCGTCTCGGCGAGGACGGCGACGAGGCGGTTCATCAGGTCGACGTCGGCCGAGCCGAGGCTGCCGAGGCTGACGTAGACGAGCGCGCCGTCGCCGGGCGGCGGCTCGAACGCCTCGTCGACGGCGCGCACGCACGAGTCGAGGCGGTGCCAGGTCGGGCCGAGCGGCTGCGAGCGCTCGTAGTCGGCCTCGGCCGGATAGAGGCTGAGGTCGAGGAACGGCGACTCGTGGATGAACTCGATCCCGGGCAGCGGCGGCGCGCCGCGCTCCTCGCAGAACGCGGAGAACTCGGACTGCAGCGGCTCGTGCAGCTCCCGGTAGCGCGCTCTGAACTCGTCCCAGCGCGAAGGGTCGGTCGTCGGGTAGCCCGAGAACGTCGGCGGCAGGGCCGGGTCCTTCAGCTCGAGCGGGTTGCACGAGACGATCCGCACCCACGGGCGGCCGGACGCGGGGACGGCCGGGAACGCGACGACGTTGTCCTGGACGATCACGTCCGGCTCGAGCTCGCCGAAGATCTCCTCGAGCCTCGCGTCCGCGTAGCGCGCGCCGTCGACCAGCTCCTGCCAGACAGGGAGGATGAACGTCTCGAGCTGCTCGATCGTCGGCTTGCGGAACTCCGGCGCCGTCTCGCGGACGAAGTCCTTCCAGAACTGGCCCGGAGCCTCCTCGACCTCGGGCGGCGGCTTGAGCCGCATCAGCGCCTCCTCGAAGCCCTGCGCTTCGAGCGTTCCCGCGAACGACTCCTCGACGACGAAGACGACGCGCGCGCCGCGCTCGAGCAGCACCTTGCCGATGCCGACGCAGTTGTTCGTCGGCCCGAACGCGCCCTCCGGGAAGAAGACGACTGTCTTGCTCACGCCAGCGCTTGCTCGAGGTCGGCCCAGAGCTCGTCTGCGATCCTCGAGGCCGACGCTCAGGCGCAGGAGGCCGGGCGGGACGCGGTCGCCCTCCCAGCGCGCGCGGCTCTCGATCACCGAGTCGACGCCGCCGAGGCTCGTCGCGTTCGCGATCACGCCGAGGGACGTCTCGACCTTTCGTGCGGCGTCGGCGTCTGCGACGTCGAACGAGAGCAGGCCGCCGAAGCCGGGGTAGCGCACGACCTCGACCGCCGGGTGGTCGCGCAGCCGCTCCGCGAGCACCTGCGCGGTGGCCGTGATCCGCTCCATGCGCACCTGCAGCGTCTTGAGGCTCCGGAGCAGCAGCCAGCTCGGATCCGGTGCGGCGACGATCCCCGTGAGCGTGCGGAACGCTCGCAGCGTGTCCGCGTCCTCGGCCGACCGGCAGACGACCGCGCCGAGGAGGACATCGTGGTGGCCGCCGAGGTACTTGGTCGCGCTGTGCACCGCGAAGTCGGCGCCGTGCTCGAGCGGCCGCAGGTAGACGGGCGTCGCGGCCGTCGAGTCGACGACCACGCGCGCAGGATGGGCCGCGGCCGCCTCGAGGTCCGGCATCGTCAGGAACGGGTTCGAGGGCGCCTCCAGGAAGACGAGGTCGACGCCGTCCGGCGGCGGGCCGGTCTGGTCGAACTCGACGTAGCGCAAGCCCCACTTCTCGAGCCCGGCGAAGAGGCGGCCCGTCCCGAAGTACGCACCCTCGGCGAGCGCGATCGTCTGCCCCGGCTCGAGCAGCGAGAGCACGAGCGCCGCGATGGCGCCGGTCCCGGAAGGGAAGAGGAGCGCGTGGCCGCCCTCGAGCTCGCCGAGCGCGTCCTCGGCGGCGACCCCCGTCGGGTGCGCGTAGCGCTGGTAGTAGAAGCGACCCGGCTCGCCGCGGTCGTACGGCCAGATCGTCGCTCGGTCGACGGGCTCCACGAGGGCCAACTCTAGACCGCGCCGACCGTTTCTCACTTGACGTGCGTCTGGGTCTAGAAGTAATCTCCATGACTTCAGTGGACAAGCTTGAAAAATAAGGAGTCGGAATGAGAGTCATATGGATAGCTTTGGTCGGGGTCGCTCTCCTGGCCGGCTCGGCAAGCGGGGCGTCGAAGGGTAGTTCGATCGACCTCGTCGCGTACTCGACCCCCAAGGACGCCTACGGCAAGATCATCTCGGCCTTCCAGAAGACGGCAGCCGGGAACGGGGTCAGCTTCAACCAGTCCTACGGGGCGTCCGCCGACCAGGCGCGGGCGATCATTGCGGGCCAGCCGGCTGACATCGCCGCGCTCTCGCTCGATCCCGATATCAACCTGCTCGTCCAGAAGAACCTCGTTCCCAAGAAGTGGAACGGCAACAAGTACCAAGGGCATCGTCTCGGACTCGGTCGTCGTCTTCGTGGTCCGTGACGGGAATCCGAAGAAGATCAGGGGCTGGGGGGACCTCGTCAAATCCGGCGTCCAGGTGATCACCCCGAACCCGTTCACCTCCGGCGGCGCCCGCTGGAACGTGATGGCCGCGTACGGGGCTCTGCGCCGCTCGGGCAAGTCCGACAAGCAGGCGATCAAGTACCTCTACAAGCTCTTCAAGCACGTTCCCGTCCAGCCCGCAAGCGCGCGCGAGGCGACCTCGGTGTTCGCTCAGGGCAAGGGCGACGTGCTGCTGACCTATGAGAACGAGGCGGTCTACGCCGAGAAGAAGGGCGTCCACACGGAGTACCACACCCCGAAGGCGACGCTCCTGATCGAGACGCCGGCAGCGCTCACCAAGTCGGGCCTCTCCAAGCCTGCCGCGCAGGCGTTCTACAAGTACCTCTGGTCGACGACCGCACAAAAGGCATTTGCCGCCCAGGGCTACAGGCCGGTCGTGAAGACCGTCGCCAAGGGCTTCAAGTTCTACAAGCCGCCGGGGCTCTTCACGATCAATTCGAAGCGCTTCGGGTTGAACGGTTGGGCGAAGGTGAACCGCCGCTTCTTCGACCCGAACAAGGGAATCATGGCCAAGATCGAAAGGTCGATTGGCCAGTAGCGCAGCCGTAGCGAGCAGCCCACCGCCGCGGTCCTCGACCGCGGCGGTGGCTCGCTTGCGCGAGGAGTCGCGCTCGGCTACCTCAGCATCGTCGTCCTCCTGCCGCTCGCTGCGCTCTTGTGGGCCGCGCGCGCCGGCGGGCTCGGCGAGTTCTGGGATCAGGTGACGCGGCCGGAGGCGGTCGCCGCGCTCAAGCTCTCACTCGGCATCGGCGCCGCCTGCGCCCTAATCAATGCGGTCACTGGGACAGCGATGGCCTGGGTGCTGGTCCGCGACCGTTTCCGCGGGAAGAGCCTCGTCGACGCCGTCCTCGATCTCCCCTTCGCCCTGCCCACGATCGTCGCGGGCCTGACGCTCCTTGCGCTCTACGGGCCGAGCAGCCCGTTCGGCGATCGACATCGCCTTCACGAGGACGGCGATCCTGGCCGCGTGCCTGTTCGTGACCCTGCCGTTCGTCGTCCGCGCGGTCCAGCCGGTGCTGCTCGAGCTCGACACGGAAATGGAGGAGGCGGCCGCCTCGCTCGGCGCGGGCTCGTTCGCGGTCTTCCGGCGGATCATCTTCCCGAACCTGTTCCCGGCGATCCTCTCCGGCGTCGCGCTCTCGTTCGCCCGCGCCGTGGGGGAGTTCGGCGCGGTCGTCCTGATCTCCGGGAACCTGCCGTTCAAGACCGAGGTCTCGGCCGTCTACATCTTCGGCCAGCTCCAGTCGGGCAACGGCACCGGTGCGGCGGCCGTCTCGGTGCTGCTCCTGCTGATCTCGCTCGGCGTCCTGCTCGCGAATCGGCGCGCTTCGCCGCTGGAAGACGGGGCACGACTATGTCTAGGTACGCTCCTGCGGCTCGGCGTGCTCGGCTACCTCGTCGTGCTCCTGTTGTGCCGTGTCGGGCTGATCTTCTACCGGGCGTTCGAGCACGGAATCGGCCACGCCTGGGACGCGGTCACGACTCCACAGGCGCTGCATGCGCTGGAGCTGACGCTCTTGATCGCGGCCATCGCGGTGCCGGCCAACACCGTCTTCGGGATCATCCTCGCGCTGATGCTCGTCCGCACGCGCCTGCCCGGGCCGCGGGCTCCTGAACGCGATCGTCGACCTCCCGTTCGCGCTCTCGCCTGTCGTCGTCGGGCTCGCGCTGTTCCTGCTCTACGGCCGAGGAGGCTGGCTTGGGGGGCTCGCCGACCACGGCATCCGCGTCCTCTTCTCCGTCCCCGGGATGGTGCTCGCGACGATGTTCATCACGCTGCCGTTCGTCGTCCGCGAGGTCGTTCCCGTGTTGCGCGAGATCGGCACCGAGCAGGAGCAGGCCGCGGAGACACTCGGCGCCTCGCCGTTCCAGGTCTTCCGCCGGATCACGCTGCCGGCGATCCGCTGGGCCGTCGCGTACGGCGTCGTGCTCACGACCGCGCGCGCGATCGGCGAGTTCGGCGCGGTCGCGGTCGTGTCCGGGAGGATCGTCGGCAAGACGGAGACGCTCCCGCTCTACATCCAGGGGCAGTACGACAACTTCGACACGGCCGGCGCCTACGCCTCGTCGGTCGTGCTCGCGTTGATCGCGATCGGTACGGTAGTCGCGCTCCGCGCTGTCCACCCGAGAGAGGAGGAGTCCGGCTGATGAGCGGCATCACCGTGATCGAGGTCACGAAGCGGTTCAACGGCTTCACGGCGCTTCAGGACGTCTCGGTCACGATCCCGGAGGGGTCGCTCACGGCGCTGCTCGGCCCGAGCGGGAGCGGCAAGTCGACGCTGCTACGCGTGATCGCGGGGCTCGAGCAGCCGGAGTCGGGCCAGGTGCTGATCGGGGCGGACGACGTGACCGACCGGCCGGCGCGCGCGCGCGGCGTAGGGATGGTCTTCCAGCACTACGCCGCCTTCAAGCACATGACGGTCCGGGACAACGTCGCGTTCGGCCTGACGATTCGCAAGCGGCCGCGCGCCGAGATCGACAAGCGCGTCCACGAGCTGCTGGAGCTCGTCCAGCTCGAAGGGCTCGCCAAGCGCTACCCGGCTCAGCTCTCGGGCGGCCAGCGCCAGCGCATGGCCCTGGCGCGCGCTCTGGCGGTCGAGCCGAGCGTCCTGCTTCTCGACGAGCCGTTCGGCGCGCTCGACGCGCGCGTACGCAAGGAGCTGCGCAGCTGGCTGCGGCGCCTGCACGACGAGGTGCACGTGACGACGATCATCGTCACGCACGACCAGGAGGAGGCGATGGAGGTCGCCGGCCAGGTCGTCGTGCTCAACGAGGGCCGCATCGAGCAGATCGGCTCGCCGCGCGAACTGTACGACTCCCCCGCGAACGAGTTCGTGATGAGCTTCGTCGGGCCTGTGAACCGGCTCGGCGAGACGTTCGTGCGCCCGCACGACGTGGACGTTCGCCTCGAGCCGGAGGAGGGCGCGTTCGAGGCGATGGTCGAGCGCGTCGTCCACCTTGGCTTCGAGGTCAGGATCGAGCTCGTGCGCGACGACGGCCAGCACCTGCAGGCCCAGCTCACCCAGGAGGAGGCCGAGCAGCTCGAGCTCGAGCGCGGCCAGATCGTCTACGTGCGGCCGAGCCGCGAGACGGTGTTCAGCCGCTCAGGCGGATCGCCACGTTCAGCATGAACAGGTAGGTCTTGCGGACCGTGCCGTCGCCGACTCGCGCGCGGATCCGCTCGTAGAGCTCCTGCCGCTGGGCCTCCGGGATCGTCCGGTGCCCCGAGTACGTGTCGAGCAGCGCGACGTACTCGTCAGCGGTGTAGACCGAGGTCGCGGAGATACGTCTCGGTCGAGACGTGGCGGAAGTAGCCGCTCGCGTCGATCTCCTCGCCCAGGCCCTCGACCTCGTCCGGGTGTGGCGGAGGCTTGTTGTCCGGGCTCGGGACGACGGCGTCGTAGTCCTCCTGGACCTCGGCCCAGAACGGATCGCCGTCCTCGGGCATGACGTGCCTGCTGCCGGCCACGCCGAGCGCCCCGCCTTCGCGCAGGAGCTGCGCGGACTTCGAGTACTTGACCTCGGGGTCGATCCAGTGGAACGAGGTGAAGGCGACGACCGCGTCGAAGCGCGCGCTCGTCTCCCAGGTCTCGAACGGCTCGTTGACGATCTCGACGTTCGGGAAGGGGGCCAGGTTCCTCCGCGCGAGCGCGGCAAGGTCCTCGCCCATCTCGACGCCGACGATCTCGAAGCCGCGCTCGGCCAGCGACCTGGTTGCCTTGCCGGTGCCGGGGCCGAGCTCGAGGATCCGCCCGCCTTCGGGGATCCCGCCGAGCGAGGCGAGGTCGTCGAACAGCTCGGGCGGGTACGTCGGCCGCGCGCGGTCGTAGAGGTCGGGCACCTCCTCGAACATCTGCCGCAGGCGGAGGCGCTCCGCGGTGCTTCGGGCGCGCGGCATCTAGTGCGGTAGCCAGGCTTCGGGATCTGCCGCGATGCGCGCGACGTCGTCGGGCAGCCGTCCCGCGGCGACGTCGGCGAGCGTGACCGTCTCGAGCACGGCGCGCAGGTTCGCGCGAACCGCGATCCAGACCTCACGCAGATGCTCGGCGGCGCCGTCGTACTCGACCTGCTCGGGCCGGCTCCCGCGGACATTTGCGATCGGGCCCTCGACAGCCCGGATCACGTCCGCGAGCGAGATCTCCTCGGGCGGCTGGGCGAGCCAGTAGCCGCCATCCGCGCCGCGCTGGCTCTGGACGAGGCCCGAGTGCTTCAGCTCGAGCAGGATGTTCTCGAGGAACTTGAGCGGGATCTGCTGCGACTGCGCGATCCGCTCGCCCTTGACGGGCCCTTCGCCTGCCGCTGCCGCGAGCTCCGCGCCCGCGCGCACGGCGTAGTCGACCTTCGCCGAGACTCGCATGCAGGCAAACCCTAGCCCGGGGGCTAGCGATTGCCCGAGATGCGCCGCCGCCGCCGCTCGGCCGGCGTCGGCGCGGGCTCGCCCGCCGCGACATCCTGCGGCTGCGGGTGCGACGCGGTTCTTGCCCGCCCGCTTCGCCTCGTAGAGCGTCTCGTCGGCAGCGGCCACGAGCTGCTCGGCGCTGGGCAGCTCGCCCTTGACCGCGGCGCCGAAGCTCGCGGTGACGGTGACGTGACTCCCGTCGGGAAGCTTGATCTGTTCCTTCTCCAGCGCGACGCGCAGCCGCTCGGCGAGCTGGGCCGCGCCCTCGAGGTCGGTCTCGGGGACGATCACGGCGAACTCCTCGCCGCCGTAGCGCGCCGCGAGGTCGACCTGGCGCACGTTCTCCGAGAGCACGCGCCCGACGACGCGCAGCACCTCGTCGCCGCCCCGATGGCCGTGGGTGTCGTTGATCGCCTTGAAGTCGTCGATGTCGGCGAGGATCAGCGCAAGCGGGTCGCCGACGCGCTCCGCGCGGCGCCACTCGAGCGCCAGCTCCTCGTCGAACGTCCAGCGGTTGCCGAGCCCGGTGAGCGAGTCCGTCGCCGCCTGGGAGGCGATGCGCCGGAAGTCGCCGAGCGTGCGCACGATCGGCCTGCCGAAGAGCAGCCCGACGAGCAAGAGCAGCGCGAAGCTGCCCAGCGCAGCGATGAGGACGCGGTGCTGGTACGGCTCGGCGGCCGTCACGATCTCGGCCGTCGGCCTCAGCACCGAGGAGCCGTGCCCCGGAGCTGTTCGGGATCGGAGCGAACTGGCCACGGTAGCTCGTGCCGTCGATCCGGATCGTCTTGCCATCGATGGACACGCGCTTACCCGAGCCGAGGACGGCGCCGCTCTTCACGAACACCAGCTCGTCGCCGCCCGCGTGAGACGAGGCCTTGTGGAGGTGTCCCAGGAGTGCGCGGTCGAGCGGGACTGTTGCCACGACCCCGCCGACCTGCGCCCCGTCGAGCGCGAGCGACACGGAGCGCGTCACTGCGAACTTCGGCACCGGGCCGGCCACGTGCTTTCCGTGGAGGTAGAAGGCGACGCGCGGGTAGTCGCGTGCGACGCTGCGGATTGCCGGCCGGTCGTTCGTCAGGAAGGCGCGCTGGAGCGACGGCCGCCGGGAGATGTCCTCGGCCAGCGAAGACGCGTTGTCTGCGCGCACTCGCAGCTCGTTGGTCGCGCTCTGGATCTGAAGCTGGAGCGCAGCGTCCGCGTGCGCGCGCTCGTTGCGGAGCGCGTTCGCGTCGAGGATCCGCACCGTCGCGACCACCGGAATCCCCGCGACGAGGAGCAACGCGGCCAGGAGCTGGAGCGCCTCGCGGCGCGTCAGCGAAGGCTTCTGGGCGCGCCGGCGCTGGGGGTCATGCCGCTTGGCAGGAGAGGCCGCTCGAGCCGCAGAGCTCATGGGGTGGTTATCGGCGGCGGCCGCGCCGAGCTTGATCCCGTCCCGGCGGAAGCGCGGGCTAGCTGCCAGCGCCGTAGTGCGCCGTGATGCGCGCCTGGCTCAGGGCCGACGAGTAGAGCGCGACCTCGTCGACGTCGTTCTTCCCGTAGTCGTAGCCGCGCCCGATCCGCAGGGAGCGCGTGCTGCTGCTGCGTCGAGAAGGTGACGTTGGTCGTCGTCTTCAGGGCGCCGTCGACGTACCAGCGAACCTTGGAGCCGTCGTAGGTGACGACGAAGTACCGGAAGCTCGAGGTCAGGGCGCCGCTGTTCGACGAGATCGAATGGCCGCTGCGATCGAGCTTCAGCGTTCCGCTCGACGTGGCGTAGATGTTGTAGCTGCTCGATCCGCCCCAGTACGAGGAGCCCTTGTAGAGGATCCCTGGGCCGGCTGTTGACGAACGAGCGCTGCTTGGCCCAGAACTCGATGCTGAACGGGCCGTTGAGCCGGAGCGCCGCGTCGTCGGACACCCGGACGCAGTCGTTGACGCCGTCGAAGCGGGCGCTCGTGTCGAGGTCGCCGACGAGGGCGCCGGGGATTCCGAGCGCCACCCCGTTGAGGTAGGTGCCGGTGCGCCCGTGGCCGCTCGAGTCGACGGCGAGCGTCCCGCTCGTCTCGCCCAGGCGCCAGAACGCGATCGGGTTGTCGGAGAGCACGAGGCTCGCGTAGCTGCCGGCGGGAGGCGGCGGCGGGGGAGGTGGCGGGGGCGGAGGCGTGCAGTCGACGGTCGAGGACGCAGAGGCCGAGCCGGAGCCGCCGTCGGTGCTCGAGAACGACGCCGTGTTGCTGTAGCTCCCACAGGCCGGGTCGTCGGTGTCACTCACGACGTGGACGGTCGTGCTCGTTCCCGGCGCGAGGGTGGTCGTGCTGTAGACGAGGGTCTGTACGGGCACGCTGCCGCTGACCGACCAGCCCGCGTCGCTGTCGTCGACCTCGACCGACCAGTTGATCCCGGTGCCGCTGGGGAGCGCGTCGGTGATCGACAGGCCGTTCGCCGTGCTGCCGCCCGAGTTGCTCAGCGTGAGCGTGAACCCGAGCTGGGAGCCCGAGGGGACGCTGGCGCTATCCGCCTGGTTGCTGATCTGGACGGCCGCGGGCGCAGGCGGTGGTGCGGGAGGAGGCGGGGGCGGAGGTGGCGGAGGCGGGGGCGGAGGTGGAGGTGGTGGAGGAGGTGGAGGTGGAGGTGGTGGAGGTGGCGGAGGCGGAGGAGGAGGAGGCGGAGGAGGAGGCGTCGCGGGCGAGCTGGGCGGCGGCGGGGGAGGAGGCGTCGAGTTCGTCGGGGGAGCGATGGCCGGGGTCAGCGGGCTCTCCGGAAGGACCGGGTTCGAGCCGTGCCGGTGAGTCGTGTGGCTGCGGGTCTTTCGCGGCGTGAACAGGCCGCGCCGGTGATGGGCCTTCGCAGCCCGGTGCATGGCGACCGACCGCACGACCGCGGGCGAGAAGCTCGCGAGCGAGACGGTGGTCTGTGCGTCGGAGCCCTTGGCGCCACCGTTCGGCGAGCCGAAGCCGCCGACGAAGACGCTCCGGTCGCGCCTGTTGCTCGCCGTCGCCGAGGTGACGTCGGTCAGGATCGGAAGCCCGAGCGTCACCCAGAGGACCGACACCAGCGGCAGCGCAAGCAGCATCGGAAGCGCGCGGGAGCGTGAACGCCGCAGAGCGCGCGCTGAGGGAAGCCGTCGTGGTAGCTCGACGTAGGTTTGCCGCATGGTCTTCGTCCGCAGTGCCCTTTGAGGGCCGAATCGCTCTCACCATCGGCCGGGCGGCATCTGCGCGCTTCCCCCAAACGAGTATCCGCGCGGCTATAGGCTCAGCCCCGTGGCGACGACTGACGACCAGCTCCGAGACGACCGCGGGGAAGATCGAGCAGCTGCGGGAGCTGCGCGAGGAGGCGCGCCACGCCGGTAGCGAGAAGGCGGTCGCGCGGCAGCGCGAGCAGGGGAAGCTCCTCGCTCGCGAACGGGCCGAGAAGCTGCTCGACCCGGGCTCGTTCGTCGAGCTCGACCGCTACGTCGCGGCATCGCGAGGTCGAGTTCGGCATGCGCGACCGGCGGCCGTACGGCGATGCGGTCGTCACCGGCTACGGGACGATCATCGGGCGCAAGGTCTGCGTCTTCTCGCAGGACTTCACGGTCTTCGGCGGGAGCCTCTCGGAGGTCTTCGCGGAGAAGGTCTGCAAGGTCATGGACATGGCCGCCCGGTTCGGCTGCCCCGTGGTCGGGATCAACGACTCGGGCGGCGCTCGGATCCAGGAGGGCGTCGTCTCACTCGCCGGCTACGCGGAGATCTTCTGGCGGAACGTCCAGTGCTCGGGCGTGATCCCGCAGGTGAGCCTCGTCATGGGCCCCTGCGCCGGCGGCGCCGTCTACTCGCCGGCCATGACCGACTTCGTGCTGATGGTCGAGGGCAGCTCGTACATGTTCATCACCGGCCCCGACGTGGTGAAGACGGTGACCGGGGAGGAGGTGACGTTCGAGGAGCTCGGCGGCGCGGCCACGCACGCGGCCAAGTCGGGCGTCGCGCATCTGATCTCGCCGAGCGAGGAGGCATGCCTCGAGGATGCGCGCTACCTGCTCTCGTTCCTGCCGCAGAACAACGTCGACCCGCCGCCCTACGCGGAGCCGTCGGATCCGGCGGGCCGCGAGGACGCGGAGCTCGACACGCTGATTCCCGACGACCCGGCGAAGCCGTACGACATGAAGGAGGTCGTCCGGCACGTCGTCGACGACGGCGAGTTCCTCGAGGTGCACGAGCGGTGGGCCGAGAACCTGGTCTGCGGGTTCGCGCGGCTCAACGGCTATCCGGTCGGCGTCGTCGGGAACCAGCCGCGTTCGCTGGCGGGCGTGCTGGACATCGACTCGTCCGCGAAGGGCGCGCGCTTCGTGCGCACCTGCGACGCGTTCAACATCCCGCTAGTCACGTTCGTCGACGTCCCGGGCTTCCTGCCGGGCACGGCACAGGAATGGGGCGGGATCATCCGGCACGGGGCCAAGCTGCTCTACGCGTACGCCGAGGCGACGGTGCCGAAGCTCGCCGTGATCACGCGCAAGGCCTACGGCGGCGCCTACGACGTCATGAGCTCGAAGCACATCCGCGCCGACTTCAACTTCGCCTGGCCGACCGCCGAGGTCGCGGTCATGGGCCCCGAGGGGGCGGTCAACATCGTCTTCCGCCACGAGCTGGAGGACGCGGCCGACCCCGAGGCCAGGCGCGCCGAGCTGATCGCGCACTACCGCGAGCGCTTCGCCAACCCGTACGTGGCTGCGGAGCGCGGCTACGTGGACGACGTGATCGAGCCGCGCCGAACCCGGCCCGTGCTCGCGAACGCGCTCGAGACCGCGCTGACGAAACGCGAGCGTCGCCCGCCGCGGAAGCACGGCAACATCCCGCTCTAGACCCGCTCGCCCCGTTCCCGAGCTTCCCCCTGTTTAAGGCGCACCCAGCCTCCTCCCCGAGGCGAGCGTATCGTCGAAAGGCGCCCGCGTATGTGACGCGAGTGCGCCGAACGTGTCACATCGAGGTGTTCGCGGGGCGGGCGCCGCCGCAGCAGCCCGCCCCGCGCTCAGGACGCCAGCGCAGCCGCCGGCTCTGCCGTCGGTGTGGCGTCGAGCCCCAGTTCCTCGGCAAGCGCGGCGACGATCTCCGGGTCGAACTGCGTTCCCGCGCAGCGCTCGAGCTCTCCGATCGCCTCCTCGGGCATCACGCGTCGCCGGTAGATGCGCTCCGATGTCATCGCGTCGTAGGCGTCCGCGACGAAGATGATCCGGGCGCCGAGCGGGATCTCGTGTCCGACCAGGCCGTCCGGATACCCGGCTCCGTCCCAGCGCTCGTGGTGGTGCAGCACCCACTCGGCGACCGGGTCGACGCCCAGGCTCTCCAGCATGCGGAAGCCGATCTGAGGGTGCCGCTCGAGCACGATCCGCTCGGGCTCGGTCAGCGGGCCGGGCTTGCGCAGGATCTCCTCGGGGATCGCGAGCTTCCCGAGGTCGTGCAGGCTCGCGGCCAGCCGGGTCATCTCGACGTCCTGCTCGTCCAGCCCGAGCCGCCGCGCAGTGCGGGCTGCGAGCTCCGCCACGCGCTGGGAATGGCTTCCCGTGTAGACGTCACGTGCGTCTACGGCGCGGGCGAGGCTCGCTGCCGCACGGAAGCGCGCCGCCCGATCAGGCCCCCCGGCGAGGCGCTTCAACTCGGCAAGCTCGATCACGTCCGGCCGGTACGCGCGGACGCGGTTCTTGCCGTATTCCTTGGCCCAGTAGAGCGCGCTGTCCGCAAGGCGGATGAGCTCGTCGCGGTCGGACGCGTGCTGCGGCGAGATCGCGACGCCTGCGCTCACCGTGACCGAGCCGACCTGGTCGAGGTTCAGCGCGGCGATCCGCTCCACCACGGACGACGCCGCGGTCATCGCGGCCGACTCGTCGAAGCCAGGAAGCAGAAGCGCGAACTCGTCCCCGCCGAGGCGAAACGCCTCGCCGGTCTGGCGCAGCCGCGAGGCGAGCTGCGAGAGCAGACGGTCGCCGGCCGGATGGCCGAACCGGTCGTTGATCCGCTTGAAGTCGTCGACGTCGACGAAGCAGAGCGTCAGCGGCAGCTGGCGCTCATTCGCGTCCTTGAGCTCGCGCTCGAGGCGCTCGTGGAAATGCCGGTGGTTCCCGAGGCCGGTGAGCGGGTCGGTCAGCGCGAGCCGCATCGCGCGCAGGGCCCGGACGATCGCACGCTGGTAGAGCTGGATCGCGAGGAGCGGCCCGACCAGGGCGACGGAAAGGAACGGCGAGCGCTGCCAGAGCACGACGAGCATCAGTGCCGCCGAGGCCATCAGCGAGAACGGCACGATCGTCCAGCGGACGTTCGTTCGGACGAGCGTGAAGAAGGATCGGTGCGAGCTGACCGCGATCACGGCCGTGATGAGGATCAGGTTGACCGAGTACTGCGCGGAGGCCGCTGCGCCGACGCGTGCGAGCACGCCGGTGGCGCCTGTTTCGCTGTTGAGCGGCGCGGCCAGAGCGCCGGCGGCGGTCGCGGCGAGCGCGAGCACCGAGACGTTGTAGGCGACCCGGATCACGGGCCGGTGCTCGATCAGCTGCGTGATGGCCGGCGCGAGCACGACCACGAGGAGGCCTGCCGCCCAGCCGAAGAGAACGATCGACGCGACGCCGAAGACGAACGAGAGCGAGACCCCGCCGGTGTCCGCGCCCTCGATCGGAACCGGGAAGCGGTCGGCCAGCGTGGATGCGGCCAGCAGCGCCGCCAGCCCGACCAGCGTGCTCGTCTTGTGCGGCGTGGCCGCGAACGACACGAGAGCCGCAAGCGTCACCCCGAAGCCCGCCACGCACACGGGCAGGACGACCGCAAGCAGTCGCGGCGAGGGAGCGGCGGCCTTTGTCAAGTCGCTCCCTACCAGTAGAGGTTTCGGAGCGTGCTGCCGAGATCGTCGAGGCTGCCCATGTCGAGCTCGGCCCCGAGAACGGCGATCACGATCAGTGCGATGACGGCTGCGATTACCACGAGCCGAGGACGCCACTGAAGCATCGTCCACCTCCCCACAAAGCGAAACATGACGCCGCCGATTGTCGATTTCCTGCCTCGTCGCGGCAATCCCCCGGAAGGGTGAGTTGTGGCCTAGGACGAAGAAGGTCTAGGCCAGGCCGGCTTCGGCCAGCGGCCGGCGCGCCCAGGCGAAGGTCTGCCGATACCACCCGGTCATCGGCACAACGGCCACGCCCTGGCCCGACGAGTGGATCATCCAGTCGCTGCCAAGGTAGACGCCGGTGTGGCCGACCGTGCCGGGCTTCGAGCTCGGGCCCTTCGGCCCGAAGAAGACGACGTCTCCCGGCGCGAGCTTCGAGAACGAGATGCGCTTCGAGCGCGGAACCTCGCCGCTCATCTGGTAGGTCGTGCGGCCCTTGATCGTGGCGTTCAGCGCGGCGCCGCCCGTGTACGCCTGGAGCTTGAACACGCGCCAGACGAAGCCCGAGCAGTCGAAGCCGCCTCGGGCCTTGACGCTGAACGGCGTCTCGGCCTTCTCGCTGGTGCCGCCCCAGACATACGGGAAGCCGACGAAGCGAACGGCGGTGTTCAGAACGCGCGTCTGCCACGAGGTGAGCGTGGGAAGCACGAACGTCGAGACGGCGTCCTCGACGTACTGCTGCTCCCAGCCGCCGAAGCTCAGGATCTTCGCGACCGAGTACGCGGTCTCGGCGCGCGTGGCCGGGTCGCTCGGGCGCAGCTCGAGGTCGTCGACCTTCGCCGGATGGTTCGTGCGCAGGCCGAGCAGGCGCGTGACGGTCTCGGTGCCGAAGCGGGCGGGAACGCTGAGGCCGGCATCGCGGGCGCCGGCGAGGAACGCGTTGGCGGCGTCGACGAGGTCGATCGTCCTGACGAGGCGCGTGTCGAGCTGCGCGATCGTCACGCGCGCGGATGGGTTCGTCACGGCCTTCGCGGGCTGCTTCGTCAGGCCGGCCACGAGGGTCGAGAGCTCGCCCTGTGTGAGCGAGTCGTTCGGGCGGAACGCTGCGACGCTCTTCGCCATCAGCCCGTGGGAGACCACGACCTTGATCGAGGCCTGTGCCCAGGACTTCGAGGTCGTCTTGCTTTGGCGGGTCGTGCTCGCGCCGCCCGAGTCGCCGGCGGCGTTCGCGGCCAGCGCGGACGGCATGACCAGCAGGGCGAAGCAGACGGCGAGGGCGAGAAGGCGGCTCATCCCACGTTCGTATCGTCCTCCTGCGCGGGCCCCTTTAGTGCCCTACGCTGCGAGCCGTGGAAGCCGAGTTCAAGCCAGATCCGACTCCCGAGGAGCGCGCGGCGATCCTCGCGGCTCTCGCCCGTCTGCTCTCCGGCGGTCCGCCTGCCTACCGCAGTGCCTGGCGGCAGCTGGGCGTCGAGGAGAACCTCGACCGACGACGGCTTAGAACCGGAGTAGCGGCTAGCGCGCGACGGCGCGGCCCCGCAGCAGACCGGGGGCGATCCGCGCGTAGTCGAGGCCGGAGGCCCAGGTCAGCACGAGCGCGACGAGCAGCGCCCACCACGCGACGCTGTCGCTCCAGGCGCCGGCCGCCGCGAAGCCGCCGATCGCTGCCGCGGTCGCCTGCGCCCAGGTCTTCAGCTTTCCGAGGTCGCGTGCCTCCATCACCACCCCTCGCTCGAGCGCCGCGAGGCGCAGGCCGGAGACGAGGAACTCGCGAGCGACGATCGCGGCGACCATCCAGCCCGGGAAGACGCCCTCGCCCACCAGCACGATCAGGACCGACATCACGAGCAGCTTGTCCGCGACCGGGTCGAGCAGGGAGCCGAAGGGCGAGGAGCGCCCGCGGCTGCGGGCGACGCGGCCGTCGAAGAAGTCGGTCGTCATGGCGACGATAAAGACGGCCGTCGCCCACCAGTCGTGGTTCGGGAAATTCCAGGCGTAGAGCAGGACGACGACGGGAGCCGCCGCCACCCGGGCGAGCGTGAGCTGGTCGGCCAGGCCCATGCGCAGAGAGAATACGGGCCGTGAAGCTGTTCTCGAAGATCCTGGTCGCGAACCGCGGCGAGATCGCCGTTCGCATCTTCCGGACGCTGCGCGAGCTCGGGATTGGCGCCGTGGCCGTCTACTCCGAGGCAGATCGGGGCTCTCTGCACGTGTCCGCAGCCGACGAGGCGTACCTGATCGGGCCCGGGCCGGCCGCCGAGAGCTACCTCGATCCGGAGCGGATCCTCGACGCAGCCACGCGCTCCGGAGCCGAGGCGATCCATCCCGGCTACGGGTTTCTCGCCGAGAACGCGTCGTTCGCCCGCGCCGTCTCGCGCGCCGGCCTCGTCTGGATCGGTCCGCCCGGGGACGCGATCGAGACGATGGGCTCGAAGACCGCCGCGCGCCAGCACATGCAGGCGGCCGGAGTCCCCGTGGTTCCCGGGACGACCGCGCCGGTGACGTCGCCGGATGAGGTGATCCGGCTCGGCGACGAGCTCGGTTGGCCGCTCGCGATCAAGGCCGCCGCGGGCGGCGGAGGCAAGGGGTTCAAGGTCGTCGAGGGGCCCGATGAGGCCGAGCGCGCCCTCGAGTCGGCTCGCCGCGAAGGCGAGGCGTACTTCTCCGATCCGGCGGTGTACGTCGAGAAGTACCTCGAGGATCCCCGCCACGTCGAGGTGCAGATCCTTGCCGACACGCACGGGAACGTGATCCATCTCGGCGAGCGCGACTGCACGATCCAGCGTCGTCACCAGAAGTTGGTCGAGGAGACTCCGTCGCCGGCGGTCGACGACGAGCTCCGCGAGCGGATCGGGCAGATCGCGGTCGAGGCCGCCCGGGCCGTTCGCTACCGGAGCGCGGGCACCATCGAGGGCCTGCTCTCCCGCGACGGCGAGTACTTCTTCCTCGAGATGAACACCCGCATCCAGGTCGAGCACACTGTCACCGAGGTCGCGACCGGCCTCGATCTCGTCCGGGAGCAGGTTCTGATCGCGGCCGGAGAGCCGCTATGGCTGCGCCAGGAGGACGTCCGGCTGACCGGCCACGCAATCGAGTGCCGGATCAACGCCGAGGACCCGTCCAACGGCTTCCTGCCGAGCCCGGGGCGGATCTCGAGCTACCGCGAGCCGGCCGGCCCTGGCGTGAGAGTCGATTCGGGGGTCGCCGCGGGCTCGGAGGTCCCGGCGCTGTACGACCCGCTGATCTCCAAGCTGATCGTTCACGGTGTCGACCGCGAGCACGCACGCAGGCGGATGCTCCGCGCGCTCGACGAGTACGAGATCGGCGGGATCACGACGCTGCTGGGCTTCCACCGGGCCCTGCTCAGGCGCCCGTGCTTCGTCTCGGGAGAGACGTGCCACGGGGTCGTCGAGTCGCAGGAGCTGGCGGACGAAGCAAAAGAGTTTACTCATCTGACAACAACGGTACCTGCGGCCTCGGACGGCAAGGTCAGAGAGCGCGTCTCGACGATCGAGCTCGACGGGCGGCGTTTCGAGGTCAAGGCGCTCGTGCCCGAGCCTCCACACGCCGAGCTCGCGCGCCGAAGGCGAGAGCGCGTCGCCAAGCACGCTCTCACTGCCGCGAAGGACGCGGTGGTCACGCCGATGCAGGGCACGGTCCTCACGGTCGAGGTCGCAGAGGGCGACGAGGTCGAGGCTGGCCAGGTGATCTGCGTCGTCGCCGCGATGAAGATGGAGAACGAGATCACGGCGCCCCGCGCGGGAACGGTCACCGAGCTGTCGGTCGCCCCCGGCCAGGCGGTCACGACCGGCCAGGTCGTGTGCGTCGTCGCTCAGGCCGCGGACTGACCGCGACTACAGCTGACGCTGGTAGACCCGGAACGTCCAGGTCGCGAAGGCCGCCGTCGCGACCGTCAGCCCGGCGAGCAGCCCCAGGTGGACGCCGACAGAGCTCCAGTCGGTCGCGGGCAGCACGACTCCCCGCGAGGCGACGACGCCCCAGTTGACCGGATTGAACTTCCCGAGCTGCTGCATCCACGACGGCATCTGCTTGAACGCGATCAGCGTCGACGAGAGGAAGAAGAGCGGAAGCCCGATGAAGTTCGCGATTGCGATCATCGTCGCCTCCTTCCGCGTCAGCAGCGCGAGCCCCTGGGAGATCCCGGCGAAGGCGCTGTTCATCAGCATCGCCGCCAGCAGCACCACTCCCCAGCCGAGAGCGCCGGCGTGGACGCGCACTCCGAGCCCGAGCGCGACGACCAGGATCACGATCCCCTGGATCAGCGCCGTTAGCGCCGAGCGCACGATCTGCGAGACGACCAGCGAGACGCGGCTCACCGGGGTCGCGAGGAAGCGCGGGATCACGTCGCGGTCGAGGTCGCTGACCATCGCCATCCCGCTCCAGGTCGCGCCGAAGAACGCATTCATGATCACGATCGCGGGCGCGAGGAACGTGATGTACGACGTCGTCCCGAAGCCGCCGCCGGGCAGGTGCGTGACGCGCTTGAAGAGCTGCCCGTAGAGGAGCAGCCAGATCATCGGTTGGACGAGCAGGAGCACGATCCAGATCGGCTCGCGCATCAGGTTTCGCGCCTGGCGCCCGACCATGTACCACGTGTGGACGACCGCCTTCACTCGCTCTCCTCGAGGCCGCCTGCCTCGTCCTCGGAGCGGAAATCGCGGCCGGTGTAGTGGAGGTAGACGTCGTCGAGCGACGGCCGGTGCATCGTGACCGCCTCGACCGCGATCCCATTCGAATCGAGCGCGGCCAGGATCGGCGGCACTGCTCGGGCGCCGTCGGTCACGCGGCTGCGGAGGAGCTTGCCGTCGGCGCTCACGTCGCCGACCTCGTCGAGCGCGCGCAGGACAGCAACGGCGTCATCGACCGCGCCGTCGGAGAGCTCGACCACGACGGCCTCGCCCTGCATGCTCTCCTTCAGCTCCTCGGCGGTGCCCTCGACGATCACACGGCCCCGGCTGACAATCGCGAGCCGGTCGGTGAGGACGTCCGCCTCCTCGAGGTAGTGCGTGGTCAGGAGGATGGTGAGCAGCTCCTCGCGGGCGAGAACGGCGAGCTCGTCCCACATCGCGGCACGTGCCTCGGGGTCGAGCCCGGTCGTCGGTTCGTCGAGAAACAGCACCTGCGGCCCGTGGACAAGCCCGAGCCCGACGTCGAGACGGCGCTTCATCCCGCCCGAGTAGCCGCGCACGACGCGGTCGGCCGCGTCCGCGAGGCCGAGCTGCTCGAGCAGATGCTGGACGCGCGCGCGCAGCTTCTTCCCGGACATGCCCTGCACGCGACCCTGCAGCATCAGATTCTCGCGTCCGGTCGCATCGCGGTCGACGCCGGAGCTCTGCGGCACGTAGCCGATCGCGCGGCGCACCGCGTCGGGCGCGCGCACCACATCGTGCCCCGCGACCTCGGCGCGCCCGGCGTCGAGAGTCGTCAGCGTCGTCAGCACCTTGACGGTCGTGGACTTGCCCGCTCCGTTTGGGCCGAGCAGCCCGAACACCTCTCCGGCGCGCACGCGAAACGAGACGCCGTCGAGCGCCTGCACCTCCTTGTACCGCTTCTGGAGCCCGTCGACGACGATCGCGTCCACGGGCGCTGAGACTACCTCGCTAGACTCGCGCGCCGGTGGACCTCTACGAGCATCAGGGCAAGGAGCTTTTCGGGCGCTTCGGGATTCCCGTCTCGGAGGGCCGGATCGCGACCACGCCCGCCGAGGCGCGCGCGGCGGCCGAGGAGATCGGCGGTCAGGTTGTGGTCAAGGCGCAGGTGTTGACCGGCGGTCGCGGGAAGGCGGGCGGAATCAAGCTCGCCGCGGATCCGGACGAGGCCGAGGGAAACGCCGAGCAGATCCTCGGGCTCGACATCAACGGCCACGTCGTGCGCAAGCTCTGGATCGAGCGCGCCTCGGGCATCGCGAAGGAGTACTACCTCTCCGTCACGTTCGACCGCGGGGAGAAGAAGTCGCTCTTCATGCTCACGACGGAGGGCGGGATCGAGATCGAGGAGGTCGCCGCCAAGACTCCGGATGCGCTGGCGCGGCTCCACGTGAGCCCGCTCGAGGGGTTCCAGCCGTACCAGGCCCGCCGCCTGATCTACGGCGCGGGAATCGACGATCCGAGCGAGCAGAAGCAGGTCGCGGCGATCGTCGAGAAGCTCTACCGCTGCTTCGTCGAGACCGACGCGCTGCTCTGCGAGATCAACCCGCTGATCGTGACCCCGGACGGCGAGGTGCGCGCGCTCGACTCGAAGTTCACGGTCGACGACAACGCGCTCTACAGGCACCCGGACATCGCGGAGATGCGAGACCCGGGCGCGTACCCGCCCGAGGAGCGCGCTGCACGCGAAAAGGGCGTTACGTACGTCAAGCTCGACGGCGACGTCGGCATCCTCGGGAACGGCGCCGGGCTCGTCATGTCCACCCTGGACGTGATCGCTCTCGTCGGCGGCCGGCCCGCGAACTTCTGCGACCTCGGCGGCGGCGGTGACGCTGAAGGCGTCGTGGACGCGCTCGAGGTGATCACGGCCGACCCTCAGGTGCGCTCGATCCTGTTCAACATCTTCGCCGGGATCACGCGCTGTGACGAGGTGGCGCGCGGGATCCTGCAGGCGCTGTCGCGGATCACGATCGAGCACCCGATCGTCGTCCGCTTCGACGGCACGAACGCCGAGGAGGGGCGCGCGATCCTCGCGGAGGCTGCGCCGCCGAACCTGACCGTGGAGCCGACGATGCTCGACGCCGCCCGCCGCGCGGTCGAGCTCGCGGAGATCGCATGAGCCAGGACGTCTGGTCGGAGCGGGCGGAGTCATACCGCGAGAGCGAGGCGCACCGGCAGGGGCGCGATCTCGAGCTGTTTGCAGAGTGGGCGGCCGGGAGGACCGTTCTCGACGTCGCGACCGGCGGCGGCCACGTCGCCAGGCGCCTGCGCGAAGCCGGCTGCCAGGTCGTGACCTGCGACCCCGCACCCGGGATGCGGCCGGACGTGATCTGCCGCGCGGAGGATCTCCCGTTCGCAGACGGCAGCTTCGGCGCCGTCGCCTGCCGCGTCGCCGCCCACCATTTCGAGGATCCAGCCGCCGCGGTGGGCGAGTTCGCCCGCGCTGACGAGCGATCTCGTGCTCGTTGCCGACAACCTCTTCCTCGGGGACGCCGGCGAGGAGGCCGACCGCCTGCGTGACCCAACGCACGTGCGCAACTACTCGGAGGACGAGTGGCGCGCGATGTTCGCCGGAGCCGGGCTCGAGGTCGAGGCCTTCGAGCGCGAGGAGAAGCGGATCGAGCTCGAGCCGTGGCTCGAGCGGGCCGGCTGTGTCGGCGAGGAGGCTGCGCGTGTCCGCGAGCTGCTCGCGGACCGGATCGCGGACGGCCGGGTCCGGGTCGACCGCGGCATCTTCGAGGCAAGGAAGGCGAGCTAGTGGCGATCGTCGTCGACAGCGACACGCGACTCGTCGTCCAGGGCCTGACCGGGCGCGAGGGCCGTTTCCACGGCCTGCGGAACCGCGACTACGGGACGAGCGTCGTCGCGGGAGTGACCCCCGGCAAGGGCGGCCAGAACGTCGAGGGCGTCCCGGTGTTCAACACCGTCGCCGAGGCCGTGGCCGAAGCTGGCGCGAACACGACGATGGTCTTCGTGCCGGCGCCGTTCGCGGCCGACGCGATCTACGAGGCGGTCGACGCGGGCATCGAGACCGTGATCTGCATCGCCGAGGGCCTTCCTGCCCACGACATGCTGCGGGTCTACAACCTCATCCGGCCGCGCGGGATCACGATGCTCGGCCCGAACTGCCCGGGCGCGCTTTCGCCGGGCAAGGCGAACGTCGGGATCATCCCGGCCGAGATCTTCCGCGAGGGCTCCGTGGGCGTCGTCTCTCGCTCGGGCACGTTGACCTACCAGATCGGGCACGAGCTCACGCAGCGCGGGCTCGGCAACTCGACGATCGTCGGCATCGGCGGCGACCCGGTCGTCGGCTCGTCGTTCATCGACATCCTCGAGCGCTTCGAGGCCGACGGCGAGACGGAGATGATCGTGCTCGTGGGCGAGATCGGCGGCGACGAGGAGGAGAAGGCGGCGGCGTTCATCGAGGCGAGTGTCTCCAAGCCCGTGATCGCCTACATCGCCGGCTTCACGGCGCCGCCCGGCAAGACGATGGGTCACGCGGGCGCGATCATCTCCGGCTCGTCGGGCACTGCTCAGGCGAAGAAGGACGCGCTCGAGGCGCGAGGCGTCAAGGTCGGCACGACGCCGACCGAGGTGGCCGACCTGGCCGCGTCTACCGCGGTCGGCTGACGGCCCTCAGCGGACCCTGATCGTCGCGCAGGCCGGAACGCTGTGGTTGCCGGCCGCGTCGGTGGCGCGGACGCAGAACCGGTACTTGCCGGCCTTCTTCGGCGCCCGCCAGAGCACCCAGTAGGGCACCGCGTCGCCGGTCGTCCGGAGCGGGCGCGTGAAGACCTTCAGCGTCTTCGACTTGCGCAGGACCGAGATCCGCTCCGTCGTCTGGCGGCGATCGTCCGAGACCTTGTAGCGGAGCTTCAGGAGGACTTTGCGCCGACCCTTGGCCGGGAAGGCATGCGCCTTCGGCGCCGTCGTATCGGGGATCGAAGCGGGCGGAGGCGGGGGAGGCGGGGGCGGTGGGGGCGGGGGAGGCGGCGGAACCGCGGCGGCCAGCGCGGCCGCGACGTCGATCCGGCCGTAGCCGTACTGCGTGTTCCAGGTGCAGCCGGCGCACGTGACGAACGGATCGGTGCTGTAGGTGACACCACCGATCTTGTCGGACGTCTTGGCGAGGATCTGGCGGATCGCCGCGGCGGAGATTCCGGGGTGCTCACCGACCAGGAGGGCCGCGAGCCCGGTCACGTAGGGCGAGGCCATCGACGTCCCGTCCAGGTCCTTGTAGGTGTTGGGCGGGTAGGTCGAGTCGATCCCTTCGCCCGGCGCCGAGACGAAGACGTTGGGCGCGCCGTAGTTCGAGAAGTAGGCCGCCTGGTCGCTGGAGTTCGTGGCCGCCACCCCGATCACTCCCGGGCAGGAGGCCGGGTAGGTCGGGATGGACGAGGCCGAGTTGCCGGCGGCCGCGACCACGACGACGTGGTACGTGTTGATCGCGGTGGAGATTGCATTACACATCGTGTCCGAGTAGCCGGGTGCACCGAGGCTGAGGTTGATGACCTTTGCGCCGTGCTGGGCCGCCCAGAGGATCCCGTCGGCGACGTCGGGGTCGGTCGCGATGATCCCGTTGTCCGGGTCGTCCTGGAAGACCCCGACCGCGAGGATCGGCGACGAGTACGAAAGGCCCGCGATCCCTAGCCCGTTGTTCGCAGCACCAGCCGCGATCCCGGCGACGTGGGTCCCGTGTCCCGCGATGTCGGCAGGGTTGCCCGGGGCACAGCCGCCGACGCAGGTGGCTCCATTCGACGTCATGTTCGAGGTGAGGTCCTCGTGGCCCCCTGCGACCCCGGTGTCGACGATTCCCACGGTCGCGCCGGGGGCGGGGGTGAAGCTGCCGGGAAAGAGGTTCCAGCCGGCGAGCGCCGAGATCGCCGGGAGCGCCCACTGCAGGCCGAGCCGGGGATCGTTCGGCGAGCCGAGCGTGAACGTGCGCCGAAAGCGGTTCGGCTCGGCGTACCGGACATCTCGGCGGGCGTTGTACGCAGCCAGCGCCTCCGCCTGGGTCTGGCCCTGGGCGATTCGAACGACCGCGACGTGTCCTCTCGTCTCACGGACGACGTCGTCTCCGAGCGCCGCGACCTTCGCGCGCGAGCCGGCCGGGTCGTCGAACCGGACCAGGATCGTCTGCGCGGCAGAGGCCTGCGGCGTCATGACCAGCGCGGCAAGAAGAGCGAAGGCGAAGCGCACCAGGGTCTATTTCGGCACGGGCCGTGGCCTCCTCTAGACTCGATCGCGTGACGATCTCTCTCGCGCGCGGGATCCCGGCCCCGGAGTGCCTTCCGGTCGAGGAGCTGGCCGACTGCGCCCGTGAGGCGATCCGGCGAGACGGGCACACGATCCTCTCGTACGGCAGCACGCTCGGCTACGAGCCGCTGCGGGAGTGGATCGCCGAGCGCCACGGAGTCGAGCCCGGCAGGGTGCTCGTCACCAACGGCTCGCTCCAGGCATTCCACTTCGTGCTCGCCCTGATCGGCGAGGGCCGGGTGATCGTGGAGCGGCCGACCTACGACCGGCCGCGCGCGATCATGCACGCCGAGGGACGCGATTTCTCCGCGGTCGGGATCGACGCGGAAGGGCTGGACCTCGACGAGCTCGAGCGAGTCTGCTCGGAAGGGAGCCCTCCCGCGCTCCTCTACACGATCCCGACGTTCCAGAACCCGAGCGGAGTGACGCTCTCCGAGGAGCGGCGCCGGCGGCTGGCGAGCTTCGCCCAGGAGCGGTCGCTGCCGGTGCTCGAGGACGATCCGTACGGCCTCGTCCGCTTCGAGGGCGAGCCGCTGCCGAGCCTGTTCGAGCTCGAGGGCGGGAACGTCGTCATGTACGGCTCCTCGTTCTCGAAGACGGTCGCGCCGGGGCTGCGCGTCGGCTACGCGATCGTGCCTCCGGAGCTGGCGTCGGAGCTCGTGCCGCTGGCGGCCTCGACCTACATCACGCCCGCGCTCGCGGCGCAGGCGACGCTGTACGAGTTCCTGCGTCGAGGTCTGTTCGAGGCGAACGTCGAGCGGGTCTGCGGTCTCCTACGCGAGCGACGCGACGCGATGCTCGAGACTCTCGAGAGCGAGCTCGGCGGGCGGGCGACCTGGAGCCGCCCCGAAGGGGGCTACTTCCTCTGGCTCGAGCTCCCCGAGGAAGTCGACGCGGCCGAGTTGCTCGAGCGCTCGAGCGAAGCAGGCGTCACGTTCGTTCCCGGGGCGGACTTCGGCGGCGCGGCAAACACCGCCCGGCTTGCGTTCAGCTACGTCTCGCCGGACGAGATCGAAGAGGGCGTGCGCCTGCTCGGCGGGCTACTGGCGGCGTCGCCGGCGGCGGTAGAGCTGGGATAGCAGCACGCCGCCGAGGAGCCCGATCGCGAGACTGATCAGGATCACCCAGGTCAGCGAGATCTGGGTCTTGGCGAAGACGAAGTCGACGTCGACCTGCTCGTTGTTCTGGAGCACGAACGCGATCACGTACGCCAGGCCCGCGATCAGGAGCACGAGCTTGAAGTAGAGGCCCGACTCGCGGACGCGCTTCTCTTCGCGCTGTGGCTCTTGGGGCTGCTGCTCGAGGACGTGCTCGGGCGGTGCGTGCTCCTCGTCAGTGCCGTCGAGCTCGTGCACGGCCCTACCCTAAGCGACAGCCTGCAGCCGGACGCTCAGGCAGCCGCTTGGGAGTGGCCGGTGAGCGCCCGCGGAACCAGTCGAGGCTGGCGTGGCGGAACCAGTGAGCCGCGTGTGTGAAGCCTGAAGGTCGGGCAAGGCTCTTCGAGCGAGAGGGCGCACAGCGATGCCTGATGGAAGTAGCAATCCTTGCAGGTTGGTTTGGTCTTCTTGCTGATGTTCGTACCCGCTCCCTCTCAACCGCTCCCTAAGACAAGGCAGGACTATAGGCGTCCCGCGATCAGTTGCAAGACTTGCCTGTGGAGAAAACACTGCAATTTCCGGCGGTTTCAGGAGCGCCGAAAACTGCCTGTTCTTCACGCTTTCGGGCCGAGAGTTGCCAGCGCGCGCAACGCCTGTGGAAGGTTTTCCACAGGGATGATGCGGAGCCCGTCCGCGTAGCGTCTCGCCTCCCGCGCGTTGTCCCCGGCAGGCACAAGGAAGACGTCCACACCCGCCCGGCGAGCGCCGAGCGTCTTTTGCTTCACGCCGCCGATCGGGAGCACCTGGCCGTCGAGCGTGAGCTCTCCCGTCGCCGCGACCTTGTGCCCGTGGGTGACGTTGCGGCCGGCCTCCTGGAGGATGTCGAGCGCGAAGGCAAGCCCGGCGGAAGGGCCGCCGATCTCGCCCGTGTCGATCTTGATCGGGAACGGCAGCTTCACCTCGAGATCGTCCAGCGCCGTGACGCCGATGATCGCCCTCGTGGGGTCGTTGGGGTCAGCCGCCGTCGTGATCGTCGCCTCCCGGACCTTCCCGTCGCGTCGGTACCGGATGGTCACCGGGTCGCCGGGACGCTTCTTCTCGAGCAGCGCGCGCAGCTCGAGGATCGTCTTCACGGGCTTGCCGTTGACCGAGACGATCACGTCGCCCGGCTGGATCACCTTCGCCGCCGGCGCGCCGTGCTCCACGACCAGCACCGTCACGCCCTGACTCTCGGCGCTCACCTTGTAGCCGAGCATCTTGAGCGCGACGTACGGCGCGATCTTCTGCGAGTCGGACATCTCCTGCTGGCCCAGCCGCCGGTCGAGCGAGGTGCTGATGGGCGGCGCCGGGACGAGCGACGACCCGCTGGCGCGGGCCCACGGGAGCAGCCGCTCGATGAGGCGCGCCGGCCGCTCGCGGACGTCGACGAAGTAGATCGGCCCCTTGCCACGGGACGGACGCTCCCCCTTGAAGCTGACGACCGGCGCGACCGGGTGAGCAGGGTCGACGAGCTGCAGCTGGTACCCGTCCGCGGGCGCGATCCAGAGCGCGAGCACGGCCACGACGATCAGGAGCAGACCTACCGCTGCGATCCGCGACGGCGAGAACCACTTCGACCGTGCTGATGGCGTGGGCGTTTCCGGCTCGGCGCCGGTCAAAGGAGGCCTCGGGTCAAGCCGCCGTCCACGGGGATCACGGTACCCGTGACGTAGCTGGCGGCGTCCGAGGCGAGGAAGCAGGCGACCTGAGCGACCTCTTTCGGCGCTCCGAAGCGGCCGAGGGCAATCTGCGCGAAGTCTTCCGTCCGGGGCTTGCCCGCGAACGCCTCGGCGAGGCGCTCGGTCTCGATTCGCCCGGGCGCGATCGAGTTGACCGTGATCTTCTTCGGGCCGACCTCGCGTGCAAGCGTCTTGGCCCAGCCGATCACGCCGGGGCGGACCGCGTTCGAGAGGGCGAGGCCGTCGATCGGCTCGCGCACCGAGCTGGAGGCGATGTTGATCACGCGCCCGCGCCCGCTGCGCTCGAGCTGTGGAAGGCAGAGGGCGGTCAGCCGGATCGCGGACAGGAGGAGGAGCTCGACGGTCTGTTCAATCTGCTCGTCGGTCAGGCCGATCGCGGGCGTGCGCGGCGGTCCGCCGCTGTTGTTGACGAGGATGTCGAGCCCGCCGAATGCTTCCAGCGTGCGCTCCACGAGACGGCTGAGGTCGGCGGGATTCGTGACGTCTCCGCGGACGGCAAGCGCGCCGAGTCGCTCGGCCTCGCGCTCGAGCAGTTCGCGGCGCCGCGCGAACATCGCGACGTTGACGCCCTCGGCTGCGAAGGCCTCCGCGATCGCGAGCCCCATGCCCGCGGACGCGCCGCACACGATCGCCGTGCGGCCTTCTAGCCCGAGCTCCACGCCCGCCTCACCGTGCCCGCCGCCCGTAAAGGGTTCACGCGCGCGTCCCCACCCGGGTGGGGATGAAGGTCCACCCGCCGCCCGCTGAGAGCGTATCGCCGGGTCTGTGCCGTGTCTGCGCCTGCGGTGTGAAGGATTCGTGCCGATTCGTCCACGGCGCTACCCCGTGCTGCCGAGCACGCCGACGACCTCGCTCACCGCGGCGGCCGACGTCTCGAACGCGGAGCGCTCGTCGTCGCTCAGGTCGAGCTCCACGATCTGCTCGATGCCGGCGGCGCCGAGCTTCACGGGCACGCCCATGTAGAGGCCGTCGACCCCGTACTCGCCCTCGAGGTAGGCCGTGCACGGAAGCACGCGGTGCTCGTCCAGCATCACCGCGTCGACCATCTGCGCGGCGGCCGCGCCGGGCGCGTACCAGGCCGAGGTGCCGAGCAGCTCGACGATCTCGCCGCCGCCCTTGGCGGTGCGCTCGACCATCGCCGCGATCCGCTCCTCGGAGACGAGCTTTCGAAGGGGAATCCCGCCGACAGTGGTCGCCGAGACGACCGGAACCATCTGGTCGCCGTGCCCGCCGAGCACCATCGCGGTCACGTCCTTCACCGACGATCCCGTCTCCCAGGCGATGAAGGTCGAGAAGCGGGCGGTATCGAGGATCCCGGCCATGCCGAAAACGCGCTCCTTGGGCCATCCGGAGACGTTCTTGGCGACGTGGCACATCGCATCGAGCGGGTTGGAGACGACGATCAGCACGGCGTCGGGCGACTTCGCTACGACCTGCTCGGCTCACCGAGCCGACGATCTTCTCGTTGGTCGTGACGAGGTCGTCGCGGCTCATGCCGGGCTTTGCGCGGGACTCCGGCCGTGATCACGACGACGTCCGAGCCGGCGCTCTCCTCGTAGCCGTTGGCTCCGACGATGTTCGGCTCGTACCCGAGGACGGCGCCCATCTGGTTCGCGTCGAGCGCCTTGCCCTGGGGCAGGTTCTCGACGATGTCGACGAGGACGACGTCTGCGTAGTCGCGGGTCGCGAGCACCTGCGCGCACGTGGCGCCCACGTTCCCGGCTCCGACGACCGTCACCTTCCTGCGGCTCATACGCGCGCTCCCATGGCGTCGATGATGGCGTCCGCGACTTCGCTCGTGCCGACGGCGGTCGGGTCGTCGCGGGTCGGCTTCATGTCGTACGTCACGCTCTTGCCCTCGCCGATCACGCCTGCGATCGCCGCCTCGAGCCGGTCGGCGGCGTCACGCTCGTCCAGGTGACGGAGCATCAGCATCCCGGAGAGCATCATCGCCATCGGGTTGACGCGGTTCTGGCCCGCGTACTTCGGCGCCGAGCCGTGGGTTGGCTCGAAGACCGCTGCGCGCGCGCCGAAGTTCGCGCCCGGCGCGAGCCCGAGCCCGCCGATCAGCCCGGCGGCGAGGTCGGAGACGATGTCCCCGTAGAGGTTCGGCAGCAGCAGCACGTCGTACTCCTCGGGCCGCTGGACGAGCTGCATGCAGAGGTTGTCCACGATCCGATCCTCGAACTCGAGGTCGGAGTTCTCCGCTGCGACCTCGCGGGCGACTCGCAGGAAGAGGCCGTCCGAGAACTTCATGATGTTCGCCTTGTGCACCGCGGTCACCTTGCGACGGCCGTTTCGCCGCGCGTGGTCGAAGGCGAACTCGGCGATCCGGCGCGTGCCCTCGACCGAGATCGGCTTGATCGAGATCCCGGACCGAGCCGGCAGCATGCCGCCGTGCGCCTCGACCCACCCGGCCAGCTCGAGCGCGTCCGCGGACCCCTCCTCGTACTCGATGCCGGCGTAGAGATCCTCGGTCGCTTCCCGGACGATGATCAGGTCGACGTCCTCGTAACGCGACCGCACGCCCGGGTAGCTCTTGCACGGCCGCACCTGCCCGTAGAGGTCGAGAGACTTGCGCAGGGTCACGTTGACCGAGCGGAAGCCCTCGCCGACGGGTGTCGTGATCGGGCCCTTGAGCGCGATCCCCGTGCGGATGATCGAGTCGAGCACGTGGTCGGGCAGCGGGTTCCCGCCGTACCGGTCCATCACGTCGGCGCCGGCGTCCTGGACGTCCCAGTCGAACTCGACACCCGTCGCCTCGAGCACCCGGCGCGTCGCCTCGGTCAGCTCGGGCCCGGTGCCGTCGCCGGGGATCAGCGTCACCTCATGCGCCACGGCGCGTGACTCTAGCTGAGGCCTATACATTTCCCGCCGTGAACGATTTCAAGCCTGGGCTCGAGGGTGTCGTCGCCGTCCAGACGGAGATCGCCGAGCCGGACCGCGAGGGCGGCTCGCTCCGCTACCGCGGCGTCGACATCGAGGAGCTCGTCGGCGAGGTCCCGTACGAGAAGGTCTGGGGCCTCCTGGTCGACGACGACATCAACTCGGCCATGCCCGATCCGGATCCGTACGAGCCCGCGGCGCTCACGGGGAACGCGCCCTCCGACCTCCAGGCGGAGACGGCGCGGCTCTCGGGCGTCTGGAAGCTCGGCAAGCTGAACGAGATCTCCGACGAGCAGGCGCGCGAGGACCTCGGCCGCCTCTCGGCGCAGATGATGTCGATCGTCGCCCGCTCGGCCCGCGTCGCGGACGGTCACGCGGACCCGGTGCCGGACGACGTCGTCGCGCAGGGGCAGACGGCCGCCGAGAAGTTCCTGCTCCGCTGGCGCGGCGAGGCCGATCCTCGGCACGCGACCGCGATCGACACCTACTGGATCTGCACCGCCGAGCACGGCCTCAACGCCTCCACGTTCACGGCGCGGATCGTCGCCTCCACCGGCGCCGACTGCGGCGCGTCCCTCTCGTCGGCCGTCGGCGCGCTCTCGGGGCCGCTGCACGGCGGGGCTCCCGCCTACGTGATGCCGATGCTCGAGGAGGTCGCGGCATCCGGCGACGCGGAGAAGTACGTCAACGACCTGCTCGAGGGCGGCGGGAGGATCATGGGCTTCGGCCATCGCGTCTACCGCGCCGAGGACCCGCGCTCGCGGATCCTCAAGCGGACGGCGAAGGAGCTCGGCTCGCCGCACGTCGACACTGCCGAGGAGCTCGAGCGAGTCGCGCATCGAGGCGCTGCAGAAGCGTCATCCCGAGCGCGTGCTGGCGACGAACGTCGAGTACTACTCGGCGGTCGTGCTCGACATCGCCGAGATCCCGCCGGAGCTGGCGCCGGCGATGTTCGCGTGCTCGCGCGTCGCCGGCTGGTCTGCGCACATCCTCGAGCAGAAGCGCACTGGCCGGCTCTTCCGGCCGTCCGCCGAATACGTCGGTCCCGCGGAACGATCGCTCGCATCGGTGTGACGCTCGCCGAAGCAGCCGCGATCGCGGACGAGCTGGCGAAGCAGGGCAAGGAGCGGGAGCTCGCCGACCTGCGCAGAGACTGGGACGAGGAGCTCGAGCTCGCTGCGCGCTCCCAGGACTACCGGGAGCGGGTGGTCGCCTACCGCGCGATCGGCCAGCTTCGCTTTCGTCAGAAGAGCGAGCTCCTGAGGCGCGGCCTCGAGGACGAGAGCCCCGCTTGCCGCGGCTCGGCGCTGCTCTCGCTGGAGCTCCTCTCGCGCGATGCGCCGCGCGAGATCAACGCCGTCCGGCCGCTCCTGCACACGCTCGCGAACGCCGACGACAACGCGGCCGTCCGCCGCCTCGCCATCCTTTGCCTGCGAAACGGATCGCCGCAGCGAGACACGATCGTCCTGCTCCAGGGAATCGCCGAGGAGGAGGGTCTGGAACGCGACCTGCGCGAGACCGCCTCGAAAGTGGCCACCGAGCTCCAGAAGCGCGCGAACGTCCGCTAGTCCGCTAGTCGCCGTCGCGCGTGCGGATGGCTGCGGAAGTAGACGTCGCGGCGGCGGCGGTCGCTGACGTGGGTGTAGAGCTCGGTCGTGCCGAGGTCGGCGTGGCCCAGCATCTCCTGGACGCTGCGCAGGTCGGCGCCGCCCTCCAGCAGGTGCGTCGCGAACGAGTGGCGGAGCAGGTGCGGGTGGACGCGCTCGGGCTCGAGGCCCGCGCGCTCGGCCAGCTTCCGGAGGATGAGGAAGGCCCCGGCCCGGGTGAGCGGCCCGCCCTGCGCGTTCAGGAACAGCTCGGGGCGATGACGGCGGTCGAGATACGGGCGGCCGTGCGCGAGGTAGCGGCGCAGCGCGTCTGCCGCATGGCGGCCGACCGGCACGACCCGTTCCTTGTTGCCCTTGCCGATGCAGCGCACGAGCCGCCGCTCGAGGTCGACGTCGGTCCTGGTCGAGCCCCACGGCCTCGCTGACGCGTAGCCCGGCCCCGTAGAGGAGCTCGACGAGCGCCCGGTCGCGCAGCGAGCGGGGAGTCGTCCCGGGAGCTGCCTCGATCAGGCGCTGGGCCTCGGCGGGCGAGAGTGTCCGGGGCAGCTTGCGTCGGCGGCGAGGCAGCTCGAGCGCCGCTGCCGGGCTGTCCGTCCGCGCGCCCAGCAGGATCAGGTGGCGGAAGAACGAGCGCACGGCGGCAACACGGCGAGCGATCGTCGCGGGGGAGAGGCCCGCGGCGCGCAGGTCCGCGAGCCAGCGCTCGAGGTCGTCCGTGGTCGCACGCGACGGCGGGCCCCCGAGCCAGTCGCCGAGCGCGCGGAGGTCTCGGCGGTACGCGTCGACGGTCTTCGGCGCCCGCTGGGCGGCGAGCAGCGCGAGGAACCCCTCGACCTCGGGATCGGAGGCAGGCGGATCGGGCCGCGGCGTCGCCATCGGACGTTCATCCTTCGCCCTGTGCGGCCCGACGCCTGCCTCCGAGGCAGGCGCATTACCCGAGGTCCGGCGGGGGAATCACCTCGCCCTTCTCGATCCACGAGTGCAGCTGCTCCGAGAAGCTCTCGAGCGAGCCGTGGCTGTTGATGCCCTCGGCCATCTCGTCCGAGATCGGCCCGAACGCGCTGAAGTTGTGGCGCAGCACCGTCTTGTCGCCGTCCTCCTCGAACTCGTACGTGTGGGCCAGCGTTATCCCGCCGCCGAGCATGCTGCTCGTCTGCGAGTAGCCGGCAGGCGGGTCCCACCATCCGATCGTGCCGTAGAGCTTGCCGGTGCCGTCGCCCCAGTCCTCGTAGATCTGCCCGCCGACGCGGCGGTCGTTGATGACGCGCTGCAAGCGCTTGCCGCCGTAGCTGATCTGGAACCACTTGTCGGTTTCGAGGAAGGCCTCGAAGACCTCCTCGCGGGGACGGGCGAAGCTGAGCTCGTTCGTGAACGCGATGTGCCGAATCTGGTGCATCACTCCTCCTTCTCCTTGGGTGTCGATGCCTCCAGGTGACGCTCGAAGGCCAGCAGCTGCGAGGCCGTGGCCTGCTGGAAGCTGTTCAGCCACCGCTCGAGCTCGCGCTGGATCGGAACCGCGTTGAGCTGGTTCCAGCGCTCGCGGCCTTCTCGGTGGACGAGCACCACTCCGGCCTTCTGCAGCACCGCGAGGTGCTGCATGACCGCGAAGCGCGAGAGCTTGGGCAGCACCTCGCAGAGCGCGGTCGTCGTCTTCGGGCCGTCGCGGAGCGCGTCGAGCAGGGCTCGCCTATGCGGCGAGCCGAGCGCTTTCCACACCTGGGCATCATCCATTACGTGATAAAAATATCACATAAGTCAAGAAGGCGGATGAGTCAAGAACGCGGATGAGCCTTGTCGTAGACCTTTCGTAGTCGGCGTGCGTCGACGTGGCTGTACATCTGCGTCGTCGACAGCGAGCTGTGGCCGAGGAGCTCCTGGATCGTGCGCAGGTCGGCGCCGCCCTCGAGCAGGTGCGTCGCGAAGGCGTGTCGCAGGCGATGCGGGTGAGGGAGCAGGCGGCGGAGCGTGCTCGTGTCGAGCCTGCGGCCGCGCGCGGAGAGGAAGAAGGCGTTCTCGGCGCCGCGGGCGAGCTGTGGCCGAGCGCCCCGGAGGTAGAGCCCAAGCCGATGGGAGGCCTCCTCGCCCAGCGGCACGACTCGCTCCTTGTCGCCCTTGCCGTGGACGTGCACGAGCTCCTGCTCGAAGTCGACGTCGGCGAGGTCGAGGTCGACGGCCTCCTGAGAGCGCAGGCCTGCCGAGTAGACGAGCTCGACGAGCGCGCGGTTGCGGATCGCGAGCGGAGTCGTGCCCTCGAGCGCGTCGAGCTCGCCGTCGACTTCGTGCGGGCGGGGCGCGTTCGGGAGCCGCCGCGGACGCTTGGGCGCGAAGGAGGCGTCCGGAACCCGCTCGGCGCCGAGCGCGTGCCGCAGGAAGGCGCGCACAGCGGCGAGCTTGCGCCCGATCGTGGCCGGCGCGAGCTTGCGCGGCCGCGCGCGCCCGAGCTCGGTCGCGTAGTCGGCGAGCACGCGTACGTCGACGTCGTCGAGCCTCGTGCCACGCCGGTCGAGCCAGCGCGCGAACTCCTCGACGTCCACGCGGTAGGCGCGGCGCGTCGCGTTCGACAGCGCGGGGCTGTCGAGAAACCGTTCGACCTCCTGCTTCACGGACGACGCCTTCGCCGCCCAAGCACGGTCTCTTCTAAAGGCGTCGTTTGCGATGCCGTCTTCAGGACGGCCGGCTTCGCCGGGCCGTCCGTCTGAAATGACCGGTCGATCCGGTCGAGCGACTGCTCGCAAACGACCTAGGAAACCGCCGCGACGATCTCTTCGCTCAGGCTCGGGAAGCCGCGGAGGAACTCCGCGCGCTCGGCCTTGAAGCGCTCGACCAGCGCGCGGTACTCGTCGCCGCGGCCCTGCTCCTCGTAGAGCTTTCGCGGCTGCAGGATCCCCTCGTCGTCGATCCCCGGGATCGAGGTCGCGACGAGGTAGCCGAAGTCGGGGTCGCGTTCCCACTCGATCGTGTTCTCGGCGATCCCCTTCACGGCTGCCGAGGAATGCTTGATCCGCACCTTGCGCGAGCGCTCGTCGTCCTCGGGGCCGCCCACGCGGCCGGTGTTCATCACGTAGACCTCGAGCGGGTGCTCGGCGAGCAGTTCCAGGAAGCGGTTGCCCTGGAGGTCGTGCGGCATCGGGAAGAAGGGGTTCGTGCCGGGCACGCGCAGGAACTTGCCGGCCTCGTCCGCGCCGCCGGCGCTCGTGCCTGTCGTCTCGCCGAGCATGAAGAAGGCCGCTGCCTGCGGCCCCTCGAGCTTCGCGACGACGGGGACGATGTTCTCGTTCTTGTTCAGGACGAGCAGGAAGTGCGCCTCCTCGATCTCGTCGGCCGAGGCGGCCTCGATCACCCCGAACGGGAAGGTGGCGCGGCCGTTCGACGTGTAGTTCGTGTCGTAGAAGTCCGGCTCGTCTCCGTGCTGTGAGACATTCTCGAGGTAGGCGTCGGGCTGCGTGACCGCGCCGTAGATCGTCGGCTCGTCCTCGGGGTTCAGCCCGAACGTCTTCGCGAAGCAGCCGTTCTCGGTTGCGTAGACGCGGCCGTTCGGCATCCAAGCGACGAAGTCGTCCTGGACCGGCAGCGAGCCGTTCTGGCGCGTGAACGTGGTCGTCGTCTTCCCCGTGCCCGAGAGGCCGACGATCAGGCCGACGCGCTGGCCGCGCTCGGTCGGGATGATCTTGCAGCCCGCGTGCAGCGGGATCCCGCCCCGCTCGTAGACGAGCTTGTTCCACATCCGCAGGCCGCCCTTCTTCGACTCCCCGAAGTAATCCGAGTTGAGGACGCGTGTGACGCCCTGCTCGAGGTCGACTGCGATCAGGCGGTCGTCGGGATATCCGTCGGCCTTCAGGTTCGGCGTGTAGATGACGGTCAGCTCGGGCTCGAGCTCCTCCCCCGCGGGCGAGAAGTAGAGCTGCTGCTGCATGCCCGCGATGTTGGCGTTGGCGGCCTCGATGTAGAGGCGCGCGGGCGTGCGGAACTCCGGGTTGTTCCCGATGTAGCCGTCCACGACGACCATCTCCTGGCCGGCGATGTACTCGTCCTGGATCGCGGCCCAGCGCTCGCCCTCCTCGCGGGAGATCGCCTGGTTCTGGCCGTCGGGGTCATCGGTGACGATGAACGTCGAGCCCTTGGAGCGGTTCACGACCTCGGTCTGGACGTTGAGGTTCCCGTACCGCGTCGGCTGCGCGTTGGGCATGCGCGCCGCGAGCTCATGGAGCTCGTGGGGGGAAGGGTTGTCGATGACGGCGGCCGCCTCCGGCAGCCGGAACAGCATCCTGGCCATCTAACGGAGCATACCCAGGTGCGCGCGAAACCAGGGCCCTCTGCACAATTGAACTCGGTGAAGATCGCGCGGCGTGACCGGCTCTGGCTCGTGGTGCTGCTCGGCGCAGTTGCGGTGGCGCTGTTCCCGTGGACCGCGTACCTCAGCACGACGCTCCCCGAGCGGCATCTGGCGAGCCACTGGGATGTGGCGTGGATCGGGTTCGACCTCTTCCTCGCGGTGACGCTGGGCGCGACGGTGCTCGCGCTCGCGCCGATCGCGGTTCCTGCCCCTGGTCGCCACCATCGCCGGGACCGCGCTCCTCTGCGACGCGTGGTTCGACGCGATCACCGCGCATCCGGGCAGCGAGCGCGCTTGGGCCCTCTCGGAGGCGCTCGTCGTCGAGCTTCCACTGGCGGCGCTCTGCTTCTGGTTGTCGCTGCCTAGCGGCCCGGCTTCGGAAGCTGTCCCTCGGCCCACAGCGCAGCAAGCCCGACGCGCGGGAGTGTCGTCAGGCGCTCCAGCATCAGGTAGCGAGGCTCCCAGCGCGGGAAGAACTTCGCGTTGAAGCGGTAGAGCCGCTCGATCTGGAAGACCGCATCCGCGGCGAGGAGCACGCGTCCAAGAAGGCGCTCGGCCCGGTCGCGAGGCTCGTGGATGAAGCGCGCGAAGGCGGCGAAGTTGAGCGAGACCTCCTCGACTCCACGATCACGGAGCAACTCGATGCCCCGGGCCACGAGAAACTCCGTCAGCCCGTTGGGCGTGTCGGCGTCGCGCCGCATGAGCGACAGCGACGCAGCCGCCCGGCCGTAGCTCGGCGCGAAGTGGAGGAACCCGCGAATCCGCTCGTCGGCGTCGAGGCCCAGCACGACGAGGCTGTCGCCGTGATCCTCTCGACGCAGCCCGTCGAGCGACATCGCGAAGCCGCGCTCCGGTTTGCCCTGTCGCCAGCCGTGGCTGACCGCCGCGAGCTCGGCAAGCTCGTCGTCGCAGAGCTCGGACAGCCTCCGCAGGCACGCCGTGTATCCCTGCCTCTCGAGCCGCGAGACCGACTGCCTGACCTTGCGGATGGGGCGGCCGTCGAGCGAGAAGCGCGCGGTGTCGACCACCGCCTCGTCGCCGAGGTAGATGGAGCGCAGGCCGAGGTCCTGCCAGAGCGGGAGGAGCTGCCTGCCGGCTCCGAGTGCGGCGACGGGCAGGCCGCGCTGGGATGCGAACGCGTGCAGCCGCCGCAGGAGATCGGGCAGCGCATCGGCAGGGCCGACCGGGTCGCCCGAGACCAGCAGCACTCCCGCTTCGACGCGGTAGCCGAGGAACGCCCGTCCGTCCGATCCGAAGAGGTAGTGCTGGTCTTGGCGGAGCTTGAAATAGGCCAGCGTGTCCGAGCCGTGACTGCGCACCAGCGCACCTGCGGCCAGGCGGCTGTTCGCGTCGGGGAACAGGCGTGGAGCGGCGAGGGGCCGAAAGAGGAGATACGCGCACCAGGCAAGCGCTATCAGGCCGGTAACGCCGATGGCCTCGTCGAGATGCGCCAGCTCGTCCCGGAACCGCAAGGGCCCCTGCTGCCACAGGAAGGCGTCGCCGGTCTCGCGGGCAACCGTGATCAGCCCGGCGTTGCCGTGCGTCGCGAGCCACACGCCGATGCCGCAGAGGACGGCAACCGTTCCGGCGAGCAGGGGGACGCGGCGGAGCGCCACGCGCATGGTGTCGGGATCGTGGCGGACGTAGAACGAGCCGCGTCCGAGCCAGAGGACGGTTGCGGCGGCGGCGCTTCCGGAGGCAGCTTCTAGGTCGAGCCCTTTGAGCAGGTCGAGCGCGGTCAGGCCCATCAGGAGCACGAGCGCGAGCCGGAGCGCCGACTGGCGGCGCCGCCAGAGGTACGGAGCTGTCACGAGGAGCAGGAGCGAGGTCGGGACGGCTGCGGCGTGGGAGATCTTCAATCCTTCGAGCGGCTCCACGCCGAGGAGCAGATGGTTCCGCCACGCGATGTTCGGCCTGACCGCCGCGGCGAGGTTGACGAAGCCCGCGAGCACCGCGGTCAGCGCAACGAGCTTCGGCAGCGGGTCGGCCCGCTGGACAGCGCGCAGCGGGAGCGGCTCCATGTGCAGGCCGAGACGCCACGCCGCGGAGTCGCGCTTGGAAGGCACGAGGTCGCGCCAGTCCTTCACGATCAGGAGAACCCCTGCAGACGCCAAGGCCAACGTGCCGAATCCGCTCCCCGCGTGGTCGAGCAAGGCGGCCGAGCCGAGCGCCAGGAGGATGGCGAGGCCGAGGTGCCATTCGTGCACCCGGGTGCCGAGCACGTACACGCGTGGCCCCAACCGATGACGCTCGATCCGCAGCACGACCCTCGCCTTCACGATAGCGCCGACCGGGGACCGCGCCCACACATCAATCGAACAGGTGTAGGCCGGCCTCGATCCGATAGCGTCCGTAGGCAGTGGAAGCGATGCACGATGTGCTCGTGGTCGGGGCCGGCTGCGCGGGAATGCGCGCGGCGATCGAAGCGCACGACGCGGGCGCCGACGTCGCTCTGATCTCCAAGATCCACCCCGTTCGCAGCCACTCCGGCGCGGCCGAGGGCGGGATCAACGCAGCACTTGGCAACGCCTCCGAGGACGACCCCGAGAAGCACTCCTTCGACACGGTGAAGGGCTCCGACTATCTTGGCGATCAGGACGCGATCGAGATCCTCTGCACCGAGGCGCCCGACGACGTCTACCAGCTGGAGAACTGGGGAGCCGTGTTCTCGCGCACGGAGGACGGCCGGATCGCGCAGCGCCCGTTCGGAGCGGCAGGCGAGCCTCGCACCGCCTACGCGGCCGACATCACCGGCCACGTGCTGGTGCACGTCCTCTACGAGCAGGTGATGAAGCGCGACCTCAAGGTCTACGAGGAGTACTTCGTCTGGAAGCTGGTCGAGCACGAGGACCGCTGCCAGGGCGTGATCGCCTGGAACCTGCTCGACGGCGGCCTCGCCTCGATCGGCGCGAAGACGGTCATCCTGGCGACGGGCGGCGCCGGCCGGCTCTACACGGGCACGACGAACGCCTACGCGTGCACGGGCGACGGGATGGCCCAGGCGCTGCGCGTCGGCGTGGCGCTCGAGGACATGGAGATGATGCAGTTCCATCCGACCACGCTCGCGCCGACGGGAGTGCTGATCACCGAAGGCTGCCGCGGCGAGGGCGCGTATCTGCTCAACTCGGAGGGCAAGCGCTTCCTCGAGCGCTACGCGCCGAACGCGATGGAGCTTGCGTCGCGCGACGTCATCTCCCGCGCCGAGCAGACGGAGATCGACGAGGGCCGAGGCGTCGACGGCAACGTCCTGCTCGACCTGCGACACCTCGGCGCGGAGAAGATCCTGGAGCGTCTGCACGGAACGCGTGAGCTGTCGATGGTCTTCGCCGGCGTCGACCCGATCTACGACCCGATCCCGGTCAGGCCGGGAGCCCACTACCACATGGGCGGCGTCGACACGGACGTCTGGGGACAGACGGCGCTCGAGGGCCTCTACGCGGCGGGCGAGTGCGCCTGCGTCTCCGTTCACGGCGCGAACCGCCTCGGGGGCAACGCGCTGATGGAGACGATCACGTTCGGCAAGCGCGCGGGCGCCCATGCGGCCGACTACGCGCTCTCGCACACGACGGTCGAGGTGCCGGCTGCGCTGGAGACCGACACCGAGCGCGAGCTGCGGGAGCTGCTCGACCGAAGCGACGGCGAGCGGCCCTGGTCGATCCGGAACGAGCTCGCCGAGACGATGCACGTGAACTTCGGGGTCTTCCGGCGCGATGACCAGATGCGCAAGCAGGGCGAGATCGTCGACTCGCTGCGCGAGCGTTTCGAGCGGGTCGTCGTCGAGGACAAGGGCGAGGTGTTCAACAACGACCTCACGCAGGCGCTCGAGCTCGGCTTTCTGCTCGAGCTCGCGTCGTGCATGGTCGTCGCCGGGATCGAGCGCAAGGAGAGCCGCGGCGCCCACGCGCGGCCGCACGACTACCCGGACCGCGACGACGAGAACTACCTGCGCCACACGATCGTCACCTGGCAGGACGGCGCTCCCAGGCTGAACTGGAAGCCGGTCACGATGACGAAGTGGAAGCCGATGGAGCGGACTTACTGATGGCCCGCGTTGCCGTCGGCTCGCTCGCGCTCGTGTTCGTGCTTGCCGGCTGCGGCGGCGGCGGGGGAGGCGAGTCGCTCTCGGCGAAGCAGATCGCGTCGGCCGCGCAGAAGACGTCGAGCAAGGGGAGCCTCGAGGCCGATTTCACGATCTCGGGCTCCGGTGTCGCGAGCAGCGGGAGTGGGGTCTTCAACACCGGCGACGGGACCTCGGGCCAGCTGAAGATGATCGTCCACTCCGCCAACGGCCAGTTCACCGTCGACACGGTCAGCACCGGGAACGTGCTCTACATGCGCTCGCCCGCGCTTCAGCAGTTCGGGCTGTCTCGGGAGAAGCAGTGGCTGAAGCTCGACCTCGCACGGCTCGCGAGCCAGCGCGGCGTCGACCTCGGCGGGCTGCTCAACGCCAACCCGAACCCCACGAGCGCGCTCGGGCACCTGCTCGGCTCGGGCGGCGAGGCCAAGAAGCTCGGCACGGCACGCGTACGCGGCGTCGACACGACGCACTACCGGGTCACCGTCAACCTCGATCAGGCGGCCTCCGCCTCGAGCGGGAGTGTCCGGAAGTCGCTCGAGAGCGCGCTCAAGGCGAGCGGGCGGAAGACGGAGCCGTTCGACGTCTGGGTCGACCACAACGGGCTCGTTCGCAAAGTCAGCTACACGCAAGGAGCAAATGGAACGCCGGGGCCCGTGATTACGATGGAGTTCCACGACTTCGGTCCGCACGTGGCGATCACGCCGCCGCCGAAGGACTCGGTCGTGGACATGCAGCAGGTTCTCCAAGGGGGCTGATTTGGACGTCGCGCTCAAGATCTGGCGGTTCGACCCGGAGTCCGGCGAGAAGGCGCTGCGCGAGTACGAGGTCGACGCGCCGGAGTGGGCCTGCCTCCTCGACGTCCTCGACCTGATCAAGGACAAGCACGACGGCACGCTCGCGTACCGCAAGAGCTGCCGCATGATGATCTGCGGCTCCTGCGGGATGAGGATGGACGGCCGTGCGGTGCTCGCCTGCAAGGAGCGGATGAAGCCGATCGCCGACGCGGGGCACGTTCCCGTGATCTCGGCAATGGGGAACATGCCCGTGCTCAAGGACCTCGTCGTCGACATGGCGCCCTTCTGGAGCAAGATCCGCGCGGTCAAGCCCTGGCTCGACCCCGGCTACGACGAGGTCGCCGAGAAGGAGCGGATCGTCTCCCAGCAGGAGATGAACGCAATCCACAAAGAAGCCCTTTGCATCATGTGCGGCTGCTGCGTCTCCGAGTGCAACTCGATGGAGTCCGACCCGGAGTTCCTCGGGCCTGCCGCGTTGGCGAAGGGCTTCCGGTTCGTCGGCGACGCGCGCGACCACGCCGACGTCGAGCGGCTCAACGAGCTCAACGAGGAGCACGGGATCTGGGACTGCACGCGCTGCTACTTCTGCAATGAGCGCTGCCCGAAGGGCGTCGACCCGCGCGACGCGATCGCCAAGCTCGGCGCCGAGTCGATCAAGCAGGGGATCGACCACGACATGGGCGCGAAGCACGCGAAATGGTTCGTCCGCTCGGCCGAGACGACCGGCTGGCTGCGGGAGACCGAGCTCGTGCCGAAGACGCAGGGGATCCTCGAGGCGATCAAGCAGACCGGGTTCGCGCTCAGGCTCGCGCGGCGCGGCAAGGTCCCGCCGCCGTTCCCGCCGCACGTCGCCAAGGACGTGAAGGAGGCCCGCCAGCTTCGCGAGCTCGTGAAGGAGCAGGGCCGCGAGGGCGCGCTCGGGATCATCCAGGGCGAGCATGCTCTCAGCAGGATCGAGTTCCAGCAGGAGTCCGAGGAGCGGGAGGCGGAGTCGTGAGGAAGGTCGCGTACTACACGGGCTGCCTCGCGGCGCTCTCGGCGAAGGAGCTCAACAGCTCGACGAAGGCGCTGGCGCCGAAGGTCGGGCTCGAGCTCGTCGAGCTGGAGTCGGTCACCTGCTGCGGCGCAGGCGACATCCACGAGGCCGAGCCTGATTACTACCTCCACCTGAACGCGCGGATCCTCGCCTATGCCGAGGAGACCGGCTGCGACACGCTGCTGACGATCTGCAACGTCTGCACGCTCAACCTGCGCCAGGCGAACTTCCAGCTGCAGAACGACCCCGACCTGCTCGCGCGCGTCAACGTCAACCTCGAGACGGTCGGCGCGCCGCCGTACTCGGGCGCAGTCGAGGTCAAGCACCTGCTCTGGCTGATCGCCGAGGGCGACGGCTACGAGCGGCTCAAGCAGGTCGCGCACAAGGGCCTGAAGGGTCTCCGCGTGGCGCCGTTCTACGGCTGCCAGATCCTGCGGCCGTCCAAGATCCTCGGCTTCGAGGATCCCGACAAGCCGTGGTCGCTCGAGGCGATCATCGAGGCCTGTGGCGGCGAGCCGATCGACTATCCGGCGAAGATCAAGTGCTGCGGCTTCCCGATCATCCAGGCACGCGAGGACGTCGCGCTCGGGGAGCTGATCCAGCCGATCGAGCAGGCGACCGAGGCGGGCGCTGACGCGATGGTCACCCCGTGCCCGCTGTGCCACCTCTCGCTCGACGCGTGGCAGCTGAAGCTGCGGCAGCAGACCGGGAAGGACTTCGCGATGCCGATCCTGCACCTCTCGCAGCTGATCGGCGTTGCCGCCGGCCTCGAGGAGTCCGAGCTGAAGTTCAAGCGGCACGTCATCTCGGTCGGCCCGGTCATCGAGAAGCTCGAGGCGTAGCCCTTGAGAGCCGTACGGCTCGGAGCCGCCGCAGCGGCGGCCGGGCTGGCGTGGGGTCATTTCGAGGCAGGGTGGGTCCGGCTCGACACGCTCGCCTGCCCGCTGCCCGGGCTCCCGCCCGAGCTGGAAGGCCTGCGGATCGCGCACCTGTCCGACTTCCACCTCGGCTTTCCGTCGCGTGGGCGCGTCGCCGTCGCGCGGGCCGTCGACTGGGTCGCGGAGCGGCAGCCCGACCTGACGATGATCAGCGGCGACCTGCTGTCGCGCCGCTCTGGAGAGGCCGAGCTCCGGTCGATGCTCGCGCGGATGCCGAACTGCTTCGCCGTGCTCGGCAACCACGACTTCGCGCTCACTCGCGACCCGTTCTCGCACCCGGCGGACGTCGTCGACCTCGAGCCGGCGACCCTCCTCACCGACGACTCGCGCACGATCGAGCTGAGGGGGAAGCGCGTGCAGATCGTCGGCGTCGACCCGCGCTCGTACCGCCGCAAGCTGGCGCGCGCCGGAGGCGCTCGCGGACCCGGCTGCCGACCTGCGGATCCTGCTCTGCCACTTCCCGGAAGTGATCGACCGGCTCCCGGCGGGTGCGTTCGACCTCGTGCTTTCGGGCCACCTGCACGCCGGCCAGATCTGCGTCCCGTGGCCGGGCGGCCGCCTGCGGCTGGCGCACACCCACTGGACGTACATCCGCGGCCTCTACCACCGGCCCGCGGCGACGCTGCACCTCTCGGCGGGGCTGGGAACGACATTTGTCCCGTTTCGCTTCCTCGCGCGCCCGGAGGCGACCGAGCTGATCTTAGGAGGGGTTGATCGAGCCTAGTCTGTGCCGCCGGGCCGCGCTGTCCGTCCCGAGACCGCGTCCTCAGTCGTGCCCGTAGCTTCCCACTACGGGCACTCCCTGCGTCCTTGTCACGGAACGGCCATCGCACCCCGACGACGAGCGAGGCCCGGCCAACCCCTCCTAGAATCCGCGTGATGGAGGGCACCGCGAGCGTCGCCTCCGACGTTCTTGCCAGGTACGCGGCCGACGCCGCACTCGAGGTCGACGGCGTCCGCGGGCTGGTCGAGAAGCGGATGCCTCGCCAGGCAGGCGTGCGCATCGAGGAGGAGAACGGGCGCGCGGCAGTCGAGCTGCACGTCGAGCTCGAGTGGGGCGCCTCGGCCGAAGCGGTCGGCCGGGAGGTCCAGCGGCGCGTCGCCGACTACCTCGAGCGCATGGCCGGGGCGAGGCCGGCGGCCGTGAATGTCGTCGTGGACGCGATAGGCCGTCCGTGAAGACTCGGCTTGCCGGGCTCACGGGCGCGACCCTCGAGCAGGTTTCGCCCGTCTGCCACGACTGCGTGTGGTGGCAGTCGCGCACCGCGGGCCGGAGCGTCGACAAGACGCGCTGGATCGAGAAGGCCGAGACGGAGTTCGGCGCCTGGGGAACCGTCTACTACGACGACGACGGGCGCGTGCTCGGCTCGATGCAGTACGGGCCGTCCGGCCTCTACCCGCGTGCGGCCGAGCTTCCGGCCGGGCCGCCCTCGGACGACGCGCTGTTCGTCACCTGCGCCTACCTGATCGACCGCACGAGCCCCTGGGTGCTGCAGTCGCTGTTCCTCGCCGCGATCGGCGAGGCCAAGGACAAGGGCGCAGCGGCGCTCGAGGCGTTCGCGTACCGCTACCGCGAGGGCGAGTCCGACTACGAGCGCTTCCTCGTCCACCGCACGGTGTTCCCGCACGACTTCCTGGCCGACTTCGGCTTCCAGACCGTGCGCGCGGCCGGGCCGCTCGAGCTCGCGCGGCTGGAGCTCGGCGGGCTCCTGCCGGTGGTCGAGAGCAAGCGGGCGCGGTTGTGGCGCTCCCTGAAGGACGCGTTCATGCCGGAGCCTGTTCCGGCTCCCAGAGGCCCTACCTAGGATTCGCCGCAGCGGCTAGTAGGCGTTGGACAGGGCGGCGCGGAGTGCCGAGGGCGTCGTGACGACCAGGCGGATCGGACGGCCGGTCGCGAGCTTCAGGCGCGGCAGGAGCTTGTCGTCGGTCGGGTCGATTACCGCGACCGAGATGTCGCCGTCCGGGTGGAGCCGGAGCGGGATCGCACGCAGCCGGAGGGCCTCCTCGCTCGGGAGGAGGACCACCGCTCGTGGGTCGAACGAGGTGACGCCGATGTCGACGAAATCGATGTTCGCCTGATCCGCGAGCGCCCGCGCGATGTCGTTCTCGAAGCAGATCCGGAGGCGGACCAGCGCCTCGCCCAGCAGCTCGCCCTCGTCCTGCTCGGCGAGCGCCCGGTCGAGGTCCTCGTGCGTGACCAGCCCTTTGCGCAAGAGCAGCGCGCCGAGGCGCGAGCGAGGCTCGTCTTCGAAAAAGGTGTGGTCGAGTCGCGCGGGCCGCATTCCCAGAACCGGTTATCGGGATTTCGAGGCCGTGACTTGAGAACATCAGCCCGACACCGAAGGAGGCTCAAGATGATCGACCACGTCACGGCGAACGTCAGCGATATCGGGCAGGCGAAAGGCTTCTACGAGCAGGTGCTGAAGCCGCTCGGATACTCGCTTCAGGCGGACTTCGAGGGCATGGCCGCGGGCTTCGGCTCCGGCGAGGGCGTCCCGGACTTCTGGATCGGCTCGAGCTCCGAGCGAGGCGCGACGCACGTCGCGTTCGGCGTGAGCGACCGCGCGACCGTGGACGCGTTTTACGAAGCGGCGGTTGCGGCGGGCGGCAAGGACAACGGCGCGCCCGGCGTGCGCGACCACTACCACGAGAACTACTACGCGGCGTTCGTCCACGACGCCGACGGCAACAACATCGAGGCGGTCTGCCACCGGCCCGAGTGAAGCCCGGCTGACGGGCTCAGGCGGCGACGGCGCGGCTCGAGAGGACGAGCTCGGCGATCTGGATGCCGTTCAACGCTGCGCCCTTGCGCAGGTTGTCGCAGGCGAGGAAGAGCGAGAGGCCGTTCTCGGCGCCCGGGTCGCGGCGGATCCGGCCGACGAGCACCTCGTCGCCGCCCGCAGCCTGGCCGGGGGTGGGGAACTCCTCGACCTGCACCGACGGGGCGGCGGCGAGCAGCTCGCGCGCCTGATCGGGCGTTAGCGGCTGCTCGGTCTCGACCCAGACCGACTCGGCGTGGCCGACGGGGACGGGCACGCGAACGCAGGTCGCGCTCAGCGGTAGCTCCGGGAGCTCGAGGATCTTGCGCGTCTCCTCACGGAGCTTCGTCTCCTCCTCGAACTCCTCGCCGTCGTAGTCCCAGTCCATCGCCAGGTCGTGCTCGGCCTGCGGCTCGACGAGCAGCCGCTGCAAGCGCTGCGCCCCCGCGCCCGAGGCCGACTGATACGTGGCGACGCGCACCGTCCGGAGGCCGGCCGCGTCGTGGAGCGGCTTCAGCACGAGCGCGAGCGGGATCGCGCAGCAGTTCGGGTTGGCCAGGATCCCCGTGTGCTCGCGGGCACGCGCGCCGTTCACCTCCGGGACGACGAGCGGGATCCCGTCCTCGAGGCGGAACGCGGCCGACTTGTCGATGCAGATGGCGCCTCCGCGCACCGCGTGCGGCACGAGCTTGCGGCTCGCGGTCGACCCGACCGAGAAGAAGCAGAGGTCGAAGCCCCCGAGCGTCTCCGGCGTCGCCTGCTCGACGCGGAGGCCACGAATCTCGCTCCCGGCCGAGCGCGCCGATGCGAACAGGTGCAGGTCGTCGAACCCGCGGCCGAGAAGCAGGTCGACGGTGATCTGCCCGACCGCGCCCGTTGCGCCAACGACCGCCACCTTAGGCATGAGCGCGCTCCGCTTCCGGCGCGTCGAGCTCGTAGGCGCGGTGCAGCACGACGACCGCCTTCTCGACCTCGTCGCTGCGCACGTGGCACGAGATCTTGATCGGCGAGGTCGTCACGACCTCCGGCTCGATGCCGGCGTCCGCAAGGGTCTGGAAGGCCTTCGCGGCCACGCCCGGGTGGCTCTTCATGCCCGCGCCGATGACGCTGACCTTGCCGAGGTCGTCCCGCGCGCTCCACTGGGCGCCGAGCTCGTCGAGGACGGCGGCCGCGGCGACGCGGTCGTCCGCGGGCGCCGAGAAGACGATCTCCGGCCCGGTGCGGACGATCGTGTCGACGTTCACGCCGGCCTCGGCCAGCGCGGAGAACAGGCGCGCGGGTGTCGTTCCCTCGACGCGATACAGGGTCTCCTCGAGCGTGTGCGTGACTCCGGAGATCAGCGCCTTCTCGAGCATCCGTTCGTCCTCCTCGCGAATCCACGTTCCGTCCGCTCCCGAGAACGTCGAGCGGACATGCAGTTTGACGGAATGGTTGCGCGCGACCTCTACCGCCCGCACCTGCAGCACCTTGGCCCCCGACGCAGCCATCTCGAGCATCTCCTCGTAGCTGACCGCGTGCAGCTTGCGCGCGTCTGACACCAGCCGCGGATCGGCCGTGAAGACGCCGTCGACATCGGTGTAGATCTCGCAGACCTCGGCGCCGAGCGCAGCCGCGAGCGCGACAGCGGTCGTGTCCGAGCCGCCGCGGCCGAGGGTGGTGATGTCCAGGTCCGTCGAGACGCCCTGGAAGCCTGCGACGAGCACGATCCGGTCCTGGTCCAGCGCCTCGTGGATGCGGCGCGCGCGGACGTCGACGATCTTCGCCCGGCCGTGCACCGTGTCCGTCACGATTCCCGCCTGCGACCCGGTCAGCGAGATCGCCTCGGCGCCGAGGTCGTGGATCGCCATCGCGGCGAGCGCGCAGGAGATACGCTCGCCCACCGAGATCAGCATGTCGAGCTCGCGCGGCTTGGGCTGCGGCGAGACCTCGTAGGCCAGCCGGACCAGGTCGTCGGTCGAGTCGCCCATCGCCGAGAGCACGGCCACGACGCGGTTGCCCTCGGCCCGCGCGGCCACGAGACGTCGCGCGACGTCCTTGATCTTGTCGGGGTCGGCGACCGAGGTGCCGCCGAACTTCATCACCAGCGTCCCGAGTCGCGGCTCCGCGCCCTCGACGGCGGGAAGCGCCTCGAATTCAGTCGTCGTCACGGCAGGAAGTCTAGGGAAGGGCTCCGGACCCTACATTTCGCGGCGGCCCGAGAGCGCCCTGCCGAGCGTGACCTCGTCCGCGTACTCGAGGTCGGCGCCGACGGGAAGGCCGCTCGCGAGCCGGGTCACGCGCACCCGGCCGCGCAGGCGGTCGGCAAGGTAGGCGGCGGTCGCCTCGCCGGTCATGTTCGGGTTCGTCGCGAGCACGACCTCCTGGACGCCGTTGCGCTCGACGCGGCCGAGGAGCTCGTCGATGCGCAGGTGCTCGGGCTCGACGCCGTCGAGCGGCGAGAGCGCGCCGCCGAGCACGTGGTAGAGGCCGCGGTACTCGTGCGTGCGCTCGACCGAGATCAGGTCGGCCGGCTGCTCGACGACGCAGACGGTCGTGTGGTCGCGCCGCGCGTCGCGGCAGATGTCGCAGGTCTCCTCCTCGGTCAGGTTCCCGCACTCGCGGCAGAAGCGGACGCGCTCCTTGACCTCGGCGATCGCCGCCGCGAGCGCGAGCGCCTCGTCCTTCGGGACGCGGAGGATGTGGAACGCGAGCCGCTGCGCCGTCCGCTGGCCGACGCTCGGGAGCCGCGTCAGCTGCGCTACGAGGTTGTCGACGGACGGGCTGAACATGGCTGGATTGTGCCTGTCGGCTCCGGCCGTCAGTCCTCGGGGTAGCGCGCGAGCAGTTGCTCGGCCAACTCCTCCTCGACGTGCTCCCTTGCGATGCTGAGACAGCGCACCGCTGTTATCGCGCTGACCCGGCCTCCGCGCTTCCCTCCGCGCGCGATCGCCCGCTCGCCGACGACGTCTCCGGGCCCGCGCTCGAGCCGTGCCGTAGGCGCCTGGACGGCCACGCGGCCTTCGAGGATCAGGTAGAGGCCGGAGGCCGGCATGTCGTACTCGATCAGGACGTGACCCGGCGGGAACTCGGCCTCGGTGGCGACTCCGGCGAGGCGGCTGAGCGTTTCGTCAGACATGTCGGCAAACGCGGACGCAGCTCGCAGCGCTTCGTAGACCTCGGTCATCTCACATCCCCGGGAGGCCGAGGCCGTGGAGCCCGCCCAGCGCTGGGCCGAGCTTGGACTCGACCAGGCTCTGCGCTGAACGAAGGGCCTCGTTGACGGCCGCCACGATCATGTCCGCGAGCAGCTCTGGATCGTTCGGGTCGATCGCCTTCGGGTCGATCGTGATCTCGCGGATCTCGCCGCTGCCCGTCGCCACGACCGTGACCATCCCGCCGCCCGCGGTCGCCTGGACGGTCTCGTCCTTGAGCTCCTCCTGTGCCTGCTCCATCTGCGCCTGCATCTCCTGGAGCTGCTGGAGCATCTTGTTCATGTCCATGCCACTCATTGCTCTGGCTCCTTCACCTCTTCTGCGTCGAGGGTTCCCTTCATCAGCTCCACGAAATCCTCCTCGCTGACCGGCTCGTCGGTCTCGTCCTCGCCTTCGTCGCCGTTCTCGCCGACCTCGAACGCGAGGGCGAGGTGGCGGCCTGTGATCTCGTACAGCGCCTCGGCGAGCAGCGTCGCGTTCTTCGGCTCCTCGGCGAGCTGGCGGTGGAACGACGCGGCCTGCGGGAACTCGACCGTCAGCGTGTCGCCGGCGAGCCCCTTGGGGTGCGCCTCGCGCAGGACCGAGGCCGTCGGGATCGACTTCTCCTCGACCGCGGGCAGGATCGTCCGCTGCCAGGCCTCCTGCAGCTGCTCGAGCTCCAGCGACGGCGGCCCCGCCGAGGGCTCCGCCGGCGGCTCCTCCGCCGCCGGACGTGGCTCTTCCGGCCGCGGCCCGGGGACTGTCCCCGGGTCATGGCTGGAATGGACACCACCGCGCTCGAGCTGCTCCAGCCGGTAGGCCGTCGACTCGCGCGACAGGTCGGCCGCCGGCCGCGTCACCTTCACGAACGCCAGCTCGAGCGGCAGCCGCGGATCGCCGCCCTGACGCAGGTCCTCGACCGCGACCGCGAGCAGGTCGCAGAGCCGCAGGACCGTCGCCTCGCCGAGCTGGTTCGCCTGCTCCTTCAGCCGGTCGCGCGTCTCCTCGGTCACCGGCAGCGAGTCCGGAACCTCGCCGAGGTGCTGGACGAGCATCAGATGGCGCAGGTGCTCGAGCAGGTCGGTGACGAGCCGGCCGAGGTCCTGCCCCTGCTCCGAGAGCTCCTCGATGAAGGTCAGCGCCCCGGCGGTGTCGCGGTCGACGACGAGGTCGCAGAGCCGGAACAGCGCCTCCTCCTCGACAGCGCCGAGCAGCTGCAGCACCGACTGCACCGTGACCTGCTTCTCGGTCGCCGCCGCGAGCTGGTCGAGCGTCGAGACCTGCGTCGCGGAAGGAGCCGCGGGCGCTCGCTGGCGATCAAGCGCCAGGGCCGCATCGGGCGCCTCGATCCCCTCGCCGTCGCGATCCCGGCGCAGGAGCGTGACGAGCTCCGGCAGCCGCGGTCGCGAGAAGGAGAACGTCTGGCAGCGCGACCGGACCGTCGGCAGCATCTTCGAGAGGTCGGTCGTGCAGAAGACGAAGACGAGGTGGGGCGGAGGCTCCTCGATCAGCTTCAACAGCGCGTTCGAAGGCGGCGTCGGTGAGCTGGTGCGCCTCGTCGAGGATGTAGACCTTGTAGCGGCCCTCGACCGGCTGCAGCACGACGCGCTCGCGGATCTCGCGGATGTCGTCGATCCCGCGCTGCGAGGCCGCGTCCATCTCGATCACGTCGAGCGAGGTTCCCTCGGCGATCGTGCGGCACGCGTTGCACGTCTTGTCCGGGGTCGGCGTCGGCCCCTGCTCGCAGTTCAGGGCCTTGGCGAGGATGCGCGCGAGCGAGGTCTTGCCGGTCCCGCGCGGGCCTGCGAACAGGTACGCCTGGCGGATCTGCCCGTGCGTGATCGCGTTCTGCAGCGTCCGCACGACCGCCTCCTGCCCGACCACCTCGGCGAAGTCCTGAGGGCGGTACTTGCGGTACAGGGCGGCCACCCGGCGAGCTTATCGAAGCAGGCGCGACATCCCGGGCCGGGCACACCGCGCGCCTAGGAGGGATTGCTTAGCGCTGCTTCCTTCCGGATCTGACGCGGTTCACAAGCTCCCACCGCACGGGGCCCGGCCCGAGGCCGGCGATGGTACCAGCGTCGTCTTGTGCGTTTAGACTCTAGGAAGTGGCTGTCGCTGACGTGATGGCGTTCCGGGTGGTGACCGTCTCGCCCGACGACCCGGTTCAGGTGGCGATCACGCGGATGCTCGAGGAGACCGTCGGCTCGGTCGGCGTCTGCGAAGGCGAGCGCCTGGTCGGGATCTTCACCGAGCGCGACGTGCTGCGGCTCGCGGGCGAGGGGCCGAACTTCGCCGAGGTCAAGGTCGGCGACGTCATGACCCGGCAGCTCGTGACGCTCGCTCCCGACGACGACATCCTCGACGCGGCCCGCCTGATGGGCGAGCGCAAGATCCGCCACCTGCCCGTCCTGGAGGGCGAGAACCTGCTCGGGATCGTCGGCATCCGCGAGGTCGTCCGCGCGCTGGTCGAGACGCTGTGGCGCACGCAGGATCCCGAGGCGCGCGACCGCGCCCGCGAGCTCCTCGACCGCGAGAGCACCCCGGTATCCTCAGAGCCCCCGGGCGCGTAGCTCAGCGGGAGAGCGCCCGCTTCACACGCGGGAGGTCGCTGGTTCGATCCCAGCCGCGCCCACTTCGTCGATCACGGCCGCCGACGGAGTCGCGCTGGGTGATGTCGTGTACTCCGGCTCAGCCCTGGATGATGTTGTGGACCTCCGCGATCTGAGGCTCGCCGGGGTCGACGCCGAGGTCGCTCATGATCGGCATCATCGTCTGCCCGAAGGTGTCGAACGACTGCTGCGAGTCCCAGACGTCGAACACGTGCAGGTTGTCGGGCCCTGCCGAGAATGCAACGTGGTAGAGCCGGCCCGCTGGCGCGCCCTGCCCCGCTTCCTCGAGCCGCCGGACTCCGTCTTCGTACTGCGCCTTGCTCATCGACGGGATTGGGAAGTAGACACCGAGGGCTCGTGGCAGGCAGGCGTCGACGGAGCCTCACCGGGTCTGATCATGGAAGTGGATCCGACGGTTGGGCGCGTCTACGCGCAGGAGCACTTCAAGGGCCAGGCGGAAGACCACGCTCAGGTGCTCAGCCTGTCCGCGGCGCTTCGCGGGTACAAGGGCGCACAACTGACGAAAGAGTGGACCCCGCTCGAGCCGGGCGTGATCGACCACAAGTACTACGTGCCCGGTGTCGGCCTCGTCCGCGAGGCGACCGCGAAGGGGCCGCAGGAGACGCTCGTTCTCGGCCGGTTAGTCGCCCGTCCGGCTAGGCACGGAGCGGCGGCGCGACCTGCTCGCCGAAGCGGCGGATTCGCTCGTCGAGACCGTCCTCGTCGTAGTCGAGGTTGACCACGAAGCCGTTGCAGCCCGCCTCGACGTACTCGGCGAGCCGCTCCGCGACCAACTCGGACGGCCCCGCGATCGCGTGGCGGCCGCGCTCGTCGGTGCCGGTCTGCGGGCTCGTCGGCGAAGTGGACGCCGATCCGCAGGACCACGCGGCCGTCAGGACGGCGCTCGCGGAAGTCGGCCGCCATCGTCCGCAGCTCGTTCGGTGGCAGCGCGACCGGATGCCAGACGCCGGTCTTCGCCGCGCGGCGAAGTGTCGCCTTCGAGACGCCCGCGATCCAGAGCTCCGGCCCGCCCGGCCGCACGAGGGCAGGCGCAAGCCAGCCGTCGACCGAGAGCAGCGGCCCCTCGTAGCGGACGCGCCCGGGCATCTGCGCGAACGCGGAAGCCGCAAGGTCGAGCCAGTCGTCGAGGAGCTTGCCGCGCCGCTCGAACGTCGCCCCCAGCGTCTCGAACTCGCCCTCCATCCAGCCGGCGGCGACTGCGGTCACGATCCGCCCGCCCGAGAGGAGGTCGAGCGTCGTCAGCTCCTTGAGCACGACGAGCGGCTGCCGCGCCGGCACGATCAGCGCGGAGACGCCCAGCTCGAGCCTTTCGGTGCGGCCCGCGAGGAACCCGAGCGACACGAGCGGCTCTGCGATCGAGCCGTAGATCGGCGCGTGCTCCTCGGGGACGATCAGGTGGTCGGTGGCCCAGCCGGAGTCGAATCCGGAGTCCTCGGCGGCGCCGGCCGCTGCTGCGAGGCGCTCCGCGCGAAGGTTGTCGCCGTAGTTCGGAAGAATCAGGCCGAGGTGGAGTCCCATGTTGCCGCGCCAAGGCTACTCACTCCGGCCTGGCCGGCCGGGAGGCCCCGGCCGGCCGATCGTCGCGGCCTAGAACGAGCCGGAGACGATGAGGATGCCGCGGGTAGTTCGTACCTTCACGGCCGTGCCGGCGCTCACGTTCGGAACGCTCTGGCCGCGCTCGGTGCTGCGGTTGATGTGAGCGGCGCCGAGGCGGGTGACCTTGGCGACACCGAGCTTCTTGCCTGCGACGTAGAAGACGACGCGCCTTCCGGCGAGACGGCGAACATGCTCGACCTGAGCCTCGAGCTCGCGCTCGTTGCCCTTCGCCTTGAACTTCGCCGAGCCCTTGGCCGCCGGGAACGCCTTGGCCGGCTTGAGTGAGACTCGCGTGCCGTCCGCGGCAAGCACTGCCGGGACCGAGACCGCCAGCAGGAGCGCGGCAGCCGCCAGAACCGTGGTGATGCGCTTCATCTCGGAACCTCCGATTGTCATGAGACCCTCGTGCACCACGGTAGGGAGGCCCCGCCCAACCCCCGGCCAAACCGGGGCAAGGCTTTCGCCCACTTTCGGTTAAGGCTTGGCAGGCGGGGCCGCATCATCTGCGGCCCCGCCTTGAAACGCCTTACTTGCGCGCGTAGTAGATGAACTGCAGGAACAGCCCGGGCGTGAACGGGGACGGGTCGCGCATGTCCGTCCACGTCGCGTTCGCGTGGCCGTCGCTGCCGTATGCGAGTCCGATGTAGTCGCCGTGGAAGACGGCGCAGAGCTCACATCCCTCGACGCCTGCCTGGAAGAACTCCGACTGCGTCGGGTCGGACGGCTCCGTGTTCACGATCGTCCTCGAGAACGAGCCCGGCTGGCCCTGCGCCAGCTCGGTGTTGTAGAGCGGCCCGTTCCAGTTGCCGCGGTCGTGATAGAGGACGCCGACCTTCCCGTTCACCGGGTTGACGTCGGCCCACGGGAACCACTGGTCTCCCTTGCCCTTGTCGACCTGCGACGGGTACGTCCAGTTTCTGCCGCCGTCGGACGACTTCACGATGAAGACGTCCGTGTTGGTGATCGGGTTGTCGCTGTCGTGCACGCCGTTCCGGTTGTCCGAGAAGACGAGGTAGAGCTTGTCCTCGTCCTTCGGGCTCGCGACGACGTTGCCGGCGCCCCAGACGCGCAGCTGGTAGCCGGTCAGCGTCTGTCGGCCGTCGACGTTGATCGGGTAGTCCCGCGCTCCGTCCTCCATGCCGGCGACGAAGGTCGGCTTCGACCAGTCGTCACCGCCGTTCTTCGACTTGACGAGCAGGTACTGGTCGTCGAACTCCTCCGGCGACTCGTAGAGCGACTCGTTCTGGCTGTTCATGAACGCTACGTAGGCGGTCCCGTCTGCGCCGATCGTGATGACCGATGCCTGGGACTCGTCGCACTGCCCGCGCTTCCCTTCCGTCTGGAAGGTGCAGAGGTCGCGGTTCGATCCGGAGATCTCCTGCGGCTTCGACCAGTGCTTGCCGCCGTCGTCGCTGTGGGTCTCCATGATCGGCGACTCGACGTACTCGCCGAAGTTCGAGAGGAACGCCGTCCAGGTCACGTACGTCCGCCCGTAGTACGGCGAGTGCGGGTTGTTGTCGGTCGCGATCCACTCCTTGTCGTTGAACACCTGGACGGCGTCGAGATCGCAGCCCTGCCCGAAGCCGACGACCTTTGGCTTGTCCCAGCTGAGGCCGCCGTCCTTCGATGGCGAGACGACGACGTCGCCGTCGCAGGCCTCACCGTCCTCCTTGAACGTGTAGTTCAGCGACGAGTGGAGGGCGACGTGGTGCTTCACGTCGATCGCCGTGACGGGATCGCTGCCCGTTCGCGTGTCGTCTTCCGTGGACATGTTTCCGGTCGACCAGCTCTTCCCGGCGTCGAACGACGTGTAGTACTGATCGCAGCACGACCCGTAGTCGTTCGAGCTCGAGATCATGTGCTTCGGGTTCGACGCGTCCACGACGATGTTCGGCTCGTTGTTCGGGAACGGGTCGTCACAGTCCAGGTTCGTGTTGAGGCCTCCCGAGAGCGCCGTGCACTCGAAGGCCCAGTTGTGCTTTGCGCCCGGCGGAATCGACCGCACGAACGGCACCTTCTCTGCCCCCTCGCCGCCCGGAGGCTCTGCCCGGACGCTCGAAGCGAGGAACAGGCCGATTGCAGCTGCCGCCACGAGCAGCAGCCCAAATCGAGCTTTGCTCATCTCTCCCCCTTTATCGGATTTCCTACATCCGAACGTACTAGAGCGCGCTACACGAGTCCATCGGGGGTGCGTTCGAGCGGGACGCCGGACAGCTGCCGACCGGCTTAACCGGTCGGCGGAGAGTGAATCTCAGGGGAGGAGCTCAGCTCGCCGAAGCGATGCGCTGGCTCAAGTTCGCAACCGGGAAGTTCCGGAGCTTGCGCTTGATGACAAGCGTTGTCATGGCCGCCTTTCGTCCGCAGTGGATACGCCGAGTTTTTAGGTCGGCCGGATCGCCCGTCCACGCCATCCCTCGAACGTGTCCATCCGGCCCGGCTTCTACGGTTCTCACATGCGCTCGGACGTGCCCGGGAAAGCCGTTGCGGAGTTCGTCGGCACGTTTGCGCTGATCTTCGCGGGCGCCGGCGCGATCATCGCCACGGGAGGACACAACCTCGTTGCGATCGCGCTCGCGCACGGGCTCGCGATCGGGGTGATGGCCTCGGCCGTCGGCCACATCTCGGGCGGCCATTTCAACCCGGCGATCACGTTCGGGTTCCTGGTGACGCGGAAGATCAAGCCGGCCCTCGCGTGCGTGTACTGGGCCGCGCAGTTCGCGGGCGCCGTGGTCGCGGCGCTGCTGCTGAGCTGGCTGCTTCCGCAGGCCCAGGTCAACGCCGTGCAGCTCGGCGTACCGGCGCTCGGTCCGGGGATCAGCGGCGGGCAGGGCATCGTGATCGAGGGCATCCTCACGTTCTTCCTCGTGTGGGTCGTCTTCGCGTGCGCGGCCGATCCGGACGGAGCATTCAAGCTGATCGCCGGCCTCGCGATCGGCTTCACGATCTCACTCGACATCTTCGTCGGCGGCCCCTTCACCGGCGCGGCGATGAACCCGGCGCGCGCGTTCGGGCCGGAGCTCGTGCAGAACGCGTGGAGCAACTGGTGGGTCTGGTACATCGGCCCGCTGGTCGGCGGCGCTCTCGCGGCGCTCGTGTACGAGCTGCTCTACCTCCGTACCCGCGCCGCGCAGACCGCCTAGCTCCCTCCGCGCACCGTGGTAGGTTGCCGCGGTGCTCGTCGCGGGACTGACATCGTCCGCCAAGCTCGGGCTCGGACTGACGGCGGCGGTCTTCGTCGCGTTCTCCCTGATCGCCGCGCTCGTCATCCCTCGCCGCAACCCCGACTTTCCGGACAAGCACCTGAAGGGCTTCGTCGTCGCGTGCGTCGTCCTCTTCGTCGCGATGCTCTCGGCTGTGCTGATCTTCGGCGGCAAGGAGAAGGCCGAGACCGAGGCGGCGAGGGAGAAGCTCCCGGTCGGCGAGAGCGACTACTCGATGGAGGTGCCGAGGACGAAGCTCCCGCCGGGCCTCTACACGCTCGAGGTGACGAACTACGGTCAGATCACGCACAACCTGACCGTTAAGGCCGTCCAGGGGTCGGGCGGCACGCAGGGCACTCGCGACATCGAGCCCGGCAAGAGCGCGAGCCTCCCGGTCGAGCTCAAGCGCGGCACGTACGTCCTGTACAGCTCGCTCCCCGGCCAGCAGCAGGCCGGCGTCACCGAGACCATCACCGTCGACTGAGCCAGAGGGCCCGGTCGCCCGGGCCCCGAGGCGTCGCTTGCGATGCCGTTGTGCGCCTTCTCTTCAAGCGGAGAGGGCGGGATTTGAACCCGCGACGGACCTTTCAGCCCGTACGCGATTTCCAGTCGCGCTCCTTAGACCGCTCGGACACCTCTCCAAGCGGGAGCCAGGGTATCGCGTGAGAGAGGGGCCGCTCCTTGCAGCCCCTCTCTGGTTGAACACGGGTCTAGTGCGCCCTCGAAAGGACGACGGCCTTTCCGGCGAACGTGGGGTGCTCGGTGGCACCCGTCGGAACCGAGGCACCCTGCGCGCACAGCGCGTAGATGGTGACCGTCCCGTCGAGCAGTCCGCCGACGTTGTCCGCGCCGCCGGCCCAGCCGTTGTTGTACGGGCCGTCGAGCCAGGTGTCGCCGAACGTGTCGGAGACCACACCGCCGCTGATCACACCGGTCCCGGCGGGGCACGTGACAATGTAGGCCTTGGCTTCGCCGGCGAGCACGTCGCCGGCACCCGACACGACCGTCGTCTTCCCGATGAAACCGGTCGGCCCCTGAATGCCTTGCGGTCCCTGGAGCCCTTGCTGCCCCGGAGCCCCACGCGCGCCGCGTGGAGCCTTCCCCGCGAGCCGGTTGAGCGGAATCGAATGCGGCTTGATCTGGTGCCCGTCGATCAACTTCTAGACCAGGAGATAGACCGAAACCCCTGCTTGCGGAGGGGTTTCGGTCGGTAACGGAGGGGGAGGGATTTGAACCCTCGTCGGACCTAACGGCCCGAAACGGTTTTCGAGACCGCCGCATTCGACCGCTCTGCCACCCCTCCGGGGTCGGAACAGAGTACCGCCGCGGGGCGGCTGGGAAGCGCGAGGCGGAGAAGGAGGGATTCGAACCCTCGAGGCAGGGATTCTCCCCACCTAACGCCTTAGCAGGGCGCCGCCTTCAGCCACTCGGCCACTTCTCCGAACCGGGACAGGATAGCCGACACCTCCGCAGGCCCCCTCTTGCGAGCACTGCCCGATCACCCTTCCGGGGCATGGCCGCAAGGGTGTTTCGGCACATGCTGAGCGTGCCGGCTCTCCCCTCTCAGATCCCGGCACTGGCGTAGCTCGCTTCAGCGGCAACGAGGCGAGCTTCGTCGTATCTGGGGCCGTTTTCTCGATACTTGTGGGCATGAAGATCGGCCGCCGAGAGGTCGCGATCACGAATCCGGACAAGGTGTTCTTCCCGGAGCCCGGGCTCACGAAGGGCGACGTGGTCGGCTACTACCTCGACGTCGCGGACTGCGCGCTCAACCACATCAGGCGGCGGCTCTTCCACATGAAGCGCTACCCGAACGGCGTCGACGGCGAGTTCTTCCACCAGAAGCGCGTGCCGTCGCACCCGGACTTCGTCGGCGAGCAGTTCGTGCAGTTCCCGAGCGGGCACTCGACGGTCTTCGCGGTCGTCGACAATCCCGCCGCGCTCGCCTGGGTGGCCAACCTCGGCTGCATCGAGCTTCACACCTGGCACTCGCGCGTCGCTGACATCGAGCGGCCGGACTACCTGCTGATCGACCTCGATCCGAGCGAAGGGAACCCGTGGGAGTACGTCCGCGAGATCGCGCTCGTCGTGAAGGACGTGATGGACGAGCTCGGGCTGGCGTCCTACCCGAAGACCTCGGGCGCCACCGGCGTGCACATCCTTGCGCCGATCAAGCCCGAGCTCCCGTTCCCGGAGGTGAGGCGTTTCGCGAAGGCGCTCGCGCAGGAGGTCGAGCGGCGAGTCGACGACCAGGACGTCGCGACGACGACGTGGAGGGTCGCGGACCGGAGCGGCGTGTTCGTCGACTTCGGCCAGAACGCGCGTGACCGGACGATCGCCTGCGCCTACTCGATCCGCCCGACACCCGACGCGCGCGTCTCGGCGCCGCTGCGCTGGGACGAGGTGGCGCGGTGCGACCCGGCGAGGTTCACGGTCAAGACGATGCGGAAGCGGGTCGACAAGGTCGGCGACCTGACCGCAGGGATGTGGCGGCGGAAGGTCAGCCTGATCCCGCGGTTCGAGCACTTCGACCTCGATCCGGCCGATCCGGGCCGCGTCGATGCGCGCAAGCGCACGCGCCGGTGGGTCAGCGACCAGCGAAGAGCTTCGGAACGGTCAGGTCGCTCGCGCGGCGCGGGGGCCTGACCTCGCGCCAGGTGCAGGCCTTCGGGTCCTTGTCCGCGCGGAAGCGGATGAACTTCGTCCCGTGCCGGAAACGGTTGCGCTCGAGCTTGTCGTAGCGCACTTCGCAGACGAGCTTCGGGCGCACGGGGTTCCAGTCGAGCTCCTTGCCGCGCGACCAGCGGCTCTGGCCGCCGGGAATCCGCTTGTCGCTGACCATGCTCTTCTGGCGCAGCTTCGGGAGCTTCTCTTCGAGCTCGCGCCGGACCGCAGCCGGGAACCCGGAGCAGTGACCCACGAAGTCGAGCTCGCCCTCGTCGTCGTAGAGGCCGAGCAGGAGCGTCGAGATCCGGCCCTCGGCCTTCTCGCTCCAGCGGAAGCCGACGATCACGCAGTCGGCCGTCCGGTACGGCTTGACCTTGCCACGCCGTCGCGCGAGCCGGGGAGGTAGGGGAGCCCGAGGCGCTTCGCGATCACGCCGTCGAGGCCGGCCTTGTCCACGCGCGGTAGCCACTTCTCGGCCTGCTTGCGGTCGCGCGTGGCCGGCGAGAGCTGGAACCGCTTCGCCTTGCGCTCGAGCTCGCGCCTGCGCTTCTCGAGCGGCAGCTCGTGGATCGGCGAGCCCTTCCAGAGGAGCAGGTCGAACGCGATGTACTCGGCCGGGATCTCCGCCGAGAGCTTCCGGATCCTGCTCTCCGCCGGATGGAGCCTGAGCTGGAGCGCGTCGAAGTCGAGGCGCCCCTTCTGGACGATCACGATCTCGCCGTCGAGCGCCGAGTCGGGGGGCAGGAGCGCGCCCGTCTCCTCGAGCTCCGGGAAGTAGCGCAGGAGCGGCCGCCCGTTGCGGCTCCAGAGCCGCAGCCCGCCGCCGAGGTTCTCGAGCACGCCGCGGAACCCATCCCACTTGGGCTCGTACTGCCAGCCGTCGCCGCTGGGCAGCTCGTCGACGAGCTCGGCCTCCATCGGCGGGAAGGGAAGCTTCTTCGGCGGCATCCGGCGGGAACGCTACTCGCCCCGCCATGCGGCGCGCTTGACCGTGATCTGCCGCGGGTGTAATAACGAAGGTTCGCGGAGAGGAGAGGTCTGGGGAGTCTGGTTCGCTTCTCGTTGGTCGTCTTGGGGGCCGGTGCGCTGGTGTGCTCGGCGGTTTCCGCGGCTTCTCCACGCGAGTCCGGAGTCCGAACGTGGCGTGCGAGCACCGAGGGCCACCGCAATCTCCGCCGGCGGCTATCACACCTGTGCGCTTACGAGAACCGGCGGGGTCAAGTGTTGGGGAGACAACGAAGACGGTCAGCTCGGCGACGGTACGAACAGCGATCGCCACGTGCCGGTCTCCGTTCTCGGGCTGGCAGCGGCACGTCGTCGCGGTCAGTGCCGCGACGCTGCACACGTGCGCCCTCACCAGGGCAGGAGGGGTCATGTGTTGGGGCAGGAACAGCGTCGGCCAGCTCGGCGACGGCACGGCGACGTTCCCGTACAAGCCTGTTCACGTCTCGGGACTCGCGCGCGGCGTGGCAGCGATCTCAGCCGGAGGCTCCCACACATGCGCGCTCAGCTGAGCGCGGCGGCGTGAAGTGCTGGGGTCGACAACAGCTTCGGGCAGCTTGGGGACGGAACCACGACCGACCGGACCACGCCGGTCGACGTAGCCGGGCTTCCCGCAGGCGTCAAGGCCATTGCGGCGGCGAGTCGGCCGCACGTGCGCCCTCACAAGCGTTGGCGGAGTCAAGTGCTGGGGCGGACAACCAGTACGGTCAGCTCGGCGATGGCACGACGGAGCGAGCGACATGCGCCCGTCGATGTTGCCGGCCTTACTCACGGCGTGAAGGCGATCGAGGTTGGCGACGGCCATACGTGCGCGCTCACGAACGCAGGCGGGGTCAAGTGCTGGGGCTACAACCCCGACGGCCAGCTTGGGGACGGAACGAAGGCAGACCGGCACGCGCCGGTCGATGTCCTCGGCTTGACGGCAGGCGTCTCCGCGGTCGTAGCCGGTGGCGGCCACACGTGTGCGCGGACGAACGCGGGCGGCGTCCTGTGCTGGGGCCGCGGCGATGCAGGCCAGCTCGGTAACGGAAGACACAGGTGTCGGGCAGCCTGCCGAAGCTCTCGTCCCGTTCGCGTCTCCGGACTCGCCCGAGGCGTCGCAGCGATCGCAGTCGGAGGCCTCCACAGTTGCGCCCTTGCAAAAGCGGGCTCGATCAGGTGCTGGGGCTACAACCTCTGGGGAGAGCTCGGCGACGGAAAGGTCACTACCCGGTACACGCCAGTCGCCGTCGTCGGGTTCGGTGCGGTGATGTGCGTCGTGCCGAACGTGCTCGAAAGGCCACTTGCGCTGGCGAAAGCACAGATTGGAAGCGCCCACTGCCGGGTCGGCAAGGTCACTCAGGCCCGGTCGTCCGAGCGGAAGAACACCGTCGTCGGTCAGAGCCCGCGCGCGGGCAAGCATCTGAGGAGGGGGGCCAAGGTCAACCTCAAGGTCAGCCGCGGCCCCTCCTGAGCAGTTAGTCACTCCGCCGCGCGCTCGTTCCACAACCGGATGACGGACGTTTCCCGCTCGTAGCCGAGGATGCTGATGGTCGCCGGGTCGAGTGCGAACAGCTGTCCGGCGCTCGGTTCCAGGCCCAGCCACCGAGCCGTCAGGACCCGGAGCAGATGCCCGTGTGCGAAGAGGATGACGTCGCCGTCGATGGACCGAGCCTCGGCGATCACGCGATCGGCTCGTTCGCCGACCTGGGCTGCCGTCTCGCCGTCGGGAGCACCGTCGCGCCAGAGGCTCCAACCCGGTCGCTCGGTGCGGATCTCGGCGGTCGTACGGCCTTCGTAGGCGCCGTAGTCCCACTCCCGGAGGTCTTCCCGTTCCTGGGCAGTGTCGCCGAAGCCAGCGAGGCGGCAGGTCTCGACCGCTCGGGCCAGGGGACTGGTTAGCGCGAGCGCGAATCGGCGCCGTTTCAGCGCGTCTCCAACGGCTCGCGCCTGCTGTTGTCCGCGTTCGGTGAGAGGGACGTTGGTGCTCCCGGTGTGCTTGCCGGCTCGCGACCACTCCGTCTCGCCGTGGCGGACGAGCACGACCTTGTGAGCGCCTGTCGTCATCGCGGGAGCGATCGTAAGGAGCCAGCGACGCCTCCCGCGGCTCTAAGCTCTCGCCATGCGCCGCGTCGCTGTCACCGGGCTGGGAGCGATTTCGCCGATCGGGAACACCGCCCCTGAGACCTGGCGTGCTGCTGTCGCCGGCGAGAGCGGGATCGACTGGATCCGCTCCTTCGACGCCGACGGGTTCCCGGTCCGCGTCGCAGCCGAGGTCAAGGACTTCGACCCCGAGGGGCTCGCCCCGCCGAAGGAGCTGCGACGGCTGGACAGGAACGTCCAGCTCGCTCTCGGCGCGGCCAAGGAGGCGGTCGCCGACGCTGGCCTGAACGGTTACGACCCGATGCGAGTCGGGATCGTCTTCGGCTCTGCGATCGGCGGGCTGATCGGGATCGTCGAGCAGGCCGACGTGCTCCGCGAGCGCGGCGCCGACCGCGTCTCGCCCTACTTCATCCCCAGCGTCCTCGTCGACTCGGCGAGCGGTCAGCTCGCGATCTCGCTCGGGATCCGCGGCCCGAACTACGCGCCGGTCTCCGCCTGCGCGACTGGCTCGCATGCGGTGGGGGAGGGCGCCGAGACAATCCGTCGCGGGGACGCCGACGCGATCCTTGCCGGCGGCACCGAGGCCGCGATACACCCGCTGATCCTGGCCGGCTTCTGCAACATGCGCGGCCTGGCCGTCGAGGAAGAGGACCCGCCGCGGGCCTCACGACCCTTCGACGCCACCCGAGCGGGCTTCGTCATGGGCGAGGGCGCGTGCGTGCTCGTGCTGGAGGAGCTCGAGTTGGCCCGAGCGCGCGGCGCGACGATCTACGCCGAGGTGCTCGGCTACGGCGCCTCCAACGACGCGTACCACATGGCAGCGCCCGAGCCGGAGGCCGTCGGGGTCGCCGACATGATGCGGGCCGCGCTCAAGCGGGCGAACGTCGACCCGGTGCGGGTCGGCTACATCAACGCGCACGGAACGTCGACGCCGCTCGGCGACGCGGCCGAGACGAAGGCGATCAAGGACGTCTTCGGCGAGCACGCCTACAAGCTCGCTGTCTCATCGACGAAGTCGGTGATGGGCCACTGCTTCGGTGCCGCGGGCGCGATCGAGGCGATGATGTGCGTGCGCGCCGTCCACGAGGGCGTGCTCCCACCGACGATCAACTACCGCAACCCCGATCCGGTGTGCGACCTCGACTACGTCCCGAACGAGGCGCGCGAGACTCAGGTCGACGTGGCGCTCTCGAACGCGATGGGCCTCGGCGGTCACAACGCCTGCGTCCTGATCGGTCGGTATACGGAGTAAGCCGATTCTGGCCTTGTAGCCCGCAAATCGCGGTGTTACGGTCAAACCAGGGAGGTCGCTACGAAGGACGGGGGAGGGTCATTGCGGGTAGCCGGCCGCATCCTGCGATTTCTGTCGAAGAGGCGCGGCGCGACGGTCGTTCTAAGCGCGCTCGCACTTGCGGGCCTGGTCGAGGCCGGCGTCGTCCTCGCGGGCGGCTCCTCGACCCGCACGGGCCAGCCCGTGGCGCTCGCACCCGTCGAGCGGGCCACCGGCACGGCCGCCTCGCAGCCGGGGGTGATCGTCGGGCACTCGTATCGGAGCGACGTCTCGCCGGCTCTGCGCCGGATCGAGCCGGCGCCGCTGCGGCTCGCGGGCGAGATGGAAGCGAGCCCGAACCCGCGGCCTGAGTCGGATCACGTCGACAAACCGGACACCGCCGTGCAGCGCGCGGCTTTCCCGAGCGCGATGCCGCCCGCCAGCCTCGACTTCGACGGCATCGCGTTCCCGGGCTTCAACTGCAACTGCTGGCCGCCCGACCCCAACGGCGAGGTGGGCGCGACCCAGTACGTCCAGCTCGTCAACACCGGGCTCCAGGTCTTCGACAAGGCGACCGGCGCGTCGGTGCTCGGGCCGGAGGGAATCGCGACGCTCTGGACGGGATTCGGCGGCGTCTGCGAGACGAGCGGCGCGGGCGACCCGGTCGTCCTCTACGACCAGCTCGCCAACCGCTGGGTGATCACCCAGTTCGCCGGGACGAGCGTGCCCACGGACGAGTGCATCGCGGTGTCGACGAGCAGTGACGCGACGGGGACGTTCACCCGCTACGCCTTCCACCTCGGCAACCACTTCTTCGACTACCCGCACCTCGGGATGTGGCCGGACGCCTACTACATGAGCATGAACGTCTACGACTCGGCCGGGCAGACGTTCCTCGGCCCGCAGCCGTTCGCCTTCGACCGGGCCGCGCTGCTGGCCGGCAGCCCGAGCGTGACGTTCGTGACGACGACGGATCCAGCCGTGCTGAACGGCGACAACGATCCGTTCCTGCCCGGCGATCTCGACGGCTCGAACCCGCCGCCCGCGGGAGCGCCGAACCCATTCCTGATGGTGGGCGGCAACTCGACGTGGCCGTTGTGGCGCTTCCACGTCGACTTCACCAACCCAAACAACTCGACGTTCACGAAGGCCGCGGACCTGGTGCCCGCCTCGTACACGGAGCTCTGTCCAGACTCGCGGGGCTGCGTCCCGCAGCTCGACACGACCACGCAACTGGACGCGATCGGCGACCGGGCCATGTTCCGCTCCGCATACCGGCATTTCGCCGACGGGCACGAGGCGCTTGTGGGCAACATGACCGTCGGCTCGGGCGGGGGTGTCGCGGGCATCCGGTGGTTCGAGATCGACCACGCGACTTCGGGCACGCCTGCGTTCGCGCAGCAGAGCACCTACGCGCCCGATACGACCTCGCGCTGGATGGGTAGCGCAGCGACAGACCGCGACGGCGACCTGGCGCTCGGCTTCAGCGCCTCGTCCGCGGTGATCAATCCGGAGATCCGCTACGCGGGGCGGCTCGCAGGCGATCCGGCCGACACGCTCGCCCAGGGAGAGACGACCCTCTTCGCCGGCACCGGAAGCCAGCGCGTCGTCCAGCGCTGGGGGGACTACAGCGACCTGACCGTCGACCCCGTCGACGACTGCACGTTCTGGTACACGCAGGAGTACTACGCGGCGCCACCGCCGCCCACGCCTACCGTCGACTATCACTGGCGCACGCGGATCGGCAGCTTCTCGTTCCCCTCGTGCGGCAAGAAGCCGGCGCTCTCGATCGACAAGCGCGCCGATGCCGACAGCGTCATCGCCGGCTCGCAGATCGGCTTCATCGTCACGCTGACAAACGGCGGGGGCGCCTCGGCGGACGGCATCTCGTTCGCGGATCCGCTTCCGGCGGGCGCCGACTTCGACTGGTCGGTCGACGCGGCCGGCTCCGACTCCGGCTGGTCGATCAGCGGCTCGGCGCCGAGCCAGAGCCTCGTCTACAGCCCCGCCTCGGTGAGCGCGGGCACGAGCACGCACGTGCACCTGACGAGCGGCACGACCGAGGCCGACTGCGGCTCGACGTACGGGAACACGGCCTCCTACACGACCACGAACGCCGGCCCCGGGCAGGCGTCCGCCTCGGTGACGGTCAATTGCTCGGCGCCGCCACCTCCTCCTCCACCACCACCACCACCACCACCGCCACCGCCTCCGCCTCCGCCTCCGCCACCGCCGCCACCTCCGCCACCGCCACCTCCGCCGCCTCCGCCACCGATCCTGCCGCCGAGGTGCGTCGTGCCGAACGTCATCGGAAAGCCGCTCGCGAAGGCGAGGGCGAAGATCGTCAAGGCCCATTGCCGCGTCGGAGCGATCACCTCCACGACCTCGACGAAGACGCAGAAGGGCATGGTTGTCGCGCAGCGTCCGAAGCCGCGCACGAGCCTCGTGAACGGCGCCAGGATCAGGCTCACGCTCGGAAAGGGCCCGAAGGCCCGAAAGCGCTAGCCGGGGTCGACGGCGCCGACGGTGAGGTCGGCGAGCGAGTCGAGCACGGCGTCAGCCTCGGCGAGGGCGTCCGCGTCAGGTGGGAAGTGCCGGTTCGGGATCGCGAGCACGCGCATCCCGGCGGCCCTGGCCGAGCGGATGCCGTTGTGCGAGTCCTCCACCGCGGCGGCCCGGCCGGGCTCGATGCCGAGGCGACGCGCCGCTTCGAGGTAGACGTCGGGCGCTGGCTTCCCGCGGGCGACCTCCTCCGAAGAGACCGTCGCCTCGAAGAGCGGCGCTACTCCGAGCAGCTCCAGCGAGAGGTCGATCAGCTCCCGGTTCGACGAGGACGCAAGCGCGAGGGGCCAGCGTGCGGCAAGCCGCTCGACGGCCTCGCGTGCACCAGGAAGCGCTGGGAGTCGCTCCCGGTACAGCTCCTCCAGCCGGCGCACGACCTCGGCGGAGATCTCCTGCGGGGGCTCGCTCAGGCCCACCACCTCGTGCATGTAGCGCGACCATTCCGGCGAGCTCATGCCCATCATGTCCCGCTGCGCCTGGTCGTGCCAGCGGCCGCCGCGTTCCCGCGCGAGCTCTTCGCGCACGCCGTCCCAGACCTGCTCCGAGTCGAGCAGCACGCCGTCGAGATCGAAGACGACGCCGTCGATCACAGGGACGCGTAGCCCTGGCGGTGGAAGACGAGCGGGCGCTCGGCCGGGCCGGGCTCGGCGCTCTCGACGGCGCCCACGAAGAAGGAGTGGTCGCCCGTCTCGTGGACGTCGGTCGTCCGGCAGCGGAGCCAGCCCGCGGCGCCTTCTAGCTGGGGCGGGCCTTCGACGTCGCGCAGCGAGATGTTCTCCCAGAGCGCGATCGGAGGGACGCCCCGCGCGAAGTGCTGAGCGAGCCCGTCCTGGCCCTCCGCGAGCACGCTGACGGCGAACTCGCCGGCTTCCCGCAGCAGCTCGTTCAGCGCCGCATCCTTGCGGACGGCCACTCCGACGAGCGGCGGCTCCAGCGAGAGCGAGACCAGCGAGGCGACCGTCAGCCCGATGCGCTGGCCGTGCAGGTCAACGGTGACGACGACGACCCCCGATGGAAACCGGGCCATGACCGCACGCAGCTCGTCGCCTTCGACCACGCCACGATCATACGAAGGCGCTAGGCCCGAGCTAGTGGTGCCGGCACTTGTGCCAGCCGGCCCGGATCTGGTCCAGCCTGACGTTCATCTGCTGCTCGAACGTGACGTCGTTCTGGTCGTACGCGTCGTACGAGTGCAGGGCGTCCGCCTGCCACATCACGTCGGGTGTGACACCGGGGCCGACGGCCGTCAGGCGATACATGTCGCCGACTCCGGGCCCGCGCTTCCGGTGCGATGTGCCCCGAGGATGCGCGTAGCCGTTGATCAGCGGGTCATGCTTGTAGAAGCCGTAGCAGAAGAGCCCGGGCGGCCCGCTCGCGACGAACGAGTTCTCGCGCTTCCAACCTGGCCCGTACTTCGAGTTGCGCGTGTCGAGGTAGACGAGACGGCCGTAGCCGTCGGTCGGGTTGCCGTAGCGGGTCGTCCCGTAGCCACGGACGCCGACGCCCTTGTAGGTCAGCTGGCCGAAGAGCTCCTTGAAACGCTTGCTGTAGACCCAGTCCTGGTAGACGTCGAGCACGGCGAGCGGCCCCGTCCAGTGCGAGAGCTTCAGCCACCACTGCTTCTGGGTTCTGAGCCAGGGCGCAAAGCCGAGGTTCGGCAGCGCCACCTGCCAGGCCTGAAGGGCCCAGTACGAGCCGTTCTGTGCCTTGCACGCTGCGACGAACCACGCGAGCTCGGGACCGTCGTACGGCTGGCACGTGTTCTTGAAGTGCTTCCAGATCAGCTTGTGGTGCTTCCAGCCGCCCGAATAGTCGAGCTTGAACTTGACCTGAGGCAAGCCCTTCGTGGTCGGGCGGAAGCGCGCGTTTACCGCGCCCGAGGCGAGCAGGTGAGTGACCCTGCCGCCGGCGCGGTACGTGATCATCGCCGTCCCGTGCCCGTTCACCTCGAGCTGCGGGTTTGCAGCGTTGCGGGCGATCAGCTGGGACGCCGAAGCCGGCCCCGCGAGGCCGAGGATGCACCCGAAGGCGCAGAGGAAGACCAGCAAACGTCTACGCACGCCATTATTCGTTCGTCGCCGCACACAGGGTACATCGGACGCGCGGACGCCCTTCTGAAGGCACAAGACCCGAATTCGGGGGATGTAAAGAGCCCGGTGCTAGGACGCGAGCCGCTCGTCGGCGGGCTCGCTCGGGTACGGCGCTTCCCATTCGAGTGCGAGAAACACCTCGACGACGGCCGGGTCGAACTGCGTTCCCGCGGCCTCGCGCAGGCGCCTGCACGCCTCGTCGATCGAGAGCCGCTTCCGGTACGGGCGATCCGTCGTCATCGCGTGGAACGCGTCGCAGACGAAGACGATCCGCGCTTCGATCGGGATGTCCTCGCCGACCTTGCCGTCCGGATAGCCGTGCCCGTCCCAACGCTCATGGCAGCCGCGCACGATCGTCCGTACCTCGGACAGCCGGTCGATCGGCTCCAGGATGCGCTCGCCGAGCTCGGGGTGCGACTCGATGACCTTCCGCTCCTCCGGCGAGAGCGGCCCCGGCTTCAGCAGAATGCTCGTCGGGACGCCGATCTTGCCGATGTCGTGGAAGAGCGCTCCGAGCTCGAGCCGCTTCAGCGCGGCGGCGTCGAAGCCGAACTCGCTGCCGACCTTGAGCGCCATGTCGGTGATCCAGCGCGTGTGTGAGGAGGTGTACTCGTCGTTGGCCTCGAGCGCGTTCGCGAGCGCCTCGACGGTCGACACGAACGTGTCCTCGAGGCTCTCGAAGCTGAGCGCGCGCTCGAAGGCGACCGAGGCCTGGTACGAGATGCCGCCGAGCAGACGCAGGATCTCGTCGCTCGAGTGCTCGCCCGCCGAGGGGTTGCGCGCGGCGAGGAACGCCTCCACGGAGCCCTCGCTCCAGATCGGCGCCACCGCCATCTCCGGCCAGTGGAGGCCGTCGGGAGGCGGCACTGCAGTCTCTGCCTCCTCGGCGCTGAGTAGGAACGGCACCGTCCGCTTGCCGATCAACTGCCGGACGGCCGCGCCGTCCAACGAGACGTCGAGCAGCTCGTTGAGCTCCTCGCTCTCGTCGTAGTTGGAGTGGGCGACGATGCGGAAGTTCCCGTCCTTTTCCGGCCGCCAGAGCGCGCAGCGCTTCGCGAGGAGCCGTGAGGCTGCGCGGACCGTCTCGTGGCCGATCTCCTCCGGCGTCGAGGACTCCGAGATCGCCCCGGTGAACTCGAGCAGCGCCTTCAGGTGATCGGCCTCGCGCCGCTGCGACTCGTAGAGCCGCGCGTTCTCGAGCGCGACCGACGCATGGCCGGCCAGCACCTCGAGCAGGCGCACGTCGTCCTCGTCGAACTGGTCGACGCCGAGCTTCGAGATGACGACGACGCCGATCACGCGCGTGCCGTAGTTGAGCGGCACCGCGACCAGAGACTCCTCGATCGCGTGCGTGCCCGGGATGATCACCGCGTACTCGCACTCGAGCGTGTTGGCGACGAGCTGTGGCTCTGCGGTCTCGGCGGCGCGGCCGGTGATGCCCTCGCCGATCTTCGTGCGCGGGAAGTCGACGTGCTCGCCGTCGCGCGAGATGAGGTCGCCGCGGAACGCGATCGGCACGATCTCGTCGTCCTCGATGACCATCACGCGGCAGTTGTGGTAGTCGATCAGGAGCCGGAGCTCGTCGGCGATCACCTCGCCGATCTGGCGCACGTCGTTCAGCCGGTTGAGCTTGCCGGCGAGCCCCTGAAGCATCTTGAGGTGGGCGATCGAGCGGACGTCGCGCCCGGAGACGGACGCGCCCTCGGGCCGCTCGGTCGCCTCCTCGTCGAAGAGGACGATCTGGTTCTTGCCGTGCGCCTTCGAGGTCATCATCGCGGCCTCGGCGCACGCCACGAGCTCGCGTGGGTTCATAGCGTGCTGCGGGCCCTGCGAGATTCCGACCGAGATCGTGATCTTGCCGGCCGCTCCGAACTCGACCTCGGCGAGCGCGTCGGTCAGGCGCCTCGCCAGGTTGAAGGCGTCGCCCGCGTCGCAGGAGGACATGATCACGCCGAACTCCTCGCCGCCGAGCCGGCAGACGACATCGGAGCCGCGCAGCCCGCCGCGCAGGAGGTCGGCCAGGTCCCGAAGCACCTGGTCGCCGGTGCCGTGGCCGTACATGTCGTTGACACGCTTGAAGTCGTCGATGTCGAGCATCAGCACAGCGACCGAGTCCCTGGTGCGACTCGCGCGCGTGAGCTCGGCGCGCAGGCGGTCGTGGAAGTAGCGGTGGTTGAAGAGGCCCGTGAGCGAGTCGGTCTGCGCCTGGTACTCGAGTCGCGCGCGGATCTGCGCGTTGTCGAGCGCCAGAGCGGCCGCGTCGGCGAAGCGGGTCGCGAGCTCGAACTCCTCGTCGCTGAACGTCGCCTCCTCGCCGAGGCGGTAGATGTTGAGCACGCCCTTGACGACGTCGCGGGCGATCAGCGGCATCGTGATGAGCGCCTCGGCCTCGTCGCTGGGAGTTCCGGGCACGACCTTCGTGCGCGGGTCCAGATGCGCCTGGTTCGTGCGCACCGGCTCGCGGTGAAGCGCGGCCCAGCCGGTGATGCCCTCGCCGAAGTTCGAGTGGCTGTCCATGATCTCGTTCGCCCACTTGTCGCGCGCGAGCACGGGGGTGAGAACCGTCTGCGCGTCGTCTGCCTGGTAGATCGAAAGCGTGTCGTGCGGGATCAGCTCGGTGAGCGTGTCGGCGATCCGCTCGAGCAGGTTGTCGAGGCTCTGCTCGGAGAGGATGTCGTGGAAGACGTCCGCGAGCTGGCGATAGGACTGGACGAGGCCCTCGGACCGGGGGTCGTCCGGCGCACCGGGGGAGGCGTCCAGGTCCCCGTCAGGGTTGGCAGCCGCGAACAGGTGCCGCATCCGCCATAGTTTCTCGTGATTCGGGCTCGCGGAGATCCCCCGGAAAGGGGAACCTGAACAGGGGTCGAGAAGAGCCCGAGACGGCCTTTCCCGCCACGATTTACGTCCCGAGGCCGTACGTCGCGAGCGGTGTTAGAGTCGCAAGACCCTCGATTTCAAGAAAAAGGAGCGTGTTACGTGCTAGCGGATTGGACGTTTGGACAGGTGTTGTGGGAGCTGCTGATCATCTTCGCCTGGGTGATCTGGTTCTGGCTCCTGATCACCGTTTTCTCCGACCTTTTCCGCCGGCGCGACATCGGCGGCGGGGCGAAGGTCCTGTGGTGCATCTTCGTGATCATCCTGCCCTTCCTCGGGGTGTTCATCTACCTGCTGATCGAGCACGACGGCATGGCCGAGCGCACCCAGCAGCAGATGCAGACAGCGCAGGCGCAGACGGACGCCTACATCAAGGATGTGGCGGGCAGCGGCGGAGCGGCGGCCGAGATCGAGAAGGCGAAGGGACTCCTCGACAGCGGCGCGATCACCCAGGCCGAGTTCGACCAGATCAAGTCGAAGGCGCTCGGCTCCGCCTGAACTAGGGCGCGCGGAAGACTCACCGAACCATCGAGCGGCGGCCCTTCGAGGCCGCCGCTCGTTCTCCTCACGCTGGCCGACTAGGCGGCTTCGGCTTCCTTTGGCTTTCCCGGTAACCGCCGCGTGAACCAGAACGAGAGCACGGCGAGGAGCGCGACCGCGAGCATCGACGTCTTCAACGCGTCAAGCTGCGCGTCGGCGTAGTCGTCGGTGACCGTGGTCGCATCGGCCGGCGTCAAGCCGGCTTCGCGCAGGGACTTGTATGCCTGCTCGGTCGTGACGATCGGGATCCCGGTCTCGGTGGCCTTCGAGATCTGCGCCTTCACGTCGGAGGGCACTGCGGGATTCTCCTGGATCCGCGAGTTGAACCCGTTCAGCAGGCCGAGCAGCAGGACAGAGCCGATCAGCGCGGTGCCGAGGGACGCGCCGAGGTTCTGCGCCGTCCCCTGCAGCCCCCCGGCCTCGTTCGTCTCCTCCGGCGGGGCCGAGGACATGATCACGTTCCCGAGCTGCGACATGAGGAGCCCGGCGCCGATCCCGAAGAAGATGAGCGACACGGCGAAGGCGGTGCCGTTCAGGGTCACGTCGATCGTCCCGACGAGCACGAGCGCGGCGATCGCCATCGCCCCGAGGCCGACCTGGACGACGGCCCGCGGCCCGAACCTCACGGCCACCTTCGGCCCGATGAGCGCAGCGGCCAGCATCGAGATCGACATCGGGAAGAGCCGCTTCCCCGTCTCGAACGCGTCGAAGCCGAGCACGACCTGGAGGTACACCGGCAGCACGAAGAACGTGCCCATCACGATCAGCTGCTGTGCACACAGCGAGGAGAGCCCGGCGCGCAGGGTCTCGATCTTCACCAGCGCGCGGTTGAGGAGCGTGCTCCTACCCTGCCGCTCGCGGCGCTCCTCCCACGCCAGGAAGCAGCCGAGGACGACGAAGCCGCCGACGATCAGGAACGGCACCAGCGAGAAGCCGAGCGGCGTGATCTCGTGCCCGTCGATGGTCGGCGCGTCGATCGGCCTGATCCAGCCCCACGTGCTGCTCTTCAGGATCCCGAACACGATCAGGCCGAGCGCGGTCGCCGAGAGCGCCGCGCCGCCGTAGTCCAGCTTCGGCGGCTGCTCGGGCTTGGGCGCGCGCTTCATCCGCCGGTGGACGAGGAGCACCGCGATCACCACCACGACCTCGCCGACGAAGACGTACCGCCAGCTCCAGGTCGTCGTCACGTAGCCGCCGATCAGCGGGCCGGCCGCGATCGCCGCGCCGGCGGCGCCACCGATCATCCCGTAGGCGAACGCGCGCTCCTTGCCCTCGTAGTTCGCGGCGGTCAGCGCGGCGATCGCCGGGATCACGAGCACCGCGCCAAGCCCCTCGACGCACGACCAGCCGATCAGCAGCACCGTGAGGTTCGGGCTGAGCGACGTGATCAGCGAGCCGAGCCCGTACACGGCCAGGCCGAGCCCGAAGGCCCGGTCACGGCCCAGGATGTCGCCGAGCTTTGCGCCGACGAGCATGAACGCCGCCATCACGAGGGTGTACAGCGTGATGGCGCTCTGCACGCCGGTGACCGTCGTGTTCAGGTCTTCGACGATCTGCGAGATCGAGACGTTCATCACGCTCGAGTCGAGCACCATGATGAACTGGGCCGAAGCCAGGATCACGAGGGGCAGCCACTTGCGCATTGCGCGACTCTATGGGTTGAGGCCGACCGAGAAAAAGGCTCGCGGCGATCCGACGGCTACCCTCAGGGCGTGACCTCCGCCATTCTCGTCGTCGAGGACGACGGGCCGATTCGCCGGATGCTCGAGCGTACGCTCGCGGCTGAGGGGTATGGCGTATCGGGCGTGGGGGATGGGTCCGCGGCGCTCACCGCGATCGAGCGGGAGGAGCCCGACCTGCTGGTGCTCGACATCGGCCTGCCTGGGCCGGACGGCCTGGCCGTCTGCCGGCGAGTGCGTGAGACGGGCCGGACGCTTCCGATCCTCCTCCTGACGGCGCGCGATGCGGTCCCGGACCGGGTGGTCGGGCTCGACGCGGGCGCGGACGACTACCTGGCGAAGCCCTTTGCGGCGGACGAGCTCCTGGCGCGCGTGCGTGCGCTGCTTCGACGGACCGAGGGTATGACGCTCGCGTTCGGGGACGTGAGCTTCGACGTTCGGGCCCGCCAGGCCCGGCGAGGTGACGTCGATATCCACCTGAGCGAGCGCGAGGCGGATGTGCTCGAGCTGCTGCTGCTGAACGGGCGGCGCGTGACGAGTCGCCAGGAGGCACTCGAGGCCGTCTGGGGGAGTGCCGCCGCGGCGAGCCCGAACGTGGTCGACCGGTACGTCTCGTACCTCCGTCGCAAGCTCGGCGACCCGCCGTTGATCCGGACGGTGCACGGCGTGGGCTTCGTCCTCGACCGATGACTCTCCGCTCGCTCGGCGCACGCTCCATCGTCGCGGCGGCGCTGGCCATCGTGGTCGCATTGGCCGTGGTGAGCGTCGTCGTCGACGTGCTGGTCGGGCGACAGCTGCACCGCTCGGTCGATCGCTCGCTCCGGGATCGCGCGGCCGAGGTTGCGCAGCTCAGCGCATCAGCACCGGCGGTGCTGACGTCACCGGGTGCGCTGGACGCGTCGCTGAGCGGGCAGCAGCTCAGCGTCGAGGTCGTCGACCGGCGCCACCGCATCGTCGCTCGCTCGCTCGCGCTCGGTGGCCGCGTGCTGCCGGTCGACAGCACCGTTCGCGACGTGATCGAGAGCGGTGCCGGCCGCTACCTGAACGCCAGGCTGGGCTCGGAGCCGGTTCGCATCTACGTGGCGCCCCTCGCGGACGTGGGCGGACCAGCCGCGGGTGGCGCTGTCGCGGTGGCCGGGTCCACCGACGATCTTTCGGACACGCTCGAGAAGCTCCGCGGCTTCCTGCTGCTGGCCACCTTCGTGGCCGCCGGCGCAGCCGCGCTCGCGCTCGCGATCCTCATGCGCCGGGCGCTCAGCCCGCTCGGGCGGCTGGCACGCTCGGCCGCCGAGATCGAGCGCACGGGCAACCCGAGTCTCCGCCTTCCGGAGCCCGACTCAGACGACGAGGTCGGGAGGCTTGCTCGCACGTTGAACGCGATGCTGGCAAGCCTCGAGCGCGCGCGTGAGTCCGAGCGGCGGTTCCTCGCCGACGCCTCGCACGAGCTGCGGACGCCGCTCACGGCGCTGCTCGGCAACGTCTCGTACCTCGCCCGGCACGGCGCAAGCGAGGAGCTCGTCGCCGAGCTCGAGGCCGACGCGAGACGGTTATCCAGGCTCGCGGACGACCTGCTCGTCCTGTCATCCGAGGAGGCCGCCTCGGCGCCGGACGACGTCGTTCGCCTCGACGAGCTGGCAGGCAACGTGGCGAGCAGCAACCCGACGGTGGACGTCGTCGCACCCGTCCCGGTCCGCGCGCGGGGAGATAGAGCCGCGCTCGAGCGGGCGCTCGCGAATCTCATCCAGAACGCGAACCGCTACGGGCCGGCGGGCGGTCGCGTGACCGTCGAGGTCGCGGCGGCGAACGGCGTGGCCACGATGAGCGTCAGCGACCAGGGGCGGGGGCTCGACCCCGACGATGCCGAGCACGCCTTCGAGCGCTTCTGGCGCAAAGGCGGAGACCCGGCCGGGTCGGGCCTGGGTCTCGCGATCGTGCGCGCAACCGCAGAGCGCCACGGTGGCCGCGCCTGCGCGGAGGGATCCCGCTTCACGATCGAGCTGCCGGCTCTCAGAGATTTCTCAGAGTCGACGGGTACAAAGGATCGAGAGTCGCCGAAAGGATTGCCATGAGATTTCTTCGCGTGCTCCCGACCCGGAGCCTCCTCCTGCTCATCGCCGCCGCGGTGGTGCTCGCCGCCGGTGGCGCTGCGATCGCCGTCGCCGCCGGCGGCGGAGGCCCGACGCCTCCGCCGAAGCCGCTCGACCAGGCACTCCACGACGCGCTCTCCGCGCCTGCTCCGGAGGGGATCACCGCGCGCGTCACGTTCACGAACCGGCTCATCCCGTCGGGTGCGCTGCTCGGAAACGTCGGCTCGGCGCTCATGTCGGGTGCCTCGGGCCGCCTCTGGGCGACCAACGACGGCCGCGGCCGCATCGAGCTCCAGTCCGACGCAGGCGACGTCCAGATCGTCTGGAACCAGAGCGCGATCACCGTCTACGACGCCTCGTCGAACACCGTCTACCGCGCGAAGTTGCCTGCGCGAAGCGACAACGGAGCGAGCTCCGGCCACGGCGCGCCGGCGCTCTCGGCGATCGACGATCTCCTGAGCAAGCTCGGCGCTCACGCCACGATCTCGGAGGCCCAACCGGACAACGTGGCCGGGCACGAGGCGTACAGCGTCACCCTTTCGCCCAAGCACGACGGCGGCCTGCTCGCGTCCGCCCAGCTCGCCTGGGACGCCGCGCGAGGCGTGCCGCTGCGGATCGCGATCTACGCGCAGGGAAGCTCGTCGCCGGCGCTCGCGCTCGAGGCGACCGAGGTCTCGTACGGGCCGGTCGCGGCGAGCGACGTCGACGTCTCGCCTCCGGCCGACGCGAAGGTCGTCGACCTCGGCTCGGGGCCCACGGGCGGCGAGTCGTCGTCCGGGGACAGGACCGCTCCGGTGACCGGCCTCCAGGCGGTTCAGGCCGCGGCCGACTTCCCCGTCACCGCGCCCGACACGCTGGTCGGCCTGCCTCGCCAGGACGTGCGCCTCGTCGGCGGCCAGACCGTGCTCGTCGCCTACGGCCAGGGCCTCGGAGGCATCCTCGTCGTGGAGCGCAAGGGAGACGCAGGGACCCCGCAGGGCGGCGCACTCTCCAGCCTGCCCTCGGTGTCGCTCGACGGAGTCACCGCGCACGAGCTCGCGACGCAGCTCGGAACGGCCATCGCCTGGCGCAACGGCGGCACAGCCTTCGTGCTGGCCGGTTCCGTCCCGCCCGCTGCCGCCGAGGCCGCGGCCAGGCAGCTGAAGTGAGCGAGCCGCTCCCGGTCGAGGCCCAGGGGCTCGTCAAGACCTACGGCGAGATCGTCGCGGTGAACGGCGTCGACCTTGCCGTCGAGCCGGGCGACGTCTTCGGCTACCTCGGCCCGAACGGCGCCGGCAAGACGACCTCGCTGCGGATGATGCTCGGCCTGATCCGGCCCACCCGGGGATCCGTCCGTCTCTTTGGCCGCGATCCTCTGATGGAGGGCGCCAGGGCACTCGAAGGGGTCGCCGGGTTCGTCGAGGGGCCGACCTTCTACCCGTACCTGTCCGGCCGCAGAAATCTGCGCCTGCTCGCTGCGTACGACGACCCCGACTCGAGCTCGCGGATCGAAGAGGTGCTCGACCTCGTCGAACTGCGCGACCGGGCGAAGGACAAGGTCGGCGGCTACTCGCACGGCATGAGGCAGCGGCTCGGGATCGCCGCAGCCCTTCTGCGCGCGCCGCGCCTGTTGCTCCTCGACGAGCCGACGACCGGGCTCGACCCGGCCGGCATGCGTGACATGCGGGCGCTCGTGCGCCGGCTCGCGGGGGAGGGGATCACCATCATGCTCTCGAGCCACCTGCTCAACGAGGTCGAGGAGCTCTGCAACCGGGTCGCGATCATCCGACGCGGGGGGATCGTCTACCAGGGCGGTCTCCCCGAGCTGCTGGCAACCGCGGCCAGCGGCTACCGGATTCGCTCCCCCGAGCTGGAGCGGGCGCGCGCGGTCTGCGTCGCCGAGGCCGGCGTCGAGAACGTGGAGCTCGTCAACGGCGATCTCCGCTTCAGCGCGGAGGAGAACGTCGTCGCCAGGCTCTCGATCGCGCTCGGGCGGGCGCAGATCGGCGTCACCGCGCTGGTTCCCGAGACGGCGAGCCTCGAGGATCTCTTCCTCCACCTCACCGGAGGCGAGTCCAGCGACCACGACCGGGAGGCGGCTGCGTGACGGCGGTCGCGAAGGTTTACCGCTGGGAGCTGGCCAAGCTGCTGGCTCAGAAGCGCACGTACCTCGGGCTTGGGGTCGCCGTGGTCGTCCCACTCGTGTTCGTCGCGGTGCTCGTGACGCAGACGGGCGGGCCGAACGACGTGCCCCTGGGCCGCTACATCCGCAACACGGGGCTGGCGGTCCCCTTCGTGGTCCTGTTCTTCATGTCGATCTGGGGTTTGCCGCTGATCACAGCGCTCGTCGCGGGCGACATCGTCGCCTCTGAGAGCCAGAACGGCACACTCAAGACGATCCTCACACGCTCGCGCGACCGGGGCCAGGTGTTCGCCGGGAAGGCGCTGGCCGTCGTCACCTACACGATCACGCTCGTCCTCGCCCTTGGCGTCGTCGGGCTGATCGCCGGTACGGCCGCCTGGGGCTTCAACCCGCTGACGTCGCTCTCGGGGACCACCGTCTCTCCCGGCCGGAGCCTCGGCCTGCTCGCCGCCAGCCTGGCCGTCTACGCACTGCCGCTGATCGGGATCGCCGCGTTCGGGTTCATGCTCTCGACGATCACGCGCAACAGCGCAGCGTCGGTCGTGGGCGCGCTGATCTGGGCGCTGCTGATGCAGCTTCTCGGTGTGCTCCCTGGCACCGAGAGCTTCCGGCCGTACCTCCTCGGAACCCAGTTCGAGGCGTGGCACGGTTTCCTTCGCGTGCCGGCGGACTGGACACCCGTGATCAGGGCGCTCTGGGTCTGTGCGCTGTACATCGGGGTGCCTATCGTCGCCGCGTACCTCGTGTTCATCCGCCGCGACGTCGCAGGCGACTAGGCGAGCCGCTGTCTCTCCAGCGCGCCCTCGGGATCGGGATCGCGCTGATCCTGGCGGGCGCAACCGCCGTGGCCTCGGCCCGTGGCTCTCCTCTTCGCGCGGGCGGTCTCGCGCGGGCCGACGCCTGGAGCGTCGCGTTCTTCGCGCTGCTCGTTGTCGCTTTCGCGCTGTATCTCGTAGCGCTTCTCCTGCTGCGAGCGCGGCGGGAGCGTGTAGCGGTCGTCTTCGCGGTCGCCGCGGTCGTCCAGTTCGTGCCGCTGTTCGGGCCGCTCGTGCTCTCGCGTGACACGTACAGCTACTGGGCCTACGGGCGGATCGCCGCGCTGCACAACGGGAACCCGTTCTCTGTCGCGCCGGCGGACTTTCCCCACGATCCCGCCACGCGTGCCGTCGCCCCGGCGTGGCGCGACCGGACCTCCGTGTACGGGCCTGCGTTCACGGAGGCGTCGGCTGTGGTCAGCCACGCGGCCGGGCGATCAGCCGAACGTGCCTCGCTTCTCTTCCGTCTCGCCGCGGCCATGGCGGCCGTTGCGGCAACGGCGCTTGCCGCGATCGTCGCTCGTCGCAAAGCGTTCGCTTCGGCCTTCGTCGGCTGGAACCCACTGGTCGCGGTCAGCTTCGCGGGCGGTGGACACAACGACGCGTGGATGCTGGTTCTCATACTCGGTGCGCTCGCCCTCGTGGCCAGAAGGCGTGACGCGGCCGGCGGAGCTTTGTGGATTCTGGCGATAGCGATCAAAGCCGTGGCGCTCCCGCTGCTCCTTCTCGAGCTTCTCCGAGCGCGTCGCGCGTTCCTGCTCGGCACGCTCGCCGCGGGAATGGCGCTTGCGATCGCGGCGACTGCGGTGTTCGGAACCGCCTGGCTTACCTCGCTCGGCCAGCTCGGTCACGAGCAGGCGCGCTTCTCGCTTCCCGCCCGGCTCGAGCAGCTCGGCATCTCGGCGCGCGCAGCGCACGGGCTCTCGGATCTGCTGCTCGTCGCGGGGGCGGTATGGCTCGCGCGTGAAGCACTACGCGGGAGGACGCGTCTCGCGCTTGGCGCATCGCTGCTGATCCTCACGAGCCCCTGGGTTCTTCCGTGGTACGCGACCTGGCCGGTTGCCCTCGCGTCGTTGGAGGAAGACGCTGCCGGGCAGCTCGTCGCGCTCGGCCTCGTCGCGTACTTCCTGCCTGCCCGGATCCCGTTGTGAGCGGGGCGAGCGTGCCGTATGGCTGTACAGAGCCCGAGGACGCTTGACCCGCCGTCCCGGGTCGTTTATTCATACTGGACAGTGCGCACGTCTCAGGGCCCACGGCTCGCCGTCGGGTGGGTCGGTCTCGGAAACATGGGCACGGCGATGGCAGAGCGCGTCTTGGACGCCGGCTTCCCGCTCGTCGTGTACAACCGGACGCCCGGAAAGGCCGAGACGCTCGTGTCTCGAGGGGCCGAAGTGGCTGCAAATGCCGCGGATCTCGCAGGGCGCGTGGACGTCGTCTTCACGTCGCTCGCGGACGACAGCGCGCTCGAAGCGGTGGCGGAAGAGGTCATCGCCGCGGCGCGGCCGGGAACCGTTCTGGTCGACACGAGCACCGTCTCTCCGGACGTCTCCGCGCGGGTCGCCTCGCTCGCCGAAGCGGCGTCGGTCGACTACCTGCGCGCGCCCGTCAGCGGGAACCCGACGGTCGTGCGTGCCGGGAACCTGAGCTTCATCGTCTCGGGCGCGCGCGAGACGCTCGATCGCGTCGAGCCGATCATCAAGGCCATCGGGCCCACGGTCCACCACGTCGGCGAAGGCGAGCAGGCTCGGGTCGTGAAGCTCGCGATCAACCTGATGATCGCGGGGCTCGCGCAGCTGATGTCCGAGGCCCTCGTGCTCGGCGAGGCCTCCGGTGTCTCGCGCGCCGACCTCCTCGAGGTGATGGGCAGCTCGGCCGCCGGCGCGCCGTTCGTCAAGTACAAGACCGAGCCCCTCCTGCGCGACGACTTCTCGGCGACGTTCACCATGGCGCTGATGGAGAAGGACATCGACCTCATGCTCGACGCGGCGGCAGAGGCCGGGGTGGAGCTTCCGATGGCCCGGGAGATGAAGACGCTCCTGCACTCGGCCGTCGAGGCCGGGTACGCGGACGACGATTTCATGGCGCTCTTCCTGCATCTTCGGAGCGCTTCCCTCGATGAGGAGGTGGTCCGATGAGAAGCAGGTCCGTCGGCTCGCCCGACGCGACGCGGGCGGTGGACTGGGAGCAGCGCATCGACTTCCCGCGGCTCCGCCAGGACCGCCTCGACCGCGCAAAGGCGGCGCTCGAGGCCTCCGACCTCGGCGCGCTCCTCCTGTTCGACCCGAACAACATCCGCTACGTCACGAGCACGCACATCGGCGAGTGGGCCCGGGACAAGAACGCGCGCTTCGCCCTGCTCAAGCGCGGCTCCGACCCGATCCTGTGGGACTTCGGCTCGGCAGCGCGCCATCACCAGCTGTTCGCGCCCTGGCTGCCGCCGGAGAACTTCCGCGCAGGCGTCTCGCCGATGCGCGGCGCGATGCCGAACGAGACCGGCATCCCCGACCGGCTCGGCGAGCGAATCGCGCACGAGCTGCGCGAGGACGGCCTGCTGGACGACCCGCTCGGGATCGACATGTCCGACCTGCTCACGATCGAGGCGCTGCAGCGGGCAGGGGTGCACATCACCGACGGGTCCCAGGTCATGCTCGCGGCGCGGAAGATCAAGACCGACCAGGAGATCGCGCTGCTCGACCAGTCGGCCGGGCTCGTGGACGCCGTCTACGAGGAGATCTACGAGATGCTGCGGCCGGGCGTGTACGAGCACGAGATCGTCGCGCGCGCGCACCAGCTGCTCTTCGAGATGGGCTCGGAGCAGGTCGAGGCGGTGAACGCCGTCTCGGGCGACCGCTGCAACCCGCACCCGCACGTGTTCTCGGACCGGCTCCTGCGGCCGGGAGACCAGGCGTTCTTCGACATCATCCACTCGTTCATGGGCTACCGGACGTGCTACTACCGCACGTTCAACGTCGGCGGCGTGAGCCCGTCCCAGCTCGATGCCTACAAGCAGTGCCGCGAGTGGCTGGACGCGGCCATCGCGCTCGTTCGGCCGGGCATGACCACGGACAAGATCGCCGAGGTCTGGCCGACCGCCGAGGAGCTCGGCTTCCCCGACGAGGAGACGTGCTTCGGCCTCCAGTTCGGCCACGGAATCGGCGTCGGGCTCTACGAGTCGCCGATGATCTCGCGCGTCCACTCGCTCGAGAGCCCGGTCGAGCTCGAGGCCGGGATGGTGTTCGCGCTCGAGACCTACTGCGCCGCGACCGACGGTCGCTCCGCCGCGCGGATCGAGGAAGAGGTCGTCGTGACGGCGACCGGCTGCGAGATCATCACGCGCTTCCCGGCCGAGGAGCTGCTCGTCGCCGGGCGCACCTACGTGCGCGGCGCCGACCTCGTTAGCAAGGGCGGCGCGAGGCCGGCGGCGACGACGGCGCGCCCGGGATGGCCGACGCCGTCGCATCGTCAGCTGTCGTCGAGCCGGCGGGCGTCCCGCGATGAGCGACACCGGGACGCGCGAGCTCGACGACGGGCGGCCGGGGTATCGCCTCGTCCGCCGCGAGGACATCGAGCTCGCCCGGGGCCTGCCCGGCCACTCGAGCGGCTTGAGCTCCTGCCGCCTCGTGGACGGAACGCTCGGCTCGACGCCACATGGCGCTGACGCTCGTCGCGCTCGAGGACGGCCACGTCGACGAGCACCTGCACTCGTTCGAGACGAGCTTCTACGTGCTCGAGGGTGAGCCGGTGCTCTACCTCGAGGGACGCGGCGTGAAGCTCGAGCCCGGCGCCTGCGGGGCGATTCCGGTCGGTGCGCCGCACGCGTTTCGCTCGGGCGAGCGCGCGTTGTGGATCGAGATGGCCGCTCCGCGTCCGCGCCTCGACGGGAGCGACACGTTCTTCCTCGGGCCTGCGCCGGACGCCGAGGTGACGCCGCTCGACGCGCGCGATCCGCGCAACCACAACCTCTTTCTGCTCAGGGGCGGCGAGATGGACCTCGAACTCCTGAAGCGCGGCCAGGCGATGGGTGCGCCGACGGTTTCCGGGAGCATGGCGACCGCCGTGCTCGCCTACAGCGGCATCGCTGTGAAGATGCTCGTCGACCAGCGGCTCGACGCGCAGCTGCACACGATGTTCATGGTCGACTACCAGCCGAACGCCCTGCGCCAACCCCCACGACCACCCGTTCGAGGAGTCGTACTACATGCTCGAGGGAGAGGTCGACGTCGTCGCGAACGGCGACCGCTACACGCTCCGTCCCGGTGACGTCTTCTGGACGGGGACCGGGTGCGTGCACGCGTTCTACGAGACGCAGGGCCGCCCTGTGCGCTGGCTCGAGACCTCGGCGCCGGGGCCGCCGCCGCGCTACTCGTACCGCCACGAGCGCGACTGGGCCTACCTCGCGGAGCGCCTCGTCTCCGACCCGGTAGGTGCCGCGTGAGCCAGGTCGGCGACAAGCCCGTCGACCGGGGTCCTGGACGACCTCGACCTCTACACGCGGATCTACCGCCAGATGCTCCTCATCCGGGGCTTCGAGGACCTCGTCCAGTCGCTCTTCCTCGCAGGGCGAGGTCTACGGGACGACCCACCTCTACTCGGGTCAGGAAGCGGTGGCGACCGGCGTCGCGAGCCTGCTCGAGGAGCGGGACCGGGTCGCGGCGACCTACCGCGGGCACGGGCACGCGCTCGCTCTCGGCGTCGACCCCCAGAAGCTGCTCGACGAGATGCTCGCGCGCGAGACCGGGATCAACGGCGGGCGCGCCGGCTCGATGAACGTGACGTCGCCGGCCGACCGGCTGATCGGCTCGTTCGGGATCGTCGGCGGCAGCATCGCGGCCGCGACCGGGGCCGCGCTGGCGCTGAAGAAGACGACGGGCGGCGTGGCCGTCGCGTACTTCGGCGACGGCACGATGAACCAGGCCTACGTGTTCGAGTGCCTCAACTTCTGCCAGGTGCTGAAGCTGCCGCTCGTCTTCATGTGCGAGAACAACGGCTACGGCGAGTACACGCCGTTCCGAGTCGGTGACCGCGGGCGAGATCCGGGCCCGCGCAGAGGTCTTCGACCGTCCCGGCCGAGACGATCGACGGCAATGAGCGTGTGGACCGTGCGCGAGGCCGCGGCGCGAGCGATCGCGCACGCGCGGGACGGCAACGGCCCGGCGTTCGTCGAGGCGCTGACGTACCGCTTCGTCGGGCACTCGCGCAGCGATCCCGGGCGCCTACCGGCCCGAGGGCGAGCTCGACGAGTGGAAGACGCGCGATCCGATCACGATCCTCCGCGCGCAGCTCGAGGCGGAGGGCGTCGAGGCCGCGCGCCTGGACGCGCTCGAGCAGGAGGTCACGGACGAGCTGGAGCGGATGCGCGAGCAGGGCCTCGCAGCGCCGTTCCCGAGCGAGCTCCGAGCCAGCGAGTTCAAGGACTGACGCTGGTGTCGAGCGAGCTGACGATGCCCAAGCTGTCCGACTCGATGGCCGACGCCGTCATCCTCCGCTGGCTGAAGTCCCCGGGCGACGCGTTCGCGAAAGGCGAGGCGCTGATCGAGGTGGAGACAGACAAGGCGACGGTCGTCTACGAGGCGGAGGCCGACGGCACGCTCGGCTCGATCCTCGTCCCGGAAGGCGAAACCGCGTCGATCGGGGAGCCGATCGCGACGCTGGCCAACGGCGACGGTGCCGCGCCGGCCGCTGCGGACTCCGAGCGGGCGAACGCGACGCCGGTGGCCAGGCGCACCGCCGTCGAGCTCGGCGTCTCGCTCCACGGGATCGTCGGCACCGGCGCGGCCGGGCGGATCACGCGCGAGGACGTCGAGCGCGTAGCAGCCGAATCCGGCGCGGCGGCGCCCGAGCCCACGGCTGCGCCCGAGCCGGCAAGTGGCGGGAAGGGCGACGTGCAGGTTCTCGAGCTGACGCCGACGCAGGCCACGATCGCGCGCCGGATGGTCGAGTCGGCGACCACGATCCCGTCCTTCACCGTCTCGGCCGACATCGACATGTCCCTGATCACGGCCTTGCGGCGGGAGGCACGCGGCGAGAACCAGGACGTCCCGTCGATCAACGACTTCGTCGTGAAGGCGGCCGCGGCCGCGCTGAAGGAGTTCCCGCGCTTCAACGCGTCGTACGTCGACGGCAAGGTCGAGTGCTATTCGCGCGTCAACGTCGGCGTCGCGGTCGCCACGGAGGACGCGCTGCTCGTGCCGGTCGTCCAGGACGCCGGCGAGAAGACCCTCGCGCAGATCGCGCAGGAGACGAAGCGGCTCGCCGAGGCCGCCCGCAGCCGCTCCCTCGCGCCCGAGGACCTGCACGACGGCACGTTCACCGTCTCGAACCTCGGCATGTTCGGCGTGCGGTCGTTCGAGGCGATCATCGATCCGCCGCAGGTCGCGATCCTCGCCGTCGGCGGCGCCCGGCGCGAGCCTGTCGAGGACGACCACGGAGGCGTTGCCTTCCGCGACCTGATGACCGTCACCCTCACCTGCGACCACCGCGTCGTCTACGGCGCCGACGGCGCGAGGTTCCTGTCCCGGCTACGCGAGCTGCTCGAGCGGCCGCTCGCCCTGACTCTCTGATGGCGCCGATCCCGTTCCGCACCGCGATCCGCGACGCCCTCGACGAGGAGCTGGCCGCCGACGAGCGCGTGATCCTGTTCGGGGAGGACATCGCCGCCGCAGGAGGCGTGTTCGCGACGACGACCGGCCTCTACGACAAGTACGGCCCGGAGCGCGTCTTCGACACGCCGATCTCCGAGCTGGCCATGACCGGAGCCGCGTTCGGGTCCGCGGTGACCGGCCTGCGGCCCGTGCTCGAGATCATGTTCGGCGACTTCCTCACGCTCGCGATGGACAGCCTCGTCAACCAGTCGAGCAAGTACTGGTTCCTGACGCAGGAGCAGGTGAGCGTGCCGCTGACGATCCGCTCGGTGGTCGGAGGCGGCGCTCGCTTCGGCGCGATCCACTCGCAGATGCCGGTCTCGTGGTTCATGGGCGTGCCCGGGCCTCAAGATCGTGGCCGCGTCGACGCCGGCCGACGCGAAGGCGCTGCTGAAGGCCGCGATCCGCGACGACAACCCGGTGCTCTTCTTCGAGCACAAGCGGCTCTACACGCTCGAGGGCGAGGTGAACGGCGAGCGTGGGCCGGCTCGGCGAGGCGAAGGTCGTCCGCGAGGGCAGCGACATCACGGTCGTCACCGCGATGAAGAGCGTCCACGACAGCCTCGAGGCGGCGGAGGCGCTCGAGCAGGACGGCGTTTCGGTCGAGGTGATCGACCTGCGCACGCTGCGCCCGTTCGACGTCGAGACCGTCCTCGCCTCGGTCAAGAAGACCAACCGCATCGCGATCGTCGAGGAAGGGCCGCTCACCGGCGGCTGGGCGGGCGAGGTGCTCGCCTCGGTCGTGGAGCAGGGGCTCGGATACCTCGACGACGCCTGGCGCATCGCGACGCCGAACACGCCGATCCCGTACAGCCCGCCGCTCGAGGACGCGTTCCTGCCGGGGCCCGAGCGCATCGCCGACGAGATCCGGAGGAGGCTCGAGTGAGCAACGCGACGTCGAGCTCAGAGGCTCTCGACCGCGCCGTCGAGGCGTCGAAGGTCGGCAGCCGCCTGCGGACGGAGCGGGAGCGCCTCGGGATCAGCCTGCGCGAGCTCGCGCGCCGCGTCGGCGTCTCGCCGAGCCTCGTCTCGCAGATCGAGCTCGACCGCGTGAACCCGTCGGTCAGCACGCTCTACGCGCTCGTCACGGAGCTCGGCATGACGATGAGCGACGTCTTCGGCGACGTGCGGTCCGGCGAGCGGATCGTGCGCCGGCTGAACGACGACGGCGGCGGCCTGGCCGGCGTGCCCGGAGACGCGGCTCGTGATCAACCTCGCGTCCGGAGTGCGCTGGGAGCGGCTGACGCCTCACAGCGACCGCGACGTGGAGTTCCTCTACGTCGTCTATCCCGTGGGCGCCGCGTCGTGCGCGGAGGATGCGCTGATGACGCACGGCGGCAAGGAGTACGGCTACGTCAGCAGCGGCACCCTGGGCGTGCGCGTCGGCTTCGACGAGTACGAGCTCGGGCCGGGCGCGTCGATCGCGTTCGACTCGTCGTCGCCGCATCGCCTGTGGGCCGTCGGCGACGAGCCGGTCCACGCGATCTGGGTCGTGATCGGCCGGGAGGCCGACCCGCGCGAAGAGACCTCGCCCGACGCCGGCTCGAGAGCTAGGCCGCGGGCGCTTCGCCCTCGCCCGACTGCAGGCGGCCCACGCTCTGCCGGCCCGAGCGCCAGCGGGCGATGAGCTCGGGCAGCTGGTAGAGCACGAGCGCGAGCAGGATCAGCACGCCGATCGTCATCGCTGCGTACTCGGTCGGCTCCGAGAAGAGCGGCAGGACGTTGCCGATCTCCGAGAGGAAGAGCGCCGCCAGAAGGGTCCCGACGAAGGATCCTCGCCCGCCCGCGAGGCTCGCGCCGCCGAGGACAGCGGCGGCGATGCTCGTGAGCGCGTAGTTGCCGATGATCGGCGAGCCGATCTGGACCTGGGCCGACTCGAAGAAGCCGGCGATCGACGCCATCACCGAGCAGACGACGAAGGCGAGGAACACGATGCGCCCGGTCGACATCCCGAGCCGGCGCGCCGACGTCTCGTCGAGGCCGACCGCCCGCACGGCCATGCCGGTTCGCGACCGGTACAGCCACAGATCGGCGAGCACGACGAGGACGATGACGCCGATGAAGGCGACCGGCATGAAGCCGACGCTCGTGGTCAGCGCGTCGATGACGTCGCTGTTGATCGGGCCCTCGGGATGGTCTCGCAGCAGGAGCGCCGCGCCCTCGAGGATGCTGAAGCGTGCCGAGCGTCGCGATGATCGACGGCAGGCGGAGAACGCGGATCAGCGTCGCGTTGAAGATTCCGGTCGCGAGACCGACGCCGAGGATCGCCAGCGAGCCGAGGAAGAGCGCGAACGTCGTCTCGTCGGGCTTGAGCGTGAACGAGGCCGTGACGACGCACATCGTGACGAGCGCGGCGACGGAGATGTCGAAGCCGCCGACGAGCAGCGCGTTCGTCTGTCCGATCGCGACGAGCGCGAGGGGCATCGTCGCGAGCAGGAGGTTGTTGAGGTTGTACTCGGTCAGGAACGCGTCCTGGCGCACCGCCGTGTACGCGCCGACGGCGAGGATCAGGACCGCCAGCAGCACGAGGGGGATCCAGCCCCGGAACCTCAAGCGCTGCCCGCCGTCGTGTCGCCGACGATCGCCTCGACGATCCTGCGCTCGCCGAGCTCGTCTCCGCTGATCTCGTCGACGATCTTTCCGCGCGACATGACGACGACCCGGTCGCAGAGCCCGGCGAGCTCGAGCGGGTCGCTCGACTTGACGATGAGCGCCACGCCCTCGTTCGCCTTGGCCCGAAGCGCTTCGTAGATGTCGAAGCGCGCGCCGACGTCGACGCCCTGGGTCGGCTCCTCGGCCAGGATGACCTTCACGTCCCCGCGCAGGAACGGGCGCGTCAGCGAGACCTTCTGCTGGTTGCCGCCCGAGAGCGACTGAACCGGCTGCTCGATCGAAGCCATGCGGATGCGGAGCCGCCGAACCATGTCGTCGACCGTGCGCTTCTCACGGCCGCGGCGCAGGAATCCCATCGGTGCCCAGCGACCGCAGCACCTGGATCGTCGTGTTCGTGCGGACGCTCAGGACCGGGAAGAGCGACTCGCGGGTCCGGTCGCCGCTGAGCAGCACGATCCCCGCACGCAGGGCGCCCGTCGGCGATCTCGTGTTCAGCTCGTCGCCGTCGCACGAGGCCGTCCCGGTCCGGGCGCTCGACACCCGCGAGCGCGCGCAGGAACTGCACCTGGCCGTTGCCCTCGGCCCCCGCGATGCCGAGGATCTCGCCCTTCTCGACCTTGAGGTCGATCGGGCCGAAGCGGTCGCCCCGGAGGCCCGAGACCTCGAGGAGCACCTCGGGGGCGCGTCCCTCGCCGTCGCGCTCCGGGAAGGCGAGCTGGAGCGGCCGCCCGATCATGTGCGCGACCAGCGTCTCCTCGGTCATCCCGGCGGCCTCGAACGTCCCCTGCTTGACGCCGTCGCGGAGGACGCTGATGCGATCTGCGATCCCGAGCACCTCCGGCAGGCGGTGGCTGACGTAGACGATCCCGACCCCGGCCCTGCTCCGCTCGAGGACGAGCTCGTGCAGCTGGGCGACCTCCTCGGGGCCGAGCGCCGTCGTCGGCTCGTCGAGGAGGAGCACCTTCGGCTTCGCCAGCAGGGCCTTGACGACCTCGAGCAGCTGCCGCTCCACGAGCGACAGCGTCCCGACCGGCGCCTTCACGGGGACGTCGAGCTTGAACTCCTCGAGCGTGGACGCCGCCCAGGCGTCCATCCGCCCGTAGGCCGGCCGCTCGCTTCCGGGCACGGCGAGATAGAGGTTCTCCGCGACCGAGAGGTCGAGGACGTGCGAGTAGGTCTGATACGCGATGCCGAGGCCGAATCTCCGGGCCTCGGCGGGAGACCCCCGGCGCCGGCGCCGTCCGCCGATCTCGACGGCGCCGTTGTCCGGGTTTAGGAAGCCACTTGCGATCCCGAGCAATGTCGATTTCCCGGACCCGTTCTCCCCGACGAGCGCGTGAACCTCGCCCTCGCGACAGTCGACGCTGACGTCTCGAAGCGCTTGCACGGCTCCGAACGCCTTCGAGACGTCGCGAAGGGACAGCACGACAGGGCTCTCGGGCCCGGGACTCGACATTCGTTCCTGTGACTCAGGATCTACCTGTTCTCCTCTATTTCGGATACATCCGCTTGATCAGCTTCAGCGGCACGAGCGACGTCCCGGAGGCTGCCGTCGGATAGCCCTTCAGGCACTGCGTGCGCTTCGCCTCGTTCTGCAGCTGGATCGGGAACACGATCTTGGGCGGGATCTTTGCGCCCTTGAGCCGCATCATCAGGGCCGTCAGGGCGACCCGGATCTGCGAGTTCCCGGCGGTCTCGTAGTAGACCTTCAGCTTCGGGTTGTGCAGCTGCCTCGTCTTGCAGCCCATCCCGACGTCGTCGGTCCTGAGCGTCAGAACGGCGTTGAACGGCTTGCCCGCAGCCTGGTACGCCGCGAACGCGCCCTGTGCCATGCCGAGGCCGTACTCGTAGCTCCAGCCCTTGATGTTGGGATGGGCCGCGAGGATTCCGGAGACGACCTGCTGGACCTTCGACGCGTCCCAGTTGGTCGGCTCCTTGGCCACGACGTGGATGTTCGGGTTGAGCGCCGGCTCCTCGCACTTCTGCCAGCCCGCCGACAGCGGGTTGCCCGGGAAGCCGCCGAGGAAGGCGATGTCGCCGGACTTGACGTACTTGTTCATGATCGCGGCCTATGCCCGGCCGAGTCTTGCAGACGTTCTCGCCGACGACGGTCGTGTAGTTCACGCCAGGCCCGGCGACGTAGCCCCAGGCGTAGGTCGCGACCGGGATGTGGGCCTTCTTCGCCTCCTTGAACGCCGGCAGGATCGCGTCGGCGTAGTCCGGATAGGTGACGATCGCGCTCACGTGCTGCGCGATCATCGCCCGGAAGTCGGCCAGAGCCTGGTTCGGGTCGGAATGGGCGGACCGGTAGATGATCTTGCCGATCGACTTGTACGTCAGCGCCTGGAGGATGAACTCCATCTTCGAGATGTGCCGGTAGACGTTCTCGCCGAACGGCTCGACGTAGGCGACGGTCAGCTTGCCTCCCGTCCCGGTCTTGCAGCCGTCGTTCTTCCAGCACTTCAGCGCGAGGTTGTAGTTGACCTTCTTGCTCGCACGGCCGAACGCGGCCAGTGCGATGTTGCGCGCCATACCGCGGGGCGGCAGGAGCTTGGCGTCGAAGAGCGTCTTCTTGAGGACGGCGGGGTTCGCCTTGTACACCTCGCCGTAGCCGCCCTTCGCCTTCTTGCGACCCCACCGACTTGCTGCTCGTGCCGCCGAGGGCGGCCGTGACGATGACGAGGGCCACGGCGAGCAGCGTGACCCCGAGGCCCAGCTGCCACCGCCTCCCTTCGCTCACCTTTGGTACCTGCATCGTCGTTCCTCCTTTCGCGTTCTCAACTCGTGCTTTCGTTTACCGGGGCGATATTCGTGGGCGCACGCCCTGGGCCGCATGAGGCGGCCGAGGAGCGATGCGATTCGGTCGCCGGAGATCAGCATCCCGACGATGATCGCGGCGCCGAAGACTATGTACTGCCAGCCGATCGCGATGCCCAGGATCAGGAGCATCTGGTTGAGGAGCGTCAGCGCGAGCGCCGCCATCCACGTCGAGGTCGCGCTCGCCAGCCCGCCCGAGAGCGACGCCCCCGCGATGACGACGGCTGCGATCGGCGCGAGCAGGTAGGCGGCGCCGAACGCCGGGTCGACGCTGATGCGCACGCCCGCGAGCAGCACCGCCGCGGTGGCGTAGAGCAGGCCCGCGGCCGTGTACGCGAACACGACGTAGGCCCGGATGTGCACGCCCGCCATCCACGCGGCTCTCGGGTTCGCCCCCACCGCCTGGAAGCGCCGGCCGGCCGCCGTGTAGCGGAGCAGCAGCGCGACGAGGAGCGTGATCGCCGCGCCGGTCCAGAAGACGAGGCTGATGATCCCGACGGGCCGGTTCTGTGCGAAGTCCGACAGCCGCGACGGCACCTCGGCCTCCGCCAGCCCCTTGGAGTACCTCAGCCCCTCGGCGTAGACGATCTGCCCCACCGCGAGGGTGACGATCAGCGGGTTCAGCTGCAGGATCCCGACGAGGAGCCCGTTGACGAGACCCACGAACACACCCAGGCCGAGGCAGGCGAGGATCCCGATCCACAGGCGGTTGTTCGAGTGGTTGCCGACGCCGACGATGAGGTAGCCGCCGAGGAACATCACGCCCGGAGTCGAGAGGTCGATTCCGGCGTGCATGATCACGAGCATCTGGCCGAGCGCCGCGATGGCGAGGACCGTCATGTACGGCAGGACGAAGGCCCACGAGGTGCTCTGCAGCGCCGCGGGCGCGATGATCGCCGCGACCACGACGAGCACTCCCGTCGCGATCCAGACCGGCATGAAGCGCGCGCCGACCAGCGCCTCGGCGAGCAAAGACGTCATGCGGCGGCCTCCGTGCAGCCACAGCGCCCTCGGTACCTCCCTGCGCGTTCACCCGCTCCTTTGAGGGGTAGCCCCGAACAGGGCTGCATTCTGACCATCTGCGAAGGAAAGTGTCAACCATCACCGAACGGAAATTTCGGAGATCGGGCGAAGCGTTTACCGCTGCTTCACGCCCGACGCGCGCGTTCATAGGCGCGTTGACTGTCCGGGCGGCGTCCGTTTATGCTCGCTGAACATGCGTCGGCCTCAGACCGCGCATTCCGTATCACGCAAGCCAAGGAGAAGAGGGGCCATGAGCTCGCAACGCCTTTTGATCCGCAACGGCTTCGTCGTCTCGATGGATCCCGACGTCGGCGACATCCCGAACGGCGATGTCCTGGTCGAGGATGGCGCCATCGTCGAAGTCGGACGCGGCCTCGGGGCATCCGAGGCAGAAGAGATCGACGCGACCGGGATGATCGTCATGCCGGGCTTCGTCGACACGCACCGGCACACGTGGCAGACGCCCGTCCGCGGCGTCCTCCCGAGCTGCACGCTCGACCACTACTTCGCCGTCATGCTCGGCCAGGTCGGCGGCTTCTACCGCCCGGAGGACGTGCACATCGGCGACTACGCCGGCGCGCTCGAGGCGCTGAACGGCGGCGTCACGACGCTGCTCGACTGGTCGCACATCAGCAACACGCCCGATCACTCGGACGCGGCGATCCAGGGTCTGAAGGATGCCGGCATCCGCGCCGTCTACGCCCACGGCATGCCGACGGGCGGCGAGTGGTGGATGCTGAGCGAGCTGAACCATCCCGAGGACATCCGGCGGATCCGGGAGACGTACTTCTCGTCGGACGACGGCCTGCTCACCCTGGCCATGGCCGCTCGCCAGCCCGGCAACGTGAACGCCGATGTGGCGAAGCACGACTGGGCGCTCGCGCGCGAGCTCGGGATCCTGATCAGCGTCCACGTGGGCATGCGGCTCCACAACCTGCACTACGAGCCCGTGAAAGACATGCACGACCTCGGGCTGATGGGTCCCGACGTCTGCTACATCCACATGACCGACCTGACCGACCAGGAGCTCGACTGGATCGCCGAGACCGGCGGCAAGGCGTCGATCGCGCCCTACGTCGAGATGCTGATGGGGCACGGGCCGCCGCCGACGGGGAAGATGCTCTCCCGCGGCGTCCGACCGTCGCTCAGCGTCGACGTCGTCTCGAGCGTCCCAGGCGAGATGTTCACGCAGATGCGGACGGCGCTCGCCTACGACCGGATCCTCGAGTTCACCGACACGCCGGACATCGCGTTCGCGCCGAAGCTCACGCACAAGGACGTGCTCGAGTTCGCAACGATCGACGGGGCGCGATCGATCATGCTCGAGGACAAGGTCGGCTCGCTCACGCCGGGCAAGCAGGCGGACATCGTCCTGCTGAAGACAAGAGCGATCAACACGGCGCCGATGCTGGACCCGACTGCGCACGATCGTCGTCTTCTCGGACACGTCCAACGTCGACTCGGTGTTCGTCGCCGGGAACGCCGTCAAGCGGAACGGCGAGCTCGTCGGCGTCGACCTGGACAAGGTGTTCCGGACGCTCGACGAGTCGAGGAACCACATCCTCGGTGCCGGCGGGCTGCTGCCCGACTGGGCCGCCGAGTCGGCAGCGGCGGTGTAGCGCGGATGGCGGCAGGCAAGGTCGTCGTCGTCGGAGGAACCCAGGGCCTCGGCCGCGAGGTCGCGCAGTCGTACGCCGACGAGGGCCGCGAGGTCGTCGTGACCGGGAGGGACCAGGCTCGCGCGGAGGCTGCCGCCGAGGAGATCGGCGGCAGCACCCGCGGCATCGGGTTCGACCTGGCCGATCCGCACACGATCGCGGAGCGCCTGGCGGACGTGGGCGACGTCGAGTACCTCGTGCTCGTCGCGATCGAGCGCGACACGAACAAGGTCGCGGAGTACGACATCGACGCGGCGTTGCGCCTGGCGACGCTCAAGCTCGTCGGGTACACGGAGGTGATCCACTCGCTGCTCCCCGGGCTCGGCGACGACTCGGCGATCCTCATCTTCGGAGGGCTCGCCCGCGACCGGCCCTATCCGGGCTCGACGACCGTCACGGCCGTCAACGGCGCGGTGACGAGCATGGTGCGGACGCTCGTGATCGAGCTCGCGCCCCGACGCGTGAACGCGTTGCACCCGGCGATCGTGGGAGACAGCCCGCAGTGGGTCGACATGCCGGCCGAGCGCCGCGACGCACTGATCGCGCGAACGCCGATCGGACGTCTCGTGACGATGGCCGAGGTCGTCGGCGCGTCACGGTTCCTGCTCGAGAACGAGGCGATGAACGGCATCAACCTCATCGTCGACGGCGGCTGGATGTGCATGTGACGTAGCGAACATCGAAGAAGCCGCCGAAGCGGCTTCTTCGAGGATCTGCGCGGCGTGGCTTACGGGCGCCAGCCGAAGGCGGGCCGGTTGACCGGGATCTCGATCGCCGGGTTGCCGGAGCCGTACTGGTAGCGGAGACGGTGCTGCTTGGTCAGCGCCTTGGCGTGACGGGCGGTCTTTGCTCCTTGACCTGGCCCAGACTTGGCCGCCGCGTTTGTGACGGGGATCACCGCGAAGAGCGCAACCGCGATGACCAGGCCCTTCAGGATCCGCTTCCTGAGAATTCGCTTGTACATCGCTTCCTCTCGTTTCGACAGTGGCATGTACGACATGCCACGACGGTACGTCCGCCGGGAAGCAATGGAAATTGGAGAAACCCCTACGGTTTCGGGGCGCCTTCGCGTGCTCGCGCTCGAGGCGGCACGAAGCGAGGGGCCCGCTTTCGCGGGCCCCTCGAGTCACGCGTTGTGCGGTGCTGAGCTAGCTCAGCTAGCCACCCGCACGCGCACGGTCTTGACCTGCTTGGTGATGCGCAGGTTCTTGACCTTCACGCGCTTGTTCGTCTTGATCGCCCGGAGGGCGTTCTTGATGACGTGGCCCTTGGCGTTGATCAGGCGAACCTGGATCTTCGCCGTCGACTTCGTCGAGTGGACCTTCACCATCAGGACGCGGCCCTTCGCCGTCATGACGATTTGCACCGAGACCACCGTGGCCTTGGCGCCGGCCTTCGGCTGGGTGGTCGGAGGCGTCTTGATGCCGCCGCCGCCCGAACCGCCACCGCCACCGCCACCGGCGGGCTGGCACGGTCCAGCCGTGCTGCTAGCCGCCCCGGAGACGATGCAGGTGTCTCGCAGGAGCTTCTCCCCTGCGAAGTACCCCTGAACGTCGATCAGTGTCCCGATCAGCGTGCCCGGCGTCTCAGCTGACACCGAAGCAGCCGCTGTTGCGGTTCCGCCGCTGAGCTCTACGCAGTACCCGTTCGGGTGCGCGGAACTCCCACCGACGTTGTACCAGACGTTGTCCGGCTCACGGCTGAAGCACACCTTCTCCCCGTTGAAGACGTCGCCGTTGCCCGCGATGTCCCGAGCGGTCGCCGTGCAGATGTAGGCGACGGCGCTGGAGACGTTGTTCTTGCGGACGCAGGAGAGCGTCTTGCGGAACAGGTTGTTGATGTTCTTCGTGATCGTCCCCGTCACCGCGACGTCGTTGGCGACGTGCTGGAACGGGTAGCGGGCGGCAGCGGTGATCGTCTGCGCCCCGAGGCTCACGCCTTCGAGGTCACAGCCGCCGTTGTCGTCCACGAAGCCGACCGTGGTGCCGAAGTTGTCGTTGTCCAACCCCGGCTGCCACTGGGCCCGGGCCTCGCCGTGCTCGTCGGTGAACTCGACGATGCTGGTCGGGAACCCGTTCGTCTGCCGGTAGACCGGCTTGTAGCCCTGTGTCGTGAGCAGGCAGTTCGTGTCCTGGCTCTCGTTCTGGACGAGGGTCTGCGCGATCGCCCAGTACGTGATACTGGCCGTACCACCCGTAGCCCGGGAAGTTGTTGGGCTGGCCGGTGTAATCGGAGTAGACCGGCCCGTCCGTCCCGGACGCGGCACCCCACGGATCACGCGAGGTCGCCGGGATGTTGGTGGTGTAGTACGGCGCGTACAGGTTGTGCGCTCCGTTCGTGACACCGAACTCGAACGGGCAGGCAGCCGGCGCGAGCCGGTTGTACACGCACGACTTGCGTTGAGCCCCGCCCCACCCTCCGGATCGAAGTCGACGAAGCCGCCCATGCCACCGCTGCTGTTGAAGACGATCTTCAACGCAGGCATGGGTGCGTCGAACGAGTTCAGGTTGCCGTCGCTGAGCAGGGTGTCGGAGTAGCTCGGGTCGAACGGACCGACACCGGTGCCGCTGTCGCCGAAGACCCGCGAGAACGGAAGCTTGCCACGGCTGCCCATCCCGGGCCCGTTGCAGTTGTCGACCTGGTCGATCGTGGTCGACGGTGTCGTGGGTGAGCAGAAGCCCGCGACGTGGATGTCGGGGTTGCCGCCGTCCCCACCGGGGCCGGACGAGTCGTGGATGTCCCAGTACGACGACGCCGGGAGCGCGTTCACGCCTCCCAGGTTCTGGTCGGTCGTGGCCATCGCGCCCGCCCACCGTGCCCAGTCGTTCGGCATGGTCAGCGTGGCCGGCAGGCCAAAGTCCGCCTGGAACTCGCTGTTCAGCGGGATCGAGCCCGTCACCTGGACGTTCACCGAGTTGCCGGGCTGCGCGCCCGCGTTCTCGGTGACCGAGCCGGCGTTGGTCATCCTCGCCGAGGCGATCGCCATCCACCCAACCATGAAGTCGTGCTGGGCCAGGATGACGCCGTTCTTGCTGATCGTCAGCTTGATGACCGTAATGCCGGCCTTGTTGGAGATGAAGTCCGCCCTGATGCAGGGCCTCGCCGTGTTCCGGTCGAAGAAGATCGAGGCCGAGTTCTGGACAGCCTTGGGTCCGTCGAACGAGTTCTCCTGCGGGCCGCTGTACGCGAAGATCTGCATGCTCACGTCCAGCGCCCCAGAAGAAGCCGCCGTTGGTCTGCAACGTCGGAGCTCCGGTGTTGATGCCGTCGAGCTCGTGACCGCACTTGACCAGGCGCACTTCTTCGCCACGCCAGGCCAGGTACGGGACGTTCGTCTCTTGCGGGTTGAATACCGGACTGTTGGCCGGAAGCCCGCCTGACGCTGCCGCCGAGGCCGCCAGCAGCCCGGCGGAAATCAGCAGCAGCACGAAGGTCACAAGACTCACACGGAGTCTCGTGAGACCTTTCTTAACCGTCATATTGCTCCCCCTCCGCAGTTTCCTAGCTCATTGCTTTTTTCAGCACGTTCCTCTTACGAACTCTCGTGACCCCCGCTGCCTCCTTTCTCGGCGATGGCCGTAGCGACTAGCGCGTTTCTACACCCATTCGGGGCAACTTGCAACAAATGATGCCTGACCAAAGGGGCAGGTATTTTCCGGGCGTCCGTGCGGAATCCGCAAAGAGCGCTCGTTCCCGGCGCCGGGCGGCACGTCGTTTCTCCCGTAGGACGCCTCAGACTACGACGAGCGTTCGACAGGGAGGCCTGAGAGCCCGTGCTCGAACAGGTACCGCGCCGCCTGTGTGCGGCTCGACACACCGAGCTTCCGGTACGCGTTGACGAGGTGGAACTTCACCGTCCACTTCGTGACGCAGAGGCGCTCCGCGATCTGTGCGTTGGTGTAGCCGTGCGCGACGAGCTGGACGATCTCCAGCTCGCGCGCGGTCAGGGCGGGCTGCTTCGGCCCGACGTTCCCGTTTGCCTCACGCGCGCGAGGCTTTCGCTTCTCTCCCACAAGGCAGCCCTGGACGATCTCGGCGACCTCGGAGGCACGCGCCGTCTTCGGCAGATAGGCGTCCGCCCCGGCCGTCACGGCCGCGTTGAGATGGAGCGGATCGTGATGGGTCGAGAACGCGACGATCCGCAGCCCCGGGGCTAGCTCACGTGCGCGACGAAGGCATTCGACGCCAGCCATCTCCGAGCTCCACAATTCCAGCGAAGCGAGCAGGGCGTCCGGCTTCTCCGAATCCACCAGCTTCAGCGCTGCTTCCGGCGACGTCGTTCTCCCGATCACCCGGATGGCCTTCGAAGCCAGGATCTCCTCGAGCGCGTCGAGCCAGATGGGATGCTCGTCGAGGAGCACGACGGCGCCTCCCACCTCCTGAGCAGCATGGGACTCCTGGACTGTCGCGCGTATTGCCACTGCCGCTGGTAACCCCCCCGTTTCCCCTGAGTACGAAGCATTGAGCCATGTCCGCCTGTTCGATATCCCTCGGTCGAGGGAATCCCACCCGCCGGATGCGCTAAGGTCGAGTGCCGGTGCGCCGACACGTCCTCGTCCTCGCCGCCGTCGGAACAGCCGGACTGGCGCTACTGCTCTCTTCGGCCGCGGCCGCCCGACCCGGAGTCAAGCTCACGGCGACTCCACCTCTCGTCACCTCGGGGACGACGGCCACGTTCAGGTGGACCGCCCGCCCCGGGACGCGTCGCGTCCGCTGCCGCCTGCGCTGGCAGGCACTCCCGGGGACCGGGGACAAAGCGTCCTCGCGCGCGCGCGCGCGTGCGAAGCTCAGGCGCTGCCACTCACCCAAGACGTGGAGCAAGCTCGTCCCCGGCCGCTACACCTTCGTGCTGATCGCGTACGGGCGCCGCCACAAGAGCACACGCACGCACTACAGCTGGAAGGTCGTTCCGCTATCGGCGCCTGGCTCGCCACCGCCGCCGCCACCACCACCGCCGCCTCCGGGCACGGGTTGTGCAACGTCGCCGTACACGTACCTCAAGCCCGTGCACCCCGGGATCAACGGCGACGAGCAGCAGTTCGTGAACCTCGTCAACCAGGCGCGCGGGTCGCTCGGCCTCCAGCCCCTGACCGTCAACTCGCAGCTGAGCCTCGCCGCCGACAGTCACTCCTACTGGCAGGACTCAGCCTTGAACCTCGGGCTCTCGCACACCGGCTGCAACGGAAGCGACCCGTTTCAGCGCATGTCGGACGCCGGGTACATGGGGGTCTACGAGGGCGAGGTCACGCTCGTGCGCAAGCCGCCCGCCTCGGCGCAGACGGCGTTCGACATGTTCAAGGGCAGTCCCGGACACTGGGCCCTGCTCACGAGCTCGAGCTTCACGCAGATCGGCGTCGGCGAGAGCGCGTACCACTGGACCGGCGACCTCGGGTAGCCGCGCCGGGCCAACCCCGGGTTCTCGCGCGAAAACGTCGTAATTTGCAGGAAATTGACCTATACTCGCCGCAGTGCGCGTGTCTGGCGCGCGAGGGTCCATATCGGAGGGGATTGCGTTGCGGGTCGATGGCAAGAGCGTCGGAGGGCGGCTCCGCGGTCGTCGTAGGAACCCCGCGTTCGGCGTGCTCGCCGCCGCCGTCGCCCTGATCGTCTTCCCGGCGCTCGCCGGAGCGGATGCGACCAATCCGCCCGTCGTCACAACCGATCCGGCCACAGGGGTGACGAACACGAGCGCGACGCTCAACGGGACGATCGACTCCCAACGACCCGGACAACGGCGCGGAGCTACACGTTCTCCTGGGGCACGACGACCGCGTACGGAAACGACGTGAGCGGCACCACCAGCCCGGGAACCACTCCTCAGTCGGTCTCGAAGGTGCTCACCGGTCTTGCGCCGGTAACGACGTACCACTACAGGCTGTGCGCGACCAACGCGCCCGCGCCGCCCGGCGGTACGACGTGCGGCAGCGACCAGTCCTTCACCACGCCCGATGCGCCCACGGCCGTCGCAGGCGCCGCGACCGGCGTCACGCAGAGCGGCGCGACGCTCGCAGGGACGGTCAACCCAAACGGCGCCACGGTCACCTCGGCCGTCTTCAGGTACGGGACCAGCTGTTCTCCACCCGCTTGGACGACAGGCTGCTCCTCGTCGCCGGAAGCGTCACCGAGCCCCGGCTCCGGGAGGTCTCCGGTGAGCGTCTCCGCGACGGTCAGCGGCCTCCAGGCGGGGGTCACATTCCACTACACGCTCTGCGCCATGAACGCCTACGGCACGAAGTGCGATCTGACGGATCACACCTTCGTCACCAACAACCCACCGATTGCGACGTTGAAGGAGAACGTGGCAAGCCCGGGTGAGCGGCAAGTGTCGTTCGACGGATCGCAGAGCACCGATTCGGATGGCTCGATCGTCTCGTGGACGCTGACCTTCGGGGATGGAACGACCTCCGGAGTCGTGTCGGGCGCCCCCCCGGCAAACATCGTGCACACGTACGCGAGCGCAGGGTCCTACGTCGCGAAGCTGACGGTGACGGATAACGGTGGCGCGACGTCGCTCGCGAGCCAGATCACGGTCGTCGTGCCCTCGATCGCCGTCGCTGACGCCAGCGTCACCGAAGGCCAGACGGCCAACTTCGTCGTCACCCTGTCCGCGGTGAGCGGGCACGCCGTGACCGTGGACTACACGACGGCCGACGGAACCGCGGGACAGCCCGGCGACTACACGAAGACGCAGGGGACGCTGACGATCCAGCCGGGACAGTGTGGGCCGAGCTCCACGGCCTGCCAGATCAGCGTGCCGACCGTCAACGACACGCTCTACGAGAACAACGAGACCTTCACGCTCAACCTCTCCAACCCGACCGGCGCGGCGATCGGCGATGGCACAGCGACCGGAACGATCCTCCCCGACAACGACCCGCAGCCGGTCGTCATGATCGCCAACAACGCGCGTCCTCGAGAGCAACACCGGCTCGACGGTCAGCGGCGCCCAGACGTGGATTGCCGGCGGGAGCCTGACGCTCACCAACGCAAGTGGATTCGCCTCGAGCGCCTCGAACTCGTTCTTCCTCAGCAGCCCCGGCTCGACATCGACCGCTCCGGCCGGACCGTACCTCTTCTCCGGACTGGGCCTCAACACGCTCACGGGTGTGTCGCCGGCGGGCTCGGCGCAGGCCGGGCAGTTCGCGTTCCAGCCGGTTCCGCTGACCTTCACGGTCGCGCTCTGCAATCTCGCGGACTCCGATCACGGTCGACCACTGCTTCCAGAACCGGATCACGAGCGGCAGGACGACCACCGTGCAGTTCACGACCGTCAACGGGGTCAGTGGAAATCCCCCGCACGTGCCGGTGATGTCGGGCCAGGACTACGTGGCGAAGTGCAGTGTCACCAGCACCACCTGCACCGGCCCCTTCAGCCCGGCAATCACGATCCCTCCCGGCCAGTCCACGGGCACGGTCAACGTCTCGGTGATTCCCAACACCGTTCAGCAAGACGCCCTGCGCTGGTTCTTCCTGAAGCTCGTGAGTGCCACCAACGCGTCCATCTTCGGGGGGAACCTCGGCACCGGCGACATCATCGACGATGACGCCGCGAATCCTCCGATCGCCACGACCGGTAACGCGTCTGCGATCGGGACCACCCAGGCCACAGTTGCCGGCACCGTCAATCCGAAGGGAGAGGCGACGACGGTCTACGTCGAGTACGGAGCCTCCGCCTCGTACGGACACCAGACATCCGCGCAGACCCTCCCGGCCGACAGCAACGATCACTCCCTGTCGTTCACCATCGCAGGCCTTCAGCCCAACACGACATACCACTACCGGGTCGTCGCGACGCACGACGACACGCACGCGACCGGGTACGGCGGCGACAAGACGTTCACGACGAAATCGAACCTTCCGCCGGAGCCGACCGCGAAGACCGGCCTCGTGAAGCCGGTTGGCGCCAACACCGCCACCGTTCACGGGGTCGTCAACCCGAAGGGGTCCCCGACGACGGCGTACGTGGAGTACGGGAAGACGGCTGCGTACGGGTCGCGCACGCCGTCGAAAGACGCCGGCAAGGGAACTGCCGACAAGGACATGACGTTCGAGCTCACCGAGCTGGCCGCGAAGACCAGGTACCACTACCGGGTAGTCGCGGTCAATGCCGGAGGCACGGCGTATGGAGACGACATGACCTTCGTGACGAAGGCGGCGTCGAAGCCGATGCGCGTCTCGTTCGGGAGCCGCAAACCCGTCACGGTGACGGCGAGCGGTCTCGTTCCCCTGGCGCTGCGCTGCACCGGGAGTGTCCAGACGCGCTGCGTGGGGTCGGTCTACCTCAGCTTCCGCAAGCGTGCTGCAGGACAGAAGTCGTTCAGGCTGAGGCCGGGCCGTACGAGCATCGTGCGCATCCGACTCAGGCCCGGCATCCTCAACCTCGTCCGGCAGAAGAGGAGCCTCGTCCTGGGCGTCACCGTCACGTCGTCGGACGGATCGGACGGCGGCGTGAACATCATCTCGAGGTCGCTCAAGGTCCTCGCTCCCGGCCCGCAGCCGGCAGTGCACTCGGTGCCGGCCGGTGCCGTCGTGCAGTGCAAGACCCAGGTCTACAAGAACTGGCTGATCTACGTCACCTCGGTGCGGAACCTCACCTGTGGGGCGGCCGCAGGGGAGCAGCGCCGTTACAGGTGGACGGGCAAGATGACGTTCCGGACGCCTGGCGGGTACAGGTGCACGCCCTCCGAGCGTGGCGCGATCGGCTTCGCGATCCGCTGCATCAAGGGCTCTCGCGTCTACCGAATCGAGATTGCGGGCTGAGCGAAGCGCCCAAAGGGAAACGTTCAGGCGGGCGGGTGCGGCTCGACTCTCTAACTCTTTCGCCTGAGGGACGACTAACTATCGAGCCGGGGACAAGGCAAGGCTCCCCCTCCGCAGGGTTGGGCCCGGCGTCACGCTGTCGTCCCCGGCTCACCGGTATGCCGGGTCGTGGTACATCTTGGAGGCGTTCAGCCTGAGCGCCGGCACCCTCCACAACGAAACCATGGGGACTTCCCCGATTTCTATCGGCGCCTCGCGGCCGTATCGTCGTGGCATGTCATTCGAGGCACACACAAATCAAGAGATGCTCGGGTTCGCCCACGCGCTCGAAGTTCCGAGGAGCCGGCCAAGCACAACCGCTCCGCTAATCCGCCGAGTTCCGCGGATCGATGTCGAGTCGTTCGGGCGCGCCATGAGTGCCGCAGCCGGATGGACGTGGCCCTGGGCTCCGCCTGTCCGGAGCTCGTCGCGGTCGTAAGCGGCAAGAGGCTCGCCGGAGCAGATCGCCACTTGGACGAGCTCGCTCGATGAGTCGAAGGACGACCCGGCTTTGCTGCGAGCCCGGGTGCGGCGAGGTCCTCGTCGACGCGCTTCCCGGCGCTCGCTGCGCCGAGCACCGGCGCTCGTCCTGGGATCGCTGGCGAGCCGACCATGACCCGGCCAAGTCGGGCGGCTACGGCACACCTGGCGACGCTTCCGACGGCGGATCATCCGCGGGCACGGCGCGGCCTGCGAGGAGTGCGGCGCGAGCGACGCGCCGGTCGAGCGTCACCGCCTTGATCGCCAGGGCATGACCGGACCACGGACACTCGACGCGACGAACGTGCGCCGGCTCTGCCGACGCTGTCATCGGCGCGCGAGCCGCCGAGGGCGCGTCGCGGCAGGATCGGAACGGTACGTGGGACTCGGGTTTCCGCGTGTGCCGCGCCGGTCGCGCTTAGCTGCAAGGGTGGTGCTGGCATCCAACAACAGAGGGAGCAGCCATGGCCGTACTCATCCGTCACCGTACGCCCGGAATGACCCTGTCGGGGTACGACGAGATTGCGCCTCCGCTCGTCGAGAAGTTGAAGGCGCAGCCGGGCTTCATGTACCACGTCGCCTTCGAGGACAAGGGCACGTTGACCGTCTCCGAGATCTGGGAAAGCCAGGAACAACACGACCGCTGGTTCAACGAGAACATCAAGCCGAACGTCCCAGGCATTGAGCAGGAGGTCATCGAAGTCCACGCCATCCACACGCCTTGAGGCTGCGACAGACTGCAACGGCCTTCCTAGACGTTCTCCATGAGGGCGCGCGCGAAAGCCCCGTCGCCCCGAGAACACTCGGGCAGCACTTTCTCGCACCCATCTCTCCAGCTCGCTTAAGAGGACGAAGACCAGTCGGGCTGGTCTGACAAGTCGCGAAGCTCTCACCGAATGTGGGCGTCAAAGAAGTCGCTACTCACGCCGAGGCTTGCGGCGATTTTCTCGGGACCGCGTAGCGCGACACGGAGCACGCTCGGATTCCTTTGGGCGCTTAGAACGACGTTCGGAGCGCGCCACAACTGCGCCACAGTGATTACCCGGCCCGAGCGCTTCTTAGCGGTAGGGGCCGGGCGGGCGGGGGCATTGTCGCTGCCCGACCCACCCTCCCGTATTCCCTGCTAGTCAGGCATTTCTTGGTCAACAGAGCGGCGGGGGTGGGATTCGAACCCACGGGCGCCGTTTCCGGCGCCAGCGGTTTTCAAGACCGCCCCATTCGTCCGCTCTGGCACCCCGCCGGCTAGCCCAGTCTAGGCGGGGCGCCGAACTGCGTCAGGACCTCCGGAACGGCGATCGCGCCGCCCTCGTCCTGGAAGTTCTCCATCAGCGCGATCAGCCAGCGCGCGGTCATCGCGGTGCCGTTCAGGGTGTGCACGGGCTCGAGCTTGCCGTCGCGGCGGAAGCGCACGCCGAGGCGTCGCGCCTGGTAGTCGGTCGTGTTCGACGTCGACGAGATCTCGCGATAGCGCTGCTGGCCCGGGAACCAGGCCTCGATGTCGTACTTCTTCGTCGCCGACGCGCCGAGGTCGCCCGCCGCGATGTTGACCACGCGGTACGGGATGCCGAGCTCCTGGACGAGCGACTCCTCGACCGCGAGCAGCTCCTCGTGCTCCTCGGCCGAGCGCTCGGGCTCGCAGAAGACGAACATCTCGACCTTGTCGAACTGGTGCACGCGAAACATCCCGCGCGTGTCCTTCCCGGCCGCACCCGACTCGCGGCGGAAGTTGGTCGAGTAGCCCGCGTAGCGCCGCGGCAGCGAGTCGAGCTCCTCGCCCATGTGGAAGCTGGCGAGGCCGACCTCGGAGGTTCCCGTGAGGAAGAGCTCGTCGCGCTCGACCTTGTAGATGTTCATCTCCTCGGTCGGGAAGAAGCCGGTGCCGTACATCGCCTCCTCGCGGACGAGGATCGGCGGCAGGACCGGGACGAAGCCCTTCGCCACGACCCGGTCGAGCGCGAAGCGGTACAGGGAGAGCTCGACCAGAGCCGCCTCGCCGACGCGGTAGGCGAAGCGCGACCCGGAGACCCGCGCGGCGCGCTCGAGGTCGATCCAGCCGTGCGGCGCCGAGAGGTCGAGGTGGTCGCGCGGCTCGAAGCCGAACGCGGGCTGCTCGCCGACGCGCTTGATCTCCTCGGCGTCCTCGTCGGTCGTTCCGTCGGGCGCGGAGGGGTCCGGCGGGTTCGGCACGCGCTCGAGCAGCTCGTCCCGTGTCTGTGCGACCTCGGCGTGCTCGGCCTCGACCTGCTGCAGCTGCGCCTTCAGCTCCGTCAGCCGCTCGAGCTCCTCGGGAGAGGGCTTGCCCTTCGTCTTCGTCTGCGCCCGCAGCTCGCTGGCCTGCGTCTCGAGCTCGCGCCAGCGCTCGTCGGCGGCGAGAAGCTCGTCGAAGGCTTCGGCCGCTCCCTTGCGGGCGAGAGCGTTGCGATAGCCCTCAGGATCGGCCCGCGCGGCTCTGAGGTCGATCAACCCTTCGTCAGGTAGGCGACGAGATCCGCGAGCTGCTGCGGCGTCAGGGTCTGCCCGAAGGTCGTCGGCATGATGTTCTGGTAGCCCGACTCGACGTAGGCGCCGGGGTTCACGATCGACTCGTGCGTGAACTCGTCGAGCGAGCCCTGATTCGCCTTCTTCGCGTAGTCGGCGAGCTTGTCGAGATCCGGGCCGACCGTCGCCTTCGAGCCTGCGGGCTTGAACGTGTGGCAGCCGTCACAGCCCTGGGACTTGAAGAGCGGCGCGCCGGCGGTGGCGCTGCCCGTGAGCGCCGGGCCCTGCTGGGTCGTGGTCTGCGGCGTCGATCCGACGACCGTCTCGGCGGTCGGCGACACCGTTGTCTCGCCGCCGCAGCCGGCGAGCAGGAGAACGGAGACCCCGAGTACCAACGCAAGGCGGCGCATGCGTGGCGAGTCTAATCGGTCGGGCCGAGGCGCTCGCCGCTTCGTCCGAGCCAGGCCCAGACGATCGCCGCGGAGCCCGCGCCGATGCCTAGCACGTCGGCGGGCGCGTCGTTGACGAGCAGCGAGACCACGAGCGCGACGAGGAGCGCGTCGAGGATCGCGATGCGGGGTCGCCTGAACGCAAGCCACACGAGACCGGCCAGGCTGACCGCGACGATGATCCACGCGTGCGTGCTCCCGAGTGTCTGGTTGACGGAGATGTGGAGCCGCTGGACGAGGTCGTGCGCGAGCGTTCCCGGGCCGCCGCCCACCGCGCGTGTGACGTGGCTCGAGCCGCCGGTCGCCGCGTCGATCCCCACCAGGGCGAACGCGGCCGCGATCGCCACTGCGGTCACGACGGCCGCCTGCGTCAGGGTGGCCCGGGTTATCCGCAGCCCCAGCGCGACGAAACCCGCGAGGACGGTGATCAGCCCGCCGCCGTCGGCGCCGATCGAGCTCGCCGCGAAGCCGCCGGCAATCACGAGCGCGACGAACGGCATCGCGCGGATGCCGGCGAGCGCGCCGAGCACGAGCGCGGGGGCGAGCAGCAGCGTCTCGATCTGGTTGTTCATCCCGTAGAAGCGCCCGCCTGCCTCGGCGCGTGGCCCGAGCGCGGCGAGGCTGTTCCACTCGGGCGCGGCCCAGAGGACCGCGAACACGAACACGAACAACGCGACCAGCCCGAGCGCGAGCCGGAGCCTCGGCCGCAGGAAGACGCCGACGAGCGCGAGCGCGCTCGCGAGCAGCGGCAGGAGGACGATCGTCTCCCAGAGCCGCGTCCAGCCGACCGAGCTCAGCAGCATCGCGGCGACGAGGCAGCACGGCCCGGAGAGGAACGCGGCGCGCCCGAGCGCGGGGTTGCGCGACACGAACGCGAGCGCGAAGAAGAGCGCCATCACGCAGGCGAGCAGGATCTGCGCGGCCAGGCGCGAGTCGTGCGCCTGCTGCAGCCGCCGGCTCGAGCCAGCGCAGGTGCGCGAGCGGGTCGGCCGAGGCGCGCGAACGGATGCGCCGGCTTCTTGCCTCCGTCGATCGCGAGCGCCGAGGGCGCCACGTCGCTGATCGCGACGAGCCCGTCCACGTGCGTCGAGGTCGAGGTCAGCACCCCGTGGTACCCGGGCCCGACGACCGCGATCGGGTAGCGCGCGATGTTCTCGTGCTTGCCCGCCGGCGGCAGCGCCACGTAGAAGGTCGTCTTGGAGGGCCGCTTCGAGAGCGAGATGATCTCGCTGCCCGCGCGGGACGCCTCCGTGCAGGAGGACGTTCCCCGTCTTCCCGCGGAGCAGCGCGGCCAGCGCAGCGCGACGCGTTGACGGTCTCGCCGCCTCCCGGGCGACGAGCAGCCCGTGAGCCGCCCGCGGCGACGTGAACACGGGCGAGGAGGCGGGAACGACGATCACCGCGGCGAGCGGACCGGCCTCGGCGCGAGCCGTTCCGGAGCCGGCCGCGGCGACCGTGAGCGCCAGGGCTACAATTCCCGAGGACCTTCTCGCCTTCAAGGAGGGCGATTCTCGATGAAACGCAAGGCTTACGGACGAGACTTTGGCCTGACCGCGCGGATGCTCCTGACGAGCTTCCTCCTCGGCCTGCTCTACGTCCTCTTCGCAGTCGTTCTGTTTTCCGTCTTCAACGTCGGCCTCTGGTTCGGGGTCATCATCATCGGCGGGCTGGCGTTCTTCCAGTACTTCACCTCCGACAAGCTCGCCCTGCGCGCCTCGGGCGCGAAGATCGTGAGCGAGGAGGAGGCGCCTCAGCTCCACGCCATGGTCGAGCGCCTCTGCGCGATGGCCGACCTGCGCAAGCCGCGCGTCGCGATCATCGACACGCCGATGCCGAACGCCTTCGCGACCGGCCGCAACCAGAAGCGCGCGGTCGTCGCGGTCACCACCGGCCTCTGGGACCGGCTCGACGAGAAGGAGCTCGAGGGCGTCATCGCCCACGAGCTCACGCACATCGCCAACCGCGACGTGCTGGTCATGACCCTCGCGTCGTTCTTCGCGATGCTGGCCGGCCTCATGACCCGGATCGGGCTCTACAGCGGGATGTTCGGCGGGCGCGACAACAACAACGGCCCGCCCGTCTGGCTGATCGTCGCCGTCGTCTCGATCGTGACCTACTTCCTCAGCTGGATCCTGATCCGCACGCTGTCGCGTTACCGCGAGTACGCGGCCGATCGCGGCTCGGCGGTGATCACCGGCGCGCCCGAGTACCTGATGAGCGCGCTGCAGAAGATCTCGAGCCAGATGACGCTGATCCCGCAGAAGGATCTCCGCGAGGTCCAGGGCGTCAGCGCGCTCTTCATCTTCCCCCCGAGCGTCAAGAAGGGCCTCTCGGAGCTCTTCATGGATCACCCGCCGCTCGAGAAGCGCCTCGCCGCGCTCGCCGAGATCGCCCGGGAGATGGGGCGTCCGGTCGAATAACGAGTGGGGTTACGTGACGTCCTCTTTGGGCGGCGCAAGCTCAAGGACCCGGCGGAGGACCGGCTCTTCGCGCTCACGACCGCCCGGATCACGCTCCAGTCCGAGCTCGACCTGAAGCCGTCCGGCTCCGCGGGCGTCTGCTTCAAGTCGCTGTCCGCCGAGTCGTTCGTGCGAGCGGAGAACGACCTCCAGGAGCTGCTCGACGCGGTCAGCAAGGAGGCGGGCTCGAAGGTCGAGCGGAAGACGGACAACCTCGGCTTCGAGTGGCTCGTCATCCACGACGACGACTTCGAGGACCTCGTCACGACCGCCCACGTCATCGCCTCGGAGTTCGACGCGAAGGGCTTCGGCCCGCAGCTGCTCGCTGCGTTGTTCCCGTTCGAAGGGAACTTCAAGGAGAAGCGCGTGTTCTGGATCTACGGGTTCAAGCCGGGCGCCTTCTGGCCGTTCATCCCGACGGGCGAGGGCCAGCAGCGCGACAACGCGGAGGAGCTGGAGCTCAAGGCCAAGATGGAGAAGGAGCTTCCCATCGAGCAGGACCTCACCCGCTGGTTCGGGCTCTTCGACGCTCCGGTGTGACGGGCAGACACGGCGTGGCGCCCTCCAGACACGGCCGGGGTCTGACCCCTGGCATCGCGGTTCCAGACACGGCCGGGGTCTGACCCCGGCCATGGCCTCGTAGCCGGATAACCCCTTCCGCCCGCAACATGTGGCGGGTTAGGACACGGCCGGGGTCTGACCCCAGACGTGGCCTCATGGTCGGCGTCGCACCGACGCCTTGGGCGCCGTCTGATTACTAGGGCGCGGGCAGGTCCGGGATCAGGCCGTCGTCCTCGAACAGGCGACGGGCCTCGTCGAGAGAGAGGTCGTCGGGCGGGATGATCGCGTCGGAGGCCGAGGTGTCCTCGTCGGGCACGCGGATGCCGTTGGTTCGCACCGCCTCCGCCATTCGGCGCAGCAGCTCGGCGAGCTGCTCCTCGTCCCCGCGCTCGAGGGCCGCGCCGGCCTGCTCGTCGATGTCGTTCAGACCCTTCGCGACCTCGTCGTCGACCTCGAACCGGCCCTCGCTCATCAGCCTGACGATCACTGCTTGAGCTCCTTCTGCTCCTCGCCGGAGCCGACCTCCTGCTTCATCGCCGCGAGCTCGTCCTCGACCTGCTTGTCCGAGGCGAGCGCGCTGAGCTGGCGGTCGAGCTCCGTGTTGTCGGAGGTGAAGTCCTCGAGCGCACCGGAGGCTGTCAGCTCGTCGATCGCTGACGCGCGCGCCTGCATCTGCTCGGTCTTGTCCTTCGCCCGCTGGATCGCGAGACCCGTGTCGGCCATCTCCTCGCCGATCCCGGTCGCGGCCTCGCCGATCTTGACCTGCGCCTCTGCGGCGGAGTACTGGGCCTTGATCGTCTCCTTCTGCGTCCGGAACGACTCGACCTTCGCCGAGAGCGCCTTCGAGCTGGCCTCGAGCTTCGCCTGCTGCTCCTCGAGCTGCTTCGTCTGCGTGTCGAGGTCTACGAGCTGCTGCTGAAGCCCGGACTTGCGCTCGAGCGCCTGGCGGGCGAGATCCTCCCGGCCGGCCGCAAGCGCCTGCCTGGCCTGCCCGTCGAGCTTGACGACGCTCTGCTGCAGCTGCGTCTCCTGCATCTGCAGCCGCTTCTTCGCCGTGACCACGTCGGCGATCCCGCGCTTGACGTTCTGGAGCAGCTCGAGCTGGCGCTCGTACGAGTAGTCCAGGGTCTCCGCAGGGTTCTCCGCGCGGTCGAGCAGCTTCGAGATCTTCGCCTTCACGATCGCCGAAGCTCGTGACATGAGACCGGCCATCCGTCCTCCTCTCGGTGCGAACGTCTAGCCTAGCGGGCTGTGATCGTCGCGCGAAGCATGCACCCCGAGTGGCTCTCGAACGCGTACATGATCGGAGACATGACCGGCGGCACGGGAGTGTTCGTCGACTCGGGCGCGCCGCTGCAGCCGCTCTTCGACGCTTCCGACCGCAACGGCCTCCGGGTCACGCACCTGCTGACGACCCACGCCGACCACGACCACATCGCCGGCGACGAGGAGGTCATGCAGCACTACGGCATCCCGGTCGTGAAGAAGGACCTCATCACGGGCGGCCTCGAGATCCGCGCGCTGCCGACTCCCGGCCACAAGGACGACCACCTCGCGTTCCTCATCAACGACGAGGTCTGCTTCACCGGCGACGTCCTCTTCAAGGACGCGGTCGGCGGGGGAGACCTCGAGCAGATCCGCGACTCGGTGATGAACGTCCTGATGCACCTCCCGGACGACATCCGCGTCCTCCCCGGCCACACGGACGAGACGACGATCGGGCGCGAGCGCGAGGAGAACCCGTTCATCCGCGTCTGGAGCGGGGCCGAGCCCGAGGGCACCGAGCGCGTGCAGGTCGGCGGCGAGGACGCGACGCTGATCGTCTGGTCGCCCGACTACGACGGCAACGGCAAGGCCTGGGTCCGGTTCGGCGACGGGCGCGATGCGATCGTCGGCGGTTCGCGGGTCGAGCGAGGGTAGGGAGGACGATGGCGATCAAGCTCCACCGCTGCACGCAGATGTGGGTCCAGTTCGGCGGTCATCCGTGCTGGCGGGTGCAGAGGGCGCTCGACGAGGCCGGTGTCCAGTACGAGGTCGTGAAGATGCCCTGGGGCCGCTGGAACCGCGACGAGACGAAGCGGATGACCGGCCAGAGCTCGTACCCGTGGATCGAGTTCGAGGACGGCTCGATCTACCGCGAGCAGTCGAAGGACATGGCCGAGCGGATCGGCGCGGGCAAGCTGGACGAGGCGCCACGCAAACAGCCGATCGGCTCGTGATCGTGCCCGACGAGATCGAGCAATACGCAGAGGCCCATACGACGCCTCACTCCGAGCTGCTGGCGGAGCTCACGGACGAGACGATGCGCAACCTCTCCTCGCCGCAGATGCTGGCGGGGACGATCGAGGGCCGCTTCCTCGAGCTCCTCGTCTACGCCCTCGGCGCGAAGCGCGTGCTCGAGCTCGGCACGTTCAGCGGCTACTCGGCCCTGTCGATGGCCGCCGGCCTCTCCGAGGGCGGCCACATCCACACCTGCGAGGCCAACGAGGAGCACGCCGAGGTCGCGCGCCGCTACATCTCCCAGAGCCCGTACGCCGATCGGATCACCGTCCACACCGGGCCGGCCATGGAGACGATCGAGAAGCTCGAGGGCGAGTGGGACTTCGTCTTCATCGACGCGGACAAGCGCAACTACTCGAACTACTTCGAGTTCCTGCTGCCGCGCATGGCCGCGCGCGGGCTGATGGCGTTCGACAACACCCTCTGGAGCGGCGCGGTTCTCGAGGACGACAAGAACGAGTCGGACAACACGCGCGCGATCAAGGAGCTGAACGACCGCCTGGCCGGCGACCCGCGTGTGACGGCGGTGCTGCTGACCGTTCGCGACGGCGTCACGCTGGTCAAACGCAACGCGTAACGCGGCTACAATGTCCCGCCCGCGGGGCTATAGCTCAGTTGGGAGAGCGCCTGGATCGCACCCAGGAGGTCGCCGGTTCGAGCCCGGCTAGCTCCACCATTAAAGGGCCTGCATTTGCGGGCCCTTTGTCTCTGCCCAGCGGATTGTCAGGCGATATGCTCGCCGCAGGTCGAGGCAGGCCACAGAGGTAAGGAGGCCGTAGCCATGGCCACGCCAACAAGGATCGAGCACCCGAGCGTCGAGCAACGTCGAGGAACGGGCAAGGAGGCAAGGAAGCAGGTACCTCCGTCGGGCCACGCGGGTTGGAAGCCGGCCGCGGACCGCCCCGACCCGGTCGCGCTGCTCGAGGAGCAGGACGCGACGCGTGAGCCGGACCTGGTTCCGGTGCGCCACGGGCGGATGATGGTGTCGCCGTTCACCTTCTATCGGGGCGCGGCCAAGATCATGGCCGCTGACCTGAAGGACACACCCAGGGCCGGCCTGAACGTTCAGCTCTGCGGGGACGCTCATCTGTCGAACTTCGGTCTGTTCGCGTCGCCCGAGCGGACCCTGCTGTTCGACCTGAACGACTTCGACGAGACGCTGACAGGCCCGTTCGAGTACGACGTGAAGCGCATGTCCGCGAGCTTCACGATCGCGGCGCGCAACAACGGCTTCAGCAAGGCAGAGGCGCACGAAGCGACGCTCGCCTCCGTCAACGCTTACCGGACGACGATGGCCGAGTTCGCGGAGATGACCACGATGGACGTCTGGTATGCGCGCCTGACCGAGGAAGAGCTGCAGAAGGCGGTCAGCAGCTTTGCGCGGACCGAGGAGCTCGAGGCGCCGAAGAAGGCTGCAAAGAGGGAAGCAAAGGAGGCGAAGAAGCAAGAAAAGGGGGCGAAGAGGATCGCGGAGAAGGCACGCACGCGCGACAGCCTGCAGGCGCTCTCAAAGCTTGGCGAACTGGTGGACGGCCGCTACCGGATCGTCAGCCAGCCACCAATCATCGTCCCGGCGCGCGACGTGGACCCGGCGAGCTACGGTCTGACCGCCGACGAGTTGGAGCATGCCGTGCACGAGCAGTTCCGCGCCTACCGGGCCACCTTGCAGCCCGATCGGCGACACCTGCTCGAGCAGTTCGAGGTGATCGACGTCGCTCGCAAGGTCGTAGGCGTCGGCAGCGTCGGCACGCGAGCGTTCATCGTCTTGCTCCAGGGGCGGGATCAGCAGGACCCACTGTTCCTGCAGGTCAAGGAGGCGACGCTCTCGGTGCTCGAGGACCATCTGCCGAAGAGCCGCTACAAGCAGCCCGGCGAGCGCGTCGTGCAAGGGCAACGGATGATGCAGGCCGCGAGCGACATCTACCTGGGCTGGACGAAGCGCGCGGAGGCAAGCCGGTTCTTCTACTGGCGCCAGCTCCGTGACATGAAGGGCTCGGTAGACGTTGAAACGCTGAGGCCTAGGAGCCTTGCGTTCTACGCTCATCAGTGCGGATGGACCCTCGCTCGTGCGCACGCCCGATCGGGAGACCCGGTCGCGATCAGTAAGTACCTGGGCAAGGGCGACGGGTTCGACCAGTCCATCACCGACTTCTCCGGGCGCTATGCAGATCAGAACGAGCGGGACTTCAAGGCTTTCATCAAGGCGATCAACTCCGGACGACTGACTGCGACCGAGGGCGTCTGAGGCTTCGTCTCACAGCCTCATCGTCTTCCGGAAGATCGCGGAGCCGAGGATGATGCCGGCGTCGCTCGGGATCGCCGGGTGAACGACGACGTGGTACGTGCCCGGCCGCAGGGTGAGATGCGCGGGGAGCAGGGCGCTCGGGCGCAGCGTCTTCGTCTCGTAGAGCGTCTTCGAACCGCGCTGGAGGTAGACCTCGTAGTAGGCGGCCGTCGGATAGCGGCGCCAGCTGACTGCACGCTGCGCTCTCGTTAGCGTCCGCGGCTTCGGGGCCGGCGGCGGCTTCGAAACGCGGGGCTTCGTGCCAGTCCCGGCCGGGGGTTTGTGCTGCCGCGTCTTCTTGGGCGTCGCCGCGCGCCGCGGCTGCGTGAGCTTTGGCTTCGTCGCAGGCTCGACGCGTGTGACGGCTGGCGGGCGGAGCGGCACGGATGGCGCCGCCTGCTTCACAGGCGTCGTGACGAAGGACGGTCCGCGCGACAGCGGGACGAAGGCGAGGGCCAGGATCCCGAGCCGCCGCGAGCACGACCACGCGAGGACGACCGATGCCGCGCTCGGCCGGCGACGCCTGGTCGGTGGGCGAGTGGGGCGCTCTAGGGCGGGCGCCGCAGCCGGCTCCGGGGCCCGCTCCCGCAGCTCGGCGAGTGCCGGCACCAGCCAGGGAGGATCGGGCAGCGCCGCCCGCGCGCGGCGCGCGAGCGCCTGATCCACGAGCACCAGCTCGGAGCTGATCGGCTCCTCGACGACCCCAGTCGATCCCACGATCCTCCTGACTTGGAGACCTTGGAGCGTAGCCCCTTCGGGGTCGGGCTTGCAGTTCCCCGACCGTGCCTGACACCGTTTCCTCTTGCGATGAGCCACTCCGCAGGTGCGCTCGCCTCGGCCGAGGCGCAGGTCGCGTCAGTACGCGACGATCCGGCTGCGCGTCTGTCGCTGATGGCGCGGGTGTTCCGCGGCCCGACGGGCAGCGCACCGCGACACCTTCCGTTCCGACGGGCGGCGCTGTCGTTCATGCGCTGGCAGGCGCGCCGCGGGGTGCTCAATCCGCTCGACGCCTCGCCGCCCGGCAGCGTGTGGTGGCGGGCGGTCAACGAGCGGCTGCTCCGAGACGGCTGCGAGACGGTCGCGCTCCTCGGCGGGTCGACCGGCGAGCCGTCGTCGCGGCCCGTGTGGCTCTGGCTGGAGTTCGGCGCGAGGCCGACGGGTCGCAACTGGTACCGGGCGCACAACGCCAGCATCGTGGCCGCGTACCTGGAGAACCGGAACCTCGCCGACGCGGAGAGCGAACCCGAGCGCTTCTTCATGAACGTCGCTCTGGCGCGCGTGCTGTACGCGCACGCACTCGGCGCGGCGCCGCGCCTGGCGCTCGGGCGGTTCGCTCCGCTCGGCCGCCTGCCCGGCGACCCCCGACTCGGAATGGCCGGCGTCTTCCTCTCGCTGCGCCGCGTGCTGCCGGACCGCTATCCGCTCGCGCTCGACGTGGAGCGCTACATCGCCGACGAGCAGCGCCTCGGACGGATGCTCGACTACGCGGTGATCGTGCCGCGCCTGCAGCACCTGTACGAGTGGTCAGCCGAGGAGCTCGGCGAACCACGCCTGCTCGAGCTGGTGCGCGACGGAAGCCCGATCTACGCCTGGCCCTTCGAGGAGCGACACGTATGGCGCACGCCGAACATGCCGTTCGCGGCCAGGGTGCTCGAACGCGTCACACGCCCTCGCTAACGCCGCGAAACCGTAGGGGTTTCTCCAATTTCCACCCGTCCCGGGCCGACGTACCGTCGAGGCATGTCGTACAAGCCACAGACGGAAGGAGAGGAAGCGATGAACAGGCGCATCCTCAAGGGCACGGTCGTTGCGCTCGCGCTCTTCGCTCTCGTTCCGGCCACGAACGCGGCCGCGAAGGGCGATCCAGGGCACCGGGCGAAGGCGACGCTCCACGCCAAGGCGCTGGGCAAGCAGTACCGGCTCCGCCTCCAGTACGGGAACGGCAACCCCGAGATCCCGATCAACCGCCCGGCCTTCGGATGGCGGCCGTGAGCACAGGCGGTTCACGGTGGCGGTCTGGCAGGCCACGCCGCCCCGACTCGCGAAGAAGCCACGCCCGGCGGCTTCTTCGCGAGTCCGCCAGGTCGGACAGCTCGAGTCTCTCGCGCTGGCTCTGAGCGCGGCCACCGGGTGGACATGGCCATGGGTAGTCGACACTCGTCCTCCCGGCGGCTCGTCGACCTCGGCCTTCTAGCTCGCACCACTCAGAAGGGCCCGGAACCTGGGCCAGTCGCTGAGCATCCACATGTGGCCCGCGCCCTCGATCTCCTCACAGCCGCAGCCGAGCGTGGCGGCGACGGTCCGGCAGACCGCCGGCGTGGTGAGCGTGTCGGAGGTGCAGGCAACGACCTGGGCGGGGATGCCGGCTACGGCGACTCGAGTCATCTCGTCGCGGAGATCGAGGTCGTGGGCTTCACGCGAGAGTCGATACGTCGCCGCGGGGTGCCTGATCGTCTCGCGGACAACGGCGCCAACCTCCCGCGCCGGATAGAGGCCCTGGACGACCTGCTTGACCAGCAGCCAGAAGCTCGACCGCATCGGCTTCGAGAGCGGCAACCCGGCGGGCGAGAACAGGATCAGCCTCTCCACGAGATCCGGCCGGTCGGCTGCTGCGGCGATCGCCAGGGCGGCGCCCAGCGAGTGCCCCGCGAGCGTGACGGGCTGACCGTGGCGCAGCAGCCCCGCGAGGAGCCAATCGCGTAGGGCGTCGAACTGTCCCCCGGTCATGCCGAGCGACGGTGGTTCGAGCGCAGACCAGCCTTCCGGTAGCCCGGGCGCATAGAGGCTGCCACGGGCGGCCAATCCCGGCAGGAAGAGTCGCGGCTCCGACACGACCGAAGCCTGCCAGCAGATAAGGAGAGGGCCTTGCGGCCCTCTCCTCGTGCCCAGGGGTGGGGCAGACGGTGCGCCCTTCGCCTAGCGCCTCGCGCGGGGCGAAAGGACGCGCGGTGTTGCCCAACCCCGCCGCATGGAGGCACTCTTCGCGGCCGCGCCGCCCAGGCACGACGGGTTGATCGTGACGATGTAGGCCTGGGGCGCTTCGCCCGTCTCGGTTGCGTCGAGCGCGGTGGTCTCGCCGTAGTTTCGCGCAACCGCCTCAACGTCGCGATCTCGCGAGCTCATGCCTTGCGTACCTGGTCTGCTCACCGCGTCTGCTGGACGCGAATTGCAAGACACCCGAGCAGATGCGGCTAGCGAACGCCCTGTGCCGTCTCGCCGAGGTCGCGTAGCTTCTCTTGCATCCGGTTGCCGTCGCGTTCATACTGGATGAATACACGATGTAAGACACGTTGTATTCGGACATGCCTGTTGCTGAGAGGACATACACGTTCCGCGCTTCCAAGGATCTCGGGCCCCGTGCCAGGGAAGCCCTGGCGACCGTTGGGTCGCTCCTCGACGAGGCGAGCGACGGCGAGCTCGAAGAGGCGATGTCGGTCTTCTGGATGACGGTTCTCCGTCGTGTCCGTGAGCTGGAGCGACCCGATAACCAGTCCGCACTCTTCAGGACGACACTCGAGGCATTCGTGGAAGCGGCCGAGAAGCTTGCTCGGGACCGCGAGTACGTGGCCGAGTATCAGAAGTGGGCCGCCGAGGATGCCGAGGGTCCCGCCTTTCGGGCGGCTGCGCGTAAGGCCGTGGCGAGCCGCTGGGCTGAGTGAGCTTCTCCCGCGGGGCGGTGTGGTTCGTCGAGTGGCCGGAGATCGGCGACAAACCGGCGCTCATCGTCTCGTGGCAACCGATCCAGCAGGCGCTCGAGAGTGCGATCGTCGCTCGGATCACGTCCGTCGAGAAGCAGCGCTCCTTGCCGACCGCTGTTCAGCTTCGAGCCGGCGAGGCAGGGCTTGATCAAGGGGGGTACGTGCTGTGTCACGATCTGGTCACCCTCGACCGTGAGGTCTTCAGGCGTCACGTGGGGAGATTGTCTCCGGCGAAGCTCTCGAAGTCGAAGAGGCTCTGCGCCGTGCGCTCGACGTCTGACTGATCGGGTGCCTGTCTGGCACCGGAGCGTCCGCTGGGTCAGCGTGTCTCGATGAGCTCCAGCGCTTCGGCCGGCGAGAGTACGGGTGCGGCCTCCCGCAGCGTGAGGAGGTGCGCGTCGCCTGTGACGATATGCGCGTGCTCTCGGGCGGCCAGGGCGATGAGGTAGTCGTCCTCCGAGTCCGGCGAATGGACGGGCGGGGGATCGGTCGGATCTGGTACGAGCTCTCCGATGTCCCGGAGCAACGTCACGAATTGCGCTGCGTCCTCGTCGGAGATCCGCCGCCGCAGTTTCGTGTAGCCGAGCGCTCGCTCGAGCTCGACCAGGAGCGCCTCGCAGACCACCACCTCGAACTCGCCGGCGAGCCAGTGCTCGAGGAGACGAGCCGGCGCACCGGTTCGTGAGAGCAGCGCCGAGACGAGGACGTTCGCGTCGAGGACGAAGCGCAACGGCTACGCGCGCCGCGTCTTGTGCTGTGCCTCGACGGCGAGTTTCGTCGCCTCGTTCTCGCCCAGGTCTGCGTTCTCCCAGATCCGCTCGAGCAGGTCGAACCCGAGGTCGCGGCGAAGCGCCTCTTCGATCACGTCGCTATCGCGCCTGCCAGTGCGGGCAGCCTTGACGCGAACCGCGCGCATCACTCCCTCGTCGATCGAAACGGTGGTTCGATGCTTTGGCATCATTGCATCATAGCATCACGATGCAGTGACTCAGCCCTCGGCGCCGTCGAGCTCGGCTCCGACCAGGATCAACAGCGAGCTCAGCCACAGCCAGAGCAGCACGACCACGATCGACGCAAGCGCGCCATACGTCTTGCCGTAGCTCGCGAAGTTCGCGGTGTACGCGGCGAACAGGGCTGACACGGCCAGCCAGCCGGCCATCGCGACCACCGTGCCCGCGGTGAGGAACCCCGCCCAGCCGCCATCGCTGCCTTTCACGGCGAAGCGGTAGAGGAGGCCGATCCCGACCAGCATCGCTCCCGCGAGGATCGGCCAGCGCAGGATCTCGAACACGACTCGGCCGGTCGAGCCGCCAACGTCGGACGCAAGCGGCGGGACCGCGACGATCAGGAAGATGACGACGCCGAGGAAGACGATCGCGCCGAGGGTCAGGAGCAGCGCCTTGCCACGCTTCACGACGAAGTCCTTCGGCTCGTCCTCCTCGTGCGCGATGTGGATCGCCGTGACCAGCGCGGCCATGCCGCCCGACGCGCTCCACAGCGCTAGCGCGATCGCGACGAACGCGGCGATCGAGACGCCCGCGCCACTGGCGTTGACGATCTGCGTGAGCTGGTACACGAGGAAGCTCTGCACCTCGGCCGGGAGCGACGAGCCGAGATCCTCGACCTGGCGCTTCACGTCCTCGGGGTTCGAGAACAGCCCGTAGATCGAGACGAACGCGATCAGGGCGGGGACGAGGGCCAGGAACGCGTAGAACGCCACCCCCGCCGCCACCAGCGTGAGGTTGTGCTCGCTGACGCGCTCGGGAAGCTTCGACGCCAGCGACTTCGCACGCGCGGCCGTTCCCTGAGCCACTCGGGCCAGGATAACGCTGAAGCCTCGCGCGTGCCCGCCATAGACTCACCCGTGGTGGAGGCGACCGCGACAGAGCCCATCCCGGGCCGGCCCGCCAAGCGGCCGATAGCGGTGACGTTCGTCGCGGTGCTCGCGCTCCTCGTCGGCGCCTACCACGCTTGCCGACGGGATCGACGTCCTCCTCGGCGGAGGCGATGCGAGCGAGCTCGCCAAGGGGGCGATCGACGTGGCGCTCGGCATCGTGGCAATCGCCATCGCCGTCGGCGCCTGGCGGATGCGGCGCTGGGCCTGGGCGGCGTTCATGACCTGGGCCGTCGTCAGCCTGCTCCACCAGCTCCTGCGCCACTTCTTCTACACCGATCCGAGCTACGTGGCCATGGCCCTGGACATCGTCGCGGTGCTCGTGCTGACGCCGCTCGACGTCCAGATCGCCTTCGGAGTCCGACCCTCGCGGAATGTCGATCATCAACGAGCCCAGTCCAGTCGACAGCACCTGACGTCGAGATCCTCCGGGCCTTCGAGCCGATCGTCCGCTACACGCAGGGCGAGAAGTTCTTCCCGATGGACGTCGAGCGCTACCTGCGCGAGGCCAGCCTGTGGCTGTACGTGCCCGACGGCTCGGACCAGGAGGTCGTCCCCGAGGGAGAGCTGACCTTGGAGAGCCTCGTGCAGCGGCGCGAGGCGCCCTTCGGGTCGCTCTTCTACCTGCGCTTCATCCAGGCACTCGACCTCCAGGAGAGCGCGCGGGCGCTCGCCGGCGAGCGGAGGCTCGCGAAGGAGCAGCAGAGCACGTTTCACGCAGGTGTCGGCCGACTCGCGCGCGGCGGGCTCCTGCCGCGGATCGGCGACGGGCTCTTCTCGCTCTCGCTGCTCCTGCGCGGGAACGTCCCCGGCGCGACGGCGGCCGCAGCCGCGCTGAAGTACGCACAGATCCACCGCGAGGACGAGAGGTACATCTACCAGGGCCGCGTCGCGCGGCAGAGCGGCTGGACGATCTGCCAGTACTGGTTCTTCTTCGCCTACAACCCGTGGCGCTCCGGCTTCCACGGGGTGAACGACCACGAGGCGGACTGGGAGATGGTCTCGGTCTACCTCTACGAGGACGAGGGACGGCTCGTCCCCGAGTGGATCGCGTATGCCTCGCACGACTTCCACGGCGCCGACCTGCGCCGGCGCTGGGACGACGCCACCGATCTTCAGCTCGAGGACGGGCACCCGGTCGTGTACGCGGGTGCCGGGTCGCACGCGTCGTATTTCAAGGCGGGCGAGTACCAGGCGGAGGTGCCGATCCCGGCTCCGGCGCGCGTAAAGGGGTTCGCCCAGGCGTTCAGCGGGTTCTGGCGCACGACGCTCGGCCAGGGTGACGACACGGGCGGCCCGCTGAGGATCCCGTTCATCGACTTCGCGCGTGGCGACGGGTTGTCGATCGGGCCGGAGCAGCCGAACGAGTGGACGCCGAACGTGATCGACGAGACGACGCCCTGGGTTGGCAAGTACCGCGGGCCTCTGGGGCCTGTACGCGCAGGATCCGATCTCCGGCGAGAACGCTCCGGCCGGGCCGATGTACGAGCGCGACGGCTCGCCGCGGCCATCCTGGCTCGACCCGCTCGCCTTTGCGGGGCTCGACCAGGTCCCGCCGCCGCCGGACGAGGTCGGCGTGCTGGAGGCCGAGCTGGCGCGGCTCGAGGCTCGCCAGAGCGAGCTCGACGCGCTCATCCCGGATCAGACCACGGAGCTGCGGGAGCTCGGCGTCCGTCTGCAGAGCATGCTCGGCAGTCCGCACCTCGCCGCCGAGGCCGAGAGGCTGGGCGCGGAGGTGGTCGAGCAGGCCTCGAAGCTCACGGCTCTCCGCAAGGAGCGCTCCGAGAACGAGGCTGTGCTCGAAGGGCTGCGGCGGCGGATCGAGCGCCTGCGCGGGCGCGAGGCTGACGACCCTCGAGCTCACATCAGGCACTCGGCGGAGCCGGTGTCGGTGAAGACGATGCGCTTCATGCGCGCGACGGAGATCTGGGCGGCGGTGTCGATCAGCGCTCTGCTGGTCGGGCTCGCGGTGCTGATGCTCTACTCGCCGAGCAACGTCTGGGCCGAGCTGATCGTTCTCCTCGTCGCGTTCGTGATCGTCGAGGCGGTGCTCCGCGGGACGTTCGTGCGCACCATCAACAGCGTCGCGGTGATCCTCGCTCTGATTGCCCTCGTCGTCCTGCTGGTGACCTACTGGACGTGGGCGGTCGCCGCGCTCCTGATCGGCCTCGCGTCATTCCTGCTCTACCAGCGGCTCCGCGAGTTCCGCGCCTGACTACCCGCGGCGCCTCGCGAAGACGCTGTCGCGGGCGGACCTGAGCCCCACGGCGAGCGCGCCGGTCAGCACCGCGGCGTCTCCCAGGGTCGAGACCTCGACGCGCGGTGGGAACGGGAGCCATTCGTCCAGCAGGCTGCGGACGGGCGCGAGGAGGAGGTCGCCGTTCGCGCCGAGGCCGCCGCCGAGGACGACGAGCTCGACGTCCGCGACCGCGGCGATCGGGGCGATGTGCAGCGCGATCCTTCTCGCGCACTCGTCGACGACCGCTGCGGGCGAGGGCGTCTCCCGTCCGCGCCGCGCCGAAGACGGCTCGCGCGTCGTACGGCGGGGTCAGGCTCGTCTCGCCGTCCTTCTCGGCGAGCTCCGCGGCGAGGGCCGACACCGCGGGGGCCGACGGGTCGCTCGCCTCGCCGTCGTCGCCGCGGGCGAAGTCGATCTCACCCGCCGCGCCGTTGCGGCCGCGGTGCAGCTCGCCGCCCAGCACCAGACCGGCGCCCATGCCCGTGCCGACGGAGAGGAAGACGAAGTCGTCGACGCCTCTGGCCGCGCCGCGCCAGCGCTCGCCGACCGCGGCCAGGTTGATGTCGTTCTCGAGGACGACCGGCAGGTCGAGCCGCTCGCGCAGCTCGTCGGCGAACGGCATGCCCTCCAGCCCGGGTACGTTCTCGGCGAGGCGGACGACGCCGTTCGTGCCCTCGACGACCCCGGGCACTCCGGCCAGGACGCCGTCGACCAGGCGCCGCTCGAGGCCCGTCGCCTCGACAAGCCCGGCGCAGAGCTCCTCGATCGCCCCGAGCGCCGCGGCAGCGCCGCCCTCGGCGAGCTCGACATCCTGCCGCGCGCGAACGCGGCCGCCGAGGTCGCAGATCGCCCCGCGCAGGAAGCGGGCGCCGAGGTCGAGGCCGAGCACCAGCGCAGCCTCCGGAACCGGCTCGAAGTACACGGCGCCGTAGGACGGGCCTTCAGGTCCTTCCGCAGCCTCGCGCACCAGCCCCGAGTCGACGAGCGTCTGCAGTGCGAGCGACACCGTCGGCTTCGAGATGCCCGCGCGGCGCGAGATCTCGGCGCGCGAGATCGGCGCTCCGGCCCGGATCGCCTCGAGCACCGTGCGCTCGTTCAGGTGCTTGAGAAGGGGCGGAGTGGCGCGCGTTTGCTCGCTCACGATGGTCAATAACCCTAACCAAGCCTGTGGAAAACGTCCAGGCGCTTGACTCGGAAAGCCAACTGAGTCATAAATCTCGTTCGGAAACTTAACGAGGAGGGCTCATGAAGCGGGCGGCGATGGCGGTGGCAGTGCTGGTCACGATCCTGGCGGCGGCGGGCTGCGACTCGGGCGGCTCGAAGAAGAGCGACGCGTCGGGCACGACGACGTTCTCGGCGGACAACCCCGTCAACATCAACTACTGGGTCTACTTCTCGGACCCTGAGCTCGGCGTGATGAAGCAGGTCGTCGCCGAGTTCGAGAAGACGCATCCGGGGATCCACGTCACGACGCGCGGCGGCATCGACGACACGAAGATCCTCGCGTCGATCACCGCCGGAAAGTCGCCCGACGTCGCCGAGTCGAGCTCCTCCGACTACAGCGGCAAGTACTGCTCGTCGGGTGCCTGGATCGACCTCGCCGACTACATGCAGCGGGACAATATTCCGGCTAGCACCTTCCCGGTCGCGCCCCGCTACTACACGCAGTACAAGGGCAATCGCTGCGCGCTGCCGATGCTCGCCGACGCGTACGGCCTCTACTACAACACCGACATGTTCAGGAAGGCGGGCCTGACGCACCCGCCGCGCACGATGTCCGAGCTCACGCAGTACGCCAAGAAGCTCACCGTGCGCAACTCGGACGGCTCGCTGAAGATCGTCGGCCTCGACCCGGTCAACGGCTGGTACGAGAACGCGCCCGCGCACTGGGGCCCGCAGTTCGGCGCGAAGTGGGTCGACTCGAAAGGGAACTCGATCATCGCCAAGAGCCCGGGCTGGAAGAAGTTCCTGAAGTGGCAGAAGGACCTCGTCGACTGGTACGGCTACAAGAACCTCGTCAAGTGGCAGGCCGGCGCGGGCGACGAGTTCTCGCCTTCACACGCGTTTGAGCGCGGCAAGGTCGCGATGAACCTCGACGGCGAGTGGCGGGTGTCGCTGATCAAGAAGGACGGCTCGACCGTCAAGTACGCGACCGCCCCGCTGCCGGTGGACGACTCGATGCCGCAGCTCTACGGCGCGGGCTACACCTCGGGGAGCATCCTCGGGATCCCGAAGTCGGCGAAGGAGAAGGCGGCGGCCTGGGAGCTCATCAAGTACCTGGCCACGAACACGAAGGCCGAGGCGCTCCTCTCGAACGGGATCGCGAACGTGCCGACCACGACGGCGAGCGCGAACTCGCCGCTGCTGAAGAACGATCCGCGGTTCGCGGTGTTCGTGAAGATCTTCAACAACCCGAACACGGCGACGAGCCCGGTCTCGATCATCGGCGCCCAGAACCAGAATCTGTTCAGTACGTTCAACACTGCGTACATGACGGGGCATTCGACTGACCTCGAGAAAGGCCTGGAGAACGTGGACAGCCAGATCAACGCGGCCCTGAAGCAGGCCGGCGCGGGCGGGGTGCCGTGAGTTGAGCTCGGTCGCCGGCACGGCGTCCGGACCGGTACCGCTCGAGCGGCAGCGCGCCAGGCGCAAGGCCGCCTGGCGCCGCCGCGGCACGGTGCTCCTGTTCATGAGCCCGTGGCTCGCGGGGTTCCTGATCTTCTTCGGCTACCCGCTCGTCTGGAGCGCGTACCTCTCGATGACGCACTACGACCTGCTCAACCCGCCGCGCTGGGTCGGGCTCGCGAACTACCGCTTCCTGTTCGGCACCGACCAGACGTTCTGGATCGCCGTCAAGAACACGCTCTGGTTCCTCGCGATCGCCGTCCCGCTGCAGGTGCTGTTCGCGTTCTTCATCGCCCTGCTGCTGCAGCGGGCGCGCCGCGGAGTTGGGACGTTCCGGACGGTCTTCTACCTGCCGGCCCTCGCCCCGGCCGTGGCCGCCACGCTCGCCTTCGTCTACCTGCTCAACCCCGCGACCGGGCCCGTCAACATCTTGCTCTCGAAGCTCGGCATCGAGGGACCGCTCTGGTTCGACTCGCCCTCGTGGGCCAAGCCGTCGCTGACGCTGCTCGCGATCTGGGGCGTCGGGAACATGATGATCATCTTCCTGGCGGCGATCGTGGACGTGCCTCAGCACCTCTACGAGGCAGCTGAGATCGACGGGGCGGGGCCACTGCGGAGGCTCGTCTACGTGACGCTGCCGTCGATCAGCCCGGTGCTGCTGTTCGCGCTCGTGATCGCGGTGATCGACGGGCTCCAGTACTTCACCCAGGCCTACGTCGCCGCGACGATCGCGGGCGGCTCCGCGGCGAGCACCGGAACCGTCGCGACCAACCTCGGCTACCCGGAGAACTCGACGCTCTTCTACCCGGTGCTGCTGTACCAGCAGGCGTTCCTGAACTTCAACATGGGCTACGCCTCGGCGATCGCGATGCTGCTGCTGGCCGTCTCGTTCGCGGTCGTGCTGGCGATCGTGCTCAACTCGAAGCGCTTCGTGCACTTCCAGGCGGGCGGCCGATGAGCGGCGCCGTCATCGAAGCCCCGACGGCCGAGGCGATCGTTCGCCGGAAGCCGCCCGCGGACGTGCGGCGCCGGCGCTTCCTGATCGCGGTGGCCGACCACAGCCTGCTGATCGCCGGGGCGATCATCTTCCTCGCGCCGTTCGTCTTCATGATCCTCACGTCGCTGATGACGAACGAGCAGGCGCTGTCCTCCAACCTCTGGCCGCATCCGTTCCAGTGGAGCAACTTCACGGAGGTCTTCCACAAGGCGCCGATGTGGCGCTATGCGCTGAACACGATGCTGTACGCGGGGCTCGCGACCCTCGGCCTGCTGCTCTCGAGCATCCCGGTCGCCTACGCGCTCGCGCGCCTGCGCTGGCGCGGGCAGAACATCGCCTTCGTTATCACGCTCGTCGCGATGATGCTGCCGCCGCAGGTGACGGTGATCCCGGTCTACGTCCTCTGGGCGAAGCTCGGCCTCGTCGGCTCGCTCTGGCCGCTGATCCTGCCGAACTGGCTCGGCGACGCGTTTTCGATCTTCCTGCTGCGCCAGTTCTTCCTGACGATCCCTGAGGAGTACCTCGACGCGGCGCGCGTGGACGGCTGCGGCGAGTTGCGGATCCTGACGACCGTCGTGGTGCGGATGTCGAAGCCGGCGATCGCGGCCGTCGCGCTCTTCTCGTTCCTGTTCTGCTTCAACGACTTCTTCGGGCCGCTGCTGTACACGATCGAGAACCCCGACCACTGGACGCTGTCGGTCGGGCTCGCGCAGTTCCGGACGCTCTACCAGGTGCAGTGGAACCTGACGATGGCCGCGACGCTGATCGTGATGGCGCCCGTGATCATCCTGTTCTTCCTCGCCCAGCGGGCCTTCGTCGAGGGCGTGACGCTCACGGGGGTCAAGGGATGAAGATCGCGGTCGTCGGGGCCGGGTCGACCTACACGCCCGAGTTCGTGTCGGGGCTCTCGCGCGACCGGGAGCGGCTGCCGGTCGACGAGCTCGCGCTGCACGACATCGACCTGGAGCGGCTGGGAGTGGTGGCCGGGCTCGCGCGGCGGATGCTCGCGCGCCAGGGATTCGAGGGGACGCTGGTCGAGACGGACGACCTCTCCCGAGCGCTCGACGGCGCGGATTCGGTCCTGATCCAGATCCGGGTCGGCGGCCAGGCGGCGCGACTCCTCGACGAGACGATTCCGCTCGAGTGCGGCTGCATCGGCCAGGAGACGACCGGCGCGGGCGGGTTCGCGAAGGCGCTGCGCACGGTGCCCGTCGTGCTCGCGATAGCGGAGAGGGCGCGCGAGGTCGCCGCGACGGACGCCTGGATCGTCGACTTCACGAACCCGGTCGGGATCGTGACGCGGGCGCTGCTGGACGAGGGACACCGTGCGGTTGGGCTGTGCAACGTGAACATCAACGTTCAGCGCACGGCCGCCGAGCTGCTCGGCGTCGAGCCCGCGCGCGTGCTCGCCGACCAGGTCGGGCTCAACCACCTGTCGTGGGTGCGGGCCGTCTGGCTCGACGGCGTGGACATGCTTCCGGGCCTCCTGGCCGAGCACGCCGAGCGGCTCGCGGGCGAGGCGGGCGGGGTCCCGGTCCGGCTGCTCGAGGAGCTCGGCGCGGTGCCGTCCTACTACCTGCGCTACTTCTACGAGCACGACCGCGTGCTCGCCGAGCAGCGCGACGGCGTCCCGCGGGCGACGACCGTCGCCGAGATCGAAGACGAGCTGCTCGAGCTCTACCGCGACCCCGGGCTCACCGAGAAACCGGCTTTGCTCGAGCAACGAGGCGGGGCGTTCTACAGCGAGGCGGCGCTCGGGCTGCTCGGCGCGCTCTACTCGGACGGGAGCGAGACGCACGTCGTCGATCTGCGGAGCGCGGGTGCGGTGCCGGGCCTGGCCGACGACGACGTGGTGGAGATCCCCGCGCGCGTCGGCGGTGGCCGGGTCGAGCCGCTCCCGCAGAAGCCGCTCGCGCCGGAGCTGCTCGGGCTCGTCCAGCACGTGATCGCCTACGAGCGGCTCGCGGTCGAGGCCGCGCGCACCGGCGACCCGGTGGTCGCGCGGAAGGCGCTGCTCTCGCATCCGCTCGTCGGGCAGTACGAGCTGGCCGAGGAGCTCGTCGAGCGCCTGCTGGCCGCGGGCACGGAGCATCTGCCGCAGTTCGGGACGGCGAGGCCCGCGTGAGCGCGCCGCTCTTCGTCGCGGTCGACGGCGGCGGGTCGAAGACCGACCTCGTGGTCGCCCGCGCGGACGGCGAGGTGCTCGGGCTCGCGCGCGGCCCGCGCAGCTCGCCGCAGCTGATCGGGCTCGACGACTCGCTGGCCGTGCTCGACGACCTCCTGGCCGAGGCCGCGCGGCCGGCGCAGCTGAACTTCAGCGACGGATCGGTCGCGGAGCTTGCGCAGCTCCTGGTCGCCGGAGTCGACTTCCCGGCGGAGGAGGACGAGCTCCGCGAGGCCGTCGAGCGGCGTGGCTGGGCGAGGCGAACGTTGGTCGGCAACGACACGTTCGCGGTGCTCAGGGCGGGGACCGAGCGCGGCTGGGGAATTGCGGTCGTCTGCGGCGCGGGCATCAACTGCGTCGGCGTCGCGCCCGACGGGCGGCACGCGCGCTTCCCCGCCCTCGGCGCGATCACGGGCGACTGGGGCGGCGGCTACGACATCGGCCTGGCGGCGGTGTCCGCGGCAGCGCGGAGCGAGGACGGCCGGGGGCCGAAGACGGCGCTCGAGCAGGCGGTCCCGGCGCACTTCGGCCTCTCGACCCCGCAGGAGCTGGCCGAGGGCATCCACCGCGGGACGGTCCCGATGCGGGGCATCGAGGAGCTGCCGCGGACGGTCTTCTCGGCGGCCGCCCACGACGAGGTCGCAGCCGAGATCGTGGACAGGCTCGCCGCCGAGGTCGTCGCGCTGGCAAGCGTGGCGCTCGGGAGGCTCGAGCTCGAAGGGCAGCCGGTGGAGATCCTCCTCGGTGGCGGACTTCTCCAGGCGGGCGACGAGCGCCTGACCCGGGCGATCGAGGATGGCCTGCACGAGATCGACGCTCAGGCGATCGTGCGGATCGCGACCTCGCCGCCGATCGTCGGCGCCGCGCTCCTCGCGCTCGACCAGCTCGGCGCGGCGGCCGACGCCCAGGAGCGCCTGCGCCGCGAGCTCGGGGACGAGATCGAGCGCCTCGACGGGGAAAGGAGCGCGGGCGATGGCTGACGTGCGGTTCGAGCAGGCGACGAAGATCTACCCCGGCACGAGCGCTCCGGCGGTCGACCGGCTCGATCTCCACATCGAGGACGGCGAGTTCATGGTGCTGGTCGGGCCCTCGGGCTCGGGGAAGACAACCGCGCTGCGGATGCTCGCCGGGCTCGAGGAGGTCGACGCGGGCGCGATCTACATCGGCGAGCGCGACGTCACGTACCTGCAACCGAAGAAGCGCGACGTCTCGATGGTCTTCCAGAACTACGCGCTCTACCCGTACCTGACCGTCGCGCAGAACATGGCGTTCCCGCTCAAGGTGAAGAAGGTGAAGAAGGCCGACCGAGACGCGCGCGTCCTCGAGGTTGCGCGGATGCTCGGGCTGGAGGAGTACCTCGAGCGCAAGCCGGGCCAGCTCTCGGGCGGCCAGCGCCAGCGCGTGGCGATGGGTCGCGCGATCGTGCGCATGCCGAGTGTCTTCCTGATGGACGAGCCGCTCTCGAACCTGGACGCGAAGCTGCGGGTTCAGATGCGCGCGGACATCGCCGCGCTGCAGGCGGACTTCGGGATCACGACCGTCTACGTCACGCACGACCAGGCCGAGGCGATGACTCTCGGCCAGCGGGTCGCGGCGCTGCAGGACGGAAGGCTTCAGCAATGCGGCCCTCCGCAGGAGCTCTACGACCGGCCCGCCAACGTGTTCGTGGCCGGGTTCATCGGCTCGCCGGCGATGAACCTCTGCACGCTCCCGCTGGGCGCTAACGGAACCGTCGTGCTCGGGACCGAGAAGGTTCCGCTGCCCGACGGGCGCCTCGAACGGGAGGGCGGAACTCGTCGTCGGCTTCCGCCCCGAGTCGCTCGAGCTCGCCGCGGAGGGGCTCGCCGCGGAGGTCGAGGTCGTCGAGGTCGTCGGCGCCGACGCGCACGTGTTCTGCGTCGCGAGAGGTGGGGAACGAGGAGGTCAAGCTCGTGGCCCGCACCGACACGCGCCACGCGCCTCGCCGGGGAGAGCGGGTCGCGCTGCAGCCGCGGCCGGCAGAGGCGCATGTGTTCGACGCGGCCACCGGAGAGCGGCTCGAAGGACCATGACACTGGCCGAGCAGGGCGCGAACTTTCTCGCCGAGATCCACGAGCAGCCGGCCGCGCTTGCGCGTCTGCTCGAGCACCGGGCCGAGTTCCGCGCTGTCGCGCGGGCCTGCGTCGAGCGTGCGCCGGTGGCCGTGCGGCTCGTGGGGCACGGTTCCTCGGACGCGGCCGCCGCCTACGGCGTCTACGCCTTCGGCCTTCTACCCGGCTGGACGGCCATGCGCGACTCGATCTCGCTGACCGCCTACTACGGCGCGCAGCTCGACTTCTCGCGCTCGGTCGTCGTCGCTCTCTCGCAGTCGGGGAGCACGCCGGACGTGGTCTCGTATGTCGAGCGGGCACGCAAGCGCGGCGCGCTCACGGTCGCCGTGACGAACGAGCCGGAGTCCGAGCTCGCCTCGGCGGCGGAGGCGACGCTGCCCCTCGCCGCTGGAGACGAGCGCTCGGTCGCCGCGACGAAGACGTTCTTCAACGAGCTCGGCGCGCTCGTGCTGCTCGCAGGCGCTGCAGCCGGGCGCGAGGACGAGGTGGTCGAGGGGCTGAAGCGGGTGTGCGAGCTCGTCGCCGGGGAGATCCCGCGGCTCGAGCAGGACGGTCGGCCCGGTCGCGACCGCCTTCGCCTACGTGGGCCGCATGTACGTGATCGGGCGCGGGATCGAGTTCTCGACCGCGCGAGAGATCGCGTTGAAGCTGACCGAGACCTGCCGCGTCGCAGCCGAGCCGCTCACGTCGACCGGCCTCTCGCACGGTCCGATCGCCGCGCTCGACTCCATGTTCCCGGTATGGACGATCGGCTCCCGCGACGAGAGCCTGCCCGCGCTGGTGGAAGCCGCGGCGCGCGTGCGCGAGGCGGGCGCGACGATCGTCGCGAGCGGCAGCGCGGCCGAAGAGATCGAGGGCGCGGCCTGGCGGCTGCCCGTGCCCGAGGCGCCGATGCCGCTGCTGTCGCCGTTCCTCTCGGTCGTTCCCGGCCAGCTGTTCGCGGGCGCACTCGCACGCGCGAAGGGCCTCGACCCTGACCGGCCCGAGCGGCTGACGAAGGTGACGCGGGCTCGCTAGGGCGCTACCAGCCGAGGTCGTGCGGCCGCGAGGGGACGAGCGTCTCCTCCGCCTCGGACTCGATGAGCACCGGAGGGATCACCTTCGAGCCGTGGACCTCCTGGGCTGCGGTGCGCAGGTTCGACATCACCTCGCGCAGGTTGAGCTCCATCGTGTGGCGCTCGCGCTCCTTGCGCTCGACGTCCTTGCGGAGCTGCTCGTTCGTCTGCAGCGCCTGCTGAAGCCGCGCCTCGAGCTCCTGGCGGCGCGTCTTCTCGGCGTGCGCGGTGGCCTCGATGCTCGCGGTGAACCTCCCGAGCTCCCGCTCGGCGGTCGCGCGCGCTTCTTCGCGTGCCCGAGCTCGGTGCGGAGCTCTTCCGCCCTGGTGTCGGCCTTGTTGCGCCGGTCGGTCTCACGGCTCAGCTCCTCCTGGGTTCGGACCAGCGTCTTCGCCAGCGAATCCACCTCGGTCGCGAGGAGGGCGAGCTGTCCTGCAATGTGTCGGTCGTCCATGGAATGCATGCACTTCTACGCCTGTTCCCGGACCCCTCCCATCGAAAGCATCGCGATATGCTCGCCCGTCCCGAGGCAAAGGAGACGCCGTGTACGCAAGTGTCCGACGCTACGAGGGAAATACGGGGCTCGCGGAACAGCTGAACAGCCGGGCGGACGAGGTTCGGTCCGTGGTCGGCGACATTCCCGGCTTCCGCGCCTACTACCTGGTCGCTGCCGGCGGAGACACCGTCAGCATCAGCGTCTTCGACGAAGAGTCGGGTGCGCAGCAGTCGAACGAGGCCGCAGCAGCCTGGCTGAAGGAGAACGTCCCGAACCTGCCGGCTCCGCCCGCGGTTTCCGCGGGTGAGGTGCTGCTCTCGTTCTGACGCTTCCGAGCAGCGGGCTCCGAGCAGCTTCAGCGCAGGCCGTCGCGGCGCCCGGCGAGATCGAGCGGAACGTCGCGACGGCCTCGCGCCTGATCGGCGAGGCGAGCGCCCGCGGGGCTGCGGTCGTGGTCTTCCCCGAGCTGTTTCTCTGCTGCTACGACCTCTCGCTGCTGCGTGCGGAGCCCGGCCGGTGCGACATGAGCGCCGACGACGCGCGCCTCGACCCGGTTCGGGACGCGTGCCGCGACGGCTCGATCGCCGCCGTCGTCAGCGGCTCGATCCACGACGACGAGGGTCGCACGATCTCTGCGCTCGTCGTCGGCCGCGACGGGGAGACGCTCGCGCGGTACGACAAGCAGCACATCGACGAAGACGAGCGCGACCTGTTCCGGCCCGGCCGCGAGGGCCGCGCCTTCGAGCTCGACGGCTGGAGGCTCGCGCTCGGCATCTGCTACGACGCGACGTTCCCCGAGCACGCGCGAGCGGCCGCGCTCGACGGCGCCCACGCGTACCTGTGCCCGAGCTCGCACACCGAGCGCTCGGTCGTCCACGAGGCGCGCGCACGCGACAACACGATGTACGTCGTCCTTTCAAACCATCTGGGCGAGGCCGACGGCCGGCGCCTCTGCGGCCACAGCTCGATCTACGGGCCTGCGGGAGACCTGCTCGCCGACGCCGGCCCGAGCGACGAGGGCCTCGCGGTCGCCGACTTCGACCCGCAGGTGCTCGCGGGGCTACTCGCGAGCGAGCAGACGGGTTAGCGCGTTCGTCAACGCGCCTTCGTCGGGCGCGTCGTCCGAGCGCCAGCCGACGAAGCCGTCCGGGCGGACGAGCACCGCGCCCGGCCCGTAGACCTCCGCGAATCCGGGCTCCTGGATCAGCTGCGTCTCGACGAGTCCCTGGGCCGCGCGCTGCCAGCCCTCGTCGGCCGTGACGAGCACGAACCTCCGCCCGAAGAGGTCGATCGTCGAGCCGCTCTCGAGTGCCACGTGCGGCGCGCGGACGCCGGGAACCGCGGCCGGCTTGCGCGGGTCGACGAACAGGCCGTCGTCGCCGCCGTCTTCCGAGACGACCGCGTCCGACCGGTAGCGGTAGCCGAGGTCGATCGCCGCGTCGTCGGCCATCGGGTGCAGGTTCTCCTTGCCGAGCTCGGGCGCGAGCCGCATCACGTAGCGCGCGTATGCCTGCTCGACGATCGCCTCCGCGATCGGCCGCCGCTCGGGGTCGTAGGAGGAGAGCAGTCCGGGCCCCGCGTCGCCGCGCACGACGTACGCGAGCTTCCAGGCCAGGTTGTGCGCGTCCTGGACGCCGATGTTCCCGCCGTAGCCTCCGGTCGGCGGCATGACGTGGCCCGAGTCGCCGGCGAGGAAGATCCTGCCCGCCTGGAACCTCTCGGCCCACTCGGCGCTCGCGTTCCAGCGCTGCACGTTCTCGACGTCGACCTCGATCTCCGGATCGCCGAGCGCCTCGCGCACGAACTCGACGCACTTGGCATCGCCCGTGTCGCCCCAGAGGTCGGCCGACAGCTCGCCGTGCTCGTCGATCGCCTTGTTGACGACGAGAAAGCCCGCGTCGCCGGCGAGCGAGAAGCGGAAGAACCCCTGCAGCCGCGGGCCGAAGACGTAGATCACGCTCAGGTTCCGCCCGCGCAGCAGCGGCTTCACGTTCGCCCGGAAGTAGATCGTGATGCTGTTCGAGAAGCTTCCGTGGCCGTGCAGCGGGATCCCGAGGCGCTCCCGGATCGGGCTGTGCGCGCCGTCCGCGGCGACGAGGTACCGCGCGCGGATCGTCTCCTCCTCGCCGCTGTCGCGGTGCCTGACCGTCGCGTTCACGCCGTCGCCGTCCTCCTCGACCGACACGGTCTCGCACGAGTACCGGACATCCGCGCCGAGCTCTTCGGCTCGACGGCGCAGGATCGGCTCGAGCCCGATCTGGGTGACGAACAGGCGCGGGGAAGGGCTCAGCTCCTCGACGCCCTCGTTGACGGTGCGGAAGAACCACTCGACCTCATCGCCGGCGAGGCTCTCGACGGACATGACCGCGCCGTTCTGCTCGAACTCGAGGGCCGAGGCCGTGAGGATCTCCTCCTCGAGGCCGACGCTTCGCCACAGCTCGACCGTGCGCTGGAAGAAGAGCGCCGCGCGCGGGTGGATCGCCGGCCCCGGGTGCCGCTCCACGACGACCGGCGAGATCCCGTTGTCCGCGAGGAAGAGCGCGGTCGAGAGCCCGACCAGACTTCCGCCGACGATGAGGACCGGGACTTCGCGATCCATCACGGTGCGATCTTGACATCGAACCGCCGAGAGGTCTTAGATAGCCCGCCCCCACTGCTGGCCTGGACAGGAGGACGAGAGATGCCCGAGACGGCTGCCCCAGATGTTGCGGTTCCGGCCGGAGACGACGCGCGGCTAGAGAACCTCGGCTACAAGCCGCAGCTCAACCGCGTTCTCGGCTTCTTCGAGAACTTCGCCGTCGGGTTCACGTACCTGTCGCCGATGGTCGGCATCTACTCCCTCTTCATCCTCGGAGTCGCCCTCGCGGGCCCCGCGTACATCTGGCTGACGTTCATCCCGCTGATCGGGATGTTCTTCGTCGCGCTCGTGTTCGGCGAGTTCGCGAGCCACTACCCGGTCGCGGGCGCGCTCTACCAGTACAGCAAGTTCTCGGTCGGGCCGGCCTACGGCTGGTTCGTCGGCTGGTTCTACGGGATCGCGCTGCTGGTCACCGTGGCTGCCGTCGACACCGGGTCGGTCGGGTACATCTCCGCGCTCTTCCACAACTGGTTCGGCGCGGACTGGGATCCGACGAACCACACGACGGTCCTGCTGATCACGCTCGTCCTGCTCGCGATTCAGACGACGCTGAACATCACGGGAACCAAGGTGATGGGCTGGGTGGCGAAGTTCGGCGTCGGCGTCGAGATCCTCGGGACGCTCGGCATCGCGATCATCCTCGCGATCCACGGGTTCCACCACAGCCTCGGCTTCCTGTTCTCGACACAGGGCGCCACGCACGCATCGACGAACGTCTACGGCGTCGGGTTCGGAGGGAGCTGGCTCTCGGCCGCGCTGATCGCAGTCCTCGCGCCCGTCTACATCTTCTACGGCTTCGAGTCCTGCGGAGACATCGCCGAGGAGACGAAGGACGCGGGCACGAAGATCCCGAAGGCGATGCGCTGGGCGCTGATCTGGGGAGGCATCGGGTCGCTGATCCTGACCGCCGCGCTGCTGCTCGCGATGCCGAAGCACGACCCGATCAAGGCCACCTTCGACGGCGGCGGCGTCCCCGCGATTCTCGCCCAGCTCTCGAGCGGGATGCAGGACTTCCTGCTCGTGCTGATCATCTTCGCGTTCTTCTCCTGCGGGAGCGCGGTCCAGGGCGCGGGCAGCCGTCTGGCGTTCTCGTTCGGCCGCGACGGCGCTCTCCCCGGCTCGGGTTGGCTCTCGAGGGTGAACTCGAGATTCAAGACGCCGGTCAACGCGCTGATCACCGGTGCGCTCGTCTCGGTGGTGTTCGTGTTCCTCGTCTACTACCAGCCGTCCAAGAACGTGGATCTCTGGTTCATCACGTACCCGGCGAACACCACGGCCCTCTACTCGCTCGTCTCGTTCGGCGTCAGTGGGATCTACCTGTCGTTCCTGCTCGCCGTGATCGCGGCGATCATCGCGCGAACGCGAGGCTGGGTGCCCGAGGGAGCCTTCAAGCTCGGGAAATGGGGCTGGACGGTGACGATCATCGCCGCGGCCTACCTCGGGCTGATGCTGCTGAACGTCGTCGTGCCGACCGGCCTCTCGAGCGGGCGTGCGCTCTTCAACCTCGACTGGATCACGCTGCTGGTCATGGTCATCATCGCCGTGGTGGGCGCGATCTACTTCCTGATCGCGCGGCCCGACCGCAAGCTGAGCGAGCACGTGCACGACACGCTCGAGCCGACGGGGGCGGAGCGCCACGGCTGACCTTCCGCTCACGGGTGGCTGCGTCTGCGGCGGCGTTCGCTATGAGGTGACCGAGCCGCTCGTCTCGGCGAGCTACTGCCACTGCACGCGCTGCCAGCGCCGGACCGGGACGGGCAGCTCGGCGAATGCGCGGACCGTGCCCGGCTCGCTGCGGATCGTCGCGGGCGAGGAGCTGGTGCGAACCTGGGAGCCGCCCGACGGCGCTCCCAAGGTCCTTCTGCTCGGCATGCGGGTCGGCGCTCTGGAGCCGAAGCCCGGACGACCCCGACCTGCTCAGCGTCCGGCTGGGAACGCTCGACGAGGACCCGGGCATCAGGCCGAGCTACCGCCAGTTCGTCGCGTACGCCGCGCCCTGGGAGCCGATCCCGGACGACGGGCTGCCGCGCTATCCGGAACGGGTGCCTGCCTAGGCAGGAACCGCTTCAGCCTCGACCGGGGTCGGCGCGACGGAGACGAGCTGCTCGAGGAGCGCGCGGTCGCCCGTGACCTTGACGTGGTCGAGGCTCTGGTCGACGAACATGTAGTAGATGCACTTCGGCTGGCCCTCGACGACGACGTCCGGATCCTCGATGGGGCCGGCCTGAGCCTCGCCGTCCACGATCGACGAGACCTCGTCGCCGATCCGGAACTCGAAGCGGCCGGGCGGCGCGAGAGGCGCGAGGACCGTCTCGAGCGCGTTCTCGAGCCAGCCCGGAAAGAGCTCCTCCGCGTCGCGCGGCGGCCCGAGCGAGCGCGCGCCCCAGAGAGCGAGCTCGCGGACGACCGGGCGCAGGGCCTGCCCGTACTCGGTCAGCTCGTAGACGCGCGAGGCCGCGGGGGGCGGAAGCGTCCGCTTCGCGACGATCCCGTGCGCCTCGAGGTCGCGCAGCCGCGACGCGAGGATGTTGGTGCCGATCCCGGGGAGGCGGTCGGTGAGATCCGTGTAGCGCTTCGGGCCGTGCATCAGCTCGAGCACGACGAGTAGGCTCCACCGCTCGCCGACGAGGCCGAGGGCGTGAGAGACGGGGCAGTACTGGTCGTAGCGCTTGCGCATGCTTGCGATTGTAGCGCGTCTACTTGTCGATGTGAAGGGAACACTTGCAAAACAAAAGTAAGTTCTGCTAGTGTGGCAGCCTTCGGAAGCGAACGACGGAAGGAAGTGGTGTAGATGGTGGCTTCAGAAAGGCTCAAGTGGTACGCACTGATCCTGCTGTGCATGACGCAGTTCGTGGTGGTGCTCGACATCGCCGTCGTCAACGTGGCCCTTCCGTCGATCCAGAAAGACCTTGGCTTCACGCAGGAGAACCTGCAGTGGGTGATCAGCGCCTACGCGCTGGTCTTCGGCGGATTCATGCTGCTGGGCGGCCGCCTGGCGGACATCCTCGGCCGCAAGAGGGTCTTCATGGCCGGCCTCGTCATCTTCTCCGTGGGATCGCTGCTCTGCGGCCTGGCCTGGAACGAGGTGTCGCTGATCGGCGCCCGCGCGCTCCAGGGCCTCGGCGCCGCGACCATCACTCCGTCGGCGCTCTCGATCCTGACCCGCTCGTTCACCGAGGGCCGTGAGCGGAACATCGCGCTCGGCGCCTGGGGTGCCGTCGGCGGCTTCGGCGCTGCCGCAGGCGTCCTGATGGGCGGGATCCTCACCGACCTGCTCTCCTGGGAGTGGATCTTCTTCGTCAACGTCCCGATCGGCATCGCCGCCCTTGCCGTCTCGCCGTTCCTGCTCCGCGAGAGCAAGGACGCCGAGGGGCAGAGCCACGACATTCCGGGAGCGGTGCTCGTCACCTCCGGCCTCGTCGCGCTCGTTCTGGGGATCACCCAGGGGCACGGCTGGGGCTGGGAATCCGCGAGAACGATCGGGACCTTCGCCGTCTCGGCAGCTCTCCTCGATCGCGTTCGCGGTCTGGGAGCAGCGGGAGCGGCAGCCGCTGGTTCCGTTCTCCATCTTCCGGCTCCAGACGCTGACCGCCGCGAACATCGCCGGGTTCATCATGGGCACGGCGCTGTTCTCGATGTTCCTGATCCTGACGCTGTACATGCAGGAGGTGCTCGGGTTCTCGCCGCTGAAGACCGGGGTCGGCTACCTGGCGGTCGCCGGCACCGCGATCATCTGGGCGAACGTCGCGGCATGGGCCGTGAACCGGATCGGCGTCAAGCCCGTCCTGGTCCTCGGGATGGCCCTGCTCACGGCCGGGCTGCTCTTCTTCACGCAGGTCTCGGTCAACGGGAGCTACTGGGCCGATCTCTTCCCGGGCTTCCTGATCCTCGGCGTCGCGATCCCGTTCGCGTTCGTCCCGATCACGATCGCCGCTCTCGCGGGCACCAAGCCGCAGGAGGCGGGGCTCGCGTCGGGCCTGATCAACACCTCGCAGCAGATCGGCGGGGCGGTCGGCATCGCGATCCTCTCCACGATTGCGGTGACGACCTCCGACAACGCGGTCGCATCCGGGACGAAGGTGCCGGTCGCGCTCACGGACGGCTTCGTCAACGCGTTCTGGGCCGGGGCCGCGATCGCCTTCGTCGGGCTCCTCGTCTCGATCTTCGTCGTGCGGAGCCGCGACCTGAAGCCGCAGGAGACGCCTTCGGATCTCCCGATCGGCGGGCCTGCGCTCGAGGAAGCGGCCTAGAGCTCGAGGCCGGCCGGATCCGGGAAGCGCGCCTGGACGCCCCAGCCGCCGAAGTCCTCGGACACCGCGAACACCAGCTCGTTCTCCCCTTCCACCAGGGGGAGGACGAGCTGGTCGTAGTAGCCGATGCTGCCGAGGAAGCGGTAGTCGCGTGACCGGTACGTGTCGTCGCCGCGGTACAGCGGCCGGCCGTTGAGGTAGACGACCGCCCGGTCGCTGAAGCCGAAGTCGAGCGCCTTCGTCTGGGCGGTCGGAGACCGAATCTCCGCCCGGGCGAGGACGGTGTTCTTGCCGTCGCGGATGCCGTTCACCTTCGAGAGGTCGGCGAGGCCCGACGGCTCGCTCGGCAGGTGCGTCCACGATCGGCCCTCGAAGCTCTCGGCGATCGCGTCCTCCGGGAACGGGTCGGAGATCCGACCAGCCGGGAACGATCCCCTCGAGCGCCGCGGCGGGCGGGAGCTCGTCGAGCGCAACGCTCCCCGGGGAGTAGGCGAAGTTCGACAGGTGGATCGGCGGGCCGCCGACGAAGACGCCGACCTTTCCCGCCTCGGGTCGCCGCTTTAGCTCGCGGACCCGGAGCGCCGGCGTCTCCAGGTCGGCGACGTAGATCTCCGCCCGCGCGCCCGAGAACACGACCCGGATGCGAAACCACTCGTCGAGGGGGAACGGGATCGGCGCCCAGAAGCCCTCACCGTGGTAGAGCTGCCAGCTCGAGATCGCGTTGAAGACAGGCGTGTACTGGATCGCGTCGGGGTTGCCCGTCTGGTGGGGCCGCACGAAGAACGATTCGAAGTTCTCGTCGTCCTGGACGCGCCAGACCACGCCGTGGAACCCGCGGTCAGGCCCAACTGCGAGGTCGACCTCGATCGCTCCGTCCACCAGCTCGACGTCCGCGACGGTCGCTGTCGAGCTCTCGAGGTAGAGGCACTCCCGCCCCAGGTGCTCGGTCAGGCGCCGCTCGGCCGGCTCCCAGTCCCAGAGCTCGGTCTCGAACGGGACGGCCTGTCGCTCTCCGCTCAGCGCTCGGGCCGCATCGACTTCGGCCAGATGCCGTGTCTCCCCGGCATCAGGATCCCGTTCGGGTCGAGCGCGTCCTTGATCGTCTCCGTGAACCGCCGGTACGCGTGGTTGTTGAAGCTGTACTGCTCGGCGGCGAGGTCCATGAAATCGAGGTGCGCCCGGTACTCGCCGTACCCGGCCGCGCCCGCCTCCTTGACGAGCACCTTGCAGGCGTCGTAGGCGCCGCGCACCTGAGGCTCGTTCGTCGTGTCGAAGATGACCAGCGTGATGTGGACGAAGGAGCGCGCGTTGATCGGGATCAGCGCGGCCATGTAGTCGAGGTTCGCCTTCTTCTCGATCCCGTCGCGGAGCAATCCGCACAGCTCGACTGCGTTGGTGCCCGTCAGCGGAGAGACCGGGGAGAAGCCGACATGGCCGCCGGCCTCGCCTCCGTACCAGGCTGTCTGGGCGTTCAGATCGAGGCTCGGGATGCCCGCCTGGACGCGCTCGACCGGGTTCTCGATCTTCTCGTACTCGTCCGCGCCGTACTTCGCGCCCGTGACCTCGGCGCCCTCGATCCGCTCGAAGGCCGCCTTGACCTTCTTGAATTTGTGGTCGACGACGGGCTCGTCGCCGAGCAGCGTGAAGCGCATGACCCAGCGGCCGACGTCGAGCTCCTTCGCGACCCTGTCGATCACCTCGTCCGGCAACGGCTCCTCGCTGTCGCTCCATTGCGACCGGCTCGAGAAGACCGCGGCCAGGAGCAGCGTGTTCAGGATCTGCGGGACCATCCGGATCGTCTCGTCGAGCATCAGCTCGCGGAGTGTGTCGACGACGGCAGCCAGGTCGTCGTCCTTCCAGACCTTCAGCCAGCAAGGCATGTAGCACTCGGGTGTGGGCAGGAGCCAGACGCCCATCTTCGTGACGATCCCGTAGTTCGACTGCATGAAGAGCTGGTCGGGGGTCGGCCCGAGCCCGCGCTTGTAGACGTACGCGGCCTTGCCGTTCGGCAGCCCGCCGCCCCCCGTCCGCATGACCGTGCCGTCCGGGAGCACGACCTCCATCCCGCATTGCATTCCCTGGTCGATGCCGTAGGGGAGGTAGGTGATGCCGTGGTCGAGCGTGTTGCCGACGATGCTGCCCCAGCCGAGGTCGGGGACCGAGAGCCGCAGCTTGTGCCCGCCGGCCTGGATCGCGTCGTACAGGTCGAACCAGCGCACGCCCGGCTCGACGACGGCGTACGCGGATTCCTCGTTGATCTCGAGCACGCGGTTCATGCGGCGGAGGTTGACGACGACCGAGCCGCGCACCCGCGGCGACGAGCCCCCGTAGCCGTTGTTCTTGCCGACACCGGAGACCCAAATGGGCACCTTGTGGTCGTTCGCGATCCGGAGGATCTCCTGGACCTCCTCGACGGTCTCGGGCTGGACGACGGCCGAGGCCTCGTAGTCGTCCCAGCCGCTGTACCAGAAGGGATCCCGGAACTCGAGCAGGTCCTCCTCGGAGGTCAGCACGTGCTCCGAACCGACGGCGGCCACGAACTCGTCGAGCGCGCGGGAGAGCGCTTGCTCGGACAGATCGGGCGGAAGAGTAACGGTCACGCGATCACCTCCAGCTTCATCGAGCGGTTGCGCGAGCATACGGCCTACAGTTCGCGCCCGGTGACGCAGAACGACGTCTCCATCGCGATCGTGGGCGCCGGCATCGGTGGCCTGACGGCTGCGCTGTCGCTCTACCGCGCCGGCTTCGACGTGCAGGTGTACGAGCAGGCGAGCACGGTCAGCGAGGTCGGCGCCGGGATCCAGGTCAGCCCGAACGCGTCCCGCGTCCTCCACGGCCTGGGCCTCGCGGACGACCTGGCCGAGATGGGCGTACGGCCGCTCGCGTGGCACCAGCGTCGCTGGCAGGACGGCCGGACCCTCGTCCGCGCGCCGCTCGGAGACGCGGTCGTCGAGGCGTTCGGCTTCCCGCAGTACCAGATGCACCGCGCCGATCTGCTCGCGACGCTCCTGCGGGCCCTTCCGGCGGAGCGTGTGCATGTCGGGCACCGGCTCGTCGGCCTGACCGACCACGGCGACCGGGTCGAGGCGCGGTTCGAGAGCGGCGACGGGGTGACCGCGGACGTGCTGGTCGGCGCCGACGGGATCCACTCGGCTGTGCGGGAGATCCTGTTCGGCCCGCAGGACGCGCACTTCACCGGCTGCGCCGCCTACCGCGGCCTGATCCCGTCCGAGCGACTCGCCCACCTCGAGCTCGAGGTCACCTCACAGGTCTGGATGGGCCCGGGCAGGCACTTCGTCCACTACTACGTCCAGGCCGAGCGTCTGGTCAACTTCGTCGCCGTCGTCGAAGAGGACAGCTGGACGCGCGAGTCGTGGACCGACCAGGGCGACCTCGCCGCCGCGCTTGCCGAGTACGACGGCTGGCATCCGCAGGTGCGGACGATCCTGGGCTCGGTCGACAGGACGTTCGTGTGGGCGCTGTTCGACCGCGCGCCGCTCGTGCGCTGGTCTGTCGGCCGCGTCACGCTGCTCGGCGACGCATGTCACCCGATGCTGCCGTTCATGGCCCAGGGCGCGGCGCAGGCGGTCGAGGACGGGGCGACGCTCACCGCGTGCCTGCTCCGGGACCGGGAAGACATCCCGGAGGCCTTGCGGCTCTACGAGGAACTTCGCCTCCCGCGCGCCTCGAAGATCCAGGGGCTCTCCGCCGCGAACAAGATCCGCTTCCACCTCCCGGACGGGCCCGAGCAGCAGGAGCGCGACGAGCAGATGGCGAGCGGCTCGACCGACTGGTCGCTGAAGGCGGTCGCGTGGGTCTATGGCCACGACGCCGCCGACATCGACGCAGTGGAGAGAGCCGTCTAAGATCGCCAAATGGCGCGCGGCGACCAGAAGTACGAGCTGATCCAGTCGGTTCCGCTCTTCTCTGAGTGCACCGGCGACGAGCTGGAGGCGATTGCGAGCTCGGCCGACCTGATCGACGTGCCCGCCGGGATGGAGCTCGTTACGCAGGGCAAGAGCACGAACGAGCTTGTCGCCATCGCCGCGGGCTCGGTGGCGGTGACGAAGGACGGCGAGCAGGTCGCGACCCTCGGGGCAGGCGACTTCTTCGGCGAGATCGCGCTGATCACCGGCGCGCCGCGAACGGCGACCGTGACCGCGTCAGAGCCCAGCACGCTCCTCGTGCTGAGCGATCGCGAGTTCTGGCGGCTCGCGAAGGAGAATCCCGCGCTACCGAGCGCCGTGCTCAAGGTCTTCGCGGAGCGTCTCCACCCCGAAAACCTGTGAGCTAGCTGCGCTTGTAAGTCTCGAGCCCGGGCCTGATCGACTTGTCGTCGAGGAACTGCGCGAGGCCCTGCTCGCGGCCGCGCTCGGCGTCGAGGAACTGCGACTGCTCGAGCTTGGCGTAGAGGTAGTCCTCGGCGGTGTCCCAGCTCATCGTCTGCGCGTGCTTGAACCCGAGCTTGGCCGCCCGGAGCACGACCGGGTTCTTCTCCAGCAGCTCGCGCGCGAGTGACTCGACCTCGCGGCGCAGGCGCTCGAGCGGGACGCTCCAGTTGACGAGTCCCATCTCCGCGGCCGTGCGGCCGTCGAACGTGCGCCCGGTCATGATGTAGAGCAGCGCCTGGCGGCCGCCGACGGTCTCTCCGAGGCCGCGGCTGACGAGGCTTCCGGGCGGGATCCCCCAGTTGATCTCGGAGAGGCCGAACGTCGCCTCGTCCGCCGCGACGGCGAGATCGCAGGCGCAGAGTGGCGTGAACGCGCCGCCGAAGCACCAGCCGTTCACCATCGCGATCGTCGCCTTCGGGTACGTGCGGAGCAGCCGCCACTGCCAGTAGTTCGAGTCGCGGCGGACGCGCCGCTGGACGTGCTCGGGCTGCTCGTCGACCTCCCGGAAGTACTCCTTCAGGTCCATCCCCGCCGAGAACGAGTCGCCGGCGCCCGTCAGCACGAGCACACCGCAGTTGTCGTTCGCGTCGAGGTCGAGCAGAACCTGAACCATCTCGGCGTTCAGGGCCGGGTTCATCGCGTTGCGTTTCTCGGGCCGGTCGAGCGTGACCCAGGCGATCCCGTCGTCGAGCTCGACGGTCACGTTCTCGTAGTTGGACGCCACGAGCCGTAGATTAGACTGGCCGCGTCGCGGCACGAGTGTCCTGTCACGGAGGGAGAGCCATGCAGGGGACGAGCTACGGAAACCTCGAGGAATTGCTGCAGGCAATCGGCAGTCCGGTCGACCTGGCGCGCAACTCGCAGATCGGGCCATATGTCTACCCGGCGGTGGCGGCGGAATTCTCGAACTGGCGGGACGAGCAGGTCGCCTGGCGGGACGGGTGCGCGCTCTTCAACCAGTCGCACCACATGACCGACCTCTACATCAAGGGCCCCGACGTCCTCAAGCTGCTCTCCGCTCTCGGCGTCAACACGTTCGACACCTTCGCCGTCAACAAGGCCAAGCAATTCGTGGCCTGCAATCCCGACGGCTACGTGATCGGCGACGGGATCCTGTTCTTCCTCGACGAGAACAGCGTCAGCCTGGTGGGCCGGCCCTCCGCCCACAACTGGGTGCAGTACCACGCCGAGACCGGCGACTACGACGTCGAGGTCGAGCGCGACGAGCGGACGGCCGTGAACCCGACCGGGCGGCGCAGGCTCTACCGGTTCCAGGTCCAGGGCCCGACCGCGATGGACGTGATGGAGGCCGTGACCGGCGGGAAGCTGCCCGAGATCAAGTTCTTCAACATGGGCGAGATCACGATCGCCGGACACAAGGTCCGCGCGCTGCACCACGGCATGTCCGGCGCGCCCGGGCTCGAGCTCTTCGGGCCGTGGGAGGAAGGCGAGGAGGTCGAGGCCGCGCTCGTCGAGTCGGGTGAGAGCCACGGGCTCAAGCGGGTTGGCTCGCGGGTCTACGCGACGAACACGCTCGAGTCGGGCTGGATCCCGTGCCCGCTGCCCGCGATCTTCACCGGAGACGAGCTGAAGGCCTACCGCGAGTGGCTCCCCGCGAACGGCTACGAGGGCACGGGCTCGCTCGGCGGCAGCTTCTACTCGGACTCGATCGAGGACTACTACCTCACGCCTCACGATCTCGGCTACTGGCCGTTCGTGAAGTTCGACCACGACTTCGTCGGCAAGGAGGCGCTCGAGAAGATGGCCGACGCGCCCGGCCGCAAGAAGGTCACGCTGGCCTGGAACGGCGAGGACGTCGCCGGCGCGCTGGGGACGATGTTCGAGAAGGGCGACGCGGTGAAGTACATCGACCTGCCGCTGTCCAACTACTCGACGTGGCCCTACGACCGCGTGATGCACGGCGACCAGCAGATCGGCCTCTCGACGTTCTCCGGGTACAGCTACAACGAGCGCTCGATGCTCTCGCTGGCCATGGTCGACGTCGACGTCGAGATCGGCGCCGAGGTGGTGCTCGTCTGGGGCGAGGAGAACGGCGGCTCGGCGAAGCCGGTCGTCGAGCGGCACGTGCAGGCCGAGATCCGCGCGGTCGTCAGCCCGTGCCCGTACTCCGAGGTGGCCCGCACGACTTACGCCGAAGGCTGGAGGACGAAGGCGGCAGTCGCCTAATCATCAATACGCGTCGATGACCTGGGTTGAGCCGTCGTCGTACGTGACGATCAAGCTGTCGGGCGGCCCATGCAGTTCGAAGAAGAAGGCGTTGTTCCTCAGGACGCCCTCCTCACGGTTGCCGCCTGTGACCAGTTCGACCCTGGTTACACGATCGGGAGCAAGACCGGCCAGATAACCGTCTGCCGACGCGTTCGCCTTGGTAGGCGTCCTGGACAGGAAGACGACCGGTGCCTGGTCGTCGAAGGTATCCACGCAGCCGGCAAGACCGGACGTATCCAGGTAGCAGACGCGCTTCTTCGCGGTAGTCGCGGCGTACACGTCGAGCTTCATCGACCCTACGCCCGCGAGAAGCTGGTGGGCATGTCCAGAGTCGACCGCGCCAGGGATTAGTGCCTCCGGAACGGCTTTCCCTCCCGCGCCGACGTTAGCTCCGCCTGTGTCGTTGAGTTCGCTAGCCGCGATCGTAAGGGCCGCCGATAGTGGCACAGTGGCGGTCGCCGTCAAGGCGGCCATCGAATCGGCGGCCGCTATCGGCGCGACGTGCGTCTGGGGGGCCGAGTCCGCTCCGTGGCCGGAGGACGCCCATGCGGCGACGGCCGCTACAAGAACACCTGCGGCGGCGAGTCCTGTCCAGAAGTGGCGGTTCCTTAGTGCGGTCACAGTTCTCTCCTCCCTCTAGACACACCGGCTACGTATGAGTTGTTTGACACGTCCAGATGACCGTCGAGTTGTCGTTGTGGTTATGACAAAAGGCCATGGCGTATCCGGCGTTGCGGCTATCGAGCGTGGGATTGGCGGTGCCTGTGACTTCATTGAGATCACAGATCTGAGGGGTGCAGTAGTACAAGCCCCAGAGGTACCCCTGCTCGTGCCAGACCTTGTTGAAGTCTCTAGGTGCGTAACCGACGGTGTTGAACCGGCCACCGACTCCGTTGATGCCCTGTGCGTAAGTGAAGGTCACGGAAGCGAATGCGATCGCAACGAACACAAGGAACGCAGCACCAACAAGTGCGCAAAGCGCCGCGGTGCGCGAGAACCACCTAGGGAAGCTGAGCACGATGTCCTCCTAACGTCCGACGGAGTTATCAGGTCGTCAAGGCGCTTCAGAGCGTTTCGTAACAGGCGTTCCATGCTTGTGGATCGCTGCCCAGGTTCTGGACCTGCCAGCGCCAGTTGTTGGAGGTAGTGCTCTGGGAGCCGCCGCCGCCCTGCGAGCTTCCGTCATAGAGCGCCTTGTCGTCGCTGAGGCGCCGGATGTACCAGTGAAACGGCTCGTTCGACGAGCTGCCCGACCAGTACCAGTAGTTCGAGTACTCGTACGTCGTCGAGGCGTAGACGTGGTAACCGATGTAACCGCTCGAGGGAACGCGCTGGCAGCCATTCGCATCTGGCTGGGCCGGAGCGGGGACCTGGTCACTGCTCGTCCAGACCTTGTCGCCAGGCCGGTATGGGCGAATCGGGGAGAGGATGATCTGGAGCGCGACCGGGTCGGGCGCGACAAACGGAATCGTCGCTCCGGGCGGGGGCACGCTGTCCGAGTTGCTCCAGACCTGGTCGCCCGGCTGGTAGGTAGCCGGCGAGGGCGGGAGCCCCGAGCTGGCAGCCTCTGACCCAGCCGCCGCGGGGGCCGCGAGCGGCAGAGCCAGCAGCGTGAGCAGCACGGCAGCGGCGAGCGCGGCTCGGCAGCGGAGAGAGGATGATCTTGCTTTCACGGGCTCTCCTTCGATGCGAACTTCCACAAGGAACTCGTCCGAGCCGTCGTGAAAGTAACGCGACGCTAGCGCGCGATCGGCCGCAGCTCGCGCGCGGCGTGGATCACCGTGGCGGGATCGGGCCCGGTGAGCGTTATGTAGAGGCGCTGAGCGCGAGCTGACCGTGACAATTCGAAGTGTCCAACAACCGCTGAAGGCAAACTCTTCGAGCTAGCCGACGGTCTTTCGCTCGACTACAGCATCCGACCCATCAAGCGCCACGATTGCCACCGCATCGCTTGGAATCGCATCACGCGCGAAGCGATAGGAATTGTCGGCAACTGAGACGGTCACGAGCGAGCCGTCCTTCCGTTCGATTCCGACGGCCGATACCTGGTCTGCCGCAATCCCCTCCACGGCGACGAGGCGAGGCATCGAGCCATCGGACCGATTGATCGCAAAGAGAGACATGTCCATAAGGGCCGTCGGCATCTCCGGCCCGGAGTGGAGACACGCCAGTGAGAGGAGCGCGGCGTCGCTGCCGAGCGCGTAGCACGCGTGTCCGTCCGCGCCCACAGCGCGGTAGTACCCGTGATCACCACTTTGGCCGAGTAGGTAGAGCTGATCGGTTGCCCCGGAAACGGTAAGAGCCTTTCGTTGCTGATCAGTCATGAGCTGCGACGGGACCCGGACTCCTTGCCGGACTGTGAAGGGCGTGGTTGAACTGTCACTCCTTGACGATGCGACGGCGAAAGCCAACCCCGCCGCTGCCATCCCGATTACGACGAGCGCCGCAAACATCGACCTGCGTTTCGTCACGTGCGTCACCCTCCTCATCAGAACATCCCAGTTGATCTTGCGTTCACGCCGCTCTTTTCGATGCGAACTTCCCACAAGGAACTCGTCCGAGCCGCCGCGAAAGTAACCCGACGCTAGCGGGTGATCGGCCGCAGGTCGCGCGCGGCCTGTATCAGCGTCCTCGGATCGGGCCCGATGAGCGTTATGTAGAGGCGCTGAGCGCGAAGCTGTCCAAGCCAGCCGCCGCCAATCGTGACGAGCTGCATCGAGCCTTCCGGTGGGGCCGGGTCGAAGCCAAAGGTGAGACGGCCGCTGAACGCGTAAGCGGGAAGCGGCTGGCGCGCCTCGCGGATCTCGACAACCCCCACGCCTCGCGGCATGCGGTACGTGAGCGCGATGCCAGGCGATCGAAACGGTCGGCGGCGCGCGCTGGGCGGATAGACGCTCACGAGCCGCTCGAGCCTCAGCGCGGCGAGGCGGAGATCGCCCGAGGCACGGCCGAGCCAGAGCGCCGGTGTGCCGAGCAGCCTTGCAGCTTCGGACGGAGAGCTGCGCTGCTGGCTGAGTACGCCGCCGCCGGAAGGTGCTGGCGGCTGCCGTCGCGGCGCCTTGAAGTCGGCGGACGAGAAGCGAATGCTCTCGATCCGGGCGATCCTCCAGCGGGTTCCCTCCCGCTTCTGAATCACCACGGGCAGGAAACTCTCTGCGTCGACGGCAACCTGCTCGCCTGACCGGAGACCGAGCCACCGCACCGGGCGGCCGTCGATGACGGCAGAGCCGAGGTCACGCACGAGGCCCCGCCGCAGCGCTTCTCGGTAGCCGGTCAGGAAGAGCGCGAGCGCCGGATCGAGCCGCCAGCCGGGCTTCTTTGCCAACGCTTCCCTAGTGCCGAGCGCATCGGCGATCACAGCGCCGTTGCGCCGCTCGACCACATGCAGCCCGCGGGTCCGCTCGTCGAACCACGACTCGACGTTCAGCCGCGCGGACACCTGGCGCCCGGTCGACAGGTCGACCGTGCGATCGTCCTCGACCGAGCGCACGACGACTGCGTGCAGTACGGGCTGGCGGCCAATGGCGGCGAGCGCACGGTCGCTCAGGCTCGGTCCGTGGCCGCCAGTCGCGATGACCAGGCCGATCGCGACGCCGACCGCTGCGACAGCCGCCGCGGCGATGCCAGGAGCGAGGAGCGGTCGGCGTCGCCGACGTGCAGAGCTCGGCTCATCGGCCAGCGCCGCCACCCGCTCCGCGAGGCGCACAAGCTCGGGATCGTCGCGGAGGACCTCGAGCACCTCGCGCGGCAACTGTTCACCTCTCTCCCGGATCACGGCGGGTATCCCTCCCCGCGCAGGAGCTGGCGGAGCGATTCCATCCCGCGCCGGAAGCGCATCTTCACCGCCCCTTCCGACAGCCCCAGGTCGGCCGCGATGTCCCGGAAGCTGCGGCCACGCCAGAGCCGCTGGATGACCACCTCGCGTTGCCCGTCCGGAACCTGGGGGAGCACGTGCCGGAGCGTCTCGGCCAGCTCGTCGTCAGCGGAGGCCGCCCGCTCTGGACCGGCGGCAGACTTCTCGAGCGCCTCCTGCCGGCGGTGCCTGCGCCGCAGCTCGTCGACCCAGCGACGGTGCGCCACCGCGAGCAGCCACGGCAACAGCGGACGCTCGTCTCGCTCGAGTTGTCCCTCTGCCGCTGCTGCATCCGCAAACACCCGTTGGGTCAGCTCCTCCGCCTCGGCGGGATCCCCAGTCCGACGAAGCAGATACCGGTACACCTCGCCGTAGTAGCGCCGAAACGCCTCCTCGGCTGGGCGCCCCATCATCTGTTTCTCGCTCATCCGGCCTGAAAGTAACTTTCTGCCTGAGCGACCGGCGCTATGCCGGCCTGAGCCCGAGCAGCCTCGCCGCGTTCTCCTTCAGGATCAGCGGCCGCACCTCGTCCTTGAACGGCGCCTCGGCGAAGTCCGCCAGCCAGCGCTCGGGCGTGAGCAGCGGGAAGTCGGAGCCGAACAGCACCTTCTCGCGCAGCTGCGTGTTCGCGTACTGCACGAGCTGAGGCGGGAAGTACTTCGGCGACCAGCCGGAGAGGTCGATCCAGACGTTCGCCTTGTGGAGGCAGATCGAGATCGCCTCGTCCTGCCAGGGGAACGACGGGTGCGCGAGCACGATCTGGAGGGTCGGGAAATCGGCCGCGACGTCGTCCAGGGGGAGCGGGTTCGAGTACTTGAGGTGCAGCCCGCCGCCGCCGGGCAGGCCTGTGCCGATCCCGCTGTGGCCCGTGTGGAAGAGCGCGGGCAGCCCCGCCTCGGCGATCACCTCGTAGAGCGGGTATGCCGCGCGGTCGTTCGGGAGGAACTCCTGCAGGTTCGGATGGAACTTGAATCCCTTCACGCCGTGTTCGTCGATCAGCCGCCTCGCGCGCTCGACGGCGTCGGCGCGTGACGGGTCCACGCTTCCGAACGGGATCAGGACGTCCGGGTTGGCGCGGGCCGCGTCCGCGACCTCCTCGCTCGGGATCTGCGGACGGCCGCTTCGGGTCTCCCAGTCGACCGTGAACAGGACGGCCGCCATGTTCCGCGCGCGGTAGTACTCGGCGACGTCGTCGACGGTCGGCAGCGGCTCGTCGCTGTTGAAGTAGCGCGCAGCCGCGGCGCGGAGCTCGGGCGGGAGCGGATCGTGGCCGTCCCGCGTGAGCTCGGTGTGCACGTGGACGTCGATGGCGGTCACGGCGTCGACGTCGATCACGGCGGCGACACCTCCCCGAGCTCGTCCTGCAGCGCCGCGCCGGCGGCGAGCAGGTCCCATTCCGTCCCCGGCGGACCGATGAGCGAGACGCTGGTCGGCAGCCCACTCCGGCTGCCCAAGCCGGAGGGAAGCGCCACGACCGGGAGTCCCGTCCAGTTCCAGTAGTGCGTGAGTGAGATCTCGGCGTAGTCGGTGAACGCCGCGTCGTAGCCGCTCCCTCGCTTGTGGGGGACGATCGGCACCGTCGGCTCGACAACCGCGTCAATCCGTTGCTCGTCGAACCAGTCGACCCAGCGCCACGCATCCTCGGCGCGCTGTTGTTGCGCGGCGAAGTACTCCTCGCCCGTCATGTTCGCGTTCTCGGCGTGTTCGAGGAAGCCGCGGATCGAGGGCCGATAGCTGTCGCGCTGATCGTCGAACCTGCGATGCCAGGTCAGCATCTCGGTGCAGATCATGTCGAGCGAGACCGCGACGTCGAGGGGCACATCAGGGGGCGGCACTTCGACGACCGGGAGCGCGGCGAGTGCGCGTTCGAACCCGTCGGCGACATCGGGATCGAGGTCTGCGATCCGCGGCGAGACGGCAACGCGTTCGAGCGGCCGGCGCGACGATGGTGGTACCACGCCCGCCATCGCCTCGAGCAGCGCCTCGCAGTCGCGGACCGTGCGAGCCATAGGCCCGGCGTTGTCGAAGGTTGGGCTGAGCGGGACGATCCCGCGGATCGACACGAGGTCTCGGGTCGGCTTGATGGCGCACGTCCCGCACATCGCCGAAGGAATGCGCACCGAGCCGGCCGTGTCAGTTCCGGTCGCGGCAGGAACCGTTCGGGCCGCAAGCGCCGCGGCGGAGCCGCCGCTCGAGCCGCCGGGCGAGAGCGCGAGGTTCCAGGGGTTACCGACCTGGTCGGTCGTTCCGCCTGCCGCGAACTCGTGTGTGTGCAGGTGCCCGAGCAGCACCATCCCGGCGGCGGCCAGCCCCGCCCACGCGTCGCAGTCGCGCTCGGGCACCTCGTCGAGCACCCTGCTCGAGGCCGTCAGCGGCTTGCCGGCCGCGGCGTACAGGTCCTTGAGTCCGATCGGCACCCCGCACAGCGGCGACGTGTCCTCGCGCGCGCGCGCGAGGACACCATCCGCGCGATCGGCGGCGGCGAGCGCGTCCTCCTCGTAGACGCGAACCCAGGCGTTGATCGAGCCCGGATCGCCGTCGAACGAGTGCGTTCCGTCGCGCTCTCGGATGCGCGCGAGACATGCCTCGACGAGCTCGCGCGACGAAAGAGACCGCCCCGAAAGTGCCGCGGCCGCGTCCCTGACGCCGAGGTCGGCCGGATCGGTCACGAGGCCGATCATCTCACGCTCCGTCGCCGTGCAGCAGGCCGCTTGAAAACGCAGTGTTGACGCGATCTGGACCGTAAGCTTCAATTCACGCAGGCTCACGGGGTCTGCTGCGGGTCCGCGACGCGGACCGTGGCTGAACTACGGCAATCGAGCCGCTCGGATCCGGGGGGACCCAAAGGAGGAGGAATGAAGTCTCGAAAGCGAATCGCCGGCATCGGGCTCTCGACGATCGTCGTCGTGGCCCTCGTGCTGGCGGCCGTCATGACCGGAGGTGGTACGGCCGCACCCAAGGCGCCGTACTTCGTCGGTCAGGCAGGTTACGCGGGCAAGGCCAAGTGCGGTATGGGCAACAAGAAGAAGGCGAAGGGGAAGCCGATCAAGATCGGCACGATCAACATGCTCATCCCCGGCGTCGACTTCACGACGATGGCCAAGATCGTCAACGCGTACTTCAAGTGCGTGAACGACAACGGCGGCATCCACGGCCGGCCGGTCAAGTACATCCAGTACGTCGAGAACCTCAACCCCGCCCAGCAGGCGAGCTTCGCTCACAAGCTGATCCAGAGCGACAAGGTCGTCGGCATCGTCGGGAACACGAGCTTCACCGAGTGCGGGACGAACTGGGCGTACTACAAGAAGATGCACTACACCGTCGTCGGTGCCGGCGTGCAGGCCGAGTGCTACAGCAAGCCGAGCATCGTCGAGTCGAACATGGGCCCCCGCTACTCGAACATCGGGGCGGCACAGGCCCTGCTCAAGCGTGGTGCGAAGTCGCTGATCGTCGCCTCACCGTCGACGATCTCGGCGTACGCGGACGGCGGCGTCCTCAAGCTCGCGGCAAAGCATCACATCAAGGGCAAGAGGATCCCGGTCACGCTTCCGCTGACAGATGCCAACTCGCTCGTCACGCAGCTCGTCCAGGAGGCGGGCCAGGGCGGAGGAGTCATCATCGACTTCACGCCTGACACCGCCCCCGGGATCCTGAACGCGGCGATCGCGCAGGGTGTCATCAACAAGGTGAAGTGGGGATCGTCGACTCCGATCGCCAACGAGTTCATGGCGAAGCAGTTCGGGCAGTTCGACAACAAGATCTTCATCAACCAGGAGTTCTCCAACCTGACCAAGAACGCACCTGACAGCAACCTCTGGAGGGCGATGAACAGGAAGTACGCCCCCACCGTGGTGCTCCAGGCGTTCGGCCAGATGGGCTACATGGACGCGAAGTTCGCGACCATCGCCCTGCTGAAGATCAAGGGCCCGATCACGGCCAAGAGCTACAACAACTCGATTCGGAGCCTGAAGAACGTTCACACCGACATCCTCTGCAAGCCGTGGTACGTCGGGAATCTTGCGTACCACATCCCGAACAACTACGACGTGACCGTCACGTACAACAACGGCCACATCGTCGTGAAGGACAAGTGCTTCGCGATTGCACCGGTCGACAACTCGATCGCGCAGACGCGGAAGTGGGAGAAGAAGTACAAGCTCAACACGAAGTAACGGAGACAACCGAGACCAGATAACGAAACTGATCAGGATGCCCGCGGTTGCCGATGTCTAGCGTCGTCGCCTTCTCGGTGTTCGGCGTGGACTGGGAGTTCCTGAAGCCGTACATCGTGCTCGGCCTCGCGCTGGGCGGGGTGTATGCGCTCTCGGGAGTCGGGATCGTCGTGCTCTACAAGGCGACCGGCGTGCTGAACCTCGCGTTCGGCGCCGTCGGAGCCGCGGGCGCCCTGATCGCGTACTGGATGATCAACCACACGAGTTGGCCGCACTGGTTGGCCTATGCGACGTGTGTTCTCTTCGGCGGGGTCGTCAACCTCCTCTACGGAGTGTTGTTCGGCCCCGCCTTCGCGAAACGGGACCCGCTGGTGAAGATGATGGGAACGCTCGCGCTCGCGCTGATCTTGCTCGGGATCATGGCGTGGCGGGCTCCCGCAGGAGGGGCCTTCGTCCGGGTGCTGATCCTCCCGACCTCGAGCCACCGCTACGAGATCTTCGGGGCTTCCGTGAACCTGACGCAGATTCTCTCGCTCGTGTTCGCACTCGCGCTGACGCTCTGGACAACCCTTTTCCTGCGCTACACGTCTCTCGGGACCGCCTATCGGGCGGTCGCCAACGACCGCGAGATCACGGCGACACTCGGAGTACCGGTTCGACGCATCGAGGCGACGGCGTGGTTCGGCTCGGGCCTTGTCTGCGGCGCGGCGGGCCTGCTGCTCGCAGACCTCTACACCTCGCTCGACTACTCCGCGCTGACGTTCCTCGTCATCTCGTCGCTGGCCGCTGCGCTCATCGGCCGCCTCGAGTCGCTGTGGCTCACCCTGCTCGGCGGCGTCGCCGTCGGCTTCTTTCAGGCCGTGCTCACGCCGTACGGTTCGGTCACGGCGTATCGCGCGGCCACGCCGTTCGTCCTCTCCATCATCGCTCTGCTCTGGATGGGGCGTCGGCGCGTCGTCATCTTCGCTCCGGCGACGCGCTAGTGGACGCAGCACAGGTCGGCGAAGAGCGAGCGGGACGGGCACGACTGCCGTCGATCGACCGGCCAACCGTCGTCCGCGGCGTCGTGATCGCCGGGTTGCTCGCGATCACCCTGTTCGTCTTTCCCGCCTGGCTCCAGGGCGACTGGATCAACACCCTCACGAGCGTCGCGATCTACTCGGTCGTTGCGGCGGGGCTCGTCATCCTCTACGGGCGCGTGGGGATGATCTCGCTCGGGCAGATCGCGATTCTGGCGATCGGGACGTGGATCGCCACCCGGCTGAGCTTCGCCACCGATCTTCCATTCCCCGTGCTTCTTCTGGTCACTGGTGCGATCACGTGCGCGGTCGGTGTACTCATCGGTCTCCCGGCGTTGCGGCTGAGCGGCCTCTACCTGGCGCTGATCACGCTCATGGCCGCAGGGGCGGTCAACATCGTGCTCGCGGTGATCCAGTTCCCGAACGGAGGCGGGAGTTTCACGGGGCGAACGGACCAGCCGAGCGTCTCCGGGCTCAAGGCTGTACCGCGCCCGTCCATGGCAACGGGAGACAACGCGTACTACCGCTACACCGTGATCGTCTGCGCGCTCATGTTCCTGCTAGCGGTCATCCACTTTGCGAGCAAGCCGGGCCGCGCGTGGGCGGCGATTCGGGAGAGCGAGCCCGCCGCGCTCGCCGCCGGCGTGAACATCACGCGCTACAAGCTCTGGGCGTTCGCACTCGCGTCGTTCATCACCGGCGTGGCAGGCTGCCTGCTGGCTGCGCAGATCGGCCATCCGAACACGTACAGCTTCCCGACCCAGGACTCGCTCTCACTGATCGCGACCGCGCTGATCGGCGGCATCTTCACACTCTGGGGCGCGATCATCGCGGGGATCTTCATGCAGCTCCTGCCGTTCCTCTTCCAGGCGCAGTGGACGGTCAACCCCAACTTCCTGCTGATCGTCTTCGGCGCCGGGCTGCTCCAGGTGCTCCTGAGTGCGCCGGGCGGCCTGATCGACCAGTTCCCGAAGGACATGGCCAATCTCGGGCGGCTGATCGCGCGCAAGGTGCCCGTGACCCGCCAGGCGGTGCTCGGGATCTGCAGCATCCTCGCACTCATCATCGGGATCGTCTTGCTCGTCACGGTCAAGGGCACGCCGCTTCTCGGCGTAGTCGTCCTCATCCTCTCCCCGGTCTTCGCGACCCTGGCTCAGGACTGACACGTGATCGAGGTCAAGGGACTCACGGTCAAGTTCTCGGGCGTCATTCCGATCGACGACATGAGCGTCACCTTTCCGGGCGGCGCCTGCGGCCTGATCGGCCCGAACGGCGCGGGCAAGACGACGTTCTTCAACGTGCTCTCGGGCTTCGTCAAGCCTGCGGCCGGCTCGATCCAGGCATTCGGCGAAGACCTGCTGAAACTCGTCGACTTCCGCCGGGCGCGCTGGGGGTTGCGGAGAACGTTCCAGACGGAGCAGGCGATCGAGCAGCTCTCGGTGTTCGACAACGTGGCGATGATCCACGAGCACTCCGGAGCGGGCCGCGCCGAGCGCAACGAGGCGGTCATGACGGCGATCGACTTCGTCGGGCTCGAGGCCGATCCCCGAGCCAAGGTCGGAGGGCTCGGCGCGCGGGAGCGCCGGCTGGTGGAGGTCGCTCGCGCGGTCGTCGGCAAGCCCAGGGTCGTCTTGCTCGACGAGCCGGCCGCCGGCTTGCCGGACGAGGAGACGCGGCACCTCGCGGAGGTCGTCAAGCGGATCCCGCAGCACTTCGGTGCGCTCGTGATCCTCGTCGACCACGACATGAGTCTCGTGTCCGCGTGCTGCGAGACGACGGCCGTCCTGGATTTCGGAAAGCTGATCGCCTCGGGGCCGACCGCCGAAGTGCTCCGCGACGAGTCAGTGATCAACGCGTACCTGGGCACCGAGGAGGAGCTGTGAGCGAGGCCAACGGAGCGGCCACGCTCCGCCTCGACGGCCTGTCGGTCCCGCGTGCGGGCCGCGATGTCGTTCACGAGGTCTCGCTCGAGATCCCGCGCGGCGAGGTGACCGCGCTGCTCGGCGCCAACGGCGCGGGCAAGTCGACGCTCGTGCTCGGCGTCGCCGGTGTCCTGCGCCCGAGCGCGGGCCGCGTGCTGCTCGGCGATCGCGAGCTCACCAAGGCCTCCCCGGAGAAGATTCGCGGCGCAGGCGTTGCCGTTGTCCCCGAGGGCAGGCGGCTCTTGCCGGCGCTCACGATCGAGGACAACCTCCGCGTGGCGACCTACGCGTTGTCACGCCAGCAGAAGAAGGAAGGGACTGCCTACGCACTCAAGCTCTTCCCGGAGCTCGAGCGCCGCTGGCACACTCCGGGCCGCCTGCTGTCGGGCGGCGAGCAGCAGATGCTCGTGCTCGCGCAGGCACTCGTCTCGCATCCGGGGTTTATCCTCATCGACGAGCTCTCGCTCGGGCTCGCGCCGGTCGTCGTGAAGCGGCTCGTGCCGACGATCGAGTCCGTTGTTGCTTCGGGTGTAGGCGTGCTGCTGATCGAGCAGTTCGCGCACCTCGCGCTCTCTCTCGCTGAGAGCGCCTACGTGCTCGAGGGCGGGCGCATCCGCTACCAGGGCACCGCGAAGGAGCTCAAGAGCCGGCCCGAGGTTCTCCATTCCGCGTACTTCACGGGGCGGCGAGGCAATCGGCGGCGGCGCGACCGGCGGGAGCTGACGTGGCGCTCCGGACCCTCGACGCGAGCCGTGCCGAGGCGGTCGAGGCGCTGTGTGAGCTGTTCGTCCCCGGCTCGGGACGCGTCGGTCCGGTCGTCTACGTCGACGCGCTGCTGACGGGGATGCCGCCCCCGGTGCAGGAGGCAATGCTCGGCGCGATCGACACGCTCGCGCCCGCGGCCGCGGAGGGCGCCGATGCCCTCGCCGAGCACGCGCGGACACCCGAGTTCGCGATGGTGCGCGCGCTCGCGGTCGAGGCCTACTACAGCGACTTCGTGGCGCCGGACAGGGAAGGCCCGGGGGCGTGGTCGGAGATCGACTTCAACTCGCCGCTCGCGACGCGCCTCGCCAAGGACTGGTCGTACATGGGGATCGCGTGAAGGACCGCTTCGACGTCGTCGTGGTCGGCTCGGGCGCGGGCGGAGGCGTCGTCGCCGGCGAGCTCGCGCAACGCGGGCGCGACGTCCTCCTGCTGGAGATCGGCAAGCACTACACGGCCGCCGACTTCGTGCGCTGGGAGGCGAAGGCGACGCACGATCTCTGGTGGCCGCTGCGCCTCGCGCCGCTGCCGAGCGGCGAGATGGTCGCGTTCCTCGCGGGCCGCTGCGTCGGCGGAACGACGACGATCAACACCAAGGTCGCGCTCCGGGCTCACGAGCAGGACGTCGCGAAATGGCACGCGGAGACCGGCCTGACGAACGAGAGCGGCGAGCCGTTCGCGCGCCTCCGACCTCGATCCGTACTACGACCGCGTCGAGCAGGTGCTCGGCGTGCGCGAGCGGACCGACTGGACGAAGAGCGTCTACACCGTCGAGCCCGGCTTCAAGGCGCTCGGCGCCGAGCTGGAGCCGGTGCGCTCGTACACGGACGTGAACTGCATGCGCTGCGGCTCGTGCCTCCAGGGCTGCCCGACCAACGCGGGGAAGTCGACCCAGAACACGTACATCCACGAGGCGTGGGCGCGCGGGCTGCTCGAGCTGCGGGCCGAGGCCGCGGTCGAGCGCGTGCTGGTCGAGGACGGCGTTGCGACCGGCGTGGAGTACGTGGACGCGGCGGGAGAGCGGCAGACGGTGCGCGCGGAGGCGGTTGTCGTTGCCGCCGGATCGCTGAACACGCCTCAGCTGCTGCTGCGCTCCGGGTTGAACAACGACGCGATCGGGAAGCACCTCGGACTCCATCCCGTCCGCCTCGTCTACGGGCTCTTCGACGAGCCGCAGGATGCGCACATGGTCTACCCGATCACCGCGCACTGCATGGATCGCCAGCTCGACGAGGACGGCGGCTTCGTGGTCGAGGCGACGACGATCCAGGATCCGATCGCGTTCGCCACGACGCTGTGTGACGAGAACGGGCCGATGTGGGGACAGCCGCTCGTCGACGCCGTGCACAGGTTCCGGCACTGGGTCGGGCTGCTGCCGCTCGTCACCGACGAGAACAACGCCTCCGTCGTGATCGACGACAACGGGAACGAGCGGTTCGACATCGACTTCGGGCCGACCGAGCTCGAGCGGATCGAGGCGTCGCTTCAGTTCAGCCGCGAGGTGCTCGAGGCCGCGGGCGCCAAGCAGGTCTGCTGGACCGGGCTCGCGTCGACCCACGTGCAGGGCAGCTGCCGGATGGGGGACGACCCGGAGCGCTCGGTTGTCGACCGGAACGGCGAGTCGCACGACGTGAAGCGGCTCTTCGTCGGCGACGGCTCGCTCGTTCCGCGCACGATGTCGGTCAACCCGTCGCTGACGATCATGGCGCTGGCTACGAGGCTCGCCGAGCACCTGGACGCTGACCCGAACGGCTACCTCGCCGCATGAAGGCGGCGCTGCTCGCGGAGTACCACCGGCCGCTCGAGCTCGTCGAGCGGCCGGATCCGGAGCCGCAGCGCTCGCGCGACGTGGTCGTCCGCGTCGGCGGCGCCGGGGTCTGCGCGACCGACCTGCACGCGATCGATGGGCTGATGGAGCCGGCGGGCCTGAAACCGCCGGTCGTGCTCGGCCACGAGAACGCGGGCTGGGTGCACGCGGTGGGCGACGACGTGACGGCGGCGAAGGTCGGCGACGCGGTGCTCGTCTACCCGCCCTACAGCTGCGGGCTCTGCGTTGCGTGCCGGCGCGGGAAGGACATGCACTGCGAGCGGCACCAGTTCACAGGCCTCACCTGTGACGGCGGCTTCGCCGACTACGTCCTGGTCGACGAGCGGTCGCTGATCCAGCTCCCGCCGGGTGTCGAGCCGGTGGAGGTGGCGCCGCACTCCGACGCCGGGATCACCGCCTACCACGCCGTAAAGGCGCTCGTCCCACGGCTCGCCCCCGACACGACCACCGTGCTGATCGGCGTCGGCGGCGTCGGGCACATCGCGCTCCAGCTCCTGCACGCGCTCGGCCCGGGCACGGTCGTCGCGATCGACACCGACGAGCGGCGCCGCAAGCTTGCGCAGGAGCTCGGCGCGGACGAGGTGCTCGGCGAGCAGGGAGATCCGGCGGACCCGGTCCGGGAGCTGACCGGCGGCAGGGGCGCGGACATCGTCCTCGACCTCGTCGGCACCGACGAGACGCACGCGTCCGGCCTGCAGATGCTGGCGCGCGGCGGCCTCTACTCGGTCGTCGGATATGGCGGCACCGTCTCGGTCCCGTCTGTCGCCCTGGTTGCCGAGGACATCGGGATCGCGGGCAACCTCGTCGGCAACTGGATCGACCTCTGGGAGCTTCTCCAGCTCCACGGCCGCGGGGCGATCACGCTCAAGACGGAGACGCACACGCTCGACGACGTGAACGAGGTGCTCGGCCGGCTGCGCGAGGGCGACGTCACCGGCCGCGCCGTGCTCGTGCCTTGATTCAAGGCGACGTCGTCTGGACTCCGCCGCCGGACGCGCGTGAGCGGACGGAGCTCGGCCGCTACATGGGGTGGCTCGAGCGCGAGCGCAGGCTCGACCTCGCCGACTACGACGCGCTCTGGCGCTGGTCGGTCACGGATCTCGAGGGCTTCTGGTCGTCGCTCTGGGACTTCTTCGAGGTCCGCGCGCACACGCCGTACGAGCGCGTGCTCGGCTCGCGGGAGATGCCCGGCGCGGAGTGGTTCCCGGGCGCGCGGCTGAACTTCGCCGAGCACATGGTCGGCCGCGACGACGATCTCGACGCGGTGGCGGTCGTCGCGCACTCGCAGACACGCGAGTCGTTCGAGCTCACGTTCGGCGAGCTCCGCGAGCAGGTGGCGCGGGCCCGCGCCGGGCTGCAGCGGCTCGGGGTCGGCGAGGGAGACCGCGTGGTCGCGTACCTGCCGAACATCCCGGAGACGCTCGTCGCGTTCCTCGCCTGCGCCAGCCTCGGCGCGATCTGGGCGACGTGCCCGCCCGAGTTCGGGGTGCGCAGCGTCCTTCACCGCCTCGGCCAGCTCGAGCCGAAGCTGCTGCTTGCCGTCGCCGGCTATCGCTGGGGCGAGCGGCTGGTCGACCGCCGTCAGGAGGTGATGGAGGTGCGCAGCGGGCTGCCGAGCCTCGGGGCCGTCGTCGACGTCCCGTACCCGGAGCCGGGGCTCGCCGACGCGGTCTCCTGGGGCGAGCTCCTGGCGGACGAGGGCCCGCTCGAGTTCGAGCCGTTGCCGTTCACGCACCCGCTCTACGTCCTGTTCTCCTCGGGCACGACCGGCCTCCCGAAGGCGATCGTGCACGGCCACGGCGGGATCCTGCTCGAGCATCAGAAGAACCACTCGCTCAGTTGGGACCTGAAGCCCGGCGACCGGCTGCAGTGGTTCACGACGACCGCGTGGATGATGTGGAACGCGCTCGTCTCGACCCTGCTCCTGCGCGCGTCGGTCGTGATGATCGACGGCAACCCTGCGCACCCCGACCTCTCGTATCAGTGGGCTCTCGCCGAGGAGACGAGGCCGACGATGCTCGGCGTCAGCCCGGCCTTCGTCATGGCCTGCCGCAAGGAGGGCCTCGAGCCCGGCCGTCGCTTCGACCTCTCGTCGATCCGCTCGATCGGCGCCGCCGGCTCGCCGCTGCCGGTCGAAGGGTTCGAGTGGCTCTACGACCAGCTCGGCCCGGAGGTGTTCATCAACCTCGGCAGCGGCGGGACGGACATCTGCACGGGGATCGTGCAGGGTTACCCGCTCCTGCCCGTCTACGCGGGCGAGATCTCCGGGCGCTGCCTGGGGGTCGACGTGCAGGCGTTCTCGTCGGAAGGGCAGCCGGTCGTCGGCGAACTCGGTGAGCTCGTGATCACGCAGCCGATGCCCTCGATGCCGGTCGGGCTCTGGAACGACCCCGACGGCTCGCGCATGCGCGCCGCCTACTTCGACCACTTCCCGGGCGTCTGGCGCCACGGCGACTGGATCATGTTCACCGAGCGCGGCAGCTCGGTCATCACCGGCCGCTCGGACGCGACGCTCAACCGCGGCGGCGTGCGGCTCGGGACGAGCGAGTTCTACGTCGTCGTCGAGGAGATCGACGAGGTGCTCGACAGCCTGGTCGTCCACCTGGACGAGGGCGACGAGCTGCTCCTGTTCGTCGCGCTGCGCGACGGGGTCGAGCTGGACGACGAGCTACGCGGCGCGGATCGCCACGGTGCTGCGCACGGCGCTCTCTCCGCGCCACGCGCCCGACGCGATCGTCGCGGTGCCCTCGATCCCGCGCACGTTGACCGGCAAGAAGCTCGAGCTGCCCGTCAAGAACATCCTCATGGGGGCACGAGGCCGAGGACGTCGCCAGCAAGGACGCGCTGGTCGATCCCTCGTCGCTCGATGCGTTCGTCGACTACGCGCGGGTGAGAGCCTGATGCCGCTCGAGCGACTCCACCACGTGCTCGTCCTCACGGACGACCTCGAGACGACGAAGGCGTTCTACGAGGCTCTCGGGCTCGAGGTCGGGGAGCGGCCGCGCGCTCGAGTTTCCGGGCTACTGGCTCTACCTCGACGGCGTTCCATGCCTGCACGTTGCAGACCGCGCTGCCTACGAGGCGCATGCGGCGACGCTCGGCTTGCGCGTCGGCGACGCGGTGGACCACCTCGCGTTCGCGGGGGCGGACTACGAGCAGTTGGCCGCGCGCCTCGAAGAGGCCGCTGTCCCCGCGGTGCCAAACGCCGCTCCCGGCATTCGCCAGCTCTTCCTCACCGACCCGAACGGCGTCCGGGTCGAGATCAACGTCGTGGATTAGCTCAGAACGGGAACGGCTCCGCCTTCTCGCGGGACGTGAGCCACTGCCACTCCGTCCAGAGCTCGAGGTTCGCGACCCCGCCGAAGTGGCCGCCGTTGCTCGAGCAGCCGATTCCGCCGAAGGGCGCGGGCGGCTCCTCGTTCACGGTCTGGTCGTTGATGTGGACCATCCCTGCCCGGAGCTGGTCGGCGACCGCGGAGGCCCGCTCGACCGAGCCGGATTGCACCGCGGCGCTCAGCCCGTACTCGGTCGCATTGGCGAGCTCGACCGCCTCGGCGTCGTCGCGGAACGAGATCACCGGCGCCACGGGGCCGAAGATCTCCTCGGCAAAGGCCGGCATGTCCGGGGTGACGTCACCGAGCACCGTCGGGGTGAAGAACAGGCCGTCGTTCGTGCCGCCGACGATGACCTTCGCGCCCTGCTCGACGCTCTCGTCGACGATCCGGCGCACACGGGCGAGCTGCTTCTCGTTGATGATCGGCCCGAGCGCGACCTCGTCGGTGGCCGGGTTCCCGACGGGCAGGTGGCCGGCCCGCTCGGCGAGCGCCTTCGTGTAGTCGTCGACGATGCTCTCGTGCACGATGTGGCGGCTGACCGAGAGGCAGATCTGGCCCTGGTGGAGGAACGAGCCCCAGGCTCCCGCCGACGAGGCCGCCTCGATGTCCGCGTCCTCGAGCACGACGAGCGGGCTGTTGCCGCCCATCTCCAGCAGCGTGCGCTTGAGCATCCGGCCCGCGGTTTCGCCGACGAGCCGTCCCGTGGCCGTCGAGCCCGTGAACGAGATCATCCGGACGTGCGGGTCCTCGACCAGCGCCTGGCCGACGTCGCCCGCGCCCGGGATCACATGCAGCACGCCCTCGGGAAGGCCCGCCTCCTCGAAGAGCCGCGCGATCGCGACTCCGCCGGTCACGGGCGTGTTGGCGTCCGGCTTCAGCACGACGGCGTTGCCGAGGGCGAGCGCGCCGCCGAGCGAGCGCATCGCGAGCACGTAGGGGAAGTTCCAGGGCGTGATCACGCCGACGACGCCGAGGGGCGCGCGTCGAGCGGTGCTCGTCCGGCCGGGCGTCATCGACGGCAGCTCCACCTCCAGCGGCTCGGACGTGAGCGCGGCGGCCGTCTCGAGCTGGCCGATCGAGGCCGAGATCTCGTGGTCGGCCTTCGGCGGGATCGCACCTGACTCGCGGATGAGCCAGTGGATGAGCTCGGCTCGATGCTTCTCCATCAGCTCGGCCGCGCGCTGGACAACCGCGGCTCGATCCGCGAACGGCGTCGCCGCCCACGCGCGCTGGGCCTCCGCGGCGGACGCGGCCGCCCGGGCGATCGACGCAGCGTCTCCGCCTCCCGCGGTCCCGAGCACCTCGCCGGTGGCGGGCTCGGTCGTCTCGATCTGCGTCGGCCCGTCGACCCAGCCGTCGCTGTAGATCTTTCCGCTCCACTGGCTCTCGTCGAGGAGGTTCTCGACCGCGACGTCCGTGGCGCTCATGGTGCTCCTTTCAGCTCACGTTGCTTCGGCCTGCGAGAGCAACGGGGTCTTGGACAGGATCAGGTCTGCAGCCTTCTCGGCGATCATGATCGTCGGTGCGTGCGTGTTCGAGCGCGTGATCGTCGGCATCACCGAGGCGTCGACGACCCGCAGCCCTTCCGTCCCGTAGACGCGCAGCTCCGAATCGACGACCGCGCCCATCGCGCAGGTCGAGGTCGGGTGGTAGACGGACTGCGCCGCCACGCGCGCCCAGGCGAGGATGTCCTCGTCGGAGTCGGACGCCGGAACGCTGAACGCGTCTCGCTCGACCGCCTTCAGCGCGGGCTGGCTCGCGATGTCGAGCGCGATCCGGACGCCCTCGATCATGCTCCGCCTGTCCTCCTCGGTCGTGAGGAAGTTGCAGAGCACGCGCGGCTTGGAGTCCGGAAGGCCCGCGCGCAGCATCACCTTCCCGCGGCCGGTCGGCTTGATCACGACGGGGCCGAAGCAGTAGCCGCTGTCGTGCGGCGCCGTGAGCCCCTGGTCGTAGAACATCGACGGCGCGAAGTGGAACTCGACGTCCGGCCCGGGGAGGTCCGGCTGCGTCCGGAAGAAGCCGCCCGCCTCGGGGATGTTGGAGCTGAGCGGCCCGCGGCCCTCCTTCTCCAGCAGCGCGAGGTTGTCGGGCGTGAACGCGCCGAAGAGCGACTCCTCGTCGGTCGTGTAGTTGAGCTGCGCCATGCAGTGGTCCTGCAGGTTGTGCCCGACCGGCAGGTCGTTGCGCACGGCGATCCCGAGCGGCGCGATCTCCTCGGCGGGGCCGATCCCGGAGACCATCAGCAGCACGGGCGACTGGTACGAGCCGGCCGAGAGGATCACCTCTCGCTCGGCGCGCACGGTCTCGGCGGCGCCGTCGCGGACGACCTCGACGCCCACCGCGCGGTCGCCTTCGAAGGCGATCCGCTGGACGAAGGCGTTGCTCACGATCTCGAGGTTCGGCCGCTCGGCGGCCGGGTGCAGGAACGCGTCGGCCGCGCTCCAGCGCATGCCGTTCCGCTGCGTGAGCTGGAAGCGGCCCACGCCCTCCTGCTTCTCGCCGTTCAGGTCGTCGTTGTGCTCGTACCCGGCCTCGACCGCGGCCTCGAGCATCGTCTCGATCAGCGGCTGCATCGAGCGGCTGTCGGAGATGGAGAGCGGCCCGCCGACGCCGTGGTACTCGCTCTCGCCGCGCTCGTTGTCCTCGGAGCGCTTGAAGTACGGGAGCACGTCGTCGAACGACCAGCCGTCGCAGCCGTCTGCGGCCCACTGGTCGTAGTCGGCGCGGGCGCCGCGCAGGTAGATCATCGCGTTGATCGAGCTCGAGCCCCCGATCACGCGGCCGCGCGGGAGGTAGAGGCGGCGGTTGTCGAGGCCCGGCTCCTGCTCGCCGAGCAGATCCCAGTCGAGGCCCGACTTGAAGACCGCCGGGAACGCGTACGGGAATGCGGATCTCGGGCGCCGTGTCCGGCCCGCCCGCCTCGAGCAGGAGCACCTTCACGTCCGGGTCCTCGCTCAGCCGCGAGGCGAGCACGCAGCCCGCAGACCCGGCACCGACGATCACGTAGTCAGCCGCCATGTACGCCACCCCTCGGTCGAATTTGCCTCCAGCAGCTTAATCCGCCTCAACTGGGCCGTTCTAGTGGCGCAGGGAGTGCGCACGCGTTAGCGTTGCCGCGATGGCCGGCGTCGACCTCGTTGGGCTCTACTGGACGACCTCCGGGCCGGTCGAGGTGCACATCGGCCGGGAGTGGAGCCTGTTCGACTTCGCCGACCGGTGCGCTCAGGCCGAGCGCGTCGGCTTCAGCGGGATCGGGCTCTGGCACGCGGATCTCGCGCATGTGCTCGAGACCCACTCGCTCGAGGAGATGAGGTCGATCATGGACGAGCACGGCCTCGAGCACCTCGAGCTCGAGTTCCTCATGAACTGGTTCCTCGACCCGGACGACGAGCGGCGCGTGGAGGAGGAGGCGACGAAGACGATGCTCTTCGACGCCGCAGCCGCGCTCCGGGCGCACCACGTCAAGGTCGGGAACATCCCGGGGACGCCGTGCGATCTCTCGCAGGTGACGGAGCGCTACGGCGAGCTCTGCGCCGAGGCGGCCGAGCGTCACGACGCGAAGGTCGTCTACGAGTTCATGCCGTTCGACGCGAACGTGCGCGACCTCGACTCGGCCCTGGCCGTCGTCGAAGGCGCGGATGCGCCCAACGGCGGCCTCGCGATCGACACGTGGCACATGTCCAAACTCGGGATCCAGCCCGGCGACCTGCGACGCATCCCCGCGAAGCACCTCGGCTGGGTCGAGCTCAGCGACGGGCGCCTCGAGAACATGGACGACCTGATCGACGAGACCGTCAACCACCGCAGGCTCCCCGGCGAGGGCGAGTTCCCGATCCGCGAGTACGTCGCCGCCTCCCGCGAGGTCGGCTACGACGGGCCGTGGGGGGTCGAGGTGCTCTCCGAGGAGCTGCGGAACCTGCCGATCGACCAGATCTTCGACCGTGCCTACGAGACGACCTTCGCGCAGGTCGCCGCCGAGGAAAGGAGTGTCGGTGTCTGACCTGAATGAGGAGCGCTCGACCTGGGTGTTCACGCAGATGGTGCGGATCCGCGAGTTCGAGGAGGCCGTGAAGCGCACCTTCGAGGAACACCCCGGCGTGATCCGCGGCCACACGCATCTCGCGGACGGCGCGGAGGCCTCGATCGTCGGCTCGATCGCGGCGATGCGGCCGGACGACCAGCTGCTCGCGACCTACCGCTGCCACGGCTACCCGATCGCGCTCGGGACGGATACGAAGGCGATGATGGCCGAGATCTACGGCAAGGAGACCGGTCTCTGCAAGGGCTACGGCGGCTCGATGCACCTCGTCGACGTCGAGCACGGCTTCCTCGGCACCTCGGGGATCGTCGCGCAGGGGATCCCGCACGCGACCGGGGCCGCCTGGGCCGCGCAGATCCGCGGCAAGGGGCAGGTCGTGCTCGGCTTCTTCGGCGACGGCGCCTCGAAGCAGGGCGCGTTCCACGAGTCGCTCAACATCGCGTCGCTCTGGAAGCTCCCGATCGTCTACGTGATGGAGAACAACAGCTACAACGTCGTCACGCGCGTCGAGCAGGAGGACGCGAACGCGGCGGCCGGCGAGCCGCTCTCGGTCAAGGCGAAGGCGTACTCGATGCCGGGCGTGACCGTCGACGGCGGCGATCCGGTCGAGGTCTACGAAGCCGTGTCGGCCGCGGCCGAGCGGGCGCGCTCAGGCGAGGGGCCGACGCTCGTCGAGTCGCGCGTCTACCGGCTGAGCGCGCACGGCAACATCATCGCGCCGCCCGGAGTCCCGCTGCACTTCCCGGAGCACGAGGCGGTGTCAGTCTTCGGGGCTACCGAGGAGTACGAGGCCGCGCTCCGCGGCGACCCCGTGCCGCGCTTCCGCGGGAGGCTCGTCACCGACGGGACGCTCACGGCCGAGGAGGCCGACGCGATCGCCGAGGCCGCGCGCGAGGAGATGGCGGCCGCGGTCGCGTTCGGGATCGAGAGCCCGTTCCCGGCCGCCGAGAAGAGCCACCGACTACGTCTACGCCTAGGAGAGAGAGGTCTGATGGCACGCGAGCTTCCGTACATCGCCGCAATCGGCGAGGCGATCCACGAGGAGATGGAGCGCGACGACACGGTCCTCTACTTCGGGCAGAACATCGCGACGACCGAGAACGACCCGTTCCTCCAGGCGTTCGGGCCCGACCGCGTCCGCGTGACGCCGATCTCCGAGACCGCCGAGATCGGGATGGCGGTCGGCGCGGCGTTCGCCGGCTACCGGCCCGTGGTCGAGCTCTACATGGCCGAGTTCATGCTCGTCGCGATGGACCAGGTCGTGAACGAGGCGCCGCGCTTCCACTACATGAGCGGCGGCCAGGTCAAGGTGCCGATCGTGCTCAAGGCCGGCTACGGCTTCACGGCCGGCTGGGCGGGCCAACACACCGGCTCGATCTACGGGATGTTCGTGGGCGTGCCGGGCCTGAAGGTCGCCGTGCCCGCGACGGCCGCCGACGCGAAGGGCCTGATGACGACCGCGATCCGGGACGACAACCCGGTCGCCTTCTTCCACCACTACCTGCTCACGCTCGAGCACGGGGACGTCCCCGAGGGCGAGCACGCGATCCCGTTCGGCGAGGCGAACGTGGTGCAGGAGGGGAGCGACGTCACGATCGTGGCGATCGGCTGGCTCCTCGGGAAGACGCTCGCCGCGGCCGAGCAGCTCGAGGCCGAGGGCATCAGCGCCGAGGTGATCGACCCGCGGACGCTCGCGCCGCTCGACACGGCCACGATCCTCCAGTCGGTCGAGAAGACGGGCCGGCTGGTCGTCGTCGACCAGTCGACGCGCCACGGCTCGGTGGCCGCGGTGATCGCGGCGGAGGTCGCGGACGAGGGCTTCTCGTCGCTGAAGGCGCCGATCAAGCTCGTGACCGCGCTCGACGCGACGATCCCGTACAGCCAGCCGATGGAGGACTACCTCCTGCCGGACGAGGCGAAGATCGTCGGCGCCGTCCAGCAGGTGCTCGGCTCCGCGCCTGTCAGCGCGTAGAAGCGCACCGCCGCTAGCGGCCGTTGGCGCTCGGCTCGATCCGGCAGTGCCAGCTGCCGTCGAGGCGGAGGCGCTTCGTCCCGCGCTGGAGTCGCAGCTTCACGTGGACCGTGCCGTTGAGCGAGCCGTCGTGGTACTTGCGACCGACGTTCCTCGCGCCCAGGACCGTGACGGTGCCCGACGTTGCGAGGTAGAAGTCGCTCGCCACGCCGGTCGTCGGATTCCGAGCGGTGACGACTTGCAGCGCGGTTCGCCCGTAGGGAGCGGGCGCCGTCGGGTCGTACCGCCCAGGCCCTCGGTAGTGCGGGAAGGAGATCTGCACTCTCGCGACCGCAGGCGCGCGCCCGATGCGGAAGGCCCGACCGGAGGTGTGGCACGCCGATGAATTCAGCGTCGGCACGCGGTCCCAGTTGTAGGCGTATCGGTGTGAGGGACGATGAAGGCCGTGATCAGACCGCGCGCGGCGTCATCGGTAACGGGTAAGGAGGAGAGACCATGGCCAACATGATCTACTCGATGACGGCTTCGCTCGACGGCTACATCGCGGACGAAGATGGCAAATTCGGCTGGGCCGAGCCCGACGAGGAGGTCCACACGTTCATCAACGACCTTCACCGGCCGGTCGGCACGTATTTGCTCGGACGCCGGATGTACGAGGTGTTGGCGTACTGGGACGATCCGCCGGCCCTCGACGAGCAGCCGTCCTTCGTGCAGCAGTTCGCGGAGATCTGGCGGGCCGCTGACAAGGTCGTCTACTCGAGGACACTCGAGACGGCGCGAACTGCCAGGACGCGGATCGAGCCTGACTTCGATCCCGAGGCCGTCCGGCAGCTGAAGGCGCAGTCGGATCGCGATGTCGCCGTCGGCGGCCCCGAGCTCGCCGCCGAGGCGATCAGGGCCGGGTTGGTCGACGACTACGAGCTATTCGTCGTGCCGATCGTCGTGGGGGCCGGCAAGCAGGCCCTGCCGCGCGATGGCCGCATCGAGCTCGAACTGGCGGACGAGCGCCGCTTCCGCAATGGCACGGTGTTTCTCCACTACCGCACCCGGACGTGACGAATGGCTGCGCCAGCGTCTCCAGCTACCTCTTTCAGCCGCGGCGGCTGAGGGTGGCTGCGGCTCCGATCAGCAAGGCATTGAAGATCACCGCAAGCAGGCCAAGAGTCTCGTTCGGGTGACCCTGGGCGACGGTTACGAGGTACCAGATCACGATGATCGCAAGCATCACGAGACCGGCCAGCGCGACCGTCCGCAGATGAAGCCCGCGGATGCGTTCGTCCCCGACGCCATACAGCGTCTCGGCTGTCTGACTTCGATCCCTCAGCGCCATCGCCGCGATGAAGCCGAGCATGACGATCGCGGCCGGGATCGCCCATTCCAGCGACCCGCCGATCCAGAACGCGGCGACGATCGCCGCCGTGACCGTCAGCGCCAGGCCCATCTGGGCCTGCCTCCAGTGTCTGTTCGATTCGCTCATCCGAGCTCTCCTTTGTCGGGCGTGAACAGCTTCTCGATCGGCTCGCCGAAGTACCGCGCCAGGCCGAAGGCCAACGGCAGCGACGGGAGGTAGCGCCCGGTCTCGATCGCGTTGATCGTCTGTCGCGAGACTCCCACTGCCTTGCCGAGCACGGCCTGCGAGAGCCCGAGCTCCACCCGTCGTTGGCGTATTCCGTTTTTCACTCATGTCAAGGTACCTTGACATCTGCGTTTGTCAAGGGTCCTTGACTACGAGCTTGATGCCCGCTCGCCCGGTCGGCTAAAGCAACGCGGATCTCAAGAACCTGAGCCAGTTCTCGCCGAGCAGCGCGTCGCGCATCTCCGCAGGCGCAGCCGCGCCCACGCTGCGCAAGTCCGCGATCGTGTCGATCTCCTCGGGGCTCTCTTCCAGCCCGATGCCTCCGTCGAGGTCGGATCCGATGCCGACGCTCGACCACCCGCCCACCTGAGCGATGTGCTCCACATGGCGTCGCACGTGCACGTCGACCGTGATCGGGATCGACCGGTCGGCCAGCCACGCCCGCTCCAGGTAGCCGTTGTAGAGAACGACGCCGGCGACTCCGCCGCGCTCCGCGATGGCACGGATCACCGGGTCGCTCAGATGGCGAGCGGTGGGAGTAACGGCCTGCGCGTTGGCGTGCGAGGCGCAGACGCGTGGAAACCCGAGCTCGAGGCCTTGCCAGATTCCATCCTCGGTGAGGTGCGAGACGTCCCAGGCGAACCCGAGCTCTGCCATCTGCGACAGCAAGGCGACTCCATCCTCGGTCAACCCGCCCGGCCTCGGATCGGGCTCGCCGCCGGCCACCCCCGATCCGTAGCGTGTGTCGCCGAAGGTCAGCCCGACGATCCGCAGGCCTCGCCGCCACCAGGCCGTCAGGTCGCTCACCTCCACGATGGGGTCCGCGCCTTCCATAAGGAGGACGACTCCGAGCCGGCCGTCGGTGCGCCAGAGGTCGAGGTGGTGGGCGAGGTCGGTCGACGAGCGCAGCACGCGCACCCACCCCTCGCTCTGCCAGCGCTCGTACAGGTCGATCTGCGCGAGCGCGTGCGCCTCCGCTTCTTCGGGCGTCGAGTAGAGGGCCGAGCGAGGCACGAAGTCAACGCCGGCCACGTCCGAGGCGAGGAACCCGCCGGTCACCGTCGCAATTGCCACGGCGATTCCGCCGCGCTTCAGCTCGGGGAGGGAAACAGTCGCTTGTCGTTCTGTGCGCTGCTCGGCCGCTCGAATCGCCGCCACGCTCTGCGTGAGATCGCGCCCGAACAGCGTGACGTTCTCCGCCAGGTCGAGGTGCCCATCCACGATGGGCGTGGCGGTCAGCTCAGCGCCTCCACGTCGATCGCCCGCTTCAGGATCTTCCCGGTCGGGCCCTTCGGGAGGTCGTCGACGAAGATCACCCGGCGCGGGTACTTGTAGGCGGCCACGCGCTCCTTCGCCCAGGCCTGCAGCTCGTCGGCGCTCGGTGAGGTCCCGGCCCGCGCGACGACCACCGCGGCGACCTCCTCGCCCAGGGTCTCGTCCGGGAGGCCGATCACCGCGGCCTCGAGGACGTCCGGGTGCTCGTAGAGCGCCTCCTCGACCTCGCGCGGGTAAACCGAGTAGCCGCCGCGGAGGATCAGGTCCTTCTTGCGGTCGACGAGAAACAGGTAGCCGTCCTCGTCGAGGTACCCGAGGTCGCCGGTCGCGAGCCAGCCTTCGGCGTCGATCGCCTCGGCGGTCGCCTCCGGGTTCTCCCAGTAGCCGGGGATCACCGACGAGCCGCGGAACTCGATCTCGCCGACCTCGCCGGCCGGCAGCGGCTCGCCCTCGAGCGAGACGATCCGCAGCTCGGTGTCGCCGAGCGGCGTGCCGACCGAGCCGACCTTGCGCTCCTGTCCGGCGACGTACGTGGTCCCGATCCCGGAGACCTCGGTCAGCCCGTAGCCCTCGTAGACCTCGCCGCCGAACGTGCGCTCGAAGTCGCGCGCGACCTCGGCCGGGACCGCGGCGCCGCCCACGTGGGCGATCCGAATCGGCGGGAGCGCGTCGGCCGAACGGGCGGCCTGGCACAGGGCGATGCACATCGTCGGGACGCCGAGCAGGATCGTCGTCCCGGTCTCGGTCATCAACGCCAGCGTCGGCTCGGGCTCGAACCGGCGCACGATCGCGATCGCGGCGCCCGACGTCAGCGTCGAGAAGATCCCCGTTGCGAGGCCGAGGACGTGCGAGAACGGGGCGGCGCCTAGCATGACGTCCTCTTCGGAGAGCGCGAGCGCGTCCGCGCAGTTGCTGGCTGCGGCGTGGATGCTCCGATGCGTGAGGATCGCGCCCTTCGGCCGGCCCGACGTGCCCGAGGTGAAGAGGATCGCCGCCGGGTCGGAGCCGTCACGCTCGACGATCTCGTCCAGTGGCTCGCCTGCCCCCTCGACCTCGGTCTCGACGAAGACGCGCGGGGTCGACACCTCCAGCCGCGACTCGACCTCGGGCCGAGCCAGGAGCAGGTTCAGCGGGACGATGATCGCGCCGAGCCTGAGCGCGCCGAGCGCGGCAGCGAGGAACCCGGGCCCATTGGGAAGCATCAGCGCCATGCGGTCGCCCGCTTCGACGCCGCGGGCCCGCAACACGGCGGCGGCGACACGCGCCTGGCGGTCGATCTCCGCGTAGGTGACCGTGCCGGTCTCGCCAACGAGCGCCGGCCGCGACGGGTGAGCGGCGGCGACATCCGAGACGATCCGAGCGAGGTTCACCGGGCGGTACGTTAGCCTCGTCTCGTGAGCATCCTCGGTAACCGGGTCCTGCGGAAGGAAGACCCGCGCTTCCTGCGCGGCGAGGGCCGCTACGTCGAGAACCTCCCGCTCGAGGGGGCGCTCGACGTCACGTTCGTCCGCTCTCCGATCGCGCACGCGCGCATCACGTCGATAGACGCGTCCGCCGCCGAGGCGATGGAAAACATCCAGGTGCTGACCGGTGCGGACGTCGACCTGGAGCCGATCACGTCGCCGCCTCCATTCGGCGTCGCGGCCGGGATCTCCCGCCCGCTCGTCGCGGAGGACGTCGTCCGCTACGTCGGCGAGATCGTCGCGATCGTGCTCAGCGAGGGCAGAGCCGCCGGCGCCGATGCAGCCGAGCTCGTGTTCGCCGACTACGACCCGCTGCCGGTCGTCGTCGACGTGCACGAGGCGCTGAAGGACGAGGTGCTCCTCTTCCCGGAGGTGGGAACGAACGTCTCAGGCACGGACGGCCCCCAGGAGCACGACGAGTCGCTCTTCGACGGCTGCGACGTCGTTGTCTCGGGGAGGCTCGAGAGCCAGCGGATGGCGCCGTGCCCGCTCGAGCCGCGCTCGACCGCCGCCGAGGTCGGCCCCGACGGCCGCGTTACCGCCTGGCTCTCGACCCAGGCCCCACATCAGGACAGGCAGGGACTCGCGACGAAGCTCGGCCTCGAGCCGGAGCAGGTCCGTGTCATCGCTCCGGACGTCGGCGGCGGCTTCGGCGCGAAGACGCTGAACGTCGAGGAGATCCTCGTCGTCTGGCTCGCGCACCACCTCGGCCGCCCGACGCGGTGGACGGAGTCGCGCAGCGAGAGCATGCTCGGACTCCCGCACGGTCGTGGGCAGCACCTGACGTTCACGATCGGGTCGGACCGCGACGGGAAGATCCTCGCGTACCGGCTCGAGAGCCTCGCCGACGCAGGCGCCTACCCCGGGCTCGGCTCGTTCCTGCCGCACCTGACGGCGCTGATGTCGAGCGGGGTTTACGCGATCCCGAAGATCGAAGCATCGAGCCGCTCGGTCGCGACGAACACCGTCCCGATCTCGGCCTTCCGCGGCGCGGGGAGGCCGGAGGCGACACAGGCGATCGAGCGGGCGGTCGACCTGCTGGCGGCGGAGGTCGGGATCGACCCTGCAGAGATCCGGCGGCGCAACTTCATCCCGAAGGACGCGTTCCCACACGAGACCGAGACCGGCGCGGTCTACGACTCGGGCGACTACGAGGGCGCCCTCGACCTCGCGCTCCACTCGGCCGGCTACGAGGAGCTGCGGGCCGAGCAGGGGCGGCGGCGCGAGGAGGGCGGCCCGAAGCAGCTCGGGATCGGGCTCAGCACGTACGTCGAGATCACCAACGGCGTGGGGGAGACGGAGTTCGGCGAGGTCGAGATCACCGAGGACGGCGGCGCGATTCTCCGGACCGGGTCGTTCTCGCACGGCCAGGGCCACGAGACGACGTTCGCGATGATCGCGTCCGAGCAGCTGGGGATCCCCTTCGAGCGGATCACGGTCGTCAAGGGCGACACCGACCAGGTCGCGAGTGGAACCGGGACGTACGCCTCGAAGTCGACGCAGATCGGCGGGGTTGCGGCCCGGCTCGCCTCCGACGTGGTCGTCGAGCGCGCGAAGCAGATCGTCGCCGACTACCTCGAGGCGAGCCCGGACGACATCGTGCTCGACCCGGCCGTTGCGCGACTGCACGTGGCGGGCTCTCCCGCCCAAGGGTTCGCGTGGGAGGAGCTGGCCGAGCGCGCGGCCGCCGACGGGAGGCTCGCCGAGCTGAAGGCACAGCACGAGTGGAAGGCGGACCCGTCCTTCCCGTTCGGCGCGCACGTGGCGGTGGTCGAGGTCGACACCGAGACGGGCCAGGTCGAGCTCCTTCGCCACGTCGCGGTCGACGACGCGGGCACGCTGATCAACCCGCTCGTCGCGGAGGGCCAGGTGCACGGCGGGGTCGCGACCGGGGTCGGCCAGGCGCTCTACGAGCAGTTCTCCTACGACGAGCACGGCACGCCGATGACGAGCACGTTCGCCGACTACTCGTTCCCGTCCGCGGCCGACCTTCCCTCGTGGGAGGCGGTGGAGATGGAGACGCCGACCCCGCTGAACGCGCTCGGGGTCAAGGGGATCGGCGAGTCCGGGACGATCGGCGCCTCGCCGGCCGTGCACAACGCGGTGCTGGACGCGCTCGCGCCCTACGGGCGTGACGCACGTCGACATGCCTGCGAACGGCGAGAACGTCTGGCGCGCGCTCGCGGGGGCCAAGGAATGAAGATCGCGGTGACCGTCAACGGTGTACGCCAGGAGGCGGAGGTCGAGCCGCGGCAGCTGCTCGTCTACTTCCTGCGCAACCAGCTCGGCCTGAAGGGAACGAACGTCGGCTGCGACACGTCCTCGTGCGGCGCGTGCACGGTGCTGCTGGACGGCGAGTCGGTCAAGTCGTGCACGGTGCTCGCCGTCCAGGCAGACGGCTCGGAGGTGGCGACGATCGAAGGTCTTGCCGCCGGAGACGAGCTGCATCCGCTGCAGCAGGCGTTCCATGAGCAGCACGCGCTCCAGTGCGGCTATTGCACGCCCGGGTTCGTGATGGCGTCGGTCTCGCTGCTGCGGGACAACCCGGATCCCTCGGAGGAGGAGATCCGACAGGCGCTCGAAGGCAATCTCTGCCGCTGCACCGGGTACCACAACATCGTCCGCGCCGTCCAGGCGGCGGCGAGGGCGGGCGCGTGATCCCGGCGGCCTTCGAGTACGAGCGCGCGGGGTCGGTCGACGAGGCTCTCGAGCTCCTCGGCCGGGACGACGAGACGCGGCTGCTCGCGGGCGGGCACTCGCTGATCCCGTTGATGCGGCTGCGGTTCGCCCGCCCCTCGCTGCTCGTCGACATCGGACGGATCGACGACCTTCGCTTCGTCCGGGACGAGGGCGAGCGGATCGCGATCGGCGCGCTCAGCCGCCACGCCGACCTCGCGGGCAGCGACACGCTCCGGAATGCGTGCCCCGTACTCGCGGAGGCCGCAGGGCACATCGGCGATCCCCAGGTTCGCCATCGCGGGACGATCGGCGGCTCGCTCGCGCACGCCGACCCGGCCTCCGATCTCGGCACCGTCGTGCTCGCGCTCGACGCCGAGCTCGTCGCGCGCGGCCCGGGCGGCGAGCGGGTGATCCCGGCGGCGTCGTTCTTCACCGGGCCGTTCGACACCGCGCTCGAGCGGCAGGAGGTGCTGACCGAGATTCGCGTGCCCAAGGGCGCCGAGGGCACGTATCTGAAGTATGCGCGCCGGGCCCAGGACTGGGCGACCGTCGGAGTGGCGGCGGTCCGCGTCGGCGGCCGGGTGCAGGTCGGCCTGACGAGCATGGGCGCCACGCCGATGCGGGCCTCCGGGGTCGAGGAGGCCCTTGCGTCCGGAGCCTCTGCCGCGGAGGCGGCCGCGCGCGCCGGCGAGGGGACGTCGCCCCGCGGCGACGCGAACGCGAGCCCCGAGTACCGCGCCCACCTCGCGCAGGTGCTCGTCCGGCGCGCGCTCGAGCAGCTCTGAGGCCGTGACGGCGATCGCGGTGCTCGGGCTCGGCGAGGCGGGAGGGCGGCTCGCCGCCGATCTCGCCGCTGCCGGCGCCGACGTCCGCGGCTACGACCCGGACCCGAGCGCCGAGGTGGCCGGTGTCTTTCGCGCGTCCGATGTCCAGACGGCAGTCTCGGGCACCGACTTCGTGCTCAGCGTCAACAGCGCGGCCGTGGCGGCCGAGGCCGCGGTTGCGGCGCTTCCAGCGCTCGGGGACGCGGTCTACGCCGACCTGAATACCGCGGCGCCCGCGCTGAAGCGGGAGCTGGCGGCGGTCGTCGAGCGCTTCGCGGACGTTGCGCTGCTCGGGCCGGTTCCGACAAGCGGGCTGGGTACGCATGCGCTCGCGTCCGGGGCTGGGTGCGCAGGCGTTCGCGGACGCGCTCGGCCCGCTCGGGATGCCGGTCGAGGTGGTCTCCGATCGTGCCGGCGACGCGGCCACGCTCAAGCTCCTGCGCTCGGTCTTCATGAAGGGCCTCGCCGCGTCGGCCGTCGAGAGCCTCGACGCCGCCGAGGCGGCGGGCCACCGCGAGTGGCTCGAAGGCCAGATCCACGAGGTGATCGGCGAGCCGCTGCTCACCCGTCTCGTCGAGGGCAGCCACAGGCACGCCGTGCGTCGGGCCGAGGAGATGGAGGCCGCGCGCGAGCTGCTCGCCGAGCTCGGCGTCGAGCCGAGAATCGCATCCGCCAGCGCCGCGCTCCTCGCCGAGATGGCCGCCGCTTCGCGGTAAGGTCGCGCACATGGTGACCGCCGAGCAGACCACGGCGAGCGAGCGCGCCCGCGTCCTCGTCCAGGGGGCGTACGACCTCCACGTGCACGTCGGTCCCGACGTGCCGCCGAGGCGTATCGACGACGTCACTCTCGCGCGGCGCTTCGCGGAGCTCGGCCTCGCGGGGTTCGCGCTCAAGTCGCACTACACCTCGACGGCCGAGCGGGCCCAGGTCGTCACAGGCGTCGTCGAGGGCGTCGAGGTGATCGGGACGCTGTCGCTGAACCAGGCCGTCGGCGGGATGAATCCGCTCGCCGTCGAGATCGCCGCGCGCGAGGGCGCGCGCATCGTCTGGATGCCGACGGTCGACTCGCCCGCGGAGACGGCCGGCCGCACCAAGCCGAAGCCCGGCGACAAGGTTCCGCAGTGGGCGAGCCTCCAGCACGAGCTGCGCGAGCTCGGGCTCGGGATCGAGGCGGTGGAGGTGACCGGGGACGACGGCGAGCTCCTCCCGGAGACTCGCCAGGTGCTGCGCGCGATCGCGCGGCACGGGCTGATCCTCGCGACCGCTCATCTCGCACGCGACGACACGTTCGCGGTCGTGGACGGCGCGCTCGAGGAGGGCGTCGAGCACATCGTCGTCACGCACCCGGAGTTCACGTGCCAGAACTTCTCGATCGAGGACCAGGTCGCGCTCGCGGAGCGCGGCTGCCTGCTCGAGCGCTGCCTGAGCACGCCGTTCAGCGGCAAGACGACCTGGGAGCACGTCGTCGAGGGCGTGCGCGCGGTCGGCGTCGAGCGCAGCCTCTTCTCGAGCGACCTCGGCAACCCGGACTATCCGGCCGTCGAGGACGGGCTCGCGCTGTGGGCCGACCGCCTCCTCGGCTCGGGCTTCGACGAGGACGAGGTGCGCGAGCTGATCGTCGGCCAGTCGCGGCGCCTGGCGGGCGCATGAGCCGCAGGCTTCTGGTCATCGGGGCGCATTCGGCGGACTTCGTCTGGCGAGCCGGCGGGGCGATCGCGGTGACGACCGCAGCGGGCGGCGAGGCGCGCGTGCTCGCGCTCTCGTACGGCGAGCGCGGCGAGTCCGGCGAGCTCTGGAAGGAAGAGGGCCAGACGGTCGAGCACGTCAAGGAGGTTCGGCACGAGGAAGCGGAACGGGCCGCGGCGGCGCTCGGCGCGAGCTTCGAGTGCCTCGACCTCGGCGACTACCCGCTCGAGGTCGACGGCGAGGCGCTCGGGCTCCTGGCCGACAGGATCCGCGAGTTCGCGCCCGAGGTGCTGATCACGCACACCGACCGCGACCCGTTCAACCCCGACCACGCTGCCGCGTTCTTCGCGGTCGAGCGCGCGCGGGCGCTGGCCGCGGGCGCGGGAGTCGCGAGCGCGTTCGAGACCGTGACGCCGCCCGAGTTCCTCCTCTTCGAGCCGCACCAGCCGGAGATCTGCAACTTCACGCCGACGACGTTCGTCGACATCACGCCCGTGATCGAGCAGAAGAACGCGGCGATGGCCGAGATGAAGGCGCAGTCGTACCTGCAGACGTACTACGGCCAGCGCGCGGAGCAGCGCGGCAACCACGCGCGCCGCTCGTCGGGCAAGTCGGAGGTTGTGTACGCCGAGGCGTTCCAGCGCGTCATCCCGCAGACGGTGAGCGCGCTGTGAACGAGACGTTCGAGGCGCTCGCGATGCTCGGGACGGCGACCGTCCACGAGGCGGCCGCTCGCTCGCCCGTCGTCGACGCCGACCTGATCCAGGTCGTTCCCGGCTCTCGCGCGGCCGGCCCCGCCCGGACGGTGCGCTGCGGCCAGGACGACAACCTGATGGTCCACGCCGCCATCGCCGAGGCGCAGCCGGGAGAGGTGCTCGTGCTGACGATGCCCGAGCCGACGCCGATCGCGATGATCGGCGAGCTGATCGCGACGCAGGCGAAGGCTGCGGGCGTCGCGGCGATCCTCGTCGACGGGGCTGTCCGCGACGTCGACGAGCTCCGCGAGCTCGGCCTGCCGGTCTGGGCGCGCTACGTCCGCGTCAGCGGCGCCGAGAAGGACGTCGTCGGCGAGATCGGCGGGACCGTGGAGGTGGGAGGGGCGACGATCCGCCAGGGCGACGCGGTGGTGCTCGACGCGGACGGCGCCGTCGTCGTCGAGCAGGAGCGGATCGAGGAGGTGCTGGCCGCCGCGCGCGAGCGGTTCCAGCGCGAGAACGAGAAGCGCCCGAAGCTCCAGGCGGGCGCGTTCTCGTACGACCTCGACAACCTGAGGCAGCGCGTAGAGGGATGAGACGACGCTTGCGTTGTCTCAGTCAGGCCGGACGGGCTTTGCCCGTGCGGCCGTCGGAACCGACCGGTCGACACTTTGCTCGACAGAAGGGCCGCCCGTGACGGGGCCGATGCACGACCTGGCGCGGATCGGCCACGCCGAGCTGCTGACCCCGAAGCCCGAGGAGAGCCTCCGCTTCTTCGTCGACGTGCTCGGCATGGAGGAGGAGGCGCGCGAGGGGCAGTCCGTCTACCTGCGGGGCTGGGGCGACTACCTCCGCTACTGCCTCGAGCTGACCGAGTCGCCGCAGGCCGGGCTCGGGCACATGGCCCTCCGCGCATGGAGCCCCGAGGCGCTCGAGCGGCGCGTGGCCGCGATCGAGGCCGCCGGCCGCGGCATCGGCTGGATCGACGGCGACGTCGGCCACGGCCCCGCCTACCGCTTCACCGATCCTGACGGCCACGTCTTCGAGCTCTACTACGAGGCCGAGCGCTACGAGGCGCCCGAGAACATGAAGCCGTTCTGGCGGAACCAGCCGCAGCGCTACGTCGGCCGCGGCGCGGCGATCAAGCGGCTCGACCACGTGAACGTCCTCGCGGAGAACGTGCGCGAGAACCGCGTGTTCGCCGAGGAGGTGCTGGGCTATCGCCTCTACGAGCGGATCGAGCTCGACGAGGGCGTCGAGGCGGGCGCCTGGCTCAGCCTCTCGATCGCGGCGCACGAGCTGATCTACGTCGCCGACGCGTACAAGCGCCAACGGCCGGCTGCACCATCTCGCGTTCTGGGTCGACACGCGCGAGGAGTGCCTGCGCGCCGCCGACCTCTTCGTCGAGAACGACATCTACATCGAGGCCGCGCCGTCGAAGCATGCGATCGCGCAGGGCTTCTTCGTCTACGCGTACGAGCCGGGCGGGAATCGCATCGAGGTGACGAACGGCGGCTACTTCGTCTTCGACCCGGACTTCGAGCCGATCGTCTGGACGAAGGAGGAGCGCGCCCACGGCCAGTTCTGGGGCGTGCACACGATCGAGAGCTTCCACACGTACGGCACCCCCGACGTCGGCCCGCGGTGAGCGCCACGCTTCAGGAGCTGTTCGAGCAGCCCGGTCGCTTCGTCGTCGCGACCGAGCTGGTCACGAGCCGGGGGCTCCTGACGACGGGCAGCGGACGCGAGCTCCTGGCGCAGGCGCGCGAGCTCAGCGCCGACCAGCGGATCGACGTGCTCTCGATCACCGACAACCCGGGCGGCAACGCGATGCTCGCGCCCGACGCGCTCGGCACCGACCTGATCTCGCGCGGGCAGGAAGTGATCATCCACCTGGCCTGCAAGGACTGGAACCGCAACGCGCTCGAGAGCCGCGCGTGGCAGCTCGGCTCGGAGGGCTTCCACAACATCCTCGCGCTCTCGGGCGACTACCCCGTCACCGGCCACAAGGGGCTCGCGGCGCCCGTGTTCGACATCGACTCGGTCGGCTTGCTCAGCCTGCTTTCGGATCTCAACGACGGGGCCGGCGAGCTCCCGCCGACCGACTTCTTCCTCGGCTGCGTCGTCACGAACCACAAGCGCCACGAGCGGGAGGTGATGCCGCAGTACTTCAAGCTGCGGAAGAAGGCGCGCGCGGGCGCCCGGTTCGTCATCAACCAGATCGGCTGGGATGTGCGCAAGGACGACGAGCTCCTCCGCTGGGCCCGTCGCGACGGTCTCGAGCTGCACGCGCTCGCGAACGTCTACCTGCTGTCGCGAACCGCGGCGCGCGCCTTCCGCAGGGGCAAGATCCCCGGGGTCGTCGTCACCGACCCGCTGCTCGAGCTCGCGGAACGACACGGAGGCAGCGCAGACAAGGGCAGGTCCTTCTTCGTCGACCTGGCGGCCAAGCACGTCGCCGTCGCCCGGGGCCTCGGGTTCGACGGCGTCTACCTCGGCGGCCACACGCCTGCCCCGACCTTCGGCGAGATCCTCGAGCTCGCGGACACGTTCGCCGGCGACTGGCAGGAGGTCGCGCGCGAGATCCTCTACCCGTCCGAGGGCGAGTTCTACTTCTTCGAGGCCGACCCGGACACCGGGCTCTCGTCCGACCGCGTGAACGAGGCGTACCTCGAGTCGAAGCGCCGCAAGAAGACCGACCTGCGCGTCCCGCTCAGGTACCGCTTCAGCCGGAGGCTGCACAACGGCGTCTTCGCGGAGGACGCGCCGCTCTTCTCGACCGGCCGCGCCTTCTACCGTGCGGTCGAGAAGGCGCCCAAGGCCGTGGGCAAGCTCGCCCACGCCGCCGAGCAGGCGACCAAGGTGCCGCTGTTCCACTGCCGCGACTGCGGCGACTGCTCGCTGCCCGAGATCGCGTACGTCTGCCCCGAGTCGCTGTGCGCGAAGAACCAGCGCAACGGCCCGTGCGGCGGCACGCGCGACGGGCTCTGCGAGGTCTACGACACCGAGTGCATCTGGTCGCAGGCCTACGAGCGCCTCAAGGCGTACGGCGAGGAGGAGGGCATGCTCGACGGCCCGGTCGTGATCAAGGACAACGCGCTCGTCCGGACGAGCGCCTGGGCCAACACGTTCCTCGGCCGCGACCACAACACGAAACCCAAGGAGGTCGATACGTGAGCGTCCCCTCGAGCCTGGAGATCGCGCAGGCGGCGACCCTTCGTCCCGTCACCGAGATCGCGGAGGAGCTCGGTCTCGAGCCGACCGAGCTCGAGCTCTACGGCCCGCACAAGGCCAAGATCGACCTCTCCGTCCTCGATCGCCTGGAGGGCGAGTCCGACGCGAAGCTGATCGGCGTGACGGCGATCACCCCGACGAAGGCGGGCGAGGGGAAGACGACGACCTCCGTCTCGCTGACGCAGGGCCTGGGGAAGATCGGCAAGAAGCCGGTGCTGTGCCTGCGCGAGGCCTCGCTCGGCCCGGTGTTCGGGATCAAGGGCGGTGCCTGCGGCGGCGGCTACGCGCAGGTCGTCCCGATGGAGGACCTGAACCTCCACTTCACCGGGGACATCCACGCGATCGGCGCGGCGAACAACCTGCTCGCCGCGATCCTCGAGGCGCACGTGCTCCAGGGGAACACGCTCGGGATCGACCCGCTCAGCGTCACATGGCGCCGCTGCATGGACATGAACGACCGCGCGCTGCGCGACATCGTCGTAGGCCTCGGCGGCCGCGCGAACGGCTACGTCCGTCAGACCGGCTTCGACATCACGGCTGCCTCCGAGGTGATGGCGATCGTCGCCGTCTCGCGCGACCTCTTCGACCTGCGCCGTCGCCTCGGAGAGATCACCGTCGCAAGCACGTTCGAGGGCGAGCCCGTGACCGCCGAGCAGCTCCGTGCGGCCGGCGCGATGACGGTCATCCTCAAGGACGCGCTCAAGCCGAACCTCGTCCAGACGCTCGAGGGCCAGCCCGCGCTCATCCACTGCGGCCCGTTCGCCAACATCGCGCACGGAAACAACTCGCTGATCGCCGACCGCGTCGCCCTCAAGCTCGGCGACTACGTGATCACCGAGAGCGGCTTCGGCTCGGACATGGGGATGGAGAAGTTCCTGAACATCGTCTGCCGGGTCGGCGGGCTCACGCCGAGCGCGATCGTGCTCGTCGCGACCGTGCGCGCGCTCAAGCACCACGGCGACGATCCCGACGGAGGCCTCGACGCGATCGAGCGCGGCTCGGCGAACCTGCGGCGGCATCTCGGCATCGTCCAGTCCTTCGGGCTTCCTGCGGTCGTGGCGGTGAACCGGTTCGCGGACGACACCGACGAGGAGCTCGACGCGGTTGTGCGGCTGGCGCTCGAGTACGGCGCGCATGCGGCGGAGGTGAACGATGCGTTCGAGCGCGGTGGAGACGGAGCGACCGCGCTCGCGGAGGCGGTGGTCGGCGCCGCCGAGGTGGCGAGCGACTTCACCCAGACCTATCCGCTCGACGAGTCGATCCCGCTCAAGATCGGGACTATCGCGAGGCGGGTCTACGGCGCGACCGAGGTGCACTTCCTGCCGCCGGCCGAGGCGAGCATCGCCCGCTTCGAGGCCCACGGCCTCGACCGCCTGCCGGTCTGCATGGCGAAGACGCACCTCTCGCTCTCCGACGACCCGACGCTGCTGAACGCGCCCGAGGACTTCACGCTGCACGTGCGCGACATCCGCGCCTACACGGGCGCGGGCTGGCTCGTGCCGCTGTGCGGCGAGATCATGACGATGCCCGGCCTGGGCGCGAAGGCGGCCGCGTTCGACGTCGACATCGACGAGGAGGGGCGGACGGTCGGGCTGTTCTAGGCGGGCTGCAGCTCGCCTGCGAACTCGCTCAGCGCGGCGACGAGGTCGGCGGTCGCCGAGTAGGCGGGCGCGTGGTCGGCGTCGAGCTCGACCACCTTGCGGCACGGGTGCTCCTCGATCATCCGCCGCTGGAGCGGGGGCGGGATCGAGTTGTCCTGCATCGTCAGGACGTAGAAGCGAGGGATCGACGCGAGCAGCTCGTCGTCGACGCTCACCGGATCGGCGAAGGGCCTGACCGGTTGCGGCCGCTGGCGCGCGACGCAGATCGTGGCGTTCTCGGTCGTGCAGCAGTTGTAGATCGCCTGGAGCGCCGCCTCATCCGGAAGCGTCGCCACCGGCGGCTCGCCGTCGATCACGATGTTCGCCTGGATCATGTCCTCCAGGCCCTCCGGGAGCTGCGTCAGGTCGAGCAGGCTCTGGCCGTCGCTCGGCATGAACGCCGACACGAAGACGAGCGCGGCGACGTTCTCGGGTGTGTTGGACGCCGCCTGCGTGACGATCGCGCCGCCCATGCTGTAGCCGACGAGGATCGCCGGCTCCGGGCGCGAGGCGAGCACCTCGGACACACGCTGCGCGCAGCTCGCGAGCGTGACCTCCCCGGACGGCGTCTCGTCGTTCCCGCCGCCGGGCAGGTCGAACGTCTCGACGGTGTGCCCGGCCGCCTCGAGCGGCTCCCGCAGCGGCTCGAGGCTCCAGGCCCCGCCGAACGCGCCGTGAACGAAGACGAAACGTGCCATCCGGTCGGCGATTGTAAAGCCGCAGGCGGCGTCGTATCGTGGCGACGATGTCCCAGGAACAGGGGCTTCTCCGCCTCGGCGCCCTCGCCGCCGTTCTCGGCGCGACCGCTCAGGTGCTTGCTGCGGTGCTCGAGCCGCAGCGCAACGGGAAGGTCGAGCACGACATCCGCCTGGCTGCCGACAGCGGGATCTGGACCGCCGATCGGCTGCTCGACCTCTTCGGCCTCTTTCTGACCGTGCTTGCGCTGACCATCGTGGCGCGCACGTTCACCGAGGGACCCGGAAAGGACTGGATCAGGCTCGCCCAGCCGTTCCTGATCGTCATGGGCGCAGTCGGCGTGGTGGCCATCGTCACGGGAGCCAACCTCAAGGAGATCGCCGACGCGTGGCACGAAGGCCGCAGCGAGCGAGCAGAACGGATACGTCGCCTCCTTCGACGGCATGAGCGACCTCACCGACGCGCTCTTCTTCGGGGCGTTCATCGCGCTTGCGCTCTACTTCGGAGCGCTCGCGAAGGCGATCCTGCTGGGCGGCGTCTATGCGCGCTGGATCGGCTGGGCTGCGGCCGCCGCCGCGGCGCTCGTCCTCGTGGGTGACGTGCTGGTGCTCGCCTTCGACGCGGCGTTCGTTGCCCTGCTGCTCGGTTTTCTGCTCGCCATGATCGTGGTCGTCGCCCTCGGCGTGACCATGTGGCGTGCGGCGACGGCCTAGTCGACGGTCAGGACGAGCTTGCCCTGCGTGCGGCCGGTCTCGCCCCACTGGTGCGCCTGCGCGGCCTGCTCGAGCGGGAACGTCTGCTCGACGGTGACCTTCAGCTGTCCCGCCTCGAAGAGCGCGGCCAGCGCTTCCAGGCCGGCGCGGTCCGGGTGGACCAGGATCCCGGTCACCGTGACGCGGTCCCCGGCGAGCTCGTTCAGGCGGTCGAGCGCCGACGCCGAAGGCACGGCGATGTAGAGCCCGCCGTCGCGCAGGCACGCGATCGTCGGTGCGCTGGACTCGCCGCCGACGAGGTCGAGCACCACGTCGACGTCCGACACCACGCTCTCCACGGCGTCGCTCGTGTAGTCGACCGCCTCGTCCGCGCCCAGCTCGTACAGGAACGCCTCCTTGACGAAGCGCGCGGTGCCGATCACGTACGCGCCCCGCGCCTTGGCGATCTGCACCGCGAGGTGCCCGACCCCGCCCGCGGCGGCGAGGATCAGCACGCGCTGGCCCGGCTGCACATCGGCGGTGTCGACGAGCGCCTGCCAGGCGGTCAGCCCGGCGAGCGGCAGCGCTCCGGCCTCGACGTCGCTCAGGCCCTCGGGGATCCGCGCGAGCTCGTCGGCCGGAGCGGTCACGTACTCCGCGTACGCCTTAGCCTCGCCGGGGAAGCGCGGCATCCCGAAGACCCGCTCGCCGGGCTCGAATCCCTCGCCTTCCTCGACCACGCCCGCGACGTCCCACCCCACGGTGAACGGCGGCTCGCCGAGGAACCCTCCGCGAGCCCGCACCTTCCAGTCGACGGGGTTGACGCCTGCCGCGGCCTGGCGCACGAGCACCTCGCCCGGGCCCGGCTCGGGGCGAGGCAGCTCCTCGAGCTGGAGCACCTCGGGCCCACCAAGGGCGTGCTGTCGGATGATCCGCATCGGCGGTTGCTATATACAGGCCCGAGCCCCGACGGAGGAGAGCCCATGGCCGCGCCGACGCAGACGTCCGCCTTCCCGAGCCCGTACGAGATCGAGACTCCGCCCGGCTGCGAGGGCTGGGAGGAGATGTACCCGTACCACACGTTCTTCGACGAGCGGCGGCGCGAGAAGGACGAGAACCGGTTCTGGTTCTGGAACTCGATGCACTTCCCGGTGCCGATGCCGGCGTTCGACGTCCACGCGATCGACTCCCCGTACCAGGCCGTCGGCGAATGGCAGAACCGCTTCTTCGCGGTCCCGCCCGCGATGGGGATCGACTACCGGATCCTCAACGGCTACGTGTACATCTCGGGGAACCCGGTCACCGACCCGGCGAAGATCGGCGAGCGCGTCGAGTACTTCCAGCGGCGCGCGGGCTACTACTTCGAGAACTGGGACGAGATCTACGCCAAGTGGAAGGTGAAGATGGAGGAGCTGATCGCGGAGATCACCGAGCTTCCCGTCCCGGACCTCCCCGAGTACGAGCCGGACGAGCTGATGCTCGAGGACGACCGGAACACCGCGTTCTACGAGCTCCTCTCCGCGTACGACCGGACGTTGCGCTGCGGCGACCTCATGTGGCAGCACCACTTCGAGCTGCTGCTGCTGGGCTACGGCGCCTACGTCACGTTCTCGGACTTCTGCAAGACGAACCTGCCCGACATCCCCGATCAGCACATCGCGCAGATGGTCGCCGGGATCGACGTGATCCTGTTCAGGCCCAGCACAGAGCTTCGCAAGCTGGCCAAGATCGCGATCGACAGCGGCGTCGACGGCGCGTTCGTCGAGGGGCGCTCACCGGCGGAGATCGACGCCGAGCTCGAGCAGAGCGACGCGGGCAAGGCCTGGCTCGAGGAGCTCGAGAAGATCAAGGACCCGTGGTTCAACATGGCCACCGGCGACGGGCTCTACCACTACTACGGCAGCTGGTACGACGATCCGACGATCGCGTATGCCTCCGTCGTCGGCCACGTGCGCGCGCTGAACGAGGGCGAGGAGGTCGAGCGCCCGAGCGAGGAGCTGGCCCGCGAGCGTGAGCGGCTGGCGGAGGAGTACGGCGCGCTGCTCGACGAGGAGACGCGCACGACGTTCACGGAGCTGCTCGGCCTCTCGCGGATGGTCTTCCCGTACGTCGAGGAGCACAAGTTCTACTGCGACTACTGGTTCCTCACCCGCTGGTGGAACAAGGTGCGCGAGTTCGGCGCGCTGCTCGCGAAGCACGGGTTCCTGGAGGACACCGAGGACGTCTTCCAGCTCGGGCGGCACGAGGTCGGGCAGGCGCTCGACGAGCTCGTCCTGACCTGGGCGACCGGCGGCGAGCCGCTCGGCCCGAAGCACTGGCCGCCGATCGCCGCGCGTCGCAAGGAGCTGCTCGAGAAGCTCGCCGACTGGACGCCGCCGCCCGCGCTCGGCGTGACGCCCGAGGCGATCACCGATCCGATGAGCATCATGCTCTGGGGCGTCACGACACAGCGCGTCCAGGAGTGGGCGAGCGCCGAGGAGGGCGGAGGCCGCCTGACCGGCGCGGCCGCGTCGCCGGGAGTCGTCGAGGGAACCGCGCGGGTCGTGATCGACGTCGAGCAGATCGCGGCCGTCCGCGACGGAGACGTGCTCGTGTGCCCGATCACCTCGCCGGCCTGGGCGCCGATCTTCTCGAGCGTCAGGGCGGTCGTGACCGACATCGGCGGCGTGATGTCCCACGCGGCGATCGTCTGCCGCGAATACGGCCTGCCCGCGGTCGTCGGCACCGGGCGCGCGACCGCGGAGATCAAGACGGGCCAGACCATCCGCGTCGACGGCTCGACCGGCGTCGTCACGATCCTCGACTAGTGGCTCTCTACACCCGCCCGCTCGCCGAGCTTGCGGCAAACCGATGCCGCCGAGTTCGGCGGCAAGAGCGCGAATCTCGGCGACCTGCTCTCGGCCGGGATTCCCGTCCCGACCGGCTTCGCGCTCGGCGCGGGCGCGTTCCGCGCGTTCGTCGCGGAGACAGGGCTGGACGGGATGATCGCGTCGACGCTCTCGCGTGCACCAAAGGGAGACGTCGACGCGGCGAATGCGGCGTCGAAGGCGATCGACGAGGCGATGCGCTTCGCGCCGCTACCAGAGGCCGTCCGCGGACGAGCTCGCGCAGAGCTACGAAGCGCTGAACGAGCCGCCGGTCGCGGTTCGCTCGAGCGCGCTCGGTGAGGACAGCCACGACGCGACGCATGCCGGCCAGCAGGAGAGCTTCCTCTGGGTGCGCGGCGTCGAGCAGGTCTGCGACGCGGTCCGCGACTGCTGGGTCAGCCTCTACACGGCGCGCGCGATCAGCTACCGCGCGGAGCTCGGGCAGTCGGAGCAGGCGATGGGCGTGACCGTGCAGGAGATGGTCGACGCCGAGGTCTCGGGCGTGATGTTCACCTGCAACCCCGTCAGCGGCGACCCGAGCATGGTCGCGGTCAACGCGAGCTGGGGGCTCGGGATCGCGGTCGTCGGCGGCGAGACGACCCCGGACGACTTCCTCGTCAGCAAGGTCACGGGCGAGGTCGTCCGCCGGACCGTGAGCGCGAAGGAGATCGAGTACGTGCCCGACCCGGCCGGGCGCGGAGCGGTTCGGGTGGAGGTCCCTCCCGAGCGGCGCGAGGAGCCGTGCCTCGACGAGGCCGGCCTCGCCGCGCTCGTCGACGTGGCGAAACGCATCGAAGGCCACTTCGGCTCGCACCAGGACATCGAGTGGGCGATCTCCCGTGACGGCTCGCTGCTCGTGCTCCAGTCGCGGCCTGTGACCACCTCGAAGCCGGCCGCGCCGAAGCTCTCCGAGTCGGCGATCTCGCTGGTGATGGGCACGTTCGGCGCCGCTCCGCGGAAGGACGCCTAGTGCCGCTGAGCGAGGACGACGTCCGCGAGATCCTGCGGCTGATCGACGAGTCGGACGTCGAGGAGCTGCGGATCGAGACCGACGACCTCTCGCTCCACGTCGTGCGCGGTGGGCCTATCGAGCACGAGCCGGTCGAGGAACCCACGGCTGCGCCTGAGCCGGAGACCGGCGACCTCGTCGCGATCCCCGCGCCGATGATCGGCACCTTCTACCGCGCCGAGGCCCCCGGGGCGGAGCCGTTCGTGAACGTGGGGGCGCGGGTCGAGCCGACCACGGTCGTCTGCCTGATCGAGGTGATGAAGATGATGAACTCGGTCCCGGCAGGGGTCTCGGGCACGATCGTCGAGGCCTGCGTCGAGAACGCGGAGCTCGTCGAGTACGGGACGCCGCTCTTCCGGGTGCAACCCGACTCGTGATCGACATCGTCGACACGACCACGCGCGACGGCAACCAGAGCCTCTGGAGCGCGACCGGCCTGACGACGCCCGACGTCCTCTCGATCGCGCCGACGATGGACCGCGTCGGCTTCCACGCGGCCGACTTCACCTCGAGCACGCACATGGCTGTCTCGGTCCGCTTCCACCGCGAGGACCCGTGGGAGCGGATCCGGCTCGTCAGCGCCGCGATGCCGAACACGCCGCTGAGCTTCATCACGACCGGCATGCGCTTCATCTCGTGGGTGCCGGCCGACGAGGACGTGATGCGGCTCGTCTTCCGCTGCGTCGTGCGGAACGGGATCCGCCGCTTCCAGGTCGCCGACCCCTCGAACGACCCGCCGCGCCTGCGGCGGCTGGCCCGAATGGCCCGCGAGGAAGGTGTCGAGGAGATCGTGATCGGGCTCACCTACTCGGTCAGCCCGGTGCACACGCACGCCTACTACGCGGAGCGCGCGGCCGCGCTCGCCGACTGCGCCGAGATGGACCGGCTCTACCTCAAGGACCCGGGCGGCCTGCTCACTCCGGACGCGGTGCAGGAGCTGGCGCCGCACTTCCTCCGTGCCGCGGGCGAGCGAACCGTCGAGCTGCACAGCCACTGCACGATCGGGCTCGCGCCGCTCGTCTACATGGAAGGGCTGCGCGCGGGGTTCCAGGTGCTGCACACGGCGGTCGCGCCCCTTGCGCGCGGGACGTCGAACCCGGCTGCGGAGTCGACGCTTGCGGAACCTGGAGGCCGAGGGCTACTCGCACCGCCTCGACCTCGAGGCGCTCGCCGCGGTCTCGGCGCACTTCCGCGAGCTCGGCCGCGAGAAGGGCCTGCCCGTCGGCCGGCCGCAGGAGTTCGACGCGACGTACTACCACCACCAGCTCGCAGGCGGGATGGTCTCGACCACGAGGCGGATGCTCGGCGAGCTCGGCCGGCCGGAGCTGTACGACGAGGTGCTCGAGGAGGTCGGCCGCGTGCGCGCGGAGATGGGCTACCCGATCATCGTCACGCCGGTCTCGCAGATGGTCGCGACGCAGGCTGTTCGGAACGTGATCGACGGCGAGCGCTGGTCGAACGTCTCCGACGAGACCGTCCGCTACTTCCTCGGGCACTACGGCGACCCGGCCGCGCCGTTCGCGCCGGAGATCGCCGAGCGCGTGCTCTCACGGCCGCGCGCCGAGGAGCTGCGCGACCTCGAGCCGCTGCACCTCGAGGGGGCGCGGGAGCGGTTCGGCGCGGAGATCTCCGACGAGGAGCTGCTGCTGCGGCTGACGATGCCCGGGGAGCAGGTGGACGCGATCGGCACGGCAGCCGCCCGCGCGCGCCGCTCCGTCCGGCCGAAATCCGGTCGTGACGCTTCTGCAGGAGGTCGCGAGGCGGAAGTCGATCACGCAGCTGCGCGTGCAGAAGGGCGACGACCTCGTCGTGTGGCGCCGTGCGACTTGACGATTGCCGTGGGTTCGTCTTCGACGTCGACGGCACGCTTGTGCAGCGGGCAGGCGAGGAGACGCGCGTGCAGCCGGGCGCGCTCGAGGTGCTCGCGAAGATCCGCGCTTCGGGCCGGCCGCTGGCCGTCTTCACGAACGGGAGCCACGAGACACCGGCGACGTTCGCTGCGGGCCTGCGCGAGGTCGGCCTCGATATCGCCGACGACGAGCTGCTCACGCCGTTGCGCAGCGTCCGCTTCCACCTTCGCTCCGCGGGCCCGTCGTGCTCATTCGCGAACGAGCGGGTGCGCGCGTACCTGGAGCAGGCCGGCCTCCGCATCGCCGACGGCGAGGACGCCGAGGCGGTCTTCGTGGCCCACGTCGACGCGGTCGACTTCGTGCAGCTGGAGAGAGCCGCCCGCGCGGTGCTTGCCGGCGCGGAGCTGCTGACGGCGAGCTACGCGCCGGCCTACGCGGGAGCGAACGGCCCGATCCTCAGCCGCGGCGCAATGACGGCGGCAGCGATCGCGAAGGCGAGCAGCACCGAGCCGGTAATCGTCGGCAAGCCCTCGCACGCCGCGCTCGAGGCGATCAGCGAACAGCTCGGGGCGCCGCCCGCGAGCGCGCTCGCCGTGATCGGCGACGACCTCGGCATGGACGTCGCCCTCGGCCGGCTCGGCGGCGCGCGCACGGTCCTCGTCCGCAGCGGCATCAGCGGCTGGGATCGACCTCGACGGCGTGCCCGAGCCGAGCCGCCCGGACGCGGTCGTCGAGAGCGTCGCCGACGTGCTCGACTGGCTCTGATTAGGCTCCGCGGCCTGTGACGACGGTCCGAGACGCCACCCTCGAGGTCCTGCGGCGGCGCGGGATGACGAAGATCTTCTCCAACCCCGGCTCGACCGAGGTGTCGTTTCTCGTCGACCTGCCCTCCGACCTCGAGTTCGTGCTCGCGCTCCACGAGGGTTCGGTCGTCGGGATCGCGACGGGCTACGCGCTCGGGCGCGGAGAGCCGTCGTTCGTGCTCCTGCACACGACGCCCGGGCTCGGAAACGCCGTCTCGGCGCTGGCGACGTCGCGCGTCAACCGCGCGCCGCTCGTCGTGTGTGTCGGCCAGCAGGACCGCCGCCACCTCGCGCACGAGCCGTTCCTCGCCGGGAAGCTGGCCGGGCTCGCCGGCGAGTACCCGGTGTGGGTCGACCAGCCCGTCCGGCCGCAGGACGTGCCGGGCTCCCTCGATCGGGCCTGGCACGAGGCGCAGACACGGCGCGGGCCCGCGCTCGTGATCGTGCCGATGGACGACTGGAACGCGGCGGCGCCCGAGCCGTACGAGTACGCCGCCCCTGATCGCCTCGTCCGCGCGGCCGGGGCCGACGAGGCCGCGGTCGAGGAGCTCGCGCAGCTGCTCGAAGGAGCGAGGTCTCCGGCCCTCGTCGCCGGCGCGGGAGCCGACGATCCGGCCACCTGGGAGGCGCTGGTCGCGCTCGCCGAGCGCCTCGCGGCCCCGGTCTGGCAGGAGCCGTTCGGCGCCGGGCCGGCTTCCCGCAGACCCATCCGCTCTACATGGGCGACCTCTCCGCCGACCGTGCCAGGCTCCGCGAAGCGCTGGCTCCGTACGACGTCGTCCTCGTCGTCGGCGCTCCCGCCTTCCGCCAGTACGCCTACGCCGAGGGCCCGTTCGTCGAGGACGGGACGACCGTCGCGGTCGTCACCGAGGACCCCGCCGAGGCGCAGCGCAGCCGCGCCCGGCTCTCGGTGCTCGCGCCGCCGGCATCGGTCTGCGCCGCGCTCGCCGAGCGCCTGTCGCAGCGGGACGCCGAGCCGCCCGCGCCTCGCAAGCCGCCCGAGCCGCCCGCGCCGGACGACCCGCTTCGAGCCGGGCACGTCCTGAACGAGCTGGCGCTCCGGCTGCCGGAGAACGCCGTCGTCCTCGAGGAGGCGCCCTCGAACCGCCCCGAGCTGCTCGCGCGACTCCCGGCCAGCCAGAACATGGGCCTGATCAGCCCCGCGATGGGCGGGCTCGGCTTCGCGATGCCAGCCGCGATCGGCCTGCGCCTGGCGCTTCCCGACCGCCCGGTGGTGGCGATCATCGGCGACGGCTCGTCGCTCTACGCGATCCAGTCGCTGTGGAGCGCCGCGACCTACAAGTCGGGCCCGCTGCTCGTGATCCTGAAGAACGGCGGCTACGCGATCATGGATCGCCTGGCCGAGCACGAAGGCGGCTCGTCGGCCTGGCCCAACGTCGACGTCGACATCGCGGGCCTGGCCGAGATCTTCGGCTGCGAGTCGCGGCGGATAGCGGACCTCGCCGCGCTTCAGCACGTGCTCGACGAGGTGGTCCCCGGTCTCTCGGAGCGTGCCGAGCCGCTTCTACTCGAGGTCACGGTCGAGCCGGACACCGACTTTCAGCCCTAGCCAGAGCCAAACCGCGAAAGTCGCCCGGATCGACGCTTCCCCGGGTTCTGTCCTGGTCAACCGAGCAACAAGGATGAAGTGTCGATCACAGGCGAGACTTGTGCAGGCACCTTGAAGGGCAGCCACCAAGTGAGAGGACGCTCGCCCAACCCACCATCCTGTTCTCAGGCGCGCCGCAGGTGGGGCCGAGTCAGGCCAGGAGGAGCCCGACGACCAGCGGTGAGAAGAAGTAGGCCGCCAGGACATAGGGCCACATGTAGCCGTTCTCCGCGTGCCAGCCTTCGAGGATCTCGTGGACGGGACGGCGGAGCAGGAAGCTCCCGACCCATTCGAAGGCAAGCACCATCAAGAGCCAGTACGTGCCGGCGAGTAGCAACTCGGGCACGGCATGAACGTGAGCGAACCGCACCAGCGCGTAGGCGAACGGGAAGAAGATGTAGACGATTCGCGTCGTCATCCCGATTCGATGCGCGCGTAGCTCGCCGACGCGCGGCTCGTAGACGCGGTTCATGAGGACGAAGTAGTTGAATCCCGAGACCGCGATCTCGCAAAACCACACCCGGAACGTGATCATCAGCAGATAGGTGTGCACTGAAGCTCCGTCCGGAATCATCGTCGGCACGCTCCGGCCGGCGCATCCGTAGGATCTCGCACTTGCCCAAGCGCCCGCGCGCGGGTGACTGTTGAGGCAGCCATCGGAGTGCCTTCGCGAACACTGGCGCAGCCTGGCGTTCTCGCCCTAGCCACCTACTGGCAGCGGGAGTTCGGTAGTTCCGAGCAAGCGGGTTCAGTGGCGGCGCGGATGTGCAGCGCAACGCAGGGATGGATGATCAAGTATCAAGTTTCCAGTGGAAGCAACCCGGGCGAAGGAGGTGTGCGTTATGCGTGCGCTCAATTTCCCGCATGGCGGCGTGTCGTGGCGGCAGATCCGCGACCCGCTGGTCATGGTTTCGCTCGTTGCGGCCGCCTGCCTTCTCGTTGAGGCCGTCATCGCGAAGAACGTGATCGATGTGAAGCTGGACTTTTTTAGCCAACTCGCCCCGATGTGGATCTTCATCACGTACCTGGTGAGCGGCCTTCGCGATCGTACAAGTGAGATCGCGTTCATCGCTGCGATCATCCTGGCGACAGCCGCCATTCTCGTCCTGTACGCAGTCTGAGAACCGCTCCTCTGCCTGGAGTGCTGAGGTAGGAGGGCCAGAACCGTCAGGGAACATTCCCGAACGTTGGCCCAGGCCAGCGTCTCTGGGCCTGGCTGAAGCCAAGGCCAAGCGGCTCGGTGGCTTACCCGCCCAGCAGTTCCTCCACCCGCTCCGCGAAGGCCGAGGGATCCTCCAGCCGTTCCAGGCTGGTGGAGATGTTCTGCCCGGGCCTCACCCTCACGAGCATCTCCGGATTCTGGAAGATCGTCACGTGCTCACCGGCCTCGTCCTCACTGTCGTACGGGCCGAAGACCCCGATCACCACCTCCCCGTCCAGCAACACCACGATCGGGTGTCCATCACTCATCTCGTCTCCTCTCCCTCGCTCTAGTAGACGCTAAGACATCACCCATGCTCAGGGGTCATTCCGGAACACTGGCCCCGACCCTCTTCAGCTTCGTTCTGGCGGCGGGCTGGCTCGGTCGAGGAGCGCCCGTACGCTCTTCTCGTCGAACGCCACGCGAGCGCCTTGCGCTTCCGCCCAGGCCGCGGCGGCGGGCTTGGAGCAGTGGGTGCGCTCTTCTCGGAACCGCCAGACCCGGCAGGCTGTGAGAGCCATCAGCTCCTGGTGAGGCGGGTCGTAGCCGATGAGCTTCCACCGCTCGACCACCGCAGTCCCGACCTCGTCGACCCACTCGTCCGGTACGGGACCGATGACGTCGGTATGACCGAGTTGGCGGCAGACGGAGAACTCGACCACCAAGTCGGACTCGTCCTTGTCGCGCTCCACGTGCAGACCGTGCTCCACAGTCAATGACAGATAGAGCGTCATGTGAGGCTCCCGTGTCGGTCTCGCGGCGACGTCAGAGGTGACGACTCGGAGGTCGAGGTTCATCGGCTCCTGGTTCCATGCCTGCTCCACAGCTGCGACAAGTCCGCCCGTCGCTGCGTCGCTGACTACCAGCAGGTCGACGTCACTTGTTAGCGGCCGAAACCCACCAAGCACGAGCGAGCCGTGAAGAATCACAGTTGCATCCGGGAGCACCGCGGTGCAGGCGCCCGAGATCCGGTCGACGAACTCCACCTCGCCAGCCTAGATCGGCTTCTCCCCGACTCCGCCAGGCACTGTGCGCTAACTGCTGCAAGCCGAAGCGCCCGAGTGGCAGGACGCTGCCCGAGCCGTTAGTGCCTATGCGGCGGCACCGGCAAAGAAGTCGATAAGCAGCTCGTTGACGCGTTCAGCCTCGTCGTGATGAACCCAGTGCGATGCGTCGGGCAGGCGCTCCACGCGGTCGAGGTTGGGTACGTCGTCGCGCTCGGGCTCGGCGAGGTCGGAGCCGAGGTACGAATCGCGCTCCCCCCAGATCACCAGTGTCGGCGCCGAGATCGGGCGAAGCTTTGCTACGGCTTCCTTCTGGGACTGTCTGACCGAGGCACGGTAGTAGTCGATCATCCCGGCCGCTGCCCCAGGCTGTGACCATGCCTCGACGTAGCGTTCGATTTCCTGCGGCGTGTAGGGCGGGTCCGCCTCATGCAGGAAGTGTCGGAAGAAGTGCCAGTCGTTGGCGTGTACCACGTGCTCGGGCAATCCCGGGATCGCAAAGAAGAAGAAGTACCAGGACTTCCGCAGCTGGTTCGGGTTGTGCAATCCCTCGGAGAGCCGCCGCGGATGGGCCGCGTTGAGGATCGCGAGTCGGTCGACCACCTCGGGGTGGTTCATCGCAGTCGTCCAGGCGATGGACCCGCCCCAGTCGTGACCGACCAGGAACGCGGACTCCGCACCGAGCTCTCCGATGAGGCCGCGGATGTCGGCGGCGAGCAGGTCGACGGCGTAGGACTCGAAGCCCTCTGGCTTCGATGAGAGGTTGTAGCCACGCGTGTCGGGGGCGACGACGCGAAAACCCGCGGCCGCGAGCGGCGCGATCTGTTGCCTCCAACCGAACCAGAACTCCGGGAAGCCGTGCAGCAAAATGAGCAGTGGCCCATCGCCAGCCTCGACGTAATGCAAGTTCACGTCGCCGACTTGAGCGTAACCCTCCCGAAGCTCAATCCCGACGTCAGGGAGCACGCTGGTGGTAGCCATGAGGACCTCCGTGGGTAGTGGGCTCGGGCCCGAGACTACGCCTGCGGTTTTGGAGACGCAACCGCCAGCCGACCTCCGCGACACCGTCGTTCAAGGCGGTCGGGTGACATCCCGAATGCGCTAGCCCCAGACGTCCGCGGCGACCTCGACGACGAGGCGGAGCTTGGCCCACTGCTCCTCCTCCGAGAGCGCGTTGCCCTCGACCGTCGAGGCGAAGCCGCACTGGGGCGAGAGGCAGAGCTGCTCGATCGGCGCGTACTTCGCCGCCTCCTCGAGTCTGCGCAGGATGTCGTCGCGCGACTCGAGCTCGCCCTTCTTCGTGGTGACGAGGCCGAGCACGACCTGCTTGTCGCCCTTGGGCAGGAAGCGCAGCGGCTCGAAGCCGCCCGAGCGCTCGTCGTCCCACTCCAGGAAGAACCCGTCGACGTCGAGCTCGCTCAGCAGCGCCTCGGCGACGAATTCCCACCCACCCTCGGCGGCCCAGGACGAGCGGAAGTTCCCCTTGCACGCGTGCGTCGTGGCGCTCATCCCGACGGGCAGGTCGGCGATCACCGAGTTCAGGTGACGGATGTAGTCGACGTGCTGGCTCTTCGGGTCGCCGCCGATCGCGGCGACGTACTCGCGCTCGTGCGGGTCGTTCATGTAGGCGAGGCTCGTGTCGTCGAACTGGAGATACGTGCAGCCGAGCTCGCCCAGCCGCCGAACCTCCTCGCGGTAGGCGGCGACGAGATCGGCCCAGAACGAGTCGATGTCCGGATAGACGTCGGGGTCGAGCGCAGCCTTGCCTCCGCGGTAGTGGACCATGCTCGGCGACGGGATCGTCAGCTTGGGAACGGAGATCCCCGCGGCCGCGTCGCGGATGAACGCGAAGTCGTCGCCGAAGATCGTGTCCGAGATGCCGAGCTTGCTCTTGATGTGCAGTGCGGCCGGGGTGAACTCGATCTCGCCGTCCTCGTTCATGAACTTGATCGCGATGTGGCCCGCCTCGTGGGTGATCCCCTCGAGCTGGTAGATGAAGTCCATGTGCCAGGAGCCGCGGCGGAACTCGCCGTCCGAGACCCCGCGCAGGCCGATCTCTTCCTGCTTGCGGACCGCCTCGCGGATCGCGTCGTCCTCGATCGTGCGCAGGGCGGCGGCGTCGATGTCGCCGGCCGCGTGCTGCTCGCGCGCCTCGTGCAGGCGCTGCGGCCGCAGCAGGCTGCCGACGTGGTCGGCCCTGAACGGTGGTCGAGTTCGATCCATCGAGGCCGGACGCTATACGCGATCGGGCGGTCCGCGGTATGTTGATCGTGGCGACTGCGCTCCGTCCTGCGCGGACGCGCCGAACGCGAGGAAAGGAGCCTGAGCATGGCCACAGTCGAGACCGAGATCGTCGAGGCTCAGCAGTTCATCGGGGGCGAGTGGGTGCCCTCGAGCGGCGGCGAGACCTTCGACGACATCGACCCGTTCACCGGCGACGTCGTCGCGCGCATCCCGTCCGGCACGCGTGAGGATGCGAAGAAGGCGATCGAGGCCGCGGCTGCCGCGGCCGAGGAGTGGGGAGCGACCCCGCCCGCCGTCAAGCAGCAGGTCTTCCTCAAGGCCGCCGAGGTGCTCGAGAGCAGGCAGGACGAGATCGTCTCGCTGCTCGCGCGCGAGTCCGGCGCCACGTTCGGCTTCGGCATGTTCCAGATGCACTTCGTGCCGGGGCTCTTCCGCCAGGCGGCCGGGACGGCCTACGCGCCGATGGGCGAGATCATCCCGTCGGACACCGGCGCGTTCGCGATGGGCATCCGCCGGCCGGTCGGCGTGGTCGGCGCGATCGCGCCCTGGAACGCGGCGCTGATCCTCTCCGCTCGCTCGATCACCGCGCCGCTCGTGCTCGGCAACGCGGTCGTGCTCAAGCCCTCGGAGCTCTCGCCGTACGTGGGCGGGCTGCTGTGGGGCGAGATCTTCACCGAGGCGGGCCTGCCGCCCGGCGTCCTGAACATCGTCACGCACGGGCCCGGCGAGGCCGCGCCGATCGGCGACGAGCTCGTCGAGAACCCGCACGTGCGCGTGCTCAACTTCACCGGCTCGACGCACACCGGCCGCATCCTCGCGGAGGCCGCGGGGCGCAACCTCAAGCGCTGCGTGCTCGAGCTCGGCGGCTACAACCCGCTGATCGTGCTCGGCGACGCGGATCTCGAGTTCGCGGTCAACGCATCGGCGTTCGGCGCCTTCCTGCACCAGGGCCAGATCTGCATGTCCGCGCGGCGGATCATCGTCGAGCGCTCGATCGCCGACGAGTTCACCGAGCGGCTCGCGCAGAAGACGGCCGGGCTCAAGGCCGGCGACCCGAAGGAGCACGACACCATCATTGGCCCGCTGATCACCGAGCAGGCGCTCGAGCTGGTCAAGAGCCGCGTCGACGACGCCGTCGCCAAGGGCGCGAAGGTGATCGCGGGCGGCGAGGCCGACGGGCCCTGCTACAAGGCGACGCTGCTCACGGACGTGCCCGAGGACTCCGAGTTCGCGCAGCTCGAGACCTTCGGCCCGGTCGCCGCGATCGAGGTGGTCGACTCGCCCGACGAGGCCGTCGACCGCGCGAACGCGACCACGTACGGCCTCGCGTCTGGCGTGATCACGAACGACGCCGACAAGGGCCTCGAGCTGGCGCAGCGGATCCAGGCGGGGATCGTCCACGTCAACGACCAGCCGGTCGGCGACGAGCCGCAGATGCCGTTCGGCGGCGTCAAGGACAGCGGCTGGGGACGCTTCGGCTCGACCGCCGCGGTCGCCGAGTTCACCGACACGCACTGGGTCACGGTCGGCCGCCCGCACCCGTTTCCGTTCTAGGGGCGATGGCGGAGCTCGTCCCGCTCGCGGATGCGGTCGCGGAGCTCGTTCGCGACGGCGACACCGTCGCCGCCGAGGGCTTTACGCACCTGATCCCGTTCGCGGCCGGGCACGAGCTGATCCGCCAGGGCCGGCGCGACCTGACGCTGATCAGGATGACGCCCGACGTCATCTACGACCAGCTGATCGGCATGGGCTGCGCGAAGAAGCTCGTCTTCTCGTGGGGAGGCAATCCCGGGGTCGGCTCTCTGCACCGGCTCCGGGACGCGGTCGAGCACGGCTGGCCGGTGCCGCTCGAGATCGAGGAGCACTCGCACGCGGGGATGGCGACCGCCTACGCGGCCGGGGCGGCGAACCTGCCCTTCGGCGTGCTGCGCGGCTACGGCCACGGTGACCTCGCCGCGCACACGCGGGTCGGGAAGGTCACGTGCCCGTTCACGGACGAGGAGCTCGCGGCGGTTCCCGCCCACCGGCCGGACGTCGGGATCGTCCACGCCCAGAGAGCCGACCGGAACGGGAACGTCCAGCTCTGGGGGATCCTCGGCGTCCAGAAGGAGACGGTCCTCGCATCGGCGCGCTCGATCGTGACCGTCGAGGAGATCGTTGACGAGCTCGAGCCCCGGCCCGGCGCGACCGTGATCCCCGGCTGGGTGGTCGGAGCGGTCTCGCTGGTCCCGCGCGGCGCGCATCCGTCCTACGCGGCCGACTACTACGACCGCGACAACGAGTTCTACGTCGCCTGGGATCCGATCAGCCGCGACCGCGACGATTTCGCGGCCTGGATGGAGAGGCACGTGCTGGCTGCGTGACCACGTCGACGGTCACCTACACCGCCGACGAGATGATGGCCGTCGAGGCCGCGCGGCGACTGACGGACGGCGACGTCTGCTTCGTCGGCATCGGCCTGCCGAGCCTCGCCGCCAACCTCGCCCGCGCCACGCACGCGCCCGGCTGCGTCCTCATCTACGAGAGCGGGACGATCGGCGCGAAACCGGTCGAGCTGCCGCTGTCGATCGGCGACGGCGAGCTGGCCGAGACCGCGGACTCGGTCGTGTCGGTTCCGGAGATGTTCGCTTACTGGCTGCAGGGCGGCCACATGGACGTCGGCTTCCTCGGCGCCGCCCAGATCGACCGGTGGGGGAATCTGAACAGCACCGTGATCGGCGACTACGACTCGCCGAAGGTGCGGCTTCCCGGCGGCGGCGGCGCCCCCGAGATCGCGACCTCCGCGCGGAAGGTGTTCGTGATGCTCAGGCAGACGCCGCGCGCGTTCGTCGAGAAGCTCGACTTCCTCACGAGCGTCGGCGACCGGGTCGAGCTGGTCGTGACGGATCTCGGCATCCTCGAGCCGGACCCGGACACGCGGGAGCTGACGCTGACGCTGCTTCATCCGGGTATCGGCGTCGACCAGGCACACGAGGCGACCGGCTGGGAGCTCCGGGTCGCGGACGGGCTCGGCGAGACCAAGCCGCCGACCGAGGAGGAGCTCGTCACGCTTCGAGGGCTCAAGACGAAAGGACGTGACTAGATGTCCGAGTACGCCGAAGGTTCTCCGATCGTCCTCCCGGACGACCCGAGCTTCGGGCCGGAAGTGCAGATCGACTACCCGGGCTACCGCTCGACGCAGTGGCGCGCGCCGAAACGGAAGCTCGCGTCGCTCCCGGAGGAGCTCCACGACCTCGCCGGGCCGGTCTTCGGCGACGACCTGATCGAGGAGCACGATCACGACCTGACGCACGGGCATGCGGGCGAGCCGCTCGGGGAGCGGATCATCGTCTCGGGCACGCTCAAGGACGAGGACGGCCGCCCGCTGCCAGGCGCCCTGATCGAGGTGTGGCAGGCAAACGCGTGCGGGCGCTACCACCACATCGTCGACCAGCACCCCGCGCCGCTCGACCCGAACTTCTCCGGAGGCGGCCGGTGCCTGACCGACTCGGAGGGCCGCTACCGGTTCGTGACGATCAAGCCCGGCGCGTACCCGTGGGGGAACCACGAGAACGCGTGGCGCCCGGCCCACATCCACTTCTCGATCTTCGGCCGTGCGTTCGTGCAGCGGCTCGTGACGCAGATGTACTTCCCGGGCGATCCGCTGTTCGCGTACGACCCGATCTTCAACTCGGTGCGCGACCCGAAGTCGCGCGAGCTGCTCGTCGCACGCTTCGACATCGAGGCCACGCAGCCCGAGTGGGCGCTCGCGTACGACTGGGACATCGTCCTCGGCCGCGGCGGGAACGGCACGACGCCGATGGAGGACGGACAGTGACGCTTCCTCGAAGACGGCCTCCCAGACGGTCGGGCCCTACTACACGCTCGGTCTCTGCCGCCGGCCGGAGAACGAGCTCGCCGACCGGAACGACGCGGGCGCGGTGCAGCTGATCGGGCAGCTGTACGACGGCCAGGGCGCGCCGATCAGTCGACGGCCTGATCGAGATCTGGGACGCGGCCGGGGAGCGCTGGGGCCGGAGCGGGACGGACTCCGACGGGCGCTTCTCGTTCGTCGTGACGAAGCCCGACGCGCTCGAGGGGCAGGCGCCGCGGCTCGACGTGTTCGTCTTCGCGCGAGGGCTGTTGCGGCACCAGCTGACGCGGGTGTACTTCCCGGACGAGGGGGCGAACGCGACCGACCCGGCACTTTCGTCGCTGGACGAGAGCGACCGCGCGACGCTCGTCGCCGAGCAGGAGGACGGCGCGCTCCGCTGGGACATCCGCATGCAGGGCGAGCGAGAAACCGTCTTCTTCGAGCATTGACGATCTTCGCCGCGATCGCGGTTCCGGCCGAGCTGCAGAAGGCCACATCCGGTGAGGGCTGGCTCGCCGCGATGCTCGACGCGGAGGCGGCGCTCGCGCGGGCCGAGTCCGCGGCGGGGGTGATCCCGGCGGAGGCGGCGAACGCGATCGCGTCGAGCTGCCGCGACGGGTCGTTCGACCTCGCGGAGATCACGGAGCGCGGGCGCGCCACCGGCACTCCGGTCGGCCCGCTCGTGTCGGCGCTGCGCGAGGCGGTCGGCGGCGAGGCGGCGCAGTACGTCCACTTCGGCGCCACCAGCCAGGACATCCTCGACACGGCATCGATGCTCGTGGCGCGCCGGGCGCTCGAGCTGATCCTCGCGGAGGTCGATCGCGTCGCCGCCCGGTGCGCGGGTCTGGCGCGGGAGCACCGGAACACGACCATGGCTGCGCGAACGCTCTTGCAGCAGGCCGTTCCGATCACGTTCGGGCTGAAGTCGGCGGGCTGGCTGGTCGCCGTGGTGGATGCGCGCAACGGCCTTCGAGGACATCGAGCCGGCCGCCAGCCTCGGCGGGGCGGCCGGGACGCTCGCGCCGCTCGGCGAGCGCGGGGCCGAGGTGGCCGGGCTCTTCGCGAAGGAGCTCGGGCTGGCGGAGCCGCCGCTGCCGTGGCACTCGAACCGCGTCCGCGTCGCGCAGATCGGCTCGGCGCTCGCGATCGCGGCCGGCGTGATGGCCAAGATCGGGCTCGACGTGGCGCTGCTCGCACAGACCGAGGTCGCAGAGGTCTCCGTCCCCGAAGGCGGCGGCTCGTCGACGATGCCGCAGAAGCGAAACCCGGTCGGCTCGGCGCTGGCGGTCGCTTGCGCGCGGCTCGTGAACGCCGATGCCTCCGTGCTCACCGGCGGGCTCGCGCAGGAGCACGAGCGGGCGCTCGGAGGCTGGCACGCCGAGTGGGACGCGCTCTCGCGTGCGCTCGCGCTGACCGGCGGCGCGGCTGCGGCCGTGGCCGACCTGCTCGAAGGACTCGAGGTCGACGCGGAGCGGATGCGCGCGAACCTCGACGAGGCGGTGCTCTCCGAGCGGGCCGTCTTCGAGCTCGGGATCGAGCGCGAGGCGCTCGCGGGCAGGCCGCTGCGAGACGTCCTCGCCGAGCGCCTGAGCGAGGACGAGGTCGAGGCCGCGCTCGATCCGTCCGGCTACCTCGGCTCGGCCGGCGCGTTCGTCGACCGCGCGCTGGCCTACGCGGAGGAGAACGCGTGAAGCTCGCCCACCGCCTCGACGGCCCGGAGGACGCGCCGCTGCTCGTGCTCTCGAACTCGCTCGGGACGACGACGCGCCTCTGGGAGCCGCAGCTCGACGCGTTCAGCGCACGCTTCCGCGTGCTCCGCCACGACCATCCGGGCCACGGCGACTCGCCGGTGCCCGAGGGCCCGTTCTCCGTCGAGGAGATCGCAAGCGCGGTGCTCGACCTCGTGGACGGCGAGCGCTTCTCGTTCTGCGGCCTCTCGCTGGGCGGGATGGTCGGGATGTGCCTCGCCGCGAGCGCGCCGGAGCGGATCGAGACGCTGACGCTCTGCTGCACCGGGCGCGAAGCTGGGCACGAGCGAGGACTGGGCCGAGCGCGCCGCGACCGTGCGCGCCGGAGGGACCGGCGTCCTCGTCGACCGCCTGCGCGAGCGCTGGTTCACGCCGAGCTTCCGAGACACCGCGGCTGCGCAGAGCTACCTGGACGACCTGCTCACGATCGAGCCGGAGGGCTACGCCCGCTGCTGCGAGGCGATCGGCGCCTTCGACTTCCGCGAGCGCCTGGACGAGATCGAGGCGCCCACGCTCGTGATCGTCGGCGAGGATGACCCGGTGACGCCGCCCGACGTGGTCGAGACGCTGAGCGAGGGCATCCCGAGAGCCGAGACAGTCGTCGTTCCGCATGCGGCCCACCTGGCGAACGTGGAGCAACCCGAAGCGGTGACGGCCGCGGTCCTCCAGGAGGTCAGATCGTGAGCGACGAAACCTACGAGCGCGGCATGAAGATCCGGCGCGAGGTGCTCGGCGACGAGCACGTCGACCGCGCGGTCGAGCGGACGACCGACCTGACGCGCGACTTCCAGGACTTCATCACGCGCTACGCCTGGGGCGAGATCTGGGCGCGCGAGGGCCTCGACCGCAAGACGCGCAGCTGCATCACGCTGACCGCGCTCGTGGCGCTCGGCCGCTTCGACGAGCTCGGCATGCACATCCGCGCGGCGCGGAGGAACGGCCTCACGCTCGACGAGATCAAGGAGGTCCTCCTCCAGACGGCCGTCTACTGCGGCGTCCCTGCGGCCAACAGCGCGTTCGCGGTCTTCCAGGAGGTCGCGGGCTCCGGCGACGGGGAGTGAAGACGCTCCGCACGCAGGTCGGCATCGTCGGCGCCGGGCCGGCCGGGCTGACGCTCGCGCGACTGCTCGAGCGGGCCGGGATCGAGTCGGTCGTGCTCGAGAACCGCAGCCGCGACTACGTCGAGCACCGCGTCCGCGCGGGCGTGCTCGAGCAGCGAACGGTCGAGCTCCTCACCGAGGCGGGAGTCGGCGGCCGCCTCCACGAGGAGGGGATCGTCCACCACGGGATCGAGCTCCAGTTCGACGGCGAGCGGCACCGGATCCCGCTCAGCGAGCTCGCCGACGGCCGGACGATCGTCATCTACGGCCAGACCGAGGTCGTCAAGGACCTGATCGCCGCGCGGATCGAGAGCGAGCTGCCGCTGCTCTTCGAGGTCGACGACGTCAGCGTCCACGAGCTCGACACCGAGCAACCGCGGATCCGCTTCTCCCACGACGGCGAGCGGCTCGAGCTCGAGTGCGACGTGATCGCCGGCTGCGACGGCTACCACGGCGTGTGCCGCGCAAGCATCCCGGAGGGCGTGCTCGACTCGTTCGCGCGCGACTATCCGTTCGGCTGGCTCGGCATCCTCGCCGAGGTCGCGCCGTCGAGCGACGAGCTCGTCTACGCGCACAACGAGAGCGGCTTCGCGCTGCTGAGCCTGCGCTCGCCGAGCCTCAGCCGCCTCTACATCCAGTGCGAGCCCGACGAGGACATCGACAGGTGGTCGGACGAGCAGATCTGGGCCGAGCTGCAGAAGCGCCTCGGCATCGAGGGCTGGACGCTCGAGGAAGGCCCGATCCTCGAAAAGGGCGTCACCGGCATGCGCAGCTTCGTCGTGGAGCCGATGCAGTACGGGCGCCTCTTCCTGGCCGGGGACGCGGCGCACATCGTCCCGCCGACCGGCGCCAAAGGGCTCAACCTCGCGATCGCCGACATCCGCGTCCTCGCCGAGGCGCTCGTCCACTGGTACGAGACCGGCAGCGCGAGCCTGCTCGAGCTCTACTCGGACACGTGCCTGCGCCGCGTCTGGCGCGCCGAGCACTTCTCGTGGTGGATGACGTCGATGCTGCACCGCATCCCTGGCGGGGATGCGTTCGACCTCAAGCTCCAGCTCTCGCAGCTGCGCTACGTCGCGACGTCGCGCGACGCAGCCGCGAGCCTGGCGGAGAACTACGTCGGCCTGGAGCTGGACTAGGTCATGGCCGGCGAGGACGAGCGTCATCTGCTTGCGGCCATCGAGCTGGCTCGCCGGGCCCGCGAGAACGGCAACCACCCGTTCGGCGCGCTGCTGGTCGACGGCGACGACAACGTCGTGCTCGAGGCAGAGAACACCGTCGTGACGGGAAGAGATCCCACCGCCCATGCCGAGCTGAACGTGATCCGGGCGGCGGGAGAACGATTCGACCCCGACTTCCTGGGGCGCTGCACGCTGTACGCGAGCACGGAGCCGTGCGCGATGTGCGCGGCTGCGCTCTACTGGGGAGGCGTGCGCCGCGTCGCATTCGCCCTGAGCTCGGAGGGGTTTCGCCGCATCACCGGGAGCGATCCCGAGAGCCCGCATCTCGCGATCTCGTGCCGCGAGGTCTTCGCCCAGGCGAACCACGAGGTCGAGGTCAGCGGCCCCCAGCTCGAGGAGCAGGCCGGGGCGGTGCACGAAGGCTTCTGGGATTGAGCTAGTTGCGACCGCCTAGCCGCCGCCTCCGATCGGAGGGGAAGCCTTGAAGGTCGCCTCAAGGCCGCGGACGAAGGCGGCCTTCTCGCCCTTCGAGAGCTTCGCGCCGGGGTGGTTCGGCATCCACGCGTAGTAGGCCGGTGGCATCGAGCCGCCTTGCACCGCCTCGACGATGTCTCCGATGCCCGTGTCCTGGGACCGGTTCCACTCGGAGAAGTTGAGCGACGAGCGGCCGCTCTTGACGTCGCTCTCGGTGAGCCACGAGACCGGGGCGATGTTTGTGTACCAGGGCCACTTCGTCTGGTTGCTATGACAGTCGAAGCACGCGTCGACCGCGAAGGCCCGCGTCTGCGGCGAGTCCCACGCGGGCTCCTTGAGCACTGGCGGGTTCGTGTGGTTGCGCCCGTAGGGAATCGCCTGGATGAGCACGAACAGCGCAACGAATCCGCCGAGGCCGTACAGAAGCCATCGCCTCCAGGAACGCCGCCGGCTCCACTGCATGTCCACGAGGTTGAAGGCGCGGGCACCCGTGTGCATCCGCGACAGGCCTGACCGCAGTTCGGTGAACTACGGAGCCGCTAGCGGCGCGTGAGGCTCTGGAGGACGAAGAGGAGGTTCGCGGGACGCTCGGCGAGACGGCGCATCAGGTACGGGTACCAGGCCGGGCCATAGGGCGTGGCGACCAGGACGTCGTAGCCGCGCGCGACCAGGTCGAGCTGGAGCTGCGTCCGGACGCCGTAGAGCATCTGGAACTCGAAGCGCTCTCGCGGGATGCTCTCGCGCTCGGCGAAGCGGATCGTGTGCTCGATCAGCTTCTCGTCGTGCGTCGCAACGGCGAGGTGCGCGGCTCGCCGAAGGCCCTCCTCGAGCAGGCGGACGTAGGCGGCGTCGACGTCCTCCTTCTCCGGATACGCGATCTCGGGCGGCTCGAGGTAGGCGCCCTTGACGAGGCGGATGTTCGGCTCAAGGGGCAGCAGCTCCTCGAGGTCATGAGGGGTGCGGTAGAGGTACGACTGGAGGACGCAGCCGACGTTGTCGCGGGTCTCGCGCAGGCGGCGGTAGATGCGCAAGGTCGGCTCGAGGACGTCCGAGCGCTCCATGTCGATGCGGACGAAGTTGCCGTGGCCGGCCGCGTGGTCGACCACCCGCGCGACGTTCTCGAACGCGACGTCCTCGCCGAGGCCGAGCCCGAGGTGCGTCAGCTTCAGCGCCACGTTCGCGCGCAGTCCCTCGTCGGCGATCCGGTCGAAGACCTCCTCGTAGGCGGTTACGACCGCGGCGGCGCCCCGGACGCGTCGGTCGTGTCCTCGCCGAGCAGGGTCGTGTTCGCCCGGAGACCCTGGTCGTTCAGCCGCCGTAGCACCACGACGCACTCGTCCAACGTCTCTCCCGCGACGAACCGCGCGGCGCCGAGCCGCATCCCGTGCTTCTCGACGAAGGAGGTGACGACGCCGTTCGTCGCGCCGGCGAGGATCGCGCGCTTGAGTAGCCCGGACACGGCCGCATCTTCTACTGTTCGGGGTGATGGAGACGCAGCCAGTCCAGGGCGTGGACGTCCGCGCAGAGCGCGAGCGCTACGTCCCGCGCGGGATCGCGACGACCGACTTCGTCGTCAGCCGCGCGGAGGGTGCCAGCGTCTGGGACGGCGAGGGCAACGAGTTCCTCGACTTCGCGGGCGGGATCGCCTGCCAGAACCTGGGCCACAGCCCAGAGACGATCGTCCGCGCGATCCACGAGCAGGTCGACAGCTACCTGCACCAGTGCTTCATGGTCGGCATGTACGAGCCGTACGTGGAGGTCTGCCGCCGGCTCGACGACCTCTGGCCCGGCGAGTCCGCGACGAAGTCGATGCTCGTCAACTCCGGCGCCGAGGCGGTCGAGAACGCGGTCAAGATCGCGCGCGCCTCGACCGGCCGGCCCGCGGTGATCGCGTTCGACCGCGCGTTCCACGGTCGCACGAACCTGACCATGGCGATGACGGCCAAGCTCGTCTACAAGCAGAGCTTCGGGCCGCTCGCTCCCGAGATCTACCGCGCGCCCGCGCCGTATCCGTACCGAGGCGTCACCACCGAGGACGCGCTCGCCGGGCTCGAGCTGCTCTTCAAGCAGGACGTCGACCCGCAGTCGGTCGCGTGCATGGTGCTCGAGACCGTGCAGGGCGAGGGCGGGTTCATCCCGATGCCGGCCGAGTTCGTGCAGGGCCTCAAGGAGATCTGCGAGAAGCACGGGATCCTCTACGTCGCCGACGAGGTGCAGTCGGGCTGCGGCCGGACCGGGACGGTCTGGGCGATCGAGCGCCTCGGCGTCGAGCCCGACCTCATGACCTCGGGGAAGACGCTCGGCGGCGGGCTGCCGCTCGCGGCCGTCACCGGCAAGGCCGAGGTGATGGACGCGCCGCACCCGGGCGGGCTCGGCGGAACCTTCGGCGGGAACCCCGTCGCGGCCGCCGCGGGCTGCGCCGTCCTCGACGCGCTCGCATCGGCGGAGTTCCGCGAGCGGGCCGACGAGATCGGCCGCCTCGTGCGCGCCCGGCTCGATCGAATCGCGGGCGAGCACCCGCAGATCGGCGAGGTCCGCGGCCTCGGCTCGATGCTCGCGCTCGAGTTCGCGACACCCTCGGGCGACGAGGCGAAGAAGCTGACCGCCGCGGCGTACGAGCAGGGCCTGCTGCTCCTCGCGTGCGGGATCTACGGCAACGTGATCCGGCTGCTGCCGCCGCTTACCGCGACCGACGAAGAGCTCGACCGCGGTCTCACGATCCTCGAGAGCTGCCTCTACGACTCACTGAGTTGAGGGCTGGCCATGCCGGCCCTCGATGTCGAAGCCCTTAGAGACGGGCTCGGCTCCGGGCCCGTCGCTATGCGGCCATGGAGATCCAGCTACGCCTCAGCGAAGGGCAGGCGACCGACGACCTGCTCGACTTCTTCCAGCGAAGGGAGATGCCCGCGCGACGGTTGGAGGAGGAGGACTGTCTCGCCGTCGAGCTCCCAGCGGGGCTCCAGGAACGGCATGCGCGGCAGGAGATCGAGCTGCTGCTCCGCGTCTGGCAGCTGATGCACCCGAACGTCGCCGTCGACGTGATTTAGGCCGAAGCGGGAAGGAGGGCCTCGCACTCGCGCAGGTAGTGCGTGGCGCCCATCTCGCGGTAGAGCTCGAGCGCTCGGTGCAGCTGCTCGTCGGGACGGCGACCTTCGGCCACGAGCTGTTGTGCTGCCTGAAGCCGAGCCTCGGCCTCGTCGGGCCTCGAGCCGATGCGCTGCAGCAGGTCCCCCGCAGCGGTGAAGTCCCGTCGCAGATACGCGTTGGCGACCTCCGTCCACGGCGTCTCTCGTTGGTTGGCGAGGGCCGTCGCGAGCTCGTCCACGATGCCCAGCCGAAGAGCCGCCGAGCTGAAGGACGGCAGCGCGATCATGCCGACCTGCAGGCCTTCTCCGAGGGCGATGGCATCGATGAGCTCGCGGGCGAGCAGGAGGGCACGATCCTCCAGCGACACGAGAGAAAACAGGTGAGCCCCGACGGCGAGCGCGTAGTAAGATCGACTGCGGGTCCGCCATCTCACGTCCGTGCGCGACCGCGTTCTCGGCATCGGAGGTCACCCCGGCGTGCTCGCCGCGCCCCATCCGGATCTCGCCGCGGATGGCGTACGACTGGTAGGACGTGTAGTGCGGAGAGCCTGCTTCCACGGAGACGATGAAGTCGTCCACCATCCGCAGCGCCTCGTCCCATGCGCCGCGACGGAAGTGGACCTCGCTGACGGTGCCGCTGTACCAGCGGATCTCACTTGCGGAACCGATCCGTGCGGCGAGGCGCGCTGCCTCCAGCCTGGCCTCGCCAGCCGCGTCCAGGTCGCCCACGTACCAGTAGGCGACCGAGAGGTTGTTCAGTTGATGGCTCAGCGTCCCGAGCTCGCCGGCCGCGCTCGCGATCTCGATGCCCCGCTCGTAGTCCTGGATCCCTCGCCCGTCGCCCTGCTCGACGCGTGCCATCCCTAGCGGGGACAGCGCGTGGCCGATGCCTGAGTCCCAGCCGAGCTGCTCGGCTTGCTGCGAGCGCCTGCGACGCGAACTCGATCGAAGCTTCCTGGTCGCCGGCGAGGCTCGCCCGCGTGGCCAGACGCGTGAGGACCCAGGACGTCGACCGGCTTGGCTGAGCTCCCTCGAGCAGCGCCTCCGCTCGCGCGGCGTGCTCGGCCGAGAGGTCGGGTTGGCCCCGGTGCCAGAAGACTCCGGACAGGAGCATCTCCGCCTCGGAAGCCTTGGCTGCCTCGCCGACGGCGAGCAGGGCGTCTCTCGCCTCCGCCACCCGTTCGGGATCGACCTCCCAACCGTCTGTCGGATGCGCCCGGCGGAGGAGCAGGTCGGCTCGCTCCGGGTCGCCCTCGGGCCAGAGGCGGAGCGCGGCGTCGTAGAAGCGATCCGCCGCCTCGATCGCGTACAGCGAGGCCGCCCGGTCGCCTGCATCCCGTAGCGCGATCCGGGCCGAACCGCCGAGCGCGGTCGCCTCGGCACCGGACGCCTCGGCTAGCTCGAGGGCTGCGAGGTAGTGGTGCGCGAGCATCTCGGCCTGATCGTCCGGCCGTCCGAGCGATTCGATCCAGCCGGCCGCGAGCCGGTGCTTCTCGGCACGTGTGGCCCGGGGGATCTGGCCGTAGGCGATGTCGCGGATCAGCAGGTGGCGGAACGCATACTCGTTCTCGCCCGCGACCGACGAGCTCCGCGCTCGCTGGACGAACTCCTTGCGCTCGAGCCCGAAGAGGAGATCGTCGGCCTGAGGGCGAGTGGTGCCGTCGAGGGCCGCGAGCGCGCCGAGCCAGAAGACCTTGCCGACGACGGCCGCGTCCTGGAGCAGCCGCTTCTCGTCCTCGGCGAGCGCGTCGAGGCGCGCGGCGATGATCCCCTGGACGGTGTCGGGCAGCTCTTCGAGGTCGCCCTGCTCGAGCAGCATGCGGGCGTACTGCTCGGCGTAGAGCGGGTTGCCCCCGGCCCGGGCGAGGAGCGTCTCCTGGGTCTGCGCGTCCAGCAGCGGCTGCTCGAGCAGCGCCTGCATCAGGCGGGCCGTCTCCTCGTCCGAGAGCGGCGAGAGCGAGATCGCGAGGGCGTTCGGCTTGCCGCCGCCCCAGCCGGGCCGCCGCTGGAGCAGCTCCGGGCGTGCGGTGCCGAGCACGAGCAGGGGCACGCGCGTGACCCGCTCGGCCAGCTGGTCGACGAAGTCCAGGAGCGCGTCGTCGGCCCAGTGGAGATCCTCGAACACGAGCACGAGCGGGTCCTCCTCGGCCAGGATCTCGAGGAAGCGGCGCCAGGCGGCGACGCTCTCCTCGCGCGCCGCCCTGCTCCTCCTCGGCGGCTCCGGCGAGCGGACGCAGGTGGCGCTCGAGCCACTGCCGCTCGGTCGCGTCGGCGCCGCGCCTGGCGAGCGCGTCGCGGAGCTTCTCCTCGGCCTGCGCGGGCGTGTCGTTCTCGAGGATGCCGGCCTCGGCCTTGACGATCTCGGCCAGCGCCCAGAACGTGACGCCCTCGCCGTAGGGCAGCGAGCGGCCCTGGCGCCAGCGCACGAGCCCGACGCTCTGCTTCGACGGTCTCGAGCAGCTCGCGCACGAGCCGGCTCTTCCCGATCCCGGGCACGCCGACGAGCGTCACGAGCTGCGACGAGCGCTCCTCGCGCACGCGCGCGAGCGTCGAGACCAGCAGCTCGAGCTCGCGGCTGCGCCCGACGAGCGGCGTGTCCGTCCGCCGCGAGATGTCGACGCCGAGACGCGAGCGCGCCTCGACGGCCTCCCAGGCCGGGATCGGCTCGCTCTTGCCTTTCCCCTGGACGGGCTCGACCTCGCGGTACTCGATCGCGCGTGAGGTTGCGCGGTAGGTCTGCTCGCCGACCAGGATTCCGTTCACCGGCGCGGCCGCCTGTAGCCGCGCGGCCGTGTTGACGACGTCGCCGGCGGCCATACCCTCGCCTTCGCTTGGTCGCGCGCCGAGGGTGACGAGCGCCTCTCCGGTGTTGACCGCGATCCGCACCTGCAGCTCTTCGCCCTGCTCGAGCACCCAGTTGCGGATCTCGAGGGCAGCGCGCACGGCCCGCTCCGGATCGTCCTCGTGGGTGACCGGCGCGCCGAACAGCGCCATCACCGCGTCGCCGATGAACTTCTCCACCGTGCCCTCGAAGCGCTCGAGCTCCTCGCGGAGATGGGCGTGGTACGGGTCGAGTAGCGCCCGCACGTCCTCGGGATCGAGCTGCTCGGCCCGCGCGGTGAAGCCGACGAGATCCGCGAAGAGGACACTCACCACCTTCCGCTCCTCGCGGCGTTCCTCCTCGCCGAGCGCCGCGCCGCAGAAGGGGCAGAACGGGAACTTCCCCGGAAGCTCCTCGCCGCAACTCGGGCAGGTCACGCGCCGAGTCTAGAGGTCAGTCGCGGCGTTCTTCGAGGTACTTCTTGAGGCCCAGGAACGGGAGGATGAAGGCCGCCAGCACCATCGATCCCCAGACGAGCACGGTGGCGGCGATCCAGGTGCCGACTCCGCTGATGTCCAGGCCGTCCGAGATCAGGTCGGTGATGATCAGCGCCGCCAGGGTGGCGATGAGCGCCACTCCGCCGAGGGCAGCCGAGTTGCCGCGCCGGAACTGGCTCGCGAGGAACGGCGTCAACAGCACGTAGACGAGCGTGAAGATGATCACCGCGGCGATGAACCCGGAGGCGTTGATGTTGAAGTCGTCGAGGACGAGCGAGGCGATGATCAGCCCGACGGCGCTCGCGACGAGCGCGATGAATGCCCTGACGATCAGCCGGATCACGCGCCAACCCTAACTCAGCATTCGCGAGAAATCACCATCGGCTCAGAGATCCAGCGTCTCGCCGTCCTCGGGCACGAGCGCCTCGGGGACCGCGGCTCGCACGTCCGCGCGGGAGTCGAGGCAGTGGTTGATCGCCTCGAGGTGCACGACGACGACCTTCGGGACGCGGGCGACGACCTCGCGGATGTCGTCGGTCGTCATCACGATCGGATCGCCTTCGAGGAAGCGCGCTCCGCTGCCGTTGACGACGGCCACGCGGGGGCTGTGGTCGGCGATCGCCTCCTCGACCTCCTCGCACCAGATCGTGTCGCCGGCGATGTAGAGGTCGCCGATCACAAAGCCGCTCACCGGGGCGAGCTCGAGTGCGATCTCGCCGGTCCCGTGCTGCCCACCGGTTCGCGAGATCGGGAGGCCGTCCCAGTCGACGGCCGTCTCGACCGGCCGCACGAGCAGGCCGTGCTCGGCGAGCGAGGCCTCGTCCTCGGGCTGGCAGAAGACCGGGCACGTCCCTCGGCAGCAGCCGGGCGGCCGTCTCGTCGAAGTGATCCTCGTGCAGGTGGGTGATGACGACGGCGTCGACGCCGCGGACGACGTCCTCGGCCGGCATCGGCAGCGGAACGAGCGGGTTCGGGACCTGGTTGGGCGTGTCCTCGATCGGCGGGCTCGGTGCCCGCGTCGTCGAGCATCGGGTCGACGAGCAGGCGGCGGCCGTCGATCTCGACCAGGAGCGTGGCGTGTCGGACGAGCGTCAGCCGCACGCCGCAATGGTGTCAGGCCGGACCGACTCAGGCAGGGGTCTCCACACGAGCCGGTGACGGCGCGACCTGAAGCTCGATCTGCACCGGGACGTCGAGCGCGAGGCTCACGATGCACAGCTCCTCCGCGCGGCGTGCTGCCACCTCGGCGTCGTGGACGTGCCTCGCAGGCACCTCGGCGTGGACGTCGATCTCGATCGAGACGAAGCCGACGCGGCCGTCGGCACGCCGCTCGACGTGCCCGACGCCCTCGACGCGCAGGACGTCGAACGTGACGGGAACGCGCTCGGCGATCGCCACGAAGGTCACCGCGAAGCACGACGCGAGCGAGCCGACCAGCAGCTCCTCCGGGCTCCAGACACCCTCCATCCCGCCCTTGAACCCGGGCGGCGTCGCCACCTCGAGATCGGGCTTGCCGGCGGCGGTCACGTCGGTCAGACGGCCTTCCCGCAGGCTGGCGGTCACCGGGAACCGGTGTGACTTGACGATGCTCATCGCTCATCCTTTCCTCGGTTCCTCATTTACGAGTTGAGCCTCGCCGGGGGCGGGGCCGAGGGCATCGGGGTACGGACGGATCCGCCTGCGGGCTTTCCGCAAGGGGGATCAGGGGGCGGACGGATGCTCGCGACGCGCCGGGTCTCCAGGATGCGTCCATGCAGCGAAGCTATGGAGTCGTCTGGCGCGAAGGGCCGGGACCGCTGGCCGCCGGGAAGCTCGAGCTGCTCCCTCGCGGCCTGCGGCTCGACGGCATCGACGGCTCGCACGAGATCGGGTACGAGGATCTCGCGGCGGTTCGCGTCGGCCGGACGGCCGGCGAGCGGATCGACGGACGCCCCTCGGTCGTCCTCGTCCGGGCGCACGGCGATCCCGTTACCATCGCGACCGTGGCCCAGCCGAGCCTCGTCGGAGAGATCGCGGAGCGCTTGACCGCCATGCAGCTGGACGCGGCGCCTCCCCGTCGCCTGGCGCTCGTGGTGCCGCTCAAGGCCGACGCGTTCGACGCGGTGCGCGACCTGCTCGCAGAAGGCCCGCCGTTCGACCCGGAGCAGATTCCCGGGCCTCGACCGGCACGAGGTTTTCCTCTCGCGGGACGAGGCGGTCTTCGTGTTCGACTCGGGCGTCGGCGCAGACACGCTCGCGCTCCTGGCCGAGCCCGACTTCCTGCGGGCGGCGATCAGCTGGCGCGAGCACATCGCGGGGCCGCCGCGGGTCGCCGAGGACGTCTACTCGTGGACGCGTATCGAAGAGGTCGCGGAGCTGTCGTACCTGCCGACGCCCGGCCCCGGCGACAGCGACGGCGGCGACATCTTCTAGCTCGAGCTCGGCCGGCGCTCGAAGATGACCAGCACGCTGAGGCGCTCGTAGCCGACGAAGCGGTGCTCGGCGCCGGCCGGGACGAAGACCGCGTGCCCCTCGCGCAGCTCGACTCGCTCGTCCTCGACCTCGAGCACGCCTGAGCCCTCGAGCACGACGTAGACCTCGTCGTCCTCGTGCGGCTGCTGCCGGTCGGGCTCGGGCGCGACGAGCACGTAGACGCCGAGCTCGACGCTCGGCGACCGGTGCACGATCTCGTAGCCGCCGTTGCCCGCCGCGAGCCGCTCCTGCGCGCCCGCGACGTCGAACGCATGGGCCGCGGGAAGCGCGGCTGGATCGACGGGCTCGTCGTTCACGCCGGACAGCATGCCAGCGCTACGACGTGGTGGGACAGCTAGCGCAGAATCCGGAGGGCGAGCTCCGGCGCACAGCCCGACCCGAGCAGAAAGCGCGCCTGCCCGAGATCCGCGCGGGAGAACGCGAGCTCTGCGGCCCGCCTGGCGCTGAATCCCAGCTGACGGAACTGCTCCAGACGCCACATGTAGACCTTGTCGTCCGGATCGTCACCTTCGAGGACCGGCCACTCCGAGAGTGCGTGACTCGCTTCCATGCTGGCTAGAACGCCGAGCCGCCCGAAAGGTTGTCGGCTGCGCCCGAATCCTTACAGGATCTTGATGTCTCGCCTGCGGCGGCTCACCAGGTCTTGGGGGAGCGCTTCGGCTCCGCTGCGCCCACCCGGATGCGGGCGTCGACGACCACGCAGCGGTCGGGGAGCGCGATCACGGGGTTGAGGTCGAGCTCGGCGACCTCGGGGAGATCCTCCGCGAGCGCCGAGAGCCGGTGGACGAGATCGACGAGCGCCTCGGCATCGGCGGCCGGGGCGCCGCGGAAGCCGCGAACGAGCCGGCCTGCCTTTCCGCCGAGCACGAGCTCCTGCGCGTCGACGTCCGTGAGCGGCGCGAGCCGGAAGCTCGGCGTCGCCGATCAGCTCCGCGAGCACGCCGCCGGGGCCGAAGGCGACGAGCGGCCCGAAGACCGGATCCTGGACGGCGCCCGCGAGCAGCTCGGCGCCGCCGCTGACGTAGGGCTGGACGAGCACCGGCCCGCCGATCCGCTCGACGGCCGCGCGCAGCTGCTCCTCGTCCCGGAGATCGAGCGCGACCCCGCCCTTCTCGGTCTTGTGCGCGCCGGCCTCGGCGGTCTTGACGACGACCGGGAAGCCGAGCTCGTCCCGCAGCGCTCGCCGCCTCGTCGGCGCTCGCGGCCACGCGCTCGGGGACGAGCGGGACGCCGTAGGCCTCGAGCAGCGCCCGGATCCCGTCCGGCTCGAGCCAGCCCTCGCCCGAGGCGAGCGCCTCCTCGACGATGCGCCGCCCGCCCGCGCGGTCGACGCCCTCGAGCTGCGGGAACCGTCCCGGCCGGCTGCCGGAGCCACTCCGAGCGCGAAGCCGCGAGGCCGAGCGCGCGCGCGGCCGACTCCGGGTACTCGAAGCTCGCGACCGGGCAGTCGTCTTCGAGCAGGACGCTTGGCGTTCCCTCCGCGCTCATCACGACGGCGAGCACGGGCTTGTCCGAGCCCGACGCGGCTGACGGCGTCCCTGATCGCGACCGCGACCTCGTCGGCGCCCGCGACGACGGGCGGGACGAAGAGCACGATCAGCGCATCGAGCCGCTTGTCGGCCAGGAGCGGCGGGATCACCTTCGCGTAGGTCGCGGCCGTCGACCCGCCGAGCATGTCGACGGGGTTCGCGACGCTCGCCTCGGCCGGGAGCACCTCAGCGAGCGCGGCCCGCGTCTCCTCGCTCGGCTCCGGGAGCTCGAGGCCCGGCCGACTCGCAGGCGTCGGCGCAGAGGATCCCGAGCCCGCCCGCGTTCGTCAGCACGCCGACGCGGCTGCCGCGCGGAAGCGGCTGGCGCGAGAGGAGCGCGGCGGCGTCGACGAGCTCCTCGAGGGTGCGCGCGCGGAGCACGCCCGCCTGGTGGAAGAGCGCCTCGACCGCGGCGTCCGAGCTCGCGAGAGCGGCCGTGTGCGAGCTGGCCGCCTTCGCGCCGGCGCCGGTCGTCCCGGCCTTGAGCGCGAGGATCGGCTTGCGCCGCGCCACGCGCCGCGCGAGCCGGCTGAACTTGCCCGGGTTGCCGAACGACTCGAGGTAGAGCAGGACGACCTCGCTGGCGGGATCGTCCTCCCACCACTCGAGCAGGTCGTTCGAGGAGACGTCGGCCTTGTTCCCGATCGAGACGAACGCGGAGAAGCCGAGGCGCCGCTCGGACGCCTTCTCCAGCAGCGCCAGCCCGAGCGCGCCGCTCTGGGAGGAGAACGCGATCGGCCCGGGCGGGAGCGGCCTCGGGCCGAAGGTGGCGTTGAGGCCGAGCGGCGGGATCGCGATCCCGAGGCAGTTCGGGCCGACCAGCCGGCCGCCGTGCGCGCGGACGAGCTCGAGCAGCCGCTCCTGCCGCTCGGCGCCCTCGGCGCCGATCTCGGCGAAGCCCGACGAGATGACGCAGAGCGCCTTGATCCCGATCGCGAGCGCCTCCTCGGCGGCCCCGAGCACGTGCTGTCCGGGGAGGCAGATCACGACGAGGTCGACGGCCTCGGGCAGACTCCCCGAGCGATCGGTAGCCGCGCACGCCGCCGACGGGCTCGCCGTCGCGGTTGACCGGGTAGGCGGCGCCCTCGAAGTCGGCGGCGAGGACGTTGCGGAACAGCTCGCCGCCGATCGAGCCGCGCCGGTGCGACGCGCCGACGACCGCCAGCGAGCGCGGCTCGAAGAACGGCCGCAGCGAGGCGGTCACGGCGAGGTGGTCGCGCTCGTCGACGCGGGCCCGGAACGTCTCGGTGGCGGCGATCGGAAACGCGACCTCGATCTCGCCGCTGGTCGAGCTCGCGGGCGGTCTCGAAGCCCGCGTCCCTGAAGACGGCGAGCATCGCCGAGTTCTCGGGCAGCACCTCGGCGACGAAGCGCTCGATCCCGGCCGCCGAGCGCTCGCAAGGCGAGCTGCTCGAGCAGCCGCGTGCCGATCCCGCGCCCCTGATGCTCGTCCGCGACCGCGAACGCCACCTCGGCGCTCCGCTCGTCGCGCAGCCGCATGAACTCCGCCACGGCGACGATCTCGTCTGCGAGGACGCCGACGAGGACGCCGCGGTCGCGCCAGTCCGGGTCGGCGAAGTGCTCGACGAGGGCCCGGTCGACCGTGCGCACGCCGTGGAAGCGCTGGTAGAAGCTCCGGTCGGAGAGCCCCGAGAAGAACGCCTCGAGCGCGCCGAGGTCGTCGCTCGAGGGCTCCTCCAGCCGCAGCGTCGAGCCGTCTCGGAGGATGACGTCGACCGCTGCGGGCGACTCAGGCTTACGTGCGCTGACCGACAAGCGCCTCCTCTTCCTCCGGCTGCCGATGACCGGTCGGATCGGCTTCGAGCACGACCTTCAGCGCGTTCGTCGCGGCCGCGTCGGCGAATGTGTCGTACGCCGCCATTGTCTCGCCGAGCGGGAAGCGGTGCGTCGCGAACGGGGTCGCATCGAGGCGTCCCTGGCGATCAGCTTCAGCAGCCTCGGTGTCGTGAAGGTGTCCACGAGGCCGGTCGTGATCGTCACGTCGCGGATCCAGAGCCTCTCGAGGTGGAGCGTCGCCGGATGCCCGTGGACGCCGACGTTGGCGACCCGGCCGCCGGGCCGGACGAGGTCGGTGCAGAGCTCGAACGTCTCCGGCACGCCGACAGCCTCGATCGCGACGTCCGCTCCGAGCCCGCCGGTCAGCTCCATCACCCGCTCGACGGCGTCCTCGCGGCTGTTGTCGATCGCAACGTCCGCGCCGAACTCGAGCGCTTTCTCGAGGCGAGGCGTCGGCGGGGTCGATCGCGACGATCCGCCCAGGCGTGTACAGCTTCGCGGTCAGAACTGCGGCGAGCCCGATCGGGCCCGCGCCGACGATCGCGACCGTGTCGCCCGGCTTCACGTCGCCGTTGAGGATGCCGACCTCGAACGAGGTGGGGAGGATGTCTGCGAGGAAGAGCACCTGCTCGTCGGTCAGCTCATCCGGAACCTTGTAGACCGAGGTGTCCGCAAACGGAACCCGTGCGTACTCGGCCTGGAGACCGTCGATCAGGTGGCCGAAGATCCAGCCGCCGCCGCCCGTGCAGAGGCCGTAGCGGCCCTCCTTGCAGAACCGGCAGCGCCCGCACGAGGTGATGCACGAGATGAGCACGCGGTCGCCTGGCGCGAACGTCGTGACTGCACTACCGGTCTCGACGATCGTGCCGACGGCTTCGTGGCCGAGGATCGTCCCCGGCTGCACTTCGGGTACGTCGCCCTTGAGGATGTGCAGGTCGGTGCCGCAGATCGTCGACGTGCCGATCTTCACGATTGCGTCAGTCGGCTCCTGGATCGTCGGAGCGGGCACATCGTCCCAGGAGCGTTGGCCGGGACCGTGGTAGACGAGAGCTTTCATCGCTCCTCCTTTCGCTTTCCTTCGACTCTGGCCCGGGTCCAACGCGCCGACATCGGCGAGGCCACGCAACCTCGCTGCGGGTTTTCCACAGCTGCAGGAGGATCTCGGGGGCCGTGCGCGGTACGCTCGCCCTCGTGGAGGCCGTCGGCTCGAGCGAAGAACGGCTTCGCGCCCTGGTCGAGGCCGGCGTCGCGATCACGTCCGAGCTCTCGCTCGACGCGCTGCTGCAGCGGCTGGTCGAGAAGGCCGCCGAGCTGACCGGCGCCCGCTACGGCGCGCTCGGCGTGATCGACGAGGGCGGCTCCGAGCTGGAGCGCTTCGTCACGACGGGAATCGACGCCGAGACGCAGGCGGCGATCGGCGACCTTCCGCGCGGCGCGAGGCATCCTCGGCGCACTGATCCAGGACGCGAAGCCGCTCCGCCTGCACGACCTGACCAGCGATCCCCGCTCGGTCGGCTTCCCCGCGAACCATCCTCCGATGCAGCTCGTTCCTCGGCGTGCCGATCCTGCTCCGCGGGGTCGCCTACGGGAACTTCTATCTGACCGAGAAGGCCGAGGGCGAGGACTTCACCGAGGAGGACGAGGAGCTCGTGACGCTGCTCGCCGCGCCAGGCGGCGGTCGCGATCGAGAACGCCCGCCTGTACGAGGCGGCGACGAGCTGGTCGCGATCAGCTCGAGTCGCTGAACGAGGTCGGGAACGCGCTCGCGACCGAGACCGACCTCGACCGGCTGCTCGACCTCGTCGCCCGGCGGCTGCGCGAGCTGCTCGACGCCCGAGTCGTGACGGTGCTCCTGCCCGCCGGCGCCGAAGCAGCTGCGGGTGGCGGCGGCCGCGGGCGAGGGGAGCGAGGAGCTCGTCGGCCGGACGCTGTCGCGCGCTCGGCCTCGAAGAGCGGCCGGGTGCTCGAGCGGGGCACGAGCGAGCGAGTCGACTCGGTTCTCGACGACCCCGACGTGAACCCCGAGCTGACGCGGCTGATCGGCGCGCGCACGGGCCTCTGGGTTCCCCTCGCTCGTGCGCGGGCAGGCGATCGGCGTGATCGAGGCTCACGACAAGCTCGGCGCCGAGCCGCGCTTCTCCGACACCGACCTGCGGCTGGCCGAGACGTTCGCCTCCCGAGCCGCGGTCGCCGTCGACCTCTCGGAGCGGATCGCGCGGGACGCGCTCCGCCGCGTGGTCGACGCCCAGGAGCTCGAGCGCCGCCGTCTGGCCCGCGAGCTCCACGACGAGACAGGCCAGGCGCTGACCTCGATCCTCCTCGGCCTGAAGACGCTGGAGGAGACGCTCGAGAGCGGACGAGTCGCGCGCCGCGACCGCCCAGCTGCGAGAGCTCGTCGTCGCGACCCTGCAGGACGTGCGCCGGCTCGCGGTCGAGCTCCGTCCGAGCGCCCTCGACGACTTCGGGCTGGTCGCGGCGCTCGAGCACCTGACCTCGTCGTTCGCCGAGCAGACCGGGATCGCGGTCGACTTCGGCGTGGCGCTCGGGACCGAGCGGCTCCCGGGCGAGGTCGAGACCGCGCTCTACCGGATCGTCCAGGAGTCGCTGACGAACGTCGTCAAGCACGCGCGCGCCCGGCACGTCAGCATTGCGCTGACGCGCATGGAGGGCTTCGGTCACAGCGGTCGTCGAGGACGACGGACAGGGCTTCGACCCGGACGAGGCCCGGGCGGGAGGCTTCGGCCTGGTCGGCGATGCGCGAGCGGCTCGCGCTGCTCGGCGGGCGGCTGCGCATCGAGTCGAGCCCGGGCGCCGGAACGACGATCGCCGCGGACGTGCCGCTCTGATGAGCAAGACGAACGGATCCTGATCGTCGACGACCACGCCGTCGTCCGCGCCGGGCTGAAGCTCCTGGTCGACGCCGAGCAGGAGCTCGAGGCCGTCGGCGAGGCCGGAAGCGCGCGCGAGGCGGTCTTCGAGGCGCGCTCGCTCAAGCCCGACGTCGTCCTGCTGGACGTGGTGATGCCCGACCAGAGCGGGCTCGAGGTCGTCCCGCAGCTGCTGCACGAGACCCCGGAGCTGAAGGTGCTCGTGCTGTCGATGCAGGACGACCCGCGCTACGTGCGCGAGGCGTTCTCGGCGGGCGCGAGCGGCTACGTCCTCAAGGAGGCGGCCGACTCGGAGCTCGTGGCCGCGATCGTCGAGGTCGCGGGCGGCGGGCGCTACGTCCACCCGGAGCTCGGCGCGCGGCTCGTCGCGGCGGAGACCGAGGAGCGCAGGCGAGCCGAGGAGGATCCGCTCTCCGACCGCGAGCGGGAGGTGCTGCGCCTGCTCGCGCTCGGGCACACCAACCAGGAGATCGCCAAGCAGCTCTTCATCTCGGTGCGCACGGCCGAGACGCACCGCGCGCACATCATGCAGAAGCTCCGCCTCTCGAGCCGCGCCGAGCTCGTCCGCTACGCCCTCGACCAGGGCCTGCTGGAGGAATGAAGAAGGCCGCCCGAGGCGGCCTTCTGCTGGGGATGGAGGGGCCGCGCAGGGCGGCCCCTCCGCGCGACGGAGGATTCCGTCTAGGCCTTGGCCGCGACCTCCGGCGGCCGCGCTGCGGCCTCCTTCGGCTTGTGGCCAAAGGCCATCTTCGGGCTCTCCAGCGCGCCCATGAGCGCGAGGATCCCGAAGCCGATGCCGGCGAGCAGCAGTGCCACGCCGACGACGATCCCGAACACCGAGAGCCGTGACGCCATGTAGCTCGAGTTGAGCGCGGTCGTCAGCGCGGTGTAGGTGACCCAGATGTCACGCCGTCCGTTGCTGACGGGCTGCTGGGTCTTCGGGTCGGTCAGTGCGTAGGTCGGGTCGCTCGTTGCGCCGAGGCCGTCCGTGAACTTCAACGGCGTGTCGGGCTTGGCGATGTAGCGGCCCATCTGCGAGTACGTCAGGCCCGAGGTGGCGCCGAACGTGTGGATCCGCATGTACTTCGCGAAGCAGCGAGCCTGGTCGCCGTTTCGTGACCTGCTTGCTCGCGATCGAGCAGCTCGGCGTGTCGATCGGCGCCGGCGTGATCTTCACGCCCGCCGCCTGCAGCTTCGAGACGAGCTGCGACTGCGCGGTCTTCGCCGCCTTGACCTCGCCGGCGATGGCCGCCGGTGTCATGTCGGGCGAGCCGCTGATCTGCTCCTGCTTGAGGCTGTCGTTGACCGTCGACTGCCCGCTGAAGCCCATCACGATCGCACCGATGCCGAATGCGATCAGGACGATCGCTGCGATCACACCTCCGATTTCCAGAACCTTGCGCATTCCTGTTCCTCCTTCCGTCGCGTCCGTTCTTCTTTGCGGAGTCTGTTGCGGCGAGGCGTTTGCTCCATCCGGGCCGCCGCTGAACCTCTGCGCGGGAATCCCCCGCACGTTCTGCGGGATTTCACGTAGTGACCGGCGTGCGAACCTGCGTGCCGCGGACGACCAGCACCGGCCGCCGCGCCTCGTGCAGCACCCCGCGCGAGACGCTGCCGAGCAGCGCGCTCGGCGATGGCGCCGTGGCCGCGGGAGCCGATGACGATCAGGTCGGCGTCGATCGAGTCCGCGTAGGCGACGATCTCGTCGACCGCGTCGCCGACCAGGAGCTCGGTCCTCGTCTCGACGCCCCGTTCCGTCGCGAGCGCCTTCGCGTCCTCGAGCGAGCGCCGGTCCTCGTCGGTCAGCTCGTGCTGCTGTGCGGCCGACATGCCGAAGCCGGTCGTGGGGAGCAGGTCGACCGCCGGGGCGACGTGCACGAGCACGGCGTCGGCCTTCTGCTCGGCGGCGAGGTCGAGCCCGAACTCGACCGCCTCGTGCGCCGAGGGCGAGCCGTCGGTTGCGATCACGATCGTCTTCATCGGGTCCTCCTCGTCGTGTTGCGCCCATCGTCCCCGCGCGTGGTGGCGGGGCATCGGGCCGCTCGCCGATCCCCGGCTCGGCTAACTACGGATTCGGTAGTTGCGCGCAGCTGTGATCCGCGGTGCTCCCGATGGACGGGATGGGCTGCGCCGACACGATCTGGACGCGATGGCTCAACAGACGAACGGCCGTGCGACGCTCGGCTCCGGAGAGCCCACCCTCGAGCTGCACGAGCCTGCCGACCTGCTGCTGCGGCATCTCCGGACGACCCCCAAGGGCCTCTCGAGCCGCGAGGCCGAGCGGCGGCTCCTCACCGAGGGCTCGAACCAGCTCGCCCGTCCCTCCGGCCGGCGGTGGCCCGGCGAGGTGGCCCGCCAGCTGACGCATCCGCTCGCGCTTCTCCTCTGGGTCGCCGCCCTGCTGGCCCTGGTGGCGGGCACGGCCGTGCTGGCGGCCGCGATCGTCGGCGTCGTCCTCCTGAACGCGGCGTTCGCCTTCCTGCAGGAGCGGCAGGCCGAGCGCGCGGTGGAGGCACTCGAGAGCTACCTGCCGCCGCACGCGAGCGTCCTCCGCGACGGCCGGCGCACCGTGATCGAGGCGCGGCTGCTCGTGCCCGGCGACATCCTCCTGCTCGCCGAGGGCGACCGCATCTCGGCCGACGCACGGCTGCTCGAAGGCGCGGTCGAGGTCGACGTCTCCACGCTGACGGGCGAGTCGGTCCCGGTCTCGCGCTCGGCGGAGTTCGTCGACGCGCAGGCTCCGCCCCTGGAGGCGCGTGACCTCGTCTTCAGCGGCAGCGCCTGCATCGGCGGGGAGGCGCGGGCCGTTGTGGTCGCGACCGGGATGCGCACAGAGCTCGGGCGGATCGCGGCGCTCTCGCAGCGGGTCCGGCGCGAGGAGAGTCCGCTCGAGGTCCAGGTCAAGCGGGTGGCCTGGCTGATCGCCGGTGTCTCCGTTGCGGCCGGCTTCGTCTTCTTCCCGCTCGGGGCGCTCGTCGCCGGGCTTCCTCCAGCCGACGCGCTCACGTTCGCGATCGGCCTGATCGTCGCCAACGTCCCGGAGGGTCTGCTGCCCACGATCACGCTTGCGCTCGCGGTCGGCGTTCGCGGGCTTGCGCGCTCGGGAGCCCTCGTCAAGCGGCTGAGCGCGGTCGAGACGCTCGGCTCGACGACGGTCATCTGCACGGACAAGACGGGGACGCTGACCGAGAACCGCATGCAGGCGACAGCGGTCTGGACGGATGCCGGCGAGCTGGACCTGACCCAGGCGCCGACCCGCGAGCCGCCGGTGCAGAGGCTCGCGCAGGCGCTCGCGGCGTGCAACAACGCCGAGCTCGGTCCCGATGCGGGCGATCCGACCGAGCTGCGCTGCTCAGGGCCGCAGCGCTCCTTGGAGCCGACGTCACGCTCGCAACGCGCGAGTCCGGGCGAAAGAAGGAGTTCCACTTCGACGCGGGGCGGAGGCTGATGTCGACGATCGACGAGCGGCCTGACGGCCTGTACGTCCACGTGAAAGGAGCGCCGGAGGAGGCGCTCGATCGTTGCGAGCTGATCCTCGGCGCCGACGGAGCGGAGCGGCCGCTCTCCGCCGACGAGCGGAAGTCGATCCTCGATCGCAGCGAGCGCTGGGCGGGGGAGGGGTTGCGGATCCTCGCCGCGGCCACGGCGCGCCTGCCCGCCGGAGCCCCGCTCCCGGAGCAGCGCGAGGACGCCGAGCAAAACCTCGTCTTCCTCGGGCTCGTCGCCCTGTTCGACCCGCCGCGCCCGGAGGTGGCCGAGGCCGTCGCGCGCTGCTACGGCGCGGGCATCCGGATCGTCGTGATCACGGGCGACGCCGGCCCGACCGCAGTCGCGATCGCGCGCAGGGTCGGGATCGTCAGCGACGGCGTCCGGCTGGTTTCGGGCCGGGAGCTCGACCGTCTGAGCGACGCGGCTCTCGGCGAGCTGCTCCGCACCGAGCCCGCGCTCGTGTTCGCGCGCAGCTCACCCGAGGCGAAGCTCCGGATCGCCGACGCGCTGCGCGACGAGGGCGAGGTCGTGGCGATGACCGGCGACGGGGTGAACGACGCGCCCGCGCTCCGTCGCGCCGACATCGGCGTCGCGATGGGACAGAGCGGGACTGAGGTTGCGCGCCAGGCGGCGACGATGGTGCTGACCGACGACAACTTCGCCACGATCGTGGTCGCGATACAGGCTGGGCGCCGCGTCTACGACAACGTCCGCAAGTTCATCCTCTACATCTTCGCCCACGCCACTCCCGAGGTCGTACCGTTCCTCGTCTTTGCGCTCTCGGGCGGCGCGGTGCCGTTGCCGCTGACCGTTCTCCAGATCCTGGCGATCGACCTCGGCACCGAGACCCTGCCCGCGCTTGCCCTGGGTCAGGAGCCGGCGGAGCCCGGCCTGATGGAGCGGCCGCCGCGCAGCCCGCGCGAGGGAGTGATCAGCCGGGAGCTGCTCGTTCGTGCCTGGGGCTTCATGGGCGGGATCTCGGCCGGGCTCGTGATGGGCGGCTTCTTCTTCGTCCTTCTCCGCGCCGGCTGGTCGCCAGGCGATTCGGTCGCCGTGGGTAGCTCGCTGCACCACGTCTACCTCCAGGCGACGACGATGACCTTCGCCGGGATCGTCGCCTGCCAGGTGGGGACCGCGTTCGCGGCGCGCACGTCGAAGGCATCGCTTCGCTCGGTCGGCGTCTGGTCGAACCGCGCGCTGCTGTGGGGGATCGCTTTCGAGCTGGTATTCACCGCGGCGCTCCTGTACGTGCCCGCGTTCCAGGCCGTCTTCGGGACGAGGCCGCTCCCGGCGACCGACCTGCTCCTGCTGGCTGCGTTTCCGGTGATCGTCTGGGGCACCGACGAGCTCCGCCGCTGGCACCGGCGCCGAATCGGTGCTTCCCCCTAAGACAGTTCAGTAGCCGAGCAAGATCGCCTGCAGCGCAGACATGAGCATGAGCGAGCCGCCCAGCCACACGACGAGGGAGCGCGTGTCGAGCTCGGCCCGTGCGTCGGGGAGCAGCTCGGCGAGCACGAGCCAGACCATCGCCCCGCCGGCAAAGCCCAGGCCGACGGGCAGGAAGGGCCGAAACGCCTCCACGAACATGTAGGCGAAGGGGGCGACCAGGGGCTGAGGAAGGCTGGAGAAGACACTCCACCCCGCGGCCGAGAGGACGGTCGTTCCCCGGGGCACGAGCACGAGGCTGATCGCGAGGCCCTCGGGGATGTTGTGGATCGCGATCGCAATCGTGATCACGATCCCGAGCTCGATCCCGCCGCCGTAGGAGACGCCGACGCCGACTCCCTCCGCGAACGAGTGCAGCGTCATCACGGCGATGATCAGAATCGCCTTCTGCGCGTCCCTCGCCCGGAGGTCGCCGAAGCGAAGGTCGTCGCGGCCCTCGAGGAACCGGTGCGTCACGGCGATGAACAGGGCGCCGACGGCAGCCCCGGCGAGGACGCGAAGGACGCCCCGGATCAGCCCCTCGATGATGAGCGCGCCGCTGGCGGAGAGCATGATTCCGGCCGCGATGGCGTTCGAGACGCCGAGCCAGCGACGGCTCATGTCGCGGACGAAGACGAAGGGCACCGCGCCGAGCCCGGTCGCCAGGGCCGTTGCGAGGGCCGCAAAGGTGACGGCGATTACTCCGGCGCTCACGAACACGCCCCGCTTCGACGGCCGACCGGCGAGGCCTGCCAGCGGCGACCTACGCGGTAGCGGCTAACCCGTCATCGGGTTGATCTGGAGCACGAACGACGACGCGCCGGCCGGATTCGTGTACTTCTGCCCGCCCGTGAGGTTGCTCAGCTGCGGATACGAGTAGTACGTCGGGTTTCCGTTCGACTCGTTGGGCAGGGTGATCGAGTTGCAGATCACGGGCCCGCTGTCGCGGAACATCTGGTGGATCAGGCAGTCGCCTTTCGAGTAGAGGACTCCCTGGAAGCCCGAGGCGTAATACCCGTTGGGACAGGAGGTCGTCCCGGTCGGGGTGCACGTCGTGCCTCCCTGGTCGTACTCGGCCTGGCCGGTGTACATCGACAGGAGGACGAGCATGTCCTGGGACGGGTCCCAGTTGCTCATATCGGCGTAACAGCTCGTGGCCAGGGTGGTCCCGGAGCCGCCGGCGCAGACGAGCGCGTCGATCTCTGCCGCGCCGCCCGCGAAGATGTCCCCGCGGCCGTGGTAGTGGACGACCTGGCCGTCGTTGTCGAAACGGAAGTTCCCGTCGACGAAGACGGTGCCGTAGATGGTCATGTCGTGGGTCGTGTGGTTCCAGGAGAGCTCGCCCACGCGGATGCCGTTCTCGATCACCTTGCAGGTGTAATCGGCGTTGAGCGGGGCCATCTCGCCGTTGACCGGGATGCTGTTGTTCGGCGCGCTGGTCGTGCCCGCGTCGTTGTCGAAGGTGGGAGGAGTTCCGGTCGACTGCGTGCACGGATACTTCGGGCCGGGCTTCGCATGCGCCCACCAGTAGGTGAAGTCGATCGAAGGGAAGCTCAGGTTCTTGGCCACGGAGGAGATGTTCGACGCGTAGACCTTGTCCGCGGTCGAGCAAGGCGTATGGGCCGCGTTGGCGTTGTACTTGCACGTTCCGTTGACGTTGACCTCGGCGACCGGCGACCCGGAGGCGCCGATCGCGCTCGTGTCGTTCGAGTACGTCACCGTGATCGTGATGTAGTCGACGTTCGCCGTGGTCGCGGTCGCGCCCGCCTTGGCGGTGAACTTGAGACCGAAGTTCGCGTTGTTGATGTCCGACGCGGTCCAGGTCGTGCCCCAGAGATCGGACGTCGTCCCGTAGTTCTGCGTGACGTTGGAGGTGGTCCAGGTACCGGCGATCGCCCTGTTCGACCCGACCGCGGTGCCAGCCTTCTGGAGCTGGACGGTCGCATCCTGGATCGAGCTCGCCGCGGTCGCCTTGCGAATCACGCTGACCTGGATGCCGCGGATGATCGCGCTCGACGGGACGGAGAAGCCGAACCCGGTCGCGGAGAGCGTGGCGCCGGTCGAGTTGGACGAGATCGCGTTGGTCGCGTAGACGCTGTTGCTCGTGAAGACGTTCGTCGAGTTCGTCCAGCCGGACGCTGCGGTCGGAACGCGCGCTGCCGGCGTCGTGTCGGGGCCTTCGATGATGACGCTGCCGCCGGTGTCGACGGTCGTGGTCGAGCCGGTGATCGTGGCGCCGTTCTCGAGACAGAGGTCGCCGCGGGTCGAGACCGGCGCGGGCCAGTTGACGCCGTCGATCGTGAGGCACGAGGCCGTGCTGTCCTGGTAGAAGCGGCTCCAGGCGATCCCGGTCGCAGACTGGTTCAGGCCGAGGATCTGGACGGTTCGCTTGAGGGTTCGCCTGACGTTGCTGAGCGCTCCGGTCGGGCTGCGCACGGAGCCGATCGAGGTGATCGACCAGAGGTAGTTGGCGTCGATCGTCCCGGAATAGGTGGCCGAGCCGCCCTCGAAGTTGACGGTCGTCTGGGGGAGAAGCGTGCTCGTGCGCGGGTCGAGCGCGTTCTCGAGGACGGAGAGCGCGTTGTTCATCCCGGCCTCGGCGAGCGCGTAGGCCTTCTGGTCGGAGCTGCTGCGGGAGGCGGTGCGCGCGTTCGCGCTCGAGAAGTAGACGATCGTCGAGCCGGAGATCAGCAGGACGCTCATGATCCCCAGAGCCATCGCCAGAGCGATGCCGCGTTCCTCGCCGAGCCGGCGAAGAAGCCGATGTCGCGCCTGCCCACACGCGCACGCAAATGAGGTGAATCGCCGCATTCCTCAGGCGTATCGGCCTGACGCGAATGGTGCTATGTAGCTCGGACGAGTGAGTCCTCGTCGCTCAGGAAGCAGAGAGCGCGGGCAGCGGCGCACGCGCTGGCGCGAAGGCCGGGAAGCGCAGTGTGAAGATCGCGCCGGAGGCCGAGTTCACCGCGGAGCAGGTCCCGCCGTGGGCCTTCGTGATCGCATCGACGATCGCGAGCCCGAGCCCGGCGCCTCCCTGGTCCCGCGTCCGCGCGGAGTCGGCCGGGCGAAGCGGTCGAAGATCCGCCCGAGCGCGTCGTGCGGCACCCCGGGGCCCTCGTCCGCGACCTCGATCACGAGCTCGTCCGCCGGCCGCGCGGGCGCCGAGCCTGATCGCGTCGGCCGGCTCGGTGTACTTGACGGCGTTCTCGAGCAGTGCGTCGAGCGCGATCCGGAGAGCCTCGGGATCGGCGCGGAGTGTGCCCGTGCGCGAGCGCGCCGAGCCGCCATCCGCGCGGGACGACCTCCGACCAGCGCATGAAGACATCCTCGAGAAAGGGCTCGACGTCGAGCGTCCGAGAGCACGACGAAGTCGGGCTGCTCGGCCTTCGCGAGCAGCAGCAGCCGCTCGAGGATGTGCTCGATCCGGCCGAGCTCGTCGAGCGCGACCTCGATCTCCTGGGCCGGCTCTCCGTTCAGCCGCCGGAGCACCTCGAGGTGGCCGCGCGCGATCGTGACCGGCGTCCGCAGCTCGTGCGAGACGTCGTGCAGGAAACGCTTCTGCTGGCGCGAGCAGCGCGGCGCGCTCGTCGGCCTCTCGCTCGACCGTGCGCAGCGCGTCCTGGCGGCGGCGCGCGTGCCAGACCATCGCGAGGAACATCGCCGACATCAGCGGCACCTCGAACAGCTCGCCCCAGAGCTGCGTCGCCCGTGAACGCGTCGCTGAGGATCAGGCCCCCGGTCGTCAGCGACGACGAGGCCGAGCACGACGCCCGTCGCCGTCGAGCCCCAGACGCGGAAGCCGTAGACGAGCGTCAGGCTGATCCAGATGAAGTGGAACGGGATCGTCTCCCAGCTCGGGCAGAGCGAGCATCGCGGCGAGGTTCGCTGCCGCGAACGCGACCCACGCGAGCTCGACGCCGCTTACGCCGCAGTCAGTCGGTAGCCGCCATGCCGCACGGTCTCGATCGGCGCGCTGCGCGCCGAGCTTCTGCCGCAGCCGTCGGATGCAGACGTCGACGACGTTCGAGCGCGGGTCGAAGTGGTAGCCCCAGACGTCCGACGAGCAGGCGCTCGCGGCTCACGACCTCGCCCTCGTGCAGGACGAGGTGGTGGAGGAGCGCGGAACTCCCGGTCGGAGAGCTCGGCGACGACGCTCGCCCAGGCGGGCCTGGCGGCGCGCGAGGTCGAGCGACAGCGTCCCCGCGCGCACGATCGTCGCCGTCTCGCCCGGCCGCCCGCGTCGCAGCTGTGCCGCGCACGCGCGCGAGCAGCTCGTCGAACGAGAACGGCTTCGAGAGGTAGTCGCAGGCGCCGAGGCCGAACCCGCGGAGCTTCGTCGGCGAGGTCCGAGCGTGCCGAGACGATCACGACCGGCAGCTCGGGCCGCGTCGCGCTGCAGCTCGCGCAGCACGGAGAGACCGTCGAGCTTCGGCAGCAGCAGGTCGAGGACACGAGGTCGTAGCGCCGCTCGTGCCGCGCGCGCGAGCGCCGGCCGCGCCGTCGCCCGCGCCGTCGACGCTGAAGCCCTCCGCCTCGAGCCCGCGCGCCAGGAAGGCCAGGATCCGCGGCTCGTCCTCGATGACCAGGATCCGCATCACCTCCCGCCTGCGGACCCTAACGCAGTCGAGATGACCTGGAAATGACCTGCAAATGACAGTTTCGTCATCTCAGGCGCGTGACCGCGGGCGCTTTCCTATGGTCGCTCCATGGCCGGCGATGGGACCGAGCGGAGCGTCCGCGAGCCGGCGCGGTCACTGCCGGATGCGCCTGCGCCGCTGACGGAGCGCGCAGCGCGGGCCCGCGCCGCTTCCCGGACCGCGCGGCGAGGCACTGGATCCTCTCGTCGATCATCTGGCTGACGGTCGTCGACCTCTTCGGGCTCGTGCTCGCGACCGAGTTCGTCACGCCCGAGGCCTTCGGCGGGATCTCGTGGCTCTCGTTCAGCCGCATCCGCCCGTCGCACGTGAACGGCGTGATCCTCGCGTGGCTCACGATGATGTACTTCGGCGCGCTCTTCTACATGCTCCCGCGCCTCGTCGGGCACGCGCGGGATGTGGAGCGAGCGGCTCGGCGTCATCTGCGCCTGGGCCTGGAACCTGATGTACCTGCTCGGGATCATCGGGCTCCTGACGGGCCACAGCCAGGGCCGCGAGTACGCCGAGTTCATCTGGCCGATCGACATCGCGCTGCTCGTCATCTGGTGCGCGAACATCGTCAACATCCTCGCGACGGTCGCGATCCGGACGATCCGGCCGATCTACGTCTCCGTCTGGTTCTTCATCGCGAGCCCGCTCTGGCTCGCGGTCGACTACGCGATCGGCAACGTCATCTGGCGACCCGGGCAACATCTGGGGCGCGCCCTCCGGCGCGCTCTCGAACAGCCTCTCCGACGCGATCCTCAACTGGTGGTACGCGCACAACCTGTTCGGGCTGTGGCTGACGCCGATGCTGCTCGCGCTGACGTACTACATCGTCCCGCGGGTCACGAACACGCCGCTCTACAGCTACACGCTCTCGCTCGATCTGCTTCTGGGGGATGGCGTTCTTCTACACGGGCGTCGGCGACCACCACATCCTGCAGTCGCCGACGCCGGCGTGGCTGAAGACGATCGCCGAGGTCTCGTCCTGGATGCTGCTGGTCCCGGTCTTCGCGTTCACGATCAACATCCTCGGGACGATGAAGGGCAACTGGGACCGGTTCTTCACGAACTTGCCCCTGCGGTTCACGATGACCGCCTTCTTCTTCTACTTCCTGGTCAACATCCAGGGCGCGTTCGAGGCGATCCAGCCGTTCAACAAGCTGACGCACTTCACGAACTTCGTCGTCGCCCACGCGCACCTGGCGCTGCTCGGCGCCTTCACGATCCTCGGCATGGGCGTGATCGACTACATCGTCGCCCAGATCTACCGGCGAGCCCTTATGGAGCCGGAGCCTGACCGAGTGGCAGTACTGGCTCGTCACGGTCGGCTTCACCGGCTTCTTCAGCGTGCTCACGCTGGCCGGCTTCCAGCAGGGCTTCAGCTGGCAGGACGGGATCCCCGAGGTGAACGTCCTGCCGCAGCTGCACGCGTACTACATCGCGCGCGGGATCTTCGGCGCGATGATCGTCGCTCTCCGGGATCGTCCAGATCGTCAACATCGGGATGACGATCTTCAGCGAACACGGCGCGAGCGCCGGCGGCGGGAGACCCTGAGGGTGGCCGAGGCGATCGCGCCGCCGCCGGTGGCCGGCTGATGGCGGACGACGAGCAGGCCGCGAGCGGACGACGGCGCAGCCGCGCTGCCGCGCGGCTGGGCGCGCCACCCGCGCGAGCGCATGCTGATCACGCCGCTGATGGCCGGGCTCGGCGGCCTGCTCGCCTTCTTCGTCGTCGTCGCGATCGTCGTCTGGCTGCCGATCCACACGTTCGATCCGCCGCCTCGGCGGACTGGGCGCCGCTCTCGAACGTGGCGCTCAAGGGCCGCAACCTGTTCGCGTCAGAACGGCTGCTACGTCTGCCACTCCGGCTACTCGCGGCCGCAGGACGTGCGCGAGGCGCTCTACTTCCTCTACCCGAAGGTCTCCCAGCCGGGCGACTTCTACGGCAGCGACCAGTCGCCGAACCTGCTCGGAACCGAGCGGACCGGGCCCGACCTCTCGCAGGAGTCCGGCTGGCACCCGGACGACTGGCAGCGCGCGCACTTCTACGACCCGCGCTTCGTCGACCCGCTGCTCGCTGATGCCGGACATGAAGTCGCTCTTCTCGGACAAGCAGGTCGAGCAGCTGTCGCGTTCGTCGAGCAGCGCAGCGGCAAGTCCGGGCCTGCTCCGCTACGCGGGCCAGCTCTACGCGAAGCACGTCGTGCTCGCCAACCAGGGCTTCCCGCGCGCCGTACACGCGGCTTCCAGGGCGCGCACAAGCCGATCGTGGAGCGCGGACGACGACGAGCTCGAAGCCGCCGAAGGACCAGCTCGAGGAGGCGCCGAACCTCTCCCAGATCGACCGCAGCTACTGGCTCTCGGGCGACCCGCTGCCCGTGACGCGAGCAGAACCTCTTCCGCGGCAAGGAGGTCTTCCTCGACCGCTGCGTCGGCTGCCACGGCCTCAAGCGGCGACGGCAAGGGCCCGGCCGCGCGCTTCCTGTCGCCGCCGCCGGCCGACTTCACCGACAAGGACGACGCCTGCTGCGGCGGCGACACCGGGCCCGGGCGACTTCTACTACCGGATCCTGCGCGGCTGGCCGGGACGGCGATGGAGAACTTCGGCGACCGCCTCTCGGTCAACGACATCTGGCGCGTCGTCCTGTTCGTGAAGACGATCCCGAACGGGACGCTCGAGCCGAACCGCGTCCCCGAGCCGAAGGACTACATCGTCTGGCAGCCGTCGACGGAGCTGCTCGCCTGGGTCGAAGACCGCACCAGAAGCTCGACCGACAACGCCAGCTTCGACAAGAAGCAGGTCGACCGACCCGTTCATGCAGGAGGCGATGCGCGTCTTCCCGGGCCTCGCGCCGGGCGACCGCATGATGCTGAACGACAGGCACACACGCCGCTCTCGCTCGACGACGGCGGCCGCGGGGATCAAGGCGATCTACGAGGACATGCTCGACCGCGCCTGGGCCGACGCGCGCGCGCGCGGCGAGAAGCTGCCGCCCGCGCGCGCAGAAGGACGATCCCGCCGACCGTGCCGGGGCAGCAGTGAGGCGCCTGCGCCTGCAGCTCGCTCGTCGCCGTCGCGGTCGTGGCGCTCGGCTGGCCCGGCGCTCGCGCTCGCGCACGACGCAGCCGGAGACGCAGCAGTCGCACTGGGTGATGGCCGACTGGATGATCGACACGTTCTTCATCTTCGCCGGGCTCGCGTTCGTCGCCTTCCTGGCGGCGTGGAAGGCGGGCCACTTCCAGGAGCTCGACCGGCATGGCGCGCATCCCGCTCTACGTCGAGGAGGAGGACTACTACACGCCCGAGTGGGCGCTCGACGAGGAGGAGTGGGCCGATGGGCGATGCCTAGCGGCGACATCGCCGGAGCAAGGCGCAGCAGTACTACCACTACCTCCAGGGCCACCAGCAGACGATGCAGCACGGCCGGACACCTGGCACGTCCACTGGGTCGAGCTCGCCTGGCTCTGGGGCTTCGTGATCGTGCTCGCGCTCGTGCATGCTGCTGGTGGATCTGGCAGTACCGCATCGACGCGGCAGCGGACGGGCATCTACCCGGTCGACAGCTTCGGCGGCTACACGACGCGAGCTGGCCGGCCCGGCGACGCGCTTCTTCCTCGTTCTGACGCGTGGTCCTCGTCGGCCTGGGCGCGTCGTGCTGATCGTCGGCCACATCGTCTGGGGGCAGAAGTTCTGATGGCCGCCGCAGCGTCCCGCCCTTCGGCGCTGCCCTACGTCTCCTGGTCGTCGGCGACGTGGCTCGTCGTGCCGGCCGACGGCGTGGCCGATCGTCTACGCGTCGCTGCAGGCGCTCAAGGGACACGTGCAGGAGTACCCGGGCTGCCAGAGGCTCGAGGTCGTTCGTCCGGCCGACGAGGACGGCGGCGTGCGCGTCCACTGCTACACGACCTGGGACACGCCCGAGCAGCTCGAGGCGTTCCTCGAGCGCGGCTACACGTTCGAGCGGATGCTCGCCGACGTCGCCGGGATCCGCCGAGCGCGACCCGCGTCGATGGAGAAGATGTTCTGATGGCGACGCGCCCCCGGACGCCCCGGCCCGCCCGCCCGCTCGCCGGCTACCGCGACATCGGCGCCGAGGACGTGCGCCACTCGCGCCAGGCGCGTCGTCCGCGCCTGGATCATCCTCGCGTCATGATCGCGCTGCTACCTCGCGCTGGACGCTGACGGTCTACTTCCTCGAGCCCGGCCTGCGCTAGGCGGCAGCGCTATGTAGCTCCAGCACCTCTCGTCGCTCCAGTTCCTGACGTACGTCGCGTTCTTCGCGGTCGTGGTCGCGGCGATCTGCAAGTTCGTCCCGGGCCGGCGCCGCCGGTGCGCGACGAGCCGTACCCGGACGAGGAGCTGCACGCGCACGACCCGAAGTCGGCGAAGTACTTCGTCGCCGGCGGGCTCTTCCTCGTCCTCGGCTAGCCTGCACATGGTCGTCGAAGAACCTGCCCTGGCTCGCCGAGTGCCTCGCCCGCACCGGCTACGCGGGCCACCTGGTCCGCGACCTCTCGAACACGCACGTGATGATCGTCGGCGGCGGCACGCTGCTCGCGACCGGGCTCTGCTGGCTCGTCGCTGCCGCGGATCGTCGGCCGGCCGCTCGCGAGCGAGGGGCTCGCGCAGTGCGCGTTCTGGTTCACCGTCGTCGGCCTGCCGTCTTCTACGTCTCGCTGGTCGGGAACGGGATCGCGATGGGGCGGCTGATCGAGCACGGGTGGACTACCCGGCCGCGAAGGCGCACATGGGCAAGCTGGTACAAGGCGCCGACCGGGATGGGCGCGGGCGTGATGGGCCTCGGCTACTGGTGCTTCGCCAGCGAACGTCGTCCTGACGATCTTCCAGTCGCGGCTCGTCCGCGTGCCGAAGCCGCAGTGGCACCTCTGGAAGTTCTTCGCCACGGGCGCCGCCGGCGCTGACCGTCGGGACGGTGCAGGGCGTGATCCAGGTGCAGCCGGCGAACGCGGACTGGCTCTACAGGCCGGGCCACGCGGGCGAGTGGATCGACCCGATCAGCCACGCGCACATCAACCTCGTCACCGGGCTGACGATGCTCGTCGCGGGCGCGCTGTTCGCGCTCGTCACCGCGCTCGGCGGGACCGCGCCGTCGCGCCGCCTCGCCGACACGTGCTTCTTCGCGCTGCTCGGCGGCTCGCTCGCCTTCTACTTCGCGGCGCTCTACCTCGGCTTCCACGAGGGCAGGCTCGTCGTCGACCACGGGCTGACCCCCGAGCAGGCCGAGGAGGCGACGCCGCTCCACCCGTACCTGATCATGGGCGCCGGGATCGCGATGTTCGCCGCGTTCTGGCTGCTGCTCGCGATGATCGTGCGCTCGGTCCGTCGGCGCGCGCGAGCCGGCTGCGGCCGTTCGTGCTCGCCGGCTGCGCCGCGCTCGCGGTCGGGACGCTGCAGGGACCGGTCCAGGCGTTGCCGGCTGTGAACGAGGCGCTCGACCGCGGCGGCGAGGCGGGCGACGTGATCGTCAACCTGCACGCCCAGCTGAACATGCTCGGCGGGCTGATGGTGCTCCTGATCGGCCTCGCGCTCGCGCTCGCTCGCGCTGCTCGGCGGCGCGCTGGCCGGCGCGACGGGCCCGGCTCGTCGCTGGTCTTCGTCCCGCGTCGGGATCGGCGCCGTACTACGCGGCCGGCGATCGCCTTCTCGGCGGTCGAGGCGCACGCGGTCGCGCGCGGGGCGCGTCGTTCGCGGCCGCGGTCTCGGCGCTCGAGCCGTGGCAGGCGCTCGTGCTCGTGCCGGCGGCGCTCGCGGTCCTCGTCGGGTTCGCCGCCTTCGCGCGCGCGGCCTGGCGCGATGACGCGAGCGCAGCGCGCGGAGGGCCGCGCGGCGATCGCGGCGGCGCCGCGCGTCTACAGCGGCGAAGATCCCGCGCCGGGTGCGCCGCCGCAGCCCGGCCGCGCTCGCCGGCTACGAGCTGCCGCTCGGGCTGATGGGCTTCCCCGGCGTCGGCTGGCTGTTCGCCGGCTTCCCGCTCACGGCGTCGATCCTGCTGCTCGCCGGCCCGGCGCTCACGTGGGCGGTCATCCCGGTCGCGTTCACGCCCGTACGGGCACGGGCCGCTGCGCGGCGTCGGCTGGAGGGTCGAGCTCGTCTGGCTGCCGGTGATGGCGCTGCGTCTCGTCGGCGCGCTCTACCGCGCGCAGGCGCCGGCGGCGCGCGAAGCTCGACGGGCAGCCGCCGCGCGGCCGCGCGACGGCGTCCGAGAGCTACCGGCACCCGCGTCAGCGTCGCTGTCGGCGTGCTCGGCCCTGCTGCTGGTCGTCGCTGCCGTTCGTGCCGGCGGTCGCCGGGGTCGGCGGCAGCACCGTCCGCTACTCCTACGAGCCGGCGCTGACGCCGGAGGTGACGGGCCAGTTCGTCGCGCACGCCGCGCGGGCCGGTGAAGCTCTTCGCCTGGAGCGACCCGCAGACGTCGTTCCCGCACGACGCGCTGCGCCTCCACGCCGTCCGACCTGCGCGCGCTCCTCGTCCGCGCCGCCGCCGTCGACTCGGCCGAGCGCGTACCGGCTCTTCGACCTCGACCGCAGCGGCCGCGTCCCGCTCCGTCCTGCGCAGCCTCGACGCCACGGCAGCTGGCGCTCGCTCCCGCGCGCCGCTGCGGCCGGGCCGCTACTCGTTCGTCGCGACGCACGAGGGCATGTTCGGCGGACGGACTTCGCCTACTTCACGGTCGTGCCCGGCCGGCTCGCCGGTGACGGCGATCAGCTCGCGACCGCACGCGACCGCGCCCGCGGTGCTCGACGCGCTGCTGCCGCTCTGCGCGGCGCTCGTCGCGCTGCTGTTCGCCTTCGCTGCTCCTGCGCTCGCTCCGGCGGCGCCGCTCGGCGAGAAGGCGCTCTGGGCGCCGGCTTCCTGCTCTTCGGGGTCGCGGCGGCGTGCGAGGCGGTCGCACAGCGGCCGGGCTGGACGCCCGGCCTCTTCCGCGTCTACTACCTCGCCGGCGGCGTCCTGACCGTGGCCTACCTCGGCGCCGGCTCGGCCTGGCTGCTCCTGCCGGCGCGGCCGCGACGTGCTGCTCGGCGGGCTCGCCGTCGCCACCGTCGCCGCGGCGATCGACGTCGCGCTCGCGCCGGTCGACGCCGGCGCGCTCGCGCGCACGCCGCCGGGCGGCCGCCGCCGAACGCCGCGCTCGGCGGCCACGCCTTCCTCTGGGCGGTCGCGCTGAACTCCTTCGGGACGCTGTTCCTCGTCGGCGGCTCGCTGCTACTCGATCCTGCGCCGCCGGCGCGTGCGCGCCGAACCTCTGGATCGCCGCGGGCGCGCTCGTCGTCGCGCTGGCGACCGGGCTCTCGCGGGCGCGGCTCGTACTCGCTCGTCTACGCGGGGCAGCTGCTCGGGATCGCGCTGATGTTCAGCGGCTTCGCCTTCGTCGGCAAGGCCCCCGCGCCGCGCGCGTGAGCGGGACGAGCTGCGCGGGCTCCGTCGCGGCTACGACGTTGTGGGCCGCACGGCGCCGACGTAGCCGTTCAGGTACGACGGCTCGGCCAGCGACGAGATCTTCACGAAGTCGCCGGTGTGAGGCGCCTGGATGAAGCGCCCGCCGCCGATGTACATCCCCTCGTGCTGGGGCCCGCGCTGGCTCGGCTCGAAGAAGACGAGGTCGCCCGGCTCGAGCTCGGAGGGCGGCACGCGCGTGCCCTCGTACCACTGGGAGCCGGTGTAGTGCGTGAGATGGATCCCGAGCTGCGCGTAGACGTACATCGTGAAGCCCGAGCAGTCGAAGCCGGTGATCGGGACGGCGCCGCCCCAGCGGTACGGGATACCGAGGTAGCGCTCGGCGATCGCGACGGCTCGCAGCCCGGTGCTCCCGTTGGACGGCACGCCGAGCAGCTCGGGCCAGACGACGTCCTGGATGGGCACCGCGCTGTGTCCCGAGACTCCGAGCGCGAGCCAGGAGAGCCGCGCCTGCCGGTGGTGCGTCGCCGGCTGGGCCGCGCGCGCCAGCCCGACGAGCACCTGCGTCCCCGGATCGAGGCCGAGCGCGGCGTCGCCGGCGACCAGGCGCAGGCCGACGAGCCCGCTCCCCTCGCCGGGAACGACCGCTTCCTGAAGGACGACGAGGTAGCTCCCGGGGCCGAGCGGGACGAGCGTGTTCGGCCGCGCGGCAACCGCGTGGCCGTTCACCCGGAGCCCCTGGACGCGCGCGCCGCGCAGGCCGTGAGCCGGGACGAAGACCCGTTCGGCGTAGACCGCGCCGCCCGCGAGCGACACCCCTCTCAGCGAGACGCCGCGGGTGGTCCGGCTGGCGTAGTCGTACCGGAGCGTCCAGCCGGCGTCGTAGGCGCTTCCGTAGGTGCCCGGGCCGCCGTTGCCGACGAGGCTCCCGTGGCCGTCTCTCACCTCCGCGATCCCGGCCTGGGCGACCGGCGCGATGCCGAGCAACGCCGCGACCGCGACCCCGATGACCAGCCCCCGTCGAATCACCCATGGATGGTTGCACACCGCTCTTCAGCCCGTACGGCTAGGGGCACACGTCCGGTTGGCAGGCATAATGGATCCAGAATGGGTGGGTTTACTAGACAAAAGGGCGGATTCCGGACTGGAGTGGTCGACTTCGGATCCGAAATATGCCAGTATCAGGAGGTGACGCGCTTGCTGTCGAGACGGAAGAGCCGGGATCGCACCGCCGAGCGGAAGCACACCGGCGCACGGGCTTCGAGCTCCACCGCCATGCGCTCGGCGCGCGCCAGCTACGTCGTCACGGCCGCCGAGTCGGCTCCGTGCACGTGCCCGGAGTTCTGCGAGCGCGACCACGAGAACGACTAGACGCACATGACCACCGCAGCCGGAGCCGACGTCGCAGGCGTGCCCGACCTGCGCCAGGAGCGGATCCTCTCGTCCGAGGCGCTCGCGTTCGTCGCCGACCTCGAGCGCCGCTTCGGGGCGCGGAGGCTCGAGCTGCTCCTCGCCCGCGCTGAGCGCCAGCAGCGGATCGCGGCCGGCGAGCTTCCGGACTTCCTGCCGGAGACGCGCGAGGTGCGCGAGGCCGACTGGGCGATCGAGCCGGTCCCTGCCGACCTCCTCGACCGCCGCGTCGAGATCACGGGCCCGACCGATCGGAAGATGGTCATCAACGCGCTCAACTCGGGCGCGCGGATGTTCATGGCCGACTTCGAGGACGCGAACTCGCCGACCTGGCACAACATGGTCGACGGCCAGGCCAACCTCGTCGACGCGATCGACCGGACGATCGAGTTCGAGAGCCCGGAGGGCAAGAGCTACCGGCTGAACGACGAGGTCGCGACGCTGCTCGTCCGCCCGCGCGGCTGGCACCTCGTCGAGCGCCATTTCCGGGTCGACGGCCAGGCGGTCTCGGCGAGCCTGTTCGACTTCGGCCTCTACCTCTTCCACAACGGAAAGCGGCTCCTCGAGCGCGGGAGCGGCCCGTACCTCTACCTGCCGAAGCTCGAGAGCCACCTCGAGGCGCGGCTCTGGAACGACGTCTTCACGCATACGGAGGAGGCGCTCGACCTCCCGCACGGGTCGATCAAGGCGACCGTGCTGATCGAGACCGTCCTCGCCGCGTTCGAGATGGACGAGATCCTCTGGGAGCTGCGAGAGCACGCGGCCGGCCTCAACGCGGGGCGCTGGGACTACATGTTCAGCGTGATCAAGAAGTTCCGCGACCGGCCGGAGTTCGTCCTGCCCGACCGGAACAGCGTGACGATGACTGCGCCGTTCATGCGCGCGTACGCGGAGCTGCTCGTCAAGACGTGTCACCGCCGCGGAGCGCACGCGATGGGCGGGATGGCGGCGTTCATCCCGAGCCGGAAGGATCCCGAGCTGAACGCGCGTGCGCTCGCGAAGGTGCACGAGGACAAGCAGCGCGAGGCGGGCGACGGCTTCGACGGCACCTGGGTCGCGCACCCCGATCTCGTACCGGTGGCGCTGGAGGAGTTCGACCACGTTCTGGGCGACCGCCCGAACCAGCTCGAGCGGCAGCGCGACGACGTCACGACCTCGGCTGCCGACCTCCTGAACGTTGCGGCGACCGAGGGCGAGGTCACCGAGGAGGGTCTCCGCAACGACGTCAGCGTCGCGATCCAGTACGTGTCGTCGTGGCTGCGCGGCACCGGCGCGGCGGCGATCTACAACCTGATGGAGGACGCGGCGACCGCGGAGATCGCGCGCTCGCAGGTCTGGCAGTGGCTGCGCAACGGCCGCTTCGACCGCGCCTACGTCCGCACGGTCATCGACGAGGAGCTCGAGCGGCTCCGGGAGCAGTTCGGCGACGAGATTTACGAACGCAGCCGCGCCGGCGAGGCGCGGGAGATCTTCGAGCAGGTGGCGCTCGGCGACGAGTTCGTCGAGTTCCTGACCCTGCCGGCCTACGACTACCTCGACGAGGAGGACATGGATGATTGACGGCAACGGCTCTGTGAACGGGCGCTGGGAGGGGATCGAGCGTCCCTACTCCGCGGAGGACGTGCTCCGGCTGCGCGGCACGGTCCAGGTCGAGCACACGCTCGCCCGGCTCGGGGCCGAGCGGCTCTGGAAGCTGCTCCACACCGAGGACTACGTGCCCGCACTCGGCGCGCTCACAGGCGGCCAGGCCGTGCAGATGGTCAAGGCAGGTCTCAAGGCCATCTACCTGAGCGGCTGGCAGGTCGCTGCCGACGCCAACCTCGGGGGCCACACGTACCCCGACCAGAGCCTCTATCCCGCCAACAGCGGGCCGGCGCTCGTCCGCCGGCTCAACAACGCTTTGCTCCGGGCCGACGAGATCCACGCCGCCGAGGGGGACACCGGAACGTACTGGCTCGCACCGATCGTCGCCGACGCCGAGGCCGGCTTCGGCGGCCCGCTCAACGCCTTCGAGCTGATGAAGGCGATGATCGAGGCCGGCGCGGCAGCCGTGCACTTCGAGGACCAGCTTTCGTCCGAGAAGAAGTGCGGCCACCTCGGCGGCAAGGTGCTGGTGCCCACCGGCCAGTTCCTCCGGACCCTCACGGCGGCGCGGCTCGCCGCGGACGTCTGCGGCGTGCCGACGATCCTCGTCGCGCGCACCGACGCGCTCAGCGCGAAGCTCCTGACCAGCGACGCCGATCCCGCGGACGAGCCGTTCCTCACCGGCGAGCGCACTCCCGAGGGCTTCTACGTCGTGCGTGACGGCCTCGAGCCGGCGATCGCGCGAGGCCTTGCGACCGCGCCGTACGCCGACCTCGTCTGGTTCGAGACGTCGACGCCCGACATGGGCGAGGCGCGCGAGTTCGCGCAGGCGATCCACGAGGAGTTCCCCGGGAAGATGCTCGCGTACAACTGCTCGCCGTCCTTCAACTGGCGCGCGCAACTCGACGACGACGCGATCGCCCGCTTCCAGGAGGATCTCGGCGAGCTCGGCTACCGGTTCCAGTTCGTCACGCTGGCCGGCTTCCACTCGCTCAACGCGGGCATGTTCGAGCTCGCGCACGGCTACGCGCGGGAGGGGATGAGCGCCTACGTGCGGCTGCAGGAGGGCGAGTTCGCGCTCGAGGAGCACGGCTACACGGCGACGCGTCACCAGCGCGAGGCCGGCGCCGGCTACTTCGACGCCGTGGCGCAGGCGGTGAGCGGAGGGAAGAGCTCGACGCTCGCGCTCGAAGGATCCACGGAGGCCGCCCAATTTCGGAGCTGACGACAGGCGACGAGGCGGGCACCAAGGCCGACGAGATCGCGCTCGCGCTCGAGGACGAGATCATCTCCGGCGGTCTGCCGCCCGGCGCGGTCCTCCGGCAGGAGCAGCTCTCGGAGCACTTCGGCGTCAGCCGCACGCCGGTTCGTGAAGCCCTTCGCCGCCTCGCCGCAACCGGGCTTGTCTCGTTCACGCCGAACCGCGGCGTCCGCGTGCGGACGATCTCGCTCGACGAGCTGCAGCAGGCGTTCATGGTGCGTGCGGAGCTCGAGGCGCTCGTGACGGGCCTCGCGACGCCGAACATGACCGAGAAGAGGCTGGCCGAGCTCCGGGCGGCCCAGGCGCGGTTCGAGGAGCTGACGGACGAGCTGCTCGACCGCAGGCGCGACGAGGGCGAGCGCACGCGGGTCACCGTCGACTGGGTGCGTGCGAACTACCGCTTCCACGACGTGATCTACGAGGCGGCCGACGTCCCGCTCGTCGAACAGGTTGCGAAGAGCGCGCGGCGGACATTCCTGAGCCGCTGGCGTCCCGGCGGTCCGGAGATCGACGACCTCTACCGGCAGAACGTGCACCAGCACCGCGCGATCCTCGAAGCCCTGGTCGCCGGCAGCGCAGACGGGGCCCGGGCACTGGCCCACGAGCATGTGCTCCACTCGCGCCGGTTGCTCGAGGTGATCCTCGAGCACCGCGGCCCGCAGGCCGCCCCGCAGGCCGCAGGCGCCTGAGGCGTTCGCTTGCGACGCCCGACCATAAGAGGCCGTGCCGGCTTTGCCGGTGCGGCCGTCTAACGATGCGGAAAAGCCGCAGCCGCGTCCGCGCCGACACTGATGGATCGCCGTCTGGAAGGATCCACTCTCAACCAATCGAAATGAGGACGCAGTGAGCAACCGGTTGTTCGCCGTCGGCGCTATTGTCGTCGTCCTGCTCGTGGCGGTGGCCGGCCTGATCGGTTGGGGCGCGGGCCACTACACGAAGAAGACGAAGACGGTGGGCGCGGCAACGACGGCCTCGGCAGCTCCCGTCGACCCGAAGGTGGCCGCGGGCGCACACGTGTTCGTCCAGTTCGCCTGTGCCCAGTGCCACGGCGACAACGGACAAGGCGGCGTGTCGCCGGACGTGCCCGGGCTCAAGACCGTGGGCAAGGCGCTTACATCCGCGCAGCTGCAGCAGATCATCAACCACGGTCTCGGCGAGTCTGCGAATCCGACCAAGCCGTACATGCCCGTCTGGGGGGCGGTCATCTCCAAGCGGCAGGTGGACCAGCTCGTCGCCTACATCCATGCAGGCCTGCCGAGCGTTCCCGACGCGTCGCCGCCGACAGTGCCGCAGGGCCAGGGGCTCGAGGTCGCGGGCGCGGCGCTCTACGTGCGGGACGGCTGCATCAACTGCCACGGCCCGAACGGCCTCGGCGGGGTGCCGAACCCGCTCTCGGAGGACAAGGCGATCCCGCCGCTCACGGGGGCCGACTTCCGTGCGGAGTTCAACACCGACAAGAAGATCACGGACATGATCCGCAGCGGCAGCGTGATCGGCAAGGCGCCGATCGTCAGCATGCCGCACTGGGGCGGGATCCTCACCGCCTACCAGCTGCGCGCGCTCGTCGCCTACCTGAAGACGCTCAAGTAGCGCCCGACGGATACGGGTTTTTAGGCAGCCGGGTCAGCGGCCTCCCTGATGCGGGTGCGTGGCCGCTCCGAGAGCCTGTCGGCCAGCGGGCAATTCCGCCCGTCACTTCTCGAAAGGAGACGAGATGGCAACCATCGAGAAGGCGGCGGTCTACGAGGCTCCGGGGCGCGCGGGCAGCCCCGTCGAGCTGAAAGAGCGCTACGAGAACTTCATCGGGGGACACTGGGTCGCCCCGATCGAGGGCCGCTACTCGGACAACCTCTCGCCGGTCACCGGCGAGCCGTTCACCGAGGTGCCGCTCTCGACGCCCGAGGACATCGAGCTCGCGCTCGACGCCGCCTACGCCGCCAAGGACGACTGGGCAGAGACGTCGCTCGCGGAGCGCTCGAAGGTCCTGAACAGGATCGCGGACGCGATCGAGGACAACCTCGAGATGCTCGCGGTCGCCGAGAGCTGGGAGAACGGCAAGCCGGTCCGCGAGACGCTTGCCGCCGACATCCCGCTCGCAGCCGACCACTTCCGCTACTTCGCCTCGGTGATCCGGGCGGAGGAGGGCGGCATCTCCGAGATCGACAAGGACACCTACGCGTACCACTTCCGTGAGCCGCTCGGCGTCGTCGGGCAGATCATCCCGTTCAACTTCCCGCTGCTGATGGCGGCGTGGAAGCTGGCCCCGGCGCTCGCGGCCGGAAACTGCGTCGTGCTCAAGCCGGCGAGCCCGACTCCGTGGTCGATCCTCAAGTTCGCGGAGCTGATCGAGGAGATCGTGCCGCCGGGCGTGATCAACATCGTCAACGGCCCGGGGGCGGAGATCGGCAAGGCGCTGGCCTCCAACAAGCGGATCGCCAAGATCGCGTTCACCGGCGAGACCGTGACCGGCCGGTTGATCATGCAGTACGCGGCGCAGAACATCATCCCGTCGACGACCGAGCTCGGCGGCAAGTCGCCGAACATCTTCTTCGCCGACGTGATGGCCGAGGACGACGAGTTCCTCGACAAGGCCGTCGAGGGCCTCGTCCTCTACGCCTTCAACAAGGGCGAGGTCTGCACCTGCCCGTCGAGGGCCCTGATCCACGAGTCGATCTACGACGAGTTCATGACGCGATGCCTGGCCCGGATCGAGCAGATCCGGCAGGGCGATCCGCTCGATCCCGCGACGATGCTCGGCCCGCAGGTCTCGGCCGCGCAGCTCGAGAAGATCGAGAGCTACGTCAAGATCGGCCTCGAGGAGGGCGCCGAGCTGCTGACCGGCGGCAAGCGGGCCCACTTCGAGGGTGAGCTCGAGGGCGGCTACTTCTTCGAGCCGACCGTCTTCAAGGGGCACAACGGCATGCGGATCTTCCAGGAGGAGATCTTCGGCCCCGTGCTCGCGGTGACCACGTTCAAGACCGAGGCGGAGGCGCTCGCGATCGCGAACGACACCATGTACGGCCTCGGCGCCGGCGTGTGGACCCGCGACACGAGCAGGGCGTTCCGGATGGCGCGCGGCATCAAGGCCGGGCGGGTCTGGACGAACTGCTACCACCTCTATCCCGCGCACGCGGCCTTCGGCGGCTACAAGGTCTCGGGCGTCGGGCGTGAGAACCACAAGATGATGCTCGACCACTACACGCAGACGAAGTGCATGCTCGTCAGCTACGACCCGAAGCCGCTGGGGCTCTTCTAGATGAGCCCGGTGGCCGAGCAGGTCGTCGCCACGGACGCCGCGGTCACGGTGCTCCGCAACCTGACGGCCACCTTCGGGCCGCTGATGCTCTTCCTGTCGGGGGGCTGCTGCGACGGCAGCTCCCCGATCTGCCTGCGCGAGGGCGAGCTGATCCTCGGTGCGGAGGACGTCCTCCTCGGCGAGGTGGGAGGCGCGCCCTTCTATATCGACCGGGAGCAGTTCGAGCGCTGGAACCGGCCCCGCCTGGAGCTCGGCGTCTCGCCCGGGCCCGCGGAGGGCTTCTCGCTCGAGGGGCTGGCCGGCGTGCACTTCACCATCAGCTCCTGAGGTGCGGGGGCGCCCTCGCGGTCACGCTCGTGGGCGCGGTGCAACCATGGCCCCGCGAGGGAGTAGGCCGAAACGGCGAGCGCGATCCCGGCGAGCAGCGAGGCGGCGATCAGCCCGGCCCCGGCTCCGGCGCGGCGGCTTCGCGACAGCACGACGCGCGGCAGCCGCGGCGCGTAGACGAGCACGTGCACGCTCATCACGACGAACCAGACGAGAAAGCTCGCCTTGTGGAGGCCGAGGACGACGTCGCGGTGCCTGTGTGGCCCGAGCGCAAGCAGCGCCACGCCCGTACCGAGCACGGCGACCGTGGAGACGACAAGTAGCGGCGCGAGCAGCCGCATCAGGATGTGCGGCGGCCCCTTGGCGACGTACGCCCGGTCGCCCGTGTAGTAGCGCAGAAAGCGGTAGCCGGTACTTCCGAGCTTCAGCGCCACCGGTGGAATCAGCAGCAGCCCGACGACGACGTGCACCGACAGGAGCTGCCTGATCGAGAGGATCGTGAGCCCCTCCACTGCGAGCAGGACGAGCAGAACGGACGCGGTCACGGCCGTGAGGCGCTCGTTGCCGGCGGTCGAATCGTGGGTAGTGGACGGAGCGGACCCGGAACCCGTCTCGATGGGCACGATCCCATGGAACCTGCCCGAGATGAGGGCGCGATGAGAATGCTCATCCGGCCTCCCGCCCGGCGAGCACAATAGGCGGATGCGCGTGCTCGTGGTCGAGGACGAGAAGAAGCTGGCCGACCTGCTCGCCCGCGGGCTGCGAGAGGAAGGCCACGTGGCCGAGGTGGCGGGTCGTGGCGAAGACGCTCTCTGGATGGCGCGTGCCGTCTCGTACGACGCGATCGTGCTGGACGTCATGCTGCCGGGCCAGGACGGCTTCGCGACCTGTAAGGCCCTGCGCGAGGCCGGTGTCTGGTCGCCGGTCTTGTTCCTGACGGCGCGCGATGCAGTCGAGAGCCGGATCGAGGGGCTCGACAGCGGCGCCGACGACTATCTCGTGAAGCCGTTCTCGTTCGCGGAGTTGCTCGCCCGGCTTCGAGCGCTCGTGCGCAGGGCTCCTCTGGAGCGACCGACCGTGCTCCAGGCCGGCGACCTGCGGCTCGACCCCGGCTCGCACAGAGCGTGGCGTGGCGAGGTCGAGCTCGAGCTCTCCTCCAGGGAGTTCGCGCTGCTCGAGTCGTTTATGCGGCGACCGGGCCAGGCGCTCTCGCGGCTCCAGCTTCTCGAGAGCGCGTGGGACATCGGCTACGAGAGCCGCTCGAACCTGGTCGACGTCTACGTGCGCTACCTGCGAGAGAAGATCGATCGGCCGTTCGGCCGGCACGCGCTCGAGACCGTGCACCGCGTCGGCTACCGGCTGCGCGAAGACGGCGGATGAGCAGGATCCCGATCCGCCTGCGCCTGACCCTGGCCTTCGCGCTCGTGATGGCGGTCGTGCTCGCCGCGATGGGCTTCTTCGTGTACGCGCGGGTCGGCAGTGCGCTGCTCGACTCGATGGACCAGAGCCTGCGCTCCCAGACGGTCGATGCCTCTCGCCTCGACCGGGGTCGGCTGGATCTCGACGCCGCTGCGGGCGGAGGCGTGGTTCAGGTGATCCGCACCGATGGACACGTTGTCACCTCCGATCCGTCCGGGCTGCCACGGCTGCTCAGCGCCGACGAAGTGCGGCGTGTGGCGGGCGGCGAACGGATTCTGCGCTCGGGGACGCTCCCAGGCATACGCGAGCGCTGGCGCGTTCTCGCCGAGCCGACGACCCTGCGTGGTCAGCGCGCCGCCGTCGTCGTCGCGAAGTCGTTCGCGGCGCGCAACGAGACGCTCGACCGCCTGCTCGAGGAGCTCGTGCTCGCGGGCCCGCTAGCGCTCGTGCTCGCGGCGCTTGCCGGCTACGGCCTGACGGCGGCGGCGCTCCGGCCGGTCGAGGCGATGCGGGTCCGGGCCGAGGCGATCTCGGCTTCCACCCCCGGCGCGCGGCTGCCGGAGCCGGCCACCCGCGACGAGATCTCCCGGCTGGCCGAGACGCTGAACGAGATGCTGGCCCGGCTCGAGGCCTCGTTTGCCCACGAGCGGCGCTTTGTCGCGGACGCGAGCCACGAGCTGCGGACGCCACTCGCGTTGCTGAAGACCGAGCTCGAGGTCGCGCTTCGCCGCCGCCGCTCGCGCGACGAGCTCGAGCAGGCTTTGCGCTCGGCGTCGGAGGAGACCGACCGTCTTACGCGCCTTGCCGAGGATCTGCTGCTGATCGCGCGCTCGGACGCCGGAGGGTTGCCGATCCGGCGTGAGCGGGTTTCCGCCGCCGAGGTGCTCGACGTCGTGGCGGGGCGTTTCGCCAACGCGGCGGGTGAGCGAGGACGGCAGCTCGAGGTCGCCCCGGCTGACGGGCTGACACTCGACGCCGACCCCGTGCGGCTCGAACAGGCTCTCGGGAACCTCGTCGACAACGCGCTTGCCCACGGCGGTGGACGCATCGGCCTCTCCGCCGAGCAGCACGGCGACCTCGTCGAGCTGCATGTCGAGGACGACGGCCCCGGCTTTCCGCCGGCCTTCATCCTCGGCGCCTTCGACCGCTTCAGCCGTTCGGACGAGGCTCGCAGCGGTACCGGCAGCGGGCTCGGGCTCTCGATCGTCGAGCTGATCGCCGAGGCGCACGGCGGCACGGCAGGAGCCCGAAACCGGCGGAGCGGCGGGGCCGACGTCTGGATCGCCGTCGGCTGTGCGCCTAACTCTTAAGGTCTCCTCAGGTCGAATTCATCGGGCTCTCATCTGCCTCCGGCAGGCTGGCCCGATGGAGTCCCCACGAACCGAGCCTCGTGCCCGCGCGCGCGACGCTGGCGTCGCACGGCTGAGGCGTGCGACGCGCGTCATGATCTTCGGCGCGACGGCGCTCGCCGGTGCAGTCGCCGCGCTCGCCGCGCACTCGGCACCAGGACACAAGGCGGCCACGACCGTTCCGTCCGCGCGACGCGCTGTCAGGCACACGGAGGCCCGAGCCAGCACCCGAACGGCCACTCAGGCACAGAGCGACGACCAGGCACAAGTCCAGAGCCAGGCCACGACCCCGGCCGTCACTCCGGAGCCGACCTATGTCGCCCCGGTGGCAGCAACCGGCGGGTCGTGATCGCCGAGCTTGCGTCCGTCTCGTTTCCTGCCCTGGGAACGACGGCTCTCCTGTGCGTGGCCGAGGCCGAAGGCCTGCCGGCCGCGCAACGTGAGCTGGAACGCGAGCTGGCCGAGGTCGACGAGGCGTGCAGCCGCTTCCGGAGCGACTCTGAGCTCGTTCGGCTGAATGCCGATGCCGGCACGGGGCCTGTTGCGGTGAGCCCGCTCCTGTTCGAAGCGATCGAGGTCGCGGTCTCGGCCGCCGCCTCGACCGGCGGCCTCGTCGATCCGACCGTCGGTCGGGCGCTGCGGCTGGCCGGCTACGACCGTCGCTTCGCGAGCGTGACGCTTCGCGACGGCGCCTCGTTCCGCGCCAGGTTCGCGCCGGTCCCGGGCTGGCGGCGGATCGACCTCGACTTCGAGCGCCAGACGGTCCTGCTCGATCGGGACGTCGAGCTCGATCTCGGGGCCACAGCGAAGGCGCTTGCGGCCGATCGCAGCGCGCAGGCTGCATCGCGGGCCTCGGGTACCGGCGTGCTCGTCAGCCTCGGCGGAGATGTCGCTGTCGCCGGTCCGGCGCCCGACGGCGGCTGGCCGGTGCGAATTGCAGACGATCACGCCGCGGACCTCGAAGAGCCCGGGCCTACTGTCGCGATCGCGGCAGGTGGTCTCGCCACCTCGGGGACGACCGTCCGCCGCTGGCTTGCCGGAGACGTGCCACTGCACCACATCATCGATCCGCGAACCGGCCGCCCGGCCCTCACGCCGCTGCAAACCGTGACCGTCGCGGCCGGCACGTGTGTGGAGGCAAACGTCGCGAGCACGGCCGCGGTCGTTCTCGGAGAGGAGGCTCGCGGCTGGCTCGTCCGGCGTGGGCTTCCTGCCAGGCTCGTCCGGGAGTCCGGAGAGGTCGTGTGCACGGGTGGCTGGCCGGAGGACGCTGCGTGACCTTGCTCGCCGCCAGTGGGCCGAGCGCCTACTGGTACCTGACGCGCGGGACAGGCGTCGTCGCGCTCGTGCTCCTGACGGCCGGGGTCGTCCTCGGGGTGCTCACGTCGACGCGGTGGGCGGCTCCCCGCTGGCCGCGCTTCGTCGTCGCGGGTCTGCACCGCAACGTCACGCTCCTGGCCCTCGCGTTCGTCTTCGTTCACGTGCTGACGACGATCCTCGACGGGTATACGCCGATCGGTCTGCGCGACGCGATCGTTCCCTTCGTCTCGCGCTACCGGCCGGTCTGGGTCGGCTTCGGCGCGGTCGCGCTCGACCTGCTCCTCGCCGTGGTCGTGACCAGCCTGTTGCGGGCGCGCCTCGGCTATCGCTCCTGGCGATTCGTCCATTGGCTCGCGTATGCCTCCTGGCCGGTCGCCCTCGTCCATGCGTTCGGGACCGGCAGCGACGCGCGTAGCGGCTGGTTCGGCCTGCTCGCTCTGGTGGCGGTTGGGACCGTCGCACTCGCCGTGATCTGGCGCGTGGTCGAGGCGCAGTCGGGCCCTGGTTCGGTTCGGCTCGCAGGCGGCCTCGCCGCCTTTGCCGTGCCCGCGGCGATCGGTGTCTGGGTTGCGGGCGGCCCTCTCCAGGCGGGCTGGGCCAGGCGCGCGGGGACGCCGTCGAGGCTCCTCGCAGCCTCGCCGGTCCGGACGACTGCGTCCGTCCGCGCAGCCACCGCCTCGCTACCCTCGGCGCCCTTCGACGCCGTGCTCAGCGGCAGCTTCTCGGAGTCGGCCGCTGCCGCGGACGGGCTCGTCACGGTCGGCCTGCGCGCGGCTGCCGACAAGGGCGCGAGGGGGATCCTGCGGGTGACGCTGCGCGGGGTTCCGCTCGAGGGCGGAGGCGTTCAGATGACCGGCAGCAGCGTGACGTTCGGTCCTCGGCAGGCGCCGCAGGCCTACTCGGGCCAGATCGTCTCGCTCGGAAGCTCGCGGATCGTCGCGTCGGTGAGCGATCGAGTCCGGCAACCCCCTCGACCTCACCGTCGTGCTTCGGCTCGACTCCTCGAGCCGAACGCTGACCGGATCGCTCCACGTCGCATGAGCTCGACCGCCACCTCGCTGCCGGTGCCCGGAGCCGATCTGCCGCGCCTGCTCAGCGGGCTGCGCGGGACGGCTCACCGCTGGGGCTCGATGCGCACCTCGCCGTGCACGGGCGTCAGCCTTCGTCTGCTCACCTGGTCGATCTCGTCAGTGCGAGCGGCCTCCGCGGTCGCGGCGGCGGCGGCTTTCCTGCCGGGCGCAAGCTGGCGGCAGTCGCGGCCGGCCGGCGCAGGCCGGTGGTCGTCGCGAACGGTGCGGAAGGTGAGCCGGTCAGCTTCAAGGACAAGACGCTCCTGCGCCGCGTGCCCCATCTCGTCCTCGACGGAGTCGCGCTGGCCGCGGCCGCGATCGGCGCACGCGATGCATTCGTGGCGGTGGACAGAGGCTCGCGCGACGAGCTCGACACGGTCGCGTACGCGCTCGACGAGCGGCGCGCCCGCCGTCTCGACAAGGGTCTGAAGCTCCAGATCGTCGGCGTCCCCTCTGGGTTCGTCAGCGGGGAGGAGACCGCGCTCGTAAACGTCCTCAACGGTGGCCCGGCCAAGCCGACCTTCACTCCTCCGCGCCCCTTCGAGCGCGGCGTCCGCGGCGCGCCGACGCTCGTGCAGAACGTCGAGACCCTGGCTCACATGGCGCTGATCGCCCGGCTCGGCTCCGAGTGGTTCCGAGCGCTCGGCACGGACGACGAGCCTGGCTCGGCGCTCTTCACGCTCTCGGGGGCGGTGGCGCGGCCCGGCGTCTACGAAGCCGCGCTCGGCACTCCCGTCCGGGCGCTCCTGGCGCAGGCAGGCGGCCTGCGCGGGCGACCAGGCGCTTTCCTCGTGGGCGGCTACTTCGGGAGCTGGGTCGCGGCAGCGACCGCCGAGAGCCTGTCGCTGCTCGACTCCGAGCTCGCCGGCGCGGGGGCCTCGCTCGGCGCCGGCGCGATCGTGGTGCTGCCCGAGGTCGCCTGCGGGCTGGACCAGGCAGCTCGCGTGGCGCGCTATCTGGCCCACGAGAGCGCCGGCCAGTGCGGCCCGTGCCTCCACGGCCTCGCAGCCGTCGCGGGCGCGCTCGAAAGCCTTGCCGGCGGGGGCGGCGACACGCGTGCTCAGGCGCTCAGCTGGCTACAGCAGATCCGAGGCCGCGGCGCCTGCCGCCACCCCGACGGCGCCGTCCGCTTCGTCGAGAGCTCCCTCGAAGTGTTCGCCGACGAGGCCTCGCTCCACGTTCAGGGACGGTGCAGCGGCCGGCGCGGCGAGTTTCTGCCGACCGGGCGGAGGCGCAGGTGAGCCGCGCACTCTCCGTCAACCCGATTGCGTGCAACGGCAGTGGGCTCTGCGCCGAGCTCCTTCCCGAGCGTATCCGGCTTGACGACTGGGGCTATCCGATCATCGAGCCGGGGCTACTCCCACCGGAGCTCGAGGAGCACGCCGAGCGCGCGGTCGCCGCCTGTCCGACGATGGCACTCCTGGCGAAGAACGCGGCGACCTCAGGGCGCTAGGCTCCATCTGTGGCCGGGACGGGCCAGGAGGGGATCAGCCTCGAGGAGCTGCAGCTCGCGACTCGCAACCACGGGATGCCGCTCGAGGCGTTGCGCTACCCCGTCACACCTGTCGGGCTGCACTACCTCCTGACCCACTACGACGTTCCCGCTGTCGAGCCCGACGACTGGCGGCTCGTGGTGAGCGGCGAGCAGCGAGCTCTCGCTCGGGCTCGCCGAGCTGCGAGGGCGGCCGACAGGCTGAGCTCGTCGTCGACGATGGAGTGCGCGGGGAACGGCCGTGCGCGTCTCGACCCGAGGCCGGTCAGCCAGCCCTGGCTGCTCGAAGCGGTCGGCACGGCCTCGTGGGCGGGCACGCCGCTGAGCCCGCTGCTGGACGAGGCGGGCGTACCCGAGGGCACGGTCGAGGTGCTCTTCACCGGGCTCGACCGCGGGGATCGAGGGCGGCGAGGAGCAGGCGTTCCAGCGCTCGCTTCCACTGGCGGAGGCGCGCCGCGACGACGTGCTGCTCGCCTACGAGATGAACGGCGGGCCGCTTCCGCCGCAGCACGGCTTCCCGCTCCGCCTCGTCGTCCCGGGCTGGTACGGGATGACGAACGTCAAGTGGCTGGAGCGGATCGAGTTCATCGACGAGCCGTTCGGCGGCTACCAGCAGGCGGCGTCGTACCGCATCCGCCAGACCGAGGACGAGGAGGGCGAGCCGCTCTCGCGCATGCGGCCGCGCTCGCTGTTCGTCCCGCCCGGGATCCCCGAGTTCCTCACGCGCGAGCGCACCGTTGCCGCCGGCGAGGTCGTACTCGAGGGCCGTGCGTGGTCGGGCTTCGCGCCGATCGCGTCGGTCGAGGTCAGCGCGGACGGCGGCGCGACGCTGGGGCGCGGCGGAGCTGGAGCCAGCGGGCGAGCCGTGGGCCTGGCGCGGCTGGCGCTACGCCTGGCAGGCGGAGCCGGGCGACTACGTCCTTTGTTCACGCGCGCGCGACGAGGCCGGGAACGAGCAGCCGCTCGACCCGCCGTGGAACCTCGGCGGCTACGCGAACAACGCCGTCCAGCGCGTCGCGGTGACCGTTACTGGTTGAGCGCGAGCGTCAACGCGAGAGCCACGAACGCGAGCACTACGCCCGCAATGATCACGACCCCGCCGATGAGCACGACCCCGCCGTACAAAGAGCGCCGCACAGTCCCCTTCCTCCTTCCCCCGGAAGCCTGACCTTAGGTTCACGGGGCCAAGGCGGCATCCCTCATGCGGGGGGTCTCAGGGCGTCGAGCTCAGCCCTTCGATCAGTTCGATCAGCTCCTCGCGGCGGTAGCCGTGGCGGCGGGCGAGCGCGACGAGCTCACGCGCGTGGAGGAGGACGGCGCTCTGGGGAGGCGTCCCGGTCACGGTGACGCCGCGGCCGCGGCGGAAGTCGAGCAGCCCCTCGTCGCGGAGCTGCCGCAGCGCCCGCAGGACGGTGTTGCGGTTGACCTCGAGGATCGCCGCGAGGTCACGGGCCGGGGGAAGGCGCTCCCCGGGCTTCGCCTCGCCCTCGGCGATCGCGCGCCTGATCTCGGCGGCGACCTGCTCGTGGAGCCCGACCGGCTCCTCGCGGTTGATCTTGACCTTGAACAATGGTGCTATTCAATTATATGCCCTGACCTTAGGTTCGCGCTGGCCAGGCTGCATCCCTCGGACGGGGCTCCCTGCCCGGACGCGTCGGCCGCGCTAGAGTCTCGCCGTGCGGCGACGCGGGGTCCTGCTGGTTGCCGGCGGCCTGGTGGCCGTCGGGCGCGCGTGCTCGGTGGCTACGGCTTCGTCGAGCAGCGACAGCCGCACGACGTGCGCGGATCGCCATCGGTCGAGTTCGTCCCTGCCGAGACGGCCCGGTACGACCGCTCGCCGCGCGCTCGTGCGCGGAACGATGTCCCGTGGCCCACCTACGGCCTCGACCCGGAGCGAACGCACTACGAGGCGGACTTGCGACTGCGGCCGCCGTTTCCGAAGGCTCGTGGACCGTCTTCGCGGACTCGAGCTTCATCGAGTTCCCGCCCGTGATCGGCTACGGGCGCCTCTACTTCGGCACCAACCACGGCCGCGTGCTCGCCGATCGACGCGCACCAGCGGGACGCGTCGCCTGGAGCCGCGAGTACGGCCGCTGCATCGCCGCCTCGCCGGCGCTCGGGAACCGCGTCGTCTACGTGGCCCTGATGGGCCCCGCACCCTGCAATCACGCCGACCGACACGCTGCCGGGCTGCTCGTCGCGCTCGATGCCGAGAACGGGAAGGAGCTCTGGCGGTTCCGCGCCGGGGTGATCGAGTCCTCGCCGCTGCTCGTCGGCCGGACGGTCTACTTCGGCTCCTGGGACCACCGGGTCTACGCGCTGGACACACGCACCGCACAGGCCGCGGCTGGACATTCGACACCGGCGACGAGGTCAAGGGCGGCGCTCGCGCTACGCACACGGAACCGTCTACGCGGGCTCCTACGACGGCCATGTCTACGCGCTCGACGCACACACGGGCCGGGCCCGCTGGTCCGGCAGCGCGGAGCGCGGGCTGCGCGGACGTGGCCGGTTCTATGCGACGCCCACCGTCGCGTACGGCCGCGTCTTCGTGGGCGCGACGGACGGGATCGTGTACGCGTTCGGCGCGCGGAGCGGTCACCTGCTCTGGGCCAGGCGAACCGGGAGCTACGTCTACGGAGCGGCGGCCGTCGCCCGCCGGACGATCTACGTCGGCTCGTACGACCACCGCTTCTACGCGCTCGACGCGGCGACCGGAGAGGTGCGCTGGAGCTTCGACGCCGCGCCATCCGATCTCGGGCGCTCCGACCGTGCTCGACGGCCTCGTCTACTTCTCGACGTGCGGCTCCTGTTCGGCTACGAGGCGAACGCCCGCGCCCGCCGCACGTTCGCGCTCGACGCCGGGAACCGGGCGGCTGGTCTGGACGTTCCCGGACGGGGAGTACAGCCCGCTCGTCGCGGACTCGCATCGCGCCTACCTGACGGGCCTGACGAACGTCTATGCGCTGGAGCCGCCAGCGTCGAGCGCGTTCTAGTTAGCGATGGTGATCGGGAAGACCGAGAGCGCCGAGGTTGCCGCGCATGTCGCTGGCCGCCACCTCGAGCCGGTAGCTGCCGTCTGGCCAGGCTCGCCGACCGCCAGTTGTGCGCCAGGTAGAAAGCAGTAGTAGCCGGGCCGGCCCGGGTGGTTCATCCGGCGTCCCGTCGGCGTAGACCAGTCGCGAACTCCGGTGGGACGGAGAACGCGCAGCGCTGGAAGTCGTAGGCCACGCGCCAGCGGACGACGACACGTCCCGTCGCTGAGGATCACGCCAGCGGAGGAGCGCCGGGGTGACGGGCCAGGGCGTCGGGGTGACGTCCGAGGCGATGTCCGCGGCGTCGGCCACGAGGTTGACGGCGCCCCGAATGGCGCCCGGCTCGATCACGGCTGTCCGTGCGTGCCGGACGGTCAGCTTCGTGACCACTCGGGGTGGTGGAGTCGGCGAACGGTCCGATGCCGCCGGCCCGCAGAGGATTGACGTACCGGCCGGTCAGCTGCTCGGAGAGGTGGACGTGGTTGAAGCTCGCACGGGTTCGACCGAGGAGGGCGTGCCGCCGCACTGACCCACTGGCCCGTCCTGACGGCCGGAACGATGTGCCAGTACTCGAACGTGCGCGTCCCGGACCGGACGTAGACGGTCGAGCAATGGACACCAGGTCGGTCCCGGCCTCGATCGCGAAGACCGGCGTGCCCGGCGTGGCCGAGATGTCGATCCCGAAGTGGAAGGTGCGCGACGTCGAGGTTCCATCGTAGATGCGCGGGTCGTCGAGGTACCCGCGAACCGGATGCGGGCGGTCGAACGGCTTCAGCGGCCAGTCGTACGACCATCGCGCGCAGCGGAGCCTTCGCCGGAGCGGAGCACTCACCTGCGCGGCAGCGCGAACGGGCCGGGATCGCCGCCGTTCGGGCTCCAGGGCCACGCCGCCGCGGGCGTCGCCTTGGCGGTGGCGACGTGCGCGTCGGGGGCGATCTGCCCGGCGATCCCGCAGAGAGCGATGAGCATCAGAGAGGCCGCCAGGACGATGATCCGGAGCGGTTTCATCGTGTCGCCTCCTCTCGTCTAGTCTGTGTCTAGTCATAGTAGTACTAGACAGTATATGAATAGTCAAGTATAAACTTCGTATAGCTAACCCGTGTTTAGCCGTAAGATGTATGCTTCGAAGTCCCATGACTGAGGAGAAGGAGCGTCTGGGCGAGAGGATCCGCGCCGCCCGGGCCGAGAAGGGCTGGAAGCAGAAGCACCTCGCCGCCCAGGTCGACGTGGAGCCGATCACGGTCTCGCGCTGGGAGCGAGGCGCGACGTCGCCCGACCTCGAGGTGATCAGCCAGGTCGCGGAGGCGACCGGGAAGCCGCTCAGCTACTTCGTCGGCGACGGAGGACGAGCCGGGGACGGCGAGCAGGTCCGTCCGCGCTGGAAGAGGCGGCGAGCGCGGATCGAGGCGGCGGCGCTACAGATCACCACCGAGGCCGATCGGATCGCGAGCTTGCTCGAGGAGCTACGGGCTGACCTCGACCGGCCGCGCTGAGATCCGCAACATGAGCGCGTAGGCGGCGGCGCGTCGGAGGCCGGTCGGCGGGCGACTTCGCGAGCGCCTGGAGAACGGCGAACGAGAGGGCCCTGTGGGAGGTCGTCCCGATCCCGGCACGGGTCGGCGGGCTCCTCCTGGATGCTCGCGAGCGCCGTCTCGGCGATGCTCATGCCTGCCGAACGGCGGGTGCCCCGCGATGCACTCGTAGGTCACGCAGCCGAGGGCGTAGATGTCGGCCGCCGGACCGGCCGGCTGGCCTCTGATCACCTCCGGAGCCAGGTAGTCGAGCGGTCCCGACGACCCGGCCGGGCTTCGTCAGGACGGTCGCGGCCATGCCCTTGGCGAGGCCGAAGTCAGTCAGATAGGAGATCCCGGACGCGTCGATCATGATGTTGGCCGGCTTCACGTCGCGGTGGACGAGGCCCTCGCGATGGAGCGTGTCGAGCGCCGTCGCGACCTCGGCGATCGTCCTGAGCATGGGGGAGAGGGCGAGCGGGCCGTCGGCCTCGAGCACCTCGGCCAGGCGTCCGGCCGACGACGTACCGGGCTGCGATGTAGGGGTACCCGTCCACCTCTCCGGCGTCCACGACCGGAACGAGGTGACGGTGCGACAGACCGGGCGGCGATCCGGCCCTCACGCGCGAACCGCCGCCGGTACGTCTCGTCGCCCGAGAGCTCGTCGCGGAGGACCTTCAGCGCGACGACTTCGCCGTCCGGCTCCCGCACGGCCTTGAAGACGATTCCCATACCGCCTCCTCCGAGGAGCCGCTCGAGACGGTAAGGGCCCAGGCGACCGCCCTCCTGGAGGCTCGACGGCGGCCTGCGCGCGCCGGACATTGGCCGAGCATAGAGACGATTTCTCGCAATGTGCTAGAAGTGGCCATGCCGTCCGAACCGCGGATCGGAACGGTGTTCGCCGGGTACCGCATCGAGGCGCATTCTCGGCCGCGGCGGCATGAGCGTCGTCTACCGGGCCGAGAACCTACGGCTCGGAAACCCGGTCGCCCTCAAGCTGCTCGCGCCGGAGCTGGCGCGAGGACGAGGGCTTCCGCGAGCGGTTCGTCCGCGAGTCGCGGACGGCCGCGTCGCTCCTCCACCCGCACATCATCCCGATCTACGACGCGGGCGACGCCGAGGGAGTTCTCTACATCGCGATGCGCTACGTCGACGGGCCCGACCTGAAGGCGCTGGTCGCGCAGGACGGGCGGGCTAGACGCCGGCCGCGCGTCCTGCGCATCGGGGCGCAGGTCGGCGAGCGCGCTGGACGCGGCCCACGAGCGGGGCCTCGATCCACCGGGACGTCAAGCCGGCGAACATCCTCGCTCGAGGCCGGGCCTGGCGGAGAAGACCACGCCTACCTGGCCGACTTCGGGCTCGACGAAGAACGTCGACTCGCACAGCGGCATCACGGGCACCGGGCCAGTTCGTCGGCACGATCGACTACATGGCGCCGGAGCAGATCGAGGGTCGCGAGGTCGACTCGCGGGTCGACGTGTACGCCCTCGGCTGCGTTCTCTTCGAGTGCCTCGCAGGCGTGCCTCCGTACACGCGGGAGACGGAGGTCGCCGTCCTCTGGGCCCACATGCGCGAGGACCCACCCGCCTTGAGCGAGGTGCGCCCGGAGCTTCCGGCCGCCGCCGAACGAGGTCTTTGCCTGGGCGCTGGCGAAGGATCCGGCGGACCGGCCCGGGACCTGCGGCGAGCTGATCGAGGGGCTCCGGGGGGCGCTCGGCGAGGCCGGAGCGACGCAGGCCGGCGTCTCGCCACCGTCGGCGGCGACAGTCCGTGCGGGCACGAGGCCGATGGGACCGAGCGGGCTGGGGACAGAAACCGCAGCGGTCGTGGCAGGTCTGATCGGCCTTGCGCTCGGGGCGGGGGTCGCGTCCGCCGCTCGCTCCTCGCGAGCCGGAGCCCCTCGACGAAGCTCGTGACGACGGTGAGCCTCCGGACGAGCTTCCTGAAGCCGCTGATCCCGGTGCCCGTGCGGCGGACGTGCGCGCGGGCCGCGAAGCTCTCACCGGACTTCTACGAGAGCTTCACCTGCCGGCCGGGCCACGGCGCCGACACCGCGCAGTACAACCTGGTCGCGCGGCGGTCCGCTGATGACCACCGATCTTCGCGAAGCGGCTGCGTACCGAGGGCATCCCGGTCTCCGGGCGGCAAGTTCACGACCGGCGGCGATTGCAGCATCGGCGAGAACGCGGTTCAGTACTGGGTCCGACGAAACAAGAAAGGCGGGCACGAGCAGGCGACGCCCTCGACGCCGTTCTCCGAGATCCGGGGAGCCGTTCTCTGCCACCACGACCAGGACCGCGGCTGGATCGAGTGGACCGACAACCGTCTGAACGTCTATTCGGTGGCGTCGGGGCGGAATCGGATCGCGCTCTACGAGTGGTGGGCCACGGAGGCAGGCCCGAAGAGCTTAGCCCGGCTCGAGAGCGTCGAGCTCAGCCCTTCGATCAGTTCGATCAGCTCCTCGCGCCGGTAGCCGTGGCGGCGGGCGAGCGTGACGAGCTCGCGGGCTGGAACGAGGACGGCGCTCTGGGGAGGCGTCCCGCTGACGGTGACGCCGCGGCCGCGGCGGAAGTCGAGCAGCCCCTCGTCGCGGAGCTGCCGGAGCGCCCGCAGGACGGTGTTGCGGTTGACCTCGAGGATCGCCGCGAGGTCACGCGCCGGCGGCAGCCGCTCTCCCGGGAGCGCCTCGCCCTCGGCGATCGCACGCCGGATCTCGGCGGCTACCTGCTCGTGGAGCCCGACCGGTTCTTCGCGGTTGATCTTGACCTTGATCAATGGTGCTATTCATAATAGCTCTATGAGGACGATGAGCGTACTCGCACCTCCGAAGCCGCCTCCGCACGACGATCCCGAGGCCCTGATCGAGGAGGCTCGACGGCGGGCGCGAAGGCGGCGGCTGGTCTTCGTCGCGGCGGCTGTTGCCGGCGCTGGTGATCGCGGGGATCGTTCTCGCGATCGTCCTCCTCACGCGGAAGCGGCGGTGGGACGAGCGCAAGCCCTGCCGGACGGGTTTCACCTCGTGCGTGCCGCGCGCGGGCCGGTCCAGCACGCGATGGTCGAGTCTCGCTCCGAACACGGAGGGCGATCGACATCGCCACGGGCAGGGACGCACGCGTCCGGCGAAGTTCACTCGGAGGTCTGGTACGACGCGCAAGAGCGGGCTCGACCGCGAGCGTGCTGCAGGATCGACGGCCGGGTCATGGCCGATCTCGTCGGACAGGCGACCTGCGTGAAGGCGAAGGTGCAACCCTCTGCGCCGGCGAAGCGTTTCTGCATTGACCCCTAGCCGTTCTCCTATCCTCTAGCAGGACCTGGTGGCCGCTCGACCCGAAGGTACGTCCGCCTGATCGGAAAGGGCACCTTCCGAGGCCGCGACGTCATCTGGGTCGAGCGACCACATCAGAGGCCGACCGCTGCTGCGAAGCGCGCAAGACCGGCTCGGGCTGGACGCGCGCAACGCACCAGCCTCGTGGTGCACCGCGATTACCATCCGAAGGGACGCGGCATCTGAGTTCGAGGAGCGTCGTCACCGTGCTCGAGGACCTTCCTGCGAAGCGCGTCGCATTCGCCGTTCCCGAAGGCGGAGCCCGGAGCATCCAGCTTCCCGCCGACGCCCGCAGCGCGCGACGACGAGCCGGGCGTCGAGCCTGGCGTGCCGACGGAGCATGTGCTCGGGAGAGCGCCGCTCTGGCTCGGGCCGTCGCTTCCAGCGGACACCGGCTCCGGCGGGTCGAGGTCGGGACGGAGGGATGTCCGCGCGGAGGCCGGCCGAACCGTTCTTCGTCGCGTCAAGTTCGTCACGCCTCGACTACGGCGCGTTCAAGCTCCAGGAGTTCGGCGCGGAGAAGCCCGTGGTGGTACGAGCACGGCCCGCGGCCCGGGCCGGATCTTCCTGGACGACGGCTCGCAGGCGGCCCTGACGCCGAGGCGGCCTGCTGGTGCTCACGGACGTGGGAGACGCGAGAGTCGTGCCCGCTGACGCCCGCCAATGGCGCTCGCGGTCGCAAGGGCGCTCCGTCCGGTCCCGGGCGGCTAGCGCTCGGGCGGTCTGAGCACCGCGAACTGGTCGGTGATCTCCAGCCGCCGCGAGCGGAAGCGGTAGAGCGCGGCCGGGCGGCCGCCGGTTCGGCCCGACTCCCGGCGCTCGCCGGTCGGCTCCAGCACGCCGCGGCGAAGGAGAACGCGCTGGAGGTTCGTCGCCGAGACCTCGTGCCCGAGCGCCGCGACGTAGAGCTCGCGTAGCTCGGAGAGCGTGAACACGGGCGGCGCGAGCGCGAAGCCGGCGTTCGTGTAGGAGAGCTTCGCGCGGAGCCGGTCGCGGCCGGCGAGCGTGATCGCCTCGTGGTCGAACGCGAGGTCCGGCAGCTGCGAGACCGGGTGCCAGCGCGTGTCCTCCGGCACGGCCGGGTCGAGGTCGGCCGGGACGAGCCCGAGGTACGCGTTCGCGAGCTCCCAGTCGAGCGGGTTGCGCTCCGGGTCGCTCAGCGTCTCGAGCTGCTCGAGGTGCGCGACCTCCCGCACGTCGACCTTGACCGCGAGGTGCCGCCGGATCGAGTCCTCGAGGGTCTCGCCGGGGTCGAGGTAGCCGCCCGGGAGGGACCACGCGCCGAGGAACGGCTCGCGGGCCCGCTGCCAGAGCAGCGCCTGCAGGACGCTCTCGCGCACCTGGAGGACGACGGCAAGCGTGACCTGGGCCGGGCGGCGGGTGGTAGACTCTGGCTTAGGTTTTCGCCCCACAGTCGTAAACCTACCGGAAACGAACAGGAGGACTCAGAAATGCGCGCACTGATCATCGTCGACATGCTCAACGACTTCGTCGACGGAAAGCTCGCCAATCCCAAGGCGCAGGCCATCATCGAGCCGTTGCAGCGGCTGCTCGCACACGCGCGGGAGGAAGGGTGGGTCGTCGTCTTCTCGAACGACGCGCACGATCCGAGCGACCCCGAGCTGCGCGTCTGGGGCGAGCACGCGATGGCGGGCACGCCCGAGGCGGACGTGATCCCGCAGCTCGAGCCCCAGGACGGCGAGATCATCTCGCCGAAGCACCACTACGGCGCGTTCGACTCGACCGGCCTCGACGAGCAGCTCAAGGCGCAAGGGCGTGGACGAGGTCGTGATCACCGGCCAGCACACGCACATCTGCGTGCGGCACTCCTCGTACGGCGCGCTGACCCACGGCTACAAGATCCTGATCCCGCGCGACGCCGTCTGCGGCTTCGAGGGCGTCGACGAGGACGAGGCGCTCGAGTACCTGCACATGGCGTACGGGGCGACGATCACGTCGGTCGACCAGCTCGCGCGCACGCCGGCCGCGGCCACGACCTGATCTAAGGCCATGACCACGGCGGACATCGCCGTACCGGGCGCGCGGGACGTCGAGGAGGTCCTGCGCGCCCGCGATCTCTCGCCGTTCCACCGCAAGGCGGTGCTGGTGACCGGCATCGCCTGGACGTTCGTCGCGATGGAGATCCTGCTCGTCGGCTTCGTCGCTCCGATCTTCGCGACCACCTGGAACCTGAGCGGGGCGATGCAGGGCCTCGTCAACAGCGCGGCTCTGGCCGGCTCGCTGTGTGGCTCGCTCGTGCTGGGGCGCACGGCCGACCGGATCGGGCGGCGGGCCATCTTCCAGTACTCGATCCTCTGGTACGCGCTCTGCACCGCCGCGACCGCGCTCGCGTGGGGGCCGTGGTCGGTGATGACGCTTCCGCTTCCTGGCCGGGCTCGGCCTCGGCGGGATGCTCGTCGTCGACCCGTCGATCCTGGCGGAGTACCTGCCGCCGCAGAGGAGGGGGCGGCTGCTCGTGTTCCTCGACTTCTGGTGGCCCGTCGGCCTGCTCTTCGCGATCGGCCTCTCGTTCCTCTTCCTCGGCCCGAACTTCGACCGCTTCGGCGACTGGAGCTGGCGGTACCTGTTCCTCGCCGCGGCGTTCCCGGCGTTGCTGGCCTTCGTCGTGCGGCGCACGCTGCCCGAGAGCCCGTACTTCCTCGCCCGCCGGGGCCGAAGCCGTGAGGCCGCCGAGGTGCTGGAGGAGATCACGGGCGAGCCGGTCGAAGCTGGCGAGCTCAGCGCACCCGAGGAGCCCGAGTCGTCGACGCGAGAGCTCGTCGAGCCGGTCCTGCGCAGGCGGACGATCACGACGGCGTTGATCTGGATCGCGCTCAACGTCTCCTACTACGGCCTCTTTCTCTGGCTGCCGTTCGTCCTGCAGGGCGAGAAGAGCTTCCACGTCGACGTCTACCTGCTCCTGACGCTCAGCGCGCTCGCGCAGTTCCCGGGCTACGCGGCCGCGATCTGGCTCGTCGAGCGGATCGGGCGCAAGCCGACGCTCGCAGGGTTCCTCGTCCTCGGCGGCATCTCCGCGTACGCCTTCGCGGTCGCCGACTCGGAGGGCGTCTACGTGACCGCCCTCTTCTTCGTCGGCTTCTTCAATCTCGGCGCCTGGGGCGCGGTCTACCCGTACACGGCCGAGCTGTTCCCGACGCGGCTGCGCTCGAGCGCCTTCGGCGTGATGGAGTGCGTCGGCAAGGCGGCGGCAATCGCAGGCCCGTACCTCTTCGGCCATCTGAAGGACGCGACGGGGAGCACGACGTGGTCGCTGACGTTCATCGCGATCGTGATGGCGGCCGGCGGGCTGGTCGCGGCGGTCTTCGGCCGCGAGACGAAAGGCGCCGCTGCTTACCTAGCCGCCGGCGACGGCCGCGACGAGCCGAATCTCGTCGCCGTCGCCGACGGATCCGTCGAGCCGGTCGATCTGCGTCCGGTTGACGTAGACGTTCACGAGCGGCCGCAGCCGGCCGTGCTCGTCGAAGATCAGGTCGGCGATCGGCAGTGCCTTCAGGGCCTGGTCGGGGGTCGATGCGTCGAGCTCGAAGCGTCCCTGGCCGCCCGCCTCGGTGGCGAGCAGCGAGGGCAGCAGGACTACGACCACTCCGCAGCTTCGACGGAAAGGATCTCGGGCAGAAAGCGCGCCGCCTCGACCCACGTCTCGCCGCCGTCGGCGGTCGCGAAGACCGAGCCGCTCTGCGTGCCGAGGTAGATGCCGAGCGGGTCGAGCTGATCGAAGGACATGCCCTCGCGCTTCACGGACTGCCACGCGGTCTGCGGCAGCCCTCCCGTGAGGAGGTCCCACGAGGCGCCGGCGTCGCGCGTGCGGTAGATCCCGAGCCGGCCGTTCGGCGTGACGCGGTTCTCGGCGCCTTCCTCGGGGACGACGTAGGCCGCGTCCGGATCTGACGGGTCGAGCGCGATCGGGAAGCCGAAGCCGCTCGGGAGGCCGTTGCCCTCGAGCCGCTCCCAGTTGTCGCCGCGGTCGTCGGAGCGGTAGACGCCGCAGTGGTTCTGCTGCCACAGGCGCTCCGGCCTGGCCGGGTGCATGAGCAGCTTGTGGACGCACTGGCCGACCTCGGGGAACGGGTCGTCGGGCATGAAGTCGGCCGCGACCCCTGAGTTCTTGGGCTCCCACGTCTCGCCGCCGTCGTCGCTGCGGAACGCGCCCGCCGCCGAGATCGCGATGTAGAGCCGCTCTGGGTCGGACGGGTCGACCTGGATCGAGTGGCAGCAGAGGCCGCCCGCACCCGGGTTCCAACGCTCGCGGCTCGAGTGCTCCACGAGCGACTGAACCGCTGTCCACGAAGAGCCCCCGTCGTCGCTGCGGAAGAGCGCTCCGGGCGTGCCGCCGAGCCAGAGCGTCTGCGGTTGGTCGGCGTGACCCGGCTCGACGTGCCAGGACTTCTCCCAGGTGAGCCCGCTGTCCTCGGGGAGGCCGATCCCCTCGGTCCGCTTCCAGGTCTCGCCGAGATCCGTCGAGCGGTGGGTCGTCGCGCCGTAGACCATGTGGTTCGTCGCGGCGTGGAGCGTTCCGTCGCGCGGGTCGCGCATCGCGTGGAAGACCTCCCAGCCGACGAGCTGCGGGGCTTCCACCGACCACTCGCTCCGGCCCTCGTCGCTCGTGATGACGAAGAGGCCCTTGCGAGTACCGACGAGGACGGCGACACCCATCGAGGCACTAGCCTATCGAGGTCATTCCGAACGCGACGCTGACCACTCCGGAGCGCGAGTTCCTGGCCGAGCCGAACGTCGGCACGTGTCACGACCCTTCGCCCGGACGGCTCGCCGCACTCGACGGTGGTCTGGGTGGACGTGGACGACGAAGGAGTGTCGTTCAACACCGCCGTGGGCCGCGCGAAGGACCGGTACCTGCGCGCGGATGCCCGCGTGTCCCTGCTCGTCATCGATTCCACGAATCCGTTCCGGTGGGTCGCGGTCGACGGAACCGTCGAGCTGTCCGTCGACGGCGCGACCGAGCAGATCGACGCGCTGGCGAAGAAGTACCTGGGCCGCGACACCTACGCCCACGTGCCCGGCGAGACGAGGATCACCGCCCGGATCCGCGCCGAGCGGGTCGAGTCGCACGGCCTCGACTGATGCTCACGCTCTGCGACGTCGGGCCGCGCGACGGCCTTCAGAACGAGGCCGAGACGTTCGAGCCCGCGGTTCGCGCCGACCTCGTCAACCGGCTCGCCGCAGCGGGGCTGCCGCGGGTCGAGGCGGTCAGCTTCGTCCGGGACGACCGCGTGCCGCAGATGGCAGGCGCGGAAGAGGTGGTCGCCGGGATCAAACGCTGTGATGGCACGCAGTACTCAGGCCTCGTCCTCAACGAGCAGGGCTACGAGCGCTTCGCCGTCCGCGGGCCTCGACCGCGTCAACGTCACATTCGGCGCGACCGAGGAGTTCAACCGGCACAACGGGAACGCGTCCCTCGCGGAGGCGATCGAGCGCGTCGAGCGGATCCTTGTCGCCGCCGACCGGCCGGCCACGGTGACGATCAGCGTCGCGTTCGGCTGTCCGTTCGAGGGGCGGGTCGATCCGGGCCGGGTCGTCGAGCTGGCCGAGCGGTTCACGGCCCAGGAGGTCGTCCTCGCGGACACGATCGGGGTCGCGGTGCCCCGCGAGGTGAGCGAGCTGACCGCGCGGACGAAGGCCGCCGGCTTCCACGGGCACAACACGCGCAACACCGGCTACGCGAACGCGCTCGCTGCCCTCGGCGCGGGCGCGCAGGTGCTCGACGCCTCGGTCGGCGGTCTCGGCGGCTGCCCCTATGCGCCGCGCGCGAGCGGCAACATCGCCACCGAGGACCTCGTCTACCTGCTCGAGCGCGAGGGGATCGAGACGGGCGTCGACCTGGACGCGTTGATCCGGATCTCGGAGTGGCTCGAGGCGGCGCTGGGCCGCAAGCTCGAGGGCCAGCTCTACCGCGCCGGCGTCTGGCCCTGAGGCACCGCTGCTGCGGTGCCGACTTCAGGACGCGCGGGCTTGCTCGCGCGTCCGTCTGAAATGACCGGTCGAACCGCTGGTGTCACGGGATCGGTTGGTAGGCGGCCTGCCGGAAGGCGTCAACCGCGAGCGCGATCTCGGCGTCGCCGGTCTGCCAGTTGGAGACCGAGAGCCTGATCGCCTTGCGCCCGTCCCAGGTCGTTCCGCCCAGCCAGATGCGGCCGCTCTCCTGAACAGCGAGTAGCACCTCGTCGGTCCGCTCGTCCGACTCGAAGCGGAAGAGCACCTGGTTGAGGACGACCTCGTTCAGCACCTCGGCGCCGGGGAGCTCGACGATCTGCGCGGCGAACGCGGAGGCCGCGTCGCAGGCGCGCTCGACGAGCTCGGCGAGGCCTCGGCGTCCGAGCGAGCGAAGAGCCGCGTAGACCGGGAATCCACGCGCGCGGCGCGAGAACTCCGGCACCCAGTCGACCTGGTCGCGGACGCGCTGCTCGCCCTCGTCCTGGATCAGGTAGGCGGCGGAGACGGTCATCGCCGCCCGGTGCGCCTCGGGGTGGGCGCAGAGCACGATCCCGGAGTCGTAGGGGACGTTCAGCCACTTGTGGGCGTCCGTCGTCCACGAGTCGGCCCGCTCGATGCCCTCGACGAGGTGCCGGAAGCGCGGCGAGGCCGCTGCCCACATGCCCGAAGGCGCCGTCGACATGGAGCCAGGCGCCTGCGCGCTCGCACGCGTCGGCGATCGCCGGGAGCGGGTCGAACGCGCCGGTGTTCACCTCTCCGGCCTGGGCGCAGACGATCGTCGGGCCGCCGCCGTCCTCGAGCGCAGCCGCGAGCGCGTCCGCGCGCAGTCGTCCCTGCTCGTCCGACTCGACCGTGGTCGGCGCCCCGAGCCCGAGCAGCCGCAGCGCGCGGACGACGGTCACGTGTCCCTTCTCGCCGACGAGCACCCGCACGGGCGGCGCACCCGTGAGCCCATCGCGGTTCACGTCCCAGCCGGCTGCGCTCAGCACATGGAACCGCGCGGCGGCGAGCCCGGTCACGTTCGCCATCTGCGCACCCGTGACATAGCCGACCGACGAGTCCGCGGGCAGCCCGAAGATCTCGACGAGCCATTCGTTCACCACCTGCTCGGCTACCGAGGCGGACGGGCCGGCCACGTAGAGCCCCGCGTTCTGGTCCCAGGCCGAGGTGAGCCAGTCCGCCGCGAGGGCGGCCGGCAGGGAGCCGCCGATCACGAAGCCGAAGTAGCGGCCGCTGCCAATGGCGACGGTGCCCGGCTCGGCCGCGGCCGAGAGCTCCCTCACGACCTGCGCGGGATCGAGCGGCTCCTCGGGCAACGGCCCGCCGAGAGCGTCGCGCAGCTGCTCCGGGGTCACGTCCGGGAACACCGGCCGCTCGCCGAGGGTCTCCACGTAGTCGGCCGCAAGCTCTGCCGTGAGCCGCAGCAGGTCACGTACCTCGCTCACGCACTGACCCTAGCTGTCGCTCGGCAGTACCGCCCTGGCGTGGGCGAGCGTGCCGGAATGACCCTGACGACTTTCCGTTGCGCCCGCTTATGATCGTGGCCTCCAGGTCGGAGGGAGAAGGGACAGCGCGTCCGTGAGAGATGCTCGTGTTGAACGCTATGCCGAGCTCTTGCTCAGTACATGCTTAGGCGTAGAGCCCGGCTGGCAGGTGATGGTGTGGGGCACGCCGTGGGCTCGGCCGCTGTTGGAAGAGGTCATGAAGCAACTGGGCGAACGCGGCGCCTACCCGCTCCTGCGCCTCACCTTCAGCGGCGGCTAGGCGAGACCACCGAGCCTGGCTTCGGCATGCACCGCTCGACGTGATCTCAGAGACGGCGCCGATCGAGGTGCACGCGTTGGAGCAGTGCGATGCGTGGCTCGGCGTGTCGGCTCCGGAGAACACCGTGACGGCGCGGACATCCCGGCCGAGCGAACGAGCGCCGTCGGGAAGGCGTATCGCGACGCCGGATCACGCCTCCACCGACAGGAGACGCCCTGGGTGCTGTGCTGGTACCCGACGCCGGCGCTCGCCCAGGACGCCGGGATGACGCTGCCTGCGTTCGCCGATTCCTCTATGGCTCGTGCCTGATCGACTGGAAGAGTTTGCACGAGCGGATCTCGCGTCAGGCGCAGCTGTTCGACGAGGCCGAGGAAGTCCGGATCGTCGGAAACGGAACGGATTTGCGGCTGTCCGTGGCTCGGTAGGCGCACAGACGTCGACGCCGGCACCGGCAACATGCCGGGCGGCGAGTTCTTCGTCTGCCCGGTGGAGACGTCGGCCGAGGGAACGATCGCATTCACAGAGTTCCCTGCGATGCGCGGCGGCCGCGAGGTAAGGGGCGTCCGCCTTCGCTTCTCGGAGGGCCGCATCGTCGATGCGTCCGCCGACAGCGAAGAAGACTTCCTGCTCGAGACGCTCGACACTGACGAAGGGGCGCGCCGCATCGGGGAGCTCGGGATCGGCTGCAACCCCGGCATCAACCGCTACATGCGGAACATCTACTTCGACGAAAAGATGAACGGCACCATCCACCTCGCGCTCGGCCTCGGCTTCGACGACATCGGCGGCACGAACCAGTCGGCGATCCACTGGGACATCGTCAAGGACCTCCGTTCCGGCGGACGTCTCGAACTCGACGGCAAAGTCGTGCAGGAGAACGGTGTCTGGGTCGCCTGAACCGCAGCACCCGAACGCTGGCCGACGCTTGAGCCTCGCCGTCAGACCCGCGTGCGAAAGGGACGCGGACACGATGGCCGCGATCTATGTCGCGGCGCACGCCAGGCCGTGGGCACACACCTACGGCGAGGTAATCGGGAGCCCCTCCGCCCTGTGGCGAGCGTCTGACTCGATCACGTAGACCGCGCCGGTAACTCTGATCTGGGCCAGCGTTCGGGAATGTCCCTGAGCCGCAGCCGTTGCGATGCCCCTCGGGCTGCTGGGCCGGTGTGCTGCTTTGACTTACCGGAACTCGTCGATGCCGTGGCCGTCTTGCTGCTCCCAGCCGTAGGCGGCGAGGTAGCCCCAGCAGTCGGGCCGGCTGCCGTCGGTGTCCGTGACGCCATAGGCGTCGGCGAGCTGGCGCGCGCTGACGATCGTGCCTGCCCATCGCTTGGCGTCTCCGGCCCTGGCGAGTGCAGCAACGCCTCTGGCCACATAGGTAGGCGACTCGGAGATCGCGAAGCCGGGACGCTCGCGGCAGGCGTCCTGCCAGTTCGCCTCGGTGACGCCGAAGTTCTCCAGCATCTTCTCCGAGCGCAGCCAGCCGGGAGTCACGCCGACGGCCGTCACGGGACTGTCCTCGAGCTCGGCGCTCAGGCCCTTGACGATCCGCTCGACATTGGCCTTGACGAGGTCGTAGTAGAAGCCGACATTCCGCCGAAACTCGGCGTTGGCCTGCGAGGTGCCGTCCGTCATCTCGACCACAAGGCCGTCCGCTCCGTGGGCCTCGGCGGTGCGCAACAGGAGCGGGATGGCGGCACGACAGGTGATCAGGTGCGTGTGCACGCCCATCTGCAGCATCCGCAGTCCGCCCGCCCAGTCGTGCTCCCAGAGCGGCTTGTCCCATTCCATGTACCGGTCGCCGCCGAAGATGTCGTTGACGAGTACGTCCAGCCGGCCCTGGTCGCGCTCGATTCCCGCGACGAGCTCGGCAACCGAGGCGGGGTCTTCGTGATCGACCACCAGCGCCGACCCCGCGCCTCCCGCCGCCGCGATCAGGTCCCCGGTCTCCTCGATCGTCTCGGGCCTGCCAATCTCAGAGGGCCCGGACGCCCGGCTGCTGCGACCGGTCGCGTAGACGTAAAAGCCCGCGCGGGCAAGCTCGACGGCGATCGCACGGCCCGCCCCACGCGTCGCGCCCGCAACCAGCGCCACCTCACTGCCCCGCACAACGGCCCTCAGACCTTCCACCTGCTAGATCGACTTAGTCTTCCACCCGCTAGATCGTTGCGGCGCCCGAGCCGTGAGGTGCATTCGCCTGCGCCAGTGTTCGGGAATGTCAGCCCGAGCGGGATCTCCTCAAGCGTTAGGACCGACATAGACCCCTGCCCGAGGCCTACGCATCGGCCAAACCGGCGGGCCGCCTTCTGGCAGTTCAAACACACCCATGTGCAGGAAACCGAGCCGCTCGTACAGTGCCGCGCTACGCTCGCTGCTGGCCTCGATGTACGTCGGTAACCCGGCCGAATCGGCTCTCTCGAGCGTCGGTTGCATCAGTGCCGATCCCACGCCCTGTCCCTGCAGAGCGGTGCGCACCCCGACCGTTCGGACGTAGAAGTGAGGCTCACGTGGGTGTCGCTTCTCCATCGCGCGCTGCACTCTTATCGCGCGCGGCAATCGCGTCCTGAACGCCCACATCCACTTGAGTGTTTACTTCCGCGCGACTCGCAGCTCCCAGGCGCCGGATGGCAGCTCGGCCACCGCGCCGTCATACCCGGACGTCGTCCACACGGTCCCCCCGTTCGCCAGCACGTACTGCTCCATCTCGACCACCAACATCGTTCGTAGCCGCGCTTCGGCCCGAGAAGGCTCGGGAAGGAACGATGAGCAGGAGGTCTCGAGAACGCGTCCGCCAGCACCGCCGCCACCTTCGGCACCTCATCTGCAGCCGCTGTCCGGACTTCGAGCGGTCTCAACGCGGTGACCATATCGTCACCTAGGCCGGTGCCTGTCGCCTGGGCCAGCGTGCGGGAATGTCACCCGAGCCTTCTAGCTTCTCCAGCGCTGGCCGCGGGGCGGTCGTGCCTAGTGCGATGCGACCCTCTCGTCCTGCGAGACGTACACGAGGACAGGCGGCGTACAGAGGAGCACAATCACCGTCAGCGTCAAGAAGTTACTCACGACGAGCGTTGTCTCCCACGGCCCCCCGAGGAGGACGAAACTGGTGGTGTCGAGACTCGAGATGACGACGCCGAAGAACCAGGCCAGGGCTGACCGATGCCACGACGCCAGATGATCAGCGCCTGGATCGCGACAACAAACACGAAGCCGCTGGGTCCGCTCATATCGGGATTTCCGGGGAGCAAGACGACGAGGTCGAAGAGCGCCAACAGCACCCTGAAATGAGGATCAACGGTCGGGCGGGGGAGTCAGTCATCACTACGGAGATTTTCGCACGTCGAGTCTGGACTTCGAGCGCGCGCCGGTGCCAGCGTTCGGGAATGTACCTGAGGCGGGTGCCGCTAACTTGGAGGAGGGGCGGGCGGAATATTCCTCAGCATTTCGCCGAGCTGGGCTGACAGCTCCGAGGACAGGAACGAGCGTCTCGCTGAGTGGGGCCAACGCGTAACTCGTTTGGGAGTCGGGTACCGTGGCTTCCGGGCGATGAGCGGATGAGCCAGCTGGAATTCGATGAGAGCACCGACCGACGCACGAAGTGCGCTATGGCACTCGTCGAGGTGCTGCGCCGCCAGGCGGCTGGTCCGCGAGCGCTCGGCGTGCACCGGGCTAGCGACTGGACGTGGGCTGCGGACGGGTTCTACGTCGCCGAGCTGCTCGAGCACGTGGGATCCGACGGCTCGGTGGTCGGCATCGACAGCAGCCAGCCGATGCTCGCGTGGCGGCGCATCGCTCCCAGGGGCACGACAACGTCCGTTCCATGAGGCGGACGCCACCTCGCTGCCAGTCGAGAACGCGAGTTCGACGCCGCGCTTTCGGTGCAGGTGCTCGAGAATGTCGCCGAGGTTCGGCCGCGCTCGGCGAGATGTACCGGGCCTTGCGTGCCGGCGGTCGTCTGGTCTATGGGATGTCGACTGGGCCACCGTGTCCCTGCACACAACCGATTGTTCTCGGACGGAGCGCATTCTGCGATCGTGGGACGGACACTTGCGCATCCATCGTTGCCACAGACCCTCACGGCGCAACTCCGGGGGGCGGGGTTCGCCGGCGTCAAGCTCGAGGGCCACACTTTCGCGACCAACGAGTTCGATCCGGACACATATGGCGGTTTCCTCGTTCCCTTCATCGCACAGTTCGTGGTCGGGCGTGACGGGATCTCGGAAGACGAGGCGAACGCATGGGAAGCCGAGCAGCGGGAGTTGGCGCAGCGCAGGGAGTTCTTCTTCGCCTGCACCAGTTCTGCTTCACCGCGACGCGCCCCGGCTAACAACCGGCTGACAGCGATGGGCCAGGACTCCTCCTTTCGGTCGGAGACCAGCGGCCTGGCGTCCGCTGCTGCGCTCCGAATACCGCCAATGAACGGGCAACCTCCCGAGACGACTCTCGGAGGAGAACCCGAGCTGGGGAGATGCCGGCGAGCTGGGCCAGTGTCCAGGAATTGCGCTCGAACCGGGTGATCGAAACCTAGACTGGGGCTGGCATGGAGGTGCGAGAATGTCCGCTAGGTCGGGATCAGGACACGACGCTGTGAGAAGATAGTCGCCTCTCGAGACGTCCTCGGCCTACGCGTCAACTCGAGGAACGAGACGATTGAGTTCATGACCTCGGAGGGGGACGAGGTGCAGGTCATGGCGCCCGGACACCGTACTACGAGTTCTTCGGCGAGCAGGCGCACGGGCGCGTCCCGCGTTCGAGGTTGACGACGTCCACGGCGCGCCGTGAGTTCGAGGCTGCCGGTCTTGACGTCATGGGGTCGACCGAGCACGACAGCCGCTGGGAATGGATCCACGTCCGCGCCTCGGACGGGAACCTGTACGAGATCGCCGGTCGTCTGCCTGAGGGGCGTACGAGAGGTGCGGCGCTAGGGTGAAGAGATCGGTGCGCCAGCGTTCCGGAATGACGCCTGAGCGGAGACTCTGCGTGCGACCCGCGCCGCGGGTTTCGCTTCTGCGTCAAGCAGCGGGCGTATGTCTCCAGACGACCGTTTTCTGCTGCGTGTGCGCAGGTGTGACGGTCTCGGTCGGTGTCGCGCCGAGTCTTTCCGCGACGCGCTGAGAACGGACGTTGTTGGGCGAGATCAAAGAGACCAGCAGGTCGATGGATCGGGACTCGTATGCCCAGTCACGGATGGCTGCGGCTGCTTCGGTCGCATATCCGAAGCCCCAGTGCGCCCGTATCAGGGCCCAGCCGAGTTCGGGCTGAGCATGGCTTCCGGCGCTTGTCCAAGTCGAGGGCGTCCAGCCGCGTGTGTCGAAGATCATCAGGCCCGCCTGGCCGACCATCCGATGGTCAGTAGCGGTCTCGAGAATGAACGGCCCAAGTCCGTCGGTTCTCCAACCGCCGATCCCTCCTTCGATCATTGCTCGGGTCTCGTCGAGCTCAGAGACAGGTTCTCTGTTCAAGCCGTGCATGACCACCGGATCCGCGAACAGCTCGTGCATGGCCTCCGCATCTTGCGGAGTTGGCGTGCGGAGGCAGAGCCTGTCCGTGTAGAGGCAGATCTGCTCCCACGGCGGGGTGTCGTAAGCCACGCTGAGACCGTAGCCGGAGCCTGAGCCCGTAGCTCGCGTGTTTGCAACGCTCAGCTGGAGTATTCAGGAATGTCCCTCGACCGTCTGTTGTCGCCTTCTGGTGGTAAGGCGACGGTGAGTAGCAACAGAGGGTCGAGTCTAGATCGCGGTCAGGAAGCGCTCGATCATCGAGTTCACCTGCTCGGGCACCTCAAGTTGATGGAAGTGGCCAGCCCCGACGGTCATCCCATACTGGATATCGGGCTTCAACGTCTGCAGGCGCGACGGATCGTTGCTGCCGCCAGGCGCCGACTGGAGGACGAGCAGCGGTGAGTTGCACATCATCAGGGCCGAGACCCTGTCCCATCTCGTAACGCCTTCGATTACGCACGGGCAACGGGTAAGGGGACCGAGCACATTGTGTCGACGATCTTCTTCCGAAGCTCGTCATCGGCCGTCGGCCCTACTCTCTGCAAGACCGACGCACGCCGCACATCCTCCGCGGCGGGCCCTTTCAGTTGCTTCGCAAGGTCCGCGTATAGGAGTGCCGTCTCATCCGTGGGATGGACGGGGCCTGGATCGACGGCGACGAGCGCGCTCGGGATTGAGGGGTGCCGCGCACCGAGTTCGATTGCGATCATCCCGCCGAGGCTGTGCCGACGACGACCGGCCGCTCGATGCCAACCTCTGCACAGAACCATGTGATGTCGTCGGCGAGGCTCGGGATGTCGTAGCCGTCGGATGGTGAATCGCTGCGGCCGCAACCGCGGAGCGCGAGAGTCGTGACCGTATGTGTTGGCCTGAAGTAGTCGAACTGCGGTGCAAAGAACGTGTGGTCGCAACACCAGCCCGGTACGAAGAGTAGTTCGACGCCGCCGCGTCCGTCCCGCTCGTAATAGAGCCTTAGCCCGTCGCGTTCTGCGTACGGCACGGCAGGGACGATTCTCTCACAGCGCCGAGGGGGCTCCTTAGCTGGAAACGTGCTGTCGCACTTGCGGGAAGTGCGATAGCCGACCGCGTGGTGGAGTACCGAGCGCATCAGGCGATAGCCGCATGACGTGGGCCAGCGTGCTGTCACCTCAGGCACCGTTCTGCCTACTGATCCTTCCTACTCAGCGAGTAGAGGTCGACCCTGCGGACGAACGGGCCCGGGAGATTCTCGCGCTCGAGCGTCTCGCCGATCTTCTCGGCGACGCGGATCGAGCCGACGTTGTCGGGGGCGATGACCGAGACCAGCCGCTTCAGGCCGCGCTCGCCGAGCGCCCAGTCGCGGCAGGCGATTGCTCCCTCCGTCGCGTAGCCCTGGTTCCAGTGTGCGTGCCCGAGCGTCCAGCCGAGCTCGGTCTCGGTCGGTCCCTGCGGGTCCTCGTGCATCGCGTTGACCCAGCGCTCCTGCGTCCCAGAGGAGGAAGCCGACGCGGCCGAGCAGCAGCTCGTCCTCCTTGCGCAGGACGGTGAAGAGGCCGATTCCGTGCTGCTCCCAGTGGCGGATCATCAGGTCGAGGCCGTTCGAGACCTCCTCGCGGCTCCGCGCGCCGCCGCGCCCGAGGAAGCGCGTGACCCTCGGGTCGCCGAAGACGGCCATGTATCCGTCGAGATCCGAGCGCTCCGGCTTGCGCAGCAGGAGCCGCTCGGTCTCGAGCCTCACTGGTCCAGCGCGAAGAGCTGGGCGTTGCGCGGGCCGAAGACGATGTCGCGCTCGTGCTCGAAGCCGAGCTTGCGCGCCACGTTCTCGGAGGCGTCGTTGCCGTGGATGATCAGCGCGATCAGCCGCTTGGCGCCGAGCTTCTCGATGGCGTAGTCGCGCGCGGCGCCGGCCGCCTCCGTCGCGTAGCCCTGGCCCCAGTACGGCTTGCCGAGCGTGTAGCCGACCTCGAGCTCGGTCGGCCCGTCGCCGTTCGCTCTCTTCACCTGCCACGTCTCCGGGTTCCAGACGATCAGCCCGACGCGGCCGATGATCTCCTCGCCGTCCTTGCGCACGGTCGTGAACAGCCCGAAGCCGTCGGCCTCCCAGCCGTCCATCATGCGCTGCACCGACCGGGCCGTCTCCTCGGGAGTGAACGTGCGCCCGTCGCCGACGTAGCGCATCACGTCCGGGTCGGCGTACATCGGCGCCAGCGCGTCCGCATCTTCGAGGGCGGGCGGGCGAAGCAGGAGCCGCTCTGTTTCGAGGGAGATCACGCGCGGCAGCCTACCCAGGCTAGAAGGCGAGCTTGATCAGCAAAACGATCGCGACGATGGCCGCGACGAGCAGCACGAGCGTGACGAGCCCGCCCGCCGCGTGACGAGCCTGCTTCGCCGGCGAGCCGCTGAGCGAAGCTTCGAGTTGCTCCTCGACGTACCGGTTGATCCGGTCCTCGAAGCGTTGCTCGAACGCTTCCTCCCGGTCCTCGCCGGTCGCCTTCAGGGGCGGGAACGCCTCCGTCGACTCATCCAGCGAGAGCTCGTAGACGTGCTCGTGCTGGACGTCCTTCAGATGCTGCTCGCCCAGGTCGCGGACGCTCACGCGCTCGGGCAGCTCGTTCCCGAGCAGTGCGCGGGTCGTCTCCGAGAGCAGGATCTGGCCGCCGTGTCCGGCCGAGCAGATGCGGGCCGCGCGCACGACGTCGAGCCCGACATAGCCCTCGTCTCCGACCGTCGGCTCGCCCGTGTGGAGCCCCATCCGCACCTTGACCGTGGCGCCGCCGGGCCATTCGTGGCTCGCAAGCGCGCGCTGGCCGTCGACCGCCGCGCGCACGGCGTCACGCGCGCGCGGGAACGAATAGAAGAACGCGTCTCCCTGGGTGTCGACCTCGCTCCCGGACTGAGCCCTGAAGACCTCGCGCAGCAGCCGCCGGTGGTCGGCCACGACCTGCCCGTACGCGTCGCCGAGCTCCTGGAGCAGCCGCGTGGAGCCCTCGATGTCGGTGAAGAGGAACGTGACGGTGCCGGCCGGAAGGCTCACGGAAGTACCGTACAAAGCGTGAACCGTCTTGGGTCAGAGACGAGCCCGTACCTCCTTCAGCATGCGGACAATCCAGTGGATTGGTACCCGTGGGGCGAGGAGGCTCTCTCGCGCGCGCGAGAACTGGACAGGCCGATCCTGCTCTCGATCGGGTACGCGGCCTGCCACTGGTGCCACGTGATGGAGCACGAGTCGTTCGAGGATCCGGCCACCGCGGAGCTGATGAACGAGCGCTTCGTCTGCATCAAGGTCGACCGCGAGGAGCGGCCCGACCTCGACGGGATCTACCTGGACGCCGTCGCCGCGATGACCGGCCAGGCCGGCTGGCCGCTGACGGTGTTCCTCACGCCCGACGGGGAGCCGTTCCTCGGCGGCACCTACTTCCCGCCGGAGGCGCGGCACGGGCTGCCCGCGTTCCGCGAGGTGCTCGTCTCGGTCTCCGAGCTCTACCGCGAGCGGCGCGGCGACGTCGACCGGCGGGCGCGCGTGATGATCGAGGCGCTCGAGCAGGCGGCCTCGGCGCCGCCGTCGTCCGAGCCGCTGACCGAGTCGCTCGTCTTCACGGCGACCAGGCGCCTGGGCGAGCTGCTCGACCCGGAGTGGGGCGGGTTCGGGCGGGCGCCGAAGTTCCCGCCTGCCTCGGCGCTCGAGCTGCTCCTGCGCCGCGGGGAGGTCGAGCCGGCGGTGAAGACGCTCGACGCGATGGCGGCCGGCGGGATGTACGACCTCGTCGGCGGCGGCTTCCACCGCTACTCCGTCGACGAGCGCTGGCTCGTGCCGCACTTCGAGAAGATGCTCTACGACAACGCGCTGCTCGTCCCCGCGTACCTGCACGGGTGGCTCGTCACCGGCACCGAGCGCTACCGCGAGGTGGCCGAGGAGACCGTCGAGTACATGCTGCGCGACCTGCGCCTCCCCGACGGCGGCTTCGCCTCGTCGCAGGACGCCGACACCGAGGGCGTCGAGGGGCTGACGTACACGTGGGCGCCGGGGGAGGGCGCGCCCGAGGAGCTGTTCGAGCCGTTCGAGGACGGGCGCTTCGTGCTCCGCGGCGAGCTGGACGACGAGCTGCGCGCACGGCTGCTCGAGATCCGGTCGCGAGCGTCCACAGCCGGGGCTCGACGACAAGGCGATCGCCTCCTGGAACGGCCTCGCGCTCGCGGCGCTCGCCGAGGCGGGGCGGAGGCTGGCGCGGCCCGACCTCGTCGACGAGGGCCGGGCGCTCGCCGGAGTTCCTGCTCGGCCCGCTCTCGGACGGCGACGGCCGCCTGTACCGCAGCCGCCGCGCCGGCCGCTCCAGCGGGACCGGCTACCTCGACGACTACGCGAACGTCGCGCACGGGCTCTACGAGCTCCATGTCGCGACCGGCGAGCTGCGCTGGCTCGAGGAGGCGCGCCGCCTCGCGCTGCTCGCGGTCGAGCTGTTCGGGGACGACGCGCACGGCGGCTTCTTCCTCGCGCCCGCGGACGGCGAGCAGCTCGTCGCGCGGAAGAAGGACCTCTTCGACCACCCGGTCCCGTCCGGCAACTCGATGCTCGCGTACGTCCTCCTGCGCCTGGCCCGGATCTACGGGGACGACGAGCTCGAGCGGCGTGCGGTCGGCGTGCTGCGCCTCGTCGGCGAGGGCCTCGGGCGCGGGCCGACCGAGTTCGCCTGGGCGCTGAACGCGCTCGACCTCTACCTCTCGACGCCGAAGGAGATCGCGATCGTCGGCCCGCCCGACAGCGAGGTCGCCCGCGCGGCGCTCGAGCCGTTCGACCCGAACGCGGTCGTCGCCTTCGGCCCGGCCGAGGGCGTCCCGCTCCTCGAGGGCAAGGGGCTCGTGGACGGCCTGCCCGCCGTCTACGAGTGCGAGCGCTTCGCCTGCAAGCAGCCCGTGACCGACCCGGCCGCCCTCCGCGCCTAGACCGCCGGCCGCGGCGGCCGTAGAGTCACGCGCCGTGGCCCTCCTCGACGTCGGACACGTAACGCTCCGGTTCGGCGGGATCGTTGCCGTGGACGACGTCTCCTTCGACGTCGGCGAGGGCGAGATCGTCGGGCTGATCGGGCCGAACGGCGCCGGAAAGACGTCGATGTTCAACCTGATCACGCGCCTCTACAAGCCCGACGACGGCGAGATCGAGTTCGACGGCCAGAGCCTCCTGCGCACGCCCGCGCACGGGGTGGTCAGGCGCGGGATCGCGCGCACGTTCCAGAACGTCGAGCTGTTCGGGTCGATGACCGTCCTCGAGCACGTCCTCATGGGCCGGCACGCGCGGCGCGGGCGGCGGGCGCGCGAGCTGCTCGGCTACACGGGCCTCGCGCCGCTCGCGCAGCGCCAGGCGGCCGAGCTCGCCTACGGGCTGCAGAAACGGGTCGAGCTTGCGCGCGCGCTTGCGTCGGGCCCGCGGCTGCTGCTCCTGGACGAGCCCGCGGGCGGGCTCAACCACGAGGAGGTCCAGGAGCTCGCGGCCCTGCTCAGGCTGCTGCGCGCGGACTTCGAGTTGACGATCCTGCTCGTCGAGCACCACATGGGGCTCGTGATGGGCGTCGCCGACCGCGTCCACGTGCTCGACTTCGGCCGCAAGATCGCGACCGGCACGCCCGCCCAGGTGCAGAGCGATCCCGCCGTGATCGAGGCCTATCTGGGGACCGCCGGTGGCTGAGCCCCTGCTGGCGCTGAAGGACGTCGGGGCGCGCTACGGCCCGGTCACGGCGCTGCACGGAATCTCGCTGACAGTCGGCGAGGGCGAGATCGTGGCCGTGCTCGGGGCCAACGGCGCGGGCAAGACGACGACGCTGCGCGCGATCTCGGGAATGGTCAGGCGCAGCGGCGAGATCACGTTCGCCGGCCAGAGGATCTCGAGGAGCTCCCCGGAGGCCGTGGCGCGTCTCGGAGTCGCGCACGTACCCGAGGGGCGCGGGACGCTCTCGGAGCTGTCGGTGCGCGAGAACCTGCGCCTTGGCGCCTACGTCCGCCGCGGGCGGAGGGAGATCGCCGACGACGAGGAGCGCGTGACCGCCCACTTCCCGTGGATCGAGGAGCGGCGCGACCAGGAGGCGGGCACCCTCAGCGGGGGCGAGCAGCAGATGCTCGCGCTCGCGCGCGCGCTGATGCTGCGGCCGCGGCTCGTGCTCCTCGACGAGCCGTCGCTCGGGCTCGCCCCGATCGTCGTCGACGAGATCTTCCGGATCGTCCGGGACCTGAACGAGCGCGAGGGCCTGACCGTCCTCGTCGTCGAGCAGAACGCCAATATCGCGCTCGCCGCGTCCTCGCGAGCCTACGTCCTCGAGGTCGGCAAGGTCGTGCTCGAGGGCTCGAGCGACGACCTGCGACAACACGAGTCCATCAGGCGCTCGTATCTCGGGTACTGACGTGCTGCTGGCCTTCGACTGGACCCAGCTCGCCCAGCAGACCGTGATCGGCCTGTCCACGGGCGGGACCTGGGCGCTGCTGGCCCTGGCGCTGGTGCTGATCTACCGCTCGACGGGCGTGATCAACTTCGCGCAGGGCGAGATGGCGATGTTCTCGATCTTCATCGCCTGGTCGCTCGTCGACCACGGGCTCTCGTTCTGGGCGGCGTTCTTCCTCACGATCGGAATCTCGTTCGTCGGCGGGATCGCGATCGAGCGCGTCGTGATCCGGCCCGTCGAGCGGGCGCCCGCGCTGACCGTCGCGATCGTGACGATCGGTCTGTTCTTCCTGGTCGACGGCGCTTCACGCTGGATCTGGAGCTCCGAGACGAGGACGATCCCGAACGCGTTCTCGACGCGGCCGATCGACGTCGGCGGAGTCGCGTTTTCGATCCAGGATCTCGGCAACATCGCCGTCTCGCTCGGGGTCGTCGCGCTGCTCTGGCTGTTCTTCCGGTTCACGAAGCTCGGGCTCGCCATTCGTGCGGCCGCCGTGAACCCGGACGAAAGCCGACTCGTCGGCATCCGCGTGAGCTGGATGCTCGCGCTCGGCTGGGGGCTGGCGGCGGCGATGGGCGCGGTCTCGGGGATGCTGACGGCGCCCGCGCTCGGGAGCTTCGACCAGAACGTGATGCAGGCCGTGCTGCTCTACGCGATCGCGGGTGCGGTCCTCGGCGGCCTCGAGAGCCCGGTCGGCGCGGTCGTCGGGTCGCTCCTGCTCGGCGTGATGATCAACCTGATCGGGACTTACGTCGGCTGGATCGGCACCGACCTGCGGACGCCGTTCGCGCTCGCCGTGATCCTTGTGGTCCTTCTCATCAAGCCGACCGGCCTCTTCGGGCGGACCGTGGTGAGGCGGGTCTGATGCGGCGCGCGCTCGGAATCGGCCTCTGGGTCCTCGTGGTCGGGGCGGGCATCGCGTTCTTCGCCGTCCTCCCGCGCTACGTCAGCGATTTCCACTCGCGCGACCTGGCCAACGCGGGCGTCTTCTTCATCGCGATCGTCGGCCTCAACCTGCTGACCGGCTACACGGGACAGATCTCCCTCGGCCACGGCGCGCTGATGGCGGTCGGCGGCTACACGACGGCGATCCTGGTCGTGCACGAGCACTGGCGCGACGTCTGGACGATCCCGATCGCCGGCCTCGTCGCGGGGTTCGTCGGATTCCTCGTCGGGATCCCCGCGCTGCGCCTCTCCGGGCTCTACCTCGCGATCGCGACCTTCGGTCTCGCGGTGGCGATGCCGTCGATCCTGAAGAAGTTCCCCGGGCTGACGGGCGGCTCCCAGGGGCTCCGCTTTCTCGAGTCGGCGCCGACCCAGGTCACCGGGCTCACCGGCACGGTGACGATCTTCGGCCACTCGATGACCCAGAGCCACTTCCTCTACTACCTGACGTGGACGATCGGGCTGATCGGCTTCGCGGTCGCCTGGCTGATCGTCCGTGGCCGCCTGGGCCGCACGTTCCGCGCGGTCCGCGACAGCGAGATCGCAGCGGTCTCCTCGGGCGTCAGCCTCGCCCGGTACAAGACGCTCGCGTTCGCGATCAGCGGCGTCTACGCGGGCGTCGCCGGCTCCCTGTTCGCGATCCAGACCGAGATCGTCAACCCCCTCAGCTTCACGTTCCTGCTCTCGATTCTGATCCTCGTCGGCGCGGTCGTCGGCGGGCTCGGCTCGCTCTGGGGAATGGTGCTCGGCGCGCTGTTCGTCCAGTACCTACCGACCGTCTCGACGCACATCTCGGAGCGGCCCGGAGTGCCCGATTTCGTCTACGGCGCGGCGATCATCCTGGTCATGATCCTGCTCCCGAGCGGAGCGGGCGGATTCATCCGGCGGCTGGCGAGGCCGCTAACAACCTGGTTATACACTCGTCCCAAAGCCAGATGACCAGGGTCTCGTACGTCGCCGCCGCGCTCCTCTGCGCGCTCACGCTCGCCACCGTCGCCACCGGGGCGCGGCAACGCCACCCCCGGCGTCACCTCGAACGAGGTGGTGATCGGCGGGACGATCCCGCTCACCGGAGTCGCATCCGCCTACCGGACGGTGGGCCTCGGCGCGGCCGCCTACTTCCGCTACGTCAACGCCCACGGCGGGGTCAACAAGCGGAAGATCAAGTACCTGATCAAGGACGACGCCTACGACCCGGGACAGACGGTGGACAAGACCCGTGAGCTCGTCGAGCAGGACCATGTGTTCGCGATCTTCAACAGCCTTGGCACGGAGCACAATCTCGCCACGCGCGCGTACCTGAACGCGAGGAAGGTGCCGCAGCTCTTCGTCGCGAGCGGGGCGACGACGTGGGGCAGGGACTACAAGCAGTGGCCCTGGACGATCGGGTACCAGCCCAACTACCGGGCCGAGGGCACGATCTACGGTCGCTACGTCGCAAAGACGAGCCCGAAGGCACGGGTCGGCGTCCTCTACCAGAACGACGACTACGGCAAGGACCTGCTGACAGGGCTCACGCGTGGGCTCGGCAAGAAGGCGAAGCTGATCGTCTCGAAGCAGAGCTACGACGTGACGGACTCGGACGTGCAGTCGCAGATCGCGAAGCTGAAGGCGGCGAAGGTGAAGACACTCATGCTGTTCGCGACGCCCAAGTTCGCGATCCAGTCCTACGTCTATGCGTCGAAGCTCGGGTGGAAGCCCAAGGTCTTCGTGAACGCCGTCGCGAGCGCGTCGAACATCATGGGCCTCGCGACAGCCGGGACGAGCAAGAAGCAGACCGAGGGCTCGATCGCGATCGTCTTCCTCAAGGATCCGACCGATCCGCGCTGGGCCAAGGACAAGGGCATGAAGCTCTACCGCTCGATCATGAAGAAGTACAAGGGGACGACCCCGAAGGACGTCTACAACGTCTTCGGGATGTCCGTCGCGCACACGTTCGTCGAGGCGCTCAAGAAGGCCGGCAAGAACCCGACGCAGGCGAGCATCATGAAGGCGGTCACGCACCTGAACATCAAGAACGACCCGTTCCTGCTCCCGGGCGTGGTCGTGCACACGTCGGCGACCGACCACTTCCCGCTCGACCAGGCGCGGCTCCAGCGGTACCACAACGGCCGCTGGGTTTCCTTTGGCGGCCTCTTCCGAGTCCGCTGACACCGACCGGTCATTTCAGACGGACGCACTGGCAGAGCCAGCGCGTCCTGAGAACGGCATCGCAAGCGATGCCTCAGGCGGCCTGTTCCGGGTTCGCTAGCGAGTAGTCTCGCGCCGTGGAGGCGCGCGACCTGATCGAGGCTTCCTGGGAGGAGCTTGCCGTCGACGCTTGCCGCCTTCGAGAGGCGGGGCACGGGCGGCTCGTCACGTTCTCGCCGAAGGTCTTCGTCCCGCTGACGAAGCTCTGCCGGGACGTCTGCCACTACTGCACGTTCGCGCATCCGCCCCGCCGCGGGCGAGCGCGCGTACCTGAGCGAGGACGAGGTGCTCGCGATCGCCCGCGCGGGCGCGGCCGCCGGCTGTCACGAGGCGCTCTTCACGCTCGGCGACAAGCCGGAGCTCCGCTACCGCGTCGCGCGCGACGAGCTGCGGGAGCTCGGCTGCGAGACGACGCTCGAGTACCTCGCCCGCTGCGCCCGGCTCGTGCTCGAGGAGACCGGCCTGCTCCCGCACCTGAACCCCGGGGTCATGGCCGAGGAGGACTTGCGGGCGCTGCGCGAGGTGAGCGTCTCGCAGGGCGTGATGCTCGAGACGCTCTCGGAACGGCTCTCGGAGCGCGGCGGGCCGCACTTCGGCTCGCCCGACAAGCTGCCCGCGCGGCGGCTGGCGACGATCGAGGCCGCCGGCCGGGCGCGCGTGCCGTTCACGACCGGGATCCTGATCGGGATCGGCGAGACGCGCGAGGAGCGGATCGAGTCGCTGCTCGCGATCCGCGAGCTCGGCGAGCGCTACGGGCACGTCCAGGAGGTGATCGTCCAGAACTTCCGCGCCAAGCCCGGGACGCGGATGGCCGACGCGCCGGAGCCGCCGCTCGACGAGCTGCTCTGGACGTGCGCGGCCGCGCGCGTGCTGCTCGGGGCCGAGTGGAGCATCCAGGCGCCGCCGAACCTGAGCTACGACGAGTTCCCGCGCCTGCTCGAGGCGGGGATCGACGACTGGGGCGGCGTCTCGCCCGTCACCGTCGACCACGTCAACCCGGAGGCGCCGTGGCCCGAGCTGGAGCGGCTGCGCCGGGCGACCGAGGCGCAGGGCCTCGAGCTCGCGCCGCGGCTGCCGATCTACCCGCGCTACGTCGCCGAGCTCGAGCGACTGGGTCGACGAGTCGGTCGCGCCGCACGTCCTTCGCCGGGCCGACGCGGACGGGCTCGGGCGCGAGGACGGCTGGTCGCCGGGGGCGCTCGAGTCGCCGCCCCGGCTCGAGCTGCGGGGCCGGGCCCGGGGTCGGGTCGCCTCTGCGCTCGCCGCCGACGAGCTCGACGAGGACGCGATCACGACGCTCTTCTCCGCGCGGGGCCGCGACCTCGCGGCGGTGATGCGCGCCGCCGACGACCTGCGGCGCGAGGTGAACGGCGACACGGTCAGCTACGTCGTCACCCGCAACGTCAACTACACGAACGTCTGCTACTTCCGCTGCGGCTTCTGCGCGTTCTCGAAGGGCCGCCTCGCCGACGACCTGCGCGGGAAGCCGTACCTCGTCCCGCTCGACGAGATCGTCCGCCGCGGGGAGGAGGCCTGGGAGCGCGGCGCGACCGAGATCTGCCTCCAGGGCGGGATCCACCCGGCGTTCACCGGCGACTACTACCTCGACGTCTGCCGCGCGCTGAAGGAGGCGGTGCCCGGGCTGCACGTGCACGCGTTCTCCGCGCTCGAGGTCTGGCAGGGCGCGGCCACGCTCGGCCTGTCGCTCGACGACTACCTCGCGCTCCTTCGCGACGCCGGGCTCGCCTCGCTCCCGGGCACGGCCGCCGAGATCCTCGACGACGAGGTGCGCGCCGTGATCTGTCCCGACAAGGTCTCGACCGAGCAGTGGCTGGAGGTGCACGACGCGGCGCACCGCGCGGGCCTGCGCTCGACGACCACGATCATGTTCGGCCACGCCGACTCGCCGCGCTCGTGGGCGCGGCACCTCGTGCGCCTGCGCGAGCAGCAGCAGCGCAGCGGCGGCTTCACGGAGTTCGTGCCGCTCCCGTTCGTGCACATGGAGGCGCCGATCTACCTCAAGGGCCGCGCGCGTCCGGGACCGACGTTCCGCGAGGCGATCCTGATCCACGCGGTCGCCCGGCTCGCGCTCCATCCGTGGATCACGAACGTCCAGGCATCGTGGGTGAAGCTCGGGCTGGAGGGCGCGCAGGTCGCGCTGAAGGCCGGCGCGAACGATCTCGGCGGGACGCTGATGAACGAGTCGATCTCGCGCGCCGCGGGAGCCGCGCACGGCCAGGAGGCCTCGCCCGAGCGGCTCGAGGCCGCGATCCGCGAGCTCGGCCGCGTGCCGCGGCAGCGGACGACGTTCTACGACGACGCGCCCGAGGAGCGCCGCCGCGCCTCGTTCGGCGCCGCGCCGCTCGCCGAGCCGCTGAACCCGCCGGTCAGCGAGGCCGGCCTCGTCGCGCCGTCGCGTCTCATCAGACCGGCACAACTGGCGCTCCGGTAGCTCGCTCGGCGCGTACAATCGTGCGCGCAGTGGGGTCTCGAGCGGTTGTCTCGCTCGCAGTAGCGGGGTTGGTCGTAGCCGGATGCGGCGCGTCGCCGCGCCCGCGCCCACCCGCGAGCCCGGCGGCCACGGGGATCCACAAGATCAAGCACGTGATCGTGGTCATGCAGGAGAACCGCTCGTTCGACGAGTACTTCGGCACCTACCCGGGCGCGGACGGGCTCCCGCGGCGAAACGGCAAGTTCACCGTCTGCGTGCCGGACACCTACCGGCACCGCTGCGTCAGGCCCTACCACGCGACCTCGCCCCGGAACCTCGGCGGGCCGCACGAGCACCTCGACGCGATCCGGGATGTCAACGGCGGCAAGATGAACGGCTTCATCACGCAGGCGCGCCGAGGCCTGAAGAACGGCTGCCGGGCGCACCCGAAGGCGCCGCAGTGCTCGATGCGTCGCGGGCCCGACGTGATGGGGTACTTCGACCGACGCGAGATCCCGAACTACTGGGCGTACGCGAAGCACTTCGTGCTCCAGGACCACATGTTCGAGCCGATCACGTCATGGACGCTGCCGGCGCGCCTGTTCATGGTCTCCGAGTGGTCGGCACGATGCCGCCGCCGCAACGACCCGATGAGCTGCGTCAACGCGGTCGAGAACCCGCTCGCGCCCCCTCACACGCCGCAGAACCCGACCGGCCGCGTGCCCAGCTACGCCTGGACCGACCTGACGTACCTGATGCACAGGAACCACGTCTCCTGGCGCTACTACGTGTTCACCGGCACGGAACCGGACTGCGAGGAGGACGAGATGATCTGCGGCTCGGTCCCGCAGAGGGCGAAGACGCCCGGGAGCTGGAACCCGCTCCCGTGGTTCACGACCGTGCGCCAGGACAAGCAGGTCCGGAACGTCGTCTCCATGAAGCACTTCTTCAGCGACGCGCGCAAGGGCAGGCTTCCCGCCGTCTCCTGGCTCACGCCCAGCGACGCGGTGAGCGAGCATCCGCCCAAGTCGGTCCGGGCGGGTCAGGCGTATGTCACGAGCGTGATCAACGCGGTCATGCGAAGTCCGAACTGGTCCTCCAGCGCGATCTTCCTCGCGTGGGACGACTGGGGCGGCTTCTACGACCACGTCGTGCCGCCCGCGGTCGACCAGAACGGCTACGGGCTGCGTGTTCCGGCGCTCGTGATCTCGCCGTACGCGCGGCGCGGATTCATCGACCACCAGACCCTGAGCTTCGACGCCTACGCGAAGTTCATCGAGGACGACTTCCTCGGCGGCCTGCGTCTCGACCCGGCGACGGACGGGCGGCCCGACCCGCGGCCCACCGTGCGCGAGGACGTCCCGGTGCTCGGCGACCTGACGCGCGACTTCGACTTCACCCGGAAGCCGCGGCACCCGTTGCTGCTGCGGCTCCACCCGCCGTTTCGCTAACGGCGGGTGCGCCGTAGACTCGCGCGCGTGACGTGTCCGCGCTGCGGAGCCGAGAATCGGGAAGGCGCCCGCTTCTGCGATTCCTGCGCTGCCGCTCTCGAAGCGCCGGCGTCGCGCGATGTTCGGAAGACCGTGACCGTGCTCTTCTGCGACCTCGCCGGCTTCACGGCTCGCGGCGACGCGATGGACCCGGAAGCGCTGCGTAGCGTCCAGTCACGGTACTTCGACGAGGCGCGGGCAGCGCTCGAGCGGCACGGCGGTTCCGTCGAGAAGTTCATCGGAGACGCAGTGATGGCCGTCTTCGGGATCCCGCAGGTGCACGAGGACGACGCGCTTCGCGCCCTGCGGGCGGCCGTCGAGTTGCGTGACGCGGTAGCTGCGCTCGGCCTCGAGGCCCGCATTGGCGTCAACACCGGCGAGGTCGTGGCGGGCACGGGCGAGGCTCTCGTGACGGGCGACGCCGTCAACGTTGCCGCCCGGCTGGAGCAGGCCGCACAGCCCGGCGAGATCCTCCTGGGAGAGGCGACTCACCGCCTCGTGCGCGACGCCGTCGAGGCGGAGCCGGCCGCGGTCGAAGCCAAAGGGAAGAGCGAGGCTGTTCGGGCCCGACGCCTGCTCGCTCTCCACGCGGGGGCGGAGCCGTTCGAACGCCGGCTCGACTCGCCGATGGTGGGCCGCGAACGCGAGCGAGCGTCGCTTCGCCAAGCATTCGACCGCGCCGTCGGTGACAACTCCTGTCACCTCTTCACGGTTCTAGGCCCGGCCGGCGTCGGCAAGTCTCGCCTCGTCGGGGAGCTCGTTCGCGAGCTCGGCAATGAAGCGCGCGTCCTGAGCGGACGCTGCCTCCCGTACGGCGACGGGATCACGTTCAGGCCCCTCTACGAGGTCCTCGACGAGCTCGGGGAGCGATCCTCGGCTGTACGCGGGCTGCTCGAAGGCGGGACGTCCGCTCCCGAGGAGCTCTTCTTCGCGGTGCGCAAGCTCCTGGAGGAGATCGCGCGGGAGCGGCAGCTCGTCGTCGTGTTCGACGACGTTCAATGGGGGGAGCCGACCTTTCTCGACTTCGTCGACCACCTTTCCGACTGGTCCAGGGGCGCTCCGATCCTGGTCGTCTGCCTCGCACGGCCCGAGCTCCTCGACGAGCGACCGGCCTGGGGCGGCGGCAAACTGAACGCCACTTCGGTCTTGCTCGAGCCGCTCTCGGAGAGCGACTGCGAGGTGCTCCTCCGCAACCTCCTGGGCGGTTCGCTCACCGAGGCAGCCCAGACTCGCATCCTCGCGGCTGCCGAGGGGAATCCGCTCTTCGTCGAGGAGATGCTCGAGATGCTCATCGACGACGGCCTGCTCGAGCGGCGGAACGGCTCCTGGGCGGCGGCTGTTGATCTCGGCGACCTCTCCGTTCCGCCCACGATCCATGCTCTACTGGGGGCGCGGCTCGACCGCCTCTCGTCGGAAGAGCGAGCCGTCGCCGAGCGCGCCGCCGTCGAGGGGAAGCTGTTCCACCGAGGTGCGGTCGCGGCGCTTGCACCGGAGCCGCTGAGGCCGGAGGTGAGCGTCCACCTGCTCTCGCTCGTGCGCAAGGAGCTCGTGCGGCCGGACGAGCCGGAGTTCGCGGACGAGGACGCTTTTCGCTTCCGCCACCTGCTCCTGCGAGACGCCGCCTACGAGTCGATCCCGAAAGAGGCCCGCGCCGAGCTGCACGAGGCGTATGCCGGTTGGCTCGAGGAGAAGGTGGGCGACCGTCGCGCCGAGTACGAGGCGATCCTCGCCTATCACCTCGACCAGTCCTTTCGCTACCGGGCCGACCTCGGCTTGCCCGAGGAGGCTCTTGCCCGCCGGGCGGCAGAGCTCTTCGTCTCGAGCGGTCGTCGTGCGCTCGCAGCCGGTGACCGAAACGCGGCTCGTTCGCTGCTCGGGCGAGCCGCAGAGCTGCTGCCGCGCGACGATCCCGCGCGACTGGCCCTCCTCCCCGACCTCGGCACGGTCCTCGACGAAGGCGGTGATCACGCGCGCGCAGGCGAGGTGCTCGCCGAGGCCGTGGAGCTGGCCCGAGCGGCCGCCGACGAGCGAACGGAGTGTCGCGCGAGCCTGGCGCTTCTCAGAGGCCGGATGTACTTCGAAAGCCAGATAGACGTCGAGAAGCTGATCGGGGAGGCGGAGCAACTCTCGCCGTTGTTCGAACGTCTCGGGGACGAGCGTGGTCAGGCGGACACGCTCCTCTTGCTCGGGGAGCTGAGCTGGTCTCAATGCCAGGCGGGCCGGACGGCCGAGCTGGTCGAGCAGGCACGGGCTCACGCGCTCCGGGCAGGCGATCACCGCCTGGAGCTCGAGGCGGTGCGGCAGCTCGCGCTCGCCTGGGCCTGGGGCCCGACCCCGGTCACCGAGGCCCTCCGGCTCCTCGATGGGCTAACGACAAGCGATGGGTTGCAGCCGGGCATCGCTGCCACGGCGCGGGCGAGGCTCGAAGCGATGCTCGGACGCTTCGAGGCCGCCCGCCGCTCGCTCGAGCTGGGGATTGCAGCGCGCGAGGAGCTCGGTCTACACGTCGTCGCGGCGACTGCTCGCGCGCAGATCGGCGGGTTCATAGAGGAGCTCGCCGGAGATCTCGCCGCTGCCGAGCGCTACCTCCGGCGGGGCGTCGAAGAGCTCGAGCGCTTCGGCGAGAGGACCTACCTCATGACAACCGTCGGCCAGCTCGCCGGCGTGCTCGCTGCGAAGGGTTGCTGGGCCGAGGCCGAGACGCTTGCCCGAATGGTCGAGGAGAATGCTTCGCCGGGCGATCTCCTCACACACGAGTGGGCTGCGCGCGCGACGGTGCTGGCTCGAGAGGGTGCCTTCGAGGCCGCCGAGGGCTTTGTCCAGAGGGGTGTCGAGATCGCGGAGGAGACCGACTTCCTCAGCGAGCAGGGCGATGCATATGCGGCGCTAGCAGAGGTACAGTCGCTCTCGGGCCGGGCCGACGAGGCCATTGTGGCGCTGGAGCAGGCGCTCGAGCGGTACGAGCTCAAGGAGTACATCGTCATGGCCGACCGAATGCGCGAGCGGCTCGCGGAGCTACGAGACCTCGAGACCAAGTAGGTCTTCGACCGTCTCGCGGCGGCGGATGAGCCGCGCCTTGCCGTCCGAGACGAGCACGGCCGCCGGGCGCGGGACCGCGTTGTAGTTCGAGCCCATCGCGAGCGTGTACGCGCCGGTCCCGGGAACGGCGAGGAGGTCGCCGCGCCTCGGCTCGGGGAGCTGGACGGAGTCGATCAGCACGTCGCCCGACTCGCAGTGCTTCCCGCAGACCGTGTACGCGCCTGACGGCTCCTCGTCCGCGCGGTTCGCGAGCAGGGCCTCGTAGCGCGCGCCGTAGAGCTGCGGCCGCGGGTTGTCGGACATCCCGCCGTCGATCGCGACGTAGGTCGTCGACTCCGTGGCCTGCTTGACGACGCCGACGCGGTAGAGCGTCACCGCCGCGTGCCCGACGAGCGAGCGGCCGGGCTCGAGGATCACCTCTGGGCGGGGGAGGCCGTGCAGCGTCCACGCGTGGTCGAGCCGCTCGAGCAGCGTGGCGACGAACTCCGCGATCGCGGGCGGCCGCTCGCCCTCGACGTACTGGATCCCGAGCCCGCCGCCGAGGTCGACCACGGACGGAACCCAGCCGAGCTCGGCACGGCAGTCGGCCGCGAACGCGCCGAGCCAGTCGATGCTCGACTTCGCCGCCTCGGTGTCGAGCAGCTGCGAGCCGATGTGCAGGTGCAGCCCCGCGACGTCGAGGCCCGCCTCCCGGCCGGCTGCGATCGCCTTTGCCGCCTGGTCGGGCGGGAGCCCGAACTTGGAGCCGTGGTGTGCGGTCCGGATCGCGGCGTGCGTGTCGGCGTCGATTCCGGGCGTGACGCGCACCAGCACGCGGGCGACGCCTGCCTCGGCCGCCCGCTCGATCTCGTCGAGCGCGTCCACGACGACGAAGCGCGTCCCGGCCTCCGCGGCCGCGCGCAGCTCGTCGTCGCCCTTGTTGTTGCCGTGCACGACGATCCGCTCGCCGTCGATCCCGGCCCGCCGCGCGAACGTGAGCTCTCCGAGCGTCGACACGTCTGCTCCGAGACCCTGCGCTGCGAGCAGCCGCAGCAGCGCCAGGCTCGGAAACGCCTTGACGCTGTAGAGCACGAGCGCATCCGGCGCCGCGCCGAGGTACGCGCGGGCCGCGGAGAGCAGCGTCGCCTCGCAGTAGACGACGAGCGGCGTCCCGTGCTCCTCGGCCAGTGCGGACGCGGAGACCCCGCCGAGAGCGAGCTCGCCGCCCTCGACGGCCGCCGTGTCCGGGAACAGCGCGCCGATCACTCGCGCCAGTAGACGCCGAGGTCGTCGTGCGTCAGCTCGATCCTGCGCCCGTCCGGGTCGCGGACGACGAAGCCCTTCGACAACGGCGTGTGCGACACCGGCCCCCGCTCCACCACGCCGAGGGCCTGCGCCCGCTCGTAGCAGGCATCGAAGCCCGCCGCGTCGCAGTCGAACGAGATCTCGTCCGGGTCGGCGGGCGCGCCGCCTTCAGCCGACTCGAAGAAGACGAGCATCGTCCTGCCGACCCGCAGCGGGTGGTGCGCGCCGTCGACCTCCTCGGCGCCCAGGAGCTCGGAGTAGAAGCGCTTGAGCCCCGCCGGGTCCGGCGTCCGGAATGCGATGTGGTTGATCCCTAGGACCGTCAGTCCTGCCACCAGTCCTGCGTCATCGGGCCGTCGCCGGGGCCGGTGTTCGGCGCACCGATGGCGATCAGCTCCGCACCTTCCGGGCCGCCCTCGAGGTTCCGCATCGTCTCGTTGTGGACCCGCACCGCGTCGAACGGCTTCAGCTCGACGATGTCGTCGTCGAGCTTCAGGCGCGCGCTCCCGCTGATCAACACGTAGACCTCCTCCTGCACGTTGTGCGTGTGCCCGAAGGGAAGGCGGAAGTTCGGGGCGACGCGCATGTACGAGACGCCCGAGTTCTCGAGCTCGAGCGGAACGCGCGCCATCCGGAACTCGAGCTCGTCCATCCCGAACTTCGGGGCCTGGTCCTCGACGTCTTCCTTCAGGTTCAACTTCGTGTAGCCGGCCAACCGGCACCTCCTGGTTTCGTTGGTGGGATGCTAAAGTCACCCGCAATGGAGCACCTTCTCGAGTAGCGCAGGAAGCCAGCGCGGCCCACCGCGTCAGCTTCCACCTGGCCTCTCGAAACGAGAGGTCTTTTTGTATCCGGAGGCGTGATGGAGACGTACGACCCGAAGTCGATCGAAGCGAAATGGCAGCAGGTCTGGGAGGCAGAGCGTGCCTTCAACGTCGCCAACCCCGAGCCCGGAGAGGAGCCCGGCGGGAAGTTCTACATGCTCGAGATGCTGCCGTACCCCTCCGGCACCCTGCACATGGGGCACGTCCTCAACTACACGCTCGGCGACGTGCTGACCCACTACCACCGGCGCAGCGGGTCGACCGTCCTGCGTCCGATGGGCTGGGACTCGTTCGGCCTGCCCGCCGAGAACGCCGCGATCCGCGAGGGCGGCCATCCCAGGGAGATCATCGAGCGCAACATCGCAAACCTTCGTTCCGGGATGCAGCGCCTGGGGTGGGCGATCGACTGGGACCGGGAAGTCTCCGCACACGACCCCGACTACTACCGCTGGACGCAATGGCTGTTCCTCCGCTTCTTCGAGGCGGGCCTGGCGTACCGCAAGGAGGCGCCGGTCAACTGGTGCCCGAACGACCAGACCGTCGTCGCCAACGAGTACGTGATCGACGGGCGCTGCGAACGATGCGGGACCCCCGTCGTCGCCCGCAACATGGAGCAGTGGTTCTTCAAGATCACGGCGTACGCCGACCAGCTGCTCGAGGACCTGGCGCTGATCGACTGGCCCGAGCGGACGAAGACCATCCAGCGGAACTGGATCGGCCGCTCCGAGGGCGCCGACGTGCTCTTCCGCGACGAAGCGCTGGACGCCGACATCGCCGTCTTCACGACGCGGCCCGACACGCTGTTCGGCGCGACGTTCTTCGTGCTCGCGCCGGAGCACCCGCTCGTCGAGCGCCTGGCGAACGACGAGATCCGGGCCTACGTCGAGAAGGCGGGCGCGCGGCCGGTCGAGGAGCGCCAGACGAAGGAGAAGGACGGGATCTTCACCGGCCATCACGTGATCAACCCGGTGAACGGCGAGCCGATCCCCGTCTGGATCGCGGACTACGTGCTGATGGACTACGGGACCGGCGCGATCATGGCCGTGCCCGCGCACGACGAACGCGACCGCGAGTTTGCCGAGCGCTACGACCTGCCGATCCGTCCCGTGATCGACGAGGAGACGAACGCGCTGGTCGACTCGGGCGAGTTCAGCGGGTTGGCCGCGGACGAGGCGAAGGAGAAGATCGTCGAGTGGCTGCGTGAGCAGGGGCGCGGCGCGCCGGCCGTCAGCTACCGCCTCCGCGACTGGTCGTTCTCGCGCCAGCGGTACTGGGGCTGCCCGATCCCGATCGTCTACTGCGAGCAGTGCGGTGTCGTTCCGGTGCCGGACGAGGACTTGCCGCTGCTCCTGCCCGAGGTCGAGGACTACCGGCCGAAGGGCAAGCCGCCGCTGGCCTCGAACGAGGAGTGGATGAACGTGCCGTGCCCGCGCTGCGGCGGTGCAGGCCGGCGGGAGGCCGACACGATGGACACGTTCGTCGACTCCTCCTGGTACTTCCTGCGCTACTGCGACCCGCACAACGACTCGGCGCCGTTCGACGCGCGGCTCGTCGACTACTGGATGCCCGTCGACCAGTACGTGGGCGGAATCGACCACGCCACCGGCCACCTGCTCTACTCGCGCTTCTTCGTCAAGGGCCTGAACGACTTCGGACTCCTCGGCTTCCGGGAGCCGTTCCAGCGCCTGTTCCACCAGGGGTGGGTCCGGCAGGGCGGCGTGAAGATGTCCAAGACGAAGGGCAACGTGACGAGCCCGGACGTGCTCGTCGACATGCACGGCGCCGACGCGGTCCGGCTCTACATCCTCTTCCTCGGCCCCGCCGACCAGGACATGGACTGGACCGAGGAAGGTGTCGAGGGCGTCGCGCGCTTCCTGCGGCGGCTGTGGCGGATCGTCAACGAGGCTGCTGAGAGCGAGGGTGGCGAGGAGGACGGGCCGCTGACGCGCAAGGCGCACGAGACGATCGCCAGGGTGTCCGACGACATCGGACGGCGCTTCGTCTTCAACACGCCGATCGCGGCGGTGATGGAGCTGGTGAACGAGCTGGGGCAGGAGGCATCCGCGCCTGGGGCCCGCTTTGCGGCGGAGACGGCCGTTTCGCTGATCCAGCCCTACGCGCCGCACATCGCCGAGGAGCTCTGGTCTGTCCTCGGGCACGAACGTCTGTGGGAGCAGCCCTGGCCGGTCGCGGACGACTCGAAGCTCGTGCGGGAGACCTTCGAGCTCGTGATCCAGGTGAACGGCCGCGTTCGTGATCGGGTCGAGGCCTCGGTCGAGGAGTCTCAGGAGCAGCTGGTCGAGCGCGCGCTCGCCTCGGACCGGGTGCGAGCGCATCTGGACGGCAAGCAGGTGCGCCAGACGATCGTCGTGCCGGGCAAGCTCGTGAACATCGTCGTCTAAGAGCGGTTTCGGACGAGTTCACGCGGGTCGACCGGTCGGTTCCGACGAACGCGCGAGCAGAGCCCGCGCGTCCTGACGTCGGCATCGCAAGCGATGCCTTAGGCGGTTTCGGACGAGTTCACTCGGGTCGACCGGTCGGTTCCGACGAACGCGCGAGCAGAGCCCGCGCGTCCTTACGCCGGCATCGCAAGCGATGCCTTAGGCGGTTTCGGACGAGTTCACTCGGGTCGACCGGTCAGTTCCGACGGACGCACGAGCAGAGCCCGCGCGCCCTGACGTCGGCATCGCAAGCGATGCCTTAGGCGCTCTCGCCGCTCAGCGTTCTCGTCACGCTTTCGGCACGAAGGCGTTACCCACGCGTGACGGTTTCGTCGGCACGCTCGCGGGATGCCGGAGTTCCTTCTCCAGCGTCGGCGGCCGCTCCTGGCTGCCGCGGTCGCGCTCGTGCTGTTGCTGCTCGCGGCCCGCTACGTCCTGCCGGCGGGCACGACGACTCCGGCGGCGCCTCTCCCCCCGCCGCCGTCCTCCGGCATCGGCGCGGCCGAAGCTCCAAAGGCGCGGGTGGTCGTGGACGTGGTCGGGGCCGTTCGGCTGCCAGGCCTGTACCGGCTCTGCCGACGGCTCGCGGATCGCGGACGCTGTCACCCGCGCCGGAGGGGCGACCCCGAAGGCCGATCTCGCGCAGGTGAACCTCGCTGCGCCGCTGGCCGATGGGGAGCAGATCGTCGTGCCCCGGCGCGGGGCGCCGGTTGCCGCCGGGAGTGGTTCTGGCTCGGCGGGTCCCGGCTCGGGCGGTGCCGCTCCCGCGGCTCCGGTCCAGCTGAGCACGGCGTCGCTTGAGCAGCTCGACACGCTGCCCGGTGTCGGGCCAGTCACGGCCCAGAAGATCCTCGACTACCGTACGAAGCACGGCGCGTTCCACTCGGCCGACGAGCTCGACGCCGTTCCCGGGATCGGGCCGAAGCGGCTGGAGCAGCTCCGGGATCTGGTCGTCCCGTGAGCGCGGCCCGCGCCTCGCCGCACGCGCTGCTCGCCTCGCTGTGCGTCGGGGTCGCGGCGGCGAATCTCGCACGCACGTCGTGGGTCGTCGTTGCGCTCGGCGTCAGCCTGCTCGCGGTTCTGGCCGTCACGGTCGAGGAAGCGCGCCCGTGGGTCATCGCCGGAGTGCTCTTCCTCGCCGGCTGGTGGTGGGGGAGCGCGCGACTCGCTGCGATCGACCGAAGCGTCCTTCTGGCGCGCGTCGACACGGCCGAGCGCTCGGTGCTCGTCGTGACCGGACCCGTTCGCCGAGCGCGGTTCCAGCTGCGCGTCCCCGCCCAGGTGCGCCGCTTCGGGTGGTTACGCCTGCGCGAGCCCGTGTTGCTCGAGCTGCCGCTCGGTCGCTCGCCTCCGCAGGGAGGCGTGCTCGAGGCGATCACGACGGTTCGCTTGCCGAAACCGCCGAAGGACGGATTCGACGAACGCACCTGGCTCGCGCGCCACGGCGTGCACGTCGTCCTGCGCGCGGATCGCTGGAGGCTGATCGGCCATCGCGGCGGGCTCGCGGGCGTCTCCGACAGGCTTCGCGCGTGGCTCGCGTCGTCGATCGCGCCCGGCCTTCACGGCGAGCGCCGCGGCGTGGTCGAAGGCGTCGTCCTCGGCGACGAGCAGGCGCTCCCGCGGCAACTACGCGACCGCTTCCGCGCCTCGGGGCTCTATCACCTGCTCGCGGTCTCAGGCCAGAACGTGGCGCTCGTCGCCGTCGGCGCGATCGCGCTCGCGTGGCTGCTCGGCTTTCCGCGCTGGCTCGGCCAGGTCGGCGCGCTGTGCTCGATCGGCGCGTACGTGCTCGCCGTCGGCCCTCAGCCGTCGGTCGTGAGAGCGGCGATCGCAGGAGCGCTCGGCTCGGTGGCGTGGCTCCTCGCGAGACAGGCGGACCGCTGGTACTTCCTGCTGCTCGGCGCGCTGGTGCTGCTCGCCTGGAACCCGTACGTCCTTCTCGACGCCGGCTTCCAGCTCTCGTTCGCGGCCGTCGCGTCGATCTTCCTACTCGTGCCGCGTTTCCTGCGAGCGCTCGAGGGCTATCCGCTCCCGACGAAGCTTGCCGCCGGCCTTGCGGTCTCGACCGCGTGCGGCCTCGTGACCGCGCCGGTGCTCTGGTTCCAGTTCCACGCGGTTCCGCTCCTGACGGTGCCGGCGAACGCGCTTGCCGCCCCTGCGGTCGCCCCGTTGCTCGCGCTCGGGTTCGCCGCGGCGCTCGCGGGTCTCGTCTATCCGCCCGCCGGAATCGCGATCGCGTGGCTCAACGGCTGGTGCGCGGCGTACCTCGCCGCGTGCGCCCGGATCGTCGGCGGCCTTCCGGGCGCCCAGGTGCGCTCGGGCCGCGGCCTGCTGGTCGTGCTCGTCGTCGCAGCCGCCTGCTCCGCCTATGCTTGGCGGCGGTGGCAGAGCTCGCCGCGGCCTACCTGATCACCGGGACCGATCACCCGAAGGTCGAGCGTGCCCTGCGCCGCCTCCGCAACCGCATCGGCGAGGATGCGACCGAGCTCCTGACCGCCCAAGAGGCGAGCGGCGAGGATGCTGTCGCGGCATGCAACGCACTCGGGTTGTTCGTCGTCGAGAGCCGTTTGGTGGTCGTCTCCGAGGTCGAGCGCTGGAAGGCCAACGATTTGAAGGCGCTTCAGGAGTACCTCCGTCGTCCCGCGCCGACCACGGTGCTCGCCCTTGTCGGCAAAGAGGTCAAGAAGGACTCGGCTCTTGCCAAGGCCGTCGCGAGGGCGGGTGAGGTGCTCGTGTTCGACGTGCCCACGAAGCCCAGGGGCCGCAAAGCGGATCTCCCGCGCTGGGTCGAGGCGCAGTTCGCCGAGCGCGGAGTCCGGATCGACGCCGAGGCGGCTCGGGCGATGGTCGAGCTGGTCGGCGAGAACGCCGACGAGCTCGCGACCGAGATCGACAAGCTCGCTATCTGGGCCGACGGAGAGCAGATCGGCGAACGCGAGATCGCGGAGCTCGTCCCGGCTCGTGCAGAGGCCCCGCCGTTCGACCTCACCGATGCCTGGGGAGGGCGAGACGTCGGTGGAGCGGTTGCCGCGAGCGAGCGGATCGTCGAGCGCTCGGGCGACGCCGCGCGCGACGTCCTGCTCCGCGTGACCGGCCTTCTGACGAACCACGTCCAGCGGGTGCGCGAGTGCCGTCGCCTGGCCGCCGAGGGCGTGCCGCCCGCCGCAGCCGCGGAGCGGATGAACAGAAACCGGTTCTACGTCCAGAAGCTCTACGGGCAAGCCGAGAACTTCGGAGACGAGGAGCTCGACAGGGTGATCGTCTCGCTCGCGCGCCTCGACCACGCGCTCAAAGGCGGCAGCAGGCTGCCAGGCGAGCTCGAGTTCACACGCACGCTCATCGAGATAACGCGCAGCACGCCGGCCGCGGCGGGCGACAGGGCGACGGCCTAGAGAGGGCGCCTAGGAGCTGGGCGCGCCGGCCGCGAGGCGGGCGGCCTGCGACTTCTTGCGCGCCGCAGCGTTCCGGTGCAGGGCTCCGCGCGAGGCGGCCTTGTCGATCCGGCGGACAAGCTCGCGGTGCTCGGCAGCGATCCGATCCTTGTCGCCCTCGGCGACGGCCGCGCGCAGACGGCGGTTGAGCGTCTTCACCGACGAGAGGTAGCGGAGGTTCTCCAGGTGCTCCTGGGACGCAGTGCGAACGCGCTTCTTCTGTTGCTTGAGGTTCGGCATGACGTGAAAAGGCCCGCGTTGCGGGCCCGGCGATGGTAGCAGCAGCGCGCCGACGATCCCCGCAGCCGCCCTTCGAGGATCGGCACGCTTTCGTAACAGCCACGGCACACATCCGCGCGCATTCCCCCGATACGCTCGCAGCGGGGAGGAGGCTACGGGCGCCTGAAGTGCGGCCACGGCTGGAAGGGACGCGGCCGGCCTAGACCTCCCGTACGCCACGCGCAAGGCCGGGGCTGCGCGGTGACGACGGAGCGCGTTCCTATACTCGGCCCCGTGGACGAGCGAGGCGCGGCCCACGCCCGCCGGTTGGCGTGGTCGACGGCGATCTTCTCCCTCGCCACCGGTGTCTCGCGCATCGCGGGCCTCGTCCGGGAGATCTTCGCCTCGTACTACTTCGGCGCCGCTGGCCGGGTCAACGCGTTCACGGTCGCATTCCAGGTGCCGAACCTCGTGCGCTCGCTCGTCGCCGACCAGGCGCTCTCGTCTGCGTTCGTCCCGGTCTTCAGCGAGCTCCTGGCGAAGGGCGAGCGCAAGCGGGCCTGGCGCGTCGCGTCGACCATCTTCTGGCTGATGCTGCTGGGGCTCGGCGCCCTGACCTCGCTGCTGATCATCTTCGCGCCGCTGATCATCCGCCCGTTCGGCGATCCCGGCGGCGACCCGCAGCTCGCGATCGGCCTCTCGCGCGTCCTCTTCCCGATCGTGACGCTGCTCGGGATCTCGGGCGTGATCGTCGGGATCCTCAACAGCTACGAGCAGTTCTCCGTGCCGGCGATCACGCCGATCTTCTGGAACGTCGCGATCATCGTCGGCCTCGTGATCGGCGTCCCGCGCGCGCACACGATCAACGCGCAGCTGTACGTCTACGCCATCTCGATCGTCATCGGGACGGTGATCCAGGTCCTGCTGCCGGTCCCCTGGCTGCGAGGGCTCGACGGACGGCTGCAGTTCCTGATCGACTGGCGCGACCCGGCCGTCAGACGCGTCTTCGTCCTGATGGTCCCGGTGACGATCGGGCTCGGGCTGATCAACTTCAACCTGCTCGTGGACTCGATCTTCGCCTCGCGGCTGATCGACCCGGAGCTGGCGCCGACCTCGCTCGACAAGGCCTTCCGCCTCTACATGCTTCCGCAGGGGATGTTCTCGGTGGCCGTCGCGACCGTGCTCTTCCCTTCGCTCTCGCGCTTCGCGGCGCGAGGCGACATGGTGGGCTTCCGCGACCGGGTCGGCGTCGGGCTGCGGCAGATCGCCTTCCTGCTCATACCCGCGAGCGTCGTCTCGGCGGTCCTCGCCGAGCCGATCGTCCGCCTGGTCTACCAGCGCGGGCAGTTCGGGCCGGGCCAGACCCCCGTGGTCGCCGCCGCCCTGGCCGCGTTCTCGCTCGGGCTCACGTTCAACGGCTCGATGCTGATGCTGAACCGCGCCTTCTTCAGCCTGCAGTCGCCCTGGATCCCGACCTCGGTGGCGCTCGGCAACCTCGGCCTGAACGCGGCGCTCGACGCCGCCTTCTACCGGGTCGGAACGTGGGGGATCGCCCTGTCGACCTCCCTAGTGAACATCGCCGGGACCGCCGTGCTCCTCTGGCTGCTGCAGCGGCGCCTGCGCGACATCGACCTGCGGCGCACCGCGCGGGCGTTCGTGCTGATCTCGCTCGCTTCGGCGATCGTGGCCGGCGTCGTCTACGGGGTCTGGGCGGGCCTCGACAGGACGCTCGGGCACGGGATCGGAGCGCAGATCGGCGCAGTCGGGCTTGCGCTCGTGCTCGGCACCGTCACGTACCTGGTCTGCTGCAGCGTGTTCGGAGTCCACGAGCTCCAGGCGCTGCGGTCGCTTCGCCGCCGCAAGGAACCTGATGATCGAGTTCCTCCCGCCGGCGACGCGTGACCTGCCGCTCGTGCGCGAGTGGCTCGCGCAGGAGCACGTCCGCCTGTGGTGGCGGGACCCGCCCGGCTCGCTGGCCGGCTACAAGGCCGCGATCGACGGCGACGATCTGACCGACCTCTATCTCATCCAGCTCGAGGGTCGCAGCGTCGGGATGATCCCCTGGGTCGGCGTGCCGCACCGCCTCATGCGGCTGGACCGCGAGACCCTGGAGGCCTGAGCCCGCCGCTACGCTCCACGCCGATGGATCAGGCCCGCATCCGCAACTTCTCGATCATCGCCCACATCGACCACGGGAAGTCGACGCTGGCCGACCGCATCCTCGAGCTGACCGAGACCGTGACCGGCCGGGCGATGCGCGCGCAGGTGCTCGACACGATGGAGCTCGAGCGCGAGCGCGGGATCACGATCAAGGCGCAGGCCGTGCGCGTCGCCTGGAAGGGCCACCAGCTCAACCTGATCGACACCCCGGGCCACGTCGACTTCACCTACGAGGTCTCGCGCTCTCTGCAGGCCTGCGAGGGAGCGCTGCTCGTGGTCGACGCCTCGCAGGGCGTCGAGGCGCAGACCGTCGCCAACGCGTACCTCGCGATCGAGAACAACCTGGAGATCGTCCCCGTGGTCAACAAGATCGACCTCCCGCAGGCCGACCCGGACGCCAGGGCCGCGGAGATCGCGGAGCTCGTCGGTGAGAGCGCCGAGCGCGTTCTCCGGATCTCGGCGAAGACGGGCGAGGGGACCGAGGCGCTGCTCGACGCGCTCGTCGAGCGGATCCCGCCGCCGGCAGGCGACCGCGACGCGCCGGCGCGCGCGCTCATCTTCGACTCGGCGTACGACCAGTACCGCGGCGTGGTCGCGTTCGTGCGCGTGGTCGACGGGTCGTTCAGCGCCCGCGAAGGGCTGCGCGCGATGGCGCAGGGCACGCGCTTCGAGGCGGAGGAGGTCGGGTTCTTCTCGCCGACGATGCGCGCGGCCGAGTCGCTCGGCGCGGGCGAGGTCGGCTACGTCGTGACCGGGCTCAAGGACGTCAGCCGGCTGCGCGTCGGGGACACGCTCACGTCGGAGCGGCAGCCGGCGGCGGAGCCACTGCCCGGCTACAAGGACGTCAAGCCGATGGTCTTCGCCGGGCTCTTCCCGACGGACTCGGACGACTACCCGGACCTCCGCGACGCGCTCGAGAGGCTGAAGCTGAACGACGCCGCGCTCTTCTACGAGCCCGAGACCTCGCAGGCGCTCGGCTTCGGCTTCCGCTGCGGCTTCCTCGGCCTCCTCCACATGGAGATCGTCCGCGAGCGGCTCGAGCGGGAGTTCGACCTCGACCTGCTCGTCACCGCGCCCAACGTCGCCTACCGCGTGCTGACCAAGGCCGGCGAGGAGCTCGAGGTGCACAACCCGGCCGAGATGCCCGCCGAGATCGAGCGCGTCGAGGAGCCGTACATCCGCGCGTCGATCATCGTCCCGAAGGACTACGTCGGCCCGGTGATGGAGCTGAACACCGAGCGGCGCGGGCGCTTCGACCACATGGAGTACCTCTCCGAGGAGCGCGTGTTGCTCCTCTACGAGCTCCCGCTCGCGGAGATCGTGCTCGACTTCTACGACCAGCTGAAGTCGCGCACACGTGGCTACGCGAGCTTCGACTACGACGTGATCGAGTTCCGCGAGGGCGACCTCGCACGGGTCGACGTCCTGATCGCGGGCGAGCTGGTCGACGCACTCTCGCTGATCGTCCACCGCGACGGCGCGTACTCGCGCGGCCGGGCGCTCGTGGACAAGCTGCGCGAGGAGATTCCGCGCCAGCTGTTCGACGTCCCCGTCCAGGCGGCCATCGGCTCCCGGGTGATCGCGCGCGAGACGATCAAGGCGAAGCGCAAGGACGTGCTCGCGAAGTGCTACGGCGGCGACATCACGCGCAAGCGAAAGCTGCTCGAGCGCCAGAAGGCGGGGAAGCGGCGCATGAAGCAGGTCGGGATCGGTGGAGGTCCCGCAGGAGGCGTTCCTCGCGGTGCTGAACCTCGACGCAGGGAAGAAGTGAGCGCGGGCGTCCGGCATCTGTACGTGCACCTGCCGTTCTGCTCGTCGCGGTGCGGCTACTGCGACTTCGTCACGGTCGTCGGGCGACGTGGACAGCATCAGGCGTACGTCGACGCGCTGCTCGCGGAGCTCGCGCTCGAGGGCGGGGTGCTGGCGCCGCGGCTGGAGAGCGTCTTCCTCGGCGGCGGCACGCCGACGTTCACGGAGCCCGCTCAGCTCTCGCGCCTGCTGCGAGCCTTGCCGCCCGCGGCCGAGGTGACCGTCGAGGCGAACCCGGAGACCGTCACGCCCACGCTCGCCGCGCTCCTGCGCGAGGCCGGAGTGACGCGCGTCTCCCTCGGTGCGCAGAGCTTCCAGCCGCGCCTGCTCGAGGTGCTCGACCGCCAGGCCGGCCCGGACGACGTGCGCCGCGCGGTCTCGGCTCTGCGCGCGGCCGGCTTCGACAACGTCTCCCTCGACCTGATCTACGGGATCCCGGGCCAGAGCTCCGCCGACCTCGACGCCGACCTGACCGCGGCGCTTGAGCTCGAGCCGGAGCATCTCTCCTGCTACGAGCTGGAGGCGAAGCCGGGCACCCGCTTCACCCACGCGCACGGCGAGGAGCTCGCGCGCCAGGCCGAGGCGATGGAGACGTACTTCGAGCGCGTCGTCGAGCGGGTCGGCGCGGCCGGCTACCGCTGGTACGAGACCGCGAACTTCTGCCGGTCGCCAGAGCTTGCGGACGGGCGCGACCTGCGCTCGCGGCACAACCTCGCCTACTGGCACGGCCGCGACTACCTCGGGCTCGGGATCGGCGCGGTCTCGACGATCGACGGGCGCCGCTGGCGCACGACGCCCAGGCTGGGCGAATACCTCGCGGCGCTGCGAGCCGGGCGGCGTCCCGCGCGGGAGCTGGAGGAGCTCACCGACGAGGTGCTTCGCAGCGAGCGCGTGCTGCTCGGCCTGCGCCTGGACGAGCCGCTCGTCGTGTCCGGGCTCGAAAGCGCGGTCGACTGGTCGGCGGTCGACCGCCTCGAGCGCGCAGGGCTCGTCCGGCGCGAGGAGACCGCGCTCGCGCTGACGTCGAGAGGCCGATTCCTGGGCGGTGGCGTCACGGTGGAGCTGCTCGCATAAAGTTCCTGCAAATGCGCGGTGCAGGCGAGATCGAGCTCACCCAACGGCAGCGCGAGGTGCTGCGAGGCGTCGTCGAGGGCTACGTCGCGACCGGCGAACCGGTCGGCTCGCGGACGCTCCTCGAGCGGATGCGGCTCGAGGTGTCGCCGTCAACGGTCCGGAGCGAGCTCGCCGTGCTCGAGGCCCTCGGCCTGTTGACGCACCCGCACACGTCGGCCGGCCGCGTCCCGACCGAGCGCGGCTACCGCTACTACGCCGACCGCCTGCTGGAGCGGCTCGAGCCGCAACCCGAGGGCTTCCCGCTCGACCTGCGCGCGGCGCGGAACGAGGTCGACCAAGCGCTCCAGGCGACGACCGAGATGCTCTCGGATCTGACTCGCCTGCTCGCGCTCGTCTCGGCGCCCGCCCTCGGCAGCACGACTGTCCGACACGTCGAGGTGCTCCTCCTGCAGCCGCAGGTGGCGATGGTGGTCGTCATCACCTCGACGGGGAACGTTACGAAGCGCGTCCACCGTTTCCCCGATCCTGTCGACCCCGGGCTTGCGAACTGGGCGGCGCAGTACGTCAACGAGCGGCTCGTCGGCCTCGACCTCGGCAGCAGCATCCTTCGGCGGCGGCTCGACGACCCGAGCCTCGGCGCGCGCGAGCACGCCTTTCTCGAGCCGGTCAGGGCGCTCTTCGCGGAGACGTTCGCGAGCGGGGAGCAGAGCCTCTACGTCGGCGGCACGGCCGGGTTGCTCGAAGACCTGCGCTCCGAGGAGCTCGAGGCCTACCAGCGGCTGCTCGAGGTGCTCGAGACGCGCGCGGCCCTGCTCGAGGTCGTGAGCCAGGCGCTCGACCCGCGGCGCCCGTTCGTGCGCGTCGGTCCGGAGCTCGACCATCCCGCGATGCGCGACCTCGCTCTCGTCGGCGCGTCCTACGGCCTCACGAACCGCACGCTCGGGGCCGTCACGCTCCTCGGTCCGGTGCGGATGGACTACGAGAAGGCGCTCCGCTCGGTGCGGGGGGCCGCGCACGAGCTCTCCCTGTTCGTCGAGGAGATCTACGAGGACAACTAGCGGCAGGGCTACGCTTGGTGTGATGGCGACCACCCAGCGCGACTACTACGAGATCCTCGGCGTCGAGCGCTCGGCCGAGCAGGCCGAGATCAAGAAGGCATTCCGCCTGCTCGCGCGCAGCGTCCACCCGGACGTCTCCGCAGAGCCCGACGCGGAGGAGCGCTTCCGCGAGGTGGTCGAGGCCTACGAGGTTCTCTCCAGCCCCGAGACGCGGCAGCTCTACGACCGCTACGGGCATGCGGGCCTGCAGAGCGGCGGCTTCACGCCCACGAGCTTCGACTTCGGCAATCTCTCCGATCTCTTCTCCGCGTTCTTCGGCGACGACCTCTTCGGCGCCGGAGGCCGCGCAGGGCGGGTGCGCGGCGCCGACGTTGCCGCCCAGATCGAGATCGACCTCGCCGAGGCGGCGAGCGGCGTTACGCGCGAGATCCCGTTCCCGGTCACCGTCTCCTGTCCCACCTGCCAGGGCAGCGGAGCGCAGCCGGGGACCGAGCTGTTGCAGTGCCCGGTCTGCGCGGGTGCGGGCCACGTCGAGCACGTGTCGCGGACGGTCTTCGGCGAGTTCGTCCGCAGGCAGACGTGCTCTCGCTGCGGCGGCGCCGGCCGCGTGATCGAGCATCCGTGCGGCGAGTGCGAGGGCGCCGGCCGCGTGGTCGAGGAGAAGACGCTCGAGGTCGACGTCCCGCCCGGGATCCACGACGGGCAGCAGATCCGGGTCTCCGGCGAGGGCCATGCGGGCGCCGTCGGCGGGCGAGCTGGCGACCTGTACGTCCTCGTGCGGATCCACCCAGACCCGCGCTTCGTGCGCGAGGGCAACGACCTCTTCACGACCGTCGACCTGACGATGACCCAGGCGGCGCTCGGTGCGAAGGTTCAGGTGCCGACCCTTGGCGGCGACGTCGAGCTCGAGTTCGAGCCGGGCACGCAGCCGGGCGAGATCCGCGTGCTGCGCGGTCGTGGGATGCCGGTTCTCCAGGGCTTCGGGCGCGGCGACCAGCGCGTGCTCGTGAACGTCCAGGTGCCGCGGCGCCTGAGCGACGAGCAGCGGGCGCTGCTGCAGGACTTCGAGCGCAAGGCCGGCGACGAGGCCTACCAGCAGGACGAGGGGTTCTTCGAGAAGCTGAAGAGCGCGTTCCGCTGAGCCCGCTGCGCCGCGTGGCCGCGACCGTCTCCCCCGAGCGGGCGGAGATCGCGCGGGGTCTGATGATCGAGCTGTTTCCCGAGGGGTTCGAAGAGCACGAGACCGCGGACGGGCTCGAGCTCGCCGCCTACACGGACAGCGGGGGCGAGGAGCGGCTCTGGGCGGCCTTCAGCACGGTGCGTGCGGAGGACGTCGACCTCGGCTGGGAGGACCGCTGGCGCGCGTTCCACCGGCCGGTTCGGGTCGGCCCGCTCTGGGTCGGCCCTCCCTGGGAGCATCCGCCGGGCGACGCGACCGCCGTTGTGATCGACCCTGGCCGCGCCTTCGGGACGGGCGGGCATGCGACGACGCGGCTCTGCCTGGAGCTGCTGCTCGAGCTCGAGCCGTCGAGCCTGCTCGACATCGGCTGCGGATCGGGCGTGCTCGCCGTCTGCGCCGCGCGCCTCGGGTTCTCTCCGGTCACGGCGCTCGACGTCGAGGACGCGGCGCTGGAGGCAACGCAGCGGAATGCGCACGCCAACGGCGTCGACCTCGACGTGCACCTCGGCGATGCTCTCGCCGAATCGCTTCCGCGCGCCGAGGCCGTCACCGCCAACGTCTCGCGGGAGTTTCTCGACCGGCTTGCTCCGCGCCTCGACTGCGCCGTGCTCGTCGCGTCCGGCTACGCCGAATCCGAGGGGCCGAAGCTCGCGGGATTCCGGCCCGTGGCGCGGCGCGTTGCAGACGGCTGGGCCGGAGACCTGCTTCGGCGCGAGGAGTAGAGTGGCAGCGCCGTGGCTGGGTTCTCGGTTCGCTTTCTAGGCTGCAAGGTCTCCCATGCGGATGCGCAGGCGGTCCGCGAGCGCCTGCTGCGCGACGGGCACACGGAGCTCGAGGACGGGGCCGAGGTAGCCGTCGTCAACACGTGCTGCGTCACGCACGAGGCCGTCTCGAAGTCGCGTCAGGCCGCCTCCCGCGCCGCCCGGACGCACGCGCGCGTGTACGTGACGGGGTGCGGCGCGAACCTGTCTGCGGACGGCTTCGCGGGGCTGCCCGAGAACGTGGTCGTCGTCGCCCGCCGTAGCGAGGACACGCCCGGCTTCGTCGCTCGCGACGTGGGGGCGATCGGCTGCGTGCAGGCCGACGCCAGGCTCGACCGCGTCCGGGCATTCGTCAAGGTGCAGGACGGTTGCAGCTTCTCGTGCGCGTTCTGCGTCATCCCGCTCGTACGCGGGCCCACACGGAGTCGCAGGGCCGGCGCCGTGCTCGCCGAGGTGCGGCGACGCGTCGACCAGGGTCACCGCGAGGTCGTGCTGACCGGGATCAACCTCGGTTGCTACCGCGACCGCGAGGCGGGCTTTGCGCTTCCGCAGCTCGTGCGCGCGGCAGGCGCGACTCCCGGGCTGGCGCGCCTGCGGCTCTCGTCGATCGAGGTCAATCACGTCAACGACGAGCTCGTGCGCGCGCTGTGCGAGACGCCTGTGGTGTCGCGCCACCTGCACGTGCCTCTCCAGTCCGGCGACGATGGAGTCCTGCGCGCGATGGGGCGACGCTACGACGCGGCCACGTTCCTGCGCCGCGTGGCGCCGCTCGGCGACTTCAATCTGACGAGCGACGTGATCGTCGGCTTCCCGGACGAGGACGACGCGGCCTTTACCCGCACGCTCGACGTGGTTCGCGAGGCCGGGATCTCGAAGGTGCACGTCTTCCCGTACTCGCCCCGTCCCGGAACGGAGACCGCGGCGGCCGACACGGTTCCGCGCGAGGTCAAGCGGGAGCGCGGCAAGCGCCTGCGCGATCTCTCGCAGGTCGCGAGCCTCGAGCACTGGCGCTCGAAGGTCGGCCACGAGGACGTCGTCCTCATCGACCGGCCGGGCCGAGGCTACGGCGACGACTACTCGCCGTGGCTCGTTCGCGGAGAGGTCGGCGAGCTCGTGCGCGTGCGCGGCCGAGCGGTGACGGAGGAGGGGATCCTCGCTGCCTGACGACTGCCTCTTCTGCCAGCTCGTCCGCGACGGCGATCACGTCCACGCAGCCGACGGCTTCGTCGCCATTCGGGACATCAACCCGAAAGCGGAGACGCATCTGCTCGTGATCCCGGAGCGGCACGTGGAGACCTTCCGCGACGTCTCGGAGTTTCCGCCCGAAGAGGCTGCGCGGATGCTTGCCTTCGTGGCCGAGACCGCGAACGAGGCCGGCCTCGACGACTACCGGGTCGTCGTCAACGTCGGCGAGGGCGGCGGGCAGACGGTCTTCCATCTCCACTGGCACCTGCTCGGCGGCCGAGTGCGGGGGCTTGCCGGATGAGCCTGATCGTGCGGCTCGAGAAAGAGCTCAAGGAAGCGATGGCCGCGCGCGACGCCGAGCGGCGGGACACGCTCCGGCTGATCCTCGCCAGCCTGCGCGGCGCCGAGAAGGATCTGCGGCGCCCGCTGCACGACGACGAGGAGCTGCAGGTGCTCCAGCGCGAGCGCAAGCGCCGTCAGGAGGCGGCCGAGGGCTTTCGCGCCGGCGGGCGCGAGGAACAGGCCGAGGCGGAAGAGCGCGAGCTCGACGTGCTGGAAGAGTTCATGCCCGAGCCGCTCAGCGAGGAGGAGCTCGAGGAGATCGTCGACGACGCGATCGCCGAGGTGGGGGCGACGAACGTCCGCGACATCGGTCGGGTCATGGCGGACGTGATGCCGCAGGTGTCCGGCCGCGCGGACGGCTCCGCGGTGAGCCAGCTCGTTCGCGAGAAGCTGGCCTGAGCCGCTCGCCGGAGGGATCGGCGGAGCTCGCGTCCGCCTTGCGCGAGCTCGAGGCCTTTCCCCATCCGTGGTTCGTCTGCGGCGGGTGGGCGATCGACCTCTTCCTCGGCGAGGAGACGCGAGAGCACGAGGATGTCGAGATCGGGATCTTCCGCTCGGACCAGGACTCGATCGGCGCGTACTTCGAGGGCCGCGACCTCTTCAAGTCGGTCGAGCGCGGCTGGTCGCCGTGGCGCGAGGGGGAGTGGCTCACCCTTCCGATCCATCAGGTGCTCGTTCGGCCGCTCGGCGCCGGGCCGATCGAGGAACCGTGGGATCCGATCCCGGGAGAGATCGAGTTCTTCCTGAACGACGTCGAGGACGGCATCTGGCTCTGCCGGCGCGACGTGCGGGTGACGCGTCGCGTGGCGGAGCTCACAACCCGGACGGCCGCCGGGACGCCGATCGTCGTGCCCGAGATCCAGCTTCTCTACAAGGCGAAGCACCACCTCGACAAGGACGAGCACGACTTCCGTCACGTCGTAGGCGAGCTGGCTTCCGAGCAGCGGGCCTGGCTCCGCGAGGCCCTCGAGATCGTGCACCCGAACGACCCCTGGCTCGACTCGCTCTGATTAAGGCGCGCCCAGCCTCCTCCCCGCTGCGAGCGTAACGAGGAAAGACGCACGGGTGTGTCACGGAAGCGCGCCGTTTCTGTGACATCTCCGGCGAGGGTCCGAGGCCCGGCCCACCGCCTACACTGAGGCTCTGTGCAGGAAGTTCTCTCGGTCTCGAACAACGTGGCAGCCGAGCTCGCGACCGTCGGCGACGGCGTTCTCGATGCGCTCCGCGAACGCCTCCGCTGCACGATCCTGCTGCGCGGAAACCGCCTGACCATCGAGGGCACCGACCCCGACGTTGCGCAGGCGCGCGCGGTGATCGATGAGCTCGGCGAGCTCGTGCAGGGCGGACACGAGATCGACCCGGGCACGGTCGACGCGGTGCTCGCCGCGCTCGACCAGGCAGAGGATCTGCGCGAGGTGTTCGAGGACGTCGTCTGGCGCCATCGCGGCAAGCGCATCTCGCCGAAGACCGTCAACCAGAAGCGCTACGTCGACTCGATGAGGAAGCACACGGTGACGTTCGCGATCGGCCCAGCCGGCACGGGCAAGACCTATCTCGCGATGGCGCTCGCCGTCGCGGCTCTCTCCGACCGGGAGGTCGGGCGGATCATTCTCACCCGCCCCGCGGTCGAGGCCGGCGAGCGGCTCGGCTTCCTTCCCGGCGACATCCTTGCGAAGGTCGACCCCTACCTGCGCCCGCTCTTCGACGCGCTCTACGACATGCTCGAGCCGGACCGGCTCACCTCGTACATGGAGAAGGGCACAATCGAGGTCGCCCCGCTCGCGTTCATGCGCGGCAGGACGCTGAACGACTCGTTCATCATTCTCGACGAGGCGCAGAACACGAGCCCGGAGCAGATGCAGATGTTCCTCACCAGGCTCGGTTTCGGCTCGAAGGTCGTCGTCACCGGTGACGTCACCCAGATCGACCTCCCGCGCGAGCAGGCATCGGGCCTGATCCACGTGCAGGACATCCTCGGCTCCATCGAGGGCATCGCCTTCATCCGATTCGGGAACGAGGACGTCGTGCGGCACCGTCTCGTCCAACGGATCGTCGAGGCGTACAAGCTCCACGCCGAAGAGACCGGCACGCAGCGCCGCCGGTAGCGATGGTCGCGGTCGAGGTCGAGAACCGGAGCGGAGTCGAGGTCGAAGAGGATGCGGCGGTCGCGCTCGCGCGAGAGGTGCTCGCGAAGGAGGGCGTCGAGGACGGCGAGCTTGGCCTGCACTTCGTCGGGCCGGAGGAGATGCAGAGCCTGAAGCGCGATCACCTCGGCATCGACGAGGTGACCGACGTGCTCTCGTTCCCGATCGACGGGCGTGAGGAGCTCGACGCGGGAATCCCGCGTCAGCTCGGCGACGCCGTCCTGTGCCCGCAGGTCGTCGGCGATGCCTGGCGCGAGCCGCTCGTGCACGGCCTCCTACACCTCATCGGCTACGACCACGGCGCGGAGATGAAGCGGCACGAGGCTCGATGGAGCGCATGAGCCACCGCAGGGCGCAGTCCCTGCTCGAGAGCTTCAACTTCGCCTTCGAGGGGATCATCCACGTGCTCCGCACCCAGCGGAACATGCGGATCCACTTCTTCGCCGCCGTGGTTGTCCTCGTGTCCGGCTTTGGCGTTCGACGTCGATCGGTTCGACCTGATCGCGCTCTTGCTCGCGATCGCCTTCGTCTTCATCACCGAGATGATCAACTCTGCGCTGGAGCAGGCGATCGACGTCGCCACGACCTCCTTCGATCCGCTCGCGAAGCTCGCGAAGGACATCGCCGCCGGCGCGGTTCTGATCGCCACCGTCAACGCGATCGCGGTCGGCTATCTCGTCTTCTCCGCGCGCGTTGCGCACGGCAGCTCGCGCCTGCTGGACAGGTTGCGCGATGCTCCCGCGCAGCTGACGGTGATCGCGCTCGTGGTGACGATCATCGTCGTGATCGGTGCAAAGGCGTACACGGGACGCGGCCGACCTCTGCGCGGAGGGCTCCCATCAGGTCACGCCGCGGTCGCGTTCGCCGGCTGGATGGCCGTGACCCTGATCGTGAGCGACGCCCATCGCTTCCTGATCTCGTCGCTGTGTTTCATCATGGCCCTGCTCGTGGCACAGACGAGGGTCGAATCCGGCATCCACTCCGCACTCGAGGTGACGTACGGCGCCATCCTCGGGGCGCTGACCACGCTGGTCGTGTTCCAGGTCTTCACGTGAGCCCCCCGGCAGACGAAGAGCTCTACGAGCGGGCGGTCGCCGTGGCCGAGCGCGCATACGCGCCCTACTCGAACTACCTCGTCGGCGCGGCTGTCCTGACGCGCGACGGCCGCGTGTTCGAGGGTGTCAACGTCGAGAACGCCGCGTATCCCCTCGGCGTCTGTGCGGAGAAGACCGCGATTGCCTGCGCGGTCGTGGGCGGCTGCCGCCCAGGTGACCTGGAGGCGATCGGGATCACGGCGTCCCCCTGCGGCGGTTGTCGCCAGTGGCTCTACGAGTTCCGGCTCGATCGCGTCACGTTCCGCAACCGCGACGGCAAGGTCGTGACCTACACGCCCGCCGCGCTCCTCCCGGAGACGTGGGAGCTCGACTGACCCGCCGCCCCGCCGCCCCCGTGGCCGGGGAGAAACAGTCACGCACTCGGCACGACCAGGTCGCACACCCGTGCGCAATCGAGGGCTACGCTCCCACCAGAGGGAGGCGGGTAGCAAGCCCCACCCTGGGTGGGGGTATGGGGGTTCGGTGAAGAGCGGATTCGTCGCCGTCGCCGGGAGGCCCAACGTCGGGAAGTCGACGCTCGTCAACGCGCTCTGCGGAGGGAAGGTCGCGATCGTCTCGGACAAGCCTCAGACGACCCGCCGCCGCATCGCCGGGATAGCGAACGGCGACGACTACCAGCTCGTCCTGGTCGACCTGCCCGGCTTTCAGCGGCCGCTCGACGCGCTCACCGAGCGGATGCAGCGCACGGTCGACCAGTCGCTCGAGGACGTCGACGCCATCGTGTTCGTGCTCTCCGCCCGCGAGCGGATCGGCGCGGGCGACCGCTACATCGCCGGGCGCGTCTTCGGCCTGAAGCTCCCCGTCGTGATCGCGCTGAACAAGGTCGACCGCCTCAAGCCCGGGCACATCGCCGAGCAGATGCAGAACGGCGCGCGCCTCGGCGACTTCCGCTCGCTCCACCCGGTCAGTGCGCTGACACGCGACGGGATCGACGCCCTCCGCACCGACCTCGTCGAGCTGCTACCCGAAGGACCGCTCTACTACCCGCGCGAGCAGCGCACCGACCAGCCGCTGGCCATCCAGATAGCGGAGCTCATCCGCGAGAAGGTCCTCCAGCTGACCCGCGAAGAGGTCCCACACGCGACCTCGGTGGTCGTCGACGAGGTCACCGAGAAGACCATCCACGCGACGATCTTCGTCGAGACGGAGTCGCAGAAGCAGATCGTGGTCGGCAAGGGCGGCTCCGTCGTCAAGCAGGTCGGGACCCGCGCGCGCCCGGAGATCGAGTTCCTGCTCGGGCACCAGATCTTCCTCGACCTCAAGGTCAAGGCCAGGCCGAAGTGGCGGCGGGACGAGGCGATGCTCGAGCGGCTCGGCATCTGATGCCGCTGCTCGCGCTCTTCGACGTCGACGGCACGCTGTTCCTCTCGCATGACCCGCTCGCGGGCGAGGCGCTGGCGCCGACCCTCGAGGCCTTCTATCCCGTGCGGCTGCCGGCCGACCCCCTGACGGGAATCGACCACGCGGGGCAAACGAGCCTGCGGATCGCGCGTCTCGTCCTGCGCAACGCCGGCCTCGACGACGAGCAGATCGGCGACAGCCTCACCGGCTGGTGTGGGGCCTTCGCTGCTCGGTACCTGGAGCTCCTGTCCGCTGCCGACACGTCGTCCTGGCGGGCGGCCCCCGGGGCGGCGGACGCCCTCTCCGACCTCGAGGCGGGCGGAGTCCGTCTCGCGCTCCTCACCGGCAACCCCGAGCCGGTTGCGAGGGCGCGGATGGAGAGGCTCGGGCTCGCGCGCTTCTTCCCGGGCGGACAGGGCGCGTTCGGATGCGAGTCCGAGTCGAGGGGCGAGCTGGTCGCGATCGCGCGCGAGCGAGCGGGCGGCTGGCCCGCAGCACGGACGGTCGAGATCGGGGACACGCTCCGCGACGTCGATACCGCGCACGAGGCCGCGATCCGCTCGATCATCGTCCCCTCATCGCGCACCGCCGAGGAGCACGCCTCCCGCGCGGACGCGGTCTGCCGGGACCTCCGCGGCGCGGCGGAGCAGCTCCTGGCCTGGTCGGGCTAGCGGAGGGACGGGGCTACACTCCACACATGGCGCAGGCACCCGCTCTGCCCGCCGGTTTCGAGCTCCCGCTGGAGCCCAGGCTCCCGCGGATCGGCTCGATCGACCAGGTCGCGCTCGAAGAACGCGCGGCCACGCTCGCCAAGCGTTCGATCAAGCGCGAGTCGAAGGTGTTCGCGCTCGAGCTCGCCGTGCGCATGACCGACCTGACGACGCTCGAGGGCGCGGACACGCCCGGCAAGGTGGCCGCGCTCGCGTCGAAGGCGATTCGGCCCGACCCGACGGATGCGAGCGTGCCCTCGGTCGCCGCGCTCTGCGTCTATCCGAACCTCGTGCCCACCGCGGTCGAGCGCCTCGGCGGAAGCGGCGTCAAGGTCGCGTCGGTCGCGACGGCCTTCCCGTCCGGCCAGGCGCCAATCGAGACCAAGCTCGAGGAGGTGCGCTGGGTCGTCGAGCAGGGAGCCGACGAGGTCGACATGGTCATCGACCGCGGCGCCTTCCTCGCCGGCCGCTACGCGAAGGTCTACGACGAGATCGTGCGCGTGAAGGAAGCCTCGGGCGACGCCCACCTCAAGGTGATCCTCGAGACCGGCGAGCTCGGCACCTACGACAACGTGCGCCGCGCGTCGCTGCTCGCGATGGCCGCGGGCGCCGACTTCATCAAGACCTCCACCGGCAAGCTCTCGTCGGCGGCGACCCTGCCGGTCGCGCTCGTGATGCTCGAGGCCATCCGCGACGTCTACGAGGAGACGGGCCGCCGTGTCGGCTTCAAGCCTGCCGGCGGGATCCGCGCGTCCAAGCAGGCGGTCCAGCACCTCGTGCTCGTGCACGAGACCCTGGGCGTCGACTGGCTGACGCCCGACCTCTACCGCTTCGGCGCGTCGTCCCTCCTCAACGACATCCTCATGCAGCTGCGAAAGGAGAAGACGGGCCTCTACCAGAGCCCGGACTACTTCACGATTGACTGAGCTCGAGCGAAAGCAGGACCGAGCGCCGATTCCGTCCAGCTGGGAGTACGCGACCGCGCCCGAGTCGCGCGAGATCGTCACGATCCGCGAGCGGTACGGCCACTTCGTCGGCGGCGAGTGGCTCGAGCCGAAGGAGACCTACACGACGATCGACCCCTCGAGCGAGCAGCCGCTCGCCGAGATCGGCCAGGCGACCGAGCAGGAGGTCGGGCTCGCGGTCTCGGCCGCGCGAGAGGCGTACGAGAACGGCTGGTCGTCGCTGCCCGGCTCGGAGCGGGCGAAGTACCTGTTCCGGATCGCCCGGATCCTCCAGGAGCGCTCGCGCGAGTTCGCCGTGCTCGAGTCGCTGAACGGCGGGAAGCCGATCCGCGAGTCGCGCGACGTCGACCTCCCGCTCTCGGCCGCGCACTTCTTCTACTACGCGGGCTGGGCGGACAAGCTCGAGTACGCCTTCCCGAACCGCACTCCGAGATCGCTCGGTGTCGCCGGCCAGATCATCCCCTGGAACTTCCCGCTGCTGATGCTCGCGTGGAAGATCGCGCCTGCGCTCGCGGCCGGGAACACGGTCGTGCTCAAGCCGGCCGAGACCACGCCGCTGACGGCTCTGCTCTTCTGCGACGTGCTGCGCCAGGCCGAGCTCCCGGCGGGCGTCGTCAACATCGTCACCGGCGACGGCCGCGCGGGCGCCGCCCTCGTGCAGGCGGACATCGAGAAGGTCGCCTTCACCGGCTCGACGGAGGTCGGCAAGGCGATCCAGCGCGAGCTCGCCGGGACCGACAAGAAGCTGACGCTCGAGCTCGGCGGCAAGGCGGCAAACATCATTTTCGACGACGCGGCCCTCGATCAGGCGATCGAGGGGATCGTCAACGGGATCTACTTCAATCAGGGCCACGTCTGTTGCGCCGGGTCCCGGCTGCTCGTGCAGGAGTCGATCTACGAGCCCGTGATCTCGAAGCTCAAGCGGCGGCTCCAGACGCTGCGCGTGGGCGACCCGCTCGACAAGAACACCGATGTCGGCGCGATCAACTCGCGGCAGCAGCTCGAGAAGATCCAGGAGCTCGTCGAGAGCGGGAAGGAGGAGGGCGCCGCTGATCTACCAGCCGCCGTGCCGCCTCCCGGAGAAGGGCTACTGGTTCGTGCCGACGGTCTTCACCGACGTCGCCCAGAGCTACCGGATCGCGCAGGAGGAGATCTTCGGGCCGGTGCTCTCGGTGCTGACGTTCCGCACTCCCGACGAGGCGGTCGAGAAGGCGAACAACACGCCGTACGGCCTCTCCGCGGGGGTCTGGACGGAGAAGGGCTCGCGGATCCTGTCGATGGCACAGCGCCTGCGGGCCGGCGTGATCTGGGCGAACACGTACAACCGCTTCGACCCGGCCTCGCCGTTCGGCGGCTACAAGGAGTCCGGCTACGGCCGCGAGGGAGGCCTCCACGGCCTCGAGCCGTACCTGAGGTTCGAATGAGCCGCCTCCCGGTCAAGAAGACCTACAAGCTCTACATCGGAGGCGCGTTCCCGCGCTCCGAGTCCGGGCGGACGTACGAGGCCGAGGGGCAGAACGTGGCTCGCGCGTCGCGGAAGGACGTGCGCGACGCGGTCCGCGCGGCGCGCGGCGCGTTCCCGAAGTGGGCCGGCGCGACCGCCTACAACCGCGGCCAGGTGCTCTACCGGATCGCGGAGATGATGGAGGCGCGCCGCGCCGAGCTGGCCGAGCTCTGCTCCGGGCCGAAGGAGGTCGAGCGCGCGACCGACCGTGTCGTCTGGTACGCAGGCTGGGCCGACAAACTGGCGCAGGTGCTCGGGTCGTCGAACCCCGTCGCAGGCCCGTACTTCAACTTCACCGTTCCCGAGCCGACGGGCGTGGTCGGGCTCCTCGCGCCCCCGGAGCCTGCGCTCGGCCGGGCTGGTTTCGCGGCTCGCTCCCGCGATCGTCGGCGGCAACGCGGTCGTCGCCGTCGCCTCGGAGGAGCACCCGCTCGCGGCGATCGAGCTCGCGGAGGTGCTCGCGACAGCAGACGTGCCGGGAGGCGTCGTCAACATCCTCACCGGCCACCAGGAGGAGCTGGCGCCGATCCTCGCCGGCCACATGGACGTGAACGCGCTCGACGTCTCGGGCGCCGACGGCCAGGTCGCGGAGCTCCAGCGGCTCGCGGCCGAGAACGTGAAGCGCGTCGTCCGGGGCGCACCCGACGATCAGAGCCCGTGGGAGATCGCCGGGTTCCTCGAGCTGAAGACGGTGTGGCACCCGATCGGCGTCTGAGGTGGCCGATCCCGCCGTTGCCCTGGGCTCCCCTGTTTAAGGCGCACCCAGCCTCCTCCCCGAGGCGAGCGTATCGACGAAGGACGCATGCGTGTGTGACCGCTTTGCGAAAGAATTGCGACCAGTGACCGGAGCCCGCCGCTTCAGCCAAGCGATTTCGGAGGGCGACGGGATCTCGGTGGTCGTCTTCGTCGACGGCCCCGAGGCGGCGAAGCGGGCCGAGGCCGACGGCGCCGAGGGCGTCCTCGTCCATAGCGGCCAGGCGACGGAGCTCGCGCGCATCAGCGACGCGATCTCGGTGCCGGTGCTCTTCTACTGGAGCGGCGAGGAGGCAGACCGGCTCCAGGGTGCGGACGCATGCGTCCTCGACGTGGCCGCCTGGTCGGCCGGCGGAGACAGCGGAGACACCGTCGAGCGGGCACACGCTGAGCTCGACGACCACTTCGAGCTCGCGCTCCGGGTCGCGGACGAGGAGCAGCTGGAGAACGCGCTGGAGACGTTCGACCCCGAGCTCGTCGTCCTGGCCGGCTCGCCCGAGCAGGCGCTCGAGAGCGTGCTCGATCTCCTCCCGGACATCCCTGCCGGAAAGCTGGCGATCGCCGACATGCCTGCGGCGACGAGGGAGGACATCGCCGAGCTCGAGCGGGCCGGCGTCGACGCGGTGATCGTTCGAGCCGCCGACGTCGCGGAGCTCGTGGGCGAATCGCCGCCCGAGGTCTGAGACGCAGAACCGTCCTGCCGAGAGCACCTGGGGCGGCCCGCTCGTAGCCCTGGCGGCGATCCTCGTCGGCGCGGCCGCGCTGCGCATCGTCGGGATCGCTTACGGCCGCCCGTTCGCGCTTCTCAGCCCCGACGAGAAGAGCATCGTCCCGCGCGCGTGGCACATCGTCCACGGCGGCGGGCTCGACCCCCACTGGTTCGACTACCCGAGCCTGCTGATCTACCTGCTCGCGCCGTTCCAGGCCTTCGCGAGCTCGCCGTCGTACCTCGACGCGAGAGTCATCGTCCTCGTGCTCGGCCTCGGCGCGGTCGCCGCCTCGTGGTGGCTCGGAGACCGCGCGTACGGAGGCGCCGCGGGGGCGGTCGCCGCGGCCGTCGTCGCGGTCGAGACGACGTCGGTCGCGTACTCGCGCATGGCCGTGACGGACATTCCGCTGATGCTCGGCGTGGCGGCCGTGCTGGCGCTTGCGGTCAGCGGGAGGATCGAGCTCGCCGGGCTCGTGGTCGGGCTCGCGACTAGCGCGAAGTACCCGGGCGCTCTGCTGATCGTGCCGCTGGTCGTCGCCGGCTTCCGGCAGCCGCGACGCCTCGTCGTCGGCCTGCTGCTCTCGGTGCTCGCCTTCTCCGCGACGAGCCCGTTCTTCCTCGTCCACCTGCCGAGCGCGGTCTCGCGCGCGTACGAGGTGCAGCGCCTCGCGAACAAGGGCTGGCTCGGCTTCGAGAACGACTACGTGGCGCCGATCGCGTTCGTCGTGCGCCTCTGGCACGGGCTCGGGCCCGCGCTGATCATCTGCGCCGTCGGTGTCGTCGTCGCCCTGGTCCGGAGGGAGCGCGCCGATCTGATCCTCCTCTCGTTCGTGGTCGTCTACGCGATCGACCTCTGCACGCTCGGCTCGCACTTCGACCGCTACATCCTTCCGCTGCTGCCGCCCCTCGGCGCCCTCGCCGGCCGGATGCGCGCGCTCGTGCCGGTCACGCTGCTGCTGCTCGTCGTCCCGCTCACGTGGTCGATCCGCGACGCGCGCACGCTGACGAAGACCGACACGCGCGTCGTCGCGCACAGCTGGGTCGAGCACCACCTCCGGCACGGGACGAAGATCGCGGTCGACCCCTCCCTGACGCCGTTCGAGGGCTTTCGTGTCGCCAAGCTCCGTCTGCCGCTCCCGAGCGAGTCCCGCCCGGACCCGAATCGCGACCTGACGGTGCTCCGAGACAGCGGCGTCCGTTACGTGGTCGCGACCGGCGCGATCGCCGACCGCGTCCTCGCAGCCAGGAGCCACTACCCGAAGGAAGCGGCGTTCTACGACGACCTGTCGACCCTGACGAAGCGGGTCTTCTACGTCCAGAAGGACGGCCTCAACGGCCCCTGGGTGGCCGTCTACCAGCTCTAGCGATCGAGCTGCTGCCTCCCGGACGGAGCATCTTCACCTGGTTTAGGGTTCTACATCAGGGGAGCAAGACTCATCGAAGGAGGGGATCCATGAAGCGTCTTTCGAGGCCGCGACACTCGCTGTGGCTGGTACTCGTGCTCGTGATCGTGGGACTGGCGACAGTCGCCGCGGTAGCCGTCGCGGGGCTCAGGCCTCCTGACCTCACGTTCACGCCGAAGTCCGAGCGGGACATGACGAACATCGATGTTGCTCGCGCGTATGCCAAGAACTACTACGGCGCGCCGACGGCCGTTGCCGGCACCGGCGCGACCGCGACGTGGGCGACGCCCTTGAACCTCGACAGCAACTACGCGCGTGAGGCGCGCCATGTCGCCAAGGATGGGAATGAGTGGCTGGAGCACAAGGCGAAGTGGAAGAAGTGGTCGCACCAGAAGGCGATCGTGGTCGACGTCGACGACACGTCGCTTACCACCTGGAACTACGAGCTCTACAGCAACTGGGACTTCAACCCGGCCACGAACGCCAATTTCGTCGGCCTGACGGGCACCACGTTCACCGGCAACATGTTCCCGGCCACGCCGGGCATGGTCGACACGGTCAACCACGCCAAGGCCCTGGGTTATGCCGTCTTCTGGGTTACCGGGCGGGGCGATTCGCAGCACGCGGCGACGATCGCCAACCTGGTGGATGACGCCGCGGCCGGATTGCCGGACATCGACACCGTGACCCTTTCCGGGAAGACGATCCCGGAGGTCGACGCCGGCTACGTGACGCCCACGCCGATCGACATCGGTCACGGCGGCTTCACCGACGGCCTGTTCACCAAGCCGCCGGTCGGCTCGTATCCCGCATACCTCGACACGCCCGAGTTCTGCGGGCCGTCCATCCACGCCACTCCCGCGGTGTCGTGTCCGACGATCCAGTACAAGTCGGGCACGCGCGCCTACATCGAGTCGCAGGGCTACGACATCGTCGCCAACTTCGGCGACCAGTTCAGCGATCTCGAGGGTGGCTTCGCGGACAAGACGTTCAAGATGCCGAACCCGAACTACTACCTCCCGTAGCCGCGGCTGGCGCGGAAGAGCTCGAGACACAAGGCCGCTCCCCTTCGTGACACGCGTCCGAGGGGGAGCGGCGAGTGTTCCAGCGCCGGCGCCGGACTTGAATGCGGAACTAGCCGAAGAAGGCGCGCGCTACGTCGTACCACTCTTCGGGCACCGTCTTCAGCTCGGCGGTCGCCTCCTCGAGTGACACGTCCACGATCGCGTCGCCGTGCAGCGCGGCCATCCGCCCGAACTTGCCCTCGTGGACGAGGTCGGCCGCCTTGAGCCCGTAGCGCGACGCGAGGACGCGGTCGCGCGGCGTGGGGGAGCCGCCGCGCTGCACGTGGCCGAGCACGGTCACGCGCGTCTCGTACCCCGTGCGCTCCTCGATCTCGCTCGCAAGCCGGGCGCCGACGCCGCGTTCGGAGAGCCGCACATGACCGAACTCGTCGACGTCGCCGCCGTCCGCTCCGCCCTCCAGCTCGTAGCCCTCGCTGACGACGACGATCGAGAAGTCCTTGCCGCGCTCGTGCCGCCGGCGGATGTCATCGCACGCCTCCTCGACCGAGATCGGATGCTCGGGGATCAGGATCACGTCGGCCCCTCCGGCGATGCCGCTCATGACCGCGATCCAGCCCGTGTGCCGGCCCATCACCTCGACGACCATCACGCGGTTGTGCGACTCGGCGGTCGTGTGGAGCCGGTCGATCGCCTCGGTGCAGATGAAGACGGCGGTGTCGAAACCGAACGTGTAATCGGTCGCCGAGAGGTCGTTGTCGATCGTCTTCGGAACGCCGACGACGGGGAAGCCGTGCTCCGCGTGGAGCCGCGCGGCGACGCCCAGCGTGTCCTCGCCGCCGATCGCGACGAGCGCGTCGAGCCCCTCCGAGGCGAAGTTCTCGAGCACCGCGTCGACCCCGCCGTCGACCTTGTAGGGGTTCGTGCGCGAGGTCCCGATGATCGTCCCGCCGCGCGGGAGCAGCCCGGAGATCTCGCGCGGCCCGAGCGGCTCGAAGACGCCGTCGACGAGCCCGCGCCAGCCGGAGTGGACGCCGACCACCTCGTGCTCCCGCAGCATCGACCGCCGCGCAACGGCCCGGATGACCGCGTTCAGCCCTGGGCAATCGCCACCGCCGGTAAGGACGCCGACCTTCACGGGCCAATCCTACGAGGCCACGTGCGGATGCCGAAGGTGGGAGTCGAACCCACACGGGGTTTGCACCCCACTGGATTTTGAGTCCAGCGCGTCTGCCAGTTCCGCCACTTCGGCTCGCAACAAGAGTAGCTCCGGCCCAAGGCGTCACCCTGCTTCCTTGAAAGGCGGGAGCGATGCGCCATACTTGCGCCCGGAAGCCGGACCCCGGCCGATCGGTCGGTGTTCGGAGAGGCGAGGATCAGCGATGGAGGAGGAAGCGTGAAGAGACGATTTATGGCAGGGCTGCTCCTCGTTGCCGTCAGCGCGCTGGCGCTCATGGCGGCCGGGTGTGGTGGCAGCAGTAAGAGCAGCTCGAGCACCGGCGGAACGAGCGCCGGAGTGAAGGCGCTGCCGGCGGCGAACTGCAACCCGATCGAGTACAAGGGTGACGGCGACGCCGATTACCTGATCGCGTCCGACCTGCCGTTGATCGGCAGCTCGAGGCTGCAGACCGTGCAGATGACGCCAGGCGATCGCCTACACGTTGCAGCAGCAGGACTGGAAGGCCGGGGAGCTACAAGATCGCGTACCAGTCGTGCAACGACGCATCGGCTCAGCTCGCAAAGTGGGATCCGACGAAGTGCAGCGCCAACGCGCACGCGTACGTCGGGAACAAGAGCTTGCTCGGCGTGATCGGGACGTTCAACTCCGGGTGCGCCGCGATCATCATCCCGGTGCTGAACCAGGCTCCGGGCGGCGGGATGCTGCTCTTCTCGCCGGCGAACACCTACGGCTGCCTGACCGAGCAGTGCTCGGGCGGTGAGCCGCAGAAGTACTACCCGTCGGGGAAGCGCACGTACGCGCGCGTCGCCCCTAGCGACCCGAACCAGGCCGGTCTCCAGGCCTCGTTGATGCAGAAGGCCGGCGTGAAGACGCTCTACATCCTGAACGACAAGGAGGCCTACGGGCTCGGGATCGCCAAGAACGTGCGGGGCGCAGCGGCCGCGGCCGGGATCAAGGTCGTCGGCTTCTCCGCCTACGACCCGAAGGCGCCGAACTTCCAGGCGACCTTCACGAGGATCCAGAACACGAAACCGGACGCGATCTTCATCGGCGGCCTTGTCGACGAGAACAGCGGTCAGCTGATCAACGACAAGGTTCAGATACTCGGACCGAACACGAGCAAGCCGAAGAGCGCGGGCGGCGGCGTGATGCTGTTCCTGCCGGACGGCTTCACGACGACGGCGATCTTCGACAAGTCGCAGGGTGGAACGACGAACGCCAACGGCGCCTACTTCACGGTCGCCGGTGTCGGCATCGATCAGTACGTCGGCAAGGCCAAGACGTTCATCAACGGCTTCAAGAAGCAGTACAACATCAAGGACGTCCAGCCGTACGCGATCCTCGCCGCGCAGGCCGCTCAGGTCCTGCTGGGTGCGATCGAGAAGTCGGACGGCAGTCGCGCCCAGGTGATCACGAACGTCTTCGGCACGCACGTGACCGACGGCCTGATCGGCAGCTTCTCGTTCAACAAGAACGGCGACCTGTCCGGGGCAACGGGCCCGTCGCTCGAGTTCACCGTGTACGACGGCAAGAACAACACGCTGAACACGATCAAGACGACGACGCCTCCAACCAACCTCGTCCAGGCGGCGAGGAGAGCAGGCGCCACCGCCAGCTAGTCACATATCGATCATCGAGGGAGGGGCTTCGCGCCCCTCCCTCAGCTTCCTGGGGATCCTGAGATCGCGGCCGAAGCCCACATAGAGCGGCGAAAGAGTTTCGACCGGGACGCGGTGTTCCCGGTCCTGGGCCTCGTTTTCGTCCTCCTGATCCTCGTCTGGCTGGCGGTCAACCTCTGGAAGACCCCGGTCGACTTCTTCAACGTCTTCCTGATCGGGCTCACGATCGGCTGTGTCTACGCGCTGATCGCGCTCGGGTACACGCTCGTGTACGGGATCCTCCAGCTGATCAACTTCGCCCACGGCGACGTGTTCGCGCTGAGCGGGCTTTTCGCGACGACGATCATCACGTCGCCTCCTCGGGCTGACGTCCGCGACCTCGGCGATCGGGGTCGTCGGCGGCCTCGCGCTCACGTTCCTGATCGCGATGGTGTTCGGAGCGGGCATCAACGCGGGGATCGAGTTCGTCGCGTACCGCCGGCTTCGAAACGCGCCGCGGCTCTCGGTCCTGATCACCGCGGTCGGCATGTCGTTCATCCTCCAGAACGTCGGCCAGGCCTTCTACGGCGCGAACTACATCAGCGTCGACAAGCTGATCCCGCACACCGCCGTGTTCAGCTTCAAAGGCGTCCACTACGAGTGGGACGCGCTGTTCGTGATCCTGATGACGGTCCCGGTGCTGATCATCCTCTCCTGGCTGGTGAAGTCGACACGCCAGGGCAAGGCGATGCGGGCCACCTCGCAGGACCCCCAGGCCGCCGCGATCATGGGCATCAACGTCAACCGGACGATCACGTTCACGTTCGCGCTGGCCGGTGCGCTCGCGGGCATCGGCGCCACGCTCTTCCTCGTCGAGTTCAACATCCGCTACGACACGGGGTTCACGCTCGGCCTGATCGCCTTCACTGCCGCGGTCGTGGGCGGAATCGGCAACCTGCCCGGAGCCGTTCTCGGCGGGGTCCTGATCGGGCTGATCCAGGCGTTCAACGAGGGCCTCTCGTGGAACGCTCCCGGCGGTGACTGGACGCGCTCGATCGTCTTCGCGATCCTGATCTTGATCCTCGTCTTCCGGCCCGAGGGCCTGCTCGGCGAACGCACGCCCGAGGGCGTGTGATGGCGGAGCAAGGCCCTAGCCCGAGATCCTCGCCACGCGGCATCGCAGGCCAGGTCGGCGGGGCAAGAGACGAGATCTCGCGCGGCTGGCGCCGGATCCCCGAGCGAGCGAGGCGGTGGATCCCCGTGCTCGTCGTGCTCGCGATCGTGATCCCGTACCCGTGGTACTGGGCGAGCCTGCCGCAGAACCACGTGTGGGAGTTCTGGCTCCAGTTCTCGAGCCCGCACGACGCGGTCACGATCCTGACGTTCGTGATCATGGCGGTCGGCCTCAACATCGTGGTCGGTTACGCGGGGCTGCTCGACCTCGGCTACGTCGCGTTCTACGCGCTCGGCGCGTACACCGCGGCCTGGCTCGCATCGGGGCAGTTCCAGCAGGTGAACTGGCACTTCGGCGCGATCGGGATCGGGCCGGACACGCGCGGAATCCACATCTCGATCTGGCTCGCCTTCCTCGCCGCCGCGATCGTGACCGCGGTCGGCGGGATCTTCATCGGGCTGCCGACGCTTGCGCCTGCGCGGCGACTACCTCGCGATCGTCACGCTCGGCTTCGGCGAGATCATCCCGCAGTTCGTCCGCAACGCGGACAACCTCCACGGCTTCGACCTCACCCACGGGACGTTCGGCATCAGCCCGATCGACTCGCCCGGGTTCGGGAACACCCTGCACGACAAGGTGGGCTTACCAGCCAGCTACCAGCAGTCGTTCAATGCCGACAAGCTGTTCTTCTGGACCGCGATTGCCCTCCTGCTGCTGACCGTCTTCTGCTCGGTCCGGCTGCGAGACTCGCGCCTCGGCCGCGCCTGGATCGCGATCCGGGAGGACGAGACGGCAGCGGCGGCGATGGGCATCCCGCTGATGCGCACCAAGACCTGGGCGTACGCGATCGGCGCGTTCTTCGGCGGGCTGGCCGGCGCCTACCTTGCGAGCTTCAACTCCGGAGCCTTCCCGAGCCAGTTCGACTTCAACATCTCGGTCTTCCTCCTCTGCATGGTCGTCCTCGGAGGAATGGGGAGCATCTGGGGCGTGATCGTCGCGGGCACGCTGCTCGCATGGCTGAACGTGGCCGGCCTCGCCAACATCGGCACCTGGCTGAACGAGAACGCCTTCCCGAGCTCGCATCAGATCGACGTGCCCAAGTACGAGTTCGGGATCTACGGCGTGATCATCGTCCTGATGATGCTCTTCCGCCCGACAGGCCTGATCCCCGAACAGAGGCGCAAGCGCGAGATCGAGGAAGGCGGGCACGACGAGTCGCTGTACGAGATGCGCGGCGCCGAACGAGCCCGGAGCGGGAGAGAGGGCATGAGCGAGCCTGCGAGCCCGGAGAACGGCGACCTGCTCGTCGCCGCGGCGATCCGCAAGGAGTTCGGCGGTCTGCTTGCGATCAACGACCTCGACTTCACGATTCCGTACCGGTCGATCGTGAGCCTGATCGGGCCGAACGGGGCCGGGAAGACGACGTTCTTCAACACGCTCACCGGGCTCTACAAGGCGACGGCCGGGCGCGTCTACTTCGACGGCGCGGACGTGACCAACAAGCCGCCGCACGCGATCGTGAAGGCCGGCATCGGCCGCACGTTCCAGAACATCCGCCTCTTCCCGCAGATGACCGCGCTCGAGAACGTCCTCGTCGGGATGCACTCGCGCATGAAGGGAAGGATCCTCGGCTCGATCTTCCTGACCCCGAAGGTGCGCCGCGAGGAGCGCGAGGCGCGCGAGAAGGCGCGGGAGCTGATCAGCACGGCCGGGCTCGGGAACGTCGACGACAAGCTCGCCGAGAGCCTCTCGTACGGCGACCAGCGGCGGCTCGAGGTCGCGCGGGCGCTCGCGACCGAGCCGAAGCTCCTGCTCCTCGACGAGCCGACCGCGGGGATGAACCCGCAGGAGACCGTGGTCTTCATCGACTTCGTCTCGGAGCTGCGCGAGAAGCGGCCGATCGCGATCCTGCTGATCGAGCACGACATGCGCGTCGTGATGGGCGTCTCCGAGCGGGTGACGGTGCTCGACTACGGCGAGAAGATCGCGGAGGGGACGCCGAAGGAGATCCAGGAGGACCCGCGCGTGATCGAGGCGTACCTCGGCAAGGAGGCGATCGCGTGAGCACGCTACCGACGCGACGGCGAGGTCCTCCTCACGCTCGAGGGCGTCCACACGTTCTACGGGCGGATCGAGGCGCTCAAGGGCATCTCGCTCGAGGTGCGCGAGGGCGAGATCGTCACGCTGATCGGCGCGAACGGCGCGGGCAAGTCGACGACCCTTCGCTCGATCAGCGGGCTGAACCAGCCGAGGAGGGGAACGATCACCTTCGAGGGCCGGGACATCACGCGCCGGCCGCCGCACGAGATCGTCGAGCTCGGCATCTCGCAGTCGCCAGAAGGAAGGCGGCTCTTCCCGCGGATGAGCGTGCTGGAGAACCTCGAGATGGGCGCGTTCCAGCGCAAGGACCGCTCGGAGATCAAGGAGGACATCGAGCGCGTCTACTCGCTCTTCCCGCGCCTGGCCGAGCGCAGGAGCCAGAAGGGCGGGACGCTCTCGGGCGGCGAGCAGCAGATGTGCGCGATGGGCCGGGCGCTGATGGCGCGGCCGAAGCTGCTGATGCTGGACGAGCCCTCGCTCGGCCTCGCGCCGATCTTCGTCGAGAAGATCTTCGAGATCATCGGCGAGATCAACGAGCAGGGGACGACCGTCCTGCTCGTCGAGCAGAACGCGCTGATGGCGCTCGACGCCTCGCGCCGCGGCTACGTGCTCGAGACCGGCCGGGTCGTGCTCACGGACGACGCCAAGCTGCTGCGCGAGAACGAGCAGGTCCGCAAGACCTATCTAGGCGTGAGCTAGAGCACCGGTTTAGGATTGCCTGCTCGGCAAGGTCGGGACGTGACGCCCGGCTCCCAGCAGCGGAAAGGATCGAACATGCAACGTCTGAAGGTCTCGCTTTTCGGGAGCCTCGCGCTCGTCTCTCTCCTGGCACTCGTCGCGGCCGGCTGCGGCGGCGGCAGCAAGAGCTCGACCGGCGGAGCCGGAACGACCACTACTTCGGCTTCGACCTCTGGCGCCAATTCGGCCGTCGCGGCACAGGTCCCGAGCAAGTACAAGTCGATGACGCTGAAGGTCGCCACGGATGCGACCTACGCCCCGAACGAGTTCATCGCCTCTGACGGGAAGACCATCGAGGGCATGGACCCCGATCTCGCTCAGGCCCTCGCCAAGGTGATGGGCATCAAGGTCAAGGTCGTCAACGCGAGCTTCGACACGATCATTCCGGCGCTCGCCGCCGGTAAGTACAACTTCAGCATGGCGTCTTTCACCGACACCAAGGAGCGGCAGAAGGTCGTCGACTTCGTCACATACTTCTCGGCCGGAACGTCCTTCTACGTGAAGGCGAGCGGAGGTCCGACGATCAACTCGCTCGCCGATCTGTGCGGCCACTCGGTCGGGGTCGAGCGCGGGACGACGCAGGCAGCCGACTCGACTGCCCAGAACGCGAAGTGCAAGGCTGCCGGCAAGCCGGGGGTCAAGGTCAGCGTCTTCACCGACCAGAACGGCGCGAATCTCTCCATCGCAAGCGGTCGTGCTCAGGTCGGGATGGCCGACTCGCCTGTGGCTGCGTACATCGTCAAGAAGTCGAACGGCCAGTTCAAGCTGACGGGCAAGTCGTACGGGACCGCGCCCTACGGGATCGCGATTCCGAAGGGAAGCGGTTTGGCCAAGCCGATCCTCTCTGCGCTCAAGGTCCTGATGTCGAACGGCCAGTACAAGGCGATCCTGACCAAGTGGGGTATCGAGGACGGCGCCATCACGAATCCGCAGATCAACGGCGCAACCAGCTAGGCGCCAGGAGGTCCGAGGGCCTCGATGACCGCCGGAGACGCCGCCGATCCGGTCAGGCCTGAAGAGATCAAGGCGATCCCGGTTCGCCACCCAGGGCGCTGGGTGGCGGCCGCGATCATCATCGTCCTCGGCGCGACCGTCGCCAAGTCGATCGCGACCAACCCACGCTTCCAGTGGGGGATCATCGGCGACTTCTTCTTCTCGAGCCGCGTCCTCCACGGCCTCGTTCTCACGCTCGAGCTCACGGCGCTGTCGATGGCGATCGGGATCGCGCTCGGGACGCTGCTCGCGGTCATGCGCCTTTCGCCGAACCCCCTTGTCTCCGGCGCGAGCTGGGTCTACATCTGGCTCTTCCGCGGAACGCCGGTCCTCGTACAGATCCTCTTCTGGTTCAACATCGCGGCGCTCTACCCGCGCTTCTCGATCGGAATCCCGTTCGGGCCGCAGTTCGTGCACTTCACTGCCGCCGCCGCGATCACGCCGTTCGTCGCGGGCATGCTCGCCCTCGGGCTGAACGAGGGCGCCTACATGGCGGAGATCGTGCGGGCGGGCATCATCTCGGTCGAGGAAGGCCAGACCGAAGCCGCCCAGAGCCTGGGCATGACCCGGCTGCAGACGATGCGGCGGATCGTCCTGCCGCAGGCGATGCGGGTGATCATCCCGCCGACCGGCAACGAGACGATCTCGATGCTGAAAACGACCTCGCTCGTCAGCGTGATCGCCGTGACCGAGCTCCTCTACTCGGTGCAGCTGATCTACGCCGTCAACTACCGGACGATTCCGCTGCTCATCGTTGCGAGCATCTGGTACCTGATTCTGACCACCATCCTCACGATCGGGCAGTACTACGTCGAGCGCCACTACGGTCGCGGCGCCACCCGCGACCTACCCGAGACGCCGCTCCAGCGACTTCGACGGAACCTGTTCTCTTTCCGCCATGGGAGCGCTGAGCTTCCCGAGGCATCCGGGGAGCGAAGATGACCACGCCGATGGTCAAGGCCGAGGGCGTCCACAAGCGCTTCGGCCGCCTCGAAGTGCTGAAGGGGGTTTCGCTGGAGGTCGAGCCGGGCCACGTTGTTTGCATGATCGGTCCGTCGGGTTCGGGGAAGTCGACCTTCCTCCGCTGTATCAACCACCTCGAGAAGATCGACGCCGGCCGGCTGTCGGTCGACGGGGAGCTTGTCGGCTACAGACAGGTGGGCGACAAGCTCTACGAGCAGCGCGACGCCGAGGTTTGCCGCGACCGAGCAGAGATCGGGATGGTCTTCCAGCGCTTCAATCTCTTCGGACACATGACGTCGCTCGAGAACGTCATCGAAGCGCCGGTCCACGTGAGGAAGGTGCGGAGGAGGGAGGCGATGGCGCAGGGGAAGGTGCTGCTCGAGCGGGTCGGACTCGCCGACAAGCTGGACGTCTATCCCTCGCAGCTCTCAGGCGGCCAGCAGCAGCGCGTCGCGATCGCACGGGCGCTCGCGATGAAGCCGAAGCTGATGCTTTTCGACGAGCCCACCTCGGCTCTCGATCCGGAGCTCGTCGGCGAGGTTCTCGACGTGATGAAAAGCCTGGCGCTCGACTTCCAGACGACGATGATCGTGGTCACTCACGAGATGGGCTTCGCGCGCGAGGCCGCCGACCGCGTGCTGATGATGGACGACGGGCGCATCATCGAGGAGGGGCCGCCGAAGCATTTCTTCGATGCTCCGCGCGAGGAGCGGACGAAGCAGTTCCTAGCCGCGATTCTTTAGACGGCCACCAGCAAGCGAACGCCTTATGGGGAAACGCGAAGCGGGAAATACGGCGGGGCGAGCAGGTAGCCGACGCGCGCCTGGCCGTCCGCGCGGCCGTGAGCGAGCTCCAGCGCGGCGCCGACGCTGCCCGCGGGGACGAAGCCCAGGTGACGCGCGGCGACCGCGTCGCGGCAGCCGGCCACGATCACGGACCCGAGCCTGCTGAGAGCGGGCGCGCAGCCCGCCCAGTCGGCGAACGGGAGCAGCGGATGGCAGGTGCGCCCCTCGCGGTAAGCGGCGATGGCCCGCGCGTCGGTCGCGGCGGCGTGTTCTGCCTCCGCGAGCTCCTCGAGCTCCCGTGACCCGAGCGCGCGCAGCGCCTGGAAGACGGCCCGGTAGGGCTGCTGTGTCGGGTGCGCGTAGTGGCGGCGAAAGCGGTTGAGCAGGATCAGCGTCCCGCCCTCGGCGACCGGGAAGCTGTCGCGCCAGAGCCGCAGCGCGAGGCCGAGCGCGAGGTAGGCGGCGAGCAGCGGGTTCGGCCGCTCGCGCGGGAGGTGCGGGGTCGTCCGCGGGACGCCGACGCAGATCGCGTCGAGCCGTCCCTCGAGCGGTGTGGAGCGCGCCTCGACCGCGCGGAGAAGCGCCTCCGCGTGCGCCACGGACGGCGGTCCGGCGAAGGCCGCGGCCGCGCTCAGCTCCCGCCTGAACGAGCGCATCGTGCGCTCGCGCGCGAAGCCGGGAAGGAGCCCGAAGCCCAGCCTGAACGGTGAGCGGACGATCCGCTCGAGCGCCTCCGGCTCGTACGGGTAGCCGCGCGCGGCGCCGGTCAGCCGCGGCTGGTTGAGGACGAGCGAGGCGCCGATCAGGCCCACCTTTCGCGCGAGCCGTCGCTCGAGCTCGAGGCCGATGCTCCAGCCCTGCGAGGTGCGGGTCTCGAGCAGCGAGTCCGCGCCCGCAGCCCGGAGCGCATGCGTGCCGGAGGCGCCGACCAGCGCCGCAGGGCCTCCGTGCAGGACGGTCTCGGCGGCGGTCATCGTCAGGACGAGGTCGGTCTCGACCAGCGCCGGGCTGACCCGCAGCGGAACGCCCGCCGTCTCGCCCAGGTCGACCAGGCCCGGATCCTCGGCGTCGTGGATGACGACCGTCCCCTGGAAGCTGCGCGCGAACCCGGGAGAGACGATGCCGAGCCGCTCGAGGTCGCGGCGCGCCGGCCTGCGCATCAGCCCGCTCGCCACGAGCAGCGTCTGGCGCTCGACCGGCACTCCCGCGCGCGCCAGCTCGACCGAGGCGGCGGAGAGCGCGGCCTCGCGCGGGTCCTGCTGCGCTCCCGGAAGCGGCAGCGAGGGCGGCTCGACGACGATCGTCGCGCGGCCTCCCCGCGGGGCGAGCGCGGCCAGCGGCTGGCCCGCGAGCGGAAAGCGGAGCGCGTCGCGCAGGGCGACCGCGACGTCGGCGATCGGCTCTCCGGGCGGCGGCGGCCGCAGCACGACCGCGTCCTCGGGCGCGTCGACCACGACGACGCGGCTTCCAGAGAGGAGCGGCAGCCGCGTCACTGGGCTAGGGAATCGACCGGTAGAGCCGGAAGAAGCTCGTGCGGAAGCCGCGCCTGGGCCAGAAGCGCGAGGCGAGCAGGTTCGTGACACGCCAGTCGGTGAGCATCACCCGGTAGTCCTCCTCGGCCGCCCAGGCGAGGCCGGCCTGCGTGAGCGCGACGCCGATCCCGCTGCCGCGGGACTCGGGAATCGTCGCGGCGAAGCCCAGGGTGCACGCGTTCTCGGGGCGGGTGAGGCCCCGGTGCTCGGGAGAGCGTTCGGCTGGGACGAATGACCAGCACGCGACCGGCCGGCCCTCGCGGAAGCCGATCATGACGGTCTCCTCGTCGTCGGCGAGCGTCCGCTCCCACTCCTCCCGCGAGTCGTCCCGCGACCACGAAAAGCCCCCGAACACGGGTGAGGCGCGCTGGTGGTCGGGCAGCGTGATGTCGACGTCGATCAGCTCCTCGATCTCGTCCTCTCTCGGGGGGCGGATCTCGAAGCCGTCCGGGATCGCGACCTCCGTGCTCGTCGGCACCTCCCGGATCCCGTGCGCCTGCTGCTGTCCGAAGCCGAGTCGCCACCATGCGTCGAGCAGCTCGGCGTCGTGAGCCGGGACGATGGCGGCGTGACGCGTGTTGCCCTCCTCGACCCAGGGCCCGGCGGCGAGCCCGTACAGGTCGCGGACGTCCTCGGCCCGCTCGACCGCGTGGCCGGCGGCCTCGACCCAGACGTTCTCGCCCCACTCCTTCGCGGCGCGCGGAGCGCCGATCAGGTAGCCGGCCAGGCGCCCGTCCCGCAGCGCGGCCGCGCCGGAAGCGCCGTTCGCACGCCAGGCCAGCTCGATCTCCGCGCGCGCGGCCGCGGGGTCCTCGTAGCGCCCCGAAATGAGCGGCTCGGCCTGCCGATGGCGCGCGTGGCGGGCGGCGAGGAGCGCCGCCGCGTCCTCGAGATGCTCGTCGCCGAACGGGACGACCTCGGGCGTGCTCATCGGACGTAGACTCGCAGAGATGTCGCCGAAGACGTTGACCGGGGCCGAGCTGCAGCTCGACGACGGGCCTGCGCGCGAATCCGACCTCTTCCTCGTCGACGGCAACAACCTCGCCTACCGCGCCTTCTTCGCGCTCCCGGAGGAGCTGGCCACGAGCGAGGGCTTCTCCACGAACGCGCTGCTCGGCTTCACGAACATGCTCTTCAAGCTGCTCGCCGACTACCGGCCGAAGGGCGTCGCCGTCGCCTGGGACACGCGGCCCGTGCACCGGACCGAGCTGCTGGAGACGTACAAGATCGAGCGCAAGCCGATGCCGGAGCTGCTGCGCGAGCAGTTCCCGCACTTCCGGCCGATCGTCGAGGCGTTCGGGTACGTCAACCTCGAGTTCGAGGGCTGGGAGGCGGACGACGTGATCGCGACGCTCGCCCATGGCGCCGACGAGGCGGGGATCAAGACGTGCGTCGTCTCCACCGACCGCGACGCCTTCCAGCTCGTCTCGGAGAACATCTGCCTGATGATGACCCCGCGCGGGGTCTCGGACGTCCACGTGTACACGCCCGAGCGGGTCGAGGCGCGGCTCGGGATCCAGCCCGAGCAGGTGCCGGACTTCATCGCGCTCAAGGGCGACCCCTCCGACAACATCCCCGGCGTCCCGGGGATCGGCGACAAGACCGCCGGCCAGCTGATCGCGAAGTACGGCTCGCTCGAGGAGGTGCTCGAGCACGTCGACGAGCTGACGCCCGCCCGCTCGAAGGCGATCCACGAGCACGCCGAACAGGCCCGCGGGGCGAAGGTGCTCGCGACGATGCGGCGCGACCTCGAGCTCGACTGCGACGTCACCCAGCTCGTGCTCTCGCCGCCCGACCGCTCGACGCTGAAGGAGATGTTCAGGCGCTTCGAGTTCCGGAACCTGCTGAACCGCGTGGACGAGCTCGACGCCGCCCTCCCGGCCGCGGCGCCGCTTGAAGCCGACCGGCGTGCCCGTCCCGTGGCGCGAGGAACTTAGTAACAGTCTGTTACTAAGTGAGGGGTCTGTCGCGATCGCCGCGGCCGACGGCAGAATCGCGGTCGCCGTCGGGGATGAGGTGGTCGTCTCGCCCCGGCCCGAGCCGCTCAAGGCGCCGGGCGAGCTCGTCGCGCACGACGCGAAGGCACTCGGCGTCGAGGCGACCGACGACACGCTGATCCTCGCGTACCTGATCGACCCCGGCCGCGCCGAGTACGACCTCGACGACCTCGCCGCCGAGTACGGCCTGGAGCTCGTCCCGGAGCCGGAGGCGGAGGAGGAGACGACCGCGCTCGTGCGGCACGCGGCCGCGACGCTCAGGCTGCGCGACCCGCTCCTGGGCCGCGTCCGCGAGCGGGGCGAGGAGGAGCTCTACCGCGAGATCGAGCTCCCGCTGACCGCCGTCCTCGCCGCGATGGAGAGCGCCGGCGTCAAGGTCGACACGTACCGGATGGGCGAGATCACCGCCCGCCTTGCCGACCGGGTCGAGGAGCTCGAGGCGAAGGCCTACGAGCTGGCCGGCGAGGAGTTCCAGCTCGGCTCGACCCAGCAGGTCGCGCGGATCCTGTTCGAGAACCTGAAGCTGACCCCGGGCCGCAAGGGCAAGACCGGGTACTCGACGGACACGCGCGTCCTGCGCTCGATCCGCGACGAGCACGAGATCGTCGGCGTGATCGAGGAGTGGCGCGAGTACTCGAAGCTGCTCAACACCTACCTCGGCCCGCTCCCCGAGCTGATCTCGCCCGAGGACGGGCGCCTGCACACGACGTTCAACCAGACCGTGGCCGCGACCGGGCGGCTCTCGACGACGAGCCCGAACCTGCAGGCGATCCCGATCCGCACCGAGCTCGGCCGCGAGATCAGGTCGGCCTTCGTCGCCGAGCCCGGCTGCAAGCTCGTCTCGGCCGACTACTCGCAGGTCGAGCTGCGCATCCTCGCGCAGGTCTCCGGCGAGCCGAAGCTGAAGGAGTCGTTCGAGCGCGGAGAGGACATCCACACGACGACCGCGGCCGAGGTGCTCGGCAAGGACCCGGCGACGCTGACGAAGGACGAGCGCAACGTCGCGAAGATGGTCAACTTCGGGATCATCTACGGCATCTCCGCGTTCGGGCTCTCGGAGAACCTCGAGATCCCGCGCGACGAGGCGCAGGCCTACATCGACGCCTACCTCGCCCGCTTCCCGCACGTGCAGGACTTCATCCAGCGGACGATCGAGCAGGCCGAGCGCGACGGCTACGTGACGACGATGTTCGGCCGCAGGCGCCCCGTGCCCGAGATCCGCGCGTCGAGCCGGCAGACGCGTTCGCTTGGCGAGCGGCTCGCGGTCAACTCGGTCATGCAGGGCACGGCTGCAGACGTGATCAAGAAGGCGATGGTGGCGATCCACGACCGGCTGCGCGAGGAGGGCCGCGCCGCGAAGCTCGTCCTGCAGGTGCACGACGAGCTCCTGCTCGAGGCGCCGGAGGCGGAGGTCCCCGCCGTGAAGGAGCTCGTGCGCGAGGAGATGGTTGGCGCCTACGAGCTCGACCCGCCCCTCGAGGTCGACGTCGGCGCGGGCGACGACTGGAACGACGCCAAACGTTGAAAGTCCTCCACCGCCAGGAGGGCATTTTCGGCTCCACGGCTATACTGAGCGGCTTCTTGATGGCCAACGAGACTGTGGATAGAGAGACGGAAACGACGGCGCTCGACGACGCCGGCGTCTGGACGACGACCGAGGACGGCGAGCGCGTTCCCGATTACGACTCGACCTTCCCGACGATCAACGAGGGCGAGGTCGTGCACGGCACCGTCGTGCGGGTCGACAAGGACGAGGTCCTGGTCGACATCGGCTACAAGTCGGAGGGCGTGATCCCGGTCGCCGAGCTGTCGATCCGGCGCTCGATCAACCCCGAGGACGAGGTCAAGCTCGGCGACGAGATCGACGCGCTCGTGCTGACGAAGGAGGACGCCGAGGGGCGTCTGATCCTCTCCAAGAAGCGCGCCCGCTTCGAGCTGGCCTGGAAGGCGATCGAGCAGGCGGCCGAGTCCGGAGAGCCCGTCGACGGCAAGGTGATCGAGGTCGTGAAGGGCGGCCTGATCCTCGACCTCGGCGTGCGCGGCTTCCTGCCCGCGTCGCTGGTCGACATCCGCCGCGTCCAGGATCTCGACGAGTTCCTCGGCCAGGAGCTCCGCGCCAAGGTGATCGAGCTCAACCGCTCGCGCAACAACGTCGTGCTCTCGCGCCGGGCCGTGCTCGAGGACGAGCGCAAGGAGCAGCGCCAGCAGATTCTCGACCGCCTGAACCCGGGCGACGTCGTCGACGGCCAGATCTCCAACATCGTCGACTTCGGCGCCTTCGTCGACCTCGACGGCATGGACGGGCTGATCCACATCTCCGAGCTGTCGTGGAGTCACGTCAACCACCCGTCCGAGGTGCTCGAGATCGGCCAGGACGTCAAGGTCAAGGTGCTCGATATCGACCGCGAGCGCCAGCGGATCTCGCTCGGGCTCAAGCAGACGCAGTCCGATCCCTGGCAGGAGGTGCTCGACGAGTACCACGAGGGCGACGAGGTCGAGGGCAAGGTCACGAAGGTCGTCACCTTCGGCGCCTTCGTCGAGATCATGCCCGGAGTCGAGGGGCTCGTTCATATCTCCGAGCTCGCTCAGCACCACGTCGAGAACCCTCGCGAGGTCGTCTCCCAGGGGGATCTCGTCAAGGCGAAGATCATCGAGGTCGACGCCGAGCGCCGGCGGCTGTCCTTGTCTCTCAAGCGGGTCGAGGGCGGCGGCGTCACGCAGCGCGCGGACGATTCGGAGGCCGTCGAGGGAACGCCGAACCTGGATCTCTCCGAAGAGGTGTTCCCCGAGGGCGGCGAGGAGCCGGCTGCCGAGGTAGAAGCAGAAGCCGAGGAGCCGGTCGCGGAGGTCGCAGTGGAGGAGCCGGCGGCGGAGGCCGAGCCTGCCGAGGAGCCGGTCGCGGAGGCCGAGCCCGCCGAGGAGCCGGTCGCGGAGGCCGAGCCCGCCGAGCCGCAGGAGCCGAGCCCGAGCGGAGGAGCCGAGCCCGCGGAGGAGCCTCCGGCCGAGGAGCCTGAGCCCGAGCCGCAGGCGGCCGAGGAGCCCGAGCCGGAGCCAGAGGCCGGCGACTCGGAGCCCGAAGCCAAAGCCCCGACGCCCGAGTAGCGTGTCCCGCCCGATCGCTGTCGCCATCACGGGCGGCATCGGGGCGGGGAAGAGCGAGGCCCTCGCCGCGTTCGCGCGCCACGGCGCAGCCACCGTCTCGAGCGACGAGATCGTCCACCGGCTCCTGCGCGAGGACGATGAGGTGCGAAAGGCGGTGCTCGAGCGCTTCGGCGACGAGGTCTTCGACGGCGACGGCGAGATCGACCGGAGCGCGCTCGCGGAGATCGTCTTCGCCGACCGCGAGGCCCTCGACTGGCTCGAGAACGAGCTCCACCCGAGAGTGATCCGCGAGCAGGCCGCCTGGCGCGAGGAGCTCAAACGTCTACCCGATCCACCGGCGGTCTGCGTCGCCGAGATCCCGCTCCTGTTCGAGACCGGCGGCCAGGAGCGCTTCGGCGCGGTTGTCGTGGTCACGGCGCCCGCGGAGCTTCGCGCCGCTCGCACGCGGGTGCCTCCGAGTCCACGGGAAGCTCGGCTGATCCCGGACGACGAGAAGGCGATGCGGGCGGACTACGTGTACGTCAACGACGGCACGCTCGAGGAGCTCGACGCGTTCGTCGCCGGGGTGATGCGCGACCTCGCGTGAAGAAGCTGATCGCACTGCTGCTCGTCGGCGGCGCTCTGGGCGCTGCCTTCGCCTACGTGAACTCGACCGAGCCCGGCTGGTGGGTGCGAATCCGCTACCCGCTCCACTACCAGGCCATCGTTCAGGCCCACGCCCGGAACTACCGGCTCGACCCCGCCCTCCTGGCCGCCGTCATCTACCAGGAGAGCAAGTTCCGGCCGCACGCCCGCTCGTCCTCGGGCGCGATCGGGCTCATGCAGCTCCTGCCGGACACTGCCAAGGGGATCGCGATCCACACGGGCGGATCGCGCTTCCGCGTCTCCGACCTCGACAACCCGGAGATCAACGTCCGCTACGGCGCCTGGTACCTGCGTCACCTGCTCGACAAGTACGGCGACGAGCGAACCGCGCTCGCGGCCTACAACGCGGGACAGGAGAACGTCGACACCTGGCGTCGCGAGGGGAAGGGGATCGCGTTCGCCGAAACGCGCCACTACGTGAGCCGTGTGGAGCACCTGAAGACGCTCTATCGGCGTGGTTACGCCAAAGAACTGGCTGCGCCAGACTGACATTTGTTGACGGTTGACAGACTGCGATAGTGATGTCATAGTGACGTCACAATGCAGCTACAACGATTCGTCGATGCGCTGAAGGCCGACCTGACGGCCGTCGCGGAGCTGGGTGACGAGGCGACCTCTGATGCCGCCGGTCGCCTGGTCGTGACGCTGCAGGCATCGGTTGGACTGCGCCTGCTCGACGCGCTCTCGGAAGCAGCGCTCGAGTTGAACGACAAGCTTCCCTCCGGTCACGTCGAGGTTCGGCTCGCCGGGCAAGACCCCGAGCTCGTCTTCGTGGGCGACGAGCCGGAGGCGGTCAGCAACGTGGACGACGGCCATACGGCCCGGATCACGCTTCGCCTCCCGGACGCCCTCAAGACGACGATCGAGGCCGCGGCCGCCCAGGAGGGCGTCTCGGTCAACACCTGGATCGTGCGCGCACTGTCGCGCTCGAGCACTGGCACACAGGCGAGCCGGTCAGGCAAGCGGCTGACGGGTTACGCCAAGAGCTGAGAGGAGAGAGGACATGGCCTTCTATCCGATTCCGTTCGGACACGCAGAGGTCCACACCGATCCGCGCCCGAAGCGGCCGGCCCAGTACGCCGACGAGGTCGCGAGGCGCGACGCCCTCAAGACCCGCCCGAGGAGGTCTCGATGAGAACCGAGACCTTCGACACTCCCGGCTCCGTCAGCCTCGACGTCCGCCTCGGCTCGGGCGAGATCCGGATCGACGCGCGGGATGTCGAGCAGACGACGGTCGAGTTGCGGCCACTCCGTGACAACGACGCCACGAAGAATGCGATCGAGTCCGCACGGCTCGAGCTGCGTGGCGGTGCGGACAGGCAGGAAGTGGTCGTCGACCTCGGCCGGTCCCGCGGCGGACTGTTCCGTGGCGCGTCGGTCGGCATCGAGATCACGTGCCCCGAGGGGGCCGACGCCGAGGTGAAGTCCGGCTCCGCCGATCTCGACGTCCGCGGGCGTCTCGGCTCGATCGGTCTCAGCACCGCCTCGGGCGACATCGAGCTCGACGATGTCTCCGGCGACGCGAACGTCAACACCGCCAGCGGCGACGTCCGGATGGGCGGCGTCGGCGGCGAGATGCGCGTCAACACCGCCTCGGGCGACGTGCGGGCGAAGAAGATCGCCGGCGACGCGAGGCTCAACACGGCCTCCGGCGACGTGACCATCGAGTCGGTCGACGGATCCCTCTCCGTCAACAGCGCGTCCGGCGACGTGACCGTCCAGGCGGCCCGCGCTGCGGTGAACGTCAACACCGCGTCCGGCGACCAGAGGATCGGCAGTCTGTCCGAGGGGAGCGCCGAGCTGAAGTCCGCCTCCGGCGATCTCACGATCGGGATCAAGGAAGGCTCGACGCTGTGGGTCGACGCTCGCTCGCGGAGCGGCGAGGTCCGGTCGGAGCTTCCGGTTTCGGACGCGGCGCCCGAAGGCGACGCGCCGCACGTGGAGCTCAAGGCCAACACGATGAGCGGCGACATCGAGATCACGCGCGCGTGAGCCCGTCCGACTCCCTAGACGTGGCCGTCGCGCCGGCCCGCAGGCGCTTCCTCCGCGCGCCGGAGGTCCTGCAGGCGCGCGACTTCCGCCGCTTCTGGATCGGCGAGTCGGTCTCGCTCTTCGGCGACCAGATCACGTTGCTGGCCCTGCCGCTGGTCGGCGTGCTGACGCTGCACGCGAGCCCGGCGCAGATGGGGTACCTCGGGGCGGCTCTGCTGCTGCCGAACCTGCTCTTCTCGCTCCATGCGGGCGCCTGGGTCGACCGGCGCGGGCACCGGCGGGTGACCATGCTCGGCACGGCCCTCGGCCGGGCGGGGTCCCTGCTCACGATTCCGCTGGCCTACTGGCTCGGCGTCCTGACGATGGCGCAGCTGTACGTGGTCAGCTTCCTGGTCGGGACGCTGAGCGTGCTCTTCTTCGTCTCCTACAGCACGCTGTTCGTGTCGCTCGTTCCGCGGGAGAAGTACATCGAGGCCACCTCGCTCCTGAACAGCAGCCGCGCGATGTCCTACATCGCAGGTCCGAGCGTGGGCGGCCTGCTCGTGCAGGCGTTCTCGGCGCCGGGCGCGATCTTCGTCGACGCGGTCTCCTTCCTCGTGTCGGCGTTCTCGCTCAAGACGATCTCGCCGGTCGAGCCGCCGACCGAGAAGGCCGAGCGCGGGCACGTGAAGGCCGGAATGCGCTACATCTGGCGCTCGCCGGTCATCCGCTCGAGCCTGCTGGCGACCACGACGATCAACTTCTTCAACTTCGTCTTCTGGGCGATCTTCCTGCTCTACGCGAACCGCACGCTCGGCGTGAGCCCGGGCGTGCTGGGGCTGGTCCTTGGCGCCGCCTCGGTCGGCGGGCTGCTCGGGTCGTTCCTCACCGGCAGGATCAGCCGCCGGATCGGCGTCGGCCCGACCTTCGTGATCGGCTGCGTGCTCTTTCCCGCACCGCTCGTGCTCGTCCCGCTCGCGGGCGGGCCGCGGTGGGTCATCATCGCCTGCCTCTTCGCCTCGGAGTTCCTCTCCGGCTTCGGAGTGATGCTGCTCGACATCTCGGCCGGCGCCTTCTCGGCCGCGCTCGTCCCCGACCGCCTGCGCGCGCGGGTCTCCGGCGCGTTCATGGTCGTCAACTACGGCGTCCGGCCGATCGGCGCGCTGCTCGGCGGCGCGCTCGGCACCTGGATTGGCCTGCAGACGACGCTGTGGATCGGCGCGGTCGGCGCCCTGCTCGGCGTTCTCTGGCTCGTTCCGTCGCCGATCCCGCGGATGCGGGAGCTGCCCGAGGTGGACGAAGGCGCATGAGCGAGAGCCAGGGCCTGCGCAGCCGCCCGCTGATCGCGCTGCTGACGGCGGAGGCGATCTCGTCGCTCGGGTCGCAGATGACCTTCCTGGCATTGCCCTGGTTCGTGCTCGTCACGACGGGGTCGGCGGCGAAGATGACCCTGGTTCTCGCGGTCGAGCTGCTGCCGGTGGCGGTGCTCGGGATTCCGAGCGGCACGGTTGTCTCGCGGCTCGGGGCGCGGACGACGATGGTCGTGGGGGACGCGGTGCGCGCGCCGCTGATGCTCGCGATTCCCGTGCTCTACGGCGCGGGGCTCCTCACCTTCCCCGTGCTGCTTGCGTGCGTGTTCGTCACGGGGATCTTCCTGGCGCCCTACTTTTCGGCCGAGCGGCTGATCCTCCCGGAGCTCGTCGGCGAAGACGAGCCCACGGTCGCGCAGGCGAACGCGGTCGTCGAGGGGACGCAGCGGGCGATGGCGCTGATCGGCCCGGTGCTCGCCGGCGTCCTGATCGCGGCAATCGGCGCAGCGAATGTGCTCTACGTGGACGCCGCGACGTTCGCCGTCTCGTTCCTGATCCTGCTGACACTCGTCCCGAAGGGGAAGCCGGTAGGCCGGGTCGAAGAGGCCGGCGGCCTGCTGGCGGGCATCCGCTTCCTGCTCAGAGACCGCTTCCTCCGCATCATGGGACTCACCGCCCTGTTCCTGAACATGTTCAGCCAGATGATCGGCGCGTCGCTGCCCGTCCTCGCGTTCCAGGACTTCGACGGGAGATCGGGGATCGCGGGGCTCTTCTATGCCGGCTTCGGTGCGGGCTCCGTGGTCGGGAGCGTGGTTGCGGTCAAGCTCGCGCCGAGGTTCGACCCCGTTCGCCTCGGCGCGCTCGGAGTCGTCGCCTGGGCGCTGCCTCTCCCGCTCCTCGGTCTGCCGCTGCCGGCGGCAGGCGTGATATCCGTGCTGTTCGTCTCGTCGATCTTCGGGCCCCTCGCAAACGCGCCGCTGATCAGCGTGCTCACGATGCGGTCGCCGGAGGCGCTCCGCCCGAAGGTAATGACGGCGCTCCTGACAATGGCGATGCTCGCGGGGCCGCTCGGGTTGCTGATCGTCGGCCCGCTCCTCGCTGCGTGGGGGCCGAGGCCGGTGATGTTCTCCGTGGCCGTGGCCCAGATTCTCGCCTCGCTCCCGCTCGCGATCGTGGCACTTCGCGGCGGCGGCAGGGAGCCGGTCGTCGAGCCCGAGGCCGCCTGAGTCGCAGCACGGCGCCGCTACGCTAGGCGCGTGGCCGAGCTGAAGACGACGGACGTCTACGCGCCGACCGGCGACCAGCCGCAGGCGATCGCGGAGCTCGCGGCGGGACTCGATGCCGGCGAGCGCTACCAGACGCTCCTCGGCGCGACCGGCACCGGGAAGACGGCGACGATGGCCTGGATCGCCGAGAAGGTCCAGAGGCCGACGCTCCTGATCGCGCACAACAAGACGCTCGCCGCCCAGCTCTGCAACGAGCTGCGCGAGTTCTTCCCGGACAACGCGGTCGAGTACTTCGTCTCCTACTACGACTACTACCAGCCCGAGGCGTACGTCCCGCAGGCCGACCTCTACATCGAGAAGGACTCGTCCCGGAACGACGACATCGACCGCCTGCGCCACGCGGCGACCGCCGCGCTGCTCTCGCGCCGCGACGTGATCATCGTCGCCTCGGTCTCCTGCATCTACGGCCTCGGCTCGCCCGAGGAGTACGAGAAGCGCGTCGTGCTGCTGACCGTCGGCGAGGAGCACGACCGCGACCTCGCGCTGCGAAAGCTGATCGACATCCAGTACGCGCGCAACGACACGCTGCTCGGCCGCGGGCGCTTCCGGGTCAAGGGCGACGTGGTCGAGGTGCAGCCCGCGTACATGGAGTCGGCCTACCGGGTCTCGTTCTTCGGCGACGAGGTCGAGCAGATCACGCACTTCGACCCGCTCACGGGCGAGGTCTACGGCAAGATCGAGCACCTGGCGCTCTTCCCGGCGACGCAGTACGTCACCTCGGCGCCGACGATCGAGCGCGCGTCCGAGGCGATCCGCTACGAGCTCGACGAGCAGGTCCGCCTCTTCGAGTCGCAGGGGAAGATGCTCGAGGCGCATCGCATTCGGCAGCGCACCGAGTACGACCTCGAGATGATGCAGGAGCTCGGCTTCTGCTCCGGGATCGAGAACTACTCGCGCCACCTGGACGGCCGCCCGCCGGGCTCGGCGCCGCACACGCTGCTCGACTTCTTCCCGTCCGACTTCGTCATCTTCGTCGACGAGTCGCACCAGACCGTCCCGCAGCTCGGCGGGATGTACGAGGGCGACCGCTCCCGCAAGCAGACGCTCGTCGACCACGGCTTCCGCCTGCCGTCGGCGCTCGACAACCGGCCGCTGCGCTTCGACGAGTTCCTGGCGAAGGTGCCGCAGCTCGTGTTCGTCTCGGCGACGCCCGGCCCGTTCGAGCTCCGCCACTCGACGCAGATCGCAGAACAGCTCATCCGCCCGACCGGCGTCGTCGACCCGGACGTCGAGCTGCGCGCGACGAAGAACCAGATCGACGACCTCCTGAACGAGATCCGCCGGCGGGAGGAGGTCGGCGAGCGCGTCCTGGTGACGACGCTGACGAAGAAGATGGCCGAGGACCTGACGGACTACCTGCTCGAGTCGGGCGTCAAGACGCGGTACCTCCACTCCGAGGTCGACACGCTCGAGCGAATCCAGATCATCCGCGAGCTCCGGCTCGGCGAGTACGACGTCCTCGTCGGCGTGAACCTCCTGCGCGAGGGCCTCGACCTGCCCGAGGTCTCGCTCGTCGCCGTGCTCGACGCCGACAAGGAGGGCTTCCTGCGCGGGAAGACCGCCCTGATCCAGACGATCGGCCGCGCGGCGCGGAACATCAACGGCAAGGTGCTGCTCTACGGGGACAAGCTGACCGAGGCGATCCAGGGCGCGCTCGACGAGACGAACCGCCGCCGGGTGAAGCAGCTCGCGTACAACGAGGAGCACGGGATCACCCCCGCGTCGATCGTCAAGGGCGTCTCCGACATCGCGGAGTTTCTGGCGCTCGAGTCGCCGACGGTTCCCGGCAGGCGGCGGCGCGGCCGATCCGAGGTCGAGGGCATGTCGCCGGAGGAGCTCGAAAAGCTGGTGATCCAGCTGGAGGAGGAGATGTACGCGGCCGCCGAGGAGCTGCGCTTCGAGTACGCGGCGAAGCTGCGGGACGAGATCAAGGACCTGCGCCGCGAGCTGCAGTCCGCGGCCGAGGCGCCCGCCTAGCGGCGGAAGCGTCGCTGCCCGGTGGGGCTCCAGTCGCCGCCGCGCCAGACGTAGGTCTCGACGGAGAGCGCGTCGGCCGTTGCCTCGTAGACGTGCAGGCCCTGGGCCTCGCCGCGTCGATTCGGCCGTGGGCGGCCGAGGCCGGGGGCGATCGAGACCGTCGCACCGCGGAGGTCGCCGCCGTCGACCTCGAAGTCATGTCGCTCGCTGACCGCGGCCTGGTGGATGTGCCCGGCGAGGATCAGCTCGGCGCCCGCATCCACGAGCGAGGCGAGGACGTGCGAGCGGCGCGCGACCGGCCGCTTGCGCGAGCGCCAGGGCGCGCCGATCAGGTGGTGGTGCAGCGCCACGACTCTCAGCGTGCCCTCCGGAGCCTCGGCAAGCAGCTGCGCAGTCCGCTCCAGCTGGCTGTCCCGCAGCCCGCCCGACTGGTGCCGCCAGGGGCGAACCGAGTTCAGCCCGACGACGAGCAGCTCTTCGGAGCGGTGAACCGGCTCGACGGTCTCCCACTGGCGCTCGAACTCGGCCCACGGGCGCGTGAAGCGGGCGGGGAACGTGTACGGGATGTCGTGGTTGCCGGGGACCACGAGCAGGGGCGGACCGAGCCGCCGCAGGAAGGTCGCGGCCTGCTCGTGCTCGCGCCGCCGGCCGCGGTGCGCGAGGTCGCCGGTGACGACGATCAGCCGCGGCCGAATCCGCTCGACGAGCGACGTGAGACTGCCGTCGATCTCGCCCTGTTCGCGGCTTCCAGCGTGGAGATCTGAGAGGTGGAGGAGCCGCACGGGCAACGCCGAAGCAGGCTATACACTGAGTTCGATGCCGGATGAATCCACCGAGATCTTCGACGACCTCTACCTCGGGTTGAGGGCCGGCGGCGCGCTGCGCAAGAAGCGCCGTGGAGAGCCGCTCACGCCCGAGGAGCAGGAGGCGATCGGCCACTGGGAGGGGCTCTCGACGACGCGTAAGGCGCTCGCGATCGGGACCTTCGCAGTGGGGACGTTCGGCCTCGGATTCACCGTCGGCGGCCTCGTCTTCGGCCGCTGGCGCAAGGCCTGAGACAACTCGGCAGCGCAGGATTGGCCGATTCGGTGACGAAGCGGGCCGGTCCATGCTCGCTTCAGAGGAAGAGCAGGTCTGCTTCGACGCGCGCCGCCACGGCGTCTCGCTTGCGCGGCCGCTTACGGGCGCCGTCGTGCTCGCGCTCTCCGGGGGGCTTCTGGCCACGAGGGAGTTTCCGTTTCAGATCGTGGGAGCGCTGCTTGTCATCGCCGGCGCCCTGATCGCGCTACGGGCCGTCTGGCGCTGGGAGCGGACGCACCTTGTCGTCACCACGGAGAAGGTCTTCGTCGTCGACGGCACCATCCGGCGCCGCGCCTCGGCGGTTCGTCTCCGGACCGTCGAGAACCTCGGGCTCGAGCAGTCCCTCCTCGGGCGGTTGCTTGGGTACGGGACGCTCGTCGCCGGTCCGCTACACATCGAGCATGTGCCCGAGCCGAAACAGGTCTACCTCCTGGTCGAGCGCCTGGCCAACTGATGGCTGAAGCAACGGCCCCGCCTCTGGAGGTGCGTGGGCTGACCAAGCGCTTCGGCTCGACGACCGCGGTCGACGATCTCTCGTTCGGGGTCGAGCCCGGACGGATCACGGGCTTCCTCGGGCCGAACGGCGCGGGGAAGACCACGACGCTGCGGGCACTGCTCGGCCTGATCCGCCCGTCGGCAGGCGAGGCGCTCGTGACCGGCGTGCCGTACCGGAAGCTCGTCGACCCGATCCGGACGGTCGGCGCGGTGCTCGAGGCTTCGAGCTACCACCCCGGACGGTCCGGCCGGAACCACCTGCGCGTGCTCGCCACGGCCGGTGGCATCCCGCGGGCGCGAGTCGAGGAAGTCCTCGGTCAGGTGGAGCTGACAGGGGCTGCGAACCGCCGCGTCGGCGGCTACTCGCTCGGGATGCGCCAGCGGCTCAGCGTCGCGGGCGCGCTCCTCGGCGACCCGCGCCTGCTCGTGCTCGACGAGCCCGCCAACGGGCTCGACCCGGAGGGGATTCGCTGGCTGCGGAACTTCCTGCGCTGCATTCGCAGACGACGGCGGCACCGTCTTCATCTCGAGCCATGTGCTCGCCGAGATCGCCCAGCTCGCGGACGAGGTCGTGATCATCCACCACGCGAAGCTCATCGCGCACGAGTCGCTCGAGGCGCTGACGGCCAGGGCGTCGGGCGGAACCGTCGTCCGCTCTCCCGACGCGGAGCGGCTGCGCGAACGGCTGGCCGAGGCCGGGATCGACGCGAAGCCGGGAGACGGCAACGAGCTGCGCGTCGCCGTCGAGGCCGAGCGGGTCGGCGAGATCGCTGCTGCGGCAGGGATCGTCCTCCACGAGCTGCGCGCCGAGGAGGCGAGCCTCGAGGAGGTCTTCCTGGAGCTGACCGCCGAGGAGCCGGAGCCGGAATGACACGCCTCGTCGGCGCCGAGCTGCTCAAGCTGAGGACGACCCGGCTGCTGCTCTGGCTCGGGTTGATGACCCTCGCGCTGGTCGGCTTGATCATCTCGCTCAACTCCGGGTCCTCCTCGGCCGAGGATCTTTCCCGGGTGAGCAACCAGCGCGATCTCGTGACGACGGCGGCGATCGCGGCGCTGATCGCGCTGATCCTCGGAATCGTCGTCCCGACCGTCGAGTACTCCCACAACACGATCGGCGCCACGTTCCTCGTCGCGCCGTTGCGCGGGCGTGTGATCTGGGCGAAGGCCGTTGCGGCGATGTGCGCCGGCGCCGCTCTCGCCGCGTTCGCCTGGGCGGTCGCAGTCGTCCTTTCCGCGCTGTGGCTCTGGGCGAAGTCGGTCCACTCGCACGTCTGGTCGCATGAGACGCTCATCTTGCTGGTCGGCCTGCTCCTGGCCTCGGCGCTGACCGGTGCGATGGGCGTCGGCTTCGGCGCGCTGATTCGGCGCCAGACCGCGGCGATCATCGTCGCGCTCGTCTGGCTGCTCGTGGGAGAGCCGCTCCTGGGGATCACCGGCGACCAGCGCTACGCGCCCGGGCACGCGATCGTCGCCGTCGCCGAGGCCGGCCGCCAGGGCCCCGACCTGCTTCACTTCTGGCCGGGGCTGCTCCTCAGCGTCGGCTACGCCGCAGTCTTCGTGGCCGCGGGAACCCTGATGGTCACGCGCTCGGACGTCACCTAACAGAACACTTGTTCGCGTCATCCCAGGTGGCTAGACTGGGCTGGTTATGGGGCAGGAAGAGCTCGTCGTCCACGGCGCCCGGGAGCACAACCTCAAGGACGTCACGGTCCGCCTGCCGCGGCACAGGCTGATCTGCATCACCGGCCTGTCCGGCTCGGGCAAGTCCAGCCTGGCGTTCGACACGATCTACGCCGAGGGCCAGCGGCGCTACGTCGAGAGCCTGAGCGCCTACGCGCGCCAGTTCCTGCAGATGATGGAGAAGCCGGACGTCGACTCGATCGACGGCCTCAGCCCGGCGATCTCGATCGACCAGAAGACGACCAGCCGCAACCCGCGCTCGACGGTCGGCACCGTGACCGAGATCTACGACTACCTGCGCCTGCTCTACGCGCGGGTCGGCAGGCCGCACTGCCCGGTCTGCGGGCGACCGATCAGCGGCCAGAGCCAGGAGGCGATCGTCGACCAGGTCCTCCGGCTGCCGGAGAGGACGAGGTTCACCGTGAACGCGCCGGTCGTCCGCGACCGCAAGGGCGAGTACAAGGACGTGCTCGAGGAGCTGCGGGCAGAAGGGTTCACGCGCGTGAAGGTCGACGGCGAGCAGCGCCTGCTCGAGGACGAGATCGTCCTCGACAAGAAGTTCAAGCACACGATCGAGGTCGTGGTCGACCGGCTCGTGATGAAGGCCGACCTGCGCACGCGCCTGGCCCAGTCGGTCGAGACCGCCGCGCAGCTCGCCGAGGGTCTCGTCGTGATCGACGTCGTGGACGGCGAGGCGACGACGTACTCCGAGAACTTCGCCTGCCCGGAGCACGGCGTCGGGCTCCCGGAGCTCGAGCCCCGGATCTTCTCGTTCAACTCTCCGCACGGCGCCTGCCCGCGCTGCACCGGCCTCGGCGCGCAGCAGGAGATCGACCCCGACCTGCTCGTCCCCGACCCGACGCTCTCGATCGGCGAGGGCGCGCTCGTCCCGTGGTCGCTTGGCAACTCGAGCTTCTACGAGTCCGTCGATCCAGGCGATCGCCGACCGCTACGAGATCGACCTCGAGCTGCCGTGGCAGGAGCTCTCCGAGGAGCAGCAGAAGCTCTTCCTGTTCGGTACAGACGGAGACCGCGTCTACGTCCAGTACCGCAACCGGATGGGCCGCAAGCGCTCGTACATGCTCGCGTTCGAGGGGATCGCTGCGAGCCTCGAGCGCCGCTACAAGGAGACCGACTCGAGCCAGCAGCGCGAGCGGATCGAGGAGTACATGAGCTTCCGGCCCTGCCCGGTCTGCAACGGCGCGCGGCTGAAGCCCGAGGTGCTCGCGGTCACGATCGGCGAGCGGAACATCCACGAGTTCACGCGCATGTCGGTGCAGCGCGCGATCGAGTTCCTCGACGTGCTCGAGCTGACCGAGACCGAGGAGCTGATCGGCGCGCGGATCATCAAGGAGATCCGCGAGCGGCTGACGTTCCTCGAGAACGTGGGTGTCGGCTACCTGCAGCTCGACCGCGCGGCGGCGACGCTGAGCGGCGGCGAGGCGCAGCGGCTCCGGCTGGCAACGCAGATCGGGTCGCAGCTCGTCGGCGTGCTCTACATCCTCGACGAGCCGTCGATCGGCCTCCACCAGCGCGACAACGGCAAGCTGATCGGCACGCTCGAGCGCCTGCGCGACCTCGGCAACACCGTGCTCGTGGTGGAGCACGACGAGCAGATGATGCGCTCGGCCGACCATCTCGTCGACATGGGGCCCGGCGCGGGCGAGCACGGCGGGCACGTCGTCGCCGAGGGCACGGCCAAGGCCGTCGAGCGGGTGCGCGACTCCGTGACCGGGCCAGTTCCTCTCGGGCAAGCGCGAGATCGCGGTTCCGGAGCGCCGCGAGGAGCACGACGCCTCGTTCTGGGTGCGTGGCGCGACCATGCACAACCTGAAGGGCATCGACGTCGAGTTCCCGATCGGGAGGTTCGTCTGCGTGACGGGCGTCTCGGGCTCGGGCAAGTCGACGCTCGTGAACGAGATCGTCTACAAGTCGCTCGCGAACCGGCTCCACAAGATGCGGGTCAAGCCGGGCGACCACGAGTCGGTCGACGGGATCGACTGCTTCGACAAGGTGATCGAGATCGACCAGTCGCCGATCGGCCGCACGCCGCGCTCGAACCCGGCCACCTACACGGACATCTTCACGCCGGTCCGCGAGCTCTACTCGCTCACGCCTGAGGCGAAGGTGCGCGGCTACAAGCCCGGCCGGTTCTCGTTCAACGTCCGGGGCGGCCGCTGCGAGACGTGCAAGGGCGACGGCACGATCAAGATCGAGATGCACTTCCTCCCGGACGTGTACGTGCCGTGCGAGACGTGCGGCGGGAAGCGTTACAACCGCGAGACGCTCGAGGTGCGCTTCAAGGGCAAGTCGATCGCGGACGTGCTCGACATGTCGGTCGAGGAGGCGCTGCGGTTCTTCGCCAAGATCCCGAAGCTGCGCCGGCGGCTGCAGACGCTGCACGACGTCGGCCTCGACTACATCAAGCTCGGGCCAGCCGGCGACGACGCTCTCGGGCGGCGAGGCCCAGCGCGTGAAGCTGGCGAAGGAGCTCAGCAAGGTCGCGACCGGGCGGACGCTCTACATCCTCGACGAGCCGACCACCGGCCTCCACTTCGCGGACATCGAGAAACTGCTCGAGGTTCTCCAGCGGCTGGTCGATGCGGGCAACACCGTGCTCGTGATCGAGCACAACCTCGACGTGATCAAGCAGGCCGACTGGATCGTCGACCTCGGGCCCGAGGGCGGCGAGGCCGGCGGCGAGGTCGTCGCGGCGGGGACGCCGGAGCAGGTCGCCGAGGCCGAGGGGTCGTTCACGGGCGAGTTCCTCCGCCACGTGCTGCGATCGCGCGAGCCTGCCGCTGCCTGACAGGCGGGCAGTAGCGCACTAGACTCGCCGCATGTCGCAAGGGTCCCTGCGTCGGCGGCCCCGCCACGAACGCAGAGGGCAAGGACATCTCTGGCAACGGCACGAAGTTCGTGATGCCGTGCGAGTTCAGCGGCACTGTCACCGTGACGGTGGGCTCGCCGTGACGAGTGCCTGCCCACTAGCCTGACGCAATCGCCGAGCCGGATTCCTACCTGCGCATGCACGCGCCTCGTTACGAGGTGCTGCTCGCGAAGGTACGGGAGCTGGCGCCGGAGCGGCCGCGGATCCTCGACGTCGGCCAGGCTCACGAGTCGGTCGAGCTGCGGGCGCTGCCGGGCGCGGTCGTGGACACGCTCGGCTTCGGCGACGATCGCTTCCCGCCGCGCGACGGCGAGCGGCATGTGCCGTTCGATCTCACCTCGGCGGAGCACGAGGAGCTCTGGCCGGAGCTGGGCGACTACGACCTCGTCGTCTGCGCCGAGGTGATCGAGCATCTGCCGGCTTCGCCGCTCCACACCCTGCGCTTCCTGGGGTCCGCGCTGAAGCGCGGCGGCTGGCTCGTGCTGCAGACGCCGAACGCGGCCCGCATCGGCAACCGCCTACGGCTGCTGGCCGGGCGCAACCCGTTCGAGCAGCTGCGCGGGGATTCGCTCAACCCCGGCCATTTCCGTGAATACACCGTCGACGAACTACAGGCGCTCGGAGTGGAGGCCGGCCTCGAGGTCGGCGGCTGGCTGACGGCGAACTACTTCGACACGGGGTCGCAGCCGAACCGCGTGCTGCGCGCGGCCGAGCCGCTCGTGCCGCGGCGCCTTCGCGGTGGGATCACCGTCTGGCTGCGCAAGCCGTGAGCGCGGAGAGCACCGAGCCCGCCGTCTCGGAGGAGCGCCAGTGGCTGCTCCGCGCGGTGCTCGTGCTGGTGAGCCCACGTCTCGTCTTCGGCGCGATGCGGGACGACTCGGACGTCTCCGCCCACGCGAGGAGCGACGCCATCCTCGCGCTGGTGCTCCTGTCGGGAATGGCACTCGTGCTCTGGACGCCCGCCTACGGGCACCTCCTGCGCGACCGGTTCGTGTCGTGGGACGCGCTGCTGATCGCCGTGCTCGCGTTCATCGGCGGCGGCATCTACGGCGCCGCGGTCTACTGGGCGGGCGGCCTCCTGCTCCACGCGGGCGGAACGCTCTTCCGCTCGAGGGCCAGCTATCGGCAGGCGAGGCACGTGCTCGCGTTCGCGGCCGCGCCGGTCGCGCTCTCCCTGGTGCTCGTCTGGCCGCTGCGCCTCGCGGTCTACGGCGAGGATGTGTTTCGCAGCGGCGGCTCCGACCACGGCGCGGGCAACTACGCCTTCGTCGTGCTCGAGACCGCCTCCGTCGTGTGGGCGCTGGTGCTGCTCGTCGTCGGAGTGCGCGTGGTTTTTTCGAAGGCTTCGAGCTCCTCGGCCGGCATCTCGTAGGTGTGCTGGTCCTCGGGGAACACGCCTGAGCGAACCTCCGCCGCGTAGCTCTCCAGCGCGTCGCGGATCTCGCGTGAGAGGCTGGCGTAGCGCTTCACGAAGCGAGGGAGGTGGCCCTCGGTGAGGCCGAGCAGGTCGTGGTAGACGAGCACCTGGCCGTCGCAGTCACGGCCCGCGCCGATCCCGATCGTGGGCACGGTCAGCCGGTTGGTGATCTCGGCCGCGACAGGCGCCGGGACGGCTTCGAGCACGACGGCGAACGCGCCGGCCTCCTCGAGTGCGAGCGCGTCGTCGACGAGCCGTCGCGCCGCCTCGGCCGTCTTGCCCTGGGTCTTGAACCCGCCGAGCATCGTCGCCGACTGCGGCGTCAGCCCGACGTGGCCCATCACGGGGATCCCGGCGGAGACGATCGCGTGCACCCGTGAGAGCGAAGGGCCGGCGCCCTCGAGCTTGACCGCGTCGGCGCCGGCCTCCTTGACGAAGCGGATCGCGTTGCGGACGGCGTCCTCGTCGGACACCTGGTACGAGCCGAACGGCATGTCGCCGATCACGATCGGGCGGTTGGCCGCCCGGGCCACCGTACGCGTCAGGAAGACCATCTCGTCCATCGTCACGGGGACAGTCGTGCCCTCGTGGCCGAGCACGACCATGGCGGCGGTGTCGCCGACGAGAATGACCTCGATCCCGGCGTCCTCGGCGAATCGTGCGCCGGGTGCGTCGTAGGCGGTGACCATCACGATCCGCTCGCCGCGGCGCTTCATCTCGGCGAGCTGGGGGAGGGGCATCTTGCCCTTCGGTGGCGTGCTCATGGCTTGTCTCCTTCGGGGATGACGTTGTCGATCAGGCGTGTGCCGCCGATCCGGACGGCCGCGGTGAGGGCGGGCGGCTCGAACTCGGCGAGCTCGAAGTAGTCGACCTGGAGCCCCTCGAGCAGGCTCGGGTCGTTGGCGTGAAGCGCTTTCGGCAAGGCGAGTGCGGCCTCGCGCTCCTCGGGGGAGAGGTATGCGTTGCGCGATGACAGCGCGAGGCCGTCCTCGTCTCTGACGGTCGGGCAGACACGGATCTCGAGGTCGACGGAGAGGTCGCGGACCATTCGCTTGAGGACGGCGACCTGCTGCGCGTCCTTCTGGCCGAAGTACGCACGGTCGGGCCGGACGAGGTTGAATAGCTTCAGACAGACGGTGGCGACGCCGCGGAAGTGGCCCGGCCGGTGCTCTCCCTCGAGGATGCTGCCGAGCTCCTCGACCTCGACCCAGGTCTGGAAGCCGGGCGGGTACATCTCCTCGAACGGCGGCGCGAAGAGGATGTCGACGCCGGTTTCCTGGGCGAGGCGGGCATCGCCGTTCTCGTCTCTCGGATAGCGGGCGAGGTCCTCGCCGGCGACGAACTGGGCGGTGTTGACGAACAGGCTCGCGACGACGAGGTCGTTCTCCTCCCGCGCGGCGCGGAAGAGGGAGAGGTGGCCCTCGTGGAAGGCCCCCATCGTGGGGACGAGCCCGACGGAGCCGGTGTTGGTGGCGCGGAGGTCGCGGAGCTCCGGTGCGGCGCGGACGACGATCATCGCGCGGTCGCCTCCGCGAGGACGTCGTAGAGCGGCTCGAGGTCGGGACGGACGCTGCGGATCGCCTCACGGTGCGCCTCGACGGTCTCCCAGTCGCCGCGCTCGATCGGGCCGGTCAGCTCGAAGCCGTTCTCGATCGTCCGGCGCATGAGCGGCTCGAGCGCCTCGGGCGGCGCGCCGGCGGCGGCGAGCAGTTCGGAGGCGACGCGGTGCAGCGTCACGAGGTAGTTCGACGCGATCGCGGCTCCGGCGTGGTAGAGCGGGCGGGCGTCGTCGGCGAGCTCGAACGGCTGGAGGCCGAGGACGCCGGCGAGCTCGAAGCCGAGGGCCCGAGCCTCGTCGGTCTCGGCCGCGACCGCGGCCCAGGCGCCGTCGAGCTGCTCGGGCCCGCGCGAGCGCGTGAACGTCTGGAGCGGGTGGAGCGAGAACCGCCGCGCGTGCGGCTCGAGGGCCGAAAGCGGCGTGGCCCCGCTGACGTGGGCGATCCAATGGCCATGTCCCAGGGACTGTCCCTGGGACATGGCTCGAATAGCCGCGTCCGGAACGCACAGGAGGGTCAGCTTGGCATCCCGCTCGACAAGCGGGATTCCTCGCTCCTCGAGGCGAGCGGCCATGGCCGAGCCGACTCGGCCGCGACCGATGACGTTGACACTTTCGACCATCTTTCGCTCCAGTTCCGTAGCGGATACCGGGCCGAATCGAAGTCTAGTCATTCGGACGTTCGTAGAGATCGCCACGGCCCCGGATGGCAGCGCAGGCGGGCGCCTCGGCGGAGCCGGGACGCCCTGAGATCGGCGCCGTCAAGCGGTGCCTGCGGATTCCATTCTGCGTTCGAGGGCGGCGCGTACCACGGGCCAGTCGTCGTCGATCACCGCGTACCAGGCCGAGTCCCGCCGCTCGCCACCGCGCACGATCATGTGCTTGCGGTGGATCCCCTCGAACTCCGCTGGCAGCGCCGCCAGAGCCGCTCGCGCCCGCTCGTTCAGCGCGTCGGTCTTGAACTCCACCCGCCGGCAGCCAACGACCTCGAACGCGTGCCGGAGCAGGAGGTACTTCGCCTCGACGTTGATCCCGGCGCCCCACGTCGACGGGTTGTTCCACGTGTTCCCGATCTCCAGCCGAAGGTATTCGGGCACCAGCGCCATGTAGCTCGTCGAGCCTACGACCACGCCCTCCCGCAGGACCGCGAACGGCTGCCGCGTCGGATCCTCGGCCAGCGCAGCGGCGATCCAGGCCTCGACATCGCGCGTAATCATCCAGCGCCAGATCCGCTCGTCAGCGGCCGCCGAGCGCAGTCCTTCGACGTGCTCCGCGCCGAGCGGCTCGAGCACCACCGAGCGGCCCTCGAGCCGCACCTTCAGCTCGTCGTCCCACATCCGCATGGAGGTTTACACTGCGCGGGCGATGCCGATCTACGAGTACGTGTGCATGGAGTGCGAGTCGCACTTCGAGGAGCTCGTCCGGAACGGCGAACAGCCGGACTGTCCGGACTGCGGCGCCGCGAACGTGCGCAAGCAGTTCTCCGTGTTCGCGGCTCACGGCACCGCCGCAGAGTCGACCTTCAGCGGCGGTGCTGGAGGCGGTTGTTGCGGTGGTTCGTGTGGCTGCGGCTGAACAGCTGACCGAGCTCGAAGCGTTCGCGCGCCAGGTCGCGGGCTGCACGCGCTGCAGGCTCTCCGAGGGCCGCACGCAGGTCGTGTTCGGAGTCGGCAGCCCGGATGCCGACCTGATGTTCGTCGGCGAGGGCCCTGGCTTCCACGAGGACAAGCAGGGGATCCCGTTCGTCGGCCAGGCCGGCAAGCTGCTCGACAAGCTGCTCGCCGGGATCGGGCTCGACCGCGCCGACGTCTATATCGCGAACATCGTCAAGTGCCGCCCCCCGGGCAACCGCGACCCGGTCCCGGACGAGAAGGAGGCCTGCGAGCCGTACCTCTTCCGGCAGATCGAGCTGATCCAGCCGAAGGTGATCGCGAGCCTCGGCAACCACGCGACCAAGCAGCTCACCGGCAAGGACGTCGGGATCACTCGCGTCCACGGCAAGGAGCAGCCGATCCAGCTCGGCTCGCGGTCGGTGCTGCTCTACCCGCTCTACCACCCGGCCGCCGCGCTGTACACGCCGGCGATGCTGGGCGTTCTCGAAGAGGACTTCGCACGGCTCCCCGACCTGATCGGGCGCCCGGAGCCGCAGCCTGTGCCCGCGTTCGCCCCGGAGCCCGCCGCCACAGCGGCCGAGCCCGCAGCGGTCCAGCTCGGCCTCTTCTGAGCGTGGAGATCCGCTCCGCCTCCCCGGCGGAGACCGAGGCGGTAGCCGCCACCCTCGCGCCCGCGCTCGAGCCGGGGGACGTCGTCACGGTCTCGGGTGACCTCGGCAGCGGCAAGACGACGTTCGTGCGCGGTGCATGCCGGGCGCTCGGGGTCACGGCTCCCGTGACGAGCCCGACCTTCACGATCGGCCACCGCTATCCCGCCACACCCGACGTCTCCCACCTCGACCTCTTCCGCTTCGAGGGCATCTCCGCGGCCGAGTGGGGAGATCTCGAGCCGTACTTCCAGGATGCGATCTGCTTCGTCGAATGGCCAGAGGCAGCGGCGGGTGCGCTGCCGCCGGTCCGCGTGGAGGTACGTTTGTCGCACGTGGATCCGGCGCACAGGTTGATCTCGCTTGGCAGTTCCGAGAAATCCCTGCTAGAGGGCTTATTTGGGGATGCTGACGCTCGCGTTTGACACGGCGACGCGCGTCGCGACCGCGGCGCTCGTCCGTGACGGAGAGGTGCTGGGCGAGCGGGTCTCCCGGGCCGTCGTCGTGCTCGCGGACGCGGACGCGCTCCTCCGGGAGGCGGGGACGCGCCGGACCGACCTCACCGGCCTCGCGGTCGGCACCGGCCCGGGGAGCTTCACCGGCCTGCGGCTCGGCCTCGCGGCCGCACGTGGGCTCTCGTTCGCGCTCGACCTTCCGGTCGCAGGCGTCTCGACGCTGGACGCGCTCGCGGCCGGCGCGCCCGGCGCGCTGCCCGTGATCGACGCCGGACGGCGCGAGGTGTTCACGCTTCGGGACGGCGAGCCCGTCGCCGCCACCCCGCAGGCGCTCGAGCTCGAGCCCGGGACTATCTGCGTCGGCGACGGCGCCCTCCGCTACCGCGAGGTGCTGGAGGCCGCAGGCGCCGAGATCCCGTCCGACGACGATGAGCGCCACGTCCCGCGGGCCCGCTTCCACGCACAGCTCGCCGACGACTTCGGCCCGGCCGCGGCCGTCGAGCCCCTCTACCTGCGCGTCCCGGACGCGGAGCAGAAGCGATGACGAACGTCGAGCTCCGCCGGCTCGAGATGCGCGACCTCTCCGGGATCGAGGAGATCGAGCGCGCGTCCTACCCGACTCCGTGGTCGCGGTCGATGTTCGCGAGCGAGCTCTCGAAGCCGTCGTCGATGTGCCTCGGCGCGTTCGATGCCGAGACCGGCCACCTCGTCGGCTACCTCGTCATCTCGCGCTACGTCGACGCGTGGCACGTGATGAACGTCGCCGTCAAGCCCGATCGCCGGCGGCAGGGGATCGCGTCGCTGCTGATGAACAGGCTCTTCGACCTCACCTCGAGTCGGGGCAGGCGCGGCTACACGCTCGAGGTGCGCGTCTCCAACGCCGGTGCGATCAAGCTCTACGAGCGCCTGGGATTCCGCCCGCGCGGCGTGCGGCGCGGCTACTACACCGACAACCGCGAGGACGCGCTCATCATGTGGAAGGACCCGGTGCAGGAGCCGGCCGCGCGGCTCTGATTCTGGGGATCGAGACGAGTTGCGACGAGACCGCCGCGGCGCTCGTGACCGCTGCGGGGGAGATCCACTCCAGCGTCGTCTCGTCGCAGGCGCACCTGCACGCCCGCTTCGGAGGGGTCGTACCCGAGATCGCGTCGCGCCACCATCTCGAGCTCGTGATCCCGGTCGTCGACGAGGCCCTCGCGCGGGCGGGAGCGAGCCTGGACGACGTCGAGACGGTCGCGGTCACCCGCGGCCCGGGGCTGATCGGGGCGCTGCTCGTCGGCCTGTCCGCCGCGAAGGCGCTCGCCTGGGCGCGAGAGCTCCCGCTCGTGCCGGTCGACCACCTCCAGGGGCATGTGGCCTCGCTCTACCTCGGCGCCGAGCCGCTCGAGCCGCCGTTCCTCTGCCTGCTCGCGAGCGGCGGGCACACGATGCTTCTGGACGTTTCCGAGCACGGCCGCTTCGAGGTTCTCGGGACAACGCTCGACGACGCGGCCGGCGAGGCCTTCGACAAGGGTGCGCGGCTGCTCGGCCTCGGCTACCCGGGCGGCGCGGAGATCGAGCGCCTCGCGCGCGCGGGCGACCCGAAGGCGTTCTCCTTCCCGGTCGCGCGCGTACCCGGTCTCGACTTCTCGTTCTCGGGAGTCAAGACGGCGCTCCTTTACGAGACGCGCGCGCTGGGAGACGAGCTCGACGCCAGGCGAGCCGACCTGGCTGCGAGCTACCAGCGGGCGATCGTGCGGGCGCTCGTCGAGCGGACGGTGGCTGCCGCCGAGCAGACGAAGGCCGCGCGAATCGCCGTCGTGGGCGGCGTCGCCGCGAACTCCGAGCTGCGCGCGTCGCTGCCGGACGCGGTCGCCCCGCCGCTCGAGCTCTGCACCGACAACGGCGCCATGATCGCCTCGGCCGCACGGTACGCCGAGGCAATCCCGTGCCCTCGTTATCTTGCCCTCGATGCCTATGCCTCGGCTTTCTGAGATCCGGCGGGTCGCGCCCGCCGTGATCATCGTCCTCGCCGCGACGCTGCTCGTCGTCGGTTTCGGCGTGAGCGGCGCCAGCGAGCGGTCCCTGACCTCACAGGCCGCGGCCTGGCGCGGACTCGTGGGCGGCCAGCGCCCGCCCGTGACCGTCGGCCAGCGGATGCTCGTCGTGCTCAAGGCGCCGTCGCTGGCCACGCGCGTCGCCGCGAACGGCGGCTTCGCGACGCAGAAGCAGGAGCACGAGTGGACCCGGGACGCGATCGCCGCCCAGCAGCAGTTGCTCGCCGAGCTGAGCGTCCACGGGATCCAGATCCGCAAGGAGTTCAGCTTCGCCCGCGTCCTGAACGGATTCTCGGCGCCGCTCGACGCGCGCGCGGTCGCCGTCATCGAGAGCCAGCCCGAGGTGGCCGGCGTCTACCCGGTGCGCGTGGCGTACCCGGCCTCGATCTCGTCGCGTCTGCTCGGGAAGGAGGGACTCGCGATCGGCGCGGGACAGCTTCCGTCGGTGTCCCTCCCCGGCTACGACGGGCATGGAGTGACGATCGCGCTCCTCGACACGGGAGTCGACAGCGCGCACCCGTACCTGCGCGGGCGGATCCTTCCCGGGGTCAACCTCGTCGACGACACGAACAGCGGCGCCCCGGCCGTCGCCGATCCCGACGACGCGACCCGGCTCGAGCAGCACGGGACCGAGATGGCCGGGCTGCTCGTCGGCGCGGGCGGCCCGGGTGGGATCTCGGGGGTTGCGACCGGCGCCTCGGTCCTGCCGATCCGCGTGGCCGGCTGGCAACGCGACCTGACCGGCGGCTGGGCAATCTACGGGCGAACCGACCAGATGATCGCCGGGCTCGAGCGCGCCGTCGACCCGAACCTCGACGGCGATGCACACGATGCGGCCCGGATCGCGATGATCGGGCTCGCAGCCTCGTACGCGGCCTTTGCCGACGCGCCCGAGGCGCAGGCGATCCAGGGCGCGCTGCGGCTCGACACGCTCGTCGTCGCGCCGGTCGGGAACGACGGGCCCGCCGGCCCCGGCTACGGCAGCGTCGCGAGCCCGGGCGGCGCTCCCGCGGCGCTGACGGTCGGCGCCGCCGACCTGCGCACCGAGGCGGAGGAGGCCCCGGTCGTCGTCCGCACCGGGCTCAGGCTCCTGCTCGACCAGCGGATGCCGCTCGCCGGTGCGGTCGTGGCGACGAAGCCCCTGGAGCTCGAGCTCGCGGAGCCGCGGCCAACGGCGTCGCCGTCCGAGCTCTCGAGCTTCTTCGACGGCAAGGGTGTCAGCCTCGTCGCCGGCAAGGCCGCGTTCGTCAAGGCCGGAGGCGACCCGCGGCTGACGATCGACCACGCCGTCGCGGCCGGTGCGCGCGCCGTCGTTGTCTACGGGACGGAGCTGCCCGCCGGCGGGCTCGGGCTCGACGAGGCGGTCGACGTTCCGGTGCTGAGCGTCCCGAACCGCGTAGGCAGGATCGCCGCGGATGCGCTCGCCGAGCACGGCCACGCGATCGTCTCGATCGGCGTCCCGAGCACCGCGCGCAACGGCTCGGCCGCGGAGATCGCGCCGTTCTCGTCGCGTGGCCTCGCCTTCGACGCGCGCGTGAAGCCGAACGTGGCCGCTCCTGGAGTCGTGCTCGCGACCTCGGAGCCCGGGCGCAACGACGACGGCTCCGCGCGCTACGGGACCGTCAACGGCTCGAGCGCGTCCGCCGCCGTGGTGACGGGCGCGGCCGCGCTGCTGGCCGAGGTCGAGGCCGGACCTCAGAGCCGCCGATGTGAAGAGCCTCCTCACGGGCACGGCTCGGCCGCTGCCCGACGAGAGCGTCACCGCCCAGGGCGCCGGCCTCGTCGACGTCGGCGGCGCAGCGGCCGCCGAGCTCGCCGCGCTCCCGGACACGCTCGCGTTCGGTCGGGCTCAGGGCGACGGCTGGCACGCGACGCAGCTCCTGACCCTGCACGACGTCTCGACCAGGAGGCTGCGCGTTCGCATCGAGGCCGGCGGCCGGGGCGGGCTCCAGATCACGCCGTTCCCGCGTCGCGTCAGGCTCAAGCCGGACGGCTCGACCGTCGTGCGCCTCGTCGCGCGCCTCCGCGGGGCGCCACCGGCAGGCGGCTTGGCCGAGGGGGCGATCGTCCTCAAGCCTCGCGGCTCGGCCCAGATTCGCGTTCCCTGGGCGATCACGTTCGGCCGCCCACCCGGGAACCTGCTCTCGGCCGTCGCGCTCTCGGCGCTCGCGTTCCGCCCGTCGGACACGAATCCGGCCGTCCTCTCGCTGCGCGCGGGAAGCCTCGTCCAGGATCCGACCGGCCCGCAGATCCGGCCCGTCGCGCGGCTCGACGTCGAGCTCTGGCATGGAGGGGAGCGGATCGGCCTCCTCGCGCGCCTGCGCGACCTCCTGCCCGGTCAGATCGCGATCGGACTGACCGGCCGCGACCCGGAGGGCAACCTGCTCGCCCCGGGCCTCTACCGGATCCGGCTGATCGCGGTCCCGACGACCGGCGGCACGCCCACGGTCAAGCGGATCGCCTTCCGGATCAAGCAGTGATCGCTCCCGGCTTTTTCGGCCGGGACCGTCCTATACTTTGCTCGTTTGCGGCGGTTTTCATGCCGGACCCACGCCTTAAGGAGACCGAGTGACCACAGTCGAAGCTCCGGAAAGCCATCTTCGAGAGAACCCGTTCGACATCGCTCGCGAGCAGCTGCAGCGCGTTGCAGAGATCTTCGCCATCGACCAGCGGCTCGTGAACGTCCTCCAGGAGTGCAAGAAGGCGGTGATCGTCTCAGCCCCGGTGACGATGGACGACGGCACGATCGTCGCCTACGAGGGCTACCGCGTCACGCACAACATCGCGCGCGGCCCGTCCAAGGGCGGCATCCGCTACCACCCGGACGTCACCCTCGACGAGGTCAAGGCGCTCGCCATGTGGATGACCTGGAAGTGCGCGCTGATGAACATCCCGTTCGGCGGCGCAAAGGGCGGCGTGATCTGCGATCCCAAGAAGCTGTCGCGCGGCGAGCTCGAGCGGATGACCCGCCGCTACACGACGGAGATCATCAACGAGATCGGCCCGGAGAAGGACATCCCGGCCCCGGACGTCGGCACCGACGGGACGGTGATGGCCTGGATCTTCGACACGTACTCGATGAACAAGGGGCACTCGGTGCTCGGCGTCGTCACGGGCAAGCCGCTCAACGTGGGCGGCTCGCTCGGACGGATGGAGGCGACCGCGCGCGGCTGCCTCTACTGCGTCCAGGAGGCCGTCCGCAAGCGCGAGCTCCCGCTCGAGGGCCTGCGCGTCGCGGTCCAGGGGTTCGGCAACGTCGGCAGCTTCCTGGCCAAGTTCCTCGCCGAGGAGGGGGCGACGATCGTCGCCGTCTCGGACTCGACCGCGGGCCTCTACAACGCGAAGGGGATCGACATCCCCGCCGCGCTCGCGCACAAGCAGGAGACCGGAAGTCTCGGCGGGCTGCGCGGCGCCGACGCGATCTCGAACGAGGACCTGCTCCTGATCGACTGCGACGTGCTCGCACCGTGCGCGCTCGAGCAGGTCATCACGCAGGACAACGCCGAGAAGATCAAGGCGTCGATCATCTGCGAGGGCGCGAACGGGCCGGTCACCCCGTCCGCCGACGAGATCCTCGAGGACAAGGGCGTGCTGGTCCTGCCGGACATCCTCGCGAACGCGGGCGGCGTCGTCGTCTCGTACTTCGAGTGGGTCCAGGGCCTCCAGGAGTACTTCTGGAAGGAGCCGGAGGTCAACTCGAAGCTGCGCGACATCATCACGCGCGCCTTCAACGAGACCTGGCACCTCTCGGACGAGCGGCAGGTCGGGATGCGCAACGCGGCGTACGGCCTCGCCGTCGGCCGCGTCTCCGAAGCCACGGTCACGCGTGGCCTCTATCCGTAGAGCAGAAGTAACCGTCTACTACGGCGTCGATTGCCACCTCTGCGAGCGTGCGCTGGAACAGGTGCGCGCGCTCCATGACGAGCTCGACTTCGGGCTGGACGAGGTCGTCATCGACGGCGATCCCGAGCTCGAGGCGCGGTACCGCGAGTGGCTGCCCGTGGTCGAGATCGACGGCGAGCGCGCCTTCACCTACCACGTCCACGAGGACGCCTTTCGCCGGCGGATCGCGGAGGCACAAACTCGGCTCTGACCGGGGAGTTTGTGACTGTCCGACGCACGGAACCAGGCGGGGCTGGCAGAATGGTTGTGCTCTGTCACAAGCTACTGCTCACACGGCGGCGACGGAACGGGTCACGGTTGGTGTCGCCGCCCGGCTAAGCCGCTACCTCCAGGTGCTCGCCCAGTCGAAGAAGATGGGCAAGGACCGCATCTCCTCGCAGGAGATCTCCGACTACACGAACATCAACGCGACACAGATCCGGCGCGACCTCTCGACGTTCGGGAAGTTCGGCAAGCGCGGCGTCGGCTACAACATCGACTCGCTGCTCGGCGAGATCCGGAAGATCCTTCGGACGCAGGGCCAGCACAACATTGCGCTCATCGGCGCGGGCCGGCTCGGTCAGGCGATCGCGAGCTCGCCGATCTTCGCGGAGCACGGGATCCACATCGCGGCCGTCTTCGACAGCGACCCGGAGAAGGTCGGCGACGCGATCGGCTCGCACACTGTCGGCGACATCCGCATGCTGAAGGCGGTGGTCGGGGAGAAGAACATCATCGTCGGCGTCGTCGCCGTCCCCGCGGATAGCGCACAACAGGTCGCGGACGAGCTCGTCGGGGCGGGCGTGAAGATCATCTTCAACTACTCCGAGGCGCTCCTCGACGTCCCGCACGACATCACCGTCCACGCGTCCAACCCGGCCGTCGACCTGCTGCACGCGCTCTACTTCCACCTGACCTGAGGAGCCATGCCAGGGGGACAGTCCCCGGGTCGCGTCCCAAGCGGACGAGGGAACTGGAAAAAGCCCTGCAGAACGGGCGGTTTTAACCCTTCAACTAATGTAGTGCGCCCGTGGGTGACTCTCAGCACCTCAGCCCGGAGGAGCAGATCCGCCTCGCGCGCGAGCAGTACGAGGACGCCACCGACTTCACCGTCGCCGTCGAGGAGGAGTTCGCGATCCTCGACCCCGGGACGCTCGCGCTCAGCAACCGTTTCGAGGAGCTGCAGGCCGCCGCCGCGGGCACGCCGCTCGAGCCGCACCTGGTCGGCGAGCTGATCGCCTCCGAGGTCGAGGTCCGCACCGGCCGCTGCGACAGCTTCGACGAGCTGGCCGGACGGATCGGCGAGCGCCGCACGCAACTCCAGGAGCTGGCCGACTCGCTCGGGATGGCTCTTGGCCCGACCGGGACGCATCCCTGGAGCCCCTGGCAGGACCAGCGGATCATCGACACGCCGCACTACCGCCGCAACGACCAGATCCTCCAGTACGTCGTCTGGCGCAACAACAGCTTCGGCCTCCACGTGCACGTGGCGATCCGCGGCCCCGATCGCGCGGTCGCAGTCTGCAACCAGCTGCGCAACTTCCTGCCCGAGCTGCTCGCGCTTTCGGCGAGCTCGCCCTTCGTCGAAGGAGTGAACGCGGGCCTGCACTCGGCGCGGACGCAGATCTTCACGCGCATGTTCCCTCGCTGCGGGGTGCCCGACTCCTACGACGGCTGGGACGGCGTTCGAGCGCTACGTGCGCTTCCTCTACGACACCGGCTCGATCGACGAGCACACGCAGATGTGGTGGAGCGTCCGTCCCCATCTTGCGTTCCCGACGGTCGAGATCAGGATCTGCGACGCGCAGCCGGACGTCGCCGAGGCGCGCTCGCTCGCCGCGCTCTGCTACGCGCTCGTGGTGCGCATCGCCCGCGCGCTCGACGAGGGCGAGCCGCTCCAGGACTTCGAGCACCGGCTGATCGAGGAGAACCTGTGGCGCGCGATCCGGTACGGGCTCTCGGGCGAGCTGATCGACCTCGCGACCGGCGACGTGCGGCCGGCGCGAGCCCATCTCGAGCGGCTCGTGGAGTGGGTGCTCCCGGTCGCCGAGGAGATCGGCGCCGCGCCGTACCTGGCCATCCCCGTGGCGAACGCGGCCGAGCGCCAGATCGCCCGCCACGAGGAGGGCGCGACGCTCGAGGAGATCTACGCCGAGCAGGTCGGCACGAAGGCCCGGGTTGGCTGAGGACGAGCAAAAGCTCGTCGAGGAGCTCCAGGCGGAGCTCGCGAAGCTCAAGGTCTCCGATCTTCTGCTGCAGACGCTCTACACGGTGTCGTCGCTCGGCTACCACCGCCTGAGCGGGGAGTCGAAGGACCTCGAGCAGGCGAGCCTCGCGATCGAGGCGCTGAAGGCGCTCTTGCCGGTGCTCGAGGGCGAGGTGCCGGAAGAGGCCGTGCGCGACTTCCGGCAGGTGCTGGCGAACATGCAGCTCGCCTACGCCGACGCCGCCGCCGAGCCGGAGCCTTGAAAGCGGCTCGTCCCGGGCGTATATAGAGACGAGCAAGGGGGTGTCATCGTTCGGGAGGGGGAGGAGATGCGGCACGGCTCGGGACTGCGCGTGGCCGCAGTCGCGTATGCGCTGGCAGGTCTCGCGGCTCTGGCTCTCGCGGGCGCGGGCTCGGGCGCGACGAATGTCCCAGAGGGCGTCGTCTCGTCGGCGCAGGCCAAGTGGGTTCCGGGCGAGGTGCTCGTCGGCTTCCACCCGTGGGTGACCGGCGTGACCCGGCGGGAAGTCGTACAGGACGAGAGCGCGAGCACGCTCCGCGCAGCGAGCCTGCCTGGCGTCGTCCTCGTCAGGACGGCCGCCGGCCAGTCCGTGCCGGAGGCGGTCGAGGCGTTCAGGGCCGACCCCGAGGTCGCCTATGCCGAGCCGAACTACCTCTACCACGCTGATGCCACGCCCAACGACCCGCAGCTCCCGCAGCTGTGGGGGATGGCAAGGATCTCCGCTCCGGCGGCCTGGAACATCACGACGGGCAGCGCGGCCGTGAAGGTGGCGGTCGTCGACACCGGAATCGCGCGAGATCACCTCGACCTGGCCGCAAACGTGATCGCGGGCAGGGACTTCGTCCAGAACGACGACGACCCGCGTGACTTCAACGGGCACGGGACGCACGTCGCCGGGACGATCGGGGCGCGCGGGAACAACGGAATCGGCGTCGCGGGCGTGAACTGGCAGGTGAGCCTGATGCCCGTCCGCGTGCTCGACGGGGACGGAAGCGGGTCGAACGTCAGCGTCACTGCGGGATTCCAGTACGCCTGCGCCAAGGGGGCGAACATCGTCAACGCGAGCCTCGGCGGCACCGGGTACTCGACGACGATCCGCGACGCGATCGCCTCTCCGGCCTGCGCGAACACGCTCTTCGTGGTTGCGGCCGGGAACGACGGCGTGAACGACGACTCGTCTCCTCACTACCCGTGCAACTACGACTCCTCGCCCGACAACCTGCCGAACGTCATCTGCGTCGCCGCGACCGACAGCTCGGATGCGCTCGCGAGCTTCTCCAACTACGGCACGGGCAGCGTCCAGCTCGCGGCGCCCGGCGTCTCGATCCCGAGCACCTGGCCGGCCTACGACACGCTGTACTCGGAGGGCTTCGAGAATCCGTTCTCCGGCTGGGCCGCCACCGGTACCTGGGGGCGGTCGAACGTGAGCGCCCACGGGTCGTTCAGCGCGGCCGACTCGCCGAGCGGCAACTACGCCAACGGGCTCGACACGCTCTTCTACTCCACGAGCTCGGTCGCAAACCTCACGGGGCGAATCGGCTGCCGCCTCTCGTACAACCTGCGGCTCGCGACCCAGGCCAGGCACGACTTCTTCGGAGTTCTCGGCTCCCCCACGGGACAGCTCGACGACTTCTCCGGGGCCGGCTGGTCGGGCTCGACGGCGGGCGGCTTCTTCGCCTTCACGACGGATATGTCCGACCTCGACGGCTCGCCGTCCTTCTACCCGGGCCTCGGCTTCCGCTCGGACTCCGACGGGATCGTCGGAGACGGCGGCTACCTCGACGACCTCTCGCTCGGTTGCCTGCGTCCGAACGCGGCGGCGTACAACACGATCAGCGGCACCTCGATGGCGACGCCGCACGTGGCTGGAGTGGCAGCGCTGGTGAAAGCGGCCCACCCGGGCTTCACGGTTGCGCAGATCAAGGCCGCGATCCTGCGCGGCGTCGACCCGCTGGCCCGTCTTGCCGGGAAGGTCACGACGGGCGGGCGGCTGAACGCCTGCAAGGCCGTGGGCGGCTGCTCGGCAGCGCCTGCGCCTGCGTTCGCGCCGCCGAGGTGCCTTGTCCCGAACGTCGTCGGGAAGAAGGTCGGCGCGGCGAAGACGACGATCAAGGCGCGGCACTGCCGGGTCGGCAAGGTCAGGCAAGCGGCCTCGAGCAAGAAGAAGAAGGGCCGCGTCCTCCGTGTGAGCCCAGCACCGGGCAAGAAGCTGAAGAACGGCGCGAAGGTGAACCTCACCGTGGGCCGCGGCCGCTAGCCACAAGCGCTATGGCGAGCGCAGAGATCGGGATCTTCGGCGGCTCGGGCTTCTACTCGTTCCTCGAGGACGTCGAGGAGGTCGAGCTCGACACGCCGTACGGGAAGCCGTCGGCGCCGTTCGTGGTCGGCGAGATCGAGGGGAAGCGGGTCGCGTTTCTCCCGCGCCACGGCCGCGAGCACGAGCTGCCGCCGCACGCGATCCCCTACCGCGCGAACGTCTGGGGGATGAAGGAGCTCGGCGTGCGGCGGGTGATCGGCCCGTGCGCCTCCGGCGCGCTGAAGGCCGAGCTCGGGCTCGGCGAGTTCGTCGTCTGCGACCAGTTCGTCGACCGCACGAGCGGCCGCGCGGACACGTTCTACGACGGCCCCGAGACGACCCACGTCTCGTCGGCCGACCCGTACTGCCCCGACCTGCGCGCGCTGCTGGTCGAGACCGCGCGCGAGCTCGACATCCCGGTACGCGACGGGGGAACGGTCGTCACGATCCAGGGCCCGCGCTTCTCCACGCGCGCCGAGTCGCGCTGGTTCCAGGACGCGGGCTGGGACGTGATCAACATGACGGCGTACCCGGAGGGCTACCTCGCGCGTGAGCTGGAGCTCTGCTACGCGAACATCTCGATGGTCACCGACCACGACGTGGGCGTCGAGGGCACCGAGCCCGTTTCGCACGAGCAGGTGGTCACGGTGTTCAACCAGAACAACGAGCGCCTGCGAGAGCTGCTGTTCACGGTCGTCCCGAAGATCCCGCCGCAGCCCGAGGAGCATCTCTGCGCGACCGCTCTCCGGGGCGCACGTTTCTAGGTCGTGTGATAGAAAAGCGCGGCGCGCCGGGTGTCCGGCGCTGAGTTTGTAAGGAGCCTCCGATCGACTTTTTCAGCGACCACGCCGTTCTCTTCGCCCTCGTCTGCTCGGGCGTCGCGATCGCCTTCGGCATCGGGTTCACCGTCTGGTTGCTGCGCCAGCCGGCCGGTGACGCGCGCATGCAGGAGATCGGGCGCGCTATCCAGGAGGGGGCCGCGGCCTACCTGCGCCGCCAGTACATGACGATCGCACTGGTCGCGATCGCGCCGTTCCTCCTGATCGGCTTCTACAACAAGCTCGGCTGGTGGACTGCGATCGGGTTCGTGATCGGCGCCGTCCTCTCTTCCGCGGCCGGGTTCATCGGGATGAACGTCGCCGTGCGCTCGAACGTGCGCACGGCCGAGGCTGCCAAGCACGGTCTGAAGCCGGCGCTGAACATCGCCTTCCGCGCCGGGTCGGTCACCGGCTTGCTCGTCGTCGGGCTCGGCCTGCTCGGAGTGGCCGGCTACTACGGCGTGCTGACCGTGTGGCTCAACCACTCGTCCGACTCGGCGATCAAGGACCTCGTCGGGCTCGCTTTCGGCGGGTCGCTGATCTCGGTCTTCGCGCGTCTCGGCGGCGGCATCTACACCAAGGCCGCCGACGTCGGGGCGGACCTCGTCGGCAAGATCGAGGCCGGCATCCCCGAGGACGACCCGCGCAACCCCGCCGTGATCGCGGACAACGTCGGCGACAACGTCGGCGACTGCGCCGGCATGGCCGCGGACCTCTTCGAGACCTACGCCGTCACCGCGGTCGCCGTGATGCTGCTCGGGAAGGCGTACCCGGTGGCGCAGCTGTGGCTCTATCCGCTCGCGATCGGCGGGATCTCGATCCTCGCCTCGGTGGTCGGAACCTTCTGCGCGCGCGTCGGTCGCGGCGGCTCGATCATGAATGCGCTCTACAAGGCGGTGCTGGTCGCGACGTTCCTGTCGGCGCTCGGCTTCATTCCCGTGACGATGGCGTTCGACTCCGGCGGCTTCAGCTTCTGGGATCTCTACCTCTCGGCCATCGTCGGCCTGATCGTGACCTTCCTGCTCGTTGCGATCACGGAGTACTACACGGGAACCCGCTGGCCGCCGGTGCGGCGGATCTCGCAGGCCTCGCGCACCGGCCACGCCACGAACATCATCGAAGGCCTCGCGGTCGGGATGCAGGCGACGGCTCTGCCCGTGATCGTGATCGCGGCCGGGATCCTCGTCTCGAACCACTTCGCCGGGTTGTTCGGGATCGGCGTCGCCGTGATGGCGCAGCTCTCGATGACCGGGCTGATCGTCGCGCTCGACGCGTACGGGCCGGTCACCGACAACGCGGGCGGGATCGCGGAGATGGCCGACCTGGACGAGTCGGTGCGCGCGATCACCGATCCGCTCGACGCCGTCGGCAACACGACGAAGGCGGTCACGAAGGGCTACGCGATCGGGTCGGCTGCGCTCGCCGCCCTCGTGCTGTTCGACTCCTACAGGAGCGAGCTCGCGAACGGCGGCCTGACGCTGTCCTTCAACCTCAGCGACCCCTGGGTGATCGCCGGGCTGTTCATCGGCGGCCTGATGCCGTTCCTGTTCGCCTCGCTGGCGATGGAGGCGGTCGGGCGAGTCGGCGGCCAGGTCGTGCAGGAGGTGCGGCGCCAGTTCGCCGAGATCCCGGGGATCATGGAGGGCACGGCGCGGCCCGAGTACGGGCGCGCGATCGACATCGTCACCGGGTCGGCGATCAAGAGCATGCTGGCTCCCGCGCTGATTCCGATCCTGTTCCCGATCATCGTCGGGCTGATCAGCGCCCGGATGCTGGGCGGGCTCCTGATCGGGACGATCGTGACCGGGCTCTTCCTGGCGATCGCGATGACCTCCGGCGGCGGCGCCTGGGACAACGCGAAGAAGCTGATCGAGGACGGCGAGTTCGGGGGCAAGGGCTCCGAGGCGCACGCGGCCGCCGTCACCGGCGACACCGTGGGCGATCCGTACAAGGACACCGCGGGGCCGGCGATCAACCCGATGATCAAGATCACCAACCTCGTCGCGATCCTGATCGTCCCGCTGCTCATCTCGATCCACGGCTAGCGCTTTCGGCGTAGCGTTCGGCGCGTGAGCGAGGCTCGCTACGACGGGCTGGCCGACTGGTACGACTCGCTGATCGGCGGCGAGGTCTCGGAGTGGACGCGGCGCGCCGGGGAGCTGCTCGTGTCGCTGGTCGGGCAGGGGCCCGGGCGCTGCCTCGACCTCGGGTGCGGGACAGGGGTCTTCGTGCCGTTGCTCGTAGAGGGGGGCTGGACGGTTGTCGGCGTCGATCTCTCGGCCGATCAGCTGCGCGTCGCACGGGAGCGCGTCGGTGGCATCGCGGAGGATCTGGTGCAGGCCGATGCGGCGACGCTGCCGTTCGAGGACGGCTCGTTCGACGCGGTCGTCGCCGTCCTGGTGCACACGGACATCGACCGGTACGACACGGCTGTGCGCGAGGCCGGCCGGGTGTTGCGCCGCGGTGGACGCTTCGTTCACGTCGGGACGCATCCGTGCTTCGTGAGCCCGGCTGCCAGCTCGAGCCCCGACGGCAGCCATCGCGTGTTCTCGGGCTACCACGAACGGCGCCTCGTCCACGACTCGCCCGCGTTCGGCCATGGCGCGGAGGGGATCCGGGCGCGGGCCGGGACGTGGCAGGTCCCGCTGGCGGCGCTTCTGAACGCGGTCGCGGACGCGGGGCTGCGACTCGAGCGCGCGCTGGAATCTGGGGACGATCCGCCGGGAATGCTCGCGCTTTCCGCGACGGTTTCGTGATCTCGGGACGTGTCCCAGGGCCTGTCCCCGGGACACGTCCGCAGGAACGCTGAACCGCAAGCGCCAGCGGTTGCCGAACCGGCCGTGGCCGTTCCGGCCACGGCCGGGGGACTGTCCCTCCGACACGGCCCGAATGGACCTGTCCGCTTGAGCGACCGCGGCTCGTTCTAGAGTCCACGCCGATGTCTCGGCGACGGCGGGAGCAGCGGCTCGAGCGCGTCCTCGGGACGCCGGCGCTCTTCTCGACCGCGTACGGCAACGTCGGCTCGTCGATCTACTACGCGCTCGGCGTCACGGCCGTCTTCGCGCTCGGACTGACCCCGCTCGTCTTCGTGATCGCGGGCATCTTCTTCAGCGCGACCGCGCTGACCTACGCCGAGGGAACCGTGCGATACCCGGAGGCCGGCGGCTCGGCCAGCTTCGCGCGCCACGCCTTCAACGAGCTCGCGTCGTTCGGGGCCGGCTGGTCGCAGATGCTCAACTACATCATCACGATCGCCATCTCGGCGTTCTTCGTCCCGCACTACCTATCGATCTTCTGGGAGCCCCTCCGAGAGAATCCGTGGGACATCGTCGGCGGCTCGGCGGTGATCGTCTTCCTGGTCGCCCTGAACATCGTCGGGATCCAGGAGTCGGCCGGCGTGAACATCTTCCTGGCGCTGATCGACTTCGGCACCCAGGTCCTGCTCGTGCTGATCGGCTTCTTCCTCGTCTTCAGCCCCGCGACGCTGACGTCGAACGTCCACTGGGGGACCGTGCCGACCTGGCCGCAGTTCCTGCTGGCGATTCCCGTCGGGATGATCGCCTACACCGGAATCGAGACCGTCTCCAATCTCGCCGAGGAGACCCGCGACCCGGTCAAGAGCATCCCGCGCTCGATCGGGCTCGTCGCGATCGCCGTCTACGCGATCTACTTCACGCTCCCGCTGATCGCGCTCTCGGCGCTTCCCGTGGAGCGCATCGACGGCCACCTGACGACCCTCCTGGCGCTCCCTCCCGAGCAGGGCGGCTTCCAGAACGACCCCGTGCTCGGGATCGTGGAGAACCTCGGTATCTCGGGCGGCCTGCTGACCGTGCTCAAGTTCTACGTCGGCGTTCTCGCGGCGACCATCCTGTTCATCGCGACGAACGCGGGGATCATCGGCGCGTCCCGGATCACGTACTCGATGGCGTCGTACCGCCAGCTGCCCCAGGTCTTCCGCCGCCTGCACCCGAAGTTCAAGACGCCGTGGCTCTCGCTGCTCGTCTTCGCCGGTTTCATCTCCATCATCGTCCTGCTCCCCGGCGAGACGAGCTTCCTCGGGACGATGTACTCGTTCGGCGCGATGCTCTCGTTCACGGTTGCGCACGCGTCGATCGTCCAGCTGCGCCGGCGCCACCCGAATGACGAGCTCGGCTTCCGCGGCCGGCCGAACCTGCGCTTCCGTGGCGTCGACTGGCCACTGTTCGCGGTCTTCGGCGGCACCGCCACAGCGCTCATCTGGCTCATCGTCCTCTGGCAGAGCCCGAACACGCGCTACGCCGGTCTCGCCTGGCTCGCGCTCGGCTTCGCCGGGTACATCGCCTACCGGCGCTGGGTGATCCACGTGCCGCTGACCGAGACGGTGCGCGCACCGATTCCGCTCGGGCCGGCGCTCGCGCTCGAATACCGGAACGTGCTCGTCCCGATCATCGAGCGCCACGAGTCCGGGGCCGCGGTCGATCTCGCGTGCAGGCTCGCCACCGAGCGCGGCGCCTCGATCGTCGCGCTGACCGTGATCGAGCTCCCGCTCGCGCTGCCGAACGACGCCGAGCTGCCGCCGGAGATCGAGGAGCGGGCCGACCACCTGCTCGACGAGGCGCGGGCGATCGGCGACGCCTACGGCGTGGACGTGATCGGGAGGATCGTCCGTTCCCGCAAGGCGGGGCGGGCGATCGTCGACGAGGCCAAGCGCCGCAACAGCGAGATCATCGTCATGGGCGCACCCCTGCGCGGCGCCCGCCGCCACGGGAAGATCTTCGGCGGCACCGTCGACTACGTGCTCAAGAACGCGCCCTGCCGCGTCATGGTTGCCGCAGCACAGCAGGCCGCATGAACGCCCACCGCGGGCTCGCGGCCACCCTCGCCGTCGTGGCGATCGTTCTCGGCGTCGCGATCCTGGTCGAGACCGCGCTGCTCGGCGGCGGCGTTGGCTACGTGTTCGGCCTGCTCTTCGTCGCGCTCGGAGCCGGGCGCCTCTACCTCCTACGCAAGCGCCCCTCCTAGCCCGCCGCGCACGGGAGTAACCTGCGCCCGTGGCGCGCAAGATCCCCGGGCTCCAGCGGGTCCTCGACGCGCCCGCGCTGTTCTCGGTCGCGTACGGCGAGATCGCCTCGTCGATCTACGTCGCGCTCGGGATCATCGTCGTCTACGCGCTCGGCCTGGCGCCCGAGGTCCTGCTCCTGGTCGGCGCGCTCTTCCTCGTCGTCTCGCTGTCCTACGCCGAGGGCACGGCCGCGATCCCGGAGACGGGCGGCGCCGCGACCTTCGTCCGCCGCGCGTTCAACGACCTCGTCGGCTTCCTGACCGGCTGGGCGCTCTTCCTCGACTACCTGATCGTGATCGCCCTCTCGGCGCTTTTCCTGCCGCACTACCTCGCGGCGGCGTTCAAGGTCGACGCGCTCAGCGACGACCCCTGGGCGCTGGTCGTCGCCGTCGGCGTGATCGCGGGCGTCGCCGCCTTCCGCCTCGTCCGCCGCTCGGGCTTCTACCGCTACGGGATCGTCGTCGCGATCCTCGACCTCGTTACGCAGGTCGGCCTCGTCGCGCTGGGCTTCGCGCTCCTCTTCTCCAGCGACGCGCTCACGCGCGGGATCTCGATCGGGAGCGAGCCCTCCTGGCACCGGATCGCCTTCGCGCTGCCGCTGGCGATGCTCGCCTACACAGGCCTCGAGACCGTCGCGAACCTGGCCGAGGAGACCCGCGAGCCCGGGCGCGACCTCCCGCGCAGCCTGTTCGCCGGGATCACGCTCGTCGTCGTCATCTACGTGGCGATGGCGCTCGTCGCGCTCTCGGCGTTCCCGGTGAAGGACGGCCAGTCCGAGCTCGGCGAGACCTGGCTGCGCGCGCCGCTGATGGGGATCGTCGCGGCCCTCAGCGGAGATCTGCCGTCCGGGCTTGCGACGGCGTTACGCGTCTACGTCGGCCTCACCGGAGCCCTGATCCTGCTCGTCGCCGTCACGACCTCGATCTCGGGCTTCACGCGGCTCGCCCACTCGCTCGGCGAGCACGGCCAGCTCCCGCGCGCGTTCGGCCGCCTGAACCGGCGGACGCTGGTCTCGCCCGAGGCGATCGTGTCCGCGGCGCTCATCTCGATCGCGCTCCTGGTCGGAACGTCGTTCCTGACCGACGAGGTGACGTTCCTCGCGAGCCTGTTCAGCTTCGGCGTCCTCGCGGCCTTCACTGCTGCGCAGCTGGCCGTGATCAAGCTGCGCTACACGGAGCCCGACCTCAAGCGCCCGTACCGTGCGCCGTTCGACGTTCGCATCCGCGGGGTCGGGGTCCCGCTCCCGGCGATCGTCGGCGGAATCGGCACGTTCGCGATCTTCGTCATCGCGATGGTGACGCACGCGGGTGCCCGCTATGGCGGCCCGATGTGGCTCGCCGTCGGGCTCGTCGTCTACGGGCTCGTCCGCTGGAAGCGCGACGCAGGCCTGCTCGAGCGGATCGAGGCGCCGCCGGAGGTGCTTCCGGAGATGGAGATCTCGAGCATCCTCGTCCCGATGAAGCTCGGGCTGATCGGCGAGGAGATGGTCGCGACCGCGGTCAAGCTGGCCCAGGAACGTGGAGCCAAGGTCGAGGCGCTTCACGTAATCCGCGTCCCGCTCGACCGCTCACTCGAGTCCGAGCTCGGCGGCGAGGACGAGCGCGCGGCGCTCTCGCTCGACGAGGCGAGGCTGCTCGGCGAGGACCACGGCGTGCCCGTGGAGGTCGAGACCGTCCGCGCGCGCTCGATCGGCGAGGCGATCGTCGACGAGGCGAAACGCCGCGGCGTCGACCTGATCGTCCTCGGCTCGGCGCCGCGCTGGCGCCGCCAGTCGCGCTTCTTCTCGCCCACGGTCGAGTACGTGCTGCGCAAGGCCCCGTGCGAGGTCCTGGTGGTCGCGTTCCCTGAAGGGGTCATGGAGGAAGACGGCGTCTCTGCGTGAGCTAAGGTGAGCGCAATGAAGGCGCTCGTTATCGGCTGCGGCCGCGTCGGCTCCAGTCTTGCCCTGCAGCTGGCGCGGGAGGGCTGGGAAGTGACGGCGGTCGACGAGAAGGAGGAGGCGCTGGGCCGGCTCGGCGAGAGCTGGCGCGGCGGCTTCGTCCTGGGTCACGGCATGGACACCGAGGTCTTGCGCGAGGCCGGGATCGAGGATGCCGACGCTGTCGTCGTCGCGACCGACGGCGACAACACGAACATCGTCATCGGCCAGGTCGCGCAACAGCGCTTCGACAACCAGTGCGTCGTCGTTCGCGTTCTCGACCCGGCGCGGGCCGAGTTCTACCGCGAGCGCGGTCTCCGCACGATCTGCCCGACCTCGGTCGCGATCGAGGTCCTGCTCGACTCGGTGCGCGCCTGCGAGGTGCGCCCGGCCGAGAAGACGCCCGCCTGATGTACATCGTCGTGGCAGGAGGGGGCAAGGTCGGCGCGAACTTCGCCCGCGTGCTGCTCAAGGACGACCGTCACGAGGTGACGCTGATCGAGCAGCGCCGCGACCGCTTCGAGCGGCTGGAGCACGAGTTCGAGCACCGGGTTCTGCTCGGCGACGCGACCGAGATCTACGTGCTCGAGCGCGCCGGGATCGCGCGCCCGCCCGACGTCGTGGCCGCGCTCACCGGCGACGACGAGGACAACATGATCATCAGCCAGCTCTCCCGCGAGAAGTACGGCGTCCCGAAGGTGATCGCGCGCGTGAACGACCCGCGCAACCAGGCGCACTTCGACCTGCTCGGGATCTCGCCGACGGTCTCCGCCACGCGCGGCCTGATGGCGCTGATCGAGCACGAGGTGCCCGAGCACGACCTCGTCCACCTGCTCGAGCTCCGCAAGGAGAACCTCGAGATCGTGGAGGTGCTGATCGACGACGGCGCGCCCGCCGCGGGCAAGACGGTCGAGGCGCTCGAGCTGCCCGAGGGCTCGCGCCTGATCTCCGTCATGCGCAACGGCCGCTCCGAGATCGCGGTCGGCTCGACCGAGCTGCAGCCCGGCGACCAGGTGCTCGCGATCCTCCAGCCGGGCAAGGAAGACGAGCTCAAGAGGGTGCTGCTCAAGGCATGACGCGCTGGGTCGGGGTCCTCGCAGCGCTGGTGGTGGTGGCGCTTCCCGGTGTCGCGGGCGGGAGCGTCGAGCGGCCGCGCGCGCAGCAGGCCGTCCACCTGAAGCTCGTGGCCTCCGGGTTCTCCGATCCCGTGTTCGTCGGCGCGCCGCGCGGTCAGCCCGGCCGCCTCTACGTGGTCGAGAAGCCGGGCGTGATCCGGGTCCTGATCAACGGCAAGCTCCGGGCGAGGCCGTTCCTCGACATCCGCTCCCGGGTCGGGAGCAGCGACTCGGAGCAGGGACTGCTCTCGATGGCGTTCCACCCGAACTACCGGAACAACCACCGCTTCTACGTCGACTACACGGACAGGAACGGCGACACGCGCGTCGTCCAGTTCCGCTCGAACGGCGCGGTCGGGCTCCCGGGCACGGCGAAACAGCTCCTGTTCGTCGACCAGCCCTACGACAACCACAACGGCGGCCAGCTCCAGTTCGGCCCCGACGGGCGGCTCTACGTGGGCATGGGCGACGGCGGCTCGGGCGGCGATCCGCAGAACCACGCGCAGACCCTGAGCTCCCGCCTCGGCAAGCTTCTGCGGCTGAACGTCAACAGGAGCGGGGCGAAGTGGCAGATCGCTGACTACGGCCTGCGGAATCCCTGGCGCTACTCGTTCGACCGCCTCACGCACGACCTCTACATCGGGGACGTCGGCCAGGGCAGCTGGGAAGAGGTCGACGTGCGCACCCCCGCGCAGCAGAAGAAGCTGAACAACTTCGGCTGGCACGTCTGGGAGGGGCGCTCGCGCTTCGAGTCCAACGAGCAGGTGAACCCGGCGGGAACACTCGTCTTCCCGATCCTGGTCTACAGCCACAGCGCCGGCTGCTCGATCACCGGCGGTTACGTCTACCGCGGCAAGGCGATCCCCTCCGCGCGGGGTCGCTACTTCTACGGCGACTATTGCTCCGGGACGATCTGGAGCCTCCGCTCGGCGAAGGGGAGGCTCGTCAACAATCGCCGCGAGCCGTTCACGGTCGGATCGCTGTCGTCCTTCGGGGAGGACTCGGCCGGCAATCTCTATGCCGTCTCGCTGGAAGGAAGCGTCTACAAGCTGGTGCCCTAGCTGTCGACCCGGCTTGTGGCCTGCGGCCTGGGTCTCGTTGCGGTTGGCGTCGCGACGACCCTCCCTGCCTCGACGACCGCGGCGCACGTCGCGCGGTCTGGTCAGGCGCGGCTCCGGCTCAGCCTGGTGGCCTCCGGGCTGACTTCCCCGACCTTCGCCGGCGCCCCGAGAGGCCAGGCCGGGTACCTCTACGTGACCGAGCAGCCGGGCGTGATCCGCGTGATCGTGAACGGCAAGCTGCGCGCGAAGCCGTTCCTCGACCTCCGCCCGCGCGTCAAGAGCGACGTCGACGTGCAAGGCCTGCTCTCGATGGCGTTCCATCCCGACTACATGCACAACCACCTCTTCTACGTCGACTACACGGACCGAAACGGCGACACGCGGGTCGTCCGCTTCCGGTCGAACGGCGTGGTCGGGCTTCCGGGGACGACGACGGTTCTCCTGGCTGTACACGAGCCGTACGCGAACCACTACGGCGGCCAGCTCCAGTTCGGGCCGGACGGCCGGCTCTACATCTCGATCGGCGACGGCGGCTCGGGCGGGGACCCCGACAACCGGGCCCAGAACCTGAGCCAGCGCCTGGGCAAGCTGCTGCGCCTGAACGTGAACAAGGCCGGCGCGAAGTGGCAGATCGTCGGCTACGGCCTACGGAACCCCTGGCGCTTCTCGTGGGACCGCGCCACCCACGACCTCTACCTCGCCGACGTCGGCCAGGAGACGTGGGAGGAGGTAGACGTGCGAACGCCCGCGCAGCAGAAGAAGCTGAACAACTACGGCTGGCGGGCGTGGGAGGGGCGCTCACGCTACAAGCCCAACGAGACAGTAAGCACGGCCGGGACGCTCGTCATGCCGACCGTCGTCTACAGGCACGAGAAGGGCCGCTGCGCGGTCACGGGCGGCTACGTGTACCGCGGCAAGGCCGTGCCCGCCGCGCGCGGGCGCTACTTCTACTCCGACTTCTGCTCGGGAGACATCTGGAGCCTCAAGACGTCGAAGGGCAAGCTCGTCGGCAACCGGCTCGAGAAGATCCACGTCGTGCTGCTCTCCTCGTTTGGCGAGGACTCCGCGGGCGAGCTCTACCTGGTCTCGCACCAGGGTCGCATCTGCCGCCTCGAGCCGTAGCTAGCCCGTTCGGCGGCGGCGGACCTGCGGCCCCTGCTGGCCGAGGGCGGCGTACGCAAGCGCCTGCAGCGACTCGTTCAGCGAGCGCAGCTCCTGGGCGAGCGCGAGGAAGCCTTCCGTGTGATCGAGTCGCCGGTTGAGCGTCCGCAGCTCGTCCCGCAGAGCGTCGAGCCGCTCGAGCACGGCGTCGAGCTGCCGGTCGTCGAAGCTATTCCGGTCCACCATGGGCCGATTCTACGGGTGTGCCGGAGTCAGCCGGCCGGCTGCTTGCGCGAGGTCGCTGCGAGATAGAGGAGCAACCCGATGGCGAGGCCGGTTGCATCGAAGGCGACGTCGAACGGTGACGCGTGCCGGCCGCGGACGAAATGCTGGTGGATCTCGTCGGTGACGGCGTAGGCGAGCCCGACCAGTAGCGCGGGCAGCTCGCGCCCGATCGCGCGCATCAGCAGCATCCCGAGGATGGCGTACTCGGTCAGGTGCGCGCCCTTGCGGAGGATCGTGTCCCACGTCCCGAGGCCGGTCGAGAGGGCCGGGACGGACGAGAGCGCGAAGATGACAGCGGCCCAGAGGACGACCGGTGCCCAGAGCGAGAATCGGCGTGAGAGAGCCATCTCGGGGCCATGATAGGCTCGCGCCCATTAGGCGAGCGGTGAGGGAACCCGGTGCAAATCCGGGACGGTCCCGCCGCTGTGAGGGGAGACGCTCCGCGCCGAGACGCCACTGGCCCGAGGGCCGGGAAGGCGGCGAGGGAGGGAGCCCCGAGTCAGAAGACCTGCCGCCCGCCTCCAATCCGAACCCCTCGCGGAAGGAGGATTCGTGTCAAGGCGTCTCGTCATTCTCGTCGCCGTCTGTGCGGCGTCTCTCTTGGTGGTCCCGTCGGCCCTGGCGCTGCGCGTGCACGTCCGGGTCGAGGGCAAGACCCGCACCATCTTCGGCCCGGCCGAGCCGGCGATCGGCGTGCAGCTGAACGCGCTCGACGCCCTCGAGTCGGCGAGCCTCAGAGGTGAGTTCTACTACCACGTCACGCCCACGGCCTACGGGCCGTACGTCGACCAGGTCGGGCGCTACTCGGCCGACGCGTCGAGCGGCTGGGTGTTCAAGGTCAACGGCGTCTCGCCGCCCGTCGGGGCCGACGCGGTCACGCTGCAGACCGGCGACCGCGTGCTCTGGTACTGGGCGACCTTCGGGCCGACCGGGGGGCCGGAGACGCTCGTCCTCCAGAAACGCGGGCGCAACTGCTACCGCGTCCTCGCCCAGAACGACGCCGGCAAGACGAGGCCCGCGCGCGGCGCGATTCTCCACGTGGGCGCCCGTTCGGTGAGCGCGCGAACCGGCTCGGCCTGCATCGGGCGGCACCGTGGTCCTGTGCGGGCGACGTTGAAGGACGCGGTTCGGTCGAACGCGTTGGCGTGACTCGGGTCGCCCTCCTCGCTCTCGTCGGAGCGCTCGCCGCCGGGTGCGGCTCGGCGGCGGGAGGATCCGGGCAGGCGACCGTCTGGGTCACCCGCGACCGCGGTCAGGTCGTCCTCCACCGGGCGAAGGTGCCGGCCGGGCTCACCGCGATGCAGGGGCTGGCGCGGGTCGCGAGGCTCCAGACCCGCTACGGCGGGCGCTACGTGCGGGCCGTGGACGGCGTCAAGGAGGGCGGGCGGCGCGCGTGGTTCTACTACGTCAACGGCTACCTCGCCGACCGCGGGGCCGCCGACTACAGGCTCCACGCCGGGGACGTGGAGTGGTGGGACTACCGCAGCTGGCGGGATCCGGCCCAGGATCCCGTCGTGGTTGGCGCGTTCCCCGAGCCGTTCCTGCACGGCTACGCGGGGAAGACTCGGCGCGTGGTTGTCGTCACGAACGAGCCCGCGGGACGGACGCTCGCCCGCAGGCTCCACGCGCGGGTCCTGCCGCCGGGTGCTCGCCTGCCTCGAGACGCGAATGTGCTGGTGCTCACGCGCGGGAGCCCGACGTCGTTCCGGGCCAGGCTCGCCGGCGACGGGCCTGGGGCTCCGGTGCGGATGACGTTCACCGGCGATCCACGCTCGCTCCTCCGCTACCGCTTCAGGTACTCGGTGCCGTGAGCCCGGTACCCGCAGCTGCGCTGCTCGCCGGCCTCGCCGTGGCCGCGCTGCTCGCCGACCGGCCCGAGTCGGTCGCGGCGATCGTCGTGGTGCTCCTGGTCGTCTGCCTCCGCGCTCCGGCCGACCGGCGGCGGATGTACCTCATCGGCGCCTTCGTCTCGGGCATCGCGGTCGTCGTCGTGACGCCGTTCGTCGAGACGATCGGCTCGCACCCGATCTGGACGGGTCCGACCGTCCCGGTGCTCGGGCAGCTCGACGTCACGAGCGAGGAGCTGCGCAACGGGATCTTCCAGGGCCTGCGGCTCGTGGCCGTCGCGCTGGCGTTCGCTGCCTACGCGCTTCTGCTCGACCACGACCGGCTCGTGCAGGCGGCAGGGTTCGCGCGGCGCTCGGTGCTCGCGATCGCGCTGGCCACGAGGCTCGTCCCGACCCTCGAGCGTGACGCGTCCGGGCTCGTCGAGGCGCTGCGAGGCCGCGGCGTGGAGGTCACCGGCGTGCGCGGGCGTGCGCGGCTGCTCTCGCCGCTGCTCGCAGGCTCGCTCGAACGGGCGATGAACCTCGCCGAGGCGATGGAGGCGCGCGGCTACGGGCGCGCGGGAGCGACGCGGGCGCCGAGGCCGGCGTGGGGCGCGGCCGAGCGGCTGGCGCTCGTGGCAGGCGTGTTGGCGGTCGTGCTGGGGGCGCTGTGGCTCTAGCGCGCGTCGAGCGGCTCTCGTTCTCCTACCCGGAAAGCCGGCCGGCGCTTTCGGGTGTCTCGCTCGAGCTGTGGCCGGGCGAGGTCGTGGTTCTGCTCGGCCCCTCGGGCTCGGGGAAGTCGACGCTGCTGCGGGCGCTCGCCGGCCTCGTGCCGCACTTCCACGGCGGGCGCTTCTCCGGCCGCGTCGAGGTCGCGGGCCTGGACACACGGGAGACGCGGCCGTCCGAGCTGGCCGGGACGGTCGCCACGCTCTTCCAGGATCCCGAGGACCAGGTCGTGTTCACGCGCGTGGAGTCCGAGGTCGCCTTCGGGCTCGAGAATGTCGGCACGCCTCCGGAGGAGATCGCGGGGCGCACGGCCTCGGCGCTTGCGTCGGTCGGGGCGGCGCAGCTGGCGCAGCGGCCGGTCGCGCAGCTCTCGGGCGGCGAGCTCCAGCGCGTGTGCCTGGCCTCCGTGCTCGCGCTCGAGCCGCAGCTGCTGATCCTCGACGAGCCGACGTCACAGCTCGACCCGGACGGAGCCGCCGACGCGATCGAGCTCGCGCGGTCGTCGGGCGCGGCGGTCGTCGTCTCGGAACACCGCCCCGAGCGGGTGCTCGACGCGTGCGACCGCGTCCTGTTCGTGGAGAACGGCCGGGTGGTGCTGGACGCGCCGCGGGCGGAGGCGCTGGAGCAGCTGCCCGGGGCCTGGCTACCGCGCGAGGCCGAGCTTCCGTGCGGCGAGCCTGCGGGCGAGGCCGTGTGCCGCGTCGAGAGCGCGTCGTTCGGGTACGAGCAAGGCCTGCTCGTGCTCCAGAACGCGAACCTCGAGGTCGGCCGCGGCGAGGTGGTCGCGCTGCTCGGCCCGAACGGCTCCGGGAAGACGACGCTCGCGAAGCTCGCGGCGGGCCTGCTCGAGCCGCAGGCCGGCCGGGTGACGCGGGTCGGCCGCGCGTGCTACCTGAGCCAGGATCCCGGCCGCTACCTCGTAGCCGAACGTGCCGACGAGGAGGTCGCGATCGCGGTGGACGGCGACCTGGAGCGGGCACGGCGGGCGCTCGCCGGAGTCGGGCTCGACGGCTTCGCGGACCGCCATCCGCGCGACCTCTCGAGCGGCGAGCGCGAGCGCCTCGCCCTTGCCGCGGTGCTCGTGGCCGAGCCCGACCTGCTCGTCCTCGACGAGCCGACCCGCGGCGTCGACCCCGAGCGGAAGGACGAGCTGACCGAGCTCCTGCGCGCGCAGGCTCCGCAGCGCGCGACGATCGTCGTCACGAACGACCACGTATTCGCCTCGGCGGTGGCGGACCGGGTCGTGTCGACGGTGTCCGAGCCGGAGCGGGAAGTGTCGCTTGCCTAGGCTCGCCGTCGCGTTGGCCCTGGTTGCGAGCACGATCGCGGTCGCCTGGACGGCGATCGACCCCGCGGACGCCGCGCTCTCGCTGCTCCTCGTCGCGGGCGCGCTGATCGTCGCGGGGGCCGCATGGCTCGAGTCCGGGCCCGGGTCGAGCAAGGAGATCGTCCTGATCGCGACGCTCGCCGCTGCGGCCGCGGCCGGTCGCGTCCTGTTCGCGGCGATCCCGAACGTCCAGCCCGTGACCGTGATCGCCGTCGTGGCAGGGGTCGCGCTCGGCCCGCGCGCGGGTGCGACGACCGGCGCGCTCGCGGCGCTGATCTCGAACTTCTACCTCGGCCAGGGCGCCTACACGCCGTGGCAGATGCTGGCGTGGGGGATGTGCGGCCTCATCGGCGGGTTGGCCGCGCCGCTCCTGCGCCGCCGGCTCCCGCTCGCGCTGACGTGCTTCGCGCTCGGGTTCGGGTACGACGCGCTGATGGACGTCTGGGAGTGGCTCAGCTTCTACCCGCACACGTGGCAGGCGTTCGCGGCGCTGTGGGTGCGCGGCATCTCGTTCGACGTGGCGCACGCGACCGGGAACTTCGTCCTCGCGCTCGCGATCGGGCCCGAGTTACGACGGCTCCTGGAGCGATTCGCCCGTCGCCTCAAGGCCGAGGTCGTATGGGCGTGAAGCTGGCCGCCCTGGTTGCCGCTGCAGTCGTTGCCGCGACTCCGGCCGCGTACCTCCAGGGCCGCCAGTCGCCGGGCGGCGGCTTCTCCGAGCCCGGCGGCACGGCGAGCCCCCAGCTGACGGCCTGGGCGGCGCTCGGGCTCAAGGCCGCGGGCGCGAGCACAGGAAGCGCGCTCGACTACCTCGTCGCGCACGAGGGGGAGTTGACCGAGGCCACCGACGTCGAGCTCGTCGCGGTGGCCGAGAGCGCCCTTGGCCGACGGCCCGAGAGCCTCCTCGCCCGGATTCGCAAGCTGCAGCGCTCGAGCGGGAGGATCGGGCCGACGGTCAACTCGACCGTCTGGGGCATCCTCGCCCTGCGCCAGGCCCGCGAGCGCGCGCCGCGCTCGGCCGTCCGGTTCGTCCTCGGCCGGCAGACGCGCCGAGGCGGCTGGGGCTGGTTCGGCGGTGGCGCGCCCGACTCGAACGACACGGCCGCTGCGATCCAGGCGCTGCGCGCCGCCGGGGTGCGCGGCAAGCCGATCCGGCGCGGGCTCGCGTACCTGAAGCGATTGCAGAACAGGGACGGCGGGTTCGAGCTCTCCCCGGGCCGAGGATCCGACTCCCAGTCGACGGCGTGGGCGATCCAGGCGTTCGTCTCCGCGCGCAAGCCGGTCCCGCGCGGGTCGATCGCCTACCTGCGCCGCATGCGCCGGGCGGACGGCAGCTTCCGCTACTCGGCGAAGTACGCGACGACGCCCGTCTGGGTCACCTCGCAGGTGCTACCCGCCCTCGCCCGACGGGCGTTCCCACTCTAGGACCCAGCTCGTCTGCTCGTAGAGCGGCCGGTAGCCGAGCCGCTCGTTGATCGCACGCATCCCGGCGTTCGTGGATTCGTTCTCGGTGAGGATCCGCTCGAAGCCGTTCGCGGCCGCCCAGCGCGCAGCCGCGGTCTTGACCGCCAGCCCGAGGCCCTGCCTCCGGAACCCGGGAAGCGTCGCCGTCATCAGGTTGTACGCGAGCTTCCGACCCGGGTCGACGGTGAGGAACGCGAGTGCCACCGGCCGCTCGCCGTCGAGCGCGACGAAGCTGCCCTCGTCGGAGAGGTCGGGCGCGCCGAAGTCGTCCTGCTTCCAGCCCTCGAAGTCGAGCTCGGTCTCGGGCTCGTCGCCGGGCATGTCGATCTCGCCCGCCGCGCAGATCGCGTAGAGATCGTCCACCCGGTCGCGTACCTCGCCGAGCGGAACGACCGGAACCGACGGCTCGGGCAGGTCTGCCGTCGCCGAGCTCGAGCGACGAGACGACGTCGAACCCGCGACATGCGAACCCGCGTCGCTCGAGGAAGCGCGTCCCCGCAGGGTCGTCGTCGACCCAGGTGCGAAGCCGCCATGCGCCTCGCGCGCGCAGGTACTCGCTCGCCTCGTCGTAGAGCGCCATGCCGAGGCCCTGGCCGCGCCGGTCCGGGTGGACGCAGAGCCAGAACCGGCCCTTGCCGCGCGTCGGCACCGCCCATTCGAAGCCTGCGTAGCCCGAGCCGGCGATCTCGCCGTCGAGCTCGACGACCCACTCGCGCCGCTCCTCGCGCTCGATCTGCCGGCTCGCCCGGTGCCAGATGGATGCCGCCGTCGCGATCTGGTGCGGGTTGACCGCGAGCTCGAGCTGCGCGACCGCGGCCGCGTCCTCCTCGCGCAGCTCCCGGATCACGGTGCCGCCAGCCATCCGTCGTCCGGCCGAGCGAGACGGCCCTCGGCGACGAGCTCGCCGACGAGCTCGGGGGAAGCCGGCCAGGAGAACCAGGCACACGCCTCGCGCTCGGGGGCCACCACTGCGGCCCGCACCGCAGCGACGAGAAGCGCGTCGAGCCCGCCGTCCGAGCGCGGGACGGCCAGCTGGTCCCAGCGGCGCAGCTCGGACGTGTGCCGGTGGCGCCCGTCCGCGTCGAGCACGACCTGACGTGAGACCACCGCGCCCACCCGCTCCAGTCGCGCGCGCACGCTCCGAAGCGCCTTCGCCGACAGCTCGAGCTCCTCCCGCACCTCGTCGAGCAGGCTCGGCCCGGCGCTCGCGAGGTGCGCAACGAGCCTCGCCGCGTCGTCCTCGGCCGCCTCGGCCTCGGCCAGCGCCGCACGGCAGAGCGGATCGGCCAGCGCCGCGACCTCGTCCGTGAGGAAGACGCCGGTCCCGCGCAGCAGCCGCAGCCAGTGGATTCCCGGGCGCTGACGGAGCTCGAAACCCCAGGGCCACTTCGTTTTCGGATAGGCTGCAAATCCCTTGCCACCTGGCTTGTACGGCTCCTCGTGACAGGCGCCGTAGAGGCTGGGCAACGAGCAACTCGGCGTCAGCGTCAGGACGCCCCGCTCGCGCACAAACGCCTCGGCGTCGGCAAGAGACTCGAGGGCAAGCTCCGGCCGGAGGCGCAGCGCCACTTGACGTTGCTCGTGCAGCTCGTCCACCAGCCGTATGTTCGCCGAGTTCCCTCGACCAGGGGTTCGCAGGCCCACAACGAACTGCCGATGCCGGGAGAGTGCAGGTGGGCCGTCGCTGTCTCATCGCTGCCATCGGGTTGACCTCCGTGGTGGCCGTGTTCCTGCTCGTCCGAAGGACCGGGACGAGCGTGATCCACGCTGCCGCGACGCCCGACTGGCTGCTGCTGTTCGGCGGAGTCGCGATCTGCGCGGCTGTCCAGCCGCTCCGCGCCTGGGCCTGGTCGTCGACCGTGCGCGAGCCCGTCGGCTTCCGCGCGGTCTACGCGGCGAGCTCGATCGGCTCGTTCCTCGACACCGTCCTCCCGGGACGGCTGGGCGAGGCGTCGAAGGTCGCGGTGCTGAAGGTCGCGGCCGGCCCGCGCTGGCCCGGTTTCTCGCGCGCGGGCGGGAGCCTGATGTGCGCGCACCTGCTCGAGTCGGTCGCGTTCGTCCTCGTCGGCGCCGCCTCGGCCTTCTTCCTGCCCCTTCCCACCTGGGCGCGCGTGGCGCTGCTCGTCGGCCTGCCGCTCGCCGGCGGCTTGCTGCTGCTCGCCTCGGCGCTGCACCACCGCGTAGGCCATCGCCTGCCGAAAGAGGTCGGCGCCTTCCTGGCCGGAGCCGCGGCTCCGCGCGGGATCATGCTCCGCGCCGGCTTGATCCTCGTCGTCACCTGGGTCGCACGCTGGTTCGCAGTCCTGTTCTTCCTCCGCGCGGTCGGCGTCCACGTGGGCGTGGGCTCGGCGCTGCTGTACATGGTCGTGACCGGCCTCGCGAACACGATGCCGTTCCTGCCCGGCAACATCGGCCTCTACCAGGGCGCGGCGATCGGCGCGCTCGCGCTCTCGGGCCACCAGGGGACGAAGGTCGTCGCCGCGAGCCTGCTCACTCCGGCCGCGGTCAGCCTCGCAACGGCAGCCGCCGCGGCGGTCGGCCTCGCGCTCTACGCGCGCAACATCGGCCAGCTCGGCCGCGCCGCGATCCGCGCCTAGCCGAGCTGCGAAGGGTCGGCGAGCATGCCGTCCCGGCCGACGTAGCCCTCCTTCGCCCCGACGACGAGCATGACGAGATCCTCGTCGCCGATGCTCCTCACCTGCCGCGGGGTCGTCGACTCGACGTGACAGAGCCCGCCCGGGCCCAGCTCACGCGACTCGCCGGGGACGTCGAACCGCGCCTTGCCCGCGTGCACGAAGTAGAGCTCGTCCTGCTCGTGGTGGAAGTGCGGCCGCCCGACAATCCCGGGTGCGAGCACGAGCACGTTCACTCCGAACGCGCTGACGCCGAGCTCTTGCCGCACCTTCCGGAAGACGCCGTCGCCCATCTCGTCGATCGACCCGAACGCGTAGGCCACGGGCGAGGACGGTAGCAGCGGCTCTCCGGCGGGTGATGATCCCGTCCCTCGGCGGCGTATCTTCTCCGTATGCGCAGCCGAACCGCCACCATCGTCGTACTCACCCTGACCGTCGGCCTGACCGGCTGCACCGGAGGTTCTACGAAGGCTGATCACGGAGTTGGCAAGGCGCCGCGGAGAGACTGCTTTGAGGTCTGGAATGCCGACTCGAATCAGGCTCGGCAGGCAATCGTCGCGGGACGATTCTCGATCGCAAACGTCAGTCGCTGGGTCGCTCAGGCCTCGGGAGGCGTGAATCTGGGTGGTCCCGCAAGCCAGGGCTGCGGATACCTCTTCCACGACGACGTGCGATACGTCTCGATCAGCGGGGCTTGGAAGGGTAAGACGATTCGCTGGGCCGTGCCCCCGTCGCGGCACGGCTCGTGGTCACCGGAGCAGCACGCGGCTGTGTATGACAACGCGGCCGTCGAGGCCGATGGACGGCTCCGCCATCGAGAGCATGGGTGAACGCCTCTCCGCCCGTCACTGCGGCCACCGGTTCCCGGGTCGGCCGCTAGCATCGGCCGGGTGGCCGTTGCTTCTCCAGAGCGCTATCTCGCCGACCTGAACCCGGCGCAGCGCGAGGCGGTCCTCGCCACCGAGGGCCCGCTGCTCGTGGTCGCCGGCGCGGGCTCCGGAAAGACACGCGTCCTCACCTACCGCGTCGCGCACCTGCTCCATGCGATCGGCGTGCAGCCGAACGAGATCCTCGCGATCACGTTCACGAACAAGGCCGCGGGCGAGATGCGCGAGCGGCTCGAGGACCTGCTCGGCCCGGTCGCGCGCGCGATCTGGATCCTGACCTTCCACGCCGCCTGCGGCCGGATCCTCAGGCGGGAGGCACCGCGGCTCGGCTACCGCTCGAACTTCACGATCTACGACCAGGCCGACCAGGTGCGGCTGACAAAGGCGTGCCTCGAGGAGCTCGAGCGCGACCCGAAGCGCTTCGTCCCGCGCGGCATCCACGCGCAGATCTCGGCCGCGAAGAACCAGCTCGTCACGCCCGCCGAGTACGCCCAGCGCGTCGCCTCCTTCTACGACCAGACCGTCGCCGAGGTCTACGACCTCTATCAGCGCCGGATGTTCGCGTCGAACGCAGTCGACTTCGACGACATGTTGATGCTGACCGTGCAGGTGCTCGAGCGCTTCCCCGAGGCTCTGGAGCGCTGGCAGAAGGCGTTCCGCTACGTGCTCGTCGACGAGTACCAGGACACGAACCACGCGCAGTACCGCCTGCTCAAGCTGCTCGCCCAGAAGCACCGCAACGTCTGCGCGGTCGGCGATCCGGACCAATGCTTGGTAGCGGGAACCCTGGTCACGATGGGCGACAGGACGAGAAAGACGATCGAGAAGGTTCGCGTCGGCGACGACGTGCTTTCGTGCCACGGAAGCGGCCGCTTCGCTCCCTCACGTGTCACCCGCGTTCATCGCGGCTCGAGACGCAACGGGATCGCAATCACGACCGCGAGTGGCCGGCGCATCGTGTCGACTCCCGAGCACACGCACTTCGCCGGTTTCAAGACGGGGGCGACGCCGCAACTCCACATGACGTACCTCATGTGGAAGGCGGGGAGCGGGTTCCGCATTGGAACTTCGACTACGTACGCAGACGGGCGGGGGCGCCCGCTGCCGGGGCCGGCGATCCGACTTAACGGCGAGCACGCCGACGCGTGCTGGGTTGTCTCGGTGCACGACGACGAGGCTCGTGCTCGCGCGGCCGAGACTCTCCTCTCTCTGCGGTACCGGTTGCCGACGATTCCCTTCGTGGCCCGGCCCTATCGCGGCAGCGAAGGGAGAAGTCTTGTCGCCAGCCAGCGCCTTCTCGACGGCGTCTTCCAGGAACTGGACACCGAGACCGGTGGGCGCGACCTGCTGCGTGACCAGGGCCTGAGCTTCGACCATCCGCACTTCACGTCGGCGACGACCACGAGCGGAGCGCGGCTCCGGAGACGTCTCACGGTCTGCCTCTGCGCCGATAAGCGCAACGCCGGCCCACAGCACCGACTCTCGCTGTCCGGGTACGACCGGGACGGAGGCAACGCGCTTCGCGAAGCGGGCTTCTCGATCCGGCCTGCCTACAAGGGAGCCGAGGGCTGGCGCTTCGAGACGTCGTACGCGGACTTCGCCCGCCTCGTCGAGAAGGTCGAGGACATCGAGGAAGTGCTGGACGTGTCGGTCAGGTTCACCGCCAGGCTCGCAGCGCAAGGTGGAAGCACGAAGGACAGAAACGCGCTGCCGTTCATGCCGGCCTCGGCGGTGCGGCCCGGGATGGTGATGGTGGACGAGAACGGCGCGTTTGACGTTGTCGAGAGCGTCGAGCACGTCGTGCTCGACAGACCGGTCTACGACCTCGACGTGGAGCGGACACACAACTTCGTCGCCAACGGGCTCGTCACCCACAACTCGATCTACGCGTTCCGCGGCGCCGACATCCGGAACATCCTCGAGTTCGAGCGCGACTTCGGCGAGACCAAGACGATCGCGCTCGAGCAGAACTACCGCTCGACGAACACGATCCTCGAGTCGGCGAACGCGGTCATCTCGCACAACCGCGAGCGCAAGCCGAAGAACCTCTGGTCCGAGCTCGGCGAGGGCGATCCGGTCCGCGCGCTCGAGGTCGAGGACGAGCACGCGGAGGCGCGCTTCGTCGCCGCCGAGATCGCCGGCGCTCGTCGAGGAGGGCTTCAACGGCAGCGAGATCGCGGTCTTCTACCGGACGAACGCACAGTCGAGGGTGCTCGAGGACGTTCTCGTCCGGCAGGCGATCGCCTACCAGGTGATCGGCGGCCCGCGCTTCTACGAGCGGGCGGAGATCAAGGACGTGATCGCCTACCTCCAGGCGATCGACAACCCGTACGACGCGGTCTCGCTGCAGCGGGTCGCAAACCGGCCGCGCCGCGGAATCGGCGACGCCAGCCTCGCGCGCCTCCAGGCGCACGCGGACGCGTACGGGATCTCGCTCTGGGAGGCGTTCGGCCAGGCCGAGGAGGCGGGGATCGCCGCGGCGCCGCTCCGCGCGGTCCAGCAGTTCCACACGGTGCTGCAGTCGCTGCAGTCCGGGGCGCTCGAGCTGGAGGTCTCCGAGCTGATCGAGCGGATCCTCGAGCGGAGCGGCTACACCGACGCGCTCGAGGCCGAGCGGACGATCGAGTCGCAGGGCCGGCTCGAGAACCTGCAGGAGCTGGTCGGCGTCGCGCGGGAGTTCCAGCACGACTCGGCCGAGCCGTCGCTGTCGAGCTTCCTCCAGGAGATCTCGCTCTACGCCGACCAGGACGCGATGCGCGGCGAGCAGAGCCTCGTCACGCTGATGACGCTGCACAACGCGAAGGGGCTCGAGTTCCGCGCCGTGTTCATGATCGGGATGGAGGAGGGGATCTTCCCGCACGCCCGCTCGCTCGAGGAGCAGGGCCTCGAGGAGGAGCGGCGCCTCTGCTACGTGGGCATGACGCGCGCCCAGGAGCGGCTCGTGCTCACGCACGCGAGCGGGCGCTCGCTCTACGGGAGCCGCGCCTACAACCTGCCCTCGCGCTTCCTCGACGAGCTGCCCGACTCGCGGGTCGACCGGCATCGCCTCGAGCCCGCCTCGTGGTCGAAGTACGGGGCCAGCGGGATCGCGCCCCGCTCAGATGTGCCATCGCTCTCGACGGGCGACTCCGTGCGCCACGAGACCCTCGGCGAAGGCGTCGTCACGTCGATCGAGGCCGGCGGCATCGTGACGATCCGCTTCGCCGCCGACGGGAGCGAGCGGCGGCTGATGCTCGACTACGCGCCGTTGGAGAAAATCGTCTAGTGGCGATCGAGGTCAGGGTCTGCTCCCCCGACGAGGTGGGGGGAGCGCTCAACCCCATCTGGCACTACTTCGGCGCCACCGCGAAGGAGGAGGACGTCGAGCGGTTCGCGCCGATCCTTCCGGCCGAGCGCGTGCACGCCGCGTTCGACGGCGGCGCGATCGTCGGCGGAGCGGGCGCGTACCTCTTCGAGACGACCGTTCCCGGCGGCGCCCAGGTCCCGACCGCCGGCGTGATGGCCGTCGGCGTGCTGCCGACGCACCGCCGGCGCGGCGTGCTGACGAAGCTGATGGAGCGCCAGCTCGCCGACGCGCACGAGCGCGGGGAGCCGCTCGCGACGCTGTACGCCTCGGAAGGGGCGATCTACTCGCGGTTCGGCTACGGGCTCGCCTCGCTCGCAGGGGGCATCGAGCTGCCGAAGGAGCACGCGCTGCTCTGGGACGACGAGCCGATCGGACAGGCGCGCATCATCGAGACCGAGGAGGAGACGCTCGAGCTGCTGCCCGGGATCTACGACCGCGTGCAGGCCGAGACCGTGGGCATGTTCACCCGCACGCCCGACTGGTGGAAGGTGCGGCGCCTGGGCCGGTCGCCGATGCGATCCGGCGGCGAGCAGGTTCGCGTCGCGGTCGAGCTCGACGGCGCTCTCGAGGCCTACGCGCTCTACCGTCTCAACTTCTCCGCGCGGCACATGATCGCCGAGACGACGCTCGAGGTCGGGGAGGCGCTCGGGCACGTCACCGCGGGCTCTCGCCGCGATCTGGCGGTACCTGCTCGGGATCGACTGGGTGGCGCGGATCGAGGCGTCCTGGGTTCCGCTCGACCACCCGCTCTTCCTCTGGCTGCGCGAGCCGCGCCGGATGCAGTTCACCGTCGGCGAAGCGGTCTGGGTGCGACTGGTCGACATCGGAGCTGCGCTCGCGGCGCGGAGCTTCGCGGACGGAGCGATCGTGCTCGACGTCCACGACGAGCTCTGCCCGTGGAATCACGGCGCGCTGGAGCATCCAGGACGGAGCCGTCGAGCGCACGACCGCCGAGGCCGACGTGCGGCTGGGCGTCTCCGAGCTCGGTTCCGTCTACCTGGGAGGCTTCACGTTCGACCAGCTCAGCCGGGCGGGACGCCTGGAGGAGCTGAAGCCGGGCGGCGTCGGGCGGGCGGACGAGCTCTTCCGGACCGCGCGCCAGCCGTGGTGCCCCGAGCTCTTCTAGGCGGCAACCACACTTCGGCCTACCCCGAAACGTCTGCGCGATACCCTCGTGGCATGAGCGTGAGCAGGGGCGAAGCCGACGTTGCCGCCGCGGCGGCGCTTCTCGCCGAGCCCGCCCGCGCCAGGCTCGTCGTCGCGCTGACCGAGCACGAGGCGCTGCCGGCCAGCGCACTCGCCGCCCAGGCCGGGATTGCGCCGTCGTCGGCGAGTGAGCACCTCCGGCGGCTCGTCGACGGCGGGTTTCTCGTCGCGCGAAGGAACGGCCGCCACCGCTACTTCAGCCTCGCCGACCCGGCCGTGGCCGACGCGATCGAGGCGCTCGCATGCGTCGCCCCGCAGCCGCCCGTTCGTTCGCTTCGCGACGCGACGAAGAGCGAGCTGCTCCGCTCCGCCCGCACCTGCTACGACCATCTCGCTGGCCGCCTGGGCGTCGTCGTGGCAGCCGCCCTGGAGCGGGAGCGGACGGTCATCCGCCGGAACGGCGGCTACGAGCTCGGGCCGACGGCGGAGGCTCGGTGCCGCGCGCTCGGGATCGATCTCTCGGAGCTCGAGAAGCAGCGCCGACCCGTCGTGCGTGGCTGCCTCGACTGGAGCGAGCGGGAGCTCCACGTCGCGGGAGCGCTCGGCGCGGCCCTCGCCGGCCGGATGCTCGAGCTCGACTGGATTCGCAGGCGCGAGGGCAATCGCTCCGTCGAGGTCACCGCCGAGGGCCGCACGGCGCTCACCGGGGAGCTGGGCGCCGAGCTCTAGCGCAGCTCCTTGTTCGACTCCATGTCGAACCACATCGCAAAGAGCGTGAACAGCAGCCCGAACAGCAGCAGCAGCGCGATCAGCACGACCACCCCGACTGTCGCGTCGTAGCCGTCGATCTTGAGCACCACCTGGTACACGCCGAGCGCGAAGCCGAGCACGAGGGAGATCAACCCGAAGACGTAGAAGAAGACGAGCGGGTGGAAGTCCCGGATGACGTACTTCTGCCACATCCGCCACCAGAAGCACTTGAACAGCAGCCAGGAGATCGCCGGGATCACGCGGCGCAGGCGGATCCCCGACCGCTCGCCGACGCCGTAGATCGGCCGCGAGGGCACGTCGCGCACCTTCGCGTTCCAGACGTTCAGGTGGACGAGCATGTCGTTCGGGAACCCGTAGCGTGGGTAGAGGTTCTCGAGGTCGAGCCGCTCCAGCATCTGGTGCGAGATCGCGGTGTAGCCGGATTGCGCGTCCGCGATGTGCCAGTAGCCGGAGGCGATCTTCGTCCAGAGCGAGAGCACGGCGTTGCCGAGGTAGCGGCTGTGCGGGATCAGCTGCCAGGCCTGGCCGGTGAAGAGCCGGTTCGCCTTCGCGTAGTCGACCTCGCCCCGCGCGACCGGCTCGACGAGGTGATCGAGGTCCTCGGGGTCCATCTGGTTGTCGGCGTTCATGACGACGGTGACGTCGAAGCCGTCCTCGAGCGCCTGCCGGTAGCCGGTGACCACGGCCGCCCCGACGCCGCCGTTGCGCTCGCGGGTGAGCACGGAGATCCGCGGGTCGCGCTCGCCGACCTCGCGCGCGCGCTCGGCGGTTGCGTCCCTCGACGCGTCGTCGACGACGTAGATCCGGTCGACGGTCTCCGGGATGCCGTCCAGCGTCGCGGAGAGGAGCTCCTCCTCGTCGTACGCGGGGATGACGACTGCGACGCGTTTGCCCTCGACCAAGGGGCGGTCAGCCTAACGGCTGGGCCCGCTCGCACGTACCTCTTTCAGGGGATGCCGTGCCGCCGAGCCGCGGCTACCGTGAGCCGTCGCGGCACCAAATGGTGCTCCGCCCGGCTGGCCAGCTCCTCACGTGACACACAAGCGCCTCTTCATCACGTCCTTGATCGCCCTCCTGGTGGGCGCTGCCGTGCTCGTGAGCGGTGGCGCTGCGAAGACCTCGGGCGACGGCGGGAAGATCTACGCCTGCGCCGGCAAGAAGAACGGGCTGCTGCGCCTCGTCAAAGGGAAGAAGAAGTGCCACGGCAAGGCGCACAAGGTGAGCTGGAACGTAAAGGGCCCGAAGGGCGCCAAGGGTGATCGCGGCGCGCAGGGTGCGCGCGGCGCCACGGGTCTCGCCGGCGCGGCGGGCGTCAAGGGCGCGACCGGTGCGAACGGCTCGAAGGGCGCGACCGGAAGCGCCGGCTCGACCGGCGCCAAGGGTGCAACAGGTTCTCGGGGGGCAACAGGGGCGAAGGGCGCGACCGGCGCGAAGGGCGCAACGGGCGCGAACGGATCGACGGGTGCAAAGGGAGCGACGGGCGCCAGAGGCGCGACCGGCCCGGCGGGCGCTGCCGGCCCGACCGGCGCAAAGGGCGCGACCGGCGCGAACGGGACGACAGGCGCCAAGGGTGCAACCGGCGCTCGAGGTGCCACGGGACCCGCCGGTGCGGTCGGGCCAACCGGTGCCAGGGGCGCGACGGGAGCCAACGGATCGACCGGCGCGAAGGGCACAACCGGGGCGAAGGGCACGACCGGGGCCAAGGGTTCGACGGGAGCCAACGGATCGACCGGCGCAAAGGGTGCGACCGGCGCAAAGGGTGCTACGGGCGCCGTCGGCGCAACCGGTGCGAAGGGAGCCACAGGCGCGAAGGGCGCGACGGGAGCAGGAGGTGCGACCGGCGCCAAGGGCGCAACTGGTGCAAGAGGCGCAACCGGTCCGGCTGGTGCGCAGGGGCCGACAGGTGCGAAGGGTGCCACGGGCGCGACCGGCGCCAAGGGCACAACGGGCGACCGCGGAGCGACTGGCGCCAAGGGAGCCACGGGAGCCAACGGATCGACCGGCGCGAAGGGTGCGACGGGGGCGAAGGGTTCGACGGGAGCTAACGGAACGACTGGCGCTAAGGGCGCGACCGGCGCGAAGGGTTCGACGGGCGCGGTTGGCACAACCGGTGCGAAGGGAGCCACGGGCGCGAAAGGCGCGACTGGGACAACCGGAGCGAAGGGTGCAACTGGTGCAAAGGGCGCTACCGGTCCGGCTGGTGCTCAGGGCCCAACAGGCGCGAAGGGCGCTACCGGCGCCAAGGGCACAACGGGCGACCGCGGAGCGACTGGCGCCAAGGGAGCCACGGGAGCTAACGGAACGACTGGCGCCAAGGGCACAACGGGCGCCAAGGGAGCGACCGGTGACAAGGGGGTTACAGGCGACACGGGCGCAACCGGAGCGAAGGGCGCAACTGGCAACACTGGCGCCACCGGTGCAAAGGGGCGACCGTGCAAGGGCTCGACGGGCGCTACCGGGGCGAAGGGCGTACCGGGGCGAAGGGCTCAACGGGTGACAAGGGCACCACCGGTGCAAAGGGCGCCACGGGCGCGGTCGGAGCGACCGGCGCTCGCGGCGCGACAGGACCGCCCGGAGCGATCGGCCCGACCGGCGCCAAGGGTGCGACCGGAGCGACTGGAGCCAAGGGAACGACCGGCGCGAAAGGCCCGACCGGCGCCAAAGGCCCGACCGGCCTCAAGGGCGCAACCGGTGCCAACGGCGCTACCGGCACGCGCGGCCCGACGGCGCCAGGAGCCACGGGAGCGAAGGGCGTCACCGGCGCAAAGGGCGTGACCGGTGCGAAGGGCACCACCGGTGCCAAGGGCACGACGGGCGCCAAGGGCGTGACCGGCGCCACGGGCACCGCCGGAACCGCGGGCAACACCGTCGCGACGTCCCAGACCACCACAAGCACGACCTATGCGGATCTGGCCTCCACCGGACCGGCCGTGACGGTCACGATCCCCGCCTCCGGGAAGGCGCTCGTGATCCTGACGGGGTCGCTCTCCAACAACACGAACAACCGGTTTGCGTCCATGGGCTTCGCGGTCTCCGGATCGACCACCGTGCGCGGCCTCGGACACGCAGGCGTACATCGTCAAGAACGGCACCGGCAGCAACACAGTTCAGGGAAGCGCGACGTTCTACGTCATCGGACTGACCGCGGGGAGCAACACGTTCACCGCGAAGTACCGCGTCGACGCCGGCACGGGCACGTTCGCGAACCGGACGATCGTCGTCATCCCGCTGCCCTAACAAGTTCCTGTGAGAGAGCAGAGACGGGAGGCCTCCGGGCCTCTCGTCTGCTTGCGCGCTAGGCGCGCAGGGCTTCGATCCAGTCGAGGCGCCGGCCGCAGAGGGCACGCGCCTGGCCGGGAGGAAGCGTCACGAACGGGTCGCGCTCGTTCTCGAGCGTCAGGTACGCCGGCCCGAACGCGAAGGGCTTCACGCCGCTGCCCGGGTGCAGGCCGCCGGTCGAGTAGCTCATCTTCACGAGGTGCCTTCCCGGAGAGAGGTGGATCGTGCCCAGGTCCGTGAAGTTGCCCGGCCAGTCGAGCTCATTGCGCATCGAGCCGATCTTGCGCCCGTCGACCGACATCGAGGCGAGCCCGTACCAGTCGCCGCCGAGCCAGGCCGTGTAGTCGCCGCTCCTCGGGAACGTCGACGACTGCGGTGCGCGTCCCGGGGATGCGCGGGTAGCCGAGCGGGATCGCCTCGGGCCGCGTCGCGGTCGCGAGCGAGACGACCCCGGGAAGGCGCGAGAGCCGCAGCACGTCGGCGCAGCGCGGCACCCCGGCGGCCTGGCTCGCGTTGCCGAGCGGAAGGTGCTCGATGATCGTGCTCGGAGTCTCGGCCGGCCGCTGCCAGACCTCGTAGAACCGCCCGCTCCAGACGAGGTGGTAGATCGAAGGCGGCCGGCTCGCCGCAGGGCCTCGCCGCAGGACGAGCGTCCGGTAGTCGAGGACCCCGTCGAGCCGGAAGCGGTCGATGTCCGCCGACTGGCCCTTGTCGAGCACCGAGCCGTTCGTCAGGTAGTCGAAGCGGCGGCGCAGCTCCGAAGCGCCCTCCGCCGTCCTCTCGGCGGAGGAAGTGGCGCGCTCCGTACGGCTCGTAGTTCGTCATCAGCGCCGGTCCCTGGCCGACGAAGCGGTTCGCCGATCACCTCGAGCTCGTGCAGCTGCCCGCGCGGCGCGAGCCAGACGTGGTGGTACTGCAGCGCGTTCGACCAGAGCACGCCGCCCGCGATCGCGAGGGCGGCCACGCTCGCCTCGATCGTCCGCTTCTGCGCGAAGCCTGCGCCGCACCCGGCGAAGGCCGCGGCCAGGAACGCCGGGGAGGCCATCGCGAGCGCCTTGCCGCCGACCCACGGCGAGCTGAGACGCGACGAGGAGCGAGGCGCCGACCCCGGCGGTCAGGCGTAGAGCAGCAGCGCCCAGCTGCGGCGGCGTCCAGGCCCACCAGAGCCCGACCGCCGCAGCGACGATCACGAGCGCGATCAGGACGTAGTCGGGCCCGGAGCCGTGCGGCCGGAGGCGGAAGTCGCCGACCGGCCAGATCCCGAAGAGCTGGAGCTTGCTCAGCCGCCGGATCAGGTTCCCGAGCTCGTCTCCGCGCTTGAACGCGTGCAGGTGACGGCAGCCAGTCGACGGCGCGCGACGAAGGCAGGGATCGCCAGGACCGCGGTCGCGCCGGCGAAGGCGACTGCCGTGACCAACGAGGGGCGGCCTCGGCCGGCGACAGCAGCACGACCCGACTCCAGCGACGATCACCGGCAGGAGCCAGACCGCACCCGGGAGGCTCAGCACGCAGCACGACCGTGGCGCACGCGGCCGCGAGCGGGAGCACGGCGCGCCAGCTCGCGACGCTCCGCGAGCGTCCACGGCAGCAGCGCGGCGATCAGCGCGAGCAGCCAGGCGCCCGAAAGCTCCTTGATCCCGCCCCAGAGCCCGTAGCCGAACAGGATCGCCGGCTGCGCGGCCAGGAAGGCGGCAGCCGCACGAAGCGCGCGCGGAGCGATCACGCGCTCGAGCACCGCGTACAGCGAGAGCCCCAGCATCGCCGCCAGGAAGGCGAGGTACGGCTGGAAGAGCCACGCGATGTCGTACGAGAGGAGCTGGTGCCCGATCCCGAGCGGCATCAGGCTCCCGGTCGGGTAGCCGATCGCGATCGTCGTCGCCAGCGTCGCCTCGTACGTCGACGGGGCCAGCCCCGCGAGGCTGCGCGCGTGCTCCATCACGCGGTCGGTCATCGCGAAGTAGGTCGCGGTGTCGTCGAGCTTGATGTAGCCGCCGAACGTGGCGTTCCCGGAGAGCACGACCGGCGCGGCAAAGACCGCGAACACGCCGGCCCCGACCGCGGCCGGCCAGCCCCAGGCCCGGGGCCGCCATGGCCGCGCGAGCAGGAGCCCGACGACCGCGAGCGCGACGGCCAGCGGCCCGGCGAGCTCGGCGGTCGCGTCGGTCAGCGTCGCGAGCTGGCCCGCGAGGATGACGACGGTGAGCCCGACGGGCAGCACGAGCGGCCCCGGCAGCCGCTCGCCGGCCGCGACCTCAGCGAGCCGTCCGCAGCCGAGCGAGAGCCCCGCCAGCAGCAGCGGGTAGGCGACCCAGGCGACGGCTAGCGCACTCAGCTACGGAACAGGCGCGATCTGGCCCGACGTGATCAGGCCCCGCGCCCGCGCCGGCGACGGGTCGAAGACTTCGATCTGGACGTTCGAGTCCGGGTACGCGAGGTACACGTTCGTGGGCGACGACTTCGAGTAGACCGCGATCCCGCTTCCAGGCGCGGGGAACGAGATCTCCCCGTCCTCCTTGGCCAGGCCCTGCAAGACCTTGGAGGCGTTGTCGACCGGATAGCTGCCGACGAGCGTGTGCCGGGCGTTGGTCCCGATGGGCACGCCCTGCGGGAGGTAGCGCACGTAGATGCTGCCCTTCGAGGTCTGCGTCAACTCGTAGTGCGTGCCCGGGATCGGACCGGCCCAGTAGATCGGGTGGCCGGCCTTGTCCCTGAACGTCCCGAGCTGCGTGACGCTGACGGCGGTGGGCCCGACCTGCGGGAGAGTGGTGGCGTTCGTGATCGTCGCGGACGACCCGCCGCCTCCTCCGCGGACGATGAGCCAGACGACGAAGGCGATGGCAAGCGCGATCGCGACGACCGCGCCGATCCGCAGCTGCGGCTTCTGCGCCCACGAGGACACGGGAGGCTGGTTCACGGCCACCAAAGAATAGGTTCATCTCCGGCCGGGACGATCCTCCCCGCCGGGGCGGCTACAATCCGTCTCCCCAGGGCGGTTAGCTCAGTTGGGAGAGCACCAGCTCGACAAGCTGGGGGTCACTGGTTCGAGCCCAGTACCGCCCACTCACCACGATGCCGGGACGGCGCTCCGTTCATCGCTGGAGTACAGCCCCGGCTACTGAGAGTAGCCCTCGGTCACCTCGTCCTTGTGTGCGGCGAAGGCGCCGAGGACCTCGCCCTTTTCCTGCTCGGGCACGTCGAAGGCGTCGAGCGTTCGAGCCAGCTCGGCCGCGACCTCGTCGAACTCGTCGGGAGAGATCTTCAGGTCGCGATGGGCTTCCTCCAGGCCGAGAGCAGTCCTGCCCGGTTTCGTTGCTGCATAGGTCTGGGGCCCACCGGAGATGTCGCAGACCCACAGGGTGCGCATGAACTTCAGCCCGGGAAGTCTGCCCAGGCTGTTCGTGTGCCACTCTCGAAGAGCGGGGTTTTCCGAGCTCTGACCGACGATCGGGTTGCGGATGAGCGCGTCGCTGAAGTGATCGACCACGGCTGCGATTGCGAATGCGCCACCAACCCGCTCGTACAGACTCGATTCCGCCATTTCCTACCTCCTGGACGGTCTCGTGCAAGGACAGCACGCCGCTACCGGCTACTACGCGAAGCCCGCCCGGCCCGGATTGCTTGCCCGCAACCGCTGACAGCGCGCGGTGTCGGACACCCCGAGCTGGAACGGCGAAGGCTCGCCTTCGCGGGACGCACGAGACGCTCACTCGTGCGATGCTTCCGAGGAAGCCACCAGGGAAGGGAGGTCTCACATGGATGGCGAAGGAATGATGGATACGGCGAAGGATGCAGCCGGCGACGTTGCCGACAAGGCCGGTGACGCTACAGACGCCGCGACCGACAAGGTTGGCGACGCGACAGACGCCGTAGCCGACAAGATTCCCGACCAGACCGACGACAAGGTCGACGAGGGCAAGAGTCTGATCGACAAGGCAAAGGGCCTGTTCGGCAAATAGCTGAATCGGCTCGGCGCCGGGAGCATTGCCGGGCGCGCCTCGTTACTGGAAGCCCCGCCAGGCGGGGCTTCCTTGCGCGTGCACGTCGGGCTCTTCGCCGAGTCTCCGTGGCGGGCCGCTAGGCTCCAGCCGCATCCCCGACGAAGGAGGACGGTATGTCCCAGTACGCCCGCGTAGTCACGTTCGACGCCGACGATGCAGGCATCGACACGATGCTCGGTGAGATCAACGCCCACGACGGCCCGCCCGAAGGCGTGCCGGCGAAGCGGATCACCGTTCTCGCCGATCGCCCCAACGGGAAGGTTCTGGTCGCTGTGCGCTTCGATTCCGAGGAGGACATGCGGAAGGGGGCCGAGGTGCTCGAGGCGATGAGCCCGCCGGACGGCTCGAACGTTCGCCGCGCCTCGGTGGATTCGTACGAGGTCGTGCTCGAGCGAGACGCTCCGTAAACCTCGCTGGCCGATCGAGTGAGCCGCGCCCGCACGCGTCGGGCGCGGCCGAGGCCAACCGACGCCAGGTTTGTCACGCTCTCGGCGCAGTTTGCGCTTGACGCGGCGCGGTGTCGGACACCCTAAGACTAGGGTTGACCGCATCGACCAGCGGTACGTGATCGAGGAGGGCGTGCAACACCGGTACGTCGCCAACCGCGACGCACGGGGATTCCTGCCGTTTCTGCTGCCGCACATGCGGCCCGGCATGGACGTGCTCGACGTCGGCTGCGGCGTGGGCAGCATCGCCCTCGATCTCGCTCCGACCGTCGCCCCTGGTCGCATCGTCGGGATCGACGCCGACCCGGGCCAGATCGAGGCGGCGCGGAGATCCGCGGCCGAGCGTGGGATCGGTAACGCAGAGTTCCTCACGGCCTCCGTCTACGAGCTGCCGTTCGAGGACGCGACCTTCGACGTCGTCTACGCCAACGCCGTCCTGATGTACGTCCGTGAACCTGTTCGCGCCCTGAGCGGGATGCGGCGCGTCCTTCGCAGTGGCGGTCTCGCTGCGGTTACCGACGACGATCTCGGGACGGTCGTGATGTCCCCGGAGAGCCCCGAGCTGGAGCTCGCCCCGCGCCTGTTCGAGCGCGCCGTCGCGCATGAAGGCGGCAATGCTCGCTACTCACGACGCCTGCGCACGCTGATGCTGGAGGCAGGATTCGTTCGCACCCAGGGAGTCGCTCACGCGCCCGAGGTGTACGGCGACCTCGCGTCCACGCGCTGGTTCGCGGAGTTCGCAGCCGGCCTGTTCTCGGCCGAGGACATGTCAAAGGTGATCGTGGGCGAAGGCTGGGCCACACAGGCGGAGCTCGACGCGGTGATCACGGCGCTGCGGGAGTGGGGAGAGCTGCCCGACGCCTTCGCCGCGTGGCTGTACTGCGGCGCGCTCGGCTGGGTCGACTGATCCAGCGCGGGGCTAGAGACCTCCAACCTCCCGGCCAACCCAGCAGGTATCGCCAAGATGGTGGCATGGCCATCGTCGCCACTTTGATTTGCTGGGGTGTCGTAGTCGTTACCTGGATCGCCGGGGCTGCATACGGCGCCCGCACCCGTGGGACCCGCCAGCGCAGCGGCAGCGGAGCGCTCTGGCGGATCGGCGCGGTCATCGCCGTCGTTCTCGTCTTCCGACTGGGCGGCCAGTACTTGCACCGCGTGACCGATCACTCCCTGTGGATCGAGATCCCGGGCCTCGTTCTCCTGATGGTCTCCACGGCGTTCACGATCTGGGCGCGGGCCAGGCTGGGACGGATGTGGTCGGCCTCTCCTGACGTGCTCCAGACTCACCATCAGCTGAGGACGGACGGGCCCTACGCGGTCACCCGCCACCCGATCTACACCGGCCTGTTCGGGATGCTTATCGGCACGGTGCTCCTGAACGGCCTGGGCGTCACCCTCGGCCTCCTCGTCGGCGGCGGCGCGGTCGTCGCGACCAGGATCCCGATCGAGGAGCGGCTGATGAGCCAGACGTTCCCCGACGAGTACGCCCGCTACCGGAAGCGCGTACCCAGGTTCATCCCCGGCCTCCAGATCCTGCGCCGGTCCCACCGTGCGACTTGAGCCACATGTCGGCCGCGGCGGCGCTAGCCTGAGATGTCGTGACTGCGACCGTCGACTCGGTTGCTCCGCCTCCGGAGGAGGAAACGGCCGTGCAGGAGGAGGAGCAAGGGCAAGAGCCCGACTCCGTCACGGAGCTCGCCGCCCAACTCGGGCGCGATCTGAGCGTTCTCGCCTTCTGCGAGGGGCAGCTCATCGCTGCCCGGCACATGCCGGAGGTGCGTCGCACGGCTCGCGACCTCGCCGCGGCTGCCGTCGCGGGATCGCGTTTCTCACCGCGTTCGTCTTCGTCAACGTCGCGGCGATGCTCGGGCTCTCGTCCGCGGTCTCGCCGTGGCTCGCGGCGGTCATCCTCGCCCTCGTCTGGGTCGCGATCGGGGTCGTGCTCGTGCTCGCGTTGATGGTCCGCGCGGGCACGGTGACCGGCTGGAAATGGTGGCGGGTCTTCACCGCCGGGCACGAGGAAGCGATGAAGGACCTCGAGCGCGCGCGCGAGGAGGCCGAGCGGGCCGTTCGCGAGACGCTCACCAAGCTCGGGCCTGCGGTGACCGTCGAGATCGCCTCGGCCGCGGTGCCCATGGCCGGTGACATGGCGGACGGCGCCGTCGACGCGGCGAGCGGCATGCTCGAGGCCTCGGACGACGCGGTCGAGGCCTTGGCCGAGGATCTGCCCGGCGGGAGCGTCGTCAACCAGATGTGGGACGTCGTCCTCATGCCGGGACGCTTCGGGCTCAGGGTCGCGACCACGGTCCTCAAGCGCGACGAGCCCTGAGCCGTAGGGTTCGCCTCGTGGACATCGAGGCTCTGCAGGCGGTCCTCGGCGACCCGAGCCGGGTCTCGACCGGCGAGTCCGACCGGGCGGTTCACGGCGAGGACATGACCTTCCACACGCGGCGCCCGGCCGACGTGGTCGTCTACCCGGTCTCGACCGAAGAGGTCTCGCGCGTGCTGGCACTTGCGAACGACGAAGGCGTTCCCGTGACGCCGTTCGGTGCGGGGTCGAGCCTCGAGGGTCACGTGATCCCCGTCGAGGGAGGCATCAGCCTCGACCTCTCGCGCATGGACCGGATCGTCTCGGTCGAGCCCGACAATCTCATGGCGACGGTCCAGGCCGGGGTGACGCGCGGAGCGCTCGAGCGTGCGGCCGGGGAGCACGGGCTCTGGTTCCCGGTCGACCCCGGGGCCGATGCGACGCTCGGCGGCATGGCCGCGACGAACGCCGCCGGCACGACCACGATCCGGTTCGGGAAGATGCGGGCGAACGTGCTCGCGCTCGAAGCCGTCCTCCCTGGCGGGGACGTGATCCGCACCGGCTCCCGGGCACTCAAGACCTCGGCCGGCTACGACCTCACCGGTCTGTTCGTCGGCTCGGAGGGAACGCTGGGCGTGATCACCGAGCTCACGCTTCGCCTCTACGGCATCCCGGAGCACGTCGTCGCCGCGCGGATCTCGTTCCCGTCGATCGAGGCTGCCTGCAAGACCGCGGTCGGCGCGGTCGCGGCGGGCACGGGCGTCCGGCGGCTCGAGCTCCTCGACGCGATGAACATCCGCGCGATCAACGCGTACAAGGGCACGAGCTTCCCGGAGGTGCCGTCGCTGTTCGTGGAGGCTGCGGGCAGCGAGAGCTCGGTCGAGGACGATCTCGAGCTCGTTCTCGGGCTCTCGGAGGAGGAGGGAGCCGTCGAGGTGGCCCACGAGCGCGACGCCGAGCGCCGGGCCGAGCTCTGGGCGGCTCGCCACAGCGCGGCTTACGCGTGGGCGCAGCTCTGGCCCGGCACGAGGGAGTGCGTCACGGACGTGTGCGTTCCGCTCGCACAGCTCCCGGCGGCCGTCACGTTCGCCCGCGAGACCGCCGACCGGCTCGAGCTGCGGGCGGGGATCCTCGGCCACGTCGGGGACGGCAACTTCCACGTCGGGGTCACGGTCGACCCGGATCTCCCGTCGGACGTCGAGGGCTGGCACGAGCTCTCGCGCCTCGTCGTCGAGGACGCGGTCGCCCGCGGCGGGACGTGCACCGGCGAGCACGGCGTCGGGATCGGGAAGATGCGGGCGCTCGAGCTCGAGCACCCCGACCTGCTCCCGCTCTACCGCGGGATCAAGGAGCTCTTCGACCCGCGCGGGATCATGAATCCCGGGAAGGTCGTGCGGCTCAGCGAGGAGCGAGGAACCGCTGCGGGTTCTCGATCGTCATCTGGTCGATCTGCTCCTGCGTGACGCCCGCCTCCAGCAGAGCGGGGAGGATCGTGCTCCAGATGTGCAGGTAGTCGGGCCGCTCGTCGGCGAAGTTCGGGTCGCCGGTCATGAAGTCGTAGAAGCAGGCCCCGTCGTGCGAGAGGTGGATCTGGCCCGCGTAACCCTCGGCGACCAGCTTCGTAAGCGTCTCGATCCGGTTCGCATCCGGGTTGAAGTGGGGGATGTTGAAGCGGTCGCAGCCGAGCCAGGCGCCGGTGTCGGCGATCGCGCGCAGGTAGTCGAGGTCGTTGCTGTCGCCCATGTGGGCGACCACGATCCGAGTCGGGTCGACGCCGTGGCTCGTGAGCGCCTCGAGCGCGAGCAGCCCGGTCTTCGCGGAGGCGTTCGTGTGCACCATCACGGGCACGCCGGTCTCGACGCGCGGCCATCGACACCGCCGCGAGGATGCGCGGGATGTCGCCGACGAGGCCGTGCTCCTCGACGCAGCACTTGAGGAACGCGGCCTTGACCCCGGTGTTGTCGATGCCCTCGCGGATCTCGCGCACGAACAGCTCCGCGATCGCCTCGGGGCTGCGGTAGAAGAGGAAGTTCGGCAGCTCGAGGAAGGCGTAGACGCCGCTCGCGACGACGATGTTCAGGTCGACCTCGGCGTTGATCCGCTGGATGCGCGGGATGTAGCGGCCGAGGCCCGGGCGCGGTCGGGTCGACGAGCGTCCGGATGCCCGCCTCCCGAACCGCGCGCAGCTTGGCGATCGCGTCCGCGACGCGCGCGTCCTCGTCCCAGTAGCTCGCGCCCCAGACGTGGCCGTAGTTCAGGAGCGCCTCGGGCTGGAGGACGACGATGTGCTCGTGCATCAGCGCCGGGCCGAGCTCCGAGAGCTCGACCGGTCCCCGGACCGTCTCGACCGTGCTCACGCGCCGCAGCGTCTCACGTCTTGCGGGCGATGATGTGGAAGAGGTGCCAGTGCTTCGGCTTGCCAAGCGCCGTCTCGCCGTCCTCCTCGACCTCGTCGAAGCGCTCGGCCTCGAACGGCGCGAGCAGCCGTTCGATCTCCTCGCGCGTGTGCATCGTGAGCTCCGGGTCCGAGGCCCACTCGTCCCGGTCGCCGAAGAGCTGCCCGCAGAAGCGGCCGCCCGGAGGCAGCGACTCCACGACGTGCGCCCAGACCGCCGGGAACGCCGCGGGCGGGCAGAACGGCAGCGCGTAGCTCGCGTTGACGAGCGCCGGCTCCGGCCAGTCGGCCTCCTCGAACGAGGCCACCTCGGTCGTCGAGGAGGTCGTTCCGCGCCGCCTCGGGCCGCGCGCGAAGCCGCGAGATCGCCTCGGTCTCCGCGTCGATCGCAAGGACGCGCCAGCCGCGGCGCAGGAGCTCCACCGTGTCGCGCCCCTCGCCGCAGCCGAGGTCGACCGCGAACCGGCCGTCCGCGGGCCGGGAGTCGAACAGGTCGAGGGCCTGGAGCAGCGTGGGTCGCGGCGTCCCCCTCCTGGCAACGTCGTAGTAAGGCCCCCAGCCGTCGGTCACGAGGCCACCCTAGCCCTCTCGGGGAGGCGTAACGCTGGGAGGTCCTGCGAGACTGTTCAACGTGACCAAGATTCGGAAAACAGAGACGGAATGGCAGGCGGAGCTCACGCCTGAGCAGTACCGCGTCCTGCGGGAGAAGGGAACCGAGCGGCCGTTCAGCGGCGAGTACGACCACGTCTTCGAGCCCGGCACGTACCGGTGCGCCGGCTGCGGGGCCGAGCTGTTCGGCTCGGAGGCGAAGTACGACTCGGGCTGCGGCTGGCCCGCGTTCTTCGAGCCCGCGAACACGGAAGCGATTGACGAGGAGGTCGACTCGGGCCGCGGGATGGTGCGCACCGAGGTGCTCTGCACGGCGTGCGGAGGGCATCTCGGGCACGTCTTCCCTGACGGTCCGGCGCCGACCGGGCTGCGCTACTGCATCAACTCGGCCGCATTGAAACTGGAGGAGGAGTAAGTGGAGAAGAAAGCAACGTTCGGAGCCGGCTGCTTCTGGGGCGTCGAGGCGGCGTTCCGCCAGATCGACGGCGTCGCGAAGACCGAGGTCGGCTACGAGGGGGGCACGCTCGAGAACCCGAGCTACGAGGACGTGTGCTCGCACACGACCGGCCACGCAGAGGTGGTCGAGGTGACCTATGACCCGGAGCAGGTCTCGTACGAGCAGCTGCTCGACGTCTTCTGGGCCAAGCACGACCCGACCCAGGTCAACCGGCAGGGCTGGGACATCGGCGACCAGTACCGCTCGGTCGTCTTCTTCCACGACGACGAGCAGCGGGCTACAGCCGAGAAGTCGAAGGTCGACCTCGACGCGTCAGGCGAGTACCGCAAGCCGGTCGCGACGGTGATCGAGCCGGCGCAGACGTTCTATCCCGCCGAGGAGTACCACCAGCAGTACCTCGAGAAGCAGGGCCGCTCCAGCTGCACGCCCTCGCTGGCCGAGACGGCCTAGTCGCCCAAGGCGTTCGCTTGCGACGCCGACCATAAGAGGCCGTGCCGGCTTTGCCGGTGCGGCCGCTTAAGACGCGTCGTTGTCGATCAGGCCAGAGGCGCCGCGCTGGATGTCCATCGCGACCTGCTGGAAGAGCGTCGTCAGCTGGCCCGCCGACGGCTGGTTGTAGAACGTGTCCGGAGTGGACGCGATCTGCTGGAGCGCCTGGTACGCGGTGATGCCGGGCTGCTCCACCGAACCGGTGTACGACGTGCACTTGTTGGCACCGCCGTTGACCGCGTTCAGGTCGTAGCCGATCGAGTAGATGATCGTGCCCTTCGACTTCTGCGCGTTCGCCGACCAGACGCCCTGGTGGCACGGCTGCTGCCGGTACGGCGAGCTCGTCGCCAAGTAGGTCGGGCCGATGTTGGCCGCGCCGTCCGAGAAGAAGACGATCACCTTCCTGACGCCCGACCGGCCGTGTGCGTCGAGCTCGGCCTGCGCCTTCTCGATCGCGGTCGCATACGAGGTCGAGCCGTTCGCCTTCTGGCAGTTGAGCGTCGAGATGAGGTTCGACCCGGTGTTCAGGACGCCGTTCGTGCTGTAGTCGTGCGACAACGGGACGAGTGTGTACGCGGCGGACGTCGAGTTGTAGTTCGTCGTGTCCGGCGTCGCGCACTTGTTGCTCACGCTCGTCGCCGGCGGCAGCACCGCGAGCCCGACGTAGTCCTGGTTCGGGTTCATCACCTGCAGGAACGACTTGAGCCCGTTTCTGGCGTTGTTCAGGTCCGTGCAGGCTGGATCGTTGTTGCCGTTGTGGTCCTGGCACATCGATCCGGTCCGGTCGAGCACGACCATGATGTCTAGAGGCTGCGTGCCGCACGGCGAGCAGGCCGTCGAGCGCACGTGGATCTTGAAGCTGTGGATCCCGAGGACGCGCGAGAAGAGCGCGCTCGTAGTCGCCCGTTCGTCCACCACCACCGCGTTCACCGGGTCGCAACCCGGGGACGGAGGCGAGGCACTTCGTGGTGATCGTCTCGGTGACGTTGCCGATGTCGCCCCTGAAGTTCTTCCCGCTCGAGCTGCTGCCGAACTGCTTCGCAACGGCGAGCGCGGAGTTGCCGTCGGGCAGGTTCTGCGCGCCCGCGAGCGCGGCGGCGTCCGCCTGCGTCTGCAGCGAGCGCTGTGCGTAGTAGGCGTAGCCGATGTCGATCACGAGACCGGCGATCGCCAGCAGCGGGACGATCATCAGCGCAATCAGCACCAAGACCTGTCCCCGGTCATCCCGCAGTCGTTCGTTCCGCAGCACCCTTGCCCTCCAGTCCGCTCGGAGGTCCGCCTGACCTCCGTGTCGACTCAGGTTCGATCGTCGGGCGTTCGGGTGCCATGACCCTGATGGGGGATCCAAACCCCTCGTCCGAGGGATTTTGGAGGGCTAACCCTCGAGGAAGACGGCCGCGGTGGCCGTGAAGCCGTGCAGGAAGGGCCGGCCGCCGACGGGGCCGATCTCGCCGGCGCAGAAGAAGCCCGCGAGCGCGTCGCCGCCGATGGCCTCGGACACGGCCTGGGCGTCGTGGTCGGGCTCGGGGAACATGTTCGTGCCGCGCCCGTTGCAGGTGAAGAGCAGGGCGCCGGTCGGGCGCTCCCCGTCGAGCGCGTGCGCGAGGTTCTCGCGCAGGTCCTCGTCGGCCGAGCGCGCGTCGCGAACGTGGAAGCGGAGCGTCTGGCCGACGCGGACGGCCTCGCCGATCGTGAGCGCGCCCGAGTCCTCGTCGACGTCGATCAGGCCGCGCATCAGGTAGTCGCCGCGCTTGTACTCCGAGCGGTTCTCGTCGATCACGAGGCCGGCGAGGAGGCCGCCGCGCGCCGCCAGCTCCTGCTGCTCGGCGCCCATCGTGTGGAGCTCGCTCTGGAGGCGCTCGAGTGCGGGCCTGCCGGCCAGCTCGTAGACGACGTTGTCCTCGGCGCTCGTCACGACCGAGTCGGTCCCGACGGGTGCACACCCCTGCGAGACGACGGTCTGGACGCGCACGCCGCGCAGCACGGCCCCGACGGTGCCGTCCGTCATCACCTCGTCGTCGAGGAAGAGCGCCTGCGCGTCGGGCCCGCCGCCGCCGGAGGCCAGCCCGCCGACGACCGGGACATCGCCCTCGCTCTGAGTCAGCTCGGCGAGAAAGCCCGATGCGGGGAACGTGAACGGGTCGACGAGCATGGTGACGAGGTCGGCGTCCGCGAGCAGCGGGATCCCGCCGACCGCGACGCCGTCGTCGGTGCCGAAGGCGACCGCGTGAAAGGTCTCGATCATGCTCCCGGGCAGCGCGGCCGCCCACACGGCGGCTCCCGGGCCCTGCTCGAGCTCGCGGTCGCGGCCGACGATCCCCTCGGCCACGCACCCGAGCAGGTTGATGGCCTCGAGCTCCTGCGAGGCCGCGGCGAGCGCCTCCTCGGCCTCGTCTCCGTGCTCGGCCGACAGGAAGAGGTATGCGAGGTCGACCTCGGCGCCGCCGAGGGCGTTGCGCGCGTCGCGGGCGGCCCGCCGTGCGGCCTGGGCGCCTCCGGCCGCCAGGGACAGCCCCGCGCCGACCCGGCTGGTGAGCGTCTCCGGCCTCACAGACGGAGTGTATGCAGCGCGGGCCACCTCCGAACGGACAGAATGGCGTCGTGCGCCTGGCCAGCATCGAAGAGCAGATCCGAGAGCTCGCCCTGTCGTTCCCCGAGTCGTACGAGGATCGTCCCTGGGGCGACTTCCCGGTCTTCAAGGTTGGCGAGAACAAGGTCTTCGGCTGGGCCGTCACCGAGGACGAGGCCGTGAACGTGACGGTCAAGCTCACGACCGATGAGCGCGAGATCGCCCATCTGCTCCCGTACGTGAAGACGGCCAGCTACGTCGGCCGCTACGGATGGATCACGGCCACGGTAACGGACGAGGAGTCGCTCGAGTCGGCGCTCGAGTGGCTCCGCGAGTCGTACTGGCTCAAGTGCCCGTCGGAGCTCCGTGCCGCCGTCGAGGGCGAGTGACCCGCTCGGCCGGCAACCCCAGCGCTTAGTAACAGACTGTTACAAGGTCGGCTGGCGACGAGGGACTCGGCCGCGCCGGGTCGAGGCGGAGCAAGTAACAGACTGTTACTTGGAGGCTCGAGCGGCGCGCCATCCTCAGGCCGTCGCGAATCGCCCTTCGACGGTGCGTATCCTCCGCACGGTGAAGGTCGTCCTCCCGGATTCCTCCGAGCTCGAGCTCCCGGACGGCGCGACCGGGCTCGATGCGGCGCAGGCGATCGGCCCGAAGCTCGCCGAGCAGGCCGTGCTCGTGCGTTCCAACGGACAGCTTCTCGACCTGCGCGCGCCGCTCGAGGACGGCCAGGCGATCCAGATCCTGACCACGCGGGACACGGACGACCCCGACGCGCTCTACGTCCTCCGGCATTCGGCGGCGCATCTGCTCGCCGAGGCGGTCCGGCGCCTTTATCCGGGCACGAAGGTCGCGATCGGCCCGCCGGTCGAGAACGGCTTCTACTACGACTTCGAGTTCCCGCAGCCGATCGGCGAGGACGCGCTCGAGAAGATCGAGGAGGAGATCCGCAAGGAGCTCGAGGAAGGGCGCTCGTGGAACCGCGAGGAGGTGACCGCCGAGGAGGCGAGGCGCTATTTCGGCGACCAGGGCGAGACGTACAAGGTCGAGCTCGTCGACACGGCCGAGGGGCCGATCACGTTTTACACGCAGGGCGAGTTCACCGACCTCTGCCGCGGTCCGCACCTCCAGAACTCGAAGCCGATCAAGGCGCTCAAGCTGACCGGCCTCGCGGGCGCGTACTGGCGCGGAGACGAGAAGAACACCCAGCTCACCCGGATCTACGGCACCGCGTTCTTCCGCCAGGAGGACCTGGACGCCCATCTCGAGCGGCTCGAGCAGGCGCGTGCTCGCGACCACCGCAGACTCGGCCCGCAGCTCGACCTGTTCCACTTCTCCGAGCACTCGCCCGGCTGCGCCCTGTGGCATCCGAAGGGGATGGCGATCTGGGACGAGCTCGAGGGCGTTCGCCGGCGCGAGAACAAGAAGCGCGGCTACCTCGAGGTGCAGACGCCGATCATCTACGACGCAGAGACCTTCGTGACCTCGGGCCACTTCCCGAAGTACGAGGACCTCATGTTCAAGCTCGAGGTCGACGAGCGGCCCTGGGCGATGAAGGCGATGAACTGCCCCGGCCACATGCTCCTCTTCGGCAGCACCATCCGCAGCTACCGTGAGCTCCCGATCCGCTACGCGGAGCCCGCGCCGCTCCACCGCGACGAGCTGACCGGGACGCTCCACGGGCTCCTGCGCGTCCGGAGGCTCACCCAGGACGACGCGCACATCTTCTGCACCGCCGAGCAGATCCAGGACGAGATCGCGGACGTCGTCGACTACGCGCGCACGCTGTACGAGCTGTTCGACCTGAAGGCGAGCGCCGAGCTCTCGACGAGGCCCGACAACAAGCTCGGCACCGATGAGGAGTGGGACATGACCGAGGCGGCGCTCGAGGAGGCGCTCAAGCTGAACAAGATCCCCTACGAGATCGCCGAGGGCGAGGGCGCGTTCTACGGTCCGAAGATCGACCTGCACATGGAGGACGCGCTCGGGCGCAAGTGGCAGATGGGGACGATCCAGCTCGACTCGCAGATGCCCGCGCGGTTCGGGCTCACCTACATGGGGCCGGACAACCACGAGCACCCGCTCTATGTGGTGCACCGCGCGCTCTACGGGTCGTTCGAGCGCTTCATCGGGATCCTGATCGAGCACTACGCGGGCGCGTTCCCGTTCTGGCTCGCGCCCGTGCAGGTGCGCGTGATCCCGGTCGGCGAGGCCCACCGCGAGGCCGCGAACGAGCTCGCGGGCAAACTCGGCAACTACCGGGTCGAGGTCGACGAGCGCGACGAGACCGTCGGCAAGCGCATTCGCGACGCCGAGGTCGAGAAGATCCCGGTCGCGATCGTCTTCGGCGACAAGGAGTCGGACGAGTCGCTGGCCGTGCGCGAGCGAGGCGTCGGACAGTCGACGAAGTCGTTGGACGAATTGCTGATCTACCTTGCTAGGCTGTGATCCTGGCAAGCAGGGTCCCAGCCCTCACCTTCCAAGCCTCGCGGCTTCGCGGAGGTTCAACCGAACAGGTGGAGAGTTCTGGGCCGCTGCTTGGCAGCGGCCTTGTCGTTCGAAAAGGGAGGAACTGAGAACTTGGTGAAGGGCCTTTGAGACCACGGCGAACGGTCGAGCCCGACCGGGCACCGATCCCGCAAGCCCGAATCAACGAGATGATCCGCGCGCCGAAGGTCAGGTTGATCGGCGAGAACGGGGAGCAGCTCGGGATCAAGGAGTCAGACGAAGCTCGCGAGTACGCGTGGGGCAAGAACCTCGACCTCGTCGAGGTCGCGGCCCAGGCCGATCCGCCCGTAGCGAAGGTGATGGACTACGGCAAGTACCGCTACGAGCAGGAGCAGAAGGCGAAGCTCGCGCGGAAGCACCAGGTCTCGATCCACGTCAAGGAGATCAAGTTCAGGCCCAAGATCGGAATCCACGACTACAACACCAAGAAGGGTCACGTCGAGCGCTTCCTCAACCAGCGCGCGAAGGTGAAGGTGACGATCATGTTCCGTGGGCGGGAGACCACCCACCCGGAGCGCGGGCGTGACCTGCTGATGCGACTGGCGGAGGAAGTGAAGGAGATCGGGCAGGTCGAGTCGCCGCCCCTTCTCGACGGCCGCAACATGGTGATGATGCTGGGACCGACGAAGAACGCAGGAGTGAAGAAAGACGATGCCAAAGCAGAAGACGCACAGCGGAGCGAAGAAACGATTCAAGGTGACGGGGACGGGCAAGCTCCTGCGCCGGAAGGGGCCGCAGAGCCACCTGCTCGAGAAGAAGTCGGCTAAGCGCAAGCGCGGCTTTCGGCGCGCGAAGGAAGTCGATCCCACCAACGAGCGCTCCGTGAAGCGGCTCCTGGGGAGGTAGACGGTGCCACGCATCAAGCGCTCGGTTCACGGACGCAAGAAGCGCCGCAAGGCGCTCGAGCAGGCGCGCGGCTACTGGGGGCTGAAGCACTCGAGCTACCGGCGCGCGAAGGAGCAGCTCGACAAGTCGCTCTCGTACGCCTACCGCGACCGCAAGAACAAGAAGCGCACGTTCCGCAGGCTGTGGATCATGCGCATCAACGCCGCCGCTCGGCGCGAGGGGCTCTCGTACAACCAGTTCGTCTCCGGGCTACGCAAGGCCGAGATCCCGCTCGACCGCAAGGTGCTCGCGGACATCGCGGTCAGCGACCCGGCCGCCTTCGGCAAGCTCGCCGAGCAGGCGAAAGCCGCGCTGGACTCCTGAGCATCCGGCTCGCCGGATGATCACGTCCGCCGCCAACCCCCGGTTGCGGCTCGTGCGCAAGCTCCAGGACCGTCGCTGGCGCGACAAGCTCGGGCTCTTCGCGGTCGAGGGCGAGGATCTCGTCGAGGCGGGGCTGGCCGCTGGCCTCGAGGCCCAGGAGCTCTTCGTCGCGGGCGAGAACGTCTCGGCCGAGGCCCTCGGGTCGGTGTCGAGCTTGCAGCACGCGCCTCGGCGGGTCGCGGTGTTCCGGCGCGACGACCTTCCCCGCCTCGACCCCGGTGCAGCGCCGCGCGTGGGGGTGGCTCTCTGGCGGGTTGGCGACCCCGGCAATCTCGGGACGATCATGCGCGCCGCCGACGGGCTCGGGCCTGCCTTCGTGGCGCTGTCGTCCGGCTGCGCCGATCCGACCGGGCCGAAGGCGCTGCGCGGCTCGATGGGCGCCGTGTTCCGGGTCCCGGTGGGGCCGTTCGAGGAGGCTCCGGGGAGACGCGTCGCGCTCGTTGCACACGGGGGCGAGCTGCTGCGAGAGGTCGACCTGGGCGGGTCGGTGACGTTCGTTCTGGGCGCCGAACGCGAGGGCCTGCCGGAGTCGGTGCTGGCCGCCTGCGACGCGCGCGCGACGATCGCGCTCGAGCCCGGCGCCGAGTCGCTGAACGTCGGAGTCGCCGCCGCGATCGCGCTCTACGAGCGCCGGGCGCGTGGCTAGGCTGCGGGCGCGATGGCGCGGATCTCGGGCATCTGGACGTCGCCGGGCCGCAAGAGCGGCGTCTCCGTCGGCCACGACCGCCGCAAGGCGATCGCCGGCGAGGGGCTCGAGGGCTGCGCCCATGCGAACCCGCCGAAGCGCGAGGTGCTGTTCGTCTCGAGCGAGCACCTCGAGTCCGTCGAGGTCGATCCCGGCGCGATTCGCGAGAACCTGACCGTCGAGGGCGACGACGTGCAGGCGTGGCCGATCGGCCAGCGCGTGCGCGTGGGCGACGAGGCGGTCTTCGAGATCACGATGGTCTGCGACCCGTGCCGGCGGATGGACGACCTGCGTCCCGGGCTGCGGGCCGAGCTCGACGGCAAGCGCGGGATGCTCGCGCGGATCGTCGAGTCGGGCGAGGTCGCCCTGGGCGACGAGATCGAGCTCCTCTAGCGGCGCTCAGCGAGAAGCGGCGCACGGGGCTCCAAACGACACGACCGGGGTCTGACCCCGGCCGTGGCTCGAATTGTCACCGCGGACGGCGAGCGACCCAGACCGTGTCCTCGCCGCCGGCGTACGGGCGCTTGTCGAACCAGCCGTAGCAGCCGAGCACCTGGAAGCCGGCCTGCTCGAGCAGCGCGCGCCACTCCTCCGGCGAGAGCCAGGCGAGCGTGAACGTGGTCGCGCCGCTGTCGCCGCGCACCGAGAGCGTCAGCGTGCGCGCCTCCTCGTCCCAGTCCGCGCGCTCGAAGATGCCCGGCTCGCGCTCGAGCCAGCGGGCGTGTGTGCTCTCGATGTCGTCGGCCGCGGGCGCGAAGACGTCGAAGACGAGCCGCCCGCCCGGAACGAGCAGCTCGCGCGCGGCGCGGAGGGCGCGCAGCCTCTCCTCGTCGGTGAGCAGGTGGAGGTACGAGCGGAACGGGCAGGTGACCAGGCGCACGCGCTCCTCGACCGGCGGCTCCGCGAGGTCGCCGAGGCGCAGGTCGAGCAGGTCGGACACGCCGGCCAGCTCGGCCCGTTCGCGGCAGACGTCGAGCATCCCCGGCGAGGAGTCGACGCCGATCACGCGGACTCCCGCCGCGGCCGTCGGGACGGCGATGCGGCCGGTTCCGACGGCGAGCTCGACGATCGGGCCCTCCGCGCGCCCCGCTTCCGCAACGTAGAACGAGACGTCCTCGGTGACGCTCACGCTCCACGGGTCGTAGAGCCCGGCGATCGCGTCGTACGCGCTCGGGGCGGTCACGCGGGCTTGCGCGCGACCCACACCATCTCCTCGCTCTGCTCGTCGAACGGGCGGCGGTCGAACCAGCCGTACAGCGCCTCGGCCTCGAGGCCGGCCACGTCGATCAGGCCTTCCCACTCGGAGCGCGTCGTCCACCAGAGCGAGGTCGATCCGGTCTCGAGCGTGATGTCGATCCGGTTGTCGGCCGGGAAGTGGTCGACCCGGTTGCGGATGCCGACGTGCTCCTCCCACTTGCCGTCCATCTGCGCGGCGATGTGCGGGTTGAACACGAAGACGTTCCAGGCGAAGCGGCCGCCGGGCCGAAGCGCGGCTGCGACCCGCTCGAACAGCAGGCGCCGGTCGCGCCAGGTAGGCAGATGCATGATCCCGCGGAACGGGCAGTAGACGAGCGCCGCGGGCTCGTCGAGCGAGAGGTCGCGCATGTCGCCCTCGCGCAGAACGAGCTCGACACCGGCCGCCGCCGCCCGCTCGCGGGCCTGGGCGAGCATCGCGGGCGAGCTGTCGATCCCGAGCACCGGCCGTCCCGTGGCCTCGCGCGACCGGGATCGCCACGCGCCCGTTCCCGATCGCGAGCTCGACGAGCGGCCCGTCGGCCTCGCGCGCGAGCGCGACGTAGAAGTCGACGTCCTCGGTCATGTGCGAGGCCCAGTCGTCGTAGATGGGCGCAAAGGCGTCGAATTCGGCCACGGAGGGCGATGGTACAGTCGCCCGATGGACTGGGAGGCGCTGGAAACCGAGGCACAGAGCGCGATCGAGGGCGCTTCGACGCCCGCCGAGCTGGAGTCCGCGCGCGTCGGCTACCTCGGGCGGAAGTCCGACCTCGCTCAGGCGCTGCGAGCCGTCCGCGACCGCGAGACGGGGATGCTGCTGAACGGCATCCGCGACCGGCTCGAGAGCGCGGTCGCCGAGCGGCAGGCGCGGCTCGAGCGGGCCGAGCTCGACCGCGCGCTCACCGAGGACCTCGTCGACGTCACGCTGCCGGGCGACGAGCTCCCGGTCGGCCATCTGCACCCGATCACGCAGACGCGCCGCGAGATCGAGGACGCGTTCCTCGGCCTCGGCTACGAGGTGCGCGACGACCGCGAGGTCGTGACGACCGAGTACAACTTCGACAAGCTCGCCTTCGACCCGTGGCACCCGGCGCGCTCGCCGCGCGCGACGTTCTTCTTCGACGAGAACCGGCTGCTCCGAACCGAGACGTCGCCGTCGCAGATCGAGGCGCTCGAGGAGCGCGAGCCGCCGATCTACATGGTCTCGCTCGGCCGCTGCTACCGGCGCGACTCGATCGACGCGACCCACTATCCGATCTTCCACCAGTTCGAGGGGCTCGCCGTCGACCGCGGCCTGACGCTCGCCGACCTGAAGGGGACGCTCCTGCACGTGATGCGCGCGATCTTCGGGCCGGACCGGCGGGTCCGGTTTCGCACGCACTACTTCCCGTTCACCGAGCCCTCGATGGAGCCTGACGTCTCCTGCGGGATCTGCGGTGGAGACGGCTGCCGCACGTGTCGCTACTCGGGCTGGCTCGAGATGGGCGGCTCGGGGATGGTCGACCCGCGCGTGTTCGAGAACGTCGGCGTCGACCCGGAGGAGTGGTCCGGGTTCGCGTTCGGCTGCGGGATCGAGCGAGTGGCGCAGCTGAAGTACGACTTTCCCGACATCCGGCCGCTCTGGGAGGGGGACCTCCGGGTCCTGACGCAGTTTTGAGAGTCCCGGTCTCGTGGCTCCGGGAGTACGTCCCGGTCGAGATGCCGCTCGACGAGCTCGCGACGCGGCTCTCGATCTCGAGCGCCGAGGTCGAGGGCGTCGAGCGCCGCGGGGTCGCCGACGAGGACGGCAACCTCGGCCTGTTCCGCGTGGGCAGGGTCCTCGAGGCCGCGAAGCATCCGAACGCCGACCGGTTGCAGCTCTGCGTGGTCGACGTGGGGGAGGGCGAGCCGAGACGGATCGTCTGCGGCGCCTGGAACTTCGGCGCGGGGGCCACGGTCGCTGTTGCGCTTCCGGGCGCGGTGCTGCCGAACGGCCTTCAGCTCGAGCAGCGCAAGGTGCGCGGCGAGCTCTCGGACGGGATGATCCTCGCCGAGGACGAGGTCGACCTCGGCACCGACCACGCGGGGATCATGGTGCTGGCCGAGACGGAGCCGGGGACTCCGCTCGTCGATGTCCTGCCTCTCGTCGACGACGTGCTCCTCGTCGAGTCGACCGGCAACCGGCCCGACCTGCTCTCGGTCTACGGCGTCGCGCGCGAGGTGGCTGCCCTCTACGACCTCGAGCTCGCCCCGATGCCCGGGAGCGAGCCGGAGACGGAGGTTCCCGGCGAGCCCGTCGACGTCGCGATCGACGATCTCGACGGCTGCCCGCGGTACGTCGGCCGCCTCTTCCGCCAGGTCTCGATCGGGCCCTCGCCGCTGTGGCTGAAGGCCCGCCTGCTCGGCGCGGGCATGCGTCCGATCTCGAACGTCGTCGACGTCACCAACTACGTGATGCTCGCGCTCGGGAACCCGCTCCACGCCTTCGACTTCGACAAGCTCGCGGGCGGTCGGATCGTCGTCCGCCGAGCCGAGCCAGGCGAGGAGCTTCGCACGCTCGACGGCGTCGACCGGAAGCTGGAGCCGACCGACCTGATGATCGCCGACGCCGAGCGCTCGGTTGCGCTGGCGGGGATCATGGGCGGCGAGGAGTCGGAGATCGGCGAGGGGACGACCGACGTCCTGCTCGAGGCGGCGAACTTCGAGCCGACCGGGACGTTCCGCACATCGGAGCGGCTCCGGTTGCGCACCGAGGGCCTGAACCGCTGGGAAAAAGGCGTCGACCCGTACCTGGCGGAACCTGCCGCGAAGCTCGCGACCAGGCTGATCGTCGAGCTCTCGGGTGCCCGCTGGGCGGGTCACGCGGACGTCCACAGCGAGCTGCCGAGCCGGCCGGCCGTCGGCTACCGGCCCGAGCGCGCGGACGAGGTGATCGGCCTCGCGACCCCGGCAGCGGAGCAGGCGGCGATCCTCGGGCGGCTCGGCTTCGAGCCGCGCGGCGACGATGTGATCGTTCCGACCTGGCGGGCCCGCGACGTCACGCGCGAGATCGACGTCGTCGAGGAGATCGCGCGCTTCCGCCTGGACGAGGTGCCGTTCACGCTCCCGCGGCGGCGGGAGATGTTCGGCGCCCTGACCCCGCTGCAGAGGCTACGCCGCAGGGTCGAGGAGACGCTGGTCGGCCTCGGGCTCGTCGAGACCTATACGTCGTCTCTGCGGGAGGACGACCCCGATCCGCAGGCGCTGCGCCTGCCCGAGCCGATCTCGCTCGAGCTCGCGGTCCTGCGCACGCGCCTCCTGCCCAGCCTCGTGAAGGCTGCGGAGCACAACCTCGAGCTCGGAGCGCGCGGGATCGCGCTGTTCGAGATCGCGCGCGTCTACCTGCCGGCTGACGGTCTCCCGGACGAGCGGCGCCACGTGGCCGGGATCGTCGAGGGCGGCTGGAGCCGCGCGAAGGGCGTCGTCGAGGCGCTCTACGCGTCGCTCAAGGCCGAGCCGCGCTTCGAGCAGGCCACCGACGACCTGTTGCACCCGCGAAAGGCCGCGACTGTCGGCGCGGGGATACTCGGCGAGCTCCACCCGCAGCTGCTCGACGGCAGCTGGGGCGTCTTCGAGGTCGACCTCGAGGAGCTGCTCGCGGCGGCGCCGGAGCAGGTCAAGTTCCAGGACGTGGTCAGCTTCCCGCCGGTCCGCGAGGACCTCGCGTTCGTCGTCCCGGAAGAGGTTTCGGCCGGCGAGCTCGTGGACGTCGCGACGGAGACGGCCGGCGCCGAGCTGCGCGAGATGCGGCCGTTCGACGTCTACCGCGGCGAGCAGGTCGGCGAGGGCCGCAAGTCGGTCGCGTTCGCCGTCACGTTCCAGTCGGCCGAGCGGACGCTGACCGACGAGGACGCGGCCGGCCTGCGCGAGCGGATCGTGACGGCGCTCGGCGAGCGCTTCGGCGCAGAGTTGCGTTCCTAGAGCGTTTCGGGCGCGAGCCGCTCGGCGAGTTGGACGAGCACCTTGCGCTGGATCTCGGGCTGGTCGTCCAGCAGCCGCTTGAACGAGGTCGCGGTGACCACGAGCGTCCGCACCGGCGTCGTCGCCGTCACCGTCGCGGTGCGCGGCGAGTCCGAGACGAGCGCGATCTCGCCGAAGAAGTCACCGGCGCCGAGCCGGTTGATCGTGGCGCCGTCCTTCGTCACCTCGGCCTCGCCCTCTAGGAGCACGAAGAACTCGCGGCCGCGCGAGCCCTGACGCGTCATCTCCTTGCCCTCGCGGAGGTCGATCTCGTCCGCGATCCGGGCGATCTCCTCGAGCTCGCGCTTCGAGCAGGCGGCGAAGAGCGGCGCCCGCTTGATCATCTCGACCTTCTCGTTTCGGCGCAGCACGGCGTGAGTCTAAGCCCCTGCGCTGCGCGGGGGAAATCCGGTTGGGCGCCTCGCGTCGTATTGCTACTCTGCTGCCGCTGAACAAGGGGGAATCGACCGTGCAGAAGAGCCGTCTCGCAATCGTCGTCGCTTTGCTGGCGCTGGCCACCGTTCTCGTGGCCGGATCGGCGAGGCCTGCCACCAAGGCCACCGCGCTGACCGGCACCGTCGGGCCCGCGTTCAGCATCTCGCTCAAGGACGCGAACGGGAAGCCCGTCAACCAGCTCGATCCCGGCGACTACACGATCACGGTCACGGACAACTCGGACGACCACGACTTCCACCTGACCGGGCCTGGAGGAGTCGACAGGGCAACGAACCTCGACAACACCAACCCTGGCCAGTCAGAGAAGTTCGTCTGGGAAGTGACCCTCGTGAACGGCGTCTACAAGTACAAGTGCGACGCCCACCCCTCGCAGATGAAAGGCAGCTTCCGGGCCGGGCCCGCACCGCCTCCGCCGCCGAAGCTGACCGCGAAGGTGGGGCCGGGCAAGACGATCACGCTCAAGAAGGGCGGATCTGCAGTCAAGTCGCTCGTCGCCGGCACCTACAAGGTCGTCGTCAAGGATGCGACGAAGAAGGACAACTTCCACCTCGTCGGCGCCGGTGTGAACAAGAAGACGGCCGTCCGCGGCCTGACCAGCGTCACCTGGACGGTCAGGTTCAAGGTCGGCAAGGGCTCCTACCGCTCGGACGCCTCGAAGAAGCTGAAGCGGGCGTTCAAGGTCGTCGCCCCGCCGGCGACGCCGTAGCGGTCAGTCGTCCGAGAGGAACGAGAACAGGCCGCTGCTGCGCCTGCTCTCGCGGTGGCTCAGCACCGCCTTCATCGTCGCCCTGATCCCTCCGGCGAGGACGAAGCCCGTGCCGAACGCGGCCGCCGCCGCGACCGGCAGCTTGCCGCGGAGCTTCTTGTTGATGTCGGTTGCATCGTCGATCCCCGCACGGAGGTCGTCGACCGCGACCGCGAGGCGCTCGCGCTCGGTCTCGATCTCGTGGCGAACCTGCTCCGTCGTGCGGCCGTTGTCAGCTGGCATCCGTCTTTACGACCTCCTCGACCTTTGCCGCCCCTGGATGGGAATCGCCCTTCAGGGCTTCCGTCGTCAGCTTCGCCTCGCGGATCGCCTGCTCCGGCATAGGCGGCGCGCCCTTCGTGATCGCGCGCTTCGCGAGCAGGCCCAGGATGACAACCGCCAGCAGCAGCACGCCCGTGACGATCAGGAGCGAGGCCCAGACGGGCAGCTGCGTCGCGATTCCGGCGGCGGCCGCGGCCAGCCCGAAGCCGATCAGGTAGAGCAGGAGCAGCGCCGCGATCGCGGCCATGATCAGGCCCTTCGCGATCAGCGAGACCTTGCGGTTGATCTCGAGCTGTGCCAGCTCGATCTCGAGCCGGACGAGCGCGCTCAGGTGGTCTGCGAAGTTCTTGGCGGCCGTGCCGAGACCCGGTTGCCCGTTCTTCAGCGCGTGCTCCGCTCCGGCGAGGGGCGTCGGCGGTGGCGTCACGCGCTGACCGGTGGAGTCGACGTCGTGCGGGTGCTCAGTCATCGTCTGTGGTCGCGTCGATCAGTCTCGCCAGCAGCATGCCTGCCACGAGCGCTCCGGCCACGATCGCGATCGGCGCCGAGCTCCCGCTCTTTCCTCGGCCCTTCCGGCCGGCCTTCGCGCGGCGGATCCGGGCGGAGATCGCGCTCGGCTTCAGCTTGCGCAGGAAGTTGGCACTTGCGTCGAGCTCCTCGGCCACGACGTCGCCCACCCCGTCTTGCCGGGCCTTCGCGCGCCGGGCGAGGTCCTCCAGGCTCTCGGCTCCGCGCTCGACGATGACGTCGCCATCCGTCATTTCTGCTTCTTCTTCGGCGGTGGTTCGCCGGTGGACAGCCGCCAGATCCTGTCGGCTGCGCGCTTGGCCGCCACGGCCGCTGCTGCGCTGACGACTGCCGTGAGGATCTTCCAGAGCAGCATCTTCAGCGCTCCGGCCTGGGTTTCGGGCGATGTCGTAGCCAAACCTGCGGGTTACTCTAGCTCGATGGAGCCTCCGGCGCGCTCCCTCCCCAAGCCCGAGCGGCAGCGGCTGATCGCGAGCGTCGTCTCGCGGAAGCGGATCGGCAGCCAACAAGCGCTCGCCGAGGCGCTTGCACATGCCGGTTGCGAGGTCACGCAGGCCACGATCTCACGCGACATCCGCGAGCTCCGGCTCGAGAAGACCACCGACACGCTCGGGCGGCCCCGCTACGTGCTTCCCGGCCGGAAGCGGCGCACCGACCCGCGGCAGGCGCTGGCCGCCGTGCTAGGCCAGTTCGGCTTGCAGGCGACCGCGGCCCAGAACATCGTCGTGATCCAGTCCGAGCTCGGCTCCGCGCCCGCGATCGCCCGCGCCGTGGATCAGCTGGAGCATCCGAAGATCGTCGGCACGCTCGCCGGCGACGACACGTGCCTGGTGATCACGGGCTCGATTCGTGACGCGGGGGCGGTCGCGAAGGAGCTGAGCGCGGCGCTCGGCTGAGACTCAGACGCTCTTGCCGCCCGAGTACCAGACCGGTCCCTGCGTCTGGACGGGCCGCGTGTCGGACAGGGCCCACAGCACGCTGATCGAGCCGCGGATGCCCTCCTCGTCGAGCCGCGTGAGGCAGCGCTGCGCCATCTGGCCCGACGCGCCGTAGCCGAACTGACGGGCGGCGCGAAAGCGGAATCCCGCCTGCTCGCCGTAGCGGCTCGGGTTGAGCGGCGCGAGCAGGAGCGCCGCGCGGTCGAGGTAGTCGCTCGAGTCGAGCTCCACCTCGGCGTAGAGGTCGCTCCAGTCGGCCGGCAGCGCGGCGATCTCATCGTCCCAGGCGGCAAGGAAGGCCTCCTGCTCGGCCGGGGCGGGCGCCGGCGCCGCCTTGGTCGACGTGACGACGTGCAGCTCGCCGGCGATCCGCTCGCGATCGAGCAGGCCGAGCAGCCGGGTCAGGAGCTCCGGCGAGGGCCAGTGCCGCCGCGCGACCGAGAACGAGATGACCGTGCCACGCCTGCCCGGATTCGCGGGGCCGAGCAGCGCGGCCGCGCGCTCGGAATCGCCTTCTTCGGCGAGGTCGAGCCGCACGCGCGTCTCGTCCCAGCCTTCCGGCAGGTCGCGCTGGATCGCCTGCCACTGGCCGACGAGGCTCATGGGGCTGAGCATAAACTCGTACTCGTGGCGAAGGTCGAGCGCAAAGCCACGCTCAGCGAAGAGCGGGTACGCACCTTCCTGCGCGAGATGCTCCTGATCAGGCGCTTCGAAGAGAAGGTCGAGGAGCAGTTCCGCGCCGGAGAGCTGCCGGGATTCCTGCATGTCGCGATCGGCCAGGAGGCGGTCGCGGTCGGCGTGTGCCAGGCGCTCGACGACGGCGATGTCTTCGCGTCGACCCACCGCGCGCACGGGCACACGCTCGCGCGCGGCACGCATCCCAACGCGGTCATGGCGGAGCTGTACGGGAAGCTCGAGGGTTGCTCGCACGGCTACGGCGGCTCGATGCACCTCTACGACGTCGAGCGCGGCAACCTCGGCGCGAACGCGGTCGTGGGCGGCGGGCTTCCGGCCATCACCGGCGCGGCGCTCGCGTTCAAGCTGCGCGGCCAGTCCCGCGTGAGCGTTGCATTCTTCGGCGACGGGGCGACGAACATCGGCACGTTCCACGAATCGATGAACCTGGCGCAGCTCTGGAAGGTCCCGGCGGTCTTCGTCTGCGAGAACAACCACTGGGCCGAGTCGACCCCGGCCAGCCAGCAGCTGCCGATCCAGGACCTGAGCAAGCGCGCGGTCGCCTACGGGATGCACTCGATCACCGTCGACGGGCAGGACGTGGAAGCCGTCCACCGCGCGGCCGGCCGCGCGCTCAAGCACGCGCGGGACGGCAAGGGCCCGGTCTTCCTGCTCGCCAACACGTACCGGCTCGTCGGCCACTACGTGGGCGACCCGCAGATCTACCGCGACAAGGAGGAGTTCCGCGAGGCCGTCGAGACGCAGGACCCGATCCAGAAGCTGCGCGAGAGCTCAGGGATCTCGGACGCGGACTACGAGGCGCTCGACCGCGAGGCGCACGAGCTCGTGGAGGCATCGGTCGAGTTCGCAAAGAACGGCACCGACCCGAAGCCCGAGGACGCCTTGAGGAATGTCTATGCCTGAGCTGAGCTACCGCGAGGCGGTGCGGGACGCGCTCTCCCAGGCGATGCGCCAGGACGAGGACGTCTTCATCATGGGCGAGGACATCGCCGAGATGGGCGGGTCGATGGGCGTGACCGCCGGGATGCTCGACGAGTTCGGGCCGGAGCGCGTGCGAAACACGCCGATCTCGGAGATGGCGCTCGTCGGCGCGGGAGTGGGCGCGGCGATGCAGGGGATGCGGCCGGTCGTCGAGGTCATGTACGAGGACTTCACGACGCTCGCGATGGAGCAGATCGTCAACCAGGCGGCCAAGCACCGCTCGATGTCCGGCGGGCAGCTGAAGGTGCCGCTGACGGTCCGCACGCAGGGCGGCGCGGGGTGGTCGCCGGGCGCCCAGCATGCCCAGCAGCTCGAGGCCTGGTTCGTCCACGTGCCCGGGCTGAAGGTCGTCTTTGCCTCGACGCCGACCGACGTCCGCGGCCTGCTCTGGTCGTCCATTTACGACGACAACCCGGTGATGTTCTTCGAGCACCGGACGCTCTACGGGATCAAGGAGGAGGTCCCGGAGGAGCTCGAGCCGATCCCGATCGGCAAGGGCCGGGTGCACCGCGAGGGCTCGGACGTGACCGTGGTCGCCACCGGGCGGCTCGTGCACGAGGCGCTGGCCGCCGCGGGGGAGGTCGAGGCCGAGGGCATCTCCGTGGAGGTGTTCGACCCGCGGACGCTGCAGCCGCTCGACGAGGAGGGGCTCATCGCGTCCGTCAAGAAGACGAATCGCTGCGTCGTTGCTCACGAGGCGGTGACGAGGATGGGGTTCGGCGCCGAAGTGGCCGCGGTCGTCCAGCTGCAGGCCTTCGACTGGCTCGACGCGCCGGTCGAGCGCGTCGGCTCGAAGTTCGCGCCGATCCCCTTCGCGCCGGTGATGGAGAACTACGTCGTTCCGCACGCCGCGGACGTGCGCGACGCGATCCGGAGGACGGTCGGCCGTGCCGCCTAGGGTGTCCGTTTCGGCCATGTCAGGGGGACAGTCCCCGGGACCTGTCCGGAGGCGACATGGCTAACGAGGTCAAGCTCCCACGGCTCGGGCAGGGGATGGAGTCCGGGACGATCGTCAAGTGGCTCAAGCACGAGGGCGACAGTGTCGAGAAGGGCGAGCCGCTCTACGAGCTCGACACGGACAAGGTCACGCAGGAGGTCGAGGCCGACTTCTCGGGCGTCCTGCTGAAGATCGCGGTCGCCGAGGGCGAGGTTCCCGTCGGGAACACGATCGCCGTGATCGGCGAGCAGGGGGAGGAGGCGCCTGTCATCGAGGAGCCCGCCGCGGCTGCTCCCTCGGCGGCGGAGCCCGAGCCGGAGCCGCAGCTCGAGGTCGCGGCGGTGGCCCCGGTGCAGGCGATCCGGAGCGACGGCGGCCGGGTCAAGGCCTCGCCGCTCGCGCGCCGCATCGCGCGCGAGCGCGGGATCGAGCTCGGCGCGCTCACCGGTACCGGGCCCGAGGGGCGGATCGTCGCCGAGGACGTCGAGCGGGCCGTGGCGCAGCCAGCTATCGCTCTTGAAGTCACGTATCGCAATGACCAAGAAGCGAGGGTGGAAAAGGTCGAGGTCGAGCCGCTCTCGTCGATCCGCCGAACCGTCGCGCGCCGGCTCACCGAAGCCTGGGAGGCGCCCGCGTTCCAGATCTCGATGTCGGCGGACATGACCCGCGCCCAGGAGCTCCACGCGCGCCTCGCCGAGCTGGCGAAGGAGGGCGAGCCGAGGCCGACGCTGACGGACATCCTGACCAAGGCCTGCGCCGCCGCGCTGATGCGCCATCGCGCGGTCAACGCCCGCTACACGGGCGAGGCGATCGAGCGGCACCCGAGCGCGGACGTCGGTATCGCGGTTGCGATCCCCGACGGGCTCGTCGTTCCGATCATTCGCGCCGCAGAGCGGCGGACGATCGCGGAGATCGCGGCGGCAAGGGCCGACATCGTCGCCCGCGCGCGAGACGGCAAGCTCAGGCAGGGCGACCTCGACGGAGGCACGTTCACGATCTCGAACCTCGGCATGTTCGGCGTCGAGCAGTTCGTCGCCGTCCTGAACCCGCCCCAGGCGGCGATCCTCGCGGTCGGCGCTGTCGAGGATCGCGCGGTCGCGCACGAGGGGCAGGTCGTCGTCAGGCCGCTGATGACGATGACGCTTACCTGCGACCACCGCGCGCTCGACGGTGCGGTCGCGTCGGACTTCCTCCGGACGGTGAAGGCCTACCTGGAAGAGCCGGGCCTGATGCTGTGATCAGGCAGGCCGGCCCGCAGGACGTGCCGTTCCTGAAGGACATGCTCCGGCACGCGTACTACTGGCGGGCCACGACTGTGCCGGAGTCGGGCGAGCCGCCCGTGCAGCGCTACGTGGAGCGCTGGGGCCGCCCCGGCGACACGGCGCTGATCGCGATCCAGGACTTCCAGCCGGTCGGCGCCGCGTGGTACCGCCTCTTCAAGCCGGACAACGCGGGCTACGGGTTCCTCGACGAGGAGACACCCGAGCTGTCGATCGCCGTCGTGCCGAGCAAGCGCGGGTCCGGGCTCGGCTCGGACCTGCTCGACGCGCTGCTCGAGCGCGCGAGGGCGGAGGGCTTCGACGCGATCAGCCTCAGCGTCGAGAAGGACAACCCGGCGATCCACCTCTACGAGCGGCACGGCTTCCAGCGGGTACGCGAGGACGACGGCGCCTTCACGATGAGGGCCGAGTTGGGTGTGACGCAGGCCCCCGAGCGGGAGGACTAGAGTAGGCGCCCTCGCCCAGGGGGTGGACGACGTGCCAGGTAAATCCGACGGAAGCGCCAAGACGACGCCGAACGTCCTCGTTCTCGGCGGGGGGTTCGCCGGCGTCGGCGCAACGCAGAAGCTCGAGAAGGCCGACGCCGAGGTCGTGCTCGTCGACCGGCACGACTACCACACGTTTCAGCCGCTCCTTTACCAGCTCGCGACCGGCCTGCTCGAGACGAGCGCCGTCGGCCACTCGCTCCGCGACCTCGTCCACGGGCAGGAGAACGCGAGGATCCACCAGGATGCGGTCACCGCGATCGACCTCGACGGCCGCACGGTCGAGTTCGCCGAGCTCGAGCCCATCGCCTACGACTACCTCGTGCTCGGCCTCGGCGCGGAGGTGAACTACTTCGGGACCGAGGGCGCGGCCGAGCACGCGTTCCCGATGTACACGCTTGCCAACGCCGTACGGCTCAAGGAGCACGTGCTCGAGCGCTGGGAGTCGGCCGACAAGCACCCCGAGCTCGTCGAAGACGGCGCGCTCAACGTCGTCGTCGTCGGAGGAGGGCCGACCGGGGTCGAGTGCGCGGGGGCCCTGGCGGAGCTCTACCGCACCGTCTTCGACGAGGACTATCGCGATCTGCCGCAGGAGAAGGCCCGCGTCATCCTCGTCGAGGCGGGCCCGGAGCTCTTCCCGATGTTCAAGGAGGACATTCGCGCCTACACCGTGGACGCCCTCGAGAAGCGCACGGTCGAGGTGATGACGGGCGAGGCCGTCCAGGCGGTCTCGCCGACTCGCGTCACGCTGAAGTCCGGAAGCGAGATCGAGGCTCACACGCTCGTCTGGGGCGCCGGGCTTCAGGGCAACTCCCTCGTCCAGTCGCTCGGCCTGGAGCTCGAGCGCGGCAACCGGATCGGCGTCGAGCCCGACCTGACCGTGCCGGGCCGTCCCGAGGTCTTCGCCGTCGGCGACATCGCCGCGATCACCGACGCCAAGACCGAGCAGGTCCTGCCGCAGCTCGGCTCGGTCGCGCTGCAGTCCGGCGAGCACGCGGGCGAGACGATCGCCCAGCTCGTGGCGGGCAAGAAGACGAAGCCGTTCGCGTACAAGGACAAGGGAACGATGGCTGCGATCGGACGAGGCGCAGCAGTCGTCCAGATGCTCAGAGGCAAGACGATCAAAGGGGAGGAAGGCGCAGGCTGCGTGGCGGAGCGTCCACCTCGCGCTGCTGCCGACGAACGAGGACCGGGCGAAGGCCATCGTCGACTGGTCCGGCTCCGAGCTGACGCATCAGCGCGCCGGCCGGATCATCGTCAGGGCGGACAAGGAGTAGAAGGGGAGCCGATGGCGACGACAGATGCAGTTACGGAGCACTTCGAGCTGATCGGCGCGCGCGGGCACGAGCCGCTGCTCGAGAAGATCACGGCCACCTTGCGCTTCGACGTCCTGAACGGCAAGCGAACGGAGCACTGGTTCTTGAGCATCAAGAAGGGGGACATCGCCGTCTCCCGCACGCAACGTGCGGGCCGACGTCGTCATTCGCGGCCAGCGGGCGCTCCTCGAGCGGATGTTCAAGGGTCGCGCGAACGCCGTGGCTGCCATGCTGCGCGGAGAGCTGAGCGTGGAGGGGCGCCCGGAGCTCCTCGTGCAGTTCCAGCGGCTCCTGCCCCGACCCGGGGATGCCCGCACCAGGGGTGTCCCGGCCGGCTATGCGCGGAGGCAGCGATGAGCGACGGCCCGGTCAAGATCCTCGACGGCAACACGTTCGTGGTCAGCGACTCTCGCGGCGACATCGAGGCGTCGCTGACCGATCCCACCGGGCTGTTCTCTTACGACACCCGGTTCCTCTCGAAGTGGGTGCTGACGGTGAACGGCGACCGGCTCAACCCGCTCTCGGTCGACGATCTTCAGTACTTCGAGACGCGCTTCTTCCTGGTGCCCGGGACCGGGACGGTCTACGTCGACGCCAAGCTCTCGGTGATTCGCCGCCGTGCGGTCATCAACGGCTTCGAGGAGGAGTTGACGATCCTCAACCACGAGGACGAGCCGGTCGACCTGACGGTGCGGGTGGAGGCTGCGAGCGATTTCGCCGACCTGTTCGAGGTCAAGGATGCGCTGAAGAAGAAGGGAACGTACTCCGCGCGCGCCATAAAGGGCCGCCTCGAGCTCGCGTATACGCGCGACACCTACAGGCGGGCCACCGCGATCTCCGCGACGAACCCGGCGAAGGTCGACAAGGACGGCCTGACGTTCAGGGTCCGGATCGAGCCCGCACGGCGCGTGGTCGACCACGACGTCGTGACGTGGCGAGGAGCCGTCGGCGGTACCCGGCGGTGGCGAGGCGAAGCCGGCCGATCATGCAGCGAGAGCTGGAGCACTGGCTCGCCGGAGCGCCACGGCTCGAGTGCGACTGGGAGCGCGCTGAAGACCACCTACCGGCGCAGCCTGGTCGATCTCGCTGCGCTGCGCTTCTCGCCGCCCGTGGCCGGAGGGCGGAGCCTCCCGGCAGCGGGCCTGCCCTGGTTCATGACCATGTTCGGCCGCGACAGCATCTTCACGAGCCTCCAGGCCTTGCCGTTCACCCCCGAGCTGGCGGAGACGACGCTGCGCGTCCTCGGGGACTGGCAGGGCAGCGGCGTGGACGACTTCCGCGACGAGGACCCGGGGCGTATCTCGCACGAGATGCGCTACGGGGAGATGACCGCGTTCGAGGAGCGGCCGCATTCGCCCTACTACGGCTGCGCCGACGCGACGCCGCTCTACGTCGTCCTGCTGGACGAGTACGAGCGCTGGACCGGCGACCGGAAGCTCGTGCGCGAGCTCGAGTACGAGGCGCGCGCAGCGCTCAACTGGATCGACGAGTACGCCGACCTGCTCGGGAACGGCTACGTCTCCTACCAGCGGCGCAACGAGAAGACGGGCCTCGAGAACCAGTGCTGGAAGGACTCCTGGGACTCGATCTCGTACCGCGACGGCAGGCTGCCCGGCTTCCCGCGCGCGACGTGCGAGCTCCAGGGGTACGCCTACGACGCCAAGATGCGTGGCGCTCGCCTGGCGCGTCTCGTCTGGAAGGACGCGAGCTTCGCGGAGCGGCTGGAGAGCGAGGCCGCCGATCTCAAGCGCCGCTTCAACCGCGACTTCTGGGTCGAGAAGGACGAGCTACTTCGCCCTCGCGCTGGACACGGAGGGCAAGCAGGTGGACTCCCTCACCTCGAACAACGGCCACCTGCTCTGGAGCGGGATCGTGGACAAGTCGAAGGCGAAGGCCGTCGCGGCGCAATCTGCTCGGGCCGCAGGCTCTTCTCGGGCTGGGGCGTGCGCACGCTCGCCGAGGGCGAGGGCCGGTACAACCCGATCGGCTACCACGTCGGCACCGTCTGGCCGTTCGACAACTCCTTCATCGCCTGGGGCCTCCGGCGCTACGGCTTCAAGGACGAGGCGGCCGAGATCGCGTCCGGGATCCTCGCCGCGGCCGAGTTCTTCGACGGGCGGCTGCCCGAGGCCTTCGGCGGCTACGACCGCCCGGTGACGATGTACCCGGTGCAGTACCCGACCGCATGCAGCCCCCAGGCCTGGTCGACGGGGGCGCCGCTGCTCCTGCTCCGGACGATGCTCGGGCTCGAGCCGCACGGCGAGCACCTGGTCGTCGACCCGGCGCTGCCGCGCGACATCGGCCGGCTCGAGCTGCTGGACATCCCGGGCCGCTGGGGCCGCGTCGACGCGTTCGGGCGCGGGAGGGTGGAGATCGAGAAGAAGCGAGGGAGGAAGCGATGAGCCAGCAACAGCCGGCGCCGGCGGACGTCTTCGTCGTCTTCGGGATCACGGGCGACCTGGCGAGGGTGATGACGTTCCGGTCGCTCTATCGCCTGGAGCGGCGCGGGCTGCTCGACTGCCCGATCGTGGGCGTCGCCGTCGACGACTGGACGCTCGACCAGCTGATCGAGCGCGCCCGCGACTCGATCGTCGCGACCGGCGAGCCGCTGGACGAGGCGATCTTCAAGCGCTTCACGGACCGGCTCTCGTACATCTCGGGCGACTTCGCGGACGCCGCCACCTACAAGGAGGTCGGCAAGGCGATCAAGGGAGCGAAGACGCCCGTCTTCTATCTCGAGATCCCGCCGTCGCTGTTCGGGATGGTCGTGAAGGGCCTCGCCGAGGCGGGCCTGACGAAGACCGGGCGCGTCGTCGTCGAGAAGCCGTTCGGCCACGACCTCGCGTCCGCGATCGCGCTGGCCGACGAGCTGCACCAGTACATCGACGAGTCCCGGCTCTACCGGATCGACCACTACCTCGGGAAGATGGGGCTCGAGGAGATCCTCCACCTGCGGTTCGCGAACTCGATGCTCGAGCCGCTGTGGAGCCGGAACTACCTCACGTCGGTGCAGATCACGATGGCCGAGGACTTCGGCGTCGAGGACCGCGGCCACTTCTACGACCCGGTTGGAGCGCTGAGGGACGTCGTCGTCAATCACCTGATGCAGGTCGTGGCCGCGTGCGCGATGGAGGCGCCCTCACGGGGCGACCCGAAGACGATCAAGGAGGCGCAGGCCACGCTGTTCCGGGCCGTGGCCGAGGCCGATCCGGCGCACTACGTTCGCGGCCAGTATGCGGGCTACCGCGAGATCGACGGCGTCGCGGCCGACTCGAAGACCGAGACCTACGCGGCCCTGCGCCTCGACATCGAGAACTGGCGCTGGTCCGGCGTGCCCTTCTTCATTCGGACAGGGAAGCGGCTCCCGATCACGCAGACGGAGCTGCGGCTGGTCTTCGAGCACCCGCCGCGGCTCGGGTTCCACGCGCTCGACGAGCTCGTCGACCCGAACCAGCTCGTGGTGAGGCTCGACCCGACAACGGGGATCAGGCTGGTCGTCGTGGCCCACCGGGCCGACAGAGAGGGCTCGGCCCCGGTCGAGCTCGACATGGAGTTTGCCGAGGAGGGCGGCGAGGGGCCGACTCCCTACGAGGTGCTGCTCCACGCGGCGATGGTCGGGAACAACCTCCGCTTCACCCGCCAGGACGGCGTCGAGGAGACGTGGCGCGTCATGCAGCCGCTGCTGGACTCACCGCCGCCCGTCCACGAGTACGAGCCCGGGACGTGGGGGCCGAAGGAGGCCGAGGGCCTCGTCGAGGGCGTCGGGCGCTGGCACGAGCCCTGGGTCTCGTCGTGACCCCGGCCAAGACGGTCAACGAGCCCCAGCCGGCGCAGAGCGCCGCCGCGCTCTCGCCGTTCCCGCCGATCGAGGACTACGCGTTCATCTCGAACTGCCACACGGGCGCGCTGGTCGCGGCCGACGGGGCGATCGACTGGCTCTGCGTACCGCGCTTCGACGCGCCGAGCATCTTCGGCAGCCTGCTCGACCGCGAGGCCGGGCTGTTCCGGCTCGGGCCCTTCGGGATCCAGCATCCGACCGCACGCGCCTACGAGCCGGGCACGAATGTGCTCGTCACGACCTGGAAGACGCCGGCCGGCTGGATCGTGGTCCGCGACGCCCTGACGATGGGGCCCTGGAACCACGAGGACCAGATCACGCCGCACACCCGGCCTCCCGCGGACGACGACGCCGACCACATGCTCGTCCGGACCGTCGAGTGCCTCGAGGGCCGCGTTGAGGTCGAGCTCATCTGCGAGCCGGCCTTCGACTACGGCCGCGAGCCGGCCGAGTGGGCGCTCGTGGACGAGGAGCGCCACGCGGCCGACGCGACGGGCGCGGGCCAGACGGTCCGCCTCCAGACCGATCTCGCGCTCGGTGTCGAGGGCAACCGCGTCCGCGGGCGGCACGTGCTCGAGGCCGGCGACCGCGCCTTCTGCGCGCTTTCCTGGGCAGAGGGGCTCGCCGCGCCGAAGGACGTCGACGACGCGTATGCCCGCATCGAGTCCACCGTCCGCTACTGGCGCACCTGGCTCTCGATGGCGCGCGATCCCCGACCACCGCTGGCGCGACCCGCTCCAACGGTCGGCGCTCGCGATCAAGGGCCTGACGTACATGCCGACCGGGCGCGACCATCGCTGCGCTCACGACCTCGCTCCCCGAGACCCCCGGCGGCGAGCGGAACTGGGACTACCGCTACACGTGGATGCGCGACGCAACGTTCACCCTCCAGGCGCTGCACTACCTCAACCTCGACTGGGAGGCCGACGAGTTCATCCAGTTCGTCGCCGACCTCGAGCCGAACACGGATGGGGCGCTGCAGATCATGTACGGCATCGACGGGCGCCGGGATCTCACGGAGACGACGCGGGACGACCTGTCCGGCTACGCGGGCGCGCGCCCGGTGCGGATCGGCAACGGCGCCTTCGACCAGCGGCAGAACGACGTCTTCGGCGCCGTGCTCGACTCGGTCCTGATCCACACGCAGCGCAGCCAGCGGCTGCCGCGCCGGCTCTGGCCGATCGTCCAGGCGCAGGCCGAGTGCGCGACGGCCGTCTGGCAGGAGCCCGACCAGGGGATCTGGGAGGCGCGCGGCGAGCCGCAGCACTACGTCTCGTCGAAGCTCATGTGCTGGGTCGCGCTCGACCGCGCAGCGAAGCTCGCCGGGATTCGCGGCGACGCGGAGCTGCAGGGGACGTGGGGCGAGACCGCCGAGCAGATCCGGGCTCGACATCCTTGCCAACGGCGTCTCGGACAAGGGCGTGCTGCGCCAGCACTACGCGACCGACTCGCTCGACGCCTCGACCCTGCTGGCCGCGATCTTCGGCTTCCTGCCCGGCGAGCGACCCGCGCCTCGTCGCCACCGTGAACGCCATCGACGAGGACCTGACCGAGCACGGCTTCGTCCTCCGCTACCGCACGGACGAGACCGACGACGGCCTCTCCGGCAAGGAGGGCACGTTCCTGATCTGCTCCTTCTGGCTCGTCTCGGCGCTCGCGATCGTCGGCGAGGAGCAGCAGGCCCGCGACCTGATGGAGCGGCTGCTGCGGATCGCCTCGCCGCTCGGCCTCTACGCCGAGGAGTTCGACGCCGACACCGGCGCGGCACCTCGGCAACTTCCCGCAGGCGTTCTCGCACCTGGCGCTGATCGAGGCTGCGGCGCGGATCATCCTCGAGTGAGCGGCTGGAGAACTATGAGCGACTACGACGTGATCATCATCGGCTCGGGCGCCGGCGGCGGCACGCTTGCCCGCCACCTCGCTCCGTCGGGCAAGAAGATCCTTCTGCTCGAGCGCGGCGACTGGCTGCCGCGCGAGCCGCAGAACTGGCTCGCGCAGGACGTGTTCGTCGACAACCGCTACATCTCGGCGGACACCTGGGTCGACGCGGAGGGCAAGCCGTTCCAGCCGCAGGTGCACTACTTCGTCGGCGGCGCGACGAAGCTCTACGGCGCGGCGCTCTACCGGCTGCGGAAAGAGGACTTCGGCGAGCTCCGGCACCACGACGGGATCTCGCCCGCCTGGCCGGTCTCCTACGACGACTTCGAGCCGTACTACACGCAGGCCGAGCAGCTCTACGAGGTGCACGGCGCGCGCGGCGAGGACCCGACCGAGCCTCCGGCGAGCGCGCCGTATCCGTTCCCGGCGGTCTCGCACGAGCCGCGGATCCAGCAGCTCGCCGACGACCTCGAGGCGGCCGGCCACCACCCGTTCCACGCGCCGTGCGGGATCCGGCTCGCTCGAGTCGAACATGCCCTACAGCGCGTGCGTGCGCTGCATGAACTGCGACGGCTTCCCCTGCGCGGTGCACGGAAAGTCGGACGCCGAGGTCTTCGGCGTGCGGCCGGCGCTCGAGCACGACAACGTCGAGCTGCAGGACGAACGCGAAGGCGGTCAAGCTCGAGACGAACGACGCGGGCACGGAGGTCACCGGGGTGGTCGTCGAGCAGCGACGGCGCGACCGAGACGCTCTCGGCGGACCTCGTGGTCGTCTCGTGCGGCGCGGCCAACAGCGCCAAGCTGCTCCTCGCCTCGGCGAGCGACAGGCACCCGAACGGCCTCGCGAACGGCTCCGACCAGGTCGGCCGCAACTACACGTTCCACGCCAGCCAGGCCGTGCTCGCGCTCTCGCGCGAGGAGAACCCGACGATCTTCCAGAAGACGCTCGGCCTGAACGACTTCTACTTCGGCGCGGACGACTTCGACTTCCCGCTCGGGAACATCCAGATGATCGGCAAGTCGCAGGCGCCGATGTTCCGCGGCGAGAAGCCGCGCGAGACGAAGCTCGCGCCCTCGTGGTCGCTCGAGAAGATGGCGCTCCACGCGGTCGACTTCTGGCTCTCGACGGAGGATCTTCCGCGAGCCCGAGAACCGCGTCACCCTCGACGGCGACGGCAACATCAGGCTGACGTACACGCCGAGCAACGTCGAGCCGCAGGAGCGGCTCTACGCGAAGCTCAAGTCGCTGCTCGGCAAGCTGGGCATGCACGAGCACCTGCTCTCGCGGTTCGCGTACATGAAGAACGCGATCCCGGTCGCAGGCTGCGCCCACCAGGCGGGCACGTGCCGCTTCGGCACCGACCCGGCGACGTCCGTGCTCGACGTGAACTGCAAGGCGCACGAGCTCGACAACCTGTACGTCGTCGACACGAGCTTCTTCCCGAGCATCGGAGCCGTGAACCCGGCCCTGACGGCGATGGCCAACGCGCTGCGCGTCGGCGACCACCTCCTCGACCGGATGGCTGCCTGACGCCCGAGATCGCGCTCGGCGAGCAGCGGGTCTCCGTGGAGGACGTGGGCGGAGGGCTCCGCGCGTACACCTCCGGCGGTCACGACGTCCTCGACGGCTACGGCCCCGGCGAGCCCGCACGCTCGGGTCGCGGGCAGGTGCTGATCCCATGGCCGAACCGGCTCGAGGACGGGACGTACGAGTTCGACGGCCGTCGCCACCAGCTGCCGCTGACCGAGCCCGAGCGGCGGAACGCGATCCACGGCCTCGTGCGGACCGCGCCGCTGGCAGGCGGTCGAGCACGAGCCCGGCCGCGTGGTGATGGAACACGCGCTCCGGCCGCAGCCCGGGTACCCGTTCGCAGCTCGATCTCCGCATCGAGTACCGGCTCTCAACCGCGGGCCTGCACGTGGAGACGACCGCGACGAACGTCGGGGACGACGCCTGCCCGTACGGGGCCGGCGCGCACCCGTACGTCACCGTCGGCACGCCGACGGTCGACTCGGCCGTGCTCCAGGTTCCCGCGCGAACCGTCCTCGAGTCCGACGAGCGCGGCCTCCCGACCGGCCGCGCGTCCGTCGAGGGAACGGAGCGCGACTTCCGGGCCCGAGGCCGATCGGCGCCACGGTCCTCGACCACGCGTTCACCGACCTCGAGCGCGACGCGGACGGTCTCGCCCGCGTCCGGCTCGAGGACCCCGAGACCGGGCGCGCCGTGACCGTCTGGGTCGACGGGAGCTATCCGTACCTGATGCTGTTCACCGGCGACCCGCTCCCGGACGTGAGCCGCCGCAGCCTCGCCGTCGAGCCGATGACCTGCCCGCCGAACGCGTTCCGCACCGGCGAGGCCGTGATCCGGCTCGAGCCCGGCGAGTCCACGACGGGAGCCTGGGGCATCTCTCCCGGCGAGGGGCTAGGCTAGCCCGGCCCGGTTGTGACTGTCCTCGCGTCCACGACTGTCGACCTCGCGCGTGTCCAGTTCGCGACGACGTCCCTCTACCACTTCCTCTTCGTCCCGCTGACGCTCGGCCTCGGGCCGCTCGTCGCGGTCATGCAGACGCAGTGGCACCGGACCGGCGACGAGCGCTGGTTGCGCCTGACGAAGTTCTTCGGGACGCTCTTCCTGATCAACTTCGCGATCGGCGTCGCGACCGGCCTCGTCCAGGAGTTCCAGTTCGGGATGAACTGGTCGGTCTACTCGAAGTACGTCGGCAACGTGTTCGGCGCGCCGCTCGCGATCGAGGGGCTCGCCGCGTTCTTCCTCGAGTCGACGTTCCTCGGGCTCTGGATCTTCGGCTGGAACCGGCTCTCGCCGCGCCTTCACCTGGCGACGCTGTGGATCGCGGTGCTCGCGCAGCTGGATGTCGGCCTACTTCATCCTCGTCGCGAACTCGTTCATGCAGGACCCGGTCGGCTACAAGGTCGAGAACGGCCAGGCCGTCCTGACGAGCGTCTGGGCGCTGCTCTCGAGCGACTGGGCGCTCTACGCGTTCGGGCACACGATCTTCGCGGGGCTGACTGCCGGGGCGGCGGTCGTGTTCGGCGTCTGCTGCTGGCACTTCGCCCGCGGCCGGAACGTCGAGACCTTCAAGCCCGCGGCGAAGCTCGCGCTGATCGTGCTCGTGCCCATCTCGGCCGTGAACCTCGGGTTCGGCAGCCACTTCGGGATCCTCGTCACCGAGCTGCAGCCGATGAAGATCTCGGCCAGCGAGGCGCAGTGGGACACCTGCCAGCCCTGCGCGTTCTCCCTCTTCCAGGTCGGCGGCTTCACGGAGGACGACCAGACGCCGTCGTTCTCGATCCAGATCCCGCGAATGCTGTCGTTCCTCGCGACCGGCTCGCTCAACGGCCAGGTCGAGGGCCTGAACGAGCTGAACCAGCAGTACCAGCGGAAGTACGGGCGCGGACAGAGCTACCTGCCGCCGGTCGAGGCGATCTACTGGTCGATGCGGGGGATGGCGTATTCGGGGACGCTCGTCTTCCTGATCGCGGCCCTCGGCGCCTTCTTCTACTGGCGGAAGCGGCTCGAGCAGGTGACGGTGGTTCCTCTGGGTCGCGGTCGCCGGGCACGTTCCTGCCGTTCGTCGCGGCCACGTTCGGCTGGCTCCTGACCGAGCTCGGGCGGCAGCCGTGGATCGTGCAGGGCCTGCTGCAGGACAGCTGACGCGAACTCGCCGGCGGTCGGCACGACGTGGCTCGTGATCAGCCTGACGACGTTCATCGCGCTCTACCTGTTCCTGCTCGTGCTCGACATCGCGCTGATGCGGCACTACGCAAACGTCGACCCGACCGACTCGGAGGGCGAGGAGGAGGCGCCGGAGTCGCCTCCGGCGGTCGCCTACTGATGGACCTGCAGATCTTCTGGTTCGTGCTGATCGGCGTCCTCTGGGGCGGCTACTTCCTGCTCGAGGGGTTCGACTTCGGGGTCGGCATGCTGCTGCCGGTCCTGCCGAGGAACGAGCGCGAGCGCGGCTACATGTTCCGCACGATCGGCCCGGTCTGGGACGGCAACGAGGTCTGGCTCGTGGTCGCCGGCGGCGCGACGTTCGCGGCCTTCCCGGCCTGGTACGCGACGATGTTCTCGGGCTTCTACATCGCCCTCCTGCTGCTCCTCTTCTTCCTGATCGTCCGCGTGCTCTCGTTCGAGTGGCGCGCGAAGGCGAAGAGCCCGCGCTGGCGGACGGCCTGGCTCTGGTGCAACACGATCGGGAGCCTCGGCGCGTCGCTGATCTGGGGAGTCGCGTTCTCGAACCTGCTCTACGGGGTGCCGATCAACTCGAAGCGGCGACTTCTCCGGGACGTTCTGGGACCTGTTCAACCTGTACACGCTTCTCGGGGGAGTCGCGGTCGTGCTGCTCTTCGCCTGCCACGGGGCGACCTTCCTCACGCTTCGTACGACGGGCGACCTCTGCGAGCGGGCGAAGACGGCGGCGCGCTCGCTCTCGGTCGCGGCGGCGGTCGCGGCCGGGGGCTTCCTCGCATTGACGGTCGAGGTCGCGGTCAACCACAACGACAAGGACGTCTTCCCGCCGATCCTGCCCGCCGCGGCGGGGATCCTGGCGCTCGTCCTCGCGGTCGTCTTCGTCTTCACGCGGCGAAGCGCCTGGGCGTTCGCGATGACCGCCCTCGGCGCCGTGCTCCTGGTCGCGACGGTCTTCACGAGCCTCTACCCGCGCGTGATGGTCTCGAGCACCGACTTCGCGAACAGCCTGACCGTCGAGAGCGCGGCCTCGCAGCACTACACGCTCGCGGTGATGACCGTCGTCGCGCTCATCTGCACGCCGATCGTCCTGCTCTACCAGGGCTGGACGTACCACGTCTTCCGGGCGCGGGTCGGCGGGGAGGAGCCTCCGCGCTCGCCCGTCGAGGCGCTCGCGTCGAAGACGGGCGACTCGCCGACCGGCTGAGGCGATGCCCGCGCTCGACCGGCGACTCCTGCGGCAGGCGCGCCCGGCGCGGACGCTGCTCGGCGTCGACGTCGCGATCGGCCTCCTGACGGCGGCGCTCGTCCTCGTCCAGGCGTCGCTGCTCGCCTGGATCGTCGCCCGGGCGTTTCGCGGCGCGTCCCTCGGCGACGTGTGGGTCGAGCTCGTGCTGCTCGCGCTCGCCTTCGCCGCGCGCGGAGCGTGCGCGTGGTCGTTCGAGGTCGCCGGCCGGCGCGCGGCGACGACGGTGCTCTCCGAGCTGCGGATGGCGCTGGTGTCGCGCAGGCTCCGAGCCCAGCCCGCTGCGCTGGACGGCGTCGAGGCCGGCGAGATCGCGGCCGCAGCCGTCCAGGGGATCGACGCGCTCGAGTCGTACTTCGCGCGCTACCTCCCGCAGGTCGTGCTCGCGTGCCTCGTGCCGCTCGTCGTCCTCGGCTGGGTCGCCTGGATCGACGTCGAGTCCGCGCTGGTCCTGCTGCTGACGCTGCCGCTCGTGCCGGTGTTCATGTGGCTGATCGGGCGCTACACCGAGGCTCGCACGCGTGAGCGCTGGCTCGCGCTGCGGCTGCTGTCGGCGCACTTCCTCGACGTCGTGCGCGGGCTGCCGACCCTGCGCGCGTTCAACCGCGGCCGCGAGCAGGCGGCCTCGATCGCGGACGTGAGCGAGCGCTACCGGCTCGCGACGATGAAGACGCTTCGGGCGAGCTTCCTCTCCGGGTCGGTGCTCGAGCTGGCGGCGACGCTCGGCGTCGCGCTCGTCGCGGTGACCGTCGGCGTGCGGCTCGTGGACGGCGGGATCGGCCTCCAGGCCGGGCTGACCGTGCTCGTGCTCGCGCCCGAGCTGTACCTGCCGGTCCGGCGGCTCGGGGCCGAGTACCACGCGAGCGCGGACGGGGCAGCGGTCGCGGAGCGGATCTTCTCGCTGCTGGACGCCCCGGCCGAGAGCGGCCCGGGAGGGGCGGGCGCGCCGCCGAGCCCGGCCGCCGTTCCGGTGCGGATGGAGGGCGTCTCGTTCTCGTATCCCGCCCGGCCCGAGGTCGTCCTCGACGGGCTCGACCTCGAGCTGGCCCCGGGCGAGACGGTCGCGCTCGTGGGCGAGAGCGGCGCGGGGAAGAGCACGGTCGCGTCGCTCCTGCTCCGGCTGGCCGAGCCAACCGCCGGTCGCATCAGCGTCGACGGCACCGACCTTGCCGCGCTGCGACACCGCCGCCTGGCGGCGACTCGTCGCGTGGGTGCCGCAGCACGCGTCGCTCGTGCGCGGCACCGTCGCCGAGAACATCCGGCTCGGCGATCCGTCGGCCCCGGACGGGCGCGTGCGCGAGGCGGCCGAGCTCGCCGGCGCGGACTCGTTCATCCGTGCGCTGCCCGAGGGCTACGAGACGGTCGTCGGCGACGGAGGCCGGCCGCTCTCGGCGGGCGAGCGGCGACGCCTTGCGCTGGCCCGCGCGTTCCTGCGCGACGCGCCGTTCGTGATCCTCGACGAGCCGACGGCCGACCTCGATCCGGCGAACGCCGAGGCGGTCGCGGACGCGGTCGAGCGGCTGAGCGCCGGCCGCACGGTGCTCGTGCTGGCGCACCGGCCCGAGCTGGCCCAGCGCGCCGACCGCGTGGTCGTCCTCGAAGGCGGCCGCGCATGACCGCGACGCTGCGGCGTCTGCTCGCGCTCGCGGAGGCGCCGCGGGGCCGCGTGGCGCTCGCGGTCGCGCTCGGCGCGCTGACCGTGCTCTTCGGCGTCGGGCTGATGGCGACGGCCGGCTACCTGATCTCGCGCGCGGCCGAGCGGCCGGCCGTGCTCTCGCTGACGGTGGCGATCGTCCTGGTGCGGTTCTTCGGGCTGGCCCGCCCGCTCGCCCGGTACCTCGAGCGGCTCGCCTCCCACGACCTTGCGTTCCGCGTGCTCGGCCGCGTGCGAGTCCGCGCCTACGAGCGGCTCGAGCCGCTCGCGCCCGCGCAGCTCGAGGGATACCGCCAGGGCGACCTGCTCTCGCGGATGGTCGCCGACGTCGACGCGCTGCAGAACCTGCACCTGCGCGGAGTCGGGCCCCCGCTCGTGGCCGTCCTCGCGGGCGCGGTCTCCGTGGGAGTCGCGGCCGCGGTGCTTCCCTGGGCCGGTCTCGTCCTGGCGGCGGGGCTTCTCGTCGGAGGGATCGCGGTGCCCGCGATCGCCGGAGCGCTCGGCCGGCGGGCGGCGCAGCGGCAGGCGGCCGCGCGCGGCGAGCTCGCCGCGGAGCTCGTCGACGTGCTGCGCTGCGGGCCCGAGCTCGTCGTCTACGGGCAGGAGGAGGAGCGCCTCGGCCGGGTGCGCGACGCGGATCGCTCGCTCGTGCGAATCACACGGCGCGATGCATTCGCGGGCGGAGCGGGCGAAGGGCTCGGCCTCATGGTGACCGGCGCGACCGTGGCCGGCGTGCTCGCCGTCTGCGTCTCGGCGCACGCGGCGGGCAGAGCTGAATCGCGTCCTGATCGCCGCGCTGGCGCTGCTCGCGCTCGCGTCGTTCGAAGCGGTTCAGCCGCTGCCTGCGGCCGCGCGGGAGCTGACCGCGACGCTCGCCGCCGGCCGCCGCGTCCTGGAGCTGATGGACCGCGAGCCGCTCGTCCGCGATCCCGTGAAGCCTGCCGAGCCGCCGTCCGAGCTCGGCGTCGCGCTCGAGGGCGTCCGCGCGCGCTATCGGCCAGGAGAGCGGCCGGCCCTGGACGGCGTCGATCTCCGGCTGGGGCCGGGCCGGAGGATCGCGCTCGTCGGCGAGAGCGGCGCGGGGAAGACCACGGTCGCGAACCTGCTCCTGCGCTTCCTCGATCCGGAGGAAGGGCGGGTCACGCTCGGCGGCCGCGACCTGCGCGAGTACCGGCAGGAGGACGTCCGGCGCGCGATCGCCGTCGCGGGACAGGACTCGCACCTGTTCTCGACCAGCATCCTCGAGAACGTCCGGCTGGCCCGGCCCGACGCGAGCGAGAGCGAGGTGGAGGAGGCGCTTCGGCGGGCACGTCTGTGGGACTGGGTACGCGGTCTCCCTGACGGCTGGAACACGCTGGTCGGCGAGGAAGGGCGGCAGCTCTCGGGCGGGCAGCGCCAGCGGCTGGCCCTCGCGCGCGCCATCCTCGCCGACGCGCCGGTGCTCGTCCTCGACGAGCCGACCGCGCACCTCGACCCACCGACCGCCGAGGCCCTGATGCGCGACCTCCTCGACGCCGCCGGCGACTGCTCCGTCCTCCTGATCACCCACCGCCCGGAAGGCCTCGACCAGGTCGACGAGATCGTCGAGCTCTCCGCCGGCCGAGTCGTCGACCCCTCCGCCTCCGGGGCCACCCCGAACCACCACCCGCAATGAGCGTACCGAGCAAACCGGCGCGGGTGTGTGACGCCTCTGTGTCGAAAGCGTGACTTTGCGCCCCGCCGCTAGGATCGCCCCCGAACCCAAGCGAGGAGCCAGAGACGATGGAATGTGACGTTGCCGTCCTCGGCGGCGGCCCGGGCGGCTACACGGCGGCGATCCGCGCCGCGCAGCTCGGCGCCAAGACCGTCTGCATCGAGAAGGAGCCGGAGCTCGGCGGCACCTGCCTGCGCGTCGGCTGCATCCCGACCAAGGCCTGGGTGCAGACGGCCTTCGCGCTCAAGGAGGCGCAGGAGAGCTTCCCGAAGTTCGGCGTCCAGACGGGCCTGCCGACCCTCGACTTCGCCGCGGCGAACGACTGGAAGGCGGCGGTCGTCAAGCAGATGACCAGCGGCGTCGCGAGCCTGTTCAAGGCGAACGGCGTCGAGTGGGTCAAGGGCACCGGCCGCTTCACCGGCCCGAACACGATCGCGGTCGAGGACGGCGAGGACGTCACGTTCAAGCAGGCGATCATCGCGACCGGCTCGTACCCGCTGCGCCCGCCGATCGAGGGCCTCGACTCCAAGCGCTGCGTCGACTCGACCGGCCTTCTCGCGCAGACCGAGGTCCCGAAGCGCCTCGTCGTCCTCGGCGGCGGGATCATCGGCTGCGAGTTCGCCTCGATCCTCAACCGCTTCGGCTCCGAGGTGACGATCATCGAGATGCTGCCGCAGCTGATCCCGCAGGAGGACGCCGACGCGGCGAAGGAGCTCGCCAAGCAGTTCGGCAAGCGCGACATCACGCTCCATCTCGAGACGACCTGCGACCGGGTCGAGGAGACCGACAACGGCCTCCGCGTCCACCACGGTGAAGAGTCGACGAAGGCAAGCCTCATGCTCGTCGCGACCGGCCGAGGGCCGACCGTAGAAGGTCTCGGCCTCGAGGAGATCGGCGTCGAGTTCGACAAGCGAACCGGGATCGCGGCCGACGAGCACCGCCGCACGACGCAGCCTCACATCTACGCGGTCGGCGACTGCGCCGGCTACTGGCAGCTCGCGCACACGGCCTTCCGCGAAGGCGAGGTCGCCGCCGAGAACGCGATGGGCCACGACGCCGTCGTCGACAACCGCGGCGTCCCGCGGCCGATCTACACCGACCCGGAGATCGCAGGCGTTGGGCTCACCGAGGCCGAGGCACGGGAGCGGTACGGAGACGACGTCGAGGTCGGCGTGTTCCCGTGGGTCGCGAACGCCCGCGCCGTGATGCAGAACGAGACCGTCGGCTGGGTCAAGTCGATCCACGAGAGCCGCTACGGCGAGCTGCTCGGGCTCGTGATGGTCGGCCCGCACGTGACCGACCTGATCGAGGCGGGAGTGGTCGCACTCGACGCGGAGGCGACCGTCGAGACGGTGGCCGACGGCATGACGGCGCACCCGACGCTCTCGGAGGCGATCAAGGAGGCCGGCCTCCTGGCGCTCGGCCGCGCGATCCACATGCCGAACAAGCGCAAGGCCGCGGCCAGCGCATGAGCTTCGGCTAGCTGTTAGAACACCAGCCGTGGCTATCTTCACGCGCCGTAACGCGCTGCTCGGCTGGAGTGTGATCCAGACGAACCGCCTCAGGCGCATGGTCAAGAAAACCCGCTCGGCCGATCGGCGACAGAAGGGCGCGTCGCTGATCGCGCTGGGAGCCGCGGGCCTCGCCGGCGCGCTGGCCTTCGTGCGCAGCCGCCGCAGCGAGGAGTAGCGAGCACACACGAGACAAGGAGGCGTCATGTACGCACGGCTGATCTCCTTCTCGGGCGCTGACCCCGAGAAGCGCGAGAACGCGATCAACACGATCGTCGGGACGGTTATCCCGATGCTTCGCGAATACGACGGCTACGCGGGCTACATCGCGTTGTGGAACAAGGACAACGCCAGCGCGAAGGCGATCATCCTCTGGAACAGCGAGGAGGCGGCAAAGACCTCCGAGGAGACGCTCGCCGCTCGCCGCGAACAGCTCGTGGCCGGGCTCGGCCTCACGATCGAGTCGGTGTCGCTGTTCGAGGCGACCGTCGTCGAGCTCGAGACCGCGAACGTCTAGCCCAACACGCCCGCGAGACGCTCGAGCCCTCGCTCGAGCGTCTCGTCGGTAACCGCGAGCGAGAGGCGGGCCCAGCCCTCGCCGCGTGACCCGAAGCCCTCGCCGGGCGCGACAGCAATCCGCTGCTCGGCGAGGAGGCTCGCGGCGGTGACGCCGTTCGGGAGCTCGACCCAGACGTAGAACGTTCCCTCGCAGACCGAGTGCCCGAGCACCTCCCGCACGCGGTCGCGGCGCCGCTGGTAGGTGTCGCGCCGCTCGGCCACCGACTCCTGCGGCCCGGTCAGCGCCGCGATGCAGGCCTCCTGGAGCGGGCGGAAGATCCCGACGCGGCAGTGGTCGTTGAGCAGGTTGACACGCTCGACGATCTCGGCACTCCCGACGACGAAGCCGACCCGCCAGCCGGCCATGCCATACGACTTCGACATCGAGAACATCTCGACCCCGACCTCCTTCGCGCCGGGCGTGGCGAGGAAGCTGCGCGGCCGTTGCCCGTCGAAGACGAGGTCGCCGTACGCGAAGTCGTGCACGACCGCGGCGCCGGTCTCCAGCGCGTACGCGATCGCGCCCTCGAAGGCGCCGTCGGGCGCCGCCACCGCGCACGGGTTCGAGGGGTAGTTGAGGTAGATGGCTGCGACGTCCTCGGTCGGCGCCTGCGAGAAGTCGGGTGCCCAGCCTCTCTCGCGGAGAAGCGGGACGTAGCCGGTGCGGGCTCCGGCCAGCGCGGGGCCTGACGGGTAGTCGGGGTAGTAGGGGTCGGGCAGCACGACGACCTGACCCTCGTCCGCGAGCACGAGCGAGAGCTCGACGATCGCCGTCTTCGTCCCGGGAACGACGGCGACCTCCGTGTCCGGGTCGAGGGCGACGCCGTAGTGGTCGCGGTACCGGCCGGCGATCGCCTCGCGCAGCTCGGGCAGCCCACGGAACGGCGCGTACCCGTGGGCGGTCTCGTCGGACGCGCCGCGCGCGAGCGCCTCGACCACGTGCGGCGGCGGGCCGGTCTCCGGGTTCCCGCGCCCGAGATCGATGAGAGCCTCTCCGTCGGCAGCCGCTGCCGCGGAGACGCGCGCAAGCAGCGCCCCGAAGTACTGCTCGGGCAGCCGCTCGACTCGCGCAGGCGGGATCCGCATCGCGTCCGATCGTAAACAGGCTCTAGGCTCGAAGCCCAATGGCACGCACGATCACCGACAGCGACGTGACGAAGGTCGTCTCGGCCGCGAAGGCCCTGCCGCCCGCCGAGGGCTCGAACCTCGAGGACGACTACGTCGTGAACCTGCTCGTGACGGTCGTCGACTACATGCTCAAGACGGCGATCGTCGTCAAGGCGCTTGCGCACTTCCGCGAGCACCGCTGGGACGAGGTGCGCACGCTGGACGATCTCGAGCGCGTGCTCGAGCGCTTCGCGGACGACAAGGCGGGCAACACCGCTCTCGCCCAGTACCTCTGGGGCTACAACCTGTGGACGCGCGCCGGACAGCTGCGCGGACTGGCCGCGTACTTCCGCAGCATCGGCGTCGCCGATCGGGCAGCTCTCCTGGCGTGGGCGCAGCGAAGCACGTTCGAGGACGACTTCCAGGGCCGCGTGAAAGGGCTCGGACGCGCCGTCTACGAGTCGCTGCTCATGCGCCAGGGGGTCGACACGGTCAAGCCCGACGTCCACGTCAGGCGGTTCGCCGAATCGGCTGTCGGGCGGCCACTCGGCGACTCGGACGTCATCGCGGTGGTCTCCGAAGCGGCAAAACGGCTTGGAATCAGGGCTTACGAGCTGGATTGGCGCATCTGGGAGGCATCCCAGGAGTGAAGTAGGGCGGTCAACCAAGTACGAGTGATGGGTCAAGCGGCTCACCCTGGCGATACTCCGTCTGCAACCGAGAACGTGCCCCGATGCGGCGGGGGCGCCTCGGAAACTGAAGGGCCTCCATGCGGCGAGGCCCGTCGGATCTCAACTGCGGCTTCTCCTCTCACTGGAGACTCGAAGCGGGGCCAGGCGGCGGCCCCGCTTTGTGTTGTCTGGAGCTTTCCCCTGCAAATCCCCCACCTGGGGGACGGAAGAAGCGCTCGAACGAGGCAGCATCCGATATGCGCGAACTGACGTCTGGGCCGCAGAGACGGAAGGACGCGCAGGCGTGAAGGGCGGCTTACGGGCCGCCCTTCTTCTTTGGACCGGAGCTCAGCGAGCCACGGATCTAGCCGACGCCCCGTATTCGTCGACGACCTCGTCGAGGGCGCGTGCGTACAGCTCGACCGTTGTCATGGCGCTAAGGCCGACGACGCCGGATTGCTCCCGCGTGAGAGGGAGGCTGTCGAGTAGCTCGTCGAGCTCGGCGCTGTGCCCGGGGTCGAGCTCGGCGTGCGCGAGCACGGTCCGGAAGGCACTCGGGTCGTAGCCGGTGCCGCCACCAGGTCGTCGACCAGCTCGGGCGTGGGCGGGTAGCCCTCGAGTACTGCGATGTAGCCGAGCAGCGCTACCGGGTGGTAGTGGAACATCCAGTAGTACTGGGCTCCGACGAGCGCGGCGACGGTCGGCGCAGGTATCCGCGAGAGAATGTCCGAGCGCTCCCGGCCGAGCACCTCGAGGTCGTCGAGCAGCCAGTCGTCGTGATGGAGCTCTTCCGGAATGTGATGCTCATAGTACGGCGCGAGCGCCGCAGCCACCGGGTCGTCGTCCGCAAGCGCCAGTGCCCGCTCGCGCCCTGCCTCCATCAGCGGAACGCTCGCGCGGATGATGCAGTGCGAGGTGACGAGGTACTCCGGGTAGAGCTCACGCACGCGGGGGTGCGTGCAGACCCGCTCGCTCGCTTCCACGAGCGCGGGCAGGACCAGACCGATCTTGCGCCGCAGGTACCCGCTCGCCGTGACGGGAGCCTCTTGTACGTGTGCCATGACGGCTAGAGCTTCGCGAGCGTCCCTTTGGGCGGGTTGGATTTCGGGATGACCTCGTAGAGGCCCTTCACCTTCTCGGTGGTCATGAAGTGCTGCAGCTTCGCCAGTCCGCTCAGCTCTGCCTGGGTGAGGCCCTTGAAGAACGTATGCACGTTCGGCGGGATGTCCTGGTATTTCAGGCCCAGCGGCTTCAACCAGCTGGTGACCGTTGCTTTGTACGTCTTCGGCGTGAGAGATGAGGCTGGTGCTCGAGCGGCACGGGGGTGTGGTCGAGAAGTTCATCGGCGACGCCGTGATGGCAGTCTTCGGCGTCCCAAAGGTGCACGAGGACGACGCGCTGCGGGCAGTGCGCGCGGCACTCGAGATGCGCGACGAGCTTCGGAGGCTGAACGGAGAGCTCCAGCGGGACTGGGGAGTCACGCTCGCCGCGCGGACAGGCCTGAACACCGGCGAGGTCATCGCAGGCGATCCCGGCCGTGGCCAGTCGTTCGTGGCCGGTGACACGGTCAACACGGCCTCACGTCTCGAGAGGCGCGGCGCAGCTCGGCGAGGTACTCATAGGGCGAGCCCACGTACCGGCTCGTTCGGGAGGCGGTCTCGGTAGAGGACGTAGGTCCCCTGACACTGAAGGGGCTGCGTGAGCCTCTGCCTGCGTTCAGGCTGCTGGCGCTCGACACCTCGGCGCCCGGCTGGACGCGCCGTCTGGACTCTCCGCTCGTGGGACGCGATCGCGAGCTAGCGCTGCTCGAGGGACTGGAGCAGAGGGCCGAGAGGGCCGAAGCCGCACTCGTGACGCTGATCGGGGCCGCAGGCGTTGGTAAGTCGAGGCTTAGTCACGAGTTCCTCGCCAAGGTTCGGGGACGCGCGACGGTGCTCAGAGGACGCTGCCTGCCGTACGGGGAAGGCATCACGTTCTGGCCGATCGCGGCGGTGTTGAGAGAGGCGGCCGGCATCGACGAGCGCGACGGGCCGGAGGAGGCGCAGAGGAAGATCTCTGAGCTCCTCGGCGATGAAGGCGATGCCGTGCTCGTGGGCGAGCGGCTGGCCACACTTCTCCGGGCGAGCCCGGACACGCCTGGCATTCAGGAGACGTTCTGGGCGGTGAGGAAGCTCTTCGAGCACCTGGGCGAGAAGCGCCCACTTGGTTGTTGTCTTCGACGACATCCAGTGGGCTGAGGCGACGTTCCTCGACCTGCTCGAGTACCTGGCCGACTGGATCAGAAGCGCGCCCGTGCTGTTCTTGTGTCTTGCCCGGCCGGAGCTCCTCGAAGTTCGCTCGGGCTGGATGAGCACCAAGCCGAACGCAAGGCTGGGCGCGCTCGACCCGTTACGTGACGTAGAGATCAACCGGCTCATCCGCAACCTCTCCGGTGGAGCGGACTTCACCGGCGATACGCGGATCAGGATCGCGGAGCTCGCCGAAGGAAATCCGCTCTTCGTGGAGGAGACGCTCCGCATGCTCATCGACGACGGGATTCTCCGACGCGTGGATGGCAAGTGGCAGGTCGCCGGGGATCTCGCGGGCCTGGCGATCCCGCCGACGATCAATGCGCTCCTCACCGCGCGGCTCGAGCGCCTGGACCCGGAGGAACGCGCCGTGATCGAGCGGGCTTCGATCGTCGGGCGCGTGTTCTCGTGGAAGGCCGTGTCGCTGCTCTCGCCCAACGGAGCTGAGGCCGAGGGTGATCCTCAGTCTGCAGTCGCTTACGCGCAAGGAGCTGATCAGACCGGACTACTCGGAGACCGGGTAGAGACACGCTTCGTATTCGAGAAGCACAAGAAAGGAGAGCTCTTAGGTGAACCGATTCCGGAGGAGACGTGAGGAGCTGGCGCGAGCCCAGATCGAGGCTGCGGCCGTGACAGCGCTACACGTACTCGGGACGTGGGAAGACAGGGATAGGGCAGCGGAGCTGGCCGGCGACCGGAGAGCCGTCGACGTGGTGACGTGGCTGAACCGGGGTTGGGTGTTGAGCAAGCGCGCTGCCCGTTCTGTGAGTTCGCGAGCGGCGCAGGGGGACGCGAGAACGTGCGCAAGCGGCTGTCCCCGCTCGAGGGCGAGCCGGGAAGGACCGTGTACGCCGACGGCGCGGCGAGGATCGAGGCGGCGGCGGAGGTGGTGACCGTGCGCCCGCCCTTCGGCCTCGCGCACGAGGGCGAGTACGACCGGGTCGAGCTCGGTCCGCTCTTCGAGGCGCTCGCGGAGGACCACCTCGTCGCCGCGTTGCTCGTGCGGCTCGGCGGCTACGCGGTCGGCGTCCTCGACGGCGAGCGACTGGTCGCGTCGAAGGTCGGTACGCGCTTCGTGAAGGGGAAGCACAAGAAGGGCGGCTCGTCGGCGAACCGGTTCCGTCGGCGGCGCGAGGAGCAGGCCCGTGTCCTCGTCGGGGTCGCGGCCGAGACGGCGCTTCGCGTGCTCGATCCGTGGCGCGTGCGAGTGGAGCACGTGGCCCTCGGCGGCGACAGGCGCGCGATCGACGAGGTGCTGGCGGCGGACGCCCGGCTCGACTGGCTCCGCGAGCGGGCGCTGCAGCGGTTCTTCACCGTCCCCGACCCGCGCCTCCGCGAGCTGGAGCGCCTGCCCTACGAGCTCTACGCGGTCGAGCTGACCGTCACCGAGAGAAGCGGCTAGGCGACCCGTCTCGCCGGAATCCGGGTTCACCTAGACTGGCCGTGACCGCTACCGAAGGGAGAGAGATGGCTGTCCAGCCGATACCCGACGGGTACCACACGATCACGCCGTACCTCGCCGTCGAGGACACGGCCAAGGCGATCGACTTCTACACGAAGGCCCTCGGCGCCGAAGAAGTCATGCGGATGCCCGGGCCCGACGGCAAGATCGCGCACGCGGAGATCAAGATCGGCGATTCGATCCTGATGCTCTCCGATCCGTTCGAGCAGTCGAGCGTCCGCCCGCCCGCCGAGCGCGGCGGCCCGACCGCGTCGCTCTTCCTCTACGTCGACGACGTGGACGCGACCTTCGAGCAGGCGATCGAGGCCGGCGCGACCGAGACGATGGCCCTCGAAGACATGTTCTGGGGCGACCGCTTCGGAACCGTCACCGACCCGTTCGGGCACGTCTGGTCGATGGCGACCCACAAGGAGGACCTGACCGAAGAGGAGATGGCAGAGCGCAGCAAGGCTGCGATGGCCGAGATGGGAGCCTCGTAGCGGTCAGCGCCTTCGAGGCGTCTCTCGAGCTCAGGACTGCGGCGGACCACGCCGACTTTCTCTTTCCGCAGCTGAGCGAGGAGTTCCTCGTCCTGGATGTCGGGTGCGGGGAGGGAACGATCACGCTCGGCCTGGCGGGAGCCGTCGGTCACGTCGTCGGTGTCGATCGGGACGACGAGGAGTTCGCCGACGCCCGGCGCTACGCCGCCGAGCAAGGCATCGAGAACGTCGAGTTCCTCGTTGGCAACGTGTACGGCCTGGACTTTCCCGACGATCATTTCGACGCCTGTCTCTGTCACTCGATGCTCGAGATGCTCGAAGACCCGCTCGCTGGCCTCGTCGAGATCAAACGGACCCTCAAGCCGGGCGGCGTTCTCGGTGTCGCCTGCGTCGAGTACGGCGGCCTGGTCCTGGCCGGTCCCGACGACGAGCTTCTGCGGCGGTTCTACACGATCCGCGAGCAGGTGTGGCTGCTCGAGAACGCCGCCGATCCCTATCGCGGCCGCCGGCTCCGCGGCCTGCTCGGGGGCGCCGGCTTCGATCGGGTCACCGCCACGTCCAAGTTCGCCTGCCACGGCACCGGCGAGGCCGTGGAGGCGTTCGGTCGAGAGCGGGCCAAGGACTGCGGTGACACGTGGTATGCGCGCTCGGCGAGGAAGCATGGACTCGCAACAGCAAGCGACCTCGACGCAATGAGGCGCGCGTGGCTCGAATGGTCGAAGTCGTCGGATGCGTACCTGGCGTTCGCCTGGTGTCGCGCGTTGGGATGGAAACCGGGCTAGGCGGCGGCAAGCCCTCCCATTTCACAGATTCGGCACACGGCTCGGATCCACGCTTGCTTCCATGGAGGCATGAAGCCGACCGTGCGACAGGTCTACGCACTCGCTGCCGTTCTGTGCGAGCGGGCCGGTGAGGAGTTCCCGGAGACGCGTGAGGCGGCGAGCGCGCTGATCGAGCGGCTGCGGGTCGAGAGCGGGCACCCAGCTCCGCGGCTCGAGGACGTCCCTCGACGGTCTCGGCGAGGGCGGCGACGAGGCGATCGAGCCGAGCGAACGGCGGGTCGGGTGGCGGCCGAGCTCGCCCGGGAGATGAGGTGATAGCCAGGCGGAGGACGCGCGACAACTGATGGTCCGGGCGGCGCGTCGAGTCCGACAGGAGGCGGTTCTACACTAGGCCTCCCGTGGCAGAGGCCGGCTTCGTCCATCTTCACGTTCACTCCGAGTACTCCATCCTCGATGGGGCCTGCCGGATCCCGGCTCTGGCGGCTCGCGCGGCGGAGCTCGAGATGCCGGCGGTGGCGCTCACGGACCACGGCTCGCTCGCCGGCGCGGTCGAGCTCGTCAAGGAGACGGGCAAGCAGGGCGTCAAGCCACTGATCGGCTGCGAGGTGTACGTGGCGGACGACCGGCACGCCCAGAAAAAGGGCTACGCGCACCTGACGCTCCTCGCCGAGGACAACACCGGCTACGCGAACCTGATCAAGCTCGCCTCCGCGGGCTACCTCGAGGGCTACTACTACAAGCCGCGGGTCGACTGGGAGCTGCTCGAGCAGCACGCGGGCGGACTGGTCGCGCTCTCCGGGTGCCTCTCGGGCCGCGTCTGCAAGGCGCTCGAAGAGAACCGCCCCGGCGACGCGCGGGCGGAGCTCGACAGGCTCGCCCAGATCTTCGGGCGCGACTCGACCTACGTCGAGATCCAGAACGCGGGCATCGACGTCCAGGCACGGATCAACCCGCCCCTCACTGCGCTGGCGGAAGAGGCCGGCCTGCCGCTGGTCGCGACCGGAGACGTCCACTACCTCCGGCACGAGGACGCGAAGGCGCACGAGGCTCTCCTCTGCATCCAGTCGGGCGACTCGCTCAAGAACCCGAACCACTGGCGCTTCGACACCGACCAGTTCTTCTTCAAGTCGGCGGCCGAGATGGCGCTCGACTTCCCGGGGCTCGACGCCGCGATGGCGCGGACGCTCGAGATCGCCGAGCGCTGCAACGTCGAGCTCGAGCTCGGGAAGATCCTCCTGCCCAGCTTCCCGGTCCCGGAGGGGCGGGACGCGTTCGAGTTCCTGGTCGAGCTCTGCGAGAAAGGCCTGCAGAAGCGCTACGACCAGGTGACGTCCGAGTTGCAGGAGCGGTTGCGGTTCGAGCTCAAGACGATCAAGGAGATGGGCTTCGCCGACTACTTCCTGATCGTCTGGGACTTCATCGCCTTCGCGAAGCGCAACGGCATCTCGGTCGGGCCGGGGCGCGGCTCCGCGGCGGGAAGCCTCGCCGCGTACTGCCTCGAGATCACCGACGTCGACCCGATCCGCTACGGGCTGCTCTTCGAGCGGATGCTCAACCCCGGTCGCAAGTCGATGCCCGACATGGACATCGACTTCGCCGTCGCCGGCCGCGACCGGGTGATCAACTACGTCGCCGAGAAGTACGGGCGCGACCGCGTCGCCCAGATCATCACCTTCGGGACGATGATGGCCCGCGCTGCCGTCCGCGACTCGGGGCGCGTGCTCGAGATCCCGTACGGGACCGTCGACAAGATCGCGAAGCTGATCCCCGAGGGGCCGAAGGTCTACCTCGACGAGTGCCTCAAGCCCGGGACCGAGCTCAAGACGGCCTACGACTCCGACCCGCTCGTCCGCGAGATCGTCGACCTGGCGAAGCCGCTCGAAGGACTCGTCCGCCAGGACTCGATTCACGCGGCCGGCGTCGTGATCTCGGACCGGCCGCTGACCGACGTCGTCCCGCTCCAGCAGAAGGGCGCCGACCAGGAGGTGGTCACGCAGTTCGCGATGAACGACGTCGAGGCGCTCGGGTTGCTGAAGATCGACTTCCTCGGCCTTCGCAACCTCGACGTGATCGACAAGGCGGTCGAGCTCGTCGGCGGCGTCGATATCGCCACGATTCCGCTCGACGACCCGGCGACCTACAAGATGCTGCAGCGCGGCGAAGCCACCGGGGTCTTCCAGTTCGAGTCGTCGGGCATGCGCGAGGCGCTGCGCCAGGTGAAGCCGACCGAGTTCGAGGACCTGATCGCCCTCGTGGCGCTCTACCGGCCGGGGCCGATGTCGTACATCCCCGTCTACGCGCGGCGGAAGGCGGGGCAGGAGGCGGTCACGTTCCCGGACGAGCGCCTCGAGCCGATCACCGGCCTCACCTACGGCATCTGCATCTACCAGGAGCAGTACATGGAGATCGCCAAGCAGCTCGCCGGCTTCACGCCCGCCGAGGCCGACGATCTCCGCAAGGCGATCGGCAAGAAGATCCACGAGCTGATGGCGTCTCTGAAGGACAAGTTCCTGGAAGGGTGCGCGGCGAACTCGGTCACGCCCGCGGTCGCGAACCAGCTCTGGAAGGACATGGAGCAGGCGCAGGATTACTCGTTCAACAAGTCGCACGCCGCCTGCTACGCGCTCATCGCCTATCGCACCGCGTGGCTGCGGGCCCACCACCCGAAGGAGTACATGGCGGCGCTCATCTCCTCGGTGATGAACACCAAGGACCGCGTGCCGTTCTACGTGAACGCGTGCCGCGAGATCGAGATCGAGGTGCTGCCGCCGGAGGTGAACTCGTCCAAGTGCGACTTCGCCGTCGTCGAGGGGCGGATCCGGTTCGGCCTGAACGCGGTCAAGAACGTCGGCGACTCGGCGGCGCGGGCAATCGTCAGCGCTCGCGAGGAGGGCGGCCCGTTCGCGTCGCTCTGGGACTTCACCGAGCGCGTCGACCCACAGGTCGTGAACAAGCGCGCGCTCGAGTCGCTGGTCAAGTGCGGCGCGCTCGACTCGACGGGTGCCTCACGGCGCGGGATGCTCGAAGCGCTGGAGCACGCGCTCTCGCACGGGCAGCGCGCCTCGGACGAGCGGCTGCGCGGGCAGAGCTCGCTCTTCGCCGAGGTCGAGGAGAAGCTCGAGCCCCCGCCGATCGGCTCCGAGGAATTCGAGAAGAACGAGCTCCTGCGGCTCGAGAAGGAGACGCTCGGCCTCTACGTCTCGGAGCATCCGCTCGAGGCGATCCGCGCGCAGCTCAGGCGCAAGACCGACGCGTCGCTCGCCGAGCTCGACCGCCGCCGAGACGGCGAGGTCGTGACCGTGGCCGGGATCGTCTCGGCGCTCAAGCCGCTGACCACGAAGAAGGGCGAGCCGATGGTCTTCATGCGGCTCGACGACGTGCTCGGGAGCACCGAGGTGGTCGTCTTCAACTCCGTCTACGCAGCCGCGCGCGAGCTCCTGATCACGGATGCCGTGCTCGTCGTCAAGGCGCGCATCGACCACAAGGAGGGGGAGACGAAGCTGATCGCGATGGAGGTCTCGTCGTTCGAGGCGACGCCTGAGCGCCGCGAGGTGCGCCTGAAGCTCGACGCGCGCGCGACGCGCGCCGGGATCATCCGCGAGCTCGCCGCGGTCGTTCGCGACTTCCCGGGCGAGGCCCCGGTTGTCGTCGACCTCGTCACCTCCGACGGCCCGCGCACGTTCCAGCTGGGGTCGAAGTTCCGCGTGAAGCCGGAGCCCGACTTCTTCGCCGAGGTGAAGGCGCTCCTCGGCGAGGCTGCGGTCGCCTAGCCCAGCTTTCGGAACCTGCGTCTCGCGACGAACGCTGCGCCTCCGGCCAGCAGCACGGCAAGAGGCGCTCCGATGCCGAGCATCACGGCGGTGTCGTTTCCGCCCGCGGGCGTCGGTGTGGGCGCCGCCGAGAGACGCGGCGCGGTGCGGGGGAGCCCGTGGCGAACGAGCAGAGCCTCGAGCGCGGGATCAGCCCGATACCAGCCGCCGCGGCTCCGGTCGCCGAAGATCGGCTGGCCCGCCTTCATGTGGGTGACCGGGCCGCCGCGCGCGTACGGGTAGAGCTCCTGGACGATCCGGTGTTTCGTGCCCTCACCATCCGGCACGACGTAGTGAATCGTGTACTTCGGGCCGAGGTTTCCGGACGGCCTTGCGTGGAGCATCGGATCGGGGATCTGCCCGAACACGGCCGGGAAGAAGCCGGTGTACTGCGTGAGGTACCCGAGCGTGGTGCCCCCGCTCTCGCCGTTCCCGGTGATTGACAGCGCCTTGCCCAGACCCGGGCCCGTGATCGTGGCGCCGGTCGGGCCTTTGGCGAGCGCGGCCGGCGCGAGCACGGCTGCAGCGAGCGAGGACGAACACGAGGCGCTTCATTGCGAGCTCCTTTCGCAGGGTTGCCGTCTCTACACCGTGGAACACGCCCGGGTTCCGTCACACTCGGGCGGTGCGCGTCTACGAGACCGTGCTGTACGCCGACGACGTGGTTGCGGCCGCCGCGTTCTACGCCGACGCTCTCGGCCTCCGGGAGCTGCGCGAGCCGAACGAGCTGAGCGCGGTCTTCCGCCTTGACGACGGCGGTGTCCTTCTGATCTTCGACCCGGCCCGTTCCGAGGTCCCGGACCGGCTGGTTCCGTCGCACGGGGCCCGCGGGCCGGGCCACATCGCGCTCTCGGTTCCCGACCTCGACGCGTTCGCCAACCGCCTGGGTGAGCAGGGCATCGAGATCGAACACGAGCACTCATGGGAGCCGGGCGGGCGCTCGTTCTACGTCCGCGATCCGGCCGGCAACTCGGTCGAGCTCGTCGAGGGCGAGGTCTGGCCGCCGTAACTCGGGGAACCTGTCCGCGGCTACAGGTGTAGAAGCTGCGGTGGTGGACCGGCCACTGGATGAATCGGAGCTCGTCGAGCGAGCGCGGCGCGGCGACCTCCGCGCCTGGGAGTCGATCGTGCGCATGCACCAGGGGATCGCCTTTCGAACCGCCTACCTGCTGAGCGGGAGCGCGGCGGACGCCGAGGAGGCCGCGCAGGACGGGTTCGTGAAGGCCTTTCGTGCGCTCGGCCGCTTCCGCCGCGGAGCGCCGCTGCGGCCGTGGCTGCTCCGGATCGTCGCCAACGAGGCTCGCAACCGCCGCCGCTCGGCCGCGCGCCGCGAGCGCCTGGCGCTGCGCGCGGCCGCCGAGGACCGCCCGGGGGACGCGGTCCCGTCCCCCGAGGCGGCTCTGCTCGCGGGGGAGCAGCGGGAGCGGTTGCTCGCCGCGGTCGAACGGCTCGCGGACGACCAGCGCGACACCGTCACGTGCCGCTACTTCCTCGAGCTCTCCGAGGAGGAGACGGCCGCCGTGCTCGGCGTTCGCCGCGGCACGGTCAAGTCGCGGCTCGCGCGCGGGCTCGAGCGGCTGCGACGCGAGCTGGGGGAGGAGCGCCTGTGAACGGGCTCGAGCAGCGGCTGGTCGCGCTCGGGCGGGAGCTCGACGTCCCGGCCGACGCCCGACCTCGCTCCGGCGGTCGTCGAGCGGCTCGAGGGGAGCCGGCCGTTCCCGCTGCGCAGGGCCGCCGCGCTCGCCTTCGCCCTGCTCGCCGCGGCGTCCGTCGTCGCCTTCGCCGTGCCGGACTCGAGATCGGCCATCCTGCGCTGGTTCCACCTCGGCGGCGCGAGCGTGGAGCGGGTCGAGACGCTTCCGCCGGCGGTCGAGCGCGCGCAGGCGGGCGGCCTCGGACGGAAGCTCACGCGCGAGCAGGCCGAGAGCGCGGTCGGCTTCCGGCTGGCGCTGCCGCCGCTGCAGGGAACGCCGCCCGTCTACGTGCTCGACGACTCGCTCGCGACGGTGGTCCTCCGAGGCTACGGCCACCCGCTCCTGCTGTCGCAGTTCAGCTCGTCGCGCGAGGACCTGCTGAAGAAGCTGGCCGCCGGCAAGACGACGATCGAGTCGGTGACCGTGAACGGCCGTCCCGGCCTCTGGCTCGAGGGCGGCCCGCACACGCTGACCTACCTCGGGCGCGACCTCGGCTTCCGCGAGCGAACGGTCCTCATCCACGGGAACGTCCTGCTCTGGCTGCGGGACGGGATCACGATGCGGCTGGAGGGAAGGCTGACGCGCGCGCAGGCGCTCTCGATCGCCCGCAGCATCTGACAATCCCCCAGGCGGGGGAGAACCGACCGAGCCGTTCGCCCGAATAACAAACGTACGATGACTGCTGCGGAGCTTCGAGTCGTCAACGACACCGAGATGGAGCGTGTCGAGCACTGGCGCGCGGAGGAGCTGATTCGCGGGGGCTACAGCCCGACCGACGCAGTCGCGCTCGCCGCGCGGCACGACATCGACCTCCACCACGCGATCGAGCTGATCTCGCAGGGCTGCCCCTACGAGCTGGCGATCGAGATCCTGATCTAGGACGGCGTCGTAGGACGGCCCCGCCGGCAAAGCCGGCACGGCCTCTATGGTCGGCGTCGCAAGCGACGCAGGACGGCCCCGCCGGCAAAGCCGGCACGGCCTCTATGGTCGGCGTCGCAAGCGACGCCTTCGGACGCAGGCGTTTCGGGCCACGGGCAGAATGTCCGCCCGTGATGCTCGCCTTCATCCCGTCGCCTCACACCGGCACGCTCACGCTCGGGCCGGTGACGATCCACATGTACGGCCTGATCCTGCTGGTCGCGATCGCGGCCTGCGTCTGGCTGACGGGCGTGCGCTGGGTCGCACGGGGCGGTGACTGGGACCTCGTCCTGCGGGTGGCCGTGTGGGGTGTGGCGTTCGGGATCATCGGCGCCCGCGCGTACCACGACATCACGAGCTGGAACGAGGTCACGAGCCCGAAGTGGAAGGGGATCTTCGCCGTCTGGGAAGGCGGCCTCGGCGTCTGGGGCGGGATCCTGCTCGGCTGCCTCGCGGGGGCGTTCGTCGTCTACCGCTCGGGCGCACGCGTGCGCGACTTCATGGACGCGGTCGCGCCGGGGCTCCTGCTCGCGCAGGGGATCGGTCGCTTCGGCAACTGGTTCAACCAGGAGCTGTACGGCAAGCCGACCGACCTCCCGTGGGGACTGAAGATCGACCCCGAGCACCGCGTCGTGGGCTACGAGAGCCACGCGACCTTCCAGCCGACCTTCCTCTACGAGTTCATCTACGACGGGCTCGGCGTGGTCGCGCTGCTCCTGCTCGACCGGCGCTTCCGCTTCAAGCCGCCGGCGCTCTTCTCGCTCTACGTCTCGTTCTACACCTTCGGGCGCTTCTTCGAGGAGCTCCTGCGGATCGACCCTGCGCACCACTTTGCCGGGCTGCGGCTGAACGCGTGGGTCTCGATCGTCGTGTTCGCCTGCTCGACCGGGTTCTTCGTCTGGTGGCAGTTCCTCCGGCGCGGGGAAGGGGAGTCGGCGCCACGGCGGCCGAGCCGCCGCGTGCCCGAGGGCCCGACGATGGCGATCCCGAAGGGCCGCGTCCGGCCGTCTCGTTAGGTTGCGCCGCATGTTCGTGCGGGAGCTCGAGCTCGACCTCGACGCCTTCGAGGGGCCGTTCGACCTGCTCTTGACCCTGGTCCTGAAGGAGGAGATCGACCTCGCCGAGGTCGACGTCGCCGGCATCGTCGTGGCCTTCTGCGAGCGGCTCGCGGAGCGCGAGGAGCTCGACCTCGAGGCGTGCGGCGAGTTCCTGGTTCTCGTCGCAGCCCTGCTGGAGCTGAAGGCGCGCGCGCTCTTCCCGGACGAGGACGCCGAGCTGTCGGAGCTCGAGCCCGAGGAGGCTGCCGAGGAGCTGGCGCGGCGCCTGGCCGAGTACCGGCGCGCGAAGGAGGCCGCGGCCTGGCTCGCCGAACGGCTGGAGGGCGAGAGCGACCGCTACTTCCGGCTCGGGCCTGCGCCACTCGCGCCGCGTGTGGAGCGGCGGCTCGCGCCGCAGGATCCGGAGGGGCTGGTCGTCGCGCTGCAGGGCGCTCGCGGCCGAGCCTCCCGCGGTGTCGCTGGCGCACCTCGAGCTCCGGTTCCCGCCCGTGTCGCAGTTCCTCGAGCGGTTCCGGGCCGTCCTGCGGAGGCGGCGCGGCTTCGATCTCGACGCGGAGGTCGGCGGGCTCACCCGGATCGAGCAGGCGGTCGCGTTCCTGGCACTGCTGGAGCTGCGGCGCTCGAACGAGATCTCGCTGGAGCAGGCCGCGTCGTTCGCGCCGATCAGGGTTCGGCGCATCGACGGCGAAAGGAGGACGGAATGGAACGAGATCGCCCGCTCCGCCTGATCACCGCCAGCCCGGTCGACCGGCTCGCGCGGACGCTCGAGGCCCTGCTGATCGTCGCGTCGCAGCCGCTGTCCGTGGACGAGCTCGCGGCCGCCGCGGACGACGACCCGGAGCGGATCGAGACCGCGATGTCGCTCCTGACGGAGCGCTTCGCCGAGGGCCGCAGCGGGATCGTGCTCGAGCACGTCGCGGGCGGCTGGGCGTTCCGCGCCTCGCGCGAGGCCGCAGAGGCATGCGGACGCCTCGTCGAGCGGCCGGTCGAGCGCGGGCTCACAGGGGCCGCGCTCGAGACGCTCGCGATCGTCGCCTACCTCGGGCCGGTGAGCCGGCCGGAGATCGCGCGTATCCGCGGGGTCGCCGCCGACTCGGTGGTCGCTGGCCTTGTCGAGCGCGGGTTGATCGCCGAGTCCGGGCGCGACTCCGAGGTGCTCGGTGGGGCCGTCCGCTACAGGACGACGCCGCTGTTCGAGCGGGTGTTCGGCCTCGAGTCGCTCTCCGAGCTGCCGCGCCTGGACGACCTCGGCGAGGACACGGCCGAGATCCGCGAGCGCCTCGAAGCGGTCGCCGGGCGCCGCGGCGCCTAGCCCGTCAGAGCCGGCGGACGATCTCTTCGGCTTCCTCGCGCGTGAACGCGCGCAGGGTCTCGGTGTGCTCGGCGCCGTGCCGCTGGAGCTTCATCAGGATCTCGGCGGCCAGGTCGTCGTCGGGCGCCTCGAAGATCTCGACCACGTCGTAGCGGCCGAGCGTGACGTAGACGCCGATCAGCTTGCCGCCCGCGGCCTCGATCAGCCGCTCGCCCTCCTCGACTCGCTCGCGCCAGGCCGGTAGCCCGGCGACTCCCTTCGACGTCCAGCGCATGAGCGTGACGTAGTGCGGCACGACCTCCCAATAATGGCGGGTATGCGACTCAATGCCTACCTCGCTCGCGCGGGTGTCGCCTCCCGCCGCGGCGCCGACGAGCTGATCAAGGCCGGGCGCGTGAGAGTCAACGGAGAGCCCGGAGAGCTGAACACGTTCGTCGCCGCGCGCGACCGCGTCGAGGTCGACGGGGAGCCCGTCGAGCTGCAGCCGCTCGCGTACGTGCTGCTGCACAAGCCCGCAGGCGTCGTCACGACGGCCCGCGACCCGCAGGGCCGGCCCACGGTCGTCGCGCTCGTCGACCACCCGGTCCGGGTCGTGCCCGTCGGCCGGCTCGATGCCGACACGACCGGCGTCCTGCTGTTGACCAACGACGGGCCGCTTGCCCATCGGCTCGCCCATCCCAGGTACGGCGTCGAGAAGGTCTACGAGGCCGAGGTCGAGGGCGAGCCGAGCGACGAGGCGCTCGCACAGCTCCGTGACGGCGTGGAGCTCGACGACGGCCCGACCGCTCCCGCGAAGGCGCGGCGCCTCGCGCCGTCGACCGTCGAGCTGACCCTCCACGAGGGCCGCAAGCACCAGGTCAAGCGGATGCTCGCCGCCGTCGGCCACCCGGTCACGCGCCTCCACCGCGCTCGCTACGCAGGGCTGACCGTGGATGGGCTCGAGCCGGGGGCCTGGCGCGAGCTCGAGCCCGCGGAGCTGGCGCTGCTGCGAGACCACCACCAATAGTCCCGAGGCGTTTGCGGCCCCTCCGAGGAGGGGCCGCAAACACCTTCGTGGTGCCGGGCCGGACGGCTTACGTCATCGCCGCCAGCGCAGCCGACTGGACGATCAGCGCCTGCGCCTGTGCGATCCAGGCGTCGGCCTGACTCCTGCTGATCGAGTCGTTGTCGAAAGCCGCCGCATCGAGCGCATCTCGAATCTGCGTGGCCAGCGCATTCCGCTGATCGGTCAGCGACTGGATCTGATTCTCGATCGTCGTGTAGCGGCTGTCGTCGCTCGGGGTCCCGCTCTTGATTGCCTTGGTCGAGGCCGCGAGCGTGTTCATCGCAAATGCGCCGAAGGGCGCGTTCAGCTGCTTGTACGCGGCGCCCAGCTTCGCGACGGTGCCCTGATGTTTCCGAAGGGCCCACGGAATCGCGTGATGGTCGAGATCGCTCATCATCACCCGACCGTCGTGGACGTACGGGTCGTTCAACCCGAGCAACGCGAGCATCGTCGGTCGCGTGTCGGAGTGGTCGGACCACGTCGTGTTGTCCGTCGACGAGTTCTTGACGCCCGGACCGACGATCCCCAGCCAGGTCGTCGCGATCTCCGGCTGGATCCCGCCGTGGTTCCAGGCGAACGTGTTCGTCGGCGGTGTCGTCGGAACGGTGATGCACGGCGTGTTGCAGTTCGGCGCTCCCGCGAACAGGAAGTAGTCCGGCGCCGCGAACATCGTCAGCGTCGGCGTCCGCTGCGGGTCGGCCGTGACCATGTGGAGCGTCTTCATCTCCACCGGGTCGGCCAGCGCAGCGGTGATGTTCTCGTTCACGCCGGTGTAGGGGTTGGTCGTCTGCAGGGCGCCGACCCCGCGGCCGAACGCTCTTGTGACCGCGGCGTCCCGCGCCGGATTGCCGTTGAGGTAGATCGTCGGCGCCATGTCCGAATGGACGGTGAACGGCGTCGTGATCCCCTGCTGGGTCGCCATCAGGCCGGCCAGGTTGCCGTTGACCTCGCCCGCGAGGCTGTAGGTGCACGGCGTGTTGACGCCGTCACAGCCGGTCGGCGACGGGAGCGAGCCCACGAAGTGGTCTCCCTCCTCGACGGTGAAGACGAAGAGCGTGTTCTTCTTCGTGATCCCGTCGGCCTTCAGGCGGTCGAAGAACTGGCCGAACGCCGTGTCGTAGTTGTGGAGCTGCTGGACGTAGTCGGCCTCGCCCGGCCCGCGGGTCGCGTGAATCTCGCCCGCCTGCGCCGTGCTGGTCGTGCGCGTCCGAGATGTACCCGAACGTGACCGGGATGCCCGCTTCCTGCATCTGGGCCACGTACGAGAGCGTCGTCGACGCGAAGAGGCCGTCGAAGCCCGGGAAGCCCGGCTGGTTGAACTGATCGGCGATCAGCGTGCCGTCGAGCTTCTTCAGGCCGGTCTGCCCGTTCACGGTCGCGTTCGTGCAGTTCGACGTCGAGACGGTGCAGATCGCCGGGTTGACGTACTTCGCCCCGAACAGGCCCTGGAATCCGGCGTAGCCTCCGGGCTCGTCGGGTAGCGCGTCGGGTTTCGCGTTCGGGTCGCCGTTGCAGATGCTCTTCGAGCCCTTGGCGCAGTGGATCGCCAGGCCGACGAAGTCGGTCTGGGCGATGTTCCGCGCGGCGGTTCCCGCGGGAGCTGCGTTCGCGGCGAGAGCCTCGTTCCACTCGGGCGAGCCCTGGCCGAACACCTTCGTCATGTCGCCGGCCGGGCCCGTGCCCGTGTTCTCGAGGACGACGTTGGCGAGGGCGGTAGCGCCCCAGTCGCAGCCGGACTTCGTGTACGGAACCCACGGCGCCGGCGCGTTCGCCGGACTGCCGCTATCGCCGTTGACCATGTTGTAGTTGGGGTCGGTGGGCGGCGTGTTCACGTCGTCCGTCAGGTCGGTCCAGTACTTGAACGACGAGGACGAGTTCGTCAGGCCGGATCCGTCGTTCCTGAAGTAGCGGTAGGAGTTCGAGACGGCCTGGCCGTGCCGGTCCGAGTACATGCCGGTCAGGTTGGTCAGGATCCCGTTCGCCGTGTGCGAGATCAGGACCGTGTGGTCGTTGACGTTGAGTGTCCCGTTGTCCCGGATGAAATTGAGCAGGTGAGGCATCTGCTCGAGATCCGACGGGACGTTCGGGTTGTCGCGTAGGAAGTGGACGTTGTCGAAGATCGTGAAGACGACGTGCTTCACGCCATTGTCCAGCTTGCAGTTGGGCGGCTGGTTGTGACCGCTCGCCCGCTGCACGTTCCCGAGTCCGAGCACCGCGAACACCGTCAAACCGATGACGATGAGGGCGGCGAGGACGGCCCCTCTCCCCTTCATGCTGACCTCCTCATCCGAGTGCTGTTCTCGGACGGCGAGCCTACGACTCCTCGGATTGCGATTCAACTATCGGCGCAGGTCCGTAACCGAACCGTCGCCGCATTGAGACGGCGCGCCTCTCAGGTGCCCAGGGGCGCGACGAACCCCATGCGCTCGTACATCTTGGCGAGCGTGGGGGCGGCGATCTCGCTCGCCTTCGCGGCGCCGCGGGCGAGCATCGCACGGAGCTCGCCCTCGTCGGCTCGGAGCGTCTCGTAGCGCTCCTGGATCGGGGCGAGGAGCGCGACGACGGCCTCGCCGACGTCGTCCTTGAAGGCGCCGTAGCCGCTGCCGTCGTAGCGTGACTCGAGCTGGGCGACCGGCTCGCCCGTCGCGACCGACATGATCTCGAGCAGGTTCGAGATGCCCGGCTTCTCGCCGGGGTCGTGGCGGACATCGGTTCCCGAGTCGGTGACCGCGGTCTTGAACTTCTTGCGGACGACATCCGGCGGGTCGACGAGCCGGACGACTCCCTGCGGGGCGCCGCGCGTCGTCGACATCAGGCGCTCGGGCTCCTGGAGGTTGCGGATACGCGCGCCCTCCTCGGGGATCGACACCTCGGGGACGACGAACGTCTCGCCGAAGCGCTGGTTGAAGCGCTCCGCGATGTCTCGCGTCAGCTCGACGTGCTGGCGCTGGTCGTCCCCGACCGGAACGACGTTGGTCTGGTAGAGCAGGATGTCGCCTGCCATCAGCACCGGGTAGGTGAACAGCCCGGCCGAGACGAAGTCCTGCTCGGCCGCGCGGTCCTTGAACTGGGTCATCCGGCGAAGCTCGCCGAAGCTCGTGACCGAGCTCGAGCAGCCACGCGGCCTCGGGGTGAGCCGAGACATGGCTCTGGGCGAAGACCGTCGAGCGGTCGGGGTCGAGCCCGGTCGCGAACAGCATCGCTCCGAGGTCGAGCGTCGCCTCGTGCAGCTCCTGCGGCTCGAACGGCGTCGTGATCGAGTGCAGGTCGACGATGCAGAAGAACGCCTCGCCCTGTTCCTGCGTGGCCGCGTACTGGCGGAAGCCGCCGCTGTAGTTGCCGAGGGTCTTCGCCCCCGAAGCTCGGATACCGGAAAAGATCCTCACAACAGCGAAAAATGCTACGCATTTTCCGCTGGCCGGGTTTGTCCCGTCGCTGTCGCTCGGGAGACCCGAAAACAAGCGTGCAACCCCGTCGTCTCTACACTCATCAACGCCGTGGCGACGAACGGATCACCCGAACTGCTGATCGTGATGGGTGCGGGGGCGACCCCGGATCAGACCGAGCACGTGCTGGCGCGGTTGCAGGAGGCGGGCGTGCAGGCCCGCGTGACGCACGGGCGCGAGGCGACGGTGATCGGCGCGATCGGGGAACGCGAGCTGCTGGCGACGCTGCCGCTCGAGGGCTACCCCGGCGTCGAGCAGGTCCTTCCGATCCTGAAGCCGTACAAGCTCGTTGCGCGCGAGGCATCGCCCGACCCGACGGTGATCGAGGTCGACGGGCGGAAGATCGGCGACTCGTGGTTCGGCCTGATCGCCGGGCCGTGCTCGGTCGAGTACCGCGAGCAGACGCTCGAGACGGCGCGGGCGGTCGCGGACGCGGGCGGGACGATGCTTCGCGGCGGCGCGTTCAAGCCGCGGACGTCTCCCTACACGTTCCAGGGGCTCGGGGACGAGGGCCTCGCGATCCTGCGGGAGGCCGGCGACGAGACGGGGCTGCCCGTGGTGACGGAGCTGATGGACCCGCGACACGTCGGGCCCGTCCTCGAGATGGCGGACGTGATCCAGATCGGCGCCAGGAACAGCCAGAACTTCCTCCTGCTCTCCGAGGTCGGGCGCGCGGACAAGCCGGTGCTCCTGAAGCGCGGGATGTCGACGTCGGTCGAGGAGCTGTTGATGGCCGCCGAGTACGTCGCGAAGGAGGGGAACGAGCGGATCATCCTCTGCGAACGGGGGATCAAGACGTTCGAGACGGCGACGCGGTTCACGTTGGATCTGGGAGCCGTGGCGGTGCTGAAGAAGGAGACGCATCTGCCGGTGATCGTCGACCCCTCGCATGCGGCCGGACGGCGGGATCTGGTCTTGCCGTTGGCGCGCGCGGCGGCTGCGGTCGGTGCGGACGGGATCATCGTGGAGACCCACCCGCGGCCCGAGGAGGCGCTCTCCGACGCGGCGCAGCAGATCCCGACGGCCGATTTCGGCGAGTTCGTGAGCGAGGTGCGCAAGGTCGTCGAGCTGTTGGGCAAGCAGATCGGCTGATCTGCGGGCGAACGGCGCAGGCCGCCGTGGATGCATCGGCGCACTTTCGTGACCATCCCGTCACACACGCGTGCGAGGAAGGCAGCTACCGTCGATTTCCCCCGGGAGGGTGGGGGTTAGGGATGGGACCCGCCTCCGGGGTGCGCGCGGCGATAGCCTGAGCCGGTGGAGCTCGAGCGCCTGGCGGTCATCGGAACGGGCCTGATCGGCGCGTCTGTCGCGCTCGCGGCGAAGCGGGCGGGTGGCGTGCGCGTGGCGGGCTTCGATCCGGACCCGGCCTCGCTGGACGCAGCGGTGGAGCGCGGCGCGATCGACGATCCGGCCGACTCACTCGCCGCTGCTCTCGCCGGGGCCGACCTCGCCGTGGTCGCTGCGCCGGTCGCGCAGCTTGCGACCCAGACGCGCGCCGTGCTCGAGGCCAGCGCCGAGGCGTGCACCGTCACCGACGTCGGCTCCACCAAAGGCGCGGTGTGCGAGGCGGCACGCGGCTCGAGCCGCTTCATCGGCGGCCACCCGGTATGCGGCTCCGAGGCGCGCGGTGCCGAGCATGCGAGCGAGGAGCTCTTCGACGGCGCGACCTGGTTCCTGACGCCGCTCGCCGAGACCGAGCCCGTCCGCCATCGACTCGTGCACGGCTTCGTCTCCAGTCTCGGCGCGACGCCCGTCGCCGTCGATCCGCAGGCGCACGACCGGCTGGTGGCGATCACCAGCCACCTGCCGCACGTGCTCGCGAACCTGCTCGTCAACCAGGCGGGCTCACGTCGGATCGACGGGCACGAGCCGCTCGCGGCGGCAGGCGGGTCGCTGCGCGACATGACCCGCGTCGCGGGAGCCAATCCGCGGATCTGGGTGGACATCTTCATCGACAACGCCGAGCCGTTGAAGGAGTCGCTCGCAGAGCACCGCCGGGGGGTGGAGCAGCTCGAGGCCGCGCTCGACTCGGGCGACGCCGGCTTCCTCGCCCGCTGGATCGGCGAGGCGGCCGGCAACCGCCGCCGGATGCTCGCCGACGCCTATTCGGACCCGGGCGAGCTGCAGCAGCTGCGGGTGCACGTGCCGGACCGCCCAGGCGTTCTCGCCGGGATCACGCAGGCCCTCGGCGCCGAGCGGATCAACATCGAGGACTTCGAGCTCCATCACGTCTCGCCCGATCGCGGCGGAACGCTCACGGTGCTCATCGGCGGCGAGCAGGAGGCACGCCGCGCCGCCGCCCTTCTCGAGGCGCAGGGCTACGGGGTGGTCGTCTCGCCCGTTCTGCCCGAGCGATGAGGATCGAGCCGGCCAAGGCGCTGGAGGGGCACATCGGCGTCCCCGGCGACAAGTCGATCTCGCACCGGGCGTTGATGTACGGGGCGATCGGGGAGGGCGAAACGGCGATTCGCGGCTTCGGCCGCTCGGCGGACACGGAGGCGACCGCCTCGGCGCTCCGAGCGCTCGGCGTGACCGTGCACGACGACGATGTCGACACCGTCCGGGTGGAGGGCGTGGGTCTGCGGGGCTTTCGCGAGCCCTCGGAGCCGATCGACTGCGGTAACTCCGGGACCACGATGCGCCTCCTCGCCGGGCTGCTCGCCGGGCAGAGCGGCCGTTTCGAGCTCACGGGTGACGACTCGCTGAGGCGGCGGCCGATGCAACGTATCGCCGTCCCGCTCGCCGAGATGGGAGCGCGCGTCCAGTCGGCCGATGGTCTCCCACCCCTCGTCGTCGAAGGCGGTGCGCTGCAGGGGATCCGCTACGAGCTCCCGGTCGCGAGCGCGCAGGTGAAGTCGTGCATCCTCAATGCGGGCCTCTATGCCGAGGGCAGGACGATCGTGGTCGAGCCGCTGCCCACGCGCGACCACACCGAGATCATGCTGGCGGCCGCAGGCGCGAGCGTGCTGCGGAGGCAGTCGCGCGTGTCGCTCGGCCCGGTCGAAAGCCTGCGTCTCGGCGAGGTCGACGTGCCGGGGGACTTCTCGGCCGCGGCGCCGTTCGTGGTCGCGGCGACGCTGCTTCCCGGGTCTGAGCTCACCATCCACGACGTCGGCCTCAACCCACGGCGAACGGGGCTGCTGGACGTGCTCGAGCGGATGGGCGCGCGGATCACGGCCTTCAACCGGCGACGAAGCGGCGGCGAGCACGTCGGCGATCTCGAGGTCCAGTCCGCAGAGCTGACGGCGACGACCGTGCGCGCCGAGGAGGTGCCCCGCATGATCGACGAGCTGCCGCTGTTCGCCCTGGCGGCCGCCAGGGCTCACGGCGAGAGCAGGGTCGAAGGCGCACGAGAGCTGCGCGTGAAGGAAACGGACCGCATCGAAAGCGTGACAACTTCGCTCCGCGACCTTGGCGTCCGCGTCTCGGCAAGCGACGATGGCTTCGGGGTGAGGGGCGTTGCCACCCGCCCTAAGGGTGGGGGAATGGGCTCTGACGGAGATCATCGGATTGCGATGCTTGGCGCTGTGGCCGGGCTCGTGTCGCGCGAGGGCGTCGAGGTTGGGGGCGCGGAGGTGGTCGCGGTAAGCTTCCCCGGGTTTTTCGAGCTGCTCGATTCGGTCACACAACGATGATCGTCGCCATCGACGGACCGGCAGGCGCCGGCAAGAGCACGGTCGCCCAGCGGCTCGCGGAGCGGCTCGGCTTCCGCTACCTCGACACGGGCGCGATGTACCGCGCCCTCACCTGGCTCGCGATCGGCCGCAGCGTCCCGCTGGCCGACGGTGGGCAGCTCGGCGAGCTCGCCAGCGAGTACCCGGTCGTGCTCGACGAGGTGCGGCGGGTCTGGATCGCCGACACCGACGTCACCTCGTCTATCCGCAAGTCGGACATCGACCGCATGGTGCCCGTGGTCGCGCGCCACCCGCAGGTCCGGCAAGTCATGCGCGCCCGCCAGCGCGAGCTCGCAGACGGCGGCGACGTCGTGATCGAGGGCCGGGACATCGGAACCGTCGTCGCCCCGGACGCCGAGGTCAAGGTCTACCTCAACGCCGAGCGGGACGTCCGCGAGCAGCGCCGCCTCGCCGAGCGGCCCGAGATCGGCGCCGACGCCCTCGCGACCGATCTGCGCCTTCGCGACGAGAGCGACGCCGCGCGGATGCGGCCGGCGGAGGACGCCACGTTGATCGACACGACCGACCTCGATGTCGAGGATGTCGTTGCCCAGATCGAAGAGCTCGTCCGGGCCCGCCAGCCTGCCTAGGAAGGCACCGATGGGCGACGACGGCAGCCCCGAGCTCGTGGGGACGGTCGCGATCGTCGGCTTTCCGAACGTCGGCAAGTCGACGTTGGTCAACCGCTTGACGGAGACGCGCGCGGCTGTCGTCCACGAGACGCCGGGCGTGACCCGCGACCGGAAGGAGCTCGTCTGCGACTGGAACGGGCAGCACTTCCTCCTGATCGACACAGGCGGCGTCGACATCGCCGACCGCTCCGCGCTCACGCGCTCGATCGTCGACCAGGCCCGCGCCGCGATCGCCGAGGCCGATCTCGTCCTGTTCGTGGTGGACGCGCAGGCGGGTGTGATGCCGGGCGACGAGGAGCTGGCCGCGATTCTCCGCACTGCCCACAAGCCGGTGCTCCTGCTCGCGAACAAGATCGACGACCCCGCCCAGGACGTTCTGGCACTGGAGTTCCACCGGCTCGGGCTCGGCGACCCGGTGCCGATCTCCGGGGTCCACGGCCACGGAACGGGCGACCTGCTCGACGCGATCGTGACGATGCTTCCGGGCTCTGGCCGCGCACAGGTGGGGGAGGAGGCGATCCGCGTGGCCATTCTCGGCAGGCCGAACGTCGGCAAGTCGAGCCTCCTGAACGCGTTGCTCGGCGAGGAGCGCGTGATCGTCTCCGAGCAGCCGGGCACGACACGTGACGCGATCGACACGATCCTGCAGCGCGGCGACACCACGTTTGTCCTCGTCGACACCGCCGGCCTGCGCCGCAAGCGCCGCCAGCGCCAGGGGATCGAGTACTACTCGGAGCTCCGCGCGCTCGCCGCGGCAGAGGCGGCCGACATCGCGCTCGTGCTCGTCGACGCGAGCGAGGGCCTGGTCGATCAGGATCTCGCCGTGGCCGACGTCGCCCGCAAGGCCCAGTGCTCGACCATCGTCGTGCTCTCGAAGTGGGATATCTCCGAGACGAACCTCGAGGACGTGCGCGACCGGCTCGCGGTCCGCCTTCGCCAGCGGCCCGCGCTCGTCACCATCTCGTCGAAGACCGGTCGCGGGATCAGCCGCGTGCTCGACCGGATCGAGACGTTGTTCGAGAAACACCGCTCCCGGATCCCGACGCCCGAGCTGAACCGCTTCCTGAAGGAGCTACGGGAGGCCCGCGAGCCGCCGTCACGCCGCGGGCGACGCCTGAACCTGCTGTACGGGACCCAGACCCAGACGCGGCCGCCGCGCTTCCGGTTCTTCGTGAACGACCCCGGCCTGATCACGCGCGACTACGGCTACTGGGTCGAGAACCAGCTGCGCGCGCGCTACGAGCTCGAGGGCGTGCCGGTGTCGATCGACTTCGTGAGGAGAACATGAGACGACGCTCGCGTCGTCTCTTTCAGGCTGTGCGGGCTTTGCCGGCTCAGCCGTCTGAACTGACCGATCGACCCGCTGTCCGCGAGAAGGTCGACGCATGAAAGCGGCGGTTGTCGGGGCGGGCGCGTGGGGGACGGCGTTCTCCTGTGTCCTCGCCGCGCACGGGCACGACGCGACGCTCGTCTGCCGCGACCCCGAGCAGGCCCGCGAGATCGAGGAGACGGGGAGGAACCCCCGCTACCTGCCGAACGCGGACCTGGCCGGAGTCGACGCGACGACCACCGACGACCCGGCGCTTGCCGACGCGGATCTGCACGTCGTCGCCGTTCCGAGCCACGCGTTCCGCGCGGTCGCCGAGGCGCTGCCCGGCTCGGGTCCGGTGCTCAGCCTGACCAAGGGCCTCGACCCGGAGACCGGCGGACGGCTGTCCGAGCTCGTCGAGGGCCGCGAGGTCGCCGTCCTGTCGGGCCCGACCTTCGCGGAGGAGATCGCCGGAGGGCTGCCCGCTGCCGCGGTGATCGCGAGCGAGAGCGAGCCGCTCGCGCTCGAGCTCCAGCAGGCGATCCACTCGCTCGCATTCCGCGTCTACGCGAGCGGCGACGTGACGGGCGTCGAGCTCTGCGCGGCCGCGAAGAACGTGGTGGCGCTCGCGGCGGGCGGGGTCGACGGGCTCGAGCTGGGCGACAACGCCAAGGCCGCGCTCATCGCCCGTGGCCTCGCGGAGATGACGCGGCTCGGCGAGGCCTGCGGCGCGCGGTCCGGAGACGTTCGCCGGGCTCGCCGGGATGGGCGATCTGATCGGCACCTGCTGGCACGAGCGCGGCCGCAACCGTCGCGCAGGCGAGCTGATCGCGCGAGGGGCGACGCCGGACGAGGCAGCCGCCGAGATCGGCACCGTCGAGGGCCTGACCACCGCTCCGGTCCTGCGAGACCTCTCCCGCCGGGTCGGGATCGAGCTGCCGATCACCGAGGGCGTCTGTCAGGTGCTCGACGGGAACGACCTGGGTGCTTTAGCCGCCGGCCTGATGGGCCGACAACCGACGAGAGAATGAACGTCCGCACACCCGCGCTCGGCCTGCTCTGCGCAGTGGGGTTCCTCGTCGTCGGCTGCGGCGGCGGCCCTGCTGCCTCGTCCGGGTCCGGCGCCTCGCTCGTCAGGTCGGACGCGCTCGCCTACGTGTCGGTCGACACCGACCTCGGCTCGGGCCAGTGGAAGCAGCTCGACGAGCTCTCGCACAGGTTCCCGGGCCGCGAGCTCGCGCTCTCGAAGCTCGAGCAGGCGCTCGAAAGGCACGGGGTCGACTACGAGGGCGACCTCGAGCCGGCGCTCGGACCCGAGGTGGATGTCGCCGTCGTCAGCGCCGGGACCAAGGACACGACCAAGGTCGTCGGCCTGACGCAGCCGCAGGACCCGGCCAGGCTCGTGGAGCTCGTCGCCAAGCTCAACGCCAGGTCGTCGGGCAAGTCTGTCGTCTACCGCGAGCTCGACAACGGCTGGTACGCGGTAGGCGAAAGCCAGGCCGCGATCGACCAGGCGCTCGCCGGCGACGGCCCGACGCTCGAGAGCGACCCGACGTTCACGGATGCGCTGTCGAAGCTGCCGGACGAGGCGCTCGTCAAGGCCTATGCGAACGGGCGCCAGCTCGCGCAGCTCGCCGCGAGCGCCGCGAAGAGCCAGAGCGGGAATCCGCTCGGCTCGCAGGTGGCCGCGCTGGAGAAGCTCGACTCCATCGCCGCGTCGCTCAACGCCGAGGACGACGGCGTCCGGGTGCACGGCGCCGCGAAAGGAGCAGGGGCGGAGGCCATCCTCGGCGGGAGCGACTTCAACTCGAAGCTGCTCGAGAACGCGCCCGCCGACGCACTCGCCTTCCTGACCTTCCGCGGCGGCAGCGGCGTCGCGACCTCGCTGCAGAGCCTCGGCGCTCCGCTCACCGCGATGCTCGGGATCTCGGCCGGCGAGCTCGCGTCGCTGCTCGAGAACGAGGTCGCGTTGTACGTCCGGCCCGGAATCGGGATCCCCGAGATCACGCTCGCACTCGACGCGCCGAACACTGCCGAGAGCCTGAAGGTACTCGACAAGCTCGCCGCGAGCGTCGCCGCGATGACGGGCGGGAAGGTGACTGAGAACGGCTCCGAGAAGACGCTGACGATCAACGGCGTCGCGATCCACTACGGGACCGCAGACGGCAAGGTCGTCGTCACCACGGCTTTCAAGGGCGTCGGCGCCTACGGCGGGAGCGGCGAAAGGCTGAGCGACAGCGCCGACTTCAAAGAGGCGAGATCCGCGGCGGGCATGCCCGACTCGAACGCCGGCTTCGCCTACATCGACCTGAAGGACGCGATTCCGCTGATTCTGGGGATCGCCGGCCTCGCGGGCTCGCACCCGTCACCGGTCGTGACGGAGAACCTGCGGCCGCTGCGGTCGCTGCTCGCCTGGTCGGAAGGACAGGGCGACATGCGCACCTTCGACCTCTTTCTCGAGATCAAGTAGCCTGATCCGCCGATGGCGGCACGCGAATTTCTCTTCACGTCCGAGTCGGTGACCGAGGGTCATCCCGACAAGGTCGCTGACCAGATCTCCGACACGGTGCTCGACGCCGTGCTCACGGACGACCCCCGCGGGCGCGTCGCGTGCGAGACGCTGATCACGACCGGGCTCGTGGTCGTCGGCGGCGAGATCACGACCGAGACGTACGTCGACATCCCCGCCATCGTGCGCGCCCGGATCGCCGAGATCGGGTACACGCACTCGGAGTGGGGCTTCGACGCGACGACCTGCGGCGTGGTCGTGGCGATCGACGAGCAGTCGCCGGACATCGCGCAGGGCGTGGACGCGTCCTACGAGAGGCAACACGATTCTGCAGGCGACGACCCGCTCGACCAGGTCGGCGCCGGTGACCAGGGGATGATGTTCGGCTACGCGAGCAACGAGACCCCGGAGCTGATGCCGCTTCCGATCATGCTCGCGCACCGGATCTGCAAACGGCTGGCCGAGGTGCGCAAGGTCGGCGAGCTGCCGTACCTGAGGCCTGACGGCAAGGCGCAGGTGACGGTGCGCTACGAGGTCGACGACGATGGCCACGAGACGCCGGTGGAGATCGAGCGGATCCTCGTCTCCACGCAGCACGCCGACGGGTGCGACGCCGAGACGCTGATCAAGCCCGACCTGGTCGAGCGTGTGCTGCGCCCGATCCTCCCGACCGACCTCTACGACGAGAAGCGTTTCCAGGAGCGCGACTTCGTCTACGTGAACCCGACCGGCAAGTTCGTCATCGGCGGCCCAATGGGCGACACCGGCCTGACGGGGCGCAAGATCATCGTCGACACGTACGGAGGCGCGGCGCGCCACGGCGGCGGTGCCTTCTCGGGGAAGGATCCGACGAAGGTCGACCGCTCGGCCGCCTACGCCGCCCGCTACGTGGCGAAGAACGTCGTTGCCGCCGGGCTCGCGGACCGCTGCGAGGTCAACGTCGCGTACGCGATCGGCGTCGCCCACCCGGTCTCGATCACGGCGCGGACGTTCGGCACGGAGCGCCTGTCCGTCGAGCGGATCGAGGAGCTGATCGCCGAGCTGTTCGACCTCAGGCCAGCGGCGATCCTCCGCGATCTCGACCTGCTCCGGCCGATCTACACGAAGACCGCCGCGTACGGCCATTTCGGGCGGGACGACCACGACTTCACCTGGGAGCGCACGGACAAGGCCGACGCGCTCCGCAAGGCCGCAGGCCTCGAGGCGAACGCGCCCGTCTAGCCGGCGCTTCGCAGCTGCGACACCGTCACGAGCTCGTAGCCCTCCGCGCGCAGGCAGGGCAGCAGGTGGTCGAGCGCCTCGACGGTCGCCGTGCAGTCGTCCCGCGCGCTCGTCGGCGGAGGCGGGTAACCGTCGTGCAGGTCGACGATCCCGTCCGGCTCGAGCGCGTCCAGCACGTGGCGGAAGATCGAGTGCGATTCGACTCCGGGCCGCCAGTCCTCCGGGTCGACGTCCGCGAAGACGGCCTCGAGCCCGAGGTCGGAGACGATCGAGAGCACGCGGTCGTCGGCGTGGAAGCCCGGAGCGCGAAACAGGCGTAGCCGCTCGCCGAGCACCTCCTCGAGCGCGTCCACGCCGCCGGTGACCTCGGCACGGACTTCCTCGTCGCCGATGTCCGTCAGACGCGGGTGGGTGAGCGTGTGGCTTCCAAGCTCGTGACCCTCGGCGACGATGCGCCGCACGTCATCCGGCCGCTCCCGCGCGCGCTGCCCGATCACGAAGAACGTGGCGAGCGCGCGGTGCTCCCGCAGCAGGTCGAGCACCATCGGAGTCCACTGCGAGGGGCCGTCGTCGAACGTCAGCGCCGCGCGCTTCAAGCTGGACGCACGAAGAGCCCGGCGGCGGCCTTCTCGGCGATCGTCTTCTCGTCGCCGTCGAGCTGAACCGTGAGCTGCTCGGCCGCCGGCTGAGCCTCGCGCACCTCGACCTCCGACCCCGGCACGAAGCCCTGGTCGTAGAACCAGTGCAGGAGGTCGCCGTCGTGCTCGGCGAGCCGGACGATCTCGGCGCGCGAGCCGGGGCCGAGGTCGGAGAGCGGCGCGAGCTCGCGGTTCTCCGTCTGCTCGAAGTCGGTGTCGACCGGCCAGCCGTGCGGGCAGCGATCGGGATGGCCGAGCTTCTCGCTGATCCGGTCGATCATGTCGTCGCTGAAGCTCTCGCCGATCTCGTCCGCGTGCACGTGCGATTCGGCCGGCGTGTAGCCCATGAAGTCGGTCAGCAGCCGCTCGACGATCCGGTGCTTGCGGACGACCTGCTCGGCGCGCTCGCGGCCCGTGGCGGTGAGGATCGCCTCCTTGTGCTCGCCGCGCTCGACGAGCCCGTCGGCCTCGAGGCGCTTCAGCATCTCGCCCGCCGAGGCCCGTGAGACGCCCAGCATCTCCGCGACGCGCGAGGCGAGCGTGGGCGACCCCTGCGTCTGCGGCTTGTACTCGCCGATCGGGAAGGCGAGGAAGTAGATCGTCTCGAGGTACTCGTCGACGGAATGACCCTGCGCCACGCCTCAACTCTACTGGTGCCCTCGTCGCGGCCGGCGTCTAGCCTCACTTCCGTGCCGCGATTTCGGGACGGTCGTTCCGCTGGTGACTGCGCGCGCGTTGAGCGCGCGCGAGTTCACGTACGAGCTGCCCGACGGCGCGGAGAAGGGCGCGGTCGTTTCGGTGCCGTTCGGCCGGTCACGGGCCCGCGGGGTCGTGGTCGACGTCGTGAGCGCTCCGCCGGTCGGGGTGAAGGCGCTCCCGGTCGAGTCGGTGGTCTACGAACTACCACCCGCGCTCGTCGATCTCGCGCTCTGGCTGGCGGAGTACTACGGCTCGACGCCCGCGCGTGCGCTGGAGCTATCGCGCCCGTGCGGCGACAGCGCCGCAAGGAGCAGAGCTCGCCGGTCGAGCGGCAGTCGCTCGAGGGCGAGGCGGCTCCTGAGAGCCTGAGCTCCGACCAGAAGGCTGCGCTTGAACGGATCGTGGGCGCTCTCGACGAGGGCGGCGGCCACTTCCTGCTCTACGGCCCGACCGGGAGCGGCAAGACAGAGGTCTACCTCCAGGCTGCGGCGGCCGCGCTCGAGCGCGGGCTGGGGACGATCGTGCTCGTGCCCGAGATCGCGCTCGCGCCGCAGACGGTCGGTCGCTTCCGCGCGCGGTTCGGCGACTCGGTTGCGCTCCTGCACTCGGGCCTGACCGACGCCGAGCGCCGCGACGAGCGGGAGCGGATCGCCCGCGGCGACGCGCGGATCGTCGTCGGCGCGCGGTCGGCGATCTTCGCGCCGATGCGCGGGCTCGGCCTCGTTTGCGTGGACGAGGAGCACGACTCCTCGTTCAAGCAGGAGTCCGATCCCCGCTACGACGCGCGCACCGTCGCCGCCAAGCGGGCCTCGCTCGAGGGGGCGGTCGCGGTGTACGGGAGCGCGACGCCGAGGCCGGAGAGCTGGGAGCGCCTCGAGCGGCTCGAGCTGAGCGAGCGGCTCGGCGGCCGCCTTGCCGCCGGTGCGGCTCGTCGACCTTCGGCGCGAGTCCGGGTATCCGCTCTCGGCGCCGCTCCTCGCCGAGCTCGGGGCGATCGCCGAGCGCGGGGGCAAGGCGATCCTGCTCCTGAATCGCCGCGGGATCGCGCCCGCGCTGCACTGCCGCGCCTGCGGGGCGACCTTCCGCTGCCCCGACTGCGACGTGGCCCTCGTGCTGCATCGCGACGAGATGCTGCGCTGCCATCACTGCGGACACGCGGAGCCGGCCCCCGACGAGTGTCCGGTGTGCCGCTCGGTCGAGCTCGCGCGGATCGGCGCTGGGACCCAACGGCTCGAGCGCGAGCTGGCCGCAAAGGTGCCCGAGCTCGAGCTGATTCGGCTCGACGCCGACGCCGTCAAGCGGCCCGAGGAGCTCGCGGGCACTGCTGCGCCGGTTCCGCGAGGCCGACCGCGCCGTCCTGCTCGGGACGCAGATGGTGGCGAAGGGCCACCATTTCGCCGGGGTCGCGCTCGCCGCGGTCGTCGACGCGGACACCGGGCTGGGCCTTCCCGACCTGCGCGCCGAGGAGCGGACGTTCCAGCTCGTGACCCAGCTCGCGGGCCGGAGCGGGCGCGACGCGCCCGGCCGGGTGATCGTGCAGACGTTCCAGCCGGACGCGAGGCCGCTCGCCCTCGCCGCCCGGCACGACGTGCGCCGCTTCCTCGCCGACGAGCTCGACCGCCGGCGCGAGCTTGGCTATCCGCCGTTCCGCCACCTGGTACGCGTGCTGGTCACCGGGCCCGAGGAGGCAACGGCGCTGAGGCTCCTCGGCGAGCTGCGCACCGGGCTCGAGGGCCGCGGCGCCGACCTGCTCGGCCCCGCACCGCTGTTCCGCCTGCGCGGCCGTCATCGCGCGCAGCTCGTGGCCAAGACCGGCGAGCCGCGCTCCCTGGCAACCCGCGCCGCGCAACTGCTCGCGGCCGCTGCTCCCGCGATGCGGCGCGCCGGTTTGACCGCGGTCGTCGACGTCGATCCGCAGAGCCTCTGAGCCCGTAGAGCGCTACTAAGATGACGAAGGTGAGCGAAGCGGGCGAGGTCATTCGCGACGAGCTGGACGCCGAGGCGGAAGCGCGGCGCCTGGTCGCGCTTGCCCAGATCCGCCAGTACCCGGATCCCGCGCTGCGCATGAAGGCGCGCGAGATCGAAGACTTCGACGGGGACCTGGGCCGGCTGGTGGAGCGGATGGAGCAGCTCCTGCAGGACGCCAACGGGCTCGGGCTCGCGGCGACGCAGATCGGCGTCCTCCAGCGCGTCTTCGTCTTCCATGCCGACCCGGAGGAGGACGTGACCGCGCTTGTCAATCCGCGGCTCGCCGACGGTTCAGAGGAGCGGGTCGGCGACGACGAGGGCTGTCTCTCGCTCGACAGCGTCGTGATGCCGGTCGAGCGGCATGAGCGCGTCACCATCGAGGGGAGCGACCCGCAGGGGAACGACGTGCGCATCGAGCTCGAGGGCCTTGCCGCCCGGATCGTCCAGCACGAGCTCGACCACCTCGACGGGATCCTGATCCTCGACCGGACGACTCCCGAGGCCCGCCGCGAGGCGCTGGCTGCGCTGCGCCCGCAGCCCGTTTTCGTCCGGTAGCCCCTTGAGGCTCGCCGTCGCCGCGACGGCGCCGCTCGGCGCCGATGTCCTCGGGCGGCTGGCGGCGAACCACGAGATCGCGTACCTGCTCACCCGGCCCGACCGGCGACAGGGTCGGGGCCGAAAGGTCGCGCCGCCTCCGGCGAAGGAGGTCGCGGAGCGGCTCGGGATCGACGTGCGCCAGCCCGAGCGGATCGGGCCCGACTTCGACCCCGAGGAGGAGACGGTCGTCGTCGCCGCCTACGGGGTGCTGATTCCCGAAGCGGCTCTCTCGCGCGCGCTCTGGCTCAACGTCCATCCGTCGCTGCTGCCTCGCTGGCGCGGCGCGGCGCCGATCGAGCGGGCGCTGATGGCCGGAGACCGGGAGACGGGCGTCACGATCATCAGGCTGGAGCCCGAGCTCGATGCGGGGCCGATAGCTGCCCAGCGCGCGTTCCCGATCGAAGGAGAGGACGACTTCGGCGCCGTAGCCGCCCGGGCCGGTGAGATCGGCGCGGCGCTGCTCGAAGAGGTGCTGCCCGAGCCGAGCTTCACGCCGCAGTCGGCTGAGGGGGTCACGTATGCGGAGAAGATCGACGCCGCAGACCGAGAGCTCGACTGGAGCCGGCCGCCGGCAGAGATGCTGAACCGGATCCGCGCGCTCTCGCCCCACATCGGGGCGCGCGCGGAGCTCGACGGGCGTCCGGTGACGATCTGGCGTGCCGCCATCGAGGACGGGAAGCTCGTCCCGCTCGAGGTGCAGCAGGACGGCCGGCGCCGCATGAGCTACGACGAGTTCGTGCGCGGGCTCCGGTGATCTCTCCCGCTCGACGCGCGGCGTTCGACACCGTGCTCCGCGTCTTCGAGGACGGCGCCTACGCCGACCGGGCCTTCCCCACGGCCGCTGCGGCGCTCGACCAGCGCGATCGCGCGCTCGCGCAGCGGCTCGCCTTCGGGACGGTTCAGCGGGTGCGGACGCTCGACCACGGGATCGAAGCGCTGGGCCGCCGGCCGGTCGCGAAGCTCGATCCGCCCGTACGCGCCGCATTGCGGCTCGGCGCGTACCAGCTCGCGTTCTCCGAGGTCGCCGTCCATGCGGCCGTCAACGAGTCGGTCGAGCTTGTCCGGGCCGCGGGCCTGGAGCGCGCGGTGTCGTTCACAAATGCGGTCATGCGGCGCCTCGTGCTCGGGCTCCGCGACCTGGTCGACGCGCTGCCCGCCGGGACCGCGGAGCAGGCGGCGCTCAGGCACTCGTACCCGGACTGGGTCGCGGGGCTGTGGTGGCGGGAGCTCGGACCGGACGAGGCGCTCGCGTTGATGGAGGCGCAGAACGAGCCGCCCGAGACCGTCGTGCGCCGCAACCCGCGCAAGGAAGGGGCTGTCGAGGGCGTCCCGGATCCCGACCTGCCGGACGCGCTGCACGTCGAGCGCGTCGACGAGGACGCTCTGCGCGAGGGGCTGATCTGGCCGCAGAGCCGCGGCTCCCAGCTCGCGGGCCTCTGCGTCGCCAGCCGCGATGGGGAGCGCGTGCTCGATCTGTGCGCCGCTCCCGGAGGCAAGGCCACCCAGCTCGCGGGCGAGGTGACCGCCGTCGAGAAGCACCCCGGTCGCGCCCGGGAGCTGGAGGAGAACTGCGCCCGGCTCGGCGCCTCGAACGTGCGCGTCGTGAACGCCGATGCGCTCGAGCTGCCCGCCGAGCTGCGCGATTTCGACCACGTGCTCGTCGATGCGCCCTGCTCCGGGCTCGGCGTGCTCGCCTCGCGGCCCGACCTACGCTGGCGCGCGAAGCCGCTGCCCGAGCTGCAGCGCGACCTCCTCGCGGTTGCCGCCGAGCGCGTTCGGCCGGGCGGGACGATCCTCTACTCCGTCTGCACGATCGCCGCCGAGGAGAACGAGGACGTCGTGGAGGCGACGGGGCTCCAGGTCGAGCCCCTCGGGCCGGAGTGGCCGTCGTTCGCGCACCCGAGGAGGCCGGAGTTCCTCCTGACGCTGCCCAACCGCCACCGGACAACGGGCTTCTTCATCGCGCGCTTGAACGGCCGCACCGGCGAAGCCGCTACGGCCTCCTCTGGTCGGCGTCGCAAGCGAGCGCCTTAGGATCACCCGCGTGAGCTGGTCCGACTGGGTCAGGAAGATCGAGGTCGAGCCCTCGCTGTATGCGTCCGACTTCTCGCGCCTCGGCGAGGAGGTCGAGACGCTGCTCGAGGCGGGGACGCGCGTCTTCCACTTCGACGTCGGCGACGGGCACTTCATCCCGCCGATCACCATGGGCCCGATCGTGCTCCAGGCGATTGCGCCGATCGTGCACGGAGCAGGCGGCGTGCTCGACTGCCACCTGATGGTCGAGGCTCCCGAACGCCATATCGGGCAGTTCGCGGAGGCGGGCGCCGACAGCGTCACGGTTCACGTCGAGGTGTGCCTGGATCTGCCGGGCGTCGTGGCGCTCGCGCGGAAGCACGGTCTCCAGGCCGGGGTGTCTCTGAATCCCGACACGAGCGTCGAGCGGGCAGCGACCGCTGCGCTGCGGGCCGAGGTCGACCTCGTGCTCTGCATGAGCGTGCACCCGGGCTACTCGGGGCAGAAGTTCATCCCGGAGGCGTTCGAGCGGGTGCGCGCCCTGCGGGAGCTGCTGCCGGCATCCGTGCGGATCCAGGTCGACGGTGGCGTCGGTCTGGAGAACATCGCGGAGCTCCGAGCCGCCGGCGCGACGCTGTTCATCGCCGGCGCGTCGATCTTCGGCCACGTGGATCGAGCCCAGGCCTACCGCGGCCTCGTAGAGCAGGCGACCCCTCAGGCATGAGCCTCGAGCGGGCACTGGAGCTCGCGGAGCGGGGACGCGGCCAGGTCGACCGGGACCACCCGCTCGTCGGTGCGGTGATCGTGCGCGGCGAGGAGGTCGTCGGCGAGGGCTGGTACGCAGGCCTCGGTACTCCGCACGCCGAGGTCGCGGCGCTCGCGGCGGCTGGTGATCGCGCTCGGGGGGCGACGCTGTTCGTCACGCTCGAGCCCTGCTCCCACCACGGCGCGACCCCGCCGTGCGCGGACGCGGTTGTGGACGCGGGAATCGCACGGGTTGTCGCCGGCGTCGGCGATCCGAACCCGAAGGTCGACGGGAAGGGGTTCGCGCGTCTGCGCGAGGCGGGTGTCGAGGCCGAGGTCGTCGATTCGTGGGAGGCGCGGCAGCAGAACGAGGCCTGGCGCGTGTGGATCGCGCGCGGCCGGCCGTTCGTCACCTACAAGGTCGCGATGACGCTCGACGGGCGGGTGACCGTGCCCGGCTCGCGGTGGGTGACCGGCGAGGAGAGCCGGCGGCGCGTGCACGAGTTGCGGGCCGAGTCGGACGCAGTCGCCGTCGGGATGGGAACAGTGCGAGTCGACGATCCGGCCTTGACCGCGCGCGACGTGGGTGCGACCCGGCAGCCTCGGCGCCTGGCGTTCGGCCGCGGACCGCTTCCGGAAGGGTCGGAGCTCGAGCTTCGGCCGGGTGCGCTCGAGGAGGAGCTCGCGGCTCTTGCCGGCGAAGGCGTGCGGACGCTGCTCCTGGAGGGCGGCCCGACGCTGGCCGGTTCGTTCCTCGCCGCGGGTCTCGTCGACAAGCTGCTGGTCTTCGCCGCCCCGCGGCTCTCGGGAGACGGGCCGGGGCCGGTCGCGGCGCTTCCGGATCCGATCCAGCTCCAGCACCTGACCTGCGAGGCCGTCGGCGCGGACGTCCTCCTCAGCGCCTATGTGCGCGAGCCGTGAGACCTGCACGTGGTCTTAGTACGGTTCGCCCGGCCTCCTCCCCGAGGCGAGCGTATCCCGGAGGGGCGCACGTGTCTGTCACGGATCCGTGTCGAAAGCGTGACAGGCGCGGCAGTGCCTGAGCAAAGGGCTCCGCGGTAGCCTTAGGCGCATGTTCACGGGGATCGTGCGCGAGCGCGGACGGGTCGTCTCGGCCGAGCGAAACGGCGCGCAGAGCGCGCTCCGACTGCGAATCTCGGCGCCGAAGACGGCCGCCGAGACCGGGCTCGGCGACTCGGTGTCGGTCGCCGGCTGCTGCCTGACCGCGGTCGCTGCGGACGACGGCGAGCTCGTGTTCGAGGCCGTTCCGGAATCGCTCGCGCGCACGACTCTGGGAGACCTCGGCGAGGGAGCCGATGTCAACCTCGAGCCCGCGCTCCGCGCCGGCGAGCCGCTCGGCGGCCACTACGTCCAGGGCCACGTCGACGGCGTCGGGCGCGTTCGCGCGCTCGAGCCCGAGGGCGACGGCCGCAGGCTGGCGCTCGACGTCCCCGCGGAGCTCATGCGCTATTGCGTCGAAAAGGGATCGCTCGCCGTCGACGGCGTCTCCCTCACGATCGCCGCGATCACTGGCGACGGCGTCGAGATCGCGCTCGTCCCGCACACACTTCGCGAGACAACGCTCGCCGAGCTCGAGCCCGGGAACGGAGTGAACCTCGAGGTCGACGTGCTCGCCAAGTACGTCGAGCGGCTGACCGTGCGCTGAGGAGTACGATCCAACCGAGATGGACACCACTGTGAGATCCACCGCGTTCGCCTCGATCGAGGAGGCCATCGAGGACATTCGCCAGGGCAAGTTCGTCGTCGTGGTCGACGCGGCCGATCGCGAGAACGAGGGCGACCTGACCATCGCGGCGCAGTTCGCGACCCCCGAGGCGATCAACTTCATGGCGACGCACGGGCGAGGACTGATCTGCCTCTGCCTGACCGAGGAGCGCTGCGACGAGCTGCAGCTCCGGCCGATGACGGAACGCAACGAGACGCCGTACGGAACCGCGTTCACGATCTCGATCGAGGCGCGCGACGGGGTGAGCACCGGCATCTCGGCCTCGGACCGGTCGCGGACGATCCAGGTCGCGATCGATCCGAGCCGCGGTCCCGGCGATCTCGTCCAGCCCGGCCACGTCTTTCCGCTTCGCGGGCGCGCAGGCGGCGTGCTGCGCCGCGCCGGCCAGACCGAGGCCGCGGTCGACCTCGCGAGGCTTGCCGGGCTGAACCCGGCGGGCGTCGTCTGCGAGGTGATGAACGACGACGGGACGATGGCGCGCGTGCCCGACCTGATCCCGTACTGCGAGCGGCACGGCCTGACGATGATCACGGTCGCCGACCTGATCGAGTACCGCCGGCGGACGGAGAAGCTCGTCGAGCGCACGACATCCGTGCGCCTGCCGACGGCCTACGGGGAGTTCACCGCGGTCGCGTTCCGGGAGAAGCTGACCGGCAAGACCCACCTCGCACTCGTCAAGGGCGACGTCGACGGGATCCGGGACGTGCTGGTGCGCGTCCACTCGGAGTGCCTGACCGGCGACGTGTTCCACTCGCTCCGCTGCGACTGCGGCGAGCAGCTCGACCAGGCGCTGCAGCAGATCGCCGCCGAGGACCGCGGCGTGCTGCTCTACATGGCTCAGGAGGGTCGCGGGATCGGACTGCTCAACAAGCTCAAGGCCTACGAGCTCCAGGAGTCCGGGCTTGACACGGTGGAGGCGAACCTCGAGCTCGGCTTCCCGGCCGACGCGCGGGAGTGGGGGATCGGCAACCAGATCCTCGCCGACCTCGGGCTGACGACGATCCGGATCCTGACCAACAATCCGAAAAAGATCAGCGGGCTCGAAGGTTATGGTCTGTCCGTGGTCGAACAGGTGCCCATCGAGACGCCGCCGAACTCCGAGAACCGCCGCTACCTCGCGACCAAGCGCGAGAAGCTCGGGCACCGGCTCCACCACCAGGATCTCCGCTTCGACCGCGAGGGCGACGCGTGAGCGAGGGCATGGAGGAGGCCCGGCTCCGGTTCGGCTCTCCTGACACGGAGGAGGACCGGATCGACGAGGTTCCCGCCTCTGCGCTCAAGGACGAGCAGCAGGAGGAGATCGGCTCGTGGCCGTCTCCGGACGGGTCGGTCGCGGAGCCGGAGGTAGCGCCGGTCGAGCCCGAGGAAGAGGTGGAGGAACTGGAGGAGGAGCCGCCCGCCGCCGAGGCGCTGCGGGATGAGCCCGAGGAAGAGGTTCCGGCCGAGGAGGACGAGCTCCCGCGGATCCGGCCGCCGGACCATGCTGCCGGCGAGCTGAAGATCCCCGAGGGCTACGGCGTCATCCAGGGCGAGCCGAGCGGAGGTCGCCGGTCCGTCGGCGTCGTCGTCGGGCGCTTCAACGGTGGCCTCACGGAGGAGCTGCTGACCCGCGCGCTGGACGAGCTCGAGCGGGCGGGCGTGGGGCGCGAGGCGGTTACGGTCGTCCCCGTTCCGGGTGCGTTCGAGCTGCCGCTGGCGGCGATGGCGCTCGCCAAGACGCGCCGCTACTCGTGCATCGTCGCGCTCGGCGCCGTGATTCGCGGCGAGACGCCGCACTTCGACTACATCGCCAGCGAGGCGGCGAGCGGGCTCCAGCTGGCCGGCCTCGAAACGGGGATCCCGGTCGCGTTCGGCGTGCTGACGTGTGACAACGAGCAGCAGGCCCGCGAGCGGCTGGACAAGGGCGCCGAGGCGGTACGAACCGCCCTCGAGATGGCTGACGTGTTCTCTCAGCTGCGTGCCGCTGCGGGCGCGGCCCCTGCCTAGCTGACGTTCTCAGCTACACTCCGCCGCCGTGTCCAAGGTCTGCGCAATCTGTGGAAAGAAGCCGTCGTTCGGCCACAACCGGAGCCATTCGATGGTGGCGACGAAGCGGCGCTTCGACCCGAACCTCCAGCGCGTCCGCCTGCGGCTCGACGGCAAGGCGACCCGCGCGTATGTCTGCACGCGCTGCCTGAAGAGCGGCCGGGTCGAGAAGGCCGTCTGACGCACGCCGCCGGGCGCCGGGCCTGCCGCCTCAATCTGGCCGCCCTGTTTAAGGCGCACCCAGCCTCCTCCCCGCTGCGAGCGTATCGAGCGCGGGCGCACGTGTCTGTGACGCGGCCGTGACGCAGGTGTGACGATCGCTCCACGCGATCCCGGCGGCGTACCCGGCGCAACCTGGCCGGCTCGCGGAGGCGTCTAAGGGACGTGGACGACAGCGCCCTCGCCGTTCCCTCACCGCTGGGGCAGATCACGATCTCGCCGGAGGCCGTCGCGCAGATCGTGGCGCGCACGGCGACCGAATGCTACGGCGTCGTCGGCATGTCCCTGCGCGCGCCCGGTCCGGCGCGTGAGCGGGTGAACCGGCTCTTGCCTCGCGGCCGCGCGCGCCGGGGGATCGTCGTTCGCAACGACGCCGGCGAGGTCGCGATCGAGCTCTATGTCGTCGTCGAGTACGGGCTCAATCTCGCCGAGGTCGCCGCGACCGTCCGCTCGCGCGTTGCGTACGAGGTCGGTCGCCTCACGGGCCTCCCGGTCGCGTCGGTCGACGTGCACATCCAGGCGGTGAAACGGACAGCGTGACCGAGCTCGAGACCGTGAAAGAGCTCGTCGAAGCCGCGCGCGCCTCGCTCGAGCGCAGCCGGCAGCGGATCGACGACCTCAACGTCTATCCCGTCCCCGACGGCGACACCGGGACGAACCTGACCCTCACCGTCCAGGGAATCGCTGAGGCCATCGATGCGTCGAATGCGATCGACCGCCCCGCGCTCGCACACGAGCTCACCCGTGCTGCCCTGATGAGTGCGCGCGGAAACTCGGGCGTGATCCTCTCGCAGATCGTGCGTGGAACCGCTGCGGAGCTCGGCCGGCCGGGATCCGTCGACGCCTCGAGGATCGCGTGCGCCCTGCGCGCAGGAAGCGACGAGGCCTACCGTGCAGTCCGCCAGCCGGTCGAAGGGACGATGCTGACCGTGATCCGCGAGCTCGCCGAGGAGGCTGAGGCTCGGGTCGCCGCCGACGCGGCTCCCGCCGAGCTGCTGGCCGCTCTCGTCGAGCACGGCGAGGATGCGGTCGCGCGTACGCAGGACCAGCTCGATGTCCTGCGGCAGGCGGGTGTGGTCGACGCGGGCGGAGCAGGGCTGCTCGAGATCGTTCGCGGCCTTGCCGCCGCAGTCGCGGGCGAGGAGCTGCCCGAGCCCTCGAAGGCCGAGCACCTCCCGATCGAGGCCGTGCACCAGGACCTGTCGCAGTTTCGCTACTGCACGAGCTTTGTGGTCGAAGGCGAGGCTCTGGATGCGACGACTCTCGAACGCGAGCTCGAGCGACTCGGCGATTCGCTGCTCGTCGTCGGCGACCCGACCGCGCTCCGGGTGCATGTCCACACGGACGATCCCGGCGCCGCGCTCTCGCTTGCGACGGCCGTGGGCGCGATCGAGGCGGTCGAGATCGCCGACATGTACGTGCAGACGGCGCAGCGCGAGGTGCGGTTGCTGGAAGCGGTTGCCGACCCGGAAGCCCGCAGCGCGGTCGTCGCGGTCGTCGCCGGCGAGGGCAACCGGCGGCTGTTCGAGAGCCTGGGCGCCGCGCGAGTCGTCGAGGGCGGCCAGACGATGAACCCGTCCACCGCGGACCTGCTCGCAGCGGTCGAAGAGACAGGGGCCGGCGAGGTCGTCCTTCTGCCCAACAACGGCAACGTCGTCATGGCAGCAGAGCAGGCAGCGCAACTGGCGGAACAGCCCGTGCACGTGGTCCCGACCCGCTCGCTACAGGCAGGCCTCGCCGCGCTCGTCGCGTTCAACCGCGAGCGTTCGGCCGAGGAGAACGCGGCCGAGATGCAAAGGGCGCTCGAAGGGCTTGCCATCGGAGAGGTCACCGTCGCCTCGCGCGACGCCGCGGTCGACGGCATCACCGCGAATGAGGGCGACTTCCTGGGACGCCTCGACGAGCGTGCGATCGCTGCGGGCCCGGCCTTCCCGGAGGTCTTCCGCGCTGTCGCAGAGCAGCTTCTGTCCGAGCCGCGCGACGTCCTCACGCTGCTCACCGGCGAGAACGCGCCGCCGCTGGACGGCCTCCTGGACGAGCTTGCCGAGCGGCATCCCGACCTGGAGATCGACGTCCACGAGGGTGGCCAGCCGCACTACCCGCTGCTCCTCTCTGCCGAGTAAAGTCGCCGCGTGACCACGCCGATCCGGGTCGTCCTCGTCGAGGACAACGAGGTCTTTCGCGATGCGCTCGAGCTCCTGCTCGGACTGCAGGCCGACATGGCCGTGGTCGCGTCGGTCGCGGACGGCACCGACGCCGCGGGGGTCGTCTCCGAGTTGCGCCCCGACGTCGTCCTGATGGACTACCGGCTGCCCGGGCTCGACGGCGTCCAGGCGACGATCGCCGTCCTCGCGGCCTGTCCCGAGACCGCAGTCGTCTGCCTGACCGCCTCGGCGAACCTGCGCGAGCGCGACGCGCTGATGGAGGCGGGTGCGGTCGACTGCCTCCGGAAGGACGAGGGGCTCGACGCGATCGTCGCCGCGATCCGCGACGCGTCGCGCCCGGCGGCTGCGTGAGGCTCACCGCCGAGAACACCGCCATCGTCGTCGACTCGACGGCCGACTTCCCCGAGGCGCCGCAGCGCTTCCCGAACTGGCGGATCGTGCCGCTCTACGTCCGCTTCGGGAACGAGAGCTTCCGCGACTACGTCGAGCTCGCTCCGGACGAGTTCTACGAGCGCCTGAAGGTCGCCGAGCAGACGCCGACCACCTCGCAGCCGACCCCGGGCGACTTCCTCTCCGCCTACGAGGAGCTCTCCGGCTACGAGCGGATCCTCTCGCTCCACATCGCGGGGAAGCTCTCGGGGACGATCGAGAGCGCCCGCTCGGCGGCGCAGCTCCTCGGAGACGACCGCGTCCGCACGATCGACACCGAGAGCGCCTCGGCGGCGACAGCGATGCTCGGCTTCGCTGTCCAGCGGCGCCTGGAGCAGGGCACGACCGACGAGGAGATCGACGCGCTCGTCGAGCGGTTCCGCTCGGACGCGGGGCTGCTGTTCACGGTCGACACGTTCGAGTACCTCGCCCGCGGCGGCCGGATCGGCCGTGCCCGCGCCTGGGCGGGCGAGCTCTTCCACATCAAGCCGATCCTCGCGATCGAGGAGGGCGAGGTCGTGCCCCTCAAACGCGTGCGCGGGAACAAGAAGGCCTTCGCCGAGTTCACGTCGGCTTTCGAGGCGGGCACTGAGGACTCGGCGACGCTCCGGGTCGGGATCGCCCACGCGGAGGCGCCCGAGCGGGCCGAGGCGCTCGCCGAAATGGTGCGCCAGACCCGGCCGGCGGCCGACCTCGAGCTCGTGACGACGCTCGGGCCAGTCGTCGGCGCGCACGCCGGGCCAGGCACGATCGGGTTTTTCTGGTTCGACGACGGCTAGGCGGCCAGCGGCGCTCGCGCTCGAGAGAGTCTCCGTGAGCTCGGTGCGTAGCCGGCCGACCTCGGCGGGGCGGTTGACGGCGAGCGCGGCGACGGTTGCTCCGGCGTCGTCGCGGTAACGCGCGATCAGCGAGCCCGGCTCGCCTTCGAGCTCGACGTCCGTCCACGTCTCGGCGTGGCCCACGTACTGGAGTCGGAGGCCGAACTGGTCCGACCAGAAGTACGGCAGCGCAACGTGCGGGCGCTCGTCGCCGAGAATCGCGTGCGCGACCGCGGCGCCCTGGCCGGCCGCGCTCGTCCAGTGCTCGACGCGCAGCCGCCGTCCGAGCAGTGGGTGCCACGCCTCGGCCACGTCTCCTGCCGCGAAGACGCCGGGAACGCCGGTCCGCCCGGACGCGTCGGTCGGGATTCCGTTGCCGTCGGCGAGGGGCAGCCCCGTGGTCTCGGGCTGGACGCCCACGGCCAGTACGACAACCTCGGCGAGAACGGTCGAGCCATCGGCGAGCGCGAGCGCTCGCGGCCTCCCGTCCGGTCCGCGCTCGAGCCGCTCGACGCCGAGGCCGAGGCGAAGCTCCACGCCCGCGTCCGCGTAGCGAGCCGCGAGCCCCGATCCGACCTCCGGCCCGAGCACGCGCTCGAGCGGGGTCGCCGTCACGTCGACGAGCACCACGGACGCCCCGAGCGACGACGCGGTCGAGGCGACCTCGGTGCCTACGAACCCGGCGCCGACAACGGCGAGATGGGCTCCGGGCCGAAGCTCTCGCTGCAGGGCGGCCGCGTCGTCCAGCGTGCGCAGGGTGTGGACGCCGGGCCCACTCCAGCCTGGAAAGACGCGCGGGGTCGCGCCCGTCGCCAGCACGAGCGCGTCCCAGGGAAGCTTCTCGTCCGCGTCGGTCACGGCGGTCCGGCTCGCAACGTCGACCGCCGTCACCCGGCGGCCGAGCAGGAGCTCGATGCCCTTCTCGTCCCAGAACGTCCGCGGCCGCAACTCGAGGGAGGCCGCGTCGCGCATCACCGGCGAGGTGCTCCTTGGAGAGCGCCGGCCGCTCGTAGGGCGGCACCGGCTCGGCGCCGGCGAGCCGGACCTCGCCGTCGAAGCCGAGCGCCCGCAGGGTCTCGGCGCAGCGGGCCCCCGCGAGACCGGCGCCGACGATGAGCACGCGGGCCGGTGTCTTCATGCGGCCTCCTCCACCGCCTCGACGGTGATCGCCCCCATCGGGACAGGTGCCGGCTGCCTCCACGACTTCCGGGTCGTCGGTCTCGCCGACCAGAACCGTTGCGATGCCGTCCGGTCCGACCTCGAATGCTTGTGGAGCGAGCTCCGCGCAGGAGCCGAAGCCGCTGCAGAGCGAGCGGTCGATGTGAATGCGATAGGCGCTCATCTGGATGTACCTCCGTTGGATGTCTCGGTTGCGGGGATCGGAGAAGGTCGTGGGCTGACGCGCCCGGGAGCAGGCCGCGCGGGAACGACGGTCATCACGCGCCAGGCAGTCCCGGCTACGACCGCGCCGACTGCGGCGGTGTAGAGCCAGATCGCCCAGGGGCGAGTCGAGTCCGTTCCGGCGGCGAGCCCGTGAACCGTGGCAGCGGCGAAGATCGCGTAGGTCGCCCAGTGCAGCCGCCGCCAGTTCCGCGCCCCGATCAACCGGCGCAGCGCGAACGAGGCATAGACGAGCACCATGAGTTCGGCCGCGAGGATGCCGAACGCGGTCCAGACAGGGCGGTAGGGCGCGAGACCCGGCACGAGCAGCGCGGCGGGTGTGATTTTCACCGTCGAGTCGAGGACGAGCGCCGCGCCGTGGATCCCGAGCGCTCCGAGTCCCGAGTAGCGCCAGGAAGCGGTGCAGGTCGACCGCGGTCGGCTGACGCACAGCCTTGCCGAGCGGCTTCGACTTGACGACAAGACCTGCCAGCACCGACATCGTCAGCAGCGCGTAGGCGGTGAAGCCGGCTGCGCGCGCGAGGATCCAGAACGTCGGGTCCTTCATGCGATGCCTCCCGCCATCACGGTGCGTCCGTCGTCCGTGACCAGGATGCACGGCATGCCAAGCCGCCGCGGCCTCTTGCTCGCCCGCCAGGAAGAGCGCCTTCGCGAGGACCTCGGCCTCGACCGCGGTCGAGGCGACGACCGTCACGCGGAGGAGGTCGGTCCCGGCAGGCCGGCCGGTCGCCGGATCGATGATGTGATGGCGCTCCTCGCCGTCGCGGCGCCAGCGGCGCCGGTCCCGGCCGGAGGTCGCGAGCGCTGCGTCCTCGAGCGCGAGCGCGATGGTTCCGTCGCTCGTCTCGACGCCGATGCGCCACCCGAGCGCGTCCGGGCGACCGATCGCCGCAATGTCTCCGCCCGCGTCCACGAGCGCCGGACCGGCCTCGGCGAGGATTGTCGCCGCGCGATCGACGGCGTAGCCCTTGCCGATGCCGCCGAAATCGAGGTGGACGCCCGGCCCGAGCGCGATCGTCCCGTGCTCGCGGTCTACGGTCACGGTGCCTCTGCAGGGACCGCCTGCCGGAGCTGAGGGGCCGTCGGGCGCGACTTCGGAGAACGTGCGGTCGTAGCCCGCTGCGACGAGTGCGTCGTGGACCGTCGGGTCGAACCGGCCCGCTGTCCGCTCACGCGCTTCGAGAGCGAGCTCGGTGACCGTCAGGAGGTCGTCGCTCGCCTGGACCCGGCCACGCTGGTTCAGCGACGACAGCTCCGAGTCGGGGCGGAAACGCGACAGGAGAGCCTCCAGCCGCTCGAACTCCTGCTCGGCGCCGTCGAGCACGGCCTCGGCCAGCGGCCCGGGCTCAGCGACGAGGAACAGCTCGACGCCAGTGCCCATCGCCCGGAAGCTGCGGCGCAGGATCACGACGTCCTCGTGACCGTGATCGGCGGGAGCGTGACCACACGCACAGACGGCGCTCCTCCAGAGGAACCGGAGTACGAAGGCACTGACGAGCTCACGCTCACGCTGGCCGCCGCGGCGCGGGCTGCCGCGAGCGCCTGCTGGTGCCGCTTCAGGGCTGACGCGATCTCGTGCTTGCGCGCGACGAGCTGTACGCGGTAGACGCGCCAGCGCCGGTTGACGACTCGTCGGACGGCGATCGCGTCGTGGCGGAGCCGCTGCTGCCGCGTGGCCAGGGCGGCCCAGCGCGGATCCGCCTTGGCGCTCGAGTGGCTTGCCCAGGGCCGGGCCGCGATCGCCGCCCAGGTCATGAAGAAGACGAGCAGGGCAACCGCGAGTGCGTAGAGGCGGACGACGTGGTTAGTCATCCCCGCCGCCTTCGCTCTCGTGCTCGCCCTGGTCGTCTCCGTGGGAGCGGTGCTTCACGATGACGACCGGAGCCGGGCGCACGTAGCGCACTCGTGGGACGGCTGCGACCGCGGAGGCGGAGGCCGACACGGGGGCGGCGGGCGCCTGCGCAGGCGCTGCAGCGACGGGCGCGAACCTGGGCACGCTGGGGAGCTTCGGTGGCTTCTTCGCGAGCGCGCGCCTGAGCGCGACTTGCTCGCGGTCGAGCAGCTTCCCGCGGGCGCGAAGCGCCTTGGTCGACTGCCTCGTGGAGGCGCTCGCTGCGGCCGATTGCTGCCCGAGGTGGGCCGTCTGGACGGCCGCGAGCGCTCCGGCGCCGGCGGCCATACCGAGGAAGAGAGAGAGGATCAGGGCGTGTGTGCGGGCCATTTGGGGGTCCTCCTTGGGGATCGCTTTCACCGTACGGTCCGCCGGGTTAAGCGCGGCACAAGCGCGCACCAAGGTTCGGCAGCTGACGGTTCGGATCCGGACGGCGTGGGGGTTACACGACAGGAGTGCCCCGGGCGGGAAAACTTGCGCGCGGCTCGGCGAGATCCCCCGAAAGCGGCACGTCCGCGGCGTCGGCGAGCCTTCCTATACTCGACGGGCTCTGGCAGCGTTGCGACCACCGAGCCTTCCGGCGGGCTTTGCCGGCCTGGACCGGCCCGGCGAATGGCCGCCGCTACGCACGACGCCGCGTCCCGAGATGCTCGAACGGTCGCTCGAGACGCTGGCTGGTGTCGGCCCCGCGCTGGAGAGGAAGCTCGCGAAGCTCGGCCTGCGCACGATCGGCGACCTTCTGTTCTACGCGCCGCACCGCTACGAGGCGGCCGTGCCCGAGCGGTCGATCGCCGATCTGATGGCCGGCGAGGAGGCGACCATCGCCGGCGAGGTGCGGCGGGTCTCGGTGCGGCGACCGCGGCGGAACCTCGCGATCGTGCAGGCGCGGGTCGCGGACGCGAGCGACGAGATCACCGCGGTCTGGTTCAACCAGGCCTGGCTGGCCGACAAGCTTCAGCCGGGGACGCGCGTGCGCCTCCGCGGCGCCCTCAAGCGGGACGGCTTCCAGGTGCGCTCGTACGACCTGAACGGCGTCTCGGCGACCGCCGACTTCGCGCCCGTCTATCCGGCCAGCGAGGAGATCACGCCCAAGCGGCTGCGCGGGCTCGTCGAGCGCGCCCTCCCGCATGCGCGCGACGTCCCCGATCCGCTGCCCGCCGACCTGAAGGCGCGCGAGGCGGCTGCCCTTGCGCGCGGACGCTCTCGTCGCGCTGCACCAGCCGCGCTCCTCTGACGAGGGCGAGGCGGGGCGAAAGCGGCTCGCGTTCGACGAGCTGCTCGTGCTGCAGGTCGGGCTTGCGCGCGCCCGGGCCGGCCGAGAGGCCGAGCTCGCTCCGGCGCTAGGCGCCCCCGGCGAGCTGGTCGAGCGCTACCTCCGCCTGCTCCCGTTCGAGCTCACGCCCGACCAGGAGAGCGCGATCGCCGAGATCGACCGCGACCTCTCGGGCGAGACGCCGATGCAGCGACTGCTCCAGGGCGACGTGGGCGCCGGCAAGACGGTCGTTGCGCTCTACGCGCTGCTGCGCGCCGTCGAGGTGGGCTACCGGGGCGCGCTGATGGCGCCGACCGAGACGCTTGCCGAGCAGCACTTCCTCACGGTCGAGCCGCTCTGCGCCGAGCTCGGCGTCTCGGTAGCGCTCCTCACGCGCTCGGTCAAGTCCGACGTCGACGAGGCGCGGATCGTCGTCGGCACGCATGCGCTGATCCAGGAGGGCGTGGAGCTGCGAGACCTCGCGGTGGCCGTCGTCGACGAGCAGCACCGCTTCGGCGTCGAGCAGCGCAAGGCGCTCGTCGAAGGCCGGGCGCCGCACGTCCTGCACATGACCGCGACGCCGATCCCGCGCACCCTCGCGCTGACGCTCTACGGCGACCTGCAGGTGACCGAGATCGCGAAGCCGCCGGCCGAGCGGAAGCCGATCGTCACGAGGTGGGTGACGGCCGAGCGATCGTCCGAGGCCTACAAGCGGCTGCGGAAGCACCTCGACGCGGGCCGCCAGGCCTACGTCGTCTGCCCGCTGATCGAGGAGTCCGAGACCTCGCAGGCCCGTGCGGCCGAGGTCGAGGCCGAGCGGCTCCAGCGCGCCGAGCTGAGCAGCTATCGCGTCGGCCTTCTCCACGGCCGCCTGCGACCGGTCGAGCGGCGCGATCTGATGGCGCGCTTCAAGGCGCGCGAGCTGGACGTGCTTGTCGCGACGACCGTGATCGAGGTCGGCGTCGACGTCCCGAACGCGACGATCATGATCGTCCAGGAGGCAGACCGCTTCGGGCTCGCGCAGCTGCACCAGCTCCGCGGCCGGGTGGGGCGGGGCGCCGAGCAGTCGTACTGCCTGCTCGTCTCGCGGCCGCGCGAGGAGCTCACCGACAACGCACAGGAGCGGCTGCAGGCGCTCGTCGACACGACGGACGGCTTCGAGCTCGCCGAGCGCGACCTCGAGCTCCGCGGCGAGGGCCAGCTGCTCGGCACGCGGCAATCAGGGCTCTCCGACCTCCGCTTCGTCCACTGGCGGGACGACCGCCCGCTGCTCGAACGCGCGCGAGCCGCCGCCGAAGACCTGGTCGACTACGAAGGCCCGCTCGCCGACGAGGTCGAGCGCGTCTTCGGCGAGCACGATCTCGCTGCCTGACCGTCCTTTTTGGCCACGGCCCGGGGCCTGTCCCCGGGACACGGCCCGAACGGCCTAGTCTCCGGCCGTGAGGATCATCGCCGGCTCGCGCAAGGGCGCTCGCATCTTCGCGCCGAAGGGAACGGAGACGCGTCCGACCGGCGACCGCGTGCGCGAGGCGGCGTTCAACCTGATCGGGCCGGGCGGGGTCGAGGAGGCGCGTGTGCTCGACCTGTTCGCCGGCTCGGGCGCGATGGGGCTCGAGGCGCTCTCGCGCGGCGCCGCCCACGCGACCTTCGTCGAGGCGGATCGCGCCGCCTGCCAGACGATCAACCGCAACCTGGACAAGCTCGAACTCGAAGGCGCAACGGTGCTCTGCCAGGACGCGCTGACGGCTCTGCGAGGCGATGCCCGCATGGGCAGCCGGTACGATCTCGTGCTGGTCGACCCCCCGTACCGGAGGTTTTCTTCCCTGCAAAACGCGCTGATTCAACTCTTGCCCGAGGTTCTGGAGACGGACGGCCTGCTCGTCGTCGAGACCGCGGCCGGCGAGGAGCCCGACCTGCCGCCGCTCGCGACGCGGACGAGCCGCCGCTACGGCTCCGCGCGACTGACCCTCTTCGAGCACGCCGATGCCTGACGGCCATCCGCTGACCGCGATCTGCCCGGGCTCCTACGACCCGGTTACGAACGGTCACCTCGACGTGATCGATCGGGCTGCCTCGATCTTCGACCGAGTCGTGGTCGGCGTCGTCCGCGACCCGCACCACAAGGGGACGATGTTTACGGTCGAGGAGCGCGTCGCGTTCCTCGAGGACGCCCTCGGCGACCACGACAACGTCGTGGTCGAGGTCTTTGCCGAGCTCGTGGTCGAGTTCGCCCAGCGTTGGGGCGCGAGGACGATGGTCAAGGGCCTGCGCGTGATCTCGGACTTCGAGTGGGAGTTCCAGATGAACCACCTCAACCGGACGCTCGCGCCCGAGATCGAGACGCTCTACATGATGGCCCGCCCGCAGTTCAGCTTCGTGTCGTCGAGCGGCGTGAAGGAGATCGCGTCCTTCGGCGGAAAGGTCGACGAGCTCGTGCCGCCCGCGGTGGCCCGGAGATTCAAGGAGCTGTTCCCGGACGGGCGGCCCGGCACACCGGAGAACCCCCAGGTATGAGCGAGACCGACAGACTCGAGACGCTCCTTGCGACCGATGGCGACGTCACGCTCACCCGCCACGACGCGCAGGAGGTCGTCCAGAAGCTGCGTGTTCGCGGAGGCGGCGGCGAGACGATCGAGAGGCTCGAGTCGCAGCTGGCCCACGGCGACGAGGTCGTCCTTCCGCGAGCCGAGGCCCAGCAGGTGCTCGAGGAGCTGCGCGCGAGCGGCCGCCGCTGGGTCTTCGGCTCGGACGCTCCGGCCGAGCCCCCGGCCGCTTCGCAGCCGGAGCCGGAGCCAGAGCCAGAGCGAGAACCGGAGCCCGAGCCCGAGCCTGAGCCCGAGCCGCAACGCGAGCGGCGCTGGTTCTGGCAGAAACGCTGACCTCTGTAAACTCCGCAAATCCATGGATGTACTTGTCTTGATCGACAAGCTCGACGACCTCGTGCACAACGCGAAGGCCGTCCCGCTGACCGACCAGGTCCGCATCGACCGCGAGGAGATCTACGACATCCTCGACCAGATGCGGGCCACGATTCCCGAGGAGATCAAGCAGGCGCGCTGGATCGTGAAGGAGCGTCAGGAGATGCTCGCCGAGGCCAAGCGCGAGTGCGATCGGATCCTCGGCGAGGCGCGGGAGCAGGCCGTGCGCGAGGCCTCGCAGACCGAGATCGTCAAGCTCGCGGAGCGCCAGGCAGGCGAGATCGTGGACGACGCCCGCCGGCAGGCACGCGAGACGCGCCTCGAGATGGAGGACTGGGCGGACTCGATCCTCTCGACGCTCGAGGTCAACCTCGACAAGTTCCTGAACGCCGTCAAGCGCGGCCGCGAGCGGCTGCACGAACGCTCGCAGGAGACCGTCGTCGCAGGTGTCGGCGCCAGCGCCGACGGCTCGGACGACGAGCAGCCGTATTAGGGGGGTGACGCAATCGTGTCGACCGGTCATTTCCGACGGACGCGCAGGCAAAGCCCACGCGTCCTGAGGGGCATCGCAAGCGACGCCTTTCGTAGGGCGTGGACACGTACCTGGCCGTCGCGAGCAAGCGCGACTGGCGCAGCTACGCCGACCGGCCGGTGCCCGAGGACGTGCAGCAGCGCATCCTCGACGCGGGCCATCTCTCGGGCAGCTCCAAGAACAAGCAGCCGTGGACGTTCGTGGTCGTCGAGAGCGACGAGGCCAGGGAGCGCGTTGCCGAGACGGTCTACGCGCGGGCGAACATCACCACGTGCGCCTTCGCCGTCGCGGTCGCAACCGCCAACGGGGAGTACACATTCGACGTCGGCCGCTCGATGCAGAACATGATGCTCACGGCCTGGAACGAGGGCGTCGTCTCGTGCCCGAACGGCATGCCCGACCGCGAGGCGGCCGCCCGTGCGCTCGGCCTCGAGGAGGGTCTCGTGCCGGTCAACATCGCGAGCTTCGCCTACCCGAAGCGGTCGATCGACCCCGAGTCGCGCCCGCCCGAGGAGTGGAGCGCCGCGGCCGACCGCAGGCCCCTCACGGGGCTGGTGACACGAATCTGAGCGTTGCTACCGTGGTCGAGATGACCACGTTCAACCTGCGCACGCTGAAGATTCGCTCTGGGGAGCAGTTTCGCGACGAGCGCGAGCTTCAGCTCGAGCCGCTCGAGCTCGGCGGCCAGCGCTACCTGCCCGTCCCCGAAACAGTGCCCGCCGAGCTGACGGTCACCCGGGCTTCGACGGGGACGGTCTTCGAGCTCGACCTACGACGCCCGCCTGCACGGGCCCTGTGTCCGCTGCCTCGACGACGCGGTGCTCGACCTCCCGATCTCGGGGCGTGAGTACCAGGCGACCGAGCCCGCCGGAGACGAGGAGCTTCGCACGCCCTACCTCGAAGACAATAGGCTCGACCTCTCGGCATGGGCGCGCGACGCGCTCGCGCTGGCACTGCCGGACAAGATCCTCTGCCGGCCCGACTGCGCCGGCCTCTGTCCCGTTTGCGGCAAGAACCTCAACCGCGAGCCGCACGACCACGGCGAGCCCGAGCCCGACTCCCGCTGGGCCGCTCTTGCCGAACTGAAAGACCGCCTCTAGTCGTCCTCGCCGTGGCCGCCGCCGCCGCCGCCACCTCGACCGCTCCCGCCGCCGTGATCATCCTGTCGGCCAGGAGTGGTCGTGGTCGTCGCGGTCTGGGTCGAGGTCGTGCGTGTAGTCGTTGTCGGGCGCGAATGCTTCGGTCGCACGTCTTTCGGGGCGAGGCCTCGCGGCTGAAGCTTGGTCACGGGCAGGCCGACTGAGTCGCGCGAGACGTAGTAGGCAGCGGCGCCGATCCCTGCAGCGCAGACGAGCCCGGCGAGGGCGAGGGCGATCGTGGCCAGGACGCGGGGCATCAGCTCGACTTCAGTGTAGGTGCGGCCGGGAAGCGCACCTCGGCGCGCGTCCCGCCCTCTGGCCGGTTGGCGATCGAGGCCGTCCCCCGCCAGCGATGCGCCAGCGTCTCGACGATCGCGAGGCCGAGCCCGGTGCCGCCGCCGTCGGCGTTGCCCCGTGCGAAGCGCTCGAAGACGCGATCTTCTGAGCCCGGCTCGAGCCCCGGGCCTTCGTCGAGGACGGCGAGCCAGGCCTCGGCGTCGTCACGCCCCCAGTCGACGGTCACGCGGGACTGGGAGTACCGAAGCGCGTTCTCGATCAGGTTGTCGAGCAGGATCGCGATGTCCTCCTCGGAGGCCTCGATCGTCGCCTCGCCATGACCTGCGAGCTCGAGCTCACGTCTCTCGCTCTCCGCCGAAGCTGCCCATCGCTCGTGCGCGCGCTCTCCCGCTCGGGAGAGCGACACGATGGTGCTCCGGCCGGGCTTGTCGCCCTCGCGCGCCAGGGTCAGCAGCGAGGTCAGCAATCGCGCAAGGCGTTCCACCTCGCGTTCTGCCGCCTCGAGCTCCGCCGCCGCCGCGGGGCCCTCTTTCGCCCGGGCAGCTTCGATTCGCAGCCGCAAGCCGGTCAGCGGGGTGCGGAGCTGATGCGACGCGTTGGCGACGAACTCACGCTGCGCGGCGAGCACCGTGCCGAGCCGATCCGTCATCTCGTTGAAGGCGGTCGCCACCTCGCGTGTCTCGGTCGGCCCCGTCTCGTCCGCCCGCGCGTCGAGGTCTCCCTGCTCGACCTTCCGGGCCGTCGCCGCCAGCCGCAGGAGCGGCTTCGAGAGCGATCCGGCCAGGATCCAGGCGACGCCGAGTCCGATCAGCAACGCGAAGACGCCGATCGCGGCTAGCGCGAAGATCCCACGCCTGATGCGCGCGTGGACCGCGCTCACACTCTGTGTCACGCGGACGGCGCCGACCGTGCGCCCCACGCTCGTCACGGGTACCGCGGTGTAGAGCAGGTCCTGGCCGAGGGTCTCGCTGTGGCGCTCACCCTGCGCGCGCCGCCCCGACAGCGCGAGGCGGATCTCGGGCCGCGACGCGTACGGGAGCGCCCTCGGGGAGGCGACCGCCGAGTCGGCGCGGAGGACGCCACGCGAGTCGACGACGATCACGCGCGCACCCAGTTGGCGCCCCGCGCTCGTGACGTAGCTCTGGAGCGCGCGCGCGTCGTTCATGCTGCCGGAGGCGTTCGCCGACACGATGAATGCCTGCGCCGCCGCGTCGTTCCGTACCTCTGCGTCGATCCGGCGGGCAAGGTTCAGCGCAAGCGGGATCTCGAGCGCGAGCAGGATCAGGAGCAGGACGTAGGCGAACGCCCCGAGCAGCCGGATGCGGAGGCTCACGTGACCTCGTCGGGCGCCGAGAAGCGGAAGCCCACGCCGCGCACGGTGTGCACGTAGCGAGGATTCGAGGGGTCGTCGCCGAGCTTGCGGCGGATTCCGCTGATGTGGACGTCGAGGGTCTTCGTCGAGCCGAACCAGTTCGTGTCCCAGACCTCGTCGATCAGGCGCTCGCGCCTGACGACCGTCCCGGCGTTGCTCATCAGAAGGTGCAGGAGGTCGAACTCCTTGCGGCTCAGCTCGAGCGGTTCTTCGCGCAGCGTCGCCTCGCGCCTGGCCGGGTCGAGCCGGACCTCGCCGACGACCCGAGCGCTCTCGTCCGCCGGACTCGCGTCCGTGCGGCGGAGAACCGCGCGAATGCGGGCGACGACCTCGCGCGCGCTGAACGGCTTGACCACGTAGTCGTCGGCGCCCAGCTCGAGGCCTACGATTCGGTCGGACTCCTCGCCGCGGGCGGTCAGCATGATGATCGGCACCCGGGAGTCTCGGCGCAGCTCGCGGCAGACGTCGAAGCCCGAGCCGTCGGGCAGCATCACGTCCAGCAGGACGAGATCGGGCTCCCGTCTCGCAAGCTCGAGCGCCTCGGCAACCGTGCCCGCGACCTCGGTGTCGAAGCCATCCCGGTCGAGCGCTTCGGCCAGCGGCTCGGTGATCGAGGGCTCATCCTCGACGAGGAGGATCAGGCGCCTGCGGCGACTCATGGCCTCAATTGTTGCTGATTCAGGCCCCGAGACGGCGAAGGCGGCCGAGGAGAGGGGGCCGCCATCGCCGCTCGTGAGGGAGCCGTCGCATCTAGTCGTCTTCGCCGTGGGAGCGCCCGCGCTGGTGGTTTTCGTGCCCGCGTCGGGCGTGCTCTGCGCGCTCGTGTGCCGGTCGGCCGGCGTGCTCGCGTGCATGCCGGCGATGCTCGCGCCGCTCGAGCTCCTGACCGTCGTGTCGCGTCGTGGTCATCAGGGGAGGGGTCGAGCTGATCGCCGGCGTTCCGGCCGAGCCGAGGCTCGTGAGCGCTCCTGCGAGCACGACCCCGGCCAGTAGAAGAACCCCTCCGATACCTGCCAGCAGTTTCCTCACAGCGTTCTCCTTTCGTCATGGTGTGCTTGACCCAAGCCTCGCCTGTGGCGGGTTCGGGCCGGGCACAACGAAGCGAGGATCGTGGCAAGGCTCGGTTAAGCCTTGGCAAAAGCGGCTACGATTCCGGGCGGCGCTCCGGCGCCGACCTATGCGGGCCTAGCTGACGACATCACGGTTCTCGCGCCCTCGCGGCGCCTACTCGTCAGGAGGTCCTTTGCGCTCACACTCGATCACGCTCGTCGACGCCACCGTCTCGCATGGCGTCGCCGAGATCTTCAGCGGCGTCTCGCTCACCGTCGGCGCGGGCAGCCGGATCGGCGTCGTCGGCCCGAACGGGGCCGGCAAGACGTCGCTGCTGCGCCTGCTCGCGGGGCTCGACGAGCCCGAGCGGGGCCTCGTCAGGCTCAGCCCGCGCGATCTCGCGGTCGGCTACCTCCCGCAGGAGCTCGACGCGCGTCCCGGCGAGACCCTGCGCGGGTACCTCGACCGCCGGACCGCCGCATCCGAGACCCGCCTTGCGTCGGTCGCGGCCGAGCTCGGCCTCGCGGAGCGGCTCGATCTGCGGGTCGACACGTTCTCGGGCGGAGAGGCGGCCCGTGCGCGGCTCGCCGTCCTGCTGCTGGCGAGCTACGACGTCTACTGCCTCGACGAGCCGACGAACGACCTCGACTTCGACGGGCTCGAGCGGTTGGAGCGCTTCGTGGACGGTGTCCGCGGGAGCGTCGTCGTGGTCTCGCACGACCGCGCCTTCCTCGACCGGACGGTGACGCGGATCGTCGAGCTCGAGGACGGCGTCCACACGCGTCGCCTGCGCGAGTGGCCCGGCGGCTGGAGCGAGTACGAGGCAGCTCGCACCCGCGCGCGCGAGTTGCAGTACCGCCGCTACGGGGAGCGCGAGGAGCGGGGCCGCGAGATCAAGACGCTTCTGCAAGAGCGGCGCGGGCAGGCCCGGGCGCACGGGAAGGGCGCGGGGAGGCGCGGTACGCAGGCGCTCAAGTCGAAGGTGCGGCAGGCCGAGCGGGCGCTCGAGCAGCTGGAGCACGTCGAGAAGCCGTTCGAGCCCTGGGAGCTCCAGCTGAGGCTCGACACGGGCATGCGGGGCGGCGACCTCGTGGTGGCTCTCGAGCAGGCCGTGGCCGAGCGCGGCGGATTTCGCCTCGGGCCGATCGACCTCGAGCTGCACCGTGGCGAACGCGTGGCCATCGCAGGCAGGAACGGCAGCGGCAAGACCACGCTGCTCGGCGCGCTGACCGGCGCGATCCCGCTCTCGGCCGGAAGTCGCCGCCTCGGGAACGGAGCCGTGCTCGGCGAGCTCGACCAGACACGGGAGCGGTTCGCGGTCGACGAGCCGCTGGTCGCCGCATTCGGCGGGTCGCAGGAGACGGCCCGCACGCTCCTGGCCAAGTTCGGGCTCGGCGCCGACGACGTGCTTCGCCCGGCCCGCACGCTCTCTCCCGGCGAGCGCACCCGCGCCCAGCTCGCCTGGCTCTCCGCCCAGGGCGTCAACTGCCTGATCCTCGACGAACCGACGAACCACCTCGACCTCCCCGCGATCGAGGAGCTCGAGGCCGCGCTCGACGGCTATCCGGGCACGATCGTCCTCGTCACCCACGATCGCCGCCTCCTGGAGCGCTTCGGGGCGAGCCGCCGAGTGGAGCTGTGAGCTGTGGCTATACTCGCCGGCCGTGGCCGTACCGAAGAAGAAAACGTCAAAGTCGCGACGTGACAAGCGCCGGGCAACGCACCGGATCGAGGCGCCGCGACTGAACCTCTGCCCGCAGTGCGGCCATCCGAAGCAGCCGCACCGCATGTGCCCGACTTGCAAGACGTACGGCGGCCGCGAGATCGAGCCTCTGGGCACTCCGGCCCCGTAAGGCGTTCCGAATGAGTGCGCGCGCCTCGACGGGTCGTTTCAGACGGCCGCGCGGGCGAAGCCCGCTCGGCCTGAGGTCGGCATCGCAAGCGACGCCTTAGCCGTGACTCGCGTCGCGGTCGATGCTCTGGGCGGAGACCGCGCACCCGAAGAGGTCGTCGCCGGAGCGCTCGAAGCGGCGTCGCCGACGATCCAGCCGATCCTCTTCGGCCCGGCCGGGCTCGACACCGGCGGGCTCGAGCTCGTCGAGACGACGCAGTTCCTCGAGATGGACGACAAGCCGGCCGAGGCCGTTCGTGCCAAGCCGGACAGCTCGCTCGTCGCTGCGTGTCGCGCGGTGGGGGAAAAGCGCGCGGACGCGGTCGTCTCCGCCGGGAACACGGGAGCGATGCTCGCCGCCTCCTTCCTCGAGCTGCGGCGCCTGCCCGGCGTCGCACGCCCCGCAATCGCGGTCGTGATGCCGACCAAGCGAGGCCCGTCGGTCCTGCTCGACTCGGGCGCGAACGCCGATGCGCGCCCCGAGCACCTCCTGCAGTTCGCGCACATGGGGACCGTGTTCGCGCAGGAGATCCTGGAGCTCCCGAACCCCGAAGTGCGCCTGCTCTCGATCGGCGAGGAGCCCGAGAAGGGCAACCAGCTGACACTCGAGGCCCACGCGCTCCTGGCGGCCGCCGACGGGCTCAACTTCGCCGGCAACACCGAGAGCCGCGACCTGATCCTCGGCGCGGCCGACGTCGTCGTCTGCGACGGGTTCACGGGCAACGTCGCGCTCAAGCTGATGGAGGGGACGATCAAGGGCGTGCTCGACGCGCTGCGCGAGGAGATCAACGCGAGCTGGCGCGGCAAGGTCGGCGGGCTGCTCGTCCGGCCGGTCGCGCGGCACCTCCGCGACCGGCTCGACCCGGAGACCTACGGCGGCGCGTACCTGCTCGGGCTGCGGGGCCTCGCCGTGATCGCCCACGGCAACTCGTCGCGGCGCGCGATCGGGAACGCGATCAGGCTCGCGGCGCGCGGAGTCGAGCACGACATCGTCGGAAGGCTCGCGCAGCGCCTGCCGGAAAGAGTGTTAGCATCGGCGCGCTCCGAATCCGACGGCAAGTGAGGTGACATGGCGGCAACGCGAGAGGAAGTGTACGAGCGGGTCAAGGAAGTCCTGACGGAACAGCTCGGCGTGGACGAAAACGAGGTAACGGAAGAAGCGTCCTTCCAGGAGGACCTCGACGCCGACTCGCTCGATCTCGTGGAGCTGATCATGGAGCTGGAGGACCAGTTCGGGATCAAGATCTCCGACGAGGACGCGCAGAAGATCCAGACTGTCGGGCAAGCAGTCGACTACGTCACAACGCACCAGTAGCAGCCGCGCGCCGGCCGGCAGGCCCGACGAGCTGACGAGGCTCATCTCCGAGTTGCCCGAGGAGCGGCTCGTGAATGTCTTCACGCACAGCTCCTGGGCGCCCGACCGCGGATCGTCGTACGAGCGGCTCGAGTTCCTCGGCGACAGCGTGCTCGAGCTGGCGATCGCGCAGGCGCTCTACGACCGGCACCCCGATTTCTCCGAGGGCCGACTGGCGAAGATCCGCTCGCACGTGGTCTCGCGCGCGAGCTGCGCGGTCGTCGCCCGGGAGCTCGGTCTCGGAACGCTGCTCGCGGAGCGCGGGGCGAAGCTCGCGCCTGCGGACGAGCTCGTCAAGCTCTCCCGCAACCGGAACGTCCTGGCGGCGCTGCTCGAGGCCTCGCTCGCGGCGCTCTACCTGGAGCACGGATTCGAACCGGTCGCGAGTGCGATCGTGGACGCCTTCGACGGGCGCATCACCTACGCCCTCACGAGCCACGTCGACTACAAGACCGAGCTCCAGGAGGAGCTCGCTCGCCGCGGGCGCCAGGTCTCCTACGTCGTCCGCGACGTCCAGGGCCCGCCGCACGATCGCGTCTTCACCTGTGCTGCCGTGATCGACGGCGAGGAGATCGGCGTCGGCTCGGGCCGCTCGAAGAAGGCGGCCGAGCAGGCGGCCGCGCGCGAGGCGCTCGACCAGCTCGATGCAGCGGCCTGAAGCACGCTCCCGTCGAAACCGAGTAATGACCTGGCGGGTGGTCTACCCGGTCTAGCGATCGGGCCAGTAGACCGTCACGCCGCTCACGGCCAATCGCGAGACGTGGCGGAGGTATCGTCGTTTGACCTTCACGACGTGGTACGCCCCCAACGTGAGGGCGGTCGGATCCGGCGCGGACGACTTGGGAACGGCCAGCCAGAGACCGAGCCTGTTCGATGCCCGTGCGATCCGCGTGATCCTCAGGCCGGTGCTCTTCTGGAGGTGGAAGGCGGCGACGACGCCGTAGCGATCGAAGTCGACTCCACGGAGCGCCTTGCGCGCGTCTGCGCTCAGCCACTGGCTCCACGAGTACGTTGCGGCCAGGCTGCGGGCCAGATAGAGCCGGTTGCGGCGCGGGTGCTTGGTGCTCCCGCCGGAGGAGACGGTGACGAACGGCACGGCCCTACTCGCCGACGTGGCGGGCGAGGCCTCTCGCGCGAACGGAAGCGCCAGGATCACGACTCCGATCACAGCGATCCATCTCAGGCGCACGCCTGAAGCGTGTCCCCGTGAGTGACCCATGTCAAACCTCACTCTGGGTACCGATCCGAACGAGCTCCGCGACCACGACGTCGACCGGCTGCGCGGCGTCGATCTCGTGCGTGCACGTTGCGCGCAACAGCGGCTCGATCTCCGCGAGGTGCTCGAGGATCAGCTCGCGCTGCTCCGCTGTCTTCCCGTAGGGGTTAGTCGCCCGGCGATCGATCCGGCCCAGCAGGACGTCCGCAGGCGCGCTCAACAGGACGATTGCGTCGAACTGCGGGTAGAACCGTCCCTGGTTCGAGACGGTTCCTGACACGTACAGCGGCACGTCGACGTCGCGGGCGAGCAGCTCCACGATCCGATCTTCGCGCCAGACGTAGCCATCCTCGTCGTCCGACCACTGTGCCCACCCGGGCTCATCAGTGTCGACGACCTCGTACCCGCGCATCCGCAGCTCCGCGAGAGCGGTCGACTTGCCCGTGCCGGACATCCCCGTGACGAGAACCTTCCGCAACGCAGGAAGGCTAGAGCTCTTAAGCTGGCGGGCGATGGCAGAGGTCGTCGTGTTCCACCATGCGCTCGGGCTGACGCCGTTCGTCGGCCGCTTCGCCGATGCGCTGCGCGACGCCGGGCACACCGTGCACACGCCGGACCTCTTCGACGGACGGACGTTCGGGGAGATCGAGGACGGCCTCGCCTACTCGGAGGAGATCGGCGGGCCGGTGGGGGTCGTCGACCGGGCACGCGCCGCGGTCGAGTCGTTGCCGAGCGACGTCGTGTACGTCGGCTTCTCCCTCGGCGTTCTCGCGGCGCAGTCGCTCGCCCAGACGCGGCCGGGCGCGCGCGGGGCCGTGCTCTGCTACTCGGCGCTGCCGCTGGGCGAATGGGGCGACAACTGGCCGGCGGAGTGGCCGGACGGCGTGCGGCTGCAGCTGCACATCCTCGAAGGTGACGAAGACGTGGGGTTCGCCGAGGGGCTCGCGGCCACCGTCGAAGGCGCCGAGCTCTTCGTCTACCCCGGCACCGAGCACTACTTCGCCGAGCACGACGACGAGGCGGCCGCGCTGCTCAGCGAGCGCGTGCTCGACTTCCTCGCCGAGCGACGATCCCAAGGGAGGTCTTCATGAGCGGCTTTGCAGTGGCCCACCTCGACGAGATCGACCAGCTGGAGAACCAGGAGTGCCGGCTGCTGCCGGTCCGGCACGAGCTCGGCCTCACGGCCTTCGGCGTCAACGCGTGGACGGCCCGTGAAGCGGGCGAACGGCTGATTCCCGAGCACACCGAGTCGGACCAGGAGGGCAGCGAGGAGCTCTATCTCGTGCAGCGCGGCCGGGCGACCTTCGAGCTCGACGGCGAGCGGCTGGATGCGCCCGCGGGCACGCTCGTGTCGGTCGAGGGGGACGTGAAGCGCACCGCGTTCGCAGAGGAGCCCGGAACGACGATCGTCGTGGTCGGCGGTCAGCGCGGGAAGGCCTTCGAGGCCGTCGGCTGGGAGATCTGGTCCCCGCTCAGGCCGCTCTACGAAGGCGGCGAGTACGCCGAGGCGGCCGAGCGCGGGCGCCGGCTGATCGCGAGCGACGGGGCCCGGTACCCCGAGCTGGTCTACAACGTCGCCTGCTGCGAGAGCCTCGCCGGCGAGACCGACGGCGCCGTCGAGCACCTCCGGCAGGCCATCGACCTCCGGGACTCGCTCCGGTCGTTCGCGAACGACGACTCGGACTTCGACCCGATCCGCGAGGAGCCCGCGTTCAAGGAGCTCGTCGGCGTCTGACACATCTTGGTCCGAAGGCCGCCTCGACCGATGAGCTTGCCGCTCGCCTCCGGTCTACCCTGAAACATCGTCCAAGGAGGGAACGCGATGCCGAAGCATGCGGTGGGTACGCGGGAGGAATGGTCGGCGGCACGGAAGCAGCTTCTCGAGCGGGAGCACGAGCTCGGGAAGCTCGACGAGGAGATCGCGAAGCAGCGCCAGGAGCTCCCGTGGGTGCGCGTCGACAAGGAGTACCTCTTCGACACCGAGGACGGAGGCAAGACGCTGGTCGAGCTGTTCGACGGGCGTTCACAGCTCCTCGTCTACCACCTGATGTTCGGGCCGACGTACGAGGCGGCGTGCCCTGGCTGCACCGGCCTCGCCGACCACTTCGACGCTGCCCTCCCACACGTGAACAACCGCGACATCACGCTGATGGCGATCTCGCGTGCCCCGATCGAGCAGCTGAGCGCCTACAAGCGGCGGATGGGGTGGACGTTCCCCTACGTGTCGTCGTACGGAAGCGAGTTCAACTTCGACTTCGACTTCGCGTTCACCGAGGAGCAGATGGCCACGGGCGAGCTCGCGAAGATGGTCGAGAACGCCGAGGACTGGCTCGTGGACTGGGCCGACGACGTAGGAACCGATCTGGCGCACGGTCTCGCCGAGGCGCCGGGCTGGAACGTCTTCGCCCTCGACGACGGCGTCGTCTACCACACGTATTCGCGCACCGCGCCCGACCGGTTCCTGCTCGCCCCGTTCTACTACCAGCTGCTCGACCAGGTACCGGACGGACGCGAGGCCGACTTCCCCTTGCGCCGCCACGACGAGTACGGCGCGTAGGCGCTAGAGGCCCTGATACTCGACCAAGACGGCCACGGGCTCGCCTCCCTGGTGGACTACGGATGCGACTTCGTCCCCCGGTTTGAGCTCGCGAACCACGCTCCTGCCCGCGGGGACCGGAAGATTGTCCTCGACGTTGAACTGGCCCGGCTTGCCGATGGCAAGCCTCACGTGGGCGCCGTCGAAATCGCTTGCGAGCGAGACGAAGATGCGGTTGAACTCGACTGCGCCCGTGCTCATGCACGGTGGGAGCGCAACCATCACGCGCTCGTACGGTCTCACTACCTCCTGAAAGGCTCCTGAGGCCACGCTGAATCACCTCCGAAGGTACGGGTGGCGGTTTCTGGCCCAGTGCTCCGGCCGCAGGCAAGCCTCGAACCAGCCTGGAGGCGACGGTAACTCCGGACGGTTATCGGGTCAACGGGGAGCGGCGCGCAGGCGTCATCCGCGGAGCCCGTCAGACTTCGCGCGCGTGCATCTACGTGCGATCAAGCTGCGCGGGTTCAAGTCCTTTCCCGACCCGGTCGAGGTGCGGCTCGAGCCCGGTGTGGCCGTGGTCGTCGGGCCGAACGGCTCGGGCAAGTCGAACGTCGCCGACGCGCTGCTCTGGGCCTCCGGGAGCCTGAGCCCGCACGAGCTGCGGGCCGAGAAGCCCGACGACGTCCTCTTCGCAGGGGCTCCCGGCCGTTCGCCCGCGGACTTCTGCGAGGTCGAGCTGCTGTTCGAGAACGAGGACGGGGCGATCGAGGATCTCGACTTCACCGAGGTCTCGGTCGCGCGGCGGCTGCACCGCGGTGGCGAGGGCCAGTACCTCGTCAACCGGGCCACGGTGCGCCGGACGGATCTGGTCGAGCTGCTCGCCGACGTCGGGCTCGGCGGCAGCCACGGCTCGGTGATCAGCCAGGGCAAGGTCGAGGAGATTCTGGCGAGCAAGCCCGAGGAGCGGCGTGTGCTGATCGAGGACGCGGCCGGGCTCGGCAAGTTCAAGCGCCGACGACACCGGGCAGAGCTGAAGCTCGCGCGCGTGCAGGTGCAGATCGAGCGTGCGCGTGACCTCGAGGCCGAGGTCAAGGGCCGGCTACGGCCGCTCGCGCTGCAGGCGAGTGCCGCGGAGCGGGCGGAGAAGCTGCGCGAGGAGATCGCCTCGCTGCGCGCGCGTGTGGCCGAGCTCGACCTGGCCGCGGTCGACGAGCGGCTCGGCGAGGTCGAGGAGCGGCGTGCGGCGGCGGCGCTGGAGCGCAAGCGCGTCGATGCTCGTCTGGAGGCGTTGCTGTCCGAGCGGAACCGGGTCGAGGAGGAGCTCGCCACGGCTGCGGGCCGCGGTGATGGCGCCACGGCCGCGCTCTACCGTCTCAAGAGCGCGTCCGAGCGGCTCGAGCTACGGGGTGAGGCGGCCGCGGACCTGATCGCGCGCTTGCGTGCCGAGCCGCTGCTCCCGCGGATAGCCCGGAACCCCGAGCGGGAGGCGCTGCGCGAGCAAGCGCGCCTGGCGCGCGAGCGGCTCGCCGCGCTTGAGCACTCGCTCGCCGAGCGGGAGGGCTTGCCGCCCGCGGCGCGCGCTCTCGCCGAGGAGGGCGAGCGGCTTGCGCTCTCCCTGCTCGAGGTCGAGGCCGGATACGAAAGGGCGGTCGCCGCCGCGCTGTTCGGCCGGGCCGCTGCGATCGTGGCCGAGGACGCCACGTCGGCGCTCGCGCTGGTGGAGCGCGCGCGCAAGGGCGGGCTCGGCGACCTCGCGGTGCTGATGCCGCCACGAGACGAGCCGCATCGCCGCGGAAGGCCGCCACTCGTCGGCGCAAAGCCGCTCTCGAGCCGGGTTCACGTGCTCCCCGGAGGCGAGCGCGTCGCGTCGCTCCTCGAGGACGTCTGGCTCGCCGAGCCGGGCGACCTCGCACGCGCCGAGACCGGGGTGCTCGTCACCCGCGAGGGGCACTGCTACGACGCGGATCGCGGCGAGCTCCTGTTCGCGGGCGAGACGGCCGAGGCGGTCCTGCTTCAGCTGGACGCGCGGCGCCGGTCGCTGGCAGCGCGAGGCCGAGGAGCTCGAGCGCCGTGCGGACGAGCTTCCGGAGGAGGTCGCGCCCGCGGCTACCGAGCCCCTGATCGCGCTGGCCGAGCGGCTTGCGGCGATCCTCGCGAAGGCGTCCGACGCGACGAAGCGCTTCGAGGCTCCGCTCCAGGCGCGCGTGGACGCGGGAGCGACGAAGGCAGGCATGCTCGCGGCGGAGCTCAGGCGTCTCGGCGGGGAGGAGGTCGAGGCCCGGCGCGCGGGCGCTGAGGCCGCCGAGCGCGCGTCGGCGATCGATGTCGAGGGCGCCCGCTTCGAGGCCGAGGCCGAGGAGGCCAGGCGGCGGCTCGACGAGGCCGGAGCCGAGGCGGCCGAAGGAGACGACCGGGACGAGCTCGCCGACAAGATCGAGCGCCTCGAGCGCCGCCGCGAGACGCTCGGCCAGGTGAACCCGCTCGCGAAGGAAGAGCACGAGCGCGAGAAGGAGCGGCTGACGGAGCTCGTCACGCAGCGCTCCGACCTCGAGGAGAGCCTGAAGGAGCTCGAGGAGCTCCGCGCCGAGCTGACGGAGACCGTCGAGCGGCGCTTCGACGAGACGTTCGCCGCCGTGAGCGCGCACTTCGAGGAGGTCGCGGCCACGCTCTTCCCCGGCGGCCACGGACGGCTGCGCCTGACCGAGCCCGAGGAGGAGGGCGGCGAGGCCGGCGTCGAGGTCGAGCTGCGTCCGGTCGGGAAGCGCGTCACCCGGCTCTCGCTCCTCTCGGGCGGCGAGAAGGCGCTCGGCGCGATCTCGTTCCTGTTCTCGCTCTTCCTCGCGCGGCCCTGCCCGTTCTACCTCCTCGACGAGGTCGAGGCCGCGCTCGACGACACGAACATCGGCCGTTTCGTCGAGCTCCTGCGCCGCTACTCGGAGAGCGCGCAGTTCATCGTCGTCACGCACCAGAAGAAGACGATGGAAGCCGCGGACGTGCTCTACGGCGTCACGATGGCCGGCGACGGCGTCTCGCAGATCGTCTCGCGGCGCCTCCCGCGCGAAGCCGAAGCCGCCGCATAGTCGCTCTTCGACGCGGCCGAGGCTTCGAGCCGCTCACGGACGAGTCCTGGGACGACGAGCGGGTGCGCGCGGCTATCCGGACGATCGTCGCGGACGCGGACGACGCCTTCGACCCTGTTGGGCTCTGGCCGGCGAACGAGTGGGACGTCTGGGGCTCGACCGCCGCCGATGACGGACCTCTACTGCGGTGCGGGAGGGGTGATCTGGGCGCTCGACGCGCTGGCCCGCCGCAGCGCACGCCGAGACGGGGATCGACCTCGCCGCGGCGGCCGACGCGGACACTCGAGCTCTGGCGCGAGGCGCCGGACCTCGCCGCCGCAGAGATCGAGCTGCCATCGGCCCGCGAGTCGTCTCTCCTGTGCGGGGAGGCGGGTCTCCTGCTCGTCAACTGGCGTCTCACGCCTCGCGGCGACCTCGCCGACAGGCTCCTCCAGCGGGTGCGCGAGAACCGTCGACAACGAGTTCGAGGAGCTGATGTGGGGCTCACCCGGGACGCTGCTTGCAGCGCAGGCGATGCACGAATGGACCGGCGAGGAGCGCTGGCTCGAAGCGTGGCGCGAGAGCGCCGAGGCTCTCATGGCCCGCCGTGACGCCGACGGGCTCTGGACGCAGCAGCTCTACGGCAGCACGGAGCGCCTCCTTGGCCCGGCGCACGGTCTGGTCGGAATCGTGCACGCGCTGCTGCAGGTCGAAAGCGAGTGGAGCGAATCGCTCCCGCGCGAGACGGCGGAGATCCTCGCCCGCGAGGCGATCGTCGAGGACGGGCTGGCGACGTGGCCGGCGGGAGCGGGCGGGCCGCTCGCTCCCGCCAGCGGAAGCGGGATCCGCCTTCAGTGGTGCCACGGTGCGCCCGGGATGGTCGCCACCGCTGCGCCGTACCTCGACGAGGAGCTGCTGCTCGCCGGCGCCGAGCTGACGTGGCAGGCGGGAGCGCACGGCGCCGAGAAGGGCGCCGGTGTCTGCCACGGGACGGCCGGCAACGGCTACGCGCTGCTGAAGGCGTTCGGTCGCACCGGCGACGAGCTCTGGCTCGAGCGGGCCCGCCGCTTCGCCGTTCACGCCCTCGCGCAGGCCGAGCAGGCGCGGACGGAGAGCGGCTCCGGCCGCTACTCGCTCTTCACGGGCGACCCGGGCGTCGCGCTCTTCGCCTCCGACTGTCTCGACGCGACCGCCCGCTTCCCCGTCCTGGACGGCTGGGACTAGCGGCTCATACCCCACTTAGTAACAGTCTGTTACTAGGCTGCCCGGGATGGCACGGAGCTGGGCGCAGCTGCTCGGCGAGGCTGACGCCGCGCCCGAGCTCGAGGAGCAACGCGGCGGGATGTTCTCGCGGCTGCGCGAGTCGCTGTCGAAGTCGCGCCGCGCGCTCACCGAGCAGATCGCGGTCGCCGCGTTCGACCCGGAGGACTCCGCCTCGTGGGAGCGGCTCGAGGAGGCGCTGATCGCCGCCGACGTCGGCGTGCCCGCCACTGCCGAGCTGGTCCAGCGGCTGGAGGCGCGGGCCGAGCCCGACCTGACGGCCGCGCTGTACGAGGAGATCGCGCGCATGCTCGGCGAGCCCGCACGGCTCCACCTCGACGCGCGGCCGAGCGTGGTGCTCGTCGTCGGCGTCAACGGAACCGGGAAGACGACCACGATCGGCAAGCTCGCGGCCAAGCTCGGCGAGCACGACCGCAGCGTCCTCGTCGCCGCCGCGGACACGTTCCGCGCGGCCGCCGAGGAGCAGCTCGAGATCTGGGCCGAGCGGGCCCAGGCGGACTTCGTCGGCTCCGAGCGCGGCGGCGACCCGGCGGCGGTCGCGTTCGACGCGATCGCTGCTGCGGAGTCGCGCGGCCGCGACGTCGTGATCGTCGACACCGCGGGCCGCCTCCACACGCAGACGAACCTGATGGAGGAGCTCTCGAAGGTGCGCCGCGTGATCGGGAACCGCCTGGAGGGCGCCCCGCACGAGACGCTGCTCGTGATCGATGCGACCACGGGCCAGAACGGGCTCCAGCAGGCGCGGCTCTTCGGCGAGGTGGTCGAGGTGACCGGCGTCGCGCTGACGAAGCTCGACGGCTCGGCGAAGGGCGGCATCGCGGTCGCGATCGCCCACGAGCTCGGGCTTCCGGTCAAGCTGATCGGGATCGGCGAGGCGCTCGACGACCTCCGGCCCTTCGATCCGGACGACTTCGCCCGAGCGCTCGTCGGCGACGCATAGCCGTGGCGCCGGGGATCGTCTTCGACAACGACGGGCTTCTGCTGGACACCGAGCCGTGCTGGACCCGCGCCGAGGAGGTCGTGTTCGAGCGGCACGGCCGCACGTTCGACCTCGAGGCGAAGCGCGCCCTCGTCGGCACCGCGCCTCCGACTGCGGCGCGCGTGCTCGAGCGCCTCCTCGACGTCCCCGGCCGGGGCGAGGAGGTGAGCGCCGAGCTCTACGCGCTCGCGCTCGAGGAGATTGCGGCCGGAGCCGAGCCGAGGCCCGGAGCGGTGGAGCTGCTCCGCGAGCTGGACGGGCGCTGGCCGGTCGCCGTCGCGTCGAACTCGCCGCGCAGCCACCTGCTTGCGGGCCTCACGCGCACCGGCCTCACGGACGCCTTCGACGTCGTGATCGGCGTCGAGGACATCGCCGAGCCCAAGCCCGCGCCCGACATCTACCTCCGGGCCTGCGAGCTGCTCGGCGTCGCGCCGCCCGAGTCGGTCGCCCTCGAGGATTCCCCGCCCGGAGCGGCCGCAGCGCGCGCGGCCGGCCTCTACGTCGTGGGCGTTCCGTCGGTGCACGGCGTCGAGCTCGAGACGGATGTCGTGTTCGACTCGCTCTCCGATCCGCGCGTGCTCGAGACCATCGTCGGCCGGCTCGAATGACGTGACCCCGCCCGCCGCGTCGGGCGAGCGGGGTCACGCGGTTCGTCAGTGGCGGTGCTTCGCCGTCGAGAGGGCGAAGACCGTCGTCGACGAGAACGTCTGACCGGGCCGGAGCACGGTCGACGGGAAGTTCGGTTGATTCGGCGAGTTCGGGTAGTGCTGCGTCTCGAGCGCGAACCCGTCGCTCTGCCGGTAGAACTTGCCGCTCGTTCCGGCCAGCGTTCCATCCAGGAAGTTCCCGGAGTAGAACTGGATGCCGGGCTCGGTCGTGTCGATCTTGAGCACGCGGCCGCTCGCCGGGTCGAAGACCCTGGCGGCAGGGATCAGCGAGGTCGAGGTCGGCGACGGCCGGTTGAGCACCCAGTTGTGGTCGTACCCGCGGCCGAACGCGATCTGCTGGTTGCTGGCGTCACGGATCCGGTCGCCGATCGCCGTCGGCTTCGTGAAGTCGAACGGCGTGCCTGCGACCGGGTCGATCGCGCCCGTCGGGATCAGCGTCGAGTCGACGGGCGTGTAGTGGTCGGCGTTCAGCCAGAGGACGTGGTCGTAGATGTCCCCCGACCCCTCGCCGGAGAGGTTCCAGTAGCTGTGGTTCGTCAGGTTGAGGACCGTCGCCTTGCCGTCGACGGTGGCGCGGTACTTGATCCAGAGGGCGTCGTCACGCGTGAGCAGGTACGTCACGTCCACGCTCAGCGTTCCGGGGTAGCCCTCCTCGCCGTCCGGGCTGGTGTAGTGGAGCTTGAGCCCGACGCTGCCGTGGTTCGGCGGGACGACGGTCGCGGTCCAGACCTTGTTGTCGAACCCGTCGATGCCGCCGTGGAGCGAGTTCGGCGGGTTGTTGATCGGCAGGTGGTACGTCACCCCGTCGAGGGTGAACGCGCCCTTGGCGATCCGGTTCGCGTAGCGGCCGATGATCGACCCGAAATACGGGCCGCCGGCCGGGAACGGGCTGTTCTTGGCGACGTAGTCGTCGAGGGTCGGGAACCCGAGCACGACGTTGGCCGAGCGGCCGCGCTTGTCGGGCACCCAGAGCTCCTGGATCGTGCCGCCGTAGGTGATGATCTTGACCACCATCCCCTTGCCGTTGTCCAGGGTGTAGCGGTCGACGGCCATGCCGCCGGTCGAGCCGAACGGCTCCTTCGTGATGCTGGGCATCCCCTTTCCGTGGTGATGGCCGCGACCATGGCTCTTCGAGCCACCTGACGCGATTGCACCCGTGAGACCGACTGCTGCAAGCGCCAATGCGAGCAGGGCGCCTGCGAGTGCGATGCTACGAAGCAGTCTGGGCATTTGGGCTTCCTCCTTCTGCCCGCTGCGCATGACTGCCGCAGACGGCGAGGCCGGAGAGAGAACGCGGGCTTTGGCTCCCCTTCCGAGCCTCGCTGTTCTACCCAATCGACCCGAGTCTACTCTCCTGCTGGAGTGTTTTCAGGCGCTTCATCGTGTCGTCTGCGCCGCGACCGAAAACGTCGTGTAGGCGACGGTACTCCGCGTAGAGCTGGTCGTACACGGCGCGGTTCGCGGGATCCGGCATGTAGCGCTCGTCTCCGAGCCGGGCCATCAGCTCCGAGGCCTCGGCGATCGACTCGAAACCGCCCAAGTCGGCACCCGCCGCCACCGCCCCGAACATCGCCGACCCGAGCGCGGGAGTCTGCTGCGAGGCGGCGACGGCGAACTCGCGGCCGGTGACGTCGGCGAAGATCTGCATCAGGAGCCTGTTCCGCTCCGGGAGCCCGCCGCAGGCGACCATCCGGTCGACCGCCACGCCCGCGTCTGCGAATGCCTCGACGATGACGCGTGTGCCGAAGGCCGTCGCCTCGAGCAGCGCGCGGTAGATCTCGGGCGCCTTCGTCGCGAGCGAGAGGCCGACGAGGAGCCCGCTCAGCTCGGCGTCGACGAGGACCGAGCGGTTGCCGTTCCACCAGTCGAGCGCGAGCAGCCCGCTCTCGCCCGGCCGAAGCGCGGCCGCCTCGGCCTCGAGAACCGCGTGGACGTCGGTTCCCTGCCGTGCCGCGGCCTCGTGGTACTCGGGCGGCACGCCCTCGTCCACGAACCAGGCGAAGATGTCGCCGACCGCGGACTGGCCCGCCTCGAAGCCGAACAGGCCGGGGACGACGCCGTCCTCGACGACGCCGCACATGCCCTCGACGAGCGCAGGCTCGTCGCCGAGGAGGATGTGGCAGATGCTCGTGCCCATGATCAGGACCATCGTCCCGGGCTCGGTCACGGTCGCCGCGGGCGCGGCCACGTGGGCATCGACGTTCGCAACCGCGACCGGCGTGCCCGGGCGCAGGCCGGTCCAGGCGGCGGCCTGCTCGCTCAGCCCGCCGGCGCGGCTCCCGATCGGAGAGATCGTCCGCGACATCTTCTGGTCGACCACGTGCTCGAACCGCGGGTCGAGCGCGGCGAAGTACGCGTCGGCCGGGAAACCGCTCCTGCTTCGACCACATCGCCTTGTAGCCGGCCGTGCAGGTGTTGCGGGTCTCCGTGCCTGTGAGCTGCCAGACGATCCAGTCGGCGGCCTCGATCAGCCGCTCAGCGCGCGCGTAGACCTCGGGCGCCTCGTCGAGGATCTGGAGCGCCTTCGCGAAGAACCACTCCGACGAGATCTTGCCGCCGTAGCGCGGCAGCCACGTCTCTCCGCGCGCAGCTGCGACCTCGTTGATGCGGTCCGCTTCCGGCTGCGCGGCATGGTGCTTCCACAGCTTCACCCACGCGTGCGGCTCGGCTCGCAGCTCGTCGAGGACGCAGAGCGGCGTCCCGTCGGCGAGCGTCGGCAGCATCGTGCACGCCGTGAAGTCGATCCCGATCCCGATCACCTCCGCCGGATCGACGCCCGTCTCGGCGAGCAGCGCGGGAACCGCCTCCTGGAGCGTGCGGACGTAGTCCTCCGGATCCTGCAGCGCCCAGTCCGGCTCGAGCACGACCTCCTCGTGCGGAGCGGGAAGCCGTTCGTCGATCACGCCGTGGCGGTAGGGATAGACGGTCGTGCCCAGCTCACGGCCATCGGCGCAGTCGACCAGCACTGCCCGGCCCGATTCGGTGCCGAAGTCGATTCCGAGCGCGTACGTGGTCACTGGCCGTAGTAGGCGCCGGGGCCGTGCTTGCGCAGGAAGTGCCGCTCCAGCAGCTCGGGCTGGATCTCGCCGGCGCCCGGGCGCAGCAGCTCGGTGCGGAACGCGCTCTCGGCCACGACCTCAAGGGCGATCGCGCTCTCGACCGCCTCCTCGGCGCTCGCGCCCCATGCAAACGGGCCGTGCGAGGCGACCAGCACTCCGGGCCGGTCGAGCGGGTTGCCCGTCACCGTTTCGACGATCACCTCTCCCGTGCAGCGCTCGTAGTCGCCCGAGATCTCGGCGCTGGAAAGCTCGCGGGTCACCGGGACCGGCCCACGGAAGTGGTCGGCGTGGGTCGTGCCGAAGCACGGGATCTCGCGGCGGGCCTGGGCCCAGGCGGTCGCGAAGGGCGAGTGCGTGTGGACGATCCCGCCGACCTGCTCGAAGGCGCCGTAGAGAACGAGGTGCGTGGGCGTGTCCGACGAGGGCCGCCCGCCCTCGCGCGTCTCGCCGCTCTCGAGGTCGACGATCACCATCGAGTCCGGGCCGAGGTCGCCGTAGGGGACGCCGCTCGGCTTGATCGCCATCACCCCCGCTTCGCGGTCGACAGCGCTGGCGTTGCCGAACGTCAGCACCACGAGGCCCGCCTCGACGATCGCCCGGTTCGCCTCGAAGACCCGCTCGCGCAGATCTCCCATCAGCGGTAGTACGCCTCGTTCCAGCGCACCTCTTTGACGAAGTCCGTCATGCGTGTCTCCCCGTCGATCACGAGCAGCTCCACGCCCGCGATCTCCGCGAGGTCGACGAACGCTTCGCGCCCGATCGCCCGGCAGAACGCGGTGTGGTGTGGGCCGCCCGCCACGAGCCAGGCCTCGGCCGCGGTCGAGAGATCCGGTCTCGGCTCCCAGAGCGCGCGTGCCACGGGCAGCCGCGGGAGGTCCTCGTCCGGGTCGACCACGTCGATCTCGTTCAGGACGAACCGGAACCTGTCGCCCAGGTCGAGGAGACCGACCACGACGGCGGGCCCGGGAGCCGCGGTGAATACGAGCCGCACGGGGTCGTCCTTCCCGCCGATCGAGAGCGGATGGATCTCGCAGGTCGGCCTCGCGCCCGCGATCGACGGGCAGACCTCGAGCATGTGGGCGCCGAGCACCTTCGGCCCTTCGGGCGCCAGGTGGTAGGTGTAGTCCTCCATGAACGACGTGCCGCCGTCGAGCCCGGCGCTCATCACCTTCGCGACGCGGACGAGCGCGGCCGTCTTCCAGTCGCCCTCGGCGCCGAAGCCGTAGCCGTCGGCCAGGAGTCGCTGGACCGCGATTCCGGGCAGCTGCGGCAGCGCGCCGAGATCCTCGAACGTGTCGGTGAAGGCCATGAAGCCGCCGCCCTCGAGGAACGAGCGGAGGCCCGCCTCGATTCGGGCGGCGTCGCGCAGGGACTCGTGCCTCTCGCCGCCCGGACGGAGTTCCTTCGTGACCTCGTACTCCTCCAGGTACGCCTCCACGAGCCCCTCCACGGCGGCGTCGGGAGCCGCCTCGACCGCCTCGACGAGCTCGCCGATCCCGTAGCCGTTCACCGAGACCCCGAGCCGGAGCTGGAACTCGACCTTGTCGCCCTCGGTGACCGCGACCAGGCGCATGTTGTCGCCGAAGCGGGCCACCTTCAGGCTCTGGGCCTCGCTCCAGCCGCACGCCGCCCGCGTCCAGGTCCCGATCCGCTCCACGACGGACGGGTCGCTCCAGTGCCCGACGACGGTCTTGCGCCTCAGGCCCATCCGCGTCTCCATGAACCCGAACTCGCGGTCGCCGTGGGCGGATTGGTTCAGGTTCATGAAGTCCATGTCGATCTCGGCCCAGGGGAGATCGCGGTTGAACTGCGTGTGGAGGTGGAGGAGCGGCTTCTGCAGCGAGGCGAGGCCCGCGATCCACATCTTCGCGGGCGAGAACGTGTGCATCCAGGCGATCGACGCCGACGCAGGCCTCCGCCGCGTTCGCCTCGAGGCAGACCTCGCGGATCGACTCCGCGTTCTTGACGACCGGCCTGTGGGAGACGCGCACCGGGATCGCAGCCTCGGAGTCGAGCGCACCCACGATCTCGCGCGCGTGCTCTTCGACCTGCCGGAGCACCTCTTCCCCGTAGAGCTCCTGGCTCCCGGTCAGGAACCAGACCTCGCGGTCGCCGAGCGCCTTCGTCGCCATCGCGGAGATCCTGACAGAGGCCGCTCGCTGCTGACAGGATTCCCGCATGGAGGCGAGACGGCTCGGGAAGACCGGCTGGGACGTGTCGGAGATCGGCTTCGGCGCCTGGGCGATCGGCGGCGCGTGGGGCGAGACCGACGAGGAGGAGTCGCTCGCCGCGATGCACGCCGCGGCGGACGCCGGGGTCACGTTCTTCGACACCGCGGACGTCTACGGGGACGGGCGCTCCGAGCGCATCATCGCGCGCCTGCTGCGGGAGCGCGACGAGCGGCTCTACGTCGCGACCAAGTTCGGAAGGAGGGCGCCGCTCGATCCCGGCCTCTACACCTACGAGAACCTCCGCGGCTGGCTCGAGCGCTCGCGCGAGAACCTGGGCGTCGAGACCGTCGACCTCGTGCAACTGCACTGCCCGCCCTGGGACACCTACTACATGCCCGAGGTGCACGAGGCGTGCGAACGGCTCGTGCAGGACGGGCTCGTCCGCGCCTACGGGGTCAGCGTCGAGAAGGTCGAGCAGGCGCTGAAGGCGATCGAGTTCGACGGCGTCGCGACGATCCAGATCATCTTCAACATGCTCAGGCAGCGGCCCGCGGAGCACTTCTTCGCGGAGGCGAAGCGGCGTGACGTCGGCGTGATCGTCCGCGTTCCCCTCGCGTCCGGCCTGCTGACCGGCAAGTTCGACCGCGACTCGACGTTCGCCGAGGACGACCACCGCCGGTACAACCGCCACGGCGAGGAGTTCGACATGGGCGAGACGTTCTCGGGCGTCGACTACGAGCTCGGGCTCGAGGTCGTGGAGGAGCTGCGGCCGCTTGTTCCGGAGGGCGCGACGCTGGCCCAGCTCGCGCTGCGCTGGATCCTCACGTTCGACGGGGTCTCGACGGTTATCCCCGGAGCGAAGACCCCGGAGCAGGCGCGGGCGAACGCGGCTGCGGCCGATCTGCCGCCGCTCTCGCCGGAGACGCTGGCGCAGGTCGCGGAGATCTACCGCCAGCGGATCGCTCCGCTGGTCCACCAGCGCTGGTGAGCCTCAGGCCACCTCGATCTCGTGTGCAGCGTCGACCGAGGCGCAGACGTACGGCGTCGCTTCGCGCCCTGCTCGCGCCGCGTACTCGCGCGTGACGGCATCGGCGAGGCCGTCTGCCCCGTCCTCCCGCGCCAGGGCGAGCACCGACCCGCCGAACCCGCCTCCGATCATCCGCGCGGCGACGGCCCCGTTCTCGTAGGCGAGGTCGACCAGCAGGTCGAGCTCGGGGATCGAGACCTCGAAGTCGTCGCGCAGGCTCTCGTGGCCCTCGCGGAAGAGCCTCGCGAGCGCAGGCAGGTCGGCTCCGCTTGGCTCCTCGAGTGCGGCCACGACCGCGCGGACGCGCGCGTTCTCGCTCACCACGTGGCGAAGTCTCTTGCGCGCGATCTCGTCGACTCCGGCCGCGGCCGCCCGGTCATCCGCCTCGGCGAGGCCGAGCGACGAAGGGCGGTCCGTGCCGATCGCCGCCAGCGCCCGCTCGAGCTCGCGCCGGCGGTCCGCGTAGCCGCTGTGCTCGAGCTCGTGCCGTACGCCCGAGTCGAAGACGACGAGGACGATCGCTGGCGGCAGAGGGACGAGGCGGTGCTCCTCCGTCGCGCAGTCGAGCAGCAGCGCTTGTCCCTCGCGGCCCAGGAGTGAGGAGGCGGGATCCATCAGGCCGACGGGCACGCCGACCGCGATCCGCTCCGCGGCCTGGGCGATTCGCGCGAGCTCGATGCGCTCCAGCTCGTACTGGGCGGCGCTCGTGAGCGCGAGGCCGACCGAAACCGTCAGCGCGGCCGACGAGGACATCCCGGCGCCGATCGGGACTGTCGAGACGATCTCCCCGTCCAGCCCGGCCGGCGGCATTCCGCGCTCGCGCAGGAGCTGGAGCACTGCCGCCGGGTACCGCTCCCAGCCGAGCGGAGCCGAGCCTCCCGGGAGCTCGACGGTTTCCCGAAAAGCGGCCGAGTGCAGGCGAATCGTGCTGCCGGCGGCCGGCAGCCAGGTCAGCGTCGTCCCGAGATCGACCGCGACCGGCAGCACGAGCCCGCCCGAATAGTCGGTGTGCTCGCCGATCAGGTTGACGCGCGCAGGCGCGAAGACGGCGCGGCTGGAGGGAGCTGAGCGCATCCGCGGTGCCAGTCTTGCGCATCGCCGCATGGGTCGACGGCGTCTTTTAGCGGTGTTATGGTCGCCGCTCATTCGCGCGATGGGGGCAAGGAGGTTCGGGTGGACCAGGATCAGCAGAAGTACCTAGACAGCCAACTCGACGAGTTCGCCTCGAAGGTCGACGATCTCCCCGAGTCGGAAGTACCGGCCGGGATGGACCGCAAGAAGGTGCTCGGCCTGATCGGGGCGAGCGGAGCGGCGCTCTCGCTTCCGGCGCTGCTCGCCGCGTGCGGCGGCAGCAGCAAGAGCAGCAGCAGCAGCAGCGGCGGCGCCGGCAACTACCCGGAGACGCCGAAGTGGAAGTGGGTCTTCGTCAACCACGTCACGACGAACCCGTTCTTCGTCCCGACGCAGTACGGGATCGAGGACGCAGGCGCCGTCTTCGGCACCACCCACCAGTGGACGGGCTCGGAGAACAGCGTCGTCTCCGAGATGGTCTCCGCGATGAACACCGCGATCTCCTCGAAGGCCGACGGAATCTGCGTGTGCCTCATCGACGCCAAGGCGTTCAACGCGCCGACGTCGAAGGCGCTCGCCGCCGGAATCCCGGTCATCGCCTACAACGCCGACGCCCCTCCGGGGAGCGGGAACGACCGGCTCGCCTACATCGGCCAGGACCTGTTCGTGTCGGGCCAGAAGATGGGCGAGAAGATCGTCGAGCTCGTCCCGAGCGGCGACGTGGTCGGCTTCATCGCGACGCCGGGCGCACTGAACATCCAGCCCCGCATCGACGGTGCGAAGCAGGCGATCAAGGACTCCGGCAAGCCGATCAACTTCACGCAGGTCGCAACCGGCGCGCAGCTGAACGCCGAGCTGTCCGTGATCGACGCCTACTACCAGGGTCACAAGGACCTGAAGGGCATGTTCGCGGTCGACGCAGGGAGCACCCAGGGCGTGGCGCAGGTCATGCAGAAGTACAACCTGCCCTCGAAGGGGATCCACGGAGGTGGGTACGACCTCCTGCCGACGACCCTGAACCTCATCAAGAAGGGCTTCCTCGATTTCACGATCGACCAGCAGCCCTACCTGCAGGGGTTCCAGCCGGCGGTGCAGCTGTTCCTGTACAAGATCTCGGGTGGCCTGATGTTCCCTTCCGACACGAACACCGGACTGCTGTTCGTCACGAAGGACAACGTCGAGCCGTACCTGACGACCAAGACCCGCTACGAAGGGAGCTCGAGCTCTCAGCAGTACGTCAAGTCGTAACGGCACAAGCCTGATGTCCTAGGGCTATGGCGGTAGCGGGGTCCAAGGCGAAAGGACGCGAGCGCGCGCGCAGCCTCGGCTGGCGCGCGCTCGGGGCCTTCGCCAACCGGCGCGAGGCGAGCATCCTCGTCGTCGCTATCGGGCTGGTCATCTACTTCTCGCTCCGGTCGTCCTCGTTCTACAGCGGCGCGTCGATCAAGAACATCGCGGAGTACGTCGCCCCGGTGGCGCTGATCACCGCCGGCGAGGTGATGCTTCTGGTCTGCGGCGAGATCGACCTGTCCGTGGGAAGGGTGTTCGCGCTCTCGCCGATCATCATGTACCTGACCGCGGCGCCGGCGCCGGACGGGCTCGGGCTGCCGATCTGGATCGGAGTCGTCTTCGGCCTCCTCGCCGCCGCGGCAGTAGGGCTGACGAACGGGTTGATCACCACGTACCTCGGCGTGCCGTCGTTCATCACCACGTTAGGAATGCTCTTCTTCCTGAACGGGATCAACCTGCGAGCGTTGCACGGCTTCCAGGTGGCGACGCCCGGGGGCCACACGTTCGTCGACATCTTCGGGGGCTACCCGTTGTGGTTCAACTCGGAGTTCTGGTGGGCGCTGCTCGTGGTGGTCGTCCTCCAGATCGTGCTCGTACGGACGAGGTGGGGAGTCCACACGGTCGCGACAGGCGGCAACCTGCTCGGCGCGCGGGAGAGCGGCGTCAACGTCCGCTGGATCAAGATCGGCAACTTCGTGCTCTGCAGCATGCTCGGCGGCTTCGCCGGGATCATGGACTCGACCCGGATCACGTCCATCCTCCCGCTCCAGGGGGGCACGGACATCATGTTCCTCGCCGTCGCCGCGGCCGTCATCGGCGGCACGTCGCTGATGGGCGGGTCCGGCACGGTCATCGGCGGCTTCCTCGGCGTCGTCGTGCTCGCCGTCCTCAACATCGGCTTCGTCACCCTCGGTGTCAGCGCGTTCAACTTCGACCTGATCATCGGGATCGCGATCCTGGGTGCGATGATCCTGAACGTGCAGATCCAGCGCCTCAAGAACCTCGGCCAGCTCGGGAGAGGCAGATGAGCGAGACGGGCAACGGCCGAGAGGCCCCGGATGCGATCCGCGTCGAGCACATCTCGAAGCGGTTCGGCGCCGTGCGCGCGCTCGAGGACGTCTCCATGCACCTCAAGAGCGGCGAGGTGCTCGGGTTGATCGGCGACAACGGGGCCGGCAAGTCGACTTTGGTCAAGATCATCAGCGGCTTCCAGAAGCCCGACCGCGGCAAGATCTTCGTGAACGGCGAGGAGGTGCATCTCCGCTCCGTTACGCACGCGCGCTCGCTCGGGATCGACACCGTCTACCAGGATCTGGCGCTCGTGCCGGGCATGTCCGTCTACCACAACATGTTCCTCAAGCGGGAGGTTCTCTCGAAGGCCGGCGGCGTCCAGCTACCGCTGCTGAACAACCGCGAGATGCGCAAGCGGGCCAGGACGTACCTCGACGAGATGGGCGTCCGCATCCCGGACGTCGACGCCGAGGTGGCACAGCTCTCGGGCGGGCAACGCCAGTCGATCGCCGTCGCGCGCTCGGTCTACTCGGAGGCGAAGATCATCCTGCTCGACGAGCCGCTCGCGGCGATGGGCGTCAAGGAAGGCGCGCTCATCCTCGACCTGATCCGCAAGCTGCGGGACGAGGGCCAGGTCTCGATGATTCTGATCCTGCACAACTACGCGCACGTCTTCGAGGTCTGCGACCGCGTCAACCTCCTCCAGCACGGCGAGATCACGCTCGACAAGCCGACGAACGAGACCTCTGTGGACGAGTTGACCGAGCTCGTCGTGCGCGAGTACCGCCAGGCCCAGGCCGAGCCGGGCTAGTCGCCCCGGTCAGGGGATAGCCATCCGCGTTCTCGTCACCGGTGCGAAGGGCAAGGTCGGTTCCGAGGCGGTCTCGGCGCTGCTCGCGGCGGGCCATGACGTGCGCGCCTCGGACCTGGCGCGAGGCGTGTTCGAGCGCCAGCTCTTCGACGAGCCGGAGTACGTCCAGGCCGACCTGACGGACGCAGGAGACGCGTTCGCGATCGTCCGTGGCGTCGATGCGGTCGTCCACGCCGGCGCGATTCCGGACCCGACAAAGAACCCGCCGCACGTTGTCTTCGAGAACAACCTGATGGCGACGTTCAACGTTCTCGAGGCCTCGATCCGGCTCGGCGTCGGGCGGTTCGTCTACATCTCGAGCGAGACGATCCCCGGGTTCTTCTTCCCCGAGCGGCCGTTCCTGCCCGACTACGTGCCGGTCGACGAGGAGCACACGATCAGGCCACAGGATCCCTACGCGCTGTCGAAGTGGTTCGGCGAGCTGCTGATGGACGCGGCCGTGGCGCGCTCGGAGATCCGCTGCATTTCGCTTCGTCCGAGCTGGGTGCAGAACGAGTCGAACTACGAGCGCAACCTCGGACCGCAGGTTCGCGACCCCGCTGTTCTGAGCCCGAACCTCTGGAGCTACACGGACGCCCACGACCTCGCGGACGCGATCGTTCTCGCGACCGACTCCGGCCTCCCCGGCCACGAGGTCTGCTACATCGCTGCGCCCGACAACGTCGGCAACCGGCCGCTCGCCGACCTCGTCCGCCGCTACTACGGCGAGGAGATCGAGGTCCGCGCGCTCTCGCGTGAGGACTCGTCTGCGATCTCATGCGCCAAGGCCGAGCGGTTGCTCGGCTACTCGCCGAGCCGGTCGTGGAGGGACTACCTCGACGACGAGGGCCACGCACGCCCACGCGAAATCTGATCGAGTTGGGCCGACGATGAAGACGAGCCTCGGAATCTGGGCGTTCGGGTCGATGGCCACGCGGTTCGTCCCGGGCGGGTACAAGCCGGAGCGCGAAGGCATGACGACTGTCGAGCGCGTGCGCGAGGCCGTGGAGGGCCTCGGCGACCTGATCGACGGGTACGAGTTCCACTACCCGCAGGAGCTCTCGGCGGACAACCTGGACGAGGTGCGGGACGCGCTCGACGGCCACGACGTCTACTGCATGGCGACAGGGCTCCATCTCGACGCGCGCTTCGGCAAGGGAGGGCTCGTCTCGCCGGACGAGGCGACGCGAGCGGAGGCCGTCAAGCGCACGCTCGACGCGATCGACTTCGCGGGCGAGGTCCAGGCGCACTTCATCATCTGGCCGGGGATCGAGGGCTACAACTACCCGTTCCAGACGCCGTACAAGGAGAGCTGGGCCTGGTTCCTCGACGGGATCGGGCAGGCGGCGCAGCGTTGCCGCGACCATGGGATCAAGCTCTTCCTCGAGCACAAGAACTCCGAGCCCGCGATGAAGATCTTCATGCGCAACGTGGGCATGACCCTCCACGTCATCCACACGCTGCGACGCGAGGGGCTCGACAACGTCCAGGTCAACATGGACTGGCAGCACCTGATCATGAACGGCGAGAACCTGGCCGAGTACGCGGCGCTGCTCGCCGCCGAGGGGCTGCTCGGCCACCAGCACGCGAACTCGGGCTGGGGCACGTTCGACGACGACAACATGGTCGGCGCGACGGCCTTCATGGAGACGCTCGAGCTCGCGGTCGAGCTGCGGCGCGCCGGCTACGGGGACAACGGCGAGCGGCTCGGCTTCGACCTCTACCCGTACACCGAGGATGCGGTCGAGGCCGTTCGCCGGAGCGTCCTCCAGTGGCGCTTCATCGACGGGGTGGCGGAACGGCTCGACGGCGACGCGCTGCGCGAGGCCCAGATGCGCAAGGACGCCGTCGCCGCCTACGAGCTCGTCTACGCGGCGCTCGGCGGCAAGTAGGCGCCGGCCGGTGTTCGTCGGCCTCGACGTCGGCACGAGCGGCGTCAAGGCGGTCGCCGTCTCGCCCGCTGGCGAGGTGCTCGCGCGCGCGGAGGAGGAATACCCGCTCTCGACGCCCGCGCCCGGCTGGGCCGAGCAGGACCCGGAGGACTGGTGGCGTGCGAGCGAGGCGGCGCTGGCCGCGGTCGGCGCCGAGAGCGCCGCGGGGATCGGACTGTCCGGCCAGATGCACGGTCTCGTCGCCCTCGACGGCCAGAGCGAGGTGATCCGGCCCGCGATCCTCTGGAACGACCAGCGCACGTCGGCCGAGTGCGAGGAGATCGAGCGGCGCATCGGCGTGGAGCGGCTGATCCGGCTGACGGGCAACCGCGCGCTCACGGGCTTCACGGCGCCGAAGCTCCTCTGGCTGCGGGAGCACGAGCCCGACGCCTATGCGCGGATCCGCCACGTTCTCCTCCCGAAGGACTACGTGCGGCTGCGGCTGACGGGCGAGCACGCGACCGACGTCGCGGATGCATCCGGGACGCTTCTCTTCGACGTTGCGGAGCGGCGGTGGAGCGGTGAGGTCCTCGACGCGCTCGAGATCCCCGCCGAATGGCTGCCCGAGGCGCTGGAGTCGCCGGAGGTCTCCGGTCGGACGGCGAACGGGACCCCGGTCGCCGCAGGGGCCGGGGACCAGGCCGCCGGCGCTCTCGGCGTCGGCGTCGACGGGCCGGGGCCGCTGTCGGTCGTCCTTGGCACCTCCGGGGTCGTGTTCGCGGCGCTCCCGGCCTACGAGCCCGAGCCGGAGGCGCGGCTGCACGTGTTCTGCCACGCGGTCCCGGGAACGTGGCACGCGATGGGCGTGATGCTTTCGGCGGCGGGATCGCTGCGGTGGTTCAGGGACGTGTTCGCACCGGGGACGCCGTATGACAAGCTCGTCGCCCAGGCCGAAGAGGTCGAGCCCGGCGCCGAAGGCGTGCTCTTCCTCCCGTACCTCTCCGGCGAGCGGACGCCCCACGCTGACCCGTACGCACGCGCGGCGTTCACCGGGCTCGGGCTGGAGCACGGGCGCCCGGCTCTCGTCCGCGCCGTGCTGGAAGGAGTCGCCTACGGCCTGCGCGACTCGCTGGAGCTGCTGCAGGGCCTCGGCGTCCGCGCCGAGACCGGCCGCGTCTCGGGCGGCGGCGCGCGCAGTCGCCTCTGGCTCCGGATCGTCGCGTCCGTGCTCGGCCTCCCGCTCGAGCTCACGGCCGTGGAGGAGGGAGCCGCGTTCGGAGCGGCCCTGCTCGGCGGTGTCGCCGCGGGCGCGTTCGCCGACGTCCACGAGGCGATCGGGGCCTGCGTCCGGCCTCGCGAGCGGATCGAGCCGGACGAAGGCTGGCAGCGCGCCTACGAGGCCGGTTACCCTCGCTACCGCGCGTTGTACCCGTCTCTCGAGCCCCTGGAGGAGCGATGACCTCACTGGAAGGAAAGGCCGCGCTGGTCACCGGCGCGAGCCGAGGCATCGGGCGGGCGGTGGCGCAGAGTCTCGCTGCGGCCGGCGTCGGCCTCGGCCTCGCGTCACGCAGCGGCGACGACCTGGGGCTCGACGACGTGGTCGCGCGTCCGTGTGATGTCCGCGAACCGGCCGACCTCGAACGCATCGTGGGGGACACCGTCGCGCGGTTCGGACGCCTGGACATCCTGGTCGCCAACGCCGGGGTCGGCGCCTACGGCCCGTTCCTCGACCTCCCGCCGGAGCACCTCGACGAGATGATCGACGTGAACGTCAAGGGAACGATCTACGCGACGCGCGCGGCGCTGCCGCATCTGCTCGAGAGCGGGGAGGGCGACCTCGTCACGATCGCGTCCGTGGCAGGCCTCCGCGGCTTGCCGCTCGAGGCGGTCTACTGCGCGTCGAAGTTCGCGCAGGTCGGTTTCACGAGCGCGCTCGACCACGAGCTGCGCGAGCGGGGAGTCCGCTGCACGAACCTCTGCCCGGGCGGGGTCGCGACCGACTTCGCCATGGGTCGTGGACGCACGCCCGAGATGCCTGCGCTCGCCGGGATGATGAGCGCCGAAGACGTAGCCGAGGTAGTCCTCTTCACGCTTACGCGGCCGCGCACCCATCGAATGCTCGAGACCGTCTTCCGGCCCGTGACCGAGGAGGTGTAGGGATGAGACCGGTCAAGTGGGGAATCGTCTCGACGGCGCTGATCAACCGGCTCGTGATCCCGCCCGCACAGGCGTCGGAGGCATGTGACCTGATCGCGGTCGCGAGCCGCGACCAGGCCCGCGCCGAGGAGTACGCCCGCGAGTGGGGCATCGAGCGCGCCTACGGCAGCTACGAGGCGCTGCTCGACGACCCGGACGTCGAGGCCGTCTACATCTCCCTACCGAACTCGCTTCACTGCGAGTGGTCGATCCGCGCGCTCGAGGCGGGCAAGCACGTGCTCTGCGAGAAGCCCATGTCGCGTCGCGCGGCGGAGGTCGAGGAGGCCTTCGACGTGGCCGACCGGACCGGGCGCCTGCTGATGGAGGCGTTCATGTGGCGGCACCACCCGCAGGCGCGGAAGCTGGCCGAGCTCGTCGAGGGCGGCGCGATCGGCCGGCCCCGGGTGATCCGTTCGTCGTTCGGCTTCGCGCTCTCAGACCCGACGAACGTGCGGCTTCTCCCCGAGATCGACGGCGGGGCGCTCATGGATGTCGGCTGCTACTGCGTCAGCGGCTCGCGCTTCCTTGGCGGCGAGCCCCGGCACGCCGCGGGCGCGCAGGTCGTCGGCCCGACCGGGGTCGACATCCTGTTCGCGGGCGCCATGCTGATGGAGAATGACGTCACGGCCCACTTCGACTGCAGCTTCGTGGTCCCGGAGCGCGACGAGCTCGAGGTGATCGGCGAGGAGGGCTCGCTGTTCCTCGACGATCCCTGGCACGCGCGCGACCCGGTGATCGAGGTCCGGCGCGATGGCGCCGTCGAGCGGATCGAGATCGAGAAGGCGAACTCCTACGGGCTCGAGCTCGAGAACCTGAGCGCTGCGATCCGCGGCGAGGCCGAGCCGCTGCTCGGCCGCGAGGACGCGGTCGGCAACGCGCGCGCGATCGAGCTGCTCTACGCCTCGGCCTAACAGCCGCTCCCGCGGCTGGAAGTACACTCCGAAACCGTGTTCGACACGCTCTCAGAGCGCCTTCAGGGCGCGCTCGGCGACCTGCGCAAGAAGGGACGCCTGGACGAGGAGGCGATCTCGCACGCCATGCGCGAGGTCCGCCTCGCCCTGCTCGAGGCCGACGTCAACTTCGAGGTCGTCAAGGACTTCGTCGAGCGCGTGCGGGAGCGCGCGCTCGGGGCGGAGGTGCTGAAGAGCGTCACGCCCGGCCAGCAGGTCGTGAAGATCGTCCACGACGAGCTGACCGACCTGATGGGCTCGGGCGACTCGCGGCTCGCCTTCTCCGCGCGGCCGCCGACGACCGTCGTGCTCGCGGGCCTCCAGGGCGCGGGGAAGACGACGGCCGCCGCCAAGCTCGGGCTGCTGCTGCGCAAGGAGGGCCGCAAGCCGGGCCTGGTCGCCGCAGACCTCCAGCGCCCGGCGGCGATCGACCAGCTCGAGCAGCTCGGGAGCGAGCTGCAGATCCCGGTCTTCAGCGAGGAGCGCTCCGACCCGGTTGCGGCCGCTCGCCAGGGAGTCGCGCTTGCCGTGGAGCAGGGGCTCGACACGATCATCCTCGACACCGCGGGCCGCCTGCACGTGGACGAGGCGCTCATGGACGAGCTCGTGGCCGTCCGCGACGCGACGAAGCCCACGAACGTCCTGCTCGTCCTCGACTCGATGACCGGCCAGGACGCGGTGCGGGTGGCCGAGGCGTTCTCGGAGCGTGTCGCCTTCGACGGGATCGTGCTCACGAAGCTCGACGGCGACGCGCGCGGCGGCGCCGCGCTCTCGGTCAAGGCCGTCACGGGCAAGCCGATCAAGCTCGTCTCGGTGGGGGAGCGGCCGGACCAGCTCGAGTACTTCCACCCCGACCGGATGGCCTCGCGCATCCTCGGGATGGGCGACGTCCTGACGCTCGTCGAGAAGGCGGAGGCCGCGGTCGAGGCGGACGAGGCGGAGGAGATGGAGAAGCGCCTGATGGCGGGTGAGTTCACCTTCGACGACTTCCTCCGCAGCCAGAAGATGCTCAAGCGCATGGGCCCGATCCAGGGCGTGCTCAAGCTGATCCCGGGCCTGGGCAGCCAGCTCGAGGGGCTCGACCAGGTCGACGAGCGGCAACTCGCGCGCGTCGAGGGGATGATCCTCTCGATGACGCCGCAGGAACGCCGCTTCCCGCATGTGATCGACGGCTCGCGGCGGAAGCGGATCGCGAGCGGAAGCGGGGCGACCGTCCAGCAGGTGAACCAGCTGCTCGAGGGCCGCAAGCAGATGGCGAAGATGATGAAGCAGCTCGGAAAAGGCAAGATGCCGGCGTTGCCGGGACAGCTCGAAGGGCAGAATGGGCCGACGCGCTCGGCCACGAAGAAGAAGAAGACGAAGCGCAAGAAGCGATCGAGATCACGGAGGTAATCGTTTGGCCGTAAAGCTGAGACTGACCCGAGTCGGGTCGAAGAAGAACCCGGTCTACCGGATCGTGGCCGCCGACTCCCGCTCGCCGCGGGACGGCAAGTTCATCGAGATCGTCGGCCGCTACAACCCGCAGACCGACCCGTCGACGATCGAGCTCGACGAGGAGCGGATCAAGGACTGGCTCTCCAAGGGCGCCCAGCCGTCCTCGACGGTGCAGCGCCTGCTGAAGGCGAAGGGCGTCGGTGGTTGAGATCGTCGAGTATCTGGCGCGGCGGCTCGTGGACGAGCCCGACGCCGTGCGCGTCGAGGAGGTCGAGCGCGAGGGTGCGCTCGTCATCCAGCTCTACGTGGCCCAGGACGACATCGGCAAGGTGATCGGCCGCCAGGGGCGCATCGCCCGCGCGCTGCGGACGATCGTGCGAGCCTCGGCGGCGCAGCGCGACCAGCGCGTGCTGCTCGAGATCGTCGAGTAGCCGAGGCGTCCCCTTGCGCGTAGCAGCGCTCTACGACGTCCACGGCAATCTGCCTGCGCTCGAGGCCGTGTTGGCCGAGGTCGAGCGCGAGGGCGTCGACACGATCCTGTTCGGGGGCGATCTCGCTTGGGGCCCGGAGCCTCGCCAGGTGCTCGCGCTCGTGCGCTCGCTGCCCGACACGCGGTTCGTGCGAGGCAACTGCGACCGCGAGCCCGACAAGTGGATGAGCGAGCAGCTCTCGGAGGAGGAGCTCGCCTTTCTCCACGGCCTACCGGAGCAGCAGGAGCTGGACGGAGTGCTCTACTTCCACGCGACGCCCCGAAGCGACGAGGAGATCGTCACGCCGGCAACCTCCGATGAGGACGTCGCCGAGATGCTCGAGGGCGTCGAGCAGAACACCGTGGTCGTCGGGCACACGCACATGCAGCAGGACCGCCAGGTCGCAGGCGTCCGCTGGGTCAACGCCGGCAGTGTCGGGCTGGCGTACGAAGGCGAGCTCGTCGCCTGCTGGGCGCTCGTGGACAACGGTGAGGTCGAGCTCCACAAGACTCCGCTCGACGTCGAGAAGGTTGCGGAGGCGTTCAGGCGCAGCGACTGGGCTCGCGCCGAGGAGTACCTGAACGAGAACGTGCTCGGATCGGTCACGCGTGAACAGGCGACCGCGGCGTTCGAGGGCCGGCGATAGCCGGGGAGCTCGTCCGGATCGGGCGCGTGGGGAAGCCGCACGGCCTCGACGGATCGTTCTTCGTCGAGCATGCGAGCGACGACGAGACGCGCTTCGCGGTCGGCGCGAGCCTGGCCGTCGACGGCGAGCCCGCGAAGGTGGTCGGGTCGAAGCGCTCGCGCGGCCGACCGGTCATCCGCCTCGACCGCGACGTGCCGCGCGGAGCCGAGCTCGCCGTGCCGCGCGGGGAGCTCCCGCCGCCGGACGAGGGCGAGTTCTACGCGTTCGAGCTCGTCGGCCTGGAGGTCGCGGAGGACGGGGGACGCGCGCTCGGCCGGGTCGCCGCCGTCCAGCCCGGAGTCGCCAACGACGTGCTCGAGCTCGACTCGGGCGAGCTGCTCCCGCTCGTCGACGCGTGCGTGCTGCAGGTCGACCTCGAGGCGCGGCGAATCCTCGTGGCGCAGGGTTTCGCCAGCTCCAGCTAACCTGCTCCGGCCCGTCCTGTGCAGCTCGACGTCTTCACCCTCGTTCCTCACGCGTTCGCCTGGCTCACCGAGCAGCGTCCAGTCGCTGCCGTGCTCGGAGACGAGCTCGACCTGCGGCTCTTCAGCTACCGCGACTACACCCCGCTCGGCGGCGGACAGGTCGACGACGAGCCGTACGGCGGCGGCGCCGGGATGGTGCTGCGCGTGGACGTCGTCGCGGAGGCGATCGACCGCGTGTACGGCGGCGTGCCGGACCACCGCGTCGTCGCGCTCACGCCGCAGGGCCGGCAGCTGACCCAGGCGGTCGTCGAGGAGCTCGCGGGCGAGGATCGCCTCACGCTGCTCTCGGCGCGGTTCGAGGGCTTCGACGAGCGCGTCCAGATCCAGCTCGCCTCGGATGCGATCTCGATTGGCCCGTACGTGCTCTCCGGGGGCGAGCTCCCGGCGATGGTGCTCACCGACGCGATCGCGCGCCGCCTCCCAGGAGCGCTCGGCAACGAGGAGTCGGGCCTCGTCGAGAGCTTCTCAGCCGAGCTTGACGGTGGCGTCGAGTACCCTCATTACACGCGCCCCGCGGAGTTCCGAGGGTGGCGGGTGCCCGACGTACTCCTCTCAGGGGATCACAGGAGAATCGAGGAATGGCGGAAGGAACAGAGTCGTCTGAGAACGCGGTCGTGAGGCGGCGCAGTTGAGCTCCCAGGAAGGCGCCACCAGGGATCTGTACTCGACCCTCGGTGTCTCGCGGACGGCGACCTCGGACGAGATCAGGGAGGCCTACTGGCAGCGCGTCCGCTTCCACTCGATCGGCGCCGAGCCGGCCGAGCACCTGCGGGAGCTGCGGGAGGCGTACGAGACGCTTTCCGACCCGGCCAGGCGGGCCGAGTACGACGCCTCGCGCGACGGCTCGCCGGACACGACGACCATGGCGCCGCCCAGCTACCCCGCGTTCCAGCCGTCGCCGGAGGACGAAAGGCCCGAGCCGGCGCCGGATCCCAAGCACCACTCGCGCAACCCGCTCGACCGGATGACGGCGCGCCTCCCGCGTCCGTGGCGGATCGCGATCGACTGGATCGTGACCATCGCCGGCGCGATCCTGATCGTCCTCGCGATCAAACAGTGGGTCGTGAACCCCTACCGGATCCCGTCCTCGTCGATGGAGCCGACACTCCACTGCGCCCGGCCCGGCGCCGACTGCGAGGCGCGGCTCTCCGACCGCGTGCTCGCGAACCGCTTCATCTACCACTTCCGCAGCCCGCACCGGGGCGAGATCATCGTCTTCACCACCCCGAAGAAGCGGGCCGAGGCAGCGTGCAACGCGAGCGGGACGTTCGTCAAGCGCCTGATCGGCCTCCCGGGCGAGACGGTGCGCGAGAGAAACGGGTTCATCTACATCGACGACAAGAAGCTCAACGAGCCCTACATCAAGCCGGGCCGCCGCGACCACCAGACAGGGGTCTGGCACGTTCCCCAGGGCCACTACTTCTTCATGGGCGACAACCGGACGCAGTCGTGCGACTCGCGCCGCTGGGGCTCCGTCGCCCGGGGCGCCCTGATCGGGAAGGTCTTCATGACCTACTGGCCCCCGAACCGGATCTCGCTCCACGCGATCCTTCCGACGCTCGGCTGGTTCGGGCTGGTCTTCGCGGCCCCGCTTCGCCGCCGACGGCTTTAGCGCCTTGCCTAGGCGGCGCTTGCGACGCCGTCTCCAGGATGCGTGGCTCCGCCGCGCATCCGTCGGAAATGACCGGTCGACGCCTTTCTGGGACGCGATTCACGCTGGTACGATGCCGACCGGCCCTGCGGGCCTCTTTTCATGAGCAAGGTGATCGACAGCCTCGAGCAGCGCCAGCTGCAGACACGGCCGCCGTTCAAGGCCGGGGACTCGGTTCGCGTCCACTTCCAGGTGATCGAGGGCCAGCGCCGCCGCGTGCAGGTCTTCGAGGGGATCGTGATCAAGCGCCAGGGCTCGGGCGTGCGCGAGACGTTCACCGTGCGGAAGCAGTCGTTCGGCGTCGGCGTCGAGCGGACGTTCCCCGTCCACTCGCCGAAGATCGAGCAGATCGAGGTGATCGCGATCGGCGACGTCAACCGCGCGAAGCTCTACTACCTGCGCGGCAAGGTCGGCAAGCGCGCCCGCGTGCGCACGAAGCGTGGCGTCGCGCTTCCGACGATCGAGGCGCCGTCGCCGACCGAGGGCCACATGCCGGCCGAGGACGAGGAGCTCGACGAGGAGGTGCTCGAAGAGGTCGAGGCCGTCGAGCCCGAGGCCGAGGCTGCAGAGCCCGAGGCCGAGGAGCCCGCTGCGGAGGCCGAGCCCGAGCCCGAGGCCGAGCCCGACGCTGAAGCCGAAGCCGAGCAGAAGGCCGAGTAACGAAAGCGTGACTTTGCGGCGCGCCGGCTGGCTGCGGCGCTATCCTCGCGGCCGTGGCGCGACGCACCGGCCGGAAGCTCCTCCAGTTCGACCGCCGGCTCGGCGCGCGCTTCGTCGCAGGCGCTGACGAGGCGGGGAGGGGCCCGCTTGCCGGGCCGCTGCTCGTCGCCGGCGTCCTGCTCGACTACGCGCGCCTGCGCGACCACCAGGTCCGCCCGCTCGCGCTCCTGAACGACTCGAAGCAGTGCAGCGAGACCGAGCGCGAACGGCTCTTCCGTGCGGTCGTCGGCTGCGCCGAGCGGATCGTCGTGCGCGCGGTGCCGTCGGCCGAGATCGACCGCGAGGGGCTGCACCGGTCGAACCTGGCCGGGCTCCGAGCGGTCCTTGCCGAGCTCTCTCCGCCGGCCGAGGTCTGCCTCGTCGACGGCTTCCGCCTCGGGCCGTCCGCGCCGGAGCACCGCGCGGTGGTCGACGGCGACGAGAAGAGCGCCGCGATCGCCGCCGCGTCGATCGTCGCCAAGGTGACGCGCGACCGGATGATGCGGCGGATGGACGCCCTGTATCCGGCGTACGGCTTTCGCTCGCATGTCGGCTACATCACGCCCCGTCACTCCGCGGTCGTGCGTGAGCTCGGGCCCTGTGAGATCCACCGCCGGTCGTTCCAGGCGCTCTGCTACGAAGATCTCGTCGCCTAGCACCTCGGCCGCCGGGAAGGCCGCGGAGCGGCGCGCGTTGTGGCACTACCGCCTGCGCGGCTATCGGATCCTCGAGCGGAACGTCTGGGTGGGGGGCAACGAGCTGGATCTCGTCGTCCGCCGCGGAATGCGGCTAGCGTTCGTCGAGGTCAAGGCGAAAGGCAGCAGACCGGTATGGCGACCCGTTCGAGATGGTCACGCAGGAGAAGCAACGCCGCCTCCGCCGCGCTGCGGAGGCGTGGCTCGCCGCGCACCCCGAGCTGACGGGCCTCGAGGCACGGTTCGACGTTGTCGGCTTCCGTGACGGCCGCCTCGAGTGTCTGAGGCAGGCCTTCTAGCTCGATCGTCGAACCCGGCGAGGCGGTGGCCTCGACTCAAGACGTGCTCTACAGCGGCATCGATCTCGACCTCTCGTGGTCCGAGAGCGACCTCCCCGAGCGGGAGCGGACGAAGCACGTCAACCGGCTGCACCCGTACCTCGGGAAGTTCATCCCGCAGCTCGTCGAGGCGCTGCTCGAGCGGCACGTGCCGAAGGGCCGGGTGCTGGATCCGTTCGCCGGCTCGGGGACGACGCTCGTGCAGTCGCTCGAGTCCGGGCTCGATGCGACCGGGGCGGACGTGGCCGCGTTCAACTGCCTGCTCATGCAGGTCAAGACGCGTGAGTACAACCCGTTCGTGCTCGAATCGGAGCTGCGCGACGCGTGTGCGCGGCTCGAGGCGTTCGACGGGAAGCGGCCGGAAGGGCCGGTGCCGCGGTACGTGCGCGACTGGTTCGCGCCGCGGGCGGTGGCCGAGCTGCTCTTCTTCCGCGGCCTGGTCGAGGACTACGAGCACTCCGACGTGCTGCGGGTCGTACTGGCGCGCGCGGCGCGCTCGGCGCGGCGGACGACCCATTTCGACCTTGACTTCCCGCGCGTGCCCCAGCGGTCGGAGTACTGGTGCCACAAGCACCGGCGAACGTGCCGGCCCGTGGGCGAGGCGCGGCGGTTCCTGCAGCGCTACTCGTTCGACACGCTGAAGCGCATCCGGGAGTTCGCGCGCGTACGGACGCGTGGGCGCGAGGCGGTCGTGCTGCACGGCGACGCGCGGGAGCTCGACTTCGGCGGCCGCTTCGACGGCGTGGTCACCTCGCCTCCGTACCCGGGCCTCATCGACTACCACGAGCAGCACCGCTACGCGTACGAGCTGCTCGGGCTCGAGGACTTCGGCGGGCTCGAGCTCGGCAAGGGAACGAGCAAGGCGGCCCTGGCCGCGTACGTGAGTGGGGTGGCCGATGTGTTCGCGAACGTGCGCGGCTCGCTGCGGCGGGGTGCGCCGGTCGTGATCGTGATCAACGACCGCCGCGATCTCTACCCGGAGATCCTGGAGCGGGCGGGCCTGCGGCTCGAGGAGCGCTACCGCCGGCACGTGAACCGGCGCACGGGGCGGCGCGCCGGGGAGTTCTTCGAGGACGTGCTCGTGGCCCGCGCGCAGTAGTTCCACTTTCGTCGCGGTCCGGTCACAGACACGTGACGGTTTGCCGCCTAGCTTGGCCATGTGCTCGCTCGTACTGTCACGCATGCGCTCGTCGGCCTGGACGCTCTTCGCGTCGAGGTCGAGGCCCATCTCCAGCTCGGCGTCCCGGCGTTCGCGATCGTCGGCCTCGCCGACCGCGCCTGCCAGGAGGCGAAGGAACGGGTCCGTAGCGGAATCGCGTCGGCCGAGCTCGAGTGGCCCACGCGGCGGATCACGGTCAACCTGGCGCCCGCGGAGCTGCGGAAGGAGGGATCCGGCTTCGATCTCCCGATCGCGCTGGCGGTGCTGGCTGCGTCGCGGCAGATCCCGCCCGAGGCGCTCGGCGGTCACGCGTCGGTCGGCGAGCTGGCGCTCGACGGGCGGTTGCGCCCGGTCGGCGGTGCGCTCGCTGCTGCCGAAGGTGCGCGACAGGCGGGGTTGACGCGGCTCCTATGCGCTGCCGATTGTGCGGCCGAGGCGGCGCTCGCCGGGATCGAGCCCGTGCCCTTGCGGCACCTGGCGGAGGCGGTGGCCTATCTGCGCGGCGAATGGCAGCCGCCTCCGCCAGACGAGCCGTCGACAAACGGGAAGGGGCCGGAGCCGCCCGCCTTCGTGCCCGATCTCGCGGACGTTCGCGGCCAGGAGCGGGCCCGGCGCGCCCTCGAGCTTGCCGCGGCGGGCGGCCACAACCTGCTCCTTGCCGGTCCACCCGGAACCGGCAAGACGATGCTCGCTCGACGCCTGCCCGGGATCCTCCCGCGGCTCCCGCCGGACGAGGCACTCGAGGTGACGCGCATCCATTCCGTGGCCGGGCTGCTTCCCCCCGGGCGGCCGCTGGTGACCGTGGCGCCCTTCCGCGCGCCGCACCACACGGCGTCGGTCTCGGCGATCGTCGGCGGTGGCTCCTCGCCGCGACCCGGAGAAGCCAGCCTTGCGCATCGCGGTGTCCTCTTCCTCGACGAGCTGGCCGAGTTCCCGCGGAACGCGCTGGAGGCCTTACGCCAGCCGCTGGAGGACGGCGCGATCGCGATCGCTCGCGTTGGCGGAAGAATCGTCTTCCCCGCGCGCTTCCAACTCGTGGCGACGATGAACCTCTGCCCGTGCGGGGCGCGTGGCGATCCGGCTGCCGAGTGCTCCTGCTCTGCGGCTCGGCTCGCCGCGTACCGCGACAAGCTCTCGCGGGCGCTGCTCGATCGCTTCGACCTGTTAGTCACGGTTCCCCGCCCGCGCGCGCGAGAGCTCGAAGGCGGAGCGGGTGAAAGCTCGGAAGCCGTCCGGCGCCGGGTCGAGGCTGCCCGGGACCGTGCCCGGGGGAGCCCGCTGAGGCGCTTGGACGACGCCAACAAGCTGCTGTCGCGCGCGGTCGAGCGGCTACCGCTGTCGGCACGCGGTAGGGCACGGGTAGCGCGAGTCGCGCGGACGGCCGCCCTCCTTGCCGGCGCGAAGGAGGTCGCAGCCGAGCACGTTGCCGAAGCGCTGTCTTTTCGCGCCCCGACGGAGCTCGGCTCGCGATGAGCGACCTGGCGCTTGCGGCATTCGCCGCCGAGACCGGCACGCACGTTGTCAGGGAGCCTCGGGAAAGGCGGTTCGAGCGCTTCCGCCGCGAATTCGACGCCGAGCGGTACCTCACCTCGCTCCGCGCGAGCGGGCTCCGGTTCGTCGGCCGCTCCGAGCCGGGTTACCCGCCGCTAGTTCGCGAGCTGCACGATCCACCCGTCGGCCTGTTCCTGCGCGGAGATGCCGAGGCGGAGCTCCTGGCGTCTCCTGCGGTCGCGATCGTCGGCGCCCGCGCCTGCTCGTCGTACGGCGCCCAGATCGCGCGCATGCTCGGCCGCGAGCTCGCAGCGGCCGGGCTCGTCGTCGTGAGCGGGCTCGCGCGCGGAGTCGACGGCGAAGCTCATCGAGGGGCGCTCGAGGCCGGAGGAAAGACCGTTGCCGTGCTCGGCTGCGGCGTCGATCGCGACTACCCGGCCGCTCACGCCCAGCTCGCGCGTGGGATCGTCGAGACGGGGCTCGTCGTCTCCGAGTACGCCCCCGGCGTCGAGCCCGCGCCCTGGCGCTTTCCTGCCCGAAACCGCATCATCGCCGGGCTCGCGGCGGCGACCGTGATCGTCGAGGCCCGGGAGCGCAGCGGTGCGCTGATCACCGCCGACTTCGCGCTCGAAGCCGGCCGCGAGGTCTTCGCGGTGCCTGGCGAGATCACGTCGGCCCTATCTGTCGGCACCAACGCCCTTCTGCGCGTCGGGGCGACGCCGCTGACGTCGGCAGACGACGTGCTGGAGTCCCTCGGCATCGAACCGGCTCCGGCGAGTGAGATCGAGCTGGACGAGGATGCAGCGGCGGTGCTCGCAGCGCTGGCGTCCGAATCGGCCGCTGCCGACCAGCTCGGCCGGCTCACCGGGCTCGACGCGGCCACGCTCGCGTCGGCTCTCACCGATCTTGAGCTCGCCGGTGCGGTGGTTCAAGCGGATGGGTTGTACAGAGGGGTGAGGCCGCCGGACTAGGATCGCCGACATATGACTCGGACGGAGCACTGCGCCTTCTGCGAGATCGTGGCCGGAGGACGCGAGCAGGAGATCGTCGCCGCGAACGCCGATGTGGTCGCGTTCCTGTGCGAGCCGCCGGCGACGTGGGGCCACACGCTGATCGTCCCTCGAGCGCATCGCCGGGACATCTGGACGGTCGAGCCGCAAGAGGCGGCCGCTTCGATCGAGCTCGCGCGACGACTCGCCAGGGTCATGCGAGACGAGCTCGGGGCGATCGGCGTCAACCTCCGCCAGAACTCCGGCGAGCGTGCGGGTCAGGACGTCTTCCACTTCCACCTGCACGTCGTCCCGCGCTACGTGGACGACACGGTCCAACCAGGCTGCGTGTGGGGCGCTCCGCCTTGGCGGGCGCCGGAAGGCGGCGATGCGGAGCGCAGGCGGGTCGCCGAGATCCTGCGCGCGAGCCTCGACGCCTAGGATCCTCTCCGTGGCGACCCTGACCGGAATCTCGCCGCTCCTGCTCGTGGGCGATCTCGACCGCGCCGTCGCCTTCTACCGCGACCGGCTCGGCTTCGAGTGCGAGCTCTACGGCGACCCGCCGAACTTCGCGGTGGTCCAGCGCGACGCGGCGGTGATCCTCCTCGCGCTTGCGCGCCGACCCGGCGCAGATCGTCCCGAACTGGAAGATCGTCGACAAGACCTGCAACGCGTACATCCGCGTCGACGACGCCGACGCCGTCTACGCGGAGGTCCAGGAGCGCGGCGCCGGAGATCGACTACGAGATCTACGACACGCCCTGGGGGTTTCGCGAGTTCGGCGTCCAGGATCCCGACGGCCACGACATCGCCTTCGGGCAGCCGCTCACCCAGCCGCAAGCCTAGGACTCGGCGAGCTCGAGCTCCAGAAACGCCGCACCTGGGACGGGGTTGTGCCGGTATGCGGCTGTCTCGCGGAAGCCGAGCGACTCGTAGATCCGCTGCGCGGCTGCCATCGTCGGCAGCGTGTCGAGGAGCATCCGCTCGTACCCGCGCTCGCGGCCGGCGGCGATCACAGCTTCCGCGAGCCGGCGCCCGAGCCCCGAGCCGCGCGCTGTCGGCCGCACGTAGAGCCGCTTCATCTCGCACGTGCGCTCGTCGATGCGGCGCAGCGCGACACATCCGTCCTCCGCGAGCAGCACGAGCTCGTAGAACCCGAGCGGGTCGGCGATCTCCGACTCGAAATCCTGGAACGAGAGGTCGACGCCGAGCGAGTCCGCGTACTCGCGAAACAGGCCGCGCACGATCTCGATGTCGGCGGGCTCGGCTGGACGAATCACGTCCGCTTCTTACAGGTCGAGCGTCGTGAGGTCCAGCTCGTCGGCGCGCGCCACTGCCGCGAGCGCGATGGCGAGGTCCTGGATCGCGAGGCCGGTGGAGTCGAACGCGGTGATCTCGTCGTCGTCAACCCGCCCGCCCGCCGAGCCGGTCAGCACGTCGCCGAGCTGCGTCACATCTCCGCGCGTGACGGCTCCCGCCTCGACCGCGTGCGCAAGCTCGCCGTTGTGGCTCGCCTGCTCCCAGTCGTCGCAGAAGACCCGCGCGCGGGCCAGCTCCTCGACCGCGATCTCGGCCTTGCCGGGGCCGTCGGCGCCCATCAGGCTCACATGCTGGCCGGGCCGCAGCGACCCGGGCGGGAGCAGCACCTCATGGCCCGGCGTCATCGTCACGAGGAGGTCTGCGGCCAGCGCCTCCTCCTGCGATCCGGCCACCGACGCGTCGAGCTCCGAGGCGGTCGCCTCGGCCCGGGCGGGGTCGACGTCCCACAGAGCGACTGGCTGCCCGCGCGCCAGGAATGTCCGCGCCGCCGCCTTCCCGTTGACGCCTGCGCCGACCACTGCCGCGGTTTCTGCATCCGCCCGCCCGAGGACCTCGGCCGCGAGCACCGCGGCGGCGCCCGTGCGCAGGGCGGTCACGGCCGCAGCGTCGAGCACCGCGCGCAGCGCGCCGTTCGACGCGTCCGAGAGCAGCACGAGCCCGGTCACGGTCGGTAACCCGCGAGCAGGATTCCCGGGGAACGAGGTCACCCATTTGAGCACCGCGTGCCCCGCCCCGAGCGCAGGCATGGCCCGGAAGTCCCCGGCCGGGTAGGCGGGCACGTAGACCTTCGGCGGCATCGACCACTGGCCGCGCGCGTAGGCGACGAACGCGTCGCGCACTGCCTCGACCGCGCGCTCGGGAGGGACGGCGTCGTAGACGTCCTGCGCTGTGAAGAACGAGACCACCGCGCGGGAGCCTAGTAGTGTCGAGCGCATGAGGGCCGCCCCGCCGAACGGGCCGGCGATCCGCGTCGAGTCGCTCCGGGTCGTCCGCGGTGGCGTCACGGTCTTGCCCGAGCTCACGTGCACCGTGGCCGCCGGCTCCGTGACCGGACTGCTCGGCCCGAGCGGCAGCGGGAAGTCGACGCTCATCCGCGCGATCGTCGGCGTCCAGCACGTGGCGGGCGGCGGCGTCGAGGTCCTCGGCCGGCCTGCGGGCTCGCGCGAGCTTCGGGCGCGCGTCGGCTACATGACCCAGGCGCCGTCGGTCTACGGCGACCTCACGGTGGCCGAGAACCTCCGCTTCTTCGCGCGTGTGCTCGACCGGCCCGAGAGCGCGATCGACCGCGTGCTCGGAGACGTCGCGCTCGACGACTTCCGCGACCGCATCGTCAACCGCCTCTCGGGCGGTCAGCGCGCCCGCGTCTCGCTCGCGACCGCGCTCCTTCCGGAGCCCGACGTGCTGGTGCTCGACGAGCCGACGGTCGGCCTCGACCCGGTGCTGCGCCGCGATCTGTGGGATCTCTTCCACCGCATCGCCGCGGGCGGCGCGACGATGCTCGTTTCAAGCCACGTGATGGACGAGGCGGACAGGTGCGACTCGCTGCTGCTGCTTCGCGACGGGCGGCTCCTCGCGCAGGCGTCGCCGGCAGAGCTCCGCGAGCGCACCGGCGTCGAGGAGCTCGACGAGGCGTTCCTGCGCCTGGTGGAGACGAGGTCTTGAGCCTGCGCGTGACAATGGCGGTCGCGACGCGCGTCCTGCGTCAGCTCCGCCGCGACCCGCGAACGATCGCGCTGATCCTCGGCGTCCCGTGCCTGCTCGAGTTCCTGCTCCAGCAGCTGTTCGGCCGCCACTCGCCGGTCTTCCAGGAGGTGGGCACGCCGCTGCTCGGCCTCTTCCCGTTCATCACGATGTTCCTCGTCACGTCGATCACCATGCTGCGCGAGCGGACCTCCGGGACGCTCGAGCGGCTGATGACGCTGCCGCTCGCGAAGATCGACATCCTCGCCGGCTACGGGATCGCGTTCGCGCTCGTCGCGGTGGTGCAGGCGACGCTGGTGTCGCTCCTTGCGTTTGGGCTCCTCGGTCTCGAGGTCGACGGGCCGAAGTCGGTGGTCGTCCTGCTCGCGGTCGCCAACGCCGTCCTCGGCAGCACGCTCGGTTTGCTCATCAGTGCCTTCGCCGAGACCGAGTTCCAGGCCGTGCAGTTCATGCCCGCCGTCGTCTTCCCGCAGATCCTCCTCTGCGGGCTGTTCGTGGCGCGGGACGAGATGGCGACGTGGCTGCGCTGGGTGTCGGCGCTGTTCCCGCTCACGTACGCGTACGACGCGCTCGCGCGAACCGCGGCCGACAACCTGGACTGGCGGTTCGCCCTCGACGTCGCGATCGTCTGCGGCTGCATCGTTGTCGCGATCTTGCTCGGCGCCGCGACGCTGCGCCGCCGGACGGACTAGAGGCTCTTGACGTCGGCGATCAGCTTGGTGATCGAGTCCTTCGCGTCGCCGAACAGCATCACGGTCTTGGGGTTGTAGAAGAGCGGGTTCTCGATCCCGGCGAATCCGGGGTTCATGCTGCGCTTGAGCACGACGACGGCCTGCGCGTCGTCGACGTTCAGGATCGGCATGCCGTAGATCGGGCTGCCCTCGTTCGAGCGCGCGTCCGGGTTGACGACGTCGTTGGCGCCGACGACGAGCGCGACGTCCGTGCGTGCGAACTCCGGGTTTGCCTCATCCATCTCCTTCAGCTGCGGGTAGGGGACGTTCGCTTCGGCGAGCAGCACGTTCATGTGCCCCGGCATGCGGCCGGCGACGGGGTGGATCGCGTACGAGACCTCCACGCCCTTCGCCTCCAGCAGGTCGGCGAGCTGGCGAACATCGTGCTGGGCCTGCGCCACCGCGAGGCCGTAGCCGGGGACGAAGACCACCTTGTGCGCGTAAGCGAGCATCACGGCGACGTCCTCCGCGCTGGCCGAGCGCACGGTGCCGCCCGCCTCTCCTGCGGCGACCGCGGCAGCTCCTGCGCTGACCTGTCCGAACGCGCCGAAGAGGACGTTGCCGATCGAGCGGTTCATCGCCCGGCCCATCATCAGCGTCAGCATCGTGCCCGACGCTCCCACGAGCATGCCGGCGACGATCAGGACGTTGTTCATGAGCTCGAACCCGGTGGCCGCGACCGCGAGGCCCGTGAACGCGTTCAGCAGCGAGATCACGACGGGCATGTCGGCCCCGCCGATCGGGAGGACGAAGAGGACCCCGAAGAGGAGCGAGGCGAGGATGAGCGTCCACAGCAGCCACTCCTGCTGCCAGCCGGCGATGAGCGCGATTCCCGCGGTGACGGCGATCAGGAGGACGATCCCGTTGACGAACTGCTGCCCCGGGTAGGTGATCGGACGCCCCTGGATCAGCTCCTGCAGCTTCGAGAACGCGACCATGGAGCCGGCGAACGAGACCGAGCCGATCAGGGCGGAGAGAACGATGGCCACGCTGATGTCGGCCTTGGGGGCCCCAGGCTCGGGGAGGATGACGTGCACTTCCGCCAGGGCGATCAGCGCCGCCGCGCCGCCGCCGACGCCGTTGAACAGCGCCACCATCTGCGGCATCGCGGTCATCTTCACCTTGCGCGCGGCGACCGCCCCGAAGCCGCCGCCGATCAGCATTCCGAGCGCGATCACCCAGTAGCCGGTCATGTGCTTCTGCGCGAAGGTGACGGCGACCGCCACGAGCATCCCGATCGCCGCGATCTGGTTTCCGCGTCTCGCGTGCGCCGGGCTCGAGAGGAACTTCAGCGCCAGGATGAACCCGACGATCGTGATCAGGTAGAGGAGGTTCGTGACGTTGTAGCTCACGGCGCTGCCTACGTCCCCTTGCCGTCCTCCGACGCGTCGACCGGCTTCGGCGGCTCGCGTTTCTTGAACATCTCGAGCATCCGGTCCGTCACGACGAACCCCCCGACGACGTTCGCCGACGCGAGCACGACGGCGATGAAGCCGACCACCCAGGTGAACGCGCCCATGTCGGGGAGGACGAAGACGAGCATCGCGCCGACGATCACGATCCCGTGGATCGCGTTCGTGCCGGACATCAGCGGCGTGTGCAGCAGCGTCGGCACCTGTGAGATCAGCGCGATACCGAGGAAGAGCGAGAGGACGAGGATCGTCAGCTCGAAAACGAGAATCGTTCCGTGACTCATGCGGTGACCTCCTTCTTCCCGGCGACACACGCGCCCGCCGTGATCTCGTCGGACCAGTCGAGATTCAGCTCACCCTCCGGGGCGAGGTGGAGCAACAGCGCCTGCACGTTGCGGGAGTAGAGCGTCGATGCGTGATAGGGCATCGTGCTCGGCAGGTTCGTGAGGCCGACGATCGTCACGTTTTCGCGGACGACCTCCTCGCCCGGCTCGGTCAGCTCGCAGTTTCCGCCGGTCTCGGCGGCGAGGTCGACGATCACCGAGCCCGGCCGCATCGCCGCGACCGCGCTCGCGGGGATCAGCCGCGGGGCGGGCCGGCCGGGGATCAGGGCGGTCGTGATCACGACGTCGAACTCGGGCAGGCGCGCCTCGAGCTCCTGCTGCTGCTGCCGCTGCTGCTCCTCCGAGAGCTCCTGCGCGTACCCGCCCTCGGTTTCCTCGCCGACGACTCCGAGGTCGAGCCAGTTCGCGCCGAGGCTCTCGATCTGCTCGCGGACGACCGGCCGCACGTCGAAACCCGTCACGACCGCGCCGAGCCGTCGGGCCGTCGCGATCGCCTGCAGCCCGGCAACCCCTGCGCCGAGAACGAGCACCTTCGCCGGAGTGACGGTGCCGGCCGCGGTCATCAGCATCGGGAAGAACTTGGGCAGCCGCTCGGCCGCAAGGAGCGTCGCCTTGTACCCGGACACGGTCGCCTGCGACGAGAGGGCGTCCATCGGCTGCGCGCGCGTGATCCGCGGGATCGACTCCATCGCGAACGCGACGACGCCGCGTTCCGCGAGCGCGTCGATCCCCTCGCGGTCGGTGAGCGGCTGCAGGAACCCGATCAGCACCTGGCCGTCGCGCAGGCGCGCCGCCTCCTCCTCGCTCGGCTTCTGCACCTTCACGACAAGGTCGGCGCCGGCCCAGTCGCCGAGCTGTGCGCCGGCCTCCGTGTATGCGGAATCCGGGAACGAGGCCGCCTCGCCGACGCCGGCCTCGACCACGACCTCGAAGCCGGCAGCCACGAGCTTCTCCACGATCTCCGGGACGAGTGCCACGCGCCGCTCGTCGGCGGCGGTCTCTCTCGGCACCCCGATCCTCATGCGCCGCGAATGCTATTCCGTGAGGCGGCGAGCACCCGCGGGAGGTGTCGGCATATGCTCGCCGCGATGCCGATTCCCGAGATCCCGCTCCGCGAGACGAAGTTCGGGAGCGTCGCCGACGGCGACGGCTGGTTCGTGATCAACGCGAGGGCGAGCCGCTGGCGCGACGCCGGGCACTTCGGGTGCTACTGCAACTTCGAGGGCAGGCGCCCCTTCCGCCAGCTCGGGGTCAACGTCAGCGTCCTCCAGCCCGGCCAGCCGATCGGGCTCTACCATCGCGAGCGGGCCCAGGAGGGTTTCCTCGTGCTCTCGGGCGAGTGCCTGCTGCTCGTCGAGGGGCAGGAACGAACCCTCCGCGCGTGGGACTTCTTCCATTGCCCGGGCGGAACCGACCACATGATCGTCGGCGCAGGCGAGGGCCCATCCGTCGTCCTCGCCGTCGGGGGCCGCGGCGGGCGCAAGGGCATCGTCTACCCGGTCGATGCGCTGGCGCTCGCGCACGATGCGGGTGTCGAGGAGGAGACCACCAAGCCGGCCGAGGCCTACCGGCCCTTTCCCGCCTTCAGCCGCTGCCGGTACGAGAACGACTGGCTGCCTGACTTCTGAGACCGGCGCTAGAGTCCGCGCCGTGGCCGGCTCGCTTGCGGAGATCGCGGACAGCTTCTTCACGCCTGCGGTAAACGACCTCGTTCCTTACGAGCCGGGCAAGCCCGTCGAGGAGGTCCAGCGCGAGCTCGGGCTCGAGCGCGTGGTCAAGCTCGCCTCCAACGAGGGGCCGTTCGGCCCGTTCCCGGAGGCGCGCGAGGCGATCGAGCGCTGCGCCGGCGAGCTCAACCGCTACCCCGACGGCGGCGCGTACCGGCTCCGCGCGGCGCTCGCGGAGCGGCTCGACCTGCGCCTCGAGGAGGTCGCGCCCGGAGCCGGCTCGGACGGGATCGTCGACGGCCTCAGCCAGGCGATGCTCGAACCGGGCGACGAGATCGTCTGCGGCTGGCCCTCGTTCCCGAGCTACGCGATCGACGCCCGCAAGCTCGGCGCGGTCGCCAGGACGGTGCCGCTCAAGGACGGGCGCTACGACCTCGACGCGCTTCTCGCTGGCGATCGGCCCCCGGACGAAGCTCGTCTACATCTGCATCCCGAACAACCCGACCGGCACGACGAACACGCGCGCCGAGGTCGACGCCTATTTCGAGCGCGTCCCGGAGCATGTCGTGACCGTCCTCGACCAGGCCTACTTCGAGTACATCGACGACCCCGAGTACCCCGACGGGATCGAGGAGTACCTGAAGGCCGGGCGGCGCGTGGTCGTCCTGCGCACGTTCTCGAAGATCTTCGGCCTCGCCGGCCTGCGCGTCGGCTACGGGCTGGCTCCCGCGCCGATCGTGACCGCGCTCGCCAAGGTTCGCCGCGCCTTCGACATCACGACGCCCGCGCAGGAGGCGGCGCTCGCGAGCCTCGACTCGCCGGAAGAGCTCGCCCGCAGGCGCGCCGTCGAACGCCGAGGGCCGCGCCCACCTCGAGGCGATCATGCGCGAGCACGGCCTCGATCCCGTGGGACCGGCGAACGGGAACTTCCTCTTCGCCGAGGTCGGCGACGACTCGCGGCCCCTCTTCGAGCGGCTCCTGCACGAGGGCGTGATCGTCCGCCCGACGCACGGCTTCGGCGCGCCGGGAGCGATCCGGATCACCGTCGGCACGGAGGGCGAGCACCGCTTCCTGGCCGACGTGCTCGACCGCGTCGGTCCGGTGGAACGGACTCGCGCGCCTGCCTAGGCAGGCCGGCCGAGACGGCCGGAAAATGCGGGACATGGCCGGAAAACCCCTCGTTCGAGGTCGTAGGTCGGTGTTAGCGTTCCTTTGTGGGCCGCCCCCCGGGTAGCGAGGAGCGAAGCCGTCTAGGGCTTCTCCGTCGCGAGCCGAGCTTCAGGCGTCTCTTCCTCGCCACTCTCGGTTCCGGGCTGGGCACCTGGCTCGCCCTCGTCGCGCTCGAGTGGGACGTCTACCACCAGACGCACTCCTCGGCCTGGATCGCGGCGCTCCTGATCGCCGACCTGCTGCCGACGTTCGCGATCGGCCTGCTTGCGGGACCACTCGTCGACCGGCTTCCGCGCCGCGGCCTGATGGTGATCGCCGACCTCGTGCGCTTCGGCGCCTTCGCGGTGCTGCCGTTCACGACGAACGCGACCCAGATCGTCGTGATCGCGGGGGTCGTCGGTGCGGCGACGGGGTTCTTCCGCCCCGCGGCGTACGCGGGGATCCCGAACCTCGTCGAGGAGCGCGACCTGACCACGGCGAACTCGCTCGTGCAGGCCGTCGACAACTTCACGTGGGCGATCGGCTCGCTCGCGGGCGGCGCGCTCGTCGCAGCCGCCGGCGTGGACGCGGCCTACTGGATCAACTCCGCGACGTTCCTGATCTCGGCCGGTCTCCTCGTCGGGATCCCGCAGCGCCTGCTCCAGGCCGCCGAGGCCGCGAGCCGCGGCCACTGGCAGGACCTGAAGGACGGCTTCGCGCTCACCGTTCGCAAGCGCGCGCTCCTCACGGTGCTGGTCGCCTGGAACGTCGCGATGTTCTCGAACGCCGCCGTCAACGTCGCCGAGCCGAGCCTCGCGCTGCAGACGTTCAGCTCCGGCGCCTTCGGGCTCGGGCTGATGATGGGTGCCGCCGGCATCGGCCTGACCGTCGGCGCGTACCTCGCCGCCGGCTGGATCGAGAAGCGCGGGCTCGCGAACGTCTACGGCGCCTCGCTCGGGCTGATGACCCTCGGGATCGGCATCGCGGCCGGCGCTCCGAACGTCTGGGTCGCCTCGATGTGCGTGGTGATCTCCGGCTTCGGCAACGGCGCCGCCGTGGTCTGCAACGCGCTCTTCGTGCAGGGCGGCGCGCCGGACGCGTTGCGCGGGCGCGTCTTCGCGGTGCTGATGAGCACGAACGTCGCGCTCCTGACCCTCGGGATGATCGTCGCGGGCAAGCTCACCGACATGTTCGGCGGCCGCTGGGTCTGGGCGGCGGCCGCGGCGATCGTCGCGCTGGCGGCGGATCATCGGATTCATCCTCGCCCGCGGCGTGCCGCAACCGGCGGAGCCCGAGGCGGAGGAGGAGTCGGAGGCCGAGTCCGAGGCCCTGGCCGTCACGGCGCACGGCGCCGAGCCGCACTAGCCGCGCGTCCCGAGGCCGACGGCCCCACTAGCATCCCCATCGATGGCGGGACGCCGCGACTTCACCGCTGAGTCGCTCGCGGCCGGCGTTCGGGCCGGCGACCGGCGCGCGCTCGCACGCGCGATCACGCTGGTCGAGAACTCGGAGCCGATCGCGTACGACGTCGTCCGCGACCTCTACCCCGAGACCGGGCGCGCGTACGCGATCGGCGTCACCGGGCCGCCCGGGGTGGGCAAGTCGACGCTGATCGGCGCGCTCGTCGCGCACGTCCGGGGCGAGGGCAGCTCGGTAGGCGTGATCTCGGTCGACCCGTCGAGCCCGTTCTCGAAGGGCGCGCTCCTCGGCGACCGGATCCGCCTCGCGGAGCACTTCCTCGACCCGGAGGTGTTCATCCGCTCGATGGGCACGCGCGGCCACCTCGGCGGGCTCGCCGAGGCGACGCTTCAGGCGCTGCTCGTGCTCGACGCCGCGGGCAAGGACCTCGTCTTCCTCGAGACCGTGGGTGCCGGCCAGGCCGAGGTCGAGGTGATCTCGATCGCCGACACCGTCGTGCTCGTCCTGATGCCCGGCTCGGGCGACTCGATTCAGGCGCTCAAGGCCGGGATCATGGAGATCCCCGACGTGATCGCGATCAACAAGCTCGACCATCCGGCGGCGAAGACGATGCTGAACGAGGTGCGCTCGGTGCTCGCGCTCGACAAGGAGAGCGCCTGGAAGCCGCCGATCGTCCTGACCGAGGCCACCCGCGGCGAGAACGTGCCCGAGCTGTGGGAGAAGGTCGCCGAGCACCGGGCCTTCCTCGAGGCCGACGGCCTGCTCGAGGAGCATCGCCGCCGCAATCTGGCGGGCGAGGTGTTCGCGGTCGCATCAGCGCGGGCGAAGGCACATCTCGAGCGCGCGGTCGCGGACGATCCCGAGCTCAGGCGGCTGCTCGACGAGGTCCAGGCACGCCAGCTCGACCCGTTGACCGCGGTTCGCGAGATCATGAGCAAGGTATTCAAGGTCGATGATGGAGACGGCACCCAAGCTGGCTGAGATCGAGGAGTCGCGCGCGCTCCTCGACGGTGTCGCGCGCGTCACCCCGGTGTACAGCACGGAGACGCTCTCGAAGCAGATCGGCCGGCACGTCAGCCTCAAGGCCGAGAACCTCCAGCGGACCGGGTCGTTCAAGATCCGCGGCGCCGTCAGCAAGATCGCCTCGCTCTCGGACAAGGAGAAGCGGGCCGGCGTCGTGGCGGCCAGCGCGGGGAACCACGGCCAGGCCGTCGCCTGGGCGGCCCGCGAGGCAGGGATCAAGGCGACGATCTTCATGCCGCAGGACGCGCCGATGGCAAAGGTCGATCCGACCAAGAGCTACGGCGGCATCCCGCAGCTCCAGGGCGCGGACTTCGAGGAGGCGCTCGTCGCGGCGCTCGCCCACGCCGAGTCGAGCGGAGCCACGTTCGTCCACCCGTACGAGGACGAGCGCGTGATCGCCGGCCAGGGGACGATCGGGCTCGAGATCGCCGAGCAGGTGCCCGACGTTCAGACCGTCGTGATCCCGGTCGGCGGCGGCGGCCTCTCGTCCGGAATCTCGCTCGCGCTCCGGGCGGTAAAGCCGGGGCTCCGGATCGTCGGCGTCCAGGCGGGGCAAGACGGCTGGACGATCGCCGACGGGATCGCGGTCAAGTCTGTGGGGGAGATGACGGGCGCGATCCTCGACCAGACGCTCGACGACCTCGTCAGCGTCACCGACGAGGAGATCTGCGAGGCGATCGTGCTGCTGCTCGAGCGCGCGAAGCTCGTTGTCGAAGGAGCGGGCGCGGTCGGCGTCGCCGCGCTGCTCGCGGGCAAGGCCGGGGGAGAAGGCTCCGCGCTCGCGCTGCTCTCCGGCGGGAACATCGACCCGACGGTCCTGATCTCGGTCATGCGCCACGGGCTGACCGTGGCCGGCCGCTACCTCGTCCTCCGCACGCGCATCAAGGACCGGCCGGGCGAGCTGCTGAAGCTGCTGAAGCTCGTCGCGCAGGAACGGGCGAACGTCGTCTCCGTCGAGCACCATCGCGAGGGCGTCGACCTGCCCGTGACGGAAAGCGAGATCGCGCTGACGCTGACGATGCGCGACGAGCACCACTGCTCGGTGCTGCTCGAGGCGCTACGCAGCCTCGGCTACCACGTCGACCGCCTGCGTTAGCGATGAAGACCTGCCCCCGGTGCGGCTACGAGAATGCCGAGAGTGCGCGCTTCTGCTCCGGCTGCGGCGCGCCACTCGACGTTCCGCAGGTCGAGGCTCGCGAGGAGCGGAAGGTCGTCACCGTTCTCTTCGCCGACCTCGTCGGCTTCACGGCGCGTGCGGAGCAGCTCGACCCGGAGGACGTGCGCGCAACCCTCTCGCCCTACTACGGGCGGCTCCGTTCCGAGCTCGAGCGCCACGGCGGGACGGTCGAGAAGTTCATCGGCGACGCCGTGATGGCGGTCTTCGGCGCTCCGGCCGCACACGAGGACGACCCGGAACGGGCGGTCCGGGCCGGGCTCGCGATCCGTGACGCGATCGTCGAGGACGGACGGCTCCAGGTGCGCGTCGCGGTCACGACCGGCGAGGCGCTCGTGACGCTCGACGCCGCTCCGGCCGAAGGCGAGGGGATGGTCGCGGGCGACGTGGTCAACACGGCTGCTCGCCTGCAGGGCGCGGCGCCGGTCAACGGCGTTCTCGTCGACGAGACGACGTACCGGGCGACGTTGCAGCAAATCGACTTCCGCGAGGCCGAGCCCGTCGAGGCCAAGGGGAAGGCCGAGCCGGTCCCGGCCTGGGAGGCGATGGGCGCTCGCTCGCGTTTCGGCGTCGACTTCGTCCAGACCGGTGAAGCCCTCGTCGGTCGCCAGCGCGAGCTCGACTTCCTGACGGCTGCTCTCGAGCGCGCGCGAGAGGAGCGCGCTCCTCAGCTCGTCACGCTCGTGGGCGTCCCTGGGATCGGCAAGAGCCGGCTCGTGTACGAGCTCTCGCGCGTCGCGGACGCCGACCCGGAGGTCATCTACTACTGGCGGCAAGGCCGCTCGTTGCCGTACGGCGACGGGGTGGCGTACTGGGCGCTCGCCGAGATCACGAAGGCTCACGCCGGAATTCTCGACACGGACTCGTCCGAGGAGGCCGAGCGCAAGCTGGCGGAGGCGGTCGCCGGCGTGGACGGCGCGCCGGAGCGGTTGTTGGAGAACCTCCGTCCCCTGGTGGGCATCGGCTCGGACGGGGAGCCTGGCGGCGACCGCTCCGAGCGGTTCGCCGCCTGGCGCCGGTTCCTCGAGGAGCTCGCGGAGCAGCGTCCAACCGTGCTCGTCTTCGAGGATCTGCACTGGGCCGACGACGACCTGCTCGACTTCGTCGACCATCTCGTCGACTGGAGCACGGGCGTCCCGCTCCTCGTTGTCTGTACGGCCCGTCCGGAGCTCCTCGAGCGGCGCCCGGGCTGGGGCGGCGGCAAGACGAATGCGCTGACGCTCTCGATCTCGCCGCTCTCCGACGAGGAGACGGCGCGGCTGCTCGGGCGGCTGCTAGAGCGATCCGTTCTTCCGGCCGACCTGCAGCGGTCGCTGCTCGAGCGCGCGGGCGGGAACCCGCTCTACGCCGAGCAGTTTGCGCGCCTGCTCGTGGAAACCGGGGGCGGGGAGGACCTGCCGCTGCCGGAGAACGTGCAGGGGATCATCGCGGCTCGCCTCGACGGGCTTCCGCCCGGCGAGAAGCAGCTCCTTCAGGACGCCGCCGTGCTCGGGAAGGTGTTCTGGCTCGGGGCCGTCTGCGCCGTTGGCGGCCTCAGCCGGAACGACGCAGAGGAGCAGCTGCACGCCCTCGAGCGGAAGGAGTTCGTCCGTCGCGAGCGGCGTTCCTCGGTGGGCGCCGAGGACGAATACGCCTTCCGTCACCTGCTCGTGCGCGACGTTGCCTACGGCCAGGTTCCTCGGAGCGACCGCGCGGAGCGCCACGAGCGCGCGGCGGCCTGGATCGAGTCGCTCGGCCGGCCCGAGGACCACGCCGAGATGCTCGCCCACCACTACCTCGAGGCCCTGCGCCTCGGGCGTGCGGCCGGCCGGGAAGAGCCCGTCGAGCTCGCGACGCGGGCGCGCGTGGCGGCAAGTGACGCGGGCGACCGGGCACTCGCGCTGGGCGCGTTTCCGGCCGCAGCGCGGCTCTACGAGGAGGCGCTCGAGCTCTGGCCGCCGGACGACGAGCGGCGTCCCGCGCTGCTCCTCGCCTACGCGCGAAGCCGCGTCGACGACGCCGCTCTCGACGACGCTGTCCTCACTGATGCGACCGAAGGCCTCCTCCGTGCGGGGAAGATCGAGGCCGCCGCAGAGGCCCAGGCCAGGCTCGGCGGCGTCTGGCTGAACCGGGGCGACCGTGACCGGTCGCTCGAGCATCTCGAGCGCGCCCGTGGGCTGGTCGCCGATCGTGGTCCGTCGCCTGCGAAGGCGTTCGTGCTCCAGGAGCTCGGGCGGGTCCTGATGATGGCGGACGAGCTCGAGCGGTCGATCGAGCTCGCCTCGGAGTCGCTCGAGCTGGCGGAGAGGTTCGGCCTCGAGGCCGCGCGCGCCCGCAACCTCAATACCCTCGGTGTCTCGCGGGTCATCGCCGGCGACCGCGGCGGGCTCGAGGACCTCGAGCGGGCGATGGCGATCGGAGCTGCAGTCCACTCGCCCGAGGAGGCCTCCGCGTCGGCGAACCTGACCTGGATGTACGTCCTGCTTGGCGAACTGGGAAAGGCATGGGAGCTGCACGAGCGCAGCCGAAGCCTGGCCAAGCGGCTCGGAGTGGCCGGCTTCATCCGCTGGCAGGAGGCCGAGCACGTCATCCACTGCTACTGGGGAGGCCGCTGGGACGAGGCGCTCGCGACGGCGGACGAGTTCATCCGCGAGACCGAAGCGGGCTCGAGCCACTACATGGAGGGCATCTGCCGAGGAGTTCGTGCCGCGATCTGGCTCGCGCGGGGTCAGACCCAGGCCGTGCTGGCGGAGGCGCATCGGGAGGACCGAGCTCTCACGCGCCGTGAAGGATTCGCAGTCGCTCAACCCGTTGTTGGCATTCGAGTCTCGTGCGGCACTTGCCCTGGGCGATCGCGCGGCCGCCAACGCTCTGGCGGACGAGCTCGTCGAGGCGTGGCGCTCGATCGGCATCCGTCAGCCGGACGAGTGCACGAATGCGCCCTGGGTCTTCAGGGACCTCGCCCGAGCCGACGAGCTGCGAGAGGCGCTCGAACGGGAGACGGGAACGTTCCCGTGGCACGAGGCGGCCCGACGCGTGATCTCGGACGATCTCGCGGGAGCGGCGGATGTCTACGCCGAGATCGGCTCCGTTCCCGACGAGGCCTACACGCGCCTGCGTGCGGCGGAAGAGCTCGTTCGCGCCGGAGATCGGGCCGAGGCGGACCGGCAGCTTAGGCTGGCGCTCCCCGTGTTCGCCGAGCTCGGAGCGGCGGCCTGGACGGCTGAGGCCGAGAAGCTGCTCGCGGCGTCAGCCTGAACCGCAGCGGCGGAAGCTGGTGACGGTGTTGCCACGCGCTTGCCAGTCCGGGATGCCGCCGTCGAGGAGCGGCCGCGCTTCGACGCCGCGAGCGGCGAGGACGCTCGCGGCGACTCCGGCGCGGGCGCCGCTCTCGCAGACCGTGACGACGGTCTTGCCGTTCGAGAGCTCGTCCGCGTAGGAGCCGACCAGCCGATACGGGATGTTGCGGCTGCCGGGGATGTAGCCCTCGTCGCGCTCGTTCTTCTCGCGGACGTCGATCACCTCGACCGCGTCCTCGCTCAGGAGGCGCTCGAGCTCGTCGAGCTCGATCGGCTCCATCCGCTCGGTCGCGACGGGCGCGGTCAGGAACCCTGCGAGGTCGAGCATCCCGACCGCCCGCAGGCGTGCGGCCGCCGTGTCCATGTCCTCACGCGAGGAGGCGTGCAGCGCCACGGGCCGATCGGCGTCGAGCAGGAAACCTGCCTTCGTCCCGAGCGAGGGGCCCGAGACCGGCACGTTGAGCGCGCCGGCGACGTGGCCGGCCGCGAACTCGTACGGCGAGCGGACGTCGAGCACCTGGCCGTCGAAGGTCTCGAGCGGCTCGAGCGGAGGAGAGGCGCCGACGAACGGCCCTTGGTTGAGCGCCACGACCCGCTCGACCGTCGGCGGGCGAGGCGCGGAGACGGTCGCTGTCGCCGCTACGAACTCCTGCAGCTCGTGGTACGAGAGCGCGCGGTTCGACAGGCGCTCCAAGCCGATCGTCGACGAGAGCGCCGAGCTGATCCCGGTCGCACAGAGCGAGCCTGCGACGTGGCCGGGGTCGACCTCGGTGCTCTCGGGGAGCTCGACCAGCCGCTGCAGCGAGCCGTAGAGGCTCTCGGCCCCCTCGCGCGGGTCGACCGCGAGGTCGGGACGGGCCGCGTCGCCGATCAGCAGCGAGTCGCCGGTCAGCAGGTGGCCGTCGACGAGGTAGCAGCAGTGCTCGGGCCGGTGGCCGGGCGTGTGGATGACGCGGATCGCGATGTCGCCCACCAGCGAAGCTCATCCCCGTCCTCGACCGGGTCGAACGGGTACTCGGGCTCGGCCAGCGGATGGATGCTGACCGGCAGCCCGTGCTCGAGCGCGAGCCGCCCGTGCCCGGAGAGATGGTCGGCGTGCGTGTGCGTCTCGAGCACCCGCACGATGCGGACGCCGCCGCGCTCCGCCTCCTCGAGGTACGGCTCGATCGCGTAGGCGGGTCGACGACCACCGCCTCACCGCTCGTCTCGTCGCCGATCAGGTAGGACGCGCAGCCGAGATCCTCGTCGACGCGCTGATGGAAGACCACTGCAGGGCCACGGTACCAACGGCCCCCGCTAGCTTTCTTGAAGTGACGGCCTCGGGCGGGCGGCGGCCTCAGGTCGCCTTGTTCCAGCCTTCCTCTCCGTACGCCCACGGAACGGCGGTGTCGCGTTTGAAGATCAGGTCGTTCTCCTCGTCGCCGGGGAACACGCCGATCGTGTCGCTGTCCGGGTACACGGAGACGCCCAGCCCTCGCTTGCTCGAGAACAGCAGCGTTCTCGCATGCGAGTCGCTCCGGTTCATCACCTTGTGGGCTCCGGCAGGCCCGGGCGGGAAGCGGACGAGGTCGCCGCGCTGCAGCGTGTGCTCCCCGTCGGGTGCGCGCAGCACGACGGTGCCGTCGACGACGAGCAGCCACTCCTCGTCGTACTCGTAGTGGTACGGCGAGGAGCTCTGTCCGGGCTCGAGGTCGTAGATGAACATGAGCATGGCCGTCGACCCGACGGCACGACCCACGTCGATCCTGCCCTCGGTGTTCTCCGCGCTGATGATGTTGACCGAATCCAGGCGGCCATTATCGCCGCGTCAGCCGTTGTTGGGCGGCAATCCGAGTGCGGCGCGGACGGAATCGGAGGCCGCGTTCGACTTCTCGCCGTCCCGTGCGACCCGTGCGGTCCACGCGCCACTCGACTGGGCGGTCTGCTGGTCGCGGCCCGGAGATCGCGAAGCAGGACTCTGTCGGCTGCGACGAGCGCTCTTACGTCGGCCCGCGACCGACGGCGGCCAGTGGACTCGCAGGAGCGCCTGGTCCGCTGCCTCGTAGGCGGCGATCACCGGGACAAGGTCGGCCACGACCTCCGCCTTCGTCGTGCCGATGCCGTACGACCTCGACTTCTCGACCAGCCTTGCATGCGCGACGTTCGCCGGCGGGACGATCGGAGGTACGTCCGCGCGAACCTGTGCGGGACAGACGCGGTCGTGGTCATCTGCGTCGTGCCGGAGCTGACGGTGGTGGTCACAGGCGTGATCGTTTCGGCGTGTTTGCTGTCGCCGCAGCCTGCGAGGACGCCTGTCGCGAGCACGATGACCAGCAGAAGTGAGGTTCTCCGGTCGATGGGCGTGTTATCGGCCGTCGCGAGAGGCATGTCAACGCTTTGGATCTCGGGGCTCGCAGCCGATCTATTGGCAGAGATGCGTTATCGACTCGCCGTTCTGCTCGCTCTCGCCGCCGCCGTGGCCGGTGCGGCGCTTGGCGCCGCGACGCCCGTCTCACCGCTCCCCGGCGCGCGGGTTACGACCTCGAGCCCGAAGTTCAGCTGGACGCTGCCGTCGAACGAGCAGGCCAAAGGGGTCTTCATCTCCGACAGCCCCGACGTCACGCCCGCCGGGGGATTCTTCGACGAGGACGTCGTCGACCGCCGGCAACTTCGTGGCCGACGTGCGCACGTGGACGCCGAGCTCGCCGCTGTACGCGGGCCACTACTGGTGGAGCGTGTGGTCGAGCGACGTCCCGACCCCGCACAGACCGCTACAGCACGCCGATCGACTTCACGATCCCCGTCTCGCTCGCGGTTCTGCCCGTGAAGACCGTCCGCTCCACGTATCTCCATCTGCTGGCGTTCAAGGTCCGCTGGAGGGCGAACACCCCGACAGTCGTCCTTCGACTCCAGCTGCTTCGGCGCCACAGGGTCATCTGGCGGCAGACCGAGACCGACCCGAATGTCCTGGGCTCGCTCGGCTCGAAGAGCGTCGGCTGGTACCGGCCCAAGGGGATCAAGCGGGGCGCCCGGCTCACGCTTCAGGTGATCCTCCGCGCCGGAGGCGTCAGGAGGACCCGCGCGCTCGTCGTGCGGGCTCCGTAGCGCTCCGGCGGGGGCGCTAGGCTCAAGGCATGCCGAGGGCGGGTCGGCCCCAGGTCAACGTGTGGCTACTCGCGGGTATCGGCACGCTCGTCGTGGCGGCTGTCATGGTCGCCGTTGCCCTGCTCGCCCGCGGCTCGGGTGAAACCGGCGTCCGGATCTACGACCCCGCCGGAGGGGCGAAGGACGAGGTGCGGACAGCCGACATCGTGAAATCGTCGGTGGAGGTCAGTGGAGTGAGCGGCATCTGGCTGCTGGGCTTCCAGCTGACACCGGACGGCGCGCGCGAGTTCCACCGGCTGACCCGCTCCCTTGCGCAGCGCGGGGCGCAGGCGGGGCACCCTCAGCCGTACGCCTTCGCGGTCGACGGCCATGTTTACGCACGGCCGGCGGTCGACTACCACTCTCCGGACGGCCTCCCGGGCAGCTCGGGGCTCGAGATATCGGGGCTGCGCTGCGACGTCGCGCAGCGTCTCGCGGTGGAGCTGCGCAAGCCGCTCTTCACGCCCGAGCAGACAGGGTGCCTCCCGGCGACCGCGCCGAAGGCCGCCGCAGGGCCGCCGGCCAAGGCGGTCGCGGCCGGCGGCTCGCACACCTGCGCCCTCACGGCTTCCGGCAAGGCCAAATGCTGGGGAGCGAACACGTTCGGCGAGCTGGGTAACGGAGCAGCCGGAGGGCCCGCCACTCCGAACGCGACCCCTCTGGGCGTGGCCGGGCTGACGGCAGGCGTCGAGGCGATCGCCGCCGGAGCGAACCACACGTGTGCGCTGACCGGCGCACGCAAGGTCGTGTGCTGGGGCTCGAACCAGTACGGCCAGCTCGGCGGAGGCGCGCGGAGCACGCAGCAGGCCCATGCCCCTGCCGCGGTCGCTCGGGCTCGGGAAGGCTCTCGCGATCGCCGCCGGCGACGGCCACACCTGCGCGGTGACAGCGGCGGCGCGGGTCATGTGCTGGGGGCTCAACGGCAACGGCCAGCTCGGCGACGGCACGACGGTCGACCCGCCGGGCGCCGGTGGCCGTCCGCGGGCTTGCGGGGATCCGGGCGATCGACGCCGGGCGGCCTCCACACCTGCGCGCTGACGAACGCAGGCGCGGTCTACTGCTGGGGCTTCAACCAGTTCGGTCAGCTCGGGGACGGGACGACCGTCGAGCGCCGGACTCCCGTCCGGGTCTCGGGCCTTCCGAGCCGCATCCGGCAGATCGCGACCGGCGGGCTGCACACGTGCGCGCTGACCCAGGCCGGCACGGTCGAGTGCTGGGGGTGGAACAAGAACGGGCCAGCTCGGGAACGGGTCGACCAGGACACGCCGCCTCCCGGTCGCCGTCCGGGGCCTGAGGAACGTCCGGGCGATCGCGGCCGGCGACTCGTACACCTGCGCGCTCACGAGCGCGGGGACGGTGGTGTGCTGGGGCTGGAACGCCAACGGCCAGCTCGGCGACGGGACGACCCGAACGCGTCCGACGCCGGTCCCCGTGACGGGCTTGCGCGGCGTTACGGCGATTGCCGCAGCCGCCTCGCACACCTGTGCGCTGACGACGACCGGCCGGATCGAGTGCTGGGGAGCGAACTCGTACGGTCAGCTCGGCGACGGTACGAACCACGACCGTCATCGGCCGGTCGCCGTCTCGGGCTTCGGCCCGGGCGCACGTAACTAGCGGCCGGCCGCGCGAGCGGCCACACTTCTCGGATGGACCGGACCGGGCTCGCCGCACCTGCGCTGCCGCGCGAGTCACGCGTCGCGATTTCCGCACGGCGGCTCCGGAGCGCCTGGGCGAGGCAGACAGTCTCGGGGCCGACGCTCGGCCGCCTCCTGGGCTGTGTTCGTCCTGGTCGTGGTCGCCGCGTCCGCGGCCGGAGTCGGCCACGGGCCTGCGGCGCAGACGTTCCTGCTCGTCTTCACGTCGATCGTGATCGAGGCGCTGCCGTTCATCCTGCTCGGCGCGCTCGCCTCGGCCGCGATCGCCGTCTACCTCCCGGAACGCACCTTCGACTCGATCGCGACGGCTGCCGCTCGGTCTTCAGATCCCAACGGCGGCGCTCGGCGGCGTCGCCTTCCCCGTCTGCGAGTGCGGCTCCGTCCCCGTGGCCCGGCGGTTGATCGCGCGCGGCGTTCATCCCGCCGCAGGGATCACGTTCATGCTCGCCTCGCCGGTGATGAACCCGATCGTGCTCGCCTCGACCTGGGTCGCTTACGGCGGCCATCTGCGCGGTGCAGAGATGGTCGCCGGTCGCGCAACCCTGGGCCTGATCACGGCCGCCACTGCGGGTTGGGTGATCGGGAGAGTGTCCACAGGCGACCTCCTCCGGCCGCGGGCTTCGGATCGCACGGGCGAGCATGCGCACGTCGACGAGCAAGCCGGCCGGACCGTCGCGTTCGCCGGCCATCTGGTCGCCGACTTCCTCTTCATGGGCAAGTTCATCGTGCTCGGGGCTGCGCTCTCGGCCTTCGTGCAGGCCGCGGTCCCGGAATCGGTCGTGTCGGCTCTCGGCGGTGCGCCCCTCCTCTCCGCGCTGTCGCTGATGGCGGTTGCGTACCTGCTCTCCCTCTGCTCCGAGGCGGATGCGTTCATCGCGGCCTCCTTCACCTCGTTCTCGCTCGGCGCCCAGCTCGCGTTCCTCGTCTTCGGGCCGATCGCGGACGTGAAGCTCTCCGGTGCTCTACGGCGCGACCTTCCGGCGCTGGTTCGTGCCACGGCTTCTGCTCGTCACGGTTCCGCTGATCCTGGTCGGCTCGCTCGTCTTCGAGGCGCTGATCCGATGAGCGTCGACGCAAGAATCGTCCGAGGGGGCGTGATCGGCGCCTGGGCCTTGTTCTTCCTCCTCCTCTGGCAGACCGGCACGTCGGACCGGTACCTGGGCTCGCGGACGCAGTGGGTGGTTCCGTTCGGCGCCGTCGTCCTGACGCTCGCGGTGCTCGTCTACGCCTACGGCTACGCCCGGGCCCGTGGAAGCGGGTCGACGCTCACCCTCACGGAGGCCATCAGCCTCTTCGCGCTGCTGGCACCGCTGGCTGCGATCCTGCTCGCCCCGCATGCAGCCCTCGGATCGTTCGCAGCCTCACGCAAGGGCGGGGGAACCTACTTCATGAGCGCACGCCCGCCGCCCCCGGCGACGCCCGCAGACGTGTCGTTCCTCGATATCCGGGTCGCGGAGGGAGACGACGACTTCGCCCTGGACGCCGGCATCCATTCGGGACTGCGGGTCCGCCTGCTCGGGTTCGTGAGCGGGTCGAAGGACGTTCCGGCCGGGACCTTCGAGCTTGCCCGCTTCTACGTCGCCTGCTGCATCGCCGACGCGCAGCCGGTGGGAGTTCCGATCGACAGCAGCTCGCTTCGACGCCACCGGTTCAAGCCGGACTCGTGGCTCCAGGTAACCGGCACGCTCGAGCACCGCGGCAAGCGGCTTCGTCGTCGAGGCGGACCGGGTCTGCCGCCGTCTCGGAGCCCTCGCAGCCCGTATCTGAGCTTCCGCACCTGAGCGTTACGAGGCGGGGTGCGCCTCGACGAACGCGAACAGGCGGCGCGGCTCCGGGAGGCCTTTCAGCTCGTGCTCACCCCGGTCGTCGAACTCCAGGCCGGTGCCCTGGACGAGGGCGCAGGTGGTCTCGGAGACGAGCACCTCGCCCGGGCCCGCCTTGGACATGATCCTGGCCGCCTCGTGCACTGCGAGACCGCGCACGTCGGTGCCCGCGACGACGACCTCGCCGGCGTGCACGCCGGCGCGGATCTCGAGGCCTTCGCTCACGGCGCGCCGCCTGATCGCGCTCGCGCAGCGGAGCGCGCGGGCAGGTGCGTCGAACACCGCGAGGACGCCGTCGCCGGTCGAGCTGACCTCGCGGCCGCGAAAGCGCTCGAGCTCCACGCGCACGGTCGTGTAGTGCATCTGCAGGCGCTCGTGCCAGGCCGCGTCGCCGGCGCCGAGCAGCGCCGTCGTCGACTCGACGATGTCCGTGAACAGCAAGGTGACGAGCGTGCGCTCGTGAAACTCACCCCGTTGTCCCGCGAGCGCGCGCATCCCCATCCACTCGATCAACACGCACGGCTCGTCGCCGATCGTGTAGCCGTCGTGCCCCGGAGGGATGTCGTAGACGTCGCCGGGACCGAACTCGATCTCGGTGCCGTCGCGGAGGATCGCGCCCCACGCTCCCGAGACGACGACGCCGACGTGGCGGGCCTCGCACCACTCGCCCCCGACGACGGGCTTGACGTGCTCCGACCAGCGCCAACCCGGGTCCTGGACCGTGCGGGAGACGGTCATGCCGCCGATCTCGACCATGTGCTCCTGGATGCCCGGGAGCTCGACGGATTCGTCGGGTGAGCTGAAGCTCTTCTTCGCGTGGGTCTCGGCGATGGCGCAGAGGCTAGCGTTCTCGGCGTGGAAAGAGGCTTACTGCGGGCTCTCGTGATCGCGGGGGCCGCCCTGCTCGCCCTGCTCGTCGTGGGGGTGGTGGCGCTGACGCGGCTCGACTCCGGGAACGGGTCGCCCGTGGGGACGTCGTCGCTGACCGTGGGCGTCGTGAACCCGCCGCGTCCGCCCGAGAACGCCTTCGTGCTGGCCGGCGAGTCGGGCCAGCGCGCGGTCGCGCTCGCGGTCGGGCCGGGCAACCGGCCGGTGCTGACCGCCACGGTGCTCGCGCTCTTCGGGGAGGCCGCTCTCGGGGCTCACGCTCTCGTTTCTCCGCGGGAAGCAGGTCGTGCCGGCGAGGCCGTGCGGCCCGGGCTGCTACCGGGGCCGGCCGGCGCAGGCGAGCTTCGCGCGGCGGATCGAGGTGCGCCCGTCCGGGAGTCGTGCGGTCGTGTTCACGCCCGCGTTCAGACCCCGGTCGGGAACGGCGATCCTCGCGAAGGCGGACCGGGTGTTCCGCTCGCTCCGGAGCCTCGTCTACGTCGAGTCGCTCCGCTCGAAGCCGACGGGCGGGATCGTCACGACCTGGAAGATGGTCGCGCCGGACAGCCTCTCGTACCAGATCAGGGACGGCGCGGCCGCAGTCGTGATCGGCCGGCGCCGCTGGGACCAGGTGCGGCCGGGCGGAGCGTGGGAGAAGGGCTCGCAGAACCCGCCCCTGACGGTTCCGGTGCCGAGCTGGGGAAGCGTGACGACGAACGCCCACGTGCTCGGCGCGGGGACGGTCCACGGGCGCTCGACGTGGATCGTCACGTTCGCCAACCCCACGATCCCGGCGTGGTTCACCGCGTGGATCGACATGAGGACGTCTCGCACGCTGCAGCTCCGGATGACGGCGGCCGCACACTTCATGTTCCACCGCTACGTGGCGTTCGACCAGCCGGTGCGGATCACGCCGCCCGTGGGCTAGAGGTAGCGCTGGAGGGCCTGGGGCTCCTCGTAGTGCCCGGAGCAGGTGGACGAGGACGACCGCGCCGAGGATCGCGGCCGCGGCGCCCGCAGAGATCGCAACGGCGACCGCCAGGCGCGCGAGCTGGCCGGGAAGCGCCGAGAGGACGATGCCGTGGGTCAGGACGGAGAGCTTCGTCAGGCCGAACGCGAGCGCGAGCAGGCCGAGCAGGCCGCCGGCAATGGCCTTCGTGTTCGGCGAGCCGCGCAACAGGAAGGCGGTCCCGACCAGCGCGAGCAGGATCTCGTTCGCGGCCTCGACCCAGATGCCCTCGTTCGCTGTGGACGCGGCCGCGAATCCGATCGCTGCTGCGAGGGTCGCGGTTGCGGCGATCCCGCCGAGCCAGGCGGCTGCCTGGCGTGCACGTCTCGATCGAGCGGGGCGGCCGCTGCGGCGACGAGGACGCCGACGCCGATCCAGGGCCAGGCCGACGGCGCCCCGACGCGGTTGACCAGTCCGCCCAGCTGGACGCGCATGCCGTCGACCTCCAGCGGGATCGCCCAGCGGCCCGTTCCGCACCGCGCGGATGCGCGCGTCGTGCCAGGTCACGCTCGGGTCGCGCGAGCGAAGCCGCCAGCGGCTCGCGGAGCGCCCGCCTTGGCCAGGCCGGTTCCCGAGGCCGTCAGCGAGGCGCCGTTCACCCACGCGCCGTCGGGCCCGAGCCGGATGAACGGCTCGCCGAAGTAGCCGAGGACGATCACCCGGTGGCCGCCGATCGCCCGCAGGCGGATCGCGAGGTCGGAGCGGAAGATCCGCACGTTCACCGCGCCGGCCAGAGGTGGATGGAGCGGGTTGACGGCTGCCCGGTAGTCGACCGCGACGCGGCCCGTGCGGAGATGCGCCTGCGCCGTCCCGGGCGCGAACAGCGCGGCGAAGGCGAGGACGACGAGGGCCCGCCGCACCTAGATCGTCCGGCGGATCGCCTCGATCACGACGACCCAGGCCACGATCGCCGTTGCGAGGGCCGCGAAGGCGAGCAGGAGGCGGACGCGGACGGTCATCCGCCTGCCTTGTCGAGGAGGGTGACCACGAACGGCTGCTGGCCCGGCGGCGTCACCTCGAACTGAAGCCCCCAGTGCCCCACCATCACAAGGGCGGGCACCGACTTCGAGAACGTGCCCGGCGTGCGCTCGGCGAAGCGGTAGCTCTGCTCGCCCATCTGCATGTCCAGCATGTCGAACCGGCTGATCACCTCGGTGCCCGGAACGGGCTTGCCGTTCTTCGTGACGGTCACCGAGAAGTCGTTCTGGATCGCTGCACGGTTCGGCGTCACCTTCACGTGAACGCGGTAGGGGCCCTTCGTCACGATGGTCGAGACCGGGCCAGGTCCCACGCGCGCCGAGATGTTCTTCACGCTCGCGAGCGCGCTTGACGGCGGCGGCAGGCTCGTGAGCACGGCAGCTGCAAAGAGGGCGCCGACGACGAGGACGATCTCGCCGGAGACGAACCGCCGGAGGTCGAGCGCGGCGCCCGGCTGGCCGCCCTCGAGGCGCGGCTTCGTGCGCGCCAGGTTGACCGACGCCAGCACGAGCGCGGCGGTCAGCAGGCCGATCTTCCAGAGCAGCGCCTTGCCGTACGAGGTCTCCCAGAGCGAGGCGAGCGTCGGCAGCTCCAGCAGCGCTTGGCCGATCCCGGAGCCGATCAGCGCGAGCACGGAGACGAGCGCGACGTTCGAGAAGCGCGGGACGACCACGCCGAGCGCGGCCACGCGCCGCTCGCGGCCGAAGGCGAAGCAGAGGATGACCAGGCCGATCAGCCCGCCGAGCCAGACCGACCCCGCGGCGAGGTGCAGGGCATCGAGCGGCAGTGCCACTCCCCGCGGCGACTTCTGGCCCGCGTGGCCCGCCAGGCCGGGGAGCACGAGCGCCGCTGCGGCCGTGGCCAGCGCGGAGCCGAGCGCGAGCAGCTCGGCGACCGAGCGCTGCGGGCGGTCCGGCCGGTCGATCAGGAGCGAGACGATTGCAGCGACCCCGAACAGGCCGAGCACGAGCTCGAGGTCGAGGAAGTCCTTCCCGAAGCTCGACGCGCGGATGACCGGGACGATCGCGCCCAGGTCAAAGGCCGAGCGAAGCGAGAACTGCGCGGTCGCGATCACGACGTAGATCGGCGTCGCGATCAGCGCGACGGCCAGCGCCACCCCGAACGCTGCGGAAAGCGCGTTCAGGGAGACACCGCGCACCCGGCGCGTGACCGGGCGCGCGATGAGTGTCCGGAGCACGAAGAGCCCGATGGCGCTCATGAACGAGAGGAAGACGACCCAGCGCGCGACCAGGAGCTGCGTCGTCGTCGCCGTCTCGCTCAGGGACGGCACCCGGAACTGGGGCGGCGGGCCCGGGTTCGGGCCGACCGCGAACGTGAACGCGCCGCGGACCGGATGCCCGTCCGCGGAGATGACACGCCAGAAGACGAGGTACCAGCCTTCCGGCACGCGCTCGAGCGGGGTGACCAGGGTCTGCGGCTGGCCCGCGGCGCTTCTCGGCGAGCCCGCGGTCACCTGCCGGCCCTCGGCGTTCGTCACCGAGACGATCGCGAACCGCGCCTCGATCGGCTCGCTGTAGGTCAGTCGGACGTCCGGTGGCGGCTTGTTGACCGTGCGGCTCGCGACCGGCGAGGTGCGGAGCAGCGCGGCGTGCGCCCAGGCGGCGGCGGGCATCGCCAGGGCAAATGCCGCCGCCGCCGCGAGCGCGATCACCGCGGGTCGTCTCACGCCAGGTTGCGCCCCCTGGTGACGAGGGCCACGATCCCGAGCGCGACACCGGCCGCGCCCAGGACGAGCGCGACGATCGTCAGCGTCGAGGTCGAGCTTCCTCCGATCGAGGAGACCGCTTCCACGGTCGGCGCAGGGGTATCCGAGCTCTCCGGCCCGCTCCAGTCGACGACCTTTCCGTTCGAGTACGTCTGCCGGACCTTGAACGTGAACGTCTTGTCCGAGGTGGCATCCGCGTTGAACTGGAAGACGGAGTCCTCGTCGGTCGGGACCTTCCCGCCAGTCCACGTCACCTTCTGGATCACCGCCTCCTCGCCGGAGCCGGTCGCCTGCACCTCGCGCTTCCAGCCGGGCGCAGGGCGCGAACGAGTCGATCGAGAAGCCGTCGGGGACGGTCAGTTCGATCTCCGTCGTCGTCGCGCCTTCCTCCTCGGTCGGCACCGAGAGGGTGTACACCTGGAGCACTTTCGCCTTCGCAACGGGCGGGCTTATGACCGCGTGCGCGAACGCTGCGTCGGCGAAGACGAGCATGACGAGTGCCGCCGCAGCGGCCAGCAAAGCCGTTCTCACGTGTTCTCCTTTCCGTCGCTTGAACCGGGCTAGGCCGGGAGCGGCGGTGCGCGCGTGCGAGCGCGGCCGACGGCCGGGCACGCGACGGGCAGTGAGCGCCAGGGCGATGCGAAGAGCGGCAGCGATGCGGTCAGCCTCCGGCGGCGAAGCTCGCGTACGACGGTTCGCATCCACGCGAGCACGTGCGAGCCGGCCTCGACGAGCGCCGCCGCGACGAGCGCGAGCGCGACGAGAAGCGGGATCGCGTTCCGGTGCACGGGCCCGACGAGGCACGAGAGCCCGTGGAAGCCGATTCCCGCGCGCCAGTGGAGGTAGGACTCGAACATCGCGAACGTGAACGAGCTCGCGGCGAAGAGGAGGGTCGCGTTGAGGGCGAGCCTCCGGATGCGCAGCCGCGGCGCCACGCGGTCCGGGCGCAGCCGCCGCCGCTCGCGAACGCCGAGCGCGGCGAGCGAGACGGTGAGCGTCGAGAGCAGCGCGGCGAGGCCGAGCGAGACGAGCGTCACCACGACGAGCCGCGGTCCGCCGGTCGAGTCCTGGAGCCGCGTCGAGAGCAGGCTCGGCGGGGCGAGCGCGTAGCAGAGCCAGCGCGCGACGAGCACGAGCAGCGCTACGAGCCCGAGCCAGAGCGTCGCGTAGGCGGTTATTCGTCTCATCGAACCGTCAGCGTAAACGGCGCGGTGAGTATGCGCCCGCCGGCCTGGAACTGGAGGAACAACCGCCACGTCCCCGCTATCGGCAGGAGGACGCCGACCTGGAGCTTCCCGGGGCTTGTCTGCTTCCCGGTGACGCTCGTCCCGCCGAGCACGCTCGTGCAGCCCGGAGTCGAGGGCCCGCAGACGTGGGTGTGGAAGTAGTCGAGCGAGCCGGCCCGGAAGAAGATCGCGTGCGCGAGGGCGCCGTACCAGGGCGTGAACACGACCGGCTTGCCCGACGGGTTCTTCACCGAGACGGTCAGGTGCGCCGGCTCGATCGCGTGCAGGCGGCGCGGGCCCGAGAGCGAGACGCGGTAGCCGTCGACGTTCACGATTCGCGAGAACGGCGGCAGCCGCTGCGGCCGGTAGCGGCCGGCGACACGCACGTCCTCGTGCAGCTGGAAGTTGCGCGGCGCACCCTTCACGTCCGGGTACGCGTCGATCAGCACGCGATACGGCCCGGGGGTGGGGAAGTCGATCGGCTGGACGATGCGCCCGTCCGGCCGGATCGGCGGATGGCGGTGGACGATCGCGCCGAGGTCGCGTCGCACGACGATCACGTGGACGCCGGTGTGCGGCCCCGGGCCGCTCCGGTAGGTCGTCAGCGGCTTCCCGGACGGCTGGCGGATCGTGAACGAGAGCGTGTGGACCCCCGGGCCGGCGACCTTGACCGGGTCGAAGCCCGAGAGCGCGAAGGTCCGCGCGGGTGCGATCGTCGGCACGCCGGGCCGCGAGGACGAGCATCCGGCCACGACGAGCACCGCGCAGGACAGGAGGAGAACCCGGCGCATTTGCAGGCAGGATCACGACGCCCACGTGGTCGTGTCAAACGACAGGCGTCCGTTACCCTGAGTCGGCCGTGCGGAGCGCCTGCCACCCGTGACCACGCCCGCCGCCAGCTCGTTCAGCTTCGAGCCCCTCTTCCTCGTCTTCGGAGCGGTCGTCGTCTACGGCTACGTCCGCCTCGCGCGGACCGTCGAGCGGCCGAGCTTCTGGCGCGCGGCGGTCTTCGGGCTCGGCGTCGCGCTCGTCACGATCTCGCTGAACTCGCCGCTGGAGACGATCGCGGTCCACTACCTGCTCGTGATGCACCTGCTCCAGAACGTGATGGTCGCCGACTGGGGCCCGCCGCTCCTGATCCTCGGCCTGACACCCGCGATGCGCGACAGGGTGGCGCGGTGGGGCGGACGGCCGCTCGCGTTCATGACCCGCCCGGTCGTGGCGCTGCCGTTCTGGCTGGCCGTCTGGTACGGCGTCCACCTGCCCGTCTTCTACGACTGGGCGCTGCGAGACACGTGGCCGCTCAACATCGAGCACGGCCTGCTGCTGCTCGCGGGGCTCGTCTTCTGGTGGCCCGTGTTCGCGAACGAGCCGCACCGCGTGGCCACCGCGATTCGCCTGGCCTACCTCGGCGCGGCCTACATCGGCTCGGCGTTCCTCTCGCTCGCGTTCATCTTCTCGGTGCGCGTCTTCTACGCGTTCTACGAGGACGCGCCACGCCTCTGGGGGATCACCGCGACGAAGGACCAGAACCTCGGCGGGATCCTGATGAACGGCGAGCAGATGCTCGTCTTCTTCGCCGCGCTCAGCTACTTCCTGCTGCGGCTGCTGAGCGAAGAGGAAGACCGGCAGAGGGCGCTCGAGGGCCGATGAGGCGCTTCCTCTTCCTCGCGCTCCTGGTGGCCCTCGCGCTTCCGGGCGCCGCGCGCGCCAACGGCGACCCGGCGAGCGACGTGCTCCCGTTCCAGCAGGTGTTCCTGCCCTACGAGGCGCCGATCTCGGGCTCGGCCGCGAACCGGCTCAAGAAGACGGTCGCCGCCGCCAACGGCGGGGGCTACAAGGTCCGCGTCGCCGTGGTCCCGTTCACCGGCGACCTCGGGACTGCCGTCAGCCTCTGGCGCCACCCGCAGCTCTACGCGAAGTTCCTCGCGAAGGAGATCGCGTTCTCCTACACGGGCCGGACGCTGATCGCGATGCCGTCGGGCTTCGGGGTCTACAACGGCGACAGGCCGGTCACGAAGGAGCTGCAGGCGCTGAAGGGCATCAAGCCGGGGACGACGCCCACCGGCCTGACCGAGTCGACCGCGGACGCCGTGCGCGCGATGGCCGCAGCGGACGGCGTGACGGTGCCGAAGACGCTTCGGGAGCTCGTCGGGGCACGACCGGCTCGTCCTCGCCCTCGCGATCGTCGTGCTGGCGATCGGCGTGGCGGTCCCCGTCTGGTTCGTCAGGAGACGAGCCCGAGGTGGCGGGCGATCACCATCCGCTGAACCTCGTTAGTCCCCTCGCCGATCTCGAGGATCTTCTGGTCGCGGTAGAGGCGGGCGATCGCCGACTCCTCCATGAAGCCGTAGCCGCCGTGGATCTGCAGCGCCGCGTTCGCGACGCGGTGTGAGAGCTCGCCCGTGTAGAGCTTCGCCATCGCCGCCTCGAGCGCGAACGGGCGGCCCTGGTCCTTGAGCCACGCGGCCTTGTAGGTGAGGACGCGGCCCGCCTCGATCTCGACGGCCATGTCCGCGAGGGCGAACTGGACCGCCTGGAAGCGGGCGATCGGCCGGCCGAACTGCTCCCGCTCCTGTGCGTAGGCGAACGCGAGGTCGTAGGCGCCCTGCGCGAGGCCGACGCCCATCGCCGCGACGGAGATGCGCCCGCCGTCGAGGATCTCCAGGAACTGGTTGAAGCCGCGGCCGCGCTCGCCGAGCAGGTTCTCCTCGGGGACGGCGCAGTCCTCGAACGACAGCTCGCGCGTGTCCGAGGCGCGCCAGCCGAGCTTGTGCATCGGCGCCGAGATGGTGTAGCCCGGGCTGCCGTTGGCGACGATCAGGTTCGAGATCTCGCCCTCGCCCGTGACCGCGGTGATGGTCACGCACGCGCTGATGTCTGTGCCCGCGTTGGTGATGAACGTCTTCGAGCCGTTGACGACCCACCGGCCGTCCCGGAGCTCGGCGGTCGTCCGGCTGGCGGCCGCGTCCGAGCCGGCGCCCGGCTCGGTCAGGCCGAACGCGGCGAGCTTCTTGCCCGCGGCCAGGTCCGGAAGCCACTGCCGCTTCTGCTCCTCGTTGCCGAACAGGAGGATCGGCATCGTCCCGAGCGAGGTGTGGGCGGCGACCGTGATCGCGACCGACGAGTCGACGCGCGTCAGCTCCTCGACGGCGATCGCATACGAGAGCGTGTCCGCACCTGCCCCGCCGTACTCCTCGGGAACGGGCATCCCCATCAGCCCCAGCTCGGCCAGCTCGCCGACGAGCTCGTAGGGAAACCGCTGCTCGCGGTCCAGCTCCGCGGCGACGGGCGCGACCCGTTCCTCGGCGAACTCCCGGACCGTCTTGCGCACGAGCTCGTGCTCGGGCGCGAGATCGAAGTTCACGAGAGGCGGGAGGCCAGCTCGACGATCAGTCGCACGCCGTACCCGGTCCCGCCGCGCTGCGTCATGTAGTCGCCGCGAGAGCGTTCGAGGAAGGCCGGGCCGGCGATGTCGGCGTGAGCCCACGGGCCTTCGCCCGCGAACTCCTCGAGAAACTTCGCTGCCAGCACGGCGCCCGCCTGGCGCAGGTCGGAGGAGTTCTTGAGGTCGGCGAACGACGAGTCGACGTAGCGGCGATAGCGCTCGTGCATCGGGAAGCCCCAGGCGTGGTCGCCGCTCGCCTCTCCCGCGGCGACGACCTCGGTTCCCCAGGCCTCGTCGTTGGCGAAGATGCCCGCGTAGAGGTCGCCGAGCGCGACCTCCATCGCGCCGGTCAGCGTGGCGAGGTCGAGCATGTGCGTCGCGCCGTTCTGGCGCGCGTACCAGAGCGCGTCGGCGAGGACGAGCCGGCCCTCCGCGTCGGTGTTGGTGACCTCGATCGTCTTGCCGTTCATCGCGGTCAGGATGTCGCCGGGCCGGTACGCGTGGCCGCCGGGCATGTTCTCGCAGGAGGCGACCACGCTCAGCACCCGCACGGGCAGGCCGAGGTCGGCGATCGCGCCGGTCGCCTCGATCACCGCGGCGCCGCCGGCCATGTCGCCCTTCATGTCCTCCATGCGCAGGGACGGCTTGAGCGAGATCCCGCCGGTGTCGAACGTGATCGCCTTGCCGATCAGGCCGAGGACGACGTCCGCCTTCGCGGGCTTGGGCGGCTCGTAGCGGATCACGACGAGCCGCGGCTCGATGTCGCTCCCCCTGGCCACGGCCGCGAAGGCGCCCATGCCCTGCTTCTCGATCTCCTCGGGGCCGAGGGCCTCGCTCTTCACGTGCTCCTGCGAGGAGGCGATCTCGGCCGCGCGAGCGGCGAGCGCCTCGGGGTTCACCTCGTTCGGCGGGCTGTTGACGAGGTCGCGCGCGCGGTTGACCCAGCTCGTGACGAGGGCCGCGCGCTCGGCGATCGGCTCGAGCGCCTTCGCGTCGTCCGCAACGAGGGTCAGCTGCGCAATCTTCGACTTCGGCTCGTCGTGCTTCCAGCGGGCCCCGTCGTAGTCGCCGAGCATCGTCCCCTCGACGACCGCGCGCGCCTGCTCCTCGAGCGGCACGGGCAGGGCCGGATCGAGCAGCCAGCCGACGTGCTGGGCAAACCCGCGCGACTCGCGGGCGACGGCCGCGGCAGCAGTTCGGAAGGCGTCCGCGTCGAGCAGGCCGGCCCTGCCGAGGCCGGCGGCCGACACGCGCCGGAAGGGAGCGCCGCTGACGTGCACGATCGAGGCGTAGCCGGGCTCTCCCCGTAGCTCGCCCTCCTCGATGAGCCGGGCAAGCAGCCCGTCGAGCGTGCCGTCGACCTCGGAGCCGGCCTTCGAAAGGCCCTCGCCCTCGAGCAGCGGAACGGCCAGGACGTCCGCTTCGAGCTCGGCTGGTGTGACGGCTTGCACTGCAACCTGCATCGCGGCGCGATGCTAGCCGACTCCAAGCGAGGGATGCGGCCCGGCCGCGCTCGCGCCGACATACGAAGTGATGGCCTGCGGCGGCTCTCGTTCACACCTGCGCGATCGGCGAAGCCGGAACCTCGGCTCCGTCGAATCGCTCACGGAGCGCATCTCCGGGCTCGTCGCCAGGCGTCAGGAGCTCAGGCGCGAGGAGGCCTCGGTCGCTGCAATCGAGCGCAACCGCGTCGACATCGCGCGCGCCCAGTGGGACCTCTCGCACGCGCTGATCGACCGCTACCTGCCTAGCCCGAGCCGAAGCGCCGCCTAGACCTGCCTGGCTCCAGTTACGCTCGATTCGTGCGAGCCGAGCTGGACCGACGGGCGATGACGGCGCTGTCCGGCGGACACCTCGCTACGGACTTCGCCGGTGGGGCGCTTCCCGCGCTGCTGCCGTTCCTGGTTGCCCGCTTCGACCTGAACTACGCGATGGCCGGCCTCGCGATCCTCGCCTCGGCCGCCTCCTCGTCGCTGATCCAGCCGCTGTTCGGCGCCTGGTCGGACCGTAAGGGAGCGCTCTGGCTGCTTCCGACCGGGGTCGCCGTCGCCGGGATCGGGATCGCGCTCGCGGCCGCGTCGCCCTCGTACTGGCTGGTGCTCGTGTTCGTGCTGATCTCGGGGCTCGGCGTCGCGGCGTTCCACCCGGAGGGCTCGAAGTTCGCCGCCTTCGCGAGCGGCAACCGCCGCGCGAGCGGGATGAGCTACTTCTCGGTCGGCGGCAACCTCGGGTACGCGCTCGGGCCGATCGTGACGACGCCGCTCGTGGTCGCGTTCGGGCTCACCGGCGGACTGCTGCTGGCGCTTCCGTGCCTGGCCGTGGCGTGGTTGCTGTTCCGTGCGATGCCGTTCCTGTCAGGCTTCGCGCCCGAGGCGGGCCGCCCGGCGGTAGCCCCGGGCGAGCGCGACCGGATCGGTGCGCTCGTGCTCCTGTTGGGCGTGATCGCCTTCCGTAGTGTCGCCTGGTTCGGGTTGATCACGTTCGTGCCGCTGTGGGAGGTCTCGATCGGGAACTCGGCCGCGCACGGCACCCACCTGCTCTCGCTGATGCTGCTCGCCGGCGGCCTCGGGACGGTCGTCGCGGGCCCGATCGCGGACCGGGTCGGGAGGCGGCCGGTCGTGATCACGAGCATGTTCCTCGTCGGCCCGCTGATCGTCGTCTACATCGCGGTCGGCGGAGTGATCGGCGCGGCCGCGCTCGCGTGCGTGGGGATCTGCGTGATCGGCACGTTCGGCGTCTCGATGGTCATGGCCCAGGAGTACCTCCCGCACCGGATCGGCATGGCGTCGGGGCTGTCGATCGGGCTCTCGATCGGCCTCGGCGGGATCGCCGCGGTCGCCCTCGGCGCGCTCGCAGACTCGGTCGACCTCGAGACCGCGATGTACGCCGCAGCCGCCGCGGCCGTGCCCGCGTTTCTCCTTGCCGTGCTGCTGCCTGCAAGCCGGGCCCGGCAGCCGCTCGCTCCCGAGCCTGTGTTGTAGGCTCGTTTTCGATGGACACTCCAAGGGAGTTCTTCGAGACGCTGGAGTCGCGGGTCGACCCGGCCAAGGCCGCGGGGCTGACGGCCAGCTACCGGTTCGAGATCGAGGGCGCGGGAAACTGGCTCGTCGACGTGGACGACGGGAAGGTCACCGTCACCGAGGACGGCGGCGACGCCGACTGCACGATCTCGACCTCCTCCGAGACGTTCATGAAGGTCGCAAGCGGCGAGCAGAACGCCACGGCTGCGTACATGTCCGGCAAGCTCAAGGTCGCCGGCGACATGGGCCAGGCGATGAAGCTCCAGAAACTGTTCTAGACGTCTGCCTGCCGGGAACGGGGCCGCTTCACCAGGAAAGGGTCTATGCCGGCGTGCTGGCCTTAGTCTTGTTCGACTGCGGCGAAACGTTCCCGGCCGCGTCTATCGCCTGGACGGTGTAGACGTAGCCCGTCGAGGGTGCCACCGACGTGTCCTGATAGCTCGTCGCCGCCCCGGGCACGGTCGTCAGCTTGGTTCCGTCGCGGTAGATGACATACCCGGTGACGCCCACGTTGTCGATCGACGGCGACCAGGTGAGATCGATCTCCGCGGCGCTGATCGGCGTCGCTCGCAGACGGGCTGGAGCTGAGGGCGGCTGCTTGTCGACCGCAGGTGTCTGTGCCTTAGTCTTGTTCGACTGCGGCGAAACGTTCCCGGCCGCGTCTATCGCCTGGACGGTGTAGACGTAGCCCGTCGAGGGTGCCACCGACGTGTCCTGATAGCTCGTCGCCGCCCCGGGCACGGTCGTCAGCTTGGTTCCGTCGCGGTAGATGACATACCCGGTGACGCCCACGTTGTCGATCGACGGCGACCAGGTGAGATCGATCTCCGCGGCGCTGATCGGCGTCGCTCGCAGACGGGCTGGAGCTGAGGGCGGCTGCTTGTCGGCCGCTGCCGGGGTCGTGGCTCGCGCGGGCCTCGAGTTCGCAGAGGTATTCCTCGCGGCGTCGGTTGCCCTGACGGTGTAGACGTAGGTCGTGGCGGCCGCGACTGCCTTGTCCTGGTAGCTCGTTGCGGTCCCCGGGACAGTCGCCAGCTTCGCCGAGTTGCGGTAGACGACGTAGCTCGTCACGCGCATGTTGTCGGACGACGCCAGCCAAACCAGGTCGATCTCGGCAGGGCTCACCGCTCTTGCCTGGAGGCCGGTGGGAGGCGACGGCGCCTGCGTGTCTTCGGTCGTCCTCGTGCCGGTTGTGGCAGACGAGTCTCCGCCGTCTCGAAGGGCGAGCGCGATTCCTGTTCCTCCACCGGCGAGCACGCCGACGACCGCCGCGAGCCCCGCCAGGCGCAGGAGCCGACGCGGCCCTCCTCCGCCACCTCCGTCAAGCGCCAGGTCGCGCCGGGCGGAGTCGAGATTGTGTCGGGTGGCGCACCGGCCGGCCAGGTCGCCAAGCTCCTGCTCGATTCGCAGCGCCTGATGGAGGTGCTCGGATGCCCGTTGGGACTCGCCGGCGCAGAGGTGGAGGGAGCCGAGTTCGTGATGCGCCCAGGCTTGACCGGCCTGGTGGCCGGCTCCCTCAGCTGATCTCAGCAGGGATCGCAGCGAGCGAACGAGATCGAGCCAGCGCAAGGCGAGAACAAGCAGGCCGTTCAGCGAGCGCATGAGCTTCAGCTCTTCGTCGAATCGTCCCCTCTTGTCGAGCCGGTCGAAGAGATCGAGCAGGGCGTCTAGCTCACCCGTGAGGTTGCCGGGCTCGAGCATCTGCCCGCTCGACGCTGCGCGGAAGAGTCCGTCCGCCCGCTCGATCCGTCCGGTGACTTCGCTTGCGCTCTCCTCGAAGTCCTCGACCGCGACGGCTACCGCCGGCGGCCTGTCGGACTCCTCGGCGAGCGCTTCTTTCAGCGCCCGGGCGTTGTCGGTCTCTCTAGCCGGTTCGAACTGCGCGAAGGAGCCGGAGCGCGTCGCTACTTCGAGTGAGTACCCGCCGATCGGAACCGTCGCCGATGGGTCGAGCGTCACGACGACGTGGCCGCGATGGCCTCTTCCTCACTGCTCCGCCGGGTAGGAGTCACTCGCCGCCACGGGAATCGCAGCGCCTCGCCGCAGCCTGCGCAAGGCTCGAGCATCTGACTCCTTCCTTCGTCGACGATCCCACTCGGGACGCGTGATGTCAACGTCGACTGCCGCTCGGCGATCTACTCCTCGAGCTCGACGAGCAGCGCTCCGCCCGCGACCTGATCGCCTTCGCTCACGTGGACGGAGCGGACGACCGCTTCGTACGGCGAGACGATCGGCGTCTCCATCTTCATCGCCTCGAGCACGACGAGTGGCTGGCGGGGCTGCACGCGGTCGCCCTCGCTCACGAGCAGGCGGATCACGGTGCCGGGCATCGGCGCGGTCAGGGTGCTCTGCTCGCCTCCAGGCCCGTGGTCCTGCGAGTCGGCGTCGACGTCCGGCGGCGGCTCCGCGGGCGGAGTGGGGAGGTTGAGGCGGAAGCCGCCGGTCCACGGCCCGTCCGGGATCCGGAGCGGCGGCGCCGAGAGCGGGGGGTAGTCGGTCAGGAACGCGGTCGTCGTTCGCCCCTCCCGCAGCGCGGGGTGCGCCACCAGCCAGCGCAGGAAAGGCAGGTTCGTGACGACGCCCTCGACCTCGGTCTCGTCGAGCGCCGCGGCCAGGCGGTCGAGCGCGTGCTGCCGGTTGGCGCCGTGGGCGATCAGCTTCGCGAGCAGCGGGTCGTACGAGGTGCCGACCTCGTCGCCTTCCTCGATCCCGGCATCGACGCGGATCCCGGTCGGCAACCGGAGCTTCGCGACGCGTCCGGTCTGCGGGAGGAACGTCTTCGGGTCCTCGGCGTAGAGCCGTACCTCGACCGCATGCCCTTCCAGGTACCGCTGCGGCGCGTGCAGCGGCTCGCCCTGCGCGATGCGGAGCTGCTCGACCACGAGGTCGGCGCCGGTGACGAGCTCGGTCACGGGGTGCTCGACCTGGATGCGGCCGTTCAGCTCGAGGAACCAGAAGTCGCGGCCGTCGAGCATGAACTCGGCGGTCCCCGCGCTGCGGTAGCCGACCGCGGCCGCGAATGCGACGGCCGCCTCGCTCATGCGCGTGCGCAGCTCGTCGTCGAGCGCGGGCGAGGGTGATTCCTCGAGCACCTTCTGGTGGCGGCGCTGGACGGAGCACTCGCGCTCGCCGAGCGCGACGACCTCGCCGCGCGCGTCGGCCAGGATCTGGATCTCGACGTGCCGCGGGCGCTCGACGTAGCGCTCGCAGAAGACGCGGTCGTCGCCGAACGCCGCCTGCGCCTCGCGCCGCGCGGCCGCGAACGCGTCCTCGAGCTCGCCCGGCTCGCGGACGACGCGCATCCCGCGCCCGCCTCCGCCGGCCGCCGCCTTGATCAGCAGCGGGAACCCGAGCTCCTCGGGCTCGCCCTCGCGGACGACCGGGACGCCTGCCCGCCGCGCGATGCGCTTCGCGCGCTGCTTGTCGCCGCCTGCCTCGAGCGCCTCGGCCGGCGGCCCGACCCAGGTGAGGCCGGCTGCCTCGACGGCCGCCGCGAACTGCGGGCTCTCCGAGAGGAAGCCGTAGCCGGGATGGATCGCGTCCGCGCCGCTCTGCTTCGCCGCGCGGATGTGCTCTTCCGACTGGAGGTACGACGCGATCTCGACTGCCTCGTCCGCGTCTCGCTCGTGCGCGCGGGCGCCGTCGTCCGGGGTGTAGACCGCAACCGTCGAGATCCCGAGCTCGCGGCACGCGCGGAAGACGCGGAGCGCGATCTCGCCGCGGTTCGCTACGAGGAGCTTTCGGATGCCCACCCGGGCCGACGCTTCTCGAGGAACGCGCGCAGGCCCTCCTGGCCCTCGTCGCTCGTCCGCCGCTGGGCGATCCGCCGCTCGGTGCCGAGCGCGTCCGGCCGGTCGAGCACGAGCTGCTTCGCGTGGCGCGCCGCCTCCGGGCCCGCGGTGCGCAGCTCCGCGATCAGCCGCTCGACAGCCGCGTCGAGATCGCCCGCGACCTCCTGGACGAGACCGATCCGAAGCGCGGTGGCCGCGTCGAACCGCTCGCCGGTGACGAAGTAGCGCCGCGCGGCGCCCGGGCCGATCTTCGCCAGCGCGAACGGCGAGATCACGGACGGGATGATCCCGAGCTTGACCTCGGAGAACGCGAACTGCGCCTCGGGCGAGGCGATCGCGACGTCCGCGCAGGCCACCAGCCCGCAGCCTCCGCCGAGCGCATGACCCTGGACGCGCGCGATCACCGGCGCGGGACACGAGTTGATCGTCTCGAGCATCATCCGCAGCCGCCTCGCGTCGGCGACGTTCTCCTCGTAGCTGAGCTCGATCGAGGCCCGCATCCAGTCGACGTCGGCGCCCGCGCAGAAGCTCGGCCCGTCGCCTGCGAGCACGACCGCGCGCGCGTCGCCGACGTCGGAGAACGCGGCGGTGAGCTCGACGATCAGCTCGGCGTCGAACGCGTTGTGCAGGTCCGGCCGCGCCATGGTCACGCGCAGGGTGTCCGCGACCTGCTCGATGCGCAGCGCAGCCATGGCTCTCGCATCGTAAAGTTGCCGCATGCTGCGCGGAGCTCTCGCGGCTGCCGTCACGCCTCTCCGCGACGAGGGCGCCGCTCTGGACGAGGAGGCCTTCCGGCCGTACCTCGACTTTCTCTCGGCCGGAGGGCTCGACGGCATCCTCGCGCTCGGGACGACCGGCGAGGGGATCCTGCTCTCCGCGGCCGAGCGGCGGCGCGCGGCCGAGCTGTTCGTCGACGGGCCGTTGCCCACGATCGTCCACTGCGGTGCGCAGACGACGGCCGAGACGGTCGCGCTCGCCGAGCACGCCGCCGCATCGGGGGCGGCAGGCGTCGCCGTCATCGGGCCGCCCTACTACGCGTACGACGACGCGGCCCTGCTCGCGCACTTCGAGGCCGCGGCCCGCGCGTGCGAGCCGCTGCCCTTCTACGTCTACGAGTTCAAGGCGCGGAGCGGCTACGCCGTCCCGCTGGCGGTGATCGGGCAGCTACGCGAGCGCACGTCGAACCTCGCGGGCCTGAAGGTCTCGGACAAGCCATTCGAGGCCGTCGAGCCGTACCTGATCGAGGGGCTCGACGTCTTCATCGGCGCCGAGGAGCTCGTCCTGCCCGGCCTCGAGCGTGGCGCGGCGGGAACGGTCTCGGGTCTCGCGTCGGTCTTCCCGGAGCGGGTCGCGGCGCTCGTTCGCGACCGCGCCGAAGAGGTGACCGAGCTCCGGGCCGCCCTCGACCGCTACCCGTTCCAGGCCGCGGCCAAGTTCGTCCTCGGCAAGCGCGGAGTCCCGGTCCGCGGCGACGTCCGCGCGCCGCTGCGCCCCCTCACCGAAGACGAGCGCCGCGAGCTGGCCCACTGGCTCGAGACCTGGTAGCGAAGACACCTCTCTCCAGCTCGGTCTCCGTGGCCGCCGATCTCCGAGGCGTCCCGAGCAACTTAGTAACAGACTGTTACTTGGATGGATCACGGGCCGTCGTGAGGCCCACGGGCGGTCCAAGGCTACTTAGCAACAGTCTGTTACTTGGAAGCGTCGTGTCCCGCACCTTCGGCTCTCTTGGGACACTTCCGAGCTTTCACTCGAGGATCTCGAACTCCTCGCCGATCTCCGGGTCCTTGCCGATCAGGTCGCGGATCGCCTCGATGTCGCTCAGCGAGCCCGAGAGCGAGACCAGCCCGAACCGATCCGTGGCCGGGTCCGAGATCCAGTGGTCGCCTTCCGGGAGATCGGGGAGGTGCCCCTTGAGCTCGTCGAGCGTCGTCCTCGAGTCGGCGAGGCTCCAGATGAGGAGATGGGCGGTCACTCGTCCGGCACGCCCGGTGTCGGAAGGCGCGCGATCAGGTCCTTGATCCGCCGCAGGACGTCGGCCTCGTCGTGACCGAAGTCGTCCAGGTACGAGTGCAGGGCCGACTTCAGGAGGCGGAGGTCGTCGTCGTTCAGCTCCAGCGTGTGGTTCAAAACGGCCCCCTCGGCTCGTAGCTTCCGCGGCGTGCGCCGACCGCGACCAGCGTCATCCCCTCGGGCCCGGCGACCGGGACCCGCGTCGTCTCCGGGTCGAAGCGTACGAACGTCCCGACCTGCACGGGCACGTCCTCGCCCTCGATCCGGTAGACGCCCGACCCGCGCACGACCACGTTCACCTCTTCCTGCTGAGACTCGCCCTCGTCGTGCTCGAAGCCCTCGGCGCCCGGCGGAAGGTCGATCCAGTTGATCCCGAAGGCCTCGGCGCCCAGCTCGCGGCGCACGAAGTGGAACCCGCCGCCGGGCCCGCCGCCCTCGATGTCCTCCACGTTGATCATCGAATAGCCCATGCACTCCTCCTTGGTCGCTTCACATCCGGAAGACGCCGAACGTCGTCTCGGGGATCGGCGCGTTCAGCGCTGCCGAGATGCCCATCGCCAGGACGCGGCGCGTGTCGAGCGGGTCGATGATGCCGTCGTCCCAGAGCCTCGCGGTCGAGTAGTACGGGTTGCCCTCGGCCTCGTACTTGGCGCGGATCTCGTCGGGATCCGCGTCGCCGACCATCGTGAGGACCGTCGCCGCCTGCTCGCCGCCCATCACGGAGATGCGCGCGTTCGGCCACATCCAGAGCTGGCGCGGCGAGTAGGCGCGGCCGCACATCCCGTAGTTGCCGGCGCCGAACGAGCCGCCGACGATGACCGTGAACTTCGGCACCTCCGCGCACGCGACCGCGGTGACGAGCTTGGCGCCGTCACGCGCGATCCCGCCGGCCTCGTACTCCTTGCCGACCATGAAGCCGGTGATGTTCTGCAGGAAGACGAGCGGAATCCGCCGCTTGCAGGCGAGCTCGATGAAGTGCGCGCCCTTCGCGGCCGACTGCGCCGAAGAGGACGCCGTTGTTGGCGAGGATCCCGACCGGGTAGCCCTCGATCCGCGCGAAGCCGCAGACGAGCGTCTCCCCGTAGAGCGCCTTGAACTCGTGGAAGCGGGAGCCGTCGACGATCCGCGCGATCAGCTCACGCGGGTCGACCTGCTCGCGGAAGTCGGCCGGGATGAGCCCGTACAACTCCGACGGATCGGCCTCCGGGGCCACGGCCGGGGTCTGACCCCATGGCAGGTCCGGTTCGGGCAGGCTCAGGTTCCGGACGATCTCGCGCACGAGTGCGAGGGCGTGCTCGTCCGAGGTCGCGTAGTGGTCGGCGACGCCCGAGAGCCGCGCGTGGACGTCGGCGCCGCCCAGCTCCTCCGCGCTCACCTCCTGGCCGGTCGCCGCCTTCACGAGCGGCGGGCCGCCGATGAAGATCGTCCCGGTGCCCTTGACGATGATCGTCTCGTCGCTCATCGCCGGGACGTACGCGCCGCCCGCGGTGCACGAGCCCATCACCGAGGCGATCTGCGGGATCGCCGCGGCCGAGAGGCGTGCCTGGTTGTAGAAGATCCGCCCGAAGTGGTCCCGGTCGGGGAAGACCTCGGCCTGGAGCGGCAGGAACGCGCCGCCGGAATCGACGAGGTAGATGCACGGCAGGCGGTTCTGCTCGGCGATCTCCTGCGCGCGCAGATGCTTCTTGACGGTGAGCGGGAAGTAGGTGCCGCCCTTGACCGTCGCGTCGTTGGCGACGAGGACGCACTGCCGGCCCTCGATCACCCCGATCCCGGTCACGATCCCGGCGGCCGGGGCCTGACCCCCGTACATGTCCCACGCGGCCAGGGCCGAGAGCTCGAGGAAGGCGGTATCGGGGTCGAGCAGGCGGTCGATCCGCTCCCGCGCGGTCAGCTTCCCGCGCGAGCGGTGCTTCTCGAGCGCCGCCTCGCCGCCGCCGCGAGCGACGCTCGCCGACCGCTCGCGCAGCTCGGCGACGAGCTCCTCCATGCGCGCGCGCCGCTGCTCGAACACGTCCGAACGCTCCACCTGAGAGGTCAGGACCGCCACGGGCTGAGCCTACCGCGGGTCTAGACTCGTCGCGTGTCCGGAGCCGCCTCGGAACACCTGCGCCCGCCGCGAGAGGCCGACGTCATCCTCGACGTCGAGTTCGACCACGGTCTGCTCTACCTCGTGCTGCGGAACCTCGGCGACGTGCCGGCGCACTCCGTGCGAGTCCGCTTCGACGGGCCGCTCCTCGGCCTCGGCGGCGAGCGGCGCATCGACCGCCTCGGCGTCTTCCGCCGCCTGGAGTTCCTCGGCCCGCGCCGCCGGCTGCGAGTCTTCCTCGACCGCTCGTCGCTGCTGTTCGCGCGCGACGAGCCGCGGAAGCTCGAGGTGCGAGTCACCTGGCGCACCGACGAGGGCGCCCGCCGCTCGCGCAGCATCACCCACGACCTCGACGCCTATCGCGACTTCCCCTACCTGGAGGTGCCCGGCGATGCCGATCGCTCGTCCTGACCCGTACCTGAACTTCAACTTCCTGGTCGATTTCGACGGAAGCACCGTTGCCGGCTTCAGCGAGGTCGAGCTTCCGGAGGGCCGAATCGAGGTGGTCGCGTATCGCGAAGGCTCCGACAAGACCTCCGGCGCGCGGATGCTTCCCGGGCGCGTCGAGTACGGACCGGTCGTCCTCCGCCGAGGCTTCGCCGGCGACATGGCGCTCTACGACTGGTGGCACGCGATCACGCAGGGAAATCTCGACCGCCGCGACGTCGCCGTGATCCTGCTCGATGAGGCCCGCCAGGAGGTGGCGCGCTGGCACATCCGCCGAGCGTGGCCGAGCAAGTACGCGTCCAGCGACCTGAACGCCCTGGGCAACGACGTCGTGATCGAGACCCTCGAGCTGACCCACGAGGGCGTCGAGCTCGTCTGATCCTTCGTTCCTACAGGGACCGCCGCGCATCGACCCCGAGCCGGAGGTCGAGCGACTGGGGTAAGTTCGCTCCGACCGACGCCGTCAGGAGGTCAAGGGATCCCCGCCTGGGCAACCGTAACGCTGGTACTCGGCAGCAGCGCGATCGTCGCGGCTGTGGCGTTGCTCGCTGCGCAGCTGCAGCTTCGGCACGCGCGCCACGAGCGTGAGGCGGCGGAGCGGGCGGAACGGCAGGGCAAGGGGGCAGCCGTGGTCGCGCCGGTTCTGTCGCTCCTCAGCGACTCCGAACCCCAGCGTCTGACGGCAACGCCTGGATCGCAGACGCTCACCCTCATGAACGAGCTGCTCGAACGTTGGAAAGCACTACGCGATCCGATTGTGGAGTTTGCAGCGGGCTATCCCTCCCCTCGAATCGGCGAAGCGACCGACAAGGTCGTCCTTGCCGTGACCAACGCTTTGACGACTGCCCACTGGTTGATCCACGATCTGCCGGAGTCGTGGTCGAAGGAGTCCCTCGAGACAGCGCGGGCGGACAACGCCGAGGCTGTGAAGCTCACGCGGGCCTTGCTCGACGCGATCCGAACCGGCGACACGCCCTAGGCAGCGGGCTCACGTGCCGCCCCTGACAGGGACGAGGCCGTAGAGGGTGGTAAAGCCCGTGAGGTAGAGCCTTTCGCGGTCGGCGATCACCGGGCTGTACTCGCCGTCTGGAAACCGCCAGACAAGTCGACCGGTGCGACTGTTCACGGCGAATGTCCGGCGTGCTCGAGGGTTCGACTCGTAGCTCGAGCACGACCCACAGGTCGAGAAGTAGACGAGCCCGTCGAGCACGGTCGGGGCTCCGGAGATCGGCGCACCGGCGTCGAAGGTCCACCGGATCCGGCCGGTTGCCTGTGACAACGCGTAGAGGCGATGGTCATACGAGCCGATGTACGCGGTCCCGCCGGAGAGCGCCCCTGGCGAGTACACGTAGCTGCCGGTTCGCGTCGACCAGAGCAGCTTTCCGGTCGAGATTGCGAACGCGTAGATCCGACCGTTGGTCGAGGCGACGAGCACGCGGCCCTTGGCAACAGACGGCGTCGCGTAGAGCCCGCCGAGGGTGCCACCCCCCGAGGCCCAACGGAGACGTCCGTTGATCGCGTCGAGCGCATAGACGCGCCCGTCGTAGGAGCCGGCGAAGATCGTGCCGTATGCGTACGCCACGCCCGCCTTGACTCGATCGCCTGTGGCAAAGCTCCAGCCGAGCCGACCAGTCTTCGCGTCGAGCGCGTAGATCCGATGGTCCCAAGAGCCGAAGTAGACGCGCCCCTGCGCGAGTAGCGGAGACGTCTCCACGACTCCCGCCTGAAAGCGCCAGACCGTCTTGCCGGTGCGCACATCGAGCGCAGCGACGAAGCTCGGGCTGGTGCCTCTGCACGGAGGCGGATCCATGAAGCCCAGGTAGACGAGACCGTCGCCGACTGCGGGCGAAGCGGCGACGCAGCCGGTGAACTGGCGGTGCCATACGACGCGTCCCGTGCTCGCACGCACCGCGAGCACGAGACCGTGATTCGTGCCAAGAAAGAGGCGTCCGTCGTCCAGCACGGGTGGAAACTCGATGAAGCTCGAGTCAGGGCTCACCCTCCAGAGCGTCCGAAACGGAGGACGAAGAGTGAGCGGTGCGGCATGCGTCCGTGCGGGATCGAATCCGTACACCGGCCAGGAGAATCGACTCGCCGAGCGGGGGACCGTCCGCGGGGGGCTCGGTCTCGTCTTGACGTGGTGCATTGTCGGTGCCTGGCCATGCCCGCGTGGGAACAATAGGACCGCGGCGGCGGCGCCCACGAGGAGCGCCGCCGCGAAGATCGCGCCGCGCCGTCTCATGATGCCCAGCCGCTGCGATTGTGAACCGTGAACCGCAGCGTCTGCGAGCTGCTGTTCCCGCGGATGTCACTTGCCTTGACGATCAGGTCGTAGACGCCGTCGTGAAGCGTGCGGGTGTTGAATTGCTGCGCGAGCTTGAAGAGGTACGCGCCGCGCTGGAGGTACGAGTAGTGCTTCCCGAAGACGGTTTGATTCTGGTACGTCCCGCGGGCGTACACGCGCCAGAAGGCCGAGTTCGGGGGCACCGAGGTGCGAACGTCGAAGGCGACGTGCTGCGGGACGACGGCACGGCCGGCAATGTTGCGGATCTGCCAGGTGAGGAGCGCGGGGGTCACCGGGCCGTGCCATCCGCACGGGCCAGGCTCGGTGGGGGTGTCTTCGGCGTTGACGGCAATCTCGACTCGGCCGCGAACGAAGGTCGGGAGGACTTCGGGCCCGGAGTCCGTGCGGCGAAGCATGATCGCCTGGATCGTGGGCTTCGACGAATCGTGATACGGGGTGAGCCGGCCCGGCACGAGCGGGTTCACCACGCGGCCGCCCTCGTATTCGGTCAGGTGGACGTGATTGGAGGGCTTCCTGATGTGGCCGAGGACCGTCTTCTGCGCGGTCACTTGCTGGCCGTTACGCACGAGAGGCCGGATGTGCCAGTACTCGAACGCGCGCCCGCCCGAGGTCACCCGAACCCACTCATGCGCGACAACCGTGACGGTGCCGTCGACGACGGGATAGACGGCCGTGCCGTCCGGCGCGGAGATGTCGACGCCCTGATGGAACGAGAAGCTGCCAGCCCCGCGTAGGAGCGTGTCCTGAGTGGGAGGCCCGTGGAACTGCATACGGGGGTCACCGAAGTTCGCGCGGATGAGGTGCTCGCGGTCGAAGGGCTTGATCGGATAGCCGTAGCTCTCGCCCGAGACCGCCTGCGTCGCGGTCGGAGAGGTCGCCTTCGCGAGCTCCGGGCCTGCGTTCAGCGCTCCGGAGAGGGCGAGCGCAGCGGATGTTGCGATCGCGGCGGCGGTGACGAAGAAGAACTTCGCGGCCGCTCGGCGAACGATGCAGCGCCGTGCGCTGCGAACTGGAATGTGGGTGTTGGTAGCCATGCGGCCACCGTCCGTCGAGGTCCAAAGCGGCCGGCCACGGCCCGCCAACGGTTCGCTAATGGCCCATGTTCAAGCCGTTGACAGCGTCGAGACGGCGCGCGATGCTGCTGCGAAGGGAGGTGCCTTACGGCTGAACCCCACAGCGGCACGCTCGGTAGCGGCGATCGCGTCGGCGACAGCCTGGAGTTTCGGCTGCTGGGCCCGCTCGAGGTCCGCTGCGAAGGCGCCGCCGTGCAGCTCGGAGGTCCGAAGGAGCGTGCTCTCCTCGCGCTGCTGCTGATCGACGCCGGACGCGCTATCTCCACGGACCGGCTGATCGATGCGCTCTGGAGCGAGCCACCACCCACGGCCCAGACCTCACTTCAGAACTTCGTTTCGCAGCTTCGCAAGCATCTCGGGCCTGATCTCGTGATCACGAAGCCCCCCGGGTATCTGCTTCGGATCGAGCCACCTCAGCTGGACGCCAACCGCGCGCGCGTGCTGCTCACCGAGGCGAGAGCCGAACCGCCAAACACGAAGGCGGCCAAGCTCCGTGCGGCGCTAGAGATGTGGCGCGGGCCGCCGCTCGAGGAGTTCGGCTTCGAGGAGTTCGCCCAGGGCGAGATTGCCCGGCTGGAGGAGCTGCGGTTGACGCTGCTCGAGGAGCGTCTCGAGGCCGACATCGAAGCGGGTGAGGCCGCAATGGTCGTCGGCGAGCTCGAGGCGCTCGTCAGCGAGTACCCCCTCCGTGAGCGATTCAGGGAGCAGCTGATGCTCGCGCTCTACCGGTCGGGAAGACAGGCAGAGGCGCTCGAGGCGTTCCAGTCCGGTCGGCGCGTGTTGGTCGAGGAGCTCGGAATCGACCCGAGCCCTCGGCTGCAACAGCTGCACGCCGCGATTCTTCGCCAGGAGAGCGATCTCGAACCGGCGCGCGCGGCACCGGCGCAGGACCACTTCGAGGACGTGGCCCGAACGATCCTTCAGGGACGAGTGGTACCCGTCCTCGGCACCGATGTCGCGGAGCTGACGCGACGGCTCGCGGAACGTTTTGGCTACCCGGACGGCGGCCGCGCGACGCTGCCCCTTGTCGCCCAGTACGTCGCGGTCATGAGGGGCTCGGGGCCGCTCTACGACGAGCTCCACGACCTCCTCGACACCGACTTACCACCGACGGCGCTCCACCGCTTCCTTGCCTCGGTGCCGTCGCTGCTCCGCGATCGCGGTTCCCCACACCAGCTGTTGGTGACGACCAGCTACGACACGGCGCTCGAGCGTGCGTTCGAGGAGGCAGGCGAGAAGTTCGACGTCGTTTCCTACCTTGCCGCCGGCCGAAATCGCGGCAGCTTCTGCCACATCGCCCCCGACGGAGCCGGGAGGTTGATCGAGCAGCCGAACACCTATGCCACCGAGCTCTCGCTCGAGAGAAACACGGTGATCCTCAAGCTCCACGGGCAGGTCGAGCGGACGCCTGCACGGGAGTGGGAGAGCTTCGTCGTGACCGAGGACGACTACATCGACTACCTGGCGCAGACGGAGGTCGCGGCCGCGGTGCCCGTTTCCCTTGCGGCGACGCTTCGCCGGAGCCATTTCCTCTTTCTCGGCTACACGATGGCCGACTGGAACCTGCGCGTCATCCTCCACCGGCTGTGGGGCGACCAGCCCCTCAGCTACCACTCCTGGGCGGTACAGCCCGAGCCGAAGTCGCTCGAGCGTGAGTTCTGGCACCGGCGTGACGTCGACGTGCTCGAGGTGTCCTTCGAGCAGTACGCGGAGACCCTCGGCCGCCACCTGGCCGCCGAGCCGGCGGGCGCGAGCCCATGAGCGTCGTCGGCGAAGCCCCTGCGACCCCCTTCAAGGGGCTCGCCGCCTTTCAAGACACCGAGCTCGACGCCCTGCTCTTCTGCGGTCGCGAGCGCGAGCGGGAAGTCGTCGTCGCGAACCTGCTGGCTTCGCGCCTGACCGTGCTCTACGGGGCCAGCGGCGTCGGCAAGACCTCGCTCCTCCGGGCCGCCGTCGCCCACTCGCTCAGGCGGATCCACGATGCGGAGGTTGTCCTCTACTCCTCCTGGGCCGGCGATCCCAGAGCAGGCTTCGGGGAGGCGATCGACGTCGCTGCCGGGATCGAGTCAGACGGCACGCTCGTCGAGCGGCTCCAGGCCGCGTCCCAGGCTGTCGACGGCGACGTCTACGTCATCCTCGATCAGTTCGAGGAGTACTTCCTCTACCACGAGGGCGACCCATTCGCCGCGGAGCTCGCGGCTGCCATCCGAGAGCCTGGTCTCCGTGCGCACTTCCTCGTGGGCCTGCGCGAGGACGCACTCGCCAAGCTGGATGCCTTCAAGGGCCAGATACCGAACCTTTTCGCGAACTACCTGAGGCTCGACCACCTGGACCGCAACGGCGCGCGCGCGGCGATCCTCGGACCGATCGAGCGCTACAACGAGCTCACGGGCGAGGAGGTCAGCGTCGAGCCCGAGCTCGTCGAGGCGTTGCTGGACCAAGTCGCGGCCGGGCGGGTCGACGTCGGGCGTGCCGGCCGCGGGGGCGTGGAGACGGACGAGGAGAGGATCGAGGCGCCGTACCTTCAGCTCGTGCTCGAGCGGCTCTGGGAAATCGAGCGCGAGAGCGGGTCGAACGTCCTCCGCCTGGCGACACTCGGGGAGCTCGGCGGGTCGGAGTCGATTGTGCGCGCCCATCTCGAGCGGGCTCTCGGGAGACTGCAGCCCGCGGAGCAGGACGTTGCGGCGACGATGTTCGACCACCTCGTCACGCCCTCGGGGACGAAGATCGCCCACCGGCCCAGCGACCTCGCGCAGTACGCGGCGGTCCGGGAGAACGAGGTCATGCCGGTGTTGACCGTCCTCGGGCGTGAGCGCATCGTGCGCGCGGTCGACGGAGCAGGCGGGAGCGAGCGCTACGAGATCTTCCACGACGTTCTGGCCGACGGCGTCCTCGCCTGGCGGGACCACTACCAGGCGCAGCGGGAGCTCGACCTAACACGACGTGAGGCCGCGCGTCGGCACCGGCAGCTGCTCCTGGTCGTCGGAGCGTCTCTCGTCGCGCTCGCCGCGATGGCGACCGTGACGATCTTCGCGCTTACCCAACGCAGCGAGGCGAGGTCCCAACGGCACCACGCCCGGGCCGCGACGTTGATCTCCACCGCGCTGGCTCAGCTCGGGGTCGATCCGCAAGAGAGCCTGCGCCTGGCCCGAGCAGCGGCGGGTCTCGACCAATCCCCGGTCGTGGAGACCGTGCTCAGACAAGCGCTGCTCCAGTCGCGATTGCGCCTCGTTCTCCCGGCGGGAGGCCGGGTCACGAGTGCGTCCTTCGACCCGGCCGGGACCAGAGTCCTGACCGCGAGCACGAATGGAGACGCTCGCCTCTTCGACGCACGTAGCGGCCAATTGCTACGCGTTCTCCGGTCGAGGGGGCCGGTCAGCGCTGCGGTCTTCAGCCGAGACGGCCGCTTCGTCGCCACCGCCTCCGCGGATCGAAGGGTCCGCCTGTGGGACGCAGCCAGCGGGCGGCCCCTTCACGTCTTCCGGCAGGCCGGAGCGGTGACGGGCGTGTCCTTCGACCGGAGCGGGAGCCTGTTGATGTCGACGAGTGCCAATCGCGCACAGATCTGGAAGGTGCCGAGCGGGACGCCTGTTCAGACGATTCGACAGGATGGCCCAGTCCTGGGCGCGTCGTTCAGCCCGGATGGAACGCGTGTCCTGACGCGGGGCAGGAAGGGGGCGGGGCTCTACGACGTCTCATCGGGCCGCCTGATCTACGCCCTGCCACAGCGTGGCCTGATGACTGCCGCGGCTTTCAGCCCGAATGGATGGTTCATTGCGACCGGGGGCACGGACCACAGAGTTCGACTCTGGTATGCACGTACCGGTCGGCTCCGATACGACCTGAAGGAGCAGGGACAGGTGACCGACGTGGCGTTTGGCCCGAGCAGCGCGCTTCTCGCGACTGCGAACTCCAACGGAGCCTCCCACATCTGGAACGTTGCGTCGGGAACCCTGGTCGCGCCGGCAGTCGGTCAGAGACTGGCAATCACGGACGCCTCTTTCAGCCCGGACGGCAAGTGGATCGTCACCGCGAGCCGCGACCGCACGGCCGGAATCTACGGCGTGCGCAACGGCCTCCTGATCAACCTGCTCCGTGGTCACCTCGACACTGTGAATACCGCTTCGTACTCGCCGAACGGGAACCTCGTCGTGACCGCCAGCGACGACGGTACGGCGCGGGTCTGGGATCCGGGAAGCGAGCTGCAACTTCGCCTTCTCGGCCACCAGCCGGGCCTGTGCCTTCCGCCGCTATTCAGCCCGGACGGGACGCGCGCCGTGAGCGCGAGCGCCGACGGCACGGCGGCCGTCTGGCGCGTCCGCGACCATCACGGGCTCGGTCTTCTTCCGCACCAGGGCCCTGTCACGAGCGCGACGTTCAGCCCGGACGGCAGGAGCATCCTCACCACGAGTCTCGACGGCACAGCACGGTTCTGGCGGGGCGGGAAGTCGCTCGTCTTTCGACAGGGCGGCCCTGTCACGACGGGCTCGTTCAGCCCCGATGGGAAGCTCGTGGTGACGGCTGGGCAGCACGGCGTCGTGCACGTCTGGAGGGCCGGCAACGGCTCGACGGTCTGGGTCGCCGGCCACGGGGCTCCGGTTCGGGCCATTGTGTTCAGCAGAAACGGGAAGCTCGTCGTGAGCGCCGGCGACGACGGCAAGGCCCGACTCTGGAAGGCTTCCGACGGCTCGCTTGTACGTGTTCTGTCGCGGCATACGGCGCCGATCATCGCCGCGTCGTTCAGTCCCGACGAGTCGCCAGGTGCTCACGGCGAGCCTGGACAAGACGGCGATCATCTGGGATGCGAGCTCCGGTCGTACCGTGCATGTGCTACGCCGTCACACGAGGCCGCTCACATCCGCCTCCTTCAGCCCGGACGGAAAGCTCGTTGTCACGTCGAGCCGCGACTTCGACGCCCGAACATGGAGCGTGGCCACGGGCAAGACACTGCACGTGCTGCGGGGACATGCCGGCCCGGTCAGCGACGCTTCCTTCAGCCCGGACGGACGGTGGGTCGTGACCGCCGGCCCGATCTCTGCCGGTCTGTGGCCGACGGCGACCGGAACGCTCCTCTTCTACCTTCTGCGGCATCGCACGCCGCTTCTCACCACGGCCTTATTTAGTCCTGACGGACGGCGGATCCTGACGGCAGGCACCGACGGTGACACGAGGCTCTACTCATGCCGGGTCTGTCCCGCTCTCGGCGGTCTCGTGCCCGAGGCCGAGCGGCGGCTCGAGGCACCCGTCGCACACCTCACCCCGGCGCAGCGGCGCAGGTACGGCGTCGGCTGACGCTCGCCCCTCCGAGTGCTCTTCCCGCCGCTTGTCGTGACGGTCCAGCTCGAGTCCACGACCTGGCCTCCGTCGTTGATCAAGCCGGCAGAGCTCTCGAGGTAGCCAGAGCCTCGGAGGCCGGTGACGGTCGCTGCTCGCATTGTCAGTCTAGTAACGCGAGCGGAGCCCGTCTCCCTGGGTCACGGAGATGACGAAACGGTCATCCGAAGGTACTGCGTGACACCGGCGATCCGCCTCTCGAGGAACCGAACGGCGGGAGGCGCGGGGCGGAGCTCGGGGTCAGTGATCAACTCGGGGTCGACGAGCTCCACGACCCGACCGCGTGTTTCGATCGAGCAGGACCCGTTGGCGAGGACGTTCTTCACCCACTGGGAGTCCGACCCATACGTCAGAAAGACGAAGTACTCGTTGCCTCGTCGGAAGACGTTGACCGGCGTTCGGTAGCTACGTCCGGTCTTGCGTCCTCGGTGCGTCACGATCGCGAAGAAAGGAAGCTTCTTCACAACCGGTCGCATGACCGGATTCATGTAGCGGTTGACGAAGCGCCGAACACGCCACATGCGCGTCCGGCAAAGCGTCTCGTTCCGGTCTCGACTCGTCCCGGCGTCGTGACCTGCACGTCCTGCGCCAGGATTACGGGCGACCGATCGACTACCTCGCCCGTTCTCTGGTTGCTCGGCTTGCTTCTTCAAGGTCCGCCAGATAGCGGCCAGCCCTGCCGTACCGACGACCAGGAGGGCAACGCGTCGACGGCGATGGCGACGGCGCTGCCGTTGCCGCTCGTCGATCTGCCATAGCAGGGTGTCGGCAAGGAACGCGAACAGCTCGACGAGTGTGACGCCAGGGTCGCTCTGGTTGAAGTCCGTCCACTCTGGGTTGTGGACGGCGATTCTGCGAACGACCTCGCCGAGGAGCTGCGCGTAGTTACGGTCGTCGATGGGTGGCGCTGGTGGAATCGGCACACCCGGATTCTCTTTCAAGCGGTTGACAGGTGGCACCCCGTCCCGAAGCACCCAGAAAGGCACGTCCTGCGGTCGGCATACCGGAAAATGGGGCCTTTCGCTTACAGGGGCGGCAGGACTCGAACCTGCAACCCCCGGTTTTGGAGACCGGTGCTCTGCCAATTGAGCTACGCCCCTAGGGGTTGCGCCCGTCGATTGTAGCCGCGGTTTTCCTAGAGTCCTGCTGTGGCTCCTCCGCCTCCACGGCCTGCGCTCGGCGCGCTCTTCCTCTTCCTCGCGGTCGCGTTCGTCGGCATCGCCGCCGCCGCCGTGGAGGCGGTCGACACCAACAAGGGCCTGATCGTCGTGGTCGTCGCGGCGGGCGTGATCGCCCTCTGGCTCCTCACGCTTGCCCTCCGAAACCTCCGGCGAAAACAGGGCTCATAAGGAAAGAGCAGGCCGAGGCCGTATTCTCTACCCGTGGCGGACGACGAAACCCAGGGTCTCTGGCGCGAGTACAAGAGGACCAAAGACCAGGCCATTCGCGACCGCCTGATCCTCACGTACGCACCGCTCGTCAAATACGTGGCGGGCCGGCTCGGCAGCGGGCTGCCTGCCCACGTGGACGAGAACGACCTCAACTCGTACGGGCTGCTCGGCCTCATCGGGGCGATCGAGCGCTTCGACCCCGACCGCGACATCAAGTTCGAGACCTACGCGATCGCACGGATCAAGGGCTCGATCATCGACGAGCTGCGCGCGATGGACTGGGTGCCGCGCTCGGTTCGCTCCCGCGCCCGCGACATCGAGCGCGCAATCGGCGAGCTCGAGCGCAAGCTCATGCGGGCGCCGACGGACGAGGAGATCGCCGAGAAGCTCGGCATCAGCACCGACGATCTCGACGACAGCCTCTCCGAGATCGGCCGCTCCTCGATCGCGGCGCTCGACGAGCTCTGGACGATCTCGTCCGGGCCCGGCGGCGGCGACCAGGTCGCGCTGATCGACACCATCGAGGACACCCAGGGGCCCGAGCCGCAGTCCGAGCTCGCGCAGACCGAGCTCAAGGAGGCGCTGGGCGATGCGATCGCGCGCCTGCCCGAGCGCGAGAAGCTCGTCGTCACGCTCTACTACTACGAGGAGCTGACCCTTCGCGAGATCGGCGAGGTGCTCGGCGTGACCGAGTCGCGCGTCTCGCAGCTGCACACGAAGGCGATCCTCCGCCTCAAGGCGCGCCTCGCCGGCTCGCCCTCGCGCGAGCCTCTCGGACGCTGAATCCAGCGGGCTAAGGCGCCGCTTGTCGGCGCCGTCTTCAGGACACGTGGGCTCTGCCCGCGTGTTCGTCTGCGCCGCTGCCCTGGCCGCCTGGATTCTCTGTCGCGCGACTAAGATCCTCCGGAACCCGTCCCGAAGGAGGAGCAAGCCGCATGGCCGCAGTCGAACCAGGGAAGATCCGCAACGTCGCCGCCGTCGGCCACCGCGGCACGGGGAAGACGTCGCTCGTCGAGGCGATGCTGTTCCAGTCCGGCGCGATCAACAGGCTTGGCACGGTCGAGCAGGGAACGACGACCTCCGACTGGGACGAGGACGAGCAGCGCAGGCAGATGTCGCTGGCCGCCTCGCTCTGCCACTGCGAGTGGCTGGGCCGCAAGATCAACCTGATCGATGCGCCGGGCGACCCGGGCTTCGGCGGCGACACGATCGCCGCATTGCGCGTGGTCGAGGGCGCGCTCGTCGTCGCGAGCGCCGTCATGGGCATCGAGGTCCAGACCACGCGCGTCTGGGAGCGCTCCGACGAGCTCGACCTTCCGCGCGTTGTCTTCATCAACATGCTCGACCGCGAGCGGGCCGACTTCTACCGCGCGCTCGAGCAGTTCCGCACGCTTCTCTCCGAGCGCTGCGTCGCCGTGAACCTCCCGATCGGGAGCGAGCACGAGCTGACCGGCATCGTCGACGTCCTCCACCTCAAGGCGTACACGAGCCCCGAGGGCGAGCGCGAGGGCGGGCCGACCGAGATTCCGGCCGAGATGGCCGACACCGTCGCCGAGTACCGCGAGAAGCTGCTCGACGCCGTCGTCGAGACCGACGAGTCGCTGATGGAGCGCTACCTCGAGGGCGAGGAGCTCGGCGACGAGGAGGTGGCCCACGCGCTCAAGGACGCCGTGACGCGCGGCGAGCTGTTCCCGGTCGCCTGCGGCGTCGCCACGAAGAACCTCGGCACGACCGCGCTGCTCGACCTGCTGGTCGAGGGTGTCCCCTCGCCGGCCAAGCGCCCACCCGCGGTCGACGTCGACGGCGCCGGCACCGCGGTGTTCGTCTTCAAGACCGTCGCCGACCCGTTCGCGGGCCGAATCAACCTCTTCCGCGTCCTCGCCGGGAGCCTCACCTCCGACTCGACGCTCGTCAACGCCCGCTCGCGCGGCAAGGAGCGCGTCGGCCAGCTGCTCGAGCTCCAGGGCAAGGAGCACGAGCAGACGACCGAGTTCGGCCCGGGCGACATCGGCGCGGTCGCCAAGCTGAAGGAGACGACGACGGGCGACCTGCTGCTCGACGCCGAGCATGAGGTCGACGTGCCGAAGCTCGACTTCCCCGAGCCGGTGATGAGCTTCGCGGTCACGCCGAAGGCCAAGGGCGACGAGGAGAAGGTCGGCACCTCGCTTCGGCGCCTGGCCGAGGAGGACCCGACGCTCGTCCTGCGGCGCGACCCGCAGACCGGCGAGCAGCTGCTCTCGGGGATGAGCCAGATGCACGTCGAGGTCGCGGTCGACCGCCTCAAGGGCCGCTTCGGCGTCGAGGTCGACCTGCACCAGCCGCGCGTGCCCTACCTCGAGACGATCCGCAAGGAGGCCCGCGCCAGGCACCGCTACAAGAAGCAGACCGGCGGCCGCGGCCAGTTCGGCGACTGCGCGATCGTGATCGAGCCGCTGCCCGAGCGCGCCGGCTACGAGTTCGTGGACGAGATCGTCGGCGGCGTGATCCAGCAGAGCTTCCGGCCGGCGGTGGACAAGGGAATCCAGGAGGCGATGGAGCACGGTGAGCTCGCGGGCGCGCCGGTGCAGGGCATCCGCGTGCGCCTCGTCGACGGCCAGCAGCACCAGGTCGACTCCTCGGAGATGGCGTTCAAGATCGCCGGCTCGATGGCGTTCAAGGAGGCGTACCAGAAGGCCAACCCGGTCCTGCTCGAGCCGATCATGGAGGTGGAGGTGGCCGTCCCCGACGACACGGTCGGCGCGGTCAACGGCGACCTCAACTCCCGCCGTGGGCGCCTGCAGGGGATGGAGCCGCGGGGTGGCATGACCTCGATCAAGGCCGAGGTCCCGATGGCGGAGATCCTCACGTACTCGCAGGCGCTGACGTCGCTCACCGGAGGACGTGGCGACTACCACATGCACTTCCTGCGCTACGAGGAGGTGCCGACGCACATCGCCCAGAAGATCATCGAGGAGTCGAAGGAGGAACAGGAGGAGGCGACGGTCTAGGTCCCGAGGCGCCGCTTGCGCATCCGTCTGCTCTGACCGGTCGATGACTGTGGGCTTGTGAAAAGGCAAACGCGCTAGGCTCCGTCGATGCGAATGAGCCGGCAGGCCGTTCTCGCGGCGCGCACGTGCGCGATCTGCGAGCGGACGCTCCTCGTGGGCGAGCGTACGGTGCGGTATTCGCCCGACGGCGAGAGCTTTCTCGACGTCTGCCCGCTGTGTCAGGAAATCGCGCTCGAGCACGGCTGGTTGAAGGAAGGCAGCCCGACGTCGCCCCTCGTGGCCGACTCGCGCCGCCGCCGGAGGCTCGGCCCGCTCGCTGCGCTGTTTGAGCCCCGCAAGCCCGTGGCCGAGCCGGTGGTGGATGAACCGATCCTCCGCCGGCTCTCCGGGCCTGAGCTCGCGATGGTCGAAGCGGCCGACCTCTTCAATGCGAGCGCGTTCCGCCGCACGGTCGCCGGATTGGCCAAGAGCCTCGGCCAGCCGAAGGCGAGCATCGTCCCGCTCTCCGGGGTGAACAGCGAGGTCGTCCTCACCGTTTCGTGGGAGATCTCGTGGTACCAGTACCGCATCACTCCCGACTCGGGCCAGCCCGTCCGCCTGGAGGACCGCGGGCAGGATCCGGGCGAAGTGGAGGCGATGTTCACGAGCTGGAACGCGAAGCTCGCGCCGGACGGCCGCATCGTTCCCGATATCTCGCCGGTCTAGCGCTCGCCTGGGCCCGACCTACAATCCGAAGCACGATGATCTACTGCGTGATCCCCCGCGAGCTCGAGGAAGAGCTCTACGACAAGATGGTCGAGTACTACAAGGACAACCCGCACGTGACCGTCATCCTCGATCGCCGCGAGGGAGAGGACCGGCGCAAGGGCCACGACTTCGGCGGTAAGCGCACGATTCGAGATCGCCGCCGCCAGCGCGCCTCCGGGACATTCCCGGAAACCGAGCCTCCCGAAGAAGACACCCAGGGAGGGCTTGACGAAACCTAGTCTGTGTCGTCGGGCCGCGCTGCCCGCCCCGCGGCAGCGTCCTCAGTCGGCCCTGTAGCTATCCACTACAGGGCCTCCCTGCGTCCTTGCCTCGGAACGGCCATCGCACCCCGACGACGAGCGAGGTTCCGCCAAGCCCTCCCAGCTAGAATCGCCAGCCGTGGCGACGGCGGCGACGAAGACCTTCAAGAACCTGATCGGCGGCGAGTGGGTGGACGCTGCCTCGGGCGACACCTTCGAGACGTCGGTCCCGGCCACGGGCGAGACGCTCGGCGTGTTTCCGCGCTCGGGCGCCGACGACGTCGACCGCGCGGTCGAGGCGGCCAAGGCCGCGTACGAGGACTGGCGGCTCGTGCCCGCGCCGCGCCGCGGCGAGATCCTGTTCCGCTTCGGCCAGCTCCTCGCCGAGCACAAGGACGAGGTCGCGCTGCTCATGTCGCGCGAGATGGGGAAGGTGATTCCCGAGGCCGCGGGCGACGTCCAGGAAGCGATCGACATGAGCTACTACATGGGCGGCGAGGGCCGGCGGCTCTCCGGCCAGACGACGCCTTCGGAGCTCCCGGACAAGTTCAACATGAGCGTCCGCCAGCCGATCGGCGTCATCGGCGTCATCACGCCGTGGAACTTCCCGATCGCGATCCCTTCCTGGAAGATCGCGCCCGCGCTCGTCTGCGGGAACACGGTCGTGTTCAAGCCGGCGACCGACACGCCGCTCCTGGGCGAGCGCTTCGTCGAGCTGCTCGCCGAGGCGGGTGTTCCGCCCGGCGTGGTCAACATCGTCCACGGCGGTGGCGGAGCGGTCGGCGACCGGCTCGTCCGCCACCCGGACGTCCCGGTGATCACGCTCACCGGCTCGCGTGAGACCGGCGTCGAGGTGCTGCGCAACGCAGCCGACAACCTCAAGCACGTCCACCTAGAGCTCGGCGGCAAGAACGCGATCATCGTCCTCGACGACGCCGACCTCGACCTCGCGGTGGAGGGGATCGTCTGGTCGGCCTTCGGCACCTCGGGCCAGCGGTGCACGGCCGCGTCGCGCGTGATCGTCCAGGAAGGCGTCTACGAGGAGCTCCAGTCGCGGCTGGTGAGCGCGGCCGAGAAGCTGCGCCTCGGGCCGGGCTGGGAGGACGGCGTCGACGTCGGCCCGGTGATCAACCAGGCCGCACTCGACAAGATCCATTCGTACACGGGCATCGGCGTGGACGAAGGCGCAAAGCTCCTGACCGGCGGCGAGGTCGCCGGCGGCAACGGGCTCGGCGACGGCTTCTTCTACCGGCCGACGATCTTCGGGGACGTCGAGCCGGGGATGCGGGTCGCCCAGGAGGAGATCTTCGGCCCGACGACCGCGCTCCTCCGCGTGCGCGACCTCGACGACGCGGTGCGCGTCTCGAACGGGATCGAGTTCGGGCTCTCGTCGTCGATCTTCACGCGCGACGTCAACAAGGCCTTCCGCGCGATGCGCGACCTCGAGGCCGGGATCACCTACATCAACGCGGGCACGATCGGCGCCGAGGTGCATCTGCCGTTCGGCGGGGTCAAGGGCACGGGCAACGGCCACCGCGAGGCCGGCCAGGCTGCGCTCGACGTCTTCACCGAGTGGAAGTCGATCTACGTCGACTACTCGGGCAAGCTCCAGAAGGCGCAGATCGACACCGCCGAGTAGTGCGCATGGCGGGCGAGCGCTCGCAGCACTGGGGCAAGCTCGTACTACTTGTGATCCTTGTGCTCGGCGCGAGTGTGTGGCTGATCGTTGCGAAGTGGCACCCCTGGGACCCGCGTCTCGGCGCGGAGCGAACCGCCCAGGCTCTTCGCATCAAGGAGGGCGGCTCGACGCGCTACCACTGCACTAGGGAGGAGAACGACGGCACGATCGACGGCATGAGCGACGTCGACTACGTCTGCGAACCGATCGGACACCCGAAGGAGACGGGCTACTGGGTGGGCACCGACAGCCACCGGATCACACAGCTGCAGCCGATGGGTTGACCCTGGTGGTCGCGAAGTGAACCGGAAGCTCGTCGTCTTCGTGCCCGCTGAAGCGCTCGACGCCGTGCGCGACGCGCTGTTTGCCGCGGGAGCGGGGAGGATCGGCGACTACGAGCGCTGCTCCTGGTACACCGAAGGGACGGGCACGTTCCTCGGCGGTGAGAGCACGGATCCGAGCGTGGGGGAGAAGGGGCGCGAGGAGCGCGTACCGGAACTGCGGCTCGAGACCGTCTATCCGGAGGACCGCGAGGTCCGAAGTGGTGGCGGCTCTTCGCTCGGCGCATCCGTACGAGGAGCCCGCGTTCGACCTCTATCCGCTCCTGTGAAGGCACGGCTCTTCACGGACGGCGGCTCGCGCGGCAACCCAGGCCCGGCCGCGTACGGCTACGTGCTGGAGAGCGAAGACGGGCACGTGCTGGCCGCGCACGGCGAGGCGATCGGAACCGCGACAAACAACGTCGCCGAGTACCGCGGCCTCCTCGCCGGCCTGGAGCGCGCGATCGAGGCGGGCGTCGGCGAGCTCGAGGTCGTCTCCGACTCGGAGCTCCTCGTCAAGCAGATGCGCGGCGAGTACAAGGTCAAGAAGGACACGCTGCGCGCGCTCGTCGCCGAGGCCCACGACCTCGCCGACCGGCTTGACCGGGTTACCTACACCGCCGTTCGACGTGAGCACAACGAGCTCGCGGACCGACTCGTCAACGAGGCCCTGGACGCGAACTAACGGCGGCTATACTGGCCGCGCTCGCGGATGTAGCTCAGTTGGCTAGAGCGTCTGCTTGCCATGCAGAAGGTCGTGGGTTCGAATCCCATCATCCGCTCTCTCTCGCTCGGAGAGCTATCCACAGCGTTTCTCTCCTCGATTCCCGAAGAAGGGCTCCTCCGTTTCGAGCCCATTCGAGCAATCACCGCAGAGACTGACCGCTGCCTTCGCGCGGTGGACGAGGTCCGCGAACACGTTCGTCGGAAGGTCGACGGCGCCGAGGTCCAGCAGAAACTTCCCGGTCAGCGCCTCTTGAGTCGGTGCCCCATGCTCGGAGAACGTGTGCATCGGCGCCTGGATGCGCCGCAGACGCCGGATGTCCGCGAGCGCCAGGGCAACGGTGTGGCGCTGGGCCTTGTCGAGCTTGCACGGCGCCGAGCTTCTTGGCGTGCTGGCCGTCGCGGTCGCGGCACGATGGGCGCCGCTGTTGCCGCAGCCGGCCGCTGCCAACCCGAGCACGGCGACGGCGAGCGCGAGAGCTCCTGTCGCCGACATCCTGACCGAGCTTAGCGGGAGCCCGCGGCCACGCCTCTTCGGCGGCGTACCCTTGAGCGCCGTGGGCATGTTCTTTCACTCCGCCGCGGAGGTCCCGGAACGTCCGGCCGACCCCGCCAAGCGGCGCTCTAACCTCCACCGGATCGGGCGCCTGTTCGCGCCGTACAAGCTGCGCCTGGGCGCAGTGCTCATGCTCATCGTCGTCTCGGCGGCCCTCGGCGTGCTGCCGGCCTTCCTGCTGAAGCGGGTGCTCGAGGCGATCTCGGCGAACGACACGCGCGCACTCTCGGTGAACGCCGCCGGGATGATCGCGATCGCCGTCGTGACCGGAGCCCTCGGCGTGATCCAGACGCTGTACTCGAACCAGGTCGGCCAGCGTGTGATGCACGACCTGCGCGCGGCCGTCTTCCGGCATCTGCAGCGTCTCTCGCTCGCGTTCTTCACCCGGACGCGAACGGGCGAGGTGCAGTCGCGCATCTCGAACGACATCGGCGGCGTCCAGAACGTCGTCACGAACACGGCCACCTCGATCGCCTCGAACGTGACGACGGTCGTCGCGACGATGGTTGGCATGCTCGTGCTGAGCTGGCAGCTGGCGCTGTTCGCATTCGCGCTGATCCCGCTGTTCGCGCTGCTGACCCGGCGCGTCGGGAACGAGCGTCGCCGGATCGCGAAGACGACGCAGGAGACGCTCGCCGACATCTCGAGCGCCGTGCAGGAGTCGCTGTCGGTCTCCGGCATCTTGCTCGGCAAGACCATGGGCCGCGGCGACGAGCTCGCCGACCGCTTCGAAGAGGACTCGCGCCGACTCGCAGATCTCGAGGTGCGCCAGCGGATGGCCGGCCGTTGGGTGATGGCCTCGATCCAGACGAGCTTCGCGATCATGCCGGCCGCTGTCTACTGGGTCGGCGGGCTCTTGCTGGCGAACGGGTCGCACGCGATCTCCATCCCCGTGCTCGTCGCCTTTACGACCCTGCAGACGCGCCTCTTCTTCCCGGTCGGCTCGCTGCTCGGTGTCAGCCTCGACGTGCAAACCTCTCTGGCGCTCTTCGACAGGATCTTCGAGTACCTCGACGAGCCGGTCGACATCCAGGAGAAGCCGGACGCGATCCGCGTCGGTCGCGCCGGTGACGTCGTCTTCGATCACGTCTGGTTCCGCTACGACGACGAGTGGACGCTGCGAGACGTCTCGTTCACCGTTCCGGCCGGCACCACGACCGCGATCGTCGGCGAGACGGGCGCAGGCAAGACCACGCTCGGCTATCTCGCCGCGCGCCTGTATGAGGTTGGCCGCGGCCGCGTCACGATCGGCGACGTCGACGTCCGCGATCTCAGCTTCCAGGCGCTGACCGAGCTCGTCGGCGTCGTCTCGCAGGAGACGTATCTGTTCCACGCATCCGTGCGCGACAACCTGGGCTTCGCGAAAACCGACGCGAGCGACGAGGAGATCAGAAGGGCCGCCGAGGCGGCGCGCATTCACGACGTGATCGCAGCGCTGCCCGAGGGCTACGACACTGTCGTCGGCGAGCGCGGCTACCGCTTTTCGGGCGGCGAGAAGCAGCGAATAGCGATTGCGCGGACGATCCTGCGCAATCCGCCGATCCTCGTGCTGGACGAGGCCACCAGCTCTCTGGACACCGCGACCGAGCGGCTCGTGCAGGAGGCGCTCGATCAGCTCGCGGCGGGGCGGACGACGATCACCATCGCGCACCGTCTATCGACGATTCGCCATGCCGAGCAGATTGTCGTCCTCGATCACGGCCAGATCGTCGAATCCGGCCGCCATGAGGATCTGATGCGCGCCGGCGGCCGCTATGCGGCGCTCGTGGCCCGCGACGAAGAGATGCCCGGGGAGCCGGCGCTGCAGGAGCTCGCCGGCGCAAGCTGAGCTGGAACCGGGCTGACGGCGCGGTCTCTCCTCTTCGCGTTCTAGTTGTCGGCGAGCGTGAGCGCCGGCTCGAGCTCGTGCGGTGCAGGCGCCGTGCGCCGCCCGGGCACGAGAAGCGCCGCCAGCGTGCAGACGACGAGGAAGCAGCTCGCCATCACGAACGTGTCGGTGAACCCGGTCACCGTGGGCAGGCCGTCTGCGGCGATGTTGGCGGCGATCAGGGTCGCCGCGAGCTGGCCGCCGATCGCGCCGCCGATCGTGCGCATGACGGTGTTCATGCCTGCGGCGGCGCCCGTCTGCTCGGGGCGGACGGCCTGAACGATCAGATTTCCGAGAGCCGCGAACGCGAGGCCGATCCCGATCCCCATCAGGGCGGCGCTCAACAGCATGTCGTAGGGGTGCGCGTGCTCGAGCGCGAGCAGGGCGAAGGCGACCGCGGTGATTGCCGAGCCGGCGACGACCGCGCGCTTCGACCCGAAGCGCCTGGAGATCGGGCCGGCGAGCGAGCCGATCACGACCATTCCGATCGTCGACGGCAGCAGGTAGACACCCGAGAGGACGACCGAAGCGCCGTACCCGAAGCCGGTGCTCTTCGGCAGCTGGGCCAGCTGGGGGAAGACGACGAACGACGAGTAGAGGCCCGCGCCCAGCAGGAACGCGGTCAGGTTCGTGGTCCAGACCCCGCGGATCCGCATCATGGCCATGTCGATGAGCGGCTCGCGGCTCCGGACCTCGACCGCCACCCACGCGCAGCACACGAGCAGTCCGGCCGCGAGCAGGCCGAGCGTCTTCGGCGAGCCCCAGCCCCAGGTCGTCGTGTAGCTGATCGCGATCAGGACCGTCGAGATGCCCACGCCCATCAGGATCGCCGCGGGCCAGTTGAGTCGCCCCGGGACACGAACCGGCGACTCCGGTACGAAGCGCCACGTGCAGAACGCGGCGACGGCGACCACCACGAGCGTCAGCCAGAACATCCACTGCCAGGCCAGGTGCTCGACGATCACCGCGCCGACGACGATGCCGAAGCCCGCGCCGATGCCGAGGATCGCCGACATCAGCCCGATGCTTCCCGGAACCCGCTCGGGCGGGAACTCGTCGCGGATGATCCCGAAGGAGAGCGGGAAGATCCCGCCGCCGACGCCCTGGATGACGCGCGCGACGATCAGCACGGCGAGGGAGTGAGAGACCGCGGCGAGCAGCGTGCCCGCGGCGAGGATCAGGAGCGTGTACAGGAGCACGCGCTCCTTGCCGTGCATGTCGCCGAGGCGGCCGAGGATCGCGGTTCCGACCGACGCCGAGAGGAGGTAGCCGGTCAGGAGCCAGGTCACGCCCGTCTCGCTCGCGTTCAGGCTGTGCTGGATGGTCGGCAGCGCCGGGACCACCGCCGAGCTCAGCACGGCGTAGGCGAGGCCGGCCGTCGAGAGGACGGCCAGCGTGACGGCAGGGTGGCTCCGCTGGGCCGTCACCGGGAGGCCAGCACCGCCGCGTAGCGCGCCGAGCCTTCGCTCCCCGGAACGCGCAGCTCGGCATTGAGGCTCCGGATCGCCTTCAGGAGGCGTGCCCGGTCTGTGGGCGTGAGGCGCTCGAGTGCCTCGTCGAGCGCGGACGCCACCTCGGCTCGCCGCCGCTCGACGCGCGCGCGGCCCTTCGCCGTCACGAGGTGCAGAACCGCGCGCCGGTCGTGCGGGTCCGCCTGACGTTCCACGAGCCCGTGCCCGACGAGGCCGTCGACGGCTCTGCTCACCGTGGGGTCGGTCGCGCCGATCCGCTCCGACAGCGCCCGGAGGCGAAGCGGTCCCGATGCGACCAGCTCGATCAGCACGAGCCGCTGCGTCGAGGTCAGCGCCGTCTCGTCCGCCAGCCCGCTCCCGGTCCGGGCGAGAAGGGTGAAGAGCGCCTCGAGCTCGTCCACGAGCGTCGCGCCGGAAATCTCTTGCATGACGCAAAGATTACGCGAGTCAAGGGACGTGGGTCAGTAGGCGGGGAGCGGTAGGCTCGGTGCGATGAGAACGCGGACGCTCGGGCCGCTCGAGGTATCCGTTGTGGGCCTCGGGTGCAACAACTTCGGCCGGCGGGTCGACCAGGACGGAACGCGTGCCGTCGTCGACGCCGCACTGGAAGCCGGCGTGACGTTCTTCGACACTGCCGAGAGCTACGGCAACGGGCAGAGCGAGACGTACCTCGGCCACGCGCTTCGCGGCCGGCGGGACCAGGTCGTGCTCGCGACAAAGTTCGGAGGCGGGGGAGAGGTCGGGCACGGCAAGGGAGCGCGCGAAGAGATCCGCCGCGCGCTCGAAGGGAGTCTCGAACGCCTCCAGATGGAGCACGTCGACCTCTACCAGCACCACCAGGAGGATCCGGACACGCCGCTGGCCGAGACGATCGGCACGCTCGACGAGCTTGTTCGCGAGGGGAAGATCCGCGCCTACGGCACCTCCAACTACTCGGCGGCGCGGCTCGAGGAGGCCGCGTCCCTCGCGCAGGAGGCGTACGTCTCGGAGCAGAGCGAGTACTCGTGGCTCGAGCGCGAGGCCGAGCGCGAGCTCCTGGGGACGTGCGAGCGCCTCGGGCTCGGGTTCATCCCGTACTTCCCGCTCGCGAGCGGCCTGCTGACCGGCAAGTACCGGCGAGGTGAGCCCGCGCCGGAGGGGACGCGCCTGCACGGACGCGAGATCAGCGACGAGGAGTACGATCGCGTGGAGGCGCTCGAGGCGCTTCGCCGCCGAGCGCGGCGTGAGCCTGCTCGAGGTCGCGATCGGCGGGCTCGCCGCACAGCCGCTCGGTCGTCTCGGTGATCGCGGGCGCGACGAGGCCCGAGCAGGTGCGGGCGAACGCGGCTGCCGGCGATTGGGAACCGAGCCCCGGCGACCTCGCCGCGCTCAGGGCGATCGCGTAGGAGTCGAAAGCGGAGCGCACGCTCCGCTTAACAGCTACACTGGAGGCGTGACCACCTCCAGCACCGGCGAGAAGACGCTACGGCGCGACGCGCAGCGGAATCGCGAGCGCATCGTCTCGAGCGCGCGCTCGTTGTTCGCGCGCGACGGCGTGGAGGTCTCGGTGGACGACATCACGCATGTGGCCGGCGTCGGCATGGGCACGCTCTACCGGCATTTCCCGACCAAGGAAGAGCTGATCGACGCGGTCCTCGAGGACGCCTTCGACGACCTCGTCCAGCTGGCCGAGGAGGCCGTCGCAGCAAAGGACGCGTGGGCCGGGTTCGCCGTGTTCCTCGAGCAGGCGCTCGCTCAGCATGCGGCCAACCGCGGGCTCAAGGACGTACTCGCGAGCCACCAGCAGGGGCGCGATCGCGCGCAGGCGATGCGCGAGCGGATCCGGCCGTTGCTGCGGCAGATGATCGAGCGCGCGCAGGGCCAGGGCACGCTTCGCGCGGACGTGACGGCCGAGGACATCCCGCTCGTGTTCTGGACGGGCGGCCGGGTGATCGAGACGACCGGAGCCGTCGCGCCCGATTACTGGCGCCGCTACCTCGGACTCCTGCTCGACGGCCTGCGCGCCGAGGCCGCGACCCCGCTTCCGGCTCCGCCGCTCACCCGCACGCAGCTGGCAAAGGCTGCAAGGCGGCGAGACAGCTGAACCCACCCGACGACGGACGCCTGACCGGGCGAGCGCTCTGGACGGTCTTCGGGGCCCTGATGCTCGGCATGTTCCTGGCCGCCCTCGACCAGACGATCGTCTCGACCGCACTGCCGACGATCGTCGGCGACCTGGGCGGCCTCGACCACATCTCGTGGGTCGTCACCTCCTACCTGCTCGCGGCGACGATCTCGACGCCGCTCTACGGGAAGCTCGGCGACATGCGTGGGCGCAAGCCGGTCTTCCAGGCCGCGATCCTGATCTTCCTCGCAGGCTCGATGCTCGCGGGGCTCTCGCAGTCGATGGGGGAGCTGATCGGCTTCCGGGCGCTGCAGGGGATCGGCGCCGGCGGCCTCATGGTCGGCGCGCAGGCGATCATCGGCGACATCGTCCCGCCGAGGGAGCGCGGCCGCTACATGGGACTGATCGGCTCGGTGTTCGGCATTGCGTCGGTCGCCGGCCCGCTGCTGGGCGGTTTCATCGTCGACAACCTCTCGTGGCGCTGGGTCTTCTACGTGAACGTGCCGATCGGCATCGTGGCCGTCGCGATCGTCGCGTTCGGGCTGCACCTGCCGACGAGGCGGATGCAGCACCGCATCGACTACCTCGGCGCCGCACTCCTGGGAGGAGGCGTCGCCGCGCTGATCCTGCTGACGACCTGGGGCGGGAACCAGTACGCATGGGGCTCGGGGACGATCATCGGCCTCGGCGTCCTCGGGGTCGTGCTGCTCGTTCTCTTCGTCTGGCAGGAGCGTCGCGCCGCCGAGCCGATCATCCCGCTGACGCTGTTCCGCTCGCGCGTGTTCAACGTCGCGAGCGCGATGGGCTTCACGATCGGGATGGCGCTGTTCGGGGTGATCATCTTCATCCCGCTCTACCTCCAGCTCGTCTACGGCGCGAGCCCCGACGAGCTCCGGACTGCGAATGCTGCCGCTGATGGCCGGGCTGCTCGTCGCCGCGGTCTGGTCCGGGCGCGTGATCAGCCACATCGGTCGCTACAAGCCGTTCCCGATCGCGGGCACCGCGGTCCTCGTCGGAGGCATGTACCTGCTCTCGCTGCTCGGCGTCGGCACTGCGCCCTGGCTCGCGTCGGTCTACATGCTCGTGGTCGGCGTCGGGATCGGCCTCGTCATGCAGGTGCTCGTGCTCGTCGTGCAGAACGACGCGCGCCAGGAGGACATGGGCGTCGCTACCTCGACTGCCACGTTCTTCCGCTCCGTCGGCGGTTCGTTCGGCGTCGCGATCTTCGGCGCGATCTTCGCCGCGCGGCTCTCGGACCAGCTCGCCCGTTTCCCGGCGAGCGTGACCGGCCAGCTCGGCGGTGGCCTCCACCTGAACCCGGAGCAGGTGCACCACCTGCCGCCCGCGATCCACGACGCCTTCCTCCAAGCCTTCGCCCACTCCCTCCACGGCGTCTTTCTCTGGGGGATGCTGATCGCGATCATCCCGTTCGGGCTCTCGTGGCTGCTCCGCGAGGTACCGCTACGGACGACGCTCGCAAAGCCGTCGCCGCCGGCACCGGCCTCCAGCTCCTGATTTTCGCCCTCCACGGGCCGAAAACCGCCTGATCAAGCCGTCGAATCGCTTCTTTGGGGGATGCGGCGCTTCGCCAGGCGATGACGATGAAAGCAGCGATAGAGAAGGGCGGTGCGGCCCCGCCACAAACGCAACCCGGAGGGATCGCGACGTGGAGCCAAACCACCGTCCTTACTTCACACCTAACAGTCGCCCCCTCCCCGAACATCCCGAAGGGAGGTGAACTCGTGCTCAAGCTTTACGCTTTCATGCAGACGTCCGTCGCAGATGCGGCAGACGCACTTCATCGCCGTGAGGACGGGCAGACGATGGCCGAGTACGGCGTCGTCCTTGCTGTCATCACAATCGCGGTAATCGGAGCAATCACGCTTCTTTCTGACAACGTAAGAAACGCAATCGAGAGCGTCGCTAACGTCCTTCCTTAGTGATGTTGCGCGACATTTATTCGAATCTGACAGCCCGCGAACAACGGGCACTTCGCTGGAGCGCGGCCGCCACGGCGGTCGCGCTCTGGCTTTCCACTGCGTGGGCGGATCCGTGGTTCCTGCTGGCGGTCCCGCTCTTCGCAGCGGCCTTCGTCGTGTACCGGCACCGCCACCGCGACGATCCCGACGAAGACGATCTCGACCTCCTTTAGCTTCCCGCTCGAAGTCCGGCTCCGCTGGCGCGGAGCCATGACGACTTCGACCGGCCTGCCTCTCCATCAGCGCCGGTGAGCCGATGGCAGCTCAGCCGCCATCGGCGGTGAAGGCCTGTCCGCGACTCCGGGCTACGATGGTCGCCGCGGCGCCGTGGCCGAGAGGTTAGGCAGGGGCCTGCAAAGCCCCGTACAGCGGTTCGAATCCGCTCGGCGCCTTGGTCGCTGAGGAACTTCCTTCACGTTGCGAGCTTCTTCCGCACGTCGGCAGGTCTGGTCGAGGGAGTGGGGTAACGGCGGCATCATTTGAACACCAGGTCGAGCGGCATCACTTGAAACACCAGGTCGGCGGGGTGTATGACCACACGTACGTGAGCTGGCGAAAGGGGATGGAACGGCATGGAAGCGACGAGCGGGGAACGCTTCGCGGATGCGGATCCCGAATACGCCTTCGACGCAGCCGACGACATTGACGTCGAAGCGATCGAGGTCGAGCCAAGGGACCCCAAGAAGAGGACGGAGGACAAAGGTGACATTGGGAGCTCTGAGCCCGGCATGGAGCCTGGCTGATGCCGTCAGCATCGGGACTCAGCCGGGCACAGCGTCTTCGCGCGCGTGACCGCGCGACGCAGGCAGCGATCCTTGCGCTCCATCACGCTCCTCTCCACTACAGCCAGGAGGCGAAGCCGCGCTGGGAGGGCATCGCGAAGCGCCTCAACTCTCGTAACGGCCAGTACCCGAAGGTCGCTGACTGTTCTTCGTTCGTCACGTGGTGCCTGTGGAACGCTCTGTTCCTGAAGTTCGGGCTGGCTGACATTGTGAACGGCTCAGGTTGGACCGGCGGCTACACGGGCACGCTGCGCGGTCACGGTCAACCCGTCCAGCATGTTTCGAATCTCCTGCGCGGCGACCTCGTCCATTACGGGCCTGACCCCGGCAAGCACGTCGCGATCATCATCAGCAAACCAGGCACAGGAGTGCCCATGGTCGCCAGTTGGGGAGATGAGGGGGGACCCTTCAACGAGACGTACAACTATCGCTCGGACATCGCGGAGTTCCGCCGCTACATCTAAACAGGGGGCCGCCCTGAACTCCCATTGCCGTCTCCGGATCCAGGGAAGAGGAGAGTCGGCCTCGCAGGGCCAGGCGACTTTCACCTAGCTGAACTTGCGCTTGTAGGCGAGCTCCACTCGCGCCTTGCTTGACCGTCAGCGTCCCTGCTGCGGAGCCGTCGACGTGAGGACCGAGGTAGGCGATGCGGTTCGATCTTCCACCGCCAGACCTCGGGCACGAGCGGGTGATGCTCGTCCCAGCGGACGGTCGGACCCTTCTCGTGTCCGGGTTTGGTCGATCCCTATAACCGCGTGAACGTGGGCGATCGACAAACTTTCTTCTCGTGGCGCGCGCCAGTCGCCCTGCCGGCGGCGAAGCGCCTGCCGTGCCCCAGTGATATCCGTGGTCGTGCCCAAACCGCGAACAGCCGACAGCAAGCAGCGCAGACGCTCCGAGGCATGGCCGAAAGAGCGACGAGTTGACGAGCCGCTGCAGAAGTTCGCGCTCTTTCCGAGGATTTCCCCGAACGTACCCCATTTGAGTGATCCCACACCGGGGCCACGCGTCGTAAAGTCGCCGGGACGCGCCGCTTGCCAGTCCAAGCGATGCGCGTGCGGCTCCACAAGCCAACGGTTTTCCACAGTTTCCACACCGAGGTGGGGAGTGAATTCTGCACCGAGCCATGCGGCGGCATCGCCGTCGTCGCCTGAGCCTGAGCTTCCAGGCGAATTCGTGTCCGAGGACCTACGGGCCGACTGCGCCCGCTTCCTGAGCGAACAGCGGCGACTGATCGGGTTCCGCCGTGACCTGGCGCCAGAGAGCGCCGCATGGGTACCGGGTCGCAGGAGTGATTCAACGTGCCCGGACGCATCGTCGTGAGGCAGGCCGTCCAGTCGTTCGGCGCTCCGCGGCCCGTCGGCCAGGGCGCTCGTCTCCCAGTCGACAAGCTCCCATTCCGGCGGTGGACCGGGACACTGCGAAAGCGAGATAAAGAGGCGCCGAGCGGATTCGAACGCTGAAAGAGTGCGTTCGGGACGGTCGGCGAGATCTTCGCGTGCGTCGGTGAGCTTCGATGAGGAACCTGCAACAGCCGAGGACTCCGGGCGACCCATACCGCACGAGAGGGCCCGGCACCGCCGGGCCTTTCTCGTTGATGCGAAGTGCGGTCGAGCTAGACGAGCGCAGGAACGCGGTCGCTATGAGCAACGACCTTGCCGTTTGTGATCTTCGGCTCGTTCGGAATCGCGCCGCTGAAGTTCTCGTCGCTGATCCACTTCGTGATGAGCTTCGTGGACTCGTTGGCCTGCTCGGCGGTCTCGAAGAGACTGAGCGAGCTCACGACACCCTTGTCGGCCTCGAGGAGAAAGTAGCCGCTGAAGCCGGGGAGCTCGCGGAGCTGCGGAATGAACGTCTCGTTGACCTTGCCGACGACCTCGTTCATGCGGTTCATGTCGACACCTTCGTAACGACGAATGATGGCATGCATCTGATGCTCCTTCTGTGGTCTTACGGGGCAGAGTGCTCGAATGAGCGCACTGCGGCGGTCAGGCCAGGGTCACAGTCGGAGAGGAACGTGCACAGCCTCGGCGGCTTCAACAGCTAGAGCCAACGCGCTGGTTACACCCTAGCCGCAATCCAGCTGCACCGTCGGTCATGCCTCCTAGCGCCCGCCGCGGCGGATGACGGCGACTCCGCCCAGGCACAGCACGCCGCCCAGCAGCGCGAGGGCCGGCGGGCTCTCGGACAGGATCAGCCAGCCCAGCAGGATCGAGATCGGCGGGACCAGGTAGGTGGTCGCGCCGAGCTTGCCCGCGTCCGTTCGGGCCAACGCGAACGCCCACGTCGTGAAGCCGATCGCGGTCGGGAAGACGCCGAGGTAGACCGTCCAGGCGATCGCACCTCCGGGCGCCTCTCCGAGCTCACGGACGAGCTGCCAGGCGAACGGCAGGCAGGCGACCGCGGCGATGACGCAGCAGAAGAGCGTCGTCTGGAGCGCGGTCAGCCGTCCGATGACCGACTTCTGCAGGATCACCGCGACCGCGTACGAGCACGCGGCGACCACGCAGAGCACGACGCCTGCCGTCGTCGAGCGGCCGTTCGAGGTCGCGGCTCCGATCACCACGACGCCGACGAATGCGACTCCGCAACCGACGAGCAGCGTCCGCGGGAAGCCTTCGCGCAACACGAAGCCGGCGAGGATCGCGACCGCGATGGGACCGATCCCGATCAGCATCGCCGCGGTGCCGGCGTCGACGCGCCGCTCGCCGGCGTTCAGCGCGATCATGTAGCCGGCGAACCAGAGCAGGCTCGTGCCGACGAGCGCGGGGGCGACGGCGCGGAGGTCCTCTCGCCTCGGCGTCAGCTCGCGGCGCATCGCGGCGATCGCGAGCAGCGCGAGCGAGGCCACGACGAGCCGCCCGAGCGTGAGCGCGCCGGGCGAGAGGCTTCGTCCCGCCGACCTGATGGCGACGAACGCCGAGGCCCAGAGGACGACCGTCACGAGCGCCGCCGCAAGCACGAGCGTCGTCTCCCGCCGGAGGCGGCCGGCGCGTGCCGGGGCGAGGCGCTCGCTCACGTCCATAGGACCACTCCTAACGAGAAACGCTGCCGGAGCTTCCGGCGTGAGATCAGTCGGAGAGCTTGTCGAGCAGCATGTGGATCTCGCCGACCCGCTCGAAGCCGAGGCGCTCGAGGATCGGGCGCGACATCGAGCCGCCCTGCGTGATCAGCGCGGGTGTTCCGAGCGCGAGTGCGTCGTCCCAGCGCACACGCAGGAGCGCGCGGTACGCGCCGCGGCCGCGGGCGCTGGGGAGCGTGGACCCGCCGTAGAGCAGGAGGCCGTGCTGGGTTGGCGCCGAGGTCCCGGTGCTCACCAGCTCGCCGTCGAGCCAGACCGCGTGTCGCAGGTAGGTCGTGTCGCGGAAGCGTTCCGGAAGGAGCGCTCTCGCCTCGGCGATCTCGGCCTCGGTTGCGCCGAAGGCCTCCCACTGGACCTCGCACGCGGCCTCCAGCTCCTCGAGTGTCTCGATCTGCCGCGCGACGAAGCCTTCGCCGATCGGAGGCGGCTCGTGCGTCAAGACGAGCGCCACCGCGTACGGGTCCTTGTCGGGGACGAGCCCTCGCTCCAGCAGCGCGTCCACGAGGCCCGAAGGCGCAGAGCTGCCGACCTCCCACTGCGTGCTCGGCCGGCCGCGCTCACGCAACGCCGCGCGCACCTCGGCGAGCACGTCGTCGACCTCCTCGAGCGCGAACCGCTGCCGCTGAACCGTGTTCCAGGTCTTGCCCGCGCCGAGGCAGAGCGTGTAGCGGTCGGTCTCGATCCGCTCGTCCTGCGACCCCAGCGGGCTGAAGGAGTTCGGGTACTCGGCAACCTCGCGCAGCACGAAGCAGAACCTAGCTGCGGGAGCGGTTCTCGGTGGCTACTGGGCCGACTTCGCGGTTGTCCGCAAAGCCGGGCAGCGCCAGTACTCGTGGGAGCCCGTTTGACCCTGGCTGCGGCACCTCTCGCTCGCGAGGTCGGGCCGTCCGTCGAGGAGGCCCTTACGGCACGAGTGCCAGTTGCCGTGGTGGCCGGCCGGCGCATGGATCGTCGCGCACGAGCTCAGCAGGCCGGTTCGGTGCGCTAGGTCGTACGTCCTGACGACTGTCAGGAGGGCTGCCGCGAGCATCGCCATGAGCCAGATCCGAAGCATTTGTCACCTCGAAATGACCGCAGATGTCGCTTTTCCTCGATATCGGCGCCTCGCCCGCACGCCTGAATCACTGAGGAGAGTGTTGGTGGCTCGTCGTCACGGCTTGACGAGCCGCGCCCAGACGTTCTCGAGCACTTGTCGGTACGCGGGGTAGTACGTGGAGCCCGGGAAGTTGAGCACACCCGCGGCGAACACCTTCGCGCGCCCGCGCGTGTAGTAGGTCATCTCGCCGCGCAGGCGTGGATTGGGCATGTGCGGATTCACCCGCGCGAGAACGCGGATTCCGCGAGGCGAGACCGAGGTGGTCATGTCGAACTCGATCCCGAACCAGCGCCAGAGTGGCAGCGCTGTCCGGTCGACGCCCTCGAACTCCCACGACGAACGCCCGGACGGGGTCAGCGTGTAGGGGCCACGATGCGTGCCCTCGTCGTTGCCGCGGTACTGGACGCCGATCAGGCGCGACTCCGGCCGGCCGAGCCACCGCCATTCGGCTGTCCGCGTGATCCGGTTGCCGTGGCGCTCGATGCACCAGAGGAAGTTGGTCGCGGAGAGGAACATCAGATTGCCGCCGAGGTTGCGATAGCCGGCGATCAGGTCGTACATGTGGCGCGTGACGTACTCCTCGTGGCCCGGGAAGACGATCAGGTCGTAGTGGTTCGCGAGCGTGCGCGCGGTCCGGACGCCCTCGATGTCGTCGTCGCTGAAGAAGTCGACCTTCTTGCCGGTCCGGTAGAGCCAGTGGAGCGGAGCGAGGTCGTAGGCGCGCCATTTCGGCGGGGCGCCGAGGCCGACGTAGTGACGTGCGAGGTCGACGTTTCGGATCCCGTTGGCCGCGTACCAGGTGTCGCCCCAGCCGTCGGCGTTGACGTCCTGGTGGTTGTAGGCCTCCCAGGTGTTGGTGTGGACGATGTACGCGACGCGGTGCGCGCCGTACACATGTGGACGAACGACGAACGGCGCATAGCCCACCCTGCCGTCGGACGCCTCGACCTCCGCGTAGTAGATCCCGTTCGGCCAGTCGCCGATGTGCACGACGATCGTGCCGGGGCTGTCGCGGTGCGTCGCCCACGTGAACGTTCTCGGCTCGTTCACCGGCTCGCCCTCCATCGCATACCCCTCGGTCGGTTGAAGCTCGGGGCCGGCCTGGAAGAACTGGACCGTGAAGCTCGGTGCGTCCGTTGCGATGTGCAGCCGCGCTCGAGTTCCCGGCGAGTAGCTCCTCCTGCCGAAGCCGGCGTCGACTCCCCGCACCCGGACGACCGGCGCGGGGTCGAGCCTCGCCAGCCGGTAATCGGGATTTCCGTAGGCGTGACGCACCCCGTTTGCCGTCACGGTCAGAAGGAGCAGGTAGGTCCTCGGCAGCGTCGTTGGCGATGGCGCCCAGACGAGCTTCTCGTCACCTGCGGGGAGAGAGGCCTTGGTGCGCCACACGACCTTTCCGTGCTTCGAGCAGACCATGACGCTCATCGTCACCGTCGCCGGCCGCTCGAGTCGAAACTGGACGGTCGCCTTGTCGCGCAGGCGGTCGTCGTTCGGGCTCACCGTGGCCAGAAGCCTGCGGTCGCCCGCGTAGTGGGGAGTGCTCGTGACACGCAACCCGTACAGCTCGGGGCCTTCGACCGACTGCCTGAGCGCCTGTGTCAGCTGATCGAAGCTGAGCGGTTCCGAGCTCTCGTCGTCGTACTCGGCCAGCCAGTCCGGGACGCGCTGCTGGCCTGTCGCGCGTGATAGAGCCAGTCGTCGGTCCCGAGGCGGCGGCCGGGATCGTCAGCGCCAGCGCCAGGACCGGGGCGAGCAGAAGGCCCAAGCGCGGTGAGAGATCCATGTCTTGCATGCTCGCCGCCACGCGAGGCGCGGCCATCGGCAGAAGCGCTGAGCGGCGCCGTGGAGAAGAGGCGTCCCGGACGCGGGAAAGTACTGATCGAAACTAGCGCAGCCCGCCGCGCTCGTGGTGCGCGCGGAAGAACTCGGCCGAACCGGCCGTCGCCATCGCCGCCGACGCTGAGATCTCGAGCGCGAGGGTCGCCGCCGCGACGATCTGGGCGAAGCGGTAGACCTTCCCGGCGCCCGCGCAGCCGAGCAGCTCGAGCCACTGCTGCGCGTAGGGGAGGGTCGTGCCGCCGCCGATCGTCGCCACCTCGAGCCCGGGGAGGCGGAGCGCGACCTGGAGGCCGCCCTCGACGCGCCGTCCTGTGCCGTGGCACATCGAGCTCGTTCCCACCATGCCGAGGTCCTGGCCGGTGGCCGCGAAGATGGCGGCGATTGCCGAGGCGGGCGTGAAGGCGACCGACTGCATCCCGGAGGCGACCGCGCCGTGCGTCCCGGCCCAGGCAAGGTCGAGCAGATCGTCCGCGCTCGTCCGCAGGACGCGCCGAATCGCGTCGTCCGTCAGCGTGGCCTCGGCGAGGACCGTCTTGCCGTGGCCGCTCTGGAAGTACTCGAACGACGGCTTCTTGTCGCCGCCCATGTTCGCCTCGAGGATCGCGCGCTCGGGCCGGACCGGCGCGCGCTCCATGACGTAGCCCATGTTCAGGACGTACGAGTTGCGGGTCATCATGTTCGCCCCGACCGCGTCGCCCGTCGTCCAGCGCCAGAGGACGTGACACATCGGCCCGACGACGTGCGTCTTCACCTCGCGCAGACGTGCGAACTTCGAGAGCGAAGGGTCGTCCTGTGCGGCGATCCAGTCCTGCATCGCCGAGAGCTCATCCGCGATCCATTGGGCGAGCTCGACCGCGTCGGCGGCCGACGCGCAGACGAAGCACGAGGCGCGCGTGATCCGGTCGGCGAGGACGTAGGTTCGGAAGCCGCCCGACTCGGCGACGGCCAGCGCGCCGCGCTGCATCGAGGCGGAAAGGCCGCCCTCGGTGTGGGCGAGCGGGACGAAGACGGAATCCCGCGCGCGTCCGGTCTCGACCACCTCGCCGCCGGGCTCTTGCAGCTCGTACTCGCCGAGCTCGAGCTCGACCGGGCCGACGACCGAGACCGGGGTCACGGCGACGCCGGTCAGCATCTCCTGCGCGCTCGCGAACGGCTCGAGGTCGAGCCCCGTCACCTCGCCGTCTAGCCCGAGCGCCTCCTGCCGGGCCTGGATCGAGGCGGCGTCGTTCTTCCGCGGCCACTTGCGTCTTTCCATCGCGGGGGAGCTTAGGGGCCGATAGGGTCCAGCGCATGTCGACGAGCCCGGCCATCGACCAGGAGCAGGAAGAACGCGAAGCCTTCGCGGGCCTCCTCCGCTTCTACGAGCTCGCGAAGCGCCAGGAGTGGCAGGTTCGCGACCTGCCGTGGGGAGAGATGCCGCCGATTCCGGAAGGCAAGGGCTCGCCCGTGCGGCAAGGAAGGCGCCGCGACATGTGGCGCTCCGTGCTCACCCAGCAGCTCCAGGCGGACATGCTCGCCTGCGACATGTCCTCGCAGCTCCTGAACATCGCGCCCGATCCCGAGGCGAAGCTCTACTACTCGACGATGGTGCAGGACGAGTCGCGCCACACCGAGGCGTGGTTGAAGCTGATCGAGGAGGCGGGCGGCACGGCGGAGCGCGACCCGTACCTCGACGAGCTGGCGCACATGACGCTCGAGGCCGACACGCTCGAGGAGAAGGTCTTCCAGATGCAGGTCTTCTACGAGCGCCTGATCATCTCGCGCTTCCGGCTGATCGCACGGGCCTCGCGCGGAACGGTTCTCGAGGATCTCTGCCACCGGCTGACCACCGACGACGGGATCCACCACGGGGCCGGGATGGCCTACGAGAAGGTTCTGCTCACAAACGCGGACAAGAAGACGAAGCGCAACCTCGTCGAGGCGGCGAACCGGCTGCTCCCGATCTTCGTTCAGCACGCGCTCTGGCGGCCCCAGGAGCGCGCCTTCATCGGCGAGGCGATGCGCTCGCGCGACATCGAGAAGCTGCGGGAGGACATCGAGATCGGCGTCCGCCTTGCGGAGTCGCTCGGGCTCGACGTCAGCGACGTCGAGCTGCCTTTCTCCTGACCTTGGCGGCGACGCTGATGGAAGGGCGTCCGCTCGCCGAGCGGATCCTGCCCGAGGTCGCCGAGGAGGTCGGCGAGCTGGGCGATGTCGGGCTCGCGACTGTGCAGGTCGGCGACGACCCCGCCTCCACGATCTACATCCGCCGCAAGCACGAGGCCGCCGCCGAGGCGGGCATGCGCTCGACCGACCTCAAGCTGCCCGAGGACATCTCGCAGGAGGAGTTCGACGCGGCCGTCGCCGAGCTGAACGCCGACGACGGCATCGACGGGATCCTGATCCAGCTGCCGCTCCCGGGGCAGATCGACGAGGCGGCCGCGATCGCTGCGCTCGACCCGATCAAGGATGTGGACGGCGTGCACCCGTTCAACGCGGGCCAGCTCTATCTCGGCCGGCCGACGCACGTGCCGGCGACGCCGCTCGGGATCATGGCGCTCCTGGCGGAGCACGAGGTGCCAATCGACGGCGCTCGGGCCGTCGTCGTCGGCCGGAGCGACATCGTCGGCAAGCCCGTCGCGCACCTGCTCCTGCAGGCGCACGCGACGGTCAGCATCTGTCACACGCACACGGACGACCTTTCTCACTACACGCTCGACGCCGACGTGCTGGTCGTCGCGGCCGGCCGCGCGGGCGTCGTCACGGGCGAGATGGTGAAGGAGGGCGCCGCGGTCGTAGACGTCGGCGTCAACCGCACCGAGGACGGCCTCGTCGGCGACGTCGATGCGTCCGCGGCCGAGCGCGCGGGGTTCCTCACACCCGTGCCGGGAGGCGTCGGACCGATGACGATCGCGATGCTTCTGCAGAACACGGTGCGCGCCGCCCGGTACCGACGGGGGCTTCTTGCGTTCCCCGGTCGGCCTCGCTAACGTTGGCGCCGCTTCACCGTAGGTCGGCGGCTCGGTGCCCGGGCCGTCGTTGTTTGTGCAGGAAGGGAGTTTGGCTTGCCCAAGGGCACTGTCAAGTGGTTCTCGAACGAGAAGGGTTACGGCTTCATCGAGCGCGAAGGCGGCGAAGACGTCTTCGTCCACTTCTCGGCGATCGCAGGGGAAGGCTACAAGTCGCTGACCGAGGGTCAGCAGGTCGAGTTCGAGGTCGTGCAGGGCGATAAGGGCCTGCAGGCTGCGAACGTCATGCCGGTCTAGACCCTTTCCGGAACCGAAAGTAAAACGGGGCCCCGAACGGGGCCCCGTTTCTCGTGGGGAGGGTCTCGGTCCCCCACGAACCCCATCCGGTACTACGCAATACGCAGCCGAGTCGGTTCACGCGCGCGTGCCCGCCGCCTGGTTTCGCTCCGCGCGGTTCTGACAGGATTCTGGGGATGACGATCTCTCGCGAGGAGGTGCTGCACGTCGCCCGGCTCGCGCGGCTCGAGCTCTCCGACGCAGAGGTCGAGCGGTTCGCCGAGCAGCTGAGCGCGATCCTCGAGGCGGTCGGCAAGGTGGGCGAGCTCGACCTGAGCGGGGTCGAGCCGACCGCGCATCCGCTCGACCTGTCCAACGTCTGGGCGGAGGACGAGCCGAGGCCGTCGCTGAGCGTCGACGAGGCGCTCGCGAACGCTCCCGACCGGGAGGACGACTCCTTCCGCGTGCCCGCGGCGTGAGGTTCCAGCTGTTGCACATTCGTGACGCTCCCGGCACGGACACGTGCGTCCATCACGGCTACCGTGTCTGTAGGGGTCCGGGGGACCCCTGGGGGAGGTTTGGGGGTCGATCCGGTGGGAGCTCCGGTGATCGACACCCTCCGGCTCACCGTGGAGGAGGCCGCCGGGATGCTCGAGCGCGGGGAGGTCTCCGCGGCCGAGCTGCACCGCGCCTACCTCGACGCGGTTGCGGAGCGGAACGACGAGCTGAACGCCTACCTCTGCACGGTCGAGGACGGTGCAGAGGGGGCTAGCGGCGTCCCGATCGCCCTCAAGGACGTGGTCTCGACCAAGGGCGTCGAGACGACTGCCGGCTCGAAGATCCTGGCCGGGTACCGCCCGGTGTTCGACGCGACCGTCGCGACGCGTTGCAAGGAGGTGGGTCTTTCGCTTCTCGGCAAGACCAACATGGACGAGTTCGCGATGGGCTCGTCAACCGAGAACTCGGCCTACGGCGCGACCCGAAACCCCTGGGACCCGACTCGCGTTCCCGGCGGCTCCTCAGGCGGGTCGACTGCGGCCGTCGCCGCCGGCCTGGCGCCGTGGGCGCTCGGCTCGGACACCGGCGGCTCGATCAAGCAGCCGGCCGCGCTCTGCGGAGTCGTCGGCCTGCGCCCGACCTACGGCACGGTGTCCCGCTACGGGATCGTCGCCTTCGCCTCGAGCCTGGACCAGATCGGCCCGATCGCGAAGACCGTCCGCGACTGCGCGCTCCTGTACCGGATCATCGCCGGGCGCGACGCCAACGACACCACCACCGTCGAGCTGCCCGAGCCGGTCGAGCTCCCCGAGGCGGAGGACCTCGAGGGCCTGCGCATCGGCGTGCCCGTGGAGCTGAACCAGGCGGAGGGGATCGAGCCGGGTGTCACCGCCGAGGTGGAGCGGGCGCTCGAGGTCGCCCGGGAGCTCGGCGCAGAGATCGGCGAGTGCAGCCTCCCGCGCTCGGTGGCGTTCGGCCTGCCCTGCTACTACCTGATCGCGCCCTCGGAGGCGTCCTCCAACCTCGCCCGTTACGACGGCGTCCGCTACGGGCTCCGCTCCGAGATGAACGGCGACGTCCGCGCCATGTACGACCGCACGCGCCACGACGGGTTCGGCGACGAGCCGAAGCGGCGGATCATGCTCGGCACCTACGCGCTGTCGGCCGGGTACTACGAGGCCTTCTACGGCCAGGCGCAGAAGGTTCGCACCGTCATCCGCGAGGAGCACGCAGCCGCGTTCGAGCGGTTCGACGTGCTCATCAGCCCGACGTCGCCGACCGTCGCGTTCGAGCTCGGGGCCCGCACGGCCGACCCGCTCGCGATGTACGCGGCGGACCTGCTCACGATCCCCTCGAACCTCGCCGGTCTGCCCGGGCTCTCGATCCCGTGCGGGCTCTCAGGCGGGCTACCGGTCGGCCTGCAGCTGATCGGTCGGCAGTTCTCTGAGAACCTCCTGTTCCGCGCCGGCAACGCCCTCGAGCGCGCAATCGGCTTCGACTTCGTCCCGGAGCGGTACAGGTGAGCGTCAGCTGGGAGCCGGTCATCGGGCTCGAGATTCACGTTCACCTGAAGACGCAGACGAAGATGTTCTGCCGCTGCCGGGTCGCCTACTTCGAGCCGCCGAACACGCAGACGTGTCCGGTCTGCCTCGCGTTCCCGGGGTCGCTCCCGGTGCCGAATCGCAAGGCGGTCGAGTGGACGATCCGGCTCGGGCTGGCGCTCGGCTGCGAGATCGCCCCGCGCGCGGTCTTCCACCGCAAGAACTACTTCTACCCGGACAACCCCAAGGGCTACCAGATCTCCCAGTACGACGAGCCGCTCTGCGTGGGCGGCCGCGTGCTCGTGCCGGGGCCTGACGGCGACAGCGAGGTCGGGATCGTGCGTGCGCACCTCGAGGAGGACGCGGCCAAGACCGTCCACGTGGGCGGGGCGGAGGGGCGGATCCACGGCTCCGAGAGCTCGCTCGTCGACTTCAACCGCGCGGGGACGCCGCTCGTCGAGATCGTGAGCGCGCCCGACCTCCGCACGCCCGAGCAGGCCAAGCGATTCCTGCAGCTGCTCCGCCAGACGGTGGTCGAGCTCGGAATCTCCGACGCGGAGATGGAGAAGGGCTCGCTCCGCTTCGACGTCAACGTGTCGGTGCGGCCGGAAGGGTCGGACGAGCTGCGGACGCGGACCGAGCTGAAGAACATGAATTCGTTCAACTTCGCTGCGAAGGGGATCGAGCGCGAGATCCGGCGGCAGGTCGAGATCTACGAGTCCGGGGGCGAGGTCGTGCAGGAGACGCTGCACTTCGACCCGGGCAACGAGGCGGCGGCGCCGTTGCGCTCGAAGGAGGAGGCGCAGGATTACCGCTACTTCCCGGAGCCGGATCTGGTGCCGCTCGAGCCGGACCGCGAGCTGGTCGAGCGCCTGCGCGGCGACCTTCCGGAGGCGCCGTCGGCGCGGATCCGCCGGCTCGAGGCGGAGGTTGGCTTCGCCCTTGCCGAAGGCCTCGTCACGAGCGAGCGCGACGGCCTCTACTCGCGGATTCCGGGCGAACGGCAGGCGGTCGCAAACGTCGTCATGAACGAGCTCGCGGCGGCGGGCGTCGACCCGGACGCGGTGAAGGCCGACGAGCTCGGCAAGGTGATCGAGCGGCGGGAGGAGATTCCGCGGGCCGCGTTCACCGAGGCCCTCGCGGCGAGCGCCTCGCCGGACTTCGCCGCGGATCGGTATCTGGGGGAGACGGCGATCGCGGACGTGTCCGAACTCGACCCCGTGATCGAGCGGATCCTCAGCGAGAACGAGCAGCAGGTGGCTGCGTACCGCGGCGGGAAGGAGGGCCTGCTCGGCTTCTTCGTCGGCCAGGTGATGAAGGAGACGGGTGGCAAGGCGAACGCGAAGGTGGTCAACCAGCGCCTACAAGAGAAGCTGAGCGCCTAACCGCCTGCCAGGCGCGGACCCATCCCAAACCCCCTCCCACCCAAGGGGAGTGAAGACGGTAGCGGCACAAGGCGCGCGAGAGTGTCACGGGCTTGTGGCGGATGTGTGACGTTTCGTCTTCGGCCACAGCACGGTCACCGTCAACGTCGCGGCGAGCACGGAGCCGCTGAGGCCCAGCGCGAGATCTCCGAGCGTGTCGGTGTAGGCGGTCTGCAGCTCCGGCGAGTTGCGGATGAACGTGAAGTACTCCGCGAACTCCCACAGCACCGCTGTCACCGACCCGAACCCGACTGCGAGACCGAACGTCTCCCAGCGGCCGACCGGCAGTCGGATGAGCAACTGCCCGAACGCGGCCACCAGGATTGCCCAGTTGACGAAGTGATTCGCGTCATCCCAGTGGTCGATCGTGTCGTAGAAGTTGGCGGCGTTTCCGGCGACGTCGATCAGGAACGGCAGGGTGAGCAGGATGTCCATCGCAAACGGGTATGCCCCGCGTGCTCGGCCGCTGCGTCCACGCAGCCACCACACCACCGGCACGATCAGCGCCGCGAGTGGATACAGGATCGCTCGGGCGAGGATCGCCTTGCCGTGGAACTGGGGGAGATCGGGTCGCGCGAGTGCAAACAGCAGCAGCCCGACCAGCAGCGCCTTCAGGGCCAGATCAAGCCACAGCGCGAAACGCCGCTCCACTGGGGCGATTCTGACGTCATGTGCTCATCAGCGCGAGCCCTCGAGGGCTGTGGACACCCGCCTCACTGACCCCACCCAGCCGGGGGGAATTACCCCAAATGCCGCTGGAAATTGCCGACAATGGGGCCATGGGCACCTGCCGCCCCAGGTCCCTCGCGTTCCTCGTTGTACTCGCGGCGCTCGTCTTCGCACCGCACGCCGCGGCGCACAGCGCGGGCGTTGCCGCGCTCCAGGTCGCGCTGCACAACCGTGGCCTCTACCACGGCACGATCGACGGCGTCCGCGGGCCCGCGACCGCCAAGGCCGTGATGCGGTTCCAGCGCCGCGTCGGCCTCCCCGTCGACGGGGTCGTGGGACCGAAGACGCGCCGCGCGCTCGGACGGTACGGCCGCCACCTCCTCGGCAGCCGCCCACTCACGCGCGGGAACGTCGGCTGGGACGTCGCCGCGCTTCAGTTCATGCTCGCCTGGCACGGCTTCCCCTCGGCGACGTTCGACGGCGGCCTGGGCGTGCGGACCGAGACCGCTCTGCGCCGCTTCCAGCGCTGGTCGGGGCTCCCAGTCGACGGCGTAGCCGGCCCGGCGACGTTCGCGGCGCTCCGCAAGGCGCCCGCGCGCTGTCCGCTTTCGCTCGCCTGGCCGGTTCAGGCGCCGGTCGGCGACGGCTTCGGGCCTCGCGGCGCGCGGTTCCACGCGGGCGTCGACCTGCTGGCGGATCGCGGCACCGACGTGCAGGCGGCAGCGCCGGGCCGCGTCACCTTCGCGGGATACGCGTTCGGCGGGTGGGGACGGCTCGTCGTCGTCGCGCACGACGACGGCGTCCGGACGATGTACGCGCACCTGTCGGTCGTCGGCGTGCGTCTCGGCGAGACCGTGTCGACCGGCTCGGTGCTCGGCCAGGTCGGCGCAACCGGCGACGCGACCGGCCCGCATCTGCACTTCGAGGTCCGCGTCCGCGGCGCCGCGGTCGACCCGCTCAGCGCACTCCCGTAACCCCAGTCTGTAGTCTCGCGCCGCGAGATGGGGTTCAGAGTCGGAGGATTCGTACTGTGCGCGCTTGCGGCGACGCTGCTCGCCTCATCCTCGCCTGCCGCGCAGCAGCGCGACTACGCCCTGATCGCGCGCAACATCCTCCCGCCCGGGGAGTCGGGCAACGCAGGCCCGCACGCCGTCGACCAGGAGAAGCTCTACGACGCGCTCACACGGCTGCGCGGCAATGTGACCGCCAAGACGCTGAGCCACCTGTACAAGCCGGAGACGCTCGGCGCGGTCGGCAAGACGAAGCGCGAGCCGGTGCCGCGCGCAGGCGTCCGCATCCTGCGCGACGCGTGGGGCGTCGCGCACGTCTACGGCAAGACCTCCGCCGACACGGAGTGGGGCGCCGGCTGGGTGACGGCCGAGGACCGCTGGCTGATCCTGCAGCTGATCCGCGGGCCTGGCCGCGTGACCGCCCTCGACGGCCCGCCGTACGACCAGAGCCGCGAGTTCGTCCCGAGCAAGGCGACCGAGAACGCGCTCGCGACGCAGCTCAAGCTCGCGAAGAGCATGGGCAAGAAGGGGCGGGAGATCATTCGGGACGTCGACGCCTACACCGCCGGCATCAACGCCAACTTCACCAAGAACCACCCGGGGATCAAGCTCTGGACCCGGAACGACACGATCGCGGCAGCGGCGGTTCTCGCCGGCCAGTACGGCGTGGGCGGAGGCGACGAGGCCCGTCGCGCCGAGCTCCTCGCAGAGCTTCAGGCCGAGCTCGGGCCGACGCAGGGCCGCGACGTCTGGAACGACCTGCGCGAGCAGCAGGACCCGGAGACGCCGCCGACGGCGACGCGCAGCTTCCCGTACGGAGCGAGCACGAGCGAGGACGGCAACGTGGCGCTCGACGCGGGCAGCCTCGGCAAGTCGGTCGAGCGGGCGGGCGCGGCGCAGGAGGCGGAGCGCGGGAACATGAGCAACGCGATCCTCGTCACCGGGAAGCGCTCGACCACGCGCCACCCGATCTTCGTTGCCGGCCCTCAGGTCGGCTACTTCTACCCCGCCTTCTTCCTCGAGCTCGACCTCCACGGCGGCGGCTTCAACGCCCGCGGGGCCGTCTTCCCCGGCGTTCCCTGGATCGTGATCGGCCGGGGCCCGGACTACGCGTGGAGCGCAACGACGTCGAACTCGGACATCGTCGACCAGTACGCGGAGATTCTCTGCGGCGGCGACGACTCGCACTACATCTACAAGGGCGAGTGCCGGGAGATGGGCACGTTCGACGCGGGCGTCGTCAAGGGCACGCCCGACTACCAGATGATCTTCCGGACGACCGTGCACGGCCCGGTGATCGGCTACGCGCAGTCCGGGGCACAGAAGATCGCCATCTCGGTGAAGCGCTCGACGCACGGCCGCGAGTTGATCAGCGGCCGCGCGTTCGAGGACCTGAACAAGGCGCGCGTCCACTCGGCCAAGCAGTTCACGCAGGTGATGAACCAGGTCGAGTTCGGCTTCAACTGGACCTACGTCGACAACCGGGACATCGCCTACTTCTCCTCCGGCCGGCTCCCGATCCGGCCCGCGAGCGTCGACCTCGGGCTGCCGACCAACGGCGACGGCGACTACGAGTGGCGCGGCTTCCTCTCGCAGAAGGCCCACCCGCAGGCGATCAACCCGTCCGGAGGCGTGCTCGTCAACTGGAACAACAAGCCGGCGCACGGGTTCGCCGCCGCCGACGACCACTGGTCGTACGGATCGCTCCAGCGTGTGCAGCTTCTCTCGGACGCGCTCGCGGGAATCGGGAAGTACTCGCCCGCGTCCGTTGTCGCCGCGATGAACACGGCGGCGACGCAGGACTTCCGCGTGCTCAAGGTGCTGCCGTCGGTCGCGGCGGTGCTCGCCGGGACGACCGCGCCGAGCGCGCGCGACCAGCAGATGCTCGACCTGCTCGAGAGCTGGCGCTCGTCGGGCGGAAGCCGGCTCGACCTCGACCTCGACGGCAAGATCGACGAGCCGGGCGCGGCGATCATGGACGCCGTCTGGCCGCGGATCGCACGCGCGGTGATGAGCCCCGTCCTCGGGCCTGCGCTGCCCGAACTCGAGGCGCTTCAGCCGCTCGACGACCCGGCCAACGACCAGGGCTCCGCCTACGACAGCGGCTGGTATGGCTACGTCGACAAGGATCTCCGCTCGCTCATGGGCCGCAGCGTCAAGGGTGCGTTCACCCAGAAGTACTGCGGCGCGGGCGACCTCGCCACCTGCCAGGGCTCGCTCTGGGCGGCGATCGACGCGGCCGGCGACGAGCTCGAGGCGGGGCAGGGGGCCGACCCGACCGCGTGGCGCGCCGACGCGACCGGCGAGCGCATCCGCTTCTCCGGAGGCCTGCTCGCGGACACGATGCGCTGGACGAACCGGCCGACGTTCCAGCAGGTGATCAGCTTCGCCCGGCACCGCCCTCGCTAGCTAGTACCCTCGGGTCAGTGGCGCAGAAGCGGTACCTGATGACGCCGGGCCCGACGCCCGTGCCGCCCGAGGTCTCGGCGGCGATCGGCCAGCCCGTCGTCCACCACCGCGGGCCCGACTTCAAGAAGGTCTACGCCGAGTGCCTCGACAGGCTGCGCGAGGTCTTCCGCACCCGGTCCGACGTGCTGGTCTTCGGCGGCTCCGGAACGGGGGCGCTGGAGTCGGCCGTCGCGAACATCTGCTCGCCGGGACGAGCGGGTGCTGGTCGTCTCCGCCGGCTACTTCGGCGAGCGGTGGGCGGCGATCGCGAACGCGTACGGCGCAGAGGTCGACCATCTGCGCTACGCGTGGAGCGAGATCCCTGCGCCGGAGGACGTCGCCGCCCGCCTGCGCGAGCGCGAGGCGACGGCCGTCTTCCTGACGCACTCCGAGACCTCGACCGGGGTCGTGATCGACCTGCAGAGCTTCGCGGCGAGCGTCCGCGAGGGCGGCGCGCTCAGCGTCGTGGACGCCGTCTCGAGCCTCGGCGCCGTGCCGCTCGAGACCGACGCATGGGGCATCGACGTCGTGGCCACCGGCTCGCAGAAGGCGCTGATGACGCCGCCCGGGCTGGCGATGGTCGCGGCCTCGCAGGGCGCGTGGGAGAAGAGCGCGTCCGCGACCTCGCCGCGCTACTACTGGGACTGGGCGCGGACGAGCAAGGGCCAGGAGACGCTCGACCCGCCGTTCACGCCGCCGGTCTCGCTCGTCGCCGGGCTCAACGTCGCGCTCGGGATGCTCCTGGACGAGGGCCTCGAGAGCGTCTTCGAGCGCCATGTCCGGCTCGGCCGCGCCTGCCGCGAAGGCGCGAAGGCGATGGGGCTCGAGCTCTTCTCGCCCGACGACGACAGCGCGGTCGTCCTGACCGCGGTCCGCGCGCCGGACGGCATCGACTCGGGCGAGCTCGTCCTGCTGCTTCGCGACCGGCACGGGGTCACGCTCGCGCCGGGCCAGGGCGAGCTGAAAGGGAAGGTCTTCCGCATCGGCCACATCGGCTACTACGACGTGTTCGACATCACGACCGCGCTCGCCGCGGTCGAGCTGGCGCTGGTCGAGCTCGGCGCCGACGTCGAGCGTGGGGTTGCCGTCACGCGCGCGCTCGAGGCCTTCGAGCACACACCGGTGTGAGCAAGGCGCGGGTCCTCGTCCGGGAGCCGATCGCCGAGGCGGGGATCGACCTCCTCCGCGAGCGCTTCGACGTCGACGTGGACTCGAACGGCGATCTCGCCGAGCGCATCGGCGACTACGACGCGATCGTGATCCGCTCCGCGACGAAGCTCACCGGCGACCTGATCGACCGCGCCGAGCGTCTCAAGGTGATCGGCCGCGCGGGCGTGGGGGTCGACAACGTGGACGTCGCCGCAGCAACCAGGCGCGGGATCGTGGTCGCGAACGCGCCCGAGTCGACGGTCACCTCGGCCGCCGAGCACACGATCGGGCTGCTGGCGGCCCTCGCACGCAGCATCCCGCAGGCCCACGCGGCGCTCAAGCAGGGCATCTGGGAGCGCTCGGCGTGGGGCGGGGTCGAGCTCGAGGGAAAGACGCTCGTGGTCCTCGGGTTCGGGCGCATCGGGCAGCAGGTCGCGCGCCGCGCGCTCGGCCTCGGGATGCGCGTCGTCGCGTACGACCCGTTCGTTGCCAAGGAGCGCTTCCGCGAGCTCGGCGTCGACCGCGCCGAGACCGAGGACGAGGCACTTGCCGCCGCCGAGTTCGTAACCCTGCACCTTCCGCTCACCGAGGAAACGCAGGGCTACCTGGGCCGCGAGGCGATCGACAGGCTTCCCGACGGCGCGCGCCTGATCAACGCCGCCCGGGGCGAGCTCGTCGACGAGGAGGCGCTCGTCGAGGCGCTGCGCTCGGGCAAGGTCGCGGCCGCCGCGCTCGACGTCTTCTCCGAGGAACCGTACTCCGGTCCGCTGCTCGACCTCGACAACGTCGTCGTCACGCCGCACCTCGCGGCCTCGACCGAGGAGGCGCAGGACCGCGCCGGGGTGATCGTCGCCGAGCAGGTCGCCGCCGCGCTCGAGGGTGCCGTCGTGACGAACGCCGTCAACATCCCCTCGATCCGCGCCGAGGATCTCGAGCTCCTCGGGCCGTACATCCCGCTCGCGGCGAAGCTCGGGCGCCTGACGATGGAGCTGGCCGGGGGGCGCGCCGAGCAGATCACGCTCTCGTACCACGGCTCCCTCGCCGGCTACGACACGCGCCTGCTCACGGTCGCCGCGCTGAACGGCGCGTTCCAGGGTCGGGCCGAGGGGCCCGTCAACTACGTGAACGCCCCGCTGGTAGCGGCCGAGCGCGGGATCGAGGTGCTCGAGGAGAGCCGCCGAGCGAGCCGCGACTTCACGAACCTCGTCCAGGTCGAGGTCCGCTCGAACGGCGAGCGGATCCGGGCCACCGGGACGACGATCGGCAACGAGAATCGCCACTGGCTCGTGAGCGCGCTCGGCTTCGAGCTCGAGATGGAGCTCGCGCCGCTGATGGTGTTCTTCCGCTACGACGACGTGCCCGGGGTGATCGGGCGCGTCGGCACGCTCTTCGGCGAGGCGGGCGTCAACATCGCGAACATGGCCGTCTCCCGCACGCGGCGTGGAGGCAAGGCGCTGATGGCGCTGTCCCTCGACACCGAGCCGCCGCCGGAGGTGGTCGAGAGCTTCCGCGCGCAAGGCTTCGACGACGCGCGTGTGATTTCGCTGGCCTGATGCGGATCCGCGTCGGAGACGTCCACCTGTATTTCGACACGGCCGGGATGGGCCTCGTCCCGGACGGCCCCGAGATGCGCGACCGCCCGGTGATCATCTGCCTGCACGGCGGCCCCGGCTTCGACCACAGCACGCTCAAGCACTACCTCACGCCGCTGGCCGAGGACGCGCAGCTCGTGTTCCTCGACCACCGCGGGCAGGGCCGCAGCGACGAGAGCACGCCCGAGCGCTGGAACTTCGACACCTGGATCGAGGACCTGCGCGGCTTCTGCGAGGCGCTCGAGATCGAGCGGCCGGTCCTGTTCGGGCAGTCGTTCGGCGGGATGGTCGCCCTCGGCACCGCGATCAGGCACCCGGAGCTTCCGGGCAAGCTGATCGTCTCGAGCAGCGCCGCGAAGATCCGTCTCGACCGCGCGCTGCCGATGTTCGAGCAGCTCGGCGGGAAGGAGGCGCGCGATCTGGCGAAGCGCCTCTTCGAGGATCCGAACCAGGAGAACTTCGACGCCTACGTCGCCACCTGCCTGCCGCTCTACAACACGACCAAAGCCGATCCGGACATCCTCGCGCGCGTCCGCCTGAAGCCCGAGGTGGGCTTCCACTTCTTTCGGGGCGAGGGCCTCACCTTCGACTGGCTCGGCGATCTCGGCCGCGTCCAGTGCCCGACGCTCATCCTCGCCGGCGAGGCCGACCCGATCACGCCCGTCGCCGACCACGAGGACCTGGCGGCCGGGATCCGCGGGTCGCGGCTGGAGGTCTTCGCCGACGCGGGCCATGGCGTGTTCCGGGACAAGCCGGTGGAAGCGCTCGAGCTGGTCCGGGAGTTCGTCCTCGGCGAGAGCGGCGCGGATCCAGGCTAGGGGCCTGCAGCTACGCTTTCGGCGTGGCTGAGAGAACGTGGCCGGAGCCCGTCGAGCGCGTGGCGCAGTACCTCCGGGAGGCCGGCGCAGAGGTGCGGGTCGAGGAGTTCTCGGACGGCACGCCGACCGCTCAGGCAGCCGCCCGGGCGGCCGGCTGCGAGCTCGGCCAGATCGTCAAGTCGCTCGTCTTCGACTGCGACGGCCGTCCGATCGTCGTGATGGTCCCGGGCGACCGGCGCGCCGACTCGGAGAAGATCGCGCGCGCCGCCGGCGCCACCCTCGCGCGCATCGCGGGACCCGAGGAGGTGGCCGAGGCGACCGGGTTCGACCCGGGTGGGGTGGCCCCGTTTCCACTGCCGAAGGTCGACAGCCTGCTCATCGACCAGACCCTGCTGAGCCAGCCCGTCGTATGGATCGGAGCCGGCTCGGAGAGCCATATGGCGGTTCTCTCGCCGGCCGAGCTGGTACGTCTTTCCCGGGCCCGGCCCGTGGACGTCGTCGAGTCCCGCACATAACATTCGAGTCACCAAAGGAGGGTTGCGGCATGCGCGAGACCGAGAAGATCTGGATGAACGGCGAGTTCGTCGACTGGAGCGACGCACGCATCCACGTCGGCACCCACGGACTGCACTACGGGTCCGGCGTCTTCGAGGGCATCCGTGCCTACGAGACCGACAAGGGAACCGCGGTCTTCCGGCTGGCGGACCACCTCAAGCGGCTCGACAACTCGGCGCGCCTGCTGCAGATGGACCTCGGCTACTCCGTCGAGGAGCTGCGCGCGGTCTGCCACGAGCTGATCGCCATCAACGGCCTCCCGGAGTGCTACCTCCGGCCGATTGCCTTCTACGGCTACGGCGAGCTCGGCGTCTCGGCCGTGGGCAACCCGGTCGACGTCGTGATCATGAGCTGGCCCTGGGGCGCGTACCTCGGCGAGGAGAGCCTCAAGCAGGGGGTCAGCGCGAAGATCTCGAGCTGGGAGCGCATCGGCCCCAACGTGATCCCGCACACCGCCAAGGCGACCGGCATCTACCTCAACTCGATGCTCGCGACGATGGAAGTGCGCCGCGGTGGCTACGACGAGGCGATCCTGCTCACGTCCGACGGCTACATCGCCGACGGGCCCGGGGAGAACATCTTCCTCATCAAGGACGGCCGGATCTACACGCCCGACCTCTCGACCTCGATCCTGCCGGGGATCACGCGCGACACGATCATCCAGATCGCGCAGGATCTCGGCCACACGGTGATCGAGAAGTCGCTGATCCGCTCGGATCTCTACCTCGCCGACGAGGCCTTCATGTGCGGCACCGCGGCCGAGGTGACGCCGCTGCGGTCGGTCGACGATCACGAGATCGGCGTCGGGCCGGTAACGCTCGAGATCCAGAAGGCCTACCTGGACACCGCGTGCGGCCGCAGTGAGCGCTGGGCCCAGTGGCTGGACTACGCCACGCCCACGCCCGCCGAGGCTTGAGCACCGGCCTTCCGGCGTTCCTGGGGCGGCGCTCGCAAGGGATGCAAGCGCGCGTCGCGCCGGACAGTACGGGTAGTACGGACAAGCGGCGCGCGCGCGGCATCCCGCTGCGAGCGGCGTCAGGCCGCCGCGGAGGCCGGCTCCGCCGGCCGTGAGCGGTGGCCGGCCAGGGACGTCGGAGCGGGAGATACCGCTGGCGCGTCCGTTGCTGGACGAGCGGGAGGAGGAGCTCGTCCTCGAGGTGCTTCGCTCTGGCCGGCTCTCGCTCGGCCCGACGATCGAGCGCTTCGAGAAGCTGGTCGCGGAGCGGGTCGGCGCGCCTTACGCGGCCGCCGTCTCGAGCGCGACTGCGGGCCTGCACCTGCTGGCGCGCATCGCGGGCCTCGGGCCTGGCGACGAGGCGATCACGTCGCCGATCTCGTTCGTGTCCTCGGCGAACTGCTTCATCTTCGAGGGAGCGATTCCCGTGTTCGTGGATGTCGACCCGCGCACGCTCAACATGGACCCGGCCGCGCTCGAGGCGGCGATCACCGAGCGGACGAAGGCGGTCGTCGCGGTCGACATGTTCGGCTACCCGTGCGAGCTCGACGAGATCCGCGCGATCTGCGAGCGCCACGGGCTCGCGCTGATCGAGGACGCGGCCGAGGCGCTCGGGGCCGACTACAAGGGCCGCCCAATCGGAGGGCACGGCGTCTCCGGGGCCTTCGGCTTTTACCCGAACAAACAGCTCGCGACCGGCGAGGGCGGAGTGGTGTTCACGCATTCGGAAGAGGAGTGGCAGCTGCTGCAGAGCCTGCGCAACCAGGGCCGCAGCTACGGCGGGGGCGCGTGGTTCGACCACGTGCGGCTCGGTTTCAACTACCGCTGGACCGACGTGCAGGCGGCGATCGGTATCGGCCAGCTCGAGAAGCTCGACCGGCTACTCGCGCTCCGGTCGGAGGCAGCGGAGCGGTATGGAGAGTTGCTGGCCGGGTCGGGCGTCGAGCTCCTGTGCGCCGACGACGCCGAGCACCGGCGCTCGTGGTTCGTCTACGTGGTCGCGCTTCCGGCCGGCGCGGATCGGGCTCGCGTGATGGACGAGCTTCGCGCCCAGGGGATCGGGACGGCCGAGTACGTCCCGTGCGTCCACCTCCAGCCGTACATGCGTGAGACGTACGGCTTCGCCGAGGGCACGTGCCCGGTCGCCGAGGAGATCGCGAGCCGGACGCTGGCGCTGCCGTTCTATCCCGGGCTCGAGGCCGAGGACCAGGGCCGGGTCGCCGAAGCCCTCCTCGCCGCGCTCTAGCCGCGCCGCGGGTTGGGCGGGTCCTGCCCCGCGCGCCAGATCGGCAGAGCCCGTGGACAAACCGGCGCCAAACCGCCACAAACCAGTCACACCCGCGTGCGTCCTGGCGAGGTACCGTCGACCGCGAGGGAGGCGGGCCAAAGAAGCCCCACCCTGGGTGGGGGGATCGGGTTCATGCGCGCGTGAACGACAAAGCGCCCCGGAACGTCGGCTCCGCCGGGGATAATCCGAACATGCCAGACGGGAACCGCATGATCTTCCTCGGCTTCGGCAAGTACGCGCGCGCCGACAAGATCTACGCGATCGAGCCGATCCGTGACGACCGCCGCGGCCACGGGCGCCGCACGCTCGTCTGGGTCGAGGGCGTCGCCGAGCCGATCGTCGCCTCGCGCACCGAGCGGACGATCCTCGCCGACATGGGCCAGGAAGCCGCGCTCGGCAAGCCGCTCCTGGACGAGGCGATCGACCTCGCTCAGCGGCTGGCCGAGCAGTCCGAGAGCGGCAAGGTCGACCTCGCCGACCTCGGCCGCCGCGCCAGGCGTCTGCTCGAAGCGACCGCCAGCCCGGCAGACGCCGACAAGCTCTTCTAGTTGGAGCCTCTCGAGCCGGCCGAGGCACGGGCTCCGAGCCTCGTTCGCCGCCTCGCGCTCGACACCAGGCCCTTCCGGGACTCGCCCGCCTTCCGGCGGCTCTGGATCGGACAGGCGATCTCCGTCATCGGCGGCGAGATCACGTTCATCGCGATCCCGATCCAGATGTACCACCTGACCCACTCGACGCTCGCAGTCGGGCTGCTCGGGTTCTGCACGCTCGGGCCGTTGCTGGTCGTCCCGCTCGTCGGCGGCACTCTCGCGGACGCCGTCGACCGGCGGCGCCTCCTCCTCCGCACCGAGGTCGCCGTCGCGCTCGTCTCGGTGCTGCTCGCGATCAACGCCGCGCTTCCGCACCCCCAGGTCTGGGTGCTCTACGTCCTGCTGACCCTTGGCACGACGGCCTTCAGCCTCGGCACCCCGGCCATGCGCTCGCTGCTCCCGAAGATCGTCGACCAGGATCAGATCGCCGCCGCGTCCGCGCTCGAGGGCATCTACTCGAACCTCGCCGCCGTCGCCGGGCCCGTGCTCGCCGGGATTCTCGTCTCGACGATCGGCTACACCGCCACGTACTCCGTCGACGTCGTCACGTTCGCCGCGTCCTTCGCGTCGCTCTACCTCTTGCCGCCGCTCCCGCCGGAGCCGGACGCCGACCGCGCGAGCGTCCAGTCGGTGGTCGACGGCTTCCGTTACGTGCTCGGCCGCCCGATCCTGCTCGGCATCTTCCTGGTCGACACGAACGCGATGATCTTCGGGATGCCGATGGCGCTCTTCCCCGCGATCGGAGCGAAGCTCGGCGGCGGTGCGACCGTGGTCGGCCTGCTCTACGCGGCGCCCTACATGGGTGCGCTCCTTGCCTCGGCCGCATCGGGCTGGGTTGGACACGTCCGTCGCCAGGGGCTCGGCGTGGTGATCGCCGCCGCGTGCTGGGGAGTCGCGCTCATCTTCTTCGGCTTTGCGACAACGCTCTGGCTGGCCCTCGTCACGCTCGCCCTGGCCGGTGCCGCCGACTACATCAGCGCCATCCTGCGCAGCGTGATCGTCCTGAACGCGACCCCGCCCTCGATGCGCGGGCGCGTGACCGGCATCGAGTTCGCGCAGGTCGCGAGCGCGCCCTCGCTCGGCAACGTCGAGGCTGGTGCGGTCGCCTCGCTGACGAGTATCCGCTTCTCCGTCGTCTCGGGCGGATTCCTGTCGGTCATCGGCACCATCGCGCTCGCCGCGTTCGTGCCCGCGCTCCGGCGCTACGACTCGAAGGACCCACACGCGTGAACTTCGCCCGCAGCGTTCACGAAGTCGCCCCGGAGGTGATCGGCGCGACGCTGCTTGTGAACGGCACAGGCGGACGCATCGTCGAGGTCGAGGCCTACGACCAGCACGACCCGGCGAGCCACGCGTTCAACGGACGCACCGAGCGGAACGCCTCGATGTTCGGCCCGCCCGGGCACGCCTACGTCTACCGCTCGTACGGGATCCACTGGTGTCTCAACCTCGTCTGCGAAGGCGAAGGAGTTCCCGGGGCCGTGCTCGTCCGCGCGCTCGAGCCGACCCACAAGCTGGCCCTGATGCGCTCGCGCCGCGGGCTCGACGACGAGCGCCTCCTCTGCTCGGGCCCCGGCCGGCTCTGCCAGGCGCTCGGGATCACCCGCGCCGAGGACGGGCTCGCGCTCGACCGCCCTCCGTTCGAGGTGCGCGACCGGACGGAAGACGTCGAGGTCGCGACCGGCCCGCGCATCGGCCTCACGCGCGCGACGGAGCTCCCGTGGCGCTACGTCGAGGCCGGCTCCCGCTTCCTCAGCCGCCCCGCTCCGTCTTCACGGCCAGCCTGACCACGAGCCCCTTCGCCGAGGCGGTCTCCCAGTGCGGGCTCTGCCAGACGACGCGCGCTCCGGGCGGGGGGTTTCCGTCGATCTGCCACTTCAGGTTGAAGCGCTTCAGCCGCGCCTTCGCGCGCACGAGCCGCAAGCCGACGACCTTCGGCACGGTCCCGTGCAGCGCCTTCGGCAGCACGAGCGTCACCTTCTGGTACGAGGAGAGCGTGCCTCTTGCCGGGTACTGCCTGAGGATGATCCCCAGCCGCTGGCGCGGGCGGGCCGGCTGGAAGACGTACTGCGGTGTCAGCGGTTGTGCGGCCAGGCGCTCGTTCGCCCGTTCGACGGTGTAGCCGATCACGCGTGGCACCTCGACCTCGTTCACCTTGCAGTTGGCCATCCGCGCCGGGCCCCGTCCCGCGAAATAGAGGAGCTGCTTCGGGCTGCGGCAGTTGCCGTTGTCGGCCTCGAGTTGCCCGTTGCGCAGGACGACGAGCCTCGACGTCGCGTACGGGACCGACGGCTGCGGGAAGCTGGCCGGCTCGTCGTGGAGGTAGGGGAGCGCCTTCTCCATGAAGCTCTTCCAGATTTGCGCCGGGAACGTCCCGCCGGCGACCGCGTCGCCGTGGTACTCGGTCAGCATCGGGCGAAGCGTGTTCGGATAGCCGACCCACACCGCGACGACGAGCTGCGGCGTGTACCCGACGAACCAGGCGTCCCCGTAGTTCTCGGTCGTGCCCGTCTTGCCGGCCACCTCGCGACCGTCGGAGAGCTGCGCCTGGCGCCCCGTCCCGCCGGTGACCACGTTGCGCAGCAGAGACGTGAGGAGCGCGGCCGTGTTTGCGGTCAGAACCGGTCGCCGCACTGGCTGGTTGTTGTCGACCATCCGCATGTTCTGGTTCTGCACGAAGGCGATCGCGCGCGGATGGTTGCCGAACGACGCGCCGTCGATCCGCTTGCCGCCGTTCGCGAACGCCGAGTATGCGCGCGCCATCTCGAGCGGGATTGACGGCCTCTCCGCCCAGCCCGATGGCGAAGTAGTTCTTCAGCGGGCTCGTGATCCCGAGGCTCTTCGCGGACTGCACGATCGCGGCCGGGCCCACGAGCTGCGTGAGCTGCGCGTAGACGGTGTTGTCGGAGAACTCGGTCGCGGTCGTCAGCGAGATTCGCCCGAGGTCGGAGTTCTCGTAGTTGTGCACGTACCAGATACGGTCGCCGAGCGGGATCTGCACAGGCCCCGACTCGAACTCCGATTCGGGCGAGATGCCCTTCTTGAGGGCGGTCGCGAGGACGAACGGCTTGAACGAGGAGCCCGGCTGCCGCTCTCCCTGGACCGCGAGGTTGAACTGGCTCTTGACGTAGCTTTTGCCGCCGATCATCGCGAGCACCTTTCCCGTGCGCGGGTCGATCGCGACGAGCGCTGCCGACGGGCCGTTCGGGTTGGGCAGCCACTTGGAGATCGCCTGCCGCGCGAACTTCTGCACCTTGAGGTCGACCGTGGTGTGGACGCGCAACCCGCCTCCGAAGACGCGACCGGAGCCGTAGCGATCGATCAGCTGCTGCTTCACGTAGTTGGTGAAGTAGGGCGCCGGGCCCTGCTTCCCGGAGAGGTGGACGTCCTCGGGCCGCGGAAGCGGCCGCTTGTTCGCGAGCCGGAACTCCTGCAGGGTGATGTCGCCCTGGTCGTAGAGCGCGCGCAGGACAAGCTCGCGGCGGGCCCGCGCGGCCTTGGGGTTCGTTACCGGGTCGTACAGCAAGGGGTCGCTGGGGATCCCCGCAAGCAGCGCCGCTTCGGCCCAGGTCATGCGCTCGGCCTTGTGGCCGAAGTAGGTCCGCGCGGCCTGTTCGATCCCGTACGCGCCGTTTCCGAAGTAGATCGTGTTCAGGTAGGCCGTCAGGATCCGGTCCTTCGACCAGCGCTGCTCGAGCTGCCAGGCCAGCGCCGCCTCCCTCAGCTTCCTGCCGATCGAACGCTGGTTCTGGAGGTACGTGTTCTTGACGAACTGCTGCGTGATCGTGGAGCCGCCCTCGACGACCTTCTTGTTGCGGAGGTCCTCCCAGACGGCGCGCCCGATCGCGTGGACGTCGACGCCGCGGTGCTCGTAGAAGCGCTTGTCCTCGATCGCGACGATCGACTGCTTCATTCGCTCCGAGATCTTGTCGGGCGGCACGATGATCCGGCTCTCCGACCCGCGCAGGACGGCGAGCACGCGGCGGCTCGGGTGGCCCGCGTAGATGTAGCCGTCGGCCTCGCGGTTCTGGAGGCGGGCGGGGTCGAGCGAGGGGATGTCGCTCGCGATCGCGGTCACCAGCCCGAAGGCGAACGAGACCATGCCGAGCACGGAGAGGATCAGCAGAAGCGCCAGCAAGCGGAGCTTCCGGATCCTGCGCCGCGAGTTCGCAGGCGCCTTCTTTCGGGCGGAACGCGGCACGAGAAGTCGAAGATTGTAACGGTAGACTCGCCGCACGCATGGGCCTTCCGGAGCTCACTCGTAACGCCGTCCACGTGCTGCCCGAGGGCGGTCTCGAACGCAAGCTCGCTCTCGGACGGCCTCTGCGGGTGAAGCTCGGCATCGACGTCACCGCGCCCGACGTGACGCTCGGCAACGGCATCCCGCTCCAGCGGATGCGCGCATTCCAGGACGAAGGCCACACCGGAGTCCTGATCGTCGGCGACTACACGACGCGGATCGGCGACCCTTCGGGCCGCAAGACGGAGCGGCCGATGATCGACCCGTCCGTCATCGACCGCAACGCGCAGCGCTACTTCGAGCACGCCTCGACGATCATCGACGCGGAGCGGACGGAGCTGCGCTTCAACAGCGAATGGCTCGGCGAGCTCGACTTCGCCGAGGTCCTGCGCCTGACGCGGACGACGACGGTCGCGCGAATGCTCGAGCGCGACGACTTCTCGAACCGTTTCGCCGCGAGCGAGCCCATCTCGGTCTCCGAGCTGCTCTACCCGCTCATGCAGGCCTACGACTCCGTCGCGGTGGAGGCCGACGTCGAGCTCGGCGGCACCGATCAGCTCTACAACCTGCTCATGGGACGCGACGTGATGGAGGCCTACGGTCTCGAGCCGCAGGTCGCGCTCACGGTCGAGTACCTCGACAGCTGGGACGGAACCGGCATGAGCGCCTCGCGCGGGAACTACATCGGCCTCAAGGAGCCGCCCGAAGAGCAGTTCGGGAAGACGATGCGCATCCCGGACTCCTTGCTTCAGCAGTGGTACCGCCTCGTGATGGAACGCGACGAGGTGCCGGCCGATCCCTTCCAGGCGAAGCTCGAGCTCGCGCGCTTCATCGTGCGCCGGGCCTGGGGAGAGGAGGCGGTTGCCGGCGCGGAGGACCACTTCACGCGCGTGGTCCGCGAGGGCCAGGCGCCGGAGGAGGTGCCGGAGATCGAGCACCGAGAGGCGGTCGTCCACCTGCCGGCCCTGCTTGCGGAGACCTTCGGCCAGTCCACGAGCCACTGGCGCCGAGTGATCGACCAGGGCGGGGTCAAGGCCGACGGCCGCTCGATCACGTCCTACGACGTCGACACGGCCTCCGTGGCAGGGGTCGTCATCCAGGCCGGAAAGCGCCAATTTCTGCGTATCCGCGCTGCTTGACACCCCCTCGACCACTGCTATCATTCTCGGGCCGCTCAGGGCGGCGTGTAGGGATGTCCCTGTAACTCGACCAGGAGCGCCTTCGGACGCAGACCGGATACGACATCGATCTGAGCTCATGGAGGCCTCTGGCGCGAGTCGGAGGCTTTTTTACGCGCCGGCCGTGGCGCAGGTCTTTGAAAACTCAGCAGTGCGATCACGCCGAGACCCCGTGTCGTCTTCGGGCGCGGGGCCTTAAAAACCCGTCAAGCCCACTTCGGTGGGCGAGACAACTTTGAGCAACAAGCTCGAAGTGAAAGGTCCGCTCTCGCTTCGGCGAGGGCGACACATCTTCACGGAGAGTTTGATCCTGGCTCAGGACGAACGCTGGCGGCGCGCTTAACACATGCAAGTCGAGCGAGAAACCAGGCTTCGGCCTGGCGGAAAGCGGCGAACGGGTGAGTAACGCGTGGGTAATCTGCCCTCGGCATCGGGATAGCCCGGGGAAACCCGGATTAATACCGGATAGCCCATCCGCTCTTCGGAGCGGCTGGAAAAGGTAGCTTAGGCCTCCGGCCGAGGAGGAGCCCGCGGCGGATTAGCTTGTTGGTGAGGTAACGGCTCACCAAGGCGACGATCCGTAGCTGGTCTGAGAGGACGATCAGCCACACTGGGACTGAGACACGGCCCAGACTCCTACGGGAGGCAGCAGTGGGGAATCTTGCGCAATGGGCGAAAGCCTGACGCAGCGACGCCGCGTGCGGGAAGAAGGCCTTCGGGTTGTAAACCGCTTTCAGGAGGGACGAAGCCACTCGGGTTAATAGCCCAGAGGGTGACGGTACCTCCAGAAGAAGCCCCGGCTAACTACGTGCCAGCAGCCGCGGTGATACGTAGGGGGCAAGCGTTGTCCGGATTTATTGGGCGTAAAGAGCGTGTAGGCGGCCAGGTAGGTCTGCTGTGAAAACTCGAGGCTCAACCTCGAGATGTCGGCAGAAACCATCTGGCTAGAGTCCGGAAGAGGAGAGCGGAATTCCTGGTGTAGCGGTGAAATGCGCAGATATCAGGAAGAACACCCGTGGCGAAGGCGGCTCTCTGGGACGGTACTGACGCTGAGACGCGAAAGCGTGGGGAGCGAACAGGATTAGATACCCTGGTAGTCCACGCCGTAAACGATGGGTGCTAGGTGTGGGCGGTGTCGACTCCGTCCGTGCCGCAGCTAACGCATTAAGCACCCCGCCTGGGGAGTACGGCCGCAAGGCTAAAACTCAAAGGAATTGACGGGGGCCCGCACAAGCAGCGGAGCATGTGGTTCAATTCGACGCAACGCGAAGAACCTTACCGAGACTTGACATGCACTGGAATGTCGTAGAAATACGGCAGCCCTTCGGGGCTAGTGCACAGGTGGTGCATGGCTGTCGTCAGCTCGTGTCGTGAGATGTTGGGTTAAGTCCCGCAACGAGCGCAACCCCTGTCCTATGTTGCCAGCGAGTTATGTCGGGGACTCATAGGAGACTGCCGGTGACAAATCGGAGGAAGGTGGGGATGATGTCAAGTCATCATGCCCCTTACGTCTCGGGCTACACACGTGCTACATTGGCCGGTACAGAGGGCTGCAAACCCGTGAGGGGGAGCGAATCCCAAAAAGCCGGTCCCGGTTCGGATTGGAGGCTGAAACTCGCCTCCATGAAGGCGGAGTTGCTAGTAATCGCGGATCAGCAACGCCGCGGTGAATGCGTTCTCGGGCCTTGTACACACCGCCCGTCACACCACGGAAGCCGGTAACACCCGAAGCCGGTGTTCTAACCCGCAAGGGAGGAAGCCGTCGAAGGTGGGATTGGTGACTGGGGTGAAGTCGTAACAAGGTAGCCGTAGCGGAAGCTGCGGCTGGATCACCTCCTTTCTAGGGAATACCGGGGCTCTTACTCCGGTAGGCGTTCGAGCCGTTTGATGATTACGTCCGGTCTCGAGCTCGCCTGGAATGAACGTCGACCTCGGTTTGATTTGCACTGCTGAGTTTTGAGAGACCACGCCATGCGCGCGGTTTTCTCGTTTCGGTCGACGCATTCGGTCGGCGCGCACCTTGAAAACTCCATAGCGGCATACAACGTGTTCTTCACGATCAAGAGACGAAGGGCACACGGTGGATGCCTTGGCGCCAAGAGCCGATGAAGGACGTGGGCGGCTGCGATAAGCCCGGGTTAGGTGCTGACCAACCTCTGACCCCGGGATTTCCGAATGGGGAAACCTACGCGTGGTAATGCGCGCGTGTTTCCGTCTGAATACATAGGACGGTTAACGGTAAGCGGGCGAACTGAAACATCTTAGTAGCCCGAGGAAAGGAAAGAAACCTCGATTCCCTGAGTAGTGGCGAGCGAAAGGGGATCAGCCCAAACCTCCATGATGCCGAAGGCGGCAGCTGTTGTCTTGGAGGGGTTGTAGGACCTGCTTCGATCCGTCTGCCGGCGGGTCGGGAAGTTACAAAGTCGTGTATTAGCCGAAGCGACTGGAACGTCGCACCACAGAGGGCAATAGTCCCGTAGGCGAAAATGCACGGCCTTCCTTAGCAGGCACCTGAGTACGGCCGGGCACGGGAAACCCGGTCGGAACCCGCGGGGACCACCCCGCAAGGCTAAATACTCCTTGGCGACCGATAGTGAACTAGTACCGTGAGGGAAAGGTGAAAAGTACCCCGGAAGGGGAGTGAAATAGTACCTGAAACCGTGTGCTTACAAGCGGTCGGAGCGGCCTTGTGCTGTGACGGCGTGCTTTTTGCATAACGAGCCAGCGAGTTACTCTTCAGCGGCAAGGTTAAGGAAACGGAGCCGTAGCGAAAGCGAGTCTGAATAGGGCGATTTAGTCGTTGGAGGTAGACCCGAAACTGAGTGATCTACCCATGGGCAGGTTGAAGCGGGGGTAAGACCCCGTGGAGGACCGAACCGACTTAGGTTGAAAACTGAGCGGATGACCTGTGGGTCGGAGTGAAAGGCTAATCAAACTCAGAGATATCTGGTTCTCCCCGAAATATATTTAGGTATAGCGTCGCGTGTTCAATTTCAGTTGTAGAGCACTGTTCGGGCTAGGGGGCCTACCAGCTTACTGAACTCGGGCAAACTCCGAATGCTGAAATTCCAGAACGCGGCAGTCAGAGTGTGGGGGATAAGCTTCATGCTCGAAAGGGAAACAGCCCAGACCGTCGGCTAAGGTCCCTAATTTCTGGCTAAGTGGGAAACGATGTCTGATTGCTGAGACAACCAGGATGTTGGCTTAGAAGCAGCCACCATTGAAAGAGTGCGTAACAGCTCACTGGTCAAGTGGTCGGGCGCGGAAGATGTAACGGGGCTCAAGTCAGAAACCGAAGCCACGGACTCCGCTTGCGGAGTGGTAGGGGAGCGTTCCCAGGCCGGCGAAGCGGCGGCGGAAGCCTGCCGTGGAGGGCTGGGAAGTGAGAATGCTGGCACGAGTAACGAAAGACGGGTGAGAAACTCGTCCGCCGAATGCCCAAGGGTTCCTGAGTAAAGCTAATCTGCTCAGGGTTAGTCGGGACCTAAGCCGAGGCCGAAAGGCGTAGGCGATGGCCAACAGGTTGATATTCCTGTACCACGTACCCTCCGTTTGACCGAAGGCGGGACGGGGTAGGCTAAGGAAACCCAGGCGATGGTCGACCTGGGGTAACCGCGTAGGGCGACCGATAGGGAAATCCGTCGGTCATCAAGCCTGAGACGGGACGCCGAGGTCCGCAAGGACCGAAGTTCCTGAAGCCATGCCTCCAAGAAAAGCGTCTAGGAAGGTGGGGCGTGCCCGTACCTAAACCGACACAGGTGGGCAGGTAGAGAATACCAAGGCGATCGGAAGAACCCTCGTTAAGGAACTCGGCAAAATGGCCCCGTAACTTCGGGAGAAGGGGCGCCCCGGTAGGGTGAAGCCTTTACAGGTGGAGCTCGAGGGGGCCGCAGTGAAACGGCCCAAGCGACTGTTTATCAAAAACACAGGTCTCTGCGAAGTCGAAAGACGACGTATAGGGGCTGACGCCTGCCCGGTGCCGGAAGGTCACGGGGAGAGGTTAGTTTTCGGACGAAGCCTCAAACCTAAGCCCCGGTAAACGGCGGCGGTAACTATAACCGTCCTAAGGTAGCGAAATTCCTTGTCGGGTAAGTTCCGACCTGCACGAATGGCGTAACGACTTGGGCGCTGTCTCAACGAGGGATCCGGTGAAACTGTAGTCTCGGTGAAGATGCCGAGTACCCGTGGTTGGACGGAAAGACCCCGTGAACCTTTACTACAGCTAGATGTTGGAGTTTGGGGCGTGTTGTCCAGGATAGGTGGGAGGCTGTGAAGCGGCGGCGCCAGCTGTCGCGGAGCCACCCTTGGGATACCACCCTTCGCGTACTGGGCTTCTAACTCGATGCCGTAATCCGGGTCGGGAACAGCATCTGGTGGGTAGTTTGACTGGGGCGGTCGCCTCCCAAAATGTAACGGAGGCGTGCAAAGGTTCCCTCAGCACGGTTGGAAATCGTGCGTAGAGTGCAAAGGCATAAGGGAGCTTGACTGCGAGACTGACAGGTCGAGCAGGTGCGAAAGCAGGCCTTAGTGATCCGACGGTAGAGAGTGGAATTGCCGTCGCTCAACGGACAAAAGGTACTCCGGGGATAACAGGCTTATCCTTCCCAAGAGTCCACATCGACGGAAGGGTTTGGCACCTCGATGTCGGCTTGGCGCATCCTGGGGCTGGAGTAGGTCCCAAGGGTTGGGCTGTCCGCCCATTAAAGCGCTACGCGAGCTGGGTTCAGAACGTCGTGAGACAGTTCGGTCCCTATCCACCATGGGCGCTGGAAGCTTGAGAGGAGTCGTCCTCAGTACGAGAGGACCGGGACGAACAGACCTCTGGTGTATCAGTCGTCGTGCCAACGGCGCTGCTGATTAGCCACGTCTGGATGGGATAACCGCTGAAAGCATCTAAGCGGGAAGCCCACCTCGAGATGAGGCTTCCCATCCCCTAGAGGGAGTAAGGGCCGTGGGAGACCACCACGTCGATAGGCGAGACGTGCAAGCGCAGCAATGCGTTCAGCGTACTCGTACTAATTGCCCGAGGTCTTGATTTTGAACACGTTGAAGCTGCTATGGAGTTTTGAGGGTGCGCGCTACGCGTACGCGCTCTAGGATCACCTCACAAAAGATCACAAGTTTCGGCGGTGATAGCGGCGGGGGTACACCTCTTCCCATTCCGAACAGAGCAGTTAAGCCCGCCCGCGCCGATGGTACTCGGAGGGCAACCTCCCGGGAGAGTAGGTCGCCGCCGAATTATCTCGAGGCCGCCGCGAGGCGGCCTCTTTTTTGGTCCCGTACCATCCCGGTATGGAGATTCGCGACGGCGAGCTCGTTCTGCGGCCGCTTGCGCCGGCGGATGTCGGCGCGCTCGTGCTGGCGCTGAACGACCCGGACATCGTCCGGTTCATCCCTGGCGTTCCGTCCCCGTACACGCGCCTGGATGCGAAGGCCTGGGTGAAGCGCTGCACGGAGGTCTGGCGGACCGGAGAGTCGGAGCCGCTCGCGATCGTCGACGGGGAGACTGGGGAGCTTCTCGGGTCGATCGAGCTGCACTTCGCTGGACCGACCGTCGGCTACTGGGTGGCGCCCGAGGCTCGTGGGCGCGGCGTCGCCACGAGGGCGCTCCGGCTCGTGTGCGCGTCGACCGAGATACGGCCGCTCCGGCTGACGACGCATCCGGACAATCGCGCCTCCCAGAGGGTCGCGGAGAAGGCGGGCTTCAGGCGCATAGGAAGCACCGCGGACCATCCGGCGTTTCGCGACGGGACGCGTACGGCGGCGCTCTTCGAGCTCGACTAGGCCGCCCGGAGCTTCTCGCGCCAGTCGGGGTCGAGCTCGCGGAGGCGGCGAACGCGCTCCGCGACGGGCGGGTGCGTCGAGAAGAGCGCGGCAAGGCCCTGCTCGGCGAACGGGTTGTACGTGTAGAGCGGCTCGGTGGCCGGATTGGCGCTGAACTCGACGAGCTCGGAGGCGTGGTCGAGCCGGGTGAGCGCATCCGCGAGCCCGTGGGGCGAGCCGCACGCGGCGGCCGCGGCGCGGTCGGCCACGAACTCGCGCTTGGGCGAGAGGACGACGCTGACGAGCGCTCCTGCGACGGGGCCGAGCACGAAGAGCAGCGGACGCTCGAACCACCCGCCGATCCGGCTCAGCTCGATCAGCGCCGAGGCGAGCACGACGACCGAGGTCTGGGCGATCACGTCTCGGCTGCGGATGTGCCACAACTCATGGGCGAGCACTCCCTCGAGCTCGGCCGGAGGCGCGGCGCCGAGCAGCCCGGTGCTGACGGCGATCGCCGAGCCCCGCAAGCCGCGGCCGGCGACCAGTGCGCGGGGGAGTCCGTCCGGGAGGAGGTACACGCGGGGCTTCGGCACCCCGGAGAGCGTGGCCAGGCGCGCGACGCTCGCGTGCACGACGGGCGCCTCGGCCAGAGGGAGCTCCCGTGCTCCGAGCATCCCGAGCACGACGCGGTCGCCGTACCAGTAGGCGCCCAGCCCGACTAGCAGCCCGAAGAACGCGAGCAGCGACGAGAGGCGGTAGCCGCCGAGCGGCCAGCCGAGCGCTCCGAGGACCACGCAGCCCGAGACGAGCAGGAGCCACGCCTTGAGCACGTTCCAGGCGACGAACAGCCTGCGGCGCAACTAGTGCCCCTCCCAGTGATGATCACCCAACTCTCGCCCACTATCACGCGGCGCCAGAGTCCACCCTCGCCCTTGCCCAGGCACCCAGCCTGCGCCGCGGGCGACTGCGGCCTCTGGCTTGGTGCTAGTGACCGAGAGTCCGGGCTTCATCACTGGAAGGGGCACTAACTCTCGTCCTGCTGCTCGTCCTCGAGGCCGCGCGGAGGCCAGTCTGGCTCGGGCGCGTCGCAGCGGCTCGAGCAGTGCAGCGAGGCGATGTTCTGCAGGGGGATCAGGATGTGGCCGTTCAGCTCGATGTGAGCGACGTCCTCGACGAGGCAGTAGGCGGTCAGCACACCGTCCTGGTAGTCGCCGCCGAAGAGCGCAACCTCGACCTGCTCGCCCTTGTACTTGTTGGTGTAATCCTCCAACCGAGCCGCAGTCTAGTAGCGGGAAAGCCGCCCGAGGAGGAATTTGCGGAAATGGACGATCGAGCAACGGAGCGCGGTCGGGGCACGTGGCCGTATCTGGTCGTCGGCGCGCTCGTCGGGGCGGCGCTCGGCGTCCTCGTCGGGGCGACTACCGACGTTCCGCTCGCGCCCGAGGCCGGAGCGGCACTCGGCTTGCTCGCCGGCTGGCTCGTGCGTCGAGCACGCATGTAGCTCTCGCGTGCCGTCGCCTCAATCTGTCCGGCGGAGACTCCCGTCCTCGACGGCGAGCTCGACGATGAATGCGTTCACGATCGTCGGCCCTCTCGTGCGCGACTCGGCGTGGCTCACGGCGTCGACATGGGCGAGGGCAGTCCTGATCGGGCCGCCGTGCGTGACGGCGAGGATCCGCTGGCCGGGATGGTCGACCGCGAGCTGCAGCAGCGCAGGGATGACGCGACCGCCGAGCTGCTCGTAGCTCTCGCCGTCCTCGAACCCGAAACCGTCAACGTGGTCGAGCCAGCGGGCGAACTGATCCGGGTCGCGCTTCTCGATCTCGGCTCGCGTCAGGCCCTGCCACGAGCCGACATCGATCTCCATCAGCGCGTCGACCGTGATCGGCTTCTGCCCGTGCGCGGCAGCGACGATCTCGGCGGTCTCGAGCGCGCGGCGAAGCGGGCTCGAGTAGACGGCAGCAAGCGGCTCGGCGGCCAGCGCGACGGAGAGGTCGACCGCCTGCGCCCGGCCGGTCTGGTTGAGGGGCGGGTCGGCGTGGCCCTGGAAGCGCTGCTCACGGTTCCAGTCGGTCTCGCCGTGCCGAGCGAGGAGCAGCCTCGTCACGGCGCTAGGCTAAGCGAACTTTGGACCTCGGCCTGCGCGACCGCTGCTGTGTCATCACCGGCTCTACCGGTGGGATTGGGCGTGCAACCGCGCAGCTGCTTGCGGAGGAAGGCGCCAGGGTCGTCACCTGCGGCCGCGGGGAGGCGCCCGGCGTGGGGGAGGCTCTTCACGTGCGCGCCGATCTCGCGCTGCCGGGCGAGCCCGAGCGCGTGGTCGCCGAGGCCGGGGAGGTCGACGTGCTCGTCAACAACGTGGGCCTTGCGGTCCAGCGCGACCTCGTCGCGGTCACCGACGAGGAGTGGGACGAGGTCTGGCAGCTGAACGTGATGAGTTACCTGCGCGCGATCCGCGCGGTCCTGCCGGCCATGCGGGAGCGGGGGAAAGGCGTGATCGTCAACGTCGCCTCGACCTCGGGCAAGCGGCCGTCGACGTCGATGCCCGACTACTCGGTCACCAAGGCGGCTGTGCTGTCGCTTTCGCGTCTGGTCGCCGACCTCTACGGGGGCGACGGCATCCGCTGCAACGCGGTCGCGCCGGGGCCGACCGCGACCGCGGCTTGGCTGGATGAGGGAGCGCTTGCCGACCAGCAGGCGGCCCGGACCGGCAAGACCCGCGAGGAGGTGCTCGAGGCGGTCGCGAAAGGCCGACCTCTGGGCCGCCTCGCGGAGCCCGAGGAGATCGCGGACGTGGTCGCGTTCCTGTGCTCGGACCGGGCCTCGTACGTGACCGGCGCGGCGTGGAGCGCGGACGGCGGGACCGTCCCGATCATCATCTAGTCTCACCGCGTGCCGGAAGTAGCCGGAAGGGCAGCCGACGCCTTCGAGGCGGGCGTCCGCGAGCACGAGGAGCGGTGGCTCTCGCCGCTCGCGGTTCGCTCGTACGAGACGCGTGGCCGCGCGGAGCCCGAGGAGGAATGCCGCTTGCGGACGCCGTTTCAGCGCGATCGCGACCGGATCGTCCACACGAAGGCGTTCAGGCGGCTGATGCACAAGACCCAGGTTTTCATCGACCCTGCGGGAGACCACTACCGCACACGGCTCACGCACACGCTCGAGACGACCGGGATCTCGCGCGGCGTCGCGCGCGCACTTCGCCTGAACGAGGATCTCGTCGAGGCGATCGGCCTCGGGCACGACCTCGGGCACACGCCGTTCGGGCACGCAGGCGAGGAGGCGCTCGACGAGGTGCTGGAGGAGCGCTTCGGCCGGCACTTCCGCCACAACGAGCACTCGCTGCGCGTCGTCGACGTCCTCGAGCGCGACGGCCGCGGCCTCAACCTGACCGCCGAGGTGCGCGACGGGATCCTGAACCACACCGGCCCGAACGAGCCGGAGACGCTGGAGGGCAGGATCGTGCGCCTCGTCGACCGGGTCGCCTACATCAACCACGACATCGACGACGCCGTGCGCGCAGGCATGCTCGACCCGAACGACCTGCCTCGCGCCGAGATCGAGCTGCTCGGCCCGACCGGCTCGCGGCGGATCGACATGCTCGTCCACGATCTCGTCGAGACCTCCGCCGAGGAGGGAGACATCCGCCAGAGCGACGACGTCGGGGCGGCGATGCTCGCGCTGCGCTCGTTCATGTTCGAGCGCGTCTACCTGGGAGAGGGCTCCCGCGCCGAGCACGAGCGTGCCCATGTGACGGTGCGCCGCATCTTCGAGCAGCTGATCGAGCGCGGCGACGACGTCGACGATGTGATCGACTACGTGGCAGGCATGACCGACCGCTTCGCGCTGAGCTACGCCGAGTCGCTCGACTAGTGGCCCGGATCCGCGACGCATCGGTGCGCGAGGCTGTCGAGGCGGCCGACATGGTCGAGGTCGTCTCCGCGCGGACGCAGCTGCGGCGCTCGGGAGCGCGCTACACGGGGCTCTGCCCCTTTCACGACGAGAAGACGCCGAGCTTCTCGGTCAACGCCCAGGACAAGCTCTTCTATTGCTTCGGCTGCGGCAAAGGGGGCGACCTGATCACGTTCGTCCGTGAGACGGAGCAGCTGGATTTCGCGGAGGCGGTCGAGTGGCTGGCCGAGCGCTATCGCGTGACGCTCGAGTACGAGGAGTCGTCTCCGGAGCGGGACGCGGAACGCAGTCGCCGTGAGCGGCTGCTGGCGCTGCTGGAGCAGGCGACGAGCTTCTACGAGCGCCATCTCTGGGCGCCGGGCGGCGAATCCGTGCGGGAGTACCTGGCCGGCCGCGGGCTGGGCGAGGAGATCTGCCGCGAGTACCGGCTCGGGCTCGCGCCGGGAGGTGCGACGCTCGCGCGCAAGGCGCGTGAGAAGGGGTTCACGGCCGAGGAGCTTCGCGCGGCCGGCCTCGTCAACCGGCGCGGGAACGACTACTTCTCGGGCCGGCTGCTCTTCCCGCTCGCCGACGCGCGCGGCCGCGTGCAGGGCTTCCAGGCGCGCAGGCTCCGCGAGGACGACCCGCTGCAGGCGAAGTACGTCAACTCGCCCGAGGGAGAGCTCTTCCGGAAAGGGAACATGCTTTACGGGCTCGACCTCGCGCGTGCCGCGATCGCGAAGCAGGACCGGGCGGTCGTCGTCGAGGGGAACACCGATGTGCTCGCGCTCCGGCAGGCGGGCTTCGAGCCTGTGGTCGCGTCGATGGGAACGGCGCTGACGTCGAGCCAGCTGACGACGCTGAAAGGGCTCTCGCGCAGGCTCTGGCTCTGCTTCGACAGCGACGCGGCCGGGGAGGAGGCGACGCTCCGCGGGATGGAGGCCGCCGTCGGCCTCGGCTGCGAGGTGAAGGTCGTCGCGCTCGAGCCCGGAAAGGATCCGGCCGACGAGCCGGATGGCTTCGAGGAGCGGCTGGCCGCCGCCGAGCCCTACCCGCTCTACCGCGTCCGGATCGAGATCAAGCGGGCGCCCGACCCGCAGTCGGCGCACCAGCGCGTGCGCGAGATCCTGAACCGGATCCCCGACTCGCCGGAGCGACACGACGCGTGGCGCTTCGCGAACGACCGGCTCGGGATGACGGTCCAGCTTCAGCGGGGCGTCGCGACGACGGCGGTCGGCGAGGAAATCTCTCCGCGGTTGCTCGAGGCGGGCGACCGTCTCGAGCGCGATGCGCTCGCCGGGGTGGCCGCGCACCCGGACCTTCAGAGTCTGCTGTCCGAGCTTGCGCCGGAGCACTTCGACTCGGAGCTCCACCGACGCGCCCGCGCGCACCTGCTCGACGCGGACGAGCCGGCCGACGAGGAGCTCGTGCCGTTGCTGGCCGAGCTGGACGCCCGGGCTGCGGACGGTGGGATCGACGACGAGACCGCCAAGGAGCTGCTGCTTCGCCTCCGGGAGCGGCAGCTTCGTCGCGAGCTGGCCGGAGCTGACTTCGAGCGCACAAAGGAGCTCCAGGAGCAGCTCGAGCGCATTCGCGCGACCGCGGCCAATCTCGCGTGAAATAGTCGCGCGCGATACCCACAAGGAGGGCCCATGAAATGGCACGGCAGAGGAGTGCTCGTTGCGCTGCTGGCGGTCGGGATCGGGTTGGTGTTGGCCGCATCTGCGGGCGCGCATTCGAGCGGTAAGCAGACGTTCAACGGCGTCATCGTCGCCTCGGGAGTGTCGGGAGACCGCGTTCCCGTCTCCACGGTCGTCGTCGCGAAGGGCGTCTTCGACGGCGTGGGCAAGATCGTCGAGGTCGACAACCTGCCTTCCGACCCGGACAACGTCGACCGCGACGACCTGGTCTTCCGCCAGGGGACGATGCACATCGTCAGCACGACGATCGACGCGTCGTTCTCGCTGAACCCGAAGAGCTGCACGTTCAGCGTGACGATTCAGCAGACGGGCGAGATCGCAGGCGGAACCGGGAAGTTCGTCGGCGCAACCGGAAGCTCCACCGCAACGGTCACGGCGCATGGGCTCCTGGCCCGCGATCCGGGCGGCGACTGCTCCTTCGAGCACGTACCGCTCGTCGAGGTGGACACGATCGCCTCGCGCGGCTCACTGTCCTTCTAGCCGCCGCTACAATTCGCCCCCGCCGAGCACCGTTCCCCGGTAGCTCAATTGGCAGAGCATCCGGCTGTTAACCGGAGGGTTGTTGGTTCGAGTCCAACCCGGGGAGCTTCGGAACCCGCTGGAAACGGCGGGTTCCCCTATCTGAGGAGGTCAGGGCGACGGTGCGCGCTCGACGACGAGCGTGAGCCTCTCGCGAGCGACGACGGTGACCGTGTCACCCTCGTCGGCGCCCTCTGCGCAGCGCGCGTGCCAGATCTCGCCCGCGATGCGGACCCGCCCGTCGGGGTGGCAGTCGGCGACGACCGTTGCCGGCTGGCCGATCAGGGTCTGGGCGCCGACCTGTGCGCCCCCGCCGCGCACGCGCGTGTTCCAGAAGAAGATCTCGCCGACGAACAGGACGAAGCAGACGCCGAACCCCACGACGTTCCACGGCCACGGGAGGACGAGCAGCAGGGCGATCGCGACGAGCAGGAACACCGCGTGTAACCGTACTCGCCGGTGCGGTGGTCTTGTGCATAGGCATTGCCTTGGTATAGGCTGCCGCCCGTGGAGGTGGGGTTCAGCAGGGGCGCGCTGCTCGCGCGCGGAGGCACAGGCGCGGCCGCAGTGCTGGCCGGGTCGGCGCTCGGGGGCCTTCTGCCTTCGACGGCGGTTGCGGCCGACACGCCCTCCGATGCCGACCTTTCGTACGCACGCCTGCTTGTTGGCGTCGAGTTGCTCGCGATCGACTTCTACTCGAATGCGATCGACTCGAAGCAGCTCACCGGCGCCGCGCAGGGGAATCTGAGACGGGCCCGCGAGGACGAGAAGCGGCATTACGCCTTGCTCGCGACGATTCTCGACGGCGCAGGCCAGACCCCGGCCACGGCTGAGGACATCGACTTCACATATCCGCGCAGGTCGTTCTCGTCGCGCCGCTCGATCGCACAGCTCGGGAGCAAGCTCGAGTCGCTATTCCTCGGCTCCTACCTCGGTGCCGTAGACGGCTACGAGGCGGCTTCGCTCAAGCAGCTCGCGGCGCGCGCGGCGGCGAGTGAGGCGCAGCACCTGAGCGTCCTCTCGGCAGCCGCTGGCGGGTCGCGGTTCGCAGCTGCCTTCCCGCGTCCGTTGACGATCGACCGCGTGTCCGACGCACTCGACGCGTACACGAGCTAGGAGGCCGGCGATGCCGAGACAGTTCTACGCGGCCGGAGAAGCGGCCAAGTCGCTGGGCATCAGCCTCGACACGCTCAGGCGCTGGGACAGCACCGGGAAGATCAAGACCGCCCGCGACTCGAGCAACCGACGGATCGTCCCCGCCGCGGAGATCGTCCGCCTGCGCGGCGAGCCCGACAGCGCCCACTTCAGCGCGCGCAACCGGTTGACCGGGACGGTCACGGCCCTGAAGGTCGACGGCCTCGTCGCCCAGGTCGAGCTCGTGATCGACGCGCCGGCCCGGGTGGTCGCGATCGTCACGGCCGACGCCGTCGAGGATCTCGAGCTCGCCGAAGGAATGGCCGCCACGGCCGTCGTCAAGGCCACGTCGGTGATGGTCCAGCACTGATGAGAGGGAGGAGCCGCATGAGGCTGGGAACGCTCGCACTCGCCGTCGCACTCGCAGCCGTCGCCGTCTCGGGCGCGGGGGCGCGGCCGGACCGAGGAAGCTCGGCGAAGGCCGCAGCGACCGTCTACGCGGCGGCGTCGCTGACGGACGCGTTCCCGAAGGTCGCGCCGGGCGCGAAGTTCTCGTTCGCGGGCTCCAACGCGCTCGCCACGCAGATCCGCAAGGGCGCTCCGGCAGACGTGTTCGCCTCCGCGAACATGACGCTCCCGAAGGGGCTCAACAAGGACGGCTTCTGCTCGAAGCCGGTCGTCTTCACGCGAAACACGCTCGTCGTGATCGTGCCGAAGTCGAACCCGGCGAACATCAAGAGCGTCTACGGCTTGCGCAAGCCGGGCGTCAAGGTCGTGATCGCGGCCTCCGGCGTGCCGGTCGGCAGCTACACGCTGCAGGTGCTGAAGAACATGAACCTGTCGTCCGCCGTTCTTGCCAACGTCGTCAGCAAGGAGACCGACGTGCGCGAGGTGCTGGCGAAGATCGCCCTCGGCGAGGGCGACGCCGGCTTCGTCTATTCGACCGACGCCAGGACCGTGCCCGGCAAGGTCAAGGTCGTGAAGATCCCGGCCTGGGCCCAGCCCAAGGTGCAGTACGGGATCTGCACCGTCACGGCGAGCAACAACAAGGCGGCGGCCGCGGCGTTCATCAAGAAGGTGCTGAGCAAGAAGGGCCAGAAGATCATGCGCTCGTACGGCTTCCTTCCGCGCGTGAAGCCGAAGCCGAAGAAGAAGTAGCCCGGTGCGGCCGCCCGCGCCTGAGAGACGGCCTCGCTCGCGGTCCTCTTCTTCGGCGCCTCGGCTGTCGCGTTCGTGTTCCTCGCGCTGCCGGTCGCCGCGATCTTCACGCAGGTCGGGCCGGGCCGGATGGTCAGGCTCCTGTCGAACCCTGTCGTGACCGACGCGCTCATCGTCTCGTTCAAGACGACGTTCGAGGCGCTCGCGCTGATCCTGGTCTTCGGCACGCCTGCCGCCTACCTGGTGGCGAGCCGGCGGTTTCGGGGACGCACGCTGCTCGTGACGCTCGTCGAGCTGCCGCTTGTCCTGCCACCGGCGGTCGCCGGGCTCGGGCTGCTCGCGACGTTCGGACGCTTCGGCCTGCTCGGCTCGACGCTGGGGGCGCTGGGGCTGAGCATCTCGTTCACCCAGACGGCGGTGGTGCTCGCGATCGCGTTCGTCGCGAGCCCCCTCTACATCAGGACCGCGATCGCCGCCTTCCAGGCGGTCGACCCGAACCTGGTGGCCGCCTCCCGAACCCTGGGCGCGGGTTCGACGCGGACGTTCTTCCGGGTCGTGCTGCCGCTCGCGTTCAACGGCCTCGCGGCGGGCGGGGCGCTCGCATTCGCGCGCAGCCTCGGCGAGTTCGGCGCCACGATCATGTTCGCCGGGAGCCTCCAGGGAGTCACGCAGACGCTGCCGCTCGCGATCTACGAGCAGTTCGCGGTCAACTTCGACGTCGCGGTGGCGATGGGCGGGCTGCTCGTCGCGATCAGCGCGGTGCTGCTCGTTTCGTTGAGACTGATCCTCTCGTGGCAACCCTCTCGGCGGACTTCTCCCTCCCTCTTCGCTCCTTTGAGCTGAGCCTCGCGCTCGAGGTCGAGCGCACGGTCGCGCTCGTGGGGCCCTCGGGCGCGGGCAAGACCTCGATCCTGCGCGTGATCGCGGGCCTGGTGCGGCCCGGCTCCGGCCGGGTGGCGCTCGACGACGACGTGTGGGTCGACGTCGACCGCAGGCTCTTCCGCAGGCCCGACGAGCGGCAGGTCGGGCTCGTCTTCCAGGAGTACGCGCTCTTCCCGCACCTGAGCGTCCAGGCGAACGTCGCGTACGGCGGCAAGGAGCGTGTCGGCGAGCTGCTCGAGCGCTTCCACATCTCGCACCTGGCGAAGGCGCGGCCCGGCGAGCTCTCGGGTGGCGAACGGCAGCGCGTCGCCCTCGCGCGGGCGCTCGCGCGCGACCCGGGCGTGCTGCTCCTGGACGAGCCGCTCGCCGCGCTCGACGCCCACACGAAGGCGAGCGTGCGCGCCGAGCTCCAGGAGCTGCTGCGCGCGTTCGACCTGCCGACGCTGATCGTCACCCACGATTACGAGGACGCTGCCGCCCTCGCGGACACTGTTGGCGTGCTCGTCGAGGGAACGCTGCGCCAGATGGGAACGCCCGAGGAGCTCGTCGCGCAGCCGGACGATCCGTTCGTCGCCTCGTTCACGGGCGCCAACCTCCTGCGAGGCCGCACGCGAGGGTCACGACAACGGGCTGACCACGGTGCTGCTGGAGAGCGGAGAGCGGGTCTATTCGACCGACCAGGCGAGCGGCGAGGTCGGAGTCGTCGTCTACCCGTGGGACGTCTCCGTCGGCCGCGTCCCCACGGACGACTCGGCGCTGAATCTGATCCAGGGGGAGATCGCATCGGTCGTGCGGGTCGGAAACCGTGTGCGCGTCCGCATCGGGCCGCTGACCGCGGAGGTGACCGAGGCGTCCGCCGACCGTCTCGAGCTCGAGCGCGGCGGGACGGCCCTGGCCTCGTTCAAGGCGACGGGGACGAAGCTGCTGTCGCTTTCGGGCAACTCCGGCACCTAGCCATTTGCCTAGTGATCACCTCGCAAGGTGCGAGCTATTGTTCGGCGCGTGAGAACCCTGGTCACAGGCGGCGCGGGTTTCATCGGCTCGCACTTGGTCCGGCGGCTCGTCTCTGACGGAGACGAGGTCGTCGTCCTCGACAGCTTCGAGTCCCAGGTGCACGGCGATGAACCCTCGGCCAACCTCGAGGGCGTCGAGCTCATCGACGGGAATGTCGGCGACGCCGACGTGGTCGATCGTGCGCTCGACGGTGTCGACCGGGTCGTCCATCTTGCCGCGGCGGTGGGCGTGGGGCAGTCGATGTACGAGATCGCGGCCTATGTTCGCGAGAACACGATGGCGACCGCAACGTTCCTCGAGCGGCTCATCGCACGTTCGACGCTCCCGAGCCGGCTCGTAGTCGCGTCGTCGATGTCGATCTACGGCGAGGGCGAGTACGAGTGCCCCGAGCACGGGGCGGTAGCGCCGCACCCACGTGGCGAGGAGCAGCTTCTCGCGCGCCGCTGGGAGTGTGCTTGCCCGGAGTGTGGACATACCCTCGAACCGCGTCCGACCCGCGAGACCAAGCCGCTGATCCCGACGTCGATCTACGCGATCACCAAGCGCGATCACGAGGAGCTTTGCCTGGTGACCGGCGCGGCGTATGGCGTTCCGACGGTTGCGCTCCGGTTCTTCAACGTCTACGGCCCCGGACAGGCGCTGTCGAATCCCTACACGGGAGTCGCGGCGATCTTCGCGTCGCGCCTCCTCAACGGGCGGCCGCCGGTCATCTTCGAAGACGGCCGCCAGTCGCGGGACTTCATCCATGTCAGCGACATCGTCGAGGGCATTCTTCTCGCGCTGGAATCCGATCGCGCCGTCGGGTCGGCTGTCAATCTCGGCACCGGGACGCCCAGCACCGTCGACGACATGGCCCGCTTGCTCGCCGAAGGCTTGAAGATGGAGATCGAGCCCGAGCGAACCGCGCAGTATCGAGCCGGGGACATCCGGCATTGCTACGCAGATGCGTCAAGGGCGCAGGAGCTCCTCGGCTTCCGCACGCGAGTATCGCTCGAAGAAGGTATGAGCGAGTTGGTCGAGTGGCTCGCCGGTCAGGAGGCGGAAGACCGCGTCGACGCCGCGACGCGCGAGCTCGCGGCGCGTGGGCTGACCCTGTGAGAAGCGCCCGCGCAGGTCGTCCATCGGACGATCTCGCGATCATCATCGTCTCGACCAACGAAGCGCACTGGCTTCGTCCCTGCCTCCGCACCATCTCCGAGCACGCAGGCTCGCTCCGGCTCGACGTCGTGGTTGCAGACAACAGCTCCACCGACGGCACGAAGGAGCTCGTCGAGTCCGAGTTCCCTCAGTTCCGGACCGTCACGTGCGAGAACCGCGGTTTCTCGCACGCCAACAACCGGGGGCTGATGTCGTGCGACGCGCGCTACGCCCTCTTCCTCAATCCGGACACGGAGATCCTCGAAGGGACGTTCGAGGAGCTGGTCCGCGACCTCGACGAGCGACCCGAGGTGGGCCTCGCTGGCGTCCGGCAGGTCACGGCAGATGGGGAGCTCTTTCCAACCATTCGCCGGTTTCCGAATGCCAGGCGCGTTCTGGGAGAGGCGCTGGGCTCCGAGCGGTGGGGCCGTTCGTTCCCGGCGTTGGGCGAACGAGAATTGCGGATGGACCGCTACGACCACGAGGTCGAGTGCGACTGGACGTCGGGGTCGTTCATGATCGCCCGGCGTGAGGCTCTCGAGAGCGCCGGCTATTTGGACGAGCGCTCGTTTATCTATTCCGAAGAGCCGGATCTCTGTCTGCGCATGAGAAAGGCGGGCTGGGAGACGCGACACCTCCCGACGATGACGATCCTCCATCACGCCGAGAAGAAGGGTGTGAGCCCGAAGATGTCCGCGCAGGACACGGTCTCACGGATTCACTACGCACGGAAGCACTTCTCGGCGCCACATCGCTTCATCTACCTCGGGAGCCTGAGCCTGCGCTACGGCCTCCGGCTCGTCTGGCCGGGACGCGACTCCGAGAACCGGGCGCTGCGCCATGAGGCGGCGCGTCGATCGCTTGGCACCATCCTCGGCAGGGAGAGACCCCCGTTCGGCGATCCTCCGCATCAGGCTGTCGCGATACGCTCGAGCACGGGTGCAGCCGAGGCGTCTCTGGATGTCTCGTCGGATCAGTCTCGAGCCTCGGCGGCCTGACGCTCTAGACGAACGGGCCGCAGACGCCGGCCCGGCCTTGCTCTAAGCTCTTCCGCGATGCTCCGGGCATCAGCGCTGGCCTTCGGTCTCGCCCTAGTCGTCGCCGGAGGTTCCTCGGCGGAGCTCGTGGCGCGCGGGGTTCAGGACGGGATGCTCGCGCTCGGCACGAACGGGACGCCCTATGTCGTGTACGTCCGCGGCACCAAGGTTGTGCTCTCGACGCGGGCCGGAAAGGACCGCTGGCGTTCGACGAACATCGGCTCGGCGCCGGCCGGCTCGCAGGTGAAGGCCTTCACGGTCGGCTCGCACGGCCCCGTCGCGCTCGTGCAGAGCGCCGACGGTCGGAGGATCTTCCTCGTCCGCCGCGTGCCGGTGGGCTGGCAGACGATCCGGATTGCCGGGAGCCTGCCCGCCGGCGTGCGCCTCGGTTGGCCGGGGCTCGCGCTCGACAAGAAGGGCCTGCCGGTCGTCGCCTACACGCGCTGGAACAGCGCGAACTTCAATAGCCGCCTCCTGCTCGTCCGGGTGGACGCACGCGGCAAGCTGACCTCGAAGCGGATCACGTACGAGGGCTTTCCGCAGAGCTACGTCCCGCCGCCGGCCAAGCCGGTCGTCGTCGCAGGGCGCATCGACGTGATCGAGTCCTACGGCTACCACGGGGTCGTCGGGACGATCGAGTGGTATCCGAACAAGCGAACGTGGACGGGGCTCTTCCTCGACGCGGGGGTGGGCGACTTTCCCCTCGGGCCGGTGCTCGCGCTCCACAGCCGCACGGGTCGGGTCTATGCCGCCTGGACCGAGTCGATGCTCGCGATCGGCGAGGCGCCGGTCACCCTCGCCGAGCGGGGACGGCTGGCGTCATCGGAGCTCGTGCTCGACCGTGCGCTCGCGACCGGCCTGGCTCTTCCGGCGTCGGGGCCCGAGGTCGCCGCCAACGAGTGGGTCGACGCCGGCGAGCTCGATCTCGGGGGCGACGCTCAGCTCTGGGCCGGAACCGTGGTCCGCGGGAAGGAAGGCATCGAGCTCGACGGGTGGGTCGCGGGCTTCGCGGCTCCTTCGCGCGGCGGGCGCGACCTGCTCCTCGGCGGTCCCGCCGGTCTCCGGTGGTTCAGGGCGGCTCGTGAGCTGTCGACGCGCGTCAGCCTCGACGCGAGCGGAGACGAGGGCGCGAGCGTCCAGCTGACGGGGACCGTGGCCGGCGTCTCGGCCGGGCGGGTGACGATCTACCGCGAGCGGCCGGGATCGGCCCGCCAGGCGGTCGGCAGGCCCGTTCTCTCGGGTGGCGCGTTCTCGTTCGTGGACAACCCGACGGTTCGTCCGCTGCTCTACCGCGCGGTCTACACCGATCCCGCGACGGGCATCCCGTACGCGTCGCTCTTACGCGTGCCTGTTGCCTAGCGGCCGCAGGTGCAGATGGCCTCGCCCAGCGCCCGCCGCTCGTAGCGGAGCCCGCAGCGCGCGCACGTCGCCGGGAGGATCGCCGCCCGGACCAGGAGCGCCCGCATCAGCGCCATCCAGAGGGCCAGGTACGGGAGGATGACCGCAGGCGAGTTCATAGGCCTCGTATCGGCTGCGACCGGCGATGGGTTTAGAGGGCTAGAATGGTTCTCGTGAGCTGGCTCTCGGTTGCGCTTCTCGCCTGTGCTGTTCTGGCGGTGATCGGCGCCGAGTGGCCGAGGCTCAAAGAGCGGCTCGGGATCGAGGGCCGGCAGCGGCGTCAACGGGCGCGGCGCAAGTCGCAGTGGAAGGTCGTGCGCGGCGAGGCCGAGGACGGCGACGCCGAGGACTTCGCCGCGAGCGTCGAGCGGGACCTCGAGCAGCTGCCGACCCTGGACGAGTCGGACCGCTACTAGCTAAGAACGGCCGCACCGGCAAAGCCGGCACGGCCCTCGTCGCAAGCGAGCGCCTACCAGGCGCCCCCGCCGCCGCCTCCGCCACCACCACCGCCTCCTCCGGAGAACCCTCCGCCGAAGCCGCCCGAACCGCTCGACGACGGGGGCGAGAGCGCGCTCCCGAAGCCCGCGGCCAGATCGCCGATCCCGAGCGCGGTCGGGCCGCTGCCGAGGTCGCCGGTGGGGCTGATCCAGTAGATCGAGCTCGCCTGGTGGATCTGCTCGGGCATGTGCAGCTGCGCGCCCTGCAGCACCCGCTCCGCGATCCCGAACGTGATCCCGTAGACGAGGAAACGCTCCCAGAGCTCCAGCGACGCGGGCGGGGCCTCCTGGAGACGCGGGAAGTCGACGAGGTAGCGGCGGAACGCGTCCCAGCGCTCGGCCTGTTGCTCGGCCTCCGGACGGCGACGCCGCCACATGCTCACGCGGACGAGCCCGCCGATGAGCAGGAGCGTGCCGATCGCGGCGCAGGCGCCCAGGGCGATGAGGACGACGTCCGACCAGCGCGGCGCCGCCGCGCGGAAGCGGTGGATCCCGACGACGAGCAGGAGCAGCCCGGCGATTCCGAAGACGGCCGCGGCGATACCGAGCACCTTGACCCCGTCGTCCTCGAACCACCCGAGCGCCTTGACCGCATCTCCGGCGTGCTCCTTGAAGGACTTGAAGCGCTCGCTGTTCGTCTTGCGGTCGTCGGTGATGCGGTCGCGGAAGTTCGAGAGCCTCTCGGATCCGCCCGCGAGGACCGGGTCGACGACACTCGTGACGTCCTGCTCGTAGGGCGTCAGGTCGACCGCCGTCCCCGGCGCGAGCTCGAGGTCGGCGATCGACTCGTGCTTCATGCCGCCCCAGACGCTCTTCTCGGTCGTGACCGGGGTCGCCTTGTAGTGGCCGCGGCGGATCAGGTCGAAGAGCGTCGCCGTGAACTCGAGCGAACCGATCGTGCCGCCCTGCCGCAGGAGCGTGGGGACGAGCGCGGGCTGGAGGTCGTCGGGCGGCTCCTGCTCGTACTCGCGGTCATACGTGCCCTTGCGCTCGCGGCCGAAGAACCAGTAGACGATCGCGAGGATCGCGAGTGCAGGGCCGAGCGCCAGCGCGAGCAGGATCAGGGCGGTTCGCCACGGGTGGTTCGCCGCGCTCCGGATGCGCGCGCGGTCGTGTTCGAACGACGCGGCCGCATGCTCCTGCTCGGCGACGATCTGTGGAAGCGCGTTGCCCGGCTCGACCTTCGCCCCCGAGGTCGACGTGAGCAGCGAGCGCGGGAAGACGACTCGCAGCTCGACGAACTGCTTCGCCGGGACGGCGAGCGCGAACAACTGCGCCTCCGTCGGCAGCCGCGTGACGCTCCCGCGGATCCACTCGGGTGCTCCCCAGACGCGGTACGAGGGCCCGGAGGCCGGGCCCGGGAGCCGTTCGGTCGCGTCGAGCCGGTCGAGCGGGACGCCCCATTCGTCCCCCCACACGCGGTAGTTGACGTCGACCACGTCGTCGTGGGCGACCGCGATTCCGGTCAGGTGGTAGGAGACCGTGAACGTCCGCTGCTCGGAGAGGGCCAGGAAGTGCCAGACAATCCGGACGCCGTCGTCCGTCTGCGCGACGCCGAACGTGTCCGGGGCGCCGAAGCTCCCGAGCTCCGCCGACGCACCGGGCTGGTACTGCCTCCCGTTCTCGGAGACGCTGATCGCGTTGATGTTCTGGCCCTGGCCGAGCGGGATGTCGCGGTAGCCGCCCGAGAAGCTTCCGTCGAAGCTGAACGTGATCTGCTCGGCGACGTCGAGCGCGCCGTTCGGCTCGACCTGGATCCGGACGTTCGAGGCCGGGAGCGAGTACGACTTGGCGAGCGCGGACGGGGTGGCCGCGAGCGCACAGAGCAGGGCGGCCGCGGCGACGACCGCTCGGGTCAAAACTTGACCTGCGGCGCCTCCCGGGCAGGCTCTTCGATCTCGAAGAAGTCCTTCGGCGCGAACCCGAAGATGCCGGCGACCAGGTTCGTGGGGACGGTCTGGGTCGCGTTGTTGTAGGTGAGGACGGTGTCGTTGTAGACCTGCCGCGAGACGGCGATCTTCTGCTCGGTGTCCGCCAGCTGCGCCTGGAGCTGCTGGAAGTTCTCCGTCGCGCGCAATTGCGGATACGCCTCGGCGACGGCGAACAGGCGGCCGATCGCGGCCGTGAGCGCGTTCTCCGCCTGGGCCTGGCCCTGGACCCCCTGTGCCTGCTGGGCGGCCGTGCGTGCCTTCGTGACCTCCTCGAAGGTTCCCTGCTCGTGGGCGGCGTAGCCCTTGACCGTCTCGACGAGGTTCGGGATCAGGTCGTAGCGGCGGCGGAGCTGGACGTCGACCTGGGCCCACGCGTTCTGCGTGCGGTTGCGCAGCCGGACGAGCCGGTTGTAGACGAAGACGAGGAAGAGGAGCAGCGCCGCGATGACCACGACGATGATCACGAGCCAGATCACGGGCCGACTCTAACCCGCGCGGCGGTCGTTTCCGGCCGGCGGGCTACCGCACGGTGAACGTCGTCGAAAGCCGCCAGGTGTTCGGCAGCGTGCGCGAGTTGTCCTCGTTGTTCTTCGTCTCCTGCCAGTCGGCGGCGCTGAAAACGAGCCTGTGCCGGCCGCGCGCGACCTTGTGGCCGAGGACCACCTCGACTCGTCCGGTAGACGGTCGGTAGAGGAGCGTGCGGTAGTGCCCGTCGACCAGCGCGAGCAGCGACTGCGGGTCGACCCCGGAGCCCCCGTCGCGGACGACCAGCGGGAGCAGGCCTCCTCTCGTGACCGCGCGGGAGAGCAGGCGGACCGTGGGCGGCTTCGTGTCGTTCACCCAGAAGCGGAACGTGAACGGCCCCGGCGCGCGGCCGCTTCGGCGTGTCGAAGACGAGGTCGTAGGCACCCGGGCCCGGCCGGAAGACGCCGACGACCGGCACGCGGCCGAAGAAGCGCGCCTGGTACGGGTTGAGCCGGAGCGGAAGCCCCGTGTAGCCGGCGATCCGATCCTCGTCGCCCGCACGGACGAGGCGCGGCGAGACGCGAATGTTCCGACCTGGCCCCTGCGAGAGGACGACCGCGCCTGCGTTGGCGACCGGGCGGCGCAGGACGAAACGGAAGACCTGCTCGGGGCCGGTCAGCTGCACGGGAATGCCGAGCGCGCCCGGCTGATCCGGGTAGCGGTAGGACGAGACGAGCGATCTTCCGCGGCGCGTGTCGCCGTGGTAGACGCCCGGCTTAGACACCCGCTGGTACGGCTCTCGCGAGAGCGCTCGCGCGGAGACGTGCAGCCAGTACGGGATCCGCCGCACGTCGGTGCCGCGCTTCAGGAGGACGAAGCCGGTCGAGTCGCCCGCCGAGGCTCGGCTCGAGACAGACGCTCGCACCGTCACGCGGCCCGGGACGTTCACGCTCGGGGGCGTCGAGAGCGTCACGCCGCGCGGCTTCTGCTGCCTCCGGATCGACACCTGCCAGGCGCCCGTGCCGCCGCCCGCGTCGGTGAGGCGCACGTGCAGGGCTCGGGCCCGGCCGCGCCGGACGAAGCCAAGCGAGATGCTCGTCGGGCTGGCGAAGACGAGCGGCTGATCGGCGCGCGGGAGCCAGATCATCCCGCCGCCCTCACGCGTCGGGAGCGCCTCGCGGCCGGAGTCGCCGCGCACCGGCTTGCCCGTCAGCACCAGCGCAGACTTGATCTGCGCGACGGTCCAGGTCGGGTGACGCTGGTGAAGGACCGCCGCGGCGCCGCTGACGTGCGGGGCCGCCATGCTCGTGCCGTCGAAGAAGTCCCACAGCCCGTCGTGCGCCGGGACCGACGAGAGGATGGACACTCCCGGAGCGGAGACGTCGGGCTTGAGCTGCAGCGAGTACGGCGTCGGCCCCGCCGACGAGAAGCTCGCGATCGTGCCCCCCTTGCTCGCCGCGGCGACCGCGATCGCGCTCGCTGCCGAGGCCGGCGACCCGATCGTGCCGAAGCCGAGCGCGTCGAAGTCGTTCCCCGCGGAGATCACCGGCACAACACCGGCGGCGGCGGCTCCGTTGATCGCCTGGACGACGACGTCGCGCGAGGGCGTGATCTCCGGCTCGCCGTACGAGATGTTGATCACGTTCATCCCGTCCTTGACGGCCTGCTCGATCGCCGCCGCGATCTCGGGCGAGTTGCCGTCGAGGCCGAAGCCGTTCGTCGGAATCGTCCCGATGCGGTAGTTCCCGATGTACGCCCGCGGGGCGATCCCGGAGACCGTGTACTTCCGCTCTCCGTCCTCGGCCTGGGTCCCGAAGTCGCCCGCGGCGATGCCCGCGACGTGCGTCCCGTGCTCGGACTCGACCGGGTCGAACGGCCGTTTCGCGTAGCGGTACTTCAGCCCGGGAGGCGGGAACGAGCGGGCGACGATCACCTTTGCGGTCGTGTAGGCCGTCTGCCCTTTCGGGAACCCGGCCGGCATCGTGAACCCGGCGGGCGAGAAGAACGGGTGAGTCTGGTCGACGCCGTCGTCGATGATCCCGATCTTCACGCCCTGGCCTGCGGTCGCGAGGGTCTGGCCCCAGACCTGGGGTGCGCCGATCGTTTGGGGGCTGCGGAAGAGCGCGTGCTCGTAGCGGACGCTCGGGTAGACGCTCGCGACGCCCGGGATCGCGGCGATGCGGGCAGCCGAGCTCTCGGGCACGACCACGGCGAGGCCGTCGAGCACGACCTGGTAGCGCCAGGTCACCTTCGCGTCCGGAACGGCGCGGCGAAGGCGCTCCTCGAACCGCTGCTGGCTCCGCGCCACCGCGCTCACGTACGCGGCGCCTCTGCGCGAGCCCACCGCGAGCCCCGTGTGCGCGAGTGCGGGCTTCCGGAGCAGCACGATCTGCTCCACGAGCGCGCGCGAATGCGGCCGCGAAGCGCCTGCCGAGACGGCGCAGAAGGGCAGCGCGAAACCGAGTGCCGCAAGGACGAGAAGACCCCTGTTCAAGCCGAAAATGCTAGCTCGCACGGCGCTACACTGTCCGTCCGCGCGGATGTGGCGGAATTGGTAGACGCGCACGGTTCAGGGCCGTGTGGGGGAAACCCCGTGGAGGTTCAAGTCCTCTCATCCGCATAGCTGAGACGTGCGGGAGTCCGGCGCGGTTAGCGCCGGCGCAACTCGGTGAGCGAGGGCAGCCGTAATCGACCGCGTGGCTGGCAGCGTTACCCGGCGAGATTGCGCGGCGGTGCCGTCCGCTTCGTCACGGGCGTCGCAGCGCCGACAGCACGACCTCCTCTCCGACGCCGTCGGATCAGCGAGCGCATAGCTCCGGCTCGGCCAGGAGCGTGCCCAGGAGCTCGTTCTTCGACTCGAACCGCTCGTGCGACGCCGGTCGTCTGGGATGATCCCGACACCTCGGCGCCGGCGCCCTCGAACTCGCGAAGGCATCCCGGTTCCCGCAGGCCTGCTCCGTGCAGCCGGGCGAGTGTCGTCCTTTGGATAGAAGTAGAGGATAACCGGCTTGCCGCGCAGGTCGGAGAGCTTGAGCGTCTCGCCGCTGTCGGTTGCGAGCTCGAAGTCCGGCGCCGGCCTGACCTTCCTCGACCACGGGCTGGTCTCCGAGCTACGTCTGAGCCCGCATGACGGCGCGCCGGTCGCGCGACATGCACCCGACGCTCCGCGACATCCTCGTGAACGAGCAGCTCGCCGCGGGCACGTCGTCCCCCAGCTCGAGTCGACGCTCACCGCGCTGTTCCTGATCGCGCCGAGCGCGGTCGTGCATGGCAGATCGCGAACCTCATCGACCTCGACTGTCCGAGCGGCGGGACGAGATCCGATTGCGGTCGAGCTGCGCGCACGCTATCGCGAGGTCTCCTGAAGACGATCCGCGTGCCGCTCGGCGACACGAACCCGTTCGTCGAACAGACTGTTTCCTGGCGGGTACCACGGAAGCTCCACGGCCGACTTCGGTTCTCGGTCCGCGCCGTGGATGCGGCGGGCAACCGAAGCAAGGTCCGCTGGGCTCGCTCGTCGTTCGCTGACGCGCTAGGAAGTAGAGCGCGGCGAGCACGTCGTCCGCGTGGTTGTCCGGGTTCACCCGGCGCATGATCTTCGCCACGTTGCCGTCCGCGTCGATCACGAACGTCGAGCGCTCGTAGGACGATTTGCCCTCCTGGCCGACGCCGTACGGCTCCGCGAGCGTGTGCTCCGGGTCGGCCAGGAGCGTGAACGGGAGCTCGTACTTCGACTTGAACCGCTCGTGCGAGGCCTGGTCGTCGGCGCTGATCCCGAACACCTCGGCGCCGGCGCGCTGAAACTCGCCCCAGGCGTCGCGGATCCCGCAGGCCTGGCGTGTGCAGCCGGGAGTGTCGTCCTTTGGGTAGAAGTAGAGGACAACCGGCTTGCCGCGCAGGTCGGAGAGCTTGACCGTCTCGCCGCTGTCGGTTGCGAGCTCGAAATCCGGCGCCTGCTTGCCTTCCTCGACCACGCGGGGACTCTAGCTACGCTGGCGCGCGATGAGGCGCGCCTTCCGCGACATGAACCCGACGCTCCGCGGCTTTCTCGTGATCGCGCTGATCGCCGCGGTGATCGTCGTGCTCCAGCTCGAGTCGACGCTGACGGCGCTGTTCCTGATCGCGCAGATCGCGTTCTTCCTGGCGATCGCGTTCTTCATCTATCTCGTCTGGCGCGAGCGGCGGGACGAGATCTCGATGTGGTCGAACCGCGCGCGCGTGGTCTTCTACGGCTCGGCGCTGCTGATCGTCCTGAACGTCGCCTCGCGCTACGTCGTCTCGGTCGGGAACGGCTGGGCCCTGATCACCTGGCTCGCGGTCTTCGTGCTCGCCGGCTTCGCCATGTGGCGCGTCTGGCGCGACGAGCACAGCTACGGCTACTAGCCGCACGTCGCGCAGCGTCTAGCGGTTCAGCGTCGACGGCTCGTAGGCCAGTAACAGACTGTTACTTGGAGGTCGATGCGCCCAGGGCGGCGGCGACACCTGCGCCGTCGAGCTCGTCGAGGGCGGCGTGGATCTCACAGTGCCGCCCGACGAAGATCGGCGTGTCGCGCTCCGTGTAGCGGCTCGCCTCGGAGTCGCGGAGCGTGAGCATCAGGTGCATGAAGTCGGCGGGCTCCTCGCACTCGAACGCGGTCATGAACTCCTGGTCGTCGATCCCGAACGAGTACGTCGTGTGGTTGAGGATCGTCGAGAACTCGTGCCCGATCCGCATGTGCTCGTCCATCGCCCGCTGCCGGTCCTCCGGCGGGAGCGCGTACCACGGGCGGACCTTCACGAACGGGTACACGACGAGGTACGGCGAGCCCTTCGGGATCACCTGACGCGGCTTGCGCGCCTTCGTGTACTCGGAGGCCTTCGTCGTCGCGAGGTACGAGTAGGGCGTCTCGAGCCAGGCCGCGAGCGGGGTCGCGTTCAGCGCGGCGCCGAGCTCGCCGAGGTCCTCGTAGCGCTCGGTGATCGACCAGAGGAAGAAGTCGGCGTCCGGCCGCACGCCGGCGAGCGAGTAGACGCGAAGCGACGCCATCCGCTCGGCCCAGTCCTCGACGGCCTCGGCGAACGCGTCCTTGCCCGCGCGGCGCTCGTCGATCGGCAGCCTCCGCCAGGCGGGATCGACCTTGAAGAAGCGGTACGCGACGTACTGGCCGGCCACGCGCGGAAGCCTAGCGAGCGCAGGTCGCGAGCTTGCCGTCCCGGAGGTCGGCGACGGTGCGGCGGAAGCCGCGCAGGCTCGGCTTGGCCGTGTGGTCGGCGTAGTAGAGGCCCGACTGCCAGCCGTTGAGGAGCGGCTCGTCGAACGTGTGGAAGACGAACAGGCCCTTCACCGTCGGCTGGCAGTAGGCGAGCGCCAGCGCCTGCCGGTAGTACGCGGCCTGAGTGGCGGCGCTCACGCCCCACTCGGCGTCGAGGGCGCTTCCTTGCTGGTACGCATAGAGCTCCCAGTCGGGGACGACGGTCTGGACGCCGAACTCGCTGTAGTAGATCGGGAGCGTGCGGCCGCGCTGATGGGTGCCGCGGAAGGCCTCGTCCAGGAGCGTCACGAGCTTCGGGTAGTCGGCGAACGTGATCTCGGCCGTGCCCGGATGGGCCTCCCGCGGCGAGATCCAGGGCGCGACCATGTACGGGTGGATGCCGAAGGCGTCCATGAGCGGCCGGCGGCGGCCGCTCGCGCGGTAGGCCTTCCCGAGGTCGCGGATGAAGACGGTCGGGGAGTGGGTGGGCCTGAAGCCGTTCGGGTTGTCCGCCCCGCGCGGCGAGACGGCGCCGCCGATCACCTGCACGTGAGGCGCGGCCGCCTTGATCGCGTCGTAGCGTGCGCGCGAGCAGGTCCTCGTACGCGGGTGCCGCGACGTCGTGGCCGGCCGGGCCGAACTGCGGCATCCAGAACGTGTTCAGGTTCGGCTCGTTGCCGACGGTCACGGCGACGACGTCCGGGAGCGCCTTGACGGCCGCCGCGGCGAACGTCGCGAACTGCGCACGCTCTGCCGCGTCGCGCGGCGTGTTCTTGGAGTAGCCGTGCCAGACGACGAGGAAGAGCCGCAGGTCCCGCGCGTGCGTCGCCGCCTCGACGTTCCGCAGCGCGTGGAGGACGTTCGGCGGGAGCTTCGTCAGACCGCGAGTCCACATGGCTGTGACCACGACCGTGTCGAAGCCCGCGCGGCGGGAGGTCTCGACGCCGGCCGCGCGCCGCGGCCGGGCTCTGCTGGGCGAGCGAGTCGTCGACGACTCCGACGCTGAAAGTCCGGCGGTGGCGCTCGGGCGGCGGCGGGGGCGGGATCGCGGCGGTCGTCGTCGGGAGCGAGACGGTCGTATCCGAGGCGGACAGGTCGGTGGGAATGTCCGGATGCGACGCGGGCGTGGCCGGCTGCTGCGCACGTGGCCTCGGGCCGACCGCGGGCGGCGGTCCCGGCGGTGCCGTCGTGCCTGCCGCGCCGGTCGTCGCCGGGGCAGCCGCCTGCGAGAGCGGCGCCGCAGTCTGGCCGCCGCTGCCGGAGGAGATCACGGCGGCGGTCACGGCGCCGGCCAGAGCGAGCACGGCGACCCCCGCCGCGATCAGGGCGTTCCTCACGAGGCGGCAGGCTACCCTTGCCCGGGGTGAGGAAGCAGGTCGAAGAGCAGCTCAAAGGGCTCCCCGCGAAGCCCGGCGTCTACGTGTTCCGCGGCGAGCGCGGGGAGATGCTCTACATCGGCAAGGCAAAGTCGCTGCGGTCGCGCGTGCGGAGCTACTTCCAGGCCGGCATCGGACGCCCGCGTGACCATCGCGCAGCTCCCGGACCGGGTCGCGGACATCGAGGTGATCGTCACCGACACCGAGGTCGAGGCGCTCCACCTCGAGCTGAACCTGGTCAAGCGACACCGGCCGCCGTTCAACGTCCGCCTGCGCGACGACAAGTCGTTCCCGTACATCGCCGTCACCGTCGAGGACGACTTCCCGCGGGTGATGTTCACGCGTGAGCGGCACCGGCGCGGGGTCGTCTACTTCGGGCCGTACGCGAACGCGAAGAAGGTGCGCGAGACGCTCGACGTGCTCAACCGCGTCTTCCCCTACCGGCCGTGCGAGGGGCCGCGGCCCGGCCGCCACTCCGGGATCCCGTGCCTCGACTACCACATCGAGCGCTGCCTGGCCCCGTGCGTCGACTACATCTCGAAGAGGGACTACCGCGAGATCATCGACCGCGTGATCGAGTTCCTCTCGGGCGAGACGCGGCCGATCATCCGCGAGCTCGAGCGGAAGATGAAGGAGGCAGCCGAGGGCGAGCGCTTCGAGGAGGCGGCGCGCTTCCGCAACCGGCTGTTCGCCGTCCAGCACCTCGTCGAGCGGCAGGCGGCGGACAAGCGCTCGGTCGGGACCGTCGACGTGATCGGGATCGCCGTCGACGGCGACCGCGCGGCGGTGCAGGTCTTCCCGCTCCGCGACGGACGCCTGATCGACCGATACGGGTTCCACCTGGAGAACACGGCCGGGCAGGACACGGCCGCGCTGCTCGAGACGTTCTGCCTCGAGTACTACGGCTCGGCGCCGAGCGTGCCGCCGCAGATCGTCGTCCCGCGCGAGGCGGGCGACACGACCGCGCTCGCGGAGTTCCTCGCCGAGCAGCGCGGCTCGCGGGTCGAGGTGCGCGCACCCGTGCGCGGCGAGAAGCGGCGGCTCCAGGAGCTGGCGACGCAGAACGCGCAGGTCGCGCTCGAGTCGGACGCGCTCCAGACCGAGCGGCAGGCGGCTGCGGCGCGTCGAGGCGCTCGAGGAGCTGCGCGAGGCGCTGAACCTCGAGAGCCTGCCGCTGCGGATCGAGTGCTACGACGTCTCGAACCTCCAGGGCGAGTCGGTCGTCGGCTCGATGGTCGTCTTCCAGGACGCGCTGCCGAAGAAGGCGCACTACCGCAAGTTCGGCGTCCGGAGCCTCGACGGGCAGGACGACTACGCGGCGCTCGCCGAGGTGATCTCGCGCCGGTTCTCACGGGTCGGGGACGCGCTCCGGCCGAGGACTACGACGAGTCGTTCGCGACGACGCCGAACCTCGTCGTGATCGACGGAGGGAAGGGCCAGCTCGCGGCCGCGCTGCAGGCGATGCACGCGTACGACCTCCCGCGCGTGGCCGTGATCTCGCTGGCGAAGCGGATCGAGGAGGTCTTCGTGCCGGACCGGCGCGACCCGGTTCTCCTGGCGCGCGACTCGGCCGGGCTCCAGCTCCTGCAGCGGATCCGGGACGAGGCGCACCGCTTCGCGGTCGACTTCCACCGCCAGCGGCGCGACGCGAAGACGCGCGAGTCGATCTTCGACACGCTCCCGGGCGTCGGCCCGGCGAGACGCCGCGCGCTGATCCAGCACTTCGGCTCGGCCGAGCGCTTCCTCGCCGCCTCGCAGGAGGAGCTCGAAGGCGTCCCCGGGATCCCCGAGAAACGGCGCGCAGACATCTACGCCCAGCTCCACAAGGCCGGCCGCGCGTCAGGCGAAGTGATCAGTCGTTACCAAGGCGAGAATCCATCGAACTTGCGACCCGTGGGCTTCGGGCGCTGCGACCGGTCGAAGTAACAGTCTGTTGTCAAGCGTCAGGGCACGGCGAGCGACGTCGCGAACATCGACTCGCGCAGGCGGCCCGCGCGCGGTTTCGAGGCGAGCGCGAACACCGGGACTGCGCGGCCGCCCGCGAACGACGTCGAGATGTAGTCGCCGACCATCGAGCCCTGCGACGTGCGCGCGATTCCGGAGACGGGGACGTGCCGCGAGTTCAGGAGCTGCGGCTTGCTCCAGGTCGTCCCGGCGTTGCGGGACGAGACGAAGCGCACGTCGAGCGACGACCCGCGCAGGACGTAGCACGTGAGCGCGAGCCGGCCCTTGCGCGCGGGATCGGCATCCAGGCCGGGCAGCTCGGCGTCGCCGGTGCCGGTCGGGATCCGCGTGACCGGAGTCCAGGTCACGCCGTCGACGGAGGTCGTGTAGACGATGGTGTTCGCCGTGCAGCCGGCGTGGAACGAGCAGTCTGCCCAGGCCACGTACGCACGCCCGTCGGAGCTGACGGCGGAGGTGGGGAGGGGCGCGGCGCGGATGCCGTTGTGCGGCCGGTAGTTGGCCGGCGCGACGCCGAACTTCTCCGTCCACGTCAGGCCGCCGTCGTCCGACCAGACCACCGAGATCTGGCCCTCGTCGTAGAACGCGATCACGGCGCGCCCGCTCGGCAGGACGAGCGGCTGCACCCCGGGCGCGTAGGAGCCGCGGATCGACTGGCGTCCCGGGAACCCGGGCGCCGCTGTCGGCGTCGACCACGTCAGTCCGCCGTCGCCCGACCACTGGGCCACGACCTGCTCGCCGATGATGTCGCTGTAGCTGATGTAGCAGCGGCCGTAGTACGGGCTTTGCGGCCAGTTGTCGCAGGCGATCCACTGCTTGTCCTGGCCGAACGTCGACGTCTCGACGGAGGTCACCGGGTTGCTCCAGGTCGAGCCGTTCGTCGAGCGACTGACGCGCAGGGACGAGCCGCTCGGCCCGAACACGAGCGAGACGGCCAGCCAGACGCCGTGCTTGCGGTCGTAGGAGATCGTCGGATCCGTGGCCGGAGTGGGGAGGCCCTTCAGGACACCGTGCTTCCAGGTCTTGCCGCGGTTGCGCGAGACCGCGAAGCCGATGCTGCGCGCGCCGCCGTCGAAGATCCGGCCCGACCTGGAAGACGGCGACCACGGTGTTGCCATTGGCGAACGAGTCGGGCTCGACCTCGGTCTCGTGCTGGCTCTCCGAGTTCGCGTACGTGTCGCGCGAGGCCTGCCGCGTGACCACCTCGCAGCCGAGGACGTGGTCGAACGGGTCGACCGTCGCGAGGTCGTGTCCGCGCCCGCAGTTGACGGTGTCGCGGATCCCGTTAGCGGCCTGCAGCCTGTCGGGGCCGCGCGTGCCGCGGATGCGCGCGGCGGTGGCCACGGAGGCGCACACCAGCAGCAATGCGAGAGCGACGAGGAGCGGGCGCTTCAGCTCGAACCGTCGAGGAACGGGTAGCGGTAGTCGTGCGGCGGCACGAACGTCTCCTTGATCGTGCGCGGGCTGACCCAGCGGATCAGGTTCCACATCGAGCCGGCCTTGTCGTTCGTGCCCGACGCGCGCGAGCCGCCGAACGGCTGCTGTCCCACGACCGCGCCGGTCGGCTTGTCGTTCACGTAGAAGTTCCCGGCCGCGTAGCGGAGAGCCTCCTGCGCCTCGTCGATCGCCTCGCGGTCCTGCGAGAAGATCGCGCCGGTGAGGCCGTAGGGCGCGGTCTCGTCGACGAGCTCGAGCGTCTGCTCCCACTCGTTCTCCGGGTAGACGTACGTCGTCACGATCGGCCCGAAGAACTCCTCGCTCATCAGGCGGTCTTTCGGATCCTTGGTCTGGATCACCGTCGGCTCGACGAAGTAGCCCTGGCTGTCGTCGGTGCCGCCGCCGACGAGCACCTCGGCGTCGTTGGCGCGCGCGTGCTCGATCGCCTCCTTCTGCCGCGCGAAGGAGCTGCCGTCGATCACGGCGCCCATGAAGTTGGAGAAGTCGCTGACGTCGCCCATCTTGATCGTGGAGACCTCCTCGACCAGCCGCTCCCGCAGGTCGGGCCAGAGGTTCGCGGGCGCGTACACGCGCGAGGCGGCCGAGCACTTCTGGCCCTGGTACTCGAACGAGCCGCGGACGATCGCGGTCGCGAGCGCATCCACGTCGGCGCTCGGGTGGGCGACGATGAAGTCCTTGCCGCCGGTCTCGCCGACGATCCGCGGGTAGTTCCGGTAGCGGTCGATGCCCGAGCCGACGGTCTTCCAGATCGAGTGGAAGACCTCGGTCGACCCGGTGAAGTGGACGCCTGCCAGGTGCTCGCTCGCCAGCACGGGGTCGCCGATCTCGGCGCCGCTTCCGTAGACGAGGTTGATCACGCCGGGCGGCAGGCCCGCCTCCTCGAGCAGGCGCATCGTCCAGTAGGCGGAGAAGGCCGCGGTCGAGGCGGGCTTCCAGATGATCGTGTTGCCCATCAGCGCCGGGCTCACCGTGAGGTTGGCGCCGATCGCCGTGAAGTTGAACGGGCTGACTGCGAAGACGAAGCCCTCGAGCGGCCTGTATTCCATCCGGTTCCAGACACCCGGCGACGAGACCGGCTGCTCGGCGTAGATGCGGAGCATGAACTCGACGTTGAAGCGCCAGAAGTCGATCACCTCGCAGGCCGCGTCGATCTCGGCCTGGTGCGAGGTCTTCGACTGGTTCAGCATCGTCGCCGCGACCAGCGTCGAGCGCCACGGCCCGGCCAGCAGCTCGGCCGCGCGGAGGAAGACGGCCGCGCGCTCCTCCCACGGGAGCCGGTGCCAGTCCTCCCAGGCCTGCGCCGCGGAGGCGATCGCGCCGTCGACCTCGGTCGCGCCCGCCTTGTGGACGTCGCCGAGGACGTGGTCCTTGTCGTGCGGCATGACCGACTCGAACGTCTCGCCGGTGCGGATCTCCTCGCCGCCGATGATGCACGGGATCTCGAGGCGCTCGGCCTTGAGCTCGGCGATGCGGCCCTCGAGCTCGGCGCGCTCGGGCGAGCCGGGCGCGTACTCGCGGACCGGCTCGTTCACGGCCGGCGGCGGTCGGAAGAGTCCGGGGCGGCTCATCGGGGGGATTCTACGATTCCCGGACATGGTCGAGCGGGTCGCCTACGAGGTCGACGGCTGGGGCGCAGGGGAGCTGTGGCTCTCCGGCACGGTGCTCGCCTGGCACGAGTTCCCGTGCGAGGCGGCCGCGTCCGGCCACGACCCGTTCGTCGAGCGCGTACGCGCGTACCTGTCGGGCGCGCGCGACACGTTCGAGGACGTCGAGCTCGACCTCTCCTGGTGCACGCAGTTCCAGCGGCGGGTCGTGGAGACGATGCGCGCGATCCCGTACGGGGAGACGGCGACCTACGGCGAGGTCGCGGCGCTGGCCGGGCATCCGAACGCGCAGCGCGCGGTGGGGTCGGTGTGCGCGGCGAACAGGTTCGCGCTGGTCGTCCCGTGCCATCGGGTCGTCGCGGCGGACGGGCTGGGCTCCTACGGCTCGCTGGGGCCGGAGTACAAGCGGCGCCTCCTGGAGCTCGAGCGTGTCGTTCTCTGAGGACGTCCGCAGCGAGCTGGCGCTGATCGCGCCGGAGCGCGAGTGCGACCGGCTCGCGGAGCTCTCGGCGCTCGTCCATTTCGCCGGCCGGCTCCACCTGCTCGGCCGCGGAGAGGTGTCGCTGCACCTGGATCTCGCCAGTGCGGCGGTCGCGAGGCGGGCGTTTGCGCTGCTGCGCTCGTTCGGCGTCGGCTCCGAGATCCGTACCTACCGCCGGCGGGCGTTCGGTCAGGAGACGCGCTACCAGCTCCACGTCGAGACGGGCCGGCGCTCACTCGACCTGCTCAGGGAGTGCGGCGTCGTCGACGCGAGGCTGGCGCCGCGCGAGCGACCGCCGAGGCGCGTGCTCGGCCGGGCCTGCTGCCGGGCCGCGTACCTGCGGGGAGCGCTCCTCGCAGCCGGCTCGGTGAGCGCGCCGCCCTCGCCGCACCTCGAGGTCCGGAGCGAAAGCCGCGCGGGCGCGGAGACGGTCGCCGACGCCGCGACTGCCGAGGGCGCAGACCTACGCGTCTCGGACCGACGCGACCACTCGGTCGCCTACGCGAAAGGAATCGACCGGATCGCGGGCGTGCTCGCAGCAGCGGGCGCGAGCGACGCGGCGCTGGCCCTGCAGGAGCGCGCGGTCGTCGGCTCCACGCGCGCCCAGGCGAACCGCCTCGCGAACGCCGACCACGCCAACCTGGTGCGCACGAGCCGCGCCGCCCACGTGCAACTCGAAGCAGTCCGCCGTCTCCAGAAGGTGGGGCGCCTGGACGAGCTCTCCCCAAACCTGCGCGAGATCGCGGAGCTCCGCCTCAAGCATCCATCCCTGTCGCTGCGAGAGCTCGGCACCAAGTGCGATCCAGCGGCGACAAAGTCCGCGGCACAGCGGAGACTCCAAACCCTGATTCGCCTGTCTCAGCAGTAACCGGCCAGGGGCGGGCCGCCGAGGCGTCGCTTGCGACGCCGTCCTGAGAGGCCGTGCGGGCTCTGCCCGTGCGGCCGTTCGCCCGACCGGCCCGCCCCTGGCCTCCGGCCAGGGGCGGGCCGGAGGGGAAGCTCCGAGGACGACCTCCCCCTCCGCATTGTCGCGCTCCGGACCTTGGCGACGGACGGGGTCTGAATCCATCGCCGGACGAGCGCAAACCCGCCGGTCCGAAGTATTACGCACCGTGCACGCGAAAAACTACTCGCTTGAAAGACATAAACATCGTATGGCCATGGTTTTCGGCGACCGCATCGCGGTTAGACTCAAATCACAGAATCGACGGGGAGGAATCAGTGGCTGTTCGTGTCGGAATCAACGGCTTCGGGCGGATCGGGCGGAACTTCTACAGGGCTCATCTGACGCGGGGAGGCGACTTCGAGGTGGTCGCGGCGAACGACCTCGGCGACGCGAACACGATGGCGCACCTCCTCAAGCACGACTCCGTGCTCGGGACGCTCGACGAGGACGTCTCTTCGGGGGACGGGACGATCACGGTCGGAGGCAAGGAACTGAAGCTCCTGGCGGAGCGCGATCCCGCGAACCTGCCCTGGGGCGACCTCGGGGTCGACGTCGTGATCGAGTCGACGGGCATCTTCACCAAGCGCGAGGGCGCCGAGAAGCACCTCGAGGGCGGCGCCCGAAAGGTCGTCATCTCCGCTCCCGCGACGGATCCGGACGTGACGATCGTGCTCGGGGTCAACGACGGCGAGTACGAGCCGGAGTCGCACCACATCATCTCGAACGCCTCGTGCACGACGAACTGTGTCGCGCCGCTCACCAAGATCCTCCACGACGAGCTGACAATCGAGCAAGGGTTCATGACGACGATCCACGCGTACACGAACGATCAGCAGATCCTCGACCTGCCGCACAAGGATCTGCGCCGCGCACGGGCAGCCGCGATCAACCTGATCCCGACGTCCACCGGCGCCGCGCGGGCGATCGGGATCGTGATGCCCGACCTCAAGGGCAAGCTCGACGGCATGTCGATGCGCGCGCCGGTTCCGACCGGCTCGATCGTCGACCTCGTCTGCCGCGTCGGCCGCGAGACGACCGTCGACGAGGTGAACGCGTTGTTCCGCTCGCAGGCGGACACGGGGCCGTTCGAAGGAATCCTCCAGTACTCGGACGAGCCGCTGGTCTCGACGGACATCCAGCACTCGTCGTACTCGTCGATCTTCGACAGCGACCTGACGATGGTGAACGGGAACATGGTCAAGGTCTTCGGCTGGTACGACAACGAGTGGGGCTACTCGTGCCGGCTGGTCGACCTCGTCGCCAAGGTCGGCGCGACGCTGCCGGCCGCCGTCAGTGCGTAAGCCGCGTTCCGTACGGCAGGCCGAGGTCGCCGGGAAGCGCGTGCTCGTTCGGAGCGACCTGAACGTGCCGCTCGAGGACGCCCGCGTCGCCGACGACACCCGCATCCGCGCCTCGCTGCCGACGCTGCAGTACCTGATCGAGCACGACGCGAAGGAGGTCGCGGTCTGCTCGCACCTCGGGCGGCCAAAGGGCCCGGACCCGGCATTCTCGATGACCCCGGTTGCGAGGCGGCTGCGCGAGCTGCTCCCCGATGAGCGGCTTGACGTGCTCGAGAACACGCGCTTCGACCCGGGCGAGACGGCCAACGACCCCGACTACGCTCGGCGGCTCGCGAATGACTACGAGCTGTTCGTCGAGGACGCGTTCGGCTCGGTCCACCGCGCCCACGCCTCGACCGTCGGCGTCGCCGAGCTTCTGCCCGCGTACGCGGGGCTCTTGCTCGAGCGCGAGCTCGAGGAGCTCGGCAAGCTGCTCGGCGACGTGGAGCGGCCGTTCGTTCTCGTCTCGGGCGGCGCCAAGGTCGAGGACAAGCTCGGCGTCCTCCGCAACCTGGGCGGGAGGGCCGACACCGTCCTCGTCGGCGGCAAAATGGCCGAGCAGCTGCGCGGCGAGAACCCGCTCGGCTTCCCGGTCGCGCTGCCGAGGGACGTGGTTGCGGCGGCGGCGTTCGAGGAGAACGCGGAATCGAAGGTCGTCGCCTACGACGCTCTCCCCGAGGGCTGGCTCGGGCTCGACATCGGCCCGGAGACGCGCGAGGCGTTCGCGGGCGAGCTTGCCGCGGCGAAGACGATCTTCTGGAACGGGCCGATGGGCGTGTTCGAGTGGCCGGCCTTCGCCGAGGGCACGAAGGCGGTCGCCGAGGCAGTTGCTGGCTCGGACGCCTTCTCGGTCGTCGGCGGCGCGGACTCGATCCGGGCGCTGAACGAGCTCGGGCTGCTCGACCAGGTCTCCTGGGCGTCGACCGGCGGCGGCGCGGCGCTCGAGCTGCTCGAGGGCAAGGACCTTCCCGGCGTGGCGGTGATTCCGGCCAAATGAAGCTGATCGCCGGCAACTGGAAGATGTACAAGGGGCCCGGGGAGACTCGCGAGTTCCTCGCCGCGTTCCGGCCGCCCGACGGCGTCGAGGCCGTGATCTGCCCGCCGTTCGGGTCGCTGGGCGCAGCGGTCGCCAGCGGGCGGACGATCTTCGCTCAGAACGTCCACTGGGAGGACGAGGGGGCGTTCACGGGCGAGGTCTCGACGAGGATCCTGCTCGAGCTCGGCGTCCAGGGGGCGATCGTCGGCCATTCCGAGCGGCGGCGGTACTTCGGCGAGACCGACGAGACCGTGCGGCTGCGCACCGAGCACGCGCTCGAGGCCGGCCTGCGCGTGATCGCCTGCGTGGGAGAGCTCGACGAGGAGCGCGAGCGCGGCGAGACCGAGGACGTCCTGCGCCGCCAGGTCTCGGTGCTGCCCGAGCACGACGCGCTCGTCGTCGCCTACGAGCCGGTCTGGGCGATCGGCACGGGCAAGACCGCGACCCCGGAACAGGCGCAGGAGGCGCACGCGCTGATCAAGAGCCTCCTCGCCGTCCCCGTCCTCTACGGCGGCTCGGTCAAGCCCGAAAACGCGGCGGAGCTGCTCGGGCAGCCGGCCGTGGACGGCGCACTCGTCGGCGGCGCCTCGCTCGACGTGGAATCGTTCACGGCGCTTTGCCAGACAGCAGCCGGTATCCCCTAGTAGCGCTGGTGATCCTCGACGGCTGGGGCTGCGCGCCGCCAGGGCCGGGGAACGCGATCGAGCTGGCGGAGACGCCCGGTCTTCGACCGGCTCTGGGCCGAGTACCCGCACACGACCCTGAAGGCGTCGGGCGAGGCGGTCGGCCTCCCGCCCGGCCAGATGGGCAACTCCGAGGTCGGGCACCTGACGATCGGCTCCGGCCGCGTGCTCGACCAGGACCTGCAGCGGGTCAACCGCGCGATCGAGGACGGCTCCTTCTTCGAGAACCCCGCGCTGAAGGCGGCATTCGACAAGGGCGGCGACGTCCACCTGCTCGGGCTCGTCTCGCACGGCGGCGTGCACTCGCACATCGAGCACCTCCAGGCGCTGCTGCGGTTCGCGCCCGAGCGCACGTGGATCCACGCGTTCACGGACGGCCGCGACGTCTCGCCGCACGCGGCCGCCGAGGATCTCGCGGAGCTGCCGGCCGAGCGGATCGCGACCGTCTGCGGCCGCTACTACGCGATGGACCGCGACCAGCGCTGGGAGCGCACGCAGCGCGCCTACGACGCGATCGTCGAGGGCACGGGCGAGCTTGCGGACGACCCGGTCGCGGCGGTGCGCGCGAGCTACGAGCGCGGCGTCACCGACGAGTTCATCGAGCCGATCGTGCTCGAAGGCCGCCCGCGCCTGACCACCGACGACGCGGCGATCTTCTTCAACTTCCGGCCGGACCGCGCACGGCAGCTGAGCCAGAGGCTCCTCGAGGGCGGCTTCGACCTCACGACGATGACGCGCTACCGCGACGACCTCGACTGCCCGGTCGCGTTCGCGCCGCAGCAGGTCGACGAGACGATGGCCGAGGTGGTTTCCGCGGCGGGGCTCCGGCAACTGCACGTGGCCGAGACCGAGAAGTACGCCCACGTGACGTACTTCTTGAACGGCGGCCGCGAACAGGAGTGGCCGGGGGAGACGCGGATCCTCGTTCCCAGCCCGCGAGACGTCGGCACGTACGACCTCAAGCCGGAGATGTCGGCCGCCGAGGTGACCGACCGCTTCTGCGCCGCCCTGGAAGACGGCGGCTACAGCTTCGCGGTCGTCAACTTCGCCAACCCGGACATGGTCGGCCACTCCGGGGTGATCCCTGCGGTGGTCGAAGCGGTCGAGACCGCAGATGCGTGTCTGGGCCGCGTCGTCGACGCCGTTCAGGGTCTCGGCGGCGTGCTGCTGATCACGGCCGACCACGGAAACGCCGAGCAGATGCTCGAGCCGGACGGCACGAGCCCGCACACGGCGCACACGTCGAATCCGGTCCCGCTTATCGTCACGGATCCCGCTGCAAATCTGCGCGAGGGGGGCGGGCTGGAGGACCTGGTCCCGACCGCGATTTCTTACCTGAATCTTTCGAAACCTTTACAGATGAGGGGTGAAAATCTCTGCATCTGACCGTTTTCCGGTCTATACTCGGCGAGCCTTGAGCCTGGCACAACCTGATCCCGGAGTCCTGCGCAAAGCACAGCGCGGCGACGAACGAGCCTTCTCCCTGATCCTCAGGGCGTACGAGACTCCGGTCTTCAACTACGTCCTCCGGTTGGTCAACGGCGACCGGGCTCTGGCCGAGGATCTGACCCAGGAAGTCTTCCTCCGCGTCTACCAGGGGCTGCCGAAGTTCTCGGCGCGCTGCAAGTTCACCACCTGGCTGTTCCAGGTCACGAAGAACCGCGTTCTGGACGAGCTGCGCGCCTCCGAGCGGCGGCCGCGGGCGCTCGTCGCGATCGACGACATCGCCCCGCTCGAGGTGCTCGACGCGCCTATCGAGCGGCTCGAGGAGATGGACTCGCTCTGGCGCGCGGTACAGAACCTGACCGTCGACCTGAAGATGGCGCTGCTGCTCCGCGACGTGGTCGGGCTCTCCTACACCGAGATCGCCGACTCGCTCGAGATCACCCTTGCCACCGTCAAGTGGCGCATCTACAAGGCGCGCGAAGAGGTCCAGCTCGCGCTCGCCCGCGAGGGCATCACCTTCGGCACCGGCACGCCCGCCGTCGCCGAGCCCAAGCGCCAGCAGGCTTAAAGAGCCTTCTCGAGTAGCACGCTTTGCGCACCCGTTCGGGTGATTTGCGGACGGCCGCGCAAGTTTTTGCCGCCGATTCGCTCTAGCAGGGTGATCCGATCGCTCCACTTCCCCGAAAGGACCCCTCAGATGAAACGGCTTCTACTCGTGTTCACGCTGGCGGCGGCGGTGCTCGCCGTCCCGGCGACTGCATCCGCCTTCAGCGGCGTGGTGCTTGCCAAGAAACCGGCCCGTGACGCCTTCGTGATCGCCTCGCGCGGCGGCGTCGTCCGGACGGTCCGTGCGACGCCCAAGCGCCTGGGCTCGGTTCGCGTGGGCCAGCGGCTGGTGTTCTCCGCCCGACGGCTCTCCGACGGGACGTTCAAGGTCGGAACCCTGCGCTTCCGCGGGCACGCAGGCCGCGCGGCGCTGCGCGCGATCGTCGTCCGGCACCGCGGCTCGGGCTACCTGCTGTCGGCCGGCGGCAGCATGCTCGCCGTCAAGGCCCTCGCGCGCGGCTTCTCCTCGGCGAGCAGCCGCGGCCATCGCGCAGGCGACATCGTCCTCGGCACCGTCAGGATCGGCCGGCACGGCCTCGAGACGCACTCGTTCCACAAGGTCGGCCACGCCAACTCGCTCGAGCTGGAGGGCATCTTCCTCGGTCTGACCGAGTCCGGGCAGCTCCGGCTCGCAGTCAGGCACCGCGGCGAGGTCTTCGTCAACGTCCCGGAAGGATTCCAGCTGCCGAAGCTCGCTCCGGGCGACGAGATCGAGCTGATCGTCTCGGTCGACGGCGAGGGCGCCTTCACGCTCGTGTCCGTCCAGCAGGACGACGAGGATGACGACGACGGCGAGGGCATCCACGGCGACCACGGCAAGATCGAGGTGAAGGGCACGATCACCGAGCTCACCGATTCGAGCATCACCGTCCAGTCCCACAAGGCCTCGCCCGTTACCTGCGCGATCCCCGCGGGTGCCGACCTCTCGCACTTCAAGACGACGGACCGCGTCGAGATGAAGTGCCGCCTCGTCGACGGGAAGCTCACGCTCGTCAAGCTGAAGCGCGAGGACGACGATGACGACGAAGGTGGCGACGACGAAGGCTAGGCCTTGACCTCCCGACCCCTCACCCTCTCCGGCCGCCGGCGTCAGCGGGCGGCCGGAGAGCGCATCGGCACGCTCTTCGAGGAGCACGGGCGGATGGTCTACGGCGTCTGCCGGCTGATTCTCCGGGATCCGACCGAGGCCGAGGACGCAGCGCAGCAGACGTTCCTCTCCGCCTATCGCGCGCTGCTCGACGGGCAGGAGCCTCGAGACCCGTCGGCCTGGCTCGGGACGATCGCGCGCAACGAGTGCCGCGGCCGCTTGCGGAGCCGGAAGGCCGAGCCGCTCACGCTCGTCACGGCCGCAACGGTCGACGAGACGCAACGGGAGGCAGCGCGGCACGAGGAGATCGAGGCGCTCACCGCGGCGCTCGCCGAGCTTCCTCAGCAGCAGCGCGACGCGATCGTCCTGCGCGAGTTCTACGGGCTCTCGTACGCCGAGGTGGCGGCCGCGCTCGGGATCTCGGGCGCGGCAGTCGAGTCGCTCCTGTTCCGGAGCCGCCGCCGGTTGCAGGAGCACCTGCGCCCGCTGCGCGCCGCGCTCGGCGCGCTTGTGCTGCCACCTTCGCTGACCGAGTCGCTCGCCCAGTCGCTGCCCGGCTTCGGCGGCGGCGGCGCCGGTGCTGGCGCGATCGTGATGGCGAAGGTCGGCGGAGCCCCGCTTGCCGCCAAGCTCGCCGCGCTGACGCTCACGGTCGGCGCGGTCGGCACCGCCGCGGGCCTGGAGACCGGCGCACGCAACCGCCCGCCTCAGCGATCGCACGAGTCCGCTCGTCCGGCCGCCGCTCGGACGCATGCCTCGACGTCCCCGACGCCGGCCGCGGTCCCGATCGCCGAGACCGTCGGGCGGTCACAAGGCTCGCACGGACGCGGCGAGCACGAGGGCACGGGCAGGGAGCGGGAGACCGGCGACGACGACGGCGGCTCGCAGCGCGGGAAGGCAGCTCCGGCGACCGAGACCCGCGAGAGCGAGCCCGAGCACGGAACAGAGACGACCACGGTGACGGACGACTCGCATGGCGGCGACACGACGACCGAGACCGAGACCTCGGGCGACCGGGGAGGCGGCGACCATCACGGCTCCGGCGGCGGCGGCGGTGCGCGGTGGCGGCGACGATGGCCACGACGGCGAAGGCTCGGGCAGCGGCAGCTAGACGCCGCGCGTGAGCCGCTGGCCCAGCGACTCGGGCAGGCCGCGCTCCCTGATCTCCTCCTGCGTCCGCTCGACCGGGTAGGGGACTCGCCGAAACGACGCCCGGCCGGCCTCGAAGTCGAGCAGCAGCCAGGCCGCCCGTCGGGTCGCCGTCGCGCGGCTGGCCGACCGAGCCGGGGTTGAGGACGAGGCGGGCGGAGGTTCCCAGCTCCACCTCGGTTCCCTCCGGGGCCAGGCCGCCGGCGAGCGCCCCGTCCTCGGAGGCGAGCGCGAGCGGGATGTGGCTGTGCCCGACGAGGACGAGCGGCTCCTGGGTGAGAGCAAACGTGGCCTCGACGGCCTCGAACGAGAGCACGTAGTCCCAGACCGGGTCGCGGGGGCTGCCGTGGAAGAGCTCGACGCCCTCGCGACGCGCGGTCGGGCTCACCGATTCGAGCTGCGCGCGCGATTCGGGGGTCAGCACACCGCGCGTCCAGACGGCGGCCGCCGCAGCCTCGGGCGTGAACTCCTCGAGGTCCAGGGTGCCCAGCACCCCGAGATCGTGGTTGCCGGCGAGGCTCAGCGCCGCCCGCTCGGCCACGGCCGCGCAGCACGGATTCGGCCTCGGCCCGTATCCGACGAGGTCTCCGAGGAACCACAGCTCGTCCGGCTGTTCGGCGTCGACGGCCTCGAGCACCGCCGCGAGCGCGTGCCAGTTAGCGTGAACGTCCGAGATGACCGCGACACGGCTGGGCAAGGGCGCAACCTTAGTGCTCGCCGCGGCGGCCTGGCTGGTGGCCGCGCACTTCCTCTGGCAGACGACCGTGCCGGACGACCTGCACCTCCCGCACGTCGATCCGCACCGCTACTGGAGCAACGCGATGCTGCACCGCGCGGCCCATTTCGACGGGTTCCTGCGCTGGAACTTCGTGGCCGTGACGCTGGCCGAGCTGGGCGTGCTCGTCGTGTTCGTCTTCCTCGCACCCCGGATCGCGAACGCGTTCGACGTCGGCCGTGTCGGCAAGGGCGTGCTGCTCGGGACGGTGACGACGCTCGCCGCCTGGGCGGTCGCCCTTCCGTTCGGGTTCACCTCCCTGTGGTGGGGCCGCCGCTACGGGCTCGAGAAGGAGTCGTACGCGAGCTGGCTCTTCGAGCAGTGGCCGAGCCTGCTCGCCCAGGTCGTGGGCCTGACGATCGTGCTCACCGTGCTGCTTCTTCTCGCCGGCCGCTTCCCCCGCTACTGGTGGGCGATCGCGGGCCCGCTGTTCACGCTCGTCGCCTTCGCGCTCGTCTTCCTGCTCCCGTACGTGATCACGCTCGACACGCGCGCGCCGCACAAGACGAAGCTGACCGCCGAGGTGCGCGCGCTCGCACGGAAGGAAGGCGTCGGGAGCACGCCGGTCCGGGTCGAGGAGGTCAGCGACCAGACGAACGCCGCCAACGCGATGGCGATTGGGATCGGGCCGTCTGCGCGGGTCGTCATCTGGGACACGCTCAACCCGCCGCGCTTCACGCCCGGCCAGGTCAGGGTCGTCGCCGCGCACGAGTTCGGGCACGTCGCGCGGCGCCACATCTGGAAGGGCGTCGCCTGGTACGCGCTGCTGACGATCCCGCTCTTCTTCGTGCTCTTTCTCGCGACGGAGTGGCGAGGGGGCATGGCCCGGCCCGAGGTCGTGCCGTTCGCGCTGCTCGTGATCGCGGTCTTCAACCTGGCGGTGACGCCGTTCACGAACGTCGTCTCGCGCCGCTACGAGGCCGAGGCCGACTGGCGCGCGCTGCAAGCGACCCGCGATCCGGCCTCGGCCGTCGGCCTCTTCCAGCGTTTCGGCAAGCTCGACCTCGAGCAGCCGGACCCGCCCGGCTGGTCGTACGTCTGGATCGAGAACCACCCGACCCTCGTCCAGCGCATCGGCATGGCGAAGGCCTGGTCACTGCGCGAGGGCAAGAAGTGAGACGGCTGCCGAACTGGACGCTCGGCATCCTCGCCGTGCTCACGGTCATCTTTCTGCTCGGGGTGGCGGGCCTAGCGCCTAGGGCTTCTCGCCCTCGTCGATCTCGGGAAGGTTGCGGATCCCCTCGCGGGAGGACCACTTCGACCACGAGTCGGTCATCGCGTCCACGAGCTCCTTCATGAAGCGCGTCGACATGTTCACGCGCGCGACGACGACGCCGGGGACGTCGCCCTCCTCGACCTCGTGGTCGATCCGAGCGAACGTGATCGTGAACTCGTAGTCCGAGAAGCTGATGTTCGCGAAGTTCGAGTAGACGCCGGCCAGATGCTCGGGATCCAGATGGATGTTGAGCTGGCGTTCCTGGTCGTCCCCGTCCACGCGTCGAGGATACTACGGCGCTGAGGCGTCGCTTGCGATGCCGCCTCAGGGCGCGCGGGTTCGGCCCGCGCGGCCGTCGGAAATGACCAGTCGATGCGTCGTCCGACAGAATGAAGCGCGTGAGGGACTCGTTCACGCCGCGCCGGGTCGTGCTCGCGGTCGCGGGGCTCGTGGCGCTCCTCGTCGGCGGGACGATCGCCTTTCACCAGGCGCTCAGCGAGACCTGGATGCAGTCGTTCTACCGCACGATCGTGACCGTCTCGCTGGCCGGCCTCGACACCGTTCCGCGCAACGACGAGTCGCGGGCGATCTCGATCGTCCTCGTGATCGCCGGACTGACTATCTTTGCGTACGTTGCTGCGATCCTGGTCGAGGGGATCACGGGAGGCGTCTTCACGGGCGCGCTGGCCGAGCGAAGGAGACGGCGCACGATCGAGCACCTGAGCGGTCACTACATCATCTGCGGCTACGGCCGCGTGGGCCGCAGGGTCGCGGCCGAGTTCCGCGAGTCCGGGACCGACTACGTCGTGCTCGACTTCAGCAAGGACGCGATCGAGGAGGCGGCGGAGGCGGGCGACCTCTTCGTCGAGGGCACGGGCACCGAGGACGAGGACCTTCAGGAGGCCGGGCTCGCCCGCGCGCGCGGGCTCGTCGCGTCGTCCGACTCGGACGCGGACAACCTCTACATCGCGCTCTCGGCGCGGGCGGCGCGGCCGGACCTGCTGATCGTCGCGCGGGCCTCCGACGAGGACGCGGCCCGGAAGCTGCGGCTCGCGGGCGCCGACCGCGTCGTGCAGCCCTACTCGACGGCCGGCAAGGAGATGGCGAAGCTCGTCCTGCGGCCGCAGGTGGCCGCGTTCCTGGACATCGTCTCGACGAGCGGCGGCCCGGAGTTGCGCTTCGAGGAGATCGAGGTCAAGGAGACGTGCGATCACGCGGGCAAGTCGATCCGCGAGCTCCAGGTGCGCCAGGTGACGGGCGCGATGATCGTCGCGCTGCGCAAGCGGGACGGGACCTTCGACACGACCCCGACGCCCGATGCGCTGCTCGACGTCGGCGACGTGATGATCGCGGCGGGAACGCCGGAGGAGCTGCGGCGGCTCGAGGAGCTGTTCGCGCCGCGCGAGGCACGTTGCGAGCTGAGTCCATCGCGGGCCTCGAGGCGCGGCTGACCGAGCTCGCAGGAGCGCCGGTCGAGCTCGAGCGGCCGAGCGACCCCGAGCACGGCGAGTACGCGACGAGCGTCGCCCTCCGGCTCGCGCCCGTGCGCAAGCAGGCGCCGAGAGAGATCGCGGAGGAGCTGGCCGCGGCCGCGGTCGGGCTCGACGAGGTCGAGCGCGCGGAGGTCGCAGGCCCCGGTTTCGTGAACCTCTGGCTGACCGCGCCCTGGTACGGCGAGGCGCTCGGCGAGATCCTGGAGGCGGGACGCGACTACGGCGCGGGCTGGGCCGACCCGCCCGAGCGGATCCAGGTGGAGATGGTCTCCGCGAACCCGACAGGCCCGATCACCGTCGCCTCGGCCCGCAACGGAGCCTTACGGCGACTCGGTCGCCCGCCTCTTCGAGCTGGCGGGGCACTCGGTCGAGCGGGAGTACTACTACAACGACTCGGGGACGCAGATGGCGCTCTTCCGCGCTTCGGTCGAGGCGATTCGCCGGGGCGAGGAGCCGCCCGAGAACGGCTACCGCGGCGAGTACGTCGCCGACCTCGCGCGCGAGGAGGGCGACTCGGTCCCGAAGATGCTCGAGCAGATCGAGGCCTCGCTGGAGCGCTTCCGGATCCACTTCGACTCGTGGAAGCTCCAGAGCGAGCTCGAGCACCGGTTGCCCGAGTTCCTTCCGCGGCTGGACACCTACGAGAAGGACGGCGCTGTCTGGGCCCGCTCCTCGGCGTACGGCGACGACGAGGACCGCGTGCTCGTGCGCTCGGCCGAGCAGGGCGGCGCGCCGACCTACCGGGCGGCCGACGTCGTCTACCTCGTGGACAAGCTCGAGCGCGGCTTCGACCGGGCGATCTACGTCCTCGGCGCCGACCACCACGGCACGCGCAAGTGGTACGCCGCGATCGCGCAGATGCTCGGGTACGAACCGGACCGGGTCGAGGTGCTCCTCTACCAGCTCGTCCACCTGACCCGGGGCGGGGTGCAGGCGAGGATGGCGAAGCGCAGCGGCGACGTGGTCTTCCTCGACGACTTCATGGACGAGGTCGGCGTCGACGCGGCGCGCTGGTTCCTCGTCAACCGCGGGCCTGACCAGTCGATCGAGATCGACGTCGACCTCGCCGCCGAGCGGAGCGAGAAGAACCCCGTCGACTACGTCCAGTACGCACACGCTCGGATCGCGGGGATCCTGCGCAACGCGGGCGACGCCGAGGTGTCGGCCGAGGCTCCGGCCGAGCTCGCGCCGGAGGAGCGCGAGATGATCAACCGGCTGGCCGAGTTCCCCGGAGTCGCCGCGGAGGCCGCCGAGCGGCGCGGCCCGCAGGGGATCCCGACCTACGCGATCCGCGTTGCGGACGACTTCCACCGCTTCTACCACCACCACCGCGTGCTCGAGAGCGACGCGCAGGCTTTCCGGCTCGGCCTCTGCACCGCCACGCGGACCGTGATCGCGCGCTGCCTCGACCTCGTCGGGGTCGAGGCGCCGGAGCGGATGTAGGATCGGAGCGATGGCGCGGACGGAAGCGTCGGTTGCCCAGGGTCGCCCGGGGAACGTGCCGGACCGGAACCTCGCGCTGGAGCTCGTCCGCGTGACCGAGGCGGCGGCGATGGGTGCCGGTCGCTGGGTCGGCCGGGGCGAAAAGGAGTCGGCCGACCAGGCGGCGGTGGACGGAATGCGGGCGATGCTCGACACCGTCAGCATGGCCGGTGTCGTCGTGATCGGCGAGGGCGAGAAGGACGAGGCGCCGATGCTCTACAACGGCGAGGAGGTCGGCGACGGAAACGGCCCGGCCGTCGACGTTGCCGTCGACCCGCTGGAGGGCACGAGGTTGACGGCCAAGGGCCAGCCGAACGCGATCGCCGTCATCGCCGTCGCCGAGCGCGGGACGATGTTCTTCCCGGGCGCGGCCGTCTACATGGACAAGATCGCGTGCGGGCCGGAGGCGATCGACTCGGTCGACATCGACGCGCCGGCGCGCGAGAACGTCGAGCGCGTGGCGAAGGCGCTGGGGAAGAAGCCGACCGAGGTGACGGTCGTCGTGCTCGAGCGCGAGCGCCACGAGGGGCTGATCGCCGAGCTACGGGAGGTCGGGGCGAAGGTGCTCCTCGTCCCGGACGGCGACGTCGCGCCCGCGATCGCGGCGGCTCAGCCGGCGACCGGCGTCGACCTGTTGATGGGCGTCGGCGGAACCCCCGAGGGCGTGATCGCGGCCGCGGCGCTGAAGTGCGTCGGCGGCGGCGTCCAGGGCAAGCTCTGGCCGCGGAACGACGACGAGCGCCGAGCAGCTCGTCGACGCGGGGATGGACCCGGACCGCGTGCTGACCACGGACGACCTCGTCTCCGGCGAGGACGTCTTCGTCGCGGCGACGGGCGTCACCACGGGCGCACTGCTCCGCGGCGTCCGCTACACGGCCGACGGTGCTCTCACCGACTCGATCGTGATGCGCTCGCGCTCGGGCACGGTGCGCCGGATCGAGGCGACGCACGCCTTCGACAAGCTCGAGCGCTTCTCGGGCCGCGAGTACCGGCCCTAGACCGACGGCCGTCTCCATCTCCGGTGCGTAGAGCCGGTGCGGGCCGCGCCGTTGAACTTCGCGCGGCGGTAGAACGCCTTCTGCGCGTCCTCGGCGTTGTCCGGGTCGCCGCCCCAGGCCTTCAGCGCCGGCGCCTGCAGCGCTCGGCCGTACGAGAACGACAGCTCCCACGGATGCGGGCCCCGCGCGTTCATCGCGTTCAGGTGCGCGGTCGCGTCCTCGTCCGTCTGGCCGCCCGAGAGGAACACGATCCCGGGCACCGCCGCGGGCACGTGGCGGTAGAGGCAATCGAGCGTCGCCTCCGCGACCTCGTCCACGTCGGCGCGTGCCGAGGCGTCGTAGCCGCTGAGGACCATGTTCGGCTTCAACAGCGTCCCGTAGAGGTCGACGCGCTGGTCGTGCAGCTCCGTGTAGACCGCCTGCAGCGCTCGGCCGGTCGCCTTCGCGGCCTCCTCGATCGTGTGGTCGCCGTCCATCAGCACCTCCGGCTCGACGATCGGGACGCAGCCGGCCTCCTGCGAGAGCGCCGCGAACCGGGCCAGCGCGTGCGCGTTCGCCCAGGCGGAGTACTCGCTCGGGCGGCCGCCGCCGATCGAGTACGTCGCGCGCCACTTGGTGAAGCGCGCGCCGAGCTCGTGGTACTCGGCCAGGCGCTCGCGCAGCCCGTCGAGACCCTCGGTGACCGTCTCGTCCTCGGCCAGCGCGAGCGGCTTCGCGCCCTTGTCGACCTTGATCCCGGGGATGACCCCGCGCTCCTGCAGGAGCTTCGGGAACGGCGTCCCGTCCGAGGAGCTCTGGCGCAGCGTCTCTTCGAACAGGATCACGCCGCTGATGAACTCCTCGACCCCCGGCGTCGTGAAGAGCAGCTCGCGGTAGAAGCGCCGGTTGTCCTCGGTCGACTCGACCCCGATCGAGTCGAAGCGCTTCTTGATCGTGCTGTCGCTCTCGTCTGCGGCGAGGATGCCCTTGCCCTCGGCGACGAGCGCCTTCGCGTTTTCGTGGAGCTCGGATCCCATCGTTCCCCCTTCGTTTCGTCTCCCCGGAGTATCCCTAAGGCACCGCTTGCGGTGCCGTCGTCAGGACGCATGGGCTCCGCTCATGCGTCCGTCTGCGCCGCTGTCCAGTGGCGCCTGGATCCGCGGGTCCGCTCTAGTCGTCGTCCTCCTCGGCGGCTCCCTCGACGCCCTGGAGAAGGAGCTGGACGCGGCGCAGCTCCTCGGCGCTCGCGGGCCTGATCGTTCCCGCGCTCACCCACCAGGCCGGATGGATCTCGTTCCAGCCGTGCTGGGTGTCATCGACCCAGGGGCCGACGACCTCGACGCGCTGGCCCTCCTCGGGGACGGCAACGCGAGAGCGGTCCTGCGGGATGATCTCGACCACGAGGTCGCCGCCGACGCGGTCGTTGCCGTCAGAGAGCAGCCGCTCATACGCGGGGTCGACGCGCAGGTCGACGTGGACGTCGCCGTCGTACTCCTCGAACTTGACCTTCCCGACGGTGCCGATCGCGATCCGGCAGCGGCTCTTCACGATCAGCCTCTGCTGGTGGTAGACGCCGGCGAGCGGCCCGCCGCCGCGGCAGTACGGCGAGGGGAGCACTACCTGACGGCGAAGGCTGCAGGCGGCGGCGCAGCAGAGCAGGAACAGGCCGATCACGACCGCGGGACGGCGCACGCTTCGAGGGTGCCTGCGCGCCGCCGCGGCCGAAAGTCGCTCTTTCGGACTGGGCTAAACTTCGGCGCACGCGGACGTAGCTCAGTTGGTAGAGCATCAGCTTCCCAAGCTGAGGGTCGCGGGTTCGATCCCCGTCGTCCGCTCCATAGGAACCAAGCCGAAACCCGCACCGTGAGGCGGGTTTCGGCCCTCAGAGGCCGGACTCGCTTTACCGCTTGAAACCGCTAGAGACCGCTGGAATCTGGCTCGCACTGGCGCGCAACTGGCGCGCGCAGTGGTTAGCTTCGCCCACGGGAATAGCCACCGCCAGTTAGTTCTCCGCGGCCTCCAACTCGAGCTCGACCACTCGGATCCGGGCTGGCCTATCCTGGCTCGTCCCGCGAGCACAGCTTCGGGCGGAACCTGAGAGGGGAAGCCTTCGCCTACTGTGAGCCAGACAACCGCCGAGCAACTGCTCGAACAAGGTGATTCCGCAGCTCGGAATCGAAGGCCGTCACCTCGTCCGAGGTGTTCACCTGGGCGATCGCCCCGCCTTTTCGCAGGTAAGCGAGGTCGATGTACCCCGAGGACTTCGACCCAGCAGCGCTGGAGATAGGTTCGAAGGGGACCACAATCTGCCAGGCCTTGGCATCGTCTAGCCCACCAGGAGACGTGAAGCTCAGCTCGCCAACGTCGATCTCGCCCACCCTGTAGTCGCTCGGAACGCTCTTCTCAAGGAGTCTCTTGAAACAGTCCTTGATCTTGCTGCCCGCCATGCCGTCCGAGAAGCGTCGAAGGGCATCGCTGGCTTGCGCTTCGCTGGCAAATATCTGGGTCTCTGAGTCGGCGTTCGTATTTTCGCCCATGACGAACTCCCTCGATGAGGCGTCGCCGATCACAGTCAGGTCGGAATAGTCGACTCCAAGGCAGTTGCGGAGGTTCCGTTGGCCGGCCTTGTCTTGGGAGGAGGAGACAGCGAACGCTCGCCAGCCATCCGGGAAGTCGGAGAGCTTAAGCAGCATTGCCTTGGCCCGCCGCTGAGCGACAGGGTCCTTGTCGTGTTTGACCGCGAACGGGTCGGTGTTCCCGGCTCGGCTGTTCCCACCCCCGCTGTACCCACCACCGCCGCAAGCGGTAACCCCTCCCAGGAGAACGCTGCTCATGAGTACGGCGATGGCAGCCCGCACTAGGGCCCGATTATCTCCCGCGGTTGCGGGAGGAACAAGGTCTAGAACTAAGCCTCGCGCAGGCGTAGGCTCGCGAAAATGCCGGCGAGGCCAAAGCTATTCGTTCCAATTGCTGCGGCATCCGTTGCAGGTCTCCTCTTTCTCGCGGGCTGCGGCGGCGGCCCGAAGAAGTCAGCCGCCAACTCTGCTGAGGCGACGGGCGAGATCGTCTTTCAGAGCGACCGGGACGGCAATCTCGAGATCTACTCGATGAATGCCGACGGTAGCGGCGTCACGCGGCTGACAACGAACCGGGCACCCGACCTCGTGCCGGCGTGGTCGCCCGACGGCCGCGAGATCACCTTCACGAGCGGGCGAGATGGCAATCGCGAAATCTATGTGATGAATGCCGACGGTGGTGATGAGCGGCGGCTGACGCACGATCCGGCGCGAGATCTCTTTCCGACGTGGTCGCCGGACGGTCGCCGCATCGCGTTTGTTCGGGAGAGCAAGCGCGGCACCTTCGCCGGACCGATCTACGTGGTGAACGCGGACGGCAGTGGAGAGCGGAAGCTGACGACGACGCGAGACGGCGACTGCTGCCTAGCTTGGTCGCCGGATGGCGAATGGATCGCGTACGTGAGCGACGATCTCGAGATTTACCTGCTGAGGACCACCGGCGGGGAAGAGAAGCGGCTGACGAGGAACGCCGCGAGCGACTGCTGCCCAGCCTGGTCGCTGGGTGGGAGGACAGTCGCATTCGCGAGTGAAGGCGAGGCGGGCAGCGGCACATACAGGATCTACGTCATGAGGGCCGACGGGACGGGCAAGAGGCGGATTTCGGATTTTCTCAGCATTAGGCCAGCCTTCTCGCCCGACGGAAGGCGAATTGCCTTCCAGGGCTTGCCCCCCTCTGCGCCGCTGTCCAACAAGAGCACTGAGATCTACGTCATGAACGCCAATGGCGGTCAGCCGCGTCGGCTCACAAGCAACGCGGCCGAGGACGCGTTCCCGCGCTGGCGGCCTTCGTAGCCGGTCGAAGGTGTTACGCGTACTCCCCGAGCAGACATCCCCGGAAACGGTACGCGGCGCCCCGGTGGCAGCGGTCTCCAGCCTGACGTCGATCCATCCGGTTCCACCGATAGCAAGGGGAACGCCGTCGCGATCGATGTCGAACCCCACTTACGTCTTGAGCCGCTGCACTTGCTTGGTCTCTCAGGGAAGCTGAAAGCGATCTCGCGAAGTCCTCTCCTGTCGTTCTTGTCGATCTACTTCTTGGTGGTCTACGAGATTTTCGGCTGAGTCTTGCGCTCTGAGAATTCGCTGGAAAAAGCAAAAATCGGGTCGTCCGCGCGATAGGATCCGGGAGACCATGAAGGTCGAGATCCGAGGATGGAGGGGCAAGAGGGGCGAGGTCACGCTCGTGCACGGCCGGGCGGTCGGCTCCACGCCTGCTCTCCGGCACTGGCTCGACTCGACCACGATCATCGAGGACGGGACGACAGAGGTCGTCTGGCCCGAGGACGGCGAGCGCTACCTTCGCGCCCTCCCGCGCGCCCTGCGTGGCGCATACACCGCGGCCGTGCTGGTCGAGCACGGCGACGAGAGCCGAGAGCGGCGCTTCCTCTGAGCTTCCCGACGGACCGCCCCTAGACTCGGGGCATGCCGCCGTTTCCCAAGCCCAAGTTCGACTACACGTACGACGTCGCGGCCCAGACGAAGGCGCTTCGGCGCTACCGCGACACCGAAGCCCGGGCGGGCGATTCCGAAGAAGGGCGCCGGCCGGCTGCTGCTCGCGACCTGGAACATCGCCAACCTCGGCGTCCAGGACCGGCTCGACGACGACTACGAGCTGATCGCGGAGGTCGTCACCTGGTTCGACCTCGTGGCGGTCCAGGAGGTCAACGACAACCTGCGCGGGATCGAGGCGATTCACGACCGCCTCCCGAAGCGCTACCAGCTGCTCTTCTCGGACGCGTCAGGGAACCAGGAGCGCCAGGCGTTCCTGTTCGACACGGCCAGGGTCTCCCGGCTCCGGGAGGTGGGGCGGCTCTCGATCCCGCCGAGCGCGACGAAGCAGATCAAGCTTCCCGGGACGACGACGGCGTTCCCGGGCTTCGACCGCGGGCCGTACCTCGGCAGCTTCGAGAGCGGCGCGTTCCGCTTCCTGCTCGCGAACGTCCACCTCTTCTACGGCTCGCCGAAGAAGACGGACGTCGAGCGCCGCGTCCTCGAGACCTACGCGGTCGCGTGGTGGGCGAACAAGCGCCGCACCGACCCGCATACCTACGTCCCGGACACGATCCCGCTCGGCGACTTCAACCTGCCGAAGGCGCTCAAAGGCGACCCGATCTACGACGCGCTCACGTATCGCGGGCTCGAGATCCCGGCGCACACCTCGCAGATCGGCTCGGCGATCGCCTCCGACAGCCACTACGACCAGATCGCGTTCTTCCCCGGAGCCGCCAAGGACCGCTTCACGGGCCAGATGAACGTGTTCGACTTCGACAACGCCCTCTTCGCCGACCTCTACCAGGAGCGCGGCCTCAAGTCGTATCTCGCGTATGCGCGGTACCACATCTCCGACCACCGGCCGCTGTGGGCGGAGTTCAGTACCGGCTAGCCCGCCCGCAGCCGTCCCGGTAGCATCGCCCTCGGTTCGGGGTGGTTCCTTTGTCGCATCAATCCGAGGACTTGTTCGCCGTGGGCGTGTCCCACCGGCACGCGCCGCTCGAGGTGCGGGAGCAGCTCTACCTCGCGGACGGCCGCGAGCTCGAGCTCGCGAAGGCGCTCGGCGGGGTCGTGCTCTCGACCTGCAACCGGACCGAGGTCTACCTGCGCGGCGGCGACCCGGCGGCCGCGCGCTCGGCGCTGGAACACCGCTCCGGGCTCGCCCTCGACGGCGTGCTCGCGGTCTGGGAGGGCGACGAGGCGGTCGAGCACCTCTTCCGGGTCGCGGCCGGGCTCGACTCGCTCGTCCCGGGCGAGGGGGAGATCCTCGGGCAGGTTCGGCATGCCTACGAGTCCGCGCTCGCGGCCGGCGCAACCGACGCGGTCCTGAACCGGCTCTTCGAGGACGCGCTGCATGCGGGGAAGCGTGTCCGCACCGAAGCCAGGCTCGCGGAGATGCCCGAGTCGGTCGCGACGGCGGCCGTCGACCTCGCAGCGGAAGCGCTCGGGGGGCTCGAGGGCAAGCGGGCGCTCCTGTTCGGGGCGGGGAAGATGAGCGAGCTCTCGGCGCGGAGCCTTCAGGCGCGCGGCGCCGAGGTGATCGTGGCCAGCCGAACGCTCGAGAGCGCGCGCGAGCTTGCGGAGCGGGTCGGCGGCCGGGCCGCGCCGTTCGACGCGGTCGCCGTCGAGCTGATCGACGCGGATCTCGTCCTGTCGGCGACTCGCTGCCCGTATCCGATCCTGCACGCCGAGGCCGTGCAGCCGCGGACAAAGGCGCTCGTGCTGATCGACATCGCCGTCCCGCGAGACCTCGACCCGGAGATCGGGAAGCTCGACGGCTGCACGCTTTACGACATCGACGCGCTCGGCGAGGGGCTGGTCGGCCGCGAGGAGGACATCCGCGAGGCCGAGCGGATCGTCGCCGAGGAGGCCGAGCGCTTTGCCGACTGGCGCCGCTCCCGCGGGGCCGCGCCCGCGATCGCCGCGCTGAGGCGCCGCGCGGCCGAGATCCGCGAAGAGGAGCTCGCGCGCGCGGAGCCGCGTCTCGCCGAGCTCTCTCCCCGAGAGCGCAAGACCGTCGAGACGCTGACCGCGCAGATCGTCAACAAGCTCCTGCACGCGCCGACCGTCCGCGCCAAGGAGACCGGCTCGGACCAGCTGCGCGAGCTCTTCGCCCTGCGCGACGACGGCGAGTGACGACGCGCGAGCTCTACGCGCGGGCGCTGAAGGTCATCCCAGGCGGCGTCAACTCCCCGGTGCGCGCGATGAAGGCCGTCGGCCTCGACGAGCCGCTGTTCGCGCGGCGTGGGGAGGGGGCGTACCTCGAGGACGCCGAGGGCAGGCGATACCTGGACTGGGTGCTCTCCTGGGGCCCGCTGATCTTCGGGCACGCGGATCCGGAGACCGTCGACGCCGTGATCGCGGCCGCGCGCGAAGGGACGACCTTCGGCACGGCTACCGAGCGAGAGGTCGAGCTCGCGGAGGAGATCGTCGAGGCCGTGCCGTCGGTCGAGATGGTCCGGCTCGTCTCGTCCGGAACCGAGGCGGCGATGACGGCGCTGCGGCTGGCCCGCGCGGCGACTGGGCGCGAGCCGTTCGTCCGCTTTGCCGGCTGCTACCACGGGCACGCCGACCCCTTCCTTTCCGAGGCGGGCTCCGGAGTGCGGACGCTCGGGATCGACGCGCGGGGCGAGGGGCGCGTCGTTCCGTACAACGACCTCGTCGTCGTGGAGCGCGAGATCGAGGGTGCGGCGTGCGTGTTCGTCGAGCCGGTCGCCGGGAACATGGGCGTCGTCCCGCCTGCCGACGGATTCCTCGAGGGCCTGCGCGGGTTGTGCGACGCGAGCGGCGCGCTGCTCATCTTCGACGAGGTGATCACGGGCTTCCGGGTGGCGCGCGGCGGCGCCCAGGAGCGCTACGGCGTGCTCCCCGACCTGACCGTGCTCGGGAAGATCGTCGGCGGCGGGCTCCCGCTCGCGGCGTTCGGCGGCCCGGCCGAGCTGATGGAGCGCCTCGCGCCCCTCGGAGACGTCTACCAGGCGGGCACGCTCTCGGGGAACCCGCTCGCGACGGCGGCCGGCCTGTCGGTCCTGCGCAGGCTGACGCCCGAGGTCTACGACCAGCTGGAAGCGAAGGGCCGCCGGCTGGACGCACTCGGCTCATACGGCCGCTTCGAGCGCGTGGGCGCGATGGCGACGCTGTTCGTCGACGACTACCCGGCGCTCTTCCGCCACCTGCTCGACCGCGGGATCTACCTCGCCCCGTCGCAGAACGAGGCGATGTTCCTCTCGACCGCCCACGGCGACGAGGAGATCGACCGCACGATCGAGGCGGTGGCACTCCTGAACGAGCGCGCAAGCCTCTCCTGAAACCCCCCGTTCGACCCGCGAAGGACTAAGAGGCGTCGTGGTAGGTTCGTGCCCTTCCACACCGGTGGGCAAAAGGGGAGGGCCGCCGCCCTGAAGTCGATTAGTGCCCGGTTGAGGACCCGCCTGCGGCGGGCATCGACAAAGACTCGCACGACGCTGCTCGTAGCCGTGACACTCCTCGGCTTCGCGGGGGCATGCACCCTGACGACGGGTTCACGCGCTGCCACTGCTGCCCTGACGACCATCCCGAAACCGGACCCGCCCCCGGAGGCTCAGCCGCCACCTCCGCCGCCCCCGCCGTCCAACTACTCGCGACCTGCACCGCCACCTCCTCCTCCGCTGACCCCTGCTGCGCGCACGAACCGGCCGGCGCAGCCTCGTCACCATCCCCACGCAGAGCGAGCACGTCCGCGAATAGCGTCGACGGCTGAGAGTGTCTCGGTCGCGCCGACCCTCCGGGGTCCGGATCGATTGGTCGCTGACCGCGGGCTCGCGCTCGCAGCGGGGCCTGGGGGATCACGAAGCGTGCAGCTCTCCGCCGCGGTTGAGTTTCTCGTGGCCGTTGCATTCAGCCTGTCGCTGCTCCTCCTCCTTCTCGCAGTCACTCCGGCGCGGACTCTGCCGGCCCGGGTCCTTGAAGTCGTTGACGGTCGCCGAGAGGCTGTCGCTTTCAGCGCGCTCTGCGTCCTCTGCTTCGGCTTTGCCGTGAGCCTCCTCGCCATCCTCGCTGTCTCGTGAGAGTCTCGCGTCGGACGCGGTCCAAGAGCCGCTTCGTACTCGTCGCGCTTGTCGGGCTCGCCTCTACTCTTCCGTTTGTCGCGGCGGCGTCCGCTGCTCCGGAGGATCAGTACGGGGCCACGATCCAGCCGGCTGCGGTGCAGCCGGCATTGGTCCGCGCGTACACGGTCGGGATCACCAACCGGAACAAGTCCACCGACGCCGCCAACCATGCTCATGTCACGGTGCCCGGTGGGTTCGCGCTCGACGGTGCGAGTCTGTCCGCCGCGACGTCGGCGTCGGGGACCTGCTCTGCGGCTTCCTGGACGGCCACGCTGAATGGGGCCACCTCCACGATCGATGTCGTGGCACCTCCGAGCCCCGCCGGCGAACTCTGCCCCGGCGGGACGTTGAAACTCAAGTTCAAAGCCGCAGCGCCCGCCTCGGAGGCGTCCTTCACCTGGACGACCACGCTCTCTCGCGACACGGCCGCGTTCTCGCTCCAGGGAGCCCAGCCCACTGTCACGGTTGACGGCACGCCGCCGCCGCCTCCCACGATCTCCACGAAGCCGGGCAATCCCTCCAATAGCCCCGGTGCGTCGTTTGCCTTCGCCGATGCCGATGCGACGGCTAGCTTCCGCTGCCGGCTGGATGGCGGCGCCTTTGCCGCCTGCGCGAGCCCGAAGGCTTACGCGGGACTAACGGAGGGCGTCCACACGTTCGGGGTGAAAGCGGTCGATCGTGCCGGTAACCAGAGCGCAGTCACATCCTTCACCTGGTCGACCGACCTCACGCCGCCCCCGACGCCAGCGCTCGACCCGAAGCCGCCCACCGTCACGGCCTCGACGAGCGCAAGTTTCTCGTTCACTGACGCGGAGGCGAAGGTGAGCTACTTCTGCAAGCTGGATGCCGAGGCCTTCTCGTCCTGCGCTAGCCCGAAGTCCTACCCTGGCCCGCTTGCGGCCGGCTCGCACGTCTTCCAGGTCAAGGCGCGGGATCCCGCGGGAAACGAGAGCGCCGCAACCTCCCACAGCTGGACGATCGACCTGACGAATCCGGTGGCTACGATCGACCCGACGGTTGCGCCGCGCGATCCGACCAGCGTGACGAGCGCGGCGTTCGCGTTCAGCTCGAACAAGTCCGGCAGCACATTCACCTGTCAGCTCGACGGCGGCGCCTTCTCATCCTGCGTCGCCCCGGTGAGCTATTCCGGTCTAGCGGACGGGAAGCACACCTTCGCGGTGAAGGCGACGGATGCCCTGGGCAACGTCGGGCTCGTGACCCTCTGGCAATGGACGGTCGACACGGTGTCGCCGTCGGCGCCCGCGATCGTCGAGGCGCCGCGCAATCCGACGAACATCCGCGCCGCCAGCTTCACCTTTTCCGGCGCAGAAGCCGGCCTGCAGTTCGCGTGCGGTCTCGATGGCGGCGCACTTGCGTCCTGCACCAGCCCGACGACCTATCCGGTCCTCGCGGACGGCCCTCACGCCTTCGTCGTTCGGGCGGCGGACGGCGCCGGGAACACGGGCCCGACCACCGGTCGAAACTGGGTGGTCGACACGGTTCCACCCAAGACGACGATCGACGGAGAGCCCCCTGCCCTGAGCGACAGCCAATCGGCCACCTTCGGCTTCACCAGCAGCGAGGCGCTCTCCACATTCAGCTGCAGCCTCGACAGCGCCGCGTTCGCTCCGTGCTCGTCACCCCGAACGTACACAGGGCTCGGAGACGGCGTCCACGTCTTCCACGTAAGGGCGACCGATCGCGCAGGCAACACCGACCCGTCGACGCACTCCTACTCGTGGCGGGTCGCTGTTCCCGCGTCCGCCGACACTACCCCGCCACCTGCCGTGCGCGGACTGAAGCGAAGCGTCGGCTACCGGTTCCTGAAGCTCCGGTGGTCGCCTCCGAAGGGCGGTGATTTCGACCACGTCGAAGTTCTGAGGTCGCACGAAACGGGCGGTGAAGCGCCCGTGTACGCGGGCAAACGGCGCGACTACGTGGACAGACGCTTCCAGAACGGGACGTACTTCCGTTACCGGATTCGAAGCTACGACCGGGCCGGGAACGCCTCGCGGGCGGTCAGGGTGGTGGTCCCCGCGAGCATTCTGCTTCGGTCGCCGGGCGACCGAAAGGTCGTGAAGGCACCACCGCTCCTTCTCTGGGCCGGAGCACGCAGAGCGAGCTACTACAACGTCCAGGTCTACGTCGGCTCGCAGAAGCTCCTCAGCGCGTGGCCGGCTCGCGCGAGGCTCCACATGGGGTGGCATTGGGCTTACGACGACCGGTCCTTCCGCTTGAAGAAAGGCACGTACCGCTGGTACGTCTGGCCCGGCTTCGGCCCACGCTCAAAGGCCTCGTACGGCCAGCTCCTCGGTACGTCGACGTTCGTCGTCCACTAAGCCGTCGGCCACGCCTCCGCAAGCCGGCGGCGCGTTTCGGCGAGGTGCTCCGGGATCACCTTCACGTCCGCGAGCACCGGCATGAAGTTCGTGTCGCCCGCCCAGCGCGGGACGACGTGGAGGTGGACGTGGTCGAGGATCCCCGCGCCCGCGATCCGGCCGAGGTTCCAGCCGAGGTTGTAGCCCTGCGGCGCGTACACCTCGGCGAGCGCTGCCATCCCGCCCTCGGCCAGGCGGTGAAGCTCGAGCACTTCGGCGTCCTCGAGGTCGGCGATCTCGCCCACGTGCCGGTACGGCGCGGCCATCAGGTGGCCCGACGAGTAGGGGAACTTGTTCAGGAGCACGAACGTGCGCTCGCCGCGGTGCACGACGAGCCCGTCCTCGTCGCCCGCCTCGACCGCGCGGCAGAAAACGCAGCCGTCCTCCTCGTCCGCCTGCTTGATGTACTCCATCCGCCACGGCGCCCACAACGACTTCGTCATCGGGCCGAGCCTACCCGCCGTGTCACCGAAGTCGTACCATTCCGAGTTGTGAAGCGGTTGCTGCTGGTCGTGCTACTGGTCGCAGTCGCCTCGGGGGCAGCGGCTCCGAGTGCCCAACGAGGCGGAGTCGTACCGAGCGGCGTCGCCGTGGGCGGCCTCAGGATCGGCGACGTCCCGGTCGAGAAGGCCAGAGCCGCGATCGCGTGGTCGTACAACCGGCCGCTGCGCTTCGTCTTCTACGGGACGCACTGGCGGATCAGCCCGTCCGAGCTCGGCGCGACCGTCGATGTCAACCGCACGCTCGGGCGCGCGCTCCAGGCGCGGCCGGGCCAGCAGGTGGCCGTCTACGCGAGCATCGACCGCGACCGCGTCGCCGCCTACTCCCGCGTGCTTGCGCAAAGGCTCTCGGTAGATCCGGTGAACGCGAGCGCGACCCTCACGTCGAAGCTGACCCCCGTGCTGCACCCCGGCAAGCCGGGCCTCCAAATCCGGCTCCCGCAGACCGAGCAGCGGATCGAGGCCGCGCTCAACCTGGCCCGCCGGACGCCGATTCGGCCGGCTGCGAAGACGGTCGCGCCGCTGATCTCCCGGAACCACTTCGGCCCGGTGGTCGTCGTGCACCGGGGCACGAACACCATGAACGTCTACGCCGGGGTCCGCCCGTGGCGGACGCTGAAGGTCGCAACCGGCCAGTCGATCTACCCGACGCCGGTCGGGAACTGGCACGTCGTCGACATGCAGCGCAATCCCTGGTGGATCCCGCCCGACTCGCCCTGGGCGAAGGGCCTGAAGCCGATCCCGCCCGGGCCGGGCAACCCGCTCGGCACCCGCTGGATGGGCCTGAACGCGCCCGGCGTCGGCATGCACGGGACGCCCGATGCCGCGTCGATCGGCTACTCGGCCTCGCACGGCTGCATCCGCATGTACGTGCCGGATGCGGAGTGGCTCTTCGATCGGGTCCACATCGGCACGCCGGTCTTCATCGTGGCGGCCTAGGTGAGACTCCGCCGGATCCTGCCGGCAATTGCGGCGGTCGCGCTGTTTGTCTCCGGGATCGCCGGTGCGGCCAGCACCGAGTCCTTCGCCGATCGCGTCGGCGACGCGGGCTCGTCACTCGATATCACCGGGCTGGATGTGTCGAGCGAGGGCGGCTATCTCACGTTCCAGGTGAACGTTGCCGGCAGCCACGACTGGGACCTGGGCAAGGCCGAAGTCCTCGTCGCGATCGATGTCGACCAGAACCCTGACACCGGGAGCGCCTTCTACGGAACGGAGGCAGAGATCGTGTTCGAGGCCGGCGACTTCGACCGGGCGGAAGCGGTGTTGCTCCATGCCCACGGCTGGGATTTCCGACGTGTGACGCAACCCGACGGCTGGGGGTGGGGGTTCAGTCCCAGCATGGTCGAGTTCTTCGCGCAGCCGTCGGATCTCGGACTTGCACCTGGCGCGGGCTTCAACGTGGTTGCAGCCGTCGTAGGAGGGTCGCACCCGGACACCGCGCCAGACATTCGGACGTTCAACTTCCAGCAGGTGCCCGGGACGCAGCCTCCCGCAGTCGGCCCGGACGCGCGTGCGCCTCACCTCAGTGCGTTCTCGGCGCGGGCGGTCCATGGCAAGGTTGCGAAGCTGAGCTACTGGGCGCTGGACGGGCGAGGGCGAACCGCCGAGACGATTCGCATCTATCGCCGCGGGCGGCTCTTGAAGACCATCCACAGGCCGCTCCGGGACTCGAATCCGTTCGACGTCTCACAGGTTGCCTGGCGTGTTCCGATGCGGCTCCGCGGTCCGCTTCGCTTCTCCGTCCGCTCCGTCGACGCCGCCGGGAACGCGAGCAAGACCAGCTGGGCTCGGCTCGTGATCCGCTAACACGAAGCTATCGAGGGGGGTAAGCGTATGAGCACTACTTTGGATCCCGAGAGGCTCAGCGGCCTCGCAGGGCAGATCTCCGGGTCGGTTGTCGGGCCGGAGGACGCGGGCTACGACGCGGCCCGCGCAGTACACAACGGGATGATCGATCGCAAGCCGGCCGCGATCGTCCGCGCCCGGGCGACTGGAGACGTTGTGGCAGGGCTCGCGTTCGCACGCGAGGGCGGGCTCGAGGTCTCGGTGCGGGGCGGCGGGCACAACGTCGCCGGTCGTGCCGTGACGGATGGCGGCGTGATGATCGACCTCGCCGAGATGAAAGGGATCGCGGTCGACCCCGACAGCGCAACGGCCACCGTCGAGGGCGGCGTGCTCTGGGGGGAGCTGAACGACGCGGCAGCCGAGCACGGACTGGCCGTCACGGGAGGCGCGATCTCGTCGACCGGGATCGCCGGCTACACGCTCGGCGGCGGCCTCGGCTGGCTGATGGCCAAGCACGGGCTCGCCGCTGACAACCTGCTCTCCGCCGAGCTCGTGACGGCCGACGGCGAGGTGCTCGAGGTCGACGCCGACTCGCATCCCGACCTCTTCTGGGCGCTGCGCGGGGGCGGCGGGAACTTCGGTGTCGCGACCTCGTTCACTTACCAGCTGCACCCCGTCGAGACGATCGTGGGCGGGCTGATCGCCCATCCGATCGAGGCTGCCGGCGACCTGCTGCGCTTCTACCGCGAAGCAATCGCGGGCGCCTCGGACGACCTGAGCGTGTTCGCGGGCCTGGTGCACGCACCTGACGGCTCCGGAATGAAGCTCGCGGCGCTGATCGTCTTCCACACCGGCGATGCCGAGACTGCGGAGCGCGACCTCGAGCCGTTCAAGACGTGGGGCTCGCCGCTGATGGTCGAGGTCGGGCCGATGCCCTACCCGGTGATGAACACGATCCTCGACGCTGCCTACCCGGTCGGAGCGTTCAACTACTGGATGTCCAGCTTCGTCAAGGGCCTCTCCGACGAGCTGATCGACATCGTCGTCGAGCGGTTCGCGGCCATTCCGTCGCCGATGTCGGTGATCCTCTTCGAGCACTTCCACGGCGCCGTGACTCGCGTCGGCGTCACCGACACGGCGGTCCCGCACCGGGACGAGGGCTGGAACCTCCTCCTTCCGTCCCAGTGGACCGACCCGGCCGACACCGAGAAGAACATCGCCTGGACGCGCGAGACGTTCTCCGCGCTCCGCCCCCATTTCGGCACGGGCCGCTGGCTGAACTACCTCGGGGACGACCAGGCCGACGACGCGATCCGCGCCGCCTACGGCCCGAACTACGACCGGCTCGTGGAGGTCAAGCGGAAGTACGACCCCGACAACGTCTTCCACCTGAACCACAACATCGTGCCGTAGCGCGGCCTCGCTTCAGGGCTAGACTTGGCGCTGATGGCTGACCGCAGGATCGCCGGGATATCGATTGGCGGGATCATCGTGATCCTCGGGATTCTGACGCTGCTCTTCTGGAGTCTCTGGATCGGGGTGATCATCGTCGTAGTCGGCCTGGCCGGCTTCGGAGGCTTCGTTCGCGGCAAGTGGTACTGAGCCGAGCCGCAGACCAGTACTCTGCGGTGCGCCCAACCACAAGGAGGTTCCCGTGCTTGTCGCTGCCAGCGGTGTTTGGCTGTGGACAATCCTCGCGATCATCATCTGGATCGCGCTCGCCTTTTGGCCCGCCCGTGTCGCCGGCCGTAAGGGGCACAGCTTCTTCGGCTTCTTCATCTTCAGCCTCTTCTTCTTCCCCGCCGCGCTGATCGTCGCCTACCTGGTGCGGGACCGGACGGCAGCCGCCTGAGCCGTTGAGCGAGCCGCTCTGGCTAAGCGGGGCTTCTCACAGCCAGCGCTTGTAGCGGAAGAAGCCGAGCAGCCCGCCCAGGACACCGATCATCCCGCCGACGATCACCCACCAGGCCTCCTGGGTCTCGAAGCCCGGGAAGGTGACGTTCATGCCGAAGATCCCGGTGATCAGCGTCATCGGCAGGAGCACCACGGAGAAGACGGTGAGGATGCGGAGGATGTCGTTCTGGCGGTGCGAGATGACCGACTCGTTCGTCGACTCGAGCCCCTCGATCACCTCTTTGAAGTTGTCGAGCAGGTCCCAGAGCCGCTCGGCGGCGTCGACGATGTCGTCGAAGTAGAGCTCGAGCTCCTCCGGGAGGAAGCGCTCGACGTGCCGCTCGAGCAGGCGCACCGTCGCGCGCTCGGGCTTGATGATCTTGCGGTAGGAGATGATCTCCTGCTTGACGTTCGAGATGTCGCGGACGACGTCCTCGGCCCGCTGCTCGAACATGTCGTCCTCGATCGAATCGAGCTTGTAGCCGATCTTGTCGATGATCGGGAAGCAGTAGTCGAAGAGGTCGTCGAGGATGTGGTAGAGCAGGTAGCCCGACCCCTTCGAGAACATCTGGTCTCGAAGCTGGGCGTCCTCCTCGCAGCGGTGGAAGAGGCGAGTAACCGGGAGCAGCGGGACCGTCGGCAGCGTCACGAGGTAGTCCTGCCCGATGAACACGTCGAGCTCGGCCGCGTTCAGGCGCTGGATCGCCTTGTCGTAGACCGGGAAGTGGAGGACGACGAAGAGGTAGCCCTCGTCGGAGTACTCGTCGATCTTCGGCCGCTGCCGCCTGGAGAGGACGTCCTCGATGTCGAGCGGGTGCCACCCGAAGCGCTCTGCGAGGAGCGTTGCCTCCTCCGCGGTCGGAGCGTCGAGGTGAACCCAGGTCAGCCCGTGCGCGCTTTGCTCGGCGACGCGCGGCTCAGGCCGGGCGACGACCTCCCGCGCGGGCGTGCGGGGCCTCGGGCGCTTGATGCGTGGCAGGCTTGGCACCGGTACTGAGGGGGTCGTCGGGTCGCATCTTCGAAGTTCGCCATTGTATCGGCAACGCCTTCGCCGGACCTTTGCTCGTGACCGGCGTGATAGCGGCGTCTGCGGGGATCCGGCGGCCCAGCGCGAGAGACCCGACGGCCACGAGAGCGCACGCCCCCGCCGCGCCCAGCCAGAGGCCCGCGGGCGAGCGTGCGAGGAGCGCGCTTCCGATCGCCGGGCCGGCCATGAAGCCGACCTGCCACGACATCGTGCGCAGCGCCATGTAGCGGCCGAGCAGGTGCTCCGGCGCGAGGTCGGCGATCAGCGGGTTCTGGACCGAGCCATGCAGGCACTCGGCGAGGCTGAAGACGACGATCACGCCGCAGAGCGCGACTACCGCGGCGCTCGAGGTGAGCCAGTAGCCGGCGGCGAGGATCGCCACGCTCGTGACGGTGAAGATCGCCGCGGAGAGCGCGAGCACGAACATCCGCCGTCCGGCCCTCGATCGCCTTTGCGAGCGGCAGCTGCGCGAGCACGATCACGACGGTGTTGACGAAGAAGATGACGCCGATGCCCGCCTCGCTCACAGAGGCGTGCTGCGTCGCGAACGGCGGCAGCACCATCGAGACCTGCGCGTAGGCCGCGGCGACGAGCACCGCGATCAGCAGGAGGAGCCAGACGAAGACCCGGTCGCGCACCACGGCCGAGTAGCGGCCGGCCGCGCGGGCGGCTCCGTTCACGGCGCGCCTGGCCGGGACGAACATCAGCAGCGCGATGAACCCGATGAACGTCATCGCGTCGAGCAGGAAGAGCAGCGTGAAGCTCTCGGGGACGCGTCGTCGTCGCGATCAGGCCGCCGACGAGGGCGCCGACGCCGAAGCCGAGGTTGTCGGTCGCACGCTGCACCGCGTAGGCCGCGTTTCGCTGCTCACGGGTCGTGAGCGTCGCGAGCAGGCTCGAGTGCGCCGGGGCGAAGCCGCCGTTTCCCGCGCCGGCGATCGCGGCGAGGACGAACGCCTGCCAGGGCGCGCGGATGAACGGGAAGCCGCCGTAGCCGACGGCGAGCAGGAGCAGCGAGGCGACGAGCGTCCCGCGCGGGCCGATCCGGTCGATCAGCCGCCCGCAGAACGGGCTCGTGACGAGGGCGACACCCGCGATCGTGGCGACGATGATCCCCGAGGTCGCGAGGCCGAAGTCCCGGACGTCGGTCAGGTAGATGATCAGGAACGGGAGGACGATCCCGTTTCCGAGCGAGTTGGCGACACCGCCGGCCTCGAGGAGCCAGACGGGTCGGGGCAACTGCGGGTTCAAGCTGCGCAGGTACGCGATGACGGCATTCACGCGCTTGCAAAAGGGTACTCGGGCCGGCCGCTGTTGCCTAGAGGCGAAACGCGATCGGCACCTGCTTGCGCACGTCCGACCCAACCCGTACTCTGTGCCCTCGTTCGAGGGGCATGAAGATCATTCTCAGCTACATCGATCCCGGCAGCGGCAGCATGTTCCTGCAGGGACTTGCCGCGGGCATCGCCGGCATCGGCGTCCTGGCGAAGGTGTACTGGCGCCGCGTGAAGCGGTTCCTCCACATCGGGAAGCCCACGCCCGCCGAGGACGAGAGCACGCCGAGCTGAGCACGGCACGGGACGACCTGGAGGCGGCGGGCACGCTCTCGGGTCTCGAGCCGGGGTCGTTTCGCGATCCGGACAGCCGGGTCTTCACCAGCAACGGGCGCGTCCTCCGGCTGCTGAGCGAGCAGGGGCTCGCCGACTGGCGCGCCCTCTCGGCGTCGCCGCTGTTCGAGCAGCTCGAGCAGGACGGGAGCCTCGTCGGCACGCGGGAGGTCGACGACGTCGCCGAGGTCCCGGAGGCGATCCACGGTGGCGTCGCAGGCGTTCTCGAGCACGACGTCATCCCGTTCGTCTCGTACCCCTACGAGTGGTCGTTCTCGATGCTGCGCGACGCGGCGCTGCTCCAGCTCGCGCTCGTCCGGCGCGCGGTCGAGGCGGGGATGATCCTCAAGGACTCCTCGCCGTACAACGTCCAGTTCCGCGGCGGCGAGCCGGTCTTCATCGACGTCGGCTCGTTCGAGCCGCTGCGCGAGGGCGAGCCGTGGGCAGGCTACCGGCAGTTCTGCATGCTCTTCCTCTACCCGCTCCTGCTGCAGGCCTGGAAGGACGTGCCGTTCCAGCCGTGGCTGCGCGGGAGCCTCGACGGGATCTCGCCGCACGAGATGCGGAGCCTGCTCTCGGCCCGGGACCGGTTCCGGCGCGGCACCTTCACGCACGTCGTCCTCCACGACCGCCTCGAGCGCCGCTACGAGGCCCGCGACGACGACCTCAAGGGCGAGCTCAAATCGGCGGGCTTCAAGCCGGAGCTGATCGTCGCCAACATCAAGGGGCTCGAGCGGATGATCCGCCGCCTGCGCTGGAAGCTCGGAGCGCTCGGCCTGGAAGGACTACACGCTCGAGACCACCTACGAGCACGACGACGCCGAGCGGAAGGCTGCCTTCGTCAGGGCTGCGGTCGAGAGCGAGGCGCCGCGGCTCGTCTGGGACCTCGGCTGCAACGAGGGCGTGCACGCGCGCATCGCGGCCGAGAGCGCCGAATACGTGGTCGCGATGGACGCGGACAGCGTCGTCGTCGACCGGCTCTACGCAGCGCTCCGGTCCGAGGGGGAGGAGCGGATCCTGCCGCTCGTGGCAAACGTCGTCGACCCGCCGCCGGCGCTCGGCTGGCGCGCCCAGGAGCGCCGCCCGCTGCTCGAGCGCGGCAAGCCCGACCTCACGCTCTGCCTCGCGCTGATCCACCACGTCTCGATCGGCGGCAACGTGCCCATCGCCGAGTTCCTGGACTGGCTGCACAGCGCAACCGGCTCGGTCGTGATCGAGTTCGTCTCGCCCGAGGACCCGATGGCCCGCCGCCTGCTCGCGCGCAAGCGGCCCGGCGACCATCCGGACTACCGGGCCGACTGGTTCGAGCGCTGCCTGAACGAACGCTTCGACGTCGTGCGCTCGGAGGCTCTCGCCGACGGGGCGCGCACGCTCTACCTTGCCCGAGCCAAGGCCTGAGAAGAGCGTTCTCCGAACGGCGCTGACGCACGGCGCGCAGCTGACGGTCCTGTCGGCGTTCGCGCTCGCCCAGCCGCTGCTCGACATCCTCGGTCGCAATCCGGAGTTCTTCGCGGTGCGCCGCTCGACGAGCGGGCAGATCGTCCTCTTCGCGCTCGCGCTGATCCTCGTCCCGCCGGCCGTGCTGCTGGCGGTCGAGCTGCTGGTCGGGATCGCCAGCCGGGCGGCAGCCGAGATCGTCCACCTCGTCTTCATCGCCGCGCTGGTCGCCGTCATCGGCCTGCACGCGTTCGCGAACCGGACGACGCTCTCCGGGCTCGGCGTGCTCGCGCTCGCAGCGGCGGTCGGCGTGCTCGGGGCCGTGCTCTACCGGCGGGTGCCGGCGGTCGGCTCGTTCCTGACCGTGCTCGTGCCCGCGCCGTTCATCTTCCTCGCGCTCTTCCTGTTCGACTCGGGGGCCTCGAAGCTCGTCTTCGTCAACAACCCGACCGTGCACGAGCGGCGGGTGACCTCGACGACGCCCGTCGTCCTGATCGTGTTCGACGAGTTCGCGCCCGTCGCGTTGATGAACAAGGACGAGAAGATCGACGCGCAGCGCTACCCGAACTTCGCCGCGCTCGCGCACAACTCGACCTGGTTCCGCAGCGCGACGACCGTGCAGTGGCTGACCGAGGTCGCAGTGCCCGCGGTCCTCACGGGGATCCTTCCGAAGAACACGGGGCGGAAGCTGTTGCCGATCTACGCCGACCACCCGGACAACGTCTTCACGCTGCTGGGCGGGAGCTACCGCGTGCGGGCGGTCGAGTCGATCACATCCCTCTGCCCGCCGAAGCTCTGCAAGGAAGTGCGCGGCGCGTCGCCGTCCGCGGTTTCCGACACCACGCGGCTCGCTCGCGTCGGACGCGGGGATCGTCTACCTGCACCTCCTCCTGCCGCAGCCGTACGCGAACGACATCCCGGAGATCAGCGACAGCTGGGGGAACTTCGGCAAGCACGAGGCCGTCGAGAAGCCGAACGAGGCGAGCGAGAGCGGGCCGATCCTGCCGTGCGGGCGAAACGTCTGCCGGTTCACGTCGCTGTTCTCGCACGACCGCAAGCCGACCCTGTACGTGCTGCACTCGCTGCTGCCTCACGTGCCGTATCTCTATCTCCCGTCGGGCCAGCGGTACGGGGTGCAGGCGCCGTTGCTGCGCGGGATCCAGCACAACCGCTGGCAGCAGGCCTGGCCCGCGCTGCAGGCCGACCAGCGCTACCTGCTCCAGGTCGAGTACACCGACCGCGCTCTCGGATTGATCACGCAGCGCCTCAAGGCGAAGGGGATCTACGACCGCGCGCTCGTGATCGTCGTCGCCGACCACGGCGTCAGCAACCGGCCCGGCCAGCCGCGCCGCCGGCCGACACCCGGGAACCTCCAGGACATCGCGTTCGTGCCGCTGTTCGTGAAGCTCCCGAACCAGCACCAGGGCCGGATCGACGACGGCTTCGCCAGGACGATCGACATCGTCCCGACGATCGCGCACGTGCTCGGCGTGAAGATGCCGTGGCACGTCGACGGCAAGACGCTGATCGGGCGGCACGTGCCGTCGAACGGGACCGTGCGGATCGAGCTCGGCGGCGGCCAGGCGGTCAGCGCGCCGCTGTCGGTGCTTCGGGCCAGGCGCGCGCAGGCGCTGGCGCAGCAGCTCGAGCGGTTCGGCGGCACGCCGTCGTCCGTGTACCGGATCGGGCCGGACCGCGACCTGGTCGGGCGGCGGCTCTCCGAGCTTCCGGTCACGCCGAGTCAGAGCGCGGGTGTCGAGCTCCAGGGGCAGCAGCTCCTGAACGTGGTCGACACGCACACCGACCTGCTCCCGACCTGGGTCGAGGGGCGGCTGACCGGGAAGCATCCGTCGAGCGCGAACGTCGCGATCGCGGTCAACGGTCGCGTGGCCGCCGTGACGAAGACGTTCGAGGGCGGCGGTGCGACGAGCTTCGCGGCGATGGTCCCCGCGAGTGCGCTCCGCAACGGCCACAACGACGTGACCGTCCTGCTCGTAGGACACGACGAGGGAGAGCGAACGCTCGAGCAGCTCCGCGGGAGCAGCACGACGACGACGCTCGTCCGGCGAGGCGGCCGCGAGGTGCTCGTTTCGTCGGACGGAACGCGTGTCCCGGTCCGGCCGGGGGCGCTGCGCGGGATGGTTCAGCTCTTCCCCGGGAGCCTGCTCGGCTTCAGCGGCTGGGCGGCCGAGCCGGCGCTCACCCACAGGGCGGACAGCATCGCGGTCGTCGCCGACGGCAAGGAGGTCTTCGCGAGCCCGACCGACCAGCTCCTCCCGCACCGGATCTTCCCGCACAAGGGCCTGTTCGGCTTCCACTTCGAGCTCCCGAAGGGCCTGCTTCCCCGCCCGGGCTCGAAGCACCACGTGCGCGTCTTCGCGATCCGGAACGACGTCGCCACGGAGTTGCCCACCAAGGGCGCGTGGGAATGGGGGAAGCGAGCGATGCCTGCCGGTTAGGCGTCTCCGCACAGGGGGTCCTGTCCGGGAAAGAAGCAACTCTTTGTCGGTGATCACCGACTACTTCGATGCCGCGACGGTCAACCGGCAGCGGTTGCTGTGGACCGTGGCGACACGGCGACAGCTAGAGCGGTGGCAGCCGATCGTTGCTCGCGTCGTGCGCGGTGGCTTCGAGGGCCGTTCGCCCACCGGAGCGGACGTGTGGTCGGCGGCGATTGAACATCACTTCGCGCTTGTTGCCGCGCGCAATCTATTCCAGGCGCTTGATCTCCATCCGCCGATGTGCGTCTCCGTGAACCCGACTCTGCGCTCCGAGGTGATCGAGGGTCGGGATTTGCACGAGCACTGGCGAGAGAACGTGCCGGTGTTCAACGTGACGCCGCGAGTCGCGCAACCACGCCATCGGACGGGCAAGGAGTTCGCCGCTCGCAATCCGGGTCGCAGTCCGTACTGGTGGCTAGGTTGGGATCTCAAGACAGGCGCTCGGCTTCTGCCGCACGTCTCCGCCCCAGCGCTTGAGGAGTTCCTCGACGAGGTCGAGGCCGAGATCCTCACTAAGGATGTCGCGCTCGGCGACTACGTGCCGCCGCGTGCATCATCACCGTGGCTTCATGAGAAAGGCGAGTGGTGGCCGAAGCTCGACGCTTGAAGGCACCGACGCGTTGCCTCTTTCGCACGAAACAGAAATGCGCCTGGCAGGAATCGAACCTGCGACCTCGCGCTCCGGAGGCGCGCGCTCTATCCCCTGAGCTACAGGCGCGGCGAGCGGTCAGTCTAGCGCCGGCGCGGAGGGCGGCTTTGCCGGCCTCCGCTCAGCTGCGCAACTCGGAGACAACCCGATCCGGGGAAAGTTGCATGCGCGAAGCGCGAGACTTTCCGGAGACGGAGGCGCGCGCTCTATCCCCTGAGCTACAGGCGCTCGGGCGCCAAGTCTAGCGGCGGGGTGATCGGGGTCATCGTCGCGGGCTCTGGCTTCGGCGTGCGTCGCACACCTTCCGGGAGCCGGCGCTCGAGGGCCAGGCAGCCGAGGGCGGAGAACACGCAGACCCCGGCCGCGATTGGCCAGACCGCGTACGGGTGCCAGCCGAGCAGCGCGCCTCCGACCAGCGGGCCGAGGATCCCGCCGGCGCTCCAGGACATCGCGCTGAGCGCGAAGTAGCGTCCGCGTAGGGGGTCAGGCGCGAGGTCCACGACAAGGGGCGCTTGCGTCGGGCCTTGCAGCGTCTCGCCGACGGCGAAGACCATCGTCGCGCCGACGAAGACGAGCGCTGCCGAGCCCGCGGTGAGCCACTCGCCGGCCGCGAGGACGATCAGCGAGGCGACGGCCCACAGGACGTTCATCAGCGCGAGCGCGGCCATCCGGCGCCTGCCCTCGAGCGCCTTCGCGACGGGCAGCTGGATCAGGACGATCAGCAGCGTGTTGCCGAGCCAGATCAGCCCGATCCAGCGCTCGCTCACGTCCGCGTAGTTCTTGGCGAACGGGGGCAGCAGCGCGAACACCTCGTAGCCGACGGCGACGAACAGCACGTTCAGGCCGAGCAGCCCGACGAAGTTGCGGTTGCGCAGGACGGCCCGGTAGCCGCCCGCCTTGCGTTCGTCGTGGGCTTCGGCTTCGTCGGGCGGGGGCTCCTTCACCGTCGAGAGGATCAGGGCGAAGACGAGGAACGTCGCCGCGTCGAGCAGGAACAGCACGGTGAAGCTCTCGGGGTGGGCGGTGGTCGCGATCAGGCCGCCGACGAGCGCGCCGAGCCCGATCCCGAGGTTCATGCTGACCCGCTGCAGCGCGTAGGCCGAGTGCCGCTCGTCCGGAGACGTGAGGCGCGAGAGCAGCGTCGACTGGCCGGGCCAGAAGCAGGCCGTGCCGGCGCCCTCGAGCGCGAGGAAGCGCGAAGGCCTGCCAGGGCTCTCGGATCAGCGGGAAGAGCGCGAACGCGGCAGCCTGGAGCAAGAGGCCGAGGAGGAGCGTGTTCCGCCCGCCGATCCGGTCGACCGTCGGGCCGGCCGCGAGCCCGACGAGCAGCGCGGCGGCGCCGGCCGTTGCGAGCGCGAGGCCCGACTCCGCGAACGAGATCCCGCGGACGTTGTGGAGGTAGATGATGATGAACGGGAGGACGATCCCGTTCCCGAGCGAGTTGACCACGCCGCCCGACTGCACGAGCCAGACCGTGCGCGGGAGGTGCGGATCGAGGCGCCGCAGGTACGCGGTGAAGCCGGCCAACGGCTCTAAGGTATCGGCCGTGGAGCTCGAGGCCCGGACCGCGACGCTGAGGATGGCGGAGACGTTCGTCATCTCGCGCGGAGCCTCCGACGAGGCGGAGGTCGTGACCGTCGAGGTCCGCCACGACGGCGTGAGCGGCTTCGGCGAGGCGAACCCGATCGACCGCTACGAGGAGTCGGCGGCTTCGGCGGTCGCGTTCCTCGAGTCGGCCGGGGAGCTGCTCGGCGACGACCCGTTCGCGCTGGAGGCGATCGAGGCGCGGCTGGCCGAGCGGCCGGGCGAGCAGGCGGCCAAGGCCGCGCTCGACGCGGCGCTGCACGACCTCTGCGGGAAGCTGGCCGGGCTCCCGGTCTGGAAGCTGCTCGGTCTCGAGCGCGCAGGCCCGCCGACCTCGTGGACGATCTGGCTCGGCGACCCGGACGACATGGCGCGGCGGGCCGAGAAGGTACGCGGGCGCTTCAAGCGTCTCAAACTGAAGCTCGGCGGCCGCGACGGGCTGGACGTCGAGCGCGTGCGCGCCGTGCGCGGCGTCTCCGATGTGCCGCTGCAGGTGGACGTCAACGAGTACTGGTCGCTGGACGAGGCGCTCGAGGCGTTGCCGAAGCTGAAGGAGCTCGGGGTCGAGTACTGCGAGCAGCCGTTGCCCGCCGGCTCGCCCGACGGGCCCGAGCTGAAGCAGCGCTCGCCGCTGCCCATCTACGTCGACGAGGACTGCATGACGCTGGCCGACGTGGCCGGTTGCGCGGAGCGTGCCCACGGGCTGACGGTCAAGCTCGCGAAGTCGGGCGGGATCCGCGAGGCGGTTCGGATGGCGCACGCCGGTCGGGCGCTCGGGCTCGGGCTGATGCTCGGCTGCATGAACGAGTCGGGCCTGGCCGTGGCGGCGGGCGCGCAGGTCGCGAGCCTCTTCGACCACGTCGACCTCGACGGCAACCTGCTCCTCGTCGAGGACCCCTGGCCGGGCATCGAGCTCGTCGACGGCGTCCAGCTGCCATCGCTCGAGCCGGGCCTCGGCGTCAAACCGGCGTGACCGACGCCTCGAAGCGGTACCTGATCCTCGCCGAGGGTCGCTCGGGCGACGCGCACTACGGGAAGACCGCGCGCGGCGTGATCCGCTACGGGCCGCATCCGACGGTCGCGCTCCTCGACTCGACGCGGCCCGGTGAGACCCACGACGGGATCCCGATCGTGGCGACCGTCGAGGAGGCGCTGCCGTATGAGCCGACGACCGCGCTCGTCGGCGTCGCCACTCAGGGCGGCCGCTTCCCGCCGGCCTGGCGCGAGCTGCTGAAGGCGTGCATCGAGGCGGGGCTCGACGTCGAGAACGGCCTGCACGAGTTCCTGGCCGACGATCCCGAGCTGGCCGGGCTCGCGGCTGCACGGGGCGTTGAGCTCCGCGACCTGCGCAGGCCGCCGCCCGACCTCAACGTGCCGACCGGCGAGAACCTGGAGATCCCCGCCTGGATCGCGCTCACGGTCGGCTCCGACTGCGCGATCGGCAAGAAGACCGTCGCGCTCGAGCTCGATCTCGAGGCCCGTCGCCGGGGCATCGGCTCGGTCTTCGTCCCGACAGGCCAGACGGGGATCGCGATCGCCGGCTGGGGGATCGCCGTCGACGCGGTCGTCTCCGACTTCCTCGCAGGTGCGGCCGAGCGGCTCGTGGTCGAGGGCCACAGGCGCGGGGGAGAGCTCCTGTTCGTCGAGGGTCAGGGCTCGCTCTCGCATCCGGCGTACTCGGGCGTCACGCTCGGGCTGATCCACGGATCGGCGCCGCACGCGTTCGTGCTCTGCCATCGCGCGGGGGCGACGGAGATCGAGGGCTACCCCGGCCACCCGCTCCCGAGCCTGCCCGAGCTCGTCGAGCTGCACGAGCGGATCTCGCTGCCGCTCCGTCCCGCACGGGTCGCGTGCATCGCGCTCAACACGGCGCACCTCGACGAGGACGAAGCGCGCGAGGCGATCGCCGGGACCGGCGAGGAGACTGGCCTGCCCGCGGACGACCCGGTACGGTTCGGCGCCGGGCCGCTCCTGGACGCGCTGCTGGCCGTGCAGGCAGACGGCGCCCGATGACGAATCTCCGGCGCACGTCCTCCGCCGGACGTGCAACGCTAGGAAGGGGTCAGATCACGCGAGGAGAGACGACAACGAGGATTGCCTGCCTGTTCGCACTGGCGTGCGCGACGCTCGCGCTCGCCGGCGCCGCCCAGGCCGCGCTCTCGATCGGGGTCAGCGAGGACCGCGGCCGCGACAACCCGACAACGTTCTTCGCGTCGCTGACCGACATCGGGCTCTCGCAGAACCGCATCTCGATCTTCTGGGACCCGGCGAACCCGGACGTGATCAGCGGGAGGACGGCGCTCGAGGCCTGGCTGCCGATGGCGCAGACGGCCGGCGTGCGCGTCGTGCTCGCGATCGCGCCGAAGACGCCGACCGCGCTCACCGCGTCACCCTCGGCGCCCAGCGAGTTCGCGGCCTTCGTCGCGCAGGTCGCGAAGGCGTTCCCGCAGGTGAAGGACTACGTGATCGGCAACGAGCCGAACCAGCCCGCGTTCTGGCTCCCGCAGTACGACCCGGCCGGCAAGCCGGTCTCGGCCGCCGCGTACGAGACCGTGCTGGCGAAGTCGTACGACACGCTGAAGTCCGTCGACCCGACGATCACGGTGATCGGCGTCGGGCTCTCCCCGCGCGGGAACGACAACCCGAACGCAAAGAGCAACGTCTCGCGCTCACCGGTCCGCTTCATGCACGAGCTCGGCCAGGCCTACCGGGCGAGCGGCCGGACGAAGCCGCTGATGGACGAGCTCGCCTTCCATCCCTACCCGGTCAAGAACACCGACCCGCCCTTCGTCGGCTACGCGTGGCCGAACGCGGGCCTCGCGAACCTCGACCGGATCAAGCAGGCCGTCTGGGACGCGTTCCACGGGACCGCCCAGTCGACCTTTGCCGAGACCGGCGTCCAGTCGTTCACGCCGCCGCTGAAGCTCGAGCTCGACGAGATCGGCTGGCAGGTCGCGATCATGCCGGGCCTCGCGAACCTCTACTCGGGCACCGAGACGATCCCGACGATCGACGAGGCGACGCAGGCCGGCTACTACGCCGACGCGATCACGGCCGCCGAATGCGACCCGACCGTCAGCTCGCTCAGCTTCTTCCTGCTCCTCGACGAGCCGGTGCTCTCGCGCTGGCAGAGCGGGCTCGAGCGGATCGACGGGTCGCACCGGCCGTCGTACAGCACGGTCAAGCAGGTGATCGCGGACACCGACGGCAACTGCCGCGACAGCCTCGTCGGCTGGACGCACGCCGCGGGGATCCTCGCGCCGCGGGTCGTCTTCGGCGACCTGAAGCGCAGGCGCACGACGCGGACCACGAAGTGGAGCTTCACCGCGGGCGCGAAGGAGGAGGCCGTCTTCCGGGCGGGGATCTTCCCGGCCGGGACGACGAAGCGCACGATCGCCTCGCGTCTCGTGCGCAGCAACCCGAGGGCGCTCCTGTCGACGGCCGGGCTGATCAAGGCGAAGAACCGGGTCGTCGCCTTCCCCAGGCGCAAGCTGAAGAAAGGGCGGTACGTTTTCGCGATCAGGATGCAGGCGACGATGAACCCCTCCCGCGTGACCGTTGTCGTCAGCTCCCGCTTCCGCGTGAGCGCACCCGGATGACGGATCCGCGCCTCGCGCGCCTCGCCGAGCTGATCACGGGCTACTCGCTCGAGCTGCAGGCCGGCAAGATCCTGCGCATCGACACGCCTGCGGTGGCCTTGCCGCTCGCGACGGAGCTGTACCGCGCCGCGCTGCATATCGGCGCCTTCCCGTACGTGAACGTCGAGCTCGAGGAGCTGAAGGAAGTCCTGGTTCGTGAGGGCACGGACGAGCAGCTCGACTTCGTCTCGCCGGTCGCGGAGAAGGAGATCGATCTCGTCGACGCGATCGTGACGATCTGGGCCGAGGAGAACACGCGGGCGTTGACCGGCGCGCCGCCCGAGCGGCACCAGCGGCTGATCGCGGCGACGCGCGAGCTGACCAACCGGCGGTGGGCGCGGATCGCGGCGCACGAGCTGCGCTGGTGCGGCGTGCTCTTCCCGACTCCCGCGCACGCCCAGGACGCGGGGATGTCGATGCGGGAGTACGAGCGGTTCGTCTACCGCGCCTGCCACGTCGAGGAGGACGGGGACCCGGTCGCCCACTGGCTGGCGACGCGCGAGGAGCTGTTGCGGCGGGCCGGCCAGCTCGGCCGCACACGCGAGCTGCGGATCGTCGGCCCGGACACCGATCTCCGCGTCGTCGTCGAGGGACGCGCGTGGGAGGTTGCGGACGGGCGCTACAACATGCCCGACGGCGAGGTGTACACGAGCCCCGTCGAGTCGGAGACCGAAGGTCACATCCGCTTCACGTTTCCTGCGCTCTTCCAGGGGCGCGAGGTCGAGGACATCCGCCTGAGCTTCGAGGGCGGCGAGGTGGTCGCCGCCGAGGCCGCGCGGGGAGGCTCCTTCCTGGACGCGCTGCTCGACCTCGACGACGGGGCGCGGAGGCTCGGCGAGGTCGCGTTCGGCATGAACTACGAGATCGACGAGTTCACGAGCAACACGCTCTTCGACGAGAAGATCGGCGGCACGTTGCACGTCGCGCTCGGGGCCGCGTTCAAGGAGCTCGGCGGGCGCAACGAGTCCGCGCTCCACTGGGACCTCGTGTGCGATCTCCGTACCGAGGGCGAGATCTACGCCGACGGCGAGCCGGTGTGGCGTGCCGGCCGTTTCCTGGAGGCCGTGGCGCCTGCTTGACACGAACACGCGTTCGCGTTAGCATGGCGAACGTATGTTCGGCAAAACGCTTCTTCTCGTACTGCTCGTCCTCGTCGCCTGGGCGTTCGTGGCCCGCGCGTCGCAGGGAGCCGGGCACACGCAGCGCTACACCGTGAAGCCGGGCGACACGCTCTGGTCGATCGCCGTCACGCACTACGCGGGCGATCCTCGCGACGGCATCTGGAAGATCCAGCGCGAGAACCACCTCGGCGCCACGCTCATCCGCCCGGGTGAGCGGCTCCTGCTCCCCTAGGCTCGACGTCGGGGAGAGGGAGGCCTGCGGTGTAGACCTTCTCGCCCCGGAAGAGCCTCCTGCCCGGATCCCACGGGAAGAAGATCACGACCTTCCAGGCGAGGCGCTCGTTGGAGGGCTCGATGCCGAGCCACTCGCCCTGGTGGGTTGCGGTGACGTCGGCCTCCTCGCAGACGCCCTGCGGCCCGATCACGATGTCGGTCAGCTGGAAGTCGATGTCGGGGAAGGCGCCGAGCAGCCCCATGTAGAATCGCGTCGCGCCCTCGTGGCCGTCCCAGCGCGTACCCGTCTGGACGAGCTCGTAGACGCAGTCGTCGGTCAGCGTCGAGATCAGCCCCGGGAGGTCGCGGTTGTCCTCGGCGATCGAGTGGCGCTTCCAGAGCTCACGGATCTCGTCGTACTCCTCCGCGACCGACTCGCGGCGCAGGAGCTCCCGGACCGTGCCGCCCTCCACGCGGCGAAGCCTAACCGCGGCTAGCCGGCGCTGAGAGCCGTCGCCGGCCCGTCGAGGCCAAGCTCCCGCGGCCGGTGGGCCGCGGCCCGGAAGAACGCGTCGACGACCTCCGGGGAGAACTGCGTGCCGGACCCTGCGCGGATCTCGGCCAGGGCCTGCTCGGTGGTGAGCGCGGAACGGTACGGACGCTCGGTCGTCATCGCGTCCCATGCCTCGGCGAGCCCGGTGATCGCGGCCTCGAGCGGGATCTCCTCGCCGGCAATGCCGTCGGGGTAGCCCTCGCCGTCCCAGCGCTCGTGGTGGTGGCGGATGACCGGCACCGCGTCCTTGAGCCGGCCGAACTTGCCGACGATGCGCGCACCCTCGGCCGGGTGGGTCTTCATCTGCGCGTTCTCCCAGTAGTTGAGCTCCTCGGGCTTGAGGAGAATCGCGTCGGGCACGGCGATCTTCCCGATGTCGTGGAAGAGGGCGCCGAAGCGGAGCGCGTCGAGGCGCGCGGGGGGCAGGGCGAGCTCCTCGCCGATGACGACTGCCACGCGCTGCACGCGCGTCGAGTGGCCGCCGGTGTTCGGGTCCTTCGCCTCGACGGTCGCGTTCAGGCTCTCGATCGCGGCCTGGGAGCTCTCCTCGAGCTGCTGGTAGGAGTCCATCAGGGCGCGAGACCGGTCCTTCAGCTCGCGCGTCTGCCGGCGAAGCGTGCTCGAGGCGCCGCGGACGAGCAGCGCAAGCGCGGTCCAGAGAGCGAGGAACACGAGAGCGACCGCGCCCCAGATCACGTGGCGCCGCGAGGCGATCGCCTGCTCCAGGTCGGCGGGGTCGGCGTAGATCTCGTAGGCACCGAGGACGGTCTTCCCGTCGGCGCCGAGCACAGGGGCGTAGACCTCGAGCAGGTGGTTGAAGCCGAGCGAACGCTCGACCGCGTTCTCGTCCTCGTCGAGCCCGCCGATCGTGCCCGCGGTCTCGCCGTGGAGCGCCTCCTCGAGCTCGCCCTCCTCCTCGAAGCGCCTGCCGATCCGGTTCTGCGCCCGGTTCGTCCACGCGAGCACGCCGTCCGGGCGCCACACCTTGACGGTCACGAGGTTCGGGTCGCGGCGGAGCTCGCCGAGCAGCAGCGACGAGACCTTGGGGTCGACGCGAAGCCTGTCGTCGTGCACGAGCGCCGAGCGGAGGACGCCGTCCACGTACTTGGTCTCGCTCTCGCGGTGGTCAGCCACGGACTGCTCGGTCAGCGTGCGCGTGAGGACGGTGCTGAGCACGACCGCGCCGACGGCGAGAATCAGCGCGCTCGCCGCGAGGAAGACGCGAAGAAGGGTCAGCGACCGCTCGGTCGCGTCGCGCAGGTTGTCGCTTTTCGACGTCAGCAGTCGCATGACAGGCCTCAGTACCTGTTCCGGTATCGGCTGCGAGGCGAAACCGCTTGAGGCAGGCGAAACTAGACTGGTCGCGTGGATCTGGACCTCGTCTTCGTCGGGACTTCGGGCTCGGTGCCGAGCGCTCAGCGGGCGCCTTCCTCGCTGCTCGTGCGGCGTGGCGGCGAGCGGCTGCTGTTCGACTGCGGCGAGGGCACGCAGCGACAGCTGCTGCGCTCCGCGGTCGGCCTGATCGAGCTCCAGGAGGTGTTCTTCACCCACTTCCACGCCGACCACTACCTCGGCCTCCCCGGGATGCTGAAGACGTTCGCGCTGCGAGGGCGCGACACCCCGCTGACGATCTACGGGCCGCGTGGCCTGAAGGACCTCGTCGGGGCGCTGCGACGGGTCTTCGGAAAGCTGACGTACCCCGTCGAGCTGGTCGAGTTGCGCGCGGGCGACGTCCTCGACCGGGGCGACTACGACCTCGCGACCTTCCCGGTCGCGCACCGGGTCGAGTCGCTCGGCTTCGCGCTCGCCGAGCACCCACGGCCGGGGCGGTTCGACGTCGAGACGGCCGACGCCCTCGGCGTTCCCGCCGGGCCTGACCGGGGCCGCCTCCAGGCGGGCGAGTCGGTCGAGCTCCCGGACGGGCGCACCGTTCGGCCCGACGACGTGCTCGGGCCGGAGCGAGCAGGGCGCAAGATCGTCCTCACAGGTGACACCGCGGCCTCGCAGACGGTCGTCGAGGCGGCGCGCGGGGCGGAGGTGCTCGTCCACGAGGCGACGTTCATGGACGAGGAGCGCGAGCGGGCGCAGGAGACCGCGCACTCGACCGCGCTCGAGGCTGCGGAGATCGCGCTCGAGGCCGGCGTCGGCCTGCTGGCCCTGACGCACCTCTCCAACCGCTACTTCGGGCCCGAGATGGCCCGCGAGGCGCGTACGATCTTCCCCGACACCGTGGTGCCGAAGGACTTCGACGTGATCGACGTGCCGTTCGCAGAGCGCGGCTCGCCCCGCCTCGTCAAGGGCGGTGCGCTGCAGACCCGTGAGACCCCGGAGCCCGCGCCGGAGGTTCCTGCATGAGGCGTCGCTTGCGATGCCGGCCTCAGGACGCGCGAGCTCGGCTCGTGCGTCCGTCGGAACTGACCGGTCGAAACGTTGGCCGTCAGCGGAGGCGTGCGTGAGCGATCTCGTGCAGGTCGCTCTTGCCGAGGACGTTACCGAGGCCGAGGAGATCCAGGAGCTCCTGCGAGCGGCCGGGATCGCGTCCGAGCTCGAGACTGCGGTCGAGCACCATCCCCGCGAGACCGAGGACGCGCCGCAGAAGGTGCTGGTGCCCGAGTCGCAGCTCGAGGCCGCCCAGCACGCAATCGAGTCGCTGACCGATCCCGACGATCTCATCGCCGACGCCTAAGCCCGATTTCGCTGAGGCATCGCTTGCGATGCCGGCGCCAGGATGTGCGGGCTCCGCACGCGCATCCGTCTGAAATGACCGGTCGATCCGAGCGGACAAACATTCCAGACTTCGGCCGCCTGGCGGCGTCGTACGATCGCGTCCGGCCGGTCGACGAGAACTGGTGGGAGCTGTTCCGCCTCGTCGAGCGCGAAGCCGACCTCGAGGCGCGCCGCGTGCTCGACGTGGGCTGCGGGACGGGCCGCCTGGAGGTGGCACTCGCCGGCCGCGCCCGAGTCTGGGGCGTCGATGCGGAGCCCGAGATGCTCGAGGTCGCGCGCCGCAACGCTCCCGACGCCACCTTCAAGCTCGGCCGTGCCGAGGCGCTGCCCTTCAAGGACGGCTGGTTCGAGCGGGCCGTCATGTGGCTCTCGGTCCACCTCGTCGATCGTCCGCGCGCGTTCGGGGAGCTCCGCCGCGTCCTCGCCGCCGACGGCCGGCTCGCCGTTGCGACCTTCGATCCGAGCTACTTCGACGTCTTCTGGCTGAACGAGCTCTTCCCGTCGATGAAGGACGTCGACCGCGCGCGCTTCCCGACGGCCGAGGAGCTCGAGGCCGACCTGCAGTGCCGCCGGCTTCGCAGAGGTTCGGCTCACGCGCCTCTCGCAGACCGACTCGCTCGGCCGCGAGGAGGGGCTCGAGCGGATCCGGGAGCGCCACATCTCGACGTTCGACCTGATCTCCGAGGCCGAGTACGAGACTGGCCTCTCGCGCGCCGAGCGCGAGCTCCCGGAGCGGATCGAGTACCGGGTCGAGTGGCTCGTTGTGGTGGCGGCGTAGAGTTCGAACGTGGCCGAGCCGGCTGAGCCAGTCGCGGTGCGCGTCGAACGGGATGAGACGCCGGTCATGTTCCTGCGCACGGACGACGAGCCGGCCGCGATGCGCAAGGGCTGGGAGCGGCTCGAGCGGCTCGTGGGGTTGCGGGGCCGGAAGTTCTTCGGGACGTTCGAGCCGTCCACGAAGGAGTACCGGGTGTGCGTCCAGGTCCGTGACGCCGACGATCCCGAGGCACTCGGGCTGGAGACGGCGGTGATTCCAGGCGGCGCCTACCTGCGGGCTAGCCTCCGCGGGGATCCGCCGGCGGTCTACGAACGAATCGCTCCGACGTTCGAAGAGCTCGCCCGAGTGGCCGCCATGGACGAGACCCGGCCCGAGATCGAGTTCTATCGTCGGCTCGACGAGATCGATCTCTTTCTGCCCATCGCCTGACACCGTCCGTACCGTCGGCTAGAGTGCCGCGGCGATAGCGAACCCCTTTAACCCGGTCCCGTGAGGCCGGAAAGGAGTCGAAGGTGAGCAACACCCTGACCGCGCGCTGAGCGCGCAGACCTCCGAAGCGAAGACTGTCCTCGATGCCGAGGCGATCGAGCGCACGCTGACGCGGATCGCGCACGAGATCGTCGAGGGCAACCCGGACCTCGAGCGGGTCGCGCTCGTCGGCATCCACACGCGTGGGGTTCCCCTCGCGCAGCGGTTGCGTCGCAGGATCGCCGAGCTCGAGGGCGCCGAGGTCGCGTTCGGCCAGCTCGACATCACCTTCCATCGCGACGACGTCCACGTGCGCGCAGGCGAGGCGCCTCGCCATGCGCAGCCGCTGGTCCGGTCGACGACGCTCGACTTCCCGCTCGAGGGGATGACCTGCGTCCTGGTCGACGACGTCCTCTACACGGGCCGCACGATCCGCGCTGCGATCGAGGCGCTCTTCGGCTACGGCCGGCCCGAGCGCGTCCAGCTCGCCGTCCTCGCCGACCGTGGCCACCGGGAGCTTCCGATCCGTCCCGACTACGTGGGCAAGAACCTGCCGACCGCCCGCGACGAGCGCATCCAGGTCGAGCTCGTCGAGGTGGACGAGATCGACCGCGTCCTGCTCGTCCAGAAGGAGTCAAGAGCCAATGGGTGACATCCACGTGATGCGGGAGGACTTCCTCCCGCCGAAGCAGCCGCCGCGGCGGCACCTGATCTCGATCGGCGACGTGACGCGCGAGGACGTCGAGCGCCTCCTTGCCACCGCGCGCAGCTTCTCGCGGTCGCTCGAGCGCGAGGTGAAGAAGCTGCCGACGCTGCGCGGCCACACGGTCGTGAACGTCTTCTACGAGTCCTCGACGCGCACGTCGTCGAGCTTCGAGCTCGCCGCGAAGCGCCTCTCGGCGGACACCATGTCGATCAAGGCGACGGGCTCGGCGGTCGACAAGGGCGAGTCGTTGAAGGACACCGCGCTGACGCTCGGCGCGTACGACCCGGACGTGATCGTGCTGCGCCACCCGCAGATCGGCGCGCCGCAGGTCGTCGCGCGCTACACGGAGGCGCACATCGTCAACGCGGGCGACGGCAAGCACCAGCACCCGACCCAGGCGCTGCTCGACCTCTACACGATTCGCGAGGAAGTCGGGCCGCTCGAAGGGATGCACGTCGCGATCGTCGGCGACGTCCTGCACTCCCGCGTGGCCCGCTCGAACATCCAGGCGCTGAACCTGATGGGCGCGCACGTGACGCTCGTCGGGCCCCCGCCGCTGATCCCGCGCGGGATCGAGGCGATGGGCTGCGAGATCTCGTACGACATCGGCGCGATCGCCGCGGCCGACGTCGTCTACGTCCTGCGGATGCAGCGCGAGCGGATGCTCGAGGGCGCGAACTACGTGCCCTCGCTGCGCGAGTACACCGCGCGCTGGGGAGTGACCCCCGACCGGCTGCGGCCGGGGCAGAAGGTGATGCACCCCGGCCCGATGAACCGCGGCGTCGAGATCGACCCCCGCGTTGCGGACGCGGCCGACGCGCTGATCGAGATCCAGGTGCGCGCCGGCCTCGTCGTGCGGATGGCGGTGCTCTACGACCTGCTCACGACCGGCCCGGCCTCGGTGCGATCGCCCGAGCCGCTGGAGGTCGCGTGATGCTCTTCGGCAAGAACAAGTCCACGGACGACCTCGTGGTGCGCGGCGCGCGCGTCGTCGACCCGGTCGAGGGAATCGACTCGGTCTGCGACGTGCGCGTCGACGCCGGCACGATCGCGCAGCTCGGAACGAGCCTCGACGCGAACGAGCACCGCGTGGTCGACGGCGCAGGGCTGGTGCTGGCGCCCGCCTTCGTCGATCCACACGTCCACCTGCGCGTGCCCGGGCGCGAGGACGAGGAGACGATCGCCTCGGGCACGGCCGCGGCCGCCGCGGGCGGCTATTGCGCGATCCTGGCGATGCCGAACACCGACCCGGTCGTCGACTCGGCCGCCGTCCTCGGCTCGCTGATCGAGGACGCGCAGGCCGAGGCAGAGATCCCGTCGGCTTCCTCGCCGCGATCACCCGCGGCCAGGAGGGCACCGAGCTGACCGAGATGGCCGAGCTCGCCGACCACGGCGCGGCCGGCTTCTCGGACGACGGCCACCCCGTGGTCGCGCCCGCGCTCATGCGCCGGGCGCTCCAGTACCACGGGATCACCGGCCGCCGGCTCGCGCTTCACTGCGAGGAGCCGACGCTCTCGCGCAGCGGCCAGATGCACGAGGGGGCCGTCTCGGCCGAGCTCGGCTTCGCGGGCTACCCGTCGGTCGCCGAGAGCGTGATGGTCGAGCGCGACCTCTCGCTCGCCGCCTTCGAGGGCCAGCCGCTGCACCTCCTCCACCTCTCGGCCCGCGAGTCGGTCGAGGCGCTCGCCCGCGCGCAGGCGGCCGGGGTCGCCGCGACGGGCGAGGCGACGCCGCACCACCTCTGCCTCACCGACGAGGCCGTGCGCACGCTCGACCCGAACGTGAAGATGAACCCGCCGCTGCGAAGCGCCGACGACCGGGTAGCGCTGATCGAGGGCGTGCGCGACGGCACGATCGGCTCGATCGCCACCGACCACGCGCCGCACGCGCGCCACGAGAAGGATGTCCCGTTCGAGGCTGCGCCCTTCGGCGTCACGGGGCTCGAGACGGCCTTCGCCGCCCTCTACACGGGCCTCGTCGAACCGGGGTTGATCCCGCTCGAGACGCTCCTCGAGCGCATGTCGGCGGGGCCGGCGCGCGCGTACGGGCTCGAGGCTCCGCGCATCGCCGTCGGCGCGCCCGCGAACCTCGTCCTCCTCGACACGGCGGCCACCTGGAAGGTCGACGAGGGCGGCTTCCGCTCGCGCTCGGCCAACTCGTGGCTGCTCGGCCAGACGCTCAAGGGCCAGGTAAGGCTCACCGTCGCGAACGGATCGGTCGTGCACGAGGGATGAAAGGGCTTCCTCGCGCTCGAGGACGGCACCGTCTTCCGCGGCGAGTCGGTCGGCGCCGAGGGTTTCGCGTTCGGCGAAGCGGTCTTCACGACGGCGATGACCGGCTACCAGGAGGTCGTCACGGACCCGAGCTACGCGGAGCAGATCGTCTGCTTCACGGCGCCGATGGTCGGCAACTACGGCGTCGCGCCGGGTCGGTGCGAATCGCCTCGCCCGCACGCGCGCGCGGTCGTGATGCGCGAGGCGCGCGGGCCTGCATGGACAGACTGGCTCCACGAGCATGGCCTCGTCGCGCTCTCCGGGATCGACACGCGCTCGCTGGTCATCCACCTGCGCGCGTCCGGGGCGATGCGGGCGATCGCGGTCGCGGGCGAAGGCTCCGCGGAAGAGGCGATCGCGGCCGTGCAGGAGCAGCCGGCGATGGCCGGCCGCTCGCTGGCCGCGGCGGTCTCGGCGCCCGAGCCCTACGTGTTCAGCGATGCGGGCGCGGCGCGGATCGCGGTCGTCGACTACGGCTGCAAGCGCTCGATCCTCGACCGGCTCGCGTGGGCCGGCGCGGCCGTGACGGTGTACCCGCACGACGCCGACCCGGACGAGCTGGCCCGCTACGACGGCGTTTTGCTCTCGAACGGCCCGGGCGACCCGGCGCCGCTCGCGGACGAGGTCGAGACCGTGCGCGCGCTGCTCGGCCGGGTGCCGGTGCTCGGCATCTGCCTCGGCCACCAGCTGCTCGCGCTGGCAACCGGGCACGAGACCTTCAAGCTTCCGTTCGGCCACCGCGGCGCAAACCATCCGGTGCTGGAGAAGCGCACGAACCGTGTGCTGGTCACGAGCCAGAACCACGGCTTCGCGGTTGCGGCCTCGGCCGGCAAAGAGGCGACGCACGTCTCGCTCTACGACGGCACCGTCGAGGGGCTCGACTTCCCCGAGCTCCGAGCGCGGTCCGTGCAGTTCCACCCCGAAGCGCGGCCAGGACCCCACGACGCCTGGCCGCTGCTTTCGGGCTGGGTCGAGGGGGTGAGGCTTGCCCAGGCGGCGTGACCTCCGCTCGATCTGCCTGATCGGCTCGGGGCCGATCGTGATCGGACAGGCCTGCGAGTTCGACTACGCGGGCTGCCAGGCGTTGAAGGTGCTGCGGGAGGACGGCTTCCGCACGATCGTCGTCAACTCGAACCCGGCGACGATCATGACCGACCCGGGGTTCGCCGACCGCACGTATCTCGAGCCGCTCGACGTCGAGAGCGTCGCCGACGTCCTCGGGCGCGAGCGACCCGATGCCCTTCTGCCGACGATGGGTGGGCAGACGGGCCTCAACCTCGGGCTCGAGCTGGCCGAGTCGGGCGTGCTCGAGAGCCTCGGCGTCGAGCTGATCGGCGCGCCGGCCGAGGTGATTCGCCGGGCCGAGGACCGCGAGTTGTTCCGCGAGGTCGTCCTCGAGGCCGGCCTGCGGGTGCCGGAGTCGCTCGTCGTCACTTCGCTGTCAGAGGCGCCGGTCGACCTCTCGTTCCCGGTCATCCTCCGGCCCGCGTTCACCCTGGGCGGCCACGGGGGCGGGACCGCGAGATCGTGGAGCGAGTTCGAGTCGCTCCTCGACCGCGCGCTCCGCGAGAGCCCCGTACACCAGGTGCTCGTCGAGGAGAGCCTGCTCGGCTGGGACGAGTTCGAGCTCGAGGTGATCCGCGACCGCAGCGACAACGTGGTCGTCGTTTGCTCGATCGAGAACCTCGACCCGATGGGCGTGCACACCGGCGACTCGGTCACGGTGGCCCCGCAGATGACCCTTCCGGACGAGGCCTACCAGGAGCTCCGCGACGCGGCCGCGGCGGTGATCCGCGCGGTCGGCGTCGAGTGCGGCGGCTCGAACATCCAGTTCGCCCGCAACCGCGACACCGGCGAGGTGCGCGTGATCGAGATGAACCCGCGCGTCTCCCGCTCCTCTGCGCTGGCATCCAAGGCGACGGGCTACCCGATCGCGAAGGTGGCGGCGAAGCTCGCGGTCGGGTACACGCTCGACGAGATTCCGAACGACCTCACCGGGACGACCCCGGCGAGCTTCGAGCCGACGCTCGACTACGTCGTCGTCAAGGTGCCGCGGTTCGCGTTCGAGAAGTTCCCGGGCGCCGACACGACCCTCGGAACGCAGATGAAGTCCGTCGGCGAGGCGATGGGGATCGGGCGCACGTTCGGCGAGGCGCTGCTGAAGGCGCTGCGCTCCCGCGAGCTCGACGGCGGGGCAGTGACGCCGTGGCCCTCGCTCGACGAGCTGCCCGAAGGCATCCACCCGTGGTTCCGAGACGAGATCGAGCGCATCCAGGGCGAGCTTGTGCCCCAGTGCGCGGATCGACGAGCTCGTCGCCGACGACTGGGTCCGGCTCAAGCGGGTCGGTCTCTCGGACGGCGACGTCGCCCGAGCTTTCGGCACGAGCGAGGAGACCGTTCGTGCGAAGCGGCGGGCGTGGGGGGTCCGGCCGAGCTACCGGCGCGTCGACTCCTGTGCGGCCGAGGTGGAGGCGGCCTCGAGCTACTTCTATTCGACCTGGGGCGAGGCCGACGAAAGCCGTCCGGCTTTTGGGATCACGCCGTCTGTCGTGATCTTGGGCTCGGGTCCAAATCGGATCGGCCAGGGGATCGAGTTCGACTACTGCTGCGTCCACGCCGCGCAGAGCTTCCGCGAGCTCGGCTACGAGGCCGTGATGGTCAACTGCAACCCCGAGACCGTCTCGACCGACTACGACACCTCCGACCGGCTCTACTTCGAGCCGCTCGGCGTCGAGGAGGTGCTCGCGGTCTGCGAGCGCGAGCGGCCCGAAGGGGTCGTGATCCAGTTCGGCGGCCAGACCCCGCTGAAGCTCGCGCGGGCGATCGAGGCCGCCGGCTTCCGCATCCTGGGGACGCCGTTCGAGGCGGTCGACCTCGCCGAGGACCGCGAGCGCTTCGCCGCGCTTTGCGACGGGCTCGAGATCGCGGTCCCGCCGTGGGGAACGGCGTCGAGCGCCGACGAGGCGGTGGAGGTTGCGGAGCGGGTCGGCTACCCCGTGCTGGTGCGGCCCTCGTACGTGCTCGGCGGTCGCAGCATGCGGATCTGCTACGACGCGGAGACGGTGCGCGAGGCGGCCACGGCCGGCGGTGGGCGCCTGCTGGTCGACCGCTTCCTCGAGAACGCGATTGAGCTCGACGTCGACGCGCTCTGCGACGGCACAGAGACACTTGTCGCCGCGGTCATGCAGCACGTCGAGGAGGCGGGTGTCCATTCCGGCGACTCGAGCTGCGTCCTGCCGCCGCAGTCGCTGACGCGCGCCGAGCGGCGCGCGGTCGCCCACGCCGTCCGGCGCCTCGGGCCCGCGCTCGGCGTGGTCGGGCTGCTGAACGTCCAGCTCGCGCTCGCCGACGGCGAGCTCTACGTGCTCGAGGCGAACCCGCGCGCCTCGCGCACGGTCCCGTTCGCGAGCAAAGCGACCGGCGTCAACCTCGTTCAGGCCGCCTGCCGCCTCGCCGCGGGTGCGAGCCTGTCTTCTCTGGACCTGGCCGAGGGACTGTCCCCGGGACAGGTCTCCGTGAAGGCCGCGGTGCTCCCGTTCACCCGCTTCCCGGGCGCCGATCCGGTGCTCGGGCCGGAGATGCGCTCGACCGGCGAGGTCATGGCCAGCGCGTCCGACCTCCCGACCGCCTTCGCCAAGGCGGAACGGGCGGCCGGCCGGCGACTCCCCGCCCGCGGCACGGCGTTCCTGTCGGTGCGGGACGAGGACAAGGACGCGGTCGTGCCCGTTGCCCGGGAGCTGGCGCGGCTCGACTTCAAGCTGCTCGCCACCGCCGGCACGGCCCGGACGCTGGCCGCCGCGGGCCTCGCCGTCGAGTACGTCCGCAAGGTGACCGAGGACGGAGGAGGCCCGAGCGTCGTCGATCTGATCCGCCGCGCCCGCTGCGACCTCGTCGTCAACACCCCGCAGGGCTCGGGCGCCCGCACCGACGGCTACCGGATCCGCGAGGCGGCGCTCGTCGCGCGCATCCCGTGCGTGACGACGATCTCCGGGGCCGCGGCCGCCGTCGAGGCGATCGCGCACGCGCACGACGAGGTGGCGCTCAGCCTGCAGGAGCGAATCGATGCTCAGGCGCGAATCGCGTAGCGTCACCGGCGCCGAGTCCGTCGGGCCGTACACGCTCCTCCGGATCGATCGCGGCGGCCTCGAGCCCGGGATCCCGGGGCAGTTCTTCATGCTCGAGGCTCCCGGCCGGCTGCTCCCGCGCCCGATGAGCCTCTGCGTCGCGCCCGAGGGCGAGCTGGGGTTCCTGATCGACCCGATCGGCCCAGGGACGCGGGCGCTGTGCTCGCTCCAGCCCGGCGACCGCCTGGCCGTCCTCGGCCCTCTCGGCAACGGCTTCCGGCTCGACGTCGAGCGCCCGCTGCTCGTCGGCGGCGGGATCGGCGTCGCGCCGTTCCCGTACCTGTCGGAGACGCTGGGGCGCCCACCTGCGGTCCTCGGCTTCCGCAGCTCGTGGCACGCGGAGGCCGCCGCGCTCGTCCCGAACGCGGAGGTCGTCGTCGAGCCGACGCTCGTGACCGAGGTGCTGCCGCCGGGCCACGACGTGCTGGCCTGCGGCCCCGAGCCGATGCTCGAGGCGGTGCGGCGGCTGACCCCACACGCGCAGCTCGCCTGGGAGGCGCCCATGGCCTGCGGCTACGGCGCCTGCTACGGCTGCGCGGTCGAGATCGACGGCGTCCTCGAGCGCCTCTGCGTGGAAGGGCCGGTGCTCCATGCGGCTGCTTAACGCGAGCGGCTGCCTCGACGCGCTCACCGCGCCGGACGTGGCGCGCGAGCTCGACGTGTTCGTCACGAAGACCGTCACGCCGCTCGCGCGCGAGGGCAACCAACCCGTGCGCATCGCCGAGACGGACGTCGGGATGCTGAATGCGATCGGGCTGGCGAACCCCGGGATCGACCGCTTCCTCTCCGACCACCTGCCGCGGCTCGCGGAGCTCGGCCTGCCGCTCTGGGTGTCCGTCGGAGGCTTCCAGGCGCAGGACTTCGCCGACCTCTGCGCCAGGCTCGACCGTTACGGCGAAGTCGACGTGATCGAGCTGAACCTCTCCTGCCCGAATGTGGACGAGGTTCCCGAGAGCGTCGCCGAGACGGTGGAGCTCGCCCGCGCAGCGACCCGCAAGCCGCTCTACGCGAAGCTCTCGCCGGCGGCGACCGACGTCGCCGAGACGGCACGCGCTGCGGAGGCCTCGGGAGCGAACGGGCTCAGCCTCGTGAACACGATCAAGGGCCTCGCGCTGGACGAGCAGACGCTCCGCCCGGTGCTGGCGCGAGGGGCCGGCGGGCTCTCCGGGCCGGCGCTGCGCCCGATCGCACTCGCGGCCGTCTGGGCGTGCCGCCGAGCAACCGATCTCCCGATCGTCGGCATGGGCGGGGTGGCCTCGGGACGCGACGTGCTCGAGCTGCTCGCGGCCGGCGCGAACGACGTCGCGCTCGGGACGACCCTGTTCGCCGATCCCGGCGCACCCGCCCGAGTCCGGGCCGAGCTGGAGGTCGAGCTGGCGGCCCGCGGCTTTGTCGATCCTGACAACGCGATCGGGGCCGCCCATGAGGCGGAGAACTCAACCCTCGATCAAACATCGAGAGTTACTTCCCAAAAAACCCTGCATATGGGCTGAAACTTGTCGGGTTGACCGAGGCTGCGGTCTTGTTAGTATCCCCCGCCGTGGCCGCCGCCCTCAAAACTCAAGCCCAGGCGCCCCTTCGTTCTCTCGACCAAAGGATGGAAGCGCTCAAGCGGGCGAACGACATCCGGGTGCGGCGGGCGCGGCTGAAGAAGGACCTCAAATCCGGCGATGTCCGGATCGAGGAGATCCTCGAAGATCCGCCCGAGTACGTCGAAACCGCGAAGGTGTTCGACATGCTCATGGCAGTCCCGAAGTTCGGCCGCGTGAAAGCCGCCAGGTTCCTGAATCAGTGCCGCATCAGCCAATCGAAGACGGTCGGTGGTCTCTCGGATCGCCAGCGGGCTGAGCTGATTGGCCTCTTCAACCGCTGAGGCGTCACACACGCCGGTCTTCGTCATCACCGGCACCTCTGGCGAAGGCAAGAGCACGCTCGCGCGACGGCTGGTGACAAGCGTCGAGGGGCTCGAGCTGGCGGTCTCGGCGACGACGCGGCCTCGCCGGCCGGGCGAGCAGGACGGCCGCGACTACTGGTTCATCGCGGCCGAGGAGTTCGACCGTCGGCTCGAGGAAGGCGAGTTTCTGGAGCACGTGGAGCTGCCCTGGGGGCCGGGGTACAGCTCCGGGACGCTCTGGTCGGAGCTCGAGCGGATCCGCGGGCGCGGAAGCGCTCCGCTGCTCGAGATCGAGACCGGTGGCGCGCTGGCCGTTCGCGACCGCATCCCCGAGGCCGTGACGATCTTCGTGACCGCGCCGAGCAAGGAGGAGCTCGAGCAGCGGCTCCGCGCGCGGGCGACCGAGAGCGAGGGCGAGATCAAGGAGCGCCTGAGCGAGGCGGAGCGCCAGCTCGAGGCCGGGCACAAGTTCAAGTACCGGATCGTGAACGACGATCTCGAGCGCGCGTTCGCGGAGCTGGAGGAAATCGTCCGCGAGGAGTTGCGGCGCGCAGGTAGCATTCCAACCCCGTGATTTCTCCTCGCGTTGACGAACTGCTCGAGCACGTCGATTCCCGGTACGCGCTGGTGATCGTCGCCGCCAAACGCGCGCGGCAGATCAACAACTACCACCAGCAGCTCGGGGAGGGCACCTTCGACCAGGTGCTGCCCCCGCTGGTGGAGTCGCGCTCCAAGAACTACTTGACCATGGCCCTCGAAGAGATCCAAGAGGGCAAGATCAAGTACACGTACCCGAAGTAGCAGACGGCCGCCCGAAGGCGGCCGCCCGAAGCTTCAGGTCACCTTGAAGAAGCCGTGCATCTCGTCCTCATGGGCGGAGCAGTAGTACTTCCACTTGCCCTTCTTGAGGGTGATCGTCTTCGTCACGGTCCCGGTGGAGGGAACCTTCGTCAGGTGCTTCTCGAACTTCCCGCCCTTCTCTTGCTCGAGCGTGAAGTCGTGGAATGACGATTTGTCCGCGATCACGAACGTGTAGCGGCCGGCCTTGAGCTTGGTGACCTTCTTCCCGCCCTTCTTGAGCGAGATGGTGAACCCTGGGCCGACGACGCCCTTCAGCTTCGGCGGCGCCGAGGCGCGGCCGAAGGCCGTTCCCGCGAGCACGAGCGCCGGCGCGAGGCAGAGCGCGAGGATGACTGCGTACCTTCTCTTCATGGGCCTCCTTTGGGTGTGACCGGGGAGTACGGTGCCTGCGCTCTCGCGGTTTTGCCTGCTCGCGGCACAATGTGACCGTGGCACGCGTGCTTCTCGGAGTAACCGGCGGAATCGCCGCCTACAAGGCGTGCGAGCTGACGCGGCTGCTCGTGCGCGACGGGCACGAGGTGACGCCGATCCTCACGCCGGACGCGGAGCGCTTCGTCACCGCCCACACGTTCGAGGCGCTCGCGCGGCGAGAGATGCCTCGTGAGCTGTTCCCGCACCTCGTCGAGGCGGACCTCTTCGTGATCGCGCCGCTGTCGGCGAACACGCTCGCCAAGCTCGCGCAAGGTCTCGCCGACAACGTCCTCACGCAGACCGCGCTCGCGTTCGATGGCCCCGTGCTCGCGGCGCCGGCGATGAACCCGCGCATGTGGCGGCACGCGGCGACGCGGGCGAACGTCGAGACCTTGCGGGCTCGCGGCGTCGAGCTGGTCGGCCCCGAGGAGGGCGACACCGCCGAGGGCGAGGTCGGCGTGGGGCGGATGAGCGAGCCGGAGGAGATCTTCGCGCGCTGCGTCTCGCTCCTGGAGAAGCGCGAGCAGCTGCGTGGCTTGAACGTGCTGGTCACGGCCGGCGGGACCCGCGAGCCGCTGGACGCCGTGCGCTTCCTCGGCAACCGCTCGTCGGGCCGGATGGGCACGGCGCTTGCCGCCGAGGCGCGCCGCCGCGGAGCGGACGTGACGCTCGTCGCCTCGAACCTCTCGGTGCCGGCGCCCGTAGGAGTGGACGTGGTGCCCGCACCGACCGCCGAGGACGTGGCTCGCGAGACCCTGGCACGCGGAGACGCCGACGTCGTCCTGATGGCCGCCGCGGTCGCCGACTACCGGCCGGCCGAGCCCGAGGAGGGCAAGCGCCCGAAGGACCGAGAGCCGTGGACGGTCACGCTCGAGCCGACCGACGACGTGCTGCGCGAGCTCGGAGAGCGCCGCACGAACGGCCAGATTCTCGTTGGGTTCGCCGCGGACCGAGGCGAGCAGGGGCTCGAGCGCGCGCGCGAGAAGCTCGCCGCCAAGCGAGTCGACCTGATCGTCTTCAACGACGTCTCGCGCGACGACGTCGGCTTCGATGCCGCGGAGAACGAGGTCGTGCTCGTCTCGGCGCAGGGCGAGCGGCGCGTCGAAAGGGCCGCGAAGGAGCGGATCGCCGCAGCTATCCTCGACGAGGTTGCCGAGCGGCTGGGGGAGGCCGGGTAGTTGGACGAGCGCGCGATCGACACCGAGCGGGCCGCGCCTTCGGGCTCGCCGCGCATCGGCAGCGAGGCCATCGCCCGGATCGCGGAGAACCTCGCGCTGGTCGTGCGAGCGCCCGCGGAGACCCTGCGCCTGGTCGTCCTCTGCCTCGTCGCCGAGGGCCACCTGATCATCGAGGACTTCCCTGGCGTCGGGAAGACGATGCTCGCCAAGGCCCTCGCGCGCTCGGTCGACTGCTCGTTCTCGCGCATCCAGTTCACGCCGGACCTGCTCCCGTCGGACGTGACCGGCGTGAACGTCTTCAACCAGAAGACCAACGAGTTCGAGTTCCGTCCGGGGCCGGTGTTCGCGAACTTCCTGCTGGTCGACGAGATCAACCGCGCCTCGCCGAAGACGCAGTCGGCCCTGCTCGAGTGCATGCAGGAGAACCAGGTCACGGTCGACGGTGTCAGCTACGAGCTCGCGCCCCCGTTCGTCGTGATGGCGACGCAGAACCCGATCGAGTACGAGGGCACGTATCCGCTCCCCGAGGCGCAGCTCGACCGCTTCACCCTGCGCGTCGAGATCGGCTACCCGCCGCTGCAGGAGGAGGCGCGGATGCTGACCGAGCAGACCGGCGACCCGCCGCTCGACTCTCTCCAACCGGTCGCGAGCGCGGAGGAGGTGCGCGCGCTGATCGCCGAGGCCGCCGCGGTGTTCGTCGAGGAGACCGTCAACCGCTACGTCGTCGCGCTCCTCCAGCACACGCGCTCGGATGCCCGCCTCTACCTCGGCGCGAGCCCGCGCTCGGGGATCGCGCTGCTGCGCGTGGCCAAGGCGCGCGCGCTCTCCGACGGGCGCGAGTTCGTCTCGCCGGACGACGTCAAGGCCTGCGCCGCGCCTGTCCTCGGGCACCGCCTGATCCTGGCTCCCGAGGCCCGCGCCGCCGGCCTCTCCGGCCCCGATCTCGTTCGCGAGGCGCTCGAGCACACGCCGGTTCCCGTATGACCTCCAGGGGAAGGCTCGCGCTGGCTCTCGGCTGCGCGACCTACCTCGCCGCCTGGGCCTTCGGCTCGACGCCGCTCTACCCGGTCGCGCTCGGCCTGATCGCCGCCGCGCTCCTCGCGCGTCTCTGGACCCGGCTCGCGAGCGTCCCGGTCGAGGTGCGGCGTCGCCTGCCCGAGGTCGACCGCTTCGCCGGCGACGACGTCCGGGTGAAGCTCGAGCTCCTGCATCGCCGCGGGTTCCTGCCGACGACCGTTCTCCTGCGGGAGCGCGTCGGCAAGCTCGGCGAGCGCGAGACACCGCTGCCCGCTCGCCGCGGGACGTCGTACCTCCTCCAGAACGTGCCGCGCGGCCGCTACGTGTTCGAGGAGAGCACGCTCGTGATCGAGGACCCGCTCGGCCTCGACCGGATCGAGGAGCCGCTCGCGGCTCCGGGGGCGCTGCTCGTCTACCCGCGGCTCGTCGACCTCGACCGGCTCTTCTCCGAGACGGGCACGGCGGCGCGTGACGGGAAGCGGCTCCTGCTGCGGCGGCCGACGGGCTACGACCTGCACAGCGTGCGCCAGTACGAGCAGGGCGAGTCGCTGCGCAAGGTGCACTGGCGCACGACCGCCAAGCGCGGGCAGCTGATGGTCAAGGAGCTCGAGGATTCGCCTCGGGACGAGGTCGCGGTCGTGCTGGACGTCGATCCGACCACGGTCGTCGGCGAGAGCTTCGAGGTGCAGGTGCGCGCGGCGGGCTCGATCCTGCTCGCGCACGCGCGCCGCGGTCGCCGGGCGGTGCTCGTGCTCAACACGACGCTGAGGGACCAGCAGCGCACCCGGTCGGCCGACGGCGACTGGCGGCCCGCGCTCGACCTGCTCGCGGGCGTCGAGCCCGAGCCCGGCCCGCCACTCACGGCGCTGCTCTCGGACGAGGCGAGCGCTGCAGGCAAGGCGCCCGAGCTCACCGTGGTCACAGCGGCGCTGCCGGCGGCGCTCGTCGAGCGGTTGATCGACCGCGCGGTCGGCCACCACCGCAACGTCTCGCTCGTCCTCGTCGACCCGGCGAGCTTCGCCTCCGGGGCCACGACGGCGTTCCCGGGGCTGCTGAGGCTGCAGGCGGCGGGCATCGCCGTCGTCGTCCTGCGGGACGGGGACGACCTCGCGGCGAAGCTCGGCGCGCAGCGGGCCGGGGAGGCGGCACTTGGCTAGGACGCTCCTGCTCTGCGCGGTCGCGGGCGGCGTGATCGCCTGGAACTGGCTGCGCCTCGAGCAGCACCCGAGCCCCTGGCAGGCGGCGCTGGTCGTCGTCCTCGCGATCGCGCCCGCGCTGGCGCGAACCACCCGGGCCCGCATCGCGGCGGCGGCGGCCTCTCTGATCGTCGTCGCGGCGAGCGCGTTCAGCCTGCCGGTCGACCTCCGCGAGCCCGGACGCGTGGCTGCTCGCTCGTGGGACGGGTTCCTTGCGTTCTACGACGTGCGCCTGCCGTTCGACGGCGCCTTCCGGCCGGAGATGCACGGCGCGATCCTGCTGGCGGCCTTCGCGTTCACGCTCCTGGCCTCGCTTGCGATCGCCTCGCGCCGCGCGGGCCTGGCCGCGATCGCGATCGTCGTCGGCGCGGGCTGGCCCGCGACGCTGCTGCTGGGGCACGGCCTCGTCCGCGGCGCGGCGATCCTGGCCGGCCTGCTGGTCGTGCTGGTCGGGCTGCGCGAACGGCAGCGGAGAATCGGCTACGCGCCCGCTGCCGGAGCGTTCGTCGTCCTCGTCGGCCTGCTCGCGTCGACCTCGCCCGCGCTCGCGAAGCACGCCTTCCTCGGCTGGCAGACGTGGGACCTGACCACGCATCACGAGAAGCCTGTGGCGGTCTCGTACGTCTGGGACTCGCGCTACGACGGCCTCACGTTCCCGCGGAAGAAGACGACCGTGCTCGAGATCCGGGCCTCGCCGAGCCCGCACTACTGGCGCGCGACGGTTCTCAACCTGGTGGTCGACGGCCACTGGGTCGAGGACTTCATCGCCCCGGCCTTCAGCTTCCAGAGGCGAGGGTTCGGCGAGCAAGGCCTCATGCCGTCTCTCGGGGGGCGCAGGTCGATTGCCTTCGTCAGGCAGCGCGTGACGGTCGAGGCGCTGGAAGACGACCGCCTGGTCGGCGCGAGCGTTCCGCTCTCCTTCACCACCGGCCCGGACGTCGGCGGGGTCGCGTACGACCCGTCGGGCACCGCACGGGCGGCGCGGACGCTGCAGCGCGGGGACACCTACGAGGTCACGAGCTACGAACTGAAGCCGACCCCGGAGGAGCTCGCCCGGTCCAGGCCGGTCTACCCGCCGCTCATCAGCGACCGGCGCGGGTACCTCGAGGTCGATCAGGGCGTCTCGCTGCCGCCGTTCGGGACACCAGGGCGCTGGGGGGTCGTGAACGCGATGTTCGGGTCGTACATCCGCGGCCGAAGGATCGATCCGTACCGGCCGCTCGAGCTCCGCGCCCGCAGGATCGCGGGCAGCGCCAAGAGCCCGTATGCGGCCGCCGTCGCGCTCGAGCGCTGGTTCCGGACGGGCGGCGGCTTCGTCTACAACCAGCACCCGCCGCGGGTCAAGGCCGGTGTCCCTGCGCTGGTCGACTTCGTCACCCGGACGCGCGAGGGCTACTGCCAGCACTTCGCCGGAGCGATGGCGCTGATGCTCCGCTACCTCGGCATCCCGGCGCGCGTCGCGGCCGGCTTCAACAGCGGCAGCTACGACAAGCACTCCGGCCGGTGGACCGTCACCGACCACGACGCGCACACCTGGGTCGAGGTCTGGTTCCGGGGCTGGGGCTGGCTCCCGTTCGACCCGACCCCGAGCCGCGGCGGGGCCGCCGGGGCCTACTCGAGCTCCTCGCCGCAGTTCGACGCGGCCGCCGCGGTTGCCGTGCTGGCGGGAAAGGACGGCCTGGGCTCGTTCGCCAAGCACCGGTCGCAGCTCGGCTTCGCGCGCCGCGCTCGACACGCGGGCCGGACGTCCTGGCCCCGGCGACCGCCCTGGCCACGCCGTCGCACGGCTGGCGCGCGCCCGGGATCGTCGGCCTGCTGGCCCTCGTGCTCGCCGTCTGCATCGTCGCCGTCGCGCTTACGAAGATCGTGATTCGGCGAAGCCGCTACCTCACGCGCGACCCGCGCCGGCTCGCCGTCGCGAGCGCCAAGGAGCTGCGCGACATCCTCCGCGACCAGCTCGTGCCCGTCCCCGAGAGCGCCACGTTCCTCGAGCTGGCCCGGCTGGCCGAGGTCGAGCTCGGCGTGAAGGCCGGGAGCTTCGGGATGCACGCGACCGTCGCGCGGTTCGGTCCCGCGGCAAGCGCGGCCCGGGCGGCGGACGAGCTGCCCAGGGACCTGCGGGCGCTCCGCAGAGGAATCCGCTCGCGCCTGACGAGGCTCGAGCGGCTGCGCGGGCTGCTGTCGCTACGCTCGCTCGGGATGGCGGGCACCGGATGAGCGACACGTTCGAGCTCTTCCAGCAGGGCCGCGACCACCTGCGCCGCGGAATGGCCGCCCAGGCGACGGTTTCGCTCGAGAAGGCGAAGGCCCGCGAGCCCGAGAAGGCGTCGATCCGCGAGGCGCTCGGGATCGCGTACTTCCGCATTCACCGCTACCGCGAGGCGGAGTCCGAGTTCCGCAAGGTGCTCGAGCTCGCGCCGGTCGACGACTACGCGCACTACGCGCTCGGCCGCTGCCTCGAGAAGCAGGGCCGCACGACCGAGGCGAACGGCCACTACAAGCTCGCGAGCTCGCTGAGGCCGGGCCGTCCGGCATACGAGGCTCGGATCCGCGATCTGGAGTGACCGGCCCGGGAACCGGCGGCGTACTCCACGTGAGATGAGGCGCGCCTTCGCTGTCGGTTCCGCTGATAGCCGTTGCAAGTCTCGCGGCTGGCTGTCACAGCTCGGGCGGCAAGAGCGGAACATCCAGCGTGGGAGTCAGCATCCCGGTGTCGGTGGGCCTCGAGAACAGGGCTGTAGCAGGCGTCCTCGAGTCGACCGCGGGGGGAGCTCCGAGCCTCTTCCCGCACCGCGTCGGGACCATGACCTGCGTCATCCCCGAGGGTGGCCCGGCGGGACTCCGGATCAAGGGTGTCTGCTCGGCCCGGGCGAGCGTCAGAGGGGGCCGCTACGCGGGCCAGACCATCGTGGTTCTGAGGGAGGTGTGGCCCTGGCACTCCTTCCATGCCGACGGTTCCGCGCGACGACCGCAGCACCACAGCTGGCGCTTCGTCGTGCTTTCCTCGGGCCGCGTGATGGCGGTTGGCCAGAGCGGTGACTTCCCGCCCCAGGATGCGAAGTGATCGTGGGAGGGCTTCAGGCGGCTAAAGATCGGTTCCCGATCGGGACACCTCCGATTCGACGTAGGCGCAGCGACTCGCCGCCGGAGCCGGGCTTTGCCTGGCGGGAGGCACACAGACATAAGAGACGGTGGCAGCGCGATCTCAGGAGGCGGCTCCTGAAACGTCTGCAACACGCCTTCGCTCGCAAGGAGGGGGCCGCACGGGGGAACCAGGGGTTCCCCCGTGATCTCTAGGCGAGTCGTTCGCCGGCGACGCGGTGGATCTCCTCGAGCGAGGAGACGCCTTCGACGCAGAGGCGCACCCCGTCCTGGAGCAGCGTCGTCATGCCCCCGCGCACGGCCGCCTCGTGGATCTCGTCGGTCGCGGCCTCGAGCAGGCGCCGGATCTCACCGGTCATGGGCATGACCTCGTAGAGCGCGACGCGGCCACGGAAGCCTGCGTTCCCGCACCGTCCGCAGCCCTTCGGGCGATGGAGGAAGACCTCGCCCTTCCGCTCCATGAGGCCGAGCTGCTCGAGCTCGTCGTCGGCCGGCCAGTACGCCTCGCGGCAGTCGGTGCAGAGCCGCCGCGCGAGGCGCTGGGCGACGATGCAGTTCACGGAGCTCGCGAGCAGGCCCGGCTCGACGCCCATGTCCTTCAGGCGCGCAATCGAGCTGGCCGCGTTGTGCGCATGCACGGTCGTGAGCACGAGGTGGCCGGTCATGCCCGCCTGCATGGCGATGCGGGCGGTCTCCTCGTCGCGGACCTCACCGACGAGCAGAACGTCGGGGTCGCTGCGCAGGATCGTCCGCAGCCCACGCGCGAACGAGAGGCCGCTCTTGTCCGAGATCTCGACCTGGTTGATCCCCTGGATCTGGTACTCGACCGGGTCCTCGATCGTCATCAGTACGCGGCCCGGGTCGTTGAGCATCTGCAGCGCGGTGTAGAGGGTCGTCGTCTTGCCGCTCCCGGTCGGCCCGCAGACGATCACGGTGCCGTAAGGCTGGCGGATCGCCTGCTCGAACTGCTCGCGCGCGTTCGGCGTCATGCCGAGCTCGGTCAGGTCGGGCTTGCTGACGGCGCGGTGGAGGATCCGGAGCACGACCTGCTCCCCGTGCGTGGTGGGAAGAACGGCGATGCGCAGGTCGAGCGGCTCGCCGCCGAACCGGACCGAGACGCGGCCGTCCTGCGGCGCGCGCCGCTCGGCGATGTCGAGCTGGCCCATGATCTTCAGGCGCGTGACGACGGCCGGCTGCATCGGCTTGGGGATGGTCGCGACCTGCCGCGTCACGCCGTCGATCCGAGCGCGCACGACCATCTCGTTCTCCTGCGGCTCGAAGTGGATGTCGGAGGCGCCGTCCTCGATCGCCTGCGCCATCGTCGTGTGCACGAGCTTGACGGCCGGGCTCTCGCCGCCGGCCTCGGAGATCTCTTCGCGCTGGGCCGCCCGCTCGAACTCGGCGTCCTCGGTGGTCTCCTCTTCCTGGTCGACCTCGATCTGGGTCCGGTAGAGCGTCTTGATCGCGCGCTCGAGGTCGGCGGGCTCCGAGACCGCGAGGCGCACGTTGTGCCCGAGCGCCAGGCGCAGGTCGTCGGCCCGGCCGACGTCGGTCGGGTCGGCGACGGCAACGAGCAGCAGGTCGTCGGCGAGGAACCGCACGGGGACGGCCTGGTAGCGGAACGCAAGGTCCTTCTGGAGAAGGGTCGCGGCGTCGCGGTCGGGCTGCGTCTCGGAGAGATCGACGTACTCGAGCCCGAACTGGTCGGCAAGCGCGCTGGCGAGGTCGGCGCTCGTCACCCAGGCGTGTCCGACGGCGATCTCGCCGAGCCGCCTGCCGGTCAGGCGCTGCTCCTCGAAAGCCTGCTTGACCTGCTCCACGGTCAGGAGGCCCCTATTGATCAGCAGGGATCCGAGGTGCTGCCAGGGAAGGTGGGCCGCTTCCACGGGGCCTATATCGTCGTTTTCGGGCGCGAACATGAAGGCTGTGGTGCAACGGGTCTCCAGCGCACGCGTGCGCGTCGGGGAGGAGGTCGCCGGCGAGATCGGGGCCGGTGCATGCGTCCTGCTCGGGGTCGCCCGCGGGGATGACGGCGCTACGGCCGCGCGGCTCGCGGAGAAGGTCGCGCGATTGCGCATCTTCGAGAACGACGAGGGGCGCTTCGACCGCTCGCTCCTGGAGGTCGGCGGAGAGGCCCTGGTCGTGAGCCAGTTCACGCTGATCGCGGACACGGCCAAGGGCACGAGGCCGAGCTTCTCCGAGGCCGCGCGGCCGGAGGAGGCCGAACCGCTCTACGAGGCGCTTCTGCGGCGCGTTGCGCGGCCTCGGCGTCCGCGTCGCAACCGGCGTGTTCGGCGCGCGCATGGCCGTCGAGCTCGACGAATGACGGCCCGGTCACGATCGTGCTCGACCTCCAGTGATTCCAGCAATCGCAGCGAGGCGCAGTTGGCCCGCCGACCGGTGCTGTAGTCGCCGACGGTTGATAACGAGCCGGGGCATGAGCGCGACTGGGCGACGTGATTCGACGCCAAACACCCCCGTTCATCCCCGGCTCGACCACTCTTAGGCGTCAACCGTCCGGATTAGTTAGGTCGTAAGGGCCGAGGGGGCTCGGTCGCCCCCCAAGAGCCGAACCGGGCCTTTCCTCGGCCCCGGAACCAATTACTTGTCAGGACTGTGTGGAACGTGTGTTGAGGTCGTTAGGCCGAAGCTAGGAACAGGCCTCTTAACGCATCCCTAACGTGCGGCTACGTGCTCTAGGTGAAGATGTTGACCGCGCGCGCGGCGACGAGCAGGACCGTCACCGACGAGACCGCCGACTCGGAGAGCATCAGCATCTTCGCGCGACGCGTGAGCGGCATCGCGTCGGTCGGGCTGAACGCGATCGAGTTCGTGAACGAGACGTAGACGTAGTCGAGGAGCCGCGGGTACCAGCCGGGCTCGGCGAGCTGCGGATTCTCCATCTGCGGGAACTGGAAGTCGGGCGGCGGCGGGTCGGCCTCCACCCGGCGCACCGGGCCGCCGCGGTCGAAGGCCCAGAACCAGAGGCCGTAGGTGATGACGTTCGTGCCCCACACGGTCATCGCCTTGAGCAGCAGCTGCGCGCCGCTCTTCTCGTCGCCCCGGATGAGCGAGGCGAGCACGGCCAGCAGGAGCAGCGAGTTCGCGATGCTGATCAGCGCCAGCAGCGCCAGCGCAACATTGCGCCGCTGGCCCAGCTGCTCGAGCCGACGCCGCGGGCGCTGCCAGGCCAGTGCGATCAGGAGGATCACCTCGGGCACGATCGGGATCAGCCACACCCACCAGGGCAACCCCCAGAGCTTCCAGTCCTGCGACTGGCTCACGAAGGCGAGCAGCAGCTGAAAGACGATCACGACGACGACCGCGGGCGCAGCCTCCCAGCGGGACTCGACCTCCTCTTCGCGGATCGCGTCCGCCACGCACAGATTGTGCGAGCCGCGTCAGACGCGGAGCTCTCGCGGCAGCGGCCGCGAGTGGACGAGGACGAGCGTCCTCGTCGGGCGCGTGAGCGCGACGTAGAGCTCGCGCAGGCCCTGGCCCTCGACCGCCTCCTCGACGATCTGCGCGGGCTCGACGACGATCACGTGGTCGAACTCCATGCCCTTCGCCTCGCGCGGCGTCAGGACGGCGATCCGCGACTCGTCGAAGAGCGAGCCCGCCTCGTCGCCGCGCATCGAGGCGGGCACGATCAGCGCGAGGAGCCCTTCGTCCCCGGAGAGCCGCGCGGCCTCCTCGTAGGCCACCGTCAACGGCGGGTCTCCCTGGACGATGCGAGGCGGCTCCGCGCCGACCCGGTACGCGAGGGGCGGCTCGACGTCGGGCGCGATCTTCTCGAGCAGCGGAAGCGCCAGCGCCATGATCTCGCGCGGCACGCGGTAGGCGTGGCGCAGCTCCTCGACCTCGGCGAGCTCGCCCTCGGGCAGGAAGGGGAGCAGCTCGTCCCAGCGGTCGTAGGCGATCGGCCCGGTTGCCTGCGCGATGTCGCCGAGGATCGTGAAGGCGCCTGCCGAGCGGCGCGCGATCATCTGCAGCTGCATCGGCGTCAGGTCCTGCGCCTCGTCGACGATCACGTGCCCGAAGCGCTGCGGGGGCTCGGCCAGGAGCGCGCGGGCCTCGTCGACGAGCGGCAGGTCGGCCTCGCTCCAGCCGCTGCGCGCCCGGCGAAGGAGTACCTGCTCGTCGGCGTCGAGGATCCCTTCGGCAGCTTCTTCGAGTCGCTCCCGCGTGGAGAGCAGGCGCCGCACGACCTGCTCGGGCTTGGGCGCCGGCCACACGTGGTCGAGGAAGCGGGTCATCCGCCCCTCGCGCCGCAGCGCGCGCTCGATCTCGGCGAAGTCGCGGTACGCCTGGCCGCCGAGCCGGGCGCCGTAGTCCTCGTAGAAGCGGCGGAGGACGTTCATCCGGAAACGCTCTCTCGCGGCCGCCGTGAAACCGAGCTCGGCGCGCGCCTCGTCGACGAGCTCGTCGACCTCGTCCGCCTCGACGCCGACGAAGCGGCCCTCGAGCCGGACCACGAGCTCCTGCGGCGCGCCCTGCGAGCCGAGCTCGACCGCCCTCCGGACAACCTCGCCCACGCGCAGGCTCGCCTTCAGCTGCTGCACGTCGAGCGGGTCGAGGCGCGTGACCTCGACGCCCGGGACGAGCTCGCCGACCGCGCGCTGCTCGACGCTGTCCTCTCCGAGCGTGGGGAGGACGTGCGAGACGTACTCCATGAACGCCGGGTTCGGCCCGACGACGAGCACGCGGCGGATGTCGGTTCGGTGCGAGTAGAGGAGGTACGAGGCGCGGTGCAGGCCGACCGCGGTCTTGCCCGTCCCCGGCCCGCCCTGGACGACGAGCGGCGGTTCCGGGTCGCGTGCAATCAGGTGGTACTGGTCGGCCTGGATCGTGGCGACGATGTCGCGCATGCGCTGGTCGCGGGCGCGATCGAGCTCCTCGAGCAGGAAGTCGTCGACCGCGGAGGCCGCATCCGCGAGCGAGCCGTCGAGCGCCTCGTCGCTGATCCCGGTGAGGGTGCGGCCGCGCGCGCGGAAGCGGCGCCGCAGGGTGACGCCGTGCGGCTCGGCCGGGGTCGCCGTGTAGAACGGCCGCGCCGCGGGCGCCTGCCAGTTGACGATGAGGGCGCCCTGGTCGTCGTCGTGCACCCAGCGGCGGCCGACGTAGATCGGATCCGCTGCCTCCTCCGAGTCGATCCGCCCGAAGCAGAGCCCGCGCTCGGCGTCCTCGAACGTCCGGAGACGCGTGGTCGCCCACTTCTCGATCCACTCGGCGGACACCTCCGTCGCCGCCGCGCCCGACGTCTGCAGCAGCGTCTCGCGCATGCGGTCGAGCGACGCGTAGGCCTGGTCGACATACGCCTGCTCGGAAGGCAGATCCGGGTGCGCCATCGCGGTCGGAGCCTACAAGTATGCGACAGACATATGTGTTTTACCTATACTGACTCGGCATGAGACGCCACCGCCACTCGCGATCCCGCAGCCGCCGGCTGGTCAGGCCCGGCCACTGGCACGTGCACGCACGCGTCGAGCGCTACGTCGAGCCGTCGCTGCTGCTGCTCCTGCGCGAGCGGCCGCTCCACGGCTACGAGCTGCTCGAGCGCATCCCGGAGCTGGGAGTGGAGGGGAGGGTCGACATCGGCAACCTCTACCGCCTCCTGCGCTCCTTGGAAGACGAGGGGCTGGTCAGCTCCGAGTGGAGCGCGGACCTCCCGGGGCCTGCCAAGCGCACCTACGAGCTGACGGCCGACGGGCGGCGCCTCCTCGACCGCTGGGCGGAGGCGCTCGAACGGGCGCAGCAAACCATCGGCACGTTTCTCGAGAGATACCGCGAGAGGAGGTGAGCACATGCACGGTCACAGACACCACCGCGGGCGCCCAGGCTTCCGCGGGCACCGACGCTTCCCGAGCCGCGAAGAATGGCTTCGCAAGCTGGAGGAGCACCAGCGCGACCTCGAGCAGGAGATCGCCGACGTCGCCGACGTGATCCGGCACCTGAAGGGCGACGAGCCCTCCGAGACCGGCACTGTTTAACCGGGGGTAAAGGCGGCCCCGCCGCGTGCGGGGCCACTAGCCCCATGCGCTATCCTTTTGGAACCACATTTCACTGGCTTGGCGAAATGGGCGCAGGGCGCCCATTTTTTGTGAGGAGCGCGGATTTGCCGAACGTCTACGAAAGGGAGCGAACACTGGAGAGCGAGATCACCGGGCGCGTCGAGAGTGAGCTGCCCGGCGTCGAGGTGCTCGCCGTCGAGCTGACCGCTCCTCAGCGCTTCACGGTCTTCATCGACCGGCCGGAAGGCGTCGACCACGCGCTGTGCGGGGAGGTCACGCGCCTTCTTCAGGACTACCTGCGCGACTACTCGGTGGACGTGTCCTCGCCCGGGATCGAGCGCCCGCTGCGCAAGCCGGAGCACTTTCGGCGTGTTGTCGGGCACGCCGTCAGGCTGAGGACGGCCGCCCGCGCGAAGGTGCGCGGCGAGGTCACGCGCGCGGACGAGGATTCGGTGACCGTGGCGGCCAACGGCCACGAGGTGAACATCCCGTACGACCAGATCGTCCGGGGCAACCTGATCGACGAGAGGGACACGAAATGAGCCGAGAGATCATCGAGCTCGTCCACGAGCTCGAGCGCGACCGCGGAATCGAGGGCGACACGCTGATCGCTGCGCTGGAGGATGCGCTGCTCGCTGCCTACAAGAAGACGCCGGGCTCGTCCCGGCACGCCGTGGTCGAGCTCGACCGCGTCGAGGGCGACTTCCGCGTCTACTCGATCGAGCTTCCGGCCGACATCGAGGAGCGGCTGCTCGAGGAAGCGCGCGAACGAGTGATCACGGAGCTCGAGCAGGCCGAGCTGGAGAACGGCGAGCGCTCGCACGTGCTCGTCACCGACGACGACCTCGAGATCGACTGGTCGGACGTTCCGGAGAACCAGGTCAAGCGGGCGGACGTCACCCCCGACGACTTCGGCCGCATCGCCGCACAGACGGCGAAGCAGGTGATCACGCAGCGCATCCGCGAGGCGGAGCGCCAGATCATGTACGACGAGTACGTCGATCGAGTGACCGAAGTCGTGACCGGGATCGTCCAGCAGGCCGGCGACCGCAACAACGTCCTCGTCGACCTCGGCAAGGTCGAGGCCCTGCTGCCGCGCTCCGAGCAGGTCGACGGCGAGCGCTACGAGCAGGGCTCACGCATCAAGGCCGTCATCACGGAGGTCCGCTCCGGGACGAAGGGCCCGCAGGTGATCCTCTCGCGCCGCGACCCGGAGCTGATCCGGACGCTGTTCGAGCTCGAGGTGCCCGAGATCGCGGACGGCCTGGTCGAGATCCGCGCGGTTGCGCGGGAGCCCGGATACCGCTCGAAGATCGCGGTGGAGTCGCACGCCCAGGGCGTCGACCCGGTCGGCGCGTGCGTGGGGCCTCGCGGCTCGCGCGTGCGGATGGTCGTCTCCGAGCTGCGCGGCGAGAAGATCGACATCATCCCGTGGAACCCCGAGCCCGCGCGGTTCGTGGCCAAGGCGCTGTCGCCCGCGCGCGTGCGCGAGGTCTACCTCGACGACGAGGCGAAGGAAGCGACGGTCGTAACTCCCGACGACCAGCTCGCGCTGGCAATCGGCAAGGAAGGCATGAACGCCCGTCTCGCCGCTCGGCTGACCGGCTGGAAGGTCGACATCAAGTCGGACACCGAGTTCGCGACCGAGGAGGCCGAGGCCGCGTTCGCCGGCGACGGCGAGGAGGAGGAGTTCACCGGCCGGTGCTCCGCGATCCTCTCGACGGGCAAGCGCTGCCCCAACACGGCCCTCCCCGGGTCGCGCTACTGCGGCGTTCCCGCGCACCAGGAGCTGGCGCGCAAGGAGGCCGCCGGCGAGCTCCCGGTCGAGCCCGAGCCTGCGCCCGAGGAGCCCGACGAGGCGCCCGCGGAGGAAGAGCCGGTCGCCGAGGCGGCCGAGCCCGAGCCCGAGGCCGAGACGGAGCCGGTTGCCGAGGTCGAGCCAGCCGCGGAGCCCGAGCCGGAGAAGCCGGCAGAGGAGCGCGAGGACGAGGAGGGTCCGGCCGCTGCGTGACCGTCGCGATCAGGACGTGCGCCGGCTGCGGGAGGCGGGCGCCGAAGGCCGAGCTGCTGCGGTTCGCGGCCTCGGACGGCGACCTCACGCCCTCGCCCAGGGGCACCGGCCGCGGGGTCTACACCTGCCGTCGCCTGGCGTGCTTCGAGCGCGCGGTCGAGAAGCGGGCCTTCAACCGAATCCTGAAAACGACCGTCCGGGTCGATCCCGGGCTGGCACGGCTCTACACTGACGCCGATGGCTGACCGTCCGAACAGACCAAACCGTCCGATCAGGCCCCGCCAGGGCGCGCCGCCGGGCGGCCGCAAGCGCCGGGTTGTGATCGACACCGGTGCGGCACGGCCGCGCGAGAACGCCCGCCAGGCCCGGGAGCGGGCAGAGGCGCGGCCGAAGACGCCGCGCGAGGTCGTCCAGCCGACCGGGCCGGTCACCGTCGAGTCGGGCGTGACCGTCAAGGACCTCTCGCAGGCCCTCGGCAAGCCGATGCCCGAGATCATCAAGATCCTGATGGCCCTCGGCGCGCCGAAGACGGCGACCCAGTCGCTCTCCGACGAGGAGGTCGAGCTGATGGCCTCCGAGACCGGCCGGGAGATCACGATCAAGCACGCGGCCGACGAGGAGATCGAGCCCGAGGTCTACGAGGACGAGGCGGCCGATCTCGAAGCACGCCCGCCGGTCGTCACGATCATGGGCCACGTCGACCACGGCAAGACGACCCTGCTCGATGCGATCCGCAAGTCGGCCGTCGTCGAGACCGAGGCGGGCGGGATCACGCAGCACATCGGCGCCTACCAGGTGGAGCACAACAGCCGGAAGCTGACCTTCCTCGACACACCGGGGCACGAGGCGTTCACGGCCATGCGCGCCCGCGGCGCGAAGGTGACGGACATCGCCGTGCTCGTGGTTGCAGCCGACGACGGCGTCATGCCGCAGACGCGCGAGTCGATCTCGCACGCGCGCGCGGCCGAGGTGCCGATCGTCGTCGCCGTCAACAAGGTCGACCTGCCCGACGCAAACACCGACCGCGTGCGCAACGAGCTCGCCACCGAGGGCCTCCAGCCCGAGGAGTGGGGCGGCACGACGCAGTTCTCCGAGGTCTCGGCAAAGCAGTCCGAGGGCCTCGACGACCTCCTCGAGCGCGTCCTGCTCGTCGCGGACGCCGAGCTCGAGCTGACCGCCAACCCGCACGTCGAGGCGTCGGGCCCGATCATCGAGTCACGCCTGGACGTGGGCCGCGGCCCGGCGGCGACGATGCTCGTCCACCGCGGCACGCTCCGTGTCGGGGACGCGATCGTGGCCGGCGACGCGTGGGGCAAGGTGCGCGCCCTCTACGACTTCCACGGAGAGAAGGTCATGGACGCAGGGCCGGGCGACCCGGTCGAGATCCTCGGCTTCGACCGGCCGCCGCCCGCAGGGGAGCAGGCGCGCGTGGTCGAGAACGAGCGCCAGGCGCGCTCCTACGCCCAGGCCCGCGGAGAGCGCCTGCGCCGCGAGCAGTTCGCGCAGCGCCACACGGGTGTTTCGCTCGAGTCGCTCTACGAGCAGATCCAGGAGGGCGCGGTCCAGGACCTCAACCTCGTGCTCAAGGGAGACGTGGTCGGGTCCGTCGAGGCGGCGATCTCCGAGCTCCAGAAGATCCAGCACGCCGAGGTCCGCGTCAACGTGATCCACGAGGGTGTGGGCGGGATCACCGAGAACGACATCATGCTCGCCTCGGCCTCGAACGCGATGGTCGTCGGCTTCAACGTCCGGCCGAACGCCGAGGCGCGCGCCCTGGCCGACCGCGAGGGCGTCGAGATCCGCACCTACCGCGTCATCTACCAGCTGACCGACGACATCGAGCAGGCCCTCGTCGGGATGCTCAAGCCGGTGCGCACCGAGGAGACGATCGGCGAGGTCGAGGTGCGGGCGCTGTTCCGCGTCTCACGCCTGGGCACGATCGCGGGCTCCTACGTCACCAACGGCACCGTTCGCCGTGGCGCGAGCGTCCGCGTCGTCCGCGACGGCACCGTCATCTACGAGACCCGCATCTCGCAGCTCAAGCGGTTCAAGGACGACGTCCGCGAGGTCGAGGAGGGGTTCGAGTGCGGCATCCTCCTCGACGGCTTCAACGACGTGAAGGAAGGCGACGTGCTCGAGGTCTACGAGACGCGCGAGGTGGAGCGCACCGACCTCGAGACGCCGGCCTCCGCGGCTACGTAGCCATCGTCGGCGGCGCGTCCGCGGGCGTGTCGTGCTTCCAGATCAGGACGATGCTCACGACGAGCACCCACCCGAGCCAGATCAGGATCGGGATGAACACGAACGCGACGAGCATCGTCAGCGCGACGAGGAAGCTGAGCCACGCGAGCCATTTCGGCAGCGGCCCGGCCCGGAGGCTGAGAAGTGCCGTCGCGATCACCGTCACTGCCGCGATCGTCGTTCCTCCGAACCAGAGCGTGTAGCCGAGGTCGTTCAGGATCCTGAAGGTGTTGGCATCGAGCTGGAACTTGCTCGTGTCGGAGCGCGCCATGCTGGGCGAGACGAAGAGAGCCGCAGCGGAGAACCAGAGGGTGGCGGACACGAGACCGGCCCCGAAGGCTGCGGCCGTCAGTCCGCCGGCCTTTCCCTCGGCGCGCGCGAGACGCGAGCGCAGCGCAGACAGGAACCAGACGAAGAACAGAGCACCGGCGAGGACGCAGAAGAGCGCCGCAATGTCCCGGGTGCGGTGACCGCTCTGGTTGTAGTAGTCGACGATGCTCGTGTCCGAGTCGCCGCTCCCCGGGGTGTTGTTCGTGATCACGAACGCCACGACCCACAGCGCGACGAACACCACGCCGCTCACGGGTGACCACCGAGCCCACTTCTCCATGTCCTCTCCTTGCTCGCAGGGTTGACGCCGGCCGGGAGCCTACGACCGCAATCGGACGGTCGGGCGGGGTCAGAATGGGCGTATGGGCAGCGGGTACGTCGGGATCCTCTCGGTCGAGCTGCACTTCCCCGAGAACGGCTCGCTGAAGGGGAAGCGGAAGGAGCTGCTGTCCGTGAAGGCGCAGCTGCAGCGCCGGTTCGGCGCGTCGGTCGCGGAGGTCGACCACCACGAGCTGTGGCAGCGCTCCAGGCTGACGCTTTCGTGTGTCGCTCGCGGCCACCGCGAGCTCCAGGAGCTCCTGGACGGGGCGGAGCGCTATCTCGCCGGGCAGGCGTTCGAGCTCGGCCGAGCCGAGCGCAAGGTCGTCACCTTGGACGACTGAGCACCCAGAGCCCGCTGCTCAGGTCGGAGGCGAGCACGACCTTCGGCATCACGAAGACGCCCCACACGGCGGTGCAGGTGCCGCCCGGGCAGAGCAGTCCGTGCCGGTCGCGCGCGGGCACCGGCCGGAAGCGCGTCACGTACCTGGGTTTGCCCGGGTTCTTGAGATCGAACAGCGCGACGCCCTGGCCGTACCACGAGAAATAGGCGTAGCGGCCGACGGCCTTCGGGTCGTGGACACTGTCGTCCAGCGGGAGCCCCGTGAAGGCGCCGCCTGGCCCGAGCCTGTACGGCAGCCGCACGGTCGCGAGCCTCACCGGATGCGCCGGGTCGGCGATGTTCCAGACGACCGGGCGGCCGCGGATGGTCTCGTGCGTCTCGAGCAGGACCTTCCCTCCCGACATCAGCCAGGCGGAGTGCGCGTTCCCCTGGCCCTTGGCGGTCCGGCCGAGGTAGCGCGGCTTGGCCGGGTTGGAGATGTCGAGGATCACCGTCCCGAGGTTCCAGTACGAGAGGTACGCGCGCGTCGCGGCCGCGTTCGTGATCACGGAGTGGACGAGGATCCGCTCGTCCTTGCCGGGCGGCGGGGACAGCGGGCTGCACTGGTGGAGCTCCTTGCAGGCGCTCCAGCCGCCGACCTCGACGGGTGCGTGTCGGGCGCGAGACGTCGTAGATGTGGAACCCGAACGAGCTCGGCTCGACCGAGAACTCGGCCGCGGCCTCGGCGGTGTAGACCCAGGCGTGGCCGCGCGCGGTCGCGAGCCAGATCTCGTGGGATCCGCGCGGCTCGGTCGGCACGAGCGCGAGCACGCGCGGGTGGGCCGGCCGTGTCACGTCGTAGAGGGCGAAGCCGCCGAAGCCGTTCTCGCAGGCCTGGACGCTCGTGACGGCGAGCACGCCGTCGAACCCGGAGGTGTGCACCCGCCGGACGATCGTCTTCTCGGTCCACGTGCCCGTGATGCGCCCGAAGGTCGAGATCCTGCGCGGCTTGCGCGGGTTGGCGATGTCGTACACGCGGACGCCCTGCGCCGGGCAGTCGCTCTGGCCGCGGTGGCTGGAGAGATAGGCGAAGTGGCGCTCGCCGACGACGTCGCCGCTGTATCCGCCTGCCGGGTTGGCATGGCCGAGCACCGAGAAATGCGCAGGCTTGACCTTTCCGGCCGCCGCGTGCGCCACGGTCGCCGCCACGGCCGCCAGCACGACAGCGAGGAAGAGTCGCCGCGCCACTGCCAGCTAGGACGCTGCGGGGCCGCCGGAGTTGGCGGGGACGCGATTCAATACGCGTATGAGCGACCGCATGCGCCGCGTCAACGAAGCAGTGCGCGAGGTGATCTCCGAGGGCCTCGGCGAGCTGAAGGACCCGCGGGTCGGGTTCGTGACCGTGACCGGCGTCGAGACCTCGCCCGACCTGCGCCAGGCAACCGTCTTCGTGAGCGTCCTCGGGACCGAGCGGAAGCGGACCGCGACCCTCGCGGGTCTCGCGGCGGCGCACGGCGTCCTGCAGGCGCGCCTGGCGCGACAGCTCCGCATGAAGCGAACCCCTCAACTGACGTTCGAGTACGATCCGACGGTCGAGCGAGGCGTCCGCATGACCCAACTGATCGATGAACTCGCCCCCAACGACGAGTGACGATCTGAAGGCGGTCGCGGGCGCACTCCGCTCTCACGACCGCTTCCTCCTCGTCACCCACGAGAATCCCGACGGCGACGCCCTCGGCTCGCTGCTCGCGGCCAAGCTCGGCCTCGAGTCGCTCGGGAAGGACATCGCGATGTACCTCTCGGGCGACGCGCCGCTGCCGATGGAGTACGGCTTCCTGGCGCTCGATGACGTGATGCGCGAGCTGCCCGCCGACGCCGGCGAGCGCGTGCTGGTGGCGCTCGACTGCGCGAACCGGGAGCGGATCGGCCAGCACACGACTTTCGTCGACGACGCTCCGTTGACCGTGAACATCGACCACCACCAGGACAACACCCGCTTCGGCGACGTGAACGTGGTCGTGGCCGACGCTTCGTCCACCAGCGAGGTGCTGCGCGACCTCCTCACCGAGCTCGATGTGAAGCTGACGCCCAAGATCGCGGAGGCGCTCTACGTCGCACTCCTCACCGACACAGGCCAGTTCGCGTACACGAACACGACGGCGAAGGCGTTCCGGCTCGCGGCGGAGTTCGTCGATGCTGGCGTCGACGTCCACCGCGTATTCCAGGTCGTCTACGAGTCGATCGAGTTCGCCAAGTTGAAGCTCCTGGCGCGGGTGCTCGAGCGGGCGCAGGTCTACGAGGGCGGGCGGCTCGTGGTCTCGTACATCCTCCGCAGCGACTTCACGGAGCTGAACGCGCCCGAGGCATACTCGGAGGGGCTGATCAACTACGTGCGCGCGGCCAAGGGCGCGGAAATGGTCGCACTGATCCGCGAGCCGCCGGGGGCCGGCCGGCCCGAACGCCGCGTGAGTCTGCGCGCGAGCACGGACGAGCTCGACGTCTCCGCCATCGCCCGCAAGTCGGGCGGGGGCGGCCACCGCCAGGCGGCGGGCTTCTCCAGCGACGCCTCGATCGAGGAGATCACGCGGTTCATCCACGACGAGTTCGTACGTGCCGCCCCGGGCGCTTAGCCCGAGCGGGTTGTTCCTGATCGACAAGCCGGACGGCCCGTCGTCGTTCGCGATCGTCGCCGAGGTGCGCCGGCGCACCGGAGCGCGCACCGGCCACGCGGGGACGCTCGACCCGTTCGCGACCGGGCTACTGCTGGTCCTGTCCGGGGCGGCGACGAAGCTCGCCTCGAGCTTCGTGGGGCTGGACAAGCGCTACCTGACGGAAGTCGACCTGGCCGCACGCACCGACACCGGCGACCGGGAGGGCGAGATCGTCGAGCGCCTGGAGCCGCCGGGCGACGAGGAGCTCGAGCGGCGCGTCGCGGCGCTGCGCGGCGAGGTCGAGCTGCGGGTCCCTGCGGCCTCGGCCGTGAAGATCGGCGGCGAGCGCGCCTACCGGCTGCACCGTCGCGGCGAGGAGGTCGAGATGCCCATCCGCCGCTCGCGGGTCGACCAGCTGGAGATCCTCTCCTACGAGGACGGCGTCGCCCGGCTCGACCTCCGCGTCAGCTCCGGCACCTACGTGCGCTCGATCGCCGACGAGCTGGGTGGGCACTGCACGACGTTGCGGCGCACGGAGGTGGGGCCGTTCGACGTGGGCGAGGCCGACCCCGAGCGGCTCGTCCCGCCGGACGAGGCGCTGGCGAGGATCGGCGCGTGAAGGTCGCACACAGCCCGGGCGAGCTCGAGCGGCGGCCGCGTGCCGTCGCGATCGGGACCTTCGACGGCGTCCACCTCGGCCACCGGGCCGTGCTCGCCGCTGCCCAGGCTGCGGGCCTCCTCGCGACCGCCGTCACCTTCGAGCCCCACCCGCGCATCGCGTTCGGGTACGAGGTCGAGCTGCTGACGACGCTGGAACGGCGCCTGGAGCTGATCGGCGAGGCGGGGATCCCGGAAACGCTCGTGGTCGAGTTCGACCACGCGTTCTCGCAGCAGAGCCCCGTGGAGTTCGTGGAGAGAGTCCTCAGCCCGCTCGGAGCCGAGGTCGTGCTGGCGGGGGGCAACTTCCGCTTCGGTCAGGGCCGCGCGGGCGACCTGGAGACGCTGCGCGGGCTCGGGATCGACGCTCGGGCGGTTCCCCTCGTCGAGGGCGTGTCCTCGAGCAGGATCCGCGACCTCGTGCGCGCAGGCGAGATCGAGCGCGCGGCCAGGCTTCTCGGCCGGCCGCCGGAGCTCGACGGGATGGTCGTCGCGGGCGACGCGCGCGGGGACACGCTCGGGTTCCCGACCGCGAACCTGCGGCTCCATCCGCTTCTGCTCGTGCCTGCGTACGGGATCTATGCAGGGGCCGCGCTCGACCACCGCGCGGCGATCTCGATCGGCACCAACCCGCACTACGAAGGGACCGAGCGGCGCGTCGAGGCCCACCTGCTCGACTTCGAGGGCGATCTCTACGGCAAGCGGCTGGTCGTCCAGCTCTGGCGGCGACTGCGCGACGAGGCGCAGTTCGAGAGCGAGGAGGAGCTCGTCGCGCAGATCGCGCGCGACGTGGACGAGACGCGCGCGGTCGAGCCTCCGGCCTAGAGCGCCCGCGCGGCTCCGCTGCGCCGCGGATCGCCCGCGCAGCCGGTTCGCGTCACCGCGCTGACACCGCCGAAGTAGTGGTGCCGCGTGTCCCAGGTGCGCACGTCGTACCCCGCGTCCAGGAGCGCTTCGGCGACCTCCGGCTCGAACCCTTCCTCGAGGTTGACGAGCCCGTCCGCGGGGTGGAGCCGCTGCCGCTCCACGGCCGCCTGCACGTCGAGCCCTTCGTCGAGGACGCTGGCGACGACCTGGAGCATCGCGCTCCGAAGGCGCGTTCCCCCGGCCGCCCCGGCGGCGAGGGCGACCCCGTCACCGTCCAGCGCGAGGCTCGGCGCCATCATGCTTCCCATCCGCTCGCCCGGCTCGAGCGGGCCGCGGATCAGGTCGGTCTCGCCGAGCATGCTGTTCAGGTGCAGGTCGAAGCCGGGAACGAAGTCGCCGGAGCCGAGGCCGAGGCTCGTCGTCAGCACGCACGCACTCCCCTCGGCGTCCACGACCGTGAGGTTCGTCGTGTCGCCCACGCTGTCGGGGCCGTCGAGCGTGCGGGCGAGCACGAGGGCGCGCTCGGCCGGTTCGAGCTCGCGCAGGCGCGGCAGGTTGGCCATGAGCTCCGCGAGATCGGAGAGCCCGCCGCGTGACAGGAAGCGGGCCCCCGCGTAAGGGACCTCGAGCGGATCGGACCATCGGGCCTCGTAGGCGGCGAGGTCTGCGGTCGTGACGAGGCCCCCGCGCACGTCCATCAGCTCGAGCAGCGAGTCGGCAAGCGTCCCGTCGTACGCACTGCGCGGCCCTTCTTCGGACACCAGCTCGAGAGCTCGCACGAGGCCCGGTTGCTCGAGCGTCTCGCCCGCGGGGAGGAGCTCGCCGTCAGGGGCGTAGATCTGCGCGCCTTCGTTCATGGTCATGACGGGTGCGATCATCGCCAGGCACGCGGCGTGCGCCGGCGGGAACTCGACGCCGTTCCTGGCCAGGCGCAGGGCCGGCTCGACAACACGTGTCCAGGGAAGACGTCCGTGCTCCTCGTGGAGCGCCGCGAGCCCGGCCGGGAGCCCGGGAACGCCGCAGGAGGCAATGCCGACGGAGTAGTGGACGATCGCGTTCCCGAACACGATCTCGAGCTCGAGCAGCTCCGCCTCCCGCGGCTCTGATCCGAGGCCCGGAACCGCGACGAAGCAGTCGAGGTTGCGAGCTCGACCCGTTGGCCCGTCGAAGTAGATCGCGTGGCCCCCGCCGAGGAGGCCGGTCATGACGGTCTCGGCCACGCACGTGGCGAGAGAGGCGGCCACGGCGGCGTCGGCAGCCGAGCCTCCGTCCTCGAGGATCTCGAGTCCGACCTCGACCGTGGCTGGGTGTCCCGCTGCTACCGCCGCCTGCACAGGATGAATCGTGACGATTTCGGCGCAGTCCCGTCTCCCAGGCGTGCGCGTTTCGTCGTTACGCTCGCAGTGGGGAGGAGGTTGGTGGCCACCGGGCCCAAGGACGACGTGGGCCCGACGGCGAAGAGTTGCCCCGCGGCCCTCCTGCTACCCTTCCGCGAGACCGCAGTCTCGGCCGTTCGCAGATGCTTCCCCGCGGCGCGCTTGGACTGCGGAGTCACGTAGAAGGAGGCAGTTTGACCCTCACCAAGGAAGCGAAGCAGGAGATCGTCGGCAAGCACGGGCACAGCCAGGCCGACACCGGCTCGGCCCAGGTGCAGGTCGCGCTCTTGACCGCCCGGATCAACGAGCTCACCGAGCACCTTCGCAGCCACCCGAAGGACCACCATTCGCGGCGCGGGCTGCTCAAGCTCGTCGGGCGCCGCCGCCGGTTCCTGCAGTACCTGCAGAAGCGGGACCTCGAGGGGTACCGCAAGCTGATCGAAGAGCTCGGCCTCAGGAGGTAGGACCGGCCGAACCAGACCCAGACCCCTGGAGGGTGGAAGTTTGAGCGAGGCCCCGGCGTCGAGGCTTGGTTCAAACCTCCACTCTCCTCAGAAGTGGAGGAACGACAAATGGCAGTAACGACTGAGCCCACGACCACAACGGTCTCCGTGACCGTTGGGGGCGAGGAGCTGACCTTCGAGACCGGCAAGCTGGCCAAGCAGGCCGACGGCGCCGTTCTCGTCCGCGCAGGCGAGACGATGGTGCTCGCGACCGCGCAGGGGAAGATGGAGGCGCGCGAAGGCGCCGACTTCTTCCCGCTCACCGTCGACGTGGAAGAGCGCATGTACGCGGCGGGCAAGATTCCCGGGGGCTTCTTCAAGCGCGAAGGCCGCCCGACCGAGCGGGCGATCCTCACCGCTCGCATGATCGACCGTCCGATCCGGCCGCTCTGGCCGAAGGGCTTCCGCAACGAGGTGCACGTCGTCTGCACGACGCTCTCCGCAGACCTCGTCACCGCGCACGACATTCTCTGCATCAACGGCGCCTCGGCGGCCCTGATGGTCTCGCCGCTGCCCTTCCTCGGGCCGGTCGGCGCCGTCCGCATCGGCCTGATCGACGGCGAGCTCGTCGTCAACCCGACGCTCGCCTCGATCGACGCCGGCGAGAGCACGCTCGACCTGATCGTCGTCGGCACGAAGGACGCGCTCACGATGGTCGAGGCGGGCGCCGCCGAGATCCCGGAGGAGACGATCCTCGAGGCCTTCGAGCTCGCCCACGGCGAGATCATCAAGATCTGCGAGGCACAGGAAGACCTCCGCCGCCAGGCTGGCAAGGAGCGCTGGCTCGACGCGGAGCTCACCGAGCAGCTCGAGACGGAGCACGGCGCCCGCATCCAGGAGCGGATCGGCGCCGAGGGCCTCCGTGAGGCAGGAACGGTGGTCGAGGAGCTCGTCGCCGAGCTGGCCCCGGCCCTCTCGATGGACTCGACCGAGGAGGACATCCGCAGGCAGACCCAGATCCGCTCGAGCCTCGCGATCATCCTCGACCGCCAGCGGCTCGAGGCCGTGCGCGGGCCGGTCGCCGCCCAGTTCGAGGACGACCTTCGCGCGCTCACCGACGCCGAGCAGGACTCGAAGGAGCTTCGCTCGGCGAAGCGCAGCCTGCTCTTCGGTCGCATCGAGGACGAGGCCGAGCTGCCGTTTCCGGTCGGGCCCGCTTCTGCCGACTCGGAGACGCCGCCGGCCAAGGACTCGATGACGCGCAACTACCTGAAGCGCGGCGCCGAGACGATCTACAAGGAGCTCGTCCGCCGGAAGATCGCGGTCGACAAGCGCCGTCCCGACGGGCGCGGCGCCGAGGAGATCCGTCCGGTCTCGTGCGAGGTCTCGGTCAGCCCGCGCACGCATGGCTCGGCGCTCTTCACGCGCGGCCAGACGCAGATCATGACGCTGCTCACCCTCGGAACCGCCAAGGAGGGCCAGCGGATCGACGACCTCTCGCTCGAGTCGGACCGCCGTTACATGCACCACTACAACTTCCCGCCGTTCTCGGTCGGGGAAACGGGCTTCATGCGAGGCCCGAAGCGGCGTGACATCGGCCACGGCGCGCTCGCGCAGCGGGCGCTCGAGCCGATGATCCCGGAGCTCGAGGAGTTCCCGTACACGATTCGCCTCGTCTCGGAGACGCTCGAGTCGAACGGCTCGTCGTCAATGGGATCGGTCTGCGGATCCACGCTCGCGCTGCAGGATGCCGGTGTGCCGATCAAGGCACCTGTGGGCGGGATCGCGATGGGCCTCGTCAAGGAGGGCGACGACTACGTGATCCTGACCGACATCCAGGGCGCCGAGGACCACCTCGGCGACATGGACTTCAAGGTCGCCGGGTCACGCGAGGGCATCACCGCCCTGCAGATGGACATCAAGATCACCGGCGTCACGCAGGAGATCATGCGCAACGCGCTCGAGCAGGCGAAGCGGGCGCGCGAATCGATCCTCGACAAGATGGCCGAGGTCATGCCGGAGAGCCGCGAGCAGCTCGCCGCGCACGCTCCGCGCATCTCGACGGTCTCGATCAACCCCGAGCAGATCGGGCTCGTGATCGGCAAGGGCGGCGAGACGATTCGCTCGCTCGAGGCCGACTACGACGTCCAGATCGACATCGAAGAGGACGGCACGATCCTGATCTACGCGACCGAGGGCGAGAAGTCAGACGCCGCGATCGCCGCGATCGAGGCGCTCACCAAGGAGCCCGAGGTCGGCGACACGTACACCGGCAGGGTCGTCAAGACGACGCAGTTCGGCGCGTTCGTCGAGCTGAAGAAGGGCACCGACGGCCTGCTCCACGTCTCCAACGTCGGCCCCGGGCGGGTCGGTCACATCGAGGACGTGATCGGGCGCGGAGACGTGCTCGACGTCATCGTCCAGGAGGTGGACAAGGACCGCGGCCGGATCGGCCTCAAGCTGGTCGCCAAGCACGAGAACGGCAACCTCGTCCAGCCCGAGGAGCTGATCGAGCGGGCCAAGGACGCGCCGCCCCGCGAGCGCGAGGAGCGGCCGCCACGCCGTGACGGCGGCGACCGCGGGCGCCGCGGCGGAGGCCGGGGACGAGGCGACCGCGACCGCGGCTAGGCGGTCGCCATGCACTCCGTAAGGCGGCGCTTGCGACGCCATTGTCTGGAGGCACGGGCCTAGCCCCGTGCCTCTTCTCCGCGCCGGCTGATGACGCACGACGTCACCGTCGTCCTGGCGGTCCTCGGGGTGGCCGGGCAGGCTCTCGCGGCCGCGCTGCTCGTGATCGGGCTCGCGTGGCTCGTCGGCCTGCGCCGGCCGGGGGAGTGGCTCCGGCGGACGGTCGAGGGCTACGAGCTGTGGATCGTGTTCCTCGTCTCGTCGATCGCGACCGGCGGGAGCCTCTTCTTCTCGGAGATCGCGCACTTCCCGCCCTGTGAGCTCTGCTGGTACCAGCGGATCTGCATGTACCCGCTCACGATCACGACGCTCCTCGCCGCGCTCGCGAACGACCGGCGCATGTGCCGCTACCTCCTGCCGCTGCCGCTCGTCGGCGCGGGAGTCTCCGTCTACCACCTGCTCATCGAGAACGGCGTCGTCGTGCAGTCCCGGATCTGCCTGGCCTCGGCTCCCGGCGGCTGTGCCGTCAAGTGGATCGAGGAGTTCGGCTACGTGACGATCCCGACGCTGGCGCTGACCGGCTTCGCGCTGTGCTTCGCGTTCCTGCTCCTGGGCGCCCTGCCCGCTCCGAGCGCTACCGTTCCCGACGAGGAAGCATGACGAGCGGAAAGAAAGCGAGACAGCAGCGGCAGGACGTCAAGCGGCCTCCGGTGCGCAGCACGGGCGGCCGCAAGGCCTCTCCCAAGGTGCTCGCGGTCGTGGCCATTGCGATCGCGGTCGCGGCCGTGGCCGCCGTGGTCGTCTTCGTGGTGGCCGGGCACGGTTCCGGTTCCTCCGGTTCCTCCGACCTGGTGACGACGACTGCCGCGAGCGCGCTCCCGGACGCCGATGCCGTCATCAAGGGCTTCGACAAGATTCCCCAGAACGGAAACGTGCTCGGCTCGCCTGATGCGCCGGTGACGATGGTGCAGTACATCGACCTCCAGTGCCCGGTGTGCCGGGAGTTCGAGACCGGCGTGATGCCGACGATCGTCTCGCGCTACGTGCGGGACGGGAAGGTCAAGGTGATCACCAAGCCGATCGCGTTCATCGGGGCGGAGTCGGAGGTCGGGCGGCGTGCGGCGCTCTCCGCGGGGCTACAGAACAAGCTCGCGCAGTTCAACCAGCTCATCTACTTCAACCAGCAGCCCGAGAACTCGGGCTGGCTGACCGACCAGCTCGTCGCGGCCGCCTACGCGAGCATCCCCGGGCTGAACGTGCAGGAGGCGTTGAACAGCCGCACGTCGCCCAAGGTCCTCGCGCAGACGCACACGTTCGACCAGCAGGCGACCGCCGATCGGGTCCTCGGGACGCCGACCGTCCTGGTCGGCAAGACGGGCGGCAAGCTGACGAACATCGCACCAGGCGGCGCGCCCGACGTGCCGGTCGTCGAGGCCGCGATCAAGAAGGCCCAGGGTCAGTAGCGGTCGAGCTCGTGCAGGCGCTCGTCGCTGATTCCGAAGTGGTGAGCGATCTCGTGAAGCACGACGCGCCGGATCTGGTCGCGCAGGAGCTCGTGATCGTGGCCGTAGAGCCGCTCCAGCGGGCCGCGGTAGATCGTGATCAGATCCGGAGGCACGCCCGAATACCCGCTCGTGCGGCTCGTGAGCGGGACGCCCTCGTAGAGCCCGAGCAGCGGCTGGCCGGGCGGAGGCTCGTCAGCGATCGTGATCGCCACGTTCGACATCGCTTCGCGCAGGTCGGCCGGGAGGCTCTCGATCGCCTCCTGCACCCACCGCTCGAACTCGAGCTCCTCGCTCGGCACGGCCATGCTCTGAGCCTAGCGACCCCCGCGAGTACGATCCGCCTGTGCAGCGGTACGTCCTGACCGAGCTCGATTCCGGCGAGCGGCTGATCTCGGAACGGCTCTCGGGCGTCCGCTCGGTCGCGATCGGCTTCTGGATCGGCGCCGGCTCGCGCGACGAGACGGAGGCGAAGGCAGGCGTCTCGCACTTCCTCGAGCACCTGCTCTTCAAGGGCACGGCCTCGTACAGCGCACAGGAGATCGCCGAGATCTTCGACGGGCTCGGAGGCGAGCTGAACGCGGCGACGTCCCGCGAGCACACGGTCGTCTACGCGCGCGTCCCCGACGACCGGCTCGAGACCGCGCTCGACGTGATGGGGGAGATGGTGTTCGCGCCGTCGTTCGCGGAGCTCGACGCGGAGCGCGAGGTCGTGCTCGAGGAGATCGCGATGTACGAGGATCAGCCACAGGAGCTCGTCCACGACCTGATGTCCGAGGCGACGTTCGGCAACCATCCGCTCGGCCGGCCCGTGATCGGCCGTGGCGAGGTGATCTCCAGCGTCTCGCGACGCACGGTCTCCGCGTACCACCGCTCGATGTACGTGCCGGGGAACATCGTCGTGGCCGCGGCCGGGAACCTCAAGCACGAAGAGCTGCAGAAGCTGCTGCTGAACGTCCAGCGCAGGGCAGCCGCGCCCGCCCGCAAGGGCCCGCGTGTGCGCCCGCGCCTCGTCAAGGCGCCCCCGCCGAGCCTCCGCTTCCAGCGCAAGGACACCGAGCAGTACCACGTCTGCATCGCGGCCCCCGGGATCTCGCGCTCGGACAAGCGCCGTTTCGCCGCCTCGCTCCTCGACTCCGTCCTGGGCGGATCCGCGTCGTCGCGCCTCTTCCAGGAGATCCGCGAGAAGCGCGGGATGGCCTACGCCGTCTACAGCTTCGCGTCGCAGTACACCGACACCGGCCAGATCGGGATCTACATCGGGACGCGCGAGGACAAGCTGGCCGCCTGCCTCGAGATCGCGAGCGAGCAGATCGGCGAGATCGCAGCAGGCAAGCTGCGGCCGGACGAGCTCGCGCGGGCCAAGGAAAACCTGAAGGGGCGGATCATGCTCTCGATGGAGTCGACCTCCAACCGGATGAGCCGGCTCGGGAAATCGCTGATCACGGACTCCGAGATCCTGTCGATCGAGCGGCTGATGGCCGAGGTCGACGCGGTCGAGCCGGAGGCACTGGCCGAGCTCGCGGACGTGCTGCTCGCCCCGGAGAAGCTCTCTGCCGCAGGCATCGGGCCTGCCGAGAAGCACTTCCGGGCCGCGGTCGAGCGCGTCAACCCGGGGCTCGCCAAGGCCGCGTGAAGGTCGCCCTCTTCGGCCGCGGGGGCAAGGTGGGCTCGGTGCTAGCGCCCGCGCTCGAGGCGGCCGGCCACGAGCTCGCCGAGCTGGCCGATGCGGAGGCGATGGTCGACTTCACCGCGCCCGACGTGGTCGAGGCCAACGTCCGTGCTGCGCTCGAGGAGGGCGTTCCTTGTGTCGTCGGCACGTCCGGCTGGGACCCCGAACCCTCGGGCGCGCTGGCGGCCGAGCGCGGGCTCCAGCTCCTCGTGGTCCCGAACTTCGCCGTCGGCGCGGTGCTGATGATGCGCCTCGCGGCCGAGGCGTCCCGGTTCCTGCCGCGGGTCGAGATCGTCGAGCTCCACGGCGAGGCGAAGAAGGATGCGCCCTCGGGTACGGCAAAGGCGACGGCCGAGCTGCTCCCCGGCGACCCGCCGATCCACTCGGTGCGGCTGCCCGGGCTCGTCGCACATCAGGAGGTGCTGCTCGGCGGCGAGGGACAGCTGCTCACGATCCGCCACGACGCGTACTCGCGCGAGGCCTACGTTCCGGGCGTTCTGCTCGCGCTGGAGCGCCTCTCGAGCCTCCCGCCGGGCCTCACGCTGGGGCTCGACAGCCTGCTCGACTAGACTGGAGCCCGTGCTCGGGGAGGTCCTGACCGCCACGGTGACGCCGTTCGACGCCGACGGCGAGGTGGACTTCGAGAGGTACGCCGAGCTGTGCGCGTTCCTCGTAAACAACGGCTCGGACGGGGTCGTCGTCAACGGCACGACGGGCGAGGCGGCGACGCTCTCCGACGAGGAGCGAGTCGGCCTGATCCGCGCGGCGCTCGAGGCGATCGGCGACCGTGCGACCGTCGTCGCGGGAACCGGGACGAACTCGACCGCGCACTCGATCCACCTGACCGAGCAGGCGCGCGAGGCCGGAGCGCACGCGTTCCTGGTCGTGACGCCGTACTACAACAAGCCGCCGCCACGCGGGATCGTCGAGCACTTCAAGGCTGTCGCGGCGGTGAGCGACCGGCCGGTGATCGCGTACAACATCCCCGGCCGCTGCGTGATCAACATCGAGCCGGAGACGATGGCCGAGCTCGCCGAGATCCCCAACCTGAGCGCGGTGAAGCAGTCGAATGCCGACATCGAGCAGGCGAAGCGAATCGTCGAGCTCGGGCTCGATCTCTACGCGGGCGACGACGACCTCGTCCTTCCGTTCGTCGGGATCGGCGGGGCGGGCGGCGTCTGCGTCCACACGCACGTCGTCGGACCGCAGGTCAAGGAACTCGTTCGGCTCGTCCGCGACGGTGACATCATGGCCGCGCGCCGGCTCGACGAGGAGCTCGCGCCGGCCTACGAGCTGATCCGCGTCGTGACCGGCCCGATCCAGATGAAGGCCGCGCTGAACCTCCTCGGCCACGACGTCGGCGGCCTGCGCCTCCCGCTCGTCGAGGCGAGCGCCGAGGAGACCGCCCAGATTCGCTCCTGCCTCGAGCAGCTGAAGCTGCTGGAACCCTCCCCAGTCTAGGAAGCGGCGAGATCCGCGCCGGGCCGCACTCGGCGTGCGCGTGACTTCGTGCGCGCTGGCATCGGCATGCCGAGCAGGGCGATCCCGCCGGCGACGAGGAGCAGCGCCGCCCCGCAGAGGATCGCGACCCCGGGCGCGACCAGCCCATTGATGAGCGGCGCCACCGCGACCGCGCCCATCATCGTCAGCGTTATGAAGCTGTAGGAGAAGCCGAAGACCGCTCCGTAGTGCCGCGGGTCAGCCTCGCGCTGGACGACGGTCTCGAAGAGCACGTCCGTCGTGCCGTCGACGAAGCCGATCGCGCCGAGCACGAGCAGCGCCGTGGCCGCGTGGTCGACGAGGCCGAGCAGCCCGAAGAGCCCGGCCATGACGAGCAGTCCCGCGCCGATCCAGCGTCCGGCCGTCTCGCCCACGCGTGCGAGGCCCACGAGTGCCTGGCCGAGCACGAGACCGGTGGCGAGCGCCGCGATCCCGAAGCCGTAGCCGCTCGCGCCGAAGTGGAACTTGTCCTCCATCAGCCGGGGCAGGGTCGCGTTCGCGAGACCCGTCGCGAGCGTCGCCGCCGCGAACGAGAACACGAGCACGATCAGCCAGCGGCGCCCGAGCACGTACCGGAGCGCGCCCTCGGAGCTCTCCTCCTCCCGCGGCGCCACGACCTTCCGGAACGGCGCGCGGATGAAGCCGAACAGGCAGATCGCCGCCAGGAACGTCCCCAGGTCGACCGCGAGCGCGGGAACGACGCCGATCGCCGAGACGATCAGAGCCGAGCCGAGTGCGCCGAGCGCCATCGCTCCGTCCTTGGCGATCCCGAGCCCCGCGTTCGCCGAGGCGAGCTGTTCGGTCGGGAGGAGGCTGGGCAGGAGCGACGGGACGCAGGCATTGGAGACCGCGGCCAGCGCCCCGGAAGCAGCCAGAGCCATGAAGACCAGCCAGTGCTCGCCGGAGGCCACGCCGGCAAGCGCGGCCGCGACCGCGAGGCCGCGCGCGAGCTCGATCCAGACGAGGAGGCGCTGCTTCGGCAGCCGGTCGACCACGAAGGCCGCGATCCCGCCTCCGAGCACGGGCGGCGCGAGCCGGGCCAGGAGCAGCAGTGCCGCCTGGCCGGTCGAGCCGGTCGTCGAGTAGATCCAGCCGACGAGCGCGGTGAGCGTGATCCAGTCGCCCGCGTGCGAGACGAGCTTGCCGGCCGCGAGCGCGCGGTAGTTCCGCGTCCGCAGCGGCTCGATCAGGCGGGAAGGCTCGATGACGGGCGTCGCATCCTCGCGAATCGAGACGAGGACGACGAACATGATCATCCCGACCCCGATCAGGATGTCGCCGATCGAGAACACGTTGGCCAGAGGCAGCTCGGAGGGGAGCGCGAACACGTCGCCGAGGAAGCCGAGTCGCGACGGGCCTACGAAGACGTTCTCGTGCACGCCCGGCGAGAGTCCGTCGGCCCGGGCAGCGCTCGCCGAGACCGGCATCAGCCCGTGGTTGGCGATGATCGCCGTGGCGTTTGCCATCAGGCCGAGCAGCACCGGGACCAGGACGCGCAGGCGGAAGTTGGCCGCCGCGAACGCGAGCAGGAGCACGTAGCTCGCCACGTGCAGCCGCTCGATCGAGACCTGGTCGAACCCTTCGCCGAGCTGGCCGAAGATGATCAGCTGGAGGACGAGCGCGACCGGAACCGTCCATGCGAGCCGGAAGCGCACGTCGGCGAGCCGGCTCGGCCGACCGCCGAGAAGCATGGCGAAGATGACTCCGAGGACGAGGCTGGGGAGGAGGAACATCTAGGACGCCGCCCGGATCGCCGGAGGGAGCTGCTCGGGCGCGTCCGACTCGGGCTGTGCCCGCCCGGTGAACGCGGTCTCGAGCTCCTCAGCGCAGGTCTCGAGCGCCAGTGAGAGCCGTCGCGGCGGCCGGGCCCCGAGCCCGAGGACGAGGAAGCCGGCCGTCACGTCGCCCGGCCGGAGCGCGATCGCGAGGTAGACACCGGAGCCGCCCACCTCCGAGCCAGACGCGCGGAGCACCCTTTCGCCGGCGTCGGCGTCCCGGATCAGCCAGCTCGTGAGCGCGGCTGCCCGGGGCCGCTCGCTCGTCAGGCGCCGCTCCAGCTCGACCCAGCCGAACAGCTCGTCCTCCTGCCAGCCGATCAGCGCCGACCAGCGCAGCTCCGCGGTCTCGGCGAGCCGCCGGGTGAGCGCGTCGAAGACGGCTGCCTGGGCGACCGGCGCGGCCAGGATGACGTGCAGGTTCGAGATAAGCCGCCGGGTGTGGCTGCGGTCGATCATGCGCGCGGCGATCCCCGCGACCGCCAGCGCGGCGGGGATGAGGGCGTAGACGGGGGAAGCGCTTGCCAGAACGAGGAGCGCGCCTGTGATCCCGCCGATCGTGAGCGCCTCGGGAAGGACGTCCAGCAGCTGCTGGACAGCCACGCTCGTGCGCGGCCGTCTGCGCGCGAGCCTCCGCAGCTCGTCGCGCTCGCCGGCGCTCAGCACCGTCCGCGGATCCTCGCCGCGCTCGAGAGCGACGAACGCCTTGGCGACAGCCGGATGGAACTGTGCTCCCGCCTGGCGCTCGATCTCGGCCAGCGCGACCTCGCGCGGGAGGGCGCTCCGGTACGGGCGGTCGGTCGTCATCGCGTCGAAGCTGTCGGCGACGACCAGCAGGTGCGCAGCGAGCGGCTGATCGGCCGCGGGAATGCCGTAGTAGCCCGAGCCGTCGAACCGTTCGTGGTGGTACTCGACCGCACGCGCCTCGTCGACGGCGAAGTCGAAGCGGCGCAGAAGCCTCGCCGAGAGCCGCGGGTGGCGGATCATCGTCGCCCACTCCTCGTCGTCGAGCTTGTCGGGCTTGGTCAGGACGGCGCGGTCGACGGCGACCTTACCGAGGTCGTGCAGTCGGCCGGCCCAGCGCAGCCGTCCGACGTAGGAGGCCGGAAAGCCGAGCGCCTGTCCCAGCCGTTCGACGTGCTCCGCGACCCGGTCCGAGTGCCTGAACGTGTACGGGTCGCGCTCGTCGACGACGTTGGCGAACGTCTCGAGCGCTCGGCCGGTCTCCGCCCGGAGGAGCGCCAGCCGCGCCTGTGCCTGGTAGACCGCGAACACGAGCGGGACGAGGAAGAGGGTCTTCCACGGGTTCGAGAGCGCGAAGAAGGAAAGTGTCGCGGCGAGCCCGGTCTCGGCCGCGCGGAGCGACAGCTCTCCGCTGCGCAGGTCGAGCAGCTCGACGCGGAGCGATCTCGAGGCCGACAGCGCGACGATCGTGTTGACGAAGAGGATGTTGAGAATCGAGTAAACGGCGGCAAGCCCGAGGATCGCGGGCACGTCGTGCGGGAGATTCGTCTCTCCGACCGTCCCGCCCAGCGCGACGTAGGCAAGGCCACCGCAGAACGTGGAGAGCGCGAAGACGCTCGCGTTGAACGCGACCTTGCGCGGCGGCGAGCCGCGCAGCGGGTCGACGATCAGGACGCCGAGCGTTGCGATCAGGGCTGCCGGCAGCGGCCCCAGCACGATCACGGCAGCCATCTGAATCGAGGACGAGAAGCTGAGGCTCTGGCCGTGGGCGCCGTCGAGCCCGCCGTCCGCGTCCGGGACCTGGATCAGCTCCGTGAGCACGATCGCGGCCGCGAAGACCGCGAGGGTCGTCAGCGACGCGTCGGCGACGGCGGCGACCGCGCCGATCACGACCACCCCCGCGCCGAGGACGATCGTGGTGGCGGCGAACGCGCCCGCCCGTGAGGGGGCGCCTGTCATGAGCTTCCTAGCCGGGCTCGCCTAGTGCCACTTCGTACCGGCGCCTGCCGCCAGCACGAGCGCCGCCAGGAACGCGATTCGGTAGATCCACGTCATCCGCAGCATTCGTTTTTCCTCCTTGGGAACGACCGCCCTCGGAGCTTCTGCAGAACGACCCCCTTGCGAATCCCCCCTGCGGGGGATCAAGACGCATAGGCGTTAGCCGCTAGCCGGTTGCAGCCGTCTTCGCGGGTTGCTCAGGCACTTCTGGCTGGGCGGCCAGCGCGAGCCCGATCGCATCGAGCGAGCCCGCGAGCGCGGTTCGCACCGCGCGCTGAAGCGCATGCGGCGAGTGGAGGACGAGGAAGCCGGTGAGCGCGCTGTTCTCGCGCCTGAGCGGAAGCGCCACGTAGGCGCCGTCGCCGCCGAGCTCGTGCCCGTGGGCGGTCAAGAGCTCGTCGTGAGCGTCAGCCTCGCGCAGGAGCCAGCTCATCAGCGCGCGCTCGTGGCGCGTCTCGCCGCGGGAGACCTCGACGAAACCGCCGAGACCGTCCTCGCGCCAGCCGACGAGCGCGACCCAGTCTCCCTTCGTCGCCGACTCGAGCACGCCCGCGAGGTCCTCGAACACGAGCGAGCGGTCGTCGGCGGCCAGCGCGGTGGCGAGCGCGCGGGCGAGCCGGTTCGCGCGGAGGCGCACCCAGGCGTGGAGGACGAGCCCCGCGCACGTCACGAACGCGCCGGCGGCGGCGAGCCAGGGCTCGTCGAGCCCGACCCCGGCCAGTCCGGCGACGAGCCCGCCCAGCGCGACGAGCTCCGGGCGCTCGCGGAGGTCGCGCGTGCGGCGAATGTCGGGGATGCGGTAGGGCAGCGCCGCGCCGCGGAGCTGTTCCTGCTCCTCGTGCGTGAGCGCCGCATAGGGATCCTCGCCGCGCTGCTGGGCGACGAAGGCCTTGGCGACGGACGGATGGAACTGCGTTCCGATGTTGCGCTCGATCTCGGCGAGCGCCTCGTCCTTCGAGAGCCCCGGGCGGTACGGGCGGTCGCTGGTCATCGCGTCGAAGCTGTCGGCGACGACGAGGAAGTGGGCGGCGAGCGGCTGGTCGCCCGGCGGGATCGCGTAGTACCCCTTGCCGTCGAAGCGCTCGCGGTGGTACTCGACCGCCCGCGCCTCGCTCGCGGAGACCTCGAAGCGGCGCAGGAGCCGCGCGGACAGCCGTGGCGCTCGCCAGACGGCGCCCCACTCGACGGGCGTCAGCTTTCCGGACTTGCCGAGCACGGCCGCGTCGACGGCGACCTTGCCGAGGTCGTGCAGGCGCGCGGCCAGACGCAGCCGGTCGATGTCGGAGTAGGGGAGCCCGAGCGCGCGGGCGAGCGAGTCGACGTGCCCGGCGACCCGCAGCGAGTGACGATAGGTGTACGGATCGCGCTCGTCGACGATGTTCGCGAACGTCTCGAGCGCGTGCAGCGTCTCCAGCCGCGAACGGCGCACGCGGGCGTGGGCTTCGTTGACCGCGAACGCGACCGGGATGACGACGACCGCGTCCCACGGGTGGCCGATGGCGCAGAGGGCGATGACCGCACCCAGACCGGCTTCGGCGGCGGCCGCAGGGAAGTCGGGCTGGAGAACCTCGAGGTCGCCGACGACCTGCAGCAGGCCGCGCGAGACGATCAGGTACGCGACCGCGAGCAGCGTCAGCGGCACGAGGTCGTCAGGGAACGAGAGCTCTCCGGGAGTTCCGCCGCCGAGGACGAACGCGTACCCGGCCGCCAGAGCCGCGAGGGCGAACGCCGAAGCCTGGAAGAGGGCCAGGCGCCACGGCCCGCGCACGAGCCGTGCCAGCAGCGCAGCCGCGCCCGCGACGAGCGCGCCGCGCCAGGGCCCGAGCACGATCACCGCAGCGATGTCCACTCCGGAGGCGACCCGGAACACGCCCGGGCCGACCGGCGCCCGCACACGCCCGCCCTCGGGCTCCTCCAGCAGCTCGGCCGCGAGCGCGGCAGCGCCGAGCAGCGCCAGGGCCGTCAGCGGCTTGCCGACGGCCGCGTAGGCGCCGGCCACGGCCACGCCGAGGCCGGCCGCGATGGTCGCGTAGGCGAGGACTGAGAGTCGCACGGACGATCTATCGGATACGCCGTCCCCGTCGCTTAGCCTGCTCCCCGAACGATCTAGACTGCTGCGATGCCGGAAAGCACGCGGATCATCCCGCTCGGAGGCCTCGGCGAGGTCGGCAAGAACATGACGGTCGTCGAGGCGGGGGACGACGCCCTGGTGATCGACGCGGGGCTCGCGTTCCCGCGGGACGAGCACCTCGGCGTCGACCTGATCCTCCCCGACTTCTCCTACCTCCGCGATCGGGAACGGCCGATTCGCGCGGTGCTGCTGACACACGCGCACGAGGACCACGTCGGCGGGCTTCCGTATCTCCTGCGCGAGTGCCGCGTGGAGGAGATCTGGGCGACGCGCCTGACGATGGGGTTGATCAAGTCGAAGCTCGACGAGCACGGCCTGCTCCGCGCGGCCGAGCTCAGGGAGGTCGATCCCGAAGCCGGGCCGGTCGAGATCGGACAGTGCACGGTGGAGTTCATCCGGGTCGCGCACTCGATCCCGGACGCGGTCGCGATCGTGCTCGACACCCCGGGCGGCCGCATCCTGCACACGGGCGACTACAAGCTCGACCACACGCCGGTCGACGGGCTTCGCACCGACGTCGGCCGCCTCGCCGAGACCGGCAACCGCGGTGTCGACCTCTTCCTGGGCGACTCGACGAACGCGGAGCGCCCGGGCGTGACCGGCTCGGAGCGGCTCGTCGGCGAGGCCTTCCACCAGCTCATCCCGCCCCGCACTGGGCGGATCCTGGTGGCGTCGTTCGCCTCGAACATCCACCGCATGCAGCAGGCCGTGGACGTCGCCGTCGAGGTGGGACGGAAGGTGTGCGTGGTCGGCCGCTCGATGCGCAAGAACGTGAACATCGCGCGCAACCTCGGCTACATGGAGGTTCCGGAGGACGCCTTGATCCGCCCGAACCAGCTCGACGAGTACGCGCCAGGCGAGGTGCTGATCCTCTGCACCGGCAGCCAGGGCGAGCCGCTCTCGGCGCTCGTGCGGATCGCCTACAACGACCACGCGGCCATTCGTGTCGAGGCCGGCGACACGGTGATCATCTCCGCCAAGCCCGTGCCCGGGAACGAGCTGCGCGTGCACGACGCGATCAACCAGCTCGCGCGCTCCGGCGCGGAGGTGCTCCACCAGGAGATCGCCCCGGTACACGTCTCCGGCCACGGTCATGCGGAGGAGCTGCGAACGATGCTCGGGCTCGTCCGCCCGCGGTGGGTCATGCCCGTCCACGGCGAGTTCCGCATGCTGGCCGCCCACGCGCGGCTCGCGGTCGAGGGCGGCATTCCCGAGGACCGGATCGTGCTCGCAGAGAACGGCTCGGTCGTCGAGCTGGACGAGAACGGGGCACGGATCGTCGACCACGTCGCCGCGGGCGTGACGTTCGTCGACGGGCTCGGAGTGGGCGACGTCCAGGACGTCGCGCTGCGGGACAGGCGCCACCTCTCCGAGGACGGCGTGCTGATCGTGGTTGCGACCCTGACGAGCGCGAACGGCTCCGTCGCCGGCTCTCCCGAGCTGATCGCGCGTGGGTTCGCGGAGCCCGACGACCCGCTCCTCGAGGAGATGCGCCAGGAGGCCGAGCAGGTCCTCGCCGACCTTCTCGACCAGAACATGACCGAGATCAAGCTTCTCCAGGAACACCTGCACGACGGCCTCGGCCAGCTGATCTACGACCGGACAGGTCGACGGCCGATGATTCTTCCTGTAGTTGTGGAGGTATGAGCACTCTCAGGACGAGGAAGACGTGGGCCGACGTGCTCGTCGACAACGCGGGGGAGCAGGAGACCGCGACCAGGCTGATCAGGCAGCTCGGCGCCTGCGAGGTCGCGGCGCTCGCGTTCTGCCGCCTGCTCGAGCGCTGGGCCCGCGGCGACGCCGCCCCGTCGACCCCTGGAGGCCGCCAGGCCGCGCTGCGCAGGGCCGCCGAGCGGATCGAGACGGCGCTGGCGGGCCTCGAGCAGCCGCTCGGCCGCTACCTGCTCGAGCTCGAGCCCGAGCGCGCCGAGGGCCGTTCCTGGTACGGAGCTCCGGGCGCCGCCGAGCTGCTCGAGTGGGAGCCGGTGCTCGAGCGGGCCGGAGTCCACGTGTCCTCGATGCGCGTCACGCAGGCGTACCTCGAGCTCGCAGTCTTCCTGCGCGCGCTGGCCGGGCTTGGCGACGCGGCCCGGATCCGAACTGCTCCGGACCGCTCCGCGCTCTGGGCCGGGCTCTTCGACCTCCGTGAGAACCTCCTCGGCCGCGCGGTCGAGGATCTCCGCGCGATCGCCGCCTGACTCCGCCTGGGTCGCTCGTTAGGCTAGAGGGCGAATGCCGGTCTACCTGATCCCGGTCGTCATCCTGGTCGTTCTCATCGTCCTGCTCGTCGTGCTGAACGTCCTCGCGCGGGTCAAGGGCGGCCGCTACGTGCGCCCGATCGCGCGCGGGATGATGAAGGTGCCCTTCGTCGGCAACCAGCTGAAGAAGGCCTCGAAGGCGAGCCTCGAGCGGCAGAACCCGGAGCTCGCGAGCGCCGTGGCCAAGCTCGAGCGATCGGGCGCGACACGCGACCCGATGAAAGCCCAGCAGGCTCTCTCCCGCCTCACCGCGGCGGAGCGGCAAGCGTGGCTCGAGGCGGCCGGCGAGCAGGGAGCGACGCCGGAGCCGATGAACCGCGCCCAGCGGCGCGCGGCCGAGAAGCTCAAGAAACAACGCGGGTAGAGACGGCCACGCCGGCAAAGCCGGCATAGCCTCTGGTCGGCATCGCAAGCGACGCCTTAGAGGTCTTACGTCAGGCCTGTCGAAGCAGGCCCGACGATGGCGCGCCGTCGCAAGAGACGCACGCTCAAGCCGCGCATGCCGAAGCGTGTCAAGCGCAAGCGCGCGGGCAAGACGCGTGGACACCAGCATCCCGAGCTGATCGGGCTCGGGCTCGTCGCGTTGGGCGCGTTTCTCGCCGCGGTGCTCTGGATCGGTTGGAACGGGGGGTACGTGGGCGGCTGGATCGCAGACGCGCTGACGGCGATCGTCGGCGCGGCCGCACTGGCGTTGCCGGCCGCCCTCGTGATTCTCGGCCTGCTGATGGTGGCCAAGAGCGATCTCGTCGAGGTCCGCCCGTTCCGCACCGGGATGGTGGTTCTCTCGGTCGGCCTCCTGATCACGCTCGGGAGCGAGAGCGGCGGCTACCTCGGGACGGCTCTCGGCGGCGGACTCGGCCTCGCGCTCGGCGGGACGGGCGTGGCCATCGTCGGCGTGCTCGCGCTGCTCGCGGGCCTTCTTCTTCTCACCGGGGCCTCGATCGGCGCGATCCTGCGGCGCTCGACCACGCGCGTCATCGAATCGCGCGCCGAGCGGTCGCGCCGCCGCGCGGAGAGCGTGCCGCCGCTGCGCGTGATCGAGGGCTCGGCTCCGGACCTCGCACACAAGCCGCTGGCGCCGCCGATCGACGGCGAGAACGAGTTCCCCGACATCGTCGCCACGAACGAGCCGCCGCCTTTGCTCGTGGCCGAGCCCGAGTTCGAGAACGAGCCCGACCAGGAGAGCCTGTTCGACGTCACCGCAGAGCCCGCCCCCGACTACCGGCTTCCCGACCGCGATCTGCTGCGGGCCTCGCCGCCCGGAAGCGGCCCGAACGCCGACCACGGCGCGCGCATTGCCGAGGCGCTGGTGCAGACGCTCGCCAACTTCGGCGTCGACGCGACGATGGTCGGCCAGATCTCGGGCCCGCGGGTGACCCGCTTCGAGCTGCAGCTCGCGCCCGGGACGAAGGTCTCGAAGGTCGCCGCGCTCAAGGACGACCTCTCGTACGCGCTCGCGACGACCGAGATCCGCATCCTTGCGCCGATCCCCGGCAAGCAGGCGGTCGGCGTCGAGCTGCCCAATCCGAGCCCGAACCTCGTCACCCTCGGCGACATCTACGACGACCTTCCGCAGACCGCGAGCCCGCTCTCGGTCTGGCTCGGCAAGGACATCTCCGGCCAGGCCGTCTGGACCGATCTCGCTCGCATGCCGCACGTCCTGATCGCCGGGACGACCGGATCGGGCAAGTCGGGCTGCATCAACACGATCCTGACCTCCGTGCTCCTGCGCGCCACCCCTGACGACGTGCGGATGATCCTGATCGACCCCAAGCGGATCGAGCTCGGCTACTACGAGTCGATCCCGCATCTCATGACGCCGGTCGTCTCGAGCCCGAAGGAGGCGGCGGCCGTGCTCCGGAACGTCGTCGCCGAGATGGAGCGCCGCTACGAGCGGCTGTCGGCGGTCCGTGCGCGGAGCCTCCCCGAGGCGAACCGGGCCTTCCGCTCGCGCGGCGAGCAACAGCTGCCGTTCCTGCTCGTCGTGATCGACGAGCTCGCCGACCTGATGATGATCTCGCCCCAGGACGTGGAGGACTGCGTCATCCGCCTGGCGCAGAAGAGCCGCGCGGTCGGCATCCACCTGGTGCTTGCCACGCAGCGGCCCTCGGTGGACGTCATCACCGGGATGATCAAGGCGAACGTCCCGAGCCGGATCGCGTTCGCGGTCTCCAGCCAGACCGACTCGCGCGTGATCCTCGATCAGGCCGGCGCCGAGAGCCTCCTGGGCCAGGGCGACATGCTCTTCAAGCCGCTCGGGACCTCGCGGCTGCAGCGGCTCCAGGGCGCGTACGTGAGCGAAGAGGAGATCGCGCTGGTCGTCGAGCAGTGCCGAGGCCAGCGCGAACAGGAGCTCGACGAGTCGCTCCTGGAAGCGCCCGAGCCGGCCGCGGCGGACGGAGACGGCGGCGACGAGGACTTCGACCCCGATGAGGACCCGCTGCTCGACAAGGCGATCGAGGTTGTCGTCCAGACGCAAACGGCGTCCGTCTCGCTCCTGCAGCGGCGACTCCGGGTCGGCTACACGCGTGCCGGGCGCCTGATCGACATGCTCGAGCGCCGCGGGATCATCTCCGGCTACGAGGGCTCAAAGCCCCGTCGCGTGCTGGTCGGAGAGGCCGAACTGACCCGGGTTGAGGCTAACTAGGCGCAAGATCTCTCGTCTTACCCCTTGCTGAGCACAGGGGTCGCGGAATAGCATTTCCGCGCATTCAAAACGGGAGGGACGAAGTGAAACGAAGAACGTTGATGACGCTCGCGGCTGCAGCGCTCGTGGGCGTCCTCGCGGTGGCAATCGCCGCCGCGGCAGGCATGGGGCGGGCAGCGCCCGCCAAGAAGAGTGCAACGGTCAAGGTCGCCCTCGTGACCGACGTCGGCGGTCTGAACGACCACGGCTTTAACCACCTCGCATACACCGGTCTCCAGAAGGCGATCAAGAAGAAGCTGATCACCAAGGCGAACGGCCGCGTCTACATCAGCCAGTCGGCCGCGGACCGCAAGCCGAACCTTCAGGCGGCCGCTCAGGCCGGCTACGGCCTCGTGATCGCGACCGGTGTCCTCTTTCAGTTCGGGCCGCTCGACGTCGCATCGGCGTTCCCGAACACGAAGTTCCTCGGAATCGACGTCGACCAGACTGGGCTCTCGGGGAATCCGACGAACGTTCGTGGCGTCCAGTTCCGCGAGCAGGAGGCCGGCTACCTCGTCGGCTACATCGCGGGGCTCTGGGTGAAACGCCACCCGAAGAAGGGCCACAACGTGGTCGGCGGCGTCGGCGCCAACAAGGTCCCGGCGATCACCCGCTTCCTGGCGGGCTACAGGGCAGGCGTACGGAAGGCCAACAAGAACGTCAAGGTCCTGATCGACTACGCGAACGACCCGACCTTCAACGACCAGGCGAAGTGCCGGGAGACGACGCAAAATCACATCGACCAGGGCTCACGCGTCGAGTTCATGGCTGCTGGCGGTTGCGGTCTCGGTGGGTTGAAGCTGGCGAAGCAGAAGCACATCTGGGGAATCGGCGTTGACGCCGACCAGGGCTTCCTCGGCAAGCACATCCTGACCAGCGCCACGAAGCACGTCGACCTCGCGGTCTACGAGGCCATCAAGGCCTTCAAGGCCAACCCCAGCGGATGGGCCGGCGGCTTCAACAAGAACTACAGCGTCAAGAACCACGGCGTCGGCTACGGCAAGCTGAGCAAGGCGCTCTCGCTGAGAGATAGGGCCTACATCACCCTGAAGGCCAACGCGATCGCCAAGCTGATCGCGAAGGGCAAGATCAAGCCCCCGTCCTCCTAAATAGCGAACGGTTCCTAGGGGGCGGGCCGCTCCGCCCCCTAGGATTACCGCGATGGCGAGCGAGCGTCCGGTCCTCGAGCTGCGCGGGATCACCAAGCGCTTCCCGGGGATCCTCGCCAACGACCACATCGACTTCGACCTGCGCCGGGGTGAGGTGCATGCCCTGCTAGGCGAGAATGGCGCCGGCAAGTCGACCCTCATGAACATCCTCTACGGGCTGTACCACCCGGACGAGGGCGAGATTCACATCAAGGGCGAGAACGTACGGATTCACTCGCCGAAGGACGCGATCGAGCGAGGGATCGGGATGGTGCACCAGCACTTCATGCTGATCCCGGTCATGACAGTCGTCGAAAACATCGTCCTGGCGGACGAGCCGACGCGTGCAGGCGTGATGCTCGACTACGCTACGGCGCGCGAGCGCGTGACCGAGCTCGCAGAACGGTTCGGCTTCTCGATCGAGCCCGACGCCCGCATCGAGGAGATAGGCGTCGGCCAGCAGCAGCGAGTCGAGATTCTCAAGGCCCTGTACCGGCACGCGGACATCCTCATCCTCGACGAGCCGACGGCCGTGCTGACGCCGCAGGAGGCGCTCGAGCTCTTCGGGATCCTGAGGAAGCTCGTCGCGGAGGGGATGTCGGTCATCTTCATCACGCACAAGCTGCACGAGGTGCTCGAGATCGCCGACCGGATCACTGTCCTGAGACGCGGGAAGATGGTCGACTCCGTCTCCCGCACGGGCGCGACCGAGGCGAGCCTCGCGCGCATGATGGTCGGCCGCGAGGTGCTCCTCCGCGTGGAGAAGACACCAGCGGAGCCGGGCGAGCCTGTCCTCACGGTGGAAGACCTGTGGGTACTCGACGACCGGGAGCTCGAGGCGGTTCGAGGCGTGTCGTTCGAGGTGCGTAGCGGCGAGATCGTCGCGATCGCAGGCGTCGATGGGAACGGTCAGGCCGAGCTGGTCGAAGCGTTGACCGGCCTCCGTCGGGTAGGGGGAGGCGTGATCAAGGTCGACGACAAGGACGTGACTCACGCGTCCGCGCACACGGTTCTCCGGAGCGGCCTCGGGCACATCCCGGAGGACCGGCACCGGCGCGGGCTCGTGCTCAAGTTCACTCTCGCCGAGAATCTTGCGCTGCACGACTTCGACCGGCCGCCAAACTCCCGCTTCGGCTGGCTCTTCGGTCATCGCATCGTGAAGTGGGCGCGCGGCCTGCTCAAGCAGTTCGACGTCCGAGGCGGCGGTCCCCAGACGCTCGCGGCGGCGCTTTCGGGCGGTAACCAGCAGAAGGTCGTGCTCGCGAGGGAGATCTCGCGCGATCCGCGCGCACTGATCGCGGCTCAGCCAACGCGCGGGCTCGACGTCGGGGCGATCGAATTCGTGCACGGCCGCCTGATCGAGGCCCGCGACGGAGGTGAGGCGGTGCTCCTCGTCTCGCTGGAGCTCGAAGAAGTCCTCTCGCTCGCCGACCGGATTCTCGTGATCTACGAGGGCCGGATCGTCGCGGAGTACGCGCCCGACGTGACCGAGCAGGAACTCGGGATCGCCATGACGGGTGGTCGCGGAACAGGGGACGTGGCGGCCTGAGCGAAAATGCGGCGCAGCCTCCGAACGGGCCGGAGCCGAGCGAAACGGGCACCGAGAGCGCCGCCGACCGGTTTGCCGTCTACCAGCGCGCCGGAGGCGCCGTCACGCCGCTTCTGACCGCGATCCTCGCGTTCCTGATCGCCGGCCTGGTCATCCTCGTAACGACGCACAAGAACCCGCTTTCGACGTACCACGCGATCTTCAACGGCACCGGCCTGAACTGGTTCTTCCACGTCGGCTCCCACTCGATCGGAGTTCCCTTCTCCGACGCCCAGGTGTGGTTCCCGTGGGATACGGGCTCGCGCGCCGCGCTCAACCTCCAGCAGACGCTGATCGTGGTCACGCCGCTCATCCTCACGGGGTTGGCGGTCGCGTTCGCCTTCCGCTGCGGCCTCTTCAACATCGGAGGAAACGGCCAGTACACCGTTGGCGCACTTGTCGCCGTCCAGTTCGGCGTCTGGTTCGCGGGGCTGCCAAGCGTGGCCCACGTGCTCCTAATCCTTGTGGTCGCGACACTCGCCGGCGCAGCATGGGCGGGGATCGCAGGCTTACTCAAGGCGACAGTCGGCGCCCACGAGGTGATCACCACGATCATGCTCAACTACATCGCGCTCTGGATCGGCAGCTACCTCGTCGGCTTCAACGGGCCGATGCAGGACCCGAAGGCGTTCTCGGCGCCGGTGACGCGAGACGTGGCCGACAGCGCAAAGCTCCACGTCTTCTGGGGCAACCCGACCCTTCAAGGACTCCACATCGGCTTCTTCATCGCGATCGGCGCGATCGTCGTCTACTGGTTGATCCTCACGCGCACGACGCTCGGCTACGAGGTCCGTGCCGTCGGCTTCAACCCCGAGGCCGCCCGCTACGGCGGCATCAGCGTGGCGCGGAACTACTTCCTGGCGATGGCGATCTCCGGGGCCTTCGCCGGGATCGCCGGCGGGATCGACCTCCTCGGCTGGGAGTTCAACCTCGACCTGACCGTCGTCCAGAGCGTCCAAATCGGCTTCATCGGGATCGCCGTCGCGCTGCTCGGGCGGGGCAACCCCGTCGGAATCTTCTTCTCGGCGCTGCTGTTCGGGGCGCTCCTGACCGGAACCTCGACCCGCAACCTCGACCCGTCGATCTTCCAGCCTGAGCTTGCGGGGAACCTGACCCGAATCATCCAGGGACTCGTCGTGCTCTTCGTCGGAGCCGACCTGTTGATCCTGTACGCGTGGCACGCCCTGCGCAAGCCGCTCCAGCGAAAGGGCGCAAGGTCGTGACGACAGCGGCCGGGGCGATCGACCGCAGGACGTTCTGGCACCGGATCTCGTCGGCCAAGGCGATCGGCATCGCCGGCATCGGGCTCGGAACCGTCGCCTTCTGGCTCGCGCTGCCGCCTGTCACGGTTCGCTCACCTGCCGGACCGATCGCGCTCGGAATCGTCGCTGTCGCGGCGGGGATCTGGGCCTTCGCTCGCGGGGAGCGTCGTGTGGGGGGAGGCGCCGCCGCCGCCGGGCTTGTCGGGATCGTTGGGGCGATCACCTCCATGCAGGCCCAAACGTCGAACCTCGACCGCGTTTTCGTCTGGTCGACGCTGATCGCCGCGACCCTCCGCTGGTCGACGCCGCTCACCTTCGCGGCCCTCGGCGGGCTCTTCTCCGAGCGCAGCGGCGTCGTGAACATCGCCCTCGAGGGAATGATGTTGATGGGCGCTCTCTTCGGCGCGCTGGGCGCCGACAAGACCGGGTCGTGGTTCCTTGGAATCCTGATCGGAGCCGCCTCCGGCGGTCTGCTCGCCTTCGTGTATGCGATCTTCGCGATTCACTTGCGAGTCGACCAGATCGTGGGCGGAACCGCGCTCAACTTCCTCGCCCTGGGGCTCACGGGGTACATCTACATCGACGTCTACGGGGACAAGGGGACGCCCGAGAACCTGCCCGCCATCCCCGACGTCCACCTTCACTGGCTCGGGCATATCCCGCTGATCGGGAACTTCCTCGACAGCTCGATCGGATCGCTGAACCTCATGATCTGGATCGGCATCATCCTCGTGCCGCTCTCCTCGATCGCGCTCTTCAAGACCGCGCGGGGTCTGCGCCTGCGTTCAGTCGGCGAACACCCGCGCGCAGCGGAGACCGTGGGCATCTCCGTGTACGGAACGCGCTACTTCGCGGTCACCCTCTCGGGCGTTCTCGCAGCGCTGGGAGGCGTGTTCCTCTCGATCGGCTACGTGGGCTCGTTCTCCGAGAACATGACGGCCGGCCGGGGCTTTATCGCCCTTGCCGCGCTCATCTTCGGCGGCTGGCGCCCGTACGGCGCGTTCGCCGCGTGTTTGCTATTCGGCTTCTCGAGCGCCCTCGCGCAGCGGCTGCCGGACCTCTCCGCCTCGGATTCGGCTGCCTGGCCGGTGCTGTTCCAGGCGCTTCCGTACGTCCTGACGCTCATCGCCGTGGCCGGGATCATCGGCCGCGCCCTCCCGCCAGCCGCAGATGGTCAGCCTTACGAGAAGCAGTAGCCCGGCACCGAACCACGCGGCGCGTGGGTCGGTGCTGCTCGCGCTGCTCGGGCTCGCGCTGCCGATCGTCGCGTTCGCAGCCGCGCGGCAGACCGACCAGGTCACGCTCCTGCAGGCGACCGGCGTCGCGTGCGGCGCGGTCGGCCTCGGGCTCCTCGCGATCCTGCTTGCCAGGCGGGCTCGGAGAAATATCGAACGCTCGATCGGCCGCATGGGCGGCGAGGCATCCGCACGGGTCGGGAGGCTGCTGGGCCTCCTGGCGCTGTGCATCGGCCTGACCGCGGCCGTCGCGCTCGGCTTCTACGAGCTGCTGAACGTGTTCGGGTAGTTCGCCGGGTCACTACAATCGCTGTCCTCCCGTGTTCGAGATCGGCAACAGCCTTCGCGAGGCGCGCTACCGCCAGCAGCTCGAGCTGTCCGAGATCGAGCAGGCGACCAAGATCAGGGCCCGCTACCTGCAGGCGCTCGAGGAGGAGGACTTCGATGCGCTTCCTGCGCAGGCGTACGTCAAGGGCTTCCTGCGCAACTACGCCGAGTACCTCGGCCTCGACGGGCAGCTCTACCTCGACGAGTACAACTCGCGCTACGGGGTGGGGGAGGACGAGCCGAGCCAACCCGTTGTCGCGAGACGCACCTCGTACGTCCACGCGCGTCACCGACGCGTCGAGCGGCGCGGCGTGCTGCTCGCGCTTCTGGGCATCGGGATCGTCCTCGCGCTCGTGATCGTCGCGTTCAGGTTCAGCAACAACGACACCAAGGAGATCCCGAACCTCGGCACGACCACGTCGAGCACCTCGGCGCCGACGCCGTCCTCGCCGAAACCAAAGAAGCGCGTGGTCGCTCCGAACACGCCGTTCCGGTTCTTCGTCCTGGCCGTCAGCGGGAGCTGCTGGATGGACGTCCGCAACTACTCGTCGAGCGGGAGGACGCTCTTCACGGGCACGGTCGACCCGGGACAGAGCCATCGCTTCATCGCCCGCCGCCTCTGGATGAGCCTCGGCAACCCGGGGCACGTGAAGGCGAGCCTCAACGGGCGAGTCGTGGCGTTCCCGGGTAACGGCGGCCCGGTCACCGTGCGCGTGACGCGACAGGGCATCTCGGTCGCACCACCCGCCGCTTGACCCGCCCGCGCGGGGTCGTCGTCGTCACGGGCAGCGAGCTCGTACGCGGCGAGCGGACCGACCGGAACGGCCCGTTCCTCGCCGCCGAGCTCCTGCGGCTGGGCGTGGAGCCCGCGCGGATCGCGATCGTCGGGGACGACGCGGACGAGCTCGAGTCGGCGCTCCGCGAGGGCCTCGAGGCCGACCTCTGCCTCGTCTCGGGAGGGCTCGGGCCCACGCACGACGACCGGACCGTGGAGCTGCTCGCCAAGGCCGCGGGGCGCGAGCTCTTCGTCGACACGGGCCTCGAGGCGGAGATCGAGGCGATCTCGCGCGGGTTCGCCGAGCGGATGAAGCGGCCCTACGACGACTTCGTGCCCGGCGTCCGCAAGCAGGCGACCCTTCCCGAGGGCGCGGTCGTGATCGGCGTCGCAGGAACGGCGCCCGGGCTCGTGCTCCAGTGCGCAAGCTCGGTGGCCGTCGTGCTCCCCGGCCCGCCTCCCGAGCTGCAGCGGCTCTGGCCCTCGGCGGTCGCCTCGGCGCCCGTGCAGGCAGTCCTCTCGCGCGCGCGAGTGCCCGAGCGACGTGTGCTGCGCTTCTACGGGGTGAGCGAGTCGACGGTCGCGCGCGCCCTGGACGAGGCCGGGGGAGAGAGCGACGGGCTCCGCGCCACGATCTGCGCGCGCGACTACGAGATCCACGTCGACCTGCTCTCCGAGGAGAACGGGCGCGAGCAGGCGGCGTCGCTGAGCACGGAGCTGCACGCGCGTCTCGGGGAGCAGCTGTTCGCCGAGGACGAGCGGCCCGTCGAGGAGCTCGTGCTCGCCGCGTGCCGCGAACGAGGGCTCTCGCTCGCGGCGGCCGAGTCGTGCACCGGAGGTCTCGTCGCCTCGAGGCTCACCGCCGTCGCGGGCGCGAGCGACGTCTTCTGCGGCGGGATCGTCGCCTACGCGAACGAGGTCAAGAGCGCCGAGCTCGGCGTCCCCGAGGAGCTCCTGGCCCGACATGGCGCGGTCTCGGCCGAGGTCGCCGCAGCAATGGCCGGCGGGATCCGCGCGCGACTGGGCGCGGACGTCGCGGTCGCCGTGACCGGTGTCGCAGGCCCCGGAGGAGGAACGCCGGAAAAACCGGTCGGCCTCGTCTACCTCCACGCCGAGGGACCCGACGGAGGGCGCGGGGTGGAGCTGAACCTCCCGGGTGGGCGAAGCGCGGTGCGCGGCCGGGCGACGGCCGCGGCGCTCCATTCGTTGTTGCGGCTCTTGACGCAGAATCGTCACGAAGACGCGTGAGCTCCGCTGCTAGCGTCGAGGGCGGTGAGCGAATCCGCCTCTTCTGCGCGCTGCGCCTCCCGGCCGAGACGACCGGCGCCCTCGTCGAGTGGCAGGGGGAGGCGTTCGCGGGCGTGCGTGACGCCAGGGCGCTTCCGGCCGCGAACCTGCACATCACGCTCGCGTTCCTCGGACACCGGCCGGCCGAGGAGGTGGATGGCATCGTCGGCGCCCTGCGCGAGGCCGCGAGAGACGTTGAACGCCCCTTGCTCTCCGTCGAGCGCTACCGCGAGACGCGATCCGTGGGCATGCTCGCGCTCGGCGACGACGACGGCCGCGCACAGGCGCTTGCCAGCGACCTCCACGGGCGGCTCGAGGCGCTCGGCGTCTACGAGCCCGAGCGGCGGAGGTGGCTGCCTCACGTGACCGTCCTGCGCTTCCGCTCCCGGCCCCGTTTGAGCCCGCCGCTGCCGGCCGTTCGGCCATTCAGTCCGTCCGATGCCGCTCTCTATCATTCGGTGCTGCGGTCCGGCGGAGCGCAGTACGAAGTTGTTGAATCGGTCGCCCTAGGAGGTTGATGACGTTGGACCGCGAGCAAGCTCTCGACACCGCCCTCGGCCAGATCGAGCGGCAGTTCGGCAAGGGGTCGGTGATGCGCATGAGCGACCAGGCCCAGGTCGCGATCGGGGCGGTTTCGACCGGCTCGCTCTCGCTCGATCTCGCGCTCGGGATCGGAGGGGTCCCGCGCGGCCGGATCGTCGAGATCTTCGGCCCGGAGTCCTCGGGCAAGACGACGCTCGTCTACCACGTGATCGCCGAGGCGCAGCGCCGCGGAGGGATCTGCGCGTTCATCGACGCCGAGCACTCGATGGACCCGGCCTACGCGAAGCGAATCGGCGTCGACATCGACAACCTGCTCGTCTCGCAGCCGGACACCGGCGAGCAGGCGCTCGAGATCGCGGAGCTGCTGATTCGTTCGGGCGCCCTCGACGTCGTCGCGATCGACTCGGTCGCGGCGCTGACCCCGAAGGCCGAGATCGAGGGCGAGATGGGCGACTCGCACGTCGGCCTCCAGGCCCGGCTGATGAGCCAGGCGCTGCGGAAGCTCGCCGGCACGCTCAACCGCACCGACACGATCTGCATCTTCGTCAACCAGCTGCGCGAGAAGATCGGCGTCATGTTCGGCAACCCGGAGACGACACCGGGCGGCCGGGCGCTGAAGTTCTACTCGTCGGTCCGGCTCGACATCCGTCGAATCGAGACGCTGAAGGACGGCGTGGAGGCGTTCGGCAACCGCGTGCGCGTGAAGGTGGTCAAGAACAAGGTCGCGCCGCCGTTCAAGCAGGCCGAGTTCGACATCATCTACGGCACCGGGATCTCCTGGGAGGGCACGGTGCTCGACGCGGCGCTCGAGCGCAAGATCGTGCAGAAGTCGGGCTCGCACTTCAGCTTCGAGGACGAGCGGCTCGGCCAGGGGCGCCAGAACGCGACCGCGTTCCTGCGTGAGCATCCGGACGTCGGCGAGCAGATCCTCGTGCGGATCCAGGCCCTCGCCGGCCCGGAGCAGGTCGTCTCGGCGCGTCTCCTGCCTCGCGAGGTGGACGCGGCGGAGCCGGCCGAGGCCCCGCCGGAGGAGATCGAGGTGCCCGCAGAGGTCGGCTCGACGGCCTAGTGGAGGGGGAGCGGTCGCAGGCGCTCGCGGTGGCAACCCGGGCGCTCGCGAGGCGCGAGTTCTCAGTTCGCGGGCTCCGCGAACGGCTGGCGCGAGCGGGGGTCGAGCCTGGCGACGCCGAGGAGGCGCTGGCGGCCCTCGAGCACGCCGGCCTCGTCAGCGATGCGCGCTTCGCGGAGCAGCGCGCCGGGTCGCTCGCAGAGCGTGGACAGGGCGACGCGGCGATTCGATTCGATCTCGAGCGGCAGGGCGTCGAGCCCGAGCTCGTCGAGGAAACGATCGCCGGCCTCGAGCCCGAGCGGGAGCGTGCGGCGCGGATCGTCGCACGCCGGGGCCGCGGTCCGAAGACGGCCCGCCTTCTCGCCGGACGCGGCTTCGACGAGGAGATCACCAGGCAGGCGGCGAATGAGAGCGTTGCGCCGTGAACGTCGGCGGCGCTAGGATGGAAACCGCTTCATTCGACATTTAGCCTGCATCTATACGAGTTTCCGAATCGGATCCTGTTAATCGAGCGAGGACGATCTATCCACTATGAGCGCAGAGGAGGCGAAGGCAGAGCGGCGGTGAGTTGACCGTCCGCGAGGCTTGCGCGCCTCGCACTCCGATTCGAGCACGTCCGTTGCAGCGGTGCCGGATGAGCGCCGCGCTCCGGCGCGGACAACCGGTCCCAGCCGGGTCTCCCGGCGCAACTTGAGGGAGCGTGCATGTTCGTCGTCATCGGGATTGCGATCGGCCTGGCACTCGGAGCCAGCCTTGCGTTCCTCTCGCTCTACGCGCTGACCGGCTCGCGCCTTGCCGCCGCGCGACGAACCCGCCAGCTGCTCCTCAGCGAGGCGAAGAACGACGCCGAGGCGCTTCGGCGCGAGGCCCAGATCGAGGCCCGTGAGGATGCCGTCCGCATGCGCGCGACGATCGAGGAGGAGGTCGCGACCCGCCGCTCCGACACGATCAAGATCGAGGAGCGCCTCCTGGCGAAGGAGGACGACATCGACAGGAAGCTCACGGAGATGAGCCGGCGCGAACAGGGGATCGCCGACCGCGAGATCCACACCCGCGAGCTCCAGGAGCAGCTGAAGGACGCGCGCGACAAGGAGCTCGGCGAGCTCGAGCGCATCTCGGGGATGACCGTCAACGAGGCGAAGGCGCACCTGCTGGAGCGCTCGGAGGAGCTGATCCGCCACGAGCTCGCTCGCCATGTTCGCCAGGCGGAGGAGGAGGCCCGCAGCGAGGCGAAGCGGCGCGCGAGGAACCTCGTCGCGGACGCCCTCCAGCGCGTGGCCGCGAGTCACGCGTCGGAGATGACTGTCTCGCTGATCGAGCTCCCGTCCGACGACATGAAAGGCCGCATCATCGGCCGCGAGGGACGGAACATCCGCGCGCTCGAGCACCTGACCGGGGTCGACGTGATCATCGACGACACGCCGCAGGCGGTCGTGCTCTCGTCCTTCGACGGCATCCGGCGCGAGGTGGCGAAGCTGACGCTCACGAAGCTGATCGAGGACGGCCGCATCCACCCGGCGCGGATCGAGGAGATGTACTACCAGTCGAAGGCCGAGATCGACGACCTCATGAAGCAGTCCGGCGAGCAGGCGGTCTTCGAGGCCAACTGCGGCGAGTTCCACGAGGAGCTGGTGAAGATCCTCGGGCGCCTGCGCTTTCGCACGAGCTACGGGCAGAACGTCCTCCGGCACACGCTCGAGGTCGTGCATCTGACCGGGATCATGGCCGCCGAGCTGGGGGCGAGCGTAAAGACCGCGAAGCGGGCGGCGCTCCTCCACGACCTCGGCAAGGCGCTGACACACGAGGCCGAGGGATCGCACGCGCTGCTCTCGGGGCAGCACGCACGGCGTTACGGCGAGTCGCCGGCCGTCGTGCACGCCATCGAGGCGCACCACAACGAGGTCGAGCCCCAGACGGTCGAGGCTGTCCTGCTGATCGCGGCCGACGCGATCTCCGCTTCCCGCCCGGGCGCGCGCGGGGAGAACCTCGAGCAGTACATCAACCGACTCGAGGCGCTCGAGGAGGTCGCGGCCCGCCACAAGGGCGTGGAGAAGGTCTACGCGCTCCAGGCCGGCCGCGAGATCCGCGTGATCGTCAAGCCGACAGAGGTCGACGACGACGGCGCCGTGCTCCTCTCGCACGAGATCGCGCGCGAGATCGAGGACCAGCTCGAGTACCCGGGCCAGATCAAGGTGACGGTAATCCGCGAGTCGCGCGCGACCGAGTACGCGAAATGAGCCCCGACGAGCCGCTGCTCTACGGCGAGCTCGCGCCCTGGTTCCACCTTCTCACCGCGCCCGAGGACTACAAGGACGAGGCCGAGCTCTACCGCGCGCTCCTCGTCGAGGCCTGCGACGGCCCGGTCCGAACCGTGCTCGAGCTGGGAAGCGGCGGCGGGAACAACGCCTCGCACATGAAGGAGCACTTCGAGCTGACACTCGTAGACCGCTCCCCGGGGATGCTCGAGCTGAGCCGGTCGCTGAACCCCGGGTGCCGCCACCTGGAGGGGGACATGCGGACCGTCAGGCTGGGGGAGACCTTCGACGGCGTCTTCGTCCACGACGCGATCGCCTACATCACGAGCGAGGAAGATCTTGCGGCCACGATTGCGACGGTGCGCGCGCATTGCCGGCGGGGAGGCGCGGCGCTGTTTGTCCCCGATCTCGTCGCCGAGCGCTTCGAGCAGCGAACCTGGGCCGGTGGCCACGACGGCGACGACGGACGCGGGCTGCGCTACGTCGAGTGGATGTGGGATCCCGACCCTGAAGACACGACCTACGTCGGCGACTTTGCCTACCTCCTGCGGCAGCAGGACGGGACTGTCCGCTGCTTGCAGGACCGCCACGTCTGCGGCCTGTTTCCACACGCGACCTGGCTGGATCTGATCGCGGCCGGGGGTTTCGAGGTGACGACACATGTCGCGCCCGACAAGCCCGAGGTGCCGATCGAGGTCTTCGTCGCCCGCGGTTAGAGTTTCGGGCCATGCGCCGCTACCACGTCACGACCTTCGGCTGCCAGATGAACGCGCACGACTCGGAGCGGATCAAGGGCATGCTCGAGGAGCTCGGGCTCGGCGAGGCGGCCACGAAGGACGAAGCCGACGTCCTCGTCTTCAACACGTGCACGATTCGCGAGAAGCCGGACCAGCGCTTCGCTGCACACCTCGCCCAGGCGCGGGCGCTCAAGGAGTCCGAACCGGAGAAGGTGATCGCCGTCGGCGGCTGCTACGCGGAGGCCCAGCGGGAGCGGTTGTTCGCGCTCTACCCGTACGTGGACGTCGCGTTCGGCCCGGGGTCGATCCCGCATCTCGGCGAGTGGCTCGGCGCGGGCGGGCTCGGTGTGACCAGAGGCGCGTTCGGCCTCGACGAGCGCGCGTTTGCAGGACGCCTGCCGAAGCGTCGCGAGCGGGCGTTCCAGGCCTGGGTGCAGATCTCGATGGGCTGCAACTCGAAGTGCGCCTACTGCATCGTGCCCGCGGTGCGGGGGCGCGAAGTGTCGCGGCCGGCGCAGGAGATCGTGGCGGAGGTCGAGGCGCTCGCCGGCGACGGTGTGCGCGAGATCACGCTGCTCGGGCAGAACGTGAACTCGTACGGGCGTGACCTCCCGCTCGACGAGCGAGTCGACTTCGCCGGGTTGCTACGCGCGGTCGACGCGATCGACGGCATCGAGCGGATCCGCTTCACGAGCCCGCATCCGAAGGACTTCCGGCCGCCGGTGATCGAGGCGATGGCCGAGTGCGGGTCCGTGTGCGAGCACGCGCACCTCCCGCTCCAGTCCGGCTCGAGCCGGATCCTCAGGGCGATGCGCCGCACGTACTCGCGCGAGCGCTACCTCCGCCTCGTGGACGACCTGCGGGCCGCGATCCCCGATCTCGCGCTGACGACCGACCTGATCGTCGGCTTCCCCGGCGAGACCGAGAGCGACTTCGAGGAGACGCTCACGGCCGTCGAGGAAGTGGCGTACGACGGCGCGTTCACGTTCGTCTACTCGCCGCGCCAGGGCACCGAGGCCGCCGCGATGCCCGACCAGATCCCCGAGGAGGCCAAGCGCGAGCGGATCGAGCGCCTGATCGAGACCGTCCAGGTCGTCGCCGGGCGGCGGAACGTGGAGCGGGTCGGACGCACCGAGGAGGTGCTGGTCGAGGGCCCGAGCCGCACCGATCCGTCGGTGCTCCGCGGGCGAACGCGCCGCAACACGACCGTGAACTTCTCCGGAAGCGCCGAGCCGGGCGAGCTCGTCGAGGTTCGCATCGACGGCGCCACCTCGACGACCCTTCGTGGCGCCCAGCTCGCCGTAGCCGCCGCCTGACCGTGGTATTGCACGAACGCGAGATCGCCTGGGACGGCTGCATCAACGTCCGCGACCTCGGCGGCCACCCGACGCGCGACGGAGGTGAGACGAGCTACGGCGCGATCGTGCGGGCGGACAGCGTCCGGCTCCTCACCGCCGCGGGCTGGGCGGCGCTCGTCGATTACGGCATCCGCACCGTGCTCGACCTCCGCGGGGACCACGAGCGGGAGGAGGATCCGCCCGCGGACGTGTCGGTCGACGTCGTCCACGTTCCGTTCATGGAGGCGAGCGACAAGGAGTGGGAGGAGATCGGGCCGGAGATCGACGCTGCATCGGCGGCCGCTCCCGATGTCGCAACCTCGACCCGTGACGTCTACCTGATCTTCCTCGAGCGCTTCAAGGTGAACGTCGCAGCGGCGATCCGTGCGGTGGCCAACGCCCGCGAGGGCGGCATCGTCGTCCACTGCGTGGGCGGCAAGGACCGAACCGGCCTCCTCTCGGCGTTCCTGCTCGACCTCGCCGGTGTGGCCCCCGAGGACATCGCGGCCGACTACGCGCTCAGCGAGGAACGACTGCGGCCCCGGCACGAGGCGTGGTTTGCGGCGGCGGACACCGAGGAGGAGCTGGAACGCCTCCGGCGCATCGCCCAGACTCCCGCAGCGTCGATGGTCGGGGTCTTCGCCGAGCTCGATCGGCGGCACGGGAGCGTCGAGGGGTACCTCCGCTCGGCCGGCCTGAACGACAAGGAGCTCGAGCTGGCCGCCGGTCGCCTGCGTAGCTGATCGGATGAGTGTCATCGCGATCTACGGGCCGACGGCCTCGGGCAAGAGCGCGGTCGCCGAGGAGATCGCTGGCCGGATTGACGCCGAGCTTGTCTCCGCGGACTCGATGCAGGTCTACCGCGGCCTGCCGATCCTCACGAACCAGTCGGACTTTCCCACGCGCCTGGTCGGGATCTGGGACCTCGACCACGAGGCGTCCGTGGCCGAGTACCAGGAGCTGGCGCACGCGGCGATCGACGAGATCCTCGACGCGGGGCGCACGCCGGTCGTCGTCGGTGGGACCGGCCTCTACCTTCGCGCCGCGCTCGCCGACCTGGAGCTGCCGCCGGCGCCGGCGTCGGGAGCGCGGGAGCGACTCGAGCGGCTCTACGACCGCGTCGGCCGCGAACGGGTGCACGAGCTTCTGGCCGAGCGCGACCCGGCTGCGGCCGCCGCGGTGCACCCGAACGACCGGCGCCGCGTGGTGCGGGCGCTCGAACTCGCCGAGGCGGGCTCGTCCCTGCGTCCGGCCGAGGATCGCCTCTGGGCAGGCGAGCCACGCCATCCGACCATGGTCGTCGGCCTCGACCTCCCGCGGGACGAGTTGCGCCGCCGCATCGAGGCCCGCACGCAGGAGATGTTCGAGCGCGGGGTGGAGGAGGAGGTGCGCCGAGCGCTCGAGAGGCCAATCTCGGCGACGGCGCGCCACATCCACGGGTTGCGCGAGGTCGCCGAGCTCCCGCGCGACGAGGCAATCGACGCTCTTATCGTCCGCACCCGCCGCTACGCCGTCTACCAGCTCAGGTGGATGCACCGGATACCGGGCGTTGTTAGCCTCCCCGCCCAGCGCCCTCCGGGCGAGCTCGCGGATGAAATTGTCGAAATGGCACGGTCTCGGCAACGACTACCTGCTCGTTGAGCGGGCAGAGCTCACCGTCCCGTTGACCCCCGAGCGCGTCCAGCGCATCTGCGACTACCACTTCGGGGTCGGCTCGGACGGAATCCTCGAGGTCGTCTCCGCGAACGGCGCAGAGGCCGAGGTCGTGATCTGGAACCCGGACGGCTCGACCGCCGAGCTGTCGGGAAACGGGACGCGGATAGCCGCACGCTGGCTCGCGCGCCGCAGCGGCGAGGACGCCGTCCGGATCCAGGTCGGGCCGCGCGAGGTCGCCGCGCAGGTTCACGGCGATCGCCAGGTCGAGCTCGACGTCGGCGAGGTCGAGGTCGGCGCCCCGGAGACGCTCGCAGTCGGCGGCGAGGAGCTCGAGCTCACTCCGGTTTCCGTCGGCAACCCACATGCGGTCATCCGGCGCGAGCCCGACCGCGAGGACCTCTTGCGCCTCGGGCCGCTGGTCGAGAACCACGAGCGATTCCCCGATCGGACGAACGTGCAGTTGATCCGCGTGGACGGAGCGCATGACCTGACGGTCGGCGTCTGGGAGCGCGGAGCGGGGGAGACGCTCTCCTCTGGGACGAGCTCGGTGGCCGCATCGGCCGCCGCGATCGCGCGCGGCTGGTGCGAGAGTCCGATCACGGTCCATCTTGCCGGCGGCGATCTCACCGTCGAGCTCGAGGACGGCCGCGCAGTTCTCACGGGTCCTGCCGAGGAGATCTGCACCGTTGAGCTCGCCGAGGAGTTCGCCCTGTGAAGTTCGCAAGCCGACTTGACGCGGTTCCGCCATACCTCTTCGCGGAGCTCGAGCGCAAGATCGCGGAGAAGCGCCGTAAAGGCATCGACGTGATCAGCCTCGGGATCGGCGACCCGGACCTCCCGACCCCCGAGCCTGTGGTCGCCGCCCTCGTCGAGGCGGCCCGCGATCCGGGCACGCACCGGTATCCGACGAACCACGGTTCCGACGAGTTTCGCGAGGCCGCGGCCGGCTTCTACCGCGACCGCTTCGGCGTCGACCTCGACCCCGGCTCCGAGATCGTCCCCGCGCTCGGGGGCAAGGAGGCCGTCGGCCACGTCTGCCTCGCGCTGCTCGACCCGGGCGACGTGTCCCTTTCACCCGACCCGGGCTACCCGCCCTACACGGCCGGGCCGCTCTTCGCGGGCGCGGAGGTGCACTACCTGCCGCTCGACGAGGAGAACGCTTTCCTTCCGGACCTCGGCTCGATCCCGAGCGATGTCCTGGCACGGGCAAACGTCCTCTTCCTCAACTACCCGAACAACCCGACCGGCGCGATCGTCAAGCCCGGCTATTTCGACGAGGCGATCGCGTTCGCCCGCGCGAACGACCTGGTCGTCGTGCACGACAACGCGTACTCAGAGATCTGCTTCGACGGCTACCGGGCTCCGAGCTTCCTCGAGACACCTGGCGCCAGGGAGGTCGGGATCGAGATCTTCTCCCTCTCGAAGGGCTGGAACATGACCGGCTGGCGGACCGGGGTCGTCGCCGGCAATGCGGACGTCGTCGAGCGCTACCGGCAGCTGAAGACGAACCTCGACTCGGGGATGTTCGAGGCAGTTCAGCACGCGACGGCCGTCGCGCTCACCGAGGCACGCGACTTCCCGCGCGAGATGTCGGAGATCTACACGCGCAGGCGGGACCTCGTCGCCGAGGGGCTCGCCGCGATCGGCCTGCCGGTCGAGCCGCCCAAGGCCACGCCGTACTTCTGGGTCCGGGTCCCGGAGAGCTACACGTCCGAGTCGTTCGCCGAGCTCGTGCTCCAGGAGGCGGCAGTGGTGGTCTCGCCGGGGCCGGCATACGGGCCGAGCGGGGAGGGGTTCTTCCGCATCTCGCTGACCGTCGCGGACGATCGCCTCGAGGAGGCCGTGCGCCGTATCGAATCCACCTTACGAGCAGGCATAATCGACGCGTGACGGCACATCAGCCCGATCCTTCGCCGGGCGCCGAGCCCGAGCGCGGGTTCGTCGTCGCCGTCCTCGCCCAGGGGGTTGCTCCCGAGGAGGAGCTGCCGGAGCTGGAAGAGCTCGCGCGCACCGCGGGCGTCGAGCCGATCGGGGCGCTCGTCCAGCACCGCGCGCGGCCCGCGCCGAAGACGTACCTCGGCAAGGGCAAGCTCGCCGAGCTGAAGCAGGCCTATCCTGAATCGGCCGCAGACGTGCTCCTTGTGGACGACGAGCTGTCGCCCGTGCAGCAGCGCCTGCTCGAGGACGAACTGCAGGCTCGCGTCGTCGACCGGACGCAGCTGATCCTCGACATCTTCGCGCAGCACGCCGTCAGCGCCGAGGGCAAGCTCCAGGTCGAGCTCGCGCAGCTCGAGTACAACCTCCCGCGCATGCGCGGCCTCTGGAAGCACCTCGAGCGCCTGGGAGGCGGCGTCGGGACGCGCGGCCCCGGCGAGACGCAGCTCGAGACCGACAGGCGGCTGGCGCGCCGGCGGGTCTCGCTGCTCAAGCGACGGCTCCGCGACCTCGGCCAGCAGCGCGCGACCCGCAGGAAGTCCAGGCGCCGCTCCGAGACTCCGACGATCGCGCTCGCCGGGTACACGAACGTCGGCAAGTCGACGCTCCTGAACGCGCTCACGGGCGCAGGAGTCTCCGTGAACGACAGCCTGTTCGAGACCCTCGACCCGACCACGCGCAGCTTCGACGTCGACGGCCGCCGCTATCTGGTGACCGACACGGTGGGCTTCATCCGCCGCCTGCCGCATCAGCTGGTCGAGGGGTTCGCGGCGACGCTCGAAGAGACGCTGGTCGCGGATGTCGTGCTGCACGTCGCGGACGCGTCCGTGTCCGAGGAGCGGCTCGAGCAGATGCTGGACGCCGTGCTCGGCGTGCTGGACGAGATCGGTGCGGGCGAGCTTCCGGTCGAGCTCGTCCTGAACAAGATCGACGCCGTCGACTCCCTTCAGCGGCGGCGGCTGGCGAACCGGTTCCCGGACGCGCTCCAGGTCTCGGCCCGGACCGGGGAAGGGCTCGACGAGCTGCGGGTGCGGATCGCCGAGCGGTTTGCGGAGCGCTTCGAGCCCGTGCGGCTTCTGATCCCGTACGCGGACGGCGCCCGCCTCGCCGAGCTGTACTCGCTCGGCGCGCCCGTCGACGAGCGGGCCGATCGCCCCGAGGGCGTCTTCGTCCGGGTCCGCCTGCCGCGCAGCGAGGTGCAACGCTTCGCGTCCTACTTGATCGCAGAGCCGCGGCAGGCATCCGCGCGCACGCGCCGGTGATCGAGCTCCCGATTCGGCGCCTGCGCGAGGACGCGGTCCTTCCCGAGCGCGCCTACGCGGGAGACGCGGGGCTCGACCTCGCCGCCTGCGAGCGCCACGAGCTCGGCCCTGGCGCACGCGCGGTCGTCGACACCGGCCTGGCGGTCGCGATCCCCGAGGGGTTCGCGGGCTTCGTCCAACCGCGCTCGGGGCTCGCGGCTCGGCACGGCGTCTCGGTCGTGAACGCGCCGGGCCTGATCGACTCCGGCTACCGCGGCGAGATCCGCGTCGTGCTGCTGAACACCGATCGGGACGAACCGTTCGTGGTCGAGCCGGGCATGCGGATCGCGCAGCTCGTCGTCCTGCCCGTTCCCGAGCTCGAGCTGACCGAGGTCGAGGAGCTTCCCGAGACCGAACGGGGCGCCCGCGGTTTCGGATCCTCGAGGAAGTGACCGCCGAGCCCCGGATCCGCGTATCGGCGATCCTGCGCTGGCAGGGGAGCCTGCTGCTCTGCCGTCACGAGAAGAACGGGCGCGAGTACTGGCTGCTCCCGGGAGGAGGCGTCAACTCCGGAGAGAGCCTGGTGGACGCGCTGCACCGCGAGCTGACCGAGGAGCTCGGGATCGACGACGACCCGCCCGTCGAAGGCCCGGTCGCGCTCGTCGACTCGATCGCACCCCGGCGCTCCTTCGCGGCCAAGCACGTCGTCCACATCATCTTCGCCGGGGATCTCGGCCAGCGCTCCCTGGAGGCGGTCACCTCACGCGATGCGGCCGTTCGCGGCCACCGGCTGTTCAGCCCGGACGAACTGGACGAGGTCGTGCTGCACCCGCCGATCCAGCGCTTCCTGCAGCGCTGGACGTCAGGAGACCCCGCGGTCTACCTCGGCGCCCTCTGGGCCCCCTAGCGCCCGCCGCGCGACCGGGCGCGGCCGGCCGAGACCTCGTGGGCCTGCGCCTCGAGGCCGTCGTCCAGCGGCTCGAGCGGCGACGCCTCGCCGGTTCGGTGGGCGATCGCCTGCGCCAGCAGCCAGTCGGCGAGCCACGGGTTCCTCGGCAGAAGCGGGCCGTGAAGGTATGTGCCGACGGCGCGGCCGACGCGGCACCCTTCGTAGCCGCTCTCGCCGTCGTTGCCGAAGCCCGCGATCACGCGTCCGAGCGGCTCTGCGCCCTCGTCGAGGTACGTCCGGCCGGCGTGGTTCTCGAACCCGGCCAGGGTGCGCCGCTCGCCGGGCTCGAGCTCGCACTCGAGCAGCACGTCCCCGATCATCCGGCGCTCGCCGGCAACCGTGTGCAGAGGGAAGATCCCGACCCCGGGAAGCTCGGCGCCGCTCTGGTCGCGGTAGGAGCGCCCGAGCAGCTGGTAGCCGCCGCAGACGGCCAGCAGCGCGGCGCCTTCGTCGACCGCTGAGCGGAGACCTTCGCCGTGGGCGGCCAGCGCGGGGGCGATCAGCTCCTGCTCGCGGTCCTGGCCGCCACCGATGTAGTACAGGTCGTGCTCGCCCGGGAGAACGACGGCGTCCGCGCCGAGCGCCGAAACGTCGAGCTCGTGTCCGCGCCAGGCGGCACGCCGCGAGAGAACGGCGATGTTGCCGCGATCCGCGTAGATGTTCAGGTAGTCCGGGAAGAGGTGCCCGACGACGATCCTCACGCCGCCTCCTCCCAGTAGGGCCGCGCAAACCCGCGCCGCGCCACGAGATCGCGCAGGGCCAGCATCGCCGTGTAGGTGGGCAGTGCGACGAGCTCCGAGCCCGGCGGTGTCAGCGCGAGCGCGTGGTCCAGCGCATCCTCGAGCGACGGCCTCACGTCGATCGAGCTCTCCGGGAGGCCGGCGTACTTGAAGCGGAGCGCGAGCTCGGCCGCCCGTTCGCCCGTTGCCACCAACCGCTCCAGGGAGCCGAGCAGGGGCTCGAAGTCGACGTCCCAGATCCAGGAGACGTCCCGGCCGTCCGCGATCTCGTCGTTCAGCGCGACGAGAAGCAGGCTGGGCGCTCCTCCGGCGACGAGCGTGCGAACGACCTCGTTCGCCCCGGCCGGGTTCTTGATCAGGAGCATGAGCAGCGTGCCGTCACCCATCTCGATCCGCTCGAAGCGCCCGAACGCGGCAGAAAAGCCCTGCAAACCGGCGACTATTCCTTCCAGCTCGACCCCGAGTGCCCGGGTGAGCGCGGCGGCGGCGAGCGCGTTGTAGACGTTGTAGAGCCCGGGCACGGCTAGCTCGACGCGCCTCGAACCCTCGGGAGTGACCAGCTCGAAGGAGACGCTCTCGAGGCCGTTCAGCTCGATCTCGCGGGCGACCACGTCGAGCGCAGGACGCGCGTGGCCGCAGGCGGGGCAGCGGTAGTCGCCGAGATGTCCCATGTAGGCCGCCGCGTACACGTACGGCGTGCCGCACCGGACGCACCACTTGGAATCGGCCGCGTGCTGGAGCTCAGGCGAGGCATGGCGCGCGTCGTCGACCCCGAACACGGTCGTCTTCGGCCGCCCGCTCGCGAGGTCGCCGACCTGCGGGTCGTCGCCGTTCACGACGAGCGCAGCGTCGCGCGGAAGCTTCGAGACAGACTCACGCCAGCGCGAGGCCAGCAACTCGAGCTCGCCGTACCGGTCGAGCTGGTCGCGGAACAGGTTCCCGAGGCAGACGGCGCGCGGCTGCAGCCTCCGCGCCACCTCCGGCAGCGCACCCTCGTCGACCTCGAACAGCCCCAGCTCGGCGTCGCGGGCCGCGAGAAGGGCGGACGCGACCCCGGAGACGAGGTTCGCGCCCGAGCGGTTGTGCGCCAGCCGCACGGACGGCGAGAGGATCCGCGCGGCCATCGCCGAGGTCGTCGTCTTGCCGTTCGTGGCCGAGATCAACGCTGCACCCTGCGGAAGCCGCGCGGCGAGGCGGTCGACAGCTCCCGGATCGAGCTTCCAGAGCAGCTTTCCGGGCACGGTCGTCCCACCGCCGGCGCCGGCCAGGCGAGAGAGCCGGGCGGCCGCGCGGGCGAGCAGGATCTCGGCGGAGAGGGGCACGCGAACGGCCATCGCGAAAGGACGCTACCTCGTCGGCGCGGCGTATCACTCGATCGAGGGAACTTTCGGGCCTCCTCACCCGGCCGGGGGATGTAGGCGGGGTCGGGTCACGGATACGTTCCGCCAGGTTTTCAGGCCCGGGGGGTAACGGGCGATGGGATGCGACTTGAAATGCGGCCCGCGCTCAGGCGCGGAAAGGAGAGCGGAAGGTGCGGACGAACGGCGGGAAGCGTGGAGAACACCGGTCTAGCGCGTTGTGGGGTACTGGCAACCGCGGCGGCGAGACTCGTTCGAACGTGCTCTGGGGCAAGGGCGGCCGCGGGTTCGTGACCGCGCTCGTGGCGATGCTCGTGATCGCCGTTCCGCTCGCTTCCAGCGCAGGACAGGGCAAGAAACTGCGCGCAGTCGCCTTCTCGCCGAAGCGCACCTGGGTGTCGCCCGGGCTGCTCCGTGGCGCCAAGCGCCATCCGAACAAGCTCGTGCGGGTAATCATCCAGAGCACCAACGGTGATCTTTCCGCCGCCGTCGGCGCCTTCAACCGCGCCGACCGGCAGGACGCCGCCAACGATCCCGAGAGCATGAAGCGCACGCTCGGCGTGGTCGACGGCGTCGCCGTGAAGATCCGGGCTCGCAAGCTCGCGATGCTCATGAAGGACAAGAACCTGATCATCACGCCGGACGTCCCGGTGAAGGTCAGCGCGTACCGCTCGACGCAGCTCTGGCCCTTCGAGTCGGGCGCGTCGAAGGCGTGGAACGGCTACGACGCCCTCGCACCGGGGAGCGCCCCGACGATCGCGGTCGTCGACTCGGGCGTCCAGCCCGGCCGGGCGGACTTCGGCTGGCGCCTTCTGGCGAGCGTCAACCTGTCGACCCTGCCGAACAACTCGGCCGGCGACGGGCGCGGCCACGGCACCTTCGTGGCCGGCATCGCAGCCGGTGCGGCCGACGGGTACGCGGGCACCACGCCGCAGGCCAACCTCGTCTCGCTCGACGTCATGGACGACAGCGGCGTCGCGCGGACGAGCGACGTGATCGCGGCCTGCCAGTGGCTGCTCGCGAACAAGGATCGCTACAACATCCGCATCGCGAACTTCTCGCTGCACTCGGCGATGAAGAGCAACTTCTACCGCGATCCGCTCGATCAGGCTGTCGAGAAGCTCTGGTTCGGCGGCGTCGTCGTGGTCGCGGCTGCCGGCAACTACGGCACCGGGAACACGCCCAGCGGCGTCCCGTACGCACCGGGCAACGATCCCTTCGTGATCACCGTCGGGGCGGCCGACCTCGGCGGGACACTCTGGCGCAACGACGACACGGCAGCTCCGTGGTCGGCGTACGGGCGGACGCTCGACGGCTTCATGAAGCCGGACGTCGTCGCTCCTGGCCGGTACATGGTCGGGCCGGTGCCGAGCAACTCGACGCTGGCGTCGGAGCGCGCGGACAAGCTGGTCGCACCCGGCTACATCCAGCTCTCGGGCACCTCGTTCGCGGCCCCTGTGGTCGCCGGCGCGGCAGCCCAGATCCTGGCCAAGCATCCGTCGTACACACCCGACCAGGTCAAGGGCGCCCTCATGGAGACGGCGACCCCGCTCCCGGCTGCTCCCCAGGGCTCGGTCGGCGTGGGCGAGGTTCAGGTCAACAGGGCCTGGCGGACCAACCATCCGCCGAACCCGAACAAGGGCCTGGATGCCTTCGTCAAGACGGTTGCCGGCTCCAGCGTCCCCGCCTTCGACGCGGTCAGCTGGATCGACGTGGCCAAGTCGAACGTCTCCTGGGACGACGTCTCGTGGGATGACGTCTCCTGGAACGACGCGGCGTTCAACGTGGTCTCCTGGGCCGACGTGTCCTGGGCGGATGTCTCCTGGGCCGACGTGTCCTGGGCGGATGTCTCCTGGGCCGACGTGTCCTGGAACGACACCTCGTACGAGGACGCGGCCGAAGGCGACACCAGCGCCCAGCCGACCACTTACGAGCTCGGGCCTGCCGAGGCGGACGCGCTGATGAACGATCCTGATCTGGCGCCTTCGCCCGAGGCTCTGCCGGCGGCCCTCACGCCGGGAAGCTGATCGACGGACGGGGTCGGCGGCCCTAGGGCAGGGCCACCAACACGACACTCAACGAGGGGCCGGGCGCAATCCCGGCCCCTCACTCGTTTGGGGGATTTCTGGGGTGTACTCAAAAAGGGGGATGTGACCCGGTCCCGCGCGGCTTAGCTTGCGGAAAGTGGTGACAAAAAGGGGCGCAGTGCGTCGCCATGACCGGAAGCAAGAAAATGCGGCACCGCGGGACGCGGAGATAGGAGACGAAGCGCAGGCGATGTCTGAGGTCGACCTCAGCCTGATGCGAAGGGGGGGCAGGGCGGCGTGAGCGCGCTTCCGACGCCCATCGAGCACCCGGCCATCACGCCGCCGCACTCGGACGTCCCGCAGCTGGCGCCGAAGGCCGCGGCCTACTTCGTGATCGTCGCCGCCGCGACGGCGGCCGCGGTGATCCCACTCCTGACGCGGCTCAGCCCGAGCACGCCGGGGTGGACGACCTTCCTGATCCTGGGCGCGATCGCCGCGACGGCACAGCTGTTCGTCGTCGGCATCCCGCGCCATCAGACCTACCACACCACGATCGTGTTCCTCATCCCGGCCGCGATGCTGCTCCCGCCGGAGCTCGTCGCGCTGATGGGGATCGTCCAGCACATCCCCGAGTGGCTGAAGACGCGCTCCCGCTGGTACGTGGCGATCTTCAACATCTGCATCTGGACGCTCTCGATGCTCGCGGCGTGGGCGTGCTTCCACGCGGTCGAGCACGCCGCCTCGGACTCGAAGTACGCCTTGGCGCTGGCCGGCCTGACGGCCGCGACCTCGATGGTGGCCGTGAACCATCTCCTCATGGCCCCGATGCTGAAGCTCAAGAACGGCATCTCGCTCCGCGAGTCGGGCCTCTTCTCGTTCCAGAGCCTCTCGACCGACCTCGTGCTGGCGATGCTCGGCGTCGCGACGGCCGCGTTCTGGAGCTGGAACCCGTGGCTGGTCGTCTTCGCCGTCGCACCGCTCTTTCTGATCCACCGGTCGCTGTCCGTCCCGCAGCTCCAGGAGGAGGCGCGTGTCGACCCGAAGACGGGCCTCTTCAACGCACGCCATTTCACGTCCGCCCTCAACGAGGAGCTCACCAGAGCGGCGCGCTTCGAGCGGCCGCTTTCTCTCGTCATGGCCGACCTCGACCTCCTGCGCGACATCAACAACACGTACGGCCACCTCGCAGGCGACGCGGTCCTGCAGGGGATCGCCGAGGTCTTCCGCGCCCAGCTTCGCCACTACGACATCCCGGCCCGCTTCGGCGGGGAGGAGTTCGCGATCCTGCTTCCGGAGACGCCTCCCGACCAGGCGCTCGAGATCGCGGAGCGAATCCGGCGCGCAGTGGCCGAGCGCACCTTCGACGTCGAGACCTCGAGCGAGCCGATCCGCGTAACCGTCTCGATCGGTGTCGCCGCCTTCCCGCGCGACGGCGCCGACGGCAACGAGCTCATCCACGAGGCCGACCTCGCCGTCTACCGGGCCAAGCTCCAGGGACGCAACCGCGTCCTCGATGCGAGCTCGGAGCCGCTCCTCGTCCCGGAGCAGCGCCAGACGCGCCTGGTAGCCGTCCCGGAGGAGGGGGAGCACGTCACTCCGCTTCCGCCCGCGGTCGAGGCCTTGCCCGAGCACGAACGCCGCCACCCGCGCACGCATGCCCTCCAGGGGCCGCGCTTCCTCTCCCTCTCGGCGCGCCTCGCGACCTTCGTGGGCGTCGTCAGCTTCGTCGGCATCGGCGCGGGGATGCTCGGCTGGATCTTCGGGACGAGCACCAACTGGATCGGCCTTGCCGCAATCGTCGCGCTGGTCGGCTTCGGACAGGCGCTCGCGCTCGAGATCGACGACGGCTCGATCTCCGTCAGCGCCGTCGGCTCGATCGCCGGAGCGGCGCTCTTCGGTCCACGTGCCGCACTACCGCTCGCGATCACGATCGCCGTGGTGGAGTGGAGCGCCCGCCGCTCGTCGCTTCACACCGTGCTCTTCAACATGGGGACGCTCTCACTGTCGTCTCTCGCCGCGGCGGCTGTCTTCATGGCCACCGGCTTCGGCGGGGGGAATGTCGGCGGAACCGCGGGGGACCTGATCTACGTCCTCGCCGGCGTCGCCGCCGGGGCGACGTACTTCGGCGTCAACATGGGCCTGATCAGTCTCGTCGTCGCGATCGAGGGTCACGAGTCCTGGCTCTCGGTCTTTCGGGAGCGCTTCGCGTGGCTCGCGACGCACTACCTGGTCTACGGCTTCATCGGCGGCGTCATCTGGGTCGGCTACGAGGCGGTCGGCGTCTGGGCGCTGGCGGTCTTCGCTCTCCCGCTGCTCCTCATGCGCAAGACGCAGGAGGCCTATCTCAGGCATACCCAGCGCAGCGCGCAGAAGCTCCGTCAGGCGGCCGAGACGATCCAGAACCAGAACGTCTCCCTCGAGCAAGCGAACAAGCTCCTCCGAGAGCGGTCCACCGCCGCGATGGAGAGTCTCTCGGCCACGGTCGACGCGCGCGACGCGTACACCGCCGGCCACTCTCGCCGCGTCCAGCAGCTTGCGCTCGCCATTGGCCGCGAGCTCGGGCTGTCGCAGGCAGAGCTCGACCTCCTCGGGCACGCGGCGCTCTTCCACGACATCGGCAAGCTCGCGATTCCGGACGCGATCCTGCTGAAGCCCGCGAGCCTCACCGCAGAGGAGTGGGACCTCATGCAGCGCCACGCGGACGAGGGCGCCCGCATCATCGACCGGCTCGGTTTCTTGAACGACGCCGTGCCGGCCATCCGCCACCACCACGAGCGCTACGACGGCACCGGCTACCCCCAGCGCCTCAAGGGCGAGGAGATCCCGCTCGGCGCGCGCATCATCCACGTGGCGGACGCGCTCGACTCGATGCTCACGACGCGCATCTACCGCGCCGCGCGTCCGGCCTCGGATGCCCTGGACGAGCTGCGCAGGGCGGCCGGGACGCAGTTCTGCCCGCGGTGCGTCGCCGCGCTCGAGCGGATCCTGCCGCTCGAGGGGCTCGATGACGAGGGTGCCCGCAAGCGGGTCCTCGCCGCCTCGTAGGCCCGCGCGGCTCTCCTAGCAAACAAGCCGCCACGCTAGCGTGGATCTTGCATCCAGGCGAAAATGCTCTACCATGCTTGTTCTTAGATGACCCGCAGGCCCCAGTATCGCGCGCTGGCGGGCATCGACCGGGAGGCGCTCGCCGCCTTCCAGGCCGGCATCCGCAAGCGCTATTCGGACGCCCAGATCCTCGAGGAGCTGGCCGCGTCCGCCAAACGGCTGGGCCGCTCGCCGACCATGCGCGAGTTCGCCGCCGATCCGAAGACGTCCGTGCACCCGCAGACGGTGATCGAGCACTTCGGCAGCTGGAACGAGGCGAAGCGCAAGGCCGGCCTCGTCCCGCGGCGTTTCGCCACGCGTGAGGAGCTGCTCGAGCTTCTCCGGAGCCTTGGGGACGAGATCGGGCGAATCCCGACCGCGCGCGACATCGAGGAGCACCGCGGCCGCATGCCGTCGAAGTCGCTCTACTGGCACACGTTCGGCTCGCTCGCGAACGCGCTGCGCGAGGCCGGTTACGACGTGCCGGTGGGGGAGGAGAGGCTGGAGCGGGCGCTGGAGCAGGGCGTCGCGCTCGCCAAGGGGCTCGGCCGCCTGCCGAAGTTCGCCGACTGGTCGGAGGCGCGCCGAAAGGACGAGACGCTCATGACCGAGTGGCAGATCTACCGGATGTTCGAGGGCAGGCGCGGCGCGTGGTCGACGTTCCAGTTCCTCATCCGCGAGCGGCTGGTCGAGTCGGGCGCCGAGGTGGCAGCCGACGGACGTCTTCTCTAGAGAGCAGAGGCGTCGCTTGCGATGCCGGCGTCAGGACGGCCGGCTTTGCCGTGCGTCCGTCGGAAATGACCGGTCGAACCGAGTGAATCGCTGGCGGAGCCGCCGCTGAGCGCTAGAGCGTCGCGAGCGTCGCGAGGCGCTGGAGGCAGAAGCGAGCCTCCTGCGGAGCCCGGACCGCCGGGAGGTCCTGCTCCTCGAAGTCGCGGTTCGGGCGGAACTTCTTGCGCTCGATCTGGCGACCCTCGGCCGCCGTCACGAGCGTGCCCTCGCCGACTTCGCGCTTGCGGAGCTTCAGGCGGAGGTACTGCTCGACGACCTCGAGCGCGGCCTTCGTGGAGGCGAAGAACAGCTCCTCGCGGCCGGCGCCGATCCAGAGCGGGCGGCCGACACCGCGCGCGAGATACACGCGCCCGGGCTGCCGCTCGTCGAGCCATGCGGTCGCCATCGAGCCGCGGAGCTCCTCGAGCGAGGCCGGCAGGCCGTCCGACGCCTCGGCGAGTGCGAAGATCGCCTCGGAGTCGACGGTCATGTCGGGCTCTGCCCGCTCGAAGCCGTGCGCGATCATCAGCTCGTCGTCGTTGAAGATGATCCCGTTGTGCACCCCGACGACCGCGCCGTGGCGGATGGGGTGGTTGTTGGCCTCGATGGTCGGGTGGCCCTTGGTGTAGTCACGGACGTGAACCAGCGCCTCGGTGACACGCGCGGGGAGGACGACGTCCTCGAGGAGCGCGCTAGCACCGGAAGGCTGCTTCTGGATCTCGATGGAGCCGCCGTTCGCGCTGTAGGCGTACCCGACCGCATCGGCGCCACGCTCGGCGATTCCGGCGAGAAGCGCCTGGGCCGCCAGCGTCCGGTCAGCCGCGCTCGCTGCGCTCAGGCTGTATCCGGCGATTCCACACATCTTCTTAGAGAACCCCTTCGACGAGACTAGCGACTCGACTTACGGCCGCCACTGAGTGTGACGAGGGGCTCGGCCGGGAGTTAGGCGCCACAGAAATCACCGCTATAACGATTTCGGTTCGACGCGGACGTCCCTGATCCCTCGTGCGGGGCACACATACCTCAAGCGAGGGACACCGGGTACCGATAGAGCGAGCATGGCGCCGCGGCCGCTCCCTGACGCGCTCCCCGAATCCGAAGGCCCCGAAGCAGAGGCCCGGCTCGAAGTGGTTCCCGAGATCGCAGCCGAGGAGGCGGAGGAGACCGAGGTCGAAGAGACCGAGCCGCAGACGGCCGATCCCCTGAAGCTCTACGTCCGCCAGATCGGCGACGGACGGCTGCTCACCCCTCAGGAGGAGCGCGAGCTCGCCCGTCTCAAGGACGAGGGCGACGAGGCGGCCAAGCGGAAGCTGATCGAGTCGAACCTCCGGCTCGTGATGTCGATCACGCGCAACTACACGAAGGCCGGCGTCCCGCTGCTCGACCTGATCCAGGAGGGCAACCTCGGCCTGATCCGCGCGGTCGAGAAGTTCGACTACAAGCTCGGCTTCAAGCTTTCGACGTACGCGACCTGGTGGATCCGCCAGGCGATCACACGCGCGCTCGCCGATCAGGGCCGGACGATCCGTCTACCCGTTCACGTCGCCGAGCAAGTGCGAAAGGTCATGCGGGCCCGCCGAATCCTGGCGCAGAAGCTCAATCGCGAGCCGCTGCTGCCGGAGATCGCGAAGGAGAGCGGCTTCCCGATCGAGCGCGTCCGGACGCTGCTCGAGCTCGTCGAGGATCCCGTCAGCCTCGAGACCCCCGTCGGAGACGGCGAGAGTCTCTACGGCGACCTGATCGAGGACACGAACTCCGACCGGCCCGACGATGCAACTGCGGTGGTCCTGCGCTCGGCGGAGCTCTCCGACGCGCTGCTTCGCCTCTCGCCCCGGATGCGGCATGTCCTCTGCCGCCGCTTCGGCCTCGACGGCCAGGCGCCGCAGACGCTCGAAGAGGTCGGCTCCGACCTCGGCATCACCCGCGAGCGGGTGCGCCAGCTCGAGTCGCGCGCGCTGCGCGAGCTCCGGACGGTCGCGCCCGGGCTGCAGCTCTATCTTCGCGGCGAATAAGTCCTCAGAGCTAGCGAGCGACGGCTTCCATCTCGCGCAACCGCGAGAGGCGCTTCAGCGCTTCGGTCTCGATCTGCCGGACGCGCTCGCGCGTAAGCCCGAGGCGCCGCCCGATGTCCTCGAGCGTCTTCGGGTCGGCGTCGTTGAGTCCGTAGCGGAGGATGATGACGCGCCGCTCGCGCTCCGAGAGGGCCGTCAGTGCCTCGCCGAGAGCCTGGGAGCGCATGGTGACCTCCACCTGCTCGTCCGGGAGCGGCTCGTCGCCGGCGACGAAGTCCCCGAAGACGGCGTCCTCGGTCTCGCCGACGGGCTGGTCGAGGCTCGTCGACGCGCGCGCGGCGGCCTTGACCTCGTGGGCCTGGGCGATCGGCAAGTTCGCCTCCTCGGCGATCTCCTCGAGCGTCGGCTCGCGGCCGAGCTGCGTCCAGAGCGTCCGCTCGGCCCGGTTCAGCTTCTGCATCCGCTCGACGATGTGCACGGGCATGCGAATCGTGCGCGCCTTGTCGGCGAGTGCCCGCGCGACGGCCTGGCGGATCCACCAGGTCGCGTACGTCGAGAACTTGTAGCCCCGCCGCCAGTCGAACTTCTCGACGGCGCGGATCAGCCCGAGCGTGCCTTCTTGGATGAGATCGAGGAACGGGAGCCCCTGGTTGCGGTAGTTCTTCGCGATCGAGACGACGAGGCGCAGGTTCGACTGGATCATCCGCTGCTTCGCCGCGTCGTCGCCGCGCTCGATGCGCTTGGCGAGCTCGACCTCCTGGGCCGCGGTCAGGAGCGGATGCCGGCCGGCGTCGCGCAGGAAGAGCTGGAGCGCGTCCGTCGTGGTCTCCTGAACCACCGGCTGCGGAGGCGGGGGCGGGGCGTGCGACTCCTCGACGATCTCGATCCCGCGCTGCTCGAGGAGGCGGTACACCGCGTCGGTCTCGAGCGCGTCGAGCCGCAACGGCTCGAGCGCCTCCGTGAGCTCGACCTGCCGCAGCGAGCCGGTCTGCTCCGCGGCCTCCAGGAGCTCCTGCAGCTCGGGAGTCGCCAGAACCATGTCGATCTCGACTGTCGCGACCCCGACCGGAGCCGTCTTCTCACCGCCGAGCATGCGAAAACCCCGCTTCCTGAAGCGCTGCCGGTAGGTGCACGGTAACGGGTGTTATGTCAAGTCGGCAAATGAACACACCAACACCCTACTGACCCTTGCACCTGCCCTCGGGCAAAAAAATTCGCCGAGCCGGTCTCCCTTTCGTCCACCACTCTCGCTGACCTTCCCCTTGCGGGTAGAGCCCTCGAGCTTGGCTTCGACCTACTCGGGTCCCGTGCTCGGCGCAGGTGTGAATCTAGGGCCTTGCCAGGGGCCTTTCAAGGGGTCTGATGACGTCGAGCCCGCAATTTGCGGAAATTCAATTTTCCACATTTCCACAGCAGAGCGTGCAGCTTGTGGATAACCAAACTCGGGGCAGCCAAAGCGTCCCCGCGGTAGGGTCCGGGCGTGGCGCACCTCCGGCCGCCGTCCTTCTCACCCGGGTTCTCGGCGTTCCTCTGGGGCGCCGGTCTCGGCCTTTTCATCTGGCTCGGGCTGCTCGCGGTCGGCGTCAGCGGCCCGACGTCGTTCATCGTCGGCGCAGTCTCGGGCGTGGCGATCTTCGTCTTCGTGCGCGTGAGCGGAACAAGCGGCCGGCGGCGTCAGGCTGAGCGCCGCGGAGAGCGCGCCCGCTGACCCAGGCCGAAGAGCAGGAACCGCAGGAGATCGGCCCCCAGAGACTCGCTCAGGCGGTCGCGCACGAGTCGGCGCGGCTTCGGCGCGGCCTCCCCCGCCTCGAGAGCGGCGCAGTGCGCGAGGAGGAGCTTCGAGGCTCGGCTGTCCGGGCTGTAGAGGGCGGCGCACACGTCTGCGCACGTATCGGCGTGGCGCGCAGGGCAGGTCATCCCTCCCGGGAGTGAGGGCCTAGAGCTCGAGCCGGCGGGTATCGAAGCGGCTCGAATGCAGGTCGCCTGCGAACTCATCGAGAACGCGCTCGACGTCCGCCGGGAAGACGTGCTCGACCACCCCGACGGCGGGGTCGTTGTGGAAGGGCAGGTCGACGTGGTCGGCGGACACGACGTTGACCGAGACGCTTCCGCAGACGGGGCAGCGCACTGCGACGCCGATCGTCTGGCCGTCGCTCGCGGGCGAGAGCAGGAAGAACGACGAGGGGAAAACCGGCCGCGGCCGCTCCTCCGGGTAGCAAAAGAAGCTCCACGGCCACTCGCCCGCCTGGATGCGCCTGGCCGAGAGATCGGCCAGCTCGTCCGCGAGCCGATCGAGCTTCGCGGTCATCAGGTTCAGGAACACCCCCTCCTGGAGCCCTAGAGGCGCCCAGTCGAGCTCATCGTGCGAGACCAGGCCCGGATGCCGCCCTCCGCAGCTGCAGTCGAACCAGACCGCGTACACGGCCGGATGGGCGGCGCCGGCGAGCTGCTCGATCCGCCTGAAGGCGGAGAGCGCCACGCGCGCCTCTCCCCTCTTCGGGCACGAAAACCCGTACCGGCTCGTGAAGACGTCGTACATCGCTCTCTTGTAATCGGCGTCCCGGACGCCGTTCGCAACCTCTTAGTACGTGATGAGCGAGTGGACGTCGTAAGAGCCGAGATGTTTGCGCCCATCGAGGAAGGCAAGCTCGATCAGGAACGCGACGCCGACGATCTCCCCGCCGAGCTGCTCCGCGAGGTCGCAGATGGCCGCAGCGGTCCCTCCCGTCGCCAAAACGTCATCGTGCACCAGGACGCGCGCTCCCTTCGCGATCGCGTCGGCGTGGAGCTCCAGGGTGTTCTCGCCGTATTCGAGCGCGTACGAGGCGCTCACGGTCTTCCAGGGCAGCTTCCCGGGCCGTCTGGCGGCGACGAAGCCGCATTCGAGCTTGTACGCGAGCGATGCGCCGAGAATGAAGCCGCGAGCCTCGGCCCCGAGGATGAGGTCCGGCCTTCGCGGCTCGACCCACTCGGCCAGGAGGTCGACCGCCTCGTGCAGCGTGGCAGGGTCGGCCAGCAGCGGCATCATGTCCTTGAAGACGATCCCCTGCTCGGGGAAATCCGGGACGTCGCGGATCTTCGCCTTGAGCGTGTCCGACACGGTTAGCTCGACGCGAGGTGCCGGAGGTCACGCCAGAACAGGAGCTGCGAGAGCTCCTGCGCCAGCTCGGCCAGCGTCTGCAGCTCCTCGATGCCGGCCTCCCTGCGCTCGGAGTTCCGCGAGCGCAGCGCCGGCGCCACGACCTGGTGCAGCAGCCCCGCCTCCCGGTCGGCGGCCGTGCGGAACGTGCGCAGGTGCCGCGCGGAGATGCCGTAGCGGGAAAGCTTCGCGCAGGCTACGGCGACGTCGACGTCGCTGGCCGGATAGAGCTTCTCGCTCCCTTCGCGACGCGAGTGGAGCAGGCCGTACTCCTCGAGCTCGCGCGCGAGCTCGGGCGCGATCGCCGCACGCTCGCAGAGCTCGCCGAGGTCGAGCTCGTCGTCGGGGTCAGAAATCCCGGCTGCGCGACGGCGGCGGCGCTCCTTGCCCGGCCCGGACGGCGACGCGAGCTCCTGGCGGATCACGCGGAGCGGCAGGAACTCGTCGCGCTGGAGGCGCAGGATCGTCTCGAGCCGCTCGAGGTCGTCGGCGCTGAAGAGCCGGTAGCCGCTCTGCGTGCGCCTCGGCGTCAGGAGCCCCTGGTCCTCGAGGTAGCGGATCTTGGAGATCGAGATGTCCGGGAACTCCGCCTGCAGCCTTCGGCAGACCTGGCCGATGGTCAGCAGCCGTTGGTCGGTCCGCTCGGGCGCCTGTGCCGTGCTCATCCGTCAGTTCTCCAGAAAGATCAGGCGGTACTTCCCGATCTGGACCTCGTCGCCGTTCTCGAGCTTTCCGGACTCGATCCGCCTCCGGTTCAGGAACGTCCCGTTCAAACTCCCCTGGTCCTCGATCGTGTAGCGGCCGTCCTGCTCGGTCAACACGGCGTGCTTGCGGGAGACCGTGACGTCGTCGAGGAAGATGTCGCAGTCCGGCGAGCGGCCGATCGTCGTGCGCTCGCCCTGTGGGACGAAGTGCTCCCCTGCGCGGCCGCCTCCCGAGCGGACGACGAGCGCCGGCCCCTCGGTGCCGAGCTCCTCGAGCGTGACGGAATGCTCCTCCTCCCCGTCCTCCGGCGTGTAGCTCATCGTGGTCTCCGAGCCCGCGGGCTCGTCCTTGACGAGCAGCGCCCCACACTTGGAGCAGTAGTTCGCGGCCTCCGGGTTCTGGAAGCCGCACTCAGGGCAGTAGATGTGGCTCATCTGCCTGGCGTGTCTATTCCTCGAGGGAAGGCGCTGCTTTGCCAGCGAGGATCGCCGCGAGGCGGTCGACGTCGACCTCGTCCAGCACACCGCTTCCCTTCTCGCGCAGGCGGGCCTGGAGCTCGGCGCGCAGGAGGTCGATCCGGCCGTGCAGGATCCGTCGCCGGTACGAGACCTCTTGCTCCTCTTTGGTGAGGTCGTCGATCAGCTTCTTGAGATCGTCGTCCGAGAGCGAGGCGAGATCGGGAAACGGTTCCACGGAGAGCCTTTCGTCGGGGAGGCGGGCGCTCCTAGTGTATGCAGGCAAAGCGCGAAGGGTCAACCTCAGCTTGAGGCTATGACCTCCTCCGCCCCGGTGCCTTCCGCCTGCATGATCTCCTCGACCAGCGCGCGCATCTCGGCCTCGAGCTGCGCGGATCCCTCCTCGGTCTTCCCCTCCGCGTAGATGTGCACGACGGGCTCGTCGGGGTCAGGCAGCACCTGCGCCCAGCCGCGGCGGTCGAACACCTTGACCCCGTCGAGGAGGTCGAGCTTCCGGTCGCGCAGGCGCTCGGTGAGGACACGCATGACCGTGCCCTTGAGCGACCACGGGCACGCGAGCTGGTGGTGGACGAGCGTGCTGGCCGGGAGCTCCGAGACGAGCTCCGAGAGCGGCGTCTTGATCGGTGCGAGCAGCTCGAGCAGCTTGCAAAGGCTCGCGACGCCGTCGTAGGCGGGCAGGAACTCGGGGAACACGTAGCCCCCGCCGACGGCTCCGGCGAAGATCACGCCGTCCTCGGCCGCGGCCTTCGTCAACTCCGCGAGCGAGGCGGGCGTTCGGATCACCTCGAGAGAGCTCCCCTTCACCATCTGCTCGACCTGGCTGGTGACGGTGATCGGGAACGCGAGCTTGCCGCGGCGGCCGTTCGTGCTCATCAGGCGCAGGTACAGCAGCAGCGCCTGCTCGACGGAGATCTCCTGCGCCTGCTCGTCGATCAGGAACAGCCGCTCGCCCGCGCGGTCGAAGACGACGCCGAGATCGGCGCCCACGGCCTCGACGAGGCGCTTCGCCTGGCCGACGGACTCGAGCAGCGTCGCGGACGCGTCCGACCCCTCGAGCGAGAACGCGTGGGCGCTGACGGCCTCGACCCCGAGCGGGCCGAGCACGAGCGGCAGGACGAACGAGGTCGCCGAGTAGCCGTAGTCGACGACAATCCGGAACTCGCGGGCGTGGATCGCGTCGACGTCGAGCGCGGCAAGCAGGTCCTGGGCGTAGCTCTCGCGCACGCGCGCGGGATAGGACACCTCGCCGACGCCGTTGAACGCCGCGCGCCGGAGCTCGTGCCGGGTGAAGTGCTTCTCGATCTCCTTCTGGAGGCCCGACGTGAGCTGGATGCCCGGCTGCTCGTAGAAGCGGATCTGGAGCAGCTCGGGATCGGTGTGGCTGACGGCGACATGGAAGCCCGCGTCGTACCCGTGCGTCTTCAGCAGGTGCCGGCTGACCGCGGACGGGAGGATGCGCAGGTCGGCGACGTGAACCCCGGTCGAGTTGAGGCCGGAGATCATCGCGCGCTTGATCATCCGGCAGGCCGCCGGAGCCTCGCGGCTCGCCACGACCCGCGAGCCGCGCTTGAGCGCGGTTCCGAGGGCTGCGGCCAGCTGGACGGCCTTGTCGGGCGTGAGATCGACGTTCACGAGCCCCGAGACGCCGTCCTTGCCGAAGAGATGCGACGAGCCGCGCGACTCCCAGATCAGGCTCTCGTGGATCTGGGAGCCGGTCTCGACTTCCTTGTACGGGTAGATCCGCACGCCCGGCAGGACCGCGCTCTGGGCTCCGAGAGTGACCTCGTCACCGATCGCCGCTCCCTCGTGGACATGCGCGTGGGCGCGGATGTCGCAGTTCCGCCCGACGACCGCGCCCTCGACCCGTGCGCTGCGGCCGACGTGCGTGGACGCGTCGATCACCGAGCGCTCGGTGCGGGCGCGCTCGAGGAGCGTCACGCTCGCCGAAAGCACCGAATAGGCGCCGACCGAGGCCTCGGGCGCGACGCGGCAGTAGTTGCCGAGGAACGCAGGCCCCTCGATCGCCGCGAGGTCGTCGACCTCCACCCCCTCCCCCAGCCACACGTTCCCGCGCAGGCGGATGCCCGGGATCCGGAGGCGCACGCGCTCGTCGAGTGCGTCGAAGTTCGCCTGCCGGAACTGATCGAGGTTGCCGATGTCCTGCCAGTACCCGTCGAAGACGTGGCCGTAGAGCGGCCGCCCCATCTCGAGCAGCAGCGGGAAGAGCTCCTTCGAGAAGTCGTAGGGCCGGTCGGTCGGGATGTGCCGCAGGACCTCGGGGTCGAGGACGTAGATGCCCGTGTTGATCGTGTCCGAGAAGACCTGGCCCCAGGACGGCTTCTCGAGAAAGCGTTCGATCCGGCCCTCCTCGTCGGTGACGACGATCCCGAACTCGAGCGGGTTGTCGACCGACTTGAGACCGATCGTCACGGCCGCGCCCTTCTTCTCGTGCGCGCGGACGAGCTCGGTCAGGTCGACGTCGCAGAGCGCGTCGCCGGAGATGACCACGAACGGCTCCTCGAGCTTCGCGCTCGCGAGGCGGACCGAGCCGGCCGTGCCGAGCGGCGATTCCTCGACCGAGTACTCGATCTCCATGCCGAGCGCCTCGCCGTCGCCGAAGTAGCTGCGGATCGCCTGCGGCATGAACGCGAGGGTCACGATCACCTCTTCGAGGCCGTGGTCCTTGAGCAGCTCGAGGATGTGCTCCATGCAGGCCTTGCCGACGATCGGGACCATCGGCTTCGGTTGGTTCGACGTGAGCGGCCGCAGGCGCGTGCCCTCGCCGCCCGCCATCACCACGGCCTTCACGCCGGCCTCGTCTCGCGCCGCGCCTTGAGCGCGTAGCCGACCAGCGCCGCGGCGGCCAGCGCGAAGCCTGCCCAGAAGATCCAGAGCGGCCAGTCGGTGCCCGTCGGCGTCGCCAGCACGAACGCGAGCGACGCGTACAGGAGCCAGGTCGCCGCCTTGCCGGCCGTGTTCACGGCGAAGTCGTAGCCCCTGTTCGCCACGAGCTTCCAGCCCGCAATCAGGGCGACATCACGGGCGGGAATCGCCAGCGCGACCCAGGGAAGCCGGTCGTAGTGCCAGAGCAGGATCACCGCGGCGTCGATCATCAACCGGTCGGCGAGCGGGTCGGCGAGCTTCCCGAAGCGCGACTCCACGTGCCAGCGGCGGGCGAGCCAGCCATCGACCTGGTCGGTGACGCCTGCGACGGCGAAGACGATCGCCGCGGGCCAGCTCTGGCCCCCCTCGGAGGCGACGACGAGCACGACGAAGATCGGGATCAGGGCCAGTCGCAGAATCGTGAGCGCGTTCGGGATCTGGGCCAGATGAGCCGGGACCGCGCGCGTTGCCATGCTGAAAGGATACGGCCGTGGAGGCGACGCTCACCCTGCGGGGGTTCGTCAACGCGCACAGCCACGCGTTCCAGCGGGCTCTCCGCGGCCGCACCGAGGGCGACGACTTCTGGGGCTGGCGAGAGTCCATGCTGGACACGGCCCGGGGCCTGTCCCCCGGACACGTCCGCTCCGGGTACGCCGAGGTGTACCGCGAGATGCTCGCCGCCGGCTACACGGCCGTCGGCGAGTTCCACTACCTCGGCCCCGCCGAGGCGCACCAGGCGCTCGCCGCGGCCGAGGAGGCCGGGATCGAGATCGTCTTGCTCCTCGCCGCCTACGCGCGCGGCGGGCTCGAGCGCTCGCGCCAGGAATCGCCCGCCGCCTACCTCGAGCAGCTCGAGGCGCTGCGGGCGACCGGCGCGCAGGTCGGCGTCGCCCCCCACTCCGTGCGCGCCTGCCCGCCCGACTGGCTCGAGGAGCTCGGCAGGTACGCAGCCGCCGAGGGCCTGCCGCTGCACGTCCACGCGAACGAGCAGCCGAAGGAGGTCGAGGAGTGCCAGGCCGAGCACGGGATGCGCCCGATCGAGCTGCTCGCCGAGACCGGCTGCCTCGGCCCGCACTCGACCGTCGTCCACGCGACGCACGCGAACGAGCACGAGCTCGACCTGCTCGCGGATACGGGCGCGAGGGTCTGCGTGTGCCCGACGACGGAGGCCAACCTCGGCGACGGCTTTTGCCCGGTCGAGGAGATCTCCGGCCGCGGGATCGGGATCTGCATCGGCTCCGACTCGAACGTGCGCATCGACCCGCTCGAGGAGCTGCGCGAGCTCGAAGGAATCGCCCGCCGCCGCACCGGGCGCCGCAACGTGCTCTCCGTGGAGGCGCTCCTGTCCGCCGGCGCCGCCGAGGGAGCCGCCGCCCTCGGGATCGAGCGCTGGGCGAACGTCGAGGTCGACCTCACGCATACGTCGCTCGACCGGCGTCGAACGCGGCGACGTCGAGGCGGCGCTCGTCTTCGGCTGCGGCGCCGACGTCTTCAACGCGTGAGCGGGCTCGAGCTCGACCACGTCGTGATCGCGGCCGCCGATCTGGACACGGCGGCGCGGGAGCTCCACGAGCGCCACGGCCTGGAGTCCGTTCCGGGAGGCCGTCACCCGGACTGGGGCACCGCGAACCGGATCGTCCCGCTCGGCGCGACCTACCTCGAGCTGATCGCGGTCGTCGACGAGGCAACGGCGGCACGGACCGTTCCGGGCCGCTGGGTGAAGCAGCGCGGAGGCGGGACAGCCGCTCGGCTGGGCCGTCCGCACCCACGACCTGGACGCGATCGCCGGCCGTCTCGACCTGAAGGCGAGCGCGGGCTCGCGGGTGACGCCAGATGGCAGATGTCCTCCGCTGGCGAAGCGCGGGCCTCGAGCAGGCGGTCGAGGAGCCCGCCCTCCCCTTCTTCATCGAATGGCACCCCGAGACCCCGTTCCCCGGCCGTGCGCACGCGTCGGCGTTCGAGATCAGAACGCTCGAGCTCGAAGGCGATCCTGACCGGCTGGCGGCCTGGCTCGGTGACCACGCTCTCCCGCTTCGCGTGCGCGAAGGCTGGCCCCGAGTCACCAGGATCGTCCTCGCAGGCCCGGACGGCGAGATCGTCCTCGGCGCTCCGTGAACCGGTAGCGTCAGGACGCGGGCGCGACACGCTAACCGAGGAGGTTCGAATGGAAGACGCCCCGATCCACGACCGCATCGAGCAACTCGTCGCCGAGGAGCACGATCTGTACGAGCGCGCGGCCCAGGCCGGGCTGAGCGACGCCGAGCACCAGCGTCTCGAGTCGATCAAGGTCGGCCTCGATCAGAGCTGGGACCTCCTCCGCCAGCGGCGGGCCCTGCGCGAGGCCGGCTTCGATCCCGACGCCGCCCATGCCCGCCCGCCGGAGGTGGTCGAGGGGTACGAGCAGTAGCGGGCCAGCGGCCACCGGCCGCTGAAACCACACATGAGGGATGGAGCCTTCGTCCCGTCGTGACGATTGCCCTTGTGTATGCGGCGGACTCTCTTTGCATGCGGCGAACTGCGGAGGGAGGTGAATCAGATGAAGCTGTTCACCTCGTTTGCGGTCATCGCCCGCTCGCTCGGCGATCGCGAGGAAGGGCAGTCTCTGGTGGCGGAAACCGTGGCCGTGGCCCTGTTTGGCCTCGCCATCTGGAGTGCGATCTCGCTGATCACGCGCCTGACGTAGGTCCAGGCTCCGCCTCGGCTTACGATCTCCCTCCGTCAGCGACAGCGGAGGTGCCCATTGGCCCGAACCGGATTCATCGACCACATCGGGATCGGCGTGCCGGATCTCGTCGCGGCCAAGCGGTACTACGACGACCTCATGTCCGTGCTCGGGCTCCGCGAATGGTTCGAGACAGGCCCTGGAGGACCACTCAACTACGGGCCCGACGGTGCGCAAGGCTCACAGCTGTTCTTCTACCAGGCAGAGGAGCCTGGAACCTACTCACGCGGCGAGACGGGCCTTCATCACCTCGCGTTCCTGGTCGCGAGCAGGGCGGTCGTCCGGGAAGCACACCAGTGGGCACGTGCACGCGACGCCGTCATCCTGGACGAGCCCCTCGAGCTTCCCCAGTACGGGGAACACTGCTTTGCGACCTACTGGCTTGATCCTCATGGATTCAAGCTCGAGGCGGTTTGCCACACTCCCGAGGAGAGCTAGCTCTGGGACCGGGCGGCACCACAAGTCTAGAGCGGAGAGTCCTGAGGTCGCGGAACTTCGGCTAGATGAGCCGAGCGACCACAGCGAGTGCCCCCCTGATTCCTCCGCTCGGCTCGATTACTTATACACCCAGCAGCAGCACCCCCACGACCGTGCCCCGAAAACCTTCAGACTCAGATGGAGCCGGAGCGTGGCCCGTTCCTGCTGCGGCTACGGAACGAGCCCCTCGCGGGGGGTGCCGAGGTTGCTCCGGCTCCATAATCCGCAGAAGACTCGCACGATACTTCCTCAGTCCGGACGACGCACGGGCGCGCGCAGGCGAACACTCGACCTAGGGACGAGACGCGCTTGACGGTCGTTGCCCTCGTAGCGGCATTTCCTAGTCGCAGATCGCGCCTCAGTCCCCCAGGGCTGATACAGCCGGGACCCGGTGGCCGACCTCGCTCGTTTGCCGGTTGGGAGCCGTGGGCCTGCTCTAAACACCTCGCAAGCGCCTAACGGCTCCCTTCCGGTCAGGTATTGCTGCCGACCTACGGCAGAACGTTGGCGACGCTCTCCAGTGCGTTGCGCACGTTGTCAGAGAGGAGCGTGATCGCTCCGATTACGGCCAGGGTGATGACTGCGAGCACGACTCCGTACTCGGCCATCGTCTGGCCGTCCTCCCGGCGGTGAAATGCGTCGGCCGCATCGGCGGCGGACACCTGCATGAGTGCGAAGAGCTTGAGCACCTGTGTTCCTCCTTCGGGAGGCGAGGCCGCACCGCCCCGATTGGGTAAGAAGATCCAATCGGCCGACTCGCATTCCGATGAGATAACTCCTGTGAGGGAATGAGAGGCACGCGGCCCCCTCTTACTCGGCCATGTCCTCGACCACTAGCACCGGGGGCTGATCGGCGTCGTCGTCTCGAACGCCGACCACGCGCAGCATCCTGTCCCCGAGGTGAATGGTGTCACCGGCGTCCCAGTTCGGGACTGCGGCCTCGAGCGTCGGCGGCTCGGCGCGATCACCGTCGATCGTCTCGAGCCTGAAAAGAAAACCTGCCATCCGATCCTCCGTTTCCGCCTGGGGCCGGACGGCTCGCTGAGCATATCGCCTCGCGCCGAGCTGCCGTCGTCGCGCGGGGGCGCGCAGGCGTAACGGCCAGGGAGCCGAGCGGCCACAGTGAGCTTCTCCCCCTCGAATCTCCGCTCGGCTCCCTACATGTATACGCGACGGCAGCGATCCGGGGTTTTGTCGGGCCCCAAAGCCTTGCTGGCTGAGGCGGAGCCGGAGCGTGGCTCCATTCCCATGCGACCGGGAACGTAGCCCCTCGGGGGGAGGTGCTCCGGCTCCAAGTGCCGCATCTGGATTCACCCAGACGTGGGGAACATAATCGATGCGTGAGCGTTCAGGCACCCGATGGCGGGGCATGGCGCGACCAGGCGATCTGTCCACGCCGCCGGGCGTGAGCACCGGACTCCGTATGCGATGCGGCACACGTTCGCCTCGTTCGCGATCGCGGCCGGGATCCCCGACCTTCGAGTCGCCCGCATGACTGGCACGAGCATCGAGCAGATCGAGAAGACCTATGGTCACGCTACTCCCCGACGCCCTGGAGCGCGGACGGGCGGCGCTTGAAGCGTTCGACGCAAGGTCAGCCGAGAGAGGAGAGGCACATGGTTGAGTGCGCCCATTGTGGACAGGCCATCGACCCGGGCAAGAGCTATGGCTATCGGGTTCGGCCGATCGGCAACGCCGAGCAGCTGAAGGCAGTTCTCGAGCTCATGGGCGGAGGCGCGGACGCCGACAGGCTCATCGCTGCGGGCTGGGACTCGTGCATTCGCTGCATGGCGATCTTGACGCTCGACAGCCTCGGACCCGATACGCGAGACAAGGTATTCGAGAGGTTTGGGCACGGTTCGGACACCGTCTGAAACCCCTTTTTCCCACCCTCGCAATGCGAAAAGCCCCGGCCAGCGGGGCTTTTCTCTGATCGGGGCGCCGAGATTTGAACTCGGGACCTCTAGTCCCCCAGACTGAGCCAGCGCTCGGGCGGCGAGTGTCGGCTACTGGCGTGGAGTGGACGAACCCCCTGCAAATCGAGCGGTTGCGCGGGCCGCTCGCCGCTTTCCTCCAGATCCCCACTCCGGGCGTTTGGGCAGCGATTGGGCAGCAGGCCATCGGCGCTCACTGGCGCGCAGTTGGCGTGCAGTCGTAGACTCGGCGCCGCCGGCCAATCGAGGGAGGACGCATGGCCGAGATCAAGCTGGGCGACGGAACGCGCATCACGACGACCAGAACGGTCGCGGAGGATCAGGCGGAGCTCATCCCCCCAGAGAACCGTTTCTTGCGGATCGAGGACAACAACGGGGACGAGTACGTCGTGAACCGTGAGCAGATCGTCTTCATGCGCGACAATCGTCGGGACGTGGCGATATGAACATCCTCTTCGGCCTGATCGGCGTCGTCGCGCTCGTCGGGATCGTGGGCTTCGGAATCCTCACGCTCTACCGACTCTGGACCTCCGATAGACCGGGGGACGTCCCGCTCGACCCCTTTGAGCGCGGCCCAGACGATTAGGGCGCTCGACGAGCGCTGCGTTGCCAACGCCGAGAAGGCGCTGTCGAAGGCGGACAACGTCTCGAAGCACGAGGTCGACAAGGACAGCGTCGAGCAGGCGAAGACCGAGGCGCCGAAGCCAACGTCCGTCGCATAGTTCCCAGCCCCTGCAACCCGAGGCCAGATCATGAACCGACTTCAAGACCGTGTTCGAAGCCGCGAACCGCGAGGACTCGAAAATCGCCGCGCACCCGTGAGCGTGGTGAGCAGCTGATGTGGGCGTCCTTCGGCTGGGGAACGCTGGCGGCGTCCACGCTCGTGATCGGCGCCGTCCTTGCGATGGTCTTCCGTATCAGCTTGCGCACGATTGGTCTGATCATGGGCTTCGGCGCAGGCGTGCTGATCAGCGCGGTCGCGTTCGATCTCGTCCAGGAGGCGGCCGACTCGGCCTCCGGGAACTGGCCACTCGTAGTGGGCATGTTCGCCGGCTGCGCGGTGTTCGCCGGCGGGGACTGGCTGATCGACCGCTCCGGTGGGGGCGACCGCAAGGACCCGGCCGGGGCCCAGAAGGACGGTTCCGCGCTCGCCATCGTGCTCGGATCCGTGCTCGACGGGATCCCCGAGTCGATGGTGATCGGACTGACGATTTTCGAAGGCGGCAAGGTCGGCGCCGCCTACCTGACCGCCGTCTTCATCTCCAACCTGCCCGAGTCGATCTCGTCGACAAGCGGTCTCCTCACAGGGGGCTGGAAGAAGGCTCGGATCCTCTGGATGTGGATCGGGATCACCCTGATCTCGGGACTCGCCTCCCTTGCGGGCTACAGCCTCTTCCAACACGCGTCCCCGAACACCGTCGCCTTCATCCTGACGTTCGCGGCGGGGGCGATCCTCACCATGCTCGCGGACACGATGATGCCCGAGGGGTACGAGCACGGCGGCAAGTGGGTCGGGGTCGTGACGACGCTCGGATTCGTGATCGCCTTCGTGATCCACACGCTCGATTGAGTCACAGACTCTGTGCCTCCGTCCGCTCGCTCAGATCGCCGCCGATTCCGACGCTTCCGGCAGAGGGCGCCGGAGAGTTTAGGAAACATGAGTTTAGGAAATCTCGGCCCGCCCAAATCGAACGGCGAAAGGAGCAGAAACGTGATGAATAAAGGCTTTGAGAGTGCCGCCGGCCGTCGGGACTGGCGCCCACTGGCGCACAACTGGCGCGCGGTTCCTTCGATTTAGCGTCTGTGATGTGGCTCCTGCCATCCTCAGTAGCTAGACGTCGGCGTCTCCGGCAGAGACCAATCGGTGATGATCTTGTACTCGTTCCAGGGGCGCGAGTGGATGGCGATCGACTACTTTCTGCTCTCTCTCAACCGATTCCACGGCCACACACCGTCGATCTCCACGTCGAGCGAGAAGCTGAGCAGGATCCGGATCAGGACGATGATTCCGAGGACGGTCACGCTCTGGAACGTCTGATCTACGACGACGGTGCGGACGATGTCCGCGACGATGAGCACTTCGAGACCGAGCAGGATGCATCGGCCGAGATTGCGACGGAGCCGTTCGTACGACCCGGCTCTTCTCGCGTCCGTGGCTGCGTCGCGCAGGAACGCGAGGAACGCGCCCAGCCCGCCGATGATCATGATGCCGCTGCCGACCGTCTCGACCACCTTGACGACCTCCGTAATCCACTGGTCGTACGTCACGGGCGAGAGGCTACTCCCATCAGGCCGAGATGCCCTTGCTGCCGAGCCGAATCGCGAGCGCGAGCCAACGACCGCGATCCGCTACGTGCCTCTTTCGCCGCCCGAAACCCGCGCAAGTCGGGCATACGGCAGGAGCGAGCTACCCAAAGCCTGACGACGGTGTGCTGGGCGGTGTCGCGGCGACCTCCAGATCGGCTTACGCCTCGAGGAGATCGAGTTCGAGCTCGAGAGCCCGCATGATCTTGGTCGTCGCCGACACGACACGGGCCGTCCCGACGATCGGGGCGACGGCGATGAGGACGTCGCCCACCCGCTCGGCGTCGATGTCGAGCGCCGGACCCGATTTCACCTTTACCGGGCGCTCGCGGACGCCGATACGGGTCGGAAGGAGGCGCTATGAGACAGGTACACGTCATCGCGACCTGGCGGTCCGAGCACGTCGTCGAGATCGAGGACGAGGACGGCCTCGAGAACCTCGTGGAGGTGCTCCAGGCGCAATCGAACGTGAAGCTCGTCGGCTACACCACCCAGCCCGTCCATGAAGTCGTGGACACCGCGATCGACGAGCTTCTCGGGGGGTAGTCCGCACACCGGCAGCACAAGTGAGGTGCCGGGCGACCCTCATTGACGGCTGAAACCGCTGGCGTGAACTGCCTGGTAGGGTGGGCCTCGGAGTCCAAGGGGACCCATGCGGCCGGTCGTGTGCCGGTCGCAAACGAGAGGAGACCCCATGGCATCTACTACCGACGCGCCGGTCGATCTCTACATCGCGGCCTACGCGGATCCGGACGCCGCCCGAGGCGACTGGGACGCCATCAAGCAACTGGCCAAGGACGATGTGATCAAGGTCGACGGGCTCGTCCTTGTCAGCCGCCGCTCTGACGGGAAGATCCACGTCGACGACGACTTCCACGAGACCCGCAAGGGCGCCACCTGGGGATTGGTCGGAGGCGCGGTCGTCGGACTGATCTTCCCGCCCGCCCTGCTTGCCAGCGCGGCGGTCGGCGCGGGTATCGGCGCGGGCGCCGGCGCCCTCGTGTCGCACGCTCAGAAGGAGGAGATCAAGGAAGACGTTGACGAGACGCTGCCGCTCAACAGCTCGGGCATCGTGGCGATCTTCGAGGAGCAGTGGGCGGATGACATGGACAAGGCACTCTCCAACGCCAGCAACGTCACGAAGGAGAAGGTCGACTCGGACAGCGCAGACCAGGTCAAGGCTGCTGCGACCAAGAACCAGCCGGCCACGACAGCCTAGCCACGACATCTTCGATAGCTGGTGGGCCAGCGCCGTTCCCGGTGTCGTGGAGGCGGACGGCGTTGGCCCGTTCACAGAGATGCAAACAGCGTCAGCTCGGTGCCCGATCAGGATGAGATGTCGCGGCGCTGCTCATGGCTATGTTGGCGCTGAGCTGGGCTTGGCTTGGGCACCGGGTTGGACTGTCGGGATGCCTCCGGTGAACAGCAGGGCGGCGAGCGCGAAGAGTGCGAGGATCGACACGGCGACGCGCAGCCCGTCGATCCGGCTCTCCTCGTTTGTCTGCACGATCGCGTCGACCGTCCGCGGGCGGACGTGCGCGTCGGAGAGCGCGGCCTTCAGGTCGGCGTCCGAGATGAACGGGACCCCGCCGGCGAGGCTCGTCTGTGCCTTGGCGGCGACACGGTCGGGCACGGCCGGGTTGTTCTGGACACCGGTGAGAAACGAGGCGGTCAGCGCCGAGATGAGCACGGCGCCCGCCAGCGCGGTGCCGATCGACGCGCCCAGCTGTGTCCCGGTGTTCTGGATTCCGCCCACCTCGCCGCTCTGCTCGTCGGGCACCGCCGACACGGTCACGGCTCCCAGCTGGGAGGCGATCGAGCCGATTCCGGCACCGGCGAGCAGCAGCGGCCAGGTGACGATCTCCGCTCCGGCGCCGTAGTCGAGCAAGACGAGCAGGAGCACGAGCCCGCCGAACATGGCGATGAACCCGAGGCGGATGACCCGCCGCGGGTTGGCGTGCGGGAACACCTTTGGAACTCCGGCGGCGAAGAGCACCAACATCAGCGAAAGCGGCAGCAGATGCACGCCCGTCGCGACCGCCGAGAGGCCGAGCGCAACCGACAGGAACAGCGGGACGACGAAGAAGATCCCGGCCTGCACCAGGAACAGGAAGAAGAACGAGGTGACGCCGTCGCGCAGCTGGATGTTCCGCAGCATCTTCGGGTCGATCAGCGCAGCCTGGCCGCGCGCGATGCGCCGGTTCTCCCACATCGCGAACAGGCCCACCACCACGCAGCCCGCGAGCACGAGCCAGATCACCGGCGAGAGCCCGAGCCACTCGGGAGCACCCGGCTTGGGACGCACGAACCCCCACGCACCCGACTTGAGGATGCCGATCACGATCAGCGCGAGACCGGCCGCCGACAAGCCGGTGCCGACCAGGTCGAGCTTTGCGCCCTTCTCGGCCGGTGTGTCGTTGATCCGCCGCGCCAAACCGAGGATCACGATCACGATCAATACCTCGCTGACGAACACCCACCGCCACGAGGCATAGGTCGTGAAGAAGCCGCCGATCACCGGCCCCACCGCGGCGGCCATCGCGCCCGCAGCCGCCACGAGCCCGTACGCGTGCGGCCGGTCCGGTTTTCCGAAGTTCGAGGCGACGAGCGCGACGATCGCCGGGAAAGATCAACACCGCGCCGAAACCCTCCAGGAACGACCAGCCGATGATCAACACCGTCAGGCTGTGGGATAGCGCCGTCGTCAGCGACCCGCACGCGTAGACGACGCACCCGATCGTGAACGCGCGCTTTCGGCCGATGATCTCCCCGACCCTCCCGCCGGTGATCATGAAAGACGCCATCACCAGCGTGTACAGCGTAATCGCCAGCTGGATCCCGGTCACATCGGTCCCGACGTCCCTCGCGACCGTCGCGATCGCCGTGTTCATCACCGTCATATCCAGGGCCATGACGAACTGCGCAGACGCCAACGTGAGCAGCACCAAACCCGAAGCCTTGGCAGCAGCAGAAGACGCGGTCGGCGCAGCCGTCACGACGGAGTTCCTATTGGCGTCGCCCGGACGTCCTCGCCGGGAGCTCCGCCTGGTCGCGGATGTGCCCGCTCAACGTCGTCGTCCCTTCGTTGCGCTCGAAGCCACTGTCAGACGCCCATTTCAGCCTTCACGCGGCCAGACGTCACAGCTGCCTTGAGCGCTTCGTAGTCGAGATCGTTCTGGTCGGCGTAGGCCTCGCCGAACGCGGACAGGGCCCGGTCGAGCGCATCGGATGCTCCGAGGTAGCTCGCGATCGCGATCGCGTCCCCGGAGCGGGCATGGCTCCTCGCGAGCGCCGCGCCGCACACCTGTGCGTAGATCCTCATCGACTTCGGATTCATCGTCTCGATGTCCGCCGAACCCTTCGCGTCCCAGAGTTGGCGGACGTAGAAGTCACGCTCGACGCCCTCGAGGTCGGTGGCACGCAGCCAGCCGAGCATGATGTCGCTTGCGGCCTGGGTCAGTTGCTGGCCCTCGACGACTCGCTGACCGTGCTGGGAGAACTCGCTCTTGCCCAGGAACGGCTCGAGCACAGATGCCTGCGCCTCCTTGGCCTGGAGGAAGAGGGGATCGCCTCTCGTCGCGGCCGAGGAGGAGCACGATCCAGGCGCGCGTGCCGACGCTGCCGACGCCGACGACCTTCCGCGCAGAGTGGAGGTAGCGGAAGCGCCCGAGTAGCCGTCGCCGGTCGCCGGGCAGCGTCTCCCAGTAGGAGCGGACGAGACCGTGCAGGAACTCGCCGAGCCCGCTGCGCTCGCCTGGCTGCACGAGATCCTCCACCGGAACGATCAGCGGCGGCTCGCTGACGATCCGCGGCTCGCTGTCGACGAGGTGCGTCAGCTTCGCGAACGCGGCAAGGCTGTCCTTCGTCTGGGCCTTTGCGACGTCACGGTCGGCCCGCTTGGTCTGCTTCTTGCCCGCCTGCTGCCCGAGCAACCGGATGATCTCGTCCACCTCGATCCGCGCGTACCACAGTGCGAGCGTGTCCATGCCCGCGAAGCTCTTCATCGCCTTCCGGTAGGCCTGGGTCACTGCGCGGTTGATCGTCTGTCGCTGTTTGGTGCCGAAGCCGCGGTCCCGGCCGGCAATCGCGAAGCTCGCTACGAGCCGCTTCAGGTCCCACTCGAACGGGCCCGGCAGCGTCTCGTCGAAGTCGTTGACGTCGAAGACCAGCCGCCGGTCGGGCGAGGCGTATACGCCGAAGTTGGAGAGGTGTGCATCCCCGCAGAGCTGGACCTGCAACCCAGTCCTCGGGCCGTCCGCGAGATCGGACGCCATCAGGTAGGCCGCGCCACGGAAGAACGTGAACGGCGACACGAGCATGCGCCCGTATCGAATCGGCACGAGCTCCGGCACGCGACTGGCCGCCTGCTCCTCGAGCAGGTCGACCGGATCGCGCCGGTTCGACGCCGGACCCCACTCGCCGAGGACCGAGCGCCCCACCTCGGCCCGCGCAGCTTTCCCCCGCGCCGTCCGCTCGGCCGGCGTCAGGTGAGGTGGGACCTTCGGCCTCGAGGACCGCTTGCCTCGTGAGGCGCCGCCCTTCGCGGCGGGCCGCTTCTGTGACCGGCCGGCGCGCTTGGGCGCAGGGCTCTTCTCCGCAGCCGGGCTCGGCGCACCTGGCGCAGGCGGCCCGGTCGGAGGGCTCTCTGCCTCGGGCGCTGGGCCTGCTGGCGCGGGCCCAGCATCGTCGCCCTTGGGCGACGCGTCGTCGAGCCGCCGCGGCCCGTGAGGACCGCCCGTCGGACTCGGGGGCCGCGTCCGCGGTCTCGCTGGTGTGATCGTCATCAGTCATTTCTTGCTCCTCTCGCGGTGGCCGAGCATCTCGGAGAGACAGGATGCTCGCGACCTGCTGCTGCCAGCCGCGATATAGAAATCGACAGGTGCGTCGCTATCGGCTGACATGGTGCACTCCTTCTCACCGCGACCGGCTCAACCCCCAGCCGCGCAGTTTCTCTCTCCCCGATCGCCCGACGGCCCCAACGCTACGACGGAGACGCTCGGCCCGCTATCGGCCACAATGGCCGATATCGGGCGAGCGGCGCTGGACGATTGTGGGCTGCTGATTCGGGTTCACGGAGGGCCTGGTAGGGTGAGGATCAGGGCGCCGGCGAAGATGAGCAGCCCGGCGCCGACGGCGATCATGGCAAAGCGCACGCCGAGCAGCGGGAACTGGGTGCTCAGCCCGACCAGGAACAAGACGCTCGCAAGAATGACGGTCACCCGCACGTACTCGTCACCCGTCTCGGCGGCCTTCTGACCCTCCGCATAGTAGGCGTCCGCGCTCGTGTCCAGCACACGTGACCGCGCCTCGCCGGTCGGGATGTACTGCGGCATCTCCTGCGGCCCCGCCGGCGCATTCGGGTTCGTGAACGGGTGGGTGGCGAGCCAGGCGACGAACGCGACCCGGTACTCGGGTCGAAAGCGCTTCTCGGCGACGCGCATCCCGTTCGGGTTGTGCGTCAGGTAGGCCGCGAACCAGCTGTTGAACAGGATCCCATCAGCGGTGCGGAAAGTCAGCGACTCCTGGAAGGAGCGGTTCGCTTTCGTCCGAGTCGCCGAGGCCTTCGCGAGCTTGAGTGACGACTCGGTGCCCCACTTCGCTGCCGAGTAGCCGGACCAGGCTGCGACGATCGTGACGATCGAGAGCAGCAGGGCCGCCATGACCGAGATCAGCCGGTTGCCGCGTCCATCCCCGCCATGGGCGCGCGCGTGCTCGGCGTGGTCGCCGATCTCCTTGCCGACCTCGATTGGAGACAGACCCTCTGGCACGTCGTTGCTCTTCCGCTTCGTCGGCGGGCCGCGAGGCCCGCCGAACGCGGCAGAACATCGGCTACATGACCTCGACTGCGGTCTCGGACGGGCGTGCGATCAGGTAGAAGACCACGCCGAGAATCGGCAAGAAGACGATCAGGATCGTCCACATCGCCTTCGCGAATCCGCTGTGATCCCGGCGGCGGAAGTTGTCGATGAACACGTTGATCACGACGAAGATCCACATCACCCACACGAAGAAGATGATCATCCACCAGACCACGTCCCAGAAGCTGGGGTTGTTCGCATACGCGAGCATTTGCGCTCCCTCCGTTTGATGCCGGCGGTTGGGCCGGTCATGCAGTTTCTCTCGACCCGATCAGCCGACTGCGCGACGCTACGACGGAGACGATCGGCCCGTCATCGGCCACAACGGCCGATATTGCCGACCCTTACTCCGGGATCGTGAGCCGGCCGTCGATCGCCCCGAGGCCGGACTGCTCGACGATCTCGACGGCTTCGGACCTGCTCTTGACACCGAGTTTGTGGTAGATCGAAGCGACGTGAGTCTTGACGGTTGGGCGTGAGAGGTGAAGACGGTCGGCGATCTCCTGGAGCGAGAGATGCGTCGGCAGGAAACCGATGAGCCGGAGCTCGGCCGGAGTGAGCTCGTAGTCCTTCCCTCGTCTGATCCGCTCTTCGAGACGCTGCAGCCGGGCGGGAAGCGTTCCGGCGTCGGGGTAGCCCTGGAGTGCGTCGCTCGCAACCAGCGCGAACTCGAGGGCGCCGGCGAGGTCGCCGAGGTTCAGGCTGATATCGGCGCAGCGCAGCGCGCAATCGGCTTCGAGCCACGGAACCCCGTTGAGCAATGGGCGGAGCCGCCGGACGTTCTCGAGCTGGCGCGCAGCCTCCGTGTGGTCACCGCGCTGCTGCTGCGCCAGCGCCCCTGCCGCGTATGCGATGGCGCTCTGGGCTATCTCGTCGAGACGCGCTTCTTCGACCAGCAGTAGCGCTTCGACCGCCCATCTCTGCGCGTTTCGCCGATCGCCGATCTCCGTGGCCGCGAAGGCCATATAGCCGAGACAGAAGAGCCGCACGTGCGCGAGTTCTGGCCGGTGGCTCGCCAGAGCGAGTGCCTCGCCGAACACCTCGATTGCTTCTTGCGGTCGTCCCAGGAGAAGGTTCGCCGTCCCCAGAGCGCGACAGGCGCTGAGAAGTCGGCGGGTGCCCTCGTGCTTCTCCGCGGTGTAGACGAACTCGGCGTCGCGCAGCATCCCGGGGACTCCGTCGGGAGCGATGGCAGTTCGGACATTCGCGAGTGCCGAACGAAGGGAGGTTGCGCCGTCGGCGGATGCCACATCGAGCGGCCTCCGCTCGGCCGCAGCGACGAACCGCCTCGCTCGAATCGGATCGCCGAGCAGCACACCCACCCAGGCTGCCGCGATCGACAGCTGGGCGTCCGATTCGATCTCCTCGTCGGTGCAGCGGTCGAGCCAGAGCCGCAACGTCTCGATCCGCCCGCGTCCTGCGAGCTCGTCCCAGTGCCCGTGCGCGATCCTGCCGGCCTGCGCGAGATCGCCGCTCTCGTGCGCGTAGGCGAACGCCTCGTCAGGGCTTCCGTGCAGCTCGCACCAATTTGCTGCTCGCCGCAGGTATACGGGGAGCAACTCCGGATGGCGACGGCTGAGCTCCGCTTGGAGGAAGTCACTGAACAGGTGGTGGTAGCGGTGCCACCCGCCGCGATCGTCGAGCGGGACGACGAACGCATTCGAGCGCGCGAGGGCCTCGAGCGAATCGGCAGCGTCGTCCGTGCCGAGCACCGCATCGCACAAGGGTGGCGTCATCCGGTCGAGGATCGATGTACCGAGCAGGAACGTCTTGAGATTGTCCGGCTGGCGACCCAGCACCTCTTCCAGGAGGTAGTCGGCGACCTGCTGCTGAGTGCCGGTCAGACCGGCAGCCCTCGTGGTGGCATCGTCTCGGTCTCGCAACGAGAGCGTTGCCAGCGCGACCGCGGCAGCCCACCCCTCCGTCCGCTCGCGCAGAGCCTCGGCCGCCTCCTCCGACAGTTCCAGACCACCGCGGGCGGCAACGGCTCGCGTCTCCTCCGTGTCCAGAGCGAGGAGCGCGTCACCCACCTCGACCAGATCGCCACTTGCACGGAGGCGGCCGAGCCGCAGTCCCGGATCGCCACGCGTGACCAACACCAGCTGAGAGCCGGATGGCACCTGCTCGGCGAGGAACTGGAGAATCGAGCGGCTCCTCTTGGCGGTGACGAGGTGAACGTCGTCCAGCACCAACACGAACGGGTCACGCTCGCGGAGGTCGGCAGCCAGGAGAGGAAGGGCGACTTCGACGATCCTCGGCGTTCTTCGTGACAACTCCTCGAGCAGGTCACCGCGGACCGGGCCAATGCGCTCGAGCGCCGCCGCAACGCGTGCGAGCAGCGCCACGGGGTCGTTGTCGCCGTGTGCGACCTGCACCCAGCAGCTGACCCTCGGATCCACGTTGCTCCACTGCGCGATAAGGGTCGATTTCCCGTAACCGGCCGGCGCAGAAACCAGCACTACCCGGCTGCGCTGCACGACCTCCTGCAACGGAGCGAGGCGGGCTCGCGGCACCGCATCGGCTCGAACAGGCGGAACCAGTACCGCTGGCGCCTTCAGCAGGCGCCGACGCTCGAGAGGAGGGGAAGAACTAGCGATAGCTCTGACCTAAGCCCCGATAGCACCGCGAGCCAGCGCGCTCCTGAGACATGCGTAGCGCCCTCCTCGCCGACGTCCGCGCTCGAAACGGTTCCGGGCGAGAATATCAGCCTCTTTGGCCGATGAGAGATCAGCCGCCGCCGGCGTAGCGTTCGGCGCATGGCCGGCCAGCCGAGAGCGTCCAGCAAGAGAACATCGCGCACGGCGGCTCATCTGACGCCGACCGAGACGGCCGTCCTCACTTTCCTCCCGACCCATCGGACGCTCGCCGCGATCGGCGAGCGCTTAGGCATCAGTCGTCCAACCGTGAAGACCCACGTCCAACACATCTACAAGAAACTCGAGGCCACAAACCGAGCCGAGGCCGTGGAGTTGGCTGAGAGTGCTGGCCTCCTGCCCACCAGTCGGGAAGGTCCGGTGGAGTGAGCGAATCCACGGACGTCTCGGTACGGCACCGGGTTCAGGATCGCTGTTGCAGGGCGGGGGACAGAGCCGTCACTGGACCTTCCAGCCGCCCGCCCCAAGCCTGACGAGGAGGTACAACGATGACCGAGATACTGGCCGAACAGCTCGAGACCGAGGAGTCGATGTTCGTGCAGACTGCGCAGGGCATCGAGAGCGATGGCGGCAAGCTGACGCTGCAAGGGATCGCACCCTCGACGCTCTACTTCTCCGACCGGCCCCAGCGGGTCGTCGGGCACATGGCCACGACCGATTTCGTCGACCTGTGGGCCATCGGCGACAACAGCTTCGAGACCGACCCGCCGAACGCGGTGCTCTCGTTCCTCGAGCCCGGCGCCGATGTCCCCGTCGACGCGGTGGTCGTGCTCACGGCGCCGAACCTCACCAGCGACGGCAATCTCTCCTACTCCATCGATGTGCTCGAGGGAGCGGTCCCGGCGCACACGGGACCCGTCACGCTGTTCATCGACCCGTTCGGGCGGCCGCTATCGCCCGTCTCCGTGTGCGGTGTGCGTAGACGCGAGCGACGACGGGATCGGCGCGGGATCTAGACACCAACATGACCGGGCGCGGCGTCCGCCGTGCCCGAACCTCCTGAAAGGAGATCCCATGGCAAACACACCGGTGCTCGATCTGCTCGCGAGCATGACCGCCGATTCGATCGAGGCGTCGAGCCTCGATCCGGAGACGTTGGCGCTCGTCCGCATCGCCGCGCTCGTGGCGGTCGATGCGGCGCCGACGTCGTACGTCGTCAACCTCGAGGCTGCCAGTGACCTCATCGACCCGGAGCAGGTTCGCGGCGTGCTTGCCGCGGTCGCTCCGATCGTGGGGACGGCACGCATTGTCTCGGCGCTCGGCAAGATCGTCGAAGCGCTCGATCTCGAGCTCGAGGCCGCAGAGATCACGGCGGAGGTCGGGGAAGGAGCATGAGCCGGAGGAAGCCGGACGGGCCGGGCCTGCGCCTTTCCGTCCGCCAACAAGCAAACGTCGAACCGAGACGAAGGAGGAGCCATGGAAAGTGACAATCTGATGCTGGTGGTCGGTACGTACCCCGATGCGGGCGCAGCGGCCGGGGACTTCAAGGCACTGAAGGCCGGACAGGACGCCGGCGAGTACAAAGTGGTCGGGGCCGTCGTGATGAATCGCGACGCGAGCGGCAAGGTCGATGTGCAGGAGCACGGTGACGCGCACGTCGGCGGCGGCGCGGTTCTCGGCGGCACTGCCGGGCTTGTGGTCGGCCTGTTTGCGCCGCCGCTGCTTGCCGCGACCGCGATCGGGGCGGCGATCGGTGCGGGGCTCGGCGCACTGCGCAAGCGGCATGAGGAGAAGAAGATGGGCGTCGATGTCGAGGAGTACCTGCCGCCCGGATCCTCGGCGGTGGTGGCGGTCGTCGACGACCAGTACGCCGACAAGGTCGAGGCTGCCCTCGTCAACTCGGACAAGCGGATCAACCAGGCGATCGACTCGGGCGACTACCAGGAGCTGCAGAAGGCGATCGCGAAGTCCCAGGACGAGGTGTCGGGCGCAATCACCTCATAGATCGCGGGAGGAGGGCCGGCACAGATGCCGGCCCTCCCGATCCGCCGAAAGGACACGACGATGAAACCCACTCGCACACACAGCCTGATCGCTCTTGCAGCGTCGTTGGCGTTCCTCGCGGCAGGCTGTGGCTCGAGCGGGGGCGGCTCGACAACGACGACGTCGTCCACGAGTGCCTCTGCCACTGACACCTGGGCAAGCGGCGTCTGCTCGTCAATCACGACCTGGCAGGCCGCGATCAAGTCGGCCGCCGGCTCGGTGAAGAGCGATCCGACCAAGAACGGGCTGCAGACCGCGGCCGGCGATGCGAAGGCGGCGACCGAGACGCTCGCCACCGACCTGAAGGGGCAGGGCAAGCCCGACACCCAGGGCGGGCAGCAGGCGAAGGACTCGCTCGACCAGCTCTCCACGACCTTGCAGCAGGGCATGACCACGATCGAGAACACGGTCAAAGGGATCTCCGGCGTGAAGGGCGCGCTCACCGCCGTCCCGGCGGTGACGGGCACACTCGCGACGATGGAGAAGCAGGTCAAAACGACGTTCACCAGCCTCCAGGGACTCGGCGCGAACGGCGAGCTGAAGAGCGCGTTCGCCAGCTCGAGCGCCTGCAACTCCTTGACGAGCAGCGGCTCGTGATCGTCCCGTCATCCTGGGACGCCTGATCGTGGGCTCGGCGAAGATCAACGCGACCCTATGGCAGCGACAGGCGCGCAAAGGCCACGCCGAGGCCCGATGACGCCTCGCCGCTCGGCGCCCCTCTGTGCTCAGAGGGAAGCCAGTGACGCTCGATCCTGAGGCCCCGCCGCCAGCGGCGCCCCGGAGCGTTGACGCGCCCGGCACAGGCGGCGGCCGCCTTGCGGCCGTGCGGGACTGGCTGCGTGGCCGGGCAAACAACAGCCTCACCCGGCTGGCGCTGCTCTGGTTTCGCCGCTACCTCGAGGCGAGCCGCAACTCGGGCGCCGCGACGTCGGCCTACTTCACGCTCTCCGCCATCCCGACCGCGCTCGTGATCGTCGCGTTCTTCAACCTCGCGCGAGGCAACGAAAACGCGTTCGCGGAGCGCCTGATCAGCCACATGAAGCTCGACGGAACGACCGCGAACCTCGTCCATGACCTGTTCGGGACCACCTCCAACAACCTACTTGCCGCCACGCTCACGATCGTGATCGGCTTCCTGCTCTGGGGGCTCGCGATCGGCCAGCTCTACCAGGACCTCTACGCGCGAGTCTGGCGCATCCACGTCGGCAGCGCGGCCGACCAGCTGCTCTTCACGATCTGGTTCTTCGTCACGAGCGGGCTCATCGCGCTGATGACCGTCTCCGCCGCGAACCTCCGCAGCCATGGGTGGCTCGTCCTGATCCCGGCCTGGATCGCGGGCTCGATGATCTTCTGGCTCTGGACGCCACGCTTCCTGCTCCACCGCAAGGTCACGCTCCGCGCCCTCCTCCCGGGCGCGCTCCTCGCCGCATTCGTCCTCGGCGGCACGGTCGCCACCTCGCCGTTGTGGATCGGACCCACGATCAACCAGAACGCCAGGGCGTTCGGCTCGTTCGGCGTCGTCCTCGCGCTCTTCGCCTACATCCTCATCGTCATCACCATCTCCACGGCCTGCGCCGTCTTCTCGCCCGTCTGGGCCGAATGGCGACAGTCAGAGAACGATCACGACGGCTGACGAGCGGAGGTCGACCCTCGACCGCTACGTCGTTGAAAGTGGATGCGTGCTGTCGCCGCGTGCGCGCAGCACAGCCACGATGGCGATGACGAGATAGCCGAACACGGCGATCTTGGGTGCCAGTATCGCCAGCACGATGACGCCGATGTAGAAGCCGATACTCGGGGTGGTCGCCAGTGCGATCGCATTGAACTCCTTCGCGCTCACCTCTGGCCGAAGGAGATGCCGGTCGCGCGCGACAGAACCCCACAGCGCGCTTATCAGGCACGAGATCACGAGCAGTGAGACGCCGTAGAAGATGACTGCTGCCCGCTCGGCGTCGGAGCTATGGATCGCCTCGGCCATGAGCTTGGTCGGGAAGGGCAGGAACGAGACGGCCATGAGCAGCAGCAGGTTGATCAGCATCAGCGACGTGTTCGCGTACTGCAGGCGCCGGAAGATGCCGTGGTGGGCGAGCCAGATCCCTCCGATCGTGATGAAGCTCGTCGCGTAGGCCAGATAGGAAGGCCACTGGTCAGCGATGCCTCGCCACAGGTTGTCGAACGCCGTCTCGGGCACACTGATTTCGAGGATGAGCAGCGTGATCGCGATCGCGAACACGCCGTCACTGAACGCTTCTGTTCGGCCGGTGCCCCAGTAGTTGTCCAGGCGGACGTGGTTCGCGGCCTGAAGATGGGTTCCTTC
>CAVVAB010000013.1:0-12645 GCA_963746155.1 uncultured Actinomycetes bacterium
CCGCGGCTTCCTTGGCGTGCTGGCCGGCGCCGCGGTCGGCGCGCTGTTCATCGCGTTGACGCGGCGCGCGCTCCAGGATCGCCACGACCTCCGCTTCGGCGACCTCGAGGCCGCCGACGCGAAGAAGGCGATCCTGATCGTCGCGCGTGATGACGGTGCACTCGTTCAGCCGAGGGGGTCGGCGTGGGCGTCTCCTACGGCGGCGGCAGCCGAGCTCGGGATCTTCATCACGATCGCGATCGCGATCCACAACATCCCGGAAGGGCTGGCGATCAGCCTCTGGTCCGTGCCCCGCGGGGCACGGGTTCTGGGCCGCGGCGGGGCTGGAGCATCTTCTCGAGCCTTCCCGCAGCCGCTGGTCGCTCCGTTCGCGTACGTGTTTCGTCGAGGTAGTTCCTCCCTTGTCTAGGGCCGCCGGGCTCGGGTTCGCGGGGGGAGCGATGGCGTGGCTCGTGTTCACAGAGCTGCTTCCGGACGCCCGGGCCGAGCTCGAGACGCGCTCGCTCGTCGCCTGGCTCGGCGGCTCGCTGGCTCGTGATCGTCCGGCCTGCAGGCTGCCCTGCTCGCCCACGCAGGCGTCAGCAGGGAGTTGCGTCCGGGTTGCAGCCCGGAATGTGGTTCCGCGACGCGGCTGGGCGGGTCCGGAGATGCCTCAGCAGGAGGTCGGCAGGCTCGTGCAGCTCGAGGGTGGGCTCTCCGGAGCCGAGCGTCGCACGGCCGTTCGTCTGTTGAGCCATCGTGTCCAGATCGTGTCGGCGCAGCCCATCCCGTCCATCGGGAGCACCGCGGATCGCAGCTGCGCGCAACTACCGAATCCGTAGTTAGCCGAGCCGGGGATCGGCGAGCAGCCCGATGCCCCCAACCTCCACGCGCGGGGACGATGGGCGCAATACGACGAGGAGGACCCGATGAAGACGATCGTGATCGCAACCGACGGCTCGCTCTCGGCGCACGAGGCGGTCGAGTTCGGGCTCGACCTGGCCGCCGAGCAGAGGGCCGACGCCGTGCTCGTGCACGTCGCCCCGGCAGTCGACGTGTTCCCCACCACCGGCTTCGGCATGTCGGGCGCACAGCAGCACGAGCTGACCGACGAGGACCGGCGCTCGCTCGAGGACGCGAAGGCGCTCGCCACGGAACGGGGTGTCGAGACGCGGACCGAGCTCCTCGTCGGCGACGCGGTCGACGAGATCGTCGCCTACGCCGACTCGGTCGACGCCGACCTGATCGTCATCGGCTCCCGCGGCCACGGCGCCATCGCGAGCGCGCTGCTCGGCAGCGTCTCGCGCGGGGTGCTGCACGAGGCGCGGCGGCCGGTGCTGGTCGTCCGCGGCACGCAGGTTCGCACGCCGGTCACTACGTGAAATCCCGCAGAACGTGCGGGGGATTCCCGCTCAGAGGGTCAGCGGCGGCCCGGATGGAGCAAACGCCTCGCCGCAACAGACTCCGCAAAGAAGAACGGACGCGACGGAAGGAGGAACAGGAATGCGCAAGGTTCTGGAAATCGGAGGTGTGATCGCAGCGATCGTCCTGATCGCATTCGGCATCGGTGCGATCGCGATGGGCTTCAGCGGGCAGTCGACGATCAACGACAGCCTCAAGCAGGAGCAGATCAGCGGCTCGGGCGACATGACGCCGACGGCCATCGCCGCCGAGGTCAAGGCGGCCAAGACCGCGCAGTCGGAGCTCGTCTCGAAGGTGCAGGCGGCGGGTGGAAAGATCACGCCGGCGCCGATCGACACCCCGACGTGCTCCATCGCCAACAAGCAGGTCGGAAACGGCGACCAGGCTCGCTGCTTCGCGAAGTACATGCGGATCCACACGTTCGGCGCCACCTCGGGCCTGACCTATTCGCAGATGGGCCGCTACATCGCCAAGCCCGACACGCCGTTGAAGCTCACGGACGGCCTCGGCGCAACGAACGACCCGACCTACGCACTGACCGACCCGAAGACCCAGCAGCCCGTCAGCAACGGACGGCGTGACATCTGGGTCACCTACACCGCCCTGACGACCGCGCTCAACTCGAGCTACATGGCGTCACGGCTCTCGGTGTTCGGGATCGTGGTCGGCGTGGCACTGCTGCTCGCCGGCATCGGCTTCGGGATCCTCGCGCTCATGGGCGCGCTGGAGAACCCGAAGATGGCCTTTGGCCACAAGCCGAAGGAGGCCGCGGCGCGGCCGCCGGAGGTCGCAGCCAAGGCCTAGACGGAATCCTCCGTCGCGCGGAGGGGCCGCGCCTGCGCGGCCCCTCCACCCCAGCAGAAGGCCGCCGCCTCGGGCGGCCTTCTTCATTCCTCCAGGAAGCCCTGGTCGAGCGCGTAGCGGACGAGCTCGGCGCGGCTCGAGAGGCGGAGCTTCTGCATGATGTGCGCGCGGTGCGTCTCGGCCGTGCGCACCGAGATGAAGAGCTGCTTGGCGATCTCCTGGTTGGTGTGCCCGAGCGCGAGCAGGCGCAGCACCTCTCGCTCGCGGTCGGAGAGCGGATCCTCCTCGGCCCGCCTGCGCTCCTCGGTCTCCGCCGCGACGAGCCGCGCGCCGAGCTCCGGGTGGACGTAGCGCCCGCCGCCCGCGACCTCGACGATCGCGGCCACGAGCTCGGAGTCGGCCGCCTCCTTGAGGACGTAGCCGCTCGCGCCCGCCGAGAACGCCTCGCGCACGTAGCGCGGGTCGTCCTGCATCGACAGCACGAGCACCTTCAGGTCCGGTGTCTCGTGCAGCAGCTGCGGGACGACCTCGAGCCCGCTCTGGTCGGGCATCACCACGTCCATGAGAACCACGTCGGGCTTGAGCGAGCGCGCCTCGAAGACCGCCTCGCGCGCGCTTCCGGCCTCGCCGATCGCCTCGAGCTCCGGCTCGGCGTCGATCAGGAGCTTGAGCCCGGCGCGGACGACCGCATGGTCGTCGACGATCAGGATCTTCGTCTTGCTCATCGCAGTGGCACGTCCGCGGCGATCGTCGTCCCGGCGCTCGGGCTCGACTCGATGCGCAGGCGCCCGCCGAGCAGCGCCAGCCGCTCCCGCATCGCGACCAGGCCGAAGCCGTCTCCGCCCGAGCTCGGGTCGAAGCCCTGTCCGTCGTCCTCGACGACCGCGGTGACGAAGCCCTCCATGCGCGTGAGCGCGATGCTGACGTGTCGCGCGCGCGCGTGCTTGACGACGTTCGTCAGCGACTCCTGGACGATCCGATAGAGCGCGGTCTCGATCTCGCCGGGCAGGCGGGCCGAGCCAAGTGCTGCTCCGAAGTCGACCACCATCCCGGTCTGCTCGGCAAACGACGAGGTCAGGCGCTCGAGCGCGGCCACGAGCCCGAAGTCGTCGAGGGCGCTCGGACGCAGCTCGACAGCGAGGCGCCGCACGTCCTGGAGGGTCGCGACCACGAGCTCGCGAAGCCGGGCCGTCGCCTCGCGCGACTCGTCGCTCTGGAGCGTCTCCTCGAGGTTCTTCAGCCCGAGCAGGATCGAGGTGAGCGCCTGTCCGGTCTCGTCGTGCAGCTCCCGTGCGAGCCTGCGGCGCTCGTTCTCCTGGGCGTCGACCACGCGGCGGAACGCCTCCCGCGCGATCCTTTCGGAGAGGTCGACGGCAACAGCGGCGCGGTTGGCGAACGTCTCGGCCAGGCGGAGGTCGGTGTCGGAGAAACGCGGCTCGTCGCCGAGCTTGTCGTGCGCCTCGATCACGCCGATCGCCTCGGTTCGCACAAGCAATGGGACCCAGAGCCCGGTGCGCGCGCCGATCGCCCGCGTCAGGTCGGGGTTCACGTCGGGGTCGTCGAGGACGGAGTCGACTCGCTCGCTTACGCCCCGCTCGAGCACGCGGCCACTCTTCGACGCCGAGCGCGCGACAACGCGGCCGACGATGCCCTCGCTCCCCTCACCCGCGGCCGCCACCACCCGCAGGTCTTCGGCGCCGACCGGCAGGAGCACGGTGACCACGCGCGCGTCCAGCAGCTCGCGCAGCCGGCGGGCGATCAGGTCGAGCAGCCGGTCGAGGTCGGTCTCGGTTGCGAGCGCGTTCCCCACCTCGTTCAGCGACTCGAGCTGATCCGACCAGCCCGTCGCCGCCTCGTACAGGCGCGCGTTCTCGATCGCGACCGCGGCCTGGCCGGCGAGGAGCGTGACGAGCTCCTCGTCCTCGGCGGTGAAGTCCTCCTCCCTCGCCTTCTCGGTCAGATAGAAGTTTCCGTACGCGGTTCCGCGGAGCAGGATCGGAACGCCCAGGAACGACCGCATCGGCGGGTGCTTGGCGGGGAAGCCGACCGAGCGCGGGTCCTGGGCCAGGTCGTGGAGGCGGAGCGGCTTCGCATCCGTGATCAGGGCGCCGAGAATCCCGCCGCCGCGCGGGAAGTCGCCGATCGCTGCCTGCGTCTCCGCGTCGATCCCCGTCGTGACGAAGTGCTCGAGCTCCGAGCCGCCCTCGTCGATCACGCCGAGCGCGCCGTAGCGGGCACCCGTCAGCTCCGCGGCCTTCTCGACCAGCCGCTGCAGCAGCGCGTCGAGGGAGAGCTCGGACGTGATCGCGACACCGGCCTCGACCAGGGCGCGGAGCCGTTCCTCGCTCGAGCCGACCGCCGCCACGATGGCGAGCGTACCGCGCACGGCCCCCGAGATCCTCCTTCAGCTGTGGAAAACCCGCAGCGAGGTTGCGTGGCCTCGCCGATGTCGGCGCGTTGGACCCGGGCGAGAGTCGAAGGAACGCGAAAGGAGGAGCGATGAAAGCTCTCGTCTACCACGGTCCCGGCCAGCGTTCCTGGGACGATGTCCCCGCTCCGACGATCCAGGAGCCGACTGACGCAATCGTGAAGATCGGCACGTCGACGATTTGCGGCACCGACCTGCACATCCTCAAGGGCGACGTCCCCGAAGTGCTGCCCGGGACGATCCTCGGCCACGAAGCCGTCGGCACGATCGTCGAGACCGGCAGTGCAGTCACGACGTTCTCGCCCGGCGACCGCGTGCTGATCTCGTGCATCACCTCGTGCGGGCGCTGCCGGTTCTGCAAGGAGGGCCGCTACGGCCTCTGCACGGGCGGCGGCGGCTGGATCTTCGGCCACCTGATCGACGGTCTTCAGGCCGAGTACGCACGGGTTCCGTTTGCGGACACCTCGGTCTACAAGGTTCCGGAGGAGCTCACCGACGAGCAGGTGCTCTTCCTCGCAGACATCCTCCCCACCTCGTTCGAGGTCGGAATCCTGAACGGCGATGTGAAGCCGGGTGACACGGTCGCGATCGTCGGCGCGGGCCCGATCGGGCTCGCCGCAGTTCTGACCGCGAAGCTCTACACGCCTGGGCAGATCGTCGTGATCGACCCCGCCACGCCTCGCCTCGAGAAAGCGCTCGAGCTCGGCGCGGACGTTGCGATCGACAACAGCCGCGAGGACGCCGTCGAACGGGTGATGGAGCTGACCGGCGGGCTCGGAGCGGACGTCGCGATCGAGGCTGTCGGGGTGCCGGAGACGTTCGAGCTCTGCGCCGACCTCGTTCGGCCCGGCGGTCGGGTCGCCAACGTCGGCGTCCACGGGCATCCGGCGACGCTCCACCTCGAGCGGCTGTGGATCCGCGACGTCACGATCACGACCGGCCTCGTGGACACGTTCACGACACCGAGGCTGCTCGAGCTGATCAGCAAGGGACGCCTGGATGCGACCTCGTTTGCGACGCACCGCTTCCCACTTGGCGAGACAATGGCGGCGTACGACACATTCGCCGACGCGGCCGCGACGAACGCGCTAAAGGTAGTGCTGGAAGCCGATCCGACCGGTCATCGGCAGCCGGAGGAAAAGGAGGCGCTTGTCGGTCAGCGCACGTAAGCCTGAGTCGCCCGCGGCAGTCGACGTCATCCTGCGAGACGGCTCGACGCTGCGGCTAGAGGAGCCCTCGAGCGACGACCTCGACGCGCTCGAGGCATTCTTCACCGGGCTGTCGGACCGGAGCTTCTACCAGCGCTTTCACGGCGTGCGCACGGTCGACCGGGCCCTCGTCGAGCACTTCGCCGACCCGGACTGGCGCGACCGCGGCGTCCTCGTCGGCGTCCTCGCAGACGAGATCGTCGCCGTGGCCGAGTTCATGCGGCTCCGCGACGAGCGGAGCGCCGAGGTGGCGTTCGCGGTCGCGGACGAGCATCAGAGGCGCGGGATCGGCACCCGGCTCCTCGAGCAGCTCGCCATGCGAGGCTCGGCGGCGGGGATCGAGCGCTTCGTCGCCGAGGTGCTGCCCGAGAACTCCGCGATGCTGGCCGTCTTCAGGGATGCGGGCTTCGACACCGCCCGCGAGCTCGACCAGGGCGCGATCGAGGTCGCGTTTCCGATCGCCGCCACCGAGACGTTCCGGGCGCGTGTGGACGAGCGCGATCACCGCGCCGTGACCGCCTCCCTGAGGCCGTTCTTCGAGCCGCGCTCGCTGGCGGTCGTCGGGGCGTCGCACCGGCGCGGGTCGATCGGCGGCGAGCTGTTTCGCAACGTCCTGGCCGCCGACTTCGAGGGCGCGGCCTACCCGGTCAACCGCGACGGCGAGCCCGTCGGCGGCGTCCGCGGCTTCCAATCGCTCGCGGATCTGCCCGAGGCCGTCGATCTCGTCGTGATCTGCCTCCCCGGACAGCACGTCCTCGGGGTGGCGGAGGAGGCGCTCGCGAACGGGATCAAGGCGCTCTGCGTGATCTCGTCGGGCTTTGCCGAGATCGGCGCGGAGGGCGCCGAGCGGCAGGCGCGGCTGCTCGAGCTCGTCCGCGCGCACGGCGGGCGGCTGGTCGGCCCGAACTGCCTCGGAATCGCGATCCCGCCACTCGGGCTCAACGCCACCTTCGGCCCGAGGCCGCTGCCGCCCGGGCCGATCGCGTTCTCCTCCCAGAGCGGCGCGCTCGGCCTGGCGCTGCTCGAGAAGGCGTCGGAGCGCCGCCTCGGGTTCTCCGCGTTCGTCTCGATCGGGAACAAGGCCGACGTCTCCTCGAACGACCTGCTCGAGTGGTGGGAGGACGATCCCGCCAGCGAGGTCGTCCTGCTCTACCTCGAGTCGTTCGGCAACCCGGGCAAGTTCAGCCGGCTCGCGCGACGCGTGGCGCGGCGCAAGCCGATCCTTGCGCTCAAGGCGGGGACAACCGGCGCCGGCGCCAAGGCAGCAAGCTCGCACACGGCCGCTCTCGCGAGCTCGGACGCCGCGGTCGACGCGCTCTTCCACCAGGCGGGCGTGCTCCGCGCGCGCACCCTCGAGGAGCTCGTCGATGCCGCCGCGCTCCTCTCGCGCCAGCCACTTCCGGGTGGGAGCCGCGTCGGCGTGCTGACCAACGCGGGCGGGCTCGGGATCCTCTGCGCCGACGCCTGCGAGTCGGCGGGCCTCGAGCTCCCGGAGCCGACCGAGGAGACACGGGCCGCGCTCGCTGAGGTGCTCCCGGCGGAGGCGAGCGTCGCGAATCCCGTGGACATGCTCGGCGGGTCGACCGCCGCGACCTACGCGAAGGTGATCCCGCCGCTCCTGGCCGACAGGCGGCTCGATGCGCTGATCGTGCTCTTCGTTCCGCCCGTCGTTGCGGGCGCGGAAGAGGTGGCGGTCGCGATCAGGGACGCCGTCACCGCGTCGGGCTCGAACAAGCCAGTTCTCGCCGTCGTGATGAGCGCGGAGGGAACGCCAAGCGTCCTGCTCGAAGACGACTGCCCGGTAGTGAGCTTCGAATACCCGGAGTCGGCGGCACGCGCGCTCGGCCTCGCGGCTTCGCGCTCGGAGTGGCTCAGGCAGCCGGCCGGGACGGTTCCGCAGCTCGAGGCCGTCGATCGCGCGGGCGGGCGGCGCATCGTCGAGGAGGCGCTCGCCTCGGGCGAGGGCTGGCTCGAGCCGGACGGGATCCGGGCGCTGTTGGAGGCCTACGGCGTCCCGCTCGTCCCCGAGCGCGACGCCGCGAGCGCGCGACGAGGCGGCGACCGCTGCGGGAGAGCTCGGCTACCCGGTCGTCGTCAAGACTGCCGAGGCCGGCGCGCACAAGACCGAGAAAGGCGGGGTCGCGCTCGATCTCAGGGACGAGGAGCAGCTGCGCGCGGCCGTCGAGCGGATCGGCGGGCCGGTGCTCGTCCAGCCCTACATAAGCGGCGGCGCGGAGCTGCTCGCGGGCGCCGTCCAGGATCCGGTCTTCGGGCCGCTCGTCGCCTTCGGCCCCGGTGGCGTGCTCGCGGAGCTGATCGGCGACGCGAGCTTCCGGCTCGCGCCACTCACGGACGTCGACGCGAAGGAGCTCGTGCTCGGCGGAAAGGCAGGGCGGCTCGTTCGCGGCTTCCGCGGCGCCCCGGCCGCCGATGCGGAGGTGCTCGTCGATCTCGTCCACCGACTCTCGGCGCTCGCGGAGGATCTCCCAGGGGTCGCCGAGCTCGACCTGAACCCCGTGATCGCGCTCCCCGACCGCTGCGTGGTCGTCGACGCCCGCATCCGGGTGGGCGCAGCGGAGCCGAAGCGCTCCCCCAAGACCTGGTGAGCCGCCGCAGGCGAGACATCAAGATCCTGTAAGGATTCGGGCGCAGCCGACAACCTTTCGGGCGGCTCGGCGTTCTAGCCAGCATGGAAGCGAGTCACGCACTCTCGGAGTGGCCGGTCCTCGAAGGTGACGATCCGGACGACAAGGTCTACATGTGGCGTCTGGAGCAGTTCCGTCAGCTGGGATTCAGCGCCAGGCGGGCCGCAGAGCTTGCGTTCTCCCGCGCGGATCTCGGGCAGGCGCGCTTTCTGCTCGGGTCGGGCTGTGCGCCGGAGCTCGCCCTCCGGATTCTGCGCTAGCTGTCCCACCACGTCGTAGCGCTGGCATGCTGTCGGGCGTGAACGACGAGCCCGTCGATCCAGCCGCGCTTCCCGCGGCCCATGCGTTCGACGTCGCCGGCGCGCAGGAGCGGCTCGCGGCGGGCAACGGCGGCTACGAGATCGTGCACCGGTCGCCGAGCGTCGAGCTCGGCGTCTACGTGCTCGTCGCGCCCGAGCCCGACCGGCAGCAGCCGCACGAGGACGACGAGGTCTACGTCGTGCTCGAGGGCTCAGGCGTGCTCGAGGTCGAGGACGAGCGAGTCGAGCTGCGCGAGGGGCACGCGGTCTTCGTCCCGGCCGGCGCCGAGCACCGCTTCGTCGGCTACGAGCGCCTCAGCGTGCTGGTCATCTTCGAGCGCCGGCCGAGCTCGAGCTAGAAGATGTCGCCGCCGTCGCTGTCGCCGGGGCCGGGCGTCGGCAGGTACGACAGCTCCGCGACCTCTTCGATACGCGTCCAGGAGTAGACATCCTCGGCGACCCGCGGGGGACCCGCGATGTGCTCCCGCCAGCTGATCGCCGCCCGCAGGAAGTCGGGCTCGGCCAGGAGCGCGAGCGTGTCTGCGCCGACACCCGAGTCGAACACGAAGACCGCCTCGTCCCGCGAGAGGAAAACCTCGTGCCGGTCGAGGCCGGGAATCTGCTCCGGGTCGAACGGCGGGCCTTCTGCGAGCAGGTCGCGCACCGCGTCGAACGCGTCGGCCTTGAGCGGCACCACGAGCGCCAGGCGACGGGGAGGCGCCGCGTCCAGCTGCATGGCGGTCAAGCGCTCCGCGATCTCTCCGACGAGGCTCGGCTGGGCCACGGTCGCGATGGTAACGGGATCGCCGTGCGCCCGGACGAGGACGACCGAGGGGCGTCCGTCGATCCGCTCGCCGGCCGTCCGGCCGACGCGAACCGCCGCGAGATCCTCGTACCCGATCTCGTGCGAGCCGTCGATGCCGTCGAGCCGCAGGCCGCGAGGGAGCAGCTCGAGCTTCCCGGCGGCCAGCGGTCCCGGCCCCTCGCGCCAGACGACTCCATAGCTTCGCTGCATGGACGCATCCTGGAGACCCGGCGCGTCGCGAGCATCCGTCCGCCCCCTGATCCCCCTTGCGGAAAGCCCGCAGGCGGATCCGTCCGTACCCCGATGCCCTCGGCCCCGCCCCCGGCGAGGCTCAACTCGTAAATGAGGAACCGAGGAAAGGATGAGCGATGAGCATCGTCAAGTCACACCGGTTCCCGGTGACCGCCAGCCTGCGGGAAGGCCGTCTGACCGACGTGAGCGCCGCCGGCAAGCCCGATCTCGAGGTGGCGACGCCGCCCGGGTTCAAGGGCGGGATGGAGGGTGTCTGGAGCCCGGAGGAGCTGCTGGTCGGCTCGCTCGCGTCGTGCTTCGCGGTGACCTTCGTGGCGATCGCCGAGCGCGTTCCCGTCACGTTCGACGTCCTGCGCGTCGAGGGCGTCGGGCACGTCGAGCGGCGTGCCGACGGCCGCGTCGGCTTCGTCTCGATCGAGATCGACGTCCACGCCGAGGTGCCTGCGAGGCACGTCCACGACGCCGAGGTGGCAGCACGCCGCGCGGAGGAGCTGTGCATCGTGAGCCTCGCGCTCGACGTCCCGGTCCAGATCGAGCTCGAGGTCGCGCCTTCGCCGGTGCCGGTGCCGGTGATGGCCGTCTGAGCTAGGCGCGTATCAGATCGACGGCCTTCTCGGCGACCATCACCGTCGGCCAGTTCGTGTGGCCCCGCGGGATGCGGGGGATGATCGAGGCATCGACGACCCTGAGCCCTTCGAGGCCGCGGACGCGTAGCTCGCGATCGACGACAGCAGCCTCGTCCGTGCCCATGCGGCACGTCCCGACTGGGTGGTACAGGGTTTGCGCCCGTCCTCGCACCTGCTCCGCGAGCTCGTCGTCGCTCCGGACGTCCGGCCCCGGGGCGAGCTCCTCGCGCACGTACCGGCTCAGCGGGCTCGCGGCGACGATCTCCCTCGCCAGCCTCGTTCCATGAACCAGGACGCGGAGATCCTCGGGCGAGGAGAGATACGCGGGGTCGATCAGCGGCGGCTCCAGCGGATCCGCCGAGCGCAGGGTCACGCGGCCCGCGCTCTCCGGCTGGAGCGCGATGGCTGCAACCGTGAAGCCGTCCTCCTGTGGCGGCGTCAGCCCTTCGTCGGTGAACAGCACCGGCGCGAACAGCAGCTCGAGGTCCGGCGCAGCGAGCTCGGGCCGCGTCCGGACGAGCCCCACGGCCTCGGCGACGTTGGAGGTCAACGGCCCTCGGCCGAAGAGCAGGAAACGGGCGAGGTTCAACGCCGACTCGGCCGAGTAGAGCGTCCTCGCGCCGGAGGATGCGACGAGCAGGCCCGCGGCGAGGTGGTCCTGGAGATTCCGGCCGACGCCTGGGAGGTCGTGCACTGGCTCGACGCCGACGGCCGAGAGCTCGTCGGCCGGGCCGATCCCCGAGATCAGCAGCACGTGCGGCGAGTTGACCGCCCCCGCGCACAGGATCACCTCGTTGGTCGCTCGCACCTCCTCGTGCAGGAGCTCGACACCCCGCGCGCGGCCGGACTCGAGGACGATGCGCGTCGCCTGCGTGCCGGGCATGACGGTCAGGTTCGACCGGGCGCGAGCCGGCCGCAGGTAGCCGTCGGCGACGCTCCAGCGACGGCCTCTTCGCTGGTTCACTGGGCTGAGCGCGAAGCCCTCGGGCTCGGCCGCGTTCAGGTCGTCGGCGCGGGGCAGCCCCGCCTCGGACGCGGCCGCGAGGAATGCCTCGGTGAGCGGGCTCGGATCACGAAGACCCGTGATCGCGAACGGCCCGGCCGCGCTGCGCTCGAAGAACGGAAGCACGTCGTCCCAGCCCCACCCCGGCCCCCAGCCGTCGTAGTCGGCGTGCCCGCCGCGCAGCGCGATCTGCGCATTGATCGACGACGACCCGCCGATGACCTTCCCGCGCGGGAAGTAGACCCTCCGGCCGCCGAGGCCGGGCTGCGGCTCGGTCCGGTAGCCCCAGTCGACCTCGCTCCCGTACAGCCGCGAGAAGGCGGCGGGAACGCGGATCTCACGCTTCCTGTCCTCGCCGCCCGCCTCCAGCAAGAGCACACTGAAAGCGGGATCCTCGGTCAGCCGGCTCGCGAGCGCGCAGCCGGCCGAGCCGGCCCCGACGACGACGTAGTCGAACTCGCGCATGGGCCCAGCCTGACAGTCGCTTTCGATCGACGTAGACTCGCCGTGCCGCCAATGCCTTCGTGAGGAGGTCCCTATGTCCGAAGGTTCCGCCAGCCCGGCGCCACACGCGCCGTTCCCGCCCTATCCGCCGTTTCCCCCGTATCCGCCGTACCCGCCCTTCGTCATCCAGACGTGCTGCTGCTCGTGCCACGGAGGGCACCGAGGCAATCCCAATATCCCAGTTCAGATCGGTCCTGGCCCCGGCTCGGGTGTGCCGGGCGCGACAGGCCCGTCGTTCAACCCGTTCGATCCGGTCGGCTCGGTACTGGGCATGCTCGGGATTCCCCATCCGACCGACCCGGTCGCGAGCACACTCGGCAAGTTCTTCGGGTGGGGCTAGCGATGGCTGAAGAGTCCGTCTTCAAGGATCTGGGCCCGACGCAGCTTCTTTACCTGAAGTCGCAATACGTGACGTCGCTCGACATGCTCGACCAGGCCGAGAAGACGCTGAAGGCGCAGCTGGCCGACGTGACAAAGACGCGGAGCGAGGCCGAGAAGCAGATGCGCGACCTGGACAAGCACCTGAGCCCTCCAACCACCCGCCCGCGCAAAACGGCCGGGACAACCAGGAAGAAGAGTTAAGCGAAGCGATACCGTGGGCACGTGCGACTGACGCTCGTGCGCCACGCGACGCTGCTGGTCGAGATCGACGGCCACCGCCTGCTCGTGG
>CAVVAB010000014.1:0-12906 GCA_963746155.1 uncultured Actinomycetes bacterium
TCCGGGGCGTCCTTCCGTCCTCGCCGGGGCTGCCGTCGGCGCCCTGTTCATCGCCGTGACGCACCGGTTCCTCGAGGGCCGCGACGACCTTCGCTTCGGCGACCTCCGGGCGAGGGACGCGCAGAAGGCGATTCTGATCATCGCCGTGATGACGCTGCACTCGTTCGCGGAGGGAGTCGGCGTCGGCGTCTCCTACGGCGGCGGGATCGAGCTGGGGATCGTGATCACGATTGCGATCGCGATCCACAACATCCCCGAGGGCCTCGCGATCAGCCTCGTGCTCGTGCCCCGGGGAACGACCGTCCTCTCGGCCGCGGGGTGGAGTGTCTTCTCCAGCCTTCCTCAGCCCCTGGTCGCCCCCTTCGCCTACATGTTCGTGGAGGCGTTTGGCCCTTCCTGCCCGTCGGCCTGGGCTTTGCCGGCGGGGCGATGGTCTGGCTCGTGCTCGCCGAGCTGCTCCCCGACGCACGGGCCGAGCTCGACACGCGCTCCCTCGTCGTGTGGCTGGGCGGTTCGCTCATGCTCATGTCTGCGCTGCAGGCGATCTTGCTCGGCTACTGAACTGTCTTAGGGGGAAGCACCGATTCGGCGCCGGTGCCAGCGGCGGAGCTCGTCGGTGCCCCAGACGATCACCGGAAACGCAGCCAGCAGGAGCAGGTCGGTCGCCGGGAGCGGCCTCGTCCCGAAGACGGCCTGGAACGCGGGCACGTAGAGCAGCGCCGCGGTGAACACCAGCTCAAAAGCGATCCCCCACAGCAGCGCGCGGTTCGACCAGACGCCGACCGAGCGAAGCGATGCCTTCGACGTGCGCGCCGCGAACGCGGTCCCCACCTGGCAGGCGACGATCCCGGCGAAGGTCATCGTCGTCGCCTGGAGGTAGACGTGGTGCAGCGAGCTACCTACGGCGACCGAATCGCCTGGCGACCAGCCGGCGCGGAGAAGGACGAAGAAGAAGCCGCCCATCACGAGCCCGGCCGAGATCCCGCCCATGAAGCCCCAGGCACGAACGAGCAGCTCCCGGCTGATCACTCCCTCGCGCGGGCTGCGCGGCGGCCGCTCCATCAGGCCGGGCTCCGCCGGCTCCTGACCCAGGGCAAGCGCGGGCAGGGTCTCGGTGCCGAGGTCGATCGCCAGGATCTGGAGAACGGTCAGCGGCAACGGCACCGCGCCGCCCGAGAGCGCAAAGACGAGGAACGGTACGACCTCGGGAGTGGCGTGGGCGAAGATGTAGAGGATGAACTTGCGGACGTTGTCGTAGACGCGGCGCCCAGCCTGTATCGCGACCACGATCGTGGCGAAGTTGTCGTCGGTCAGCACCATCGTCGCCGCCTGGCGCGCAACCTCAGTCCCGCTCTGTCCCATGGCGACGCCGATGTCGGCGCGACGGAGCGCGGGCGCGTCGTTCACCCCGTCGCCGGTCATCGCCACGACCTCGCCCTCGTCGCGCAGCGCGTCGGCGATCCGGAGCTTCGCCTCGGGTGAGCTGCGCGCGAACACGAGCGCGGGCTCGGTGCGGAGCAGCTCGCCGAGAGCCGCGTCGCTCAGACGGTCGAGCTCCCGGCCCGAAACCAGCCGGACGCCGTCGCTGACGATCCCGACCCTGCGCGCGATCGCGACTGCGGTCGGGCCGGCGTCGCCCGTGATCACGACGATCCGGATGCCCGCGCCGTAGCAGCGCGCGACGGCCTCGGCGACCTCCGGGCGCGGCGGGTCGAACAGGGCGACGAGCCCGAGGAAGACGAGGTTTTGCTCGGCGTCCTCGCGCTGCTCCGGGAGCGGGGCTCCGGCGGGCAGGAGCGCCGTGGCCGCGGCGAGGATCCGCAACCCCTCCCCCGCCCAGCGCTCGCTGCGATCGAGGATCGACTTCCGCTCGTCGGCGGAGAGCGGCCGCTCCGCTCCGTCGGCGCCGAGGATCAGCTCGCAACGATCGAGCGCCTCCTCCGGCGCTCCTTTCACGTGGACGTACAGGCCGTCAGGCCGCTCGTCGATCGTCGACATCAGCCTCCGCCCCGCGTCGAAGTGGAACTCCTTCTTTCGCCCGGACTCGCGCGTTGCGAGCGTGACGTCGGCTCCAAGGAGCGCTGCGGCCCTGAGCAGCGCCAGCTCGGTCGGATCGCCCGCATCGGGACCGAGCTCGGCGTTGTTGCACGCCGCGAGCGCCTGAGCGAGCCTCTGCACCGGCGGCTCGCGGGTCGGCGCCTGGGTCAGGTCCAGCTCGCCGGCAACCGTCCAGACCGCTGTCGCCTGCATGCGGTTCTCGGTCAGCGTTCCCGTCTTGTCCGTGCAGATGACCGTCGTCGAGCCGAGCGTCTCGACCGCGCTCAGGCGCTTGACGAGGGCTCCCGAGCGCGCAAGCCCGCGAACGCCCACGGCGAGCGCAAGCGTGATCGTGGGCAGCAGACCCTCCGGGACGTTGGCGACGATCAGGCCGATCGCGAACGTGAGCGCGTCAGCTGGAGGAAGCCCGGCGACGAGCGCCCCGAGCGGGAAGAAGACGAAGCCGGCCGCAACGGAGACACCGGCGATCAGCCAGGCCACCCGCTTGACCTGGACCTCGAGCGGACTCTCCTCGCGCCGGACCCGCTGCGAGAGCGCCGCGATCCGCCCAAGCTCTGTGCGCATCCCGGTCGCGACCACAACGGCCCGCGCCTCCCCGCCGATGCAGGCGCTGCCGCTGAAGACGAGGTCACGCGCCTCCAGGGGCGGAGCCTGCGCGTCGACGAACTCCGCCGAGCGCGAGACCGGGACCGACTCGCCCGTCAGCGTGGAGACGTCGACCTCGACCGCGCCGTCGAGCAGCCGTCCGTCGGCCGAGATGCGGTCGCCCTCGGCGAGCAGGAGGATGTCGCCGGGCACGAGCAGCCGCGCCTCGATCACGGTGCGCCGGCCGTCGCGGAGGACGCTCGCGTGCGGCGGCAGGTAGCTCTCGAGTGCCTCCACCGCGCGCTCGGCCTGCCGCTCCTGCAGGAAGGCGAACGCCGCGTTCAGGAGGACGACGCCGACGATCGCGGCCGCCAGCACGGCCGTGCCCGCCACCAGGGCCAGCAGGGCGGCGACCCAGAGGAGAAGCGCGAGCGGATGCGTCAGCTGGCGGGTCACCTCGCGGGGCCATCGCCGGCCGGAGGGACGGACGAGTTGGTTCGAGCCCTCGGTAAGGAGCCGCCGCTCGGCCTCGCGGCTCGAGAGGCCCTTGGGTGTCGTCCGGAGATGCCTCAGCAGGAGGTCGGCAGGCTCGTGCAGCTCGAGGGTGGGCTCTCCGGAGCCGAGCGTCGCACGGCCGTTCGTCTGTTGAGCCATCGTGTCCAGATCGTGTCGACGCAGCCCATCCCGTCCATCGGGAGCACCGCGGATCGCAGCTGCGCGCAACTACCGAATCCGTAGTTAGCCGAGCCGGGGATCGGCGAGCAGCCCGATGCCCCCAACCTCCACGCGCGGGGACGATGGGCGCAATACGACGAGGAGGACCCGATGAAGACGATCGTGATCGCAACCGACGGCTCGCTCTCTGCGCACGAGGCGGTCGAGTTCGGGCTCGACCTGGCCGCCGAGCAGAGGGCCGACGCCGTGCTCGTGCACGTCGCCCCGGCAGTCGACGTGTTCCCCACCACCGGCTTCGGCATGTCGGGCGCACAGCAGCACGAGCTGACCGACGAGGACCGGCGCTCGCTCGAGGACGCGAAGGCGCTCGCCACGGAACGGGGTGTCGAGACGCGGACCGAGCTCCTCGTCGGCGACGCGGTCGACGAGATCGTCGCCTACGCCGACTCGGTCGACGCCGACCTGATCGTCATCGGCTCCCGCGGCCACGGCGCCATCGCGAGCGCGCTGCTCGGCAGCGTCTCGCGCGGGGTGCTGCACGAGGCGCGGCGGCCGGTGCTGGTCGTCCGCGGCACGCAGGTTCGCACGCCGGTCACTACGTGAAATCCCGCAGAACGTGCGGGGGATTCCCGCTCAGAGGGTCAGCGGCGGCCCGGATGGAGCAAACGCCTCGCCGCAACAGACTCCGCAAAGAAGAACGGACGCGACGGAAGGAGGAACAGGAATGCGCAAGGTTCTGGAAATCGGAGGTGTGATCGCAGCGATCGTCCTGATCGCATTCGGCATCGGTGCGATCGCGATGGGCTTCAGCGGGCAGTCGACGATCAACGACAGCCTCAAGCAGGAGCAGATCAGCGGCTCGCGCGACATGACACCGACGGCCATCACTGCCGAGGTCAAGGCGGCCAAGACCGCGCAGTCGGAGCTCGTCTCGAAGGTGCAGGCGGCAGGCGGGAAGATCACGCCGGCGCCGATCGACACCCCGACGTGCTCCATCGCCAACAAGCAGGTCGGAAACGGCGACCAGGCTCGCTGCTTCGCGAAGTACATGCGGATCCACACGTTCGGCGCCACCTCGGGCCTGACGTACTCGCAGATGGGCCGATACATCGCCAAGCCCGACACGCCGTTGAAGCTCACGGACGGCCTCGGCGCAACGAACGACCCGACCTACGCACTGACCGACCCGAAGACCCAGCAGCCCGTCAGCAACGGACGGCGTGACATCTGGGTCACCTACACCGCCCTGACGACCGCGCTCAACTCGAGCTACATGGCGTCACGGCTCTCGGTGTTCGGGATCGTGGTCGGCGTGGCACTGCTGCTCGCCGGCATCGGCTTCGGGATCCTCGCGCTCATGGGCGCCCTGGAGAGCCCGAAGATGGCCTTTGGCCACAAGCCGAAGGAGGCCGCAGCGCGGCCGCCGGAGGTCGCGGCCAAGGCCTAGACGGAATCCTCCGTCGCGCGGAGGGGCCGCCCTGCGCGGCCCCTCCACCCCAGCAGAAGGCCGCCTCGGGCGGCCTTCTTCATTCCTCCAGGAAGCCCTGGTCGAGGGCGTAGCGGACGAGCTCGGCGCGGCTCGAGAGGCGGAGCTTCTGCATGATGTGCGCGCGGTGCGTCTCGGCCGTGCGCACCGAGATGAAAAGCTGCTTGGCGATCTCCTGGTTGGTGTGGCCGAGTGCGAGCAGGCGCAGCACCTCACGCTCGCGGTCGGAGAGCGGATCCTCCTCGGCCCGCCTGCGCTCCTCGGTCTCCGCCGCGACGAGCCGCGCGCCGAGCTCCGGGTGGACGTAGCGCCCGCCGCCCGCGACCTCCACGATCGCGGCCACGAGCTCGGAGTCGGCCGCTTCCTTGAGGACGTAGCCGCTCGCGCCCGCCGAGAACGCCTCGCGCACGTAGCGCGGGTCGTCCTGCATCGACAGCACGAGCACCTTCAAGTCCGGGGTCTCGTGCAGCAGCTGCGGGACGACCTCGAGCCCGCTCTGGTCGGGCATCACCACGTCCATGAGAACCACGTCGGGCTTGAGCGAGCGCGCCTCGAAGACCGCCTCGCGCGCGCTTCCGGCCTCGCCGATCGCCTCGAGCTCCGGCTCGGCGTCGATCAGGAGCTTGAGCCCGGCGCGGACGACCGCATGGTCGTCGACGATCAGGATCTTCGTCTTGCTCATCGCAGTGGCACGTCCGCGGCGATCGTCGTCCCGGCGCTCGGGCTCGACTCGATGCGCAGGCGCCCGCCGAGCAGCGCCAGCCGCTCCCGCATCGCGACCAGGCCGAAGCCGTCTCCGCCCGAGCTCGGGTCGAAGCCCTGTCCGTCGTCCTCGACGACCGCGGTGACGAAGCCCTCCATGCGCGTGAGCGCGATGCTGACGTGTCGCGCGCGCGCGTGCTTGACGACGTTCGTCAGCGACTCCTGGACGATCCGATAGAGCGCGGTCTCGATCTCGCCGGGCAGGCGGGCCGAGCCAGTGCTGCTCCGAAGTCGACCACCATCCCGGTCTGCTCGGCAAACGACGAGGTCAGGCGCTCGAGCGCGGCCACGAGCCCGAAGTCGTCGAGGGCGCTCGGACGCAGCTCGACAGCGAGGCGCCGCACGTCCTGGAGGGTCGCGACCACGAGCTCGCGAAGCCGGGCCGTCGCCTCGCGCGACTCGTCGCTCTGGAGCGTCTCCTCGAGGTTCTTCAGCCCGAGCAGGATCGAGGTGAGCGCCTGTCCGGTCTCGTCGTGCAGCTCCCGTGCGAGCCTGCGGCGCTCGTTCTCCTGGGCGTCGACCACGCGGCGGAACGCCTCCCGCGCGATCCTTTCGGAGAGGTCGACGGCAACAGCGGCGCGGTTGGCGAACGTCTCGGCCAGGCGGAGGTCGGTGTCGGAGAAACGCGGCTCGTCGCCGAGCTTGTCGTGCGCCTCGATCACGCCGATCGCCTCGGTTCGCACAAGCAATGGGACCCAGAGCCCGGTGCGCGCGCCGATCGCCCGCGTCAGGTCGGGGTTCACGTCGGGGTCGTCGAGGACGGAGTCGACTCGCTCGCTTACGCCCCGCTCGAGCACGCGGCCACTCTTCGACGCCGAGCGCGCGACAACGCGGCCGACGATGCCCTCGCTCCCCTCACCCGCGGCCGCCACCACCCGCAGGTCTTCGGCGCCGACCGGCAGGAGCACGGTGACCACGCGCGCGTCCAGCAGCTCGCGCAGCCGGCGGGCGATCAGGTCGAGCAGCCGGTCGAGGTCGGTCTCGGTTGCGAGCGCGTTCCCCACCTCGTTCAGCGACTCGAGCTGATCCGACCAGCCCGTCGCCGCCTCGTACAGGCGCGCGTTCTCGATCGCGACCGCGGCCTGGCCGGCGAGGAGCGTGACGAGCTCCTCGTCCTCGGCGGTGAAGTCCTCCTCCCTCGCCTTCTCGGTCAGATAGAAGTTTCCGTACGCGGTTCCGCGGAGCAGGATCGGAACGCCCAGGAACGACCGCATCGGCGGGTGCTTGGCGGGGAAGCCGACCGAGCGCGGGTCCTGGGCCAGGTCGTGGAGGCGGAGCGGCTTCGCATCCGTGATCAGGGCGCCGAGAATCCCGCCGCCGCGCGGGAAGTCGCCGATCGCTGCCTGCGTCTCCGCGTCGATCCCCGTCGTGACGAAGTGCTCGAGCTCCGAGCCGCCCTCGTCGATCACGCCGAGCGCGCCGTAGCGGGCACCCGTCAGCTCCGCGGCCTTCTCGACCAGCCGCTGCAGCAGCGCGTCGAGGGAGAGCTCGGACGTGATCGCGACACCGGCCTCGACCAGGGCGCGGAGCCGTTCTTCGCTCGAGCCGACCGCCGCCACGATGGCGAGCGTACCGTGCACGGCCCCCGAGATCCTCCTGCAGCTGTGGAAAACCCGCAGCGAGGTTGCGTGGCCTCGCCGATGTCGGCGCGTTGGACCCGGGCGAGAGTCGAAGGAAAGCGAAAGGAGGAGCGATGAAAGCTCTCGTCTACCACGGTCCTGGCCAACGCTCCTGGGACGATGTGCCCTCTCCGACGATCCAGGAGCCGACTGACGCAATCGTGAAGATCAGCACGTCGACGATCTGCGGCACCGACCTGCACATCCTCAAGGGCGACGTACCCGAAGTGCAGCCGGGACGATCCTCGGCCACGAAGCCGTCGGGACGATCGTCGAGACCGGTAGTGCAGTCACGACGTTCGCGCCAGGTGACCGCGTGCTGATCTCGTGCATCACCTCGTGCGGGCGCTGCCGGTTCTGCAAGGAGGGCCGCTACGGCCTCTGCACGGGCGGCGGCGGCTGGATCTTCGGCCACCTGATCGACGGTCTCCAGGCCGAGTACGCACGGGTTCCGTTTGCGGACACCTCGGTCTACAAGGTTCCGGATGAGCTGACCGACGAGCAGGTGCTCTTTCTCGCAGACATCCTCCCCACCTCGTTCGAGGTCGGGATCCTCAACGGCGACGTGAAGCCGGGTGACACCGTCGCGATCGTCGGAGCGGGCCCGATCGGGCTCGCCGCAGTTCTGACCGCGAAGCTGTACACGCCTGGGCGGATCGTCGTGATCGACCCCGCCACGCCTCGCCTCGAGAAAGCGCTCGAGCTCGGCGCGGACGTTGCGATCGACAACAGCCGCGAGGACGCCGTCGAGCGAGTGATGGAGCTGACAGACGGGCTCGGAGCGGACGTCGCGATCGAGGCTGTCGGCGTGCCGGAGACGTTCGAGCTCTGCACCGACCTCGTCCGGCCCGGCGGCCGGGTCGCCAACGTCGGCGTCCACGGGCATCCGGCAACGCTCCACCTCGAGCGGCTCTGGATCCGCGACGTCACGATCACGACCGGCCTCGTGGACACCTTCACGACACCGAGGCTGCTCGAGCTGATCACCCTGGGACGCCTCGATGCGACCCCGTTTGCGACGCACCGTTTCCCACTGGGGGAGACAATGGCGGCGTACGACACATTCGCCGACGCGGCCGCGACGAACGCGCTGAAGGTGGTGCTGGAAGCCGATCCGATCGGTCGTCGGCAGCCGGAGGAAGAGGAGGCGCTTGTCGGTCAGAGCACGTAAGCGTGAGGCGCCCGCAGCGGTCGACGTCATCCTGCGAGATGGCTCGACGCTGCGGCTGGAGGAGCCCTCGAGCGACGACCTCGACGCGCTCGAGGCGTTCTTCTCGGGGCTCTCGGACCGGAGCTTCTACCTGCGCTTTCACGGCGTGCGCACGGTCGACCGGGCCCTCGTCGAGCACTTCGCCGACCCGGACTGGCGCGACCGCGGCGTCCTCGTCGGCGTCCTCGCGGACGAGATCGTCGCCGTCGCCGAGTTCATGCGGCTGCGCGACGAGCGGAGCGCCGAGGTGGCGTTCGCGGTCGCGGACGAGCATCAGGGGCGCGGGATCGGCACCCGGCTCCTCGAGCAGCTCGCCATGCGAGCCTCGGCCGCCGGAATCGAGCGCTTCGTCGCCCAGGTGCTGCCCGAGAACTCCGCGATGCTCGCCGTGTTCAGGGACGCGGGCTTCGACACCGCACGCGAGCTCGACCGCGGCGCGATCGAGGTCGCGTTTCCGATCGCCGCGACGGAGACGTTCCGGGCCCGCGTGGACGAGCGCGATCACCGCGCCGTGACCGCCTCGCTGAGGCCGTTCTTCGAGCCGCGCTCGCTGGCGGTCGTCGGCGCGTCGCACCGGCGAGGGTCGATCGGCGGCGAGCTGTTTCGCAACGTCCTCGCCGCCGACTTCGAGGGCGCGGCCTACCCGGTCAACCGCGACGGCGGGCCTGTCGGCGGCGTCCGCGGCTTCCGGTCGCTTGCGGAAGTCCCCGAGGTCGTCGATCTCGTCGTGATCTGCCTCCCCGGAGAGCACGTTCTCGGGGCGGCCGAGGAGGCGCTCGCGCTCGGGATCAAGGCACTCTGCGTGATCTCGTCGGGGTTCGCCGAGATCGGCGCGGAGGGCGCCGAGCGGCAGGCGCGGCTGCTCGAGCTCATCCGCGCGCACGGTGGCAGGCTGGTCGGCCCGAACTGCCTCGGGATCGCGATCCCGCCGCTCGGCCTCAACGCCACCTTCGGCCCGAGGCCGCTCCCGCCGGGGCCGATCGCGTTCTCATCTCAGAGCGGCGCGCTCGGCCTGGCGCTACTGGAGAAGGCGTCCGAGCGCCGCCTCGGGCTTCTCCGCGTTCGTCTCGATCGGGAACAAGGCCGACGTCTCCTCGAACGACCTGCTCGAGTGGTGGGAGGACGATCCCGCCAGCGAGGTCGTCCTGCTCTACCTCGAGTCGTTCGGCAACCCGGGCAAGTTCAGCCGGCTCGCGCGGCGCGTGGCGCGGCGCAAGCCCATTCTCGCGCTCAAGGCGGGGACGACCGGCGCCGGCGCGAAGGCTGCGAGCTCGCACACGGCCGCTCTCGCGAGCTCGGACGCCGCGGTCGACGCGCTCTTCCACCAGGCGGGCGTGCTCCGCGCGCGCACCCTCGAGGAGCTCGTCGATGCCGCCGCGCTCCTCTCGCGCCAGCCGCTCCCGCGTGGGAGCCGCGTCGGCGTCGTGACGAACGCGGGCGGGCTCGGGATCCTCTGCGCCGACGCCTGCGAGTCGGCCGGCCTCGACCTCCCCGAGCCAACCGAGGAGACGCGGGCCGCGCTGGCCGAGCTGCTCCCGGCCGAGGCGAGCGTCGCGAACCCCGTGGACATGCTCGGCGGGTCGACGGCCGAGACCTACGCGAAGGTGATCCCGCCGCTCCTTGCGGACAGGCGGCTCGATGCGCTGATCGTGCTCTTCGTCCCGCCTGTCGTCGCGGGCGCGGACGAGGTGGCGGTCGCGATCAGAGACGCCGTCAGCCGCGTCGGGCTCGAGCAAGCCCGTGCTCGCCGTCGTGATGAGCGCGGAGGGAACGCCAGGCGTCCTGCTCGAAGACGACTGCCCGGTCGCGAGCTTCGAGTACCCGGAGTCGGCAGCCCGCGCGCTCGGCCTCGCGGCGTCGCGCTCGGAGTGGCTCAGGCAGCCGGCCGGGACGGTCCCGAGCTCGAGGGCGTCGACCGCGCGGGCGGCGGCGCATCGTCGAGGAGGGCTCGCCTCCGGCGAGGGCTGGCTCGAGCCGGACCGGATCCGGGCGCTGCTGGAGGCCTACGGCGTCCCGCTCGTCGCCGAGCGCGTGGCGGCGAGCGCAGACGAGGCGGCGAGCGCGGCGAACGAGCTCGGCTACCCGGTCGTCGTCAAGACCGCGGAGGCCGGCGCGCACAAGACCGAGAAGGGCGGGGTCGCGCTCGATCTCCGGGACGAGGAGCAGCTGCGCGCGGCCGTCGAGCGGATCGGCGGGCAGGTGCTCGTCCAGGCCTACGTCAGCGGCGGCGCGGAGCTGCTCGCAGGCGCCGTCCAGGATCCGGTCTTCGGGCCGCTCGTCGCCTTCGGCCCCGGAGGCGTGTTCGCGGAGCTGATCGGCGACGCCGAGCTTCCGGCTCGCGCCGCTCACGGACGTCGACGCGCAGGAGCTCGTGCTCGGCGGAAAGGCGGGCCGGCTCGTTCGCGGCTTCCGCGGCGCTCCGGCCGCCGATGCCGATGCGCTCGTCGATCTCGTCCACCGCCTCTCGGCGCTCGCAGAGGATCTCCCCGAGGTCGCCGAGCTCGACCTCAACCCCGTGCTCGCCCTCCCGGACCGCTGCGTGGTCGTGGATGCCCGGATCCGGATCGGCGCCGCGGAGGCGAGGCGCTCGCCCAAGACCTGGTGAGCCGCCGTGGCCGAGAGGTCAAGATCCTGTAAGGATTCGGACGCGGCCCACAACCTTTCGAGCGGCTCGGCGTTCTAGGCTATATGGAAGCGAGTCCCGCACTCTCGGACTGGCCCGTCCTCGAAGGTGACGACCCGGACGACAAGGTCTACCTGTGGCGTCTGGAGCAGTTCCGCCAGCTCGGGTTCAGCGCCAGGCGAGCCGCCGAGCTCGCGTTCTCCCGAGCGGATCTCGGGCAGGCGCGCTATCTGCTCGGGTCGGGCTGCGCGCCGGAGCTCGCCCTCCGGATTCTGCGCTAGCTGCCTCGGCACGCCCGAGCGTTGGCATGCTGTCCGGCGTGGACGACGAGCCGGTCGATCCGGCCGCGCTTCCCGTGGCCCACGCGTTCGACGTCGCAGGCGCCCAGGAGCGGCTCGCCGCCGGCAACGGCGGCTACGAGATCGTGCACCGGTCGCCGAGCGTGGAGCTCGGCGTCTACGTGCTCGTCGCGCCCGAGCCCGACCGGCAGCAGCCGCACGAGGACGACGAGGTCTACGTCGTGCTCGAGGGCTCAGGCGTGCTCGAGGTCGAGGACGAGCGAGTCGAGCTGCGCGAGGGGCACGCGGTCTTCGTCCCGGCCGGCGCCGAGCACCGCTTTGTCGGCTACGAGCGCCTCAGCGTGCTGGTCATCTTCGAGCGCGGGCCGAGCTCGAGCTAGAAGATGTCCCCGCCGTCGCTGTCGCCGGGGCCGGGCGTCGGCAGGTACGACAGCTCCGCGACCTCTTCGATACGCGTCCACGAGTAGACGTCCTCGGCGACCCGCGGCGCCCCGGCGATGTGCTCGCGCCAGGTGATCGCCGTCCGCAGGAAGTCGGGCTCCGAGAGCAGCGTGAGGGCGTCTGCCCCTGCGCCGGAGTCGAACACGAAGACCGCCTCGTCCCGGGAGAGGAAGACCTCGTGCCGGTCGAGCCCCGGGATCTGCTCGGGGTCGAACGGAGGGCCCTCGGCGAGCAGGTCTCGAACCGCGTCGTATGCGTCGGGCTTGAGCGGCACCACCAGCGCCAGCCGACGGGGAGGCGCCGCATCCAGCTGCATGGCGGCAGCCGCTCCGCAATCTCTCCCACGAGGCTCGGCTGCGCCACGGTGGCGATGGTAACGGGATCGCCGTGGGCCAGGACGAGGACGACCGAAGGACGGCCGTCGATGCGCTCGCCCGTCGTCCGGCCGACACGGACCGCCACGAGGTCCTCGTACGCGATCTCGTGCGAGCTGTCGAGCCCGTCGAGCCGCAAGCCATGAGGGAGCAGCTCGAGCTTCCCCGCCGCGAGCGGTCCCGGGCCTTCGCGCCAGACGACTCCATAGCTTCGCTGCATGGACGCATAGTCGGGGCCGGGCGCGGCGCGGGCATCCGGCCGCCCCCCGATCCCCTTTGCGGAAACTCCGCAGGCGGATCCGGCCACGCCCCGATGGCCTCACCTCCGCCTTACGCGACGCTGGACACGTAAAGAGGAACCGAGGAAAGGATGAGCAATGACCATCGTCAAGTCACACCGGTTCCCCGTGACTGCCAGCTTGAAGGAAGGCCGCCTGACCGATCTGACGGCCGCCGGCAAGCCAGACCTCGAGGTGGCGACGCCGCCCGGGTTCAAGGGTGGGATCGAGGGCGTTTGGAGCCCCGAGGAGCTGCTGGTCGGCTCGCTGGCATCGTGCTTCGCGGTCACGCTTCGTGGCGATCGCCGAGCGCGTTCCCGTGACGTTCGACGTCCTGCGCGTCGAGGGGTCGGCCACGTCGAGCGGCGGACCGACGGCCGCGTCGGCTTTGTCTCGATCGAGATCGACGTCCACGCCGAGGTCCTGCGAGGCACGTCCACGACGCCGAGATCGCGGCACACCGCGCGAAGGAGCTGTGCATCGTGACCCTCGCGCT